>NZ_CP041638.1:0-2400000 GCF_007197775.1 Thalassotalea sp. PS06 | reverse complement strand
CTCGGGTTCAGCTGCTACGGGTAAAGCAAGTATGGAACCGGCAATGGTTGTTAAGCCCAGAGCTGAGCTTAGCCTTAATTTATTGAACATAAAGCGGATGCTAGAGGTTGTTTTTATTCGTGTCATATTACTTCCAATCACGCGGCACTGGCACTAAAGTCCGTCAATAGTTGTTGTACCAATTGAAAACGGGCTTTACTGTCTTCAGTGTCTTTCACAAATTTTAATTTATTGGCGCCATCCATTTTAAACACGGTTGGTTGTTTTTGGATAAGCCCAATTATGACCATAGGATCGATTTGCGTGTGTTCGGCAAATTCCAGTGAACCACCTTTGGGGCCCGCATCGATTCGGGTAATGCCTATAGTTTCTGCTTTTAAACGCAGTTTGGCAATATGAAATATGTTTTTTGCGCTTTGCGGTAACAAACCGAAACGATCGATCAGCTCAACCTGGATATCATCGAGCTCAGCATCGCTATCGCAACTGGCAATACGTTTGTAAAAAGACAAGCGGGTACTTACGTCGAAAATGTAATCGTCTGGCAGTAAGGCTGGTAACTTAAGATCCACCTCGGTTTGCTTGGCGTTTAAATCTTCCAGTGATGGTTGCTTACCATTTTTAAGGGCTTTGATTGCCTGATCCAACATTTCCATGTAGAGGGTAAAACCGACGCTGGCCATTTGTCCGCTCTGATCTTCACCCAGTAGCTCACCAGCACCGCGAATTTCCAAATCATGGGTCGCTAAGGCAAAACCAGCACCCAAATCCTCTAAGGATGCGATTGCTTCTAAGCGCTTATGCGCATCTTTAGTCATCCGTTTCGGGTGAGGGGTTAATAAGTACGCATAAGCCTGATGGTGCGAACGTCCCACCCGGCCACGCAGCTGATGTAATTGCGCCAAGCCTAAATGATCGGCTCTGTCCATGATAATCGTATTGGCGGTCGGTACGTCGATACCCGTCTCAATAATGGTGGTACAGACCAGTACATTGAAGCGTTGGTGATAGAAATCACTCATTATGCGCTCCAGTTCCCGCTCTCGCATTTGTCCATGGGCGGTAACGATTTTCGCTTCCGGTACCAGCTCCTGTATCTCATGGGCCGTTTTATCTATCGTCTGCACATTGTTATGAAGAAAATATACCTGACCACCACGAAGAATTTCTCGCAAAATGGATTCTCTTATTAAGGCTTCATCTCGCTGGCGGACAAAGGTCTTCACCGCCAATCGCTTTGCCGGCGCCGTTGCGATTATTGACAGGTCACGCATACCGCCCATGGCCATGTTCAGGGTCCTTGGAATTGGTGTCGCGGTCAGGGTTAAAATATCAACATTGGCGCGCAGCTTCTTGATTTTCTCTTTTTGCTTAACCCCAAACCTATGTTCTTCATCAACAATAAGCAGGCCTAAATCGTTAAATTTAATATCGTCTGATAACAATTTATGGGTACCAATTAAAATATCTATCTTACCGGCTTTGATGTTTTCGATAATTTGCTTTTGCTGTTTTGGCGTTTTAAAACGCGATAGCACTTCAATATTGATTGGCCAGTTGGCAAATCTGTCGCGAAAATTCTCATAGTGTTGTTGGGCCAGAAGGGTAGTTGGTACTAACACAACCACTTGTTTGTTGTCGTTGGCAGCCACGAACGCGGCGCGCATTGCTACCTCGGTTTTACCAAAGCCAACATCACCACAAACCAGGCGATCCATAGGTTTATCGTCAAGCATATCGGCAACGACGCTATGAATGGCCTGTTGCTGATCGTCCGTTTCTTCAAACCCAAAACTCTCGCTAAAATTCAGATACTCTTGTTTATCGCGTTTAAATGCATAACCTTCCGAGCTTTCCCGTTTTGCGTAAATGTCGAGCAGCTCCGCGGCAACGTCGCGAACTTTTTCCGCAGCTTTTTTCTTGGCTTTATTCCACGCATCATTGCCCAGACGATGCAGTGGCGTGTTTTCACTATCGCTACCACTGTATCGGGAAATCAGGTGTAACGATGCTACAGGCACATATAATTTTGCGTCATTGGCGTAAGCCAGAACTAAAAACTCGGTACTGATACCCGCATTTTCGATGGTTTGTAAGCCTTGATAACGACCGATACCATGCTCAATATGAACCACAGGTTGCCCTTGAGTGAGCTCAGTCAGGTTTTTAAAAATGGCTTCGCTATTAGTTTCCTGGCTTTTGTTGCGGCGGCGGCTTTGACGGACCCTGTCGGTGAATAAATCATCTTCACAAATGATCACCCAGGGCTGTTTGTTATCTTCAATGATAAAGCCGTTGGCAAGGCCATTTACGGTGACGGTAATGGCGTCTTTGCCGATGAATGCCTGATGAATGCTATCAACAACGGTAGGTTTAATGTTTTCCCGGGCAAGTAACTCGATAAGGGTTTCACGGCGACCCTGGCTTTCGGCAATAAATACAATATTGGCTTTGCGCTCACGCTGCTCACTAATGAGCTGGGTGAGCCTTTGTAAAGGGTGTTTGAGCTGATGATTGACGGCGACGTCCTGAAGCGCCGTTAGATTAAACAGACAATCGGCTGCAGATGCTTCATCGCTATTACTTTTACAAACAATTCTCGGATAAGTTTTGATATGAGAAAACAGCTCTTCTACCGGAACAAATACCTGATTTGGCGTTAATAACGGGCGCAGAGGATCATATCGTCGGTCTTCATAACGATACTGAATGTCTAACCAGAATTGTTGCAGATTTTCCTGTACGTTGCCGTGTAATACAACCTGCAGGGGGGTTGGTAAGTAGTCGAACAGGGTTTCTGTGGTTTGAAAAAATAGCGGCAGATAATATTCAATACCGGCGGGCATAATACCTTTGCTGACCTGGTGGTAAATAGAATCCTTTTCATTATTCCCTTTTAGAATATCGCGATATTGCTGGCGAAACAGGTTAATGGTTTCCTGATCCGATGGAAATTCATGGGCAGGCAATAATTCGATTTTGTCTAGTCGGTCACCACTGCGCTGGGTGTCAGGGTCAAATACCCGGATACTATCAATTTCATCATCAAAGAAATCAAGACGATAGGGAAGCTGACTGCCCATTGGGTAGAGATCAAGAATCGCCCCACGAGCAGAAAATTCGCCATGCTCCATTACCTGATCGACAGAACGATAACCACAGGATTCCAGTTCCTGTCGCAACTGATGCATGTCTTTTTGCTGGTTGTTTTCAATCAGAAGGCTATTGGCTTCCAGGTATTGTCTTGGTGCCAGGCGATGACTCAGGGTATGCGCTGGCACAATAACCAGGCCTTTATCCATTCTTGGTAGCCGATACAAGGTTGCCAGACGTTGCGAGATAATATCCTGATGCGGTGAAAAACTGTCATAAGGTAAGGTTTCCCAATCCGGAAACAAACAGATTTTAAGGGCATCGTCGTTAATGGATTGCAACTCGTGTTCAAGCTTTAATGCCGAAGCGGTGTCCTCACAAACGACTAAAAAAACCTGTTTGGCATTGCGGGCAGCCTGATAAATCGCCAGCGAATCACTACTTCCGGGGAGTGGTTTCCATATTTTTTTATCGGCCTTAGTTTTGTTCGATTTAGCCAGTATCGGTTTAAATATGCTGCAATCTTGGGTCATGATACCTTCTGTGTCGGTTGCCACGCTGGATAAATGGATGAATACGTATTTGAAGAGTGCGTGGATTTGCAAGTACTCTTTGCTGCTCAGATTGTAATTAGATCTCAATGGGATGCAAGTTTACGCAGAGCATTTTGCCTAGCGTTGCAAAGATTTTTATTTTACTTAATGACAGGGTTGTCGCTTGTACTTATGGCAACGACCTTTTATCATCAGTTCAATTCTCGCAAATTTATAAATATAAATGTTTCAACCGGTTAGTCTGTTTATTGGCCTGCGGTATTCTCGCAGCCAAAATCGTTCTGGATTTGTATCCTTTATTACCTTTTTTTCTATTGCCGGCATTTTGTTGGGGGTTACCGCGCTCATTACTGTTGTCTCAGTGATGAATGGCTTTGAGGGACAGCTTAAAGAGCGTATTCTCGGCCTGGTGCCGCATGCGGTTGTCAGCTCTGAAAAACCAATTAGTGACTGGCGGCAGATTTCCCAAATCCTGCAAGCACAAGAACATATCAGTAAAGCCACCCCCTATGTGGAGAGTGAATCTTTAGTGCAATCGGCTAGTCAGTTGAGTGGTGTATTGATGCAGGGAGTATTTCCTGAGTACGAATTACCAGACTCTATCATCGAGAAAAATATGCAGTTTGGTAGCATGACCGAGCTGGTGGCTGGCAAATATAATATTGTTATGGGAGCTTCTCTGGCAAGAGAACTTGATGTTCGCATTGGCGACAAAGTTCGTCTGCTGCTGCCAACCAAAACTATCTTCACACCAATGGGGCGGGTGCCGGTGCAGCGCACCTTTACGCTTGCGGGTATTTTCTACCTGGGCTCTCAGGTCGACAATCAGATGGTATTGATCAATGGCCAGGATGCGGCGCGGCTGCTGCGACGTTCCGAAGACGGGGTTAACAACATTCGCTTGTATCTTAATGATGCATTTATGGCGAAACAGGTGGTCAGTCAGTTGCAATTGCAACCAGCAATGCAGGAATTTCAATTCTCCACCTGGGATAAGACCCAGGGCAATTTGTTCGCGGCAGTCAAGGTCGAAAAGAATATGATGTGGCTGATGCTTTCTCTCATTATCGCGGTTGCGGCATTCAATATCGTTTCTGCCCTGGTAATGGTAGTCATTGATAAGCAGGGAGAGATTGGTATTTTGCAGACCCTGGGAATGTCACCGGACGGGGTGTTAAAAATATTTATGACCCAGGGCATGGTTAATGGTATTTGGGGCACCTTACTCGGCAGTATCGCTGGTGTTTTGGTGACGTTAAACCTCAATAGTATTTTGTCGTTATTTGGTGTCAATATTTTGGGTTCAGGATTCGTGATGCAACAATTACCGGTCGAACTTCGTTTCGAACAGGTGTTAGTTATCTTGGTCTCCGCGTTATTAATGAGTTTTCTGGCGACATTGTACCCGGCATACCGGGCATCCAAGACTCAGCCAGCAGAGGTATTAAGGAATGAGTAAGGTTTTACATTGTCAGGGACTGGTGAAAAAGTACCAACAGGGCCCGCAGACAACCGAAGTACTCAAAGGGTTAGATTTGAGCGTCGAGCAAGGCGAGCTTGTTGCTGTGGTTGGCAGCTCTGGTTGCGGTAAAAGTACGTTTTTGCATCTGGCTGGCGCGCTAGATACGCCAACTTCGGGTCAGGTAACCATTGATGGCGTTGACATCTATCAGCTATCGGCAAAAAAACGCGCTCGTTTTCGCAATGAAAAAATAGGTTTTATTTACCAGTTCCATCATTTGATGATGGAGTTTAGTGCCGTTGAAAATGTTGCCATGCCGTTATTGATCCGTGGCGATTCCCCAAAAAAGGCAAAGCAACAAGCCGAAGTGATGCTTGAAAAAGTTGGATTATCACATCGTTTAAGTCATCGGCCATCGCAATTGTCCGGTGGTGAACGCCAACGGGTGGCCATCGCCAGGGCTCTGGTTACCAAGCCATCCCTGGTCCTTGCCGATGAACCGACCGGTAATCTTGATTTTGACACTGCTGAGCAAATCTTTACTTTGATTCGCAAACTCAACGAATCGGAAGGAACTTCATTTGTTGTCGTTACCCATGATTTGACCCTGGCATCAAGAATGGACAGGCAGATGAATTTGGATCATGGCCAACTTGTCGCCATGGCAGATGCGGAGTAAACATGTTTAGACCACTTAGCATGTTTTTAGGTCTGCGGTACGTTCGAACCCGCCATGGACAGGGGTTTTCCTCATTTATTTCGGCATCCTCAACGTTAGGTATAGCGTTAGGGGTGATGGTGCTGATTATTGTGTTATCGGCCATGAATGGCTTTGAAAGAGAACTTGCGAAACGCCTGTTGTCGGTGATCCCCCATGGAGAATTCATTAGTGTCCTTGACCCGGTAGATAACTGGCAACAGGAAATGGCGATTGTCGACGAACACAAAGACGTTGTCGCATCTGCACCGGTTATTAAGATAACTGGCATGTTGCAAAAGGGCGATCGTATTAAAGCCCTGGAAGTTCGGGCGGTTGACATTGAACGTGAAACCAGGGTTTCCGATATCGCCGATTTTGTGAGTCAGGGCAATTGGCAACAACTTGCCGGGCAATCTCTGGTAATTGGCCAGGGAATTGCCAACAAGCTCGGGGTTGGCGTTGGTGATACCGTACAGCTGTTGATGCCAAGAGTGAGCGAAGGCCAGGGACTTAGTGGCCGCTTTTTAGCGCCGATCAAGAAAAACATGGTGATAGCCGGTATCTTTGACTTCGGTGGCACGATTGATGATTCGATGGCATTTATGCCGTTATCGACGGGTGCTGACTTTCTTGGTCTGGGTGATAAAGTCCATGGCATTCGGATTAAAGTCGACGACGTGTTCCGCGCGCCAATGGTGGTTTCGCAAATCGGTCAACGCCTCAATATCTATGTTTACATGCATGACTGGACGCGAACTCAAGGGCACCTTTTCAATGACATCCAATTAGTACGCACGGTGATGTTTGTGGTTATGCTGTTGGTCATCGCGGTTGCCAGCTTTAATATTGTTTCCAGCCTAATCATGGCGGTAAACGAAAAAAAAGGTGACATTGCGATTCTGAAAACCATGGGGGCCGAGCCGCAAACCATCATGCTGGCGTTTGTTTACCAGGGGTTAGTGAATGGAGTACTGGGATGTGCGTTAGGTGGCAGTATTGGTATCCTGTTATCTCAGCACCTGACAACCATTGTTCGCCAACTTGAACAATGGTTTGGGATAAGTTTCCTCTCCGGAGACATCTACTTTATCGACTTTTTACCGACGCAGTTACAGTCCTCTGATGTTGTAACGACCATTACAGCGGCGTTAATTCTCAGCCTGATGGCGACCTTATATCCGGCCTGGAGAGCAACCAAGGTTGAGCCTGCTCAGGTACTTGGACAAGTCTGATGTTATTGATTTAAGGTGTGTTAACGCTGGCACACCTTGGAGATAAAAACCACGCCCCAGCGTTCCAAACCACTAGAATCGCAGCCTCAAACAAAGGCTATGCTTTAACCGCGATGACGTTGCTGACGGCTGCGCCAGTTACGGGAAACGTTGAGCTTCCACAATGTGCTGATACCGATATAACCTAAAGTTGAAAAGAATACGGCACAGACAAGACAACCCAATAAAAAAGGCGCCCAAACGGCGGCCAGACTTTCACTGATCCAAGTCCAGCTTAACTGAAAACTAAAATCCTGTTGCGGGACGTTAAGTAATATTGTGCCAAGCTTATAGCAGCCATAAAAAATTGGTGGGATGGTTATCGGATTGCTGAGCCAGACTAAAGCTGCGGACAGGGGTAAGTTTGCATGCAACCAAATCGCAGCGCCCGCTGCTAATAACATTTGAAACGGCACGGGAACAAAGGCCATAAATAAACCAATGGCAAATGCTTTCGTTACGGAACGGCGATTCAAATGCCAGAGGTTTCCGTCATGTAAAAGGTCTCCGAAGACCTGTAAATGTTTGTGGCTTTTCAGAGTCTGATGATCTGGTAGCCAGCGTTTTATCAATTTTTTGGGCATACAACTTATTAAATAAGGACGACTTTAGTTAACTCAACAATTTTTTCAGGATGACTTTCACTATGGAACGGTGGCTGCTCTCATTTATCCTCGGAGCCATATTGTCGCTATTTTTGCCGACAGTACCAGAACTATTTTTAATTATTATTGTATTTATCACCGGGGCAATCACCCTTTTCGCCAATAAACTTCGAAATTTAAGTGGCTTGTTGTTAGGCGCAGGTTTTATCTGGTGGTGCGCTCATCATCACTTCGACGCTCTTAATATTAACGAGTTAACCCCCTCTGAAGTTTACCTTAAACCTGTTTCTGTTAAGGGTTCTATCATCTCACTGGTCAATAATGATGATATCGACAAGCGAATAACCCTGAAAATTTTATCGGTTTCGGGCCGGAGATTAAGTAAACCACTAAAGGTTAGATTAACCTGGTATAAAGCGCCCATTGACTTGTCCAACGGTGATAATCTTGATGTGCGGGTTCGTCTTAAGCCTAGCCAAAGTCTTGCTAATCCGGGCAGTTTTTCTTACCAAAGATGGTTGTTAAGCCGGGAAATTATTGCCAAGGGTTATATCAGTAATAACGATAACCCAAACCCACTCGTACAACCCAGCCCAACGATATCTCAGCGAATGCTTGATACACTCAAAACTCTGATACCTGATTCAGAGGTAAAACCATTGATGCTGGCGCTGACGCTAGGATATCGGCAGGAGTTCACTTCCCAACACTGGCAGGTTTTGCAAAATACCGGCACCGCACATTTAATGGCGATATCCGGATTGCACCTGGGTATTATCGCGGCTTTAGGATATTGGTTAGGTAGGGGAGCATTGATGTTATGTCCGGCTCACTGGTTTTATCGCTATCCTCTTTGGTTATTGCCAATCGTTACTAGCTGCGGTTTTGCTTTTGGTTATGCATTTATTTCCTCTTTTTCAACACCTACTCTCAGAGCCTTGATTATGGTGTTGCTATTTTGGTTGTTACGGATAGTTCATGGTCGGATGCATTTGCTACTCTGGTTTGCACTTGGTCTGGCACTGGTGATATTGGTTCGACCGTTTGCCCTGATCTCGTCTTCATTCTGGCTGTCGTTTCTGGCACTGCTGAGCATCCTTATCCTGATATTCTGGGGGAACTTTAAAGATGGCAAAGGAATTACCCAGAAACTTTGGTTGTTTATTAAACTGCAACTTTTTCTGTCGCTATTTTTATTGCCCATCAACCTATTATTGTTCGGGCAATCTTCTGTGTTGCCCTGGGCCGCTAATATCTGGATTTTGCCTTGGTTTAGTGCACTGTTGATGCCAATGTTGCTGTTAATGACCTTATTGAGTCTGTGGTTGCCAGCAACCAGTGCCTGGCTCGCGGATATCTGTCGTTGGCAGCTGGAGATTATCTGGCAACAGCTGCTGTGGCTCAATGAACTTGAATTTTCCCTGATTACAATATCCTCAATCACTTTAATGGTAGTTTTGAATATCGCGGTATGGGTTATTGCTCAACTTGTGCGCGTCACCCCGGCGGGTAAAGTGGTTCTTGGGAGCCTGTTAGCCTTGAATATACTCGCAGGCCTGGTAGTTTCAATAACCAATAAACCTGCAACCATAGATGTATCTAATTTGCCATGGAGTATCAGTGTTCTTGATGTCGGCCATGGATTAAGTGTGGTACTAGAGCGGGGCAATAAGGCATTGGTATATGACACCGGAGCCAGTTACGGCAAGGATCTGAGTATCGCCCAGTCGATCATTCATCCTTATTTGCGTCGCAGGTTTGTAAAAACGCCCGAGTACTTGTTTGTTAGCCATAGCGACAATGATCATGCTGGCGGATTGCCTTACGTTTTAGAACATCTGAAACCCACATGGGTTGTCGCCAATATTAACTCAGATGATTATCGAGATTGGCAAACGACAGCCGGTCACCTTGTAAACCCTCTGCAATCTTGTACCTCTAACCAAACCTGGAATTGGCAAGGGTTAACGATTAAAGCCTTATGGCCAATAGAGCCCAACTGGCAGGAAAATGAGGATTCCTGCGTTTTACTGGTTTCCGACGCAAAGCATCAATTATTGTTGACCGGAGATATCCCAGCATCGGTTGAAAAACGACTACTCGAAGACATATCGGCAACGAAAATCGATATATTAATCGTCCCGCACCATGGCTCTAAGTCATCCTCGTCTGCTGAATTTATCGAGTCCATTCAGCCAAAGCATGCGATTTTTAGCGCCGCTTACTTGAATCGCTGGAATATGCCCTCAGATACAGTGACGTCAAGGTACCAAAAAGTTGGTGCCAAACTATACAACACTGCAGATTCAGGGATGATCAGGCTCACCATTGGAGATACTGGGATCCATGCTGAGAAATATCGAACGGATATGGCGCCATTCTGGTTTTACAATCAGTTTGCTACACTTGCTGAGGATCAAACTAGCATCAAGCCGATGCCAAAGAGTTGGTAGATCAAGCAATTATCGTTAGAATAGCGCAGTATCGTTTTACTTGAGAGTGTAAATGCAAGCTACAAAGTCGTTAGAAGGAAAAGCCACAGAGAAGAGTCGTACCTGGCCCAATTTCCGTCGTTTATTTACCTACACCCGTGGCCTGAGAGCGGGGTTGCTGGTTTCTATTATTGGTATGCTTGGTTATGCGGGCATCGACACCCTGTTTTTTTCCCAGCTAAAGCCGCTTATTGATGAGGGCTTAACGCAATCCAATCCAAATATTTTAAAATATGCGCCAGTCTTTGTGCTGGTGGCATTTCTGTTTCGCGGTATTTTTCACTTTATTGGTACCTACTGCCTGGCCTGGGTCGGGAATCATGTGGTAATGAAACTGCGTCAGGAGTTATTTGAACATATCCTGGCAATGCCGGTTTCGTTTCACGATAAAGAGTCAACGGGTGCCCTTATTTCGAAATTAACCTACGACACCGAGCAGGTATTAAATACCACCTCAAAGGCGGTACTCACCCTGGTTCGGGAAGGCGCCTTTGTCCTCGGATTACTTGGTTTAATGTTTTATTACTCCTGGCAGTTATCATCAATTTTCCTGCTGATCACGCCGGTGATTTCGGTGATCGTTGTGGTTGTTTCGAAACGATTCCGGGCGGTGAGTAAACACATTCAGCAAGCGATGGGGGAAGTCACCGGCGCTGCAGAACAAAGTTTCAATGGTCATAAGGTTGTCGTAACCTTCGATGGCCAGACTCGAGAAAATGAACGCTTCGCAAAAATCAATAATCAAAATCGATTGCAAAGAATGAAAATGGTAGCAGCCAAAGCTATCAGTGTGCCGGTGATCCAGATTATTGCCTCATTTGCACTGGCATTCGTTTTATACATCGCCAGTATGGACAATATGATAGAAAACCTGACACCGGGTATTTTTACCACCGTGGTAACGTCAATGATCATGTTACTGAGACCTTTGAAGCTACTTACCACGGTTAATAGTGAGTTTCAAAAAGGCATGGCTGCCTGTACCAGTATTTTCGATGTTTTGGATCAACCGATAGAATCAGATACCGGAACGTTAGACCTGAAACGCAGCCGCGGCGATATCGAGTTTAAGCAGGTTAACTTTGCTTATGAAGGCACTGAAACCAATGCGTTAGATAACGTCAGCTTTAATGTTCCGCCGGGAACCACAACCGCGCTGGTTGGCCGTTCTGGTTCTGGAAAGTCGACGATTAGCTCCTTGCTGTTACGTTTTTATAATGCCAAATCTGGCGAAGTATTAATCGATGGCGAAAATATCGAAGATTATCGATTAAAACCACTGCGTAAGCAATTTGCTTATGTTTCGCAGCAGGTTGTGCTTTTTAACGATACGTTAGCGAACAATATTGCTTATGGTCGTCCCCAAGCCAGTGAACAGGAAATTATCGAAGCGGCTAAGCATGCCCATGTGCTTGAGTTCGCAGAAGACTTACCTGATGGTTTGCAAACGGTTATCGGGGAGAATGGTTCAATGCTAAGTGGTGGCCAGCGCCAGCGCGTGGCCATTGCCAGAGCGTTATTGTGTGACGCGCCAATTTTGATACTTGATGAGGCTACCAGTGCGCTGGATACGGAATCTGAACGTCATATCCAGGATGCATTGAAATTTCTACAGCAAAATCGTACCTGTATCGTCATTGCTCACAGATTATCCACCATAGAAAATGCCGACAACATCTTAGTTATGGAAAAAGGCAAATTAATTGAGCAGGGCGATCATCAGCAGCTATTGGCCAAAGAAGGCGCATATGCACAGCTGCATAAGTTTCAGTTTGGTGAGTAATGATTGATTAATGGCTGGGCAAACTAGCGTCAGGGGATGGGCTAACACATGCGATTGATTGAACAAGCTTGGTATCAGCAACATTGGCTTAAATGGATGTTGCTGCCGTTATCGCTATTGTTTTGGTTGCTCTCTTCGTTGCGAAAGTGGGCGTTTCGCCTGGGGTTGAAAAAGCAATTTAAGGTTTCCGTGCCGGTTATCATTGTCGGTAATATCGGTGTCGGTGGTAATGGCAAAACACCGGTGGTTATCTACCTGGTAAAATTACTACAACGACTAAATATTAACGTTGGGGTGACATCAAGAGGTTACGGCGGTAAGGCTGATAATTACCCTTTAACACTGGATAATGGCACGAGCGCTCAGCAGGCTGGCGATGAGCCGGTATTGATTTTTCAACGCTGTAATGTACCTGTGGTGGTTGGCCCTGACAGAGTCAAAAATTGTCAGCAACTCATTGAACTTGGTTGCCAGGTTATTATCAGTGATGATGGTTTGCAACATTATCGACTGCAACGAGATATGGAAATCGTTATCATCGATGGTCAGCGCCGGTTTGGTAATGGCTGGCTATTACCTGCAGGTCCGTTAAGGGAGCTTCCTTCACGTCTCAACAATGTCGATGTGGTGATTTGCAATGGCGGTCAGGCAAAGACAGGGGAGATGAGCCTGACATTATCGCCTGGCGCTTTAGTTCACATCAAATCGGGTACAAGTCTACCGTTAGAACAGTTCGTATCTAGTCACTCATCACAGGCGCAGGCGCTTGCCGGGATCGGTAATCCGCAGCGATTTTTCAACACCCTTACCGACCTGAATTTATCTCTGAGCAAGCAAGTCGAATTCGTTGATCATCATCAATTTTCTGCCGAAGATTTTCAGCAGTTCGATGACCAGCAGCCTTTACTGATGACCGAAAAAGATGCGGTAAAATGTCGTAATATATGTCCTGACAATGCTTGGTATTTGCCAGTAGATGGCGTATTGTCTGAGGCAGACGAGCAACACCTGCTACAACTAATCAACACAAGAGTACTTAACTAATGGCTTTTGATACAAAACTTATCGATATTCTGGCTTGCCCGATTTGCAAAGGCAAACTGGCATATGACAAAGAAAATCTGGAACTGATCTGTAAATTTGATCGCCTGGCGTACCCGATAGAAAAAGATATTCCGGTATTACTGGAAAATCAGGCTCGTAAGCTGGCATCAGAAGAATAAGAGGCAAATATGGGATTTACCGTAGTTATTCCAGCTCGATTTAATTCAAGTCGTTTGCCCGGAAAAGTTCTTGCTGATATAAATGGCAAGCCAATGATTGAGTGGGTTGTAGAGAAAGCTTTGGCGTCTGGCGCCAGTCGGGTCATTGTTGCCACCGACAATCAACAGGTAATGGATGCAATGGCAAGCTTACCCATAGAGGTTTGCGAGACCCGTTCGGACCATCAATCGGGTACTGAAAGACTGGCGGAAGTGGTCGAAAAATATCAGTTCAGCGACGATGAAATCATTGTTAATGTCCAAGGTGATGAACCTTTCATCCCGAGTGAAAATATTGCCCAGGTAGCGAATAATCTTGCTCAACAGTCTTTGGCGAGAATGGCAACCTTGGCGGTGGATATAAAGTCGTCTGACGAGGTGTTTAATCCGAATGTGGTAAAAGTGATTTGTGATAAAGAAGGCTATGCGCTTTATTTTTCTCGCTCCAGCATTCCATTTGACCGAGATGAGTTCTCGGCTAGCAATAGTGATGCGCGAAAACTTCGTTGCGACTATTTACGTCATATTGGCATTTATGCTTATCGTGCAGGGTTTATCAAAGACTACGTTTCCTGGCCGACCAGTGAGCTGGAAACCATTGAAGCCCTCGAGCAACTCAGGGTGCTTTATCAAGGTGAAAAAATTCATGTCGAAGTGGCAAAAAGCCATTTGCCGGTTGAAGGTGTCGATACGCCTGAAGATCTCGAAAAAGCCCGCGCATACGCCCGTCAGCTCCCCTGATCACGCTAATCTGCACCGTTCTGCCAATGGATGGTGCACTCTATCTTTTAATTTCCTTTTGTCCAACTCTCTAATTTGAGTGGTGATTTGTAATCCTGACTCCAACTGGTATGGTAAAGCTAGTTTAGTTGTGAGGATCGATTATGGAAAAACTATTCTTGGGCATCAGTGGCCACGTGGTGTGTTTAAACAAAAACCAGGGTGAGGAGCTTTGGAAAACCAAAATCAAAAGCTCTACCATCACTAATGTCGATAATTTGCCTATTCTGGCGGTCATTTATTTTGTCTGGATCCCGCCAATGGCGAGGTGCTGTGGGAGAACCCATTAAAAGGATTGGGGTACGGTACTTGTATCATCGCTTCAGAACATCAAAGCGCGGCGGTGATATCGCATCAGGTAGCTTCGCAACAGGCAAGTTCTGCTGGCGTTGCTGCGGTAGGTGCAGCTGGCGCTTCCAGTTAATCACCGATAAATGCGATACCGGTTTATTTTTGGTGATGGAAATCCAACGCAGAGAATAATTGCTGGCGTTGTTTTGCTGAAAATACCTGATAACCAAAAACGATGTTGTCCTGATTTTTTATCTTTAAGGTTATTTGGTAATTGGGAAACTTGGAAATCTTGTAACCATCGAAATCTGACCAGGCAATTTGCCTCTTTAACTGGTAATCGTGATACTCAAAACCATTTGCAGTGAAAACAATTTTTTTCGAAGGTTCTGGGTAGACAAACCATAAATACAAAGTCGTGAATACGGTGAGACACAGAGTTATCGTCAAAGAATGCCAGATGTCTATCTGCTCTGTCGTAAATGTCAAGAAGATTAGCGAAAAGAGAATAAACCAGCCAAAATCCAATAGCATTTGGGAGAATCGGGACAGTATATTTTGTCGTCGTGATTGAATGATTTCCATATTCAATATCCTTGATTCACGCCAGCTACCACGATATAACTGGCGTGATCATAAAATTACTCTACCGAGCGAAGTAATTCATTGATGCCGGTTTTTGCCAGTGTTTTTGCATCCACTTTCTTAACGATAATGGCAGCATATAACTGACAGGTGCCACAGCTTGAAGGCAATGTACCCGGTACAACAACCGAACCTGCAGGTACGCGACCATAGTGGACTTCACCGGTTTCACGATCAAAGATTTTCGTCGATTGACCGATGAAAACGCCCATAGAAATAACCGAGCCTTCTTCAACGATAACGCCTTCAACGATTTCCGAACGTGCACCGATAAAACAGTTGTCTTCGATAATGGTTGGGCCGGCCTGAAGTGGTTCTAATACACCACCAATACCAACACCACCGGAAAGGTGAACGTTTTTGCCGATCTGTGCACAAGAACCTACCGTTGCCCAGGTATCAACCATGCAGCCGTCATCGACGAACGCGCCAATGTTAACAAAAGAAGGCATAACTACTACGTTCTTACCGATAAAACTACCGGTACGGACACTAGCGCCAGGTACGACACGAACACCATCTCTATTAAAGTCGGCACGGCCATAACCTTCATATTTCAGTGGGACTTTGTCGAAATAGGTGCTTTCGCCAGCGTGCATCACTTCATTATCATTAATGCGGAATGATAATAGTACGGCTTTTTTCAACCATTGATTGACAACCCACTCACCGTTTATTTTTTCGGCTACACGGGCATGGCCTTTGTTCAGTAAATCCAAAGCCGCCAAAATTGAATTTTTGACTTCTGGGTCGACACTGCTTGGGCTGATGTTGGCTCTATCCTCAAAAGCCTGCTCAATAATTTGTTGGATCTCTTTCATCGATGTTTTCCTACTTATATTCGACGTTAGCTAAAGGTTGATTGGTTCGACACAACTGCGCTTCGAGCAGAGCCTGCTGCTCTTCGCTTAAGGCGCAATTATCGGCCGTAGAAATTAAAAACATATCTTCCGCGCGTTCACCGAAGGTGGTAATTTTCGCAGAATGTATGGCCAGTTCCTGCTCCTGGAAAACTTTACCAATTTCAGCGAGTAGTCCAGGGCGATCCAGGGCAACCAGTTCCATGGCGGTCACCTTGGTATTGTTATGCGGAATAAAGCTTACCTGAGTCGGGATCTCAAATTGCTTAAATTTGTGCGGCACCGGCTGTGGCACTATCGTAACCGGTTGATCCGAAGACAGCCAGTGTATTAATGAGTCTTTGATATCCTGCATATGATAATCGTCTTTCAGGGCATGGCCTTTGTGGTCAAGCACCACGAAAGTATTCAAGGTGTAACCATCTTTGCTGGTCAGGATTTTTGCATCATGAATCGACAGTTTTTTGGAACCTAAAACGGCAACAATGGTGGCAAATATATTGGCCTTGTCTTTGGTATAAACGAAAACCTCTGTGCCTCCTCGATAGGGCTGAGGGCTTACCAAGACTAAAGGTGACGACCTGTCATGGGCAAACACGGCTTTTGAATGCCAGCGGATTTGCTGTGGGCTATAGCGCAGAAAATAATCCGGCTTAAACTGTTTCCAAACCGGCTTAATCAGGTCTTTACTGATGTCATCCTGGTTTAATAACAACAGTGCATGTTGCTGGTTTTCTTTGATTTGTGCGCGATATTCGACGGGTTTTTCAAGACCACGGCGCAAGGCGCGTTTGGTGGAAAAATATAACTCTTCGAGCAAATTGCCTTTCCAGTTATTCCACAAACTTTCGTTGGTGGCGCGCATATCGGCAACTGTCAGGCAGTAAAGATAATCGAGATGCGCCTCATCGCGAACAATTTCACCAAATTCACGAATAACATTAGGATCGGAAATGTCGCGGCGCTGAGCGGTCACCGACATGAGCAGGTGGTATTTGACCAACCAGGAAATCATCTTGGTATCGTGTTTGGTCAGGCCATGCATTTCACCAAAAGTTAATGCGTCAACGGCGCCTAATTCACTATGGCTGCCGCCTCGGCCTTTGGCGATGTCGTGGAATATGCCGGCAAGATACAATAATTCTGGTTTACGAATGCGCTGGACGATTTTACTGCATAACGGAAATTCGTGATTGTGCTCAGGCAGTGAAAATCGGTATAGGTTTTTGATTAATCGATAACTATGTTCATCGACGGAATAAGCGTGGAACAAGTCAAACTGCATCTGGCCAACAATGTTTTGCCATTCCGGCAGATAATTGGCGAGGATTTCGTGATGATGCATGAGATTAAACGCGCGACCCAAACCTCTGGGGTGGCGCATCAATGCCATAAACAAACGGCGACATTCAGCATAATCAATCAGTTCTGAAATTAGTCGCCGGCGCGAGTTACGCAGTAATCGGATGGTATCGGAATGGATACCCTTAACCTGAGGGTTATCGGCGATAACCAAAAAGATCTTCAACATCATTTCCGGGCGCACAAATGCCCGGGAGTTTTTCACCTGTATCAGATTACCAATCATCATGAAGTCTTTATCAATATCGACTTCAGGTTGCTTTTCATCGTGATTTAACATGGCCTGCTGAAAATGCTGCAGCAACATTTCATTAAGCTCAGAAACGTAGTTGATGACCCGGAAGAAACGCTTCATCATCCGTTCAATGGCTTTCTTACCATCTTCACCAAACCCCATTAATCGCGCCACATCGCCCTGATAGTCAAACAACAAACGATTTTCGCTGCGACCGGCAATAATGTGTAGGGCAAAGCGCATCCGCCATAGATAATCCTGACATTCCATTAATTCATAAAATTCATTAAGGGTCAGGTAATCGTGTTGTACCAACTCGTAAAGACTGTCTTCGTGAAAATGGCGTTTCGCTACCCAGGAAATATTCTGAATGTCGCGAAGGCCACCCGGGTTTGCCTTAAGGTTTGGTTCCAGCGTGTAGGCGGCGCCTTTATATTGTTGGTGACGTTTTATCTGTTCATCACGTTTGGCGATAAAAAACTTTTCCGAAGGCCAGAATTTCTTTACCCAAAGTTGTGGCCATAATTCTTCTGCTAGCGCCTGATTACCGCAAATAAGCCGGGATTCAAGCAAGTTGGTGGCGATAGTGACATCCGTGCTGGCAAGCTTAATACATTCTTTAACACTTCGTACACTGTGACCAACGTCGAGGCGGATATCCCAAAGCTGGGTGATAAAGGCACCAATGTATTCTTCAAGTTCTTTGCTGATTTTTTTCTGAGTTAAGATCAGGATATCAACATCAGAGAAAGGGTGTAATTCGCCGCGGCCATATCCGCCAACCGCCATCAGCGCAATTTGATGTTCATCCAGGTGTTGTTGGCACCAGATTTTGTTGAGTACCCGATCCACGTATTCGGCACGGGCATGCACCAGGTCGGTAATTTCGTTATCGGCGAATGCATCCGCCAGCCATTGGTAAAATTCGTCGTTCTGCAGATGAAAATCCTGAAGTTCCATCACAGGTGCTGCCAGCGATAAGCGCTCTTGAAATCGCTGGGGTAAAATACTTTGTTCAACCACGGTACAAATACTTCCTTATCGACTGGCAGAAATACGCAGATTTTTATTGTTGTTTAATTAACTAGGACTCTCGGCAGGTCTTTTTCTTCGCTGCGATGGGTAAGGATCTCGCAGCCATTCTTGGTAACCAGGATGGTGTGTTCCCATTGTGCTGAGTTTT
Organism: Thalassotalea sp. PS06; assembly: GCF_007197775.1. NCBI lineage: Bacteria > Pseudomonadati > Pseudomonadota > Gammaproteobacteria > Alteromonadales > Colwelliaceae > Thalassotalea > Thalassotalea sp. PS06. The sequence continues at coordinate 2,381,422 of NZ_CP041638.1, read as the reverse complement.
TACCATCGACAGTATAAGCTGTCCAGCCGTCATCTTTATCGAGGACGGTACCACCTTTACCAAGGTTTATCATCGGCTCAATGGTGAAGATCATGCCTTCTTTCATCACTCGGGCATCGCCGTTTTTGTAATGCAAGATTTGTGGCTCTTCGTGAAATACGGTACCAATGCCGTGACCACAGAAATCTTTAACGATGCCGAAACGGCCAGCTTTTTTGATGTGTTTTTGAATGGTGGCGCCGATTTCATTGAATTTTGCGCCTGGCTTAACCTTGCGAATCGCCTGATACAGACTTTCCTGAGTGATGCGACAAAGACGACGATTCTCTGGGGTTACATTGCCAATAAGAAACATTTTCGAGGTGTCGCCATGATAATAGGTTTTCTCATCTTCCGGCGTGTCGGCGCTATCGAAAGAAATTTTGCAGGTAATATCGATGTTGATGATGTCGCCATCCTGCAGGGTTTGCTCAGACGGGATACCGTGGCAAACAACATGGTTTACCGACGTACAAATAGACTTTGGAAATCCACCTTCACCATTAGCATCAGCGCCATAATTCAATGGTGCTGAAAGAGCATTGTTTTCTGCGGTGTACTGGGCGCAAATGCTATCCAGTTCATCGGTTGTTACCCCGGCTTTTACATGGGCTTCAATCATTTCTAAAACGCTCGCCGCTAATTTCCCGGCGGTGCGCATATGCTCGATGTCACTTTGGCTTTTAATGACAATACTCATTCGATTCCTCAAAGATTTGAAATAAATGGTCTGCAATAGATAGTCGAGACCTGACGTATAGAGCCGAAATAATAACCTAAAATAAGGGCTTATGCCACACAGAGACGAGTTACACTGGGGATTATTTGAGTAATTACGTCATAACTTATTAGCAGATTTTTGCCTACCACAAGTGAGAAAGTATTTTGTTGTTCGCAAAAGTGGTAGTTGTGTTGTTGATAACCTTGGTGAAAATAAAAGTTTTTCTCGCTATCGCTTTATTTTTGAACGTTTAAATGGTATAAAGCACCGCCCGTGAAAAAGCCATCGGCGAAATCATGGGTTCGCGTTCAATTATTGAACATATTAATTATTTAAAAACTCACATACATCGGCAAACGTATTCCGGGGTGCTGCCCTGACTTTTCAGTCGCAGTCGGTAATACGGGATGTATGGACGCTTAACCCCAAGAGGATTAAAAAATGCCAAACGTATCTATGCGCGATATGCTTAAGGCCGGCGTACACTTCGGTCACAAAACTCGTTACTGGAACCCGAAAATGAAGTCTTACATTTTTGGTGCACGTGACAAAGTTCATATCATCAACCTTGAGCAAACTGTTCCAATGTTCAACGACGCTCTAGCTTTCTTATCAGGTGTTTCATCTAAGAAAGGTAAAGTTCTTTTCGTTGGTACTAAACGCGCGGCAAGCGATGCTGTTAAAGAAGCAGCGCTAAAATGTGATCAATTCTACGTAAATCACCGCTGGTTAGGTGGTATGTTGACTAACTGGAAAACGGTTCGTCAATCTATCAAACGTTTGAAAGATCTTGAAACTCAAAGCACTGACGGTACTTTTGATGCTTTAACCAAAAAAGAAGCATTAATGCGTACTCGTGAAATGGAAAAGCTTGAGAAAAGCCTTGGTGGTATCAAAAACATGGGTGGCCTTCCAGACGCTATCTTCGTTATCGATGCTGACCATGAGCACATTGCAATCAAAGAAGCGAACAACTTAGGTATCCCAGTAATTTCTGTTGTTGATACTAACTCAAACCCAGATGGCATTGATTACATCATCCCAGGTAACGATGATGCGATCCGTGCAGTTAGCTTATACCTAGATTCAGCGGCTAACGCTGTAATCGAAGGTCGTGAGACTAACATCGCTGTGCAAGCAGAAAAAGATGGTTTTGTTGAAGCTGAATAATTCCATTATTTAGCGAAATGTATCTCGGCTGGCTGGTTCCCAGTCAGCCACAATTAATACTTATTTTGAGGAATTAACTCATGGCAATTACTGCTGCATTAGTTAAAGAATTACGTGATCGCACTGGCGCTGGCATGATGGATTGTAAGAAAGCCCTTCAGGAAGTGGATGGCGATATGGAGCTTGCAATCGAAAACATGCGTAAGTCTGGTCAGGCAAAAGCTGCTAAAAAGGCCGGTAACATCGCTGCTGAAGGTCAAATCATCATTAAAGATGGTACTTTGGTTGAAGTTAACTGTCAGACTGACTTCGTTGCTAAAGATGACAACTTCCTTGCGTTCGCAAACAAAGTAGCTGACGCTGCTGCTGCTTCTAAGCCTTCTATCGAAGAGCTACAGGCACAGTTTGAAGAAGAGCGTGTTGCTCTTGTTGCTAAAATTGGCGAAAACATCAACGTACGTCGTGTTGCTTACGTTGAAGGCGCTAACCTTGCTTCTTACAAGCACGGTGCAAAAATTGGTGTTGTAGTTGCAGGTGAAGGTGATGCAGAGTCACTTAAGCACGTAGCAATGCACGTTGCTGCTTCTAAGCCAGATTACATCAACCCTGAAGATGTACCTGCTGACGTAGTAGAGAAAGAAAAAGCTATTCAAATCGATATCGCGATGAACGAAGGCAAGCCTGCTGAAATCGCTGAGAAAATGGTTACTGGCCGTATGAAGAAGTTCACAGGTGAAATTTCTTTGACTGGTCAAGCTTTCATCATGGAACCAAAGCGTACTGTTGGTGACGTGTTAAAAGAGAAAGGCGTAACAGTTTCTAACTTTGTTCGTTTAGAAGTTGGTGAAGGTATCGAGAAGAAAGAAGAAGATTTCGCAGCTGAAGTTGAAGCGCAAATCGCTGCAGCTAAAGGCGAATAATCACCTACAGGCAAACTGCGTTGCAGTTTGTGGTGTTATTTTCTTTTAGGACTTTTTAAAGTCACATAAACGTATTAAAATAGCCGCGGTCAGAAATGTCCGTGGCTATTTTTTTACAACCTCAAGGAATGTTTATTTTATGAGCACCAATCCAAAACCAACATACCGTCGAATCTTACTCAAATTAAGTGGTGAAGCCCTGATGGGGGATGAGGGGTTTGGTATTGACCCAAAAATTCTCGACCGTATGGCTCATGAAATCAAAGAACTTATCGAAATGGGGGTTCAGGTAGGCCTGGTCATTGGTGGTGGCAACCTGTTTCGTGGTAAAGGTCTGGCTGAAGCCGGCATGAACCGAGTGGTTGGTGACCAGATGGGCATGCTGGCAACCGTGATGAATGGCCTGGCCATGCGTGATGCGCTTCATCGTGCATTCGTTAACGCTCGCTTAATGTCTGCAATTGATTTAACCGGTGTTTGTGATAGCTACAACTGGGCTGAAGCCATTAGCTTACTAAAATCCGGACGCGTTGTTATTTTCTCCGCAGGTACCGGTAACCCGTTCTTCACAACCGATTCCGCAGCTTGTTTGCGCGGCATTGAAATTGAGGCTGATGCGGTATTTAAAGGTACTAAGGTTGACGGTATCTACTCTGACGACCCGGTGAAAAATCCGGAAGCACAATTATACTCCCAACTATCCTATTCGGAAGTTTTGGATAAAGAATTAAAAGTAATGGATTTGGCGGCGTTTACGCTTGCCCGAGACCATTCAATGCCGATTCGCGTATTCAATATGAATCGAGAAGGCGCGTTAAAATCTATTATTCTTGGTGGTGACCAGGGTACGGTTATCGACCACGTTGAGAATTTGAATTAAACTCCTGTTAACACACAGGTTTACAGAAGGAAGAATATTTTGATTAACGAGATCAAACAAGATGCAAGAACCCGCATGGGAAAAAGCATTGACGCGTTAAAAACTAACCTGAATAAAATCCGTACCGGTCGCGCCCACGCGTCATTACTCGATAACATCACTGTTGAGTACTACGGCATGGACACGCCATTAAATCAGGTAGGTAATATTTCAACGCCAGACGCTCGCACAATCGCAGTTACAGTTTTCGATAAGGGCATGATCGGTGCCGTTGAAAAAGCTATCATGGCATCTGATTTGGGCTTAAACCCATCTTCGCAAGGCACGCTTATCCGCATTCCATTGCCACCGCTTACTGAAGAGCGCCGTCGCGATCTGGTAAAAGTCGTTGGTGGTGAAATCGAAAGTGGTAAAATTGCCATTCGTAATATTCGTCGTGACGCTAATTCAGACATTAAAAGCCTGAACAAAGAAAAAGAAATCAGTGATGATGAAGCACGCCAGAGTGAAGATGAAATTCAGAAAATTACTGATGAATTTATCAAGCAGTGCGATACGCTGGCTGCTGAAAAAGAAAAAGAATTGATGGAAATCTAAGGAATTCCAGAAACGACACGCCGTAATTTCTATCAGCAATGACACATCTGCGTGCTTTGCTTGGTATGTGTTACGGCATTTTTATATGATGTTAATTCATATTGATTTAATTGTGATTTAAAGGAATATCATGTCTGTACCGCAACATGTTGCGATTATCATGGATGGCAATGGGCGATGGGCCCAACAGCGCGGCAAAGGACGTGTAGCTGGCCATAGAGCGGGCGTGGAGACAGTTCGCTCTTCGGTTGTTACTGCCAGAGAGCTGGGCATAAAAGCACTGACTTTGTTTGCGTTCAGCAGTGAAAACTGGAAGCGACCGCAAGAAGAAGTGAGCGTGTTGATGGATTTGTTCATGTTTGTACTGACACGGGAAGTGAAGCGCTTGCATAAGAACAATATCCGTTTTCAGCTGATAGGCGATAAACACCGCTTTTCTGAAAAATTACAGGAAAAAATCACAGAGGCCGAGCATCTAACTAGAAATAATGACGCTATGGTATTGTCCATTGCTGCCAACTACGGTGGTCGATGGGATATTGCCCAAGCCTGTCAAAAAATCGCTCAACAGGCCGTGAATGGTGAGGTAAAACTCACCGATATAAACGAGCAGATGCTCGATAATCACATACAGTTGTCCAATCTGCCAGAGCTGGATTTGCTGATAAGAACCGGTGGTGATTACCGGATCAGCAACTTTTTATTGTGGCAAGCCGCATATGCCGAGTTCTTCTTTACCGAAAAACTATGGCCTGAGTTTGATGCGGATGCATTTAAAGAAGCTTTGCAGGCCTTTACTCATCGGGAAAGACGATTTGGTCAAACCGGCGAGCAGGTTAGGGGCATCTAGATAAGAACGACATTAACTTGTCGCTTATCCACTTTTTTAAAAGGAATAACGTTTGTTAAAACAACGTATTATTACTGCTGTTATTTTGGCGCCCCTTGCCATTGCAGCGATATTTTATCTTAGTCTGCCCTGGTTAGCGGCAGCGCTTTTAGGGGTAATGGCGATTGGTGCCTGGGAATGGGGACCATTAATGGGTTTTGATAACAAGCGCCGTCGGATAGCCTTTGTTGCCGGGATAACCGCTGCAATACTGGCTGTGTGGTACGTATTACCGCCAGCGCAAATCTGGCTGGCTGCTGATTCAGGCCAAACAACCTTGAACCCTATCGCAACGGCAGTGTTATCTATTGCTTCCATCTGGTGGTTATTTACCATTCTGTTAATCTTTAATTATCCCAATTTTTCAAATTTCTGGGCCAATCATCGTAGCGTCCGAGGCGTATTCGGGCTGTTTATTCTGGTTCCTACCTGGTTGGCATTTCTGGTATTGAGAAGTGCTGATTACCAGGCTGATGAGTTTCATGGTACTCGTCTGTTATTGCTGTTATTCGTACTCGTATGGAGTGCCGATATCGGCGCTTATTTCGCCGGTAAGCGTTTTGGTAAGCGCAAACTTATGCCGAATGTCAGTCCCGGTAAAACCCTTGAAGGTTTCTTTGGTGGTAATGTCAGTGCCGCTCTTGCCATGGTGGTCATGGGGCTTATTTTTGAGTGGCAGACTCAACAAATATTGATGGCGGTAGCACTGGCATTGTTAATCAGCACGGTTTCGGTATTGGGAGACTTAACTGAGAGTATGTTGAAACGTCAGGCTGGGGTGAAGGACAGTGGCTCTATTTTACCAGGCCATGGTGGCATTCTCGATCGTATTGATAGTCTGACGGCAACGGCTCCGGTATTCGCGCTTTGTTATGTCTTATTCGGCTGGTAAATAACCATGAATGAGCAACAAAGCCTGTGTATTTTAGGTTCAACCGGGTCAATCGGGCAAAGCACCTTAGATGTGGTTCGCCGCCATCCGCAAAAATACTGTATTCAATCACTTAGTGCTAATCAACGCGATGACATTATGCTTGAGCAATGTCGCGAGTTCGCACCAAAACGTGTGGTTATGGTATGTGCTCAAGCCGCTCAAAGGTTACGAGCCAAACTTGTCCAACAACAACTTGCTAACATAGACGTTCTTAGTGGTGAACAGGCATTAAAAACCATTGCCTCGGAACCGGATTCTACGGTTGTGATGGCAGCGATTGTTGGTGCCAGTGGCCTGTTACCGACACTTTCGGCGATCAAGGCCAATAAAAAAGTATTGCTTGCCAATAAAGAAGCTCTGGTTTGTTCCGGTCAAATATTTATTGATGCATTGCGACAGTCTCAAGCGCAGTTATTGCCAATCGACAGCGAACACAACGCCATTTTTCAGTGTTTGCCTGCGGCGATGCAATCGGACACCACAGCCTCTTCTATCTCAGAACATGGGGTAAAGAAAATTTTATTAACCGGTTCTGGTGGACCATTTCGGACGTTACCGATGGAACAGTTAACATCGGTAACCCCAGATCAAGCTTGTGCTCATCCAAACTGGGATATGGGACGAAAAATTTCAGTAGATTCGGCGACTATGATGAACAAAGGCCTGGAATTTATCGAAGCTAAATGGCTGTTTAACCTTGATGTCGGAGACATCCAGGTAGTATTGCATCCACAAAGTACCATTCATTCTATGGTTCAGTATAAAGATGGCTCGGTGTTAGCCCAACTCGGGAATCCCGATATGCGAACACCAATCGCTCATGCTTTGGCATATCCGGAACGCATTGATGCGGGTGTTAAAAATTTCGATTTTTTCAGTTGTCAGTCATTTGACTTTGCCGCACCTGACGGGCAACGATACCCTAATTTGCTGCTCGCTATTGAAGCTTGTAAGCTCGGGCAGGGGGCTTGCACTGCGCTTAATGCCGCCAATGAAGTGGCCGTGGCCGCCTTCTTGGATGAACACATTAAATTTACCGATATCGCTGTGGTTAACGAAAAAGTAATGAATCATTTTCGTGACCAGTCGATTACCACCCTCGATGACGTCGAGCTAGTGGATAACAAGGCACGGGAATTCGCCCAAACTATGGTGGTAACAATGACGGAAGGTACGTTGCATGTTTGAGTTTTTTTGGAATCTCGCCTCATTTATCGTTGCTCTGGGCTTATTAGTTACCGTTCATGAGTACGGTCACTTTTGGGTTGCCAGACGTTGCAATGTAAAAGTAGAGCGATTCTCCGTAGGCTTTGGCAAAACACTATTTAAAACTTACGATAAACATGGAACCGAATTTGTCATCGCATTAATCCCGCTTGGCGGTTACGTGAAAATGCTTGATGAGCGAGTTGATGAAGTCGCCAAGGAAGATTTACCCTATGCGTTTAACCGTAAAAGTGTCTTACAGCGCATCGCTATTGTTTCCGCCGGCCCGTTAGCTAACTTTATCTTCGCAATATTCGCATTTTATTGTCTATTACTGATTGGCAAAACTGATATCAAGCCGGTTATTGGTAATATCCAACCAGCGAGTATTGCCAGTCAAACCGCGATGAATTCTGGGCAGGAAATTGTCGCTGTGAACGGCGAAAAAACTGAGACCTGGCAGCAAATCCAGATGGCGTTGCTAGGTTCAATTGGTGAAGAGCAGGTGACTATTTCGACCCGTGACGAAAACAGTTCATTGGTTAACAAATTCGAGCTTGATACATCCGGTTTAAAGTACGAACCAAGCAAAATTTCGGCGATGGAAACTCTGGGGATAGAGCCATACCGTCCTAAAGTATTAACCCAAATCGCCGTTGTTACTGAAAACGGTGCCGCTGCACAGGCGGGCTTGTTACCCGGTGATCATATTCAGTCAATTGATGGCATTGATGTTAAAGATCAATGGCAATCTTTAGTCAATGAAGTAGAGCGCCGCCCAGGAGAAACTGCACAATTGACAATACTTCGTGACGGCCAATTGCAACAAATTACGATTACTCCGGGAACCAAAGAAACGGATGATGGTCGTAAGTTAGGGTTTATCGGGGTTTCTCCCAGAGGCGAACCTTGGCCAGAGAAATATGTAATTAACATCCAATACGGTCCGTTAGAGGCAATTGGCATGGCCATCGATGAAACCTGGAAGTTAATCAGTTTAAGTTTTAAGACTATTGGTAACCTGATTACCGGAGAAGTAAGTGTCAGCAATTTAAGTGGACCGATAGGAATTGCTCAGGGCGCAGGAGCCCATGCGAGCATCGGGATTGCTTATTTTCTAGGCTTTTTGGCTTTAATTAGCGTTAATTTAGGAATAATTAACCTTTTACCGCTACCAATACTTGATGGCGGCCACTTACTCTATTATGTTATAGAGCTTTTCAGCGGCAAACCGGTTCCTGAGAAGGTTCAGGAGATTGGTTTCAAGTTCGGAGCACTGGTTCTCTTGATGTTAATGAGTGTTGCACTCTTTAATGATTTCGCCCGGCTTGGACAATAGTTAGTAAATAAGTTGACAGATCGTATGATAATAAGAAAACTCGCCTTGGCAGTATTGTTAGGCAGCATTGGTTGTAATGTTCAGGCAGCTGATGAATTTGTAGTAGAAGACATTCAGATTAAAGGACTGCAACGGGTAGCGCTGGGAGCCGCATTAACTCACCTGCCGATTAGTGTAGGCGATGAGTTATCCGAATTCAGAATTTCACAATCCATTAAGTCACTATATGCGTCAGGTCATTTCCACGAGATAAGCGTATTCAGAGATGGCAACGCCATTATCTATCGTGTGAAAGAACGCGAGACGATATCTGGCATTACCTTTGAAGGTAATGATGATATTAAAGATGAACAACTTCAGGAAAGTCTCGATAACAGCGGTATTCGCGTTGGTGAAACCCTGGATCGTTCGGTATTGACCAATATCGAAGCCGGTCTTGAAGATTTTTATCACAGCGTTGGTAAATACAACGCGAAAGTAAGCACTGAAATCACCCATTTACCTCGAAATCGTATCAATCTTGTTTTTGATTTTGAAGAAGGTGATGCCGCGGCGATTGAGCAAATCAATATTGTTGGTAATGAATTATTTACCGACGCCCAGCTGCTAGAAAAAATTGAGCTGACCTATGATTCCCCTTGGTGGAACTTCATGGCGCAGGACAGATACCAGAAGCAAACCCTGCAAGGGGACATGGAAACCATTGAGAGTTATTATCTCGATCGTGGTTACCTGCGTTTTAACGTAGACTCAACTCAGGTATCGATGAGCCCGAACAAAGAGGGCGTTTACATTACCCTGAACGTAACCGAAGGTGAGCAATACACGGTTAGTGAAGTTGAATTTGTCGGCGATATGGCCGGTTATGAAGATACCATTAAACGCATTACTCCGTTACGTCCTGAACAACTATATTCCGGTGCTGAAGTTACCTATAGTGAAGAATTAATTTCTAACTTCCTCGGCCGTTTTGGTTATGCCTACCCGGAAGTAAAAACCATCCCAGAAATTAACGACGAAGATAAAACTGTTAAATTGGTGGTTTCCGTCGACCCAGGTAAACGTGTTTACGTAAACCGTATCAACTTCTCCGGTAACGATGTGACGTCAGAGACGGTTTTACGTCGTGAGATGCGTCAGATGGAAGGTTCCTGGTTGTCTAACTCATGGGTTGAATCTTCAAAAATGCGAATCCAGCGTTTGCCATATTTTGAGACCGTTGAGTTTGAAACAACACCAGTTCCAGGTGAAGAAGATTTAGTCGACGTTGATTTCACCGTCAAAGAGCAACCATCTGGTTCCTTTACCGCGGGTATTGGTTATGGTTCTTACTCAGGTTTGAGCTTGAATGCCGGTATTCAGCAAAATAACTTCTTAGGTACGGGTAACCGCTTAGGTTTCCAAATCAATACCAACCGTTACGCCCGCAATGCCAATATTTCCTACACCGACCCCTATTTCACTATTGATGGGATCTCATTAGGTGGAAATATTTTCTATTCCGAATTCGATGCAGGTTCTGCAAACCTTGTTAACTACAACCAGACCTCATACGGTACGGGTGTTAACTTTGGTTTCCCAATTAACGAATACGTACGATTGAACTTTGGTGCAGCATACAAAAGCAGTCAGATCTCTAGTCTGCAACAATACGAGCAGATTGAAGACTTCTACAGCATTTTCCGTGACCCGGATGATCCGGATGCGAAGTTAACGTTTGAGACGTTTGACTTAAACGGTACCATTTCACGTATTACCTTAAACCGCGGTACCTTCCCAACGGCCGGTTCGAGCATGTCTCTTTCGGGTAAGGTTACAACACCAAATTCCGATATTCAGTATTTTAAAGGGAAGTTTGATTCGAAATTCTATTTCCCGCTAAGTCGAGATCACAGCTGGACCTTCCTGACGCGTTTAGAAGCGGGTTACGGTAACGGCTATGGTGACATCAATGGCAATGATTACCTGTTACCATTTTGGGAAAACTTCCGCGCCGGCGGTTCTGACACCATGCGTGGTTTTGAGAACAACACCGTTGGTCCTCGTGCGATTTTCCGAAGCTCGTCAACGGTTCCTGGCTTACCGGGTGAAAATGAAATCCTTGGTCCGGATTCCGATACTATTATTATCGATAACCGCCGCAGTGTGGGTGGTAATGCAACGCTAATTGGTAGCGCGGAATTAATCTTCCCGACACCTTTCCTTGATGAAAGTTATGCAAACAGCGTTCGTACCAGTATTTTCGTTGATGTCGGTAACGTATGGGATACTGAGTTCGAATTATCCGATTATGAAGAGTTGGATCCGTTTTATTTTAATCAAATTGATGATTACTCAGATCCAACACGTTTTCGCGCGTCAACGGGTCTTTCGGTACAGTGGTTATCACCAATGGGGCCGATGATATTTAACTTTGCCAAGCGATTAAAGTCTCAAGAAGGTGATGATCATCAATTCTTTAGCTTTAATATTGGTAAAACATTTTAGTTTCAGGCAGGATAGGCTGATCAACATACAACAAGAACTAGGAGAAGTAAGTTGAACAAATTAATTAAATCTTTGGCATTTACTGCCGCTGCATCGACGATGTTATTTTCCGGTGCTTCTATGGCAGCGGATCAGAAAATCGGCACAGTAAATGTTCAGAAGGTGATTTCGCAATTGCCACAAATGGCTACGATTCAGCAAACCATCACCGCAGAATTCAAAGAGCCGATGGATGCGCTTAAAAAGCTTGAAGGCGATATCAAGTATAACCTTGAGAAGCGTAAGCGTGATGAAGCGATCATGAGCAAAAAAGAAATTGAAGAGCTGGACGGTAAGATTGAAGAGCTGACTAAAGAATACCAAGCGAAAGCCGCGCCACTTCAGCAATCTCTTAAGCGCCGTGAGCAAGAAGAACAACAGAAGATTCTGCAACTTGTGAAAACTGCCGTTGATAGCGTTGCTGATGCGGAAGGTTACGACTTGATTTTACAAAACTCGGCGATCGTTTTTGCTAAGCCAGAGCTTGATATTTCAGCTAAAGTTGTAGAACAAGCGTCAAAATCTAACTAAGAGCTGATTAATGATTACATTAGCGGAGCTGGCCGCCAAGCTAGGCGGCACCGTAAAGGGCGACGGTAATTGTGTCATCCATAAATTGGCTGCCTTAGAAGAGGCCGGGAAAGGCGATATCGCCTTTCTGGCTAACTCCAAATACCGACAACATTTACAGTCCAGTCAGGCATCTGTCGTTATCTTAAGCGAAGAAGATGCATCTTTTTGTCCCACCAACGCATTGATATTGGAAAATCCTTATTTAGGTTTTGCTAAGGTCGCGCAGCTTTTAGATACCACGCCAAACCCTAGCGAGGGTATTGCTGATAGTGCTGTTATCGCAGATGATGCCAAACTCGGCAACAATGTCAGCATTGGTGCCAATACCGTGATCGAATCTGGCGTTGTGCTAGGTGATGACGTAATTATCGGTGCCAATTGTTTTATTGGAAAGTGTGCTAAAATTGCCGCCAGAAGCAAATTATGGTCAAACATCAGTGTTTATCATGATGTGGTCATCGGTGAAGATTGCCTGGTTCAGGCAAATACAACCATAGGTTCTGACGGATTTGGCTATGCCAATGACAAAGGCCGATGGGAGAAAATTCCCCAACTGGGCTCGGTAGTCATCGGGAATTCGGTGGAGATCGGAGCCTGTACCACCATCGATCGTGGCGCCTTAAAAGATACGATTATTGGTAATAACTGCATTATTGATAATCAGGTACAGATTGCCCATAACGTGCATGTTGGTGAAGGTACTGCGATTGCCGGTTGTGCGGTTATTGCTGGTAGCACCACGATCGGTAAATATTGCGTTCTTGCTGGACAGACGGGAATTAATGGTCATATCACCATTGCCGATGGATGTGTTTTTACCGGACGTTCCATGGTAGCCAAATCGATCGAAAAAGCAGGGACTTATTCATCGGGTATGCCTGCGGTTGAAAATCGCGAATGGCGTCGAACCACCGCAAGATTGCGTCAATTAGACGACATGTACAAGCGATTAAGTAGATTAGAAAAACAGTTATCCAGTGCAAACCATAACGTAAAGGATAACGACTAAACAGAGGGATAGGTTTTGGAAATTAGCAAAAATGTCATAGATATCGAAGAAATAAAGGCGCTCATTCCGCATAGGTATCCATTTTTGTTGGTGGATCGGGTTCTTGATTTTGAACCGGGTAAGTCCATTCATGCCATCAAAAATGTTACGGTGAATGAGCCTGTATTTACGGGACATTTCCCAGGTTATTCGATTTTTCCAGGGGTATTAATCCTTGAAGCACTGGCTCAGGCCAGTGGTATTCTTGGTTTTAAAAGCGTGGAAAACCGCGCTGACGGCGAAATGTTTTTATTCGCTTCCATTGATAATGCGAAATTCAAACGTCCGGTTCATCCGGGGGATACCTTGCATTTGCATATTGAATTTCTCAAGGACAGACGAGGCATGTGGAAGTTTTATGGTGAAGCCAAAGTCGACGGGAAAGTCGTCTGTAGTGCGGACCTGATGTGTGCAAGAAGAGAGATGTAGTTAGTGATTCATCCACAAGCTATTATTGAGCCCGGAGCTCAACTTGGCAACAATGTTTCCGTAGGTCCCTGGACTTACATTGGTAATGATGTAGAAATTGGCGACGATTGCGTTATTGGCTCACATGTCGTCATTAAAGGTCCGACGAAAATCGGCAAAGGTAATCGCATTTTTCAGTTCGGTTCCATTGGCGAAGAATGTCAGGACAAAAAATACGCTGGTGAAGATACCCGTTTGATCATTGGTGACAATAATGTGTTTCGCGAATGTGTAACCATTCACCGCGGCACTATCCAGGATAATTCCCTGACTCAGATTGGCAGCAATAATTTATTTATGGCCTATGCCCATGTTGCTCACGATTGTATGATTGGAGATAACTGTATCTTTGCCAACAATGCCACCCTTGCCGGCCACGTCCATGTTGGTGACTGGGTGATTTTCGGTGGCATGTCCGGTGCTCATCAATTCTGTCATATTGGCTCGCATGCATTTATCGCCGGTGGTGCTATTGTTCTCAAAGATACCCCACCATTTGTCATGGCTTCTGGTTATCCAGTATCGCCGTTTGGGTTAAATACTGAAGGCCTTAAGCGCCGCGGTTTCGAGAAATCCGATATTCTGGCGATCCGTCGAGCTTACAAAGAAGTTTACCGTAAAGGGCAAACTCTGGCGGAAGCGATGCCAGCGCTCAACGAGCTTGCAAAAGAATCTGAGCATGTTCAATCTTTTGTTGATTTCATCAACAATTCTTCCCGTGGAATCATCCGCTAACCTATGACTGAATCCAATCCAAAAACCTTTGCCATCGTCGTTGGTGAGCACTCAGGGGATACTCTGGGTGCAGGGTTGGTTGCGGTATTAAAAGAACGCTATCCCGATGCTGAGTTTGTCGGGATTGGTGGACCGAAAATGCTGAAACAGGGGTTTAACAGTTTATTCGCGATGGAAGAGCTGGCGGTCATGGGCCTTGTAGAAGTGCTTGGTCGATTACGACGTTTAATGCACGTGCGCAAGTCTCTGGTTGGTTATTTCAGCGATAATCGCCCGGATGTATTTATCGGTATTGATGCCCCGGATTTCAATCTTGGATTGGAACAACGGTTAAAAAATAAAGGTATTAAAACTGTCCATTATGTCAGCCCGAGTGTCTGGGCCTGGCGGGAAAAACGTATTTTTAAAATCGATAAAGCTACCGATATGGTGTTAGCTTTGCTACCGTTTGAAAAGCAGTTCTATGACAAACACCAGGTAGCCTGCACGTTTGTCGGGCATCCTCTGGCTGATGACATTCCTATGCACAGCGACAAAACCGAGGCGAGAAATCAGCTCGGTTTAGATACTGAGGCTAAATATCTGGCGATTATGCCAGGTTCTCGTGGCGGTGAATTACAACGACTGCTACCGGATTTTTTTGCCACCGCTAAATTATTACAATCCACGCATCCTGATTTAAAGTTTGTTGCGCCTTTAATTAACGATCTTAGATTAGAGCAGTTTCAGCAAATAAAAGCAGAACATGCACCGGATCTCGAAGTCGCTACCATTGTTAATCAAACCCAGCAGGTGATGGCGGCCAGTGACTGTTTGTTAACAGCCTCTGGCACGGTTACTTTGGAAGGTGCCTTGGTAAAAAGACCTATGGTAGTTGCATATAAATTTCAGCAACTGACTTATTGGATTGGTCGACAACTGGTGAAACTTAAGTGGTTTTCTCTGCCTAATTTGCTGGCCAACAAAGCTCTGTTACCTGAATTATTGCAAAGTGAAGTCACACCTGAGAATCTGGCCAAGGAAGTTGAACCTTTGTTGTATCACGATCAACAGGCGCTAATCGACGAGTTTACGCAAATTCATCAGACCTTAAAGCAAGATGCCAGTGCTCGCGCCGCAGACGCGGTAGAGTTGGTGTTAAACCAGAAGTAATCCGCTAAACAGATAACAACAGAAGTCATTATGGAACCGTATATTCTTCCTGATGTGGCATTAATAGCCGGTGTAGATGAGGTAGGGCGAGGCCCACTTGTTGGCGCTGTCGTGACCGCCGCAGTCATTCTCGATCCAAATAATCCGATTGCAGGATTAATGGACTCAAAAAAGCTATCGGAAAAAAAACGCAAGGCGCTGGCTGAACAGATAAAAGAACATGCTCTGGCATGGTGTATTGGTCGTTGTGAAGCCTGGGAAATTGATCAGTTAAATATTCTTCAGGCGACCATGGTTGCTATGCAACGAGCGGTTCATGGTTTGAGTGTACAACCAGAATTCGTTGTTGTTGATGGTAATCGCTGTCCGGAATTACCGGTGCCGAGTGATAGTGTAGTCAAAGGTGATGCCCGGGTTGCGGCAATTAGCGCAGCATCTATTATTGCCAAAGTAGCTCGTGATCAGGAAATGCATGAACTACACGAGCAGTACCCTCATTACGGATTTGCCAATCATAAAGGTTACCCGACCAAAGCCCATTTGCAAATTATCCAGGAATATGGCGTACTGGACAATTATCGAAAATCATTTAAACCTGTAGCCGAAATTATCGCCCGCAATTCAGCAGAGTAAGGAATATTATGGCCGAGCCGAAGTTTGTACATTTAAGAGTCCACAGTGACTTTTCAATGTCCGATGGTTTGAATAAGGTTAAACCTATTATTGCCGCTGCCAGCGAGCAGAAAATGGCGGCCATAGCCCTTACTGATCAAACCAATCTATGTGGTTTGGTAAAATACTATGGTGCTGCGCATGGGGCCGGAATAAAGCCGATCATTGGCTGTGATTTTTGGGTAAAAAGCGAAGAGTTCGAAGACGAACTATTCCGACTGGTGTTAATCGCGATGAATAATACCGGCTATAAAAACCTTACCGAATTAATTTCTAAAGCGTATCTGCAAGGTCATATACAGGGCAAAGCAATTCTTGATAAGACCTGGCTCGTTGAACATGCCGACGGGTTGATTATCCTCTCCGGTGGTCGAGAGGGGGATATTGGTAAAGCCCTGTTAAAAGGGAATCAGGAACTGGTAGATACCTGTCTGGCATTTTACCAGCAACATTTTGCCGATCGTTTTTATCTGGAACTTATACGCACTACTCGCGAGCAGGAAGAAAACTATCTGCACATGGCCGTGGCCCTTGCCGCTGATCGCCAGGTGCCAGTGGTTGCTACCAATGAAGTGGTGTTTTTAAAGCCTGAAGATTTTGATGCCCATGAAATTCGGGTCGCGATTCATGATGGCTTTACCCTCGAAGATAAACGCCGTCCTAAACGTTATTCTAAAGAACAATACCTGCGCTCAGAAGCGGAAATGCAGGAATTATTTGCTGATATCCCTGAGGCCCTGGCCAATAGTGTCGAAATCGCCAAACGCTGTAACGTAACCGTGCGTTTAGGGGAGTATTTCTTACCGGACTTCCCAACGGAAGGCATGCACATTAATGATTACCTGATCAAGGTATCCGAAGACGGCCTGCAGGAGCGACTGGAATTCCTGTTCGATGTTAATTCGCCGGATTTTGCTGAAAAACGAAAAGAATATGATGAGCGTCTGAAAATTGAATTAGACGTTATCAACAACATGGGCTTCCCTGGGTATTTCCTTATCGTTATGGAATTTATCCAATGGTCCAAAGATAACAACATTCCGGTTGGCCCCGGGCGTGGTTCTGGTGCCGGTTCCCTGGTTGCCTATGCGTTAAAAATCACCGACCTGGATCCGCTGGAATTTGACCTGCTATTCGAGCGATTCCTGAACCCGGAACGTATCTCGATGCCGGATTTCGACGTTGATTTCTGTATGGACCGTCGTGATGAAGTTATCGATCACGTTGCGGATTTGTATGGGCGCGACGCGGTATCACAGATTATTACTTTTGGTACCATGGCCGCGAAAGCGGTAATCCGCGATGTTGGCCGGGTGCTTGGCCACCCATACGGTTTTGTCGATAGAATTTCCAAATTAATCCCTGGCGATCCGGGCATGACCTTGGCCAAAGCCTTTGAAGTGGAGCCGCGATTACCGGAAATTTACCAGCAGGACACCGAAGTTAAAGATCTGATTGATATGTGTCGGATCTTAGAAGGTACCACCCGAAATGCCGGTAAGCATGCCGGTGGTGTTGTAATATCGCCAACGGTAATTACCGATTTCGCGCCTTTGTATTGTGATGATGAAGGTAATAACCCGGTAACCCAGTTTGACAAGAACGACGTTGAAGAAGCAGGACTGGTTAAATTCGACTTCTTGGGTCTTAGAACTCTGACCATTTTGCAATGGGCCATTGAAATGGCCGATGAGAAATTATTGAAGGTCGGCAAAGAACCGATAGATATTGCCGCTATCCCCCTTGATGACGCGAAAAGCTATGATGTGTTGTTAAAGGCGGAAACCACCGCGGTATTCCAGCTTGAATCCCGTGGTATGAAGGATTTGATTAAGCGATTAAAACCCGATTGCTTTGAGGATATGATCGCTCTGGTAGCCCTGTTCCGACCGGGGCCATTGCAATCAGGCATGGTAGATAACTTTATCGACCGTAAGCTCGGACGAGAGGAAATATCGTATCCAGATGCCACCTGGCAGCATGAGTGGCTACAACCGATTCTAGAACCAACCTACGGCATTATCCTGTATCAGGAGCAGGTAATGCAGATTGCCCAGGTCCTTGCTGGTTATACCCTTGGTGGCGCTGACATGCTGCGTCGAGCCATGGGTAAGAAAAAGCCAGAAGAGATGGCCAAACAGCGTGGTGGTTTTAAAGAAGGTGCGGAAAAGCTTGGTGTAGACGGCGAGCTGGCGATGAAAATTTTCGATCTGGTAGAGAAATTTGCCGGTTACGGGTTTAACAAATCGCACTCCGCAGCTTACGCATTAGTTTCTTATCAAACGCTGTGGATGAAAGCACATCATCCGGCGCCATTTATGGCGGCAGTAATGTCAGCCGATATGGATAACACCGATAAAATCGTAACCCTGGTGGATGAATGCGCCAATATGGGGCTCGATTTGCTGCCGCCGGATGTTAATTCTGGTTTGTACAAATTTACCGTCAATAATGATGATCAAATTGTTTATGGTATCGGCGCCATAAAAGGCGTGGGCGAAGGCCCGATTGAAGCGATTATCGAAGCCCGGGAGCAGGGTGGGCCATTTAAGGATCTATTTGATTTCTGTGCCCGTCTCGATTTGAAAAAAATCAACAAACGTGTGCTTGAACGTCTTATTAAAGCCGGCGCTATGGATAACCTTGGGCCACATCGAGCGGCCATGTTTGAAAGCCTTAGCGAAGCAATTAAAGCCGCTGACCAGCATGCAAAAGCGCAGGCTTTGGGTCAGGAAGATTTATTCGGACTTATCAATGTTGAAGAGGAAGATACCCGTCAGTCGTTTAAAGAAGTGCCACGTTGGGCCGAAGATGTCTGGCTTGATGGCGAGCGGGAAACCCTTGGTTTATATCTGACCGGACATCCGATTGACCGATATCTGGCAGAAATTAAGCACTACAGCACTGGCCGTTTGGTAAATCTGCAACCAGCAGGTAAAGATCGAGTTCAGACTGCTGTAGGACTGGTAATCGGAGTCAGGGTGTTAGTGAATAAAAAGGGCCGTCGCTGGGCTCTGGTTACCCTTGATGATAAAAGTGCACGTATCGATGTTCGTCTGTTTCCTGACGATTTTGAGCGTTATCAGGATATCCTGGTAAAAGATGCTATTTTAGTCTGTAGTGGACAGGTCAGCTTTGATGATTACTCCGGTGGTATTACAATGACCGGTCGAGAGATCATGAGTATTGCCCAAGCGCGAGAAAATTATATAAAATCTCTTGATATACAATTGCATCGCACCCAAATCGGCGATAACTTTGTTACCGATTTTCATCGGGTACTGGAACCCTATAAAGAAGGGACCTGCCCGGTTCGAGTGTTTTATCAGCGACCAGAAGCCAGCGCGACTATTGAATTAGGAACGCAATGGCGGGTAACCCCCAGCGATGCTTTAGTACACGAATTAGGATTATTACTGGGCGCGGAAAACGTCGCCATGGCATTTAAAGAATAAGTCGTCGGGCCTTGGCCCGCATATATGATTAGGTAACCAATATGTCACTCAACTTTTTAGATTTTGAGCAACCCATTGCCGATTTAGAAGCAAAAATAGAAGAACTGCAATTGGTCAATCAAGGCCAGGACCTTGATTTGGATTTGGAAGAACAAATCGCTCAGCTGCGCAATAAAAGTGAAGAGTTAACTAAAAAAGTATTTTCTGATCTGGACCCATGGCAGGTATCTCGTATCGCTCGCCATCCTGGCCGTCCATACACCACAGATTACATCAAACGTATTTTCACCGATTTTGACGAATTGGCAGGTGATCGAGCTTATGCCGATGATGCTGCTATTGTTGCTGGTACTGCCCGTCTTGATGGCCGCCCAGTGATGGTGATCGGCCACCAGAAAGGTCGTGATACCACAGAAAAAGTACGTCGTAACTTTGCGATGCCACGCCCGGAAGGCTATCGTAAAGCCTTGCGTTTAATGGAAATGGCTGAGCGTTTCAATATGCCAATCATTACCTTTATTGACACTCCTGGCGCATATCCAGGTATCGGCGCTGAAGAGCGCGGTCAGAGTGAAGCCATTGCCCGAAACCTGAAAGTGATGTCTCGCCTGACCGTACCAATCGTTTGCACGGTCATTGGTGAAGGTGGTTCTGGTGGCGCATTAGCGATTGGCGTTGGTGACAAAGTCAATATGCTTCAGTATTCCACTTACTCGGTTATTTCCCCAGAAGGTTGTGCGTCTATCCTTTGGAAGACTGCTGAGAAAGCGGCAACCGCGGCGGAAGCCATGGGGGTAACCGCCGATCGCATCAAAGATTTAGAACTGATTGATAACATTATCGATGAGCCATTAGGTGGCGCTCATCGTGATTTCGATTTAATGGCTTCTAATCTGAAACAAGCGATTAAGGCCGACCTTGCGTCTTTAGATGAGCAGGAAAAAGACGAGTTGGTTGAAAACCGTTATCAGCGTCTTATGACCTATGGTTATTGTTAGTTAACAAATAACCTGTTGAAGTGATTTAAAATGTCCCAGATAGGGACATTTTTTGTTTGAGCAGGTATTATTTGAAAACTATCCCTAATTGATTGTTCTCAATTGATGAAACACTCCCAAAGCAGCCCGGTTTTTGATGCATTGTTAACGTTTTTGGCAAAGCCAGAACTGGCGCAAAAAACATTAGTGGTTGCCTACAGCGGTGGTCTTGACTCCCAGGTGCTATTGCACGCCCTGTCGATGCTGAAATCGAGCAATAAAATTAGCGCGGATATACGCGCCATCCATATCCATCATGGTTTGAGCGACAATGCTGATAGCTGGCAATCGTTTACCGGTGAGCAATGTGCAAAGCTCGACATTCCCTACCAGGCGATAAAAGTGGATTTAAGTGTTCAAGCGGGCGGTGGTATTGAGGAAAAAGCTCGTAATGCCCGCTATCAGGCGTTTGCTGAAAATACTGGAGTCCAGGATATTATTGTTACCGCCCATCATCAGGATGATCAGACCGAAACCTTCATGTTGGCGCTCAAACGGGGCGCCGGTGTATTGGGATTAGCAGCGATGCAAACGCTTCGCGATATGCCTGGCGTTGGATTACTTGGTCGGCCGTTATTAGGTATTAACCGCGAGCAACTGCAAACTTTTGCCGAGCAACACGGGTTAGAATGGGTTGAGGACGAATCGAATCAGGATACCCGGTTTGATAGAAACTTTTTAAGGCAGCAAGTGTTGCCGCTTTTGCAAAAGCGTTGGCCGTCTTTCAGCGCGAGTGTGAATAAATCGGCAGCGTTGATGGGGCAAACTCAGCAGTTGTTAGAAGAATTAGCGCAACTGGATCTCGGCGGCACGCAATTACACCAACCTATCCCTCTGGAAACCTTTAACCAATTAGCTGAGCATCGTCAGCTTAATGCCTTGAGGTATCGATTTAAGCAATTGCAATTGCGAATGCCGGAGCAGAAACCCTTATTGGAAGCTTTGCAGCAGCTGAGAATTGCCGCAGCCGATAAAAACCCTGAGATCAAATGTGCCGATGCTGTATTGAGGCGCTATCAACAAAAACTCTACATCACCCGGGATTATCAGGACATTCAGGACTGGTCCGCCACCATTGATGATTTAAGTACCCTAAGCTGTAACGCTTTGTGCATTGAGTTGCCCGATAATGCCGGAAAATTAGCGTTGCAGGAAGTGGTTATGAACGACATGATCGATGGCGAGAATCAAACACAGCCAGATGTTAACAATCAGCTTATTGTAGTGGCTGATTCATCGACGATAACTCTGAGCTGTCATCATCAAAACCCGGTCTGCAAGCCAGAGGGGCGTTCGAAAAGTCGAGCGCTGAAGAAGGTTTTGCAAGAGCGCAGTATCGCGCCCTGGATGCGACGCCGGCTGGTTTTTATCTACGTGGACAATATATTTGCCGGGGTAGTTGGACACTTTATCTGTGAAGACTTTACCTTGGCAGCAAACTTAGCGCACAATAAGCGCGTGATTAATATCAAACAAGAATAATACACACCGTTTCGTCTGGCAATTCCAGAGTTAAGGTGTCAAATGGAGTCTTTATGAACTTAATTTTGAAACTTATTGCGGGTATTGCTGCCGGCTTCGTTATCGGCATGTTTGCCCCAGAAGCGATCACTCGTACGTTACTAACGATCCAGACGTTAATCGGTCAGCTGATCACGTTTACCATTCCATTGATTATCCTGTTCTATATCGCCAGTGGCATCGCGACCCTGCCTCAGGGCTCGACCCGACTGCTAGGTAAAACCGTTGGTCTTGCCTATGGTTCAACCATAACCGCCGGTATTTTGGCATTTCTGGTAGCCAGCTCGTTATTGCCGGGTTTAATGGAAGGTTCAAAAATTTCCGCAATCGCAGAAGGCGAAGGGTTAAAATCGTTTATTGAGTTCAGTATCCCACCAATGTTCTCAGTAATGACGGCATTAGCCCTGGCCTTTGTGTTTGGCTTAGGTATCAGCGCCACCAATGCTAAGAACTTACGCGCGAATTTGATAGAAGGCCGTGACATTATCGAAATGTTGCTGGTCAAAGTGATTATTCCATTACTACCGGTATACATTGCCGGTGTATTTGCCGAAATGACAGTGGCGGGTACGGTATTCGCAACCTTAAAGACATTTGCTGTTGTGTTGGTTATGGCACTTGTTATGCACTGGTTGTGGATCACTACCATTTATGTGGTTAGTGGTTTAGCACTTGGTCGCTCACCATTAACCCTGCTTAAAAACATGCTGCCGGCTTACTTTACCGCTTTGGGTACTATGTCTAGCGCAGCAACCATTCCGGTATCACTAAATTGTTCAAAAGAAAACGGCGTCGATGAAGGCGTGGTTAATTTTACCATTCCATTGTGTGCGTCGATTCATTTAAGTGGCTCCACCATTACCATCGTAACCTGTGCAACGGCGGTTATGTTGCTAACGGAATCTTTAACCGTTCCAAGTCTTATGGGCATGATCCCATTTATTCTGGTGCTAGGCATTACTATGATTGCCGCTCCCGGTGCTCCAGGTGGCGCAGTAATGGCAGCCTTAGGCCTGTTAGCGAGCATGTTAGGCTTTAACGAAGCGGCGCTTGGTTTAATGATTGCTTTGTATCTGGCTCAGGATAGCTTCGGTACCGCCTGTAACGTTACTGGTGACGGTGTTATTGCCCTTTGGGTGAATCGTTTTGCTGGTGAAGAAGGTTTAACGGTTGCACAAGATAAAGAATAGTTAGCTTAGCCTAACCACAGGCCCAACTGGATCTGGATTGGATCTAAGTTGTCTGCAAGCCATGGTTTTATTCTCAATTAATGTGGATAAATCATGGTTTTTTTTTGCGCAAAAAGTTAATCACACAAACTGTGGATAACATTGTGCATTAGCTTGTGAGAGATGAATTCATCGCAGGAAAACAGGCTGTTTAGAGGGTTGGTTAAATTCTGCGCACTGAAAATCAATTGCATTTTCACTGACCGAAAGCTGATTAATTGTTAATTAGCTTATCGTCTTTTAAATACCGCGAAAATCATAGATCCTGTGGAGATTCCCCGGCGATCTTTGGCGGTTTATCAAGCTTTAGTGAGATAACTTAACTGATGGCAAGCAATGCCTTTTGTGCTATGCTACGCGCTAAATTTTTTGAAGCTGGAATAATATGGAACTGGTCAAAAGCGCACACTTTACTTTCGCAACGCTAAGCATCCTGATGTTTAGCTATCGTTTTGTATTGTTGATGCGAAAACCTGCACAGCTTGATAAAAAATGGTTGAAAGTATTTCCCCATGTGATCGACACCTTTTTGTTGCTAACCGGCGTTTATTTGATGGTTTCTTTTTCATTCTATCCAACCGAACACGATTGGATGCTGGAAAAGTTGCTGGCGCTTGTCGCGTATATTTTTACCGGGTTTTACACCTTGAAATGGGCCCGTACTGATGCAATGAAGTATCTCGGATATTTAGGGGCGCTAGGCTGGTTTATTCTAATCATCAAATTAGCCATAACCCATCAAACCATGTTTCTGTAACCCACCAGCATATTGAAGTGGGATACGCCAACCTATTGTGATGTACCAGTTGTAGATGTAATGAAAGAATTATTAATTTCCGAATTAATGACGGAAAAGGTGAATTTGCTGGATAGTCTGTGTTTGTTGGAACAAGAAATATTTAACCAGCAACCGCAGCAGATGGATCAGGTAAGACAAATGACTGATTCGCTGATTTCGCAGTTGACCAACATTGAAGAGCCGTTAGAACAGGCCGAAAAAGTTCTCGATGTATTGTTCGTAGAAAAGTTGATGACAGATACGCCAAAATCCTCATACGGAGTGGCGAATCATCGGCTGGATTATGGTCTGGATTTCCTTAACATGGCGCCAACGTTAAAAGTGATGGTGTTGTTGCATGTTATTCGCGAGACCGGCCTGAATGTCGATGTGGTGTTCGTGCCCGATGAGATGATGATCCGCATTACCTGTGATGACACCTATGCGGTGATTTTCGATTGTATCAGTGGTGAGCCGATTAACTGGCAGGAATTGGATCAGAGGTTGAATCAGGTTAGCCCGAATGATGCCCAGCTTCCCCTAAAAGGGGTTGAGGACAACAAGTTAATCAGTCAATATCTGACCTCGCTTAAAAATGCACTGATCCGTGAACAACAGTTTAGTCAGGCACTGACCTGTGTGGATATTTTACTGGCGCTGACCCCGGATGATCCCTATGAGCGACGCGATCGCGGATTTTTATTGCAGCAAATGGATTGCTATAAAGTCGCTTTTGACGACTATCGCTATTTTGTTGAGCGCTGTCCGCAAGACCCGGCTGCAAAGATTTTACAAATGCAATTAGACATGTTCGCGCAAACCGAAACGGTTTTGCACTAGTTTGGCGGCATGAATCTCAAGCCTTAAATGTGCTTGAGTAGAGAAAAAGAAATAACCAGGAGAAGTTATGGAAAATACGGCTTTGATCACCAACGATGCCACCATATTGGGCATTCTGGCCCTTATGCTGGGGGCAGTATTCTATACGGCGAATAGCCCTAAGCCCGGTTGGCAAAAATTTTATGCGGTAGTACCAGCGGTATTGCTGTGTTATTTCTTACCATCATTGTTAAATACGTTTGGCATTATTGACGCTAAAGAGTCGAACCTTTATTACGTCACGTCACGCTTTTTGTTGCCGACTTGTTTAGTGTTACTAACCCTGAGTGTTGATTTAAAAGCTATCGCTGGTTTGGGCTGGCGCGCGCCGTTCATGTTTGCTATTGGCACGGTAGGAATCGTTGTTGGCGGACCGGTAGCATTAATGTTAGTTGGTGCCATAAACCCTGATTTACTCGGTGGCCAAGGTCCGGATGCGGTATGGCGTGGCCTAACAACGGTTGCCGGTTCCTGGATCGGTGGCGGTGCTAACCAGGCGGCAATGAAAGAAATTTATGGTGTAGGCGATGATATCTTTTCAGCAATGATCACCGTTGATGTGATTGTTGCCAATCTTTGGATGGCGGTATTACTGATCATGTCTGCTAATGCCAAACAGCTCGATGCTAAAGCCGGAGCTGATACCCGTGCTATCGCCGAACTGCAGGAAAAAGTTGAGAGTTTTCAGGAAAAGCACACTAAGGTTCCTGCGTTGCCAGATGTGATGGTGATTCTAGCGGTTGGTCTTGGGGTAACCGGTTTTGCACATTTATTTGCTGATACCGTAACGCCATTTTTTGTTGAAAATTATCCCGACCTGGACCGATTGAGCTTCCACAGCAAATTCTTCTGGATGATTGTTTTTGCAACTTCCGTAGGTATCGCCTTGTCGTTTACTAAAGCCAGAAACCTCGAAGGGGTTGGTGCGTCGAAAGTCGGTTCAGCCATGTTGTATCTGTTGATTGCTTCAATTGGTATGAAAATGGATGTCACCATGATCACGGAAGCACCATGGTATTTTGCTGTCGGTGCAGTATGGATGCTAATCCATGCGTTATTGATGCTTTTAGTCGCTCGTTTAATCAAAGCGCCACTATTCTTTATGGCAGTAGGAAGCCAGGCAAACGTTGGTGGTGCGGCATCGGCACCAATTGTAGCATCGGCATTCCACCCATCATTAGCCCCTGTTGGCGTGTTGCTGGCGGTTCTGGGTTACACTGTAGGTACCTTTGCAGCCTGGCTGTGTGGTCAAATCCTGCAAACTATCGGTTAACTAGAGGTTTTTATGAGTCAGCAGACAATATCTGTCGCCAATTTAGAAGTCGCCAATGACAAGCCGTTTGTACTGTTTGGTGGTATGAATGTATTGGAATCACGAGACCTGGCAATGCAAATTGCCGAGCGCTATGTAGAAGTGACGACTGAGCTGGGTATTCCTTACGTATTTAAAGCCTCGTTCGACAAAGCCAATCGCTCGTCAATCAATTCTTATCGTGGTCCGGGCATGGATGAAGGTCTGAAAATCTTTGAAGAGATCAAAAATACCTTCAATATTCCGGTTATCACCGATGTCCACGAACCTTATCAGGCGCAACCTGTAGCGGAAGTGGTTGACGTGATTCAGTTACCGGCATTTTTGGCCCGGCAAACGGATTTGGTTATTGCGATGGCAAAAACCGATGCGGTGATTAATGTCAAGAAGCCGCAATTTTTGGCCGCCCATGAAATGCGTCATATCATCAAGAAGTTTTCCGAAGCCGGTAACGAAAAGGTTATTCTTTGTGAACGTGGTAGCTGCTATGGCTACAACAACCTGGTTGTTGATATGCTGGCAATGGATGAAATGAAAACCATGGCACCGGTTATTTTTGATGCCACCCACGCTTTACAAAAGCCTGGTGGACGTTCAGATTCTGCTGACGGTCGTCGTGCTCAGGCAGCACAACTTGCTCGTTCAGGTATGGCGCTCGGTATTGCAGGATTGTTTATTGAAGCCCATCCGGATCCGGATAATGCCAAATGCGATGGTCCATGTGCCTTGCCATTACACGCATTGAAACCTTATCTTGAGCAGATGCAGGCGGTTGATCAGTTAGTGAAATCTTTTCCAAAATTGATCACCGACTAATACAATCGTTGAGACGATTTGTGAGAAGCCGGCTAGATGCCGGCTTTTTTATGGGAAGTTCTTGTTGTAGCCTATTGGCAAGTAAGAGGATATAATTTTTCTTATATATTCATTAGAATTTCTAATCGATGGCGATACGTCTTCCCCCATTAAATGCATTAAAGGCCTTTGAAGCTTCAGCCAGGCACTTAAGTTTTACTAAGGCAGCTGATGAGCTGTTTGTCACTCAGGCAGCGGTTTCTCACCAAATTAAATCGTTAGAAAATCATCTCGGCATTAAACTGTTTATGCGCAAGAATCGGGCATTGTTGTTGACCGAGGAAGGGCAAAGTTATTATCTGGATATCAAAGACATATTTTCCTCATTGCAGGACGCTACACAGCGATTACTGGCGAGAAATTCAAAAGGGGCGATCAACGTTAGCATTCATACCAGTCTTGCCATTCAGTGGCTGGTTCCCAGGCTCAGTGATTTTAATCGTTTGTATCCGGATATTGATGTCAGGATCAGTGCAGATGACCGGGATGATGGTACGCTCACCGAAGATGTTGATATTGCGTTTTACTACGGGCGAGGCAACTGGCCTGGGATAATCGCCGATAAAATGATGACCGAATACCTGCAGCCGCTATGCTCGCCAACGCTACTCAATGATCTCAGCAAAGAAGGACAACTCGCTTCAATCAAAGACTTGTGCAGGCAAACCTTACTGCACGATACCTCTCGGCGTGATTGGAAACGTTTTTTCAAAAACATCTCACTAACCTCCCAAAACCTCGATTCAGGACCCATATTTTCCCATTCGGCACTGGTATTGCAGGCAGCGATACATGGTCAGGGAATTGCTCTGGGTAATAACTTGCTGGCAAAACCTGAAATAGAAGCTGGACGCTTAATTGCGCCGTTTTCGGAAATTCTGGTCAATAAAGACGCGTTTTATATTGTTTGTCGCTCGCCCCTGCAAGAGGGCGGGCGCATTGCTCAGTTTCGCGAATGGGTATTAGCCAGCGTCGCCGAAGAAGAACAAGCCATCGACGAGGATAAGATAAATTGATGTTTAATTTTTCTGAAATAGAAAGTTTCGACAGTGATAGCATCACCTTTGATAAAGCCGTAGGCAAACAAATCGCTACGTTGATTTTTGCCCATGGCGCTGGAGCCGATAAGGACAGTGAGTTTATTCGTAAGGTGATTGCGTTGTTAAACACCGGCGGTATCAATGTATTGAGCTTTAACTTTCCTTACATGCAACAACGTAAACTCGACGGCAAACGCCGCCCACCCAATCGCATGCCAGCTCTGCAGGAATCATTCACGTCGATGATTAGCGCCTATCAGGGCGATTTACCACTGATTATCGGTGGCAAATCGATGGGCTCAAGGGTTGCGATGACGCTGATTGGTAATGACAAAGTCAGTGGCGGCTACTGTTTCGGCTATCCTTTTCATCCTCAAAAACAGCCTGAGAAATTAAGGCTTGAGCCTCTACAGCAAAATGACAAAGCGGTTTTAATATTACAGGGTGACCGTGATGCACTTGGCAGTCAGGAGGAAGTAAACAGCTATGAGCTTGGTAAATCTGTAGAAGTAAAGTTTTACGTCGATGGCGATCATGATTTAAAGCCACGAGTAAAATCTGGTTATACCCATCAACAGCACATTGAACAAAGCTGTCATGATTTAATCGATTTTATCGAATCGCTAAGCACCGGGAATAATTAACGATGGCGAGACTCTTTCTTGGCTTTGCAGGGCTTAATGGTGCGCTATGGTTAATACTAAGTGCCTACATAGTGCATGGTATGGCAGATTTATCGACAAAAGACATTAGCTCATTGGCGATCGCCAGTGGCTTTGCATTGATCCACAGTTTGTTTTTGATGCAGCTAGGTCTGAATATTGGTTCAAGCGACGAAGAGGGGCGATTAAAACTGCCCAAAGCGGCTGGGTTATTGCTTATTTTCGGGATTTTGTTGTTTTGTTTTATTATTTTGTTCAAAGTCCTGTGGCCGGCAAGTATAATTGCCGCCCTGTCGCCATTGACACCCTTTGGCGGCATGGCGTTGATCAGCGCCTGGTTATTAATTGCTCTGCAAGGTTTTTATAGAAAATGACAGCTATCGTACTTTATTGCCGCCCGGGTTTTGAAAAAGAATGTGCCGCAGAAATCCAGGAAAAAGCCGCCTGGAATGAGGTGTACGGATTTATCAAACTCAAGAAAAATCAGGGGCTGGTAGAATTTCATCTCTACGATGCTGAGCAGGGCGATACTTTGCTGCAAAAGTTGCCATTAAAGCGTCTGATTTTTGCCCGCCAATGGTTTCTGACTTTAGGCGAGATCATTGACCTACCAGACTATCAGCGCGTAGAAGCCATAAGCGACGCCCTTGGCGATGAATTTCGTTACGAAGAGCTTAGGGTTGAAAACCTCGATACCAATGATGGTAAAGCGCTAAGTAAATTTACCCGTAAATTGTCGGTACCATTAAGACAAGCGTTAAGAAAATCTGGCGTTTTGGCACCGAAAGAGAGTGATGAATATGTCCAGGGCGCCGCAGTCTTGCATGCACTGTTTTACAGTGGTCAGCAAGTGCAATTGGGCTATTCATACGCCACGAATACCTCTCCACACCCGATGGGGATCCCAAGGTTAAAATTTCCAAATGCAGCACCGAGTCGTTCCACCTTAAAGCTTGATGAAGCGTTTTTACACTTCATCCCCAAAGCCGAAAGAGAAGAGCGCCTGACCTCAGGCTTAAATGCTACGGATTTAGGTTCAGCCCCTGGTGGTTGGACATATCAACTGGTGCGTCGTGGGATGATGGTTAAAGCGATTGATAATGGCCCTATGGCCGATTCGTTAATGGAAACCGGCCAGGTGAAGCACTACCAGCAGGATGGCTTTAAATTCCGCCCCAGTAAGAAAAACAATTACTGGCTGGTTTGTGACATGATTGAAAACCCAATCAAGGTTGCACGGTTAATGGCGAGCTGGGTAATTGATGGTGATTGCAAAGAAGCGATTTTTAACCTTAAGTTAATGCCCGGTAAAGGCCGCTACCAGCAGGTAGAAAAAGGTCTTAAGATCATCAAAGACATGCTTAGCGAACATGAAATCTGGTACGAAATGTATGCCAAGCATTTGTATTACGACCGTGAAGAAGTGACCGTGCATATTCGTGCTCTGGGCAAGCGATAAGCGCAGCGCTGCAGGTGGAAGGTGGAAGTGGAAGGAAAGCCACTTACTACCCGATAGATCCCTCTGGTATCATGGAGTCTTTGCTACAAACACCTTGGCAGCCTAAGCAGTTAGGATTTAACCGTCACTATTGCTCGATCGTTTCGAGTTCATATAACCAAATAATCGCCTCGGCAAATTCGCTGCGCCAAAATCCTTCGTTATGTTGGCCGGCTTTAACAACTTTCGCATGTACTTTTGAAGAGTCAGGTAGCGATGTTCGCAATAGCGCTGCCATTTTCTCCACATTCGGTACCATGCTTTCTCCTTCCTGACCGCCGACCAACAAATAGATTTGGCTGTTGTTGACTTTAGCGGCATGCTTTTGAGTATACGTCCATACCTTGTCGCTATACCAGTAAGAGGGCGAAAACAGGCCGGCCCGGGAAAAGGTATCCGGGTAGGTCAACATTGCATAGTGACTGATAAACGCACCCAGTGAGCTGCCAATGATAGCGGTGCTAGCTTTATCGCTGTTGGTACGGTAATGCCGGTCAATATAGGGTTTGACGGTCGAAACCAGGTCTGCTACAAACTTTTCCCCTTCGCCGTTACCATATTTTTCATGGGTCCAGGGACTGTATTCATTGATACGGTACTCAGGGTGATTATCGATGCCAACGACTATGATTTCTAATCCCCTGGTTTTTGCCAAGTTATCCAGGGTCTCATCGATACCCCATTCACCGGCGTATGAAGTGTCGTCGGCAAATAGATTTTGGGCATCGTGCATATATAGAACCTGATAGCGTTTAGCAGAATGGTGATATGACGGTGGCAGGTAGACTCTTAAGGTTCGGCTTCTGTCCAGGGATGGCAATATCACCGCATTTTGTTCAATAACCACATTGGCGTGAGCGGCCGCAGCTAAAATCGGATTTGGCAAGCATAGCCAGATAAACAGGGGAGCAAGTAAGGCTTTCAGATTCATAGATAACAACGTATTGTTTTGCATTGGATTATAGAACCGGAACTGATAAATCAAAAGGTCGGAACCGTGAATTTTATCAATAAAAAAAAGCGACCGGAGTCGCTTTTTTATCGAATGTTTTTACTTTCTTACAAACGCTCTAGTACCGCATCAGTAAAGTCAGTAGTACCGTGCTCACCGCCTAAGTCGCGAGTTGTACGGTCACCTGATTCGATAACTTCCTTAACCGCGTTACGGATGTTAGCGGCTTTGTCATTCATACCTAAGTACTCAAGCATCTGGATAGAAGCAAGGATAACAGAGCTTGGGTTTGCTAAGTTTTTACCCGCGATGTCCGGAGCACTACCGTGTACCGCTTCGAAGATTGCACAATCACTACCGATGTTCGCACCTGGAGCCATACCCAGACCACCCACAAGACCTGCACAAAGGTCAGAGATGATGTCACCGAAAAGGTTAGTGGTTACGATTACGTCGAATTGCTCAGGGTTCATTACCAGCTGCATACAACAGTTATCGACGATCATTTCCGCAGACTCGATATCCGGGTAACGCTCACCAACTTCACGAGCAACTTTCAGGAAAAGACCTGACGTTGACTTAAGGATGTTTGCTTTGTGAACCGCTGTAACTTTCTTACGGCCTTCTTTGCGAGCAGTCTCGTATGCGAACGTTACGATGCGCTCAGCGCCTTCGCGAGTGATCTGGCTCATTGCTTCTGCCACTGAACCGTCTTCAGATACGGTCTGACCTAAACCTGAGTACATACCTTCAGTATTTTCACGGATGGTCAGGATATCGATATTTTCGTAACGAGCACGAGTACCTTTGAAAGATAAAACTGGACGCAGGTTAGCGTACAGTTTGAATTGCTTGCGCAAGGTAACGTTGATAGAGGTAAAACCTTCGCCAACAGGAGTTGTCAGAGGGCCTTTTAAGGTGATTTTGTTTTTTTCGATTAGTTTTAAGGTTTCTTCAGGAACCAACTCACCGTGTTTTTCCAACGCCGCTAAACCGGCATCAGCAAACTCATATTCGAAATCACAACCTGCTTTATCTAGCACTTTTAAACATGAATCAATGATACTTGGACCGATACCGTCACCAGGGATGACCGTGATAGTTTGTTTAGTCATGGAAATAGCCTTAACAATAAAAAATGTACAAATACTGCCTGTTAAAGTATTACAAAAAGATGGAAAAAATTTTGAAAAACTTCACCAGAAATTTTAATGGCGGCTTTATACCACGACTGGTCAGATGATTCCAGTTTTATGCTTGTAAATAGGACTATTTTCGTAAGTTTCCTACAAAAACAGCCCGGACGTGGATAATTGAAGGAGGGGGTTAAAGTTCTTTGTAGTCCTGATAAGCGCTCTCGCCAATGCCGATAAGCACGCCATCTTTGAACAACAGGGCAGTACATTCATCCTGAGTAGTGATACCGTCACTGTGTCGGTGTTGTGTTCGATAAAACATCACCTGGTAATTATTTACGGTAACTTTCTTCGCTTCGGTTAGATCTGGATTACCTAATTCTTCTAAAATTTTATCTACGGACGTGCCATCTAACGTTAATTTAGCAATATACTGACGGTTGTATCCCTCACGATCATCCCAGCTCATGTCCTGAGGCTTGTCGTCTTCATGAAAATGTAAAACAGCTGCCGCGAATACCCCATATAAAACGACGGCAATTAAGATTCTCAAGGCGATGGTTTTGTTCATTGATTGAGTCCGGATTATGTTCGCTAATAAATTTGCTAATTTAACAGAATTTCCTATGGATTAAACAGCCTGTTGATCAATTTGTTTGTTCAGGCGTATGTCTTTGAGGTTAAAGCCCAGCGGAATGTCTTTTTTCAGAGTTAAAAGTTCCTGATAAAGCTGCATTTGCGGCTTATACTCCTGAAGTTTCTTGGCCAGCGTCTGTTTCAGATCCTGAGCATCAAGCACGCCCTTTAATGAATGATATTGCTGCAGTAACTGTGCTGCGGTAATTTGTCCTATACCAGGCACCCCTGGGATCTTGTTAGTCGAATCGCCGCTCAATGTCCAGAGGTCGATAAGCTGGGTGGATTTTACCTGAAACTTGTTCTGAACATAACTTTCGTCGAGCACTCGTTGATTAAAGTAATCAAATACCCGGATATGATCACATAATAACGGCAGAAAACCTTTATCGGTTGAGATAATGGTCACGTCCTGAGCCCTTAACGCCACTTTAATCGCCAGTGTTGCAATTAAATCATCTGCTTCGTCATCATCAGATATTAACGAGTCTACCTGCAATTCTAAAAGCGCATCCTGAATCGCCGTTAAGCTTGCTTGCAGATGCTCGGGCATTTTCTTCCGGCCTTTCTTGTAATCCGGGTAGAGTTCATAACGCCAACAAGGATTCTGGCTATCAAAAACCGCGAGAATATGGGTAGGTTGCTGAGTGTGGAGAATTTTACCGACAGCCTGAACCGTATGCACTATGGTATTATGAACGATTTGCTGTTTGGTGGTATCTGACAACGTGTCCATGTAGTGAAACGGGCGCTCCTGCACCGCGTACACTCGACGGATCAAATTCATCGCATCAATTAAAACTATATGTGCTGGCATGGTTTATTCGTTATCAGAGACTATTTCATAGCAGGGGACATAGTTTGTTCCCGGCAATTTCATTCGTTGTTGCTTTACAAACGATGATAACAGGTTATCCATATCTGTCATAATTTCTTTGTTACCAGATATTTGGTACGGCCCTTTTTCGCGAATATGTTTAACCCAGTCAGGTTTTACATTGCCAGCAACAATCCCGGAAAATATCCGCCTTAAGTTTGCCGCCAGCTCGCCAACCGGCATATCTTTTTCGATTTTCAGCGCCGCCATATTGTCATGCGTAGGCTCGAATGGTTGCTGAAATTCTTCTTCGATAAAAAGCGACCAGTTGTAGTGATAGGCGTCACCAACGGCTTTGCGGTAATTGATAACCGAAGCGATTTTACTTTGTAGATATTGGGCGACTTCCCGTTCGTCATCGATAATGATGGTGTATAAAGACTGTGCCTGAGGACCCAGGTTATTGCCAATAAAGGTGTCCAGGTCGCGAAAATACTGTTCGCTTTGTTTCGGCCCGGTTAACACTATCGGCAGTTTTTGCTGGCGATTGGCTGGGCTTAACATGATGCCAAGGATGTAAAGTAACTCTTCGGCCGTTCCGGCGCCACCGGGGAAGATTATTAACCCATGACTTAAGCGCACAAAAGCTTCAAGCCGCTTTTCTATGTCTGGCATAATCACCAGTTCATTAACGATTGGGTTGGGTGGTTCGGCAGCAATAATGCTCGGTTCCGTCAGGCCAATATATCTGCCTTGATAATTTCGCTGTTTGGCATGACCAAAGGTAGCGCCCTTCATCGGTCCTTTCATTGCGCCGGGTCCACAACCTGTGCATATATTGATACCGCGAAGGCCAAGCTGGTAACCCACCTCTTTGGTGTATTTGTATTCGATATCATTGATTGAGTGGCCACCCCAGCAAGTGATGAGATTTGGCTCAGCATCCGGTTTAATGACATTGGCGTTACGAATAATATCAAACACAATATGGGTGGCGAGATTACTCGATAGTGGCGGTGGCATGCACATATAGCGATTTGAGATGAATAAAATATCCCGCAACACTGCTGACAGCTGCTCGGCAATACCGCGAATAATTTTGCCATCGACGAAGGCATGTTTTGGGGGATTTATAAGATTGAGTTTTACCCCGCGTTCACGCTTTAACACTTCAATATCAAAATTTTCGTAGCGGCGATAAATGGCCTCAGCATCATCGGTGTCACTACCAACGTTGAGCACCGCTAACGAGCAGTTTCGGTAAAGTTGGTATAGTTCGCTGTTGGCGGTTTGTTGTAACTGGTCTACTTCAAGGGGCGAGAGCAGGCGCATCTCGCCGACGGGATTCAAATCATACTGCATACTAACCTCAATTTTGTTCTTTTTGTTTAACGCAAGCCCTTAACCTGAGTGTAGAACAGATTTAAACGTAATGTATGAGAATCCTTGTAACTTATTATTACAATTAGATATTTTTATTGGCGTATGGTTCTCAAATCCGGCGCAGGGGACGCGTTTGTCGAGCGATATGGGTTGATATCCAAGCCACCTCGCCTGGTGTACCTGGCATAAACGGTCAACTCTTGACACTGACAAAATTCCATTAAATCAACAAAGATGCGTTCCACGCATTGCTCGTGAAATTCATTATGCTGTCTGAAAGATATCAGGTATCGCAAT
The DNA here is from genome assembly GCF_007197775.1 of Thalassotalea sp. PS06. Lineage (NCBI taxonomy): Bacteria > Pseudomonadati > Pseudomonadota > Gammaproteobacteria > Alteromonadales > Colwelliaceae > Thalassotalea > Thalassotalea sp. PS06. Next base: position 2,346,066 of record NZ_CP041638.1, on the reverse strand, counting down.
AACTTTTGCTGATCAATTTTGCCGCCACGATAGTCGATATACAGGCTTGCCCAGTCCGGTTGGTTGGTTATCAGGCAATTGGATTTTAACAAATGGCTCACCAACTGTTCTGAAACGATCTCATCCTTGTTTGCTGCGCCTTCGAGCAGTTCACGGTCAAACTGGTAATTAGTAATTTCAATATCCTGATCATCAATGCGTTGATAGCTCTGCTGGCTGGCAATTTGCAAAGCCGGACAATGCTCGACGTCAAACAGGTTTACGATAGCCTGGCCATCACAGACAAGGGAAAGATCCTGACCAAGCTTTTCTTTTACCATATCCCAGCTTGAGAAACGGGTTTGATTAAAGCTATTTAAGTACAACTTAAAGGATTTGGATTCGACGATGTTGGTGCTGGTACAAGGAAAGCGAAATTCCGCAACTGCGACCTGGGGTAAGCCTTTAGCGTTTAGCCAGGACAGTTCAAACCCATACCAGACGTCTTCACCCAGAAATGGCAGGTTTACCTGATCAATGGCTAGTGAATCTCGATTTAAGCTTCGTGGTACGCCTTGAAGAAGGCTCGCATCATAGTCGCTTTTATATTCGGTTTCCTTACCCAGCAATAAGGCTTTTAATTCATCAGCGTTCTGGTAATTGCTCATAGGGTTTTAAATTTCACTCAACTGCTCGCTATAATAGGCGCTAATCATAGCAATTTTTTAGCTCTGAAGGTACTTTCGATACTCTTGAGAGCCCCAACAAGATGAGAATTTATTGATGGCAATTGAATTTACGCCAACGCAAGTCAGTTTGCAGCAGTTATTGAATCGATTTATCCAACAGTATCAGGATACACATGGCGATTTCCCTAAGGTTGAACACGACCAGCAATGGCCGTCAGATGCCGAGATGGATCAGGTTAAAGATGGTCAGCTTACGCGTTGGCAGCCGCATATTGTTGAGCAGCCGATTTCCTTTGCTAACGTTGAGAAAGCCCTGGATATGGAGTTGCACCCGAGTATTAAGGAATATTTCGCATTGGCATATAGCGACAGCATTGAGGCCGAGAGCGAACATGGAAAACTGTCGTTATTGTTTGCCTGGAATGAAGACGATTTTGAACGCCTGCAACAAAATATAATTGGCCACGTACTAATGAAACGTCGCCTGCGTCAACCAACCAGTATCTTTTTCGCGATTACTGACGAAGAGGATATTAACCTGGTAATAGATAATGATGATGGCAGCGTTTGGGTGGAACCCGTTGGATTGAAAGGCAGTAAAAAACTTGCAGACTCGTTATCGGAATTTCTCGATAGCCTGAGCCTGCGTTTACAACAAACTACTTAGCTTTCAGCTCGGCAATTATGTTTTTCAGCTCATCTATTTCCACTTTCATCGTCGCGACTTGTTGCCGTAACGAGGTTACTTGCTGATTAAGGGTTGCTATATCCGCCGATGCATTTGTGTCGGCCGGCGCTGCTGTTTCCGCCGGTTGTTCTGCTTTGGTTTCGCCAAGGGCCGGGTTTTTCTGCCATTGTTGTAATCCTTTGATGATAGCGGTAAGGGGCATCGAAACGGATAACTGACTCTTGATTAATGCAACACTCGGGGTTTTTCCTTGTTGTTTTAATTGATGGGCGATTTGATAGATTTCTTGCTGGCTCATTGGCAAACTGACCTTAATTGCTGAAATTTGCGACAAAGATTGGAAATTTTGCTAAATAATAGCGAAAGTCGCTAACGATGTCATGACGAGAATTAATGGAAATATTTATTTTCGATAAAAATCAACGAGTTATTGTTTTGGCAGGTTAATTGCTACCACTAAACTTGTAATTTGATTCTGGTCAATTTTCCTTAAATTGGGTGAAATAGCTGGAATAATACATTTGACAGGTATTGATCAGAACATTCTGCTCTGGCTCTATGCCTACAGGGAATTTACGTAAGCGAGACAGCTTGCATTTTAATTTAGAAAGGTAGAACAATGAAGAAAACGCTTGTTGCATTATTAGTTATGGCGCCACTGGCAACCACATTAACCGGTTGCGTAATTGCAGTTGATGGTAAAGGCGAATGGGATGCAAACACTATGCATTCTAGCCATGATACGGCTTATGAAAACCGTAAAAAGCTAGCGGAGCTGGAAGCTGAGATGAGCTTTGCAGACGTGAAAAAGAAAATGGGTGTGCCGGACTTCAATGAAACTTACGAAAAAAATGGTGAGAAGATCCAGGTACTTTACTACCGTACTAACCGCAAACATGCCGACAGCATGACCACCAAAGATGAGTGCACGCCTCTTATCTTCAAAGAAAACGTACTGGTAAGCTGGGGTGACAAAGCGCTAGCGCAAATTTAACTATCTGAACAGTGCTCGCTGCATTGCGAGCACTATTATCGCAGCATACTGTCTAAAACATCGACGATCTCACACCAATCGGAATCTTCGCTGATTGATTCCTCAAGAAAACTAGCCTGTGCAGGCGACCAAAAATTCGCTTGTTCTAATCGAATTTCCGAAGCCAGTCCTTTGTGTTGTTCAATAAACTGGTTAATGCTGTCTGGCTGATTATCTAAGCCCAATTGTGCAAACAATCCCTGCAGATTGTGATTCGACAGATCCATCCTAAGCCTCGCGACGTTGTGAAATGAACAGTACTCATTATAGATGGCTTACACCAATTCCAGGAACAAAAAGCACGGTAGTTTGCTAGTTCTCAGCATAAACCAATGTTATTGGTAATCCGCAATATCGAGTACATAATGTAACCAGTTGGTTTGACTATATTTAATTTTCCTTGATAAGGTGGATAGCAAGTCACCGGGAAAATACCAGGGCCTGCTTGCTCTTCACACGTCAGTGAAAATGCTTAGGTGGGCCCGTAATATAAGAGTGTAACTGTTATGAATGACGTAAAAGTAGCCACAGATAATGATATCCGAGCATCCTATTTGCCGGCGAGCGAGTTAAAAGTTGCCGCCTCGCTGTTGTTTCAGGCCTATCAGGATGATCCGATTTTTATGGATATCTTCGATGCCGACGACAGTGGTTATGAGCAACGTCTCAGGGCCGCAATTCGTGAAGAATTGGCAGCATTCTGGCAAGCGAAACAACCGATTTTAGGATTATATCTGGGTGAAGCTCTGGTTGGTGTCGCTTGTATCAACAGTCCGGGCCGAGGTCTTGGCAGTGATCGTTTTTGGCACTGGCGATTAAAAATGATGCTAAGCGCAGGCTATTTCAATACCCGGCAAATGATTGAAAAAGAGCAAATCATCGTCGATTCTGTACCGCTAGAGCAGTTCCATATGTTATCGTTTATCGCCATCCATCCATTGCATCAGCAACATGGGTTCGGTCACTATCTGGTGGCAGCGGTCAATACCGTGCTGGAGGACAGTCCGGAAAGTGAAGGTGTCGCGATTTATGTTACCAGTGATAAATACCGGGAATTTTTTAAAGAGTGTGATTATCAGGTGGTAAAGGAGGTTACCGTTGGTAAAGTAACCGGTCCTTTAATGATTCACTACCGCAATAAACGTTAATCAAGAAGTAGAACAAGATGACAGAGAAAAAATATCAGACGTTTCGAGAGTTTTATCCTTTCTATTTATCGCAACACCAGGATCCCGTGTGTCGGGCGCTACACTATATTGGTAGTCTTCTGGTCATTGCTTTAGTCATTTACATCATTGTCTCAGGTAAGGCTCTGTATTTGATTGCACTACCGGTACTTGGCTATGGTTTTGCCTGGGTGGGTCACTTTTTCTTTGAGAAAAACAGACCCGCAACCTTCATTTATCCGTGGTACAGCTTTCTCGGTGATTGGGTGATGTTGGCAGAGTTCTTAACCCGAAAGAAGTTAATCAATCGATAGTTGCTAACAAATACCTTGCTAGTGGTATTCAGCCTTTTTCAGGTTTTCGGGAAAAAAAGCGTACCACGCTCGCTTCCCGGCTTGCTGTTAGCGCCGTTGGCCGGCGCTTTCTTAACAATACCTCATCACCAATTAAATGCCTTTCCGGAAAACTCGTAAAAAGACTGATTTCTGTGGTTGAAATATTCCTGTAGATAGTTGTTAACATCCGGTGCGTCGTTAACTTTGAACTTAGGCAGCTTAAAGGTTTTGGTATCGACGACAAAATTATCAATCCCGAGGAACTGATAGATTTCGCTAAAGACTTTTTCCGGATTCTGGCAAAACTCTTCAATGCCCACTAGCAAGATTTTGTCACGGCCAAATAATTCCATGTAACGTGAGATTTGTTCTTTATAGTGACCGCGAGATTTGTAGGTGGCGTGAAGGAAAGTCCCGCTTTTGTAGTCTTTATTTTTCATCGTCCAGGCCAGACGTTTCTCTTCGATTTGCAAGGCATTGATCATTGGGAGATATTCATGATTCTGCCGTTTTGCGTCGTTATATTGGTGAATGGCACGCTGTACCGGGTCGCGCAGAACAAAAATGATTTTTACGTCTGGGATCAGGTCATGTAAGCGTTTTGCGGCTAACGGATGAAAACTGTAAAACGTTGACGCTTCGAATGCCAAATGGCCGGGCGCAAGTTCTTTGCGTTTGGGAAAATGGGCGCGGTACCATGACTCACCATTGAGGAAGTTATCTCGGTTTCTTGCTAGGCCACCGTCGAAATAATGGATTTGTGATTGAAACGTACCATGCAGTTTAGGGTGTTGATTGATAAGCTTTACCAGACTGGCTGTACCCGAATATCTGGCCCCGAGGATAAGGAAGTTTGGCAATACACGTTGTCGCGCCGTTAGAAGTCGATATTTGAATCGTATTTGTTTGTGCTTGCGATTAAACAGCCTGGCAAACCTGCTCTCAATGGCTGGCTCTATGTTCATGGTTGTTACTTGTGCTCTAATTATTATTCCCTTTGTTTCCAGTGTAGTTTAAATTTGGCTAAGTATGCAGCCTCGGTAGCGCTTTCGTTGAATAACGTGCACGGCGAGCGACATAAAAGGAATGACGACTTGAATATAACCATTTTAGCTAACCGTGATTTACCCGCTAACTTCGCGTTAAACCTGTTATTGCCGCAATTACAGCAACATAATGTGACCGTATTTTTGTCCCAACAGGTAGGTAAAGCCGACGATCATCAAGGGCTAATAAGCGAACTGTCTCACTTCGAATCTTCGATTGTTCTGCCGCTTATTGATGAAAAGGCTCTTGATAGCCAACTGTCCCGGCATACTGGCTTCAAAGGCTTTGTGCATCTGGAGCAGCATACCAGTGGACCTATTACCTTTCTCAATCATATTAATAGCCCAGCTGGCCTTGAAACTTTGGCCAATTCTCACCCGGACCTGATTATCAGTATTCGCTTTGGCAGGATATTACAGTCAGAGGCGATTCAGATCCCAAAATATGGGGTAATAAATTTACACTCTGGGTTATTGCCTCAATATCGTGGCGTCATGGCGACGTTCTGGGCAATGCTCAATGAAGAAAAAACCATTGGCACAACCTTGCACACCATTGATGACGCTGGCATTGATACCGGCAGAATTATTTCTACCGCGACTCTGGATATTGACCCCGAAAAATCTTATCTGTGGCACGTCCTTCATCTTTATCAAAGTGCGCCTGAGCAAATTTTAAATTATATAAACGCCTTAATAGAAAAATCACCGCTGCCAAAAATGGTTCAGTCAGGGGAGGGGAATTATTTTGGCTTTCCCGACGCTTCGGCGTTGAAAGATTTTGATGACAGGGGACTTAAAATCTACGATCACCATGAATTGGCAGAGTTTCTGTCGAGGTATTACCAGGTTACCATTGCCGATAAGGAGGCCAACTAATATGCGGTCATTAGAATTGAAAATACCTCCCTTGCTGTTATTGCTTGGTTTTATTGGCCTCGGTTGGGTATTGCGCAATCCGGCATATCCGCAACTGGGTTTTACTCCTCAAAACATTGTGGCGTTTATCGCTGTCACCCTGGGGTTTGTGGTTATCGGGTTTGGGGTTCTGGGATTTCGTCGCCAGCACACCACCGTTGATCCCAGGTTTCCTGAACAAACGTCAACACTTGTGGTTAGTGGTATATACAAATATTCCCGCAACCCTATGTATCTGGGCTTTAGTCTGATATTAACTGGTTGGAGCTTATTGCTTTTTTCGATATACACCGCAATCTTGGTTCCGGTTTTTATGGTTTACCTGACGCAGTGGCAAATTAAGCCAGAGGAGCGTTTATTGGAAGGAAAGTTTAAGCGGGACTATGTCGACTATAAGGCCAGTGTCAGGCGCTGGATTTGATGGTTGATTAAACGCAGAAGCAGGGCGCTTCCAGACCTTGATGTCGATTTTCCGATGCTGGTAAGTCAGACATAAAAAAGCGGCTTAGATAAGCCGCTTTTTATTCAACTCAACACATTAGAAAGTGTAGGTTGCATGAAGTGTGTAAGCCCGGCCACGAGGGTCTGCTACACGCGGGTCAAAGGCTGCACCTGGCGAGAAGTCATTCTGGTGAGCCGTAAATGGTGGCTCTTCGTCAAGAATGTTCTTAATACCAAAGGTGATACCGATGTTGTCCCAACCTGTGTACTGAACACTGGTGTTATATACCGTGTAACTATCAACTTCCGGATCCCAGTTTGGCGGATCGATTTCACCAGATTCAATACCCGGTGGTACTTCATCTTCGTAACTGTCACGGAATACCTGAGTTAAGTTTACGGTGAAATCTTCAATGGTGTAGTTGAACGCCAAGGTGTGTTTCCAGCGAAGCGGGATGTTACCACGAGAATGAGTACCTACCAGATTGTCACTAAACGGTGCGTTATCTAGCAGTTTCTTCTTATCTTCAATCAGGTAACTTCCGTTGAAGTTAACAGAAAGCTCACCAGGGCCGATATCAGCAGTGTACTTAGCACCAACTTCAACACCGCTGGTATTACGCTCACCGGCATTTACATAACGTTGGTCAATTGATACTAACTCTCCAGAGCTATCACGAATGAAGTTGTCGGTGAATACATCATAGTTTTCAACCAAATCATCGCGACCAGGAACCTGGATGGTACCTTCGATGATGATTTCCCACCAGTCGACGTTCATGCTGAACTCATCGGTAGGTGCCCAGACAAAACCTAAGCTGCTTTGCTCGGATTCTTCCGGACCTAGATCTGGCTTACCACCAAATAGGATGGTAGGTTGAATCGGCTGACAGTTTGGATCATCAATGTCGACGATACCACCTGGACACACTGCCGGGTCAGCAAAGTCGAGACCTGTATACGGCTCTTCAGTGATACCATTGAACAGCTGGTTAAAGGAAGGTACTCGGAAACCTGTGCTGTAGGCACCACGGAATAACACGCTATCGTGTGGCTTCCAGGTGAAACCGTATTTAGGATTCGTTGTACCACCAAAACCTGAGTAATCATCGTGACGTAACGCCAGGTTCAATTCAAATGATTCAACAACCGGGATCAAGGCTTCGACAAATACCGCCTGGATGGTGCGATGCACGTTATCTAACGCGTTGGCATCATCAAAAGGCGCGCCATAAATGTCTGGGCGAGTTTCTGCCGTACGGCGATCACCGTTGAATTTATATTCTTCACGGCGGATATCAACACCGGCAGCAACATAAATGGAATCACCACCTAAACCAAGTTCAAAACCCGTGTCACCGGTAATTGACGCATCAAACTGAGTCATTACGGTTTCACCACCGAACAGCACTACGCCCCGAGCAGATGCGGCTTCAATTGCTGCCATACCTTCGGGAGTTTGCGATTCGCCTGGTAATAAGAATGGGCTTACTAAGCCAGTACCGATAGCTTGTGCCAACATCTCGGTGTAGTGGTAACCGCCACCTAATTCAGATTCCGCTTCGTTAGAAGAGCGAGATAATCCGACTTTGTAATCCCAGTCATCCCATGAACCATCAAGACCTAACTGCAATTTATAGGCTTTGGTTGTGGTTTCGATTTCACGAGGACCACAATCCATACAACGCCAACGGTAAGCGATAGGAGCGCCTATGTTTAGTTGTTCAGCGCCGTAGTAACCAGATAGAGCATCGACGATATAGTCATAGGAAGCACCAGTGCTTGGATACCAGCCACCACCAAAGGTTTCCCAGTCACCATTACCAATTGACCAAGGGGTAATTTGGTTAGGTTCGAATAGTTTCTTACTGGTGACTTCTGAACCAATAAATTCCACAAAACCTTCCAGGTCTTCGGTAATTTTTAACGTACCACGAGTAACCAAATCGATACTTTCAACAGGTTGTTGTAGTACAGATGCACGTGGGTAATCCCAGGCACAACTTACGGTTTCGTTGGCGCGGTTCCACAACGCACCCGTATCGACATCTGTGTTTGGAAACGCATCACAACCAGGTTGACCAGGTAGCGCCAAAACGTTTAATACGCTGTTTTCTAAACCGGTTTCCGGGTTAATCAGACCACCACCAATAAGGTTGTAGTGGCTACTGGTTGGATCGTTTGGACTGCTCCAGCGATCATTGATTGAGGCAAATGGTGCACCACGGGTATCCGGAGACAAACCTCGGTCAGGCTGGAATGTGTTGGTAAAGTCACGATCGTCGCCGTTTAAGATTTTCACATCTTTATAAGACGCTGTGGCCATTACGTTAAAGCCATCATCGTTCAGATCACCGAAACCACCGACGAAAGTAAAACGATAAATATCGCCGCCGCCTTCTTCAGTAACGTCTGCAAGAGCGCCTAGCTCTGCACCTTGATAATTCTTTTTAAGAATAAAGTTAATAACACCACCGATCGCATCGGTACCATAAACTGCCGATGCACCGTCTCGAAGGACTTCAACGCGTTCAATGGCGGCAAATGGAATGGAGTTAAGATCAACGGAGCGACCTTTCAAACCATGGGTTGCAACACGGCGGCCGTTAAGTAGTACCAAGGTAGAACTTGCACCTTGCTGCCTTAAGTTAGCGCTGGACGCACCGTTATTACCACGTTCTTCACCACCGACGATACCGGCGTTACTCGCTAAATTATCGTTAGAGTTTGAGGCGATGTTCATTTGTAATAATAATTGATCCGCGGACGTGATACCGGCTGCATCAATCTCAGCTTTGCTGATTACGGTTACGGGTAAATCACCCTCAAGGTTAGTACGCTTGATACTCGAACCCGTGACTTCAATGCGCTCTATTTGTTCACCATCGGTCGCTTCTGCTTCTTCTTGAGCAAGAGCATGCGAAGACATACCAGATAGAGCGAGAACCATTGCTATCTTATTAAGTTGCACTGTGCTTTCTCCTGTTGTTGTTATTTTTAGCGAGTGATTCGCAACAGCATTAGGTCGAAGCTGCTCGAAATTTCGCCTGGTATTAAATTACCATATTTTTACGCTATGTAAATAATTTATTAACATTTATATTGAGTGCTGGGAATAATTTATGTCAATTTAATTTTCTTCATCTATGCAGTTGTTTGTTTCAACAGGTTACAAGCGATATCTCAGCAATATTCCGACAATAACTAACCTGTTAAGGATGTGGCTTTCTATGCGAAGCAGACAAAATATCAGATTGAGTTGAGTAAAGTAGTAGATATGTACAGGAGACTGAGGAAGTCACGTCTCAGAACTATTGATGGTTATAAATAAAGCGGCAGGTGCCGCTTTATCGAATGCATAAATGATTTGATTATTAATTAATTTCAGGCAGTTGCCATTGAGTTTTCAAAGACTGATATTGGTCTTTAGTCAAGGTCACCATCAATGGGTTTTTATCTTTATCTAACCAGGCTAAGAGTTTATCCATCGCCGCTTCTTCCATCGCGGTACATCCTGCCGTAGGGCTATTGTCCGAACGCCATAAATGCAGAAAGATACAACTTCCGCCGCCGGCGATATTGTCCGGATTGTGATGGACAAAAATCCCTTTCTTATACACCTTATCGTTTTTATGGATATCGCGACGCATCGGCTCGGAGTTACCTTCAAGGGCTTTTTCGCCAACCACCTGAGTGTCAGCTATCTGGTTATACAGTGGCGAGCTGGCAACATCCATACAAAAATGGGTAGCAGACATGGGTTCATAGTTTAAGCCCGTCGGTAAATCAGGCAGATAGCCAAATGCCGTGCCCAGTTCAAAAATCCCTGCAGGTGCTTTGCCATCGCCTTCTTGTTTTTGTTGCCCGGGTTGCACTGGGTGCAAACCTTTACCCCAGGCGATACCAGTTCTGCCTACAACAATGCTATTGCGGATATCGGTTTGCTGCCAGGTGATGTTTTGATTATTGTCAGTTTTCTTGTCGAACCCGACTAGCTCGCCCTGAATCGCATCTTCATCTTCAGTGACAACCAACACAAGCTGTTCGCTATCCAGTGCTTTTACTGAAAAGTTCTCGCTATCAACGGCTTTCTCGGGCGATTCCTGTGGCTCAAGTTCCGAGGAGATATCCTGCCATTGCATATCATAACTCCACTTGTCGAAGTACAGGTTACCACCTTGCCATTCCACTTCACCACGCTGCGAATCAACGGTTTCTGAACGGAAATGCTCTTTAGCGGGCTCAAATTCGCGCGAATAGTCGTCATTGAAGATCAATCGATAGGAATCGATGCCACTTAGGTAGAACCACTTTTCTGCCGGATTTGCGCTATCCAATACTCCATGAGTTACATCCATTGGCACCCAGCCATATGGGGCAAAATAGACCATACCCCAATCGTGCATGGTATCAAACGAGGTTGGCGAAAACTCCCAACCGGACTGCCATCTCGCCGGAATGCCGTTGTAACGCAGTAAAGTGATAAGCAACATGGTTTGCTGGCCACAATCGGCGTGACCTGCGGTCATTGCATATTCACTGATATTTGGAATGGTTGAATATTCGATCGCCGTTGCCCAGGGAATATTATCGACATAAGTAAACAGTTTTTGAGCAATTTTGTAAGGGTTAGTTTCCTCGCCCACGATACGTTTTGACAGGGCCTGAATTTCTGGCGTAAATACCACATGAGGCGGTCTTTGCTGCAGGAACTCTTTTAATTCTGAATCTGGCATTACCGGTGTTACTTTTTCCGGGTCAATCTTAACGCCGATACCATAGGTATCGAACTCATACTCCACCCAAAATTCGGTTGCGGTGTCTTTGACCGCCTGAGTTTCAAAATAAATGGTACGTTGCAGTGTATCCTCACCGGCAATCTGATGAACTTTCGGATTGGAATTTACATAGCGAATGTTTTCCTGGCGACCTTCGATTTCCCGGGGGTAGGGGATCCAGACTTTTAAAGTTTCACCGTCTGGAACCGCATTGGCATCAACGGTCAGGTTGTAGCGAATCTTAAAACGCTTTTGTTCCACCTGACGATGTTCTTCAGTGATTTTCGCAACGATGTCTTTGTGATGCTGATTTAACGCATACAGCGGTGCTCTGTCGGTAAATGGTTGGTAGCCTTTACGACGCGCCAACGCGTCTTCATCCAATTGAAACAGGTTATACCCGGCACTGCGAAAATACTTGGTTTTACCATCGATTATACGATTTTCAAGTAGCCCCTTGGCTTCCCAATCGGCTAACTCCTGATCAGTAACCGGACCAATGTGCTTTTCAATATAGTTTCGAATATCGACTAAATCGGCACTAAAATCCCGCTCGATTCGCTGCATCCGCTCAAGCTCGAAAGCCAGCTGTTGTCGTTGCTTATCTGACAGCTTTGATTGCTCGAGCAATTTTTCGATGTTGGCACGGGCTTGTTGGAATTTTCCTTCTTTGATCAGCTGTTGTTGATCGCTTACCTGGGAAGATTGTTGGGTCACTTCAGGTTTTGGCGCACTATCGCAAGCGGTAAGCTGCAATAACGCACTAAAAGCGGTGAATAGCATAACGGATTTTATATTTCTGCACTGCTGCATGGGAATGTCTTTGCTCCTTAACTACAGGTACGTTAATGATGGAATGGATTCAATTCCAAGGCCTGGAGATTGATTGAGTTTGATGTCGGCACGGTGAAATTGGACACCGCCGATAACCGGGTTAATTTGGCACAACGTCGCGGCATCTAAATCGATTTTGTCGATGGTCTGATATCGAGAAGCGGCGACATGGGCAGCGGCAGCGACGCCAATACTGCTTTCCAGCATACACCCCATCATACAGGGTGAACGGTAAACACTCGCCATATCAGCAATTGTCAGCGCTTTTGAAATGCCACCGGCTTTCATCAATTTGATATTGACGATATCACAACCTTGCTGTTGCATTAAGGCAACCGATTGCGCGAGTGAAAATGCACTTTCATCGGCCATAATCGCCGTATCCAGTTGCTCGGTACAGGTCTTCAGGCCAGCAATATCGTTTGCTGCAACGGGTTGCTCAACAAGTTCAAAGTCGATACCAGCCTGGTTCATCGCTTTTATCGCTTTAATACATTGTTTGGCATTCCAGCCCTGATTGGCATCAAGGCGCAGGGAAATATCTTTGCCCACAGCCTGGGAAATGGCGGAAATTCTTTCAATATCTAGTTGCAGATCTTTACCGACTTTTAGTTTTAAGGTGTCATAGCCTTGGCTGACAGCTTTTTTCGCGTCGCTAACCATCTCGGCCGGGGAGTTAACGCTGATCGTAATATCGGTCTTTAATGTATCGACACCGCCGCCAAGCGCCTGATATAAGGGCAAGCCCAGACTTTGTGCCCACAAGTCATAGATGGCAATTTCCATTGCCGCTTTGGCGGAACTATTGTGAAGCATGGCGCTATCGATGAAGCGACAAATATCGTTAAGGTCAGCGATATTCATCCCCGCAATGCGTGGCCAGATAAAATCGTTAATGGCGGCAATAATCGACGCATGGGTATCTCCGGTGATAACCGCGGTTGCTGGTGCTGAGCCATAGCCTGTCATGCCATTATCCAGAGTAAGCTCTACCACGACATCATCAACATGGTCGACAGTTCTCAAGGCCGTTTTAAACGGGGTAACCAGAGGGACCCTTAATCTGGCCAGGCGTATTTGGGACAATTTCATATCAGCGAATTCGTTTTATGTTGTAAAGAGATTTGATATAGCCTTTGAACGGCAGTAACGGGGTTACTGAAACGCCATTCAAAATGCCGGTAACTTGGTTGCCTTTATCGTCGACATAGCCGAGGCCATAGACATCGTGGATAATAAACGGCTTACCCTGGTCGTAACCTAAGAACATCGCAACATGGCCTGGTAAGTATAAAAGATCGCCCACTTGCAGGTTTTCCAAATCGGCAAGCTTCTGAGCAGGTTTGACGGATTTAGCAAAGCGGATATTTTCTCCATATACATCTTTGCCCTGTTGACCAGAATTACGTGGCATTAAAATGCCAAAAGTTTTATAAATTTCGCCGACAAAGCCAGTACAATCGCGACCATTGTAGTCATGCCCCCAACCATACCTCTCTCCAAGAAACTTAAATGCCTGGTTGATTACGTTTTCCTGAGTAAACGGTAAATAACCGATATTTACATCGGCTTTTCGTGGGATAAGTGTTGGTTCGAGCTTCAAGTTGCCATCGGCATTTCTTGTTGGTAGCAAGACGATATGGCCGGTGTATGGATTATGACCATGTAATTGATATTTACCATAATCACTGTGGCTGATTAAAGGCAGGGATACGCCCATATCAAGTTGCACTTCAGAGGTTTGCGGCATGCTGGGATTAAACGTGGTGAATACTTTGTCACCGGTGACGACCAGACGATTTTTGTCGGCAATGAAATCCTCGACCTGAGTACGTTCGGCAAAGGCAATATCTTTGTTCTGAACCCAGGCTCGGTAATTGTAGCTGCGGACAAAATGCCACTCACCGTCTGTTGATGTGTGGACAACCGCCAACGGTTCACCAGGAAATGCACCGGTTTCCTGAAAACGATCGAGATCCAAATCCATCTTTGCGTTAAATACCCGATCGAGCGTCGGGTAGGTGCGAAGGCTGGTACGCTTTACCACAATCGCAAAACGAACATCCTGATACCCTTTAAGAGAATCGAGGTTCATGCGCTTTTCGTAATCCTGATAATCCTGTTCTGACAGCTTTTTACCGTCTGCATAAAAACGTTCTGAACTGGCAGGCTTGCTGATCGCACGAATGAATTTAGCTATGGTATCCGCTGCCAGTTTATCAGGAAACGTTAGCGGCTTTTTCAGATAGGTGCCACGACTAAATTGCTGTTCATTGAACGCCTGGATCTGCTTGGAGTCCATCAACACGGCGCTGGCGTTTTTGCCATTTTGGGCAACGAGAGACTGTTGCCAGTACTCAGCCATCAGTTTTGCTTCATCAACATGAATGATATTGCTAGTAAAACCTGTCGATTTTGCCTGTACCGGGTTATTGATGAGGATAGTCAGGCAGACAAGCGATATCAGGGCACAAAAATTGTTGGTTATTTGGCTTAATGATTGTCCAGAAAAAAAGGTCATACGGATCCTGCTCTTTGTTGTTCTTATACATCCGCATCAGCGCTGTGCTGAGCCGATGAATTTGCGACGTTAAACGGGAATATTAATCGATGTATCGCCGACCAAGCCGGTCATTTTTGGCAATCCGCGGCGCTACTCATATATTCACTTTACATCATAGTCGGATGTTTTTTTATCGCTTTTAGTTGAATTGCCAAAAGTTGGTAGAGAATGTTAATGCACCGCTGCTGTCACGTTGCTATCTCAATATAAGTCGCTTTCTATGATTTAAGAATAATACTTTCTTGTTGCAAAATGCAATAGTAATAAATTATTCTCTACGGGTGAGGTGACCCTAATTTTTACCCAGGCCGAAGTGGAATTGGATAAAAGTATTTGTGGTAAGTTATTGCCAAGGATATCATTGGCAAATTGTCCCGGTGATTCGAATACAAAGTCTGAAAAGTCGATGTTCGACTAGGGTTGCTGGCTAAATTAATAACAAGTAATAACAAAAACGATTCAGGAGAAGTTGTGTCAGATTGGATTTCGGTGCTACCACCGCTAGTCGCCATTGTTATGGTGCTTTGGAAAAAAGAAGTAATTCTGGCATTACTGATGGCCATTGGCTGTTCAGAGTTGCTGATGTTGGTTTCGCAATCTGAGACCAGTGAGTCGTTACTAACCTTTGGCATCGCCTCTATCGAGCGCGCCGTTGAAGTGTTTCAATCGGAAGGTAATACCCGAATACTGGTGTTTTCGCTGCTTGTGGGGGCTTTATTAGCCTTTATGCGCGAATCTGGAGGGGTGACGGCAACGGTAAACTTTCTGATCCGCAAAGGCGTTAGTGGCAGTGCCAGACGCTCTCGTTTCCTGGCCTTCTTTACCGGTGTGGTCATTTTTATCGAATCGAACCTGAGCGTGTTAATGGCGGGGATTATCTCCCGCGGCCTGTTTGATAAATTTGAAATGAGTCGTGCTCGACTGGCCTACATCATTGACTCAACCTCAGCACCTATCTGTATTCTATTATTGATGAACGGTTGGGGAGCCTATGTATTAGGTTTACTGGGAACCTATGAATTAAATGAATCCTTAGTTGGCATCCTGATTGCGACGATACCGTTAAATTTTTATGCGCTTATTACGCTGGCGATAGTGGTATATACCTGTTGGACCGACAAGACCCACGGCCCATTGAAACAAGCCGAACTTGATCAACAGCGTACCCACAAACACTTAGATTTAGATGTTGAACCATCAAAACCTTCCTTTATGCTGGTGCCGTTACTGACCATGTCTTTTTCAATGGTGTTCTTTATGTTCTTTACCGGCGGCGGTGATTTCACCCAAGGGTCAGGGTCTAAATCCGTTTTGTATGCAACATCTCTGGCGTGTATCGTCGCCTATGTAATGATGGTTGGTTCGAAGCGTTTCAAACATGTGGAAATGACTAAGATTGGCTTTAATGGTATGTCAGAATTATTACCTCTGGTTTGCATAGTTCTGTTTTCTCTGGCACTTGGCGCAAGTCTTAAGGAGTTAGGAACCGGCGCCTTTATTTCTGGTCTGGTTGCTGAAAACTTACCATTATTCCTGGTCCCGGCGATGTTATTCATTGCGGGTGGACTGATGTCCTTTACTACGGGTACGTCATGGGGAACATTTGCGTTATTGATCCCAATTGGCATGCCACTAGTGATCAATTTGGATTTACCTGCACCTTTGTTACTTGCGGCAATTCTTGGTGGCGGCGTATTTGGTGATCACTGTTCACCCATCTCCGATACCACCGCGGTTAGTGCGGTAGCCTCTGGTTGTGAC
The DNA here is from genome assembly GCF_007197775.1 of Thalassotalea sp. PS06. Lineage (NCBI taxonomy): Bacteria > Pseudomonadati > Pseudomonadota > Gammaproteobacteria > Alteromonadales > Colwelliaceae > Thalassotalea > Thalassotalea sp. PS06. The sequence goes on along the minus strand of NZ_CP041638.1, from coordinate 2,329,835 downwards.
TTACTTGAACACGTGCGAACCCAGTTACCCTATGCCTTATTTGCCGGTGGTTTAACCGTAGCGGCATATATCGTAACCGGCCTGGTCGTAATTGGAGCTTAATAGATGCGTCGATGGAGCAAAACAAAACTGGTCGCCGGCTTACTTTGGGTAGTTGCAGCAACGACTCAGGCGCAACAAGCAGGTAAAGAAAATTTCGTCGATATCAAAACCAGGGTCAACAATGTCGAATACGATATTCGATATTTTGGTAGCAATAATTTTGTTGGTGATAAAGTCGATGGTTACCTGGCCAGTAAGTGTTATATCCACAAAGATGCCATTGCCGCCGTGCAGGCGATGGCAGCAGAGCTGGAACAACAAGGCCTTAAGCTTAAGTTATTTGATTGCTACCGCCCGGAAAAGGCGGTAGCCCATTTTATGCGCTGGGCGCAGGATTTAACGGACACCAAAACCAAGGCAGAATATTATCCTAACCTCCCGAAATCGGCATTGGTTGGCCCTTATATCGCTGAGCGCTCCGGTCACAGTCGTGGTTTCACCATGGATGTTACCTTGCTAAAGAAAGATACCAATGGACAATATCAAGAGCTAGATATGGGATCGGCATTTGATATGTTTGACCCTGTCTCCAATACCGATAACCCGAGTATTAGTGCTCAACAACGAGCCAATCGTATGATATTGAAAAACATCATGCATAAACATGGTTTTGCTGCCTACGACATGGAGTGGTGGCATTTTACCTATGCAGGTATGAGCGCAAAACAAAAGCAGCAGTATTATAATTTTGACGTCAAATAACGGTTTGCCGGCGTTAACATTTAAGTTCTGACCATCGGTGGCCGATCACTTAGCAGGGGCATCAGCCCATGACGGGTTCTCGGCACTATGGTTTTCTTGGATTGCAACATTTTGTGGTTTTTCACCGAACCTAGAAACTTATCATCTCCTATTGCCTGGTTTCTCGCCAAATTTGCCAAAATTAACGTATTAATGCAGGACACAGACAAATCCGATGCAGCTGACGTTTTTGCTTCACTAAATTGCCTTGGCAGAACCGGCGTTGATATAAAGTCATTTACGGCGTCAATATAGATACCATCCTGTATCGGGCTGGCTTTATGTCGGCCTTGCCATAATGATCCTGTGCGCAGATATTTGTCATTAATATAGCGACCATAAATGCTACAGGTATTCTGTAAAACCTTAGGCAGGCTGTGGCTGTTTGTCCCATTCAAAAGCAAGAAGAACTGATTGTTAAATAGTTTTTGTTGCAGTAATTTAGCCTGGTGTTGAGCACAGCTATCGAGCAATAACTGAGAGAAAAAGTCATAGTCCTCGTTTTCAAAAAAGCAGGGTTGGAAGTTATGACCAAATTGAAAAATCAGATAGGGGGTATTGGCAAAGTAATTACGTGATTTTCTGGGCATGAGATTTCCTTATCTTTGTCTGAGAATCTGAGCTGAAGGGTGATGCAGGAAAAGAGTCATAAGAGGCAATAATTATCGATTAATAAGAAAACCAAGGGTTTTCTTCCGGCATCCTTGCCAATAATTACTAAAGCACCTCTTAATCCTCCCTGAATAACAAGCATGCAATTCCATATGCATAGCGTCCTGCTATTTACGACATCTCACCATCCTTGAGAGCGGCCATCCTGGCCTATAACCCTTTGTTATATATTAACGAAAACAGTCAGTTATCAAGATGTTCCGAGTAATTAACAAAAAGTTACATTTTCACTTTAGTTTCTAAAATGTGAACATACAAAATGAAAATGCCTGAAAAATATTCACGCGACGAATCAGCTAACTCTTTTACTGGCTTTATCGCGTTAAGTGCTTGAAAATTATAATTTAAATTAGGTTTCGAGTTTCTCGGTTGATGTCAGTTTTACCTTTTGTATCCGGAGCAATAGTTAGTGACTTATCAACAAGGTCCGGCAGTGGCGTAGCTTTTGATTGCTCATTCCTTCCATTAATTCGCCAAAGATAATTGTTACTTTAACGTTTATTTCTTGATAATTTGCTGATCTAATGAAATTATTTAAGAACACCAGTGGTCTTAATCAACACCATTTGGGTGGGGTTTTTGCTCTTTCGAGGTTGCTGCGTTTAACCCTCATCTTGCTAAGGTAAGGGGAGAAAATTAAACGGCTATTGCTTGGTGAATCACCTATCATTAGCAAACCGATTAGCCTCGAGAGAATAACAACCCAACATTTCTAATTGGTTACGTTACAATAACTTAGGAAGATAGATATGAAATCGTTTAAGCAATATTTAGTTACTGCGCTGTTGGGTGCATTTGTACTTGGTTTTCTAGCAAGCGCTCCAGCCAAAGCGGAATCTAACCCATTTGTGGCACAGGATGTGGCTTTCTCTGCTGACTTTGATGCAGGTGAGAAAGAGAAAGGCAAGTGCGGCGAAGGTAAATGCGGCGAAGGCAAAAAAGGCAAGTGTGGCGAAGGTAAAAAAGAGAAATGCGGCGAAGGCAAATGCGGCGAGGGTAAAAAAGGCAAGTGTGGCGAAGGTAAATGCGGCGAAGGCAAAAAGAAAGAAAGCAAATGTGGTGAAGGTAAGTGTGGCGAATAATCGCTAGCTTCTTTCCAGTTTGTTAAAAAAAACCCTGGCTTGCCAGGGTTTTTTTTTTGCACATGGATGTGCTTAGTCGAGATATTGCCATCCATGATATCTCGATATTCAATACGTCCTTGTATCTTGTCGAGATATAACCATCCATGATATCTCGACATATCGTAAATCCCTTTACTAATCCTCCCGAACCATGGATGGTAGCAAGGGAGGGTTATTAAGTTCTCGCTAGTCTCACACCTCACATGATTTAAGCCCTGTGCGCGAGCAATCGATGATTCGTTTGCAGTACCAAGATTCTGTCCTACTATTAATCCCATCAAACCGGTACGGGTTGGTTTTATCAATTGCAGTTGTCAGGGAATTGACCGTATTAGTTGTTCTGGTGAGTCCCATGACAAGAATCAAAACCGTTTTCTGGCTAAGCCTGATACTAGTGGTTGGCTTGTGGGTCAGTGCCGAACAAATCTTTGCCGCGACCTACGACTTTTTCCCATTCAGAAAATCTATGATTTATTTCACCGGCGTTGTCGCTGTTTTCGCCATGGGATTCGGTATGTTATTGGCGTTGCGTCCGGCGTTCCTTTCACGCTACCTTGGCGGCCTAGACAAATCTTATCGATTGCATAAATGGTTAGGCATCTGTGCCCTGGTCTTTTCCATTGCCCATTATCTGTGGATCAAGGTTCCCCATTGGTTAATTGACGCCGGGGTTATGGTTAAACCCGATAAACCACCAAAGCCAGAAGCGAGTTCGGAAATCGAACAACTGTTTCGGGACTGGCATGGCCTTGCGGAAACGTTAGGGGAGTGGGGCTTTTACCTGGTTGTTATTTTAATTTTGATAGCACTGATAAAATGGTTTCCTTATCGAGTGTTTTTCAATACCCACCGTTTGCTGGCCGTATTGTTTTTAGTTCTGGTCTTTCATTCCGTTGTGCTGATGAAATTCGATTACTGGCAAACACCCTTGGCCTGGGTCGTTAGTGTGTTGATGACGATTGGTGCAGTCGCCGCATTATTCTCACTAGTTAGAAAAATCGGTAATCGTCGCACTGTCGTTGGGGTGGTGGAATCCGTCGATTACCATCACGATAATAAAGTTCTTGCGGTTGAGGTTCTTTTAAAAGATCGTTGGCCAGGGCATCAGGCTGGTCAGTTTGCATTTGTGCAATTTGACGACAAGGAAGGGCACCATCCCTTTACCATCAGCTCATCCTGGCAAGAAGACGGTAAATTACACTTTAATATTAAAGGCCTTGGTGATTACACCAGGGTATTACCAGAGCGCTTACGTAAAGGTGATTTAGCAACTATCGAAGGACCTTACGGTCAATTTACTTTTAAATCTCAGGCAAAGCGGCAAATCTGGATTGGCGCTGGCATTGGTATTACCCCGTTCATGGCGCGTATGGCGGATCTCGAACAACTCAGTGATGGTAAAGATATTGACCTGTTTTACTGCACCCGAATGCCAGATAAAGATTTCATTGATAAGATTCATGTTCTCGCCGATAAAGCCAATATTAACTTGTATGTTGTCGATGAAAATACCGATGGACTATTGAGCCTCGAAGACATTCAGCAACAAGTCGGTAATTTAAGTGATAGTGATTTCTGGTTCTGTGGACCTGGTCCTTTTGCAAAATCCCTGCAAAAATCGCTTAATCGCAATAAGGTGAAACTTCACGGTTTTCATCAGGAGCTATTTCAGCTTCGTTAAGCGTTAAATTCAATCAGTTACCCTGTGGCTTTGTCATTTTCCCAACCTATGAATTTCCTTGGGCGCTATGTCCTTGCCATACTTTAATCCTTGCAATATTGTCAGAAAGGAATATTTCTAGGCTAAAGCAATTAAATTAACTTAAAGCTTTAAATAACTTAGTTTTTGTCTATCTTTCTCATGCTTATCGCATAGCAAATTACTTGTGTACATTCATGTTGCATTTTTTAACATTTTTTTTACCTGACAATTCATGCTGTTAGCTTGTTTTTTGAATGATTTGCTGTCGATAATTGAACAAATGAGAAATTGATGAAAAAATGACTATTAAATAGACGAATCTTCAGGTATGATGCCCGCCGTTTTGATTAATGCGGAGCAGTAATTGCAATGTCTCACGATAATTCATTTAAAGAAAGTTCTTCTAAACGTCACTTGTTTTATGCTTTGGTGGCGTTATTTGGTATGCCGTTATTACCTATGCTAATGGGTTGGTTCACTTACCTTTAATAAAAACAATTCCACCTGCTTAATTTCATTAATTGGGGAAGCGCAATGGCCGAAAAAATCTTATTGGTCGAGGACAATAAGTCCGTTCAGGCTCAGTTAAAAGAGCTGTTAGAACAACAAGGACACCAGGTTGTTACTGCATGTAATGGTCTGGACGGGTACAACAAAGCGTTAGCCGAGAGCTTTGATCTGTGTATTGTTGACCACTTGATGCCGCTTATGGATGGCCCGCAACTTTTAAAAAACCTGAAAGGAATGGAAAATAATGCGCCTGGTGCCGTATTATTTCTGAGCACTCAGGATCCAAAAATGGTAAATAGCCTGGCAGAAGTTAAACTTGCCGATGCCTATTTATCAAAGCCTATTGAAAAGAATGCATTTTTAACAACCATGAGTGAGTTGTTGGAATCTGCAGACTGGGCTGCAGCAGGATAATATCAAACCGCACTTATCGGTGCGGATTGCTAATCCCTACTATAAATATCCGTCGTTTTCGATTATCCTGTTAGCAAATTACATTTATCATTGCTAATCATGACAGAAAGCGACATTTCCTATCTTAAAAATGTTATTCATGACGTGCCGGATTACCCAATCCCTGGCATTATGTTCCGCGATATCACCGGCATTTTAGATGATGCTAAGGCCTTTCAACTTTGTATTGATACTCTCAAAAAACGTTATCAGGACAAAGGCATAACCAAGGTTGTTGGTACCGAAGCCCGAGGCTTTTTATTTGGTGCACCGTTAGCTTTAGAGCTGGGTGTTGGTTTTGTCCCCGTTCGTAAACCCGGCAAATTACCCCGAGCGACTCATTCGCAAACCTATGATTTGGAATATGGTCAGGACACATTGGAAATTCATCAGGATGCGCTTACCGAAGATGATGTTGTGTTGATGGTTGATGACTTACTGGCTACCGGTGGTACCATTGAAGCGACCACCCACCTTATCCGAGCGATAGGAGCGTCGGTGTCGCACGCGGCATTTGTTATTGGTTTGCCGGGATTGAAAGGTCACGAAAGACTACATGCGTTAAATGTTGACGTGTTTTCCATGGTTGAATACGAAGGCGAATAAATCACATCATGAGTTATCAGGTTCTTGCAAGAAAATGGCGTCCTAAAAACTTCCAGGAATTAATGGGACAGGAGCACGTCGTAACTGTGTTGGTGAATGCATTGACGCAACAACGTCTGCATCATGCCTACTTGTTTACCGGTACTCGCGGGGTGGGTAAAACTACGATTGCGCGAATCTTTGCGAAGAGCCTGAACTGTGAACAGGGGATTACTGCCACGCCTTGTGGAACCTGTGATGCCTGTGTTGATATCGATGCCGGACGGTTTGTTGATTTACTGGAAATCGACGCCGCATCGCGCACCAAAGTTGATGATACCCGCGAAATTCTTGATAACGTTCAATATGCACCAAGCCGGGGTCGCTACAAGGTTTATCTGATTGACGAAGTGCATATGCTGTCAAAAAGCAGTTTTAATGCATTGTTGAAAACCCTGGAAGAACCCCCGGAACATGTGAAGTTTATTCTTGCCACCACAGATCCGCAAAAGCTTCCGGTTACGGTTTTGTCCCGTTGTCTGCAGTTCCATTTAAAGGCGTTAACGCCAAAACAAATCGAAACTAAATTAACCGAAATCCTCAATGCCGAGGAGGTTACCTTCGAAGACGGAACTTTAGGTCTGTTGTCGAAAGCCGCCCGCGGCAGTATGCGTGATTGCTTAAGCTTAACGGATCAGGCGATTGCCCAGGGGCAAGGACATCTCACCACAAGTAATTTGCAACAGATGTTAGGCGGTGTTGACCAGAACTGGGTGTATAAAATCTTAATTGCTTTGGTTAAGCAAGATTCTGAAGGGTTAATGAAGCTAACCCAAACCATCGCCAGTTATGCCCCGAATTATCAGCGTTTGCTGGCAGAATTATTGCAGTTGCTGCATCAGATTGCGATGTGGCAATTGTTGCCAGAGTCCGTGGATGTTGATAAACAGCGCCATAATTTACTGGAAAAATTCTCGCGAGCGATGAGCCCGGAAGATGTGCAGCTGTACTACCAGATTGTTTTAAACGGCCGCAAAGATTTACCGTTTGGTTATGATGAGCAGGCGGGTTTTGACATGGTTGTGCTGCGAATGTTGGCATTTAAGCCAACCCAAAGGCAATCATTGAAAGAGCAGAGTTTGGCCTCGGATAAAACAACCGCACAAATTGCTGAATTGGCAGATATTGAATTAGGCCCTGATGCAAAGCCTGATGACGCTGAGGCACCTGTTGAAGCTTTAGATTCCGTACACAACCCGTCTGAGCAAGCTCAAGCGGAGCCAGTTCAAGCACATCAAGATCCAGAGGAAAAGCAAGAGTCAGACCTAGAGCCGAAAGAGCAACCAGTGGCGACCCAGCCAGCTGTGCCGGAAACCGTTTCTCAACCGGTTATTGAGCAACCTGTTATGGAGCAGCCTGTAATGCAACCTGAACCGCAAGTGCAGGTCGAGCCGACCACTGTGGTTCCTCAAACGTCACCAGTGGCTGCCCAGGCTGATAAAGAGCCGAAGATGCTGGATATCGAACAGCAAGGTTTGGAAGCTCAGGCCAGAGATGAAGGCTTATGGCCGCAGCAGCCTCCAATTGCGGATGTAGCAAGCGATAATCAACCTCAAAATCATAGCGCAGCAGCGCCTGAAGAGCCGCAACCGCAATCCGATATGGTGGCAACGGCCGATAATGAAGAAGCGGTTTCAGAAACGTCCGTGCCCGTTATGGAAACCATTGCACCAGAAGCTCCTGCCAACTCAGGTGGCAATCAGGTAGATAGCGTTTTAGCTACAAGGAATATGTTGCGGAGCCGTAAAAAGCTCGTGGAGGGTAGGGCAAAAAAGCCCCAGACCGTTCCGGTAGCTAATACCCCTGCAGCGCAAGCGGCACAATCTATTGCCGAGCAAAACAATGAGCAGGTTTCACAAATCGAAGCCGATATTCCCGCGCGCCAGCTCGTTGAGCGAGCCAAACAACCCGTTCCGGAAAATGTTGAACCACAGATTCAGGCTGAGCCTGAAGATCGCATCGTTAATATCGATGCAGAGAATGGTTTTACCCCTGATCTTATCGACCCTACACAAATTCGCGATGCCAGTCAGATTGACTTGTGGGCCAATATGATTGATGCCATGGGACTTGGCGGCAGATTACGTCAATTAGCGCTAAATGCGATTCTTGGTGATAACACCAGTGACCAACAATTACATTTGATTTTAGATAGTGAGTTTGCGCACCTGCAAAGTCAGGCGGCTATCGATCATTTAACCAAGTGTTACTCGATGCTTAAGCAGCAACCTGCGGAATTGATTATTGATATTCAGGAAAATGTCGCGGATACACCACTGTCGATACAGCTGCAAATTAATGACAGCAGACTGCAATATGCGCAACAAGTGATTGGCGATGATGAGTTTATTCGCCAGTTACAACAAGAGTTTCAGGCCCAGGTGGCAATGAGTAGTATCCAGGCGCTGTAAACTACATACAAAATACCTAATCAGGTTTATTCTGGTATACTGGTTGCGTTTTGTTTTTTTGCCTCAATATAAATTTCAGAGGCTAAAGGCTGACTCGATTCAGCCCAACTAATTTTGGAGAATCCAGTATGATTAAAGGTGGCATGGGCAACTTGATGAAACAAGCCCAGCAAATGCAGGCCAAAATGGCGAAGGCTCAAGAAGAGATCGCTAATATGGAAGTTACCGGTGAAGCCGGTGCCGGCATGGTTAAAGTAACCATGACAGGTAACCATAATGTTCGTCGTGTTGAAATCGATGAAAGCATGATGGAAGACGACAAAGAAATGGTTGAAGACTTAGTAGCCGCCGCGTTTAATGACGCCGTGCGTCGCGTTGAAGAAACCACCAAAGATAAGATGGGCGCTTTGACCGGCGGCATGCAAATGCCTCCTGGTATGAAAATGCCATTCTAAATTGAACTCTTTAAAAATAGCGCTATTTACTTCTTGGCGGACATTGATCCGCCAAGAACATGGTTAATCAACCGCTCTTGCAAACCCACTTCAAAATAAACAACTATCCTAAATTTCTCGATATTTTTTAAATATGTCATACCCTTATATTTAGACCTGAGGATGAAACCTGCCAATCGACGTAAGTGCAACCTATAAACGAATACCTTTACAGTAAAAAATGGTCTGCCCAAAACTATTGTGCTTCTAAAAATAAGAGTGACACTATGCGCATAGAACAAATGTCTAATTTGAAGCGATTCGGCTTCAATGTCTTTAAAAGCTTGCTTGGCCATTATGGTTTCGCCCAGCAGCGCTCGCATTTCAAATTTCTGTTTACCAGTAGCAACGGTTTATTTTTGTTTGATCACGGCAGAATTCATAAACTGCTATCCGGTAACTATTTTGGCGTAACTCAACTTCCCGATGGCAGATATCTGGCCATTACGTATGTGCAAAATGGCACTAAGGATGAACGTAGTCTGGCATTAACGTTTGCTTTGCAGGGAAATAGAGCGACTGAGCAAAAATCCTTTCAGTTTATTAGCCCTGAAGGGGAAGTGAAAGTTCCAGTTCGGGTGCATCAGATCGTTTGTTTTAATAACAAACTTTGGGTTACCAATACGCGGCAAAATATTGTCTGGCGTTGCACGCTCGAAGGACGCATAGAAAAAGAGTTTATCTATTCACAACGCTTTGATTATCAACTGGGTAATTCCTCTACCGATTTTGTTCGTAAAACCGCTCGTAATAGCCCCGATTATCACCATTTCAATTCCATTTATATCGACAATAACTACTTGTATTTGCTTGCCCATAATTCCGCCGGCGCAGATAAAAGTCAGAACAGTTTTTATTTAAAACTCGATCACGATTTTAATGTCTTAGGGCGCACCAATGATGTCGGTAAGGCCTGTCATAATCTGGTGCCTTGTGAGCAGGGTTTTTATATTTGTGATTCGGCAAACGGACAGCTGGTACATCCGGAATTACCCAATATCCAACTGGGTTATTTTCTCAGGGGTTTAACCGTAATTGATAATCACCTTATCGCTGGCGGAACCATTTCCAGTGCTGATCCGGCATTACGTGGTAAAGGCGATAGTCGTTTGTTTTTCATTCCGGTTGGAAATGCCTTTCCAACATTCTCCCTGTCTTTAGGACGCACCGGAGATCTTCACGATATTCTCGCCATCCCATAAAGAGTAGTTATTGTCACTAACTGCGCCTGGAAGTCGAAATACCACTTTCAGGCCCTTCAGTGCCTGCGATTGCTCAATAATCAAATTACCCTGATGCCACTCACAAATGACCTTGGCAAATGCCAGCCCCAGCCCATAGCCATTACCCAGATCTGTAACGTCTTTACCACGAACATAGGCCTGAGTGACTTCTTTACAAGCACTATCACTTAACCCATTACCATCATCCTCGACGGTAATAACTAAGTCAGAATTGCTTACCTTTGCTTGCACCCGAATCTCGCTTTTGGCATAGATCAAGGCATTGGCAATGACGTTCTGCACTGCGCGCCTGAGGAAGTTTTCGTCAAATTGCCATGGCATTGAACAAGCGCTAACGAAATCGATGGGTTTGTCGTTTCCTATACGCATTTTACTGACCAGACTTGCGAGCATGGCATTTACATCATGAATTTGAATATTGAGATTCTCGTACTCCTCTTCGAGTTTGGAAAATTCAATAAACTCGTGGGTGAGCAAGTCTATCTCATCAATATCCTGTTGGATCGACGACTTCATTTCCGAGAAATTGTTTTGATTCATCACTTCCAGGCAAAAGTCGATGCGGGTTACCGGGGTGCGAATATCATGAGACAAGGTACTGGCAAGAAATCGCTGCAACGACATGTACCGCAACAGCTGACTAGCCATTTGGTTAAAGCTCTGCGCCACAGGGTAAACGCTTGATGAAGGCTTGATAATGACGGGGTTGAATTGCTTTTGCTTGCTAAACAGTTTGCTGGCCTGATTCAGTTGTTCCAAATCTCGGAACATCGGCCACACCCAAATAAACAAAAAGGCAGCAAAGCTGAGATAAAAAAGGATTACTATCGGCTCAATGGCATCATCTTGTGCCTGACTTTGAAAGGGCCCCATCTCCAAAACCAGATTTTCGTCTGAGTCATCGAGCCGGTAGTAATAAATCTCTGTACCATCTTTAAGGGAGACCACATCGCCCGACATTAACTTTCGGGTCATATCGTCTGGCCAATGCAAATTATTAACCTGCAGCAGATTAACGATCAGACCTTGAGTATTTGCTTCTATCGATGGCGAGACCTTGGCAAATACTTGTTGCACATCAATTTGATGGGCTTTAGATTGTGGTGATAATTGATAAAGCTTATCGGTGATAATGGCGACCAGGAACAAGGTCACAAATATCAGTAGAAACAACTTGATGAATTGTAAGCGCATAACCGTTTCTACCGCTCCGCAAACAAATAGCCTTTGCGCCATACGGTCTTGATTTCGTACGGGTTATTTTCTATTTGATTGAATTTTTTACGAATGCGACTCACGCGACCATCAATGATTCGATCCTGGCCATCGTATTCCCGCCCCACGGCTTTTTGAAACAATTGTTCGCGATTTAGAGTTTGATTACGGTTACTTATCAGGATCCACAATAAATCAAACTCTTCCGTGGCCAACATCAGTTTCTTATCGCATACCTGTATGCTTCTGGCGCTATTGTCTATGGTTAATTGCGGTAGCTGTACCCGCTGGGTATTTGTGTTTGAGTGGCGACTAACTGCACGAAGCAGGGCGTTAATCTTAGCCAGTAATATCGCAGGCCGGACGGGTTTGGCGATATAGGCATCGGCACCCAGATCTAAGCCTGAGATATGATCCAAATCTTCGGTTTTTGCGGTAAGAAACACGAACACACCATCGAAAGACTGGCGACATCGTCGACAGATATCAAAACCATTCAGGCCCGGTAAATTGATGTCGCATACAATCACATCGTATTTAGTTAACTCGGGCTGCGCTAAGAAACATTCTGCGGTTTCGAAATGACTCACCTGAAAACCATTATTGCTAAAAAATGTAGAGATTAATGCCGCCAGTTTGACATCATCTTCTATCAGGCAAAGCTGAGGTTGGGTTTTGATAGTCATCTACAATATGCTCCAGGCGTGACGTTTGCGCTTTCTCAGTGCATTATTTGGCACCATAACTTTTAAGGTGAACTGCTGAATTTGTAAGCCAGTTTTGCTGTCGACAACCATCAGCTGTTCGCTTTTGTTGTATTGCAATTGGATGGTGACTTGTCCGGACGTAGCGCCGTTATGACAATACAGATTGCTACTGTCACTTTCTTTAATCAGGCAGAAAGATGTGGGGTGTTCAAATTTCCAGGTTAGCGATATTGGCAGTTCACAGGTAAGTTGGGTGGTAACGCAATGCGTGGGCGACAGGTATACCGGATTGGCTTGTGCATTGCCAGCACAAGACAGCAGGGGAAGACTCAGGTACCACCAGGGTTTCATTAAAATTGCCCCCCGAAATGCCAGCTAACCCCAATAAAATAATAGTGGGTAGAGTTGTCTCCTACCAGCGGACTGAGAACGATTTGTTCGCTTAAATCCTGATACTGGTAGCGTCCAATAAGCGCAAATTTTTCGTAAAAGGGATAATTGAAATTTAACTCGTATTTTATGTTCCATCCCGCATCTGCCCGATAAGCAGGACTCCGGTAGCTTAACTCGCCATTTTCGACACCATAGTAATAATCATTTAGTGCCCGGCTTCGATATTGCGCACCCGTGCTGAGTTGATAGGTTAAGTCGCCAAACTGATTTTGATAGGCCAAGCCCAACCCGAGTTTCTGACCGTGATGCACTGCGGTGATATCGGTAAGTAAGTCAAAGCTTAATCGCCAGTTAGCATTTGGATAAAAATCAACGCCAACGCCACCCAGATATGACAAGGAGCGATCAATCTCTGCCGATTCTTGTTCTTCCTCAGGTAGTGGGAGTGGAAATAGTCCGGCACTGCCCGTGGTACTTAAAAACGCATCCAGTTTGTTGTTCTGAAAATAAATCCCGTCGGGATTTAACTCACCTTTGATATCAATCGACCAGAACTCATCTTCGATCAAGGTATAACCGGTCGTGGTATTTTCAATGTAGAACTTGTCGGCATAGACATAGAAAGAGGGGAGGAAAGCTATATGTCGTTCTTTGCCGTTTTGAAGAGGGCTGGAATATTTGCCGTAACCTAATGCTGCGCCCACTGCCCAACTGTTGCGTGCGACACAATCTCCTTCACACGCAATTAGCTCCTGCACCTCGGAAGATTCAGAAGTTTTTGGGTCGGATTGTTGAGCTGCAACTGCACTGGCCGACATTAGAGCGGCGAATATACAGGCTCGGGAATACTTCATTATTGTTAACTGCTTGTTATCGTTTTTTTGATACTGGGTTATTAGCGCATACGACAGTGGATACTAACCCTGTATATACCGTATTTAAAGGTTTGTGTACAATTTTGCACAATTTTTATTGCGACAATTTTAGACAGTTTTCTGTACACAATTTTGCACAATAATTGACGGGTATTTGCGCAGTAATGGTGTTTAACATGAGTGGTCCACCAGTAAGGGTGGGTCGAACAATCATAACAAAAAAATGATAACAATCATGGAGAACACGATGAAACTAAAATCTATCTCCCTGTGCATAGCCAGCGCTTGCTATGCCTTAGGAGTTGGGGCTGCTACATTGGCAGAGCCTTCATCAACAACACTAAGTAGTGGCAGTTTAAAACAACTGCCATTTAGCAAAGCGGAGCTCGAGCAAATGCAACAGCGCCGTGAGCAAAGCCGTACGCAAAACAACGTGTTAAAGCGTGCAGACAATGTTAACCAACATATTACCCGTGCCAATAGTGCCGAAAAGTTCAGTCCGGAAGATGGGCTTGAAGGTACCCATACCTACATCGTTCGTATGAAAGAAGCACCGGTTACTCAATATCATGGTGGCGTCCAGGGATTAAACGCGACGGCTTTGTCAAACACCAGCAATCAGGGCGTTCAGGGGAAATTTAACCTATTCGCGGGTGCTGGAAACAAGACAGATATCAATGCCTACCAAAATTATCTGAAAAACAAACAAAATCAGTTTATTGATAATTTAAGCTCTCTTGGGATGGCGATTGAGGCGAGAAAACAGTTTACCGTTGCCATCAATGGTTTCTCGGTAGAGCTAAACCAGCAACAGGCAAGAGAGTTGTCGCGTTTACCTCAGGTCACTGCCGTAACTCGTTCAACCTTACATGAGCTGCACACCGATATCGGTCCACAACTCATCGGTGCAGAGCAAGTGTGGCAATCGGCCGGTGAGGGCGCGCCAGCTATGCAAGGTGAAGGATTGATCGTTGGTGTCCTTGATACCGGTATCAATACTGATCACCCATCTTTTGCGGCCATTGGCGGCGATGGCTATCAACATATTAACCCGTTTGGTGACGGCAACTATGTTGGTGATTGTGGCAAAGACGAATTTGCCAGTCTTTGTAACGATAAGCTAATTGGTGTTCGCAGCTATGATGTCATTACTGATGTCTATAACGCCCCGGAATTTCAGGCACCGGATCATCCTGAGTGGATGGAAGGCGTACAAATTCGCCCGAAAAACGGTGAAGATTACAACGGTCATGGTACTCACACTGCCAGTACGGCTGCTGGTAACATCCTTCATGATGTTCCTTATGTAGTGCCGCAATTAGGTGACGGCGACGGTATCGACACTGGTTTGAATATGGGCACCATTTCTGGTGTTGCACCCCATGCAAACATCATCTCTTATCAGGTGTGTTATCCGGGTAATGCGGGCGATGCCTATGCCGGTTGTCCAACGGAAGCATTATTAGCGGGTATCGAAGATGCCATTGCTGATGGTGTTGACGTTATCAACTTCTCCATTGGTGGTAGTGAGCAGTTCCCTTGGGAAAACCCCGTTGAACTTGCTTTCCTATCTGCCCAGGAAGCGGGCATTGTCGTTGCCGCATCCGCAGGTAATAGCGGTACCGATGGTTTCCATGAATACATGTCTTCTGCAGATCATACGTCACCTTGGTTATTAACCGTTGGCGCAACAACTACTGGACGTACTATCGATATTACCGGTAAATCTTTAGGCACTTTTAGTGGCGGTGATACTCCGGCACCAGGTATGTTTGAAGGTAAAGGTATCTCTGGTGAATTTAGCGGTGAGATCGTATTAGCGGCAAACTATGGTGATGAGCTATGTCTTGAGCCTTTTGCAGCAGATACTTTTACCGAAAATCAAATCGTTGTTTGTAAGCGCGGTGATATTGCCCGTGTTGCTAAAGCTGACAATGTTGCAGCCGGTGGCGCTGGTGGTTTTGTTCTATACAACACTCAATATGGTGAATCATTAAATAATGACGTTTACTCAATTCCAGGTGTTCATATTAGCAGCGATGCCCAGTGGTCATTGATCCCTTGGTTACAATCCGGTAGCGGTCACATGGCTACCATTACTGCCAGTGAGATAAACCGCAATGTGAATCCAGAAAATGCCGATATGCTGGCAAATTTCTCGTCACGCGGACCGAGCCGAACCAACCCAGAGCATTTGATTCCGTCAATTTCTGCCCCTGGTGTTGATATTTACGCCGGTGCTGCCGATGAACATCCGTTCTCAGCAGTAAACTTATCGAGTAAATATGCGGTTTATAGCGGAACATCAATGGCATCACCACATATCAGTGGTGCAGCAGCGCTTATCCGTCAGGTAAATCCAGACTGGACAGCGACGCAAATTCAGTCGGCTATCATGATGACTGCTAACCGCAACGTTCGTTACGATTCAGGTTGGCCAAATGGTATTACCGAAGCTGGTATTTATCGTGCGGGTTCCGGTCGAGTTGATGTCGCATCAGCAGCGTCTGCGGGTCTTATCATGGACGAAACCTCAGAAAACTTCATGCTTGCTAACCCACAAAACGGTGGTGATGTAAAAGCATTGAACATGCCTGAGCTGGTTAACTTTAACTGTAAAGGCAGCTGTAGCTGGGTTCGTACTTTCGAGGCTACCCATGATGGTAGCTGGACCGTTGAGCCGAAAACCGGTGAATACTCGGTTCAGTTGACTTCATACCCTTCAAGCTTTTCACTGAAAAAAGGCCAGAAACAATCGGTTGTCTTTGAAGCGAAAATTCTGGATGCCCAATCTGCGATTGGTAACTCTGAAGTAGAAGTACATGGTAGCGTGGTTATCAAAGAGGATAACCAACAAAGTGCCGATAGCTATATGCCGGTAGCGTTGAAATACAATCACGGTACTTTACCTGAAAACATCACCATGTCGGCACATCGTAATAATGATGTATACACGTTACGCGGCCTGACAAGTGCAAACTTCAAAGATCTGAATATTACTAGCTATAAAGAGCAAAAAGCGAACCTGATGAGTTTTACTTTACCTCAGGCGCAAGAGTATGTTTCACCGTTTATCAGTGGCAATCTTGATGAATCTACCTACACGCACTGGGTTGATGTACCAGCAGGTAGCAAGCGTCTGATTGCCGAGGTGATCAGCTCTGATGATTCTACTGCAATCGAAGATTACATTCGTGGTGATCTAGATATCATCGTTGGTATCGATGCCAATGGCGATAACATGGTGCAAATGGATGAGGAAGCAATTTGTATTTCATTAAGCGATTTACGAAATGATTTCTGTAACATCAATAATCCGGATGGCGGTAAATATTGGGTCGTCTTCCACAACTGGAAAAAGTGGTGGGATGCCTCTCAGCCGATTCCTGTAGACACATACACAGTAGCTACTGCGGTCGTTGGTAATGATTTATCCGACAGCATCCAGGTAACTGGTCCGCAAAGCTATGATGGAGCATCTTCATTCGAATTAGACGTAGAATGGAATATGGACATGATGTCCGGCGATATCTATTACGGTGCAATGGAGCTAGGCTCTGATGGCAATAATATGGCCGACCTTGGCCTTATCCCTTATCGTTTAAATCGTGAAAAAGACGACACTCAAATCCAAACCAGTCAAACTATGGCTGCTGGCGGCGATGTTGTTGATGTCACCATTAACGTGATGGAAAACACCACAGGTAGTGATCGTAACTTTACCTTGACCACGGCATTGCCAGAAGGCATGAGCCTGGTTGCTGATTCGGTACAATTGCATAACTCTGGCGAAGAGCAGCTAATGGTTGATGGTCGTACGATTGTTGTTAGCGGTGTACAAGCCGATACATCAAACGTTGCCCCGGAATACCTGGTCACTACAAACTTGCAGGATGCCATGTGTCGTACTCCATCATTCGGTTTACCGAATCATGACGGTGGTTACATCGACTTACAAACCGCTGTTGGCTTTACGCCGGATTGGGGTGGCGTCTGGAATGAAAACCTATCCGTACCATTTGCTTGGTTATGGGGCGGCAATCCAACGTACTCCTTGTATCACAACTACGAGTATCAGTCTTATCCGCAGTTTACTATGAGTCCAATGGGTTACCTGCAGTTCGATGATCTGCCGTTATTCTTCCCATTCCACTTGCCATTCCCTATGGGAAGCTTCCCGGATGCGATGATTGCGCCTCTTTGGAAAGGTGAGTTCTTTGGACAAGCGTTTGGTACACCATATGAGCCAAACCTTTGGGATAGCGACTTAAACTCAGGTATTACCTTTGCTTACACTGAAGACCAGACCGTGATTGTTGAGTGGGATAATGTCCGTTCACAATCGTCATACTGGGATTGGATTTTGCAGGAAAACATTGTTGAGAATAATACCGATCGCTATGACTTCGAGGTTATTTTCAACTTAGGTCCATACCAGTTTGGTAAAGGTCAATATGAAGTGATCATGGCCTACGATAACCTCAACTTTGCAGGTCAAACCCTTGGTACCGTTGGTATCCATGGTTTCTCAGGCATCCAGACGACCTTTGGTCCACTGGAAGGTTATTCCGGTACTCAGTACGCGTATGACAATATCGATGAGAAACTGTCGGACGGTCTGGTACTTTGTTATGACTATGTTGGTCCGCAAATGAGTCAGTTTAAGGTGACTTTACAAGCTCGCGTTGATGAAGATGCGGCAGGTAAAGACCTGAACATTACCACGACTAGCGACGTTGAAGGTATCGCGACAGTTGAAGTTCAACAGGCAATTACCGTTAATGGTAACCTGACCATGGGTGTTTACCCTGACTTGACGGTTAACGAAAATGAATCGTTAGACGACTTGGTGATCTCCTATGCAGATGCTGATAATCGCAGCAATATCGTTACCGTGAACGGTGACAACGTTACGGCGGAAGTTCATAGCCATAAACCTGGTGGTACCTTCTCACTAATGCCAGAAGCAAACTTCCATGGTGAAACCATGGTAACTGTGATGGTTGCAGATGCGTCAAACCCAAGCGATATGGCAAGCGCAAGCTTCATGTTAACGGTTCTGTCTGATGGCATCGAATATGGTTGTACAGATTCGAATGCTAACAACTTCGATGAAAATGCGACGGACGATGACGGCAGCTGTATCTATCCAGAAGAAGAGAAGAAAGAGAAGAAAAAATCAGGTGGTGCTTTAGCGTGGCTCACCCTGCTTATGCTTCCTCTTGCACTAAGAAGACGTTCTTTACGATAATCGGTTAAATCAAAGACACTTCATTTAAGTTAAAATCCCGCTTCGGCGGGATTTTTTTTAACCGTAATACCGCGAAACCATAGGGCAATTTTAATAAACTGTGGTTTAATGAAGTACTTAACGTTTGGCCCGGGCGCTATGTCTGAATCACAACATTTGTCAGAATTATCCAGATAAAAACAATAATGAAGTTTTCCACGTATCTAATCAGTTTCTTACTTTTCTTTATCTCTATCTGTTTCTCTACCGGTGTCGCTCAGGCTAAATCTGCTGCGCCTGAGCAATGCACGAATTGCCATCAACAACAGGTTTCCGCCTGGCAGCAATCGGATCATGCCAAGGCCATGGCTGAAGCGAGTGATAAAACGGTATTAGGAAATTTTAATGGCGTAAGCGTTGAGCACTTCACCCAAACAGCTAAATTTTATCGTCAACAAAACAAGTTTTTAATGTCGTTAAAACATGGAGATAAGTCGGTAGAATATGAAGCAAAATTTGTCTTTGGGCATTATCCGTTGCAGCAATATCTAATCGAGGCTGAAGGTGGTCGTTTGCAGGTATTCCCATTTGCCTGGGATAGCCGCAGCAGTGAAGAGGGTGGTCAACGTTGGTATCCGATATACGCAGATGAAGATATAAAACCGGCGGATCGTTTGCATTGGCAGCAGCCAATGCAGAACTGGAATGGCATGTGCGCCGACTGCCACTCCGACGGCTTAAAGCGCAACTACGATGCAGCTAAAAACACTTTCTCTAGCCATTACGACAACATTAATGTTGGCTGTCAGTCTTGTCATGGCAACATGGAAGATCATCAATCACAGGGGGCAGATCCTTATTCTGCTCTTGTGGAAGCACCATCAGCTACCCGCTCAAACCAGGATATTGGCCAATGGTTGAGAATGGCTGGCGAAGATGTTGCCAGCTGGAAAGGTGAAAAACGCGACAATACCTTTATGGATTCTTGTTTTGCCTGTCACTCATTGCGCTCACCTCTGACCGATGGCATTGAACCGGGTACCGCATTTTTAGATCAGTTTTCACCGAGTATGCTGGCGCATCCGTTGTATTACAGTGATGGGCAAATTAAAGAAGAGGTGTATGTTTACGGCTCTTTCCTACAGAGCAAAATGTTCAACGCCGGGGTAAATTGCCTTGATTGTCACGACAAACATACGATGAAGATCAAGGTGGAAGGCAATGGCCTGTGCTTACAATGTCATAGCGCCGAAAAATACCAGCAAACCAAGCATACGGGACATCCGTTGGAGCAAGAAGGCGGCCAATGTGTTGACTGTCATATGCCAGAAACCACCTACATGGGCGTTGATGACAGGCGCGATCACAGTTTTAAAATCCCACGTCCTGATTTAAGTACTCGCATTGCCAGCCCTAATGCTTGTACCAAATGCCATGAAGACAAGTCCAATAGCTGGGCGAGTAGTGAGCTTCGTAAACTCCATGGTAAGCCAAGAACACTGAGCGTGGACGAGCAAAATTACCTGAATTTACAACACGGCAACCCGATAACCTTGCAACAACACCTTAGTGTTATCAATAGCGATGCTCTGAACGAAATACATCGCGCCAGTGCGCTGCGCTTACTTGCAAATAGCACCGAATCGATAAATGAATCCATGGCCAAAACCTGGATTCAATCCGAAGAACCACTAATTCGCCTTGCAATGGCGCATGTCGGCTTTTTGTTGCCAGCAGAGCAGCAGCAAGGTTTATATATGAGCCTTCTTGATGACGAGTATAAAGCGGTGAGAGTGGCTGCTGCCCAGCAGTTGATGAATCTTGGCGTACAGTTTTCGCCATCTTTAGCCAATGGCATTAAAGAGCTATTTGAGAGCAATGAGCTTAACCGTTGGCGAGGCGAGGGTGGTTTGAATCAGAGTATGTTGCATGTGGCGTTAGGAGAATATAACAAAGCCCAACAGGCGCTAGAACAGGCCATTATAGCTGACCCATATTTTGATCCTGCCTATGTCAATCTGGCGGATTTATACCGCGGATTAAATCAACTGGATAAAGAGCTTGAAACCTATCAGGCAGGTCTCAAGGCGGTGCCAAAATCTGCAATGCTGCACTATGGCTATGGCATGCACCTGGTTCGCGCTGGTGATAAGAAAACCGCGCTGCAATCTTTTGCCAAAGCGGCACAATTAGATATCGAAAACGTCCAGTATGTTTATGTATATCTTTTGAGCCTGGATAGTGTTGGCAATACCCGCGAGGCCCTGAATCGATTAAAACAGATCCTGCCAAGATATAACGACAATCCACAACTGGTCCGGTTGGGCTTAAACTTTTCACAAAAGCTTCAGGATATTAACTCCTATCAGTTCTTTATGTCGAAGCAGGGGCGTTACTAGGGGGAGTTGAGTTTTCAAGTTGGGAGTAAAACGCTGTCTCAACTTTTAAGCTAGCTGGATTTACCCATGAATTCACAATAGAAAATCACGCTTTTTTTTGAGGCGGCGGAATAATAAGGAAATAAAAATGACCAGGCTATTAGTTCTTTGCTTCGCATTTATTTCGGTAAATGTAATTGCCATCGATGTACCTGAAACAATTAATATCAAAGGATCTTTTCAGTTTGATATGCTCGATTCGTCAGGAAATCTGATGCTTGGTAACTATATCGAATCGGCTTCGGATATAACCTCAGCATCGGTTTGTCATTTATCCGTTTCTGCCTACGATGATTATTATTTTACTTACCCAGTTGATATAACACTGCAGAAAGACGGTGATATTTTGATCCCTTCTATTGCGCTGAAGGCCCTATACATTGATGAGAATAGTAATTACCGCATCAAGGACGTTAAAAATGTAAATTACAAGGTTGCTGATCTAGAGGTTAATGAATCAAATTGGGAAAAGTTAATCATCAAGAAAAACACTATTTTGTTTGATAAAACGGTTGAGCAAGGTTTGCTTGCTTATCACCATTTGACCTTAGGGCAACCTCTGCGCGTGGAATTAATCAAAGAAGAAAAGCCTTACTCTGTAACAATTGACGTCGCACCCTTATCTCAGAAAACGGCTAGATTAGCTCGAAAATGTTTAGAGCTTGTCGATTTGTAGAGAATAGAGCGAGATTTGGTTGATGGCTCAGAAGAGCGAGTTTGAGTCATTGAACCTTCCGCTATCTCCATAATGTCCACCGTCATCCCGCACTTGATGCGGGATCTCCTATCGCATGCTGTGATCCTATTTATTTCAACTTTTTAGCTTAAGAACTGAGTAAACAAGTCTCAGTAAAACGAAGGGAGGTCCCGTGTCGGAGCACGGGAAGACGGAGTAAATAAATGGAATAGCGTATGACTCTAGCTGGCACAATCGGCTGATTCAAGGTTGGCCAAGATTCCCTGTAGCATCAGGGAATGACTCAAGGTTGTTGCTTTTAATTCGGAGCGATGTTTTGTGTCGCATTTTCGGAACAGCGTGTGCTCTAAGCTGATGACATCAGCGTGCCAGGAGTGACATTTTATGTCGCGTGCTAGGAACAATCTTTGATTGTGTTCTAGCAGTGACGTTTATGTCACATGCTCGAAACTATCTCTGATTGTGTGCTTTATGTCACGTGCTAGGAGTATCGCTCGCGATACGTGCTCAGGGAGTTTCTACTCCTTGCTTAATCCTTTCCAGAAAGCAGGTTATCGAGCTTCTTCAGCTTATCTTTTAATTCATCTTCCGAGCCTTTAAGCTCTTTTTCCAGCCACTTTTCGCCTTTCTCAAGATTTTTTTCAATAGACTCTTTGGAAGCATCAATACCGCCTTCAAAATCGACTTGTGATAAATCAATTTGCTCTTCAAATGCCTGTTGCGCGGATTCGACTTTTTCCTCGAACTTAGCTTTTGACTCTTCAATCTTCTTTGCAACCCTTTCTTCAGCTTCCTGAATCGACTGCTCTAACTGGGCTTTTCTATCTTCGATGTCTTGTTCAAAGCTGGAAGAGTAGTCTGCTTGTTCGGTGGTTTGGGTATCAGCTTTTTGTGGTTCGCTGCAGGCGAAAAGGAAAAGGCTTAATGAAAGGGGAAACAAAAGTCTCATAAAGTGGCTCTCGTGTTAGATTAGGTATTGTTATGAGCGCCTACCTTAAAACATATTCGTAAAAAGAAAAAGAGCTGTTTAGTACCAGCCCTGTATCAAAATGTTAAATCAACTAATCCCAGTGCGGCTTATAGATTTTTTACATGTAGAAACTTACGTCGGTTTAATCGTTTTAGCCGTGTTAAAGCCATACTCTCATATGTTCGATAATCCACGCCAAGCAAGCTTGGCCTATAGACTTTTATGCAAAACGTAATTCCTAGTTAAGTTGATTTTTTGAACTGTTTATCTGCCAAATTAAGCGCAAAATATGGTTGGCATATCCGCATTTAAATTTTTAACTCCACTAGTTTTTGTTCGTAATAGCCTTTTAAAAGGTGCTAAATCTTGCAACGTATATGGAAAATATGTTCACTTAGAGCATTAGGAAGGGTTTATATATAACAACAAGTAATTAAGTGTGATTAGAGTTTGTAAACCGATAATCGACATTCTCTGTAAAATTATTACAATGAGCCCTTAACTGAGTAATTCACAGATAAATTTTTGACTTCAGTCGTCAAATAAGGGAAGCCCATGGTAGCCACTAATAAGAAATATTCAGCGCCAGCTCTGGAAAAAGGGTTGGATATCTTGGAACTACTATCTAAAGATTTAACGCCAATTACTGTCTCAGGGATAGCGGAAAAACTCAGTCGTTCGAATGCAGAGATATACCGAATGATATTGGTATTAGAACAGCGTGGTTATATCGAAAAAGATGGTGAAAGTGAAGGGTATCGTATAACACGAAAAATATTGCAGCTGGCGACAGAACAAGAGCCCATCAAGGATATTCTAGAGTTTGCATCCCCCATAATTCGTCAGCTTGCGGATAAAACCAGCATGTCTTGTCACATATCTGTCCAATCACACGAGCAAATTGTTGTCCTTAATCGCGCAGAACCAGCTGCTAACATGAGTTATTCGGTTCGAGTCGGTTTTCGCTGCCCATTAATTTGCTCTGCAGAAGGGCAATTGTTCTTCGCCTATCAAAGTGACTCGCAAAAAGAGGAAATGTTGGCGCAGCTATCCAACTTGCACGAAAAGGAAGACGTCAGTAAATTTTTAAGAGAGTGTAAAAAGGCGAGCAAACAGGGATATGTGAAGGTGCAAAGCTCATTTATGAAGGGCGTCACAGATATTTCTTTCCCTATTCTAGACGGGAATTTCATCGTCGCATCGATAACTATACCTTTCGTTCAGCGCTTACCAGAAAGTCTTTCCATTGATAGGGTTACAGAAGAATTACGGAAGGCTGCTGATGATATCTCTAAAGCGATCAGTTTTGGTTTCGTTCGACAGTTTTAGGCATCAAACATTAGTCATTGAGGTAAATCTTTTTCAGTTCTTGATAGTCAGTTGATTGCAGGAGTAATGCATGTCAAAGCACAACCTGAGCAACGTATAAGTGTTAAACAAAAGCCCGTTGATATGATGTTGCCTATTTAGTGCCCCTGGTTGTCGATAGTGCCGGCAATCCGGTTCGTCATCAAGAATATCAGTTGAGTTATGCCTTCGAAGGTGATATCAAGTTACTGGGTGTGGACAATGGTGCGTCGGATAATGTTCAACGACATCAAAGTGATACGTTGCAAACCAGCCAGGGTAGAGCACTGGCAATCGTACAAAGTAACCTCAATGCTGGCGACGTGAAAGTGATGGTCAGTGGCGATGGTCTAACGCCTATTGAACAAACAATAACAATTCAATAAATGGAATCTTATAATGAAAGCTGTTGTCGTTTTCTTACTATGCTTGACCGCCTTTACGGGACTTAGTGGCTGTCAGTCGAATCAAACTGATGTATCGAAAGGAAGTACAGACGGTGCCAAAAAGAGAATAAGAAAGAAATTGGTGCGACAACGGCAGCGCCAGCGCGCATCCTGGTATTCACTAAAACCCAGGGTTTTAGACACCAGTCTATAGGCGACGGCCAACAAGCGTTATTAAAACTTGGTGAAAAAAATAACTGGCAAGTTGCTTTTTCCGAAGACTCCAGGGCGTTTTCTCCTGAAAACCTTGGTCGTTACGCCGTGGTGGTATTTCTAAATACCACCGGTGACGTCCTCAATGAAGAGCAGCAATCTGCGTTTCAATCGTATATTGAAACCGGCGGCGGTTTTGTTGGCGTTCACTCTGCCAGTGATACCGAACATGGTTGGCTCTGGTATAGCCAATTAGTAGGCGCTTATTTTAAAAACCATCCAAAAGTGCAGTCGGCAACTCTAATTGTTGAAAAGGATGATACGGCTGCAACCAGTCATCTGGGAGATACCTGGGTGCATTCGGACGAGTGGTATAACTTTAATCGTAATCCAAGAGATAATGTTGAAGTCTTATTATCACTGGATGAGTCCAGCTATGATCCCGGGAATGGTGCCATGGGCGATCATCCAATTGCCTGGCAACGAGAGATGGGACAAGGCCGGACGTTTTATACTGGCTTAGGCCACACTATAGCAACGTATACAAATCCACTATTTCTTGAGCACCTAACCGGCGGGATCCGCTGGGCAGCGGGCATGGAAGATTAACGTTATAAATCTAGGGCAAAATCAATTATACGAAGTCTAAATTTAGTATAACTAATTGGGTAAGTTGGATTTCTTGATGGCTCTTCCCCTTTTGGGTATTCCTAAATCTCGCGATTGAAAGTCGGCAGAGATGAGCTGTGCTAATTATGTATTCTAATATTAAGCGGTATGAGTTTTATAACAACCTCTCCCGTTAACTTGCTGTAATTAATGAATTTTTAAATAGACCTCTTTGGGGTAAGTACGATGAAAGCTTTAAACCTCACACTATTGGTATTTTTCATATTTTTTTGTCGAGTACCGACAGCGTTCGCTGACGATGCAGACTTGCAGACAGCGCTATCTGAATTAAAAAATTATCAGGTAAACAACGAGAAAATGGTGAGCTCTGGTTTACCAAACGAAGCTCAGTTTGAAGTGTTAAAGGCTCTAGGGGTCACCAAAGTGATTGATTTGATCCCAGGGGATCGCACTGAAGAACAAGCATTTATGGCCAAGCTGGAACTCATCTACCACAATATTCCGGTCATTTGGGAAAACCCAAGGTTGGCAGATTTCGAGCAATATGTTGCTGTGATGCAGGAGCAAAAGGGGAGTGAGGGAATCACTCTGACCCATTGCAAACTGAACTGGCGCGGGGCGGTGTTTACATACCTTTATCGTGTCACTCAATTGGGTGAACCGGATGAAACCGCTAAGCGGGATTTATTGGCTATCTGGAAACCCGATGAAACCTGGCAGAGATTTATTGATGATGTGAAGCAGCAATATTCGGTAAATTAAATTTATTCTTTAAGTTGGCCGAATTCCAGTTCCGGGTGCAGTAAAATCGTCTGGAACAGGGTGACTTCTTGCTCTTCTTCCACTTCCAGAACCAGAATGTGTTTACCGGACTCTAACTCGTGTGTCAGACGTTGTCTGTTTAAGGTCAGGGAGTCTTTTCCGTCACTTGCACTCAATACCGTGGTCAAGGCGACAAAAACGATAATAATGGCGATTAGGGGTATCCAGCCGGCATCGGTATTAGTGAGACCAAGAACATAGCCAAGATATAACAAGAAGGCGGCAATGATATACCAAAAAATGGTATGGATTTCAGAGCGATATAAGTTTACGAACCAATAAAACCCGGTAGGGAAATAATCCTTTAACTGCTTTAGGCCCGGTTGGTCACTTAAAATTCGAAACTGTGGCGGCAAAAATCCTTTCTGCTCTAATTCTAATGAGAACAAATGTAAATGAGATAGGTTGTCGCTGATGCAAAAGTGTCTTTTCATTATTCTATTCCGACTAGCTTCAGGCGACAGACAAGCAGCCGATTTGTTGGATTTATTAATGGGTTCGGATGAAAGCCTAAAGCGTTAACATCTAGTCTAGTGCTGAATTTTCCGAAGTGCATAAAAAAAGGGGCGAAAAACGCCCCTTATATTCAAACTTAAGCATCCTGCTGCTTATGAGTTCTGTTTAAGCCATTAATGACGACTTGGTGAACTAGTGTCCTTTCATCCAATACTTCTGTTATTTTTGGTTTAAACCCGCTCAATGGATTACTTGTTCTTGTTAGGAGTCGAAACAATCAACGATTGATTCATCCATCCTTTAGCGAGCATTATTTTTAAGCTTGCGCTTAAAAAAGAATGATTGCTTCCCTGCCGGCTCGTCCTGAACCTCTCTGTCATCCTGACGATTTAATTATTGACCTGAGCCGTTCAGAAAAATAGCGATTATTTTCACTTTTTCCGCCGTCATTAAATTGTAATAAAACGACGATGTCGGGAAATACACTGAATTTAAAGGGCTGTGAGGAATTGCATGTAATCAGGAGGTGAGTAATTGCAGTGGATATCTTACTTGTTTGTGAGATATGTCTTACAAACTGATGGGATCATGGCTTAAAGGCCGGGATAGTGTGGATATTGCCATTAAGAATGAGATTCTCAGCCAATAAAGGTTAATAGGGAATAATTAGCGTCACTGTATTTGACGTGCTGAAAATTTGGATAGAGAAAATCGACATAGACAGGCATGTCTTGTTTAAACAACGCCGTAAAATGATGCTAGTGCTGCGGTATCTCGATGACTACTTAGGTTGCAATAGATATAACCCGTTAAGCCACCAATATTTAATTCCCACTCAGGACCGTAAACTTGCTTCTGAAACAAACTCAATCCCATTTTTCAGGCTTGCCAGTCTGGCCAGTGATAAAACATCAATGTCGGCGTCATCGAGGATTTTTCTACCCGGCTGAAATGACTTTTCGAGCAGAAAAGCGCAACCTGCTAACCGCGCATTGGCTTGTTTCAATATATCTATCACACCATTTACGGCATTACCAAAAGCAAGAACATCATCGACAAACAGTACTTTTTCGTCTGGGTGAATATGGCTGGCAAAGCAGCTAAGCTCGTACTCCGCTGCTTTAGTGAAGCTGTAGACTTTACTGATTAGCATATCGTCTGGGTCGAGGATGCTCCGCTGTTTTTTCATGACCACTAAAGGAACATGCAAGATGACGGACACCAGCATCGAAATAGCAATCCCACCACTTTCAATAGTGACAATTCGATCGATGTGTTTATCACTATAATATTTTGCTATTTTCTGTGCGCATTTCGCCATTAGGTTGCTATCAATTTGCCTGGTAATAAAACTACTGACATCAATAGCCGAATTGTTGACTACGATGCCATCTTTTAAGATACGTTCTTGAAAAATTTTCACGTCTGCTCCTTAGTTGTCGGATTACGCACAAATGCTGACGTAAGATAAAAACATAGGGTGAGAATTCTCATTACAAACCAATATTGGGTAATGTTGATAACTGGACTAATGACGGGGAAAGGATTCGTCGTGAAAAGAGCAAGAAGAATACCGAAGCGCAATCTTCAGGCTTTTTTGCCCATCAAGGTTGTCCCCCATCCGCAGTGCCAGAATAACCTTTAAATCGTCATACTTTTAACCTGTTTTCCGCCGAAAGTTGACTCATCCTCTCAGAGATTCGATGAAGATGATAGCATACTCGAGTGAGCCATCGGATCGCCTCCAGATACTCTGTCCCCTGCACAATGTTGAGTTGGCCCGAGCCTATATTTTCGGCCGTTTCCTCCCTTAACGTTAGCTGTAATTTCGCAACATGGGTTGACAGGCTTAATGTTTCTTCAGTGACGACTTTCCAGGTCACAGACTTTTTATTGTTAATGCAATCTCGCAGCTTATCGATACAGGTTATTAAATTAAGTCGTACAGCGGCAAGACCTCGCCAATTACTGGCAGTAACCGCGCGTTTGGCGTCCTCTTCACAGCGTTCATGAAGTCTTTGCTGGTGATCAATGATATGTATGGAATTTATTAACTGAGTCCATAGTTGTGTATTGGCCGGCGTAAGGTGGATTTCATCGATAAAACGGTGACATTCATCCAAACTGTTTTGCAATTGACTTAGAGAAATATTCGCAGGGCTCTGTTTTAATTGACTTTCCAGAACATCAAGCAACGCGGTTTGGTGGGACTTAAGTGATTTTTCAACAGCAATTAATGATACATCCGGACTGGCAAGTAACGCCCTGTCCAAAAAGCGATTGTGTGCATGCGGCTCACTCGGTATGAGTTTTTTCATGAACATGGCAAATTTTTGCGTAAATGGCAGAATAATGATCACCCCCAATAGATTAAATCCAGAGTGAAAAGCCACTAATGCCAGTTCCGGCTCATCGATTAACAATGCTGGAAACCAAAGGCTAGTGATATCGATAAAGGGCGTAATTAAAAAAAATGCCATTGTTGCCGTCAATAGGTTGTAAATCAC
This sequence comes from Thalassotalea sp. PS06, assembly GCF_007197775.1. NCBI lineage: Bacteria > Pseudomonadati > Pseudomonadota > Gammaproteobacteria > Alteromonadales > Colwelliaceae > Thalassotalea > Thalassotalea sp. PS06. The sequence goes on along the minus strand of NZ_CP041638.1, from coordinate 2,300,851 downwards.
ATGGGAAAAGCCAGTTCTTTTCGCATTGACTGACCCGCCAATCGTCGCTAATGCGGCGGTTGCCGTTGTACCTATGTCCATCCCTATCGCCAACGCAGCAGCTTGCTCAAACACAATTAAATCTGCATTAAGAGCGGTTAACGTCGCAGCGATGCCTGCACTAGACGATTGGGTGACTATCGTAAAAAGGATGCCAAATGCGATAAGTTGCAGGCGACTGGACCAACTGTCACCGGGAAATTGATCAAATGTTAGTACGTCCTGCATCTGCGCCATGCCTTCTTGCATGTGGCCGATACCTAAAAATACCAGAGCAAAGCCGGCAATGACTAATCCTAACTGGGCCAGCTTTTTGTGAGACATGAGATTAAGAAGGGCGCCGGCAAAGAGCAATGGATAAACTAACGAACCGATTTTAAATTTAAATCCAAATAATGCGACTAACCAGCCGGTAATCGTGGTTCCAAGGTTGGCACCGATAATTATTCCTAAGCTACTGGTGAAGCTAATGATTTCTGCGGAGACAAAACTGACCGCGGCTATGGTTGTGGCAGAAGAAGACTGTAATAGTGCCGTACAAAAAGCACCAAAAGTCACGGCACTTAACGGCGAGCTTGTTAAGTCGGATAAAATTCTTTTAATCTGGTGACCAGCAATAGCCTTAAGAGCACGGGTCATAATCGCCATGCCGAGTAAAAAAAGCCCTAAGCCTCCAAGCGTGGTAAGTATCTCCATAAACTTAAAGATAACTCATTGTTTATTTGCGGTTTAGCAGTTAATAAAGGTTAGTTCAAATTAACGGCTTGTTGGATCAATGCTTAGCGATTTATTTTGAGTATTAAAGAGGGGGCTTAAATACCAGGGCGTTTTAATTTATTGACTTTAAATTGCCACATACTCGATATATCAAGCGTAATGGTTTGGAAAGCGGCTATGCAAAAAATATTAGCTGTTTTAATCGAACAACGGCGATAAAACCCCGTGTTCTTGAGTTGTGGGTAGTTCCTTGAGCTGCGCTGAATCGCAGTTTATCAAGGGCGATTAGGCTGAGTGGGATCGTGTAACTGGCTGTTGTTGCATCTTGGGGATTTGACGTTTTAGGTTAAAGACAGCTCTAAGCCTGTTATTCTCAGCTATGTTCATAAATTGCGAGAACCGCAAGGGAAATCTTACGGTTCTGAAGTTGAGAACGTTAGCTAATGCGTTTGAATTGTAAATCCCACACACCGTGGCCTAGCTTTTGTCCGCGGTTTTCAAACTTGGTCAATGGACGATTGTCAGGGCGAGGCACGTAGTCATTGGTCGTAGACAGGTTTTCAAAATGTTCAGCTTGGCGCATATCATCTAACATACACTCTGCATAGTTTTCCCAGTCGGTCGCCATATGAAACACACCATCCATTTTCAGTATTTGACGAATGCTTTCAATAAATTCCGGCTTTACGATACGACGTTTATGGTGACGGGCTTTGTGCCAGGGGTCAGGGAAAAACAATTGTACCGTATTGATAGATTGCTTTGGAATACAATCAGCAAGGATTTCGATAGCATCGTGCTCGTACACTTTTAAATTATTCACACCTTCGGCTTCGGCAAGCGCCAGGCAAGCACCAACGCCAGGGCGGTGTACTTCGATACCGATAAAGTTACGCTCGGGCGCGGCTTTGGCCATTTCAACCAAAGATTTACCCATACCAAAACCGATTTCCAGGGTGATCGGGTTGGTGTTACCAAACTCTTTTGCCATGTCCAGCATGCCATTGCTGTGGTCTAGTCCCATGGTGTCCCACAAAGTATCAAGTGCTTTTGCCTGACCCTTGGTTAAACGGCCTTCGCGTTTTACAAAGCTGCGAACTTTGCGGATGTACTTGCCTTCCGCTTCGGCCTGTTCTTTGGTTTTGTGGGTTCTGTCGTTACTCATCAAATGCACTCAGTTGATTGGTTGAATGATATTAGGCTTCACCTGAAAGATATGTTCGGAATGCTTCTCGAAGCCGTAATTCAGGCGCCGCGTATTATCTTCGTTTTACCTTAAAAACTCAAGTTTAGCAGGGCTAAGGTGTTGCTTCAGGCTTGGCGATAACCACGGATGTGGGTACAATGTCGCAAAAACAAATTCTTCATATATATGTCGTTTAGTTCACTCGTCTTGTCCTGGTTCGCCGAACAGGGCCGCAAACATTTCCCCTGGCAGCAAAATAAAACGCCTTACCGGGTGTGGATTTCTGAAATCATGCTGCAGCAAACCCAGGTCACCACCGTTATTCCTTACTACCAACGATTTATGGAATCCTTTCCGACGGTTGTTGATTTAGCCAATGCTGATGAGGACACGGTACTTCACCATTGGACTGGCCTGGGTTATTACGCCAGAGCCAGAAATCTACATAAAACCGCGAAAATTATTCGTGATGAATACAATGGTGAGTTCCCAGAAGATATTGAATCGGTTATCGCGTTGCCTGGTATTGGGCGCTCAACCGCAGGTGCGGTTTTGTCATTGTCGTTAAATCAATCGCACCCGATATTGGATGGCAATGTTAAACGAGTGCTAGCGCGATATTTTGCCGAACCTGGCTATCCCGGCCAAAGTAAGTTTGAAAAGGCGCTTTGGGCTTATAGTGAAGAGTTGACCCCTAAAGACGGAGCGGCGGATTACAACCAGGCAATGATGGATATTGGCGCCACGGTTTGTACCCGGGGAAAACCCACCTGTGAGTTATGCCCGGTTGCTTTAAATTGTAAAGCGCAACGAAGCGGTACTACGGACCAATACCCAGGTAAAAAGCCGAAAAAGGAAAAACCGGTTAAGCGCACTTTTATGTTGATGTTTACCGATGGTGAGCAGGTATTAATGTATAAGCGTCCGCAATCGGGTATTTGGGGCGGTTTGTGGAGCTTTTACGAAGCCGAAAGTGAAGAGCAAATCGAATCCGTTGCCACTGAGCTGGGGTTTGCTTTGCACGGCACTGAAATGCTTGATGGGTTTCGCCACACCTTTAGTCACTTTCATCTGGATATTGTCCCGGTTAAATTGCAAATCGAAGCGCAACCGACAATTATTAATGATCACCAGCCGCAGCTTTGGTACCATCTGCAACACGGTGCCGATATAGGGCTGGCCGCATCCAGTAAAACCTTATTAGCCAAATTAACAACCAGTAAAGAGAGTAAATAATGGGTCGTACGGTATTTTGCCAACACTTACAAAAAGAAGATGACGGTTTGGATTTTCAGTTTTATCCGGGAGAAGTGGGTAAACGTATCTTTGATAATATCGGTAAGACCGCCTGGGCACTTTGGCAGAAAAAACAAACCATGTTGATCAATGAGCACAAGCTTTCGATGATGAATGCCGAAGATCGTAAGTTTCTCGAAGAGACTATGGTGGCATTCCTGTTTGAAGGTAAAGAGCCGAAAATTGAAGGTTTTACCCCACAAAAGTAAATTCATTGTGAATTTCTGTTTATTAATAGCGCAGCTTGCTCTTTAATTAGCCGAACAGAAAAATTAGTGAAAAAAGGGGTTGACGGGGCGCACGAAAAAACGTTTAATAGCGCCCGTCCTCAAGGACAACAGGGGATTGCCCTTTAAATATTTGCCCAGATAGCTCAGTTGGGTGAGACAAGCGCTTTATATGAATCACTGATTCATGCGCCGTCGAACGAAACGGATTTATTCGTTTCCGGAATGAGCAGGGGATTGCCCTTTAAACATATTTGCCCAGATAGCTCAGTCGGTAGAGCAGGGGATTGAAAATCCCCGTGTCGGTGGTTCGATTCCGCCTCTGGGCACCATTTTACTATGTATGATGCCAGAGCCTCATCGAACAAGTTAGATTAATGAAATACTTCCATGTATTTCACCTAAAGGCAGCGAAGCTGTTTCTAATTTGTTCCGGACAAATTAGTCCGCCTCTGGGCACCATTTTAATATGTATGATGCCAGAGCCTCATCGAACAAGTTAGATTAATGAAATACTTCCATGTATTTCACCTAAAGGCAGCGAAGCTGTTTCTAATTTGTTCCGGACAAATTAGTCCGCCTCTGGGCACCATTTTAAAAAAGTGATTGTTTTCTAAAGTTAGTTAACAGTGGCTTGGTGCCAAGATAAAAGTTAACCTTTTATCGCACACAGTTTTGTGTGCCGACTTAGCTCAGTTGGTAGAGCAACTGACTTGTAATCAGTAGGTCGCCAGTTCGACTCCGGCAGTCGGCACCATTCATAAGAAAAGCCCAGCGCATGCTGGGCTTTTTTGCTTTCCGACTGCCGGAGTATCTCCGGCACGACTCCACGGATGGAGGAGGTAGAGTGAAGCATGACGCCCGAACCGAGTCGGCACCATTTATAAAGAAAGCCCAGCATACGCTGGGCTTTTTTGTCTTTGAAGCTTTTGGCTAGCAACCCTAGATTTTGAGTGCTCGAAACAACCTCGATGATGGAGTATCAGCGCAGTCTTAAGAAATGCTATACGGCGGCAGTTCCACTTTTTCTAATCGGTTACCGCGCATTTGCAAGGTACCCGTATAGCTGGAGGTGGTATCACCAGAAAACTCGAACTCAAACAAACTAACCAGGTGCAGTCCTTGTCGTTTATTTAGTGCCCAGCTCGATGAAGTCCGGGCAATGGATATAAATTGCAGGCCTTGTTGCGAACAATGTCTTTTAGCATATTGTCTGGCGGTTTCTGCGACTTTTCGTAGGAAAAACAAATACCAGATAATCAAAAATCCAATTAAACCAACGTAAATTTCAGTCATTAATTCTATCCCTGTTTTGGTGTTTGTCCCTGCATGGTGGTAAATAGCTCGCCAATTGCCTTTTCGAGAGCCGGAGTTCTGTCTTTTGCACGAATGACTTGCAGCAATACCGGGCGAATCATTGGTAAGGCGACCAAATCCTGAAATAGGGCGAAAAACGTTTGCTGATCAATAAACTCGACCACGGCCTCAAGGAATTTCTGCATACGAGAATAATCGGCCAACGCCATCCATCCTCGACCTGAAATTGCGACAAATATTTCTAATTTCTGACAACGGTTGTCACTAATTAATGTATCTGCCAATTCCAGAAATAATGGGTTTAACGCATTACCACTCATAGCTCTGACAATAGCGCTAAGATAATTGCTATCCGGCGAATCTTTTTCTAACTCAGATTTTGCCATTTGCGCTAATACCTCATTTAGGACCACCGGCAATTGCTGGTTTTCCAACGCTACACTCAGCGGCGTAAATACCTGCTCAGGCAGATGAGGAAGGGCATTGGCCAGAATGTCGGCATTGGCACCTTTATTAGTACCTTCGTTAATTCTTGCGGCAAAATCACACAAGCCCTGGACGCCAATTCCTTGCCAATTATCCCAGCCAAGCTCACCTGTGAAATACAAATGACAATGCTCGAAATATTGCGAAGCCGGCTGTTTGAATTCGAATTTAAGAGTCGAATTTAATGCCGCTAACTTATATTGAGATGGGGTGAAATTGTATGGGTTGGCTTTTAACAATTCTTCCTGTTTTTCCGTGGGATCGACAGTCAGGTCGTTACCAAGTGCTTCGATAATGATCGCAATAAAATGATTTCGCGCTGCCTGATTCAACAGCCCACGCTCGTCTAACGGTAATTTGATAAACCAGATATAAGGCGTTTCCGGACGTTTTTGCCAGAACACTACCGCCAAATGCGCGTGCCCTTGCAGCGGCGAAGGGTAAGGCATCATCGCCTGTTCAATGCGTTCAAAATTGGTTTTAGAAATCTTTTCGACTTTACGACCAAGATCAAAAACGCGGTAGCTGCTATTTGATAATTGCAGTAATTCGGACAGGGTATCAATTTGCGACATAAAAGAGGGTGTTACTTACCAATGAATTGGCAGCGATTATAGCAATTCCGATTGTTCAGTACACCTGTAAATCGGTGTTGCAGGCAGGTATAATTGCGACGCTTTTCAAAAATGAGATTCTCATGAATAAATCACAACAACTGAAAGACCTATTAGTGGCTCTGCAAAGCGAGCTGGAAGTCCTTGCTCTGTGGCAAACTGAGTTACCTTCAGCCGCACAACTGGCATCTACGCAACCGTTTTGTGTCGATACGCTCAGATTTGAGCAATGGCTACAGTTTATTTTTATTCCAAGAATTTCAGCGATGATGGATGCGAAACAGCCATTACCCAGCCAGATCAGTCTGTGCCCGATGGCCGAAGAATCCTTCAAAAGTCACGGTGAGAAAGCAGCAAAGCTGATTAATACCATTGCTGATATCGACGAGCTTTTATCTGGGCAGCGTCATCAAACCTTGTTCGTACAGCCTCAGGAATTTAGATTATGAGTGCTAATTCCGCCGATGTGAATGATGTTCAGGGTGACTTAAAGGGCGAAGTTGAGGTTGAAGAGCCGGCACCGGTATTGGATATCCTTTATCAAGATGAGTATCTGGTGGCGGTAAACAAACCATCTGGATTGTTTGTCCATCGTTCATATCTTGATCGTCATGAAAAGTATTTTGCCTTGCAACTGGTTCGCGATCAGGTAGGCCAGTATGTTTATCCTTTGCATCGCCTCGACAGGCCAACTTCCGGAGTTTTGTTATTTGCATTAACTCAGGATGTAGCGCGGTTAATGGGCGAGCAATTTACGGAAAATCGCATTCAGAAAACCTATCTGTCGATGTGTCGAGGCTTTACCCCGGATAGCGGTGAAATTGATTATCCATTAAAGGAAAAACTGGATAAGCTCGGAGATAAATATGTTAGTGAAGATAAACCCGCTCAGGAAGCGGTCAGCCATTTTCAGACATTAGCTCAGGCAAGTTTGCCAATCCCTGTTGGCAAGTTCCCTACGGTTCGTTATTCCTTGGTAAAGCTCAAACCAAAAACCGGCAGACGCCATCAGTTACGTCGTCATATGGCGCATTTACGTCATCCTATGCTTGGTGATATCAATTATGGTGACAACAAACAAAATCCTTTTTTTGGCGAGCATTTTGGCTTTCGACGTTTGATGCTGCACGCCTGGCAACTGGATTTTCAACATCCGATAACTGATAAGAAAGTAAATATCCGGGCACCATTGGATTCCCAGTGGCAACAGGTAATGCAATCCCTGCAATGGCAAAACCCGGATTCAAACGTTTAACAGCATCAGAAGGGGGGTAATCCACCTTCGTTAATAAGCCCCTGGCGCTTCAGCTCGGCGGTAATCGATGCATTGGTGCGCTCGAACTTACTGGCTAGGTCTTTCACCGACAAACCCTGTCGAAACTGCTCCGCCAGATTTTGTTTTAATGCTGGTGTCCAGGGCATGCCGCAATTCATTGGCAACCCCTTATCAATATTTTTCTGTTTGATTTGCTCCGGAGTCAAGCGAACACGTTTTGTTTGGTCATTGATAAAATCAACGCAGCTAAAAAGGTCGCGAATAATTTCCGGATGATTGTAAGGTGAATCTTTGGCAAACGCCTGCTTTGATATCGGGTCTACGCCCCGGGCAAGGCTGGCCAGGGTTTGCAGCGGTTTTTGAATATCCATATTCCTGTCTCCTGATTGTAAGTGGATAGGCAACGCCAAAAACCAGTCTCAGGCATTGCTTGATCCAAGTGTAGTGTAAATCGCGAAAAGCAGGCTTAATGGTAGGTGAGGGCAGTGTTTTCCTAGAGTTGCGAACTTTTTGGACCAATTCGGCCTACATTCAACCCTGCTAATCAGGAAAGCATGAATTTGTTTGAAAAAACAATCTGTAACACTTTTTATATAAGCCATAGTTATATGAAATAACTACGAGAGCTGAATAAAATCAATAATTTCACAAAAGATTCATGTTTGCATGCCTTGTGTACCTGATCAAAAGCTGTATACTGTTCGGGCAAGCTTGAAAATGCTATACGTTTTATCTCGATTTACCGTTCTAAGTAGTACAAACATCTCGACATATTAACAGATACATCGCAAAAGCTAGGAAGCTCCTAAGATGGAGCCAGTAACATTAATTTTTAAAAGTTTAGGAAATATACTATGTCTGATGTTCGCACAGGTTCAGTGAAATGGTTTAACGACGATAAAGGTTTTGGCTTTATCCAACAAGCTGAAGGTCCGGATGTTTTCGTTCACTTCCGTGCTATCCAGGGTACTGGTCGTAAGACTTTAGTTGAAGGCCAACAGGTTGAGTTTGAAGTTGTTCAAGGTCAAAAAGGTCCTCAAGCTGAAAACGTTAAAGCACTTTAAGTTTTAACTAACAGATTCGTAAAAAAGGCAGCTCAGGCTGCCTTTTTTGTTGCCTGCAGAAAATATCCGAGCCAAGCGTCAACACAGTCCATTCTATAAATAGCTTTATGCGGTTTTCTCTATCTATATATTTGTAACGCAGGATTGAACCTGCATCACCTCGATTCAGATGCTGTTTTCACCGAGTTTTCAACCCCAGGCGCCAAAACTTGAGCGTCTCGCGCCTTTATACCAATCACACTAAGTTTGTGCACAACTCAGAGTTAGGGCAGAGGTGCAGTCACAACATAGATTTTATTGATATAGTCATTCTATATATGAAATATAGAGCAGTAAATGGGCCTCTCACTAACTCCCTCCGGGTGAGTTTTAAAGGCCTTTATCCTGCGTTACTGATTTTGACAATGGAACTACCATTCTCTGCAATCAAAGCCTTGTCTAAAAGCCTTTAAATTCTCACTGAGTGAGCAATAATTTAATGTGATTGGTATTATTTGAATGAGTTTAGCAATCCAGATATCAAGCCCGATTTCGAACGGCAAGATATAAACCGGACAATGCTGCACCTGTTAAGAAACCTACAGGAGAGTAGAGTAGGGTCGCGCCGTAAACAAACATTACCCAGTAAAATCCGGCGATGGTCACGCTTTCGGCACCTTGAATAAACAAAAATTGAGTGTAGATCACGTAAATAATCAGAAACACATTGGCGAGAAAACATCCTATGAAACCGGATTGCCAGATAAATTCTTTGTTTTTGCCCGGTTTTTTATAAAGTAGCGCCAGGTAATTACTTGCCGCTAAAGGAATGATAGTAAGCACTGCTGAATAAGCAGCATCGAGGAAGTTAGGGTCTCGATAGGTAAAGCTTATCAACAAGATAACACATAGGATTTGGGTGCTGCGGGTGCAAAGGTCGGCCAGGGTCATGAAATACGAGATACATTAAAAAGAGTGCGACTCTCTCAAACTTAGCAGCAAGATGCAATTAATAAAGCCATCACCACCATAAATACCGATTCTACCGCGTCTTAACAATAACCTTTTCCTGTTGCCTTGCATGGGCATGTACTCCCAGTTTTCCAACGATGAGGTGCGCCAGACGCAATCATCCTCATCTTCTCTTGTCTAAGACCATGATTTAACGGTAATGTGTTTATATAATTAAAAAAATTTCACTTAAAGGAATGCCAATGGCTTATCAATCCTCCCTGCATCGGTTTTTACAGCATGCGCAGCAGCAACCGAATAAAACGTTTTTAAATCAACCGGTCGCGGGCAATTGGCAACAATACAGTTTTAACGATGTTGAACAGCAGGCTCGTAAAATGGCTGCAGCGATGCAAAGTCAGGGTCTGGCTGCGGGAGACCGGGTTGGCATTATTTCGAAAAACTGCGCCCATTGGTTTATCGCTGATTTGGCCATTATGATGGCTGGCATGGTTTCGGTACCTATCTATGCGACAGCAGGTGAGAAAACCATAGGCTATGTGATTGACCACAGTGACATGAAAGCCTTGTTTGTTGGTCGGCTTGATGATTATCAGCCACTTGAAAATGTTCTAAGTGCTGAACTTGTGACTATTTCTATGCCTTATCCCGATGTCAGTGGTTTTTCTGGCCCTAATAATCAGGTATGGGATGAGCTGATTCGTGCCAATGAACCTCTGCAAGATATCGCATCGCCTGAGCTTACCGACACCATGACCATTTGTTACACCTCAGGAACAACCGGTAACCCTAAAGGTGTGGTCATTACCTTTAAGAATATTGCGTCCGCCGCTCAAGGTGCCGTTGATATTATTGGCATTGGCAATGCCGGACCACAACGTGTGGTATCGTACTTGCCGTTGGCGCATATTACTGAGCGCGGTCTGATTGAAGGTATCGCCTACGAGTTACCCTTGGAAGTATTCTTTATCGACAACCTAGATACCTTTATTGATGACGTGCAACACGCTCGTCCAACCTTCTTCTTGTCTGTGCCAAGACTGTGGGTGAAATTCCAGGCGCAAATCCTCAAAGCCATGCCGCAGAAAAAGCTTAGCCTGTTATTGTCCCTGCCAATACTGGGCAATATTGTCGCCAAGAAAATTCGTACCAAGCTGGGATTGGATCAGGTTCAGGTATTTGGCTGCGGTTCAGCGCCGGTCTCAGAAGAGTTGTTACGTTGGTATCAAAAATTAGGTATGAATATCGGCGAAGGGTGGGGGATGACCGAAACCTCAGGCTTGTCCTGCGGTAATTTACCCTTTGATGAAAATCGCATCGGTACCATTGGCAAAGCGTTACCATGCGTTGAAATGAAGCTTTCTGAAGCCCAGGAAATCATGATCCGCGGAGATGCGGTTTTCGAGGACTACTATCTTGATCCGGAAAATACAGAGCAGGCCTTTACTGATGGTTGGTTCCATACTGGCGATAAGGGTGAATTGACAGCGGACGGTGATTTTAAAATTATCGGCCGAATTAAAGAGCAGTTTAAAACCGCCAAAGGCAAATATGTGGTGCCAGTACCGATTGAACGTTTATTGCTTAGCAATAGCGCGCTTGAGCAGGCCTGTGTCATCGGTTCAGGCATGAAGCAACCGATTGGTTTAGTGGTTCTCAGTGAAAATGCGCCGCAGGCACAAGCCGAGCAAACTGCTTTGCTAGAGCAATTGTTGTCGGAAGTTAATGGTCAGTTGGAAAGCCATCAGCGCCTGGATTATCTGCTGGTTTGTCAGCATTCCTGGAAACCTGAGAATGAGTTGTTAACGCCGACGCTAAAATTAAAGCGCAACGAAATTGAGCAGTATTATCTGGAAAAGCTACCAGAAACACCTCAACAAAAAATCATTTTCGAATAAAGAAAAGCCTTGCTTAAAATTGGGCCAGACGCTGCCAGAACCAAAAAGCAGCCAATGGCCCAATAAGATAAGCGGCGATAAGATAGTAATTTCTAACCGCTAAAACTTCCTCCACAGTAGAGCCAGCTGGTTTGTTTGTGGCAATTTTCTTACCTATCCAGACAAGTGCGAACAGTGCTGCGATAAACAATAATTGTCCCACTTCGATGCCGAGATTAAAGAACAGTAAGCTTATCAACCTGTCATTCTCAGGTAACCCAATGTCAGCCAGTACTGATGCAAATCCAAAGCCATGCAGCAAGCCGAAACTAATGGCAACAATGGCCGGGTAGCGCCAGGTGAGGGTGGTATTTTTTTCTCTTGTTAACTCGACGGCCAAAAACATGATAGACAGGGCAATGATAGCCTCAATGGGAAGGATGTTTACGCGAATAACATCAAGGCTTGCCAGCCCTAAGGTGACGGAATGGGCCAGGGTAAAACCTGTGATTGTCCAAAACAGCTTTTTCCAGCCTCTGGCAAAGAAAACCAGACAGCCGATAAATAGCAGGTGATCGATACCGAGCCAGATATGTTTAACGCCCAAGGTTCCATAGGCCAGCCAGGTCTTATCGGAAACATTGTCGTTAAATAACCCAAAGGATTGTTGTTCCGGTCCAAGAAGAATGGTTCGTTTTTCCTTATCGAGCAACTGCACGTCGATTAGCGTGCTTACCGATGGGTTGGCGATAGGATAGATAACGGAAAACTGGTGATCAGCAGTGAGCCCTTGGCAACGAATTGATACCTGCTTTATCCCAACCTGAATGGAGGATGATTTTGCAACGTTTGGTGTACAGACATCTGGTATTTGTATTTTCGGTTGATTATCCCAGGTAATGCTTAATGGGGTTCGCCAGGTAAGGGTATAGGTATTTGCCTCTTCCTGAATAATCTTTATATACAGCGGGCGCGATTCATGGGCAAAAGCCGGGTTACCTGTGCTAAACCAAAGTATCGAGATCACCAGCAAAAGCGAGCAAAATTGTTTGAAATATAACATCAGCTGCGCAATGTTTGTAAAGATTTTCACAGGTCGAGTTTAACCTCGTATTGCGCCACAACATCATTTAGAGATTGTTGTTTTTGTTGTTGCTGAATGTCGCGTAAATAGTCTTCTGCAACCTTATCTTTCACTTCGGTAAATTCCGGATACTTCGCTGGCTGGCGGTTATATACCTTTACCACGTGCCAGCCATAAGGTGATTCGAACGGGCCTTGCCATACAGCTTCATTGATTGTGGTTTGGGTAAACAATTGCTCTGCAAATGCATCCCCGAAGTGACTACTAATCAAAGATTGAGGGCGCTCGGCGTAATGACGGTTATAGAGAAATAAGTCTTGTTTGACAGCGGTTAAACCGGCATCACCATTGTTTAAATGATCCAGAGCTTGCAGCGCCCGTTGCTGCGCCGGTAATGAAACATCGGTGTTTTGGTGGGAGAAAAATTGATGGGAAAAGGTGATGTAATCCGGTTGCAGGTAGTTTTTCTGATTGCCATTGAAATAGTTGATGAGTACCTGTTCATCCTCGGGTAATGCTGGTGCTTCAAAGTTTTCGGAAATATATTCTACTTTTTGAATCAGGCGTTTTTTGATGATGTAATCATTTTTGTCCAGGTTCAGTGCTAATGCCTGGCGATACAAAGCTTCTTCACGCACATACTCATCAATTAAGCGTTGCAATTGGTCATCTGGAAGGTTGGCCAGGTTTTGTTCAGCCTGATTGGCATTGAAGGCCTGGTAGCGATACTGCATAAAAGTAAGCAGGTTACCTTTGTCGATAACAATGGTTTCGGAGTCATCTTCGCTAAACGCTGAGTAGGCCCAGTAAATGAGGCCTCCCAGTAACAGAAAATGGAATAGGGGTTCACGAAGTAGTCTCACTATCATCTGCCTTATTATTGTCTCGATGAATTCCAGGCCGGACCATGGTTTTGTCTATGTGTCCAGCAAGTGTGTGTGTCGTGCTTACAGCTTAAATAGCGATTACGTTAATTTAAATTTAGCGGTTATTCCGGGGTGTACCATATAGGCGAACTGTAAGCCCGTTCCTGAATAACCGCATCGTATTCCTCCGGGTGTTCTTTGCCCAGCGCGATAGAGTCATACAAGGTATGGCGCGGTGTTGGGATTTGTAGAACCCGGACATAGTAAAAAGCCCGCTCTTTAGGGTCGAAGTCTTTATCTTCCCAAACCGCCGTTAGTTGTTCGGTGCCAATATCATTGGTATACAAGCCAGTTTCCATATCGACCGTGTTACCCACCGCATCGATGCTGCCATCACTAGCCATTTTCCGGTCACCTGACCAGACAATGTTATACACCTTTTCCTGGGCTTTACCGGAGTCATCAACCCAGCCTTTTACCACCTGTACCCGATCAAGGTTGGCATCGACTGGATCTTTTACCGCTTGAATCAATAATTGCGGTTTGTCGCGCTTACCTGCTGGCGGTAAATCACTGCCCATGGGTACGCCTTTGTCATAGCCGATATTGGCAAGGTCGGCGGATTCTGCATCTTTGTCTTTAAACTCATACCCTGCAAAAACGCGAAGTTTTATGCGCGGCCCTGAGGTGCCATAAACTTCTTTACGTTTAAACGCATCAACAATGGCTTCACGGGTATTTTCTTTGGCCCAGACTGCAGCCAAGCCAGACGCTGACATATCCCAACCGGTAACACCGGGGGCACCTTCTAAATCCTTACCTTCAGGCTTTGAATCTAAGGAAAATTTACCCCAGAAGTTATCTTCTTCGGCACTGGCAAGGCCGGTATGGGCATCGGTTGAACCTACCACTCCGGCTTTGTATGGGTTAACACCAACTTTCTGCTCGATTTCCATTCCTCGCATTAAAGCGGTTCTCACATAATTGGCGGCTTCATCCATTTCGCCATGATCTTCTTCTTCGCCATCACCGGTTTTAATCAAATGCTCATAGGTTTCAAAATCGGCAAATTCATCGCCAGGAGATAACGTGCCTTTGGTTTCTGAATCGCCTTTGATTTGGGTAATTTCAATAACAGGCTCCCAGCGCATCCGGGTTTTCGCATATTCGGCCGTAATGGCATTGCCGTCACTGTCGACGTTCTGGAACATCAGACCGTTGGAGATATTCGAGCCATGGGGAATGGCAACGAAATTAGCGCCGGTTTCCTCAGCGGTTTTTTCCAGCCAATTCCATAAATCTTCGGGGCGATCACTTTCAAAGGCGCTGTATGGGGTAAATTGTCCTGCGACATCGCCGCCTTCAGGCATAAACACCACACGGTGGAGGTTGGCACCGTTTGGCAATGAACTCCATTCCCAGCCGATTAACGTAGTGAATTTTCCCGGTTCATTATGTTTTTCCGCAGCTTCGTATATCTGCTTCCAGACCGTATCCCTAACTCGCTGGCTGTGCAGCTCTTTATTTGGTTTCGATGCATTTACATCACCAATGAGCTCGAAGAAAACATCCGTGCCTTTACCGTTTTTGATCATTTCAATGTAGCGCGCACCGGTTTTGGTATTGGCCAGCTCCTCATCGCCATCCCAGAGCATCTTAGGTACTCCGGCATATTCGGCATGATCGGTAACGGCGAGAAAATCTAATGGCGTATGCAAGCGAACTTTTGCCCGGGTATCGTCTGACATTACGGGCATGCCCTTGGCAAAGCGATAGGCGGTATCCGGATCTACGTTGGTGTTTTTATTCACATACGCATCAGGGGATAAGTTGGTATGTAAATGGGTGTCGCCCCAGAGCAATACGGTGGGCCCATCTTGAGTTTCATCGGCTAAGGTATGCATCGATGTGGACAATGCGAGCAGGGCGAGGGTGGAAGTCAGTTTTTTCATAACGCACCAGATATTCAGTGGTTAAGTCGCGTAATCCTAAGAGCAACGTTTATCCCCATCATCCGGACTTTGGGAATCATAGATTTACCGCAAATTTTGTCAGTAATGGTGAAATTCACCGTTTATTAAAAAGTAATGCAACTGGCTGATTTTTCCAGTTTTCGGCTTAATTAAGTATTACGATTCTGGAGGGGCTGGGATTGATTTATAAACTATAAATTTGATCTGATTTTTAATAATTCACCCTTTTGCAGAATCTTTAAGATGACATGTATTGGAGTTCAATAGCCAAACGCAACGTTTCTACCATCTTAATTCAAGTGTTAGTCGCAGCGCTCTTGGCTCGATAGGGTGAAAATGGATATCTTCAACGCCATCGGTTTCCGACGCTAATCTTGATTCGTAGAAGTAGTCTATATCATGGTAATTGCTGTCTGCCAGATTCAATATATCGAGTGTTGCTCGCCAATCAGATCGTTGATAGCCGAGACGAAGATTAACAATGCTGGTTGCGTCCGATGTAACGGAGTCATCTTCTATCAGCGGGCGTTTACCGAAATATCGATACCGAAGGCTTGCAAACCAGGTATCGTTAAAATCGAGGTTCAGACCTGCTTGCACTACATCACGTACAGTGCCCGGGATACGATTGCCTTCAGGTTCATCACCCTGAAATTTGGCGTCCGTATTGGCATATTCAATGTCGACACTAACTATCTCGTTAAATTGATAGTATGCGGCTAACTCAATACCTATGCGTTCAGAAGGGCGGGAGGCTTCGGTATTACCGGCATCACCAACAAACAATAATTCACTATCAAGCTTTAAAGACCACAGTGCCGCTGACACATTCCATGTATTAGCGCTGAATCCTCGAATGCCAAATTCATAACCGGTCGAGCGAACCAATGGATCAACCCGGTCGGCGTCCTCCCCAGTTAATGGGTCTATGGTAATCGTCGTTCCCCTGGCATCGTTCGAATGAAACCCTTGCCCGGCTGACACATAAGCCTCCCAGGAATCATTAATCCAATAAACCAGATTACCTTTCAGTGACAGTAAATCATCATCAGCTTTTCCAGAGTTGTCGTTGAGATCTATACCAAAGCGATTGATACCTGCCAGATTATCTACATCAAAATCCAGGCTGTCGTAACGAGCGCCAATAACCGTGCTGATGCGGTCGCTCCATTCGATGCGATTTTCCCAATATGCGCTAATACTATGCTGAGTTACTTCATCGCTGCGGGTGACACCAAGGCGCTGGCGTTGCCGGGTTTGATAAAGACTTACTTCCTGAATGTCATCGACCCGAAACTCGAATCCTAAGCGATTATTCATTGCCATCTTAGCGAAGGAAGAGGCCAGTGAATATTGCAAATGGCCACCGTAGATATTGCGATTATCCACCTGTTCAAATTGATCGCCGTTTTGCTCATCATCGAGAAAATAGGTGAAATTGGACCAAAGATTTAACTGATAATCGATGACATAGGCTGAGGCTTGCCATGAGTCACTGTTAAAAGTTGCATTGATGCTGTAGCGACTCGATTCGCCACCAACATACTTATCAATGGAACCAAATTCACTGAGCAAACCTTGCGCAACCGCTCGTGATGGAATTTGGTCGGCACTGTTCCAGGCATTGTCATAGCCCATAACGGCAACACTGAACTGACCTTGTTCAACAGGTCGAGTATGTTTTAGTAGCAGGTTGGTTTTTCCCACATCTTCGTTTATATCATCCCAGGGTCCATCGTAGTGTTGACGCTCTGCAGCGAAAAGGGTACTGCCACCAACAAATTGTGCATCCATCATCAATAAGGCCCGTTGAAAGCCGTTTTCACCAAGACCGATACTGAGCAGATCATTTTCAAGACGCTCAGAGGTTTCGATAGCGACGCCTCCAGCACCACTAAAATCACCGATATCAGCATAGTAGGAACCTTTTCGATAACGCATTTTACCGACGGCTTCGGGGATCAGAAAGCTGAGGTCGGTATAACCCTGTCCATGCCCATGGCTGCGCATATTAACGGGCATGCCATCAACATAGGTGGCAAAATCGGTACCATGATCAAGGTTAAAGCCGCGAAGAAAATATTGATTCGCCTTACCACTGCCACTGTGTTGAGTAACGACCATACCGGGAATGAATTCCAATATCTCGCCAGTTCTGGAAATCGGTCTGATGCTAATTTCTGACTGTCCGATAACGCCCTCTGATGCGGAAAGGGCACCACCAATCAAATTCACCTGATTACCCTCAACAACGATTGTTTCCAGAGCCTTGCTTTCAAGAGCGCTGTTTTCGAGAGCAGCGGTTTCGATAGTAGCGGATTCAACCGCATTAGCTTCGCCTACATCTTCCTGGGCCAAGACCTGATTGGCGTAGATGGGTAACAATAGGCAGGTAAGTATTCGAAACATATCGTCCTTGATCATCAATATGTGCTAGGAGAATTAGATAAAAAGCTAATGTATTTATGTGCTTAGCTAAAACGATAGCACAGATTTAAAATTTACCATTCTTTCAGGAAGGAAAATGTTCAGGGAGTTTCGAGATTGGATCGAATAGGGAAAGGTTGGTGGTGCAGCGAATTTAACCGCTTGGTTTAATTTACAGATTAACGTTGAGATACAAAAAAGCGCCTTGTCGGCGCTTTTTCTAACAGTAATATGCTTTATACGTTAAAGCGGAAGTGAACGACATCGCCATCTTTAACGCGATAGTCTTTACCTTCCAGGCGCCATTTACCCGCTTCTTTTGCGCCGGCTTCGCCATTACATTCAACGTAGTCGTCGTAACCAACAACCTCAGCGCGGATAAAGCCTTTTTCAAAGTCAGTGTGAATAACACCGGCAGCTTGTGGCGCTGTAGCGTCAACTTTTACCGTCCAGGCACGCACTTCTTTAACACCTGCGGTGAAGTAGGTCTGAAGATGAAGTAAGCTATAACCCGAGTTAATTACTCGGTTAAGACCTGGCTCGGTTAAGCCCATTTCTGCCATGAATTCAACGCGGTCTTCTTCGTCCATCTCAGCCAATTCGCCTTCGATTTCCGCACAAACCGGAACCACAACCGCATCTTCTTTCTCGGCGATTTCGCGAACCTGATCAAGATAAGGATTGTTCTCAAAACCATCGTCATTAACGTTGGCAATGTACATGGTTGGTTTTGCAGTTAAGAAGTTAAGGTATTGAACGGCCGCTTTTTCTTCTTTGCTCAATTCTAATGAACGGATCATTTCACCCTGTTCAACGTGAGCAAGAATTTTTTCCAGTACCGGGATTTCAAACTTAGCGTCTTTATCACCGCCTTTCGCACGCTTTGCCTGGCGTTGAATCGCACGCTCAGCGGTTTCCATGTCGGCAAGGGCTAGTTCGGTATTGATAACATCAATATCTTCAGCAGGGTTTACTTTACCCGCTACGTGCACGATGTTGTCGTTTTCAAAACAACGAACTACGTGTCCAATTGCATCGGTTTCACGAATGTTAGCCAGGAACTTGTTACCCAGACCTTCACCTTTCGATGCACCGGCAACTAAACCGGCGATGTCCACGAACTCCATGGTGGTGGCAATAACACGCTCTGGACTCACGATTTCTGCAAGTTTGTCCAGACGAGGATCTGGAACCGGAACCACACCTGTGTTTGGTTCAATAGTACAAAACGGAAAGTTCGCAGCTTCGATGCCCGCTTTGGTTAGTGCGTTAAACAGGGTAGATTTACCGACGTTTGGTAATCCGACAATACCGCATTTAAATCCCATGATAAGTTCCTGTAGATAATCAGTTTGTTGCTTTGAACGTATGAAGTCGGTTCTGCGCTTTTTTCAAATCCAGCTCTTGCCAGATAGAAAAACAACGGCTGGCTTCGTCCACAGCCTGGTCTAACAGACCTTGTTCGCTTTGTGGAGCTTTGCCCAAAACAAAACCGGTAACCCGGTCTCTGTGGCCCGGATGACCAATGCCAATCCGTAACCGATAAAAATCTTTATTGTTCGCCATACGCGCAATAATATCGCGCAAGCCATTATGGCCGCCGTGTCCGCCACCTTTCTTAATTTTTACCACGCCAGGATCTAAGTCCAGTTCATCGTGCGCAACCAATATCTCTTCCACGGGAATTTTGAAAAAATTAGCCAGAGACGCGACGGATTGACCGCTACGATTCATAAATGTGGTTGGGATTAACAGGTGCACCAATTGATTGGCGATCATACCTTTGCCGTAAAGGCCAAAGTATTTAGTGTTCGGGGACAGGGTGATGTTGTGCATGCGGGCGAGTTCTTCGACGAACCAGACACCAGCATTATGGCGAGTCTTTGCGTATTCGGGGCCTGGATTACCCAGGCCCACAACCAATTGAATATTAGTCGTCAAGGAGATTCCTCAGCGATTATTCTTCAGTGGTTTCTTCGCTGTCTGCTTCTTCATCAGCAGCACCATTGTCATCGCTGCCGCCTTTAGGAGCGCTAGCAGTAACAACAGCCTGATCGTGGTCTTCACCTTTAGCCAACTCAACAGAAGTCACGCCTTTAGGAAGAGCGATGTCTGATAAGTGGATAGTTTGACCGATCTCAAGATCTTTGATGTCTACTTCGATGAACTCAGGAAGGTCAGCTGGTAAACAAGATACTTCGATTTCGTTTGCAGAGTGAGCGATTACCGCGCCAGTCTTAGCAGCAATTTCTTCGTTTAGGAAGTGAATTGGAACTAGAGTCTGAAGTTCTTTCTTGGCATCAACACGTAGGAAATCCATGTGCATGATTTGTGGCTTGAACGGGTGACGTTGCATGTCTTTGATTACAACTTCAACAGCTTCTTTACCAATGTTTAAAGTAAGAACGTGAGAGTAAAACGCTTCTTCTTCCTGTGCACGGAAAACTTTGTTGTGCGCAAGAGTGATAGATACTGGCTCTTGGCCTGCACCGTAAACGATAGCTGGAACTTTGTTCGCATGACGTAGGCGGCGGCTCGCACCTTTCCCCAGGTCAGTACGTACTTCAGCATCTAATGTGAATAAATCCATAGTAATGTACTCAATTTAAAGTAAAACTTAATTATTTTTCGCGACCAAAAAATAATCTCTAAACCCTTCGAAGAGGGATCTTTTTAACGCTGAGAACAACCCATTGCTAAAAAGGCGCGGCATAATAACACTTTGTTAAGTATTTTCACACCCTTAAAAATTAAAAAGTGCACGATTGTGCACTTTTTTCTGGCAATACTAAGCAAGCCGTCGAAATTAACGATTACTTACTTTGTTTAGGCTTTAAACATCGCCGAGATTGACTCTTCGTTACTTACGCGGCGAATGGCTTCCGAAAGCATGCCGGCAAGGCTTAACTGGCGAACTTTATCCAGTTTTTGAATCTCAGGTTTTAATGGAATAGAGTCGGTAACGATCATTTCATCAATTTCTGAATTAGCGATATTGTCAGCCGCATTACCCGATAGGATTGGGTGAGTAGCATAAGCAAATACGCGACGAGCGCCATGCTCTTTAAGGGCTGCAGCGGCTTTACATAAGGTACCACCGGTATCAATCATGTCATCAACGATGATACAGTCACGACCTTCAACGTCACCAATAATGTGCATGACCTGAGACACGTTGGCTTTTGGACGACGTTTATCAATGATGGCTAAGTCTGTGTCATCAAGAAGCTTAGCAACGGCGCGGGCACGAACGACACCACCGATATCCGGAGAAACCACAACTGGGTTTTCCAAATCTTTATTCAGCATATCTTCAAGCAGGATCGGTGAACCAAATACGTTATCTACTGGTACATCGAAGAAGCCCTGAATCTGTTCCGCGTGTAAATCAACGGTAAGAACACGGTCTACACCAACGCTGGAAAGGAAATCGGCAACCACTTTAGCGGTAATAGGAACACGGGCACTACGAACACGACGATCCTGACGAGCATAACCGAAGTAAGGCATTACAGCGGTGATACGGCCAGCGGAAGCTCGACGTAAGGCGTCAACCATTACGATAAGTTCCATCAAGTTGTTGTTGGTAGGGGCACAAGTAGATTGGATAATAAACACGTCCGCGCCACGAACGTTCTCGGTAATTTCAACGCTGATTTCGCCATCACTGAAACTGCCAACTTTTGCATCACCCAATCCGATATAAAGGCGATCTGCAATTTTCTTAGCCAGTTCAGGGGTGGCATTACCCGCAAAGATCTTCATGTCAGGCACTGTCTGTTCCTCAGAAACTTAGACATCATTAATGTTAGTACATTAAAATCAAGTTTTAATGTGGTATCACACCCAAGTAATTTTGAAAACAAAATTACCCGATGCGGTTATTTATCCAGACGCTATGTCTGGTAAATTTGGCTGGGGTACGAGGATTTGAACCTCGGAATGACGGGATCAAAACCCGCTGCCTTACCGCTTGGCTATACCCCAAAAATTCTCTACGTTACCCGTTCCAATTCAGCCAGAACCGGTGAACGATTTAACCCTTTGGCAATAAAAGACTGCACATTTTCGGGCAGTTTCGACTGTACCTGTTGTGCATCTTCCAAAGAGGTAAAATTGGAAAAAATACAACCACCTGTACCGGTCAGTCGAGACGGGGCGTATTCTAACAATCTCGTGATTAAGTTGGCAACCTCAGGATACAGGTTCGAAACTAAATTTTCGCAATCGTTGTGACAGGCCTGTAAATCCAGATTGACTCTATGTTGTTCACTCAGCTTTGCGGTATTTCTCGGTAAATCCGGATGCTGAAAAATCGTTGCCGTAGAAATATGACAAGAAGGTACAGTGATTAAAAACACCGGGCAATCGATATCCACCGGAGTAATAATTTCTCCTACACCTTCGGCAAACGCAGTATGTCCATGGATAAATATTGGTACATCGGCACCTAAGGCAAGGCCTATATCGGCAAGGGTTTGGGTATCGAGATTAAGTTTCCAGATTTTGTTTAATGCCAATAACGTTGTTGCTGCATTGGACGAACCACCGCCGAGGCCGCCGCCCATCGGCAGCTGCTTATCTAAGGTAATGTCCACACCTAAAGACGGTATGTCGATTAATTGCTTTTCGGCAAAACCTCTTAGGGCAATCGCGGCTTTGTAAATCAGATTTGATGTGAGTGGCACGCCTGGAATGTCAGGGGTCAGCGTAATGCTGTTATCGTCTCTTTTTGAAAAGCTAAGAGTATCTCCGTAATCTATGAACTGAAATACCGATTCCAGCTCATGATAGCCGTCAGAACGACGGTTGGTGATATGCAAAAAACGATTTATTTTTGCCGGGGAAGAAAATGAATAAGTCTTTATTTTTGAGTTCATTGTCATCGTTAACGTTAATCAGCTTTTACTGAAAGAAGCTGGAGCGCTCTAACGTCCAGTCGGAAATTGCCAGTTTGATGGTCAACTGACCATGTTTTAGGGTGAGCTTGCTTGGCATATAGTGCTCATCCACTTTCTCAAAAGCCTGATAGTCGATTTGCCAAAGCTCATTGCCTCTTCGGGCTTGGATACGAGCCGGAAGGCCGTTTTCGGAATTGAAGAATAACGCGTCTTGAGGCTGGGCTTTAATACCTTTGATCCAAAAAGTTAAATCTTCAACCGGCAGCTCGATACCCGAAATACCCGCCAGTAGTGCTTGTAAATTTGGCCCCGTGTAGCGTTTACCATCGATTTTTAATTCGTAACCATCGTCAATGGAATTCAGGTTAAGAATGTTGACGCCCAAAAAGGTGGTGAGATTCAATTTCACTGTGTCAGGTTCGTGGCGCCAGTATATATTGGCACTTTTACGCTCTGAGCCTTGCATAAACGCCATTTTGCCTTTTACCAGCCATTTATCGATATCCTGCATTTGTTCCTGACGCAGTTTTTGCGCAGCAACGCTTTGCGGTTCTGGTGGGCCACTGAACAGGGCACAGGCGCTTAAGGTGAAAGATAACAGCGCGGCTTGCGCAATAAGACGTCCTTGCTTTGCGCTTAGCAAAGAAGAGCGCAAAGAGTAGCGTAAAGAGGAACATAATGAGGACGGTGCCAGTGGGCGAGTCATAAAATAGTCGATTTCTGTAAAAGTGTGTATCAATAGTGGCCTATATTGCACCACATTTGTCAGGGTACTTTCAATCATCCGTTTAATTTCGTAAAATTAGCAACATTGAATGTTGTTGCGGTAATTGGTTGAAATCCAACCAGAGCCTGATATTGAATGATGTCAGCGAACGCGACACGGTAAACCTATTCTCGTTAACTAGACTGAAGCTACCAATATATGCCCATTTTTGCCGTTGGAATAAATCACAAAACAGCCCCTGTGTCTGTGCGTGAAAAAATAGCATTCAGTCCGGATAATCTTGCCCAGGCGCTGCAGGAGATGATTGGCGAATTGTCCTGCAAAGAAGCCGCTATCCTATCTACCTGTAACCGAACCGAGCTTTACTTTGTTCAGGACCAAAACGTCAATGAGGTGAAACAGCAGGTTACCCACTGGCTAGAACAATACCACCAGGTACCAGCGAGCATTATTTCTCCAACGTTATATTGGCATCACGACCAACAAGCGGTAAATCATATGATGCGTGTGGCCTGTGGCCTGGATTCGTTAATCCTGGGTGAGCCGCAAATTCTTGGACAAATGAAACAAGCTTACTCGCAGGCAAAAGCTGCGGGTTCGATGAAAATCATCATGGATCGTTTGTTTCAACGCACCTTCGGTGTTGCTAAGCAGGTCCGTACTGAAACGGAAATCGGCGCTAGTGCCGTATCCGTAGCATTCGCTGCAGTAAATCTTGCCAAACATATCTTTGGTCAGTTGCAAAAGACCAAAGTGCTATTAATCGGTGCAGGGGAAACCATCGAGCTGGTTGCCCGTCATTTGTACGATAACCAGGTTGGTAAAATCACGGTTGCTAACCGTACCGTGGCCCGCGCTGAGCAGATGGCGAAAAGCGTTGGCGCCGATGTTATAACTTTGGCGCAAATTCCGGAACACATTGGCGATGCCGATATTGTTATCTCATCAACGGGTTCAACCTTGCCGATTATTGGTAAAGGTATGATTGAAAAAGCCCTTGAGCGCCGTCGCCGTCGCCCAATCTTTATGGTGGATATCGCCGTTCCCAGGGATATCGAAGAGCAGGTTGCCGAGCTTGAGGATGTGTTCTTATATACGGTGGATGATTTACAAGGCATCGTCGCTCAGAATCTGGAAAACCGTCGCAAAGCGGCAGAGCAGGCGGAAACCATTGTTGGTAGTCAAAGTGATGATTTTATGGCTTGGTTAAGAGGGTTGAATACTCAGGATGCGGTAATCGCCTATCGTCAACAATGCATGGAGCGCCGTGATGCGTTGCTGGAAAAAGCAAAGCTGCAGCTGGCAAACAATAAAGACCCAGAACAGGTAATGCAGGAACTTGCTACCAAACTGACTAATAATTTAATGCACGCGCCGACGCGGGCAATTCAGAATGCTGCCCAGGGTGGCGAGCTGGATAAAATAATCTATCTTCACGATGTCTTTGATTTAGATAAAAAAGA
Source organism: Thalassotalea sp. PS06 (assembly GCF_007197775.1). Lineage (NCBI taxonomy): Bacteria > Pseudomonadati > Pseudomonadota > Gammaproteobacteria > Alteromonadales > Colwelliaceae > Thalassotalea > Thalassotalea sp. PS06. The sequence continues at coordinate 2,276,360 of NZ_CP041638.1, read as the reverse complement.
CTCTTAAATAACAAATTTGTGAATCCAAACTACATGAAACAATCTGTCTATCAAAAACTGGAAGTTCTGGTTGAACGCTTTGAAGAAGTTCAGGCCTTGTTGTCTGATCCGGACGTTATCTCGGATCAGGAAAAATTCCGTGCTTTATCTAAAGAGTTCTCGCAGTTAGAGGAAGTAACCAAAGTCTTTAACGATTTCAAACAGGCTCAGGATAATTTCGAAATGGCTCAGGAGATGCTAAAGGACGACGATCCGGATATGCGTGAAATGGCCCAGGAAGAATTCAAAGAAGCTAAAGAAGCCATTGAAAACCTGACCGAGCAATTACAAATCCTGTTACTGCCAAAAGATCCAAATGATGATAACAACTGTTTCGTTGAAATCCGCGCTGGTGCCGGTGGTGATGAGGCCGCGATTTTTGCCGGAGACTTGTACCGTATGTACACCCGTTATGCAGAAAAGCAGGGCTGGTCGACGGAAATTTTGAATATGAATGAAGGTGAGCACGGCGGCTATAAAGAAGTGATCGTGAAGTTCAACGGCGACAGCGTTTATGGGCAAATGAAATTTGAAAGCGGTGGTCACCGGGTGCAACGGGTTCCTGAAACCGAATCTCAGGGGCGTGTGCATACCTCAGCCTGTACTGTGGTGGTAATGCCGGAGATTCCGGAAGCCGAAGCGATTGAGATTAATAAAGCCGACTTGAAGGTGGATACCTTCCGCGCCTCTGGTGCCGGTGGTCAGCACGTTAACAAAACCGACTCTGCCATTCGTATTACTCACATTCCAACGGGTATCGTTGTCGAGTGTCAGGACCAACGTTCACAGCATAAGAACCGCGCTCAGGCAATGTCAGTGCTTCAGGCGCGTTTGCAACAGGCTGAAGATGAAAAACGTCGCAGTGAAGAGGAATCTTCCCGTCGTAACTTAGTAGCTAGTGGCGACCGTTCAGAGCGTATTCGTACCTATAACTATCCGCAGGGCCGAATGACGGATCACCGTATCAACCTTACCTTGTATCGCTTAAATGAAGTGATTGAAGGTAACCTGCAACTGGTATTAGAGCCTATCATGCAGGAAAACCAGGCGGATCAGTTAGCCGCACTTGCTGAACAAAACTAAACGGCTTTAGCAACCTTGTGAGCGCATTTCTAAAACAATTCGCTGACGCCTATCCTGCGTCAGCGTCTATTGCTCAACTTCTTAACTTCTCGCAGCAATATCTCATTTCCCAGCAGGTAAGCGATAGTGCAAAACTGGATTGCCAGTTATTGCTTGCGCATGCATTAGAAGTAAAACCAGGTTATCTGGTTACCTGGCCGGAAAAGCTGATCAGCGATTCACAGTTAAATCAATTTAGTGCCTTGATTGAACGCCGTGCTCAAGGTGAGCCAGTCGCCTTTATCCTCGGCGTTCAGGAATTCTGGTCACTACCTTTTAAAGTATCCCCCTGCACATTAATTCCAAGGCCGGATACCGAAGTGTTGGTAGAAACCGTGCTATCGGACTTTGAGAATGCGGCAGGTGTACGCATGCTGGATTTGGGTACCGGAACCGGCGCTATTGCACTTGCCATTGCCCATGAAAAGCCTAAGTGGACTATTGAGGCGGTCGATTTTAATCAAGCTGCGGTCGAACTGGCGAAATCTAATGCCGAATCGTTGAATTTGTCTCACGTTAATATTGGCCAAAGCGATTGGTTCTCTAACGTTGAAAAAGGCCAGGGATTTGAGCTAATTGTTTCTAACCCGCCTTATATTGCACCGGGCGATCCGCATTTAAGCGAAGGTGATATTCGCTTTGAGCCAGACTCGGCTTTAGTTGCCGATGAACAAGGGTTTAAAGATATTCGACATATTATTTCCACCAGTCGTGATTATCTGGCACCTGGTGGTTCTTTGTATATAGAACACGGGTTTGATCAGCAAGCGCAGATCCAGGCGATATATAAAGAGTTTGGTTACTCTGATGTTGAAACAGTACGGGATTACGGTGGTCAGCCAAGAATGACCAAAGGCAGATACCACGGCTAGCAGACGTTATAAACACAAAATGACGGATACAAAAAAGGCGCTGATATCAAAACAGCGCCTTTTTCTTTAGTTCAAAAAGTTACTTGGGCTGTGCGTCGATACGCTGGCCATTCACGTCTTTACTATCATCGCTCATCAGATAAACATAAGCTGGCATAATGTCTTCTACCGTCGCAATTTTGGTTTTATCTTCGGCTGGAAATGCCGTCTGACGCATCTTGGTATCGGTAGCACCTGGGTTAATGGCATTACAGCGAATGCTGCTATCGTCATACTCATCGGCGATTACCTGCATCATACCTTCGGTAGCAAACTTAGAAATGCTATAAGGCCCCCAATATGCCCGGCCTTTATTACCTACGCCTGAGGTAGTGAATAACAGCGAGCTTGACGCTGATTTTTGCAGGGCAGGGATCAGCGCTTGTGCCAGATAAAACTGCGCATTAAGGTTAACCTGCATCACATCATCCCAGATTTGCTTAGCGATATTTGCAAATGGTGTTAACTCGCCAAGAATTGAAGCGTTTAACAGAGCACCATCTAATTTGCCGAACTGGTCGATTATCGTGTTTGCCATATCCTGATAGTTTTGCTGTGTCGCACCCTTCATATCTAGCGGCACAATCGCTGGTTCCGGGTGACCCGCAGCAACAATCTCGTCATACACTTGTTCAAGTTTGGCCACGGTGCGGCCAAGTAGAATGACAGTGGCTCCGTATTTTGCGTAGTGAATGGATGCTTGTTTGCCGATACCATCACCCGCTCCGGTAACTAAAATGGTCTTATTGGCTAAACATTGCTCACTCGGTTGATAATCAAACATAAGAATATAGATATAGAAAACTGATAGGGGTATTCTACCTAGGCTAACTTTGGCTTTCGAGAATTTATTAATAATTTATAAAAGAAAAGCCGGTTTTGCTTTATTTTCTGCAAAAAAACGCTAGATTAGATAGCCATCTTGAGCTAAGTTAGAAAAAACTAACTGGTCTAACTAGTTATGTTCGTTCGTTTTTAATAACAGAAATGATGAACGGACACTTATACAACAACAATGATGTAAAGCAGAACAAAAGAAATAAAGACTTTACTGGCTTTTGGGGAGAATACATGAAAAAGCTCTTACTATGTCTGGCGGTTACCAGCGCCTTGGGCCTAAGTGGATGTGATTCTGAATCCATTGACGACGTTATCAATGATAATCCGGACCAGGCACTTACTCCGTCTTCAACGGTAGCCTTTGATCCTTCTAACGGGGTACTTTCTTTCCCCAACAATATCCTGTTTGCTGGCACAATGGATGGTACCTTGAACCTTCCCGTTGAAGACCCAACTAACTTATCTGATCCTTTAGTTGCAGCAAACGCCCTTGACGGTTGGTCTACTAACCAACCTTTCATTCAGTCATTTAATTTTGCCGAAGGCGTAGGCCTTGACCCGGTTGCTATTTTTGCCAGCGATGCGGTAAGCCTCTATGAAGTTGCGGCCGGCGGCGATGCCGAGTGTCCAGACTTTACCCGTGGCCTTGCTTGTGCACCGCGCGCCAAATTAGTAATGGGCGAAGATTTTATTGTTCAACCTGCTGGTAATGATCTAGCAATCGTGCCTCTTAAGCCTTTTAAAGCCAAGACAACTTATGTTCTGGCTCTCACGGATCGCCTGCTTGATACCGAAGGTATGTCAATTCAGCCTTCCTCGACTTACGAGTTATTACGTGTTGATATTTCTACACCACTAGCTGATCCTTCGCAGTTGGCTCTTCAGGCACAAATCAACAGCTTTGAAGACATCGTTGAAGGTTATGGTATCCAGCGCGATAGCATTACTTACACAGCAGCTTTCACTACCCAATCTATCGAAGATTCGGTAATGGTAACCAAAGAGTTACTCGCTGCCTCATTAAACCCGGCTACTCAGTTATTCCCAACGCCAGCCGTTGCGGTACAAAATACGGGTTTAACTGCAGCTCAGGCGTTAGGTCTGGCAGCTGATCCACAATTAGGGCCGTTGTTCTCAACCGCTAAGTTATATATGGGCCAGGTAACTCTACCTTATTACTTAGGTACTGGTTTAGAGTCGACCACTAAGCCATGGACTGCAATGTGTGATTCAGGTGCCGTTCTTGCGGCAATTGACCCATCTATCCTTCCGATGGAACCCGTATCGGCAACCGACGGTGCATGTATGCAGTTTGGTCTTCGTGATTTACCAGAATTTGGCTTAGACCCAGAGCGTAACATCACTAAGTTCAATCCAATTCCAAAGGTTATGGAGCTGCAAAATGTAGAAGTTCAAATGACCATTCCTGATCCAGCTGTTGCTAATGCGGTTCGTCCTTTACTTGGTTTTGAAGGCACCATTGCTGAGCCAGAAAATGGTTGGCCGGTAGTTATCCTGCAACACGGTATCACAGGTAATAAAGGCCAGATGCTGGCAATCTCTGGTATCTTATCAGCTGCAGGCTATGCAACGGTTGCAATCGATCACCCTCTACATGCTAGCCGTGGTGTTGATTTAACTGGCGATGGCAACAATGAGATTGATGCATCAACTAACCCGTTTGCCTACATGAACATTGCAAACCTGTTGAATGCTCGTGATAACTTACGTCAAAGTACAACGGATCTTATGGCGCTTCGCTTAGGCCTTAACTTTGCACAAGGTGCGAACATCGATGCTTCACAGACGCATTTCATCGGAGCATCTTTAGGTGGTATCGTTGGTTTGAACTTTATGGCAACAACCAATACGTCATTTAATACCGGTAGTGCTGAGCAGGATGCGGTCCTAAATTCTATGTTTGCGGTTAAAGCAAGTACGCTTTCTACGCCAGGCGGCGGTATTCCTAACTTCTTGCTTGAATCAGCAGCATTTGAAGATATTATCAAGGCTAATCTGGCATACAGTGCATCGCCTGAATTTAAGGCATTTGCAGACGCTACCTTAGGTGACGCAGCTGCTGACCCAGTTCAGCTAGCCTCTATTTGGCAGCCGTTTGTTGACGCGCTAACGCCAGCGCAGCAGGGCGCATTGAATTCTACTTTCTCAATGTTCGCGTTCGCTGCTCAATCTATCCTTGATGCTGGTGACCCGCTTAACTATGCGAAAATGGCAAGTGCAAACATGTCGCCAATTCACCTAATTGAAGTTGTTGGTAACGGCATGGACAACCTTCCGGATCAGGTTATCCCTAACACGGTTTCTGTGCATCCTTTAGCAGGTTCATCGCCGCTGATTGACACGATTGGTTTGCCAGTGGTTAGCCAGACTTCAGTTTCTGTAGATGGTATGCCTATCTCAGGCGCGGTTAAATTTGTATACGGGCATCACGGTTCACTACTTTCTCCATCTCCGACAGAAGGTTCTCCAAGCGCTGAATTCAGTGCTCGTGCAACCCAGGAAATGCAGAATCAGGCAGTGACTTACTTCCTGACCGGTGCAACTGTTATTCCTGTAACGGATACCGAAGTGGTCCTACAGTAATCGTTACTTACATTAAATTTTGTAAAAAGGAGGCTTAGCCTCCTTTTTTAATTTTAATGTTTCCCCATAATGAGATAACATCGAAATAATTATATTGATGTCTATCTAGCAATTCCCAGGAGAAAGAAATTGGAATTTCTTTATGAATATGGCTTGTTCTTCGCCAAGGTTATGACGTTTGTCATTGCAATTATCGCGATTATCGCCACCGCAGCAGGTGTCGCACAAAAACAAAAAGGACGTAAAGGCGAATTAGAATTAACCGATTTGACCCAACAGTTCAAAGACGTTGAAGAAGAACTTACCAACCATTTGCTAGATAAAGATGAGCTGAAGGCTCGTCACAAAGAGCAGAAGAAACAGGAAAAGGCCGAGCAAAAGGCCAAGAAAGACGACAAGTCCGAGCCTGAGAGCAAATCACGTTTATTCGTACTTGATTTTAAAGGCAGCATTGATGCCCGTGAAGTTGAAGGCTTGCGTGAAGAAGTTACTGCCGTGTTATCGGTTGCCACTGAACAAGACGAAGTTTTAGTTCGCCTTGAAAGTGGCGGTGGTATGGTTCACGGTTACGGCCTGGCATCTTCACAATTGGATCGTATTCGTCAAAATCAGATTCCGTTAACCGTTGCCGTTGATAAGGTAGCTGCCAGTGGTGGTTATATGATGGCATGTGTGGCTGATAAAATTATCTCTGCGCCGTTTGCAATTTTAGGTTCAATTGGTGTTCTAGCTCAGGTTCCCAACTTCAATAAACTATTGAAAAAGAACGATATTGAGTTTGAACAACTGACTGCTGGCGAATACAAGCGCACATTAACCATGTTCGGTGAGAATACCGATAAAGGTCGCGCTAAGTTTGTTGAAGAGCTGGAAGAGACTCACGATTTATTTAAGCAGTTTGTATCAGAGCACCGTCCTTCTCTGGATATCGATAAAGTTGCGACTGGTGAGCACTGGTTTGGCTTAAAGGCGAAAGAGTTAGGCTTGGTTGATGATATCAAAACCAGTGATGACTATTTGATGGCATCGGCAAAAGACAAGTCGGTGTTGGCGGTTAAATATTCCGTGAAGAAGGGCTTGGCTGAGAAGTTAGGCAAAGCGGCGTCAATATCTATTGAAAATGTTTTTATCAAGCTTTGGCAAAATAATCGTATTTTTCCAAGCTAAACTAAAATCGCTTAAAGCTTAAAAATACCGACGATACGTCGGTATTTTTGTATCTAAAACATAATATTTTGGAGTTAACACCATGGAGAAAGAGTTCTGGCAGCAATGCTGGGAAAATGATCATATCGGCTGGCATCAAGACGACATTCATCCGTGGTTAGCAGACTTACTACCATCAATCAGTCAAGCCGAGAATTGCCATATGCTTGTTCCTCTGTGCGGGAAGAGCATGGATATGCTTTACCTGGCGCAATTTGGCAGGGTTATACCAATCCCACTAAGTTTGTGCACAACTCAGAGTTAGGGCAGAGGTTCAGTTACAATATAGATTTTATTGATATAGTCATTCTATATTAATGAAATATAGGGCAGTAAATGGGCCTCACACTAACTCCCTACGGGTGAGTTTTAAAGGCATTTATTCTGCGTTATTGATTTTGACAATGGAATAACCATTCTCTGCAATCAAAGCCTTGTCTAAAAGCCTTTAAATTCTCACTGAGTGAGCAATAATTTAATGGGATTGGTATTACTGGTGTCGAGCTAAGCGAATTAGCCTGTGAACAGTTTTATCAGGAAAATAACCTTGAGGTATCGAAAGTGAAAACAGAGCAGGGGAGTTTGTATATTTCACCCAATCCACCTGTGAGTATCTATCAGGGGGATTTTTTCGCCGTTGAGCCTGAATTCACCGGTTCGATTGATTTCATTTATGACCGAGCCGCCCTTATCGCATTACCCGAAGCAATGCGTAAACGCTATGTTGAGCATTTAAAAAGGTTTATGGCTAACGGTACCAGAGTATTGTTATTTACTCTGGAATATCCACAACAAGAGCTACAAGGGCCTCCTTTTAGTGTGAGCAAGAGTGAGATCGAAGAATTGTTTGTCGATTTTCAAATTAACCAGCGCAAACAACGAGATTTAATCGGGAATAAATTCGCCAGACGTTCACTTAGTGTCAGTAGTTTGGTTGAAACGGCTTATTTGATAACTGCGTAGCACCCTAAATTGGAGATTTAGTTTCTAGCACACGAAATCAAAGATTTAGTTTCTAGCACACGAAATCAAAGATTTAGTTTCTAGCACACGATTGAAAATCGTTCCTAGCATGCAATCAAAGATTGCGCCTAGCCTCTAGCCTCTAGCCTTTAGCCGCTAGGAATGCAATGTGCTAGGAATGCAATGTGCTAGGAATGCAATGTGCTAGGAGTGCAACGTGCTTGCTAAAAAAAGCCCGCGGTCAATATAACGGCGGGCTTTCACTTAACTACTTATCTTTGAGATGATGAAAATCGACTTCATCTTCACTCTCTTGCACTTGGGTATCCGCATAAAAGACTTTCTCATCAAACTGGCCTTCAGATTTACCGACAATTACGGTAACCATTGAATCACCGGTGACGTTAACCGCAGTGCGGGCCATATCCAATAAACGATCGATACCAATAATCAGGGCGATACCTTCAACAGGCAAGCCAACCTGGGCAAGTACCATAGCGAGCATGATCATACCAACACCTGGTACACCGGCGGTGCCGATAGAAGCCAGAGTTGCCGTCAGGATTACCATCAGGAAATCCGTGATAGACAAGTCGATATTAAACACCTGAGCAATAAATACGGTTGCAACACCTTGCATAATGGCGGTGCCGTCCATATTTAATGTGGCCCCTAGAGGTACCGTGAATGATGCAATTGAGTTATCCACACCCATTTTTTTCGTCGTAGTATTTAACGTTGAAGGAATGGTTGCATTCGAGCTTGAAGTACTGAATGCAAATAGGGCAGTGGTTTCCATTTTCTTGATAAAAGTGACTGGATTCAACCCGGTCAGCAATTTCAATATCACCGGGTAAGTTACTAATCCATGGATAGCCAGCACAACTAACACCAAGCCAAAATATTTGGCTAAGCCCCAGATTGCTGAGATATCCAGGTCACTAAACAGTTTCACCATCAGGCAGAATACACCATAAGGCGCAAGATTCATCAAAATAATGACTAGTCGCATGACGACTTCATTCATGTCCTGAAAAAGGTTGGCGATACGCTGACCCGCATCACCAGCAAGTGCTACCGCAATACCGAACAACACCGCAAACACGATGACTTGTAACATGTTTCCTTCGGCAAACGCATTAAACGGGTTACTTGGGAACATATTAATGATGACCTGAGCTAACGAAGGAGCCTCTTTGGCAGCGTAAGTGGTTTCCGCAGTCATGTTGAAATCAGCACCTGGCTGGACAATAAGCGCAGCCATAATAGCTAATGAAATTGCAATGGCGGTGGTCATCAAGTACAAGCCAATAGCGCGGCCACCAATTCTTCCGAGTTTACTGGTATCGTTTAATGAAGTTACGCCACAAACTAATGATACAAATACCAGCGGCACAACCAGCATTTTTAAACTGGTGATAAATATCTGACCACCAACGTGGAAGATACCATCAACGAAAAAACCGCGAATGGAAAAGTCGAAGAAACCAAAGGGAATGAGAAGATCGCCATCTTCACCAAGGCTCAATAAGTATTTGAATACAAATCCCAGAGCGATACCTGAAATCATACCAATCACAATGCGAGTGGTCAGGCTTTGTGCAAATTGTTTATCCATAAAATTGTCTGTTTTTGAGGCGGGACGCCTTTTTTAGTTAGTGATCGCTATTGTTAACCATTTGGCAAAACACTGCCACTGAAATTTTTATGCCATGAAATGTAATCAAGTGTAACGCTTTTGTAAATAATCGGTTAATATGTGCGCCGCTAATAAAAACATGTTCAGGGAGAACGCTTTATATGAAGCTGTTTCAGCAAATTTTTTTCCTCTTATCTTTTACGCTATTAACCGCCTGTGGTGGCGATCCGTTGGGTGAAGGGGAGTCCTCTAATTCGTCTTCGGGTAGTGGCACCAGTACGGGGGGCGGATCATCCGGTGGCCCCGAAGAGAGTGATCTAACCTTTTCTCTATCAATCGATAACACCTCTATTTCTGCAGCTAATCCTGCCGTTGTAACTGCTACCGTTTTACAAAATGGAGATGCATTATCCGGGATTGTTGTAACTTTTAGCTCGGACCTCGGTGAGTTTGATGTCGAATCCGGAACCGCACTTACTAACAGTGATGGTATTGCCACCATAGGTTTGACTGCAGGTTCTGTTGCCGGTGCTTCAACCGTTCAGGCGAGCTTTGAGTTTGACGGCAGCAGTTATGACGATTCAATTGGTTTTGAAACGGCGGGTGATCAGGTTTCAAAAATAGTATTAGATCTTTCTGTTGTTGAACCTAATTCCACCAATGAAATTAATGTTATAAATACCAATTCCCCCGGCCAGATAGTTGCCAATGTAATCGGCGTTTCTGAACCTGTCATCGTATCTTTCAAAACCGATATCGGAGTCATTCCGGTAACGACCGCAATTACTGACGAAAACAATCAGGCGATTGTCGATATTTATGCCGGAGATAAGCTGGGAGCGGGGACTATCACGGCCTCTCTTAACACTGGCGAGCAAGGTCAGCAACTTATTGTCGTTGGCGCTACCAATCTATATATGGGGTCCGAAAATATTGATGTGAGCGTCGACCCTATGGTCGGAGTTGGTCAAGCACAATTGAGTATTGATCCTGCTGACCTCGACGCTGGTGCAACGATGAGTGTATCGGTGAAAATTGTCGATGAAAACAATGTGGTATATAGCCAGCCATTGGAAGTTAACTTCTCTTCGGATTGCAGCTCTTCAGGTGTGGCGCTGCTTAGCACGCCAGTAACAACTATTCATGGCGTTGCTACCAGCACTTATAGGGCTGATGGTTGTATTGGACCTGATACGATTATCGTTTCCGCTGATGTAGGCGGCGTAAGCCTTTCTGCGACGGCTGTTGTCAATGTCAAACCAGCGACAACTCATAGCATAGAGTTCATTTCGGCAAATCCTGAAAATGTATCTCTCAAGGGGGTTGGCGGAACTGAATTCTCTATTGTTAAATTTAAAGTTCTCGATATTAACGGTAATCCAGTACAAGGTGAAACGGTAAATTTCGCACTGAATACTGATGTTGGAGGAATAAATCTAGATCCTCTTGAAGCGAAAACTGATGCTCAAGGATTCGTACAAACCATCGTTAATGCGGGTAACATAGCAACAACAGTTCGGGTGACTGCATCTGTAGTAGATGCAAACATTAGCACCCAATCTAATTTGTTGGTTATTTCGACAGGTATTCCTGATCAGGACAGTGTCTCGATATCTTCGGAGAAATTTAACCTTGAAGGATGGAACCATGACGGCGAGGAAACAGCAATCACTGTGAGACTTGCTGACGCATTTAACAATCCTGTTCCAGATGGTACGGCAGTATCGTTCACCGCTGAAGGTGGAAGTATCGAACCGTCATGTACAACGGCTAAAGGGGCGTGTTCAGTTACCTTTACGTCGCAGAATCCGCGTCCAGATGATGGACGTATTAGTGTATTAGCGACTGCGATTGGTGAAGAATCGTTTGTTGACCTGAATGGTAACGGACGATACGACAATGATTCGGAAACGGCAGCGGAAGTTGTAAAGTTTAATGAAGAACTGGGTCGACGAGATATCGGTGAAGCGTTCCTTGATTTTGATGAGAATGGTGTTTACAACAGTTCAGCGAATGATGTGTTTATCGACTTCGACCTTAGTGGCGATTATACCCCGGGTGATGGCACTTACACAGGAAGCTTATGCGACTTTCCACAGGACAACCTTACTTGTTCTCATGCCCGCTCTCTTAACGTCAGGGGAAGTTTAGTTCTGGTTATGTCAAGTTCGGCAGTTGAATTCAGAACTATTAGGGTAAAAGATCAGTTCGTTGCAAGTGGCATCGATGATCCAAAGATAACGTTAACGGGTAAAGAAGTTGGAAATTTGACTGTCCAGATTTTTGACGAAAACCAGCAACAATTACCTGTCGGTACCAAAGTCAAATTTGCGGTAACCGAGGGGTCGATTCTGACTGAAGATGAGTTCACCTGGCCGAACAGCAACAGTACTGAACTGCGTGAATTTTCGGTCGAAATTCAGGGGGATGATGTTGCAGAAGACGTTAATGGCATCATAACTATTACCGTTACAACCCCGAAACAAAAACTATCAACGTACGATATTCCGATTACCATACTGTCTGAATAACCCAAATTATCGTTGATAAAATAGAAACCAATCGCTTTTTATTTGATTGGTTTCTTTGTTTGCGGAATTATACCAATCGCATTAAATTATTGCTCACTCAGTGAGAATTTAAAGGCTTTTAGACAAGGCTTTGATTGCAGAGAATGGTTACTCCATTGTCAAAATCAGTAACGCAGGATAAACGCCTTTAAAACTCACCCGTAGGGAGTTTACCAGAGGCTCATTTACGGCCCTATATTGCATTAATATAGAATGACTATATCAATAAAATCTATGTTGTAAATGAACCTCTGCCCTAACTCTGAGTTGTGCACAAACTTAATGTGATTGGTATTACCCTTTGGCTCAAAAAAACACCAATCGAAAGAATAAGTTAAAAAACTTCTTTTCCCTTACCGCTATCTTTGATTATGATGGCTGATCAATAGCCATCCAGATGGTGAAATTGCTATTTTTGTGCTGACCTCCTTTGATATAAGAACGAAATATTTGCTTGTCAGTGGCAAAAATTACATATATACCTAATAGCAATTCGCAATTTGAAAAAATAATTTAACGTTGAAACAATATATTAGGCCGTCACCCCTTTAAAAGCTCGTTGGGTGATCTTATATAGGCGTTATTCGTTACATATAGCAGGCAGTCAAAAAAACTGCGCAATGGGCCTGTCCACAGGAAAGTAAGAATTTATGGCAAAGTCTCTGGTCATAGTCGAGTCACCAGCGAAAGCAAAGACAATCAATAAATATCTAGGTAAGGATTTCATCGTTAAATCCAGTGTCGGCCACGTGCGCGACTTGCCCACCAGTGGAAGCGGCAAAAAAGCACCAACCAAATCACCGGCAGAAGTACGCAAAATGACGCCGGAGCAAAAAGCCATATATAAAGCGAAACGCGATAAAGTCGCACTGTTTAATCGAATGGGGATTAACCCAGAAAAAGATTGGGCGGCGAAATATGAAGTATTGCCTGGCAAAGAAAAAGTCGTAAACGAATTAAAAACTTTGGCCGATAAAGCCGATATGGTCTATCTCGCAACGGATTTGGATCGCGAGGGAGAAGCGATCGCCTGGCATTTAAAAGAGATCATTGGTGGCGATGACGATAAGTTCCGCCGCGTTGTTTTTAACGAGATTACACAATCGGCCATTCAGGAAGCGTTTAAGCAACCTGGCGAGCTGAATATGAATGGCGTAAATGCGCAACAGGCGCGGCGTTTTCTCGACCGTGTTGTAGGCTTTATGGTCAGCCCCTTGCTCTGGAAAAAAATCGCCCGCGGGTTATCAGCAGGGCGTGTACAGTCGGTGGCCGTTAAACTAGTCGTTGAGCGCGAGCGGGAGATCAAGGCGTTCGTTCCAGAAGAGTTCTGGGAAGTGCATGCGGATACCTTAACTGAGGCGCAGCAAGCGCTGCAGCTGCAGGTAACTCACCAGGACGGTAAAGCGTTTAAGCCAGTTAATGAAGCTCAGACGAATGCCGCATTGAGCGTTCTACAAAACGCCAGCTACCAGGTGAGTAAGCGTGAAGACAAACCTTCGAAGAGCTCACCTTCTGCACCATTTATTACTTCAACGTTGCAACAGGCGGCAAGCACACGCCTTGGTTTTGGCGTAAAACGTACAATGGGTCTTGCACAACGCTTATATGAAGCGGGTCACATTACTTATATGCGTACCGACTCAACCAACCTATCAAAAGATGCGGTTGATAGTTGTCGTCAGTACATCACCGATAATTTCGGTGCTAATTACCTACCGGAAAAACCGAAAGCCTACGGTGCCAAAGCTAATGCCCAAGAAGCGCACGAAGCGATTCGCCCTTCAAATGTTAAGGTTGAGTCTGCATTCCTGAATGATATGGAAGCGGATGCCCGTAGACTTTATGACTTAATCTGGCGTCAGTTTGTTGCCTGTCAAATGACAGCGGCTCGTTATGATGTATCGACAATCACGGTTTCAGCTGCAAACTTTGATTTAAAAGCCAAAGGACGTGTTATGCGTTTTGACGGTTGGACCAAAGTTCACGCGCATTTATCGAAAAGTGACAAAGATACGCATTTGCCTGATTTACAGGTTGGCGAACCGATTACCTTAAAGCATCTTGAACCAAGCCAGCATTTTACCAAACCTCCGGCACGTTTCGGTGAAGCTTCATTAGTTAAAGAGCTGGAAAAGCGCAGCATTGGTCGTCCATCGACCTATGCGTCAATCATTTCTACCATTCAGGATCGCGGATATGTGCGTCTTGAAGGTAAGCGATTCCATGCTGAGAAAATGGGTGAAATCGTTACTGATAGTTTATCCGGAAGCTTTGAAGATCTGATGAGTTATGACTTCACTGCGAAAATGGAAGATAGACTTGATGATATCGCTCACGATAAAGCCTACTGGAAACAGGTTCTGAGCCAGTTCTATGAGAACTTTACTGAACAGTTAGGAAAAGCAGATAAAACTGTCGAAGACGGCGGTATGCAACCTAATGAGCCAGTACTGACCGATATTGATTGTCCAAATTGCGGCCGTAAAATGGCAATTCGCACGGCATCAACAGGTGTGTTCTTAGGTTGTAGTGGCTATAACCTGCCACCAAAAGAGCGTTGTACCCAGACTATGAACCTGACTCCAGGTGAAGAAGCTGAAAACGTCATTGGTGAAGATCGTGAAACCGAAGCGTTAATGGCAATGCGTCGCTGTAAGAAATGCGGCACTGCCATGGATAGCTACCTGATTGACGAAAAACGCAAACTTCATGTTTGTGGTAACAACCCGACTTGTGATGGCTTTGAGGTTGAGAAGGGCGAGTTCAAGATTAAAGGTTATGATGGTCCGCTGATCGAATGTGACCGTTGTGGTTCTGATATGGAACTGAAAAATGGTCGTTTTGGTAAGTACTTTGATTGTACTAACAGCGATTGTAAAAACACCCGTAAATTGCTGAAGAATGGTGAAGTGGCGCCACCAAAAGAAGATCCGGTAGATTTACCTGAGCTTCGTTGTGAGAAATCCGATGCCTTCTTCAAGCTTCGTGATGGTGCGGCTGGGATATTCTTAGCAGCAAGTACTTTCCCGAAATCACGGGAAACGCGAGCACCGTTAGTGGCTGAGCTGGCGCGTTTCAGAGACAGAATTTCTCCGAAATTCTATTATCTGGCTGACGCACCACAGCAAGACCCAGACGGTAACCCATCAGTCGTTCGTTTCTCACGTAAAACCAAAGAGCAATACGTGATGACAGAACTGGATGGCAAGGCTACCGGCTGGATCGCTAAGTTTGTTGATGGCCAATGGGTCGAAGAGCAAACCAAGAAAAAAACCGCGAAAAAACCGGCTAAGAAAGCTGCGAAAAAATAACTCACAAAAAACCGCCTGACAGGCGGTTTTTTTTCATCTTTATTTAGCCACAGTATCTATACCTGCATTAAACTTTGCAAAAACATAGGATTAGTTTTCCATAAACAATGGTCGGACCCTATTTGCTCGATTTCCGGGTTGAATATGCACCACTATTCATATATGCTTTTCGTTATAAAAAACGCAGTGCTTATTCCATATGAAACTACAACAGCTAAAATACATTGTCGAAGTTCTGAACAATAACCTTAATGTATCGGCCACCGCCGAATCGCTTTTTACGTCACAGCCAGGTATTTCCAAGCAGGTAAGAATGCTGGAAGATGAGTTGGGCGTACAGATTTTTGGTCGCAGTGGTAAGCACCTGACCCACGTCACTCAAGCGGGTCAGGAAATCATTAAGATATCCGCCGATATTCTTTCCAAAGTTGAAGGCATCAAATCCGTTGCCCGTGAATACACCCAACCTGACGAGGGGCGCTTACGTATCGCAACGACTCATACTCAGGCCCGTTATGCATTACCAGACGTGATCCAGGGATTCGTGAAAAAGTTTGATAAAGTGTCATTGCACATGTATCAGGGGACACCGGCACAAATCAGTGATGCCGCGGCCAAAGGCGAAGCGGATTTTGCTATCGCAACCGAATCTTTGCATCTGTACAACGACTTAATTATGTTGCCTTGTTATCACTGGAATCGCAGCATCATTGTTCGTAAAGATCATCCATTGGCGAAAGTTAGCAAACTGACTATCGAAGATGTTGCAGCCCATCCATTGGTGACTTATGTGTTTGGTTTTACCGGCCGCTCAGTATTGGATAAGGCCTTCCAAAGTGCGGATTTAGAGCCGAAAATCGTATTTACAGCCACCGATGCCGATGTGATTAAAACCTATGTCCGTCTGGGCGTTGGTATTGGCGTTATCGCGACCATGGCAATCGATCCGGTTCAGGATAAAGATTTAGTGGTTATCGATGCTTCGCACCTATTTGAACCAAGTACCACCAAGATCGGCTTCAGACGCGGTACTTTCTTAAGAACTTATATGTTTGATTTCATCGAGCGTTTTGCGCCACATTTAAACAAAGATGTGGTTACTAAAGCGATGCTGTTGAAGAACAATGATGAGATTGAAGCTTTCTTGAGTGATGTGACGTTACCGATGCGGTAATGTCACCACTGGAGTGCACAGAATTCAGATTACAGACGGCAGAAGGCAGAAATTGGGTTAGCTAAAAACGCCCTTACTTCCACCTTCCACTTCCCACCTTAAAATCGAGTGATTATACCAATCACACTGAGTTTGTGCACAACTCAGAGTTAGGGCAAAGGTTCAGTTACAACAAAGATTTCATTGATATAGTCATTCTATATTACTGAAATATTGGGCCGTAAATGGGCCTCTGATAAACTCCCCACGGGTGAGTTTTAAAGGCGTTTATCCTGCATTCCTGATTTTGGCTTATTTTTACAATAGAGCGATCAATCTCTGCAATCAAAGCCTTGCCTGAAAGCCTTTAAATTCTCACTGAGTGAGCAGTAATTTAATGTGATTGGTATATTAGATTAACACTCGATTATGTTAACCGCTAAGCCACCCCGAGACGTCTCTTTGTACTTGGTCTTCATATCATTACCCGTTTCCCACATGGTTTTGATTACCTTGTCCAGAGAAACCTTTTGATTGCCAGTGCCTCGCATTGCCAGACGAGAAGCATTAATTGCTTTCACCGCGCCCATGGCATTGCGTTCGATACACGGCACCTGAACCAGGCCACCAACAGGATCACAGGTTAGGCCAAGATTGTGCTCCATGCCGATTTCTGCGGCATTCTCTACCTGTCTCGGATTACCGCCAATTATTTCTGTCAAAGCACCGGCCGCCATTGAGCAGGCAACGCCAACTTCACCCTGACAACCAACTTCCGCACCGGAAATCGAGGCATTGGTTTTATATAAAATTCCAATTGCTGCAGCGGTAAGTAAGTAGCGAATACAATCGTCTTCGGATAACGGTTTTACAAATTTATCGTAATAGCAAAGCACTGCCGGCAGGATACCAGCAGCGCCATTGGTAGGAGCGGTGACTACCTGAGAGCCAGCGGCGTTTTCTTCGTTAACCGCAAGGGCAAATAAGTTTACCCAGTCCATTGCCTGCAGCGGATCGGCATTCTTTTCTACCGATAACGAGCGAAACAGGCTCGGGGCGCGACGCACGACCTTGAGACCACCGGGCAATATGCCCTCGGTGCTCATTCCGCGCTCTACACAATCGGCCATTGCCTGCCAGATTTTCAGTAGTTCATCACGGATAAAACGCTCGTCATTCAGGCATTTTTCATTCGCCATCATAATCGAGCTGATACTAAGGCCTGTTTCCTGGCACAGTGTAAGAAGTTCATCGGCACTGGTAAAACGATAAGGACGCTCTACGTTCAGGTGTAGAGATAAGGCTTTATTTTTCTCCTTTTCAAAATCGCAATCTTCAACGATAAAACCACCGCCGATGGAATAGTAGGTTTTTTCCAGGATCACCTTGTCATTAGCATAGGCATAAATGGTCATCGCATTGGCATGAGCCGGCAGGGTTTTCTTGCGATGATAAATAATGGATTCATTTTTTGGGAAATCGATAAAGTGCTCGTTGTTAAGGTGCACTTTTTCGGTATTGACCGTAGTTTCCAGAATCTGGTCAATAACGCTGACATTAATCGTTTCCGGCGCTTCCCCGTGAAGGCCAAGGATCACGGCTTTGCCGGTGCCGTGACCAATACCTGTCTGGCCTAGAGAACCAAACAGTTCAACCTTGACGCGTTCAACTTTAGTAAATAGATCCTGTTCAAGCAGGGCATCGATAAATCGGTTTGCTGCACGCATTGGGCCGACCGTATGAGAACTGGAAGGACCAATACCGATTGAAAACATATCAAATACACTAATCATAGATAAACCTGAATTATTGTTTGTTGTAAGGGATGTTATTTGAATTATGTTCGGATTCTAGCGTAAAAATAGATAGAAACCCAGCTACTTTAGAGCTCGGCAGAACAAAATTATTTGAGGTGTTTTACCAAATCTTTGATGATCGCAGCCGTCGCTCCCCAGATATTATATGTCATGTAGGGCATAAAATAGATTTTGTGGGTCATCCCGCGGCGGGATACTTTGACTCGAAGGTGATTACTTTCGTCAAGAAAGTGAGACAAAGGCACTGAAAATACTTCTGCAACTTCATTGTCATCAATGATGAAAGGGTAATGGGGTGGAATAAAACCAATAATCGGGGTAATCAGGTAACCGGTAATGGTGTGATACTGGCGCAACTGGCCAAGGATCTCGACATCGTCCTGAATAATGCCAATTTCTTCATGAGATTCTCTTAAAGCGGTGTCGACAACACTGATATCGCTTTCTTCGCACTTTCCCCCGGGAAAGCTTACCTGGCCCGGATGGTGATATAGGTGGTCGGCACGGCGTGTAAGAATTACCTCAAGACCGGCTTCAGTTTCCTGTAGCGGGATCAGGACACTGGCATTTTTCAATGTGCCAGGGTATCGAAACTCCTGACAACTGGAATCAAGTGAAGCTAATGAAAAGCGTTGAATAAATTCCGATTTCTTCACGTCAATGATTTCCAATCCTTTTACAATTTCTCCAACACTGGCAGTATTTTATTCACTTTGTCGAACGTTTCCTGATATTCACTGTCGACTTGAGAATCTGCGACGACACCGCCACCTGCCCAGCAATAGAGAGTTTGTTCGTTGGCTATCAGAGTGCGAATGGTAATGCTGGTGTCCATTTTTCCGCACGCCGAAACGTAGCCGATAGAACCACAATAAACACTGCGCCGATTAGGTTCAAGCTCTTCAATGATTTCCATGGCGCGAATTTTCGGTGCACCGGTAATTGAACCACCGGGAAAACAGCCACGTAGCAGATCCATAGCACTGTTATCTTCAGCCAGTTCACCGACTACCGTACTCACTAAATGATGCACCGCTGGGAAGCTTTCAATGGCGAATAGCTTCGGTACTTTTACCGAACCGGGCACGCAGTTTTTACTGATATCATTGCGAAGCAAATCGACTATCATCAGGTTTTCCGCCTGATCTTTACTGGCGTGTTTTAACTCACTCGCGAGTTTCTCATCACTTTCAGTGGTTTTGCCTCGTGGCCTGGTGCCTTTTATCGGCTTAGTTTGCACCTTGCTATCTTGAAGTTGCAAAAAACGCTCCGGCGAAACACTGAGTATGCAGCCTTGCGGCAATCGGATGAACGCCGAAAAAGGCGCAAGGTTGCTTTCGCGAAGGGCGAGGTAGGCTTGATATTCGCTGCCTTTGTATTCTGCCTCGAATCGCTGGGTCAGATTTATCTGGTAACAATCGCCGCTTAGCAAGTATTCCTGCACCCTGGCAAACTTATCCCGATACTGCTGTGCATTCATATTCGCCTGCCAGCTCGAGGTTAGCTTAAACCCGTCTTGTTGTTCGACTGCTGGCAAATCTGGGAAGTATTGCGATTCTAGTTCCGCAAGATTATCGTCCTGACTGACCAGAGTGTAAGTTTTCAACGCCCGATCAAAGATAAGCGCATGGCGATAAATGCCAACTGCCATATCCGGTAAATCGATGTCACGTTTACTTGTCGCTGGCAGACGCTCAAAGTAGCGTCCTAAATCGTAACTGAAATAGCCAAGCACACCGCCAGAGAATGGAAGTTCTGACTCGTTTACAACGCTCTCACAATGGCTTTTCAAATAGTGGTCAACGAGTGTTAGTGGATCGGCAACCGAATATTGAACGTGTTCTGTGATTTTGTCGTGAACTTTGGTTTTACCTTGTGACGTCTCTAAAGTGATCACCGGTTCGATGGCAACAATATCGAAGCGACTGTCGACATGGTTTGTTGAATTAGAATCCAGCCAAATTGCATAGGGCAGGTGTTGCAATCTGGCAAATAACGTTTCGATTGCCAGCTGGCTTTTGTCAGTTAATGTTTTGGTAAATATCGACATCCGGGCTCAGTCAGATCGTGAAATATGGTGCTAACGAGGACAAATTTTTACTAAGTCTATCAAACTCCAACGGCTAACGAGTAATTCTGTTCAGAATTTGTGTCGCCGCTTGAAAGTGAGTCGAAGGTACTAGGTAATTTTCTGTAGTTTGTCTGGCTCATAATGATTTGGCGATGTATCATACGGGCAATCTTAAAAAATTCAATATAACTCAGAGAAATCATTGGCTAATCTTAATATCAAATGCACTGGTTTTTCAGTGGAGTTGATTGAACCTTAGTTCAATGAAAGTGAGAAACGACGAGAAGATTATGACTATCATTAAGCAACAGGATTTTATTGATAGCATTGAAGATGCTTTACAATATATCTCTTTCTACCACCCGTTAGATTTCATCCAGGCACTTGAAACTGCCTATCACAAAGAACAAAGCCAGGCGGCGAAAGACGCCATCGCGCAAATTCTTATCAATTCCCGTATGTCAGCAGAAGGCCATCGTCCAATCTGTCAGGATACCGGTATTGTTACCTGCTTTGTAAAAGTGGGTATGGATGTAAAGTGGGATAATACCAACCTTACGGTTCAGCAAATGGTAGATGAGGGTACTCGTCGTGCCTATAATAACCCGGATAACCCATTACGTGCATCGATTGTCGCTGACCCTGCTGGTGCTCGTAAAAACACCAAAGACAACACCCCAGCGGTTGTTCATATTGATTTGGTAGCGGGCTCCCAGGTTGAAGTTATGATTGCCGCAAAAGGCGGCGGCAGTGAAAACAAAACCAAAATGGTGATGTTAAATCCAAGTGATTCAATCGCTGACTGGGTTGTGAAAACCTTGCCAACTATGGGCGCGGGCTGGTGTCCACCGGGCATGCTAGGTATAGGTATTGGTGGTACCGCCGAAAAAGCCGGTGTTCTTGCGAAAGAAAGTTTAATGGATCCGGTAGATATTCAGGAATTGATTGATCGCGGTCCACAAAATGCCGAAGAAGAATTACGTTTAGAGATTTATGAGCGTGCCAATAAACTAGGTATTGGTGCTCAGGGTCTGGGCGGCTTAACTACTGTGGTTGACGTAAAAATCAAATCGGTACCAACCCATGCTGCATCTAAGCCTGTGGTTATGATCCCTAACTGTGCGGCGACTCGTCACGTACATTTCCATTTGGATGGTTCTGGTCCTGCCGTACTTACGCCTCCTAAGCTTGAAGAATGGCCGCAAGTTACCTGGGAAGTTGGTGATAACGTTCGTCGTGTAAATGTGGATAACCTGACTAAAACCGATATTGCCGAGTGGAAAACCGGTGAAACCGTATTGTTATCCGGTAAAATCCTTACCGGTCGTGACGCTGCTCACAAACGCATTCAGCAGCTGTTGGAATCTGGCGAAGGTCTTCCTGAAGGCGTTGATTTTACCAATAAGTTTATCTACTACGTGGGTCCTGTAGATGCGGTAGGTGATGAAGTAGTAGGTCCTGCGGGCCCGACTACAGCAACCCGTATGGATAAATTTACTGAGATGATGCTAGCTGATACTGGTTTGCTAGGGACTATCGGTAAAGCCGAGCGCGGTCCTGCAACCGTAGAGAGCATCAAAAACCACAAGTCGGTTTACCTGATGGCAGTTGGTGGTGCAGCTTACTTGGTATCGAAAGCAATCAAGAAATCTCGCGTAGTAGCCTTTGAAGAGCTGGGTATGGAAGCCATTTACGAATTTGAAGTGGAAGATATGCCAGTAACCGTAGCGGTAGATAGCTCTGGTGAATCTGCTCACGTGACCGGTCCTGCAATCTGGCAGGCGAAAATTGAAGAGTTGGACGAAAAGCTCAAAGCTTAATTTCGCTGCTATTATAAGCTTTCAATTACTGTGTTTTTTAAGCGCTCCTTGATGTTAAATCTCGGAGCGTTTTATTTTTAAGCGCTTTTATTTTTACGCGGTTTTATGGTTGAATACTCCGGTTATAACAAACTGTGAAAAAGCAGGAATCAATAAATGAATTCATTTTCAAAAATAACTTTAGGTACCATTGCCAGCGTTGCATTTGCTACGGTACCGGCACTTGCTGAACAGGCACAAGCGAATTCTGATGCAAATACGGGCAATGTTGCCTCGCAATCGGAAACGCTAACGGTTGAGCACCTGAATAACTTTCGCCAGCTATATGATGTGAAAGTATCTCCAGATGGCGGCGCTTTGGTATACGGCATAAAAAATGGCCAGGAAAAAGGCGCCAATCATTTATATCTGCGAGATTTATCTACTGAGAAGGTAAGTCAGCTAACCTCGAATAAAGCTTCTGAACATACAGTGCAATGGGCCAGCGACAGCAAAGGTATCTATTTCCTTTCCTCCCGCTCTGGTTCATCCCAGGTATGGTTTCTGTCTTTAGGTGGCGGAGAAGCGAAGCAATTAACGGATTTTCCAATGGATGTTGGTGGCTACAAAATGGCCGCCGATGGCAAAACCATGGCACTGGCATTTGATGTAAAACCCGGATGTGAAACCCTGCAATGTTCCGTTGAGGCAAAGCAACAATTAGCGGCGCAAAAGCACAATACCCGAGCCTATGATCAGTTAATGGTTCGTCATTGGGATCACTGGCTTGATACCTTTAATACCCATCTTTTTGTAGCGACGTTACCGGAAACAGGAAAGTTAACTGACGCGACGGATTTGATGCCTGAGTGGAATGCCGATATCGCTGGCATGTCCCAGGTGAGTTTTCATCCGGATGGCACTAAGCTGGCTTTTTCTGCGAAATCTCCAGATCGTGATCATGCCTGGACGACTAACTGGGATATCTTTGAAGTAGATTTGGCGACTAACGCCATGACCAATATCACCGAAGATAATAAGGCCTGGGATGCATTGCCGCATTATTCCAGCGATGGTCGTTACTTAGCCTGGAAGGCGATGAAAACCGAAGTTTATGAGTCGGATAAATTTAGTCTGAAAGTGAAAGACTTGCGCTCCAGCAAAGTCCAGGACGTGGCGCCATTATGGGATCGTTCAATCAGCGATTTCCATTTCAGTGACGATAACCGCTCGGTTATCGCATTGGCTCAGGATGTTGGCCAAAAAAGCATTTTCTCTATCAGCCTGCAATTTGGCGAAGTCACTCCGGTTTATCAAAATGGTTATGCTGGAGATGTAACCAGCGCTGGTAAAGCCATTTACTTTACTCGCCATACCTTAGACACGCCTGCGGATATCTACACCATCAATAAAGACGGTTATGGCTTTAAACAGCTAACGGATATCAACAAAGACACCATGGCTAAGTTGCAAATGGGCGAGTTCAAACAGTTTAGTTTTCCTGGCTGGAATGACGAAAAAGTGTATGGCTACTGGTTAAAGCCGGCTAACTTTGAAGAAGGTAAGAAATACCCAATCGCATTTTTAGTACACGGCGGCCCACAAGGTAGCTTTGGTAACATGTTCCATTACCGCTGGAATGCGCAACTTTGGGCGGCGCAAGGCTACGGTGTGGTAATGATCGACTTCCACGGTTCAACTGGCTACGGACAGAAATTTACCGATTCCATCAGCGGCGACTGGGGTGGTAAACCGTTAGAAGACTTGCAAAAAGGTTTTGCTTATATCACCGAGAAGGAAACCTGGCTGGACGGCGACAATGCCTGTGCCCTGGGTGCCTCTTACGGTGGTTACATGATGAACTGGTTTATGGGCAAATGGTCAGATGGTTTTAACTGTATTGTTAACCACGCTGGTCTTTTCGATATGAAGAGTTTTTATTATTCAACCGAAGAGCTGTGGTTCCCAGAGCATGATTTTTCGGGCCCTTACTACGAGTTCGCAGAGAACTACGATAAGTTTGACCCGTCCCGATTTGTTGATAACTGGAAAATGCCAATGCTGGTGATTCAGGGCGAGCTGGATTACCGTGTGCCTTATGCACAAAGCCTTGGTGCGTTTACCACGTTACAGCGCAAAGGTATCGACTCGCGTCTGGTGATGTTCCCGGACGAAGATCACCATATCCGCAAACCAGATAACCTGAAGGAATGGTATCGTGAAGTGTTTGCCTGGATGGAAAAGTACTTGAAAGGGCAAAACGCGGAGTAATGATTAAAGGGGAGCTCAGTGTTCCCCTTTTTTATGGTGGAAGGTGGAAGGTGGAAGAAAAAGCCGAGCACCAGATATCCTTGCAGTCATTTCCTGCTCCGACAGGAAATCAAAGCCGTGCGTTCTTAGATCTCCATTTTCATGGAGATGACGGGTTATTGAAACGTGAAAACCTATCCAACGTCATTTCCTGCTACGACAGGAAATCACAGCAATGTGCTTTTAGATCTCCATTTACATGGAGATGACGAGCTATTGAATAGTCATCAGCCAACTAACGTCATTTCCTGCTTCGACAGGAAATCACAGCAATGTGCTCTTAGATCTCCATTTACACGGAGATGACGAGCAATTGAATAGTCATCAATCAACTAACGTCATTTCCTGCTACGACAGGAAATCACAGCCATGCGTTCTTAGATCTCCATTTTCATGGAGATGACGGGTTATTGAAACGTGAAAACCTATCCAACGTCATTTCCTGCTACGACAGGAAATCACAGCAATGTGCTTTTAGATCTCCATTTACATGGAGATGACGAGCTATTGAATAGTCATCAGCCAACTAACGTCATTTCCTGCTTCGACAGGAAATCAAAGATGCGGTTCATTTCCCTACTGAAAGTCTTTCGTTTCCAGATAAACGGGTGCGCTGAGACCACAATCTTTCAGGGCTAATTCAATGGTTTGATGTTCAAGATCTTTGGGCGCTGTGCACTCAAGCGAGCTTGCACCGGAACTATTGGTTAAATTCTTATTCACCAACACGCCCAAAGCATCAAAACCAGGTTGTCGGTCAATTTTATGAACGTACAAACTCTCTTTACTATTAATCGGGGTTATATTAACAGTCATGCCAGATTCCGAACGATTGGCACCCACGGGGTGATTTAACACCTGCTTGTCTAACGTTAAGGTTGTCGATAGCAACTTTTTACCATCGCGCTCAAAGTGCCCCTGATAAATATCGGCTTTAACCGCAAATGCTTCACCATCAATCATTCGCGTTAAATCAAAAGGCTCGGGTACAACAGTTACCATCTGTTTAGTAGCCAACATCGAAGTCACATTCTGTTTAATTTCTTCGGGTAAGCCGATTGAATAGACAATTTGGTGGTTGTGAGGTGCACGGTACAAAGGCAGATGATTGGCGTAAAGGTTCTGTTCACTATCGATAAGTAACACCATGCCGTGAATACCCATCAGGTTATGCTGTTGGTGAGCGTCTGCATTTGCAGAGGCAGGTTGGAGCATTGAAGCGCTGGTTAGAAGAATTGCCATTAATCCGGACAAGGCATATTGGGTATTGAACATGGTGAACCTTAAATTAATCGTTATTTGTTCATTATCGGTAAATCGCTACACACACGCGGGTAAAAACTTAAAAATCGCCAATAATGCAAATGTTAATTGAAACCGCAATGTGAAATTAAAGGATTAAATTGTACGTGAATAGCTAGCGAGTCACCATGAAATGCGCCAATACATGTTCATTTTGGTGTAAACATTTATATCGGAAAGCTAAATGTCAGATATTCAAAATCCGCTTCTAAAATCCTAAGTGAAGGGCATAAGCGTTTTGCTGATGTCGCTGAGTTTGCTCTTTCTCCTCATGAATAACACCTTAGCTGATGAGTCCAAAGCGGCGGGTAAGTGGATTGATTTGAGCCATGAATTTTCTGAGGACACCTTATATTGGCCCACCGCGGAAAAGTTTAAGAAAGATACGGTATTTCACGGTCAGAAAACCGGCGACAATTTCATGTGACTCGTTATCTTTGGGGCTGGCTTCCGGTTGCTCGATTTGGTGGCGCAATCTCTTCTCGAGGTACAATAACCCTGAGGTCTATCCTCAATCATTACCTGAAACTTTCTAATTAACCGCTTACCTGTTTCAAGGCCCGCTTAAAATCTTTCTGAAGATGAGGTTTCAGCTGTTTACGCACTGGCTTGGTGTCCAAATTGTTGCGTGCACAATGCAGTGCCAATGCGTATACGGTCTGTTGTTCCGTCAACATGTTCTGACGATTAGCCGAAGGACTATAGCAACTGCCACATCCCCCTCTAAACTGATAAGCCGTATTTGCCATCATTACCCCAAAGCCGAGGTAACAGGCGAGTAAATCAATGGCCTGATTTCTAAATTCATTACCACCAGGCGGAATATCATTGGTTTGACTGAGCAATAAGGCCGCAAACCCCTGGGCAAAATTAGCAATCATTGCCTGTGGATGATTGATTTGCTGTTCCTGATACGGCCAAATCATGGGCTGAGCACCTTGCATGGAAAAGTCGCTGTTAACCACATTGATATTGGAGCCGCGAAAACCATCGGGAAAGCTAAGTTTGGGCAGCGCATTGATTGCAGGAGCAGGGTTAAGGCTTGCTGGTTTCAGGACAACAGGCCAGTTCGACATACCCGCATATTCAGAAGTTTTTACAAATATTGCCTGAGCCATTTCATCTACGCTACCAACCCTACCCGGATAATACTCGTTGGTAGGCAGGATACAGCGGGCTTTTAACTCCGGATCCACACTAACAAAGTGCTTTTCCAACCAGACATAGGTCTCGTCTATCCAGGCTTTGCTGTGTTTATCAATAAGTGGGGAAGTTTTAAATAGGTTCGATAACATGACTAAACCGACAAATCTTTTTTACGGATTTTAAAGCAACCATTTGAAAAGAACAGCCCGTCTCGCAAGTTTTACATCCAAAAGTGACCCGTAACTGCCTGATAGGTCGCAAAATACTTTACGAAGCATTACGTAAGTTGCTTTGTGGTAACTATAAGCTACTGAATAGGTGATCATTTTTAAAATTGGTTCGCTGTTTGCTTTTTCCGTATCGGTTTAAACAAATACAGTAGAACTAATTATGCGTTTTCTTGCGGTTATTACCTTTCTAGTGTGTAGTTTTTCATTTAATAGTTATGCAGAAATCATAAGAGTCGAATTTATCGGCTATATCGACCAGGTAGAATATGAAGCAAATCTGGTTTTCAGTGAGGGTGACTCTTTCAGTGGTTATATGATAATCGATACGGAGGCTACTGATGTGGAAGAGCACCCAGAAAGAGTATCATTGGAAGGGATCTACTTTGAATTCTTGGTTAATGGTTATACGTTTACCGTTGCACCATTTTATTACAGGCCGAGTATGATTGAAGTTAGGGGGGAATACAGAAAAAGACTTATTGGCGAAGCTTGGTCCGGAGGAAACCCAGAGACTGAATTTACAGGCGAGTTTTTAGGTTACGAATTTAACTTTATGATGTTGGACTTTACTTATTATCGAGGTGAAGCGGGTGAGTTGGATATACCACTGTTCAGTGAAGAATTTTTTTACAATTTAAGTCAGATACGAACTAGCTATTTTGCACTGGATTTCGATAACTTAGAGTCTGGCGGGTACTCATTTTTTGTCGGAAAAATCGTTGCGATGGGGCTACCCTCAGTTTCATCTTCTTCCTCAGATGTTTCTGAACCCAAATCTTTAACACTTTTGCTGTTATTTACCACTGGCTTAATCAGCGCTAGACGTTTGAACAAAAGTCGCATGAACTAAGATAAATAAACATTTATTGCCTAAACACCAAGGAAGGTTATAGGTCATTTCAAACATTGTGATAGACTGACAAAATACGAAACGCCACAAGGTTAGCAACAAGGGATTGGCATGCGATTTTTGCATACATCAGACTGGCACATAGGTCGACTTTTCCAAAATATTTCTCTTCTTGAAGATCAGCAATTTGTACTTTCCCAGATAAAAGAACTTGCGATATCCCACAAGGTTGATGCCATTATCGTCGCTGGTGACATCTTTGACCGCTCGGTACCTCCTGCTCAGGCCGTTGATGTTCTCGACAGATTTCTGGTGGATCTGCAACAACATAATATTCCGGTGATTATGATCAGCGGCAATCACGATAGTGCAAAACGATTACGGTTTGGCGCTCGTCAAATGCGCCTGGCAAACCTGCATATTCTTGCGGATTTACAACAGGCTTCTGAGCCTGTCATTATTGAAGGGCAAAGTGGCGACAGCGTCGCTTTTTACGGATTGCCATACCATGATCCCGTCGAGGTTCGAGAAGCATTTGCTAAGCAAATTACTGAGCAATATGGCGAGGACAAGATTCTTAGAAGTTATGATGACGCGCATACGTTCATGGCAGAACAAATCCTCAAGAACCATCAACAGCATCACTCAAGCATGCCATCGGTGTTGATTAGTCATTGTTTTATTGATGGCGCCAGTGAATCAGATTCCGAGCGTCCGTTGGCCATTGGTGGTGCGGATAGAGTCTCCTGGCAACCTTTAAAAGATTTCGATTATGTTGCTCTTGGTCATTTGCATGGGCCGCAGTATAAAGGCGCGGAACATATCCGTTATTCGGGTTCACCGTTAAAATATTCGTTTTCAGAACACAAACAAAATAAATCCGTAACTTTGGTCGAACTTACTCAGGGAAAACCCGCTCAAATCACCTTGTTGCCATTGCAGGCAAGGCACAACCTCAGAGTCTTGGAAGGGGAGTTGCAAGACTTATTGACCAGCGGCAAGAATGATCCAGATTTTGATGATTATCTGCTAGTTCGATTAACCGACAAAAAGAGTTTATTGGAACCATTGGCAAGGCTCCGCAAAGTATACCCCAACGTTTTACAGATGGAGCGAAGGCAGTTTTCTGAATTTTATCAAGCAAACAATAAGGATGATGAGCCAGGCGCACACGGGGATCTGAAAAAAGACGAGCTTCAGGTGTTTACCGAGTTTTTCTCTCAGGTTACTGACAACGAGCTAACGGATAGTCAACAGCAAATATTAAAAGATGCCGTTGAACAGGCCAAAGCCATCACGGAGGGGCGCGAATGAAGTTTTTAACCCTTTCGGTGCAGGCATTTGGTCCATTTGCCGATAAACAGGTGATTGATTTTCAAAAGCTTGGTGACGCGCCACTGTTTTTAATTGATGGTCCAACCGGGGCAGGTAAGTCCTCAATCTTGCACGCTATTTGTTTTGCATTGTACGGTGAAACCACGGATGAAGCGCGTAAGGACTTTGCGGTACGCTCGGATAACGCTAATGATGACATACTTACTCAGGTGGAACTGACCTTCACCATTCGTGATAAGCGTTATCGAATTACTCGTACACCAACGCAATTGCGTCCCGCCAAGCGTGGTGATGGCTTTACCGAAGAAAAAGCTAGCGCTCATTTTTGTCAGTTCCTGGATGATGGCACTGAAGTCACGCTGGTCGCGAAAAAGAAAAAAGATGCCGACGACATGATCCGCGAAATTATCGGTTTAACCGTCGACCAATTTCGTCAGGTCATGGTATTGCCACAGGGCAAATTCCGAGAATTACTGTTGGCCAAATCGGATGCTCGGCAATCGATTCTATCAACCTTATTCCAAACTCAGATTTATCAAAAAATCGAACAAATTCTCAAAGACAAAGCAGCCTTAATCAAAGGGGATTATGAACAGCTGCAGGAGATGATTAATCAGGCGTTGCAGGAAGCCGAGGTTCAGGAAATATCTCAGCTTAAGAGTCGAGAAGAACAGCAGATACAAAAATTAGCCGAGTTAACTGCAAGCAAACAGCAACTGGAAACACAGCGCCAACAAGCCATTGTCGCATATCAGGAAGGGAAAAAACTGGCCGAGGATTTTTCTGAGCATACCCGATTACAACACTCTCAGGCGGAACATCTGCAGCGACAGCAGGAGATGGCGCTGCAGGCCAATAAGTTGCAACTCTCTGAGCAAGCGGCTCGAATTGAACCAGGCTTTAAGGTCTTGCAGGCTCAGCAAGCAGATATCAAACAACTGCAAACGCAGATTACCGAGACTGAGCAGCTAGAAGCGCAAACGGTTGAAAATTTGCAGCGCTCGGAACAGCAGTTACAAGCCGCCCAGCAACAGCATCAGCAACGCCAGCCCTTGTTAGATCAACAGCAAAAGCTGGTGATTTTCCAGGAAACCCTGGCGGGCTTTGATGTCATCAAGCAGGAATGTCAGCAAAAATCAGCAGCAGAGCAAAGCGCCAGACAGAACATCGAACAAGCCAAGGCTAAAATTGAAGAATACTCAGGCCGAGTGAAAAAAGGTGAAGCGTTAATTCAGTCTCTGCAACTCAATGTCGATAAAATGCCGGCGGCGATAGAACACCAGGCAATGCTTGAGCAACAAATCACCGCGAGTCGACAGTTACAGCAGTTAATCGACAAGCAGCAGTCCCTGAATCAAGAGTTTGGCCAACGCCAAACCCTGGTAAAACAATCTCAAGTCCTTCTTGAGACAGAAAATAAAACCTTGATGACCATTGAGTTTCAATGGCACAGCTCGCAGGCGGCGATTCTTGCTGCGCAACTTAATCCGGGCGATGCCTGCCCGGTTTGTGGCTCCAAAGAACATCCGGCACCGGCGCGATTAGATGCCGCGTCTGGTAGTCAGGTTGTCAATAAATCGATGATCGATGAACAGCGTGCCCGCCGTGATGAAAAACAGCAAGGGCTGCAAAACGCTCAAGTAGATTTGGCAAAAATTGAACAGGAGCTAAACGTTTGTCAGGCGCAGCAACAACAGCTCATTGATTCACAAAAGCAGACGCAGGGTAACGGGATTTTACCTCTAGAGGAATTAGAACAAACGCTGGCGCAGCATCGTCAAATAATCAATGGCCTTAAACAAGATCAGCAACAACTGATCAAGGCTGGCGAAAAGTTGCGGGCGATGCAGACAGAATTGCAGCGGTTAATGGCCAATCTACAGGAACTTGAACAAGCATTGCCAGCGCTTGCTGCCGACAGTGCAACCGCTGCGATGAAACTTGCGGATGCGGAAAAAGGCTTACCAGAACAATATCGCGACAAATCGATATTGGACAAAGCGGTTAATGATAACCAACAATCATTAGCGAAATTAGATAGTCAGCTTGCGGAAGCTCAGCAAAATTTCCAGAAAGTCTCTCAGGATTTAAGTGCAATCGGCAGTAAAAAAACAACCCAACTGCAACATGCTGAGCAAATGCAGCAAAAACTGCAGCAACTGGAAACGCAATGGCAGGAACAGTTAACCGCGAGTCATTTTGACGATCAAAATGCCTTCCTGGCAGCGTGTATTGATGAGTTTAGTCTGCGTCGATTACAGCAAGATGTGAGTGAATATCAGCAAAGAGCGAAAACGCTGGCGGATAACTTAAGCTTGCTGGCCGAGCGATTAAAGGAAAAATCGGCTCCCGATTTATCGGCGTTGCAGGCAAACCTGGATAATACCGATCACCAATATCAGATCCACGAAAAGGAAGTGAATCAGGCATCAATTGCCGTCGCTAATTCGACCAATATTCTAAAACGAATTGCTGAATATCAGTCTCGACAGGAACAGCATCGAGAGGATTATGAAGTGATAGGCACGTTGGCAAATGCGGCCAGCGGTAAAGGCAAAGTTAGAGTCTCTCTGGAGCGTTTTGTGCTGGCGGATATTCTTGATAACGTGCTATCAATTGCCAGCCAGCGTTTGCATATTATGAGCAAAGGTCAGTACCGATTGGTGCGACAGGCTGAAGCGCAGCAAAAGCGTAATGTTACTGCTGGGTTAGATTTAGCCGTTGATGATGCGCACACAGGCAAAGTTCGCCCGGTGGCGACTTTATCCGGTGGTGAATCTTTCATGGCGTCTTTGGCTTTAGCTCTTGCGCTCTCAGAAGTTGTACAGCAACGCTCCGGCGGTATCGAATTGGATACCTTGTTTATCGATGAAGGGTTCGGCAGTTTAGATCATGAGTCTTTGCAATTGGCGATTAATACCTTAATCGATTTACAGTCCACCGGCCGCACCATAGGGGTTATCTCCCATGTAAATGAGCTCAAAGAGCAGATGGCGCAGCGTATTGATGTACGCAATGATGGTGGTGGCAGCAAGATTTCTTTGTCAAATATGTAATATAAGGTTGTTGAGTATGGTTGTCAGAGAAGCGACAGTACAGGATTTTGATAGTATCTGGGGCTTTATGCAGGATATTGTTGCGCGCGGCGATACCTATGCGTACTCAAGGGATATGGACAAACAAAGCGCTTATACGGTGTGGATGGAACAACCTGCGAAAACCTTTGTGGCGATAGAAAACAATATCATTCTTGGTAGCTATTATATTAAAACTAATACCAATCACATTAAGTTTGTGCACAACTCAGAGTTAGGGCCGAGGTTCAGTTACAACATAGATTTTATTGATATAGTCATTCTATATTAATGAAATATAGGGTAGTAAATGGGCCTCTCACTAACTCCCTCCGGGTGAGTTTTAAAGGCGTTTATCCTGCGTTACTAATTTTGACAATGGAATAACCATTCTCTGCAATCAAAGCCTTGTCTAAAAGCCTTTAAATTCTCACTGAGTGAGCAATAATTTAATGTGATTGGTATAATAGGCAGGCCCAGGTAGTCATGTTTGCAATTGCGGCTACATGGTGGCAACTGCCGCTCGAGGTAAAGGCCTGGCCACGAAAATGTGCGAACACTCGCAAAACATCGCGGTTGAGATGGGTTATAAAGCCATGCAATTTAATTTTGTTGCCAGTTCTAACCAAGTTGCGGTTCGCCTCTGGCAACGCTTAGGTTGTAACATTACCGGTAGACTACCGAAAGCCTTTAACCATCCAGAGCAGGGCTATGTCGATGCGTTTGTCATGTATAAATGGTTGAATAGCTAGCCTAATAAGTAGATTGTTGAAAATAAGATTCATCAGTCCCAATAAAGTTCAGCTAATCCGTCATTCCGGATTTTATTCCGGAATCTCGTTTCTCCTCACAAACCCCGATTTTTACGGCATTTCAAAGCAGAAACCTACACGATTTAAAAATATGTGACGATTGTTTTCGTAGACAGAGTCAGATCTTTCACGTATAAACAGTAAAATAACTATAAAAAATTGCTGCGTTTTCAGTGCTCTGCAATTACCTTTGCAATAGTAATTGTGTGCTAAATGAAACTATTTGCTGTATCACGAGGTCAAACCCAAATAAATGGATGCTAAGATTCCCTTTAATTGGTTTGGGTTATACTGAAAGATACCGACCCAGCAGCAAGATCTTCGCTAAGAGGTGGTTTATGAATCGTTTAACTCAAGTACTTGCGCTCGTCTGTCTGACTAGCTCTGCTTCTGCCGCCTTGGCACAGCAGCCAACAAATACTGCCAGGCAAATTACCAAACCTGAAGAAGCTCAGGCCAAAGCGCCAGAAAAACCTTCTCAAGCGACACAAGCTGAACAAGTATTCAGCGAAGCCGAATTACAGCAAATGCTGGCACCTATCGCTCTCTATCCTGATAGTCTGTTAACCCATATCCTCATTGCTTCAACCTATCCTTTGGAAGTAGTGCAAGCTAATCGCTGGCGTCAGAAAAATGATAAGCTGACAACCAATGAAGCGATGAAGGCGGCGGAAAATGAAGATTGGGATCCGAGTGTAAAAGCGCTGATTGCCTTCCCTGAAGTATTGAAACGTATCAGCGATGATCTCGACTGGTTACAGGATCTCGGCGATGCATTTTTAGATGATGAGCAGCGATTGCTGGCAAGCATTCAGGCATTGCGCAAGCAGGCGGATGAAGCCGGTAGTCTCGAAAATCTCGACAAAGTTGACGTATACAAAGAAGACAATGTCATTGTCATCCAATCACCTGAACCTGAAGTTATTTACGTACCATATTACGACACCCGTGTCGTTTACGGTAACTGGCGCTGGGGTTACTACCCTCCGGTTTACTGGGATTGGCGCTGGCACCATAATCACAATCATTTTGCCCATTTTGGCTATTACACCTGGTTACCAGGGGTGAGTATTTCCTTTAACTATCACTTTAACTCGTTTTACTGGCCGGGCTATCACGTTCGTGTTTATAACGATTACCGTTATAAGCCTTATCATTATCGCAATAAGTATTATCCTGGCCGAAAATACCACCACAACAAGCCGTATTACGCGACCAAGATCAAAAAAGACCTGGGTCAGGAATGGAAACACGATCCGAAACATCGTAAAGGCGTGGGATACCGCACCGATTATGCCAAGAAAAAGTATCATTCAAACCGCGAAGCCTACATTAGAACGCCAAGCAACGATATGCGCACTATGGGGTATGTTGGTGGCGAGCAGGGAGTTGGCCGCAAAGAATTGATTCGTCAACAACACGAGCAATTGCAGCGTGAGGTTCAGGCCCAAGCCCAGATCCGTGACACCGGAAACAACAATGTCGTTACTCCCGCGAGCAATCAACTTTCGACGAAACTGGATGCCCGAGATCAAAGCGTAGCGAAACGTCCGGTAAACAAAGAATTGATTCAAAGTTATCAGCAGCGTTTTGAACAACAACGCCGTGATTTGAATACATCGCGCAGCCAGCAAAATAGCCAGGCTCTTTCGACCCGCACGGCAACGCAGCAGATTAATCGCTCGGATAATCAGCTAAGCCAGCAAATTCGAAATAACGAGCGCTATCAGCGCTTCCAGGAAAAGCTGTCCAATACCTCTGGAGATTACAATCAACTTCGTCAGCAACGTCGGGTTACAGGCAATGCAACCACACCGGTGCAACAGCCTAATCGTCGCTCGCTATCTAGCGATATCGCCGATTCTAGAGATTCGGCGACGTCCAGACGATTTTCGGAA
This sequence comes from Thalassotalea sp. PS06, assembly GCF_007197775.1. Taxonomy (NCBI): domain Bacteria; kingdom Pseudomonadati; phylum Pseudomonadota; class Gammaproteobacteria; order Alteromonadales; family Colwelliaceae; genus Thalassotalea; species Thalassotalea sp. PS06. The sequence continues at coordinate 2,241,358 of NZ_CP041638.1, read as the reverse complement.
TCTGCACGTTCTTATTCCAATCGAAGTGTAACTCAGCCAACGATGAGAACTCGCAGCAGCGTTAGTTCTACTCCAACCGTAAGTTCAGCACCCACCGTAAGATCGACGCCAACGGTGAGGTCAACACCGACGGTAAGAAGCACACCTTCAGTGCGCACTACGCCATCGGTTACCAGCTCACCAAGTGTGAGAACCGTGCCTACCCGCACTCAACCATCAAGTACCATGCGTGCACCAACACGCAGTGCTACTCGATCAGCACCACCTTCAACCAGACAAAAGAATCATTAAATTATACTTGAGTACAGGTATCCGTTAATCAGCATGAGTAAGCAATTGTCGCCACAGCTTATGAAGATTTATCAGGATACCTTGTATCAGGTCACGATAAATAACGAAACGTTCCCCATAGAGCTTGGCGAGTCTGAAGGGGCATTGCACCTTTGGTTGCAACAACAAGGCGTTTACGCAGCAGCCCTTATCAGTGCTTACAACCCTTACAGTGAAAAGCTGAGTGAAGAAGAGAATCTTAAAGCTGACAATAACTTACAAAGCGAGCTGAAAGAGACGGGCTATCAATTTCATTGCGGACAGGGACAAAGTCCTTCTGGAGATTGGATTGAGCCAAGTGTATTGGTGTTAAATATCGATCGTCGCAATGCCTGCTTATTGGCGCAGAAATACCGACAAAATGCCTTTGTCTTTCTATTTTCTACACCCTCGCATACCTTGTCAGAAATCGTCGTCAGTGAAGAATAGCTCGCACTGGATTAAAGCATGGTAACTAGTTTTTGGCTGTAGCTCTTATTAAACGTTGTCATAATTGATCATAATCTTTCTGTAAAAGGTCAGGATTTTTCCGCAGTTTCCTGATAGATTTATTTATTGAAAAACAGTTATTTACCTTTACGTACCGACGTTTAAATACAGGGTTTACCGCATGCGGATTCTTATCCAATCTCTGATTTTACTTACGCTTACTCTTTTATCTTCTAAGGTTTTCGCCGTTCAGGTCGACTACATTGGCCACTATTTGCATAAGGACAAACCCGCATTAATTATTCAGTTTTCCGAGTCTGTCGCTTCCATAGACCGACCATTTCAAATTAAAGTCTTCCACATTGAAGGGAAGGAGCAGGAAACTGAGATTTCCCAGCACAATCAGCTACTAAAAAATAAACTCTCAGTAATTAACTCTCAGGTAAAAGTGGGTAGTCGTTATCGTGTTGAAGTGTTTGATGTTGGCGCAACTACGCCATTTGAGACTAAATCTGTAACCATTCCTGAGGTCAGTGCCGATGTTACCGTATTAGGGCGTGGTCCGGTTATTCCGGCTAACGGTCCAAGAACCATTCCTTTATCGGTGGTGAATCTGGAAACGGTGGCGGTGGAAGTGATGAAAGTTACTGAGCCGGCGTCGTTTATGCAAAAAATCTTCTACAGCCGCAATATTTCTTCGTATCAGATCCAACGTGTCAGTAAGTACCTTAAAACGGTAACCACATTAGACTATCAATTACCGAAATTGCCCATCAATAAAAGTCAGCCTCTGGATATCAAACTGCCAGATAGTTTGACGCCGGGCTGGTATTTGCTGGCGGTAAAAGGTGGTGGTCAGTTCGACTATGACAGTACCGAGTTTATTCAGGTGCTGTTAACGGATATTGGTGTGCAGGCGAAGGTGTTTGACCAACAACTTGCCGTTCATGCCACTCATTATTCTGAAAAATCATTTACGCAAAATGCCGAGGTTTATGTCTACCAGCCAAAGTCTGGAAAGACACGGCTAGGCTCGCTTAAAAATGGCTTTGGTCAATTTGCTTATAAAGTCCAGGGCAATGAAATACTGCTTATTGAAGCGGCTGACAATACCGGTTGGTTGCCACTGAAAGAAATGCCATTAGATTTATCAGATTTTGACGTTACCGGTAATCAGTATCAGGATTTACAGGCATTTTTATATTCCAACCGTGACCTGTTTAAACCGGGGGAATCTTTACCTTTAAATATTTTACTTCGGGACCAGGATGGCACGCTGGCTGAACAGCATCAACTTTATGTGGAGTTTGTGCAACCAGACGGGAAAGTAATCGCCAATCGTTGGTTAGACGCTGCTAATGGTGGATATTTCCGCATGGAATATGGCATTCCGGTAAGCGCTGCGCTCGGTAAATGGCATGCGCGAGTCAAGGTAAATTCCGGCTCAAAAAATGCCATTGCACAATTACCGTTCGTGGTTTCTGAGTTCGTCCCGGAACGGATGGATTTGATCGTTGATACTGGCGATATTAGCCTGAAGGCTCAGCCGGCGGTGAAGATTGATTATCAGGGGCGTTATCTGTTTGGCGCCCCGACCAGCGGCAATAAACTGAAAATCTCGCCTTATTATCAGTCATTACATCATTTAAAAGGTCCGTATCAGGATTATTATGTTGGCACGCCATTTACCGTATATCCGTCACGGGACCTACCAAAATTCAAAGACATTAAACTCGATGAAGAGGGTAAGGCGAGCATTGATTATCCGTTACTGGCCACCGATAAATTGCAATCTCCGGTAACCGTAAACCTTGCTAATGAACTATTTGAGCAAGGGGGCGCAACTATCACCCGTCGTCAAAAATTCACTTATTGGAAAAACGAAGCACTAACGGCAATTAAAGGGCCCGCGGAAATTAATGCGCATCAACAGATTGCTTTTGATATCGCGGTATTGTCCACAGATGGGCAAAAACTGTTGTCGGGTGATATCGAGTATCGTTTAGAGCGAAATCGCGGCGGTTATTATTGGACCTATGAAGAATCATCGGGCTGGCGCATGCATCGTGATAACGAATGGCGCCCAGTGAGTATGGATAAAGTTTCAGTGAAAAAAGGCGCCAGTAAAACCATTTATTTGCCAGTTGAATACGGTAACTATCGACTGGTTACCTGGCAATCCGGCGGTACTAAAACCACTTACGCATTTAATGCCCGGTGGCAGGGCGCTGGCCAGCAGAAACCGGCAAAACCCGATCAATTAGGTTTACGCCTTGATAAAACCGATTATCAGGCCGGTGAAACCATTGCTCTGCAGCTGCAAACGCCGGTGGCAGGGAAATTATTGCTAACCTTAGAGTCGGATCAGGTCGAGTGGCACATGCAACAGCAAGTTGCTGCTGGTGAGGTAACCTTAAATGTGCCGCTTGCAGAAGATATAAAACGCCATGATCTGTATATAACGGCGACACTGGTTGCCCATAACAATAATGAATCATCGTCCCCTCGTCGATTGTTTGCTATTGCACCGGTATTGTTAGAACGTGGCGACCGTCAGCTCAACATTCAGGTGAAGCATGACGAGGTATTGTTGCCTCTGAAAAAAGCTTCTCTGACGATTGATACACAGGGACTTAGTGGCGATTCAGCCTGGGTTACGGTGTCTTTAGTTGATAAGGGCATTATTAACTTATCGGGTTTTGAAGCGGAAAATCCATTTGATTATTTCTTTAACCAAAAACGCTATGGCGGCGATGTCATTGATTTGTATTCCCGCTTTTACCAACAGCGTCCGGATTCCTTTATACAGCATCGATATGGTGGCGATGCTCAGGCGGCTTTTAATAAGCGCCCTGATCAATTAGTGGAAGCAAAATCCATTACTCTGATGACCCAGGCGATTCCACTTGATGGCAATGGCAGCAGTGAAATCAGCGTCGATATCCCCGATTACAATGGCGAAGCGCAACTGGTTGCCACAGTATTTAGTGCTAATTCATACGGCCAGCAAATCCAGGATGTAACAATTCGAGCACCAATCGTTGCGGAATTGGCGATACCAAGATTTTTAACCCCAGGGGATGAATCTCAGGCGATGCTGGAAGTGTTTAACCAAACTGATACACAGCAACAAATCTCGCTCTCCATTGTATTACCTGAGCAATTGCAAAGCTCAACCGATACGTCGAAGAGTGTTACTCTTGATGATGGGGAACGCACCACATTGCCGCTGTCGTTCAAGGTCGGCTCTGGCATAGAATTCGCTCGCATTGGTATTGATATCGAAAGTGATGCCTCAAGTTTCAGTCGCAGTTGGACTGTCCCGGTTCGAGACGGTATGCCGCTGCTATCGAAAAAACATACTCTGACTTTAGATGCAGGTGATTCGATAACACTACAAGATGAATACTGGCAAGGTATCGATATAAATGGGGCAAACCCAGGCATGGTGGCCATTTCATCAAATGCTTTGTTAGACCCAATGCCTTACACCGAACACCTGTTTTCTTATCCTTATGGGTGTGCGGAACAAACCACGTCAAAAGCCATGCCTTGGTTGATAGATAACCCGGATCTTGAGCAGCACAAGCAGAATAAACTGCAGCACAGCAGCGAGAAGGAATTACTGGAAATCGCCATTGCTCGCTTAAGTGGCATGCAAAAATCCACCGGCGGATTTTCACTCTGGAACAAACAGGGCAAAGAAGATGCATGGATCAGCGTTTATGTGACTGACTTTTTATTACAGGCAGAGCAGAAGTATCCAAATATTGTGCCTAAGCAAATGCTCAATCGTGCTACCAATCGCATAAAGACCCTAAGATACCGCCAACAACAGCCGGCGCAATATTATGCTTATTGGTTGTTAGCGCAAACCAATCAAATTGAATATGGCAATTTGCGTAAGTTGCAGGAACGTTTGGCGCCAGGCCCTCTAGCAAGTGCTTATCTGGGGGCGGCGTTAATGTTAAAAGGCGATGTTCAGGCCGGTCAGAGATTGATTCTGGATAGTCGCGAGACACCGCGCACCAATCAATATGCCTATGGTTATGATTACGGCTCCTATCTTCGAGATTACGCTCGAATCGCCGTTGTCATCAGTCAGTTGAGCGAGCACATCAAGTTATCGAACGAGCTTATATCGCTTCGCAACGATTTAGTTGAGAAGGTTAAAAAAGATCTGAATCGTCGACGCTATCTGAGCACGCAGGAACAAATTGCTTTGGTTGAGCTGGGGTCGATGCTAAATCGTGATAACCAGACGTCTTATCAATTTGATTATGCAAGTTCGAAAGGACAAGATGCTTATGAGCAAGGCGTTCCAGAACACGGAACTCCGGAACAAGGAGCAAGCCGACAAGGGATCAGCCGGGTTTCTTTGGTCGCCGACAGCGTATTGAAAAATACCAATGATTTTCCATTGTACGTGGAGATCCTGGCGCGCGGGCCAGCATCGGATAAAAGCGATTACCAATCCACTATCCCTTACAGTTCCATGGGCAAACAATATCTTCGCGAAAATGGCGATTCCTATGAAGGCGAGCCGTTATCCGTTGGTGAAAAGCTCATTGTGGTTATTGATGTACAGAGCAATGAAAAAATCGAACAAGGTTTGTTGGTGGATTTTCTGCCTACCGGTTTTGTACTGGAAAACCCCATGTTCACCAATGCTAACGAAGTGCTCAGAAATGCCGGTATCGCTGCCAATACGTTGTTGCATGAAGAGTTTCGCAACGACAGGTACGTAGCAGCCGTTGATATTGGTTACAGCATCAACTACAAATTTGCCTATGTACTGCGTGCGGAAACACCTTCAACAAGCAAAGCCAGACCAACTTTGATTGAGGACATGTACCAACCGGAAAGGCTATTATTCATAGAGCCGCCGGTGAAAGGTTTTGAGATTAAGCCTTAAGTTTTGAAAGCAAAGTTATTCAAATGAAACGTTTAAAAATGATGGGTGATAAGGGCAAGACTTTGAGTTCATCATTGAAACTATCTGTCGCCGAGATATTGGCTGCTGTAACCGCTAAAACAACAGAACGCGAAAAAACATCTGGTTTTATTTGGACGCGAAAGCGCAAGTGGTTGTTGTTTGCAGCGAGCAGCGTGTTCGCATCCTGGTTGCTTTTTCACGGGTTAAATTGGGCATTTCCTTTAAACGTTGTAGAAAGGCCGACCGGGGTCGTTGTCCGTGCAGATGACGGCACGCCACTTCGCCAGTTCACCGATGAACAAGGTTTTTATCGCTACCATCTGGGTATCGAAAGCGTCTCGCCTTTTTATGTAAAAGCCTTACTGGCCTATGAAGATAAGTATTTTTATCAGCACCCTGGGGTGAACCCCATATCTCTTGTTCGCGCCATTGGTCAGCAATTGTATTACGGTCGCGTCGTTTCCGGTGGCTCGACATTAACCATGCAAGTGGCGCGATTATTCCATCCTTATGAGCGCAGTTATTGGGGCAAGTTAGAACAAATCTTCCGAGCTTTGCAGCTTGAATCACAGTTCAGTAAAGATGAAATCCTCGGGCTTTATTTACGTCATGCCCCGATGGGCGGGAATATAGAAGGGGTCGAGGCTGCGAGTTGGCGCTACTTTGGCAAAAGTGCAAAAGACTTAACCGTTAATGAGGCTGCACTGTTAGTGGTGTTGCCGCAACGTCCCAGCCAATATCGCCCGGACAGGTTTCCTGTAGTGGCACAGCAGGCGAGAAACAAGGTGCTTAATCGATTGCATCAGCAGCAATTGATTGCCAGCAACGAGTTACCTTTCTACCTGAACGAAGCTTTGTCTGGTGAACTTCAACCTGCGGCTAAGATGGCGCCGTTGTTAAGTCGTCGGCTAAAAAGTCAGGTAACAAATAGTCAATCGTCCGAGAGTACATTTGCGGATATCCCCACGTTTATCTCCCATCAACTGCAATCGGATGTGGAATCAGTTGTTGCCCGTCATGTCGAGGTATTACCCGACAAGTTATCGATGGCAGTGATGGTGATGGAAAACGCCTCAGGCAAGGTAAAGGCCTATAAAGGCTCTGCGGAGTTTTTCAATGAACAAAGGGCGGGGCACGTGGATATGCCTATGGCGATCCGCTCCCCGGGCAGTACTTTAAAGCCATTTATCTACGCCCTTGGTCTGGAGCAAGGCGTGGTACATTCCAAAAGTCTGTTAAGCGATGTTCCGCAGTCGTTTTCCGGCTACAAGCCGGAGAATTTTGACCAGCGCTTTGATGGTGCGGTGGCGATGGATATGGCGTTAAAGCTCAGTAAAAACGTGCCCGTGGTAGCGGTACTCGATAAAGTAACACCGCAAGCCTTCGTCGAAAGCGTGGAATCTGCCGACATTAAATTGTATCGCCATAATCCCAATTTAAGTATTGCACTTGGTGGCGTTGGTATTTCCATGGAGCAATTGCTGGCAATGTATTCGGCCCTTGGGCGTGGCGGGGAAATGATATTTCCTCGCTATCAGCCCGGGGATAAGAAACGTACGGCGAGGCTACTGTCACCGGAAAGTAGTTGGATCATTGCCAATGTTTTAGCTGAAATTCCTCCACCGGATCGTTTTAACGCCGCATTTAATCGAAAAATTGCCTGGAAAACAGGCACCAGTTACGGCTTTCGTGATGCCTGGGCAATAGGTACCAGCTTTGAATATACGGTTGCCGTTTGGGTAGGGCGGCCTGATGGCTCACCTTTTGTCGGCCAGACTGGTGCTAATCAGGCTGCCCCTTTGTTGTTTGATGTTTTTGATCAGCTTGGCAAAGAGCAAGAGCAATGGCAACAGCCAGATAAGGTTCAGCAGCAATCCATTTGTTGGCCAAGCGGCTTGGCTGCATCCTTGGTAACAGATGAGCATTGCAAGTCATTACACAATGCCTATACCATCAATGGCTTGACGCCGGTAACCATCAAAAAACAGCAAAATCTACAGAACCTGCACCAATGGCCAGAGGTTTTACAACACTGGATGAGCCTGCAACGTGAGCAAAGCGACAACCAGGCTACGCCTCTAAAAATTATCTTCCCTAAAGACAACGCCCATTTGTTCTTAGCCAATGGCCAAACCTTGTTACCGAAGGCGAATTTGCAGGATGTAACTTGGTATTTGAATGATAAACCAGTTGCGGGTTCCAGAATTAGCAAAGACAAACTGCCGCAGGGCAAGAACATGATAACTGCATGCTTGAATCAGAAATGCGATTCCGTTTCTGTGTTTATTATGTAATTAATTCCTACGGGGTCAGAGTCAATTACCACTTTATCAATACTAATAATATTAGGGCGTTATATTGAATTGGCTAATGACTGTGTCCCCAATTTTGATAGCTTAAAGGGATAGTCTTGTAGCAACCTAATCACATGAAAAGATATCGACATTGTTAGCCTTTCTTTGGCTTTTTACTCGATCGTACTAGACCATTAAATTATCAATTGTGAGGGGCAGAGTTGTTAGTTTATGTTCATTAACTTATTAAAAATCCGTTATTGTGTATTTTGTAATTGTCTCTGACTCCACGGAAGTAACCGAAGTAATGGTGACAATGTGCAGACGATATTAATCGGTTGTGCGAATCAGGTTATCTCGTTGTAATTAATAGGGGTTACACTATTTGCGGATAATATCGGTGGTAACGATTAGTTTATATGTCGGATTCATATATAGTTAGCGAGTGAGTTCCATGAAAATAGCGATTAGTGTTGTAAAAGCAACGAATTATAATACCCCTGTTTATGATTAAAGTATCATCCCATTCCATCAGAGCTCTGGTGGTGTATTTATCTCATCTTGGTGTGCCACTGCGCCAGAGTCTGGACCTGGTTGGTTTGGATAAAGCCTCGCTTTTTAATGAACATTCATTGTTATCAACGGACGTATTAGAGTCTTTGTATGAGCACGCGGAAAAGACGCTGGGTATCAAGGACTTGGGTTTTAATTTTGGCCAAACCATAGAGCCGGATCGCTGGAGTACTCTCGGTTACATTGCTTACACGGCACCAACGCTAAAGCGCGCATTGGAGCAGCAATATAAGTTTCAGTCATTGGTTGGAAACTTAGGCTCGCCAATGATAAAAGAGCAGGGCGAACAAATTCTCATTAATTGGGTGCCAGCATATGCCTGCTCTCACCATACGGTTGAAGAAATTATCACTGGCTGGGTGGCATTATCGCGTAAGTTATCTGCGGCGCCAGTAATGCCCACTAAAGTGTTCTTTGCCCATGCCTGCACCGGTGATGAGCGGGTTTATGAGCAATATTTCCAGTGTCCGGTATTGTTTTCTCAGGATGTTAACGGTGTTCTGGTTGATGCTGAATTGCTGGATGTGCCTTTAATTAAGCATGAACCGCAATTGCATGAGCTGTTGTGTCAGCATGCGGAGCAACAGCTGGCTAGCTTTACCGAAGCGGTGCCGATTGAAGTGATGAGTCAATATATGATCAATCGCTTATCGGTTGAGGTGCCGGATATCGAAGAAATTGCCGAGCTGATGAATTTAAGTGTGCGTACCCTGCAACGAAAACTCTCCGATGCCGGTACCAGCTACAGTCAATTGCTGGATAATCTGCGTAAAAAGATGGCCATGGATTACCTGCAAATGGAGCACTATTCGCTAATGTATATTGCCGAAATGACAGGTTTTTCCGAGCAAAGTGCGTTTCAACGGGCGTTTAAACGCTGGACCGGGATGACACCGTTGCAATATCGAAAATCCAAAGAGGTCAGATCTTGAATTTCGCAGCAAGTGCGTAATTCAAGATCTGACCCCAATTGACGCTATTTTATCCAATCGATTATTTCTTCAACACGGTTTGTACCCAACACGCCACCGAGGCTTTTTTGATGGCGTAAAAAGTCATTATTTTTAAAATTCAAAAAGGTAGACTAGGCAAACAATAAAAAAAACGACAAGAATAATAATATGGAAATAGGTCCTGTATTTTACGACTCCAGTGCGCAATGGATATTGAACCTGGTGCTGGCCAGTATGATATTTGGCCTGGCGCTTGATATACACTGGCGAGACTTTAAACGGGTAATAACCATGCCCAAGGCCGTTATTTCTGGCCTGGGCGCCCAGTTCCTTCTCTTGCCAGCTCTGACTTGCGCATTCACCTTGCTGGTGGATTTACCACCCGGCATTGAATTAGGCATGATGCTTGTCGCCTCCTGTCCAGGAGGCGCTATTTCCAATTTTGTCACTCATTTAAGTGGCGGTAATACCGCGTTGTCCATTTCACTCACCGCGGCCGCAAGTGCCACTGCGGTTGTGATGATGCCACTCAACTTTATGTTTTGGTCGCAATTTAACGAACCGGCGATGACCATTATGCAGGCCATCGATGTCGACTCTGAGCAGCTATTTAAAACTCTGGTGCTGATTTTAGCCATACCACTTACCGCCGGTTTATTAGTTCGCGCGAAGTTCGAAAATGTAGCTAAAACCCTTCATAAAATATTAAAGAACACCAGCTTATTGGCATTAATCGCTTTTATCTTGATTGCGGTTAGCAAGAACCACGAAGCCTTCTTACAGCACCTTTGGTTCTTATTGTTAATCGTTTTTGTTCATAATGGCATGGCATTTTTCATTGGCTATTTAAGTGCCAGAAGCGCGGGCCTTGAGGTTCGCGATCAAAAAGCCGTGACCATAGAAGTCGGCATGCAAAATGCGTCACTGGCTATTGCCATTGTGTTTACACAGTTTGGCGGTCAGCCAGGCATGGCGCTAATTTGTGCCTTTTGGGGAACCTGGCATATCGTTGCCGGTTTAATCGTTGCCTTGATATTTAAACAACAAAAATCGGATCAGGCATTGCCGATCAGGGGAGAACAATAATGAAAATACTGATTACCGGTGCCGCGGGTTGCCTGGGCCGACGTTTGGTTCAGTCTTTACAGGATTGCGAAAACACACAAGTGTTTGCGACTGACATTAAACCTGAACTCGGCATCGACATTGATAGCGAAAAATACTCGTCACTTCACTACAAAGCCCTGGATGTCTGCAAGCCTGAATTTTACCAATGGGTAGAAGAAGTAAAGCCAGATGTCATTGTCCATCTTGCGTCTATTTTGCAAATATCGAAAGCCATGCCTCGGGAAAAGGCCTATGAAATCGATGTGCTGGCAACCAAAAAACTCGTCGATTTAGCAGCGCAAATTGATTGTAAAAAATTCATCGTTACTACCTCCGGCGCCTCATTCGGCTACTGGCCAGAGAACACCGGCTGGCTGAGTGAAGACCACCCGAAAAAAGGTAATCAGGATTATTTCTACAGCGCCCATAAGGCGGAAATTGAAGGAATCATGGAAGATGCCAATAAGACTTACCCAAATCTGAAACAGGTAATTCTGCGCCCGGGCACAATTTTAGGGCCGAATTTCGATGGTCCGATTGTGAACTTGTTTCAGCAGAAAATGATCACCGGTGTTGCCGGCTACCCTGGACCCTTTGTATTTATCTGGTCGGAAGATGTCGTGGCCTATATTCACGAAGCCATGTTTACCGATGTGGAAGGCGACTACAATCTAGCCGGAGATGGCGCCGTTTCGATGGCGCAAATAGCGAAAACTCTGAAAAAACCTTATCTGCCTCTGCCTTCCTGGTTAATCGAAGGGGCATTGAGCATTTTAAAACCTCTGGGCCTTACTCAATATGGGCCTGAGCAGGTGAAGTTTGTTAAATATCGTCCGGTACTGGCCAACGATAAATTAAAAAGAACCTTCACCCATCAACCTAGTTATACCTCCCAGCAAGCGCTGGAGCAGTTTCTTGCATTACAAAAGGACGTTTAAGTTATGAAGTTTTCACTAAAAACCGCCGCGAGTCAGGTAATAGCTGCGTTAGTTGTGACGTCGACCGCACAAGCGGCAACTGTTGTTGTTACAGATGAGAACAAGCAGCCGATGCCGCAGGTTATGGTAATGCAGACACCGGTTGAGGGCTTTGTACTGGATAAATCGGATATGGGTTATCCGCCAGAGCGTCGCCTGAATCGTTCGAACACGGTTCATACCCGATTTACTGACGATAACGGCAAGGTGGAATTTTCTACATACGAAGATGAAAAAGTCCGTATTCGTATCCGTCGCCCCAACTATCATGATGTAACGATTGAAGCCAATGGTAATGAAGATCTGCAGTTAACGATGAAGCCGATCACCGATCCATTGCAGCTTGCTGAATCAAAACCCGCCAATACCTGGTTATCAGCCCTGGATTTAGGTGACGAAGATTTGAAAAAGCATTACGTGATGCAATGCGGTTTTTGTCATCAACAGGGTTCTCATTTTTTCAGACGCCCTCGCGATGAAGAAAGCTGGAATGAAATTATTTACCGTATGGTCGGCTATGGCGCCCGGGTTCACGATGAAGCACAAGAACAGTTACCACCAATTTTAAGCGCCGAATATAAGCGCTTGTTTGAAAACCCAGAGCTGATCCCTGATGGCACGCCATGGGCGAAATCCTTAACCGAGGATAAAATCACCGAATGGCCGATTGGCGATGCCTTCTCGCAAATGCACGATTTGTTATATCACTCAAATGGTTACGTCTATGTCGGTGATAATCTGCAGGATCGTTTATACGAGATAAATCCGGAAAATGGCGAATATACGGTTTACAAGATGAAACGCGCTGAAGGAGATAAGCACGGCGGCCTGATGGGCAATCGGTTAAGCTCGTTCCCGAAACATGAAACCTTTGCCGGTATCCATTCCTTTGCGGAATCAAAGCAAGACGGCAATATCTTTATCACTACTTCCTATCAGCAGCGCCTGGTGGAATTTGATGTAACCAGTAAAGAATTTATCATCCATGAAATGGATGATGGCTATTATCCGCATACGGTGCGTATCGATGCCCAGGACAGAGTCTGGTTTACCATGGCGTTATCAAATCAAATTGCCATGTTTGACAGAAAGAGCAAAGAGTTCCAGATGTTCGATTTGCCGGCCCGTAACTTTGGTGAAGGCCTGACCGTAAGCTTTATGGGAGCAATCCTAAAGCTCATGGATTGGGGATTACCGTTAGCGAACTGGTTCTCCATTGATGAACAATCATCGGGCGTACCTCTGCCTTATGGTATTGATATTACCCCTAATGGCGATGTCTGGTTCGCCCGTTTGCACGCGGATTCTATCGGTAAGATAGACGGTGAGACATTAGAAGTCACGGTTTACGATACGCCGTTTACCGGACCGCGTCGTTTGCGTAGTGACTCGAAAGGCAACCTGTGGATTGCCGCATTCCCAGAATCGATGATCGTGAAATTCGACCCGATTACCGAGACCTTCGAAAACGTTGAAATTCCAGTGTATCCACTTGGCAGTGAGACGCCTTATTCATTAAACGTCGATCGCAGTCGTGATATCGTCTGGATCAACGGTAATACCTCGGATGCACTGTATCGATATGATATCGATTCTCAGCAATGGCATCATTATCCGATGCCAAAACGCGTCACTTTTACCCGTGATGTCGAGATTGCTCCGAATGGCGATGTGTTTACCACCAACTCTAGCTTTCCAAGCTGGCATATCGAAGATGGTCAGCCAACCCTGATTCGTCTGCAACCTCAGTATCAGGATATTGAAGGTCAGAGTGAATCTATCGAGGCTGATGATACTGAGTCCAGCGAAGGCTTAGAAGCCGATCGCCATGAATAAGCTACCAGGATTTCTACTATCGTGCTTGCTGGCATTTATTGCCGGACACGTGGTTAATTACAGCATTATTTTTCTCGCCATTGACTGGTTTGACTCGCCAATGCTCGCGGGCATTGGCTACGGTTTATGCTTTGGCCCACCGGTGATATTAGGCTGGTTTGCAGGGGTGTATTGCGATAGGTATTCGCCTCGCCGGGTGATTCTTATTGCTCAAAATTCATTTCTGATCAGCCTTGCATTGCTTTATGTTGCCCTTGATAGCACGCCAACTATGCAAATTGGCCTGTTGCTGAGTGCGGCGTTTTTTGCCGGGGTTGGCTGGTCGTTTGTCTCTCCCGCCAGATTTGCCGCTTTGCCTGGTTTTATCGCGGAAGACAAATTAACGGGTGGTACTATAGCCTTAAACCTGATGGTCATGAGCGGATTTGGTATCGCGCCTATGGTAGTGAAAAACCTGCAGGTTTCTTTTGGTTATGAAGGCGTATTTGTTGCCGGCGCCATTATGTTTGTCGTCTCGTCATTATTGTTGGCATTGCTGAGATACCATCCAGAATCGAGTGTTATCAAACAGAGAATGGAAGCAGACACCAAACCTCAGCAGGCGCGAAATGCTGAGCAACAAACGTCGATTTGGCAGCAGGTTGTTGAAGGCTGGCAGGTCATTTTCCGCCCCGGCATAGTTAAGCCGTTATTATTGTTGTCGATGATCACCTATTTGCTAATGGGACCGATGCAGGTGTTATTGCCGGTAATTGCCGAAAAACAGCTGTTTTTAAGTGAAAAAGCACAGGGGACTTACTTATCTCTAGTGGCATTTTCACTCATTATCGGTGGCCTGATAAGTTTAGTGACCCGAAATGCCGGCAAGCTGGGGTTACAACTAAACCTTTGTATCCTGATAGCGGCAGCCGGTTTAGGTTCGCTGGCAATTGTCACCAATCTGGCATTATCGGTGATAGTTCTTTTAACATCGGGCATCGCTGGGGGTATTGCCATTAGTTTGATTGTCGCTGGCCTTAATCAGATGTGTGAACCTGCTTATCGCGGCAGAGTCATGGCCTGTTACACCATTATTGGTCAAGTAATTCCGGCACTCAGCGGCGTCGTATTTGGCGCGCTAGCTCAGGCTTTTGATGCCAAATTGTCATTAATGCTTGCTGGTGGATTAATCGTTAGTTTAATTGTCATCGCCTTGTTGCGATTAAAAGATGTGATCAAGCTTGAGAGCTTCGAGCAACAAGATGCACAAAAAGAGGGTTTTGAGCATGCATCCCTATCAAAATAAGGTCGTTGTGATCACTGGTGGCAGTGGCGGGATTGGCCAGGAGCTTTGTAAGCAGCTTATCGGGCAGGGCGCTCAGGTAGCATGTCTGGATTTGACAACCGACAATGCGTTGCAGCATGAAAATGCCTTAAATATTGCCGTCGATATTACCGATTATAGCCAGTTAGAAAACGCGATTGAGCAGATTATCGAACGTTTCCAACGTATCGATGTGCTGATCAACAACGCTGGCATCACTCATATGAGCCGGTTTACCGATTCCAGTAAGGAACTCGCCGATAAAATCATGGCGGTAAATTACACGGCGGCGGTTGATATTACCCGACTATGTTTAGAGCAACTTATTACCAATAAAGGCCAGATTATTGCTATGTCCAGTGTTGCTGGATTTGCGCCTTTATATGGTCGGTCGTTATATGCTGGCAGTAAACACGCAATGGAAGGTTTTTTCTATTCTCTCGGTAGCGAATTGAAAGATAAAGGTGTCAGCGTTAGTGTGATTTGTCCGTCGTTTGTGCGCTCTCGCCCTGAACTCAAAGCCCAGGTTAATGCGGGTGTTTCATCGCCTGGTGCATTGAAGAAAAACACCAATGGCGAACAGATATCGCCTCAGGTTGCCGCAAGCAGAATCTTAGCGGCCGGCCATAACGGCAAACGCACCCTGTATCTAGGCAAGGTTGCGAATGTTGCTCGATGGTTGTTTGCCTTGGTACCGGCAACCTATTTAAAAATCATGACCAAAGGCGCCAAGGACGAATTTAACTCATATCCAAAATAAGCGGGGTCAGATCTTGAATTTCGTACTCGGTGCAAAATTCAAGATCTGACCGCGTTCATTAACTAGTTTTTCATTGGAGCAGTTATGACCTGTGGCAATTGTGGTAGCCCATTAAAAAAGAAAAAGCGTAAGGTAAAATCCGGCCTATTCGGTTTTGCCTCGATGCTGGAGCTAATTGCTGTGTTGTGCGCAGGCTATGCCATGGTGTACCAACCAGCAATGCCAATACAATTTTTGCTAATCACGTCTGGTATCGTGTTGGCTTTTGTTGGTCAGTTGATGATGTTCAGAAAAATCCATTTGTGGCATTGTAAAAACTGCAAATCCGAACAAGAGATATCTCGCACCTAATTATTTAATTTATTTCACAATTTATTGAGCTCTGGCCTATGCTTTAGGTATCAAATACACAGGTTTTCATGGACGTTAACCACTTTTCAGGATAGTTCGATGAAAACAATAAACCTCGTTGTATCCATACCGCTAATCAGTGCCTTACTGGTTCTGTCATTGATGCCGATTGCAATTTTAAAAGCCGAAGAACTTAACGATATCTCTGAGCTGCAATGGCAATCGAGAATCTTGCTAATGCAAGGCTCTGATAAAGCCAAACAATCCTTTGCCGAAAAATTAGAAAGTGACGCAAAACAGTTGAGTGAGCGTCATATCTACTGGTTTATTTTTCAGGACGAGGAAGTCGAAAGCAATTATCCCGGAGAAATATCCGACAATTTCCGAAATTCAATCAAAGCTGAATATTTTGGCAATACTGGCGAAGGGGATGTGATCATTTTAATTGGTAAGGATGGTCTTCCGAAATTATTCACCAGTGAGTTGGATTTAAAGCAGCTCTATGAAACGGTTGATGCTATGCCGATGAGACAGCAGGAAATGCAACGCCAGTAGCCTGTCGGATCCAGCCTTACCAACAGTGCCTGAACAATAATAAATGACAGGCCAATGACCATTAACTTTCGAAAAGTGTCGTTGTATTTAACTAAGTTTTTTTTGCTTCTGAGTTTTTTCAGCGGCGGCATTTTTGCGCAGGTGCCAAAGGTAGAATTGCTTGAACCTTCGAATTCACCAAATCGCCCATCGCAAGAATATTTTGTGGCGGTAAAAGGCGGCGTCAGCCTTGGTAGTTATGAATCCGGGCTGAATTGGTATTTGGTTGAACATATTAACAGTCAGCCTAATGAAACTCTGGTGTCCTTTTCCGGAGCCTCCGCCGGTAGTATCAACAGTGTGTTGTCGGCAATAAAGATCTGCTCCAATATCAACGAAGAACTGCACTCAAATCTACTGCGCTCCAGCTGGAACATTGATATCAGCAATCTCAACCGGCGCAACAACGAAGGTTCTTTGTTTAATCGCGAGAGTATCTTTTTAAAAGTGGTGGAAGACCTGTCGAAATACATTCTCGATCCTTCTGAATTTGATATCAGCCGCAGTCAATTATCGCGCCAGTATCCGGACGACCTTGCTGTGAATCCCGACAGCGATGAAGGTGATGGGGATTGCAGCATTATCACCACCATGTCGGTTACTTTGATGTACCCATATCAGGAAAAGATTAAAAATTCCGATCAGACCACCGGTTATCAACGTTTTGTGATCCCTGTCAAAGTGATCACAGTGAATGGCAAGATTGCCTTTAAAAATGTTTATTTGAATCAATTTGAAGCAGCATTACCTGAACTATTGCCTGATTACTTTATTTCTTTACCAGAAACGCCATCAGGCTTTATCAATCCGGATATCGTTTTTGAAGCGTTAAAAGCATCAAGCTCATTTCCGGTAGCATTTGCGCCGGTTGAACTGCCGTTTTGTATTAGCAAGAAACTCGACAACCAGACCTGTACATCTGATTACGCAACCACCTCACTGTTTAGTGATGGTGGCTTGTTCGATAATGCGCCGATTGGCGTTTCGGTTGATATTCATGAAATGTACCTCGGACAAAAGCAATCTGCAGACATAAAGCCGCCGCTTGTTGCCCAGCGGCGCATCATATTTATTCATCCTGACAATCTTCGTAATGAACATCCCATGACAGAAGAGGCATTCTCAATGTCATCCACCGGCAATATTCAACAGCCGGACCGGGTAGGGCTTTGGGATTACCTGTTATATCTTGGCAATTCTTTCGATACTGCAACCAGCGCAAACTATCGAAAGACCCTAGAAAAGATCCATGGTGACGAAGATAAATACCATTTTCGAATCAGTAGTCGTTATCACAATTTACTTGCAGATTTCCACGCGCACTTTGGCGCTTTTTATTCTGCCCACTTTCGGGTTCATGATTACCTCACCGGCGTATATGACGGTGCCTACATGATGAGTGCCTATGCCTGTGAAAATCTCAGTGGTGATAACAATCAGGCTTGTATCCAGCAGCAAATGATTGACCGGGTTAAGACGCTTACCAAAGATAAGCACCATAATGTATCCCGTGATGAATTAACCACTGATGAATTGAAAGATCTTGATAACCAAATCTATGAGCTGGACTTTCTTAAGTATCTCTATAACACCGAGTTTCAGGCGTCGATGCCTTTAACTAACGACTACTATCAAAATACCTATATCGCCTTGTCCCAGGCGTTTTATACCTTCTCGGGAAGAGATTCCGAACCTCTTACCTTTAATAATTACATGAACAACCTTAAAGGTCTGGCGACAAAGCAGTTTAAATCAAAATCGTTGCAGGAAGAGCTGTTTATCGACTATCCAAGGTGGGCGGCAGAGCACTTTAAAGTGAGTTATGACAATTTGATCGCCATGCAGGAACAAGCCTCAGATTGTTATAACTGTGAGTTCCGGATTGAAAACAAAACATTGCTTACCATATTGCGTATTTCTGAGCCGATTAAAGATTCCTGGATAGATTATTCGAAAACCGGTACCTGGCCGTTGAATAATGGCCTTTGGGATTGTTGTTCAGGAACGCTGCGGTTTGGCTTTGGAGCTTTGGAGAAGAGCTTGCTGCTGTCGGCGGTGGGCAGGATCGATAGTCCATTTGAAAAAATAACCTTCGATGGCGCCCTAACTTTTAATTATCTCGAAGCTGATTTTGAACATGATGACTATTTTAGCGTCGCGGTGGGCGGCAGTTATCACACCGGTTCGCTATTTGTGCCTGTAGTCTCAACCGGGTATGAGTACTCCTTTCCTGGCCGCAGCGTTTATAAAGATCCTCTCAATGCTTTGTATGTTTCAACGGGGCTAATAAACGAATTAATCACTATGCGTGCCGTAGTCAGACTCGATGAAATCGAAGACTTTGGTGAAATACAGACTCGGGATAAAGTGCAGATCCAGGCGCAGTTTGATCTTATGCAATTGATTGAAATGATTTTTTAGTAAGCTGCGCGGTTGGCGTCGACAGTATTTTGTCAACGCAAGCCGCACAACCGATATGAGTTACTGTGACAGTTGACTGATTTTGGCGCTATCCATGTGCTGTTCAAAGTTAGCAATAGCATTGGAGACGTTGCTATTTGTCATCAACTCTCGCATCGCTACCTGGCCGACTAATCGAAACGCATTTCCCATGCCAGTGCTGTTTGAGCTTTTCAACACGGCGCTCGCTTGTTCAGGGCAATCTTTGGTGAGCAGTCGGGTTAATAGGTTACCGATATATTGATCCGTTTCATCACGATTTTCTTGAGTAACTCTGGAGTAAACTTCGATTTCAGGGTGCGCGGACATTGCGAAGAATATCCATTGGGCAAGTTTTTTACGCTCCTTGCCATTTAGCGAGTCAACCATGCAGCTTGCAAGCTGATCGGATTGAGTATTGGCAAAAGACGGGGCTAGAAAAGTAGACATTAATACCAGCAGTAATATTTTTTTCATTGTTTTGGTTCAATCAATAATAAAGTCATAAAGGCCTATCTTAATTAAACGTTAAAGGCGGTACAAGAGTGGCGAGGCGTGGTGAAAAAATGTCTAAAGAAAAGTTATTAACTCTAAAAAGAACGGCGTATTTGAGGTTTAATTTCATAACATTTGCAACCGTTAAATTGTGATAATTTTGTTATTGAATCGTGAGGGATCTGGCTACTTTTTTCACCATACTTGGTTTGAATATTTTTACGGGGATACCCCGACCTGATGAGGAAAATAATGATGAAAATGAAATTAATGGCGGCTGTGGCATCCCTTGCGGTAACTGGCAATGCCTGGTCACAAGATTTACAAATCAAAATCACTAACCTAACGCAAGGTACCTATTTCACCCCTTTTATTATTGCTGCTCATACATCCGATGCAGTGATGTTTCGCGTTGGTCAATCAGCATCTCCTGAACTACAGGCAATCGCTGAAGGTGGCGACATTTCGGCGATGGGCACACTACTAACCAGCGTGAGTGCCGATTTAGTAGAAAACCCTGCAGGTGGTTTATTGGCACCAGGCGCGTATTTTGAAACCACACTTACCAATTTGGAGGGTAATGATTACCTTTCATTCGCTTCCATGGTGTTACCAACCAATGATGGTTTTGTTGGTTTAGACAGCTGGATGATCCCAACCGAACCAGGTACTTATACCTTCAACCTAAATGCATACGATGCAGGTACTGAGGCCAACGATGAAATCGTTAATGGCGCAGGCGCTCCGGGTGAACCAGGTATCCCTGCAGCTCCTGGTATGGACGCGGGCATTGGTGGTACAGGTGTAACTTCTACCGAAGATAACACCATGATTCACGTTCACCGTGGCAACCTGGGTGATGATGATTTATCGGGTGGTAAGAGTGATTTAGATAACACCGTACATCGCTGGTTAAATCCAGTAGCCCGAGTAACCATCGTTGTAAACTAGGAGGCTAGCATGAAAACTTATCAAAACCTTACCCTTAAAGGGTTTGGCAAAGCCATTGCAGCATCCTGCTTACTGATTCTGGTAAGTGCCTGTCATGATGACGATGATGATAATAGCTTAATGCCACCACCTGAACCGATGCAATATCGCTATCAGGTTGATGTAACTAATCTAACCAATGCTCAGCCGATGTCACCATTTGCGGTGGTGCTTCACAATGAAGGCATGCTCTGGAATATCGGTGAGAGCGCAAATGACGCGATTGAGAACCTCGCAGAGAGTGGTGACAACTCTCAGGTTCTTGATTTAAGTGTGGTGCTGGCAGGTAATTCAGGCGCAGACATCCTGATGCCAGGTACTAGCGAAAGTATTGAAGTTATGATCACAGATACTGCACCAATGTACCTGAGTGCGGCGACCATGCTGGTTAATACCAATGACGCATTTACTGGAATTAATGCGCTGGATATCAGTCAGTTGGCTGCCAACGAAAGTATTTCCATGGTTATGGGTTCTTATGATGCGGGGACGGAAAAAAACAGTGAACTCGCTGAAACAATTCCAGGCCCTGCAGCAGGTGGGGAAGGTTACAATGCCGAGCGAGATGATGTCGACTTTGTCAGTGCTCATCCTGGCGTGGTATCCATGGACGATGGCTTGACGCAGTCGGTATTAACGCAGGCACATCGCTTTGACAATCCGACCATTCGCGTAACCATTACTCGCATCGAGTGATAGCCGACGGATAACGAGCGGACTGGTTTTGGCCAGCCGTTCGTTTTGTTTGGCTTTTCGATGTAAAGGGGAAGCCAATGACAAAAATACTGGTGGTGGAAGACGATCGGGATATTGCCCGATTGATAAAAGTGCAGTTGCAGGAACTCGCCTTTGAGGTATATCTGGGCTTCGATGGCAAATCCGGATTACAAATAGCCCAGTCTCAATCTTTTGATTTAATCATTCTTGATGTCATGCTTGGCGAGGTATCCGGGCTGGACATCTGTCGTCAGATTCGGGAACAAAGGCCTGAACAGGCTATTTTGATGTTAACCTCACGCAGCTCGGAAACGGACCGGGTATTGGGGTTAGAGCTCGGCGCCGATGACTACATGACCAAACCGTTTAGTGTGAGAGAGCTACAGGCGAGGGTAAGAAGCTTACTTCGACGGGTGAATCTGATTAAAGCCGCCCATCAGGCCAAGGCGATGGCAAGTGCAACTCAGCAAGAGTCGACGCAACAATCCACTCAGCCTGTGATTATTATCGGCCACTTGGAAATTGATCAGAATAGTCATCAAATTCGCATCCATGGTCAAACTTTGCAACTGACATCGACGGAATACGATTTATTGCGTTTCCTCGCGTCTCACCCAGGACAGGTGTTTTCCCGCTCCGAGTTATTGAGCTCAGTTTGGGGTTATCACCACAGTGGTTACGAACACACGGTTAACTCCCATATTAACCGATTACGCAACAAGCTTGAGGCGGATGTCTCGCAACCGAAAATCGTCCAGACCGTCTGGGGCGTGGGATACAAATTTAACGAACTCGGTGTTCATTAATCATTTAGCAAATGGACTTTGGGTAATGCGGGATCGCTAATGAAACTATCGTTATATCAGCGTCTGTCTTTTAGTTTGATTGCATTGTTTGTGGTAATCGCCCTCGGCTTTTACGTCTGGAGCGATAAGTTACAAACGCAGATGCGATTTGAAGCGCAACAACGATTACATTTGTCTTTAGCGGCTAATTTGGCCAGAGATAATCCACTCTTGCAACAAGGCGAATATGACTATAAAGCCCTGCAAAACCTGTTTCATACCCTAATGGTATTGGGGCCAGCATTTGAATTTTACTTTGTGGATCCTGACGGCAATATTCTGACTCACTCTGCTGATGAGTCGCGCATTCGCCGCAAAAGCATTGATGTTTTACCGATTAACCTTTTAACCCGCAATCAGGCAGCGTTGCCAATTTTCGGTGACGATCCCCGGCATCCGAATCGCCAAAAAATCTTCTCCGCCGCACCGGTATTCAGGGGCGCTGATTTGCAAGGATACCTGTACGTGATTGTCGCTGGCGAGCGTTATGAAACCATATTGAATCAAACCCATACTAGTCGGGAAATGCTGGTGTATCTGGTATTTCTTGGCATTGCTTTGACAATGCTGTTACTACTGATGCTGGGATTATTCCGCTACTTTACCTATCCCATGCGTCGCCTTGCCCGGGAAATGAAATCGTTTCGCGATTCTGGTTTCGAACTGGACAAACAATCGATGTACCCCTGGCCTGAAAATGATAACAACGAAGTTAATCAACTGGGCTTTTTGTTTAACCAGATGGTTGCCAAGATAAATCGTCAATTTGAAGCCTTGAATGAAAATGATAAAACGCGCAGAGAGCTGATTACCCATATCTCCCATGATTTACGAACCCCGTTGGCGAATATGCAGGGCTATATTGAGACTTTGAGTTTGCGAGATTCATTGTCGGAGGAACAGCAAAAGAGCTTTTTAAATACCGCATTAACGAACGCTCGCCAGCTTAATTGCCTGGTGGATCAATTATTTGAGCTGGCGCATTTAGAAGCCGGTCAGGTGTCGGTAACTCTTGAATATTTTAACCTTACCGAATTGCTATACGATGTGGCGGAGAAATTCCGTTTGTCAGCAAAAAAACATGGTGTAGATATTGTTGTCGCGCCAGAGCAGGGGCATTTCCCTGTACATTGCGACATTGCCAAAATCGAACGGGTGCTCAGTAATCTCATCGAGAATGCGCTGCGCCATACTGCTGAAGGTGGAGAAATTCAGCTTGGCATTGAAGAAATTGACGCTCAGCACCTGCAGCTATCGGTATCCGATAATGGCACAGGTATTCGCCAGGAAGAACTGTCTTATATTTTTGATGCCAGATACCGGGCTAGCAATGCATCGGAAGATTGTAAAAAGCACAATGGTTTGGGCTTAACAATATGCAAACGACTGCTGGAAATCCTCAAAACCGATATTCGCGTCTCCAGTGAATTAGGGCAAGGAACACGTTTCTTTTTCAATTTACGCCGAGCTTAGGTAAGCTGTAGTCCTGAGCGTGTAGTCAGTATTGAAAAGAAGTGGAATTAATGACGGATATTTTTGCCGATGATCTGGTTGTACTGGATTTCGAGACCACAGGATTGTCGCCCGATAATGGCGACAGAGCCATCGAAATCGGTGCGGTGCGACTGAGAAAAGGCCAGCCTGTAGAAACCTTTCAGGCGCTAATGAACCCTGGGCGTCGGGTAAATAGTTTTATCGAGCAATACACAGGTATCACCAATACCATGCTCGCTGATGCGGCACCGAACGGCGAAGTGATGGAAGCGTTCTGGCAATTCCTCGGGGATGATAATCTGCTGGCTCACAATGCATCGTTTGATAAAAAGTTTCTCGACAGTGAATTCTCACTAATCAATCGAGACTACCGTGGGCAGTTTGCCTGCAGCCTGTTAACCTCAAGACGGGTATTTAGTGAAGCCCCAAATCACCGCCTTGGCACTTTAGTTTCCTACAAAAACCTCAATGAATCTGGCGATTTTCACCGTGCGTTATTCGATGCACAAATGACCGCCAAGCTTTGGGTTTCATTGTTAGAGGAAGTCAGGACCAACCTTGCCATTGATGATATCGACTTTGATTTAATGCAATGCATCAGCAAGGCTTCAAAACGCGACTGGCAACTCAAAGCGAGAAGATTCCTCTCGTAACCGATGCTGAAATATTATAAATAACTTAACAAATGCAATTCGTTTGCTGGTTATTTAAGCAGACTGTTCGACTTAGAATCAACGTACAAATAGTCACATAAAAGTTTTTGACATCAACAGAAGATGTCATTTAAAGTGAACTAATCTTGCCCCGAAAGTTTCTCTGCTTGCATGGTTTGTTATCGCTCAAGATACCATACTGGTGAACAGAAGATGTGCAATTACGTTACCCGAGCTAAACCAATCAACTTGCGGTAACGGTAGAATAATAAAAGGCAAAACTATGTTTTTCTCTAAAACCAAAATCGCCCTGGCCGTAGCACTTTCGGCTTCTTTATCTTTAGCTGGTTGTGGCAGCGACTCTGATGACCCTGCTACGTTTTCTCTAGCGATCAGTGATGCACCGGTAAATGGTGTTAGCAATGTTACCTTGTGTTTTAACCGCGTAGAGTTAAACGGTGAAGGTGGCAAAACAGAATTTATCGTTGGTGAACATCCGGAAATGATTAACGCTAACAGCGTTTGTCCAGATGCGGTGAATAGCGTTGGTATCAATTTACTCGATTACACCGGTGATGATGCGCTTACTTTGATTAATAACATTGAAATCGAAGCGGGCAAGTATAATCAAATGCGCTTTGTTTTAAGTGAAGGCTCGTTTGCAATTAAAGATGCCGTGTACGATGAAGTTGGCAATGAAATCTCTCCAGAGCAGAAAATTGATGTTGTTGTTCCATCTAACGAGTTAAAACTAGATGGTTTTACCGTAGCGCAGGGCGGTAATGTAAGCTTCACGTTAGAATTTGATCTTCGTAAAGGCATGACAGATCCTGTTGGCCAGGATAACTACTTTGTTAAACCTCGTGGTGTTCGTTTAGTTGATAACAATGAAATTGGTCACTTAGAAGGTACGGTTGCAGAGCTTGGTTACGATTGTACGCAAACGCCACCTGAAGACACATCACTGCCAGCGGCAAGTGTTTATATTTATAACGGCGCAGACCAAACTGAATTGGGCGACAACACCGCAAACGATGTTGAAGGTGAAACTCAGCCACTTGCCAGTGCAGGCGTATTTTACAATGAAGACACTAGCATGTATGAATACGAGATTGGTTTCTTATTAGCTGGCGATTACACCTTAGCGTTAAGTTGTGACACTGTAGACGATCCAGAGATGGATGACGAGCTAACGTTTGTTGAACAGCGAAACGTATCAATTATGGTTGATGAAACAACGGTTGCGGATTTTGCCGGCAACTAATCTCCCTTAGCGATATCTTTTAAAGGCCGCGAGGTACACCCTCACGGCCTTTTTTTTATGGCCAAATTTAATGAAGGTCAGAGTCAATTAAGAAAAATAAATTGCTAATGGTTTTATATGGTTAGGTGCCAAATACATCAAATTTGATCATGGGAACTTTAATGGTTGCTGTTGATAAGGAGTAGTGTCGATTATATGGGTACATAGTCAACGACTTAAAGTGGTTAACGCATTGATTTTTATGGGGTTGAAGTTTTGGAAGTTGACTCTTATTCGATGAAATGTTCTATCAAATATACCCGTACCGCGTCCTGCTCTCCGGGCATACGTACCTCCATGTAATAAAAAATAAGCGCCCAATGGGCGCTATAAACTTTAAGGAAGAAAACTATGAAAAGTTAACGGTGATAATAATAATCAAATTGGCGTTGCATTGCCGTTAACCAAATGTAATTTTCGCTTAAAAATTGTACAGTTCGGCTGGTTACA
Organism: Thalassotalea sp. PS06; assembly: GCF_007197775.1. NCBI lineage: Bacteria > Pseudomonadati > Pseudomonadota > Gammaproteobacteria > Alteromonadales > Colwelliaceae > Thalassotalea > Thalassotalea sp. PS06. Next base: position 2,215,529 of record NZ_CP041638.1, on the reverse strand, counting down.
GGCGTTTATAACCATTTATCGGCGCGAGTTTTGATGTTAACTTGTTGTAAAAAACGATACAAATCATCTATGCGCAAATTTATTTCTCTTAGCTTTACCCTAGCCAGCACAATAATTATCAGCTTTGCTATTTCCCAATCCGCGTTTGCCACATCGATAGATACTTGCGGGCAATCCTGCACTATGTTGGTCGTTACCGACGACAACCAATCGATTCTCGAGCACAATCCTGAGCGGGCAGAGAAGCGATTAACACCATTCTCCACGTTTAAAATTCCGAATACCTTAATTGCCTTAGATACTGGCGTGGTTAGCAGCCTGCAACAAAAGCTTACCTTTGATCAAAAAGACTATCCAATTCAAAGCTGGTGGCCGGAAACCTGGTACAAAGAACCCTTGGTTATCCGTGATGCCTTCCAAAATTCTGCGGTGCCCATTTATCAGGAAATTGCCACCAAAATATCGGCGCCAGTAATGAAAAATTATTTGCAGCAGTTTGCTTATGGTAATCAAGATATATCCTCAGGTATTGATACCTTTTGGTTAAACGAAAGCATTACCATTAGCGCCAAAGAACAAATCGAGTTTTTGCAAAAGTTACAACGCCAGAAGCTTGGACTAGCGGATGATACCTACAAGAAATTCAAGGACATCATGTTGGTAGAACAAACACCTGAATATCAGCTTTATGCCAAAACTGGTGGTGGTCAGCTTGAGAAAGGCAAAGCTTTGGGATGGTATGTGGGTTATGTGGTAAAAGGGAATAAGGTTTTTTACTTTGCTTTTAATATGGATGCGAAAACCTTCGCCGATGTGCAAAAGGTGAGAGTGGAAACGGTTCGCACTGAATTGAAAGAGTTAGGGATTATTTAACAAGGTTGAAACTTGATAAAAACAAGTTTGTTCAAGCTTCGAACAATCAAACTCAATCGATGATAATGGCCCGACAAATAGCGTTGAATCCCACGTAAACAACCGATACACTAGCTGTTAGCGCTAAATTCAACACCGTTTGCGAAACTGCCGGTTTTGGAATAATTTCACTGCAGTTTTCCCTCAAAACTGACAGCTAATAACAGGGACCTTTCATTCGTATGTCTGGATTACAACGAATCATTCTGATCGATACTCACCTTCCGGGTATGGTCGAGCTTAAAGTCGATGGCCACACTAATATTTGTGGTACCAACGCCTCCGGTAAAACAACATTACAAAGGCTTTTACCGGTTTTCTTTGGTGAGTCGCCAAATAAAGTGGTACCTGCAACCCGGGATAATTTCCAGACCTGGTACCTGCCGCGCGAGTCCAGTTTTATCATATACGAATACCAGCGGGTTGATGGCACCACCTGTATGGCGGTACTTACCTCGTCAGTTACTGGTGTGGTTTATCGATTTATCGACAAAGAGTTTGTAGTTGACGACTTTATCGCCGATGACATGGCTGGCAAACGCTCTATTGCAATCAATGAAGTTGTTAAGGCCGCTAAGCGTCAGGGTAACAACGTGACCAAAGGACTAAATACCAAAGAGTTTCGTGCGGTAATTCAAAATGATCGAGCGATGATGAACGCGACCGCTTCAAAACGTGATCTCGTCAATGCGGCCAGGTTATTTAGCTTGTGTGAAAGCGATGCGAAGCTACGCCATATCGAAAAGTTAATAAAAGCCGTCCACTCTAAAGAAGGGAAAATGGAAACCATTAAGGCGATGATCGCCGCCATTTTAGAAGAAGATGGTGTACAAACTCCAACCAGCAAAATTTCTAAAACTCAGGTAGAAGATTGGATTAAAGAATGTTCGTTGATTCAGCAATTTGACGAACTTATGCCGCAATATGAAAAGCTGCAAAAGATTAATTCTCAGTTAGAGCAAACCGAACAACGATTAGCGCAACTGAAACTATCGCTGTCTAATGACTATTCGATGTTGGCAGAGTCTGTTGTCAAGGCGGAAAATGATCAACAAATATACAAATCGAAAATAACCGAACTCAAACAGGATTTTGAGCAGCAACGTGACAACCTGAATCGCGATATTTCCCAAGCAAAAGCGGAAATCGATACCAATGAAAAGCATCTTGATAACATCGAAGATGAATTCAATACCTGGCAAGACAAAGATATCGAACGGTATAAATTAAACCTTGATAAGGTCAGTGCCTGGCAGTCTCAATTGCAGTCGATGAGCGAACAGCATGCTTTGTTAACTGAAGAGCATCAGGATATTGAAGCTGCTTATCACAAACGCCTGGCAGAACTGGAAAAGAAACAGGGCAGAGAGCTGAACCAGTTAGGACAACAAAAAGATGCGGTTGTGGCTGAATTGCGGGAAAAGCAAAAGCAAGAATCTGCGGCGTTACAGGCTCTGCTTAGTCAGCAGGAACAGCGCTTAAAGCTTCTGTTAGAAGATTTTGATACCCAGATCCAAAAGGGGCGATTAACGCTGCAAACCCTGAAAACGCAAATCGAGCACAGTGGGCCAACGGCTGAAGAACAACAACAAATGGCGCTGGCAGAAGCGGCTATAGAGCAGGCTCAACTTGAAGAGGACAGTTTGCGAGCTAAGATGCAGCAGGCTCAGGAAGAACTGCAGCAATGTAAATATCAACAAATTGCGTTGAATGAGAAGTTAAATAAAGCCCGAGCAAAAGAAAAACTCGCTGAGCAGACCGTGGCTCAAATCGACGCCTGGTTAAATCCTCAGGACAATACCCTTTTACAGTTTTTGCGAAATGAACATCCTGGCTGGGAGCAACACATTGGTAAGTTGCTGGCGCCTGAATTGTTGTCACGGTCGGATTTGTCGCCGGTAATAGCGGATAGCGTTGCAACTCAAAATTCGATGTTCGGGGTGTTGTTAGATACCAGTGTCATCGCGGAAAGTGATATTGCGCAATCTCAAGCGGCTTTGGAAAAACAGTTACAAGCAGCTAATGAAGAATTGCAACAATATCAACAACAGCGCTTAGCCATAGCTGCAGAATTGCAAGGGCTCAATGAGAGCACAAAAGCCAGAGAACAGGATGTTATTACCTTACAATCGAAATGCCAGTTTATCCAGCAGGACAGAATTCGCGCTCAGGAAGATAAACAACAACTGAAAAGTGAACAAAAACAAGCGTTGCAGGAACGCAAACAACATATTCAAAAGGCGCTAAAATCCGAGCAAACAGCGTTAGAAAAACTTGAGCTAAACAAGCAAAACGCCCTTGAAGAACACAAGGATGTCTGCCATCAAGAAAAAATGGAGCACGAGCTACATTGGCAGCAATTGATTGGTGATAGTGAACAACAACTGAACAGCATCAACGAGCAAATCGGTCTGTGCAACCAGCAGTTAAAAGAAGGCCTTAAATCGGTAAAAGCCTGGTATCAGAATGAGCTTGAAAAGCGTGACGTTGATGTTGATTTGATTGCCAAGCTCAAACAGGACATTGCGCAATTGAAAGATGATATTGAGTTAACCAATAAACATCGTGACAGTGTACGGGAATATGACCGATGGTACGATGTTGTATTTACCAAGAAAAAGAGTACGCATTTACAACAGCTGTCAAAAGCTAAGGAACTGCTTGCCGCGGCGCAACGCAATTTGGAGAACAGCCAGTCGGCCTATAAGCAACAAAAAGGGCAACTGAATGAACAACTGCAACAGCTAGAAAAGGCGCTTAATGAACAGCGTGAATTGGTAACCAATATTAATAGCCTGAAACAGCAGTTTGCTTTGCTGAAACTTCCAACAGCAGTGGACGTTGCTGATACTGCAAGCGCGAATGCCAGAGTCAGTGAAGGTCAGGATCTACTCGTACGCCATCGCAAGGCGGTAGCCGATGTCGATGAATATGTGCACTACTTTGATAATGCCATTGCACAAAAGTCGGGGATTAGTCTGACGGAAGCCTGGGAGCGGGCTCGTAACGATTGTCAGGTTGAAAATGAGCAGGGATTGTCGAAATTAGACTGTCGGAAAATGGTTAAAGAACTGGATATTCTGCTCAATGTGATGGTGCCTCAGCACCTGGAAGGGGTTCGCAATAATGGTCTGAACTTCGGCAATGATTTGACTCAGTATTACAATATTCTTGCTGATATCGACAAGCGCATTTCATCGCAATCGAAGCGAATTTCCAGAGAAGTCGATCAAGAACTATTTCTTGATGGGGTGAGTGATTCTAGCGTTAAAATCCGCTCTAAAGTGAGTGAGTTTGACTTCTGGCCTACGTTATTGCGTTTTAATAAACTGCATAAAGACTGGCTAAACGATGACAATGAATCGTTACCGAATGAAGAATATATGCTAACCATTCGCGAAGTATTAGATGTCCTTGGCCGAGGAACAATGAGCAGTGGTGTAGGACATTTACTGGATATTGAACTACATCTTAAAGAAGGAAGTTCAAACCTTGTGATCCGTACCGATAGACAATTAAACGAGTCGTCCAGTCACGGTATGGCCTACCTGATCCTTTGTAAGTTCCTGTTGGCATTTACCCGATTACTACGAGGTCATTCTAAGGCCACCATCCATTGGCCGATTGACGAAATTGGTACTCTGGCGAATAAAAACGTCAAGAAAATATTTGATGCCTGTAAGGCCAACAATATTTCGGTTTTAGGGGCGTTTCCAAACCCCGAGTCGGATGTGCTGCACTTTTTTGAAAATCGCTATCTGATTGATAAAAATGCCAGCAAGCAGAAACTTCGCATGGTACAGCCAAAAGTGAACTCCATCTCAGCACGCCTTAAGCAAAAACAACAGCAGGAGATGAGTGCATGATGTCTTTAAAAGGAAGAGTGCTGGAAGTTCTGCTAAGCGGCGGTTTCATCTGTAAAACCAGTGACGAACTTGCATTTCAGTATCTGAAAAACCACGAACATTTTGCGGAAATTGAGCGTCAGCTCAATACCATGAATCGTACTCTAGCGACGGCCAATGATGGTAACTTGTACTTTAGTGCTTACCAAGTTATCGATACTGAAGAGCGTAAGCAGTTGTCGACACAATTTCGAGATATTGCTAATTCGTTATTGCCCTTGGCTGAATGGCTAGTGCTGGTTCAGGAAGCAAGAGGAGATAATGCGCCTTTAACCGAAGGTTCGGTGATTCGTGTCACCGAATTACAGACCGTTATCGAAGATACACCGGCATTTGTTGAACAACTGGCAAAAATTGCCCGATACAGCCTGTTTAACTCAACAAGCTCCGCGGTTGACTCGCAACTGAAACAAATTTTTAAACGATTGGTGGAAACGGGGTATCTGTTACGCCCCAACCCGGAAAACCAAATCTATTTAGCAACGGGAAAAATTGATTATTTGTTTGACGTGATCCGATTTATTGATGAATCGGAAAAGCTTGGACTTGAGCAACAGGCAGAGCTGGCCATCAAGCAAGGAGATCTGCTTTGAGTAGTCAGTTAGAACGCGCTGGTTTTAATCTGCTTCGGGCACTATCAAAGCACGCTGACATTATTATGCAGGCCTATTTATCTGGGCATGTTAATGATCTTGAATATGACCCCAATATTATCGAAAAGCTCATTGAACTGGGTGTGTTATGGCGCCCGGAACCCGGGGAAGACCTTAGGCTGCGTTCCACCGTTCGTGCATTATTGGAGAACAGCTTAAGGGATGAGAGAAATCGTCAGCTGGATACCAATATTGGCTCAAAGCTGGCGGCGATCAAAACGGTGACAAACCATTTTAAGGAAAGTATGCATCACAAGGCCTACGGCGATGCAGAGGTTTACCTGGAGGATTTGTCAGAGCAGGTTTATACACTGGTGGATAGTTTAAAATCCAGCGTCCGTAATCTGTGGCGTCGCATTCACAACGAGTTCGGCTATGTCGCCTCAATCAGTGCCAAAATTCGTGAGAATGAACTCGCTCAAAGTCAGCTTACGCAAATGCGTCAACAACTGGAAATGTTTCAGTTTGACGAGTTAACCCACCTTGCCGGCAATTCTCGGGAATTGAGGCGGTTGCTGGTTGTGCAATTGCAACGCAGCCATAGCGAAATAAGTCAGGAATTAAGCCTGGCTCAGGCAAAACTGATTGACCTACTTGGCAAATTCAGAGAGTACCTACATCGCTCACAACTGCTTAAAGGTTTTGTTCTGTATCAGCAACAAAAGCCTGACTATAGGGTTAAAGACTACAGTGAACAGGCGAAAATTCCTGTACTGTTTAATCAGGCGAAAGCGATCATTAAACCGGCCAGTATTGATGTGAATAATCTCGAGCATGAACTGGTTTACGTGGAGCTCGTTTCTCAATTAAAACAAATTCGACATAATCAATCATTGAATGAAAAACTGCGTAAAGGGCAGGAATTTTCGCTAGAAGATATCGAATCTATCGATATTGAATCCGATGGTTTGAAGGAAGCCGTAGAAAGTTACTTTTGTCAGGTTATCGACTCTGGCCAGTTACTGTCTGCATTGGAATATCATCAACAACAATCGCTTGAATATGATCCTGAGGTATGGGTTTACGGCGTGATTAACGGCTTTGGTGGTTTAAACCAGGATGAGCAAGAGTTTTTTGAACTCGACCCTATCGGTCATGCTCACCCTAAGTTTGACGGTAACTTTATTATTGAAGACGTTGAGTTGGGGTTGCGTTAACTATGTTTCGAACGGTTTTTCACTCAATTGATGGCAACAAAGTTAAAAACTATAAAAGCCTAAATCGAGCTTATAAAGCTATTTTTGAGTGGTTTGGAAACCATGGTAAGGACCGCTCGGCACATGTATTGCTTAGTGGTCCAGAGATAGGAACTGAAACTTATCGGGCTCAACATGAAGTGCCATATAAGCCAAAGGTCAAAACCCGTAAGCTGAATCACGGTATGTGGGTAAAGGTTCGGGCAGAAGTATTAAAAAGAGATAATTATCTGTGTGTCAGGTGCGGCAATGGACCTCAAAAAAATTCAAAGCGCGCTGTTGAAGTTCATCATAAAATAAGCGTTGAAGAAATTAACCGCTCCGTTGAATTAACTTATTTACTTTATGCACCGAGTAATTTAGAAACGCTATGTGATTTGTGCCACTTGGATGAGACAATCAAACAAAACACGAGTCGTAATTCGCCTGACTAAGGCTGTTATGTATTACGTATGTTTGCCAAGCAATAACTCAAAGAAAATACTATGCACCTCTAGAAAGAATTTAATTCATTAAATCAATCGGTTAGGATTCTTTATCAATAAATCTTTAGCGAAGCATAGAGGGAATTTTGGGAAAAATGGTTTTAGTGTTGGCCGTTACAGTAATGTGTATTATACCAATCCCATTAAGTTTGTGCACAACTCAGAGTTAGAGCAGAGGTTCAGTTACAACATAGATTTCGTTGATATAGTCATTCTATATTAATGAAATATAGGGCAGTAAATGGGCCTCTCACTAACTCCCTCCGGGTGAGTTTTAAAGGCATTTATCCTGCGTTACTGATTTTGACAATGGAATAACCATTCTCTGCAATCAAAGTCTTGTCTAAAAGCCTTTAAATTCTCACTGAGTGAGCAATAATTTAATGGGATTGGTATTATCAGCTTTTTGTTTGGTACCGCATTTAATTCTATCGATATCGGCAATAAAACCATCGCTCATTTCAATAAATTAACCGAACTAGCGTTAGACAGAGAGTCTGAAACACGAAATTTAGTTGCCTTGTATAAATTGTCTGTTGATGAACCCAAACAGCTCCCTAAGACCCTAAAATGGCTAATCTTATTAAACTATGAATCGGGTCAAAGGTGTATTGGCGAATACTGTGATCAATTCAACTTTGATACTGAAAGCCCTAAAACCAATGCTGTTGTTGTGGATTTTCTCGATCAATATCCCGATGAAAAATGTAGCCGTCTTGATGAGCAAGAACGGGTAGCCTGTAACTTGGAAAAGCTGCCCTGATTGGAAATACAGACTCGCATATAAACCTGAAAAGTGTGCACCCAATCCACTCTCTGAATAACTCAATATAGCGATTAGGAGCTTATACCCCCAGCGCTTATTGTTCAGCCACAACTAAACGTTGTCTCTGATGATATTTATATATCCCGACTAATGACGCCATGATCCAGAATATTTCAATGACAAAGCTAGCCAAGTTGAAATTAATAGAAAGGCTTATCAGCAATAGTATTGCGCCGACCAGATTCAGTAAATTGTACTTCAACCCTTTAGGGTTAATCTTTTCTAGTTGGATCAGGAAAAAAGCTAAAACCACAGAGGCCGTGCCAAGCATACCGATAATGTCGGCAATAAGAGATATAGACATAAAGTTACCGTTATAAGTTAAATAGTTAACCCTAGGAGTTAGTTAAATAAAACTGGCGCGGTTCCTTGGAGACTTGCCCAAATCAACGAAGTGACTTTCCTTCTGGCAGGAACTGAATTCTATCCTATTTTCGTGAAGGTTTAAAAGGGAAACACGATTATTGCCAAGATTTGATCCCTCGTTAATTGCGCAAATGCCTGCCCCTTGTTTTCCAACAAGTTTTCGCGCTATGTTAGTGCTATTGAGCAAAATTTCACCGAGTTTTTCAGGCTCAGCAGTAGAAAAACTGACGATAAACCAATTATTAAAGGGAATGATATGTCTATCAAAACCGGTGTACTCAGCGTAGCTGCGATGCTAATGCTGGCCGCATGTGGCAAGGCTCCTGAAACATCAGAAACCGATGCCCCGGCAGGGGCGGAAACAAAGGCTGAAGTCAAAATCTTCACCGCTGAAGAATTCTTTGCAACCACCACAGTCTTTGGCTCTTCAATCAACCATGACGGCACGGCTGTGCTGGTTTCTAACGATGCCACGGGTGTTTTCAACGCTTATCGCTATCCGCTGGATGGCTCAGAACCAGAGCAGTTAACCAAATCTGATAAAGATACGGTTTATGGTATTAGCTGGTTTCCAGAAGATAACCGTTTTATCTATACCGCTGACCAGGGCGGCAACGAATTAAATCACTTATACGTTCGCGAGTTAGATGGCAGTGTTAAGGATTTAACGCCTGGTGATAACTTAAAAGCTGGGTTTTTAGGTTGGAATGACAATGGCGATTTCTACGCGTTTAGTAATGAGCGTGATCCGAAAGCCTTCGACGTATATCGTTATTCTTCAAAAGATTACCAGCGTGAATTGGTATTTCAGAATGATGATTTACTGTCTGTAGGCGATGTATCTCGCGATGGTCGCTGGTTAAGCCTGACTAAAGCCGTTTCTGGGGCAGATTCAGATTTGTATCTGATTGATCTGAGTGCTGAAGAAGCATCACCGATTCACATCACGCCGCATGAAGGCAACATCGAATACTTCAGCTACGGTTTTACACCGGATTCTAGCAAACTGATTTTTGGCACTGATGAGCACAGTGAATTTAGCCAGGCCTGGGCGTATGACCTTGAATCTGGCGAGTCGGAACTCTTCTATGAGACCAACTGGGATGTGAGCTTTGTTTACTTCTCCAAAGACGGCAAATACACCGTAATTGGGGTTAACGATGATGCCCAAACCAAGTTAACTATCTTAGATAGTAAGACCAAAGAAAGCGTGCAATTGCCTGAGCTACCGCCGGGTGATTTAGCGGGCGTTAACTTCTCTAACGATTCCATCAAAATGGTGTTTTATATCAATGCTGATAACTCGCCATCAAACCTATATACCCATACCTTAGGTAGCGACAAAATCGTCAAACTCACCGATACCTTAAACCCGGCGATGACGCCGGAAGATTTGGTGATGAGTGAAGTGGTGCGGTTTAGCAGCTTTGATGGTCTAGAAATCCCCGGTCTTTTATACAAACCGCTGCAGGCGAGTGCCGATAACAAGGTACCCGCTCTGGTTTGGGTTCACGGTGGTCCTGGTGGTCAGTCACGTAAAGGCTATCGCGCCGCGATCCAGCATCTAGTTAATAACGGTTATGCCATTTTTGCGGTAAATAATCGTGGCTCTTCCGGTTATGGTAAAACCTTTTATCATCTCGATGACAAGCAACATGGGGAAGGGGATTTGCAGGATATCGTATACGGTAAAAAGCACCTGCAGACTCTGGATTGGGTCGATGGTACTCGTATTGGTATTATCGGCGGTAGCTATGGCGGCTATATGACCATGGCAGGTATGGCGTTTACCGATGAGTTTGAAGTTGGCATTAATATCTTTGGTGTTACTAACTGGGTGCGCACGTTAAATAGCATTCCCCCTTGGTGGGAAGCGTTTAAAAAAGCCCTTTATGATGAAATGGGCGATCCGGCGACCGATGCCGAGCGTCATCGTCGTATCTCACCGTTATTCCACGCAGAGAACATTAAAAAGCCAGTGTTAGTTGTACAGGGAGCAAATGATCCTCGTGTGCTTCAGGTAGAAAGTGATGAAATGGTTGCTGCAATTGAAGCTAACAACGTACCAGTGGAATACGTTCTGTTTGAAGATGAAGGCCATGGATTTAGAAAGAAAGCGAATCGTATTACGGCATCTAATGCGTACGTAAGATTCCTTGACCGATATCTGAAAAATTCAGCAAACCAGCTTTAATTTTTAGACTTTGAATAAAAAGGGTCAGCGCTAAGCTGACCCTTTTTTTGTCCGAAAATGGGGGCAGAGCATGAATGTTGCAGGAAACTGCATGACTCAAGATCTGACCCCAAGTTTTTCAATTACCAGATACGAACACGCTCTTCAGGCTTAAGGTAAAGCTTGTCACCTTCCTGAACATTAAACGCTTCATACCAGGCATCGTGGTTTCTAGGTGCTAGTGAACGGTAGCGACCCGGCGCGTGAGTACCGGCACGAAGCTGGTTCAGCATGCTTTGCTCGGTGCGCTTTTCTTTCCAAACCTGAGCCCAGGCCAGGAAGAAACGTTGATCACCTGTAAGACCGTCGATAATTGGCGCTTCTTCACCATTCAGGCTTAGTTTATATGCATGGTAAGCCATTGCCAGGCCACCAACATCACCGATGTTTTCGCCTAAGCTGTTACGGCCATTTACAAAGTTACCTTCAATTGGCTCGTACTGGCTATATTGCTCAGCCAGTTTATCGGCTTTGGCTTCAAATGCGGCGCGATCCGATTCGGTCCACCAGTTACGCTGGATACCGTTAGCATCAGATTTTGAACCCTGATCGTCAAAACCATGACCCATCTCGTGACCAATTACGGCACCAATACCACCATAGTTAACGGCTGGATCGGCATTTGGATCGAAAAATGGTGGTTGTAAAATTGCCGCAGGGAACACAATCTCATTGAAGGACGCATTGTAGTAGGCGTTAACGCGTTGTGGCGTCATGCCCCAACGATTGCGGTCAGTCTTCTGTAATTCTTTAGATGCACTGTCTGCACGGAAGAATTCACGCAGGTTTGTCACATTACCCATTAAATCGTTATTGCTCAGCTCAACGCCGTCAAAAGACTGCCATACATCCGGATAACCGATTTTAGGAACGAATGCTGCGAGTTTTGCACGGGCATTAACTTTGGTTTCGTCTCCCATCCAATCCAGGTTGTCGATGCGTTGACCAAGGGCGGTGCGAAGATTTTCAACCAGCTCAGACATCTGCTCTTTGGAAGATTCTGGGAAATGACGGTCTACGTAAACTTTACCAATCGCAAAGCCAAGGGATGTTGTACCAGACATTTGGCTGATAGCACGCTTCCAGCGATCGCGAGGCTGTTGCTGACCACTCAAATGGGTTCCATAAAACGCAAAGTTAGTGTTATAAATGTCTTCAGATAATAGTGAGGCATTGCCGCTAATGGCGTGGTAAGTCAGATAATCTTTCCATACCGCTAAATCTTCATTGTTAATTAGCTCAATCATCGCCTTGATAGGCTCAGGTTGGCTTACGTTTAGGTGTGGAACCTGATAACCCGTTTCAGCAAAGTAAACATCCCAGTTAAAGCCAGGATACTCTTTGGCTAATTCTGAACGTTCGATTTGGTTTAGGGTTAAGTCGCGGTTACGACGTTTTTCTCGTGGCCAGTGGCCTTCGGCAATCTTCGTTTCCAGAGCAAGAATCGCTTCAGCGCGCTCCGCTGCGTTGTCTGTGCCGGCAAACGCAAGCATTTCAGCAATGTGCGCGACATAAGCCTGACGAGTTTTTTCGAAACGCTCAGATTCTTCCAGATAGTAAGAACGATCCGGTAGGCCTAAACCACTGGCGCCTACAGACATTTGATACTCATTTGGATCAAGGCGATTAAACCACATACCACCACCGATAGGTGCGCTTACGCCATTTAGCCAGGACTTACCAAACACTTTGGTAAGTTGGTCGGTATTCTCAATAGCAGAGATATCGTTAAGCAGAGGCTCGATAGGCTTGATACCCAGAGCATTAAGGGTTTCGACATCCATGAACGAGTTGTAGAAATCAGCAATTAACTGTTCTTCAGCGTTCAGGTCTTCGCGAGCGGCGATATCATCGATCATGGCTTTTACCTGATCGTCACTGCGCTCTGCTAACAGAGAGAATGCGCCGTAACGGGTTTTATCCGCTGGCATTTCAAAATTGTCGTACCAGGTACCGCTGGCATACATAAAGAAATCATCACCTGGTTTAACGCTCTCGTTACGAGCGCTAAGGTCGATACCAAAATTGCCTAGTTCGGCTTTCCCTTGCTGTGCAGTTACTTCCTGCGCTTCCGGTTTCTCTTGTGTTTGTTGTTCTTTTTCAGCGGGCTGACCACAACCTGCTAAAAACACTGCGGCCAAAGCCGATGCAATTAACGTCTTTCTCATGATTTGTTCTCGTTTTACTGCGGGTGAAATCCGCCCTTAGTTATTATCGCTTTAGAATATCCTTCATTGGGAATCGTGTACAGTCCACCGTAAAAGATTGGTTTTTCATACGTGAGGACCCGGTGTAAAGATTTGTGCAAATAAAAAGTTTTTAGACCGGGTATTTGCTTAACGGATTAAGGACGCGCCTGTTGAGATTTAGCGCCGGCTTTAAAGGTAGCGGCCTGATAACCGCCTTCTATTTGGCCATCGTAGTGTAGGGTATAGGTTTGGTTTGCTCCCAGGCCATCAAAGCGGGTGCGTTTGTTATCCGGATAGCTGATTTCAATGTTTACCTGCTCGGCGCTGCCGATATGAAAGGTGATCGGCTCACCATTCCAACGGGCTTTGGCTAGCAGGGTTGTTTTCTTATTTTCCTCGGCGTCACTCAAATACAGTTTGATGATAGAGCCCGCGGCATAGATATTGGGAATTTTGTATCTGGGGTAAATAGTCAGACGATTACCGGACATTTTACTTTCGTTAATGAATATCGATAACCGGGTTTTGCTCTCGGTATTGTTACCGCCGAGAACTAAGTCGCTGTCGCCGTCATTATCGATATCGGTAATGTATACCGGATTTGCGCTCCAGGATTTGCTAAATAGTACCCGGGTGAATTCGCCGTTGCCGAGATTTTCATAAACTTCGGTAATTTTTAATCTCGGGTTGTTCATTACAAAATCGGGATCGGAGTCGCCATCAAAATCCACTGGGTAGGCTCTGAGAAGGTAAGGGGCGCGCTTCTTGAAAAACGCATCCATGGCAGTCGCCTGATATTTAAAACCCGTCAATGAGTTGAGATACCAGCCACTTTTACTGTTGCCAATAACCAATAAATCAGGGAGGTTGTCGCCGTTAATATCACCGTAATAAATGGGCACCGCATCTTCTGGTAACCCTAATTTATCGTTGGCGCCAACGTATTGGCCTTTATCGTTTTGCAGCAGATAATGCCCAATTTTGTCTCCGCCATAGCTCGCAGAGCCAGCGATGATCAAATCGCCCAAGCCGTCGAAGTTAAGATCAATCAGACTCGGACTCTGTCCTTCCTGGTGGGTTGGGAAATATTGATAATATTTGGCGCGGAAAAAGCGATTCTTCTTGCGCATCGCTTTATGTTTCTCGGTAAGGTTTTGGTATTTCTCTTCTAGTCCGGGAGGTTCGGTGATGCTAATTGGCTGATCACGGCTAAACGACTTTGTCTGGGGATGGTAGAACCACACGCCTTTTAAGCCGCCATCGAGATCCAGATAACCATCAAAGTTAATATCGACAATATCAATGGGTTTAGACAAAGGTCGTAGAGTGAAACCCTGTCCTCGGGAGAGAAATCCTTCGCCTTGTTGATTGAACAGGTATTCGGGTTTGCTTTCGTCGGACAGACCGGCGATATCCAGCCAGCCATCGCCGTCAAAATCAAAAAACTTAGGTTTGTCATCGGCACCGGGAAGAAACGGTAAGTTTTTGGATAGTTGTTTTAAATCGATGAAGGTGAGCTTATTGGTTTCCTGTAATTGGTTCACCAGGATCTTACCGCCTGGTTTACCGTGGTGCGATAAATATAGGTCGATATCGCCGTCATTGTCATAATCAAAACCATTCACACCCCAGGGCCACCAACCGTGGGATTGAAACTCGCCACCTTGACGTTGTTTTTCACTGTCGTGCCAGTTTTGAATGATTGCCCGGGTTTGATTGGCTTGGTCGTCGGCGAGCTCAAAGCGTAGATTGCCAGATTGATTCACATTCAATGCCGCCATTATCGGATAGGCTTTCGAATACAATCGATCGGAAAAAGTGAACAGGGTAATGGCAATACAGCCGATACCTGCGGTTGCAACTAGCTTTGTGAACAGTTTCATAGGCTCTTGTTATTTTTACTTTGGGCTAAATTGAGCATAGCAAAGGCTCGGGGATTTGCTACGCAACCAGGATAATTGCGGGATTGAGAGAAACGCAGGTGTTAGAAAAAACAAACCCCGCATGGCGCAGGGTTAAAATCTAGTATTTTAGGGAGAAAACTTATGAAAAGTTAACGGTGATAATCATACCTTTGGGGTTAAATAAAAGCTGTTTTCACCCTGTAAAACTTGCCACCAAAAGTGTATTAACTGGCAATGGCTTGTCATTGATTGCGACAAAATGTAATGGCTGATAATTAACTGTAATTATCTTTGTTTTATGTAATCGCTGGCCTTCATTTTGAAATAGGAAACATGCTGGTAAGGGATCTCCACCGGGTTGGGATCGACAATTTCAATAGGGATGCGATTATGAACTGCAGCGCGCAATGCCATCTGGGTAATATTGACGCTAAATGAGGTTCCCATAAACACCATACGTTCGGCATCCTGCATTCGTTGTTGCGCCTCGCCTATGCGATACAAATCCGTGTAAAACTCATCAAATAGCAATACAAAGGGTTTAAAGGAATGGTCCAGCTCTGGTGTTTTACTCAATGGATTGATGTTAAATATATCAAGCAAGGATTCCTGCAGGTTATCGGCATCGACATCCTCCCAGGGGGTCATAAATTTATCTACGACCGGGCCTTGCTCATGAAATAAGGTCATTTGATCTAAGCGACCATGAATAGCGATGTAATCCTTGTTGCCAGCTTTACCATCGAGACCGTCAATATTTTGGGTGATCAGATTTTTATCGGCCAACCAGTGATGCACGTCGTTGGGACCGTGGTGGCGGTAGGTTGCAAAGCGGTGATAATACCAGGATAGAAATTCCACTGGATTTGCGTGATACATGGCACGGGTTGCCATCTCTTGGGGCGTGTAGTTTTCGCTACCTATGGTCCAGAAACCATCTTCGCCGCGAAACGTCGGAATGCCACTTTCACTGCTGACACCAGCGCCGGTGATGTATAAGGTATTATCCATCTTTAACTTCAATTAACGGTTGATAACGGGAAAACTACCCAAAAAATCAAGCTTTGGCAAATCGGTAAATGGTTAGAGGTCAATAGGAACGAAACTTTTGATTGTTGAATTGAACATGGGCGGGATAATCTTCCACTTTCCACCTTCCACCTTCCACCTTCCACCTCAAATAAGCTCCATGCATTTTCGGTATACCGTTCATCCATGAACATAACCTTCCACCGAAAATAAGCTCCTCGATAACTGCTCCTGCGTTATTCTACCCACATACATCCCTGTATTAGTGCATTTTCGGCATACCGATCATCCCTGAACATAACCTTCTTCTCCTGATCTGTCTTTTCTGTTACGGCCTATGGCGCATGCAGTGCAGACACTATAGAATAGGCGAAATTTTTGAATCTCCATTTTTAATAGTAATAAAGCAATCCATGTTTGAATTAAAATACCAGACTCCACCAGAATGGGCGCGGGTAGCCCTGGAAGATTTTGACGCGTTTTTGCAGGACCACGCTGCTGCTGAGAAAAAAGCATCTGGCATGGCTATGTCCATGTTGTCACATTATCCAGATCGCAAGAATCTGGTCCGGGCGATGACGGATCTGGCGATTGAAGAGATGATCCACTTCAAGCAAGTATTAAAGCTATTACAGAAACGCGATGTGATTCTGGGTAATGATCAAAAAGACCCTTATATTAATGAAATCCGTACCTTGTTCCGCCGTGGCTCCGATGTGTTTTTCCTGGACAGGTTGCTGGTAGCTGGCGTTATCGAGGCTCGAGGTCATGAACGTTTTTCATTAATTGCTGAAGCGTTACCTGCGGGTAAGGAAAAGGATTTTTACGTAGCTATCGCAAAATCTGAAGAAAAGCATAAAAATCTATTTGTCGAATTAGCGCTTGAGTACTTTGATGAACAAACCGTTTATACCCGCCTTGAAGAGGTGTTGGATTTTGAAGCGGAAATTTGTGCTAAATTGCCATTTAGAGCAGCATTGCACTAAATTAATCGAGGCAGGGGATTCTATTGGGTGAGAACAAATCGTTTCGCAAATATCTGGATAATTTTGCGGAAGTAGAAGTTACATCGCTTAAAAGTTTCCCCACGCATCTGCAATTCTCTCATGTGGTGGTGCTTCCCGCCTACAAAGAGCGAGCGGACTTTTTCCATCGCTTTTGCGCTCTTGCAGAACAAACATCAAGTTCATTATTGATCTCGATTATCAATCAACCCGATACTGACACCAAGATCAAGCCGCAACAGGCATTGTTTTCCGAGCTAGAATCGGCGGCTGAAATGCTTTGGCAGTGTGACAATCTGACCTTGTTCATGTTGGATGCTGGCGGCTACGTATTAGTTGTCGATAGATTCACAACACCGATTCCAGCAAAGCAGGGGGTAGGTTTAGCTCGCAAAATTGGTGCCGATTTAGCTTGTCAGTTAATGGCAGCAGGGCAAATTAAATCGCCTTGGATCTGCAGCACCGATGCCGATGCCCATTTACCCGACAATTACTTTTCTGCTTTGCCACAATCACGCAAGGGTATTAGCGCTTTAGTATTTGATTTTTATCATCAAAGTGCGGAATCGGATGCGAATGTTGCGGAAGATGCTGCCAGTCGATTATATGAAAAATCGATGCGTTATTACGTAGCAGGTTTAACCTATGCTGGCAGTCCTTATAACTTCTTTACCATTGGTAGCATTCTCGCGTTCTCCGGGGATGATTATGTTAAAGCCAGAGGTTTTCCCAAGCGCTCGGCGGGGGAGGACTTTTATCTTCTTAATAAATTGGCCAAGCTTGGAAAGATAAAAAATGAGCAAAGTGTGCAAATAAAAATCGATGCCCGAGTATCAGATAGAGTGCCTTTTGGAACCGGTCCCGCGGTACAAAAAATCATCGAGCTTAGCGCGCAGAAACAAGACTACCAATATTATCGACCGCAAGTGTTTGTTGAATTGAAACAAGTCTTAGAGGCCCTAGCTGGCAGTGAAGGTGACTTAACGGCATTAACCGTCGCGATTGAAAACCTGAGCACAGAGTGCCGAAGTGCACTGAACGATATCGGTTTTATCAGCTTTATCGAAAAACAACAGCTTCAATCGGTGTCCATGGAGCAAAGCCGTAAACAACTTCTCGTCTGGTTCGATGCGTTTAAAACATTAAAGTTTATTCATGCCGTTCGGGATCATGGCCTAACTGATATCCCGTTACAGCAAGCGTTAGATAATCCTTACTTTCAAACACCCTAGCGGGCTTATACTTCCGCCGAAAATTGCTCCTCGATAACTGCTCCTCGATAACTGCTCCTGCGTTATTCTACCCACATACATCCCTGTATTAGTGCGTTATTCTACCCACATACATCCCTGAATTAGTGCATTTTCGGCATACCGTTCATCCATGATCATAACCTCCCACCTGCGAAGCATACCTCACCTCAAAAGAGATAACTTCAGCTTCTGACAAAGATTCCCTGTAGTATCAGGGAATGACTCAAGTGTTTTTGCTTTTTCTCCCACCTTCCACCTTCCACCGAAAATATGCTCCCTGCATTTTGGGCATACCGATCGTCCATGATCATAACTTCCTCCTGCCCCAATTAATCATATTTGGTCTGCAGATGGTCAGGATCCCTGGCGGTAAATTCGCTACGTTAGGGCTATTGCAATTGCTAAATGTAGGGAGAGTTAATGGCAATCAGGACGTCTTATATTCCCAATCAGGAACGTCGCCACTGGCTGGAAAAATACGATGACAGCCAGGTGATCCAACAAGCAAAAGCCGGGAATTTGCTGTTTATCGAAGAGCTGTTTAAAAGAGCCAGGCGATTAGAGTTTGAAGGGGATTTGATGATGGCGTGCCAGCTATATCGGCAGGGATATCAGTACTTTAATCTGGAGTGATGTCTTATTGAAGGTGGAAGTGGAAGGGGGCGATCAATTTCGACTGCGAAAAGTAGAATTTAAAATAGCGTCTATACTCAATAAAAAACTAACGTTTTATTGAGATAATAACAAATGCATGGATCACGCTATTTCTCCCCTTTATTAGGGCGCTTTACGTCTTCTTTCATTTCTCTGCTTGTAGTATTTACTTTTTGTGCAGCGAAAGCGCAGGCTAGTGCTCAATTAACTCCTTTACAACAACGTGCAGACGCCATTTCTGAGCGTATTGCCTCCCCAAATGCTGTTAGTATCGAAGCGGCGAGTCTCGACGAGTTGTTTGCCCTTTACGAATTACTTAACTATCACCCGGTAGACTGGCACAGAAACGAGCAGGCGGTACCAAGAATTACCTTTGCGAAACTATCCCCATCCTGGGTTAGTGATACCCGAAAACTTCCAGTTAGTGTCAAAAAGTCATTGTTCTTTAAATTAATGATGCCACTTATCCTGATGTCTAATGAAGCAATTTTGCAGGAACGACAACAGGCTGAGTCTCGCTCACTCAACGACCCTAAATTAGTCGAAATGGCATTGAAATATGAGGTAATTGGCTCGTCCCGTGCTGAAATTACCGAAGCACAACGACAACGGCTTCTATCCCGTGTTGATATTATTCCTCCTTCATTAGCACTGGCGCAAGCGGCTGAGGAGAGTGGCTGGGCTACCTCACGATTCACCCTGGAAGGACATGCGTACTTTGGGCAATGGGACTATTCCGGTAATGGCATGGTGCCCAAACAGCAACGCAAAGAGCTTGGCAACTATGGCCTGGCGCGCTTCTCGTCACCGCTGGAATCTGTGCAGGGCTATATGTTGAATCTCAATACGGTCTCTGCTTATAACGAATTTCGTGCGCTGCGCCGTCAATTAAGAGATACCGATCAAGCCATAACAGGTCTTGAGTTGGTGGATACATTGACTGAGTATTCAGAGCGCGGTGAAGCTTACACGCGCAGTATCCGTGGTTTGATTTCCTACAATGAACTGCACTATTTCGATAATGCGTATTTGGCAAATATGCCAGTTGCATTTGTGATTGCCCAGGTAGGCAGATAAGAAAAATGGTCTTTATATTCTACTTTATAGAATTTAAGGGCCGAATATATCTAATTTAAGTTCTAATTATTTCATATAAAGTTACTTCTAACGATTCGAAATGAATTGAAGATAAATTTTAAGGAGAACTTTTATGAATACCACCACCATCGAAAATCACACTGTTTCATCTAAACCTGACGCCACTATATTCAACATTGCCGCACCTGCCGGGCGTGTGCTGCTTGCTCTGATGTTTTTAATGGCGGGCCTGAATAAAATTGGTCAGTATCAGGGAACTCAAGCCTATATGGAAAGCGCAGGTGTGCCCGGATTAATCTTACCTATCGTTATCGCCGTAGAGGTGATTGGGGCATTAATGCTGATAGTCGGTTTTAAAACCAGAATTGCCGCTTTGGCGCTTTTCGGGTTTACGCTGGTTGCAAATGTTTTATTTCACGCAAACTTTGCAGATCAAATGCAAATGCTAATGTTTATGAAAAATACATCGGTAATGGGCGGACTGTTGATGGTATTTGCCTTAGGGGCTGGCGCTTATTCTCTGGATAACCGTAATAAGCAGTAATCGCGAATTATTCTTAACGATAGATATCATTTTCAAAGGAGTTTAACATGGGATTATTAGTAGATGGCCAATGGCATGATCAATGGTACGACACCAAGGCCACTGGCGGTAAATTTGAACGCAAAGAATCGTCGTTTCGAAGTTGGATCACCGCCGATGGTGAAGCAGGCCCAAATGGCGAAAAGGGCTTTAAGGCAGAAGCGAATCGCTATCATCTTTATGTATCGCTTGCTTGCCCCTGGGCCCATAGGACCCTGATTTTCCGAAAGCTAAAGGGCCTTGAAGAGATGATTTCAGTGTCAGTAGTGCATTATCTGATGAAAGAGAATGGCTGGACCTTTGCGCCTCAGGAAGATAAAGATAATCCGGACTGGGTATCTGCAAACGACGATCTTTTCGAAAATTCTTTTTTACATCAGGTTTATACCCAGGCAGATTCAAACTACACCGGCCGGGTAACTGTGCCAGTGCTATGGGATAAGAAGACCAATACCATCGTTTCCAATGAGTCTTCTGAAATTATCCGTATGTTAAATAGCTCGTTTGATCACTTGGGAGCTAAACCCTGGGATTTTTATCCTGAATCATTGCGAGAAGAAATCGATACCATTAATGATTTTGTTTATCCGAACATTAACAATGGCGTATATCGCGCTGGATTTGCCACGACTCAACAAGCCTATGAAGAAGCAGTTGTGGAATTGTTTAGCGCCCTGGATAGTCTGGAAAAGCGACTTGCCAAGCAGCGCTATCTGGTCGGAGATTCGATAACCGAAGCGGATTGGCGTTTATTTACCACCTTAGTGCGTTTTGACGCGGTTTACGTGGGCCATTTTAAATGCAATTTGCACCGAATTGCCGATTACCCAAATATTTCAGGTTATTTGCGAGAACTGTATCAAGTACCCGGTGTCGCTGAGACAGTAAACATGACCCATATCAAGCACCATTATTACGAGAGTCACGATATGATTAACCCAACTGGTGTGGTACCTAAAGGGCCAATACTGGATTTTACGAGTCCCCATAATCGCGGCTAGTTTACCTAAGGTGTTGAATTACGCCATTTTGTAGGGGTCTTCTATACTAGTTGAATCTACCGCTGACATTCCGGAGCTTCGATGAGTAAATTAGCCCCCATTTCCTTGGCCATTGCTGCCGCATTAGCGATAACGGCATGTGGTCAAAAGTCTGAACCAGAGCCATCCGCAACCGATAATTCCACCACTGAAACCGCGGCAGCGCCAGTTGCCAGCAGTACCAGCGATGACAGCTCAATGGCATCGTCTGATAAGCAAGCCTACTTCGGCAATTTGCATATTCATACCTCCTGGTCATTTGATGGTTATACCAACGGTAGTCCTACGTCTCCGGAGGATGCTTATCGCTGGGCAAAAGGAGAGGCGATTCCTGCCACCAAAGAAGGTGGGATGATGAAAATTAAAAAGCCTCTGGATTGGTATGCGGTGTCTGATCATGCCGAGTACATGGGGGTATTTAAGAACATGGAAGATCCCGATAGCCCTTTCAGTAAGTTGGATATTGCCAAAGAAATCACCTCAGAAGATTCAGCGGTAGCATTTAAAGCCTTTGCGAAAATTCTTGATGATATGAATAAAGGCAAGTCCGATCCGCAGCTAAGCGACCCGGAAATGGCGAAATCTATGTGGCAGGAAATCATCGATATTGCCGAGCAACACAACGAACCCGGAAGTTTCACCACATTTGCCGCATTTGAATGGACGTCTGCGCCGAATAACCGCAACCTGCATCGGGTGGTGATCTTCAATGGCAGCGAGGGCATTCCGGAAATGCCTTTTTCAACGCTGGATTCCAACAAACCTGAGGATCTATGGAAATACATGAATACCGCCAGAGACAGTGGCGCTGAATTGCTGGCTGTGCCCCATAATGGTAACGCCAGTGACGGCATGATGTTTGAGTTAACCGACTCTTATGGTAATGAAATCACTAAAGAATATTCTGAAAACCGAATCAAGAATGAGCCGGTCTATGAGATTTCGCAGATAAAAGGTACCTCAGAAACCCACCCAGATTTGTCGCCCAATGATGAATTCGCGGACTTCGAGCTTTGGGATTACACCTTGTCGGCAATTACTGAACGTCCGACAAAACGTCAGGGCAGCTATTTGAGGCAGGCCTATTTAGACGGTATCCGCATGGAAATGAACGACCAGGGTAACCCATTTAAATATGGCGTAATTGGTGATTCAGACACCCATAACTCGGCGGCATCGGTGGAAGAAGATAACTATACCGGTAAATTTGCCGGCGAGTTTAATAAAGAGCACAGACTCAAAGGGATCCCGGGTTACGAGGAAGCCTCGAAACAGCAAATTCGTGAATTTAGCTCTGGTGGTCTGGCTGGTGTCTGGGCCGAAGAAAATACTCGGGATGCCATTTTTAATGCCATGGCGCGTAAGGAAACCTTCGGTACCTCAGGTACCCGAATGCAGGTACGTGTGTTCGCATCCTTTGAATACGACGACAATATCCTCGATAGCGAAGACTGGGTAAACATGGCCTATGATAAGGGCGTCCCGATGGGCAGCGAACTCTCAGGTGCGTCAGACAATTCACCGGTGCTGATTATTCAGGCGATGAAAGAAGCGGATGGTGCTAATCTGGACAGAGCCCAGGTGATCAAGGGCTGGGTGGATAGCGAAGGCAATGCCCAGGAAAAAATCTTTGATGTGGCATTATCTGATGATCGCACCGACGGTTCTGAAATGCTGGAGTCAACGGTTGATTTAAAAACCGGCAAATATACCAATGATATTGGTGCCAGCTCTTTCCTTGTGACCTGGAAAGACCCGGAATTTGACCCGGCACAACATGCATTTTATTACGTGCGAGTGCTTGAGATCCCAACACCGCGTTGGTCAACGCTTGATGCCATCGCACTAGGGCAGGAAATCAGAGACGATTTACCAGCGACCATACAGGAAAGAGCCTGGAGCAGTCCAATCTGGTATAGCGCCGAGTAAGCTATCAATCCATTTTATTTGAAATAAAAAACGGCTTAGGGATTATCCTTAGCCGTTTTCTTTTTTAAGTTTTCTAGTATTAATATTTCGGTATTAAAACTGCATTTCCGGAATGTCGCCTTCCACCACTAGCTCACCTTCGGTTAGCTTAATGATCTCTTCAACGCTAACACCTGGTGCTCGCTCTAGCAGGTGAAATTTACCTTCTTTAATTTCGATGAAGGCCAAATCCGTCAGCACTTTTTTGATACAGCCTTTGCCGGTTAACGGCAGGGAACACTTGTTCAATAGCTTGGATACACCGTGCTTAGAGGCATGGGTCATAGTCACAATGATATTGTCTGCACCGGCTACCAAATCCATGGCACCGCCCATGCCTTTGATTAGTTTTCCTGGGATCATGTAAGAGGCGATATTACCTTCTACATCCACTTCGAATGCACCTAGAACCGTTAAATCAACGTGACCACCGCGGATCATGGCAAAGGATTCGGCGCTGTCAAAAAGGGAGGCACCTGCGGTCATGGTGACGGTTTGCTTACCGGCATTGATAAGGTCGGCATCAACTTCGTCTTCGGTCGGAAATCGGCCCATACCTAACAAACCATTTTCTGATTGCAACATCACTTCGATACCCTCAGGCACATAGTTTGCAACCAAAGTTGGAATACCAATACCTAAGTTAACGTAGTAACCGTCTTTTAATTCCTGAGCGACACGCTGTGCAATTTGTTCTCTGGATAAGGCCATGATTATGCTCCTTGCTCGTTGGTTTGACTTGCACGAACCGTGCGTTGCTCAATGATTTTCTCAAAGTCACCTTTGATCAAACGATCAACGTAAATACCGCTTAAATGGATTTCATCGGGATCCAGCTCTCCTGGCTCGACGATTTCTTCCACTTCAACCACGGTAATTTTTCCGGCTGTAGCTGCCAATGGGTTAAAGTTACGGGCGGTTTTACGGAATACCAGATTGCCGTAAGTGTCGGCTTTGTAGGCTTTAACCAGTGCGAAGTCGCCAGTTACCGACTCTTCTAGGATGTACTGCTTGCCATTGAATTCACGAACTTCTTTGCCTTCTGCAACCGGCGTTCCATAACCTGTAGCGGTATAAAACGCTGGGATACCAGCGCCACCAGCGCGCATTTTTTCTGCTAATGTGCCTTGTGGAGTAAGTTCGACTTCCAGCTCGCCACTCATCATTTGTTGTTCAAAGTTATCGTTCTCACCAACATAAGAAGCGACCATTTTCTTAATTTGCTTGTCAAACAACAAAATGCCTAAGCCGTGCTCTGTGGTACCACAGTTATTGGATACAACGGTTAAGCCTGTGGTGCCCATGCGCTTAATTTCTTTGATAAGATTTTCCGGATTGCCACACAGACCAAAGCCACCAACGATTAGCGTCATGTTATCTTCCAGGCCAGCAAGCGCTTCCTGGTAAGAATTCACGACCTTATTAAAACCTGCCATAAGAACTCCTGTTTCCCCCAATGATTTGGGTGTCATTATTTGGGTGTAGTTATTTGGGATGTTAATGTAATTTTCTTTATTGGTTCAACGATCCCGAAGATTTGCTGTCGATAATGGAGCAAAGGCCAGGGGAACTCAATGAAAAGCTTGGCGACCGCTCAATCGTTGCCTGGTTTCCCGGAAAAGTTTGTTTACAAGGAAAGAAGGTGGGAGGTGGGGGGTGGAAGAGGGAGGTTATGTTCATGGATGAACGGTATGCCGAAAATGCATGTCGTTACAGGGAAGTAACTTATTAGAGCAATGCATGGAGCAATTGCCGAGAGATTATTTGAGGTGGAAGGTGGAGGGTGGGAGGTGGAAGTGGCGCGACATCTTGAATATCGGCTTCGATCTTACCTGACATCGGTTGTCGCGATGTCTGTCACCCTAAAGATGCGCTTTCTGCATCGTTTGTCACCCTAGCGCCGCGTTGTTTGCGGCGATTGTCAGCCTAACGATGTGCTGTTTGCATCGTTTGTCACCCTAGCGCCGCGTTGTTTGCATCGTTTGTCACCGAAAATTGCTCCTGCATTTTCGGCATATAGGCCTTCCATGGCCAAAACCCTGCTGATGCGCAAAGCTCTCGCATTAGCTTCTCCGCATCAGCACATCGTTTGTTCAGTTTTAAATACACTACACACAACTTCGTGTCCGCGGCTTAATGGAGTCTATGATTAATCAGGTGTAAGGTTTGGCCATCAAAATTATGAGAGAAGGTAGTAGGTTATGAATATTTGCCTGACTGAAGAACAACAAATGATCCAGGATATGGCGAAAAAGTTCGCGGAATCTGAACTCGCGCCGGTGGCGGCGCAGCTTGACGCCAAATCGGATGAAGCTTTATTTAACAGCAATCTTGCGAAATTAGCAGAGCTTGGTTTTATGGGCCTGAATATCGATGGTCAATATGGTGGCGTTGAAGCCGGAACCGTAGCATTTTCTTTGGCCATTACAGAGCTGGCAAAAGCCTGTGCTTCCACTGCCGTTACTACCTCGGTAACCAATATGGTCGCGGAAGTGATTCAGGCCGTAGGCAATGAAGAGCAAAAGCAAACCTACCTGCCGAAGATCTGTTCAGGTGAATTTCTGGCAGGCGGTTTTTGTTTAACTGAGCCGTCGGCGGGGTCTGATCCGGCAGGCATGAAAACCACAGCCGTAAAAGACGGTGATGATTATGTGCTAAATGGCAGTAAGATTTATATCACCAGTGGTTCTATTGCCGGTGTTTTTGTAGTGTGGGCGGTAACCGATACCTCAGCAGCAAAAGGCAAGGGCATTTCCTGCTTTTTGGTAGACACCAATACACCAGGCCTTAACATCAGCAAAGCCGAAGAAAAAATGGGGCAAAAAGCCTCGCCAACGAATGAGGTTCATTTCGAAAACTGTCGGGTTCCGGCAGCCAATATGTTGGGTAAAGAAAACAAAGGCTATGCGATTGCAGTATCAGAACTTGCCGGTGGCCGCATCGGCATCGGTTCTTTGGCATTAGGTGTTGGATTAGCAGCACTGGATTACGCCAAAGATTTCATTCAGGAGCGCAAACAGTTTGATCAACCGCTTGCTAAATTCCAGGGATTACAATGGATGCTGGCGGACCGATATACCGAGATGGAAGCGGCGAAAATGTTGTTGATGCAGGCGGCAAGTTTAAAAGAGCAGGGCAAAAGCTTTGCCACACAAGCGTCTATGGCAAAGTTATTTGCTAGCGAAAAAGCCAATAAAGCCTGTTATGATGCCCTGCAAATGTTAGGTGGCGCTGGCTACATCAAAGAATATCCATTAGAGCGCATGGCAAGGGATGTTCGCATTACCTCAATTTATGAAGGTACCAGCGAAATTCAAAGGCTGATCATTGCCCGTGACCTGTTAAGTTAATTCAACATCAGAAAAGGAATTACCATGTCCGTAGAGATTATCGTTGCTGATTATACCAACCCGAAACATGGACAGGATCTGATCATGTTGCTCAACGCATATGCAGAAGATCCGATGGGCGGTAACGAACCAATTTCAGATTATGTTCGCGAAAACCTTTGTGCCAAGCTTGCTGAACAAGCTTCGGCATTAACCTTGCTTGCCTATGTGGACGGTCAACCGGCCGGCATTGCTAATTGTATGTTTGGATTTTCTACCTTCAAAGCCAAGCCGTTATTAAATGTCCACGACATGGCGGTGTTGCCTGAGTTTCGTGGGCGTAAAATTAGTCATTTGTTATTAACCGAAGCGGAACGCATCGCCAAAGATAAAGGCTGCTGTAAATTGACGCTGGAAGTATTGCAGGGTAATGAAGTGGCTAAACAAAGTTATTTGAAATTTGGCTTTGCCGGATATGAGCTAAACCCGCAACTTGGTTGCGCGGAGTTTTGGGAAAAAGCGCTTTAACACTCTAACCCGTTTTAGCAGCAATCTGGCCAAAGAACCTGAGTTGTTTGGCCATCTCTAAAATTGATTAACTTTATATCTTTAGTTATCGCAAAAGATTACTGGCTGGCGTTGGTTTGACGGGTAGGGCGAAGAACCAGTTCGCCGTTACAGTTTGGACAGATAAAATTCATTGTCGCCGAGCATTCCTTACAGAATGTGCATTCATACGAGCAAATGTAATACCAATCACATTAAGTTTGTGCACAACTCAGAGTTAGGGCCGAGGTTCATTTGCAACATAGATTTTATTGATATAGCCATTCTATATTAATGAAATATAGGGCAGGAAATGGGCCTCTCACTAACTCCCTACGGGTGAGTTTTAAAGGCGTTTGGACTACGTTACTTATTTTGGCTCATTTTGAGAGCGGAATAACCATTCTCTGCAATCAAAGCCTTGTCTAAAAGCCTTTAAATTCTCACTGAGTGAGCAATAATTTGATGGGGTTGGTATAAGCCACCGCAGTGGGTTCGGTTTTAGCCTGGCAGGATTCGCACTCGGTTTTCATTTCTAGCATGATTTCACACCTGATGGCTTACTTGAAGTGGTTACTGAACAATCTACCCCAATTTGCTAAAAAGATATAGAACGTCGACCTGAGCGTGAACCTTTATCCGACGGTTTGTCGGATTTACCTTTAGACGAAGAACGCTTGCTCTTTGCTTTATTGTTTATGCCTTTGTTTTTCTGCGACTTTTCGCCTGTAGCGGACGGGCGTGCCTCAACCGGTTTAGGTTTCGGCTTTAACTGAGGTGGTGCATCGACCAAACGAATCTGCATAAATTCGCCATTAAATTCAACCAAATCGCCTTGATAGATCTTCTTGCGCTTTTGTTGACAAAGCTCACCGTTTACACCGACATATCCATCAGCAATAAGCATTTTGGCTTCACCGCCTCCACCAACCAGGTTGGCAATTTTCAGCAGCTTGTATAGCTCTAGTGGCTCAGCATATACATCAATGGTAGTGATATCGCTCTCGTCCAGTTCGATAAAGTCTGACAACTTGATTCCTTGCATACATAGTGTAGTAAACCTCAAGTTTATCACAGCGACCCTAGTAATCGAAGGCAATCGAAGTAATGGCATTCTGCCAACAGAAATCGAAAACGTCTTAATGAACCTAGAAGCTAAAGAGGGCGCACCCCTTGGGAGTAGGGGTGCTATTATCGAATACCGGGGGAGTATAATCGATAATAATTCAGTGTCGTGTCTGCTATGAACTTGTTAGCTTATTCAGGAGCGTCGTCGAAGGTTACTTCATAAATAACGCGGTCATTGGCTGCCAAATCTATGATACTGGCACCGTCAAGTTTTTCATTCATATAATCGGCAGTTTTCATCGCACCGCGATTAGACGCAAATGTAATTACGTCTTCGCCATTACATACCAAACCCAGAGCAGCTGTTTTGGCGTCCAGGCGATAGCTTTTCAGCGTTGAACGCAATTTCATAGTGCTGTTAGACATAGCTGCTTTACAGGTATCAACCAATGCAGTTTCCATGTAAGTGTTGTAAGCACCTTGTGCATTTACGCCAAAAGCAGTTAGCGAAGCGATAAGACCAGTTGTTGCGATTACTTTTAAAGTTTTCATGGTTCTCTTCCTTAGTTGCTTTACACACATCACGTTGTAAAGAATTTGTTAATTGGTAACACCTATATAGATGGCACAAGAACGTAAATTAGTTGCTAATGGTTTTTGACTGGATGTAACAAGTTATTACAATGAAATATCTCGTGCTCTAAATTGTAAATTGGCGCAACATGCTGTAACTGCTGGTTTTTTGACCAATACGGTTGGTGGGGTATAGGGGGGAATATAAATACTCTTTTACATTCACCCATACTTAATTACGACTTTTTTCGTTTGCAGGCTAAATAAATTGGCATTTAAGTGCAGGTATTCCGTTAACAAAGGCGTGGTATTTCGATATTCATCGGCTAATCTGAGGTCGGGTTTTGAACGAATTCGGCATACTTTGCACTTATTCGAACAATAGAAAATCGAATTGCTGTAAATTTCGGCAAACAAACGCATTTTCCGAAATTATTTAAACTTTGTGTTGACAGCTTTTTGCCGATCCCTATAATACGCAACCACACAGACGGACGGTTAGCTCAGTTGGGAGAGCACCGCCCTTACAAGGCGGGGGTCACTGGTTCGAGCCCAGTACCGTCCACCATGATTTCATGGTCTGTTTGTGAATGTCTTAAATGGACGGTTAGCTCAGTTGGGAGAGCACCGCCCTTACAAGGCGGGGGTCACTGGTTCGAGCCCAGTACCGTCCACCATTTAAGCATTCAATCTTAAGAGTCTTCTTAAGGTATTCTCCCTGGACGGTTAGCTCAGTTGGGAGAGCACCGCCCTTACAAGGCGGGGGTCACTGGTTCGAGCCCAGTACCGTCCACCATTCTCATTTCTAATGAGAGTATTCAGATGGCAGACAACAGCATTCAGAAACCTGTACTCTGCAGTCTTATAAAATTTGGATTTTCTAAATTTTATGCGTTTCTCCCTGGACGGTTAGCTCAGTTGGGAGAGCACCGCCCTTACAAGGCGGGGGTCACTGGTTCGAGCCCAGTACCGTCCACCATTCTCATTTTTAATGAGAGAATTCAGATAGCAGACAACAGTATTCAGAAAGCCGATCCGAGTTCAGTACAGTCCATCATTATTGTAAGTCCAATACTTTCACTCGAAGCGATGTTTTCTATCGCGTCCTCGAAATAATCTTTGATTATGTACCCGAAGTGACGTTTTTTGTCACGTTCTCGAAACAACCTCTGGTTGTGTACTTTCAATAAGAAAAGTTAGTAGGGAGAGCACCGCCCGCACTTAACAACCCACGCCGAATCACTGGTTCGAGCCCAGTACCGTCCACCATTCTCATTTTTAATGAGAGAATTCAGATGGCAGACAACAGTATTCAGAAAGTTGATCCGCGCCCAGTTCCATCCTCCAGTATATTAAGTCCAAAATTTTCACTCGAAGCGATGTTTTCTATCGCGTACTCGAAATAATCTTTGATTATGTACCCGAAGTGACGTTTTTTGTCACGTTCTCGGAACAACCTTCGGTTGTGTACCCTTATTAAGAAAATCAATTGGAAGAGCACCGCCCGCAATTAACAACCCGCGCCGAATCACTGGTTCGAGCCCAGTACCGTTCACCATACATAGATCATCGAAGACAAGAGCCACAAGTCACCAGCTCCTATGCTCTTTTTGCATTATTCTCGTTAATTGTTAATTGACGTAGTTAGATTGACTTTCGATTACTAGCCAGTAAATTAGATAGGTAACATGGCGGTCACTGATGTCCGCTGAGAGCGATAATCAGCCGCAATCAAGGAAGGATTTGAATAAGCAATGTATCAATATTTAGCAATAGTGACTGGACTAACATCCTTAGTTTTACAGCTTGTTATTTTTTTTGATGTGAGCAAATACGAAAAGCATATTTCAGAGAATATTTTTGAAGGAGTGTTTTTCAAAGTAAAAGAAGGACATACAAAGAAAGTTTTGCTTTTCTATTATTACCCGAAAAGCTGGCTAGATGTTAACACTCCGCGCATAAAAGCAATGCTCCTTATTAACTGCATTGCTGCATATTCATTTGTAATATTACTCTTATTTTTTAATTAAAGTGTACGGCAGCTATTGGCACACTAGAGACATTCGGCTCTAGCCAAGATTCCCTGTAGTATCTGGGAATGACACTTGGGTTTTTGCTTTTTACTCGAAGCGACGTTTTTTGTCGCGTACCCGGAACAATCTTTGATTGTGTACCCGAAGTGACGCTTTACGTCACATACTCGGAGTATCGTTTACGATACGTACTCAGGGAGTTTTAACTCCCGCTTGTGGCACTTCAGAGACATTCGGCCCTAGCTAAGATTCCCTGTAGTATCAGGGAATGACTCGAGGGTTTTTGCTTTTTACTCGAAGCGACGTTTTGAGTCGCGGGTACAGAATTTCGGTTCCAGACAAATTCTGCATACCAACGTCCATGTCGGTAACCCGGAACAATCTTCGATTGTGTACTCGAAGTGACGTTTTCTGACACGTACATGGAACAATCTCTGATTGTGTACCCGCAGCAACGCTTGCAGTTGCGTTAATGTGAAATTTAACTCCCTGGCAAATTTCACATTTTAACTACTCACTTCCTCTGCTAAAATATGCCGCAAATTTTTCCGTGTTTTTCTGCCGCAGCAATATGTTAGGGGCAGAGACTTTGTTAGTGAGATAAATATGACTTTAACAACCCGTTTTGCACCAAGCCCAACTGGTTACTTGCACGTTGGTGGTGCCCGTACAGCCCTATATAGCTGGTTATTTGCCAAAAAGAATGGCGGTGATTTTGTGCTTAGGATTGAAGATACGGATTTAGAACGTTCAACTCAGGCATCGGTTGATGCGATTATGGACGGTATGAACTGGTTGAACCTTGACTGGAACTTAGGTCCATATTTTCAAACTAAGCGCTTTGATCGCTACAAAGAAGTGATTCAACAGTTAATCGATAACGGCCAGGCCTATCGTTGTTACTGTACCCCGGAAGAAGTTGAAGCCATGCGTGAAGAACAGCGCGCTAAAGGTGAAAAGCCGCGTTATAACGGCATGTGGCGTGATCGCACCGATTACCCTGAAGACAAGCCTTACGTAATCCGTTTTAAAAACCCATTAGATGGCTCGGTTATCATTGAAGACCTGGTAAAAGGTAATATCGAAATCTCTAACCAGGAGCTGGATGATTTGATCATTGCCCGTTCTGATGGTTCTCCAACCTATAACCTAACGGTTGTGGTTGACGACTGGGATATGAAAATTACCCATGTTATCCGCGGTGATGACCACGTTAACAACACGCCTCGTCAAATTAACATTCTAAATGCCCTTGGCGCGCCACTGCCGAAATACGCTCATATCCCGATGATTCTGGGTGATGATGGTAAGCGTTTATCCAAGCGTCACGGCGCCGTTGGGGTAATGCAGTATCGTGATGACGGTTACCTGCCAGAAGCCCTGCTTAACTATTTAGTACGCCTTGGCTGGTCCCATGGCGATCAGGAAATCTTCTCTCGTGAAGAGATGATTGAGCTGTTTGACTTATCAGGTTGTAACCGAGCGCCGTCTGCGTTCAATACCGAAAAGCTGATTTGGGTAAACCAGCACTACATGAAGTCGTTGGATCCAGAATACGTTGCCAGCCACCTACAATGGCACATGAACGAGCAGGGCATTAACACCGACAATGGTCCGGCTCTTTCGGACGTTGTTAAGGTTCAGGCAGATCGTGTGAAAACTCTGAAAGAAATGGCGCAAATCAGCCGTTATTTCTATGAAGAGTATCAGGAATTTGACGAGAAAGCGGCGAAGAAGCACCTTCGCGGTGTGGCTAAAGAGCCACTTGAGCTTGTTAAGGCCAAGCTTGCAGCCATTAGTGATTGGACACCTGAGAATATTCAGGCGGCAATTAATGGCACAGCAGAAGAGCTTGAAGTGGGCATGGGTAAAGTGGGTATGCCATTGCGTGTAGCTTCTACTGGTGGTGGTAATTCTCCATCATTGGATGTAACCCTGGCATTGCTTGAGCCTGCACAAGTGCAAACTCGCATTGAAAAGGCGATTGCCTTTATTGATGCAAGAGCTCAGCAGTAAGCCTACACTCTTAAATAGTATAATAATGATAACGCACGACCTGTTTCATGCCTCGTGCGTTAGTTTTAATGAAAACACTCTTAGTGTAAGGAATATAGATTTTTGCAATTTGATCAATTTAATCTGGATAACCGATTAGTCAAAGCCATTGACCATTTGGGCTTTGAAAAGGCATCGGACATTCAACAACAGGCGATACCTGCGGCAATGGCAGGTAATGACCTTATCGCTTCCTCAAAAACCGGTTCTGGTAAAACCCTGGCGTTCTTGTTGCCAGCGTTACACCGTTTAATTCGCCAAAGAGCGTTGGCAAAACGTGATCCGCGCGTGGTCATCCTGACGCCAACCCGGGAATTAGCAAAGCAGGTATTTAGCCAACTGCGTTTGGTTAGCTCCGGCACTCAGTTTAAATCGGTATTAATTCTTGGCGGCGAGAATTTTAATGATCAAGTGAAAGTCTTATCCCGTGAACCGCATATTATTGTGGCAACGCCAGGTCGCTTAGCCGACCACCTCGATCAGGGGCATTTTTACTTACACGGCTTAGAACTGCTTATTCTTGATGAAGCAGACCGTATGCTGGATTTAGGCTTTGCCGACCAACTAAAACGCATTCATCAGGCAGCTGATCACCGCAAACGTCAAACATTGATGTTCTCGGCAACCATGGATCACCAACAAGTTGAAGACTTTGCTCTGGATTTGCTAAATAAACCGAAGCGAATTGCCGTTGGCGAAATCACCTCTGAGCACAAAGACATCCATCAGCGCTTTGTGTTAAGTGATCATCTTGATCATAAAGAAGCACTGCTAAACCATTTGCTTGCCAATGAATCCTTCCAGCAGATGATTATCTTCACTGCAACCCGCGCGGATACCGAGCGTCTGGCGGTATTTTTGCAGGAACAAGGTATTGAATCATTGGCCTTAAGTGGTGATTTAAAACAAGCGGATCGCAATCGCATTATGGAGCAGTTTGCGAAAGGGCAGGCGAAGGTTCTGGTAACCACGGATCTGGCTTCTCGCGGTCTGGATTTGGTTAATGTTTCCCATGTCATCAATTTTGATTTACCCAAGCATCCGGAAGAATACGTACATCGTATCGGCCGTACCGGTCGTGCGGGCGAGAAGGGTGATGCTATCTCGTTTATCGGCCCTAAAGATTGGCAGAGTTACTTAAATATTCAGGCGTTTTTACAACAGACGATTGAATTTAGCGTTATCGAAGGTTTTGAAGCAAAGTTTAAAGGCGTGAAGCCAAAACCAAAACGCAAACCGGATCAGAAAGGTCATGACGCCAAACCTGTGCAGAAAAAGGCAGCGAAGCCTAAGGCGAAACCGAAGAAACGGATATTCCATGAAGCCGAAGATATTGGCGATATGCCGGTTATGCGCCGCAAACCTGGCGAGTATACGGAAGATTCGGAATAAAAACGAAAGATTGCAGACGGCAGACAGCAGAATTCAGAGTTAAGAGCATTGCTTTATTCCAGATAATAAAAAAGAGCATCAATGTGATGCTCTTTTTTTTCTGGTTAAATTAAGCGTTAGTGGGTTTGCGCGACGAGTTCTTGTTCCTGAACCTCAAACTTATCGTGCAGATTCGCATTGATCACCCCTTTGCGATGGGCAAGGGCAGATTCAAGCTTTTTGACGGAATTGCCAATTGCTTTATACATATCATCGGCAACGGCAGTAATGGAAACTTTCACATTTTCGTACAGAGTAGTGACTTCGATTTTTTGGATGTTTTTTTCAACCTTTAAAATGATATCCAGAGACATAAGGCTGGGAAAGTGGTTACCGACTTTAGCGTATTTGCTATGAATGACATCGGCGATAGCCTCGGTTACTTCTACATGATGGCCTGAAATATTTATTTTCATACAGCTCTCCTTTTTTCGAGTCTTCATAATAAGCATGGGGACGATGATTCGACCTTACAAGCTTAGATAGGGTAAAAATTTATAATTAGTGAGAGTTAGTGGTTTTCCTCTTTGTTAGCTTTTGATTTATAAAGGATATTTTTCTGCCATATCCTGATAACTTTTTTCAATTAACTGCTTTAAAACCTCAATATCGATATCGGCTAATTTATTAATGTAGAGACAGGATTTTCCTGTTTTGTGCTTTCCTAATTTCGCCAGTAAATCCTGGTAAGGTTGAAAGCCGAGAATAATATAAATCGCGATATTTTGTTTTCGAGGCGAAAAGCCGGTCCTTAGAAAGTCTCCTTCACGTCCTGAATCATAGCGGTAATGATATTGACCGAAGCCTATGATGGAAGTTCCCCAAAGTTGAGGTTTTTGTTTGGTGATGGCTGCAAAAAGTTGTAGTAGTTGCTCGCTGTCCTGGCGTTTTACCGAATGTTCGATAGCAGCGATAAAGGTATCGGGATTAAGGTCTGTTAACTGGGTTTTGTTTTCGCTCATCAACCACCTTAATGTTTCTTTCGAGTTAATTTCAGCTTACTCCCATTTAAGATATGTTGACAAGTGTTTATGAAATATATTTTCTAACCCTCTGATTTAAATTATAAATGTTGATTTAAAACAAAAAAGGAGTCTTTACGACTCCTTTTTATTATCAATTATTGCTATTGATTAGTTATCCTGGCTGGCCAGATATTCTTCATAACCACCGGCAAAATCTACATAGTGATCGCCTTTAAGCTCAAGCACGCGAGTTGCCAGAGAAGATACAAATTCACGGTCGTGACTGACGAAAATTAATGTGCCTTCGTATTTTTCCAGAGCGATGTTTAACGATTCGATCGATTCCATATCCATATGGTTGGTCGGCTCGTCCATTACCAGAATGTTTGGTTTTTGCATCATCATTTTGCCGAAAAGCATACGACCTTGTTCGCCACCGGAAAGTACTTTTACCGACTTATTGATATCGTCTTGTGAGAATAATAGGCGACCTAAGAATCCACGCACTACCTGTTCATCATCGCCTGGGTTCTTCCATTGACTCATCCAGTCAAATAACGTCATATCCTGCTCGAACAGCTCGGCGTGATCCTGAGCATAATAAGCAATATTGGAATTTTCAGACCATTTAACTTCACCTACTTCTGGCTGCAGCTCATCCATTAGGGTGCGCAGGAAGGTGGTTTTACCAATGCCGTTTTCGCCGATGACCGCAATCTTTTCGCCAACTTCTGCCATTAGGTTAATGTCTTTGAAAATAATGTCTGCATCGAAAGACTTACTCAGGTTTTCAATTTCAATGGCATTACGGAATAGTTTCTTTTCCTGCTCAAAGCGGATAAATGGATTCACACGAGATGAAGCCTTAACTTCATCCAGTTGAATCTTATCGATTTGCTTAGCACGGGAGGTTGCCTGTTTTGCTTTCGAGGCATTGGCTGAGAAACGACGCACGAATTCCTGAAGTTCAGAAATTTGCGCTTTCTTCTTGGCATTATCCGCCATTAGACGAGCTCGTGCTTGAGTCGCTGCAAGCATGTACTCATCGTAATTACCCGGATAAACGCGCAACTCGCCGTAATCCAAGTCCGCCATGTGAGTACAAACACTGTTTAAGAAGTGACGATCGTGAGAAATAATAATCATGGTTGAATTTCTTTCATTAAGAATCTCTTCTAACCATTGGATAGTATGAATGTCCAGGTTGTTGGTAGGCTCGTCCAGTAACAGAATATCTGGGTCTGAGAACAGTGCCTGTGCCAGTAACACACGAAGTTTCCAACCGGGAGCAATTTCGCTCATCGGGCCAAAGTGTTGGTCAATTGGAATACCTACACCCATTAATAACTCACCGGCACGACTTTCTGCGGTATAACCGTCCATCTCCGCAAATTGGGTTTCTAAATCGGCAACCTTCATGCCATCCTCTTCACTCATTTCCGGTAAAGAATAGATACGATCACGTTCTTCTTTTATCGCCCAAAGCTCAGTATGACCCATGATCACGGTATCGATTACCGAATATTCTTCAAACGCAAACTGGTCCTGTCGAAGTTTACCGACACGCTCATTGACATCAACGGAGACATTACCGGCACTGGGTTCTAAATCACCACCAAGTATCTTCATGAATGTTGATTTGCCGCAACCGTTAGCGCCGATAAGGCCGTAGCGATTACCGCCACCAAATTTTACGGAGATGTTTTCAAAAAGTGGTTTCGCACCAAATTGCATGGTGATGTTAGCTGTGGTGATCAATGCACGAATCCTGAGGTTAGAGCCAAAAAATTGCGCGCATTATAAAGCAAAGCCGTTGATATAGGAATGGCGTTAACAAAGGTGTTAAGGATAGTCTCGGGCTAAGGTAACAAGGCCGCGCCTGAACGCGGCCAGAAAAACCATAATGATAGGATTTTAAAGTGGTGCTGGTTTCATGGTTTTGATCTCAATAGTGTTACCTAGCGGATCTTTGATATATACCGACTCGCCAAACCCTTGCGCACCGTAGTTATCGTGAATGTCGGAGCATTCAACACCATGGTCGGCAAACCAGGTTAGCAACTGGTCATCGATGGTTTCGTTAACGGTCAGGCAAAAATGGTCTACATTTCGGGATGCGTTGCCATTGGGCTCTTTCACCTGATTTTTTGAGTCTGGGCCGGTGAGTAGATCTATGATAGAAAAACCCGCGCGTAATTGGGTTAAGTGAAATTCTGGTTCCTGGCGTTCAACCACGCAACCGAGTACCTGACAATAAAAATTCAGCATTTCCTGCGGTGATTGCTGGGCGTTGAGGACGATATGATCGATATGTTGAGGTGTCAGCATATTCTTATTCCTTTATCCTTAATGAGCCGTTCAGTGGTATCGGATATCAATACCTAGAGAATCCTTTGCTCTGATAATTGAAAACAATTTTCTTGCTCGGGTGTTCAAGTATAGGCAAGGATCAGCAATCTTCCATAAAACACCCTCTGCTTTAACCAGTATAGCTCCTTTAACAGCAGTGCAGTTTCCATTGGGTATTTGTGGCATCAGGGTTTTGTAGTGAATACCGCGAGAGTGCAGTAGATGATAAAAGAGGCGATTTATCGCTTGGCGAATCCAAATCAGAGTTTTACAATAACTTAACAACCATCATGGCCAGCAAAGGACAAACACCGGAATGTTACTTCAATCCAAAAAAACACTTGCACTAACCTTGTTTATTGCCGCTTTCATCACGGCATGTAGCACATCGCCTACAGGCCGACGTCAGCTATTGATGCATTCTCCCGATGAATTAAATCAGATGGGCGCTCGCTCATTCGATGAAATGAAAAAACAGGAGACGATTTCAACGGATCCTGCGGTTAACAAGTTTGTTCAGTGTGTTGCCGATGCAATCACCGTAAATGTTGACTCCAGCGTCCATCAGGGCACCTGGGAAGTGGTGGTGTTTGACTCAGATATGGTCAATGCCTTTGCCTTGCCTGGCGGCAAAATTGGTGTTTATACCGGTATTTTGCAAGTTACCGATAATGCCGGTCAGCTGGCCGCGATTGTTGGCCATGAAGTAGGGCATGTTATTGCCCAGCACTCAAACGAGCGATTAAGTTCAGATCAAATCAGTAAAATTGGTCTGGCGGTTGCAGGTACCGGGTTGGCGCTTAGTGACGTAGATAATAAAGCGCTGATCATGGCGGGTATGGGTATTGGCGTGCAATACGGTATCTTAATGCCCTATGGTCGTACCCATGAAACCGAAGCGGATATCATTGGTCAGGACTTAATGGCAAAATCTGGCTTCGATCCGAAAGAGTCCGTGGCACTATGGCGCAATATGGCCAAAGCTGGTGGTGGTGAACCACCAGAGTGGTTATCGACTCACCCATCGAATCAAACTCGAATCGACAATCTTAGCAAGCATCTGCAAACGTCAGAACCTATGTATGCCTCGGCATCGGTTCGCCCGCAATGTCCGAAGCCAAAAATCCCAACACCGAAGAAGTCGAAACAATAATATATTTAATCACCTTTTGATCTGACCTTTTGCCATATTACCTTATATTTCTTTAGTAAAAGGTCTGTTGAGATAAGTGAGGATATGCTAAGCTTGCCGGCGAATTTTTTATAGAAGAACCTATCATGTCAGAAAATAAATTTGAGTCTATTGAACAACGTGTTAGCTACGGTGTTGGTCGTCAACTTGGTGATCAGTTACGTAACAACCCGTTTAAAGAATTTGACGTAGCAGCAGTACAAGCGGGTATTGCTGATGCTTTAGCCGGTGCTGCGAGTGCAGTAAGCCAGGAAGATTTGCAAGAAGCTTTCACTGTTGTTTCTCAGAAACTTCAGGAGCAGGAAGCGGCGGCAGCCAAAGAAGCAGCTGCAGCTGGTGAAGCTTACCTTGCAGAAAACGCTAAGCGTGACGAAGTAAGCGTAACTGAGTCTGGTCTTCAGTTTGAAATCCTTGTTGAAGGTAACGGTGACAAGCCAAGCGCTGACAGCACAGTTCGTACCCATTACCACGGTACTTTCCCTGATGGTAAAGTATTCGACAGCTCTTACGATCGCGGTCAACCTGCAGAATTCCCAGTTAACGGCGTAATCGCTGGTTGGACTGAAGCACTACAAATGATGCCTGTTGGTTCAAAGTGGCGTTTACACGTACCATACAACCTAGCTTATGGTGAGCGTGGTTCTCAAGGTGCTATCCCTCCATATGCAACCTTAGTGTTCGATGTGGAACTGCTGGATATCCTTTAATATTGAAAAAGCCGGGTTTTCCCGGCTTTTTTGTATTTAGTGAAAGGCAAATAAATTCAGAAGACTATTTGCCCCGGCTTGAGCGATATAAGTTTGAGCCTGATTACGGTAACTACGGCAATAAATAGAATTTTGATAGCGGCACGTTAAGCCGCAGATTTAAACAAGGATTATCAATGACCATTAACGTCGCGATTTTAGGTTGTGCTGGCCGCATGGGACAGAACCTGTTAAGGGCTGCTATCGAAGCAGAAGATATTACATTGATTGGTGGTACGGTTCGCCAAAACTCCAGCCTGATTGGTGTCGATGCCGGTGAACTATGTGGCATGAGTAAAGTCGGCGCGCCAATCGTATCTTCCATGGATGAATTAAAAGCGGCCGATGTGTTTATTGATTTTACCGCGCCAGGGGCAACATTAAGCCATATCGACTGGTGTGCCAGTAATGGCAAAGCATTGCTAATTGGCACCACAGGATTTGATGCTGAAGAAGAGCAGCGTATTCGCAACTGGGGCGAGAAGATCCCGGTAGTACTGGCACCAAATACCAGCGTTGGTGTGAATTTATTGTTTAAGTTATTGCAAATTACCGCTCAGGCAATTGGCGACTATACTGATATAGAAATTTTTGAGGCTCATCATCGCTTCAAAAAAGATGCTCCATCAGGCACCGCAGTTAAGATGGGGCAGGTCATCGCCGATACCTTAGGTCGTGATTTAAATGAATGTGCGGTATATGGACGAGAAGGTATCAGCGAAGAACGAAAAGCCGATACCATAGGCTTTGCAACTGTAAGAGCTGGCGATATCGTCGGCGAGCATACGGCATTTTTTGCAGATTTAGGAGAGCGATTAGAGATCTCTCACAAAGCAACGTCGCGAATGACTTTCGCATTAGGCGCGATGCGCGCTGCACGTTGGTTAAGCAGTGCTAAAAATGGTTTTTATGACATGCAAGATGTACTTGGATTGAAATAGATAATTGTTGTTTTTGACGGTTTAGATAAGTTTTTCAGCTGAAACTGCCAATTAGTTTTAATTTGTTATAGACGGATTGCTCTGTAACGCGTAAAATGCGCGGAATTTGCCAAAAATTAGCTTTTGGCATTAAATCCGCTCAATAATTGTTAAATCTGCTTGGGAAAGCACAGTATTTAACAGTTATAGACTATTTCTTCACTATGGAGGTTAAATTGACTAAATCTGCCATCTTGGTGCTGGAAGACGGCACTATTTTTAAGGGCACTGCAATTGGTGCGACTGGGGCAGCCGTTGGCGAGGTTGTATTTAATACGGCTATGACAGGCTATCAAGAAATTCTTACTGATCCATCCTACGCTGAACAAATAGTCACTTTGACTTATCCACATATTGGCAACACTGGTACGAATAAAGAAGACGAAGAGTCTGCCGATATATGGGCAAAAGGTCTGGTGATTCGTGACTTACCTTTGCTAGCAAGCAATTTCCGTAACGAACAAACCTTATCTGAGTACCTGGTTGCCAATAACATTCTTGGTATTGCCGACATCGATACTCGTAAGCTTACCCGAATCCTTCGTGAAAAAGGCGCGCAAAACGGCTGTATTATGGCTGGCGACGACCTGGATTTGGAAAAAGCGCAAACGCTTGCCAATGACTTCCCAGGCCTGAAAGGTATGGATCTGGCGAAAGTTGTATCAACCAAAGAGCAATACACCTGGTCTGAAGGTAGCTGGCAGCTTGGCAAAGGCCATGTAAGCCCTGAAGAGTTTCCTCACCACGTTGTTGCCTACGACTTTGGTGCTAAACGCAACATCCTGCGTATGCTAGTTGACCGCGGTTGTAAATTAACCGTAGTACCAGCGCAAACGCCAGCGTCAGAAGTATTAGCAATGAACCCAGATGGTATCTTCCTTTCTAATGGCCCGGGTGACCCAGAGCCATGTGATTACGCCATCTCAGCCATTAAATCTTTCCTGGAAACCGACATTCCGGTTTTCGGTATCTGTCTTGGTCACCAGCTTTTAGGTCTGGCTTCAGGCGCCAACACAGTAAAAATGAAATTTGGTCACCATGGTGCTAACCACCCGGTTAAAGACATGGGCCGCGACGTGGTTATGATCACTTCGCAAAACCACGGTTTCGCCGTAGATGAAGAGACATTACCTGCAAACCTTGAAGCGACTCACAAGTCACTATTCGATGGTTCATTGCAAGGTATCCACCGCACTGATAAGCCGGCATTTAGCTTCCAGGGTCACCCTGAAGCAAGCCCGGGCCCACATGATGCGGCACCATTGTTCGATCACTTCATCGAATTAATTAACGAATACAAAGCCAAATAAGCGCTAGCTAACTGAATAGATAGAGTAGAAACATGCCAAAACGTACTGACATAAAAAGTATTCTTATTTTAGGGGCAGGTCCAATTGTTATTGGTCAAGCCTGTGAATTTGACTATTCGGGAGCTCAGGCTTGTAAAGCGCTGAAAGAAGAGGGTTATCGAGTTATTCTTGTTAACTCTAACCCAGCGACCATCATGACCGACCCGAACATGGCCGATGCAACTTACATTGAGCCAATTCACTGGGAAGTGGTTCGTCGTATTATCGAAAAAGAGCGTCCAGATGCGGTACTACCTACTATGGGTGGTCAGACTGCATTGAACTGTGCACTAGAACTTGAATCAAACGGCGTACTTGAAGAGTTTGATGTTGAGATGATTGGTGCAACGGCTGACGCCATTGATAAAGCGGAAAACCGTGAACGTTTCGACCAGGCAATGAAAAACATTGGTTTAGAATGTCCACGTGCTGAAATCGTTCACTCGATGGAAGAAGCGAAAGAAACCGCTAAGCGTATCGGTTTCCCTTGTATTATTCGCCCTTCGTTTACTATGGGTGGTACTGGTGGCGGTATCGCATACAACCAGGAAGAATTCGAAACAATCTGTACTCGTGGTTTAGATTTATCACCGACTAACGAGCTACTTATTGATGAATCGCTTATCGGTTGGAAAGAATACGAGATGGAAGTTGTTCGTGACAAAAACGACAACTGTATCATCATCTGTTCCATTGAAAACTTTGACCCTATGGGTATTCACACGGGTGACTCAATCACTGTTGCACCAGCACAGACTCTGACTGACAAAGAATATCAAATCATGCGTAATGCCTCGTTGGCAGTACTGCGTGAAATCGGTGTTGAAACCGGTGGTTCAAACGTACAGTTTGGTGTTAACCCGAAAGATGGCCGTATGGTTATCATCGAGATGAACCCTCGTGTATCTCGCTCTTCAGCATTGGCTTCGAAAGCAACAGGTTTCCCAATTGCGAAAGTTGCTGCCAAACTTGCTATCGGTTACACCCTTGACGAATTAAGTAACGATATCACCGGTGGTGCAACTCCAGCATCATTCGAACCATCTATCGATTACGTTGTGACCAAGATCCCACGCTTTAACTTTGAGAAATTCGTAGGTGCTGAAGATCGCCTTACTACGCAGATGAAATCTGTAGGTGAGGTAATGGCGATTGGTCGTAACCAGCAAGAATCTATGCAAAAGGCACTTCGTGGTCTTGAGGTAGGCGCTCACGGTTTTGATCCAATTGTTGATGTGACTAAGCCGGGTGCCAAAACCAAAATCATGCACGAGCTTCAGGAAGCCGGTGCAGAACGTATCTGGTACATCGCTGATGCCTTCCGATTAGGTCTGAGCGTTGAAGATGTATTTAAAGCCACGAAAATTGATCGTTGGTTCCTGGTACAGATTGAAGATATCGTTTTACACGAGCAAAAAGTTGTTGATGGCGGTATGACTGCTCTTAACGACGAATACCTGCGCCTATTGAAGCGTAAAGGTTTTGCTGATATTCGCCTGGCTGAGCTAATCGGTGTTTCTGAAGCAGAAATCCGTAAGAAGCGTCACAATGCGAAAATCTTCCCGGTATACAAGCGTGTTGATACCTGTGCGGCAGAATTTAGCTCTGATACAGCTTACATGTACTCTGCATACGATGAGGAGTGTGAAGCTAACCCGTCAGATAAAGACAAAATCATCATTTTAGGTGGTGGTCCTAACCGTATCGGTCAGGGTATCGAATTCGACTACTGTTGTGTACACGCAGCGTTAGCGCTTCGTGAAGATGGTTATGAAACCATTATGGTTAACTGTAATCCAGAAACGGTATCTACCGACTACGACACCTCAGATCGCCTGTACTTCGAACCAGTAACGTTCGAGGACGTGTTAGAGATTGTTCGTGTTGAAAAACCGAAAGGCGTTATCGTTCAATACGGTGGTCAAACACCTTTGAAACTAGCACGTGCGCTTGAAGCGGCTGGTGTACCAATTATCGGTACTTCTCCAGATGCCATCGACCGTGCTGAAGACCGTGAACGTTTCCAGCAGGCGGTTGACCGTCTCGATTTGCTACAACCAGAAAACGCTACGGTAACCTCGTTAGAAGAAGCGGTAGCGAAAGCTAACGACATCGGCTTCCCAATGGTTGTTCGCCCATCTTATGTACTCGGTGGTCGTGCAATGGAAATCGTATATGACGAGCAGGACTTACGTCGTTATATGACTGACGCGGTAAGCGTATCTAACGAAGCGCCAGTGCTTCTTGACCGTTTCCTTGATGATGCTATCGAAGTGGATATCGATGCGATGTGTGACGGTAAGAACGTGGTTATCGGCGGTATCATGCAGCATATCGAACAAGCCGGTGTTCACTCAGGTGACTCTGCCTGTTCATTACCGGCTTACAGCTTGAGCCAGGAAATTCAGGACGTGATGCGTGAGCAGGTAACGAAACTTGCCTTTGAGCTTGGTGTAATCGGTCTGATGAATACTCAGTTCGCGGTTAAAGATAACAAGGTTTATCTAATTGAAGTAAACCCGCGTGCTGCACGTACTGTTCCATTTGTATCAAAAGCTACCGGTGTACCTCTAGCGAAAATCGCTGCACGGGTAATGTCTGGTAAGACGTTAGATGAGCAGGGCGTTACCAAAGAAACGATTCCGCCATTCTTCTCAGTGAAAGAAGTGGTTATTCCATTCAACAAGTTCCACGGTGTTGACCCGCTTGTTGGTCCGGAAATGCGCTCTACTGGTGAGGTAATGGGTGTTGGTGATACGTTTGAAGAAGCGTACGCAAAAGCCAACCTTGGTGCTGGTGTAACGGTTCCAAAAACCGGTCGTGCATTGATTTCTGTTCGTGACAGCGACAAGACTCGTGTTGTAGAACTTGCCAAACAGTTAATCGACTTAGGTTACAAGCTGGATGCAACTCACGGTACTGCCGTTGTTCTTGGCGAAGCTGACGTGCCAGTTCGTTTGGT
This sequence comes from Thalassotalea sp. PS06, assembly GCF_007197775.1. Classification (NCBI taxonomy): domain Bacteria; kingdom Pseudomonadati; phylum Pseudomonadota; class Gammaproteobacteria; order Alteromonadales; family Colwelliaceae; genus Thalassotalea; species Thalassotalea sp. PS06. The sequence goes on along the minus strand of NZ_CP041638.1, from coordinate 2,170,653 downwards.
TAACAAGGTACATGAAGGTCGTCCGCACATTCTTGATAGAATCAAGAATGGTGAGTACAGCTACATTATTAACACCACTGAAGGTCGTAAAGCCATCGAAGATTCAAAACAGCTTCGTGGCGGTGCATTACGTTATAAAGTTAATTATACTACGACGTTAAACGCAGCCTTTGCCGCTTGTATGGCGCACTCGGCTGACGACCGCAACAAAGTAACATCTATTCAAGAATTACATAAAAGGTGTCAATAATGAATACGTATCCGATGACGATTCAAGGGGCTGATGCGCTTCGTGATGAGCTAAATCATTTGAAATCTGTACGTCGCCCGGAAATCGTGGCGGCCATTGCTGAAGCTCGTGAACACGGTGACTTGAAAGAGAACGCCGAGTACCATGCAGCCCGCGAAGAGCAGGGTTTTTGTGAAGGCCGTATTCAGGAAATCGAAGGTAAGCTGGGCAATGCGCAAATTATCGATATCACCAAAATCCCAAACACTCACAAAGTAATTTTCGGTGTAACGGTAACCTTGTTAAACATCGATACCGACGAAGAGGTGACTTACCAAATCGTTGGCGATGATGAAGCAGATATCAAGCAAAACCGTATCAGCGTAAGTTCACCAATCGCTCGTGCCCTTATCGGCAAAGAAGTGGATAGTGAAGTGGAAGTTACAACACCTGGTGGTCAGGTCGAGTACGAAATTATTGCTGTCGAGCACAAATAGTATTCGATAACTATTAAAAGAAAGGCGCCTAAACGGCGCCTTTCTTCTTATCTTTTTTTACTTCGGCAAATCAAAACAGGCATTCATACTCGGCGTGTAACGAGTCTGGAATGGCACTGGGTCAATCTTCAGATTTTTTAACTTATCGGCGTATTTACCATTGCCTAGCTCGAGTGCCTCCTTATTATCTTCAACCTTATTGTTCCATAAACGATTCATCGTTTTGTTCACATTAAATGTGCCATTAAAACAGGTTTGGCTGGTTAGCAATTGATCATTTAATACCGAATACAGGTTGGATTGCACATCAAAAGTTTGCGCTGTACCAGAGGTTGGTACGCTTAAACGGAAATACTCATTTCCTTTTGCATCGGTGGCGATCGTGGTGCTCGTAGCGTTTTCAACCTGAATATCGATATCATCGACGACTTTCGGTAACCCCCAGATCTTACGGCCGCGAATCTGATTTTCCAGGCTGGTCACTGGCATATGAAAAACATGATAACCAAATTTTGGAAATTTCTTCTCCATCAGCAATGGCAGAAGTGGCGGGTTAAATGTTGGCGAAACCTGAATGGGAATGGTCATCGCGATTTCATTGTATGGTGCAACGCCTAACACCTTTTTGTACTCATAACAGGAGAAGGTGACAATAGCGCGACCACCTGGCATTTTCACTGGTACCATGTCCGGATGTGGCAACAAGGCTTTCGCCGCTGCAAAATCACACAAGAAAATACCAATGGCACAACTGACATCGCCGTATAGAGTCGGGAACAGATAATCTTTGGCGATATCGTCATTTAGCTGCAACGGCGCTGGTGCGGTTCTTAGTTTAAATCGTGTAAAGTACTTATCGCTAAAATCTTTGGAATTATCCAGTAACTCTGGGGATATGTTGTTGTTTGCTTTCATAATGGCGTCTGTTTCATACTTTTATTCTGTGGCATCGAGTATAAGAGCCGAGGATTTTTCAGCCTATAGTAAAAATTGCCTAACCTTTATAAATAAAAAAGGGCAATAAAAAACGCACCTCTGCAAAAACAGGGTGCGTTTTCGAGAATTAGACAAGATTGCTTACAATTTTGGAATCGCGATTTTTTTCTCTTCAGACTGGCGATACAGAACTAAAGTTTTACCTATGGTCTGTACTTTCACTGCCTCTGTTTCACGGATGATTGCTTCGATAATCAACTGCTTGATTTCTCTGTCATCCGTAGGAATTTTCACCTTAATTAGCTCGTGGTGATTCAACGCATAATCAATTTCAGCGATAACCGCTTCGGTTAATCCATTGCTGCCTAAAAGCACTACCGGCTTCAGCGAATGAGCCAGGCCTTTAAGGTATTGAATTTGTTTTTTATTTAGATTCATTAAAAAATTTCATGGTGGTTACTTGAATTCCCTATATTTTAACGCCATCTTGTCAGTAATACTAATTTATCTATGCATTTAAATGAGTAAAAGTAAGAAAGGAAAATTAAGCTCCAGCTCGAATCGCTGGATGCAGGAACACTTTGACGATGAATACGTGAAAAAGGCGCAGAAACTGGGCTTGCGCTCCCGTGCGGTATTTAAAATTGAAGAGATTAATCAAAAAGATAAATTGATCAAACCAGGGATGACAGTCGTTGATTTAGGTGCTGCACCCGGCGGTTGGTCAGAATACGCGGCTAAGGTAGTAGGGGATAATGGCCAGGTAGTTGCCTGTGACATTTTACCCATGGACCCTTTGGTCGGTGTCGATTTTCTGCAAGGCGACTTTCGTGAAGATGCAGTGCTGGACGCCCTGTTAAACCGAATCGATGGCCGTAACGTAGATACAGTTATGTCAGATATGGCGCCAAACTTTAGCGGTAACGAGGCCACTGATCAGGCGCGGAGTATGTATTTGGTAGAATTGGCACTTGATATGTGTAATCAAGTGTTGAAACGAAACGGCAGTTTTGTGGTCAAAGTATTTCAGGGTGAAGGCTTTGACCAGTTTGTGAAGGACGTCAGGCAAGTATTTACCACGGTAAAAACCCGTAAACCTGACTCTTCTCGTCCACGTTCCCGTGAAGTTTATATAGTAGCTACTGGATACAAACTGTAGTAAAGTTAACTATTAGTAACATCGCCCTGTATTTTATTTATCCTATTTTTCTAAGAGGCCATCAAATTGAGCGATATGGTAAAAAACCTTATTTTGTGGTTAGTGATAGCCATAGTGTTAATGTCTGTATTCCAGAGCTTCACACCAAGCAACGGCACTGACACTAAGCTAGATTACACAACCTTTATCAATGAAGTCACCCAAGGACAGGTTCGAGACGTCAAAATTGAAAGCAATGGCGTTATCACCGGAACCAAGCGTTCAGGGGACACTTTCACCACGTTAATTCCGACTCAGTATGACGACGGGTTGCTCGATGATCTAATCAGCAACAACGTTAAAGTGGAAGGGGTTCCGCCTGAAGAGCCAAGCCTTCTTGCCAGTATATTCATTAACTGGTTCCCTATGCTTCTTCTTGTCGGTATCTGGATTTTCTTCATGCGACAGATGCAAGGCGGCGGCGGTAAAGGTGCTATGTCGTTTGGTAAGAGTAAGGCTCGCCTGCTAAGCGACGACCAAATTAAGACTACATTTGCAGATGTTGCCGGTTGTGACGAAGCCAAAGAAGAAGTTGCAGAGCTTGTCGATTATCTTCGTGACCCGTCAAAATTCCAGAAACTTGGTGGTCGTATTCCATCTGGTATTCTTATGGTTGGTCAGCCAGGTACGGGTAAAACCTTACTTGCAAAAGCCATTGCCGGTGAAGCAAAAGTACCATTTTTCAGTATCTCTGGTTCAGATTTCGTAGAAATGTTCGTGGGTGTTGGTGCATCTCGTGTTCGCGACATGTTCGATCAGGCCAAGAAATCTGCTCCTTGTATTATTTTCATCGATGAGATCGATGCCGTTGGTCGTCAGCGTGGTGCAGGCCTGGGTGGTGGTCACGATGAGCGAGAGCAAACCCTGAACCAAATGTTAGTTGAAATGGACGGTTTTGAAGGTAACGAAGGAGTAATCGTTATCGCTGCAACTAACCGCCCGGATGTATTGGACCCGGCGTTATTGCGTCCTGGTCGTTTCGACCGTCAGGTTACCGTTGGCTTGCCAGATATTCGTGGTCGTGAGCAAATCCTTAAAGTACACATGCGTAAAGTGCCTCTTGGCGATGACGTTGATGCAGCGGTAATTGCTCGCGGTACTCCAGGCTTCTCAGGTGCAGACCTTGCAAACCTTGTGAACGAAGCGGCATTGTTTGCTGCGCGCACCAGCCGTCGCTTGGTATCTATGGTGGAATTTGATAAAGCCAAAGACAAGATCATGATGGGTGCAGAGCGCCGTTCTATGGTAATGAGCGAGTCTGAGAAAGAAATGACTGCTTATCACGAAGCAGGGCACGCGATCGTTGGTCGTATGGTTCCTGAACATGATCCGGTGTACAAAGTAAGTATCATACCTCGTGGTCGTGCCTTAGGTGTGACTATGTATCTACCAGAGCAGGATCGCGTGAGCCACTCGAAAATGCATTTAGAGAGTATGATTTCCAGCTTGTACGGTGGTCGTATCGCCGAAGAAATCATCTACGGTGCCGAGAAGGTATCAACCGGTGCATCGAACGATATCGAACGTGCCACAGAGATTGCCCGCAAGATGGTTACCCAATGGGGTCTGTCTGACAAGATGGGGCCAATGCTTTATGCCGATGAAGAAGGCGAAGTATTCCTGGGCCGCACTGCAGCGAAATCTAAGCATATGTCTGATGACACCGCCAAAGATATCGATGAAGAAGTTCGCGCGTTTATCGAGCGCAACTACAAACGTGCTGAAGATATCCTGAAAAACAATATGGACATCCTTCACGCGATGAAAGATGCATTGATGAAGTATGAAACCATTGATGCCGGGCAAATTGATGACTTAATGGCACGCACAACCGTTCGTGCACCGAAAGGTTATGGTGACGAAAATAGCTCTGGCAAGCCACCAAGTGGTTCTGCAAACGCTACAGTAGACGTTAATAAGCCAGATGATATTCCGGCTAACTAGCCAATAAACACCATTATAAAGCCTCTGCAATTGCAGGGGCTTTTTTATACATGGATGTATTTATCCTCACGAGCCATGGATGGTGTTAGTGAGGGTTTTTGCACATGGACGTGCTTATCCTCCTGCACCATGGATGGTAGCAAGGGAGGGTATTGCTTTATGGATGTATTTAGTCGATATATTGTCATCCCTGATATATCGACATATCGTAAATCCCTTTACTAATCCTCCCGTACTATGGACGGTAGCAAGGGAGGGTTATTAAATGGCCATTAATTTTTAAAGAAATTACTGAGCACTTTCAATCGACCCGGTAACAGATATTTTTACCTTAATTAGCCGTCTTGGCTTTATAAATAAGTGATATCGACTTAAAATTGTCGTTAGGAAATTAAGAAGTTTGAGCTAGTTAGAACAAATGCATCAGACGCGATTATAAATTGGACATGACAGTCAATACTCTTACCTTCAAAAATCAAATATTAGATTTATCAGTTCCTCGTATCATGGGTATCTTAAATGTAACCCCGGATTCTTTTTCCGACGGCGGAAAGTTTACCAGTCTGGATATTGCTCTTGAGCAAGCCGAGCAAATGATTAAAGACGGCGCCAGTATTATCGATATAGGCGGCGAGTCAACACGCCCGGGCGCGGCCGAGGTTTCTCTGCAAGACGAGCTAGACCGAGTCATTCCGGTCATCGAAGCCATAAAACAACGTTTTGATACCTTAGTGTCTATTGATACCAGTAAAGCTCAAGTAATGGAGGTTGCTGTTGCCAATGGCGCTGATCTGATTAATGATGTGAGAGCGCTGCAAAATACAGGTTGTGTGCAAGTCGCCGCCAAAGCTCAGATTCCCGTGTGTTTAATGCACATGCAAGGGTTACCAAGGACGATGCAGGACAATCCGCAGTACGATGATGTGGTTGAGGATGTAAAACAGTTTTTTGTTGAACGCATTGCTGCCTGTGAACAGGCGGGCATAGAAAGAAACAATATCATTCTTGACCCGGGTTTTGGGTTTGGCAAAACCCTTGAACAAAACTATCAACTGCTGGCCAACCAGAAACAATTATTAGATTTAGGTTTACCAATACTGGCGGGTATCTCTCGCAAGTCGATGATTGGTCATTTACTGAATCGGGAAGTCGAAGAGCGATTGGCTGGAAGTCTTTCGGCTGCTGTTATCGCCGCCATAAATGGCGCAGGAATAATCCGCGTTCACGATGTCAAAGAAACCGTGGACGCTATAAAGGTTTTAAATGCAACTCAAAGGGAGAGTCGTTAAGTGAGTTCTAGAAAATATTTCGGTACCGATGGGGTACGCGGTTTAGTGGGTAAAGCCCCAATCTCTCCGGAATTTGTGATGAAATTAGGTTGGGCTGCGGGTAAAGTACTTGCTACCAGTGGCACCCAAAAAGTACTAATTGGTAAAGATACGCGAATTTCTGGTTATATGCTGGAATCGGCATTGGAAGCGGGTTTTAGTGCTGCCGGTATCGATATTGGTTTAATGGGACCAATGCCAACACCCGCCGTAGCCTATTTAACCAAAACCTTCCGTGCAGAAGCCGGTATTGTTATTAGCGCTTCCCATAACCCATACTACGATAATGGCATTAAATTCTTTTCAAATGACGGTGAGAAGCTGCCGGATGATATTGAACTTGCCATTGAAAAAATGATTGATGAACCTATGGATTGTGTGGAATCTGCAAAACTGGGTAAGGCGGTTCGTATAAACGATGCGGCTGGCCGCTACATCGAGTTTTGTAAAAGTAATTTTCCAACACCACTATCTCTTAAGGGACTGAAAATTGTCGTCGATTGTGCCAATGGTGCAACCTATCACATTGCGCCAAACGTATTCAGAGAATTGGGTGCAACAGTAATTGAATATGCTACCAAGCCTGATGGCATTAATATTAACGACGAATGCGGTGCAACGTCTATGGCGAATATCAGCCAACTGGTTATGGACGAAAGCGCTGATTTAGGTATCGCTCTTGATGGTGATGGCGATCGTTTAATGATGGTTGATCACATGGGTAATGTTGTCGATGGTGATGAGCTTATCTTTATCATCGCCAAAGCGGCTCAACAACGCGGTCAACTGGAAGGCGGCGTAGTTGGCACCTTGATGAGTAACATAGGGCTGGAACTGGCTCTTAAGCAATTAGATATTCCATTTGAGCGTGCCAAAGTTGGCGACCGTTATGTAATGGAAAAGCTCAAAGCTAACGGATGGCAACTTGGTGCCGAAAACTCCGGACATATCATTAATCTAAATTGTACCTCCACGGGTGATGGTATTGTTGCCGCGTTGAACGTGCTGCAGGCAATTCAGGAATCCGGTAACAACCTTTTCACGCTGCGTCAGGGGATGCAAAAACTACCTCAGGTTTTAGTTAATGTTCGTTTTGTTGAAGGTAGCGATCCGTTATCTGATACAGCGGTTCAACAACAGGTAAAAGTAGTTGAGCAGGAACTGGCCGGTCGCGGTCGTGTTTTACTTCGTAAATCTGGAACGGAACCTTTGGTAAGAGTCATGGTTGAAGGGCCTGAAAAAGAGGAAGTTCTATCTCTGGCTGAATCTATTGCCGATAGAGTACGCGCTGTTTAACCAGCGCTATTGTTCCTGATATTACGGATGTAAACAAATTGTTTGTCTTTTGAGCAAATAAACGGCTAAGTGATTTATTCGCTTGTATCTTGATTACAGGTTCGTTAATATCTCGCCACTTAATTAGGGAAGCGATTATGCACAGAAAAACCATTGTTGCCGCTAACTGGAAAATGAACGGGGACGTTTCGTTAATTAACGAAATGACCGATGCGTTAAACACCATTAGCATTAGTGAAAACCAACAGGTCATTATCTGTCCGCCAGCTCCTTATTTAGGCGCATTAACTCAAGCGAACACAAACGCTCGAGTTGCAGTAGGTGCGCAAAATATCAATGAGCAGTTAAAGGGCGCATTGACGGGTGAAGTTTCAGCTTTAATGCTGAAAGATTTGTCGGTACAATACGTCATTGTTGGCCATTCTGAGCGTCGCAGCTTATTCGCTGAAACCTCAGGTTTGGTGGCTGACAAAGCTAAGCAAGCCTTAGCGCAAGGGCTTACGCCAATCGTTTGTATTGGTGAGAGCGAAGACGAGCGCGAGCAAGGGCAAACTGAACAAGTTTTGTCTGAGCAGTTGGCGCCGGTATTATCTGCTTTAGATAATGACGAATTAACTGATGTTGTTTTCGCCTATGAGCCAGTTTGGGCGATAGGAACCGGAAAAACAGCATCTGCTGAGATGGCTCAGCAAACGCATCGCTTTATTCGCGAATTTATCGCTGCCACAGATTCTGACGCAGCAGATAAGGTTGCGATTTTGTATGGTGGCAGTGTAAACGCTGGTAATTACCAGGAATTATTTGCCCAACCGGATATTGACGGTGGCCTGATTGGCGGTGCGAGTTTAAAAGTAGAAGAGTTTAAGACAATCTGCCTGGCAGAATAAAGGATTCATTCATGTTATACGAGATTTTGATCGTTGTTTATTTAATTGTTGCGTTGATCTTGATTGGTTTTATTTTAATCCAACAAGGTAAGGGTGCCGATATGGGTGCATCATTCGGCGCAGGCTCATCAGCGACCATCTTTGGTTCAAGTGGTTCAGGCAACTTTATGACAAAAACGACTGCAATTCTTGCAACAACGTTTTTCATTATCAGCCTGTTCTTAGGTAACCTGACAGCTCAAGCTACTAAGAAAGGTGATGAGTGGAATAACTTAGGTTCTGGCGAGCAAACACAGAGCATCGAACCAACGGATATTCCTACTGGCGACGACAACGACGAGTCTGACGTTCCAAACTAATCCAATTCCTGCGGATGTGCTGGAATTGGTAGACAGGCAGCGTTGAGGTCGCTGTGCTCGAAAGGGCGTGAGGGTTCAAGTCCCTCCATCCGCACCATCACATGGTTCTAAGAGAACCGAAAAGAGCCGAAAATCTTATTATTAACAAGGGTTTTCGGTTTTTTTATGTCCTAAGAGATTTCACAGGATTTGTTGAAATCTGAGAATTAATGCGGTAGTTTATGCGGTAGCGATTGTTCATTATTTAAGCTGCTACCGCATTAATGTCTAAAAAGCTATTGCCACTGGATACAACTCAAATCCGAAGAGCTAAGCCTCAAAGCAAATCTTACAAGCTACGGGATGGCAGAGGTCTGGCTATTAAGATAATGCCCACCGGCAGTAAACAATGGATTTTTGAGTACACAAAACCTGCAACAGGTAAACGCTCGACCATGGGGTTAGGCGTGTTCCCAGACATTTCACTCAAGCAAGCGCGAGACATGCGACAAGAGGCCAGGAAACTTCTTGGCGAAGGTATCGACCCGGTAGAGCAAAAAGCTGAAGATAAAAGGCTTGCTCTGCTGGCTAACAGTCAAACTTTAAAGAATGTTGCGGCTGAATGGTTCGAACTAAAGAAAACCCGAGTTGCCGATACAACTTCAGCCGGTATATGGCGTAACTTTAATAACCATCTGTTTCCTAAGCTTGGACACAGGCCTATTACGAAGCTGGCCGCTCCGGAAGTTATTAGCGTTTTAAAGCCTCTGGCAGCACGCGGCACATTAGAAACCCTGAGTAAAGTTATAGGTCATCTTAACGAAGTAATGATCTATGGGGTAAACACCGGATACATAGATCACAATTGCCTATCGGGCATTGGTGCAGCGTTTCAACCTCCTAAATCCAAAAACCTACCCGCGCTTAAGCCTGAAGAACTTCCCGAGTTTATGAAGGCTTTAAGCTATGCCAGCATCAAAATTGTTACTCGCTTGCTTATCGAGTGGCAACTACACACCATGGTCAGGCCTAGCGAAGCAGCAGGGACTAGGTGGGATGAAATCGATTTCGATAAAAAGCAATGGCACATACCGGCTGAACGCATGAAAACTAGCCGGGACCATGTGGTTCCCTTGTCTCCCCAGGCTCTGGAAATTCTGTCTATGATTAAATCGATTAGCGGACACCGCGAACATGTTTTTCCTTCTGACAGAAAGCCTACTGAACCTTGTAATGCGCAAACCGCAAATATGGCCATAAAGCGGATGGGCTTCAAGGGGCGGCTTGTGGCTCATGGTTTACGCTCTATTGCCAGTACGACTCTGAATGAGTGTGGACATGATCCTGAAGTGATTGAGGCAGCATTGGCACATGTAGACGGGAATGAAGTACGCCGGGCATACAATAGAGCAGACTATCTGGAAAGAAGACGTGTCTTGATGAATTGGTGGTCCAATTACATTGAAGAAGCAGCAACGGGTAAGAAACTAAATGACAAGAATATTCGTCCTATTATGCAGCAGATATCAATGAAGCGAGAGTAATCAATAGCCAGCTACTTGCTACGTTAGAATGGAACAGGGAATTTAAAATGAGTAAGGTATCACTGAGCAGGGATTGGTTGACGCTTAGCGAAGCCGCTAGGGTATTGTCTAGTGAGCTAGGCGAAGAAGTCACGGAATCGGATTTACTTCGACTTTCAATAGAAAAAAAGCTTGAAATGTCAGTTTTTCTGGTTAATCACGCTCATGCACGGCTTGGAAAGATTATAAGTACAAATGATGTTGATTTTTCCAAGGTCGAATCTCCTTTGTTTTCCGTCAAGGATATAGATGATTATTCCTTGTTACCTTCGGATGACTACATATACATTGGTAACGAAAGCTGGATTTTCCTAGGAGTTGAGGTAAACACGATTTCTGGTTTATGGCAGCTCTCTAATCTAGGTGCTGAGTCTTTAGACCTTGAAGATGCATTCCAGGCAATCATCGGTGGACCAGAAATAACGCTAAGTTGCCTAGACGGTGTATTGCTTCAACAAGGAGACCAATATGCTCAATTACAAAAGTGGAACAGAGAATTAGATGGAGAACTAGTCTCTGACGCCATTGGGAAATCAGGGCAGGGACAGCATGGTATTGAATCAGGCCTCTTAACAAGCGCTAATGGCCATTTAGAATCGGTCGAGGCTGTTGAAGACCCTAGACCATTACCGATGAATTACACGTCTTCAGGGCGGCTTTTTGACCACGATTACCATTTTGCGATTCGAACTGAGGTTATACAGGCTTACGTTGATAGCCTGAAGGGGATAGATAAGCAAAAATCGGATGTTTCTCCTATTAAGGACACATCTTTCTTTAAACTCATAGGGGCCCTTATGAACAATCAAGGGATTGATCCTACAGCCCCTGGCATTTCCGGTTTCCTTGAAGAGTTGTGCAAGTTAAATGGCCACTCACTTAGTGATGACACTATTCGAAAAATCTGTAAGAAAGCCCAACCATACACATCTTTCAGAAACAATTAACCAGCAAAATCCAAGCCAGAATTCTAATTAAATTCCTATTAGGCGAGTAGTATTCCTATTAGGAATTAATAACTTCAATTCCTAGTTTTACATGCTTAATCTGTGGCCATATTCCAAGGAGGAATCACTATGGCTCATAAGATTTTAAGACTCCCCGAAGTTATCCAAAAAACGGGGTTATCGAGAAGCAGTATTTATTTACGGATCAACAACGGTGAATTTCCAAAAAGTATCTCTTTAGGCGGCCGCGGACGGGCTGTAGGCTGGGTTGAATCTGATATTGATAATTGGGTAGCCGATTGCATTGAGAGAAGCCAGGGGGACGATGGCAATGCCTAAGCGATTAAACCCCAACAGGATAAAAAAGTATCGTTCTTATACGATCCAGGAAGCCGCGTATACGTTGGATATCCATAAGAATACTGTTGCTCGTTGGATCAAATATGATGGGCTTCCTATCGTCGACAATAAGCGCCCGTATTTGATTCGCGGCACCGACTTGAAAACTTTTATTCGAAACAGAAATACCGAGCACAAGAAACCTTGTGGTCTTGGCGAGTTCTTTTGCTGCAAATGTCGGCAGTCTAGATCTTCATCTCAAGTTTTTGTTGAAGTTTACCCAACTGATAATAGAACCGGCGTTATCACAGGTTTTTGTAACGTCTGTTCAACTAAGGCGAATAAGTTCATTAATCAACAGCAATTTAAGCAACTCAAGTCAAAACTTGGCTCAATTTTACCGATGGGTGAAATACACATAGACGGGGGGGCTGATCCTCGCGTTAATGGTGCTTTCAAGGATGGAGAATGAAACATGAAAAATTATCACTCAAAAAACATTAGAACCACTAAGGATTATTTGGATTTCCTTCAGCATGCAAAAGGGCAAAATGAAGCTTCATTAGATAGTGTTGTTGCAGCCATAGCTCGCTTTGAGCGGTACACAAACTATAAAGGCTTTGAAAGGTTTCATTTCCAACAAGCAATAGGCTTTAAGAGGCATTTAGAGCAGCAGTTGAACCCAAAGACAGGCAAGCTATTAAGCAAAGCTACGATAAATAGCCAGTTGCGGCATTTGAAGCGTTTCTTCCAGTGGCTTTCCCGTGAACCCGGTTACAAGTCCCGGATAGACTACCGTGATGCGGAATATTTCAATCTATCTGAGAAATCTACCCGTATCGCCAATGCCAGACGGGAGAAGCCGGTACCGTCGTTGCAACAGATAACACATTTGCTTGAATCCATGCCAATCAATACGGGTATTGAAAAGAGGAATAGGGCACTATTAGCTTTAACGATATTAACGGGAGCGCGCGATAGTGCTATCGCTTCCCTAAAGCTTAAACATATTGACTTGAACGCTAGGAAGCTTACACAAGATGCTAGGGAAGTAAAAACCAAGTACAGTAAGTCATTTAACACTTACTTTTTCCCAGTGGATGACCTCGCTGTCGAAATTTTAAGCGACTGGGTGCAGTACTTGACTGATGAACTCCTTTTTGGACCGGATGACCCATTATTTCCCAAATCTCTGGTTACTCCTAACAAGCACCATCGTTTTGAAGCCGTAGGTCTTTCAAGAGAGCATTGGAAAACAGCCGGACCGATCAGAGATATTTTTAAAACAGCTTTTACAAATGTAAACCTGCCTTATTTCAACCCTCATAGCTTTCGAAATACGTTGGTTCTATTAGGTGAACAAGTTTGTAAGACTCCAGAAGAGTTTAAAGCTTGGAGTCAAAATTTAGGTCATAGCAAGGTTTTAACCTCCTTTAGCAGCTACGGTACGGTTCCAGATTATAGACAGTCTGAGATTATGAGTTGCCTATCCCCTAACACTGGAGAATCGGAGAGCGAACAGGATATGGCAGATGTGTTAGAAAGGATGGCGTCAAAATTAAGAAGTAAAGGTGGTTCAAGCTAGGAAATGTGTAAATCAAACGACCGTTTCTTTTACACGTTTGTTGTCGGTAACTAATTAACTTTTTTTACTTGCTGGTGTGTAAATAAACTCGTAAAGTTATCTATGTAAAGTAAACGTACGTTTGTTTGAGGTGGGTATGAAACTAGGTTATGCGAGAGTCAGTACGGATGAACAATCTGACAATGCGCAGATCGATGCGTTGGAGGTCGCTGGGTGCAAGCGAATCTACCGCGAAAAATATAGTGGTAAGTTAAAATCCAGGCCTGAGCTTGAACGAATGCTTGATGCGCTCCGTTCTGGCGATATTGTAGTAGTGCAGCGACTCGATAGGCTAGGTCGTAGCGTTAAAGACTTAATCGAGCTAATTGAAAGCTTTAAACAGAAAGAAGTTCAGTTTATTAGCTTAAATGAAAGTATCGACACAACCACGGCTTCTGGCGAGCTTATTTTTCATATGATCAGTGCAATCGCTCAATTTGAACGCAGATTGATAGTTGAGAGAACCAACGCAGGTTTGGCGGCAGCAAGAGCCAGAGGGAGAAAAGGGGGCCGAAAACCCAAACTTAGTCAGAAAGACATAAAACAAGCCAAAGCAATGCTACTAGATCCTTTGGTTACTAAATCAGAGGTGGCTGAGCATTTTGGTGTAAGCCGACCAACCTTGAACAAGGCTTTGTCATAAGACAGATCTGCTCATTTTAAGCTAATTTTTACGATTACTACCGCGTTCTGTATAACCATTTTGTTCTGTAAGTTCAACCGATGGACGCAATACACTGCTTAAATCGCTCAACGAGTGTTTCATATTCTAGTGTATTACTCGGTTTTTCAAATAATTTTAAATTTATCCAAAGCAGACGTTCGACAAATTAAGAACTATCCCGACAACGGGGTTTATTTACAAACCTAATCTTGGCCGATTTTTCACGGCTGTACTCATATTCAGGCGCCTAAAAGTACTTAAATCACAAGCTTTATCCATACGTACTGAATTACACAGAATAGAGTGACTATGCTTTTTAGACGTTAGGGAAATTCACAAATAAAATGGGAATATCACTGCTCAAATTGGAATCATCCTCTTAAAGGTTGTGACAGGGGAGGATAGCCGGTAGCTCGTTAATTGGTCATATTGATCAGGGATCGTTAAAAGGTAGATGAACTTTAAGGGCAAAATAACACCTACTCATTTTGTATTTAAAACTAGAAATTATTTGAAAAATGTTACAATTATGTTTAAAACTTGTACTGATGTACAAATAATATATTAATTCAGAGCAATATTAAGCCATAAAAAGCTCGATTAATAGACTGGATTTCACTATTTATTACAAGGAACTGTTGTGCGAAGTTTTAAGTATTTGCTTCTTTTGCTTTCTGTTATATCTATTTCGGCTATCTCAGTCGAACAACATAAAGAAAATAAACCATTAAAAGCCGCTGATTTTTATTACCATAAACAATTCAAACGGGATGAATCAAAAAATGAAACCAGGGAGAAGTTTCAGTTTGATATTTCTCATCTGGAAAAAATATCTAAAGAAAACCTCCCTAAGAGCGTAAAACTAAAAAATAACCTGCCTGTTTACCTGCTTCCGGTAAATGCTAAGTCATTGGCTCAAATAAATCAGGAACTGAATATCCTTGGGGTAGGGAAAGTATACAATGAGTACGCTTCAACAGGAGGCGGTTCCACTCCGGAGCCTCCTATTTTGCCAACGGAACTATATGTCCAATATGACCCTCAAGTAAGCATGGGACTTACGGTCACATGGGAACAAGGCGTTTCACTTGAGTATGCCTTGAAAATGCGTGTTGATGGCTCACCGGTATATTCAAATCCAGTGTTAGAAACAGGAAACCCAGAAGATGTCTATTTTGGCTTGGGTGCAGGCTTTAGCATTGAACCGGCATTATCAGGTTATTATGAGTTTGAACTTGAGGTTTGGCAGGATGGCCAGCCAATTCACGGTCTAGTATCGGATCCTTTTTTAGCGATACCTTATCCTCCACTGGGGCTGCCGCCGTCGGACCCTTTCCCTCTAGTCCCGTCCACGTCATATTTGGTTGACCCAACGCCTCAAGCACCAATTAGCGGTGACGAACATCAAGTGAATGCTGATGTAGTTTTAGATTGGGGTAGTTACCAGGGCTTTTATTATGGGTTGCAACCAGATGCGACCTACTTTGAGTTGAGATATCAACTCGATGGGGGCGGTTTTAATGCGTGGGAGAATATTGGTTATGTAAGCTGGTTGCCTCTAGATGAATTAGCTGCTGGGATTTATGATTTCGAGTTAAGAGCTTGTAATGATAACGGGTGTTCGTTGCCCGAAAGCTTATTCGGATGGGAAGTTCTAAGCCCTTCATTTGATATAATGTCGGTCGAAGACGCATTAATCCAACCATTATCCGACAGCGCGCTCTCTGATTCCGAATCCATCGCAACGCTTCAGGGTGAAGTAACTATAGATGGGGGGCTTTTTAACTATTCGATTCCCTTGCAAGTTCCTATTGGCAGGAGAAACCTTGCGCCATCAGTGGCCTTGAATTATTCAAGCCAGAACGGAAATGGTATCGCAGGTAAAGGCTGGTCAATATCTGCTGGAGAGAGTGTATCTAGATGTGGGCATATCTTTGGTCTTGATGGAGATACCTTAAACGTCAGATGGTCGACGGCCGATAAGCTTTGTTTGAATGGACAAAGGCTGATTCGCACAGGCGGTAGTTCGTATGGTAGCAATGGAGCGGTGTATAAAACCGAAAAAGATAGTGGAGTCATTGTTACCCAACTAGGCGGCGGGATTAATGATACTGCCACCTACTTTGAAATTGTTAATAAGTCAGGCTTGAAAAAACTCTTTGGTTTCACCAATGAGTCTCGTTACTCTCCAGAATGGACGACTAAAACACTCCACTGGAAACTGTTTAAAGTTTCAGATCTATTCGACAACAACATTATTTATTATTACGACACGTTAGATAATACCCATGTATTGGACGAAATAAGATATACCGGGAGCGGAGCTACGCCGGGTAATCGGCAAATTAAGTTCAGTTATTCGGATACTTTCGAGCGTCTTAGTTATTTGTATGGTAAGAAAATTACTTCTAACAAGAAACTTAAATCTGTCAATCTATATTCACCGACAAATGAAAAGCATTATGTCTTGAACTACAAAGCTTCGAATAGTGAATTGTTAGAATCGGTATCTCTTTGCGCGAATTCAAATTGCCAGGACAAGATAGCCCAAACGACATTCGGGTGGTCAGAACAGGCGTTCGGAATTAATAAACGTTCGCATGTATTGAGCTATATCTCGGATCCTGCAAGTGACGTTTTGATGGAAGCACCGGCCGAAGTTACCGCTGATCTTGATGGTGATGGAACGCCAGATTTACAAAATAGATACAACTACTTTTTGAGTTCACAAGACTACATGTCAAGCTCAAGAGCAGCTTTAGTTGATGCTCATCCAGGTGTTGATCCAAGCAATAACACCGGCTTAAACAAAATGAACGGTTACTTGGATTTTGACGGCGACGGTAAATCTGAAATTGTTTATCTCAACGATAATAATACATGGAATATTACTTGGTTGGATGACACCAATACAATCATCGAAACCAATATCGACGGAACCTGTAAGTTTGATCCCTATCTCTGGGAAGATCTTATGGATGAACCCGTTGCTGTTAAACATAATTTAAAACGTGATTGCCAAAGTTTTATTGCAGACGTCAACGGTGATGGGCACAAGGATATTGTTTCTGCAACGCGCCAAGTTACCCAAGGCCCATCTACCTATAAAATATACGAGAGAAACAAAGATGCCCAAGGTCAATCATTACCAGGCTTTTCTTACTATGCAACAGTAACAGGATGGAAAAATGGCGGTATTGCAGATATCAATGGTGATGGTAAAACCGATTTATATAATGCAGATGAAAGCTCCTGGATAGATATTAAAGCAGGTACAGGTTCAGTCACTCATGATTTGACATCAGATGATTCAGTTTACGGTGTTCGCGAGAAGAAAACTATCTGGCTTGATTTAAATGGTGACGGTCTACAAGATTTCCTTGTCTTGAAACCTGTTGGCAGCGGGCAAACTTTGGTTCAAAACTGGCATGCGGTTATGAACCAAGGCGGTGGTTATTTTACATCTCCTATTGACACTGGTGTTCAAGAACAACTAGGCCGAATTGAAGGCAGTTATCTAACCCCATATACCGATGAAAGCAGCATGTCAGGTTTTGTGCGGGTATTCGATTATGATCAAGATGGTCAAATGGATTTACTAGTGCCAGGAAATATAAGAAACCCATATATTTGTACCGATGCTTCTAAGAACCAACCGTGCGATATCACTGCTGAAGATAGTGGTAAAGTGATCCCATATTATCAATATGACGTGTACAGCTGGGACGTCTTACAAACCAATAATGACGGCACATCGTTTGTTCTTATCGAAGATATTGGCATAGAGGCTGCTTTAAGTACCTTGAGCTTGCTAGATTACAATCGAGATGGCCACACCGACTTCTTCACAAGCATTGGTTATGAGCATCAATACTCCTCGACGCCTAATTCTGGGTATATTTATGAATCCACTGCATCACCAGAAGTTCGACTGTATCAACGTGTTACCCACGACAACGATCTGATTACATCCATTTCTGACAGACACGGAATCGCTTCCAAGATAGTATACAAAACATTGAGTGATGATCACGAAGATGAACGTCCAATATATACTCATGGCCATGAAGGGATGACAGATTCTCGTTACGCGAGATTTGGCTCCGACATGAAAGTCGTCAGTAAAATGGAAGCGCGAAACGGAGTAGGAGGGTTTAATGCCACTGAATACAGTTATGACGAGGCAATTCTTCATAAGCAGGGGCGTGGTTTCCAGGGTTTTAGGTATATCGTCGCTAAAGATCTGGCAGCTGATAAAACAACTGTTTCAGGGTTTATGCAAAGGTTTCCATTTACGGGAATGGTGTCCTCTACGTCAACTTGGCAGTCATCGGTATATGAAAATGAAGTGCAGGATGAATTCAATGCGGCGTCAAGCTCTGGGACACCAGATGAAGAGCGATATAAATCACCTTCATTAATTTTTGATGAAGCTGCCGACACGGCTGGTTCGTACAATTATTTATCGTATTCGAGAAGTAAAGATCCAGTTGAATATTGGGACCAAAGTTGTTCGTCAGAAATCAAGGCTCCTCGCTTTACTAACCATAGGGTTAAAACCAGAACGATTGATGGAGCATGGATAGGTGAGGTGATCACCAACGATTTCGAATACAATTGTGATGGTGACCTGCTGAAGAAAACCGTAACGACCAACGATGTTACCGCTAAGCATATTCAAAAAATCGAAAACAGCTATTCAGTTTGTACGGCAGATAGCAACTTTAATCAATTAGACTGGGCTAAAACTACGGTAAGTGCGACACCTAAAGCGCTAAGCACTTGGGAGGGACCTGCATCTGGAGAAAGCTGGAAAAAACAAGACTTTAATCAGTACCAAGGGTGTGCTCTACCTTTAACAACTCATAATACGGCCAGCAATTCCTCGTTAACGTTAACGACCCAGTCAACTCTTGATGATTATGGCAACATAAAAAGAACAACGATGTCATCTTCAGGCCCAGGAGAATCAATTCAGGGTAACCGCTGGAAAGAATCGTCATATCACTCAGATGGTTACTTTGTTAATGCTTCTTATAACAGTCAATGGGGTATGGGGGTTGCAGAAAGTGAGTTGGTAGCGGTTGATGATTATACCGGGCAGCCATTAGTGACTAGAGACGTTAATGGACTGGAAGCGCATGTCGTGCTTGATCAGTATGGACAGATAAGTTCATCGTCAACGCAAAAAGCCGGTGTGGAAATAACGCCAGCTGTGTATATGGCGTATCAAGTTTGTGAAGGCTCAGACAATTGTCCAACTAATGCGGTTACGATTATCACTAAAGTCCAGGACGGAGCTCCAACACAAAAATCCTATCTTGACGTCAATGGCAATACCGTGCAAACCAAATCTAAAGTACTTGGGGGGCATTGGTCTTATACCTCGAAATCTTATAATGCATTGGGTCAATTAACATCGGAATCTTTACCGCACTTTTATGGCGATAACCCCGGAATGACTTATTACTCAAAATTCGATGTAAAAGGGCGTCCAACGAAAAAAGTTGTTGATCAATATCCACTTGGCTACACCACTGACTATGACTATCGTGGTGCAGTCACAGTTATTAATGTAGCTCCCGATTACGTTCCGGTTGGAGGAGTCAGTAGTTTCACCGTGCAGCGCACGTATAATCTATCGAATCAACTTGTTCGCACCACCGATGCCGATAATGGTCGTACTCACTTTGCTTACGATGGGTTCGGGAATCCTATTGTAATTGAAGATGCGAAAGGGAATTCAATTCAGGCTACATACAATGGTTTTGGACATAAGCTGAGTGTTGATGACCCCAACATGGGCTTGTGGAGTTACCGATACAATGCTCTTGGAGAGCTGAGAAAACAGACAGACGCCAATGAGGTAGACACAATCTTAAATTACGATAACTTGGGTCGGATCACGTCGAAAATTATTGGCAATGAAACCCAAACATGGCAATTTGACAGCCAATATAAAGGGTTATTGCACAAAGATTTTAGTAGTGTTTCCGGAAACAACGTTTATGAAAGAAGCTTTACTTACGATACATATGGCCGGATAAATTCTCAGACTCTGGATATCGACGAACGCTCGATGACCATGGCGTTAGCGTACGATGGCTATTACGGAAGATTAAAAGCACAGCAGTTCCCGGACGGTCGGACTGTTGCATTTAACTATGATGAATTTGGCTATCCTACTAAGGATGTAGATCCAACGAGTAATAACCACCCGTTCATCGAACGGAAAGTCATGAACGCATTTGGTAACATCACCGAGCAGGTCTTTGGCAACGGGTTAACACAATATTTTAATTACATTTTGACGTCGGGCTTAACCCAATCGATTTGTACAGGAACAAGTGCAAATTGCCAAAGTTCGAGTTCGGCGCAGTATCAGTCGTATGATAGCTATGATGCTTTTGGCAATATCCTTACAAGGGAAGATGTCTCCGGAGGTCGACAGGAGGATTATCGCTATGATCAATTACATCGTGTGATCGCCAACTCCGTTACATTCGATGGCACCTCGTTACCACCAATATCATACGATTATGACGAAGTTGGTAATCTACTGAAAAAATCAGACTATGGCTTGAGTTACAGCTATGGTAACAGCGCTAAATCCGCAGGTGGCAATGCAGGTAGCAATGCGGTTCGAGCAATTACCTTAACTAAAGGTGGTAGCGCAACGTTAACTTACGACGAAAACGGCAATATGTTAACGAATAGCGACGGAGATCTTTCAGTTTCCTATAACCATGCGATGAAGCCAACGGAAATTAGTCGAAACGGCAGCAAATTAGATTTCACTTACGACGCCAATGATTTTCGAGTCAAGCAGGTCAGAACAGGCACAGATGGAAGCGATTCGACCATATATTACTTTGATAAATTCTATGAGTTAGAAATTATTGATTCAGGGGAGACGATTCATCGAAGCTTTCTTGGCACTCATACGTTGTTTTCAAGTAAGCGAGATGAAGCGTCAATTCAGCATTTAAGTGCTGATCGACTTGGTTCGATCAACGTGATCACTGATGGAACACGCTCTATTACTGACGTAAGTATGGGAAATTTGGTTTTACAACATAGATTCAATGGCTTGTTTGGTGAATCGTATACATTGGATAACGGAGCCAAGATACTGAAACTCTCGGATTTCTACGGCACTACTCGTTCATTTACTGGTCATGAGGAACTTACTTCGGTCGCGATTATTCATATGAACGGGCGGGTGTATGATTATAACCTTGGTCGGTTTATGTCGGTCGATCCGTTTATTTACCACGTCGGAAATACCCAAGCTATAAACTCGTACAGCTATATAATGAATAACCCACTTTCGGGTACAGATCCTACGGGCTACATTGCTTTTATACCGGTTATTGTTTGGGCAGTTAATGCATATGCGGCCTACGAGACTGCAAGTGCGGCAGCCGATGCGGTTCAAAGTTATAAAAATGGTGAGATTTCTGGATCGGACGTCGCTACGACAGTTGCCGCTAGTGCTATAGAAAATACTGTTTTAAAGAAAGTCAAAGTTGCGAAAGAGGGTATACAAAAGGCTCGCCAGGCATTTAAAGGTGATAAAGCTGATTCTAACGTCCAAAATTCCGTCAATAAATCAAATACTGATGGTGGCACTAAAACAGCCAATGGAGCTAGTAATGCTGATGGTGGTACCAAGACGACCAATGGAGCAGAAAATACTCCGGATGTTAAAAGGTCTAAACAAGAAACTACGAATATCGAAACCCCATCTAGTGTAAACTCTAAACCTATACATGAGGGGAAACAAGGTAAGCATCAACCCGGACACAATAACTTCGAAGAGGGTAAAAGCGAACTGACTCATGATAACCCTCAAAAGTTAGTTGATGAACATTCAGGTAAAGGACAACAGGTTGGAAACAAAACAGTTGGTGAAGCAGGCTCAAAGGAGAGAGTCAATTTTGGTGAGAACATTGGTAATCACGTAGATCAAACTACTGGCGATAAAAAACCAACAACTGTTGGTATCATTCATCATTCTAAAAAAGATGTTCACATAGTTCCTGCTAAACCAGAGGATATTGATAAATGAGTACAGTTAAAAATTTAAGGGCACCTGTTTTGCTCTCTATTCAACGGGCGCTGCTAGGGGCAATAACTGAAAACGTGAGAGCAATAACATGCGGCTGGGATGAAAGTACTATACATTTGAAATGTATTTATTATGGAGAACCTAGCGAAGAAGAACTAGATGATCTTAGTTGCGTGGAAACTGAGGTAATTTCTGATTTTCCAGAACATGAGGTTGAGGCAAAACCACTGGTTTTGGAAAACGGGCAAAGCATAAACTCTGAGATTCTTAGTGTTTGGGTTTATAGAAGAAAGTAGATTCTCAAGCAGCCACAGTTAAGTAAGATGTTAATTTGCACTTAAAACTGATCCACAATTTGCATTGAAAACTGATCCGCCTCATTTGCCAGGCTTCCGCTGAAAAGTTGCCAGTGAGCTTGACAATAACTTACACGGAAATAAGGCGGATTAACTTCAAGGCTTAACTCATATGGTTATGAGATGGTGGCATCGTTTATCTGATGGTGTCTGAGCAGGTCACGATTTAACATACAAATAATCCACTTCAAGCACGTAAATTTTACGAGTTAGTTCGCGCAAGTTCATATGAACGGGCGGGTGTATGATTATAACCTTGGGCGTTTTATGTCAGTTGATCCATTTGTCGCTTTTATGGGAAATAGCCAAGCTATCAACCCATACAGCTATGGAATGAATAATCCGCTCAGCGGAACTGACCCGACAGGATACACTTGGGAGTATGGATATAGGCCACCTCAAGGATTTAATTCTGTTGCCGCTTTCGGCGCTTATCTAGAGCTACATCATGGAAGTGAGAGCGAGCAAGCTCAATGGAGAGATTCTATGGACCCCGCGTTGGTCTCAATGGGAGACGACATTAATGTGGGAGTGGATGCTGCAGTTACACTTGTAACCACAGGCAGTTTAGTCGCAGTCCAAGAGGTTTTATCCAAAAGGTCAATTAGGAAAAGAAATGGAAGTAATAATCAGGCATCGACTAAAACAGATAATACCGCTGATATTGGTAGTCAAGCTTCTAAGAACTCAAATCAAGATATGGTGGATAATATAGTTGAAAAACGAAGAGCAACTGAAGCTCCAGGCGATGCTACTTTCGCGCAAGGCAGAGATGGTGATGGAAACTTAACTAAAATAAGGCAGAGTAACCCTGGAGATACCAGCACTAATCGTGGTCATGCTGAGAAAAAAGTCTTAGCCGACTTAGAGGGCAAACCTAAGCCACACACCATCGCAGTTGATCAAACACCGTGTTCAAGTTGTACGGGTGATTTGTCGAGCGCAAATGTCGATAAAGTTATAGTGCCGCAACAGCCAGGTAAGCCTGAAGGCGCTTCGCCAAAATCAGCGGCTATAGCGGCGGCTAGTCGTGGTAAAGTGGTAATTCCTAAAGTCGTGCAAGTAAGTGGTCGAATTGAAAGCAATAGACTACGCGATCTGGAAAAACAATAGTAAAATTTTATAGGTGATTTTTGATGTCAATATTTTTGGACTTGGATAAAGGTAGTTTGCTTGGGGTCAGGATTGGCGAAAAAGCCGATGAAATTAGTATTTCACTGGAAGATAAAAATAAAGGTTATTCTATTGCAGTTATCAATGGGACAGTTGAATCCATTTTCGTTTCAATTCTCGAGGGATATTCGGGTTTTAGAAGTTTTGCCGGAGAAATAAAATTCAAGGAAAGTAAAATTTATATACAGACTTCAGTTTCCCCAAATGAATTGAAAGAAGCTTTTGGTTCACCTGCTGCTGAATGGGAAGACGGAGTAGAGAAATGCCTAGAATATACTACTCAGAAAAATCACGTCGAGTTTGTATGGGGTGTTGAAGATCGTTTGCATTTGAAATACGTTGCAATAGAAAGAAGTTAATTGAAAGTGGTGTGAGCGGGGGCATACATTCGCTTAGCTTTTTCATTGAGAAACGGTTTAATGAAGTAACATTGCACTAAATAGAGAATCTAGAATTCTCAAGGCAACGAAGTCGGTCTGCTACCAGGCCTTCATCCTCGAAAAGCTCAACCAATTGGTTGAGCTTTTTTGTGTCCAGAGATTTCAAGTTAAATGAGATTTTTGCAATTTAAATGAGCGTGGGTTCTTCGTAATTGAGATCACATTGCAATTTGGAGGCGGATCTACAACTGTAAATTCTTATCGAACTGCAACTCAATCTTATTTAACCTGAAATGGATCTCATTTAATCTGATTATTGGAAGCAGTTTAAATTGAAGGAGGGGAGCTAATTTATTATTTAGTCTGAAAACACTATACCTCAACTCATTGAAAATTAGAATAATGATGTTTTTACAACGCGTATCATTAATACGGTTAATTTGGGCGCAGTAGCTTTAAGCGTATCAGCTAATAAAAATAAAATTGTAAATGTTTAGAAACGAATATTCATATGAAAACAATTCCTAATAACAAACTTAAATAAAAATTTTTTAAAAACACCAGGCCTTGATGGTCAATGTATTTGGAGGAATATTCATAGCGACATTTTAAAAGCTCTTTTTATAAAGAGGCGCTTCATCTTCAAAAAAATAGCAAGCACATGTAAATATTACCTTTTTCTGGTGGTTGAGTTTTTAAAATGGACATTTTCGTGGGTTTTAAAAGTATTGGTCAATAATATGGTCAACATCATAGAGAAAGCTTTTTAAAACTTTTAGTATAAAAACTCCAAATCTAGCTCGTTGATATAGATGAGCTTTCTCACTTTTTCTCTCATTGAATTCGCGCATATTTCAGCTTAACTAACACTGTCGTTTGGGCAACGCGGTGAAAAAATGAAAACTTATGATTGGTAGAGGGAGCAAGTCTTCCATGTATTTGGGAAATACTACGCTGGCTAATTTTAGTAAGTCGTTTGGCGGCGACTCCTAAAGTTTATTTTAGCGTTGTACTTTGTCGGCTTAACGATGAAGCATCCTCATATTACGCTACTTTTCCAGTTTTAAGGCGGATATATGAATGCAACTCCTGCTCAAGTAGTAAAGAACATCTTGTTACGTTTCTATCACGAAGATACGAGTATCGCAATGAGACTTTGAGCAAAGAACAGTGGTTTTATAAGGAGGCAACGTGCTTGAATTAGATCGGAGACTGGAGCTTGAATTCTTAACATCTGATTGAATCTCAAACCTCTAAACACAAAAAAGCCCAACCTATTGGTTGAGCTAGTACAGTTGAGCTTTTTTGTCAATGTGAACGGTTCAGGGCCAGAACCCGTTAATTCCCAATTATTGAAGTGAATTAGTTCCGACTAGATCTGACATATCTTCTTGAAAAGTAGAGAGTTACCCGTTTTGATAAAAGGTGTCGAATCTTTAATTCAAAACAAAAGAGGTAACTCTCATGTTATATACTAACAACCCAATCATTAAACACAAAGCTGGCTTATTAAATTTAGCGGAAGAGCTCGGTAATGTGTCGAAAGCCTGCAAAGTGATGGGCGTATCACGAGATACGTTTTATCGCTATCAAGAGCTCGTTGAAGATGGTGGTATTGATGCCTTAATCAACCAAAGCCGCCGTGAACCTAATCTGAAGAATCGAGTCGATGCGAGCACCGAGCAAGCGGTCCTTGATTACGCCATTGAGCAACCAGCTCACGGACAACATCGAACCAGCAATGAATTGCGCAAGAACGGTGTATTTATCTCAGGCAACGGAGTTCGCTCAGTATGGCTTCGGCACAACCTGGAAAACTTCAAGAAACGCTTAAAAGCGCCCGAAGAGAAAGTCGCCAGCGAAGGCATCATCCTTTCTGATGCACAGGTTGCTGCGTTGGAAAAGAAAAAGCATGACGATGAGGCCTGTGGCGAAATAGAAACGGCACATCCAGGCTATCTCGGCTCTCAAGATACGTTCTATGTTGGCAACCTGAAAGGTGTTGGCCGGATATATCAGCAGACCTTTGTGGATACCTTTAGCAAAACGGCGTTTGCCAAGCTCTATACCACCAAAACGCCCATCACAGCGGCCGATATTCTCAATGATAAGGTACTGCCATTCTTCCAGGATAATGAGCTTCCAATGCTGCGTATTCTCACTGATCGCGGGACGGAGTATTGCGGTAAAGTTGAGAAACACGATTACCAGCTCTACCTGGCTATTAATGATATCGATCATACAAAAACCAAGGCGATGTCACCCCAGACGAACGGTATCTGCGAACGCTTCCACAAAACGATTCTGAACGAATTCTATCAAGTCACATTCCGGAAAAAGCTCTACAGCAGCTTAGAGGAATTGCAAAAAGATCTGGACGATTGGATGGATTACTACAACACTGAACGGACGCATCAAGGAAAAATGTGCTGTGGCAGAACGCCAATGGAAACGCTTAAGGATGGCAAACAGATTTGGGCGGAAAAGAATTTAGCTCAAATCTAAACTGACAGATACCTTGTCTAAAATGGGTAACTGTCAGATCAGGTCTGAGCTAGTACACATAATAAGACCAACTTAGGCGGATCACTTTTCAATGCAAATCGTGGATCAGTTTTAAGTGCAAATTAACAATTCATAACCTTTCAAATTCCATAAGCTCCACTGGAATGTCTAAAGAACCTATTTCTAGCTGCTTTTTTATATGCTCTAAATGCTTTTGTGCTTCCGATATAGTTATATTGTCAGTAACCGAATCAAAATTATGTGTTATCGCATCAAAGTAATGCTCTACAAACACCATTAGAGTCCTAAGTTCGTTATCTCGTAGCATTATTTTTTCATCTTCTGGTTCAAGTATTTCACTAAGCAGAATACTTGGAGCAATATTGTCAAAGTCTCTACGTTTAAGACTTTCCTGAGATTCTTTAATAACTTGAATTAAAGCATTGATAAATTTTTTTCTATCGCTGATTGGCATTAAAACCTCTTATATATTTTTTCATACCACTTCCAGGATGGTTTCACTTGAAACGGGCGATGCAGCCCTATGCCTCCTGGCCCTCTTCTATGATAATGAGGTAACTTTCTTCCTTTTGTGAATTGAGGCATACCTTTTGCCCCTTTACCACCTGCAGGCAACCTGTGAAAATCAAACCTAGGTTTAGAACCATACCCACCACCCGCGCTTATAGTCCAACCTTCAGTCTCCCCATTTGAGCCACGCAATTTTTTAAGGCGGGGCATATGCTTTCCAAACTTATAAAGATTAGCCCCGAACGCTAGCCCGGGAATAGGAACTACAACTAAGGCGGCGTCCATTGCAGCATCGCCCGTGATTTGTAAGTAAGTCCCTTCTCCACCAACTGAATCAAGAAGTTCACGCTCACGCATGCGCTCCCATCGAGTATCTAAAAATGCGGTTTCACCAAAATTGTTTGTGTCCACTCCTATTGCCGAGTATTCAGCATCTAGTTTATCTGTATTAATCGCCTCAACGGAGTCTAAAGCACTATTGGCAGCGGTTGAAAATTGCTTATTTGCTGAATTACCGGAATATTTTGCCGTTTTACCTTGCGAACCTATATCCAATGTTGAGAACTTGCCTGCTAAATGATTCACCCCTGTCGAGAGCGCAGCCCCCACTTCGGCTCCATTTCTAAAGTTGACATCTTTGACAACAGCCGTTTCAGTCTTAGTTGAACCATCTTTCATAGTGACTTTGACTTCAACTTTCATATCACCACAAGATTTAATTCGTGTTCCAGTTGCTGCGGCGCAATATCCTGTGGGATCAGTTCCGCTCAAAGGATTATTCATAATGTATGAATAAGGATTAACTGATTGGCTATCTCCGGGGCTCTGAATAAACGGGTCAACTGACAAAAAACGACCGATGTTATAGTCATACACCCGCCCGTTCATATGACTTAACCTAATCAAAATAGGTAACCTTATGAGTTTTAATAAACTTTACGTAGTTCGACCTAAACGCACAGTTACCAGATTAACTGATACTAATCGGTGATTCCACGTTACATAGGAGGACATATGAATCACCTTAATTGTTTACCCATAAAAATTGGCGCAATGTCAGATACCCGGGTAATTATTTCTTGCGTTAATTACAATCATGAAACTTTGCTCATATCGAATTTTCAAGAGCAGATTGTCGACCAACTTGTTGATCACTATCACACGAGGTTAATGGAAAATAAAGCTGCAATTAGTAAGCTTCTTAATTTTGGGATAGGTATTCCAGATATCAAAAAGCTCAAGATTGGCTTGTGTGACAGAAAGTTAAACAGAGTGGTTGCATGTAGTCGTTGTGCTGAGGGGGCGTCAATAAGAGGAATACTTGAAGTTCACGGTTTAATCAAACCATCCGGCCATGAAGAGCTTCGAGGCTGTGTTACTTTGCCTTTATATGATGAAAATGGTTTGGTTTTGGGCATTTATGGGCGTCGAATGGCCCAATATATTCGAAGGGAGGGGAGGCGACATATTCTTTGGCTTGCCACTCAGGACGCCATAAACAAGCTGAATTTTCCGGCTAAGATTGTGGAGCTTCATTATGACGAATAAACCTCTAACCAAGCATTTTAATAATTGTTTGGAATATTACTTAGATATCTTGTTCGGCAAAGGCTACAGTCAGGCAACTATCGATCTCAAACAACAAATACTGGAAATGTTTTTCGAATGGTTAAAACAGCAATCAATAGTTGATTTGGAACTAGTCGATACAACAGTGTTAGACGCCTATCTTGGACATTTGAGAAGCCATCGCAAAAAGATGTCAAATTTGCCTTTAGCTCAAACAACGATACGAACTCGCGCAACGACGGTCAAAGTATTTTTGCAAGGGTTATATGCCAGAGGAATTATTCACTCGAACGCCTATGATAAATTTGAACTGCCAAAATCTGGTAAAGCATTGCCCAAATCGATACTGAGTGTTCGCGACATACTAGCTATTTTGCAACAAGTGCCAACGCATACGATGAAAGGAATTCGTGATAGAGCTATCATTGAGTGTTTTTATGCGTCCGCCATTCGCAGGTGTGAATTAATTAATCTTCAGCTGGAAGATTTCGATGTCACCGCAGAACAAATACGAATAGTAAACGGGAAGGGAGGTCAAGATCGCTTTGTTCCCATCGGGCAATCTGCCATTGTATGGATGCGTAAATATATCAGAGATTCCAGACCTTGCTTTGCACATATTTCTTCAGGAAAAAGTTTATTTTTGACAGACAGTGGCAATAAATTTTTACCCAAGAGCATGTCAGGATTAATGAGCAAGTATATTAAACGGGCCAATTTAAACAAGTATGGCTCCTGCCATCAGTACCGTCATGCTGCAGCAACGCACATGATGGATAACGATGCCGATATACGCTATGTGCAGGAGTTTTTGGGTCACTCCAGCATCTCAACTACACAGGTTTATGTTCACGTTAGTAAAGCTAAATTACAGCGGGTTTATAAAAAATCTCATCCAAGAGCCACTTAATAAAGCAATTGAAAGGTAGCTGCTTTTCAGCACTACCTTTGCCAATAACTTTGAAATGACATAATCGTAAACAACCTTTGGATATAAAGTGAGCTATCATATATTCTCAACTACTGGCACTCACTTGATGCACTCAAGTAAATTAGAGTTTTATAGATTGGTACAATTTCCCAATGATTTTTGACCGCGAGAACACATAAAATTTAAGTGGTAATAAGGGCCTAAATCGTGGCGGTTCAGTTCTCGAAATGGCCGAATTCTGATGAAGTTTTTATGTGAGTTTTTGGTGTTTTTGTCTTGGATCTATCCCTTATATTACAAGTGCTTATATGCCAGATTCAAGTCCCTCCATCCGCACCATCACAAGGTTCTAAGAGAACCGAAAAAAGCCGAAAATCCTATTATTAACAAGGGTTTTCGGTTTTTTTATGTCCTAAGACATTTCACTGGATTTGTTGAGATCTGAGAATTAATGCGGTAGCGATTGTTCATTATACCAATCCCATTAAATTATTGCTCACTCTAAGGGGGTTTATCAGAGGCCCATTTACGGCCCTATATTTCATTAATATAGAATGACTATATCAATAAAATCTATGTTGTAACTGAACCTCGGCCCTAACTCTGAGTTGTGCACAAACTTAGTGTGATTGGTATAAACACAAACTCTTGGTATTGGCTTCGTCCAGCACTTTGATTAAGTCAAAATGTTGGTGCCAGAACCACAAACTGGCTCATTTTCGAATATAACTTTGCTGTCTTTTCGCTCAATTCTACTAGTAAGTTATCATCTTCTGTTTTTAGACAGCGCGTCGATGAGGAAAACGCTAAAAGGGCTCTGTAAAAAGCTAATCCGCCTAGACGGGATATTCCTATAAGAGGACCAGAGTTTTCCATCGTTTCAAATCACCTTCCATAGCTCATTGTAAATCAACGATAGACCCTTTTTTTTTTATGGTTAAACCATCGTTGTTCTGAATATTGATGCTGAACTTTGTTTTACCGAGTTACGTTTAACGAATACCTGATAAACTTGTTAATCGCTCATTATTGAATTCCCTGGAGGTCAAAAATGAAGTCCGCGTATACAAAAACCATTACCGAAAGATTATCCGACTTATATCAAGAGCAGAAAGAATACCTACAAGCCATCGATGAATTGGTTGTATACAGTGAATTAGATTCTGCCTTGAGAGAGAGCTTTGAAGCGGAAAACGTTTTGGAACGACTGTTGGTTCCCGACCGGGTGATTAGTTTCAACGTTACCTGGGTTGACGATAGTGATAAGGTTCATGTTAATCAGGGATGGCGTGTTCAACACTCTAATTTGATAGGGCCATATAAAGGCGGCCTGCGTTTTCATCCGAGCGTTAACGAGTCGGTACTGAAATTCCTCGCATTGGAACAAACCTTCAAAAATGCACTCACCGGTTTACCCATAGGAGGGGCTAAAGGCGGTTCAAATTTTGACCCTAAAGGAAGGTCACAGCGGGAAGTGATGCGATTTTGCCAGGCATTTATGGACGAGTTGTTTCGCCACATTGGACCAAACACCGATGTACCTGCAGGTGACATCAATGTCGGGACGCGTGAAATTGGCTATTTATTTGGGCGTTTTCGTCGCTTACAGAATCAATTTACCGGAGCAATTACTGGCAAGGACGTAGATTTTGGCGGGAGCCACGCGAGGATTGAATCTACAGGCTTCGGGGTGATATTTTTTGCGCAGCGTGCGCTGGAAACACATCAATCGAATCTGGAAAATAAAACGATTTGTATTTCTGGGGCGGGTAATGTTGCTTTGCACGCCGCGCAAAAAGCGATCGACAACAAAGCCATCGTTATTTCTCTGTCAAACAGCAAGGGGTGCTTGTTTGCTCAACAGGGGTTATCAGCCTCAGAGGTGGATGCTCTTATCAAAGATCAAAATACAGTAAATCTAGAGGAATACGCTGAAAAAATTGGCGCTAAATGGCTGGATGGCGATAAACCCTGGGAGCTAGAGTGTGAGATCGCGATACCATGTGCTACTCAAAACGAATTATCAGAAAGTGATGCCAAGCAGCTGATTTCCAATGGAGTGAGATGGGTATTTGAGGGCGCTAACATGCCCTGCGAAGCTAAGGCGATAACGCGATTTCGGGAAAATAACGTGATGTTTGCGCCCGCGAAAGCGGTCAACGCAGGTGGTGTTGCCGTATCATTGTTTGAAATGGGACAAAACGCGTCATTCAACCCCGAAACCTTTAAAGCGATGGAGGAACGCCTTCGTCAGACCATGTATGATATTCACGATAATTGCATGTCTGTCAAATCCGATGATTATCTGATTGGCGCTAACAGTTTCGCACTGAAGAAATTGGTTCAGGCAACGCTTCAGCAGGGGATCTGACAGCACTAATCAATGTCTAACGCAGTTCGCTGCGGCTAGTAGGAATTCATTCACTTGAACGAAACAAAAGGAGGCGCTTTAGCTTCTAAAACGCCTTAGGCTAATTGCTCGACTGCAGCGCCTCTTGTTCAAGGTTACTGGGCTAATGGAAACCTTTAATCGTGCGATATTTTGTCACTGCTGAATAAATAATCTTTCAGCTCTTTATCGAACGTAGGATCTTTTCGTCGGATCCATTCCAACATCATTGCTGCATGCTCTTTCTCTTCGTCCCTGTTATGAATCAGGATTTTTTTAAGCTCCTGATCTTTGCAGGCATCGACGCGTTGATTGTACCAGTCGACAGCTTCTAGCTCTTCCATTAAAGAGACAATGGCGCGATGCATGTCTTTGGTCTCATCCGATAAATCGTTAATGGGTTCATGATATCCTTCGTTTGCCATGAAATTCTCCTAATTTAGAGGGTTAAAGTGTAGGAATGCCTGAAGCATTCTCGGCAATTTGTGGTGCTGTAATGGCGCTAAATATTGTCAAAGACCGGACGGTTTTCATCTTCCTGCCTGCCTTTGAACTTTGCTGATACGTAGAGCAAAGTCGCACCTAGGAATGCGGCAACAATAGAGCCGGTCATGATTGACATCTTCGCAACAGTCAAGGTTTCAGGTTGATGCTCAAACGCCAATGTAGCGATAAATGTTGACATAGTAAAACCAATACCTGCGATAAATGACATGCCCAGAACGTGAGTCAACTGAACATTACCCGGTAGTTCACCAAATCGTAAGCGTAGGGCAAGATAGCAGGCCCCGCCAATACCGAGAAATTTTCCAAGCACCAGGCCAAAGATAATGCCCAGTCCCACTGGCGTCGAAACACTTTGTTGCAGTGCGTCAAAATTCAATGGGATGCCTGCATTGGTTAATGCGAACAACGGAACAATTAACAATGCAACAGGGAGCTCTAAAGCATCTTCCCAGCGTCTCAGGGGAGTACTGGCGAGATCTGCGGCTACACGAATCTTCGTGACTTTTTCGTGGTCGCTTCGATTGCTCAATACATCAATATTGTTTTCGTCCACCTGAATATCCTCGATAACATCTTTTGCTTCCGTCAATACTTTTTCTGGATTACTTTGTGGACGCGCGGGAATTGTTAGTGCAATTAAAACACCTGCAAGTGTGGCGTGGATACCTGATTTCAGCATGAGAAACCAGATAATGAGGCCAATTAAAATATAAAATATGGGTTGTCGCACCCCTGCAGCATTTGCTACCAACAATAAGAGTGCCCCGGAAATTGCTCCTGCAAAGTACGCAAGCGACAGTTGCTCGGTATAGAACAATGCGATAACCATAAGTGCGCCGATATCATCGACAATTGCAAGACCCACGATAAACGCCAATAACCCGTTAGGGATGTGTTTTCTCAGTAACATAAGGACACCAAGAGCAAACGCTGTATCCGTTGCCATTGGGATACCCCAGCCTGCAATAGAGTCTTGTGACCAGTTAAAACCTGCATAAAATAACGCGGGAAAAATCATGCCGCCCAAAGCACAGGCCACCAGCATTTTCCGGCTTTTCGGATCAGCCAATTCTCCAGCGATAAACTCTCGTTTTATCTCTAACCCCAACATGAAGAAAAATATTACCATCAAGCCGTCATTCATGATGTGCTTGACTGTCGTCTGTATGTAGTGTTCGCCGATAAAAAAGCCGATCTGTTGATGAATTAATTGCTGATAACTAATGGCATAATCGGAATTGGCCCACCAAAGTGCGATGATGGTTGCCATGAGCAGGAAAAAGCTTGCCGTTGACTGAGCTTTTATGAAGTTGGAAAAGGGTTTGTGTATGTTGTTAAAGTGTTTTTCTAAAGGGGTACTTGACGTATCCGACATAAAAATTTTGGTCCTCTGCTTTTGCTATTAATAATGGTATATGGGCAAAACATGTAAATTCAATGGTTCTAATCGAAGAGTTTTTCTCTACGAGCTTTAGGTTTAAATAGTTCAGTTGTTTGACTTGCCAATTAATCTATATCCCGTTTGTCTGCAAAAAGTGAGTCTATTTTCCGTAATCACAGAGCAGTCTTTTGCGCGTTCAAGCAATGTGTTGGATGCAGGAAACAGGTGCGGAAAATTGAGAAACTACCCGCGATAACAATGTAAGCCTGTGATTGTGATTAAATGTGCTTGGGCTAATGTCATACAGTTGCGGGGTTGAGTTTCATTTTCCGTCAAAAGGGTATCTACCAATATGGTGATTTTGATATGTTGTAGATTTATCCCCGCTCAATTTTTAATGCGCCATCGATGTGAATATCTCGTTGTGGATAAGCAATGACGATATTGTCGGCTTTGAATGTTTTATCAATATGATAACGTATCTCGCTTGATACGCCCCTCAGGCCGCCATCTACTGAAGAATTTATCCAGAAAAACACTTCGAAAATAAGCGCGTTGTCGCCAAAATCCTGAAAAAATACCGCTGGTGGTGGCGTTTCCAGAACGTTTTCATTGGCTTTTGTAGCCTCAAGCATTAAATGCGTGACTTTTTCACAATCGCTGCCATATTGCACACCAATTCTTACCGTACCCCGGATCAAGCGATCCCGCAGAGTCCAGTTGACCACGGTATTTTCAAGAAGTTTACTGTTCGGAATAAGTAAGTGAACACCATCGGTCCTGCGCACCCGGGTAGAGCGAGTATTTATCTCTTCAACCACGCCTTTAACCCCTTCGACCTCCAGGAAATCGCCAATTCGAATTGGCTTTTCACCAATCAATATCCAGCCACTGATAAAGTTGTTAATGATGTTCTGGGCACCAAAACCAAAACCAATTGCAATGGCACCAGATAGAAAAGCAAAGGCGGCAATGGGCACGTTTAACATCGACAATGTTGTCATAAATACAACAGCAATAGCGGATATGAAAATTACCCGCTGGGTTAACTGTATGGTATTTGGATCCGTTTCCCGGGCGATTAAACGATTGGAAACCGACTTTAAAATGAGTCTGATAAACCAGTAGCTAAAGCCTATCCAAACTGGGATCGCGAGTACTTCTGAGATAGTCAGGGGATCATCATTGAATGTCAGCAAAGTGTAATTTAAAAACGCGTTAACGTAGTCCAACATGATTATTCCTTTATCTTGAATTTTCGTTATTACTGGCGATAAAAGCGCGCGACGGGTCAATATAAAATTGTTCCCCGAGTGCCTGGCGGCCAATAAGCATCAGATAGGTCATATCCGAACGGTTTGTCAAGGTAATTTCTATCGGCCAAGAGTGCTCGCCTAACACGGCTTTTGTTTGTATCACAAAACGTTGTTCACTGGTGCCGTTCGATGACTTAACCTGGCGGATATCATGAACTAACGCCTGGCAGTGAATAATGTTATCGATATCGTAAAACTCCGGGTGTAAATCAAATTCGATTGCTGGCTTACCGGATATTTTAACTTTCTTTATATTATCAACATGTAAGGAAGATGTCTGCGCGCCTGAGTCGACGCGCGCAGTTAATTGACTGATACCCAGTTCCGGCAGTCCTATTTCTTCAAGGCGACCAATGATGGTTTTAGCCATTACTGTAATACCTCGGTAATGGGTTTATCGTCATGGAAGTCTTCGGCAACCGACTCGATATGCTCAGCAACAACATCTTCATCCTCTTTAAAGTAAGCAATGTGATACATAGCTTCTCCTTCCTGTACTAACGGAATATTCTGCTTACCTATTATCACACCACTGCGGTTAGCGGGGACGGAACCGAGTAGCTCGCCATATGGACTGCCGATCTGCGCCAGGGTATCGCCTTTATTGACACTATCGCCAAGGTCGAACTTATGTGTCGCTATGCCACTGACACTAGCTCGAACCCAACCACTATCGTAGGCAACGAAGGGCATGCGTGACGATTTTTTGCTTCGTCCTTTCGGGATCATTTGCAAATGCCGCAGTACATTGATGATGCCTTTCAATCCGATGCGAATCGATAACTCGTCAAACCTAAGTGCTTCTCCCGCCTCGTATAGTAAAACTTTGGTTTCCATTGAGCCCGCGGCCTCCCGCAAAGAGCCATCGCGAAGATTAGCATGCAATGCAACTGGCGCCGCAAAAACCTCGGCTAGCTGTTTGGTTTGCTCATCACTTAAATCAGCGCGGATTTGCGGCAAGTTAGAGCGATGAATGGCGCCAGTGTGCAGATCAATTCCGTAATCACATTGACTGACAATCTCTTTTAAAAAGGTGTTGGCAACACGGGCTGCCAATGAGCCTTTTGATGAGCCAGGAAAGCTTCGATTAAGATCCCGTCTGTCCGGCATGTAGCGACTCTGGTTGACGACGCCATACACATTTACCATAGGCACCGCGATAACGGTGCCACTATTTACTTTAAAGCTTTTTAGATTCACCAGACGACGAATAATTTCAATACCATTTAATTCGTCGCCATGTACTGCTGCACTAATAAATACCACAGGGCCTGAACGCTTACCACGAACGATATACACGGGCAGATCAACTTCCGCATCTGTGTACAACCTGGCAACAGGTAACGCGAGTTTTTTGCTTTCACCGGGCAGGATTGTATGTCCGCCGATCACAAACTCTTTCATTTATCCTTTTCCTCGAGTGCGATTACTGTTTTTACTGGCATTCTTTTCAATAAACTCAATGATTTTTCCAGCCACATCCATTTCGGTTGCCGATTCAATCCCCTCAAGACCCGGTGATGAATTAACCTCCATAACCATTGGTCCGGAATGGGAGCGAAGCAAATCGACACCACACACGTTAAGGCCCATGGCTTTGGCAGCATTTACCGCGGTTTCACGCTCTTCTTTGCTCAGTTTTACTATCTCAGCAGTGCCACCTCGGTGCAGGTTCGAGCGAAATTCACCCTCAATACCCTGGCGCTTCATTGCCGCGACGACTCTGCCGCCAACGACCAGACAACGAATGTCAGCACCACCGGCTTCTTTAATAAACTCCTGCACCAGAATATTGGCTTTGAGATCCATAAATGCTTCGATAATACTTTCCGCGGCCTTTGCCGTATCGGCAAGTACCACACCGATACCTTGGGTACCTTCCAATAACTTAATCACTAACGGTGCACCACCAACGTTTTTGATCAAATCTTTAATATTGTCAGACTTGCTGGCAAAACCTGTACGCGGCAAACCAATGCCTTTTCTGGATAACAGTTGTAATGAGCGTAACTTGTCGCGAGAGCGACTGATAGCCACGGATTCATTCACGTTAAACGTACCCATCATTTCAAACTGTCTGGCAACTGCGGTTCCGTAAAACGTAATCGACGCACCAATACGAGGGATGATGGCGTCATACCGCGGTAACTCTTCACCGTGGTAACGAACGGTAGGGCGACTGCTGGTTATATCCATGTAGCAATGCAAGGTGTTAATAACATCGACCTCATGGCCTCTGGCGCGACCGGCCTCAACCATACGTTTGGTTGAGTAAGAATTTGGCTCTCTTGATAAAATTGCGATTTTCATTTTTCTTTCCTGAAAGTAATTTTTGGTAAATGTAGTGAGAAAATGATGAAAGATAAAACTAAATAAACTATCATGTTTGATAAAAAATATTTATCAATAAAAGCTAATGAAAATAGAACTCCTGTCTACATTTCTGGAAGTGAGCCGCACTTTGCATGTCAGAGTGGCCGCTGAAAATTTATTTCTTACCCAGGCAGCGGTTAGCGCCCGCATCAAGCAACTTGAAGAAGAGTTAGGCGTGCAGTTATTTGATCGCTCCCATAAACGTCTGAAATTAACTCCCGAGGGGCATCGACTAGGTCGCCATGCCAATGAAATGTTAACGCTTTGGCAAAAAACGAAATTGGATGTGGGTATTGCGCAAAGTAATTCTACCCAGCTTTTTGTCGGTTCGATGACCTCAATCTGGGATATTGTTTTACAGGACTGGCTGCAGAAAATTCATCGAAACCTCGATGATGTGTGCTTATACACCCATACATACTCGGCGCCAGAGCTTCGTAAACAAATCCAAACCCGGCTTATCGATATCGCATTTTTATTTGAACCGCCATACAGCGAAGAAGTGATCACTGAAAAGGTTGCGACCGTACCCCTGCATCTTGTCTCAACGTCAGAAAACTCGGATATAAATGCTCTCGAAAATTTCATTACGGTGGACTACGGAGAGTCAGTTAACGCGCAATTTCAGCGATTCTTTGATGATCAAATTACCCCCTGGCATCATATGAGCCAACCGAAAATGGCGCTTAACTTCATTCTCGAAGCCGGTGGTTGTGCATTTTTGCCTCGACAGCTTTGCTTTGAACATTTGCGCAAGAAAAAATTATTTATGGTTGAAAATAGTCCGACATTTGAGCGGGAAGTATTTGCCGCCTTTTTGGCCAAAAACCAAAAGCTTGCGACCATTGAGGATGCATTGCAGGTTTTCCCATACATCAGAAGTTAATAAATAAATTTTATTAATGACCGGGTTTTTGATAATTACTATTTATCGATCGCTGAAAGTTGACCTATAACCAGCGATTTTTTCTCAAAATTAATGTTAATAACGCAGTGATAACACATAAAAAACCGGTGACCAGATAAAATGCATCGGGGTTGTCAGCTCCGGGCATACCACCGACATTGATACCCAACAGCCCGGTCAAGAAGCCCAGCGGTAGAAAGATTGCCGCAACAATTGATAATACATACATGCGGTTATTCATTGTCTGGCCGAGATTAACATTGATCTCTTCCTGCAATACGTTCGCTCGTTCTTTACATAAATCCAGCTCTTCAATGTAAAGTTGTAAGTGGTTAAGGGCTTCGCGGATTTCAATTTTCTGCTCGGCGCTGATAAATTTATTCTTATCGCCTATCAAGGTCATCAGAGCGTCACGCTGCGGTCCAAGATAGCGTCTGATAGCAATGATTTGTCGACGCAAATTTGCTAACTCTGATTGGTTTGTTGAATGCTTGCTGTCAATAACCAATTCTTCCAGGCAAGACAGAGATTCTTCGATAAAGTGTACGGTATCGGCGATTTTGTCATTGAGATTAACAATGAGATCGATAAGCCAGGAGGAGGGGGTTTTCGGGCCTGTTTTGTTGTGGATCGCATGAGCAATTTCTTCCAGAGATAACAAACGCCGCCTGCCGGTTGAAATGATAAAGTCGCGACGAAAATATATTCGTATTGATACCATATCCTCTGGATTGGAATCTTTAGCCAGATTAATACCGCGCAGGGACAGCAACACCCCATCATCGAAAACCTGAGCCCGAGGGCGGGTTTCCTCTGACAACAGGGCGTCAATAATTACCGAATCGAGTTCAAATTCCTCGAGATGTTCTTTATTGCTCTGGTGTTGGTAATTTAAGTGCAGCCAACGGTCGCGAAATAACAACTCTTTCGGTAAGTCATCTTGGACTGATTGCTTTTTTAAATCAAAATCATATTCTTTGATAGCTTCCGTATTCATTGACCATATCCCTGAATTAATTCACTTACACTGTACGACAGTATCTCAAGTCACTCTAAGACTATTTTATCGCTTGAGCAATGAATTTTAACACCGGGTCTGTGGGAACAGGTCTTCGAATCGCTGGACTAATATGTTTTGGTGCAATTAAATAACCTTGTTCAATGAGTTTGTTAACGACTTGCAGGTGCTCAAACGACACCTTACCACAAAGCAGGTTGTGAATTTTCAGCTTGCTCTGATAGGCTTCCAGGATCTGCTGGAACCCTTTTAGATACAGGTAATCTTTGGTAAAACCACCGCCTCGATACACTCGTGATGAGATTGCGAATGCGCTGGCAGGGCTAGCTCCGTGCTGATCAACCAGTAAGCTAAATGTACGTTTAAAATCTTTTTCGATGATCATCGAATTTACGGCAATCACCCGAAGCGCCAGCATCCTAAATCTGTCGAGCGTCATAAAACCTGACAGGTATTCACAAAGTAGGGCCAGACCTTCTTGCGTCGTGGTATTAACGGGAGAGCCTAATAATAAAATTTTCAACGGCTGTGACTGAGCATTGAGTGTGGTTGCCAGATGTACGCCAAGTTCATGGTGTGCCAGGGCTCTTAATTGCGGTTTGCTGACTTTTGCCTGAGTGTTTATTTTCACGGTATCACCAGAAACCAGAGCATTGGCAATCATGCTATCTTCTAACGTTAGCGTCAGTGGGTAATTGTTTGCTGCCGCAAAGCTTTCGAAATATTTCTTAATCTCATTTGCACCCACAAGGTCGGTTTGGGCTTGCGGCTCTTGAGCGGTGATATGCAGCAGATATTCTGCATTGCGAATATCCCTTGCAGACGGTTCGCCGTAGTAACGCAATGAATCATAGAGGAACTTTTCGGTACCGATATGCCTGAACTGGTCAAGCTTATCGACATAGGACTGGATAACTTCACTGTATAAGCGATAGAGCTCCTTACTTTTAATCGTCTCTACCGGTAAGTTGAAAAGCTCCCGCTTTTTCGAAAACAGATTCAGGTTAGTTTTTTCGTAAGAAAATTTTGGATTCGCTTTGCCATGGCCATCGAAAAATGCTTGTTTTTCATGTTGATAGTTCTGAGGAGCAATTGCCGACAAAATATCAATGCCCTTTACACTCTCATATAGGGTCTCATCGAGTTCTCGTAATGTCGGTGGAATCACTGTCTTTTTGTTCATCGGTAATTGACTCAAGTTTGTTTTCACCAATATTCTGCAAGTTAACTGAATGTACAAGCGGATTTACTTTAAATACAGCAAATTGTAATTGTCGCTAAGACAAATAATTATTGAATTGTTGGTATGAAACATCCGATTCACTTACCAGGGTTGTTTAAGAGAAGTTTCAGACATGCTTTTTACTCTGCTTTTAGTGCCATTGAGCAAAGTGTGATTCTCAGATACTATGGCTTTTTCATCTCATATCAATCTTCAATGCGGATTGGTTTAAACAAAAACAATAAAAAGGTGTAATCATGAGTGAAGCTCAAGCAACAATAGAGCGACCATCTCTGGTTC
The DNA here is from genome assembly GCF_007197775.1 of Thalassotalea sp. PS06. Taxonomy (NCBI): domain Bacteria; kingdom Pseudomonadati; phylum Pseudomonadota; class Gammaproteobacteria; order Alteromonadales; family Colwelliaceae; genus Thalassotalea; species Thalassotalea sp. PS06. The sequence continues at coordinate 2,129,914 of NZ_CP041638.1, read as the reverse complement.
AGAGATTTCTTGATAAAGTCGAAGTCGTTGGTAACAAATTACCGGATCCTGCGGCTCTGTTTATTTCCTTGCTGGCCATTGTCTGGGTGCTGTCATGGGCGTTAGCTGGTGTTGATTTTAACGCCGTAGATCCGCGCAATGGCGAAGCCCTGATGGTGAAAAACCAGTTAAGTGGTGATGCCTTAGCGGCGTTCTTTTCATCCATGGTAACCAATTTCTCCCATTTCCATCCGGTAGGCGTGGTTTTGGTGGCGATGCTAGGTATTGGTGTTGCCGAATATAGCGGCTTTATCAATGCCGGTCTTCGCGCCATCATGGCCAAAACCGCGACCTGGTTACTAACGCCTATGGTTATCCTTGTTGGTATTGTCAGCCACTCTGCGATTGATGCTGGTTATGTTCTGGTTATTCCTCTAGGTGGGGTTATCTTCTATGCCGCCGGTCGGCACCCATTAGCCGGTATTGCAGCGGCGTTTGCCGGTGTATCTGGCGGTTTTTCAGCGAACTTCGTGCCATCGGCACTGGATCCCATGCTGCAGGGGATTTCCCAGGCGGGCGCGCAAATTCTTGATCCAAACGTGGTGTTAAACCCATTAAATAACTATTACTTTACAACGGCCTCTGCGCTCGTTGTTACTGCTTTAGGCTGGTTTATTACCGATAAAATCGTTGAACCAAAACTTGCCAAAAATGAGTTAGATGGCGATTTGTCTGATTTACCAACCATGGAGCCTTTAGAAGATAAAGAGCGAAAAGCACTGCGTTGGGCCATGGTTTCCGTTGTTCTCGGTTTGGGCATTCTGTTTGCTACGGCTTATCCTGCCGATTCATCTTGGCGAGCAGACGATGGCACGTTAACCGCCTTTGCTGCGCCTTTGATGAAATCTATCGTACCGTTAATCTTCTTGTTATTTTTGATCCCAGGTTTGGTATACGGCATTGTCATTGGCAAAATAACAACGTCGAAAGAATTTATAGAAGGCATGTCAAAAGCCATGTCAAGCATGGGTTACTATCTGGTTATCATGTTCTTTATCGCCCAGTTTATCTACGCTTTTGGTCAATCTAACCTGGGTGTTTTGCTGGCGGTAAAAGGCGCTGCCTTCTTAAAAGAAATGGCACTACCTGCGGGTATTACCATTACTGGCATTATCATTTTAACCGGTTTTATTAATCTGTTTGTCGGTTCCGCATCGGCAAAATGGGCTTTACTGGCACCAATATTCATTCCGATGCTGATGCAGTTAGGTATCTCACCGGATTTAGCGCAGGCGGCGTATCGCATCGGTGATTCCAGTACCAATATCATTACGCCGTTAATGCCATACTTTCCACTTGTCGTGGTATTTTGTCAGCGTTATGTGACCAATGCCGGCATCGGTACTTTGACAGCGATGATGCTGCCTTTCTCGTTAAGCTTTCTGGTTGTATGGACGCTGTTCTTGATGGCCTATTGGGGGCTTGGGTTTCCTTTAGGTTTACAGGCCTCCTATGAGTATTTACCTAACTAAACTCCATCAATGATAACGCCGCTAGTTATAGCGGCGTTTTTTTATCCAGTTTTTTGGCGATATTTAAATTTGCTGACTAAATTTAGTTGTAGATTAAATATGACTATGAATTTATTGGAGAATATCATGCCAAAATACGTTATCGAACGGGAAATTCCTGGTGCCGGGAATTTGTCGACAAGCGATTTACAGGGGATTTCGCAAAAGTCCTGCAGTGTATTACAGAATATGGGCCCACAAATCCAATGGGTACAAAGTTATGTGACTGGTGATAAGGTTTATTGTGTATACATTGCCGACAATGAAGACTTGATCAAGCAGCACGCAGAGCAGGGCGGTTTCCCAGCCAATTCGATATCCGAAGTAAGAACCATTATTGACCCGACGACTTCTGAATAAGTTTATCCTGTAGCCGGAAAATTTATCACACAGCATAGTTGCAATTTTACAAACTATGCTGTGTGCTTATAGCAATTCCATGAAGTCTTTGTTGAGCTCATCTTCAGGGTAGAGATCATTCGACCGTTTAAGCTATCACCTAAACTTTCTTTGACCAAAGCAACAGATGCTAGCTATCAACAGCAGCGCGACTGATGCCGGCTCTGGTATTGGCGTGTCATTATTTCGGGTTCGTTGTACATCTTTTACCAGCATGAATGAAAAAGGAATTGAGTAGTCATCGATTTCCTCTGCATAATAATCTTCGGATATAAAAACCGGTGCTGTGTAGGCAAATAGATGGTAATAAAAGTCATCATATTGCCACTCAGGATATTCGGGGTTGTCATAACCAGGGTCAAAATTATTTAGGCTTAGATCAAATGCAAGATATTCCAGGTTTCGACGGGAAATAAAAAATGTATGGGCGAATGGTTCATCGTTGACATCTAACAGACCGATTCTCGATTGAAATGTTGGCCAAACTGCACCGTTTTTGCTATCAGAATAAACGAAAGTACAGGACACTTCGGGAATACATACAAATGGAAATTCGCGACTGGTGTCGGTTTCATACCTGTTGGTGTACATAAAAGCGAAAATTCGCTTTGTTTCACTTAAAGTTGGCATTCGCCAACCCTGCGCGGTCAGGCCGCCGTCTAACAAAGCCTGTAGCTCATTTCTATCCAGATTCAGTAGTTCTGAAGCATCCATCCAGATCAGTTTGTAGCGGGGAAAACTTAACGTAAACGCTTTATTATCGCCGGCTTCGAATGCGTCTGCTTCAATCAGTTCAGCGTGTGATAGAGGCGGCAGTAACAGCAAAACGAAGGTAATCAGAAGGTTAATAGTCGTGCTAAAAGGTTTGGGGATGAGTCGGTTCATAATGGTTCTCTGTACTAATAAAAAATTAAATACAATGAACAACAAGGGACTTATTTGGCAACCCCCCTTACAAATCACCAGTATTTACTAAGCAATTCGTATTCCAAGTTGTATTTTCATACATATCAATAAGTTAAAAACACACTGATTTGTAGCGTAAAGTATTCTGACGCTTTTTAACTGGCACCACAAACCCATTATTCGGGCCAGATCAAAATACATACAGCTTATAGACTATTAACTATTTTCCGTTAAGCCAAGAACAATGAAGTTCGCTCCTGAAACGGTAAGCGTTTCGCCTTTAGTACCAGTAATTTTTAATAAGTGCCTGGGTTGCAGCTCTGGCATTTCGGTCTCTGTGCCAATGCTGACCTCAAGTGGGTCGCTCAAGCCATAAATAAAGTGGATATCAGCAACGTTTTCTTCGATACTGCTTGGTTCTGAGTAGGTGGCAACGTCAGCTGTATATGCACCCGTTGCGGTAATTAAATTGAAATCGGTAATTGCTTCGTCATGCAATGTCGCTACAGTTTTACTGGCACCATCAAAGGTGGCAAATGCCAGGTACTGATTAAGATTGTCTATCTGCTTGTCGTCATGAGTCAGGGTTAATCCATTACCTTTAATCAGGATCAAGTTTCTCTGGTACCCAGAAAAGTCTGAAAACGGCCCATTTTCCGTTACTTCGGCCATGCTTAATCGCCAGTCAAATTTATCTAAGGTTGCGCCATCATTGATGGCGATTTCCAGGGTCGAACCTTTACCGTTTTTCCAGGGCACGGTTTTAAACATTGATGGTGAGATAATCGTGTACGGCATGGTTGCCTTCAGGTTGCGCTTTACTTAGGGGGCTAATAATAAATAGGTTTGCTTGTTTGCGCCAGCTTAATAAAGCTAAGGAACTTTCGGGGGGGGGGGGGAATCACATTCGGGAAAACTTCAGTAATGCTAACGCGATGTGCGGGCGGTCGGATATCATTGCTTTTATGCGGCTAGGTCATACAGCGGTAGCTGCTTACTCTTCGCTAGGGCAAAACTCATCCTGCAGGATATGAATGATTTTTATCACCACCGGATTGGCGATGTGATAATACACACTCAGCCCGTCTTTTTCGCAATCCACCAGGTTATCCGAACGTAATTTTGCCAAATGCTGTGACAATGCCGATTGGCTGATATCGATACGCTCATTAATTTGCCCAACGGTGAGTTTGTTCTCGATCAGGCTACATAAAATCATCAATCGAACTTCATTTCCAATAAGCTTTAACAGGTTAGCGGCCTGACGAGCATTGTCGGCGATATTATTCATTTCCATCAGCTAGGCAACACATATAAAAATTTCGTTTACTTTACATTAGACAATTCGAATATAGAAGTATATATTAGAAAAATCTACATTAGTTAATTCTAATCTTATTAATAACAAGTCAGACTAATTGCTGGTGATGAGTAACGCTATTTAGCGGCATTACAATCTTGGCAACGTTGAATACAAGAGAAAAAACGTGAATTACGCAAATTTATTATCCTGGTCTTTAGGTAAACCCAAAATCGTTTATGGCGTCGTTATCCTATTGGTTACGCTAACCCTGGCAATGTTCCCACGATTGCAAATCGACACCGATCCGGAAAACATGCTAAGTAGCGATGCGCCGGCACGGGTGTTTCATAATGACATCAAGACAAAGTTTGTAATGCACGACATGGTTGTCGTTGGGGTCGTTAGCAGCGACAGTATCTATCAGGCGCAGCACTTGCAGACTCTGAATCAGTTGTCGCAATTTATCCTGCAATTTGAGGACGTGATCTCTAACGATTACCTGGCCCTTGATGTGGTCGATAATATTACTCAGGAATTCGATGCACAGGGTAACAATACCGGTATTAGATTTTCGTATTTGATGAAAATTGCCCCAACAACCACTGAGGGGGCGGCATCACTCGAAGCCGCAGTAAAGCGTTTACCAATGTTGGAAAACACCCTGGTGTCTGGCGATGATAAGGCGGCAGCCATTTATATCCCGCTGACTTCGAAGGACAAAAGTTATAGCGTTGCCACGCAGATTCGCGAATTTGCCGATACTCTGGATACCAGTCTTGAGATTCACATTACTGGTTTGCCAATCGCAGAAGATCAGTTTGGTTATGAAATGTTTGTGCAAATGGGGGTTGCAGCACCGCTCGCGGGCCTCGCTATTTTCCTGTTGCTCTGGTACTTTTTTAGAAATTTCCCCCTGATTGTGGCGCCTATGATAGTCGCTATGGCCACCGTGATTATTATCATGGGGTCGCTAATCGGTATGGGCTTCACCGTTCACATTATGTCTTCGATGATTGCCATCTTCCTGATGCCAATTGCGGTGGTTGACTCGGTGCATATTTTATCCGAATTTGCCGATCGTTATAAAAAAGGCGAAGACGTTAACTCGGTTCTTACCCAGGTTATGAAGCATTTGTACAAGCCGATGTTGTTCACCTCATTAACCTCAGCGGTCGGTTTTTTCTCGTTACTGCTTACGCCAATTCCACCGGTAAAAATATTTGGTGCATTTATTGGATCAGGGATTTTATTGGCGTTTGCGTTAACCGTGATATTCATTCCAGTGTACATATCAAGAATGTCACCGGCAGCGATTGAAAACCTGCATGATGCGGTAACTCGCCTGGAGCAAAAGGGCATATTGTCAAAAGTACTGGTTGCCTTAGGCGCCCATGCCCAACAACAGGCCAAGTTGATTATTCCTGCGTTCCTGCTGGTACTTGGGCTGAGCATCGTCGGTATCAGTAAGATAGTAATCAATGACAATCCAGTGAACTGGTTTAAACAAGATCATCAAATCCGTGTTGCTGATAAAGTCCTCAATGAACATTTTGCCGGTACCTATGATGCCTGGCTGGTATTTGATTCTGCAGCAAACAATCAACAACAAATACAGAAATCTCTGCATACCAACATACAGGACATGCAAAAACAGGGTCTGGATGTCAGTGAAATCGAAGCCCACTTGCGCGACAAAGGTATTGATCAGGAATTAGTGGTTTTACTTGATGATTTAAGTTTCAGCGTTGACAGTGAGTACAGCGAATCGGTTGATACCATGCTGCAGTTGGTTGAGCGCGAGCTTAACGAGCGTAAGGTATTTATGCAGCCAGAGATGCTTGACTGGCTTAGCAATTTGCAGGCGGCGCTTATTGATTCTGGCATGGTTGGTAAAGTTAACTCGATCACCGATATCGTTAAAACCGTAAATCGGGAATTACATTCCGGAGACGAAGCGGATTTTGCCATTCCCGAATCCGCAAATGGGGTTGCGCAAACTCTGTTGCAATATCAATCATCGCACCGTCCACAGGATTTATGGCATTTCGTTGATACCGATTATCAGTCTGCATTGTTATGGCTGCAAATGACTAGTGGTGATAACCAGCATATGAATGCGGTGGTCACCTGGGTTGAAGATTACATGGCCAGTAATCCTGCGCCAATTGCCATTGAAGCCGATTGGGCTGGCAAATCCTATTTGAATGTAGTCTGGCAGGATCTGATGGTGAGCGGCATGTTGGATAGTTTGCTATCAAGTTTTGTAATCGTATTTTTGATGATGGTGCTGCTGTTTCGTTCTCTCAAATATGGCTTCTTGGCGATGTTACCACTGACATTTACCATCACCATGATTTATGGCCTGATCGGCTGGATGGGCAAAGCCTATGACATGCCAATTGCGGTGCTGAGCGCGTTAACCCTGGGCTTGTCGATTGATTTTGCTATCCACTTCTTGCAGCGGTTGCGCGAACTGCGCACAGAGCTAGGTTCGATGTCGTTGGCTCTTACCCAAATGTGCCAGGAACCAAGCCGCGCCATTTCCCGAAATGCGATTGTTATCGCAATCGGTTTTACCCCATTATTACTGTCGCCTTTAGTGCCCTATATTACGGTGGGATTTTTCCTGGCCAGCATTATGGTGGTATCAGCGCTGGTTACCCTGGTATTGCTACCGGCATTACTGATTTTGACAGATAAGTCTTAAAGCCTGTCACAGGTGGGCTTAGACAGAAAAACAGGCACTGAGGAGAGAGGATTTACTATGAACACAATAATTAAAGGCTTGATTGCCTGCACTACCATGCTGATTGCGGCTGCGGCAGTTGCCGAGCAGCGAAGCGCGGAAGACATCATTCGCAATGCGAATCTGGCATCTTACTATGCCGGCGATGATGGCAGGGCAGAAGCACGCATGCTGATTGTTGATCAGAATGGCAATAAACAAATGCGCCAGTTTAATATTTTGCGCAAGGATGTCGCCGATCATGGTCAGCAAAACATGTTGGTGATATTTTCCCGGCCAACTGACGTGAAAGGCACAGTATTTCGCGTGGAAAAGCATGTTGAACAGGATGATAACCGCTGGCTGTACCTGCCGGCACTGGATTTGGTAAAGCGTATCTCGGCATCCGATAAGCGCACCTCTTTTGTTGGTTCGCATTTTTATTACGAAGATGTATCTGGCCGTAACCCCAAGGAAGATACTTTCGAGTTGCAATCAACTAGCGATGATAGTTATCAAATCAAAGGCACGCCAAAAAATCCTGATTCGGTTGAATTTGCTTATTATCAGGCCAGCATTGATAGGTCGACCTTTTTACCGATGCAGGTGATTTATTTTAACGAAAAAGACCAACCGATGCGCAAGATGACGGTGTTGAAAACCGAGGACATTCAGGGACACACCACGGTGATGCACTCAAAGATTGAACAAGTAAGTGACGGTTCATACACAGAGATGCAATTTCGTAATGTCAGTTATGATTTAGGTCTTCCAGACAGTGTCTTTAGTGAGCGCAGTTTGCGTACACCGCTAGCGAAATGGTTGAACTAGGACCTGGTGATGAATAAACGTCGACGGGTAAAGCTAAGTCGTACCGTGCCTGGTTCGGTTAAAGGGCTTCGATACCGGGTAATAAATCGGGCAATGACATGGGCAGTAATCAGCTTAATGTTGCCACAGACGGTTAACGCGACTGAAGTTGCGCCTGTGGCGTCGCAACTTCAGCAATCTGCTCAGGATGAAAGCGACCCGCAAGATCTCTGGGGCGATGATGACTGGGGTGATGAACAAGAAAAAGCATCTCCCTGGCTGTTTTCTGGCTTTGTTGAAGCGGGGTTGGGAGCGTTCACTCAGCATAATGTGACTGACAAACAACAGTCACTGGCTGAATTAAGAGGGCGTGGTGAGGTTAGTTATCAGAGCGAGGGCTATGTTGTTACCGCCAAAGGCGATTTGCTGGCCGACGGTGTAACGGAACAATTGGAATTTGATGCCCGGGAGTTAAACCTGGCTTTTAGCCCTCTACAGAATACCGATGTGATATTAGGTCGTCAGGTGATCACTTGGGGTACCGGCGATTATCTGTTCCTGAACGATTTGTTTGCCAAAGACTGGCAGTCGTTTTTCGCCGGGCGAGACGATGCTTATTTAAAAGCGCCGAATGATAGTGTGCGGGTAATGCAGTATGTGAAAAATATCACCTTTGATTTGGTTTACTCGTCTGAGTTTACACCGGACAATTTTATCACTGGTGAACGCTTTTCGTTTTATTCACCGCAGGCAATGACCATCGTTGCGCCAGAGCGTTTTCCACTGCTGGAAAATTATGGTGAGCAATATGCAGTGCGTGTAGCAACCAGTTTCAAGGGCATTGAGTACGCACTTTATGGCTCGAAAGGTTACTGGACCACACCAACCGGGATTTCTATTGAGGGTGATAATGCCGGCCTAGCGTACTTCCCTGAACTTCACACCTATGGCGCAAGTATTCGAACACCATTTGCCAGCGGCCTGTTCAACAGTGAAATTGCGGTTTACAACAGTATCGAAGATAGTCGAGGTGATAATCCATTCATTGCCAATGACCAGGTTCGTTTGTTGTTTGGCTATGAGCAGGAGCTGGTTAAAGGTTTAACCGGTGCGGTGCAGTTTTATCTGGAACACACGGATAATTATGATGAATATGTGGTTAATTCACTGTCGCCTGAAACCCTGGTCGAGGAAAATCGTCAGGTATTGACGCTGCGATTAACACATCTGTCAAAGCGCCAGACATTGACCAGTAGTGTGTTTGTATTTTATTCCCCAACCGATCAGGACGGTTATCTTAAACCGTCAATGACTTATCGCTATAATGATAACTGGACTTTAGCGGCAGGTGCCAACGTCTTTTGGGGAGAGCAGGATTATTCGTTTTTCGGGCAGCAACAGGATAATACTAATCTGTGGTTGCGGCTCCGATTTAATTATTAGCGTCATCAAAGGAGTATATTATGACTGTTGAAAGAGCTGTATTTCGTTTTGCTGGATTTATGGTATTGCTATCCCTGGCATTAACCCATTTCGTCCATCCTAACTTTTTCTGGTTTACCGTGTTTATCGGTGCCAACTTATTACAATTTTCATTCACCGGGTTTTGCCCGGCAGCTACGGTATTTAAGAAACTCGGGTTAAAAACCGAAGCCCAATGCGCGTCACAGGAATAATTGGCAGTTCATATTTTAAGACACGCCAAAGATGGAGACAGGTTTGTATTGCCATCTGTCTCCGCTTGCCTAAAGAAGAGTTTCAGCCTGAGCCTTAAGGGGCCAAACTTCTGCTTCCTTCCAGGGTATAGCCGGAAAATGCAAATTGACAAGTATCGACGCTTTCGGCAAAGAAGTTAAAATAAATGGTAGTGCCTGCATCGGGGTAAAAGCGCACGTTAACCGTCTGTCCAGCAGCACGACCTTGTTGCAGGTTAGACAAATCCTCTCCCGGGAATACGTATTCAGCATTTACACCATTTGTGGTCAAAGAAACATATAGTCTTGGGTTTTGACCCGAAATATAGTCCTGGCCGCTAAAACTTATCATTTCAATAACCAGGCCAGCTGGAGCCGCTGTACCCCAAGTGCATGCTCGGACGCTGGCCTCACCGGATCCTCTTTTTTGATATGGCCTGCGAATGACATTACTATCGGTAAGTCCACCGGAACCCGAACTATCTGATATCACTCGAACATCAATTGGATCGTTGGAAATATTGACATTGAGAGGTTGCGAGCTGTTTTCTACTGCAACGGTTCCCGACTCTACTGTCACTGGCACAGCTTCTTCAGTGGAATTAGTCACTTCTACCTCTTTGCTTTTATCGTCTTTGGCGATAGCACTGCAGCAGGCGAGTACATAAAGTGCACCAAAAATAATTTTTGCTGCTGAAAGTTTCATTTATTGTCTCCTGAACAGGTGGTAAAAATATTAATCAACAATCGGGTGATATGAATGGCTTAATTCTTTGGAGGCTTTGATTGGCGTTTATCATATTATTCGATTGCTTATTCGGAGAATTGAGCAATATTGGTGCCAGATATTTTCTATATGAAAATCAGTTAGATGTGGTTGGTTTCTACGAGGTATGTAAAACACTCGGACAATCAGCGAATTCAAGAAGTATATTAAAAACGACTGTTGCAACGACTCGGACATCATTGCATGCATTGTTAGAGCAAAAATTAAACTCTTAAAATATGTTGTCGGCTGTATCTCCTATGTTTGGCAAACTAATTGTTTTTCCCAGTTGCTCTAATTTTTGGCCCTTCGATGACAAATATCTGAATGAGGGGAGCACTAACCAAGTTACAATTAATAAGCACTACTTCTTTCCGCACACTAAATATCCGCAGTTGGTGTTGGAAATCCTGAAACCTGAAACCTGTGCGTTAACTATACTTATAATGAAAACGCTCTGGGATCTGAAAATGACGGGCAAGTGGTTGATTATCATGTGGTTGCTTTTGTTTTCGCCGGCTCTTGCCGAACGCGATAGCGGAGCAGGGCGTGCAGGACAATCATCACCAGAGCCAATTGTTCCGGTGCTTAATATTCAGGGTGCTATTGGCCCCGCGGTTGGCGACTACCTTGTAGAAGAAATCCAAAAGGCAAACCGCAATCCTAATGTTACTTTTTTGATCATTACCCTGGACACCCCAGGAGGTTTGGTCTCCAGTCTACGAAATATAAATCAGAGCATTCTGGATTTTCAGAAACCCATTGCATGTCTTGTTTATCCCCAGGGGGCCCGGGCAGCGAGTGCCGGTACTTACATTCTCTACGCCTGTCACCTGGCGGCAATGGCACCGGCAACCACGTTAGGTGCGGCGACGCCGGTCAATCTTGGCCCCCAACCCGGTGGTAATGATCAGGACAAACAACAGGGTAACAATGCCTCGGCGATGGAAAAGAAAGTACTTAATGATGCCGTGGCATATATTCGTTCCCTGGCGCAGTTACGAGGTCGTAATGCTGAATGGGCAGAACTTGCAGTTACCGAGGCTGCAACTCTTACCGCTAAAGAGGCGCTTGAGAAAAACGTGATCAATGCACTGGCGGATTCACCCGAGGATTTACTGGGCAAAATTAAAGAAAATCCGACGATGCTCAGCGGGTTTGAATTAACGGCGGAAAGTGAATCGCGGTTGCAGCTTAGTGAACTGCAGGCGGTTGACCCCGATTGGCGACACCAGTTTATCGCCGCGATTACCAATCCCAATGTGGCCTATATTTTATTGCTAATTGGTATTTATGGTCTGATCTTAGAATTTTACAGCCCGGGTATCGGTATTGCGGGAATTACTGGTGCAATTTCCCTGCTACTGGCCATGTATGCCCTGCAAATGTTACCCCTGAGCTATTCCGGATTTGGCTTGTTGATCATTGGCATTGGGCTATTAGTAGCCGAGGCCATGGTGCCCAGTTTTGGCGTGTTAGGTATCGGTGGGTTAGTTGCCTTCGTATTAGGTTCGATATTTTTAATCGATACAGAGCAAGTGGAGTTTCAAGTGTCATTACCAATTATCGCCGCCGTGGCGTTTGTATCGGTGCTATTTCTGGTGTTCTGCTTAAGCTTTCTCTGGCGTAAACGCAATGCGCCTGTGGTAAGTGGTCAGGAAGAAATGATCGGCGCTGCGGTTGCGGTTGTTGAGGATTTTGACGACGAAGGCATGGTGCTATTCAGCGGTGAACAATGGCACGCAAAAACCAACACTCCGGTTAAAAAAGGCCAGTATGTTCAGATTATTGCAATCAAGGGTCTGACGCTGACCGTCAGACCGGTGGAAAAAGAAGGGTAGTTTTATGGACGCAATTTATTCGAGCGAACAACTATTTACTGCTGTGGTAGTGATATTACTACTCGGTATCTTGTATGCGGCGTTTAAGATCTTGCGCGAATACGAGCGAGGCGTGATTTTTTTACTGGGTCGTTTTTACAAGGTCAAAGGCCCTGGATTGATCATCATTATCCCGTTTATTCAGCAAATGGTCCGGGTTGATCTGCGCACTGTGGTGATGGATGTTCCTAGCCAGGATGTTATCAGCCGCGATAATGTTTCGGTGCGGGTGAATGCGGTGCTGTATTGTCGGGTGATCGATCCGCAAAAAGCCATCATTAATGTTGAAGACTATCTGCAGGCAACCTCACAGCTGGCACAAACCACCTTGCGCTCGGTGTTGGGACAGCATGAGCTCGACGAAATGCTGGCAAATCGAGAGATGCTTAATACCGATATCCAGGAAATTCTCGATGCCCGCACCGATGGTTGGGGGATTAAAGTTTCCAATGTTGAAATCAAACATGTTGATTTAAACGAAAGTATGATCCGCGCCATCGCCAAGCAAGCCGAAGCAGAACGAACCCGACGTGCCAAAGTGATTCATGCTTCCGGGGAAATGGAAGCTTCAGACAAATTAGTCACGGCGGCGGAAAAGTTAGCTGCAGAGCCCAATGCCATTTTATTGCGTTACTTACAAACGCTGACGGAAATTGCCGGGGAAAAAAATTCCACCATTCTGTTTCCATTACCAATGGATTTACTGCAAGGGCTGTTGGATAAAAATAAAAAATAAGCAGAGTCTTAAAAAAGACCTGTCAATTACGGTGTTTTAGACCTGAGCATATAAACTCGCTATAGCTTTTGCTGGACAGAAGCATTAAATTGAGGTCAACTGGGTTAAAAAATAACCAGATCGGGCTTCAGGGGAGAAAGCCTTTATGTCTCAGGATTCTTCAAAACCGCTTTCGCTCAAGGAATGTGTAGGGTACGCCTGTGGGGATGTCGCCAGTAATTTTTATTGGCGGGTCTTCGATGTGTTTTTATTTATCTTTTATACCGATGTATTTGGCCTACCCGCAGCAGCCGTCGGTACCATGATGCTGGTTACCCGGATTGTTGATGCGTTTTCTGACCCACTGATGGGGGCAATAAGTGACCGTACGCAAACCCGATTTGGTAAGTTCAGACCCTATTTATTGTGGGGGATAATTCCGTTAATTGCTGCTGGTGTCTTAACCTTCACCGTCCCTGAAACCAATGATTCCGGCAAATTGGTGTGGGCTTACGGTACTTATATTTTTATGATGCTTGCCTACACTTTCATCAATGTGCCTTACGGAGCACTTTTAGGCGTTATCACCTCGGATTCTCAACAACGCACAAAACTTACCAGCTTTCGCTTTATCGGTGCTTTTACCGGCGGTTCCTTGGTAGCATACTTCACGCCAGAACTGGTCAATATATTGGGTGATGGCGATGAAAAACTTGGCTGGCAACTGACCATGTTTATATACGGGATTATTGCTGCAGGGTTATTTATCATCAGCTTTTTATCCACCAAAGAGCGCATCATTTCACTCAACACGCAGCCGGTTACGGTTAAGCAGGATATTCAGGATCTATTGCACAACAAGCCTTGGGTTGTGCTGTTTTTATTGGCCTTAATTATCATGATGACCATCACACTTCGGGGCAGTTCTGGTACGTTTTATTTTAAATATTACGTTGGCAGAGAGGATCTTATCGGTCAGTTTACTCTGGTTTATATGATCGCTCTGGCAATAGGTGCAGCGATAACTCCGTTCCTCACCCGGTTATTAGATAAACGCCAGTTACTTTTATTGCTGATGGCTTTAGTCGTGCTGTTTTCCACCTTGTTTTACTTTATTCCAAGGGAAAACTTGTTACTTATCTTTGGGTTACAATTTTTGATTGGTTTATGCCTGGGACCAAAATCACCGCTGGTATTTTCGATGTACGCCGATACCGCGGATTTTTCCGAATGGAAATATGGCAGAAGAGCCACAGCTATGATATTTTCTGCGGCAGCGTTCTCGCAAAAATTAGGCGGGGCACTTGCCGGTGGTGTTATGGGTTGGTTATTGGGCTCATTGGGCTACCAGGCAAACCAGCAACAAAGTGCAGGATCGGAACTGGGTATCGTGCTTTTGATGAGCTTATTACCCGCTGCTTTTGCCTTGCTGTCCGTATTGGTTATTTACTTTTATCCGTTAAATGCCAATACCTTACAATCTATCCAACAGGATTTGACGTTAAAACGAAAGGAATTATTGAATCATGGGTCAAGATAGACACCTGAGCTATCACCTGGATGGTGACAAGCATCAATTACACCTAACGTCCCCCACACGAATTCCTGGTGCCAGCGGTTATCTGTATAACCACAGCACCTTTTTACATATTAACTGTCGCGGATTTGCCAATGCCGTGGTAATGCAGCCTGAGCCGGGAAGTTATTCTCGATCGCCAGTGTTGGAAGCGACGACATTCATGCAGCCGGAAACTCAGTATTTTTCCCATTCTCCTGGCCGTTTTTTCTATATCAAAGACGAAGCGAGCGGTGATTTATTTTCATTGCCCTATGAACCGGTTCGTCAGAAACAAGCCAAATTTAAGTTTACTGTAGGCGTGGATTGCATTGAGTGGCATGTTGAGCATTTAGATTTAAAATGCCATTTAGAAGTCACTTTAGACGGTGAACTTGCGGTCGAAGTATGGCAGCTATCGATTGAAGATCTTTCAGGAAAGGCACGGAAATTAAGCGTCTATCCCGCTTTTAGTGTCGGATACCGGTCGTGGATGAACCAATCCGCAGACTTTGATAGCAACTTGAACGCTATCGTTGCCAAAGCCATTGCGCCTTATCAGCAGCTCAAAGATTATGAGAAAAGCAAAGCCGCGTCTAAGCGATGCTTTATGACCAGCAATCAGACCCCAACGAGTTGGTGTGCAAGCCTCAGCGGTTTTGAGGGTGAGGGTGGTTTGCATAATCCGGATGCGGTTGCAGCCGAAACTCTGGGTAATATATCTGGCAATTACGAGAGCATTATTGCCGCGCAGCAGTTTCAGATAGAACTTGATGCCAAAGGTAAGCATCAATTAGCCATTCTGTTCGGGCAGGTCGATGATGATAATTACGATACGCAAATTGCTGATATCAGGCAGATATACTTTGCTGATGAGTTAAGTATTGAAAAGCAGGTCAAAGACAATCGCCGTTGTGCGCGGGTTGCTAACAATCCACTGATCACGGCAACGGGTAATCAAGATTTCGACCAGTTTGTGTCAACCTGGCTACCAAAGCAGTTGGATTTCCATGGACAATTACAGCGGTTAACCACAGATCCACAAACCCGAAATTTTTTGCAGGATTTAATCGGCGCGAGTTTTCTCGATAAAAAACTTGCCCGACAACGATTCATCCTTGCCTTATCTCAGCAAAAGCGTGATGGCGCGTTACCTGACGGCATTTTGCTAAACGTCAGCGCCGAGCTGAAATATATTAATCAGGTTCCCCATCAGGATATCAATGTGTGGTTGCCAATATGTTTAAAAGCGTATTTGGACGAACATAATGATTATCAGTTACTGGAACAGAAAGTCGGCTTTAGTGATAGCGATATTGCAGTTCCTGTAATCGAGCACCTGATCCTTGCCGCAGACAATCTGCAAAGGAATCTCGACAAGCGCAATCTGGCGTTGATTGGACAGGGAGATTGGTGCGATCCAATGAATATGGCTGGCCATCAAGGCAAAGGCATATCAACCTGGTTATCTCTGGCGACTTCTTACGCGCTGCAGGTGACAGCAGAGTTAATCGCGAAAACCCATCCAGAAAAAGCCGAGTCGTTTGAGCAGGTCGCTGAGACGATCAATGACGCTGTGAATAAGTATTGTTGGGATGGTAACTGGTACAGTCGCGGGATTACTGATGCCGGTAAACCTTTTGGTGTCAGTGCTGATGAAGAAGGCAAGATATACCTTAATCCGCAATCCTGGGCCTGGCTCGCCGGAGCTGCAGATAAGGATCGATTTACCGATTCTCAACAAGCTATCGAGTCTCATTTAGCCACGGCCCATGGGACTATGATGCTGGCGCCAGCTTATACCAAAATGCGAGAAGACATCGGCCGCCTGACTCAGAAATTTCCGGGCAGTGCGGAAAATGGATCGGTTTACAACCATGCCAGTATTTTCCATATTTACGCGTTATATCAGAAAAATCAGGCAGATAAAGCTTTCGACGGTTTGATGCAGATGATCACCGGTCAAAACGATGTTGAAGTTCGTGGGCAGTTGGGCAACTTTATTCCCAATTACTATCGAGGAACGGTGAAAAACCTGGAGCAGTATGCCGGGCGGTCAAGTCAGTTGGTTAATACGGGTACGGTCGCCTGGTATTACCGATGTGTAATGGAAGAGCTTTTTGGTTTAAAGGGCCACCCAGAAGGGTTGCAGATAGAACCGAAACTTCCAAGTCATTGGGGGAATGCTTCTGTTATTCGCCAATTCCGTGGTGCAACAATAAGAGTTGATTACCACCAGGAAAGCGCTAATAAACCGATGCAACTTACTCTGGACGGAAAAGAGATTAGTGGCAATGTCCTGAAAGGCTTGCAGCCGGATACAGAATATCATTTGAAGGTAAATGTTTATCTCCCGATTGAAAAGGAGGAAGTTGAAGCTGTCAAGGCCCCTGAAGCCGATGCAACAGTAAAACCAACAACAGCCGTATCGGCCGCACCTGAAAGTATTGAGGTTAAATCCGTTAAATCCGTTAAACCGGATAGCACTAAGGTTTCCGTTCATTTGTCGGAAAAACAGTCCATTGCTTTAAATAAATATTCACCGATTGATCCAGAATTACCTAATCTATTCATTTTGATGGGCGTTAGTGGTTCAGGTAAGTCAACACTGGCAGCGGAGTTTTCAACTCATTATGGTTACAAATTTATTGACGCAGATAGTTTCCATACGCCAGAAGCCAAGAAAATGATGTCGGAAGCGATACCATTAACCGATGAAATTCGAGAGCCCTGGATTGAATCGATACAGAGTTATTTGCGCTCACAGGCGCGACGGAAACGAAATTGTGTACTGGCTTATTCAGGGCTACGAAAATTGCAGCGTCAATCGTTTGAAGAACTACCATTTAATGTCAGGGCGGTATTCCTGAAAGTTGATAAAGATGTGTTGCAAAAACGTCTGGTTCAAAGAAAACAACACTTCTTTTCGGAAAAATTATTGATGAGCCAATTTCAGGACTTTGAAAAAATTAAGGCTTCAGAGCCTATCGTAGTAATTGATGGCAATCAATCGTTACAGGAAATGGTTGAACAGATTAATTTTGTTATGCATAGAGAGGTTTAAAAGTGAACCAGCAAGGCCCTCATAGTTACTTCCAGCGATTAGGACATAGAGCAAAAACCGTATGTTTGCTGTTAACGGGGTGCTTAGCGACAAACTCAGCTTTGGCAGAGCCACAATCTAGTACAAGTGTGGATAGTGAGAAATCGACTTTGGCTGTGCCGAGGGCAAACAGTCATATTATTATTGATGGAAACAGCAGCGATAAAGCTTGGCAGCAGGGAAATTGGCAGTTGTTGAATCATGTCTGGGTTGGTGACAAGCCGAGTAGGGAGGATTTTTCCGGACGCTATAAACTGGTATGGCAATCTGATGCTTTGTATTTGATGGCTGAGATTGTTGATGATGTTTTATTTGATCAACATCCAAATCCTTTGCATCGCTATTGGGATGATGACGCTTTAGAGATTTTTATTGATGAAGATGCATCTGGTGGCGATCATACTCATAATTTCAATGCCTTCGCTTATCATGTGGCATTAGATAACCAGTCTGCGGATATGGGGCCGAGAGAACGAGATGATAAAAACAACTTCTTGTTGTTGAATCATCATGTTGAATCGGTTTGGCGCCGCAGCACTGATGAACCATACAAAATGATTTGGGAAGCCAGAATCCTGATTTTCGATGACAGCTATGACTATAAGAACCCGAATAACAGCCATCCTAAAACCTTAACGGTGGGCAAGAAAATGGGATTCATGCTGGCATATTGTGATAACGATGGTTCTCAACATCGTGAACACTTTATCGGCTCACATCCAATAACGCCTGTGGATGGTGACATGAACCAGGGATACAAGAACGCCAGTGTATTTGCCGAGATCACCTTGTTGAAAGGGGATAATGAATAAGGCGGGTAAAAATACTGACGCATTTTCACGTTATCAGAGGTAAGCTTCGCTGGTGGAGAAAACACTAACTATACGTGTTTTAGGTGACAAGCTGGCGCTGGTGGAAGGAGCGGCTTTGAGCCTTAAAAACGAAGTTTCCATATTGGTATCGAATAACTCTTTTTTGCGCATTGATTGCACCCCTCAGGGATTCGGTGATGGAAACTGCTCTGTGTTCTGCGAGTGATAGGCTTGCCACGTTCTGTGCACTGTCGGCTGTCCGCTCGATACTTACTAAGCTGCGGACGAATATAGATTTCTTATTGCGATCTTGGCCAACAGCCTTTATAATTTGCCGCAGCTTTGCCGTAAACTGATATCTGACTGTGACTCTAAGCAGATATACTGCTGGTTTTCGGGACTGAATTAGCTCGCTAATTCAGTGACACAAAGGGTTCAGTATAAAGCCCCGTGTAGATTGGGGCTTTTTCGTTTTTATTGTTTGTCAATGTTTGCCGTAATTGTGTGATGGCGATGACCGACAGGTGTAACGATAAAACGATTCAGCTTGTGGTGTTATTTACTGGGCTTTAAGCCCTTTTTTTGTTTTTGGAGAAAGTGATTGAGCAATTTTGAACAAAAACTGACTGAAATGTTACGACCTTCGGTAGAGATGACCGGAATGGAGCTATTGGGTATTGAATACGTTAGCGCCGGTAACCATTCAGTGTTGCGTTTGTACATCGATCATGAAAACGGGATCACCGTTGATGATTGCGCGGAAGTAAGCCGTCAGGTAAGCGCAGTCCTGGACGTAGAGGATCCAATTAGTACCGAATATAACCTGGAAGTGTCTTCTCCGGGAGTTGACCGTCCATTGTTTGAAAAAGCCCATTACGAAGAAGTAGTAGGTGAAACTGTTGATGTAAAACTTGGTATGCCATTAAACGGTCGCCGCAAGTTCAAGGGTAGCCTTGAAGCGGTTGAAGGTGACAACCTGATCGTTGAGGTTGATGGCGAAAGTTATGAATTGCCGATTGCCAATGTGGCGAAGGCGAACTTAATTGCCAAGATTTAGTTTTATAAAGAATAAGAGAGGCTAGTTAGGATGAGTAAGGAAATATTACTGGTTGTCGATGCGGTTTCTAATGAAAAAGCACTACCGCGTGAGAGTATTTTTAAAGCAATGGAAACTGCTTTGGAAACGGCGACTAAGAAAAAGTATGAAGGCGATATTGAAGTTCGTGTAAGCATCGACCGTAAAAGCGGTGATTTTGACACCTTCCGTCGCTGGTTAGTCGTGGAAGATTCCGAAAATGGTTTGGAAAACCCTTACGCTGAAATTGGTTTAGCGGCAGCTCAGGTTGAAAGTGAAGATATGCAACTAGGTGATTACGTAGAAGATCAGATTGAGTCAATCAAATTTGACCGTATCACCACCCAAACTGCAAAACAGGTAATCGTACAAAAAGTGCGTGAAGCGGAACGTGCCAAGGTTGTTGAAGAATATCAGGACCAGCTAGGCGATATCATTACAGGTGTAGTGAAAAAGGCAAATCGTGAGAGTGTGATCCTTGATTTAGGCAATAACGCCGAAGCGGTGATCTTCCGTGATGAAATGTTACCTCGCGAAGTGTTCCGTCCAGGTGATCGTGTTCGTGGCTTGTTGTATGAAATCAAGCCTGAAGCCCGTGGCGCGCAATTATTTGTTAGCCGTGCTAAGCCAGAAATGCTTATCGAGCTGTTCCGTGTTGAAGTGCCGGAAATTGGTGAAGAGATGCTGGAAATCAAAGGTGCTGCCCGCGATCCGGGTTCACGCGCCAAGATTGCTGTGAAATCTAACGACAAGCGTATTGACCCGGTTGGTGCGTGTGTTGGTATGCGCGGTTCTCGTGTCCAGGCTGTTTCTGGCGAGTTAGCCGGTGAGCGTGTTGATATCGTGTTATTCGACGATAACCCAGCGCAGTTTGTTATCAATGCAATGGCACCAGCGGAAGTTGCATCTATCATCGTTGATGAAGATGCCAACGCCATGGATATCGCTGTTGAAGAAGGCAACCTGGCAATGGCGATTGGTAAGAGCGGTCAGAACATTCGTTTAGCAAGCCAGTTAACTGGCTGGGAACTAAACGTAATGACGGTTGATGACATGAACGCGAAGCACCAGGCTGAAAACGACAAGGTAATTACTTTGTTCACTGAGAAGCTGGACATCGATGATGATTTTGCCACCATGTTGGTAGAAGAAGGTTTCTCAACCTTAGAAGAAATTGCCTATGTTCCGGTAAGTGAATTACTGGAAATTAATGGTTTAGACGAAGATATTGTTGAAGAGTTGCGAGAGCGTGCTAAAGGCGCACTTACCACTGCGGCTCTTGCTTCTGAGGAAAGTCTTGAAGGTGCAGAGCCTGCAGAAGACTTATTAAACCTTGAAGGTATGGAACGTCATCTGGCATTTGTATTAGCCAGTCGCGGCGTGATCACCCTGGAAGATCTAGCAGAGCAGGGTGTGGATGAAATTTCCGATATCGAAGAGCTAAGTGAAGAAAAAGCGGCAGAGTTTATCATGGCTGCGCGTAACATTTGCTGGTTCAACGAAGAATAAGAACTGGCAAGGAGAAAAGATTAGATATGACAGATGTAACCGTAACACAACTTGCTAAAGATATAGGCACTGATGAAGCGAAATTGCTACAGCAGTTAGCCGATGCTGGCATCAAAAAAGCGGCCAGTGAAAGTGTTACCGAGCAGGAAAAAGAAACCTTGCTTGAGCACTTAAAGAAACAGCACGGTGACACTTCGAGCGGCAAACCTTCTCGGATGACGCTGAACCGTAAGACCAAATCTACCATCACCACAGGTTCTGGTAGCAAGGCTAAGCAGGTTCAGGTTGAAGTACGTAAGAAGCGCACTTATGTGAAAGCCAGCGATTTAGAGCTTAAAGCACAGGCCGAAGCAGAAGCAAAAGCAAAAGCCGAAGCGGAAGCTCAGGCACAAGCTGAAGCCGAAGCGAAAGCCAAAGCTGAAGCCGAAGCAAGGGCAAAAGCTGAAGCAGAGGCAAAAGCCAAGGCGGAAGCAAAAGCAAAAGCCGATGCAGAAGCCAAAGCTCGAGCGAAAGCTGCTGCAGATGCTAAAGCTAAAGAGCCTGTTGTTGAGAAGCAGGAAAACGAAGAAGAGAAACGTATTCGTTTAGCCCAGGAACAAGAAGCCAAGGCAAAAGCTGAAGAAGAAGCGAAAAAAGCAGCGGAAGCTGCTGCTAAGCTTGCGGAAGAAAACGAAGCTCGCTGGAAAGAGCAGGAAGCTGAACGTAAGCGTCGTGAACAGGAAGTGGTTCATGTTACCTCGTCAGTGTATGCACAAGAAGCGGAAGATACCGTTGACCGTGAAGATGAGGGTGGCGGACGCCGTCGTCGTAAGAAGAAGCCAGCGAAAGACCAGGGTGCTAAAGGTCGTCACGGTAAAGGTCGCAGCAAGGGTACTTTGAGTGCACCAACTTCTCTACAACACGGTTTCCAAAAACCGGCGAAAGCGGTTGAGCGTGAAATTCGCATCGGTGAGACCATTTCTGTTGCTGAACTTGCTGACAAAATGGCAATTAAAGGCGCTGAAGTTGTTAAGGCGATGTTCAAAATGGGGGCGATGGCAACCATTAACCAGGTAATCGACCAGGAAACAGCACAACTTGTTGTTGAAGAAATGGGTCATAAAGCGGTTCTTGTTAAAGAGAATGCCCTGGAAGAAGCGGTTCTTACTGACCGCGGTGCTGAAGGTGAATCTGTAAGCCGTGCACCAGTTGTTACCATCATGGGTCACGTTGACCATGGTAAAACCTCGTTACTTGATTACATTCGTGAAGCGAAAGTTGCGGCTGGCGAAGCCGGTGGTATTACACAGCACATTGGCGCTTACCATGTAGAAACTGGCCATGGCATGATCACTTTCCTTGATACCCCGGGTCACGCAGCGTTTACGTCAATGCGTTCTCGTGGTGCGAAAGCAACCGATATCGTAATCATTGTTGTTGCTGCCGATGATGGTGTTATGCCTCAGACAATCGAAGCGATTCAGCACGCCCGTGCTGCTGAAGTACCGATTATCATCGCTGTTAACAAAATGGATAAAGAAACTGCAGATCCAGATCGTGTTAAGAATGAATTATCACAGCACGACGTAATCCCAGAAGATTGGGGTGGTGATGTTCAGTTCGTTCACGTATCAGCGAAATCTGGTATGGGTATCGACGAATTGCTTGATGCGGTACTTCTACAATCTGAAGTACTAGAGCTAACTGCGGTTGTTGATAAGATGGCAAATGGTGTTGTTATCGAATCAAAACTTGATAAAGGTCGTGGTCCGGTTGCTACTGTACTCGTACAGGAAGGTACCTTGAAACAAGGTGATATCGTTCTTTGTGGTCTAGAGTACGGCCGTGTTCGTGCAATGCGCGATGAGCTTGGTCGTTCAATTACAGAAGCTGGTCCTTCAATCCCGGTAGAGATTTTAGGTCTGAGTGGTGTACCACAATCAGGTGACGAAGCAACGGTTGTTAAAGACGAGCGTAAAGCCCGTGAAGTTGCGCTTTATCGTCAAGGTAAGTTCCGTGATGTGAAACTTGCCCGTCAGCAAAAAGCTAAGCTTGAAAACATGTTTACCGATATGGCTGAAGGCGATATCTCCGAAGTTAACGTGGTATTGAAATCTGACGTACAAGGTTCATTGGAAGCGATTTCTGACTCATTAGTGAAGCTTTCTACCGATGAAGTTAAAGTGAAAATCGTTGGTTCTGGTGTTGGTGGTATCACTGAGACTGATGCATCACTAGCAGCGGCATCTAACGCTATCGTTGTTGGTTTCAACGTTCGTGCTGATGCTTCAGCTCGTAAAGTGATTGAAGCTGAGAACCTTGATTTACGTTATTACAGCGTTATTTATCAGCTAATCGATGAAGTTAAACAAGCCATGAGCGGTTTGTTAGCACCTGAGTTCAAGCAGGAAATCATCGGTATTGCGGACGTACGTGACGTATTTAAATCACCGAAAATCGGTGCGATTGCCGGTTGTATGGTTACCGAAGGTATCGTTAAGCGTAGCGCGCCTATCCGCGTACTTCGTGAAAACGTAGTAATCTACGAAGGTGAGCTAGAATCACTTCGTCGCTTTAAAGATGACGTTCAGGAAGTTCGTAAAGATACGGAATGTGGTATCGGTGTTAAGAACTATAATGACGTTAAAGTGGGTGACCAAATCGAGGTATTCGAGACGGTTGAAGTTAAGCGTACCCTGTAATTCAGGTCCCACGATAGATTAAATAAAATGGGGGCTTAGCTCCCATTTTTTATATGAAATTCTCCGCAATAGGTCTTTTAACCTCAAGGCGGAAAAGTAATGGAGATTCTCATGGCAAGAGAATATGCCCGAACTGATCGGGTAGCCCAACAAATTCAAAAAGAAGTTGCGATGATATTGCAACGGGAAATTAAAGATCCACGTCTTTCGATGATGACGGTATCTGCTGTAGAAGTGACTCGTGACCTGGCTTATGCCAAGGTATTCGTGACCTTCTTTGACGATGAGCCGGAAAAAATTGCCGCTGCAATGAAGGTTTTGGAAGAAGCATCCGGTTATGTTCGCTCACTTCTTGCGAAGCGTTTACGTGCTCGTATTATGCCTAACCTTAGATTTGAATATGACAAGTCATTGGTAGAAGGTGTGCGAATGAGCACCCTGGTAGATCAGGCTGTATCTGAAGATAAACGTCGTGCTGGTGATAATGGCCAGAATGATGATGAGCAAACTGCGGATAATCAGGATTAATTAATGGCAAGACGGAGAAAAGGTCGTCAGGTCGATGGTGTGTTGTTACTCGACAAACCTTACGAAATGTCATCGAATCATGCCCTGCAGGCTGCGAAACGTATTTATTTTGCTAACAAAGCCGGTCATACCGGCGCACTGGACCCACTAGCTACTGGTATGCTGCCAATCTGTTTTGGTGAAGCGACTAAGTTTTCCCAGTTTCTGTTAGACACGGACAAAACCTATATCGTTACCGCAAAACTTGGGATCCGCACCACCACGTCTGATGCCGATGGTGATGTCGTTTCTGAAAAACCAGTCGACGTTTGTGAAGAGCAGTTAGCGCAAGCGTTAGATTTTTTTCGAGGTACCACTAAGCAAGTACCTTCCATGTACTCGGCGCTGAAATACAAAGGCCAGCCTTTATATAAATACGCTCGAGAAGGTATTGAAGTGGAGCGAGAAGCGCGGGATATCACCGTGTTTCGTCTTGATGTACTTCGCTTTGAAGGCGATGAAGTCGACATGGAAATTCATGTTTCTAAAGGCACCTATATTCGTACCATTGTTGATGATTTAGGGGAGCGCCTTGGCTGTGGTGCTCATGTAAGCATGCTTCGCCGGGTGTCCGTGGGTCAATATCCACGCGATAAAATGGTAACGCTTGAGCAATTAGAACAATTGCTGGCCAAGGCGAAAGAAGCGGATGAAAGTCCGGCGAAATATCTTGAACCGTTGCTATTGCCTATGGATACTGCGGTTGCGGATTTGCCTGTAGCGAATGTCGATGCAGACCTTGCGGTTTATCTTCGCCATGGTAACCCGGTGTTGGTTCCAGGCCTTTCTGAGCAGGGTTTAATGCGCATTGTGATTGAGCCAGAAAGCAAATTTATCGGTGTCGGCCAGTTAAACGATGATGGCTTACTTGCTCCGAAACGTTTGGTGGTTGATCACCAGGCAGATACTGAATAAACAGTCTTTGCAACGGATTGCTATAAATTACTTGCACTGGCGGTGAATCTTGTTAGAATACCGCCTCTTTTGTCGGTCAGTCTGAATTAGTGATCGGTCTGACTTAGTTTATTTGGAGTTTATTATGTCGCTAACGGCACAAAAAAAAGCTGAAATCGTTAAAGAATATGCACAATCTGAAGGTGATACTGGTTCACCTGAAGTACAAGTTGCTTTATTAACTACACAAATCAACCACCTTCAAGGTCACTTTAAAGAGCACATCCACGATCACCACTCACGTCGTGGTCTACTTCGCATGGTTAGCCAGCGTCGTAAGCTTCTTGACTACCTTAAAGGTAAAGACGTAGCTCGCTACAGCGACCTAATCAAGCGTTTAGGTTTACGTCGCTAAGATTAAGTTCTCAGAACTTTCCAAAAGGCCGCATTCGCGGCCTTTTGTTTTTTATCAAGGGGTCAGAGTTGTTGAAATATCAACGACTCTGACCCCTTGGTCTTTCAAGCCCTTTCTCTCTATCTTATAAGCCAGGAAACCGTTTAGTCGCGATAGGCAAAGCTGCGATATCGTTGAACTCCTTGGTTACTCGTGCAATAGTAAGTCAATAAAAATCAAATGGATTTTCAAAATGTCTCGCTTATTTAAGAACGCGGTCATTGGTGCATTTGTTGGCGCATTAATCTTTTTCAGTTGTGCAACCGTATTTCTGATGCTGGCATTTGATAAGGATATCCTGTCACCAGAAAAGATACTTTCGTTCTCTGCTTCTGTGGCCTGGGTCGGCGCTTTTTGTGGCGCATTTTACCAAGCGATTATAAAGCCAGGTTTTTCCCATCCCGACTCCAAAAAACAGGGAAAGGGTGGTAGTGGCAATAATGAAACCTCTGGCACTACGGGAGGAGGTTATGACTCCGGGAGCTACGGAGGTGGTTGCGGCGGAGGCGGTGGTGATTAATCAGAACACTGCATAATAAACAAATAACAACACCATATAACAACACATTCGGGTAATAATATGAATAATGAAAATAAACCTGCAATAGAAAATTTACAGCATAAAATTCCTCAGGAAGCCTTTGATTGGTACGACGAATATGCCCATGGGCTTATTGACCGTCGCACATTTTTAACCCGTTTATCGGGCTTGGCTATCGCCGGTTTAACCATGAGTGTTCTGACATCTTCGTTATTACCGAATTACGCTAAAGCCGAGCAAGTTTCCTTCAACGATCCTGATATCAAAGCAACCTATCAGAAATTCCCGTCACCAAAAGGTCATGGGGAAGGGCAAGGCTATCTGGTGACGCCAACAAATATTGAAGGCAAAGCACCTGTGGTATTGGTTATCCATGAGAACCGTGGCTTAAACCCTTATGTAAAAGACGTAGCTCGCCGTTTGGCGCAAGCCGGTTTTATTGCCCTGGCACCCGATGCGCTATTTCCACTCGGCGGATATCCGGGAAACGATGATGAAGGCCGGAGCATGCAACGTTCGATGGATAGAGCGAAAATCGAGCAGGACTTTATTGCCGCAGCCGATTTTTTAAAGAATCATGAATTGGGCAATGGCAAATTAGGCGCGGTAGGTTTTTGTTTTGGCGGTTATATCGTCAATATGTTGGCAGCGACAATAGGCGACTCGCTAAATGCTGGTGTTCCATATTACGGTACTCCGGCCTTAAAAGAGCTGCGAAAAAATATTAAAGCACCATTGCAGATCCAATTAGCGGAACTGGATAAGCGGGTTAATGCCAGCTGGCCAGAATATGAAGAGGATCTGAAATCCATCGATGCAGAATACACCATGCATATGTACAAAGGTGCGAATCACGGTTTTCATAACGACTCTACCTCACGCTATGACGAGAAAGCCGCAGAACTCTCCTGGCAGCGCACGCTCGACTTTTTCAACAAGCATTTAAGTGCATAACTAATCGTTAGTAAAAATGGGGGCAGAAAGGAAGTTCTGACCC
Source organism: Thalassotalea sp. PS06 (assembly GCF_007197775.1). Lineage (NCBI taxonomy): Bacteria > Pseudomonadati > Pseudomonadota > Gammaproteobacteria > Alteromonadales > Colwelliaceae > Thalassotalea > Thalassotalea sp. PS06. The sequence continues at coordinate 2,102,978 of NZ_CP041638.1, read as the reverse complement.
CATTTTTACTAAATCCTACAATACAACCACAAACCTGTTGCAATTATACCAATCACATTAAATTATTGCTCACTCAGTGAGAATTTAAAGGCTTTTAGACAAGGCTTTGATTGCAGAGAATGGTTATTCCGCTCTCAAAATTAGCCAAAATCAGTAACGCAGGATAAACGCCTTTAAAACTCACCCGAAGGGAGTTAGTGAGAGTCCCATTTACTGCCCTATATTTCATTAATATAGAATGACTATATCAATAAAATCTATGTTGTAACTGAACCTCGGCCCTAACTCTGAGTTGTGCACAAACTTAGTGTGATTGGTATTAACCAAATCGACTTTAAACCTTCATTTTCTTTTGCTGGCTTTCACGATTTAAGTGCGTATAATTAGCCTCGAATTAATATATGAAAATACATACCTAATACCAGATGGTATTAAAAGATAAGGAAAAGAAAGTGACTCCGATTACTAAAACATTTGAATTCGGACAGCATAAAGTAACTCTTGAAACTGGAGTTATTGCTCGTCAAGCAACCGCCGCTGTCATGGCAAGCATGGATGATACGAGCGTACTAGTATCAGTTGTTGGTAAAAAAGAAGCCGTTCCTGGCCAGGATTTTTTCCCACTAACTGTTAATTACCAAGAAAAAACTTATGCCGCGGGTAAAATCCCAGGCGGTTTCTTCAAGCGTGAAGGTCGTCCTTCTGAAGAAGAAACACTTACCGCACGATTAATCGATCGCCCAATCCGCCCTCTATTCCCGGAAGGTTTCACAAACGAAGTACAAGTGATTATCACGGTTGTTTCTGCTAACCCAGAAATCGCCCCTGATATCATCTCATTGTTAGGTACTTCTGCGGCTCTTGCTATCTCTGGCATTCCGTTCAGTGGTCCTATCGGTGCGGCTCGCGTTGGTTACATCAACGACAAATACGTATTAAACCCACTTCAGGCTGAGCTTGCTGAAAGTAAACTTGACCTTGTAGTTGCTGGTACTGAATCTGCCGTACTTATGGTTGAATCAGAAGCTGAAGTACTATCTGAAGAAGTGATGCTAGGCGCGGTTGTATATGGCCACGAAGAGTCGCAAAAAGCGATAAACGCGATTAAAGAATTTGCCGCTGAAGTAAACACTCCTGCATGGGAATGGGAAGCGCCAGCGAAGAACGAAGCACTTGTTGCGAAAATCGCTGAATTAGCGACTGCTGATATTACAGAAGCGTACCAAATCACTGAAAAAGCCAAGCGTTATGAAACTATCGGCGAAATCAAATCTAAGGTTATCGAGCAGTTAAATGCCGGTCTTGGCGAAGATGAAACTTTAGATGAAGGCGAAGCAAAAGACCTTATTCACGATCTAGAGAAGAAGATCGTTCGTGAACGTATCACCTCTGGTGCTCCTCGTATCGATGGTCGTGATCCGGAAATGATCCGTGCTCTGGACGTAATGACAGGTGTACTTCCACGTACTCACGGTTCTGCAGTGTTCACCCGTGGTGAAACTCAGGCGCTAGTTACAGCTACCTTAGGTACGCAGCGTGATGCTCAGCGTGTTGAAACCATCCTTGGCGAGAAGACTGACAACTTCATGTTGCACTACAACTTCCCTCCATACTGTGTTGGCGAGACAGGTTTTATCGGTTCTCCTAAGCGTCGTGAAATCGGTCACGGTCGTTTGGCGAAGCGTGGTATCCTGGCTGTTATGCCTACTATCGAAGAATTCCCGTATTCGGTTCGTGTCGTATCGGAAATCACTGAATCAAATGGTTCTTCTTCAATGGCATCTGTATGTGGTACATCTCTGGCCCTTATGGATGCTGGTGTTCCAATTAAAGATTCTGTTGCTGGTATCGCAATGGGTCTGGTTAAAGAAGGCGACAACCACGTTGTACTTTCTGACATCTTAGGTGATGAAGATCACTTGGGTGACATGGACTTTAAAGTTGCTGGTACATCTAATGGTATCACTGCATTGCAGATGGATATCAAGATTGAAGGTATCACCAAAGAAATCATGCAAACGGCTCTTAACCAGGCCAAAGGTGCACGTATCCATATCCTTAGCGTAATGGACGAAGCGATTAACTCACACCGTGACGATATCTCTCAGTTTGCACCACGCATTCACACCATGAAGATCAACTCTGACAAGATCCGTGACGTTATCGGTAAAGGTGGCGCAACTATCCGTCAACTTACTGAAGAAACCGGCACTACGATTGAAATCGAAGACGACGGTACGGTTAAGATTGCAGCTACTGACGGTAAGCAGGCAGAAGATGCAATTAACCGCATTAAAGCTCTAACCGCTGAAATCGAAGTGGGTTCTATCTACACCGGTAAAGTTGTTCGTATCGTTGATTTCGGTGCGTTTGTTAATGTACTTCCAGGTAAAGATGGTCTTGTTCACATCTCTCAGATCTCTGAAGAGCGTGTAAACAACGTGACTGACTTCCTAAGTGAAGGCCAGGAAGTAACCGTTAAAGTTCTTGAAGTAGACCGTCAGGGTCGTGTTCGTCTGAGCATGAAAGAAGCGGTTGAAAAGTCTGAAGAAGCACAAGCTTCAGAAGAGTAACATAACAAACAATTAATTTTGTTAGAAAAAGGGAGCTGTTTAGCTCCCTTTTTTATATAATGTAATGATTATGTTAAAAGTGTTGGGTTAGGTAAATTTTGAATCTTTTTTCTCGTCGCTCAGTAGCTTCGGTTCTATGCTTGCTGCTAGCCATGTCACAAGGTTGTACAACGACGTCAGGTTCTTCGCAGGGAATCTCTAATCTGGTTATTGCCGAACCCATGCCGATTAATCCACAAAGTGAATTAGCGTTAGCTCGACTTTCGGAAATTATTCAGCGTGTTGAAGTTACCGAAGAGCAACGGGCAAAACTGTTTTATGACAGAGGCGTTATTTTCGACAGTGTCGGCTTACGGTCTTTAGCAAGTTTTGATTTCCAGCGAGCCTTACGTTTACAACCTGATCTCGTCGATGCCTATAACTTTATGGGGATTCACCACACGCAGCGTCAGGAATTCAATCTCGCCTATGAAGCTTTCGATTCCGCTATCGAACTTGAGCCACAGCATCAATATGCCTATCTCAATCGAGGCATAGCCCTGTACTATGGCGGCCGCCCGGAAATGGCGGTAGCTGACATCCAAAAATTTCAATTACAGGAACAATTCGACCCATACCGCATGGTCTGGCTTTACCTTGTGGAATATGAAATCGATCCTGAACTTGCGAAAAAGAACCTACAGGACAATTACGATAGCTTGCCCCATAACAGCTGGGCGAATAACATTTTACGCTTGTTTTTGGGCGGTATGAGTGAAGCAGAGTTTATCGATGAATTAACCATAGGTGTAACCAGCAATAAAGAATTAACCGACCGCCTGTGTGAAGGATATTTCTATTTGGGTAAATACAACCAAATCCTGGAATTACCGAATAATTCGGCAAACTATTTTAAACTGGCTCTGGGGACCAACGTGTACGAGTTTATTGAGCATAGATACGCGAAACTCGAGTTAGATTTATTGAATGTAAGCCTGGCTGAACCAGAGGATAGGGCGGAGCAACTTCCTGCTGAGGAATAAGGTTCCAGAGCAATAGGGCAGTGACTTTGGTGTTTACTGTCCTGATGCGTATCTGATAGGCTTGAAACGGTAAAAAAATTTGTCGAGCCACCAGATTTGAAAGTCTTTCTGTCCATCATCTGCAGCATCTTGATTGCCACCCTTGTGGTGGTGTTAAATCCTTGGTTGCTTAATAAACCGGTAGACCTCGCCTTAACGCAATTTCCCAATCAACCTCAATTACGTGATATCGGTGTAAAATTAGACCGTCCAATCGCACTTAAAGCCCGGTTTTATGAACTAGAACCAGGTTCAAAGCCCTGGCTAAAACTCGGGCGAAAGCTAGCTCCTGAGTTCGCTGATGTGTCATTTACTTTATCTCAACACTTTATCAGGACAAACAAACAACATCAGGCAAACTTGTGGTTACAAAAGGCCATTAAACTTGGCTATGGACCTGCCGTTTATGCTCAGGCGTTGGCGTTAATAGATAACAAAGAGTATGAACAAGCTGAAACTCTTATTGAACAGTTGCGAGAACAGCCTGAATTCTATTGGGAGATTCGTCTGCGCCTGGCGCTGGCGCAAGAGAATGGTCGGGATGTCTTAGAAGCATATAAACAGCTATCAAAACAAAATTCCAATCACCCTATAATTAATCAAGTGCAGCGATTTGCAATAATTCAGTATTGGCAAAGCACGGTCAATTCCGCATCCGTTATCACTAACAAAAATATTGAAAGCGATTCGAGGGGGAGTCGTTTAGCCGCAGGAAAACAAGTCTGTAATACCAGCGTTGGATTTTACGCAGGGGATCTTGAAGCATTGCAACGCGCTGAATTACTTATCGACGAGGTAAGACAACAAGTTTTTTTGATAATGAATTTTGTTTTTCAAAGCCACAATACATTCCAGAAACAAAACTAGGGTGTCGGGTTCATGAATCAGCAAGAATTGTTTGTCAGCCACAACAAATCATCGCAACCATCGAGGCTGAGCGAAACGATTATATTGGTGTGATTACTGACAAAGGCAATGCAAATGTAAACCATGGCATCTTGTATTTAGACGGTGCTGATGATGCGGCGATTCTCAAACATGAACTGATGCATTTGATTGGTTTTATTGATGAGTATCCGTTACCTGCTAATCATCAGGTGTGTCAGGTAAATGAATTAACAGCGGTAGCAAAGAATATTGTCGTCGATAGCCTGCCAAGGACTTTTTTCAGCAGTGAGCAACAGGCACGAGCTTTGGTGCTTGCAAAGCTTCCCTGGGGCTCGTTAATCAAGAACACCACGCCGATAACGAAGATAGAGGCGGGTAAGCGGGTATTGGGCACGCCAGAGGCATTTTCCGATGAGGTAGGGGTGTTTGCCTCTCAAACCTGCGATAAGCAAAATCGCATGAGTTACAAACCGCAACAAGCTTGGGGCTTGCTACGTTACAACAGTCTGCAACTATCTGAAGTGTATCAAAGAATTCATGCACTCAATCCGGGACGCTTTGCCATGCAAAGACCTCCAGTCATTTAGAGCTACAAATCCTGATAACGAATTAGTCGTTGATAACGTATTTCTCGCCGACCAGATCGGAATCGATCCTGTCGGAGATGTCGGTTACCACCGATACGGAATCCGCAGGCTTTGCTTCGTTACTTAAAGTCGCAGGCTGAGTCAGTCGGACTTTGGCAACAGGCCACATGGATTTACCACGTTTATTTAGTGGTATGAGGTTATCCTTAGACAACCGATTCCCTGTGCTAGCATTGTTTGAATCACTGATTTGTGTGGTTTTATTTTGATTGAACCAGGAAAAAATCGTCATTGTTATGTCTCTAGCTTGTTTACACTATTAGTTATAGACCTGTATCGGGCTTTTTGCTGATTAATGTGTAAAAAATCCTGATTAGTTGCCAAGAAAATTGATCTTCTTGGGGTATAATTTGCAACCAAGTAAAAAACTGGGTTTTTAATGTATCAATATGAGTGATTTTTCTCTGCCAGAATTCCGTCAACAATTTCCTATCCTTCAGGAGCTTATCCATGGCAAATCGCTTATTTACTTTGACAATGCAGCCACGACACAAAAACCATTGCCGGTGTTACAAGCGGTTACGACACAACTCAAGTTAACTAACGCAAATGTTCATCGCGGTGCCCATCATTTAAGTGCGAAAGCGACGACTTTATATGAAACCGCCCGGGAAAAAGTCGCTGCTTTTATCAAGGCTCCCAGTAAAGAACAAATCATCTGGACTAAAGGCACAACAGAGGCGATTAATTTACTTTCTTCCTCGTTAGCATCGGGAATTCTTCCAGGAGATGAAATCGCAATATCTGTGGCAGAGCACCACGCCAATATCGTCCCCTGGCAGCAATTGGCTCTTCGAAAAAAAGCTAAGTTAGTCGTTCTTCCGATCGATGAGCAGGGCCGAATCGATGAAGATAAAGCGCTGTCGATGATTAATGAAAAAACTAAGTTACTTTGCATTAATCACGCATCCAACGTACTTGGTAAGCTAAATCCTGTCGAGCTGTTATTCAGTAAGGCTAAACAGGTAAATGCATTGACCGTATTGGATGCCGCGCAAACCATTGCCCATGTGCCAATCGATGTTCAGCGATTAGATTTGGACTTTATGGTGTTCTCTGCCCATAAAATGTTTGGTCCTGCAGGTTTAGGCGTACTTTATGGGCGCAAATCTCTGCTAGAGTCGATGCCGCCCTATCAATACGGTGGTGAAATGATCAAACATGTTAGCTTTGAACGCACCGAATTTAACGAACTACCCCATAAGTTTGAAGCGGGAACGCCAAATATCACCGGGGTTATTGCGATGGCTGCCTGTATTGATTTTTTGCAATCTAAAGCGTACCAACAAAGCCTGAAATTTGAGAAAAAACTTGTGGAATACGCCTGGCAACAACTCAATACTATCGAAGATATTCAATGGTTAGTGAAGGGCTGTCCAGATTTACCTATCTTTAGTTTTACTTTGGCATCGGAGCACCATCAGGATCTGGCCGCTTTCCTTGATTCACAAGGTGTTGCGGTTCGAAGTGGTCATCACTGTGCAATGCCGCTAATGCAATACTTTAACATTCCAGGCTCGGTCCGTATATCTTTGGCGCCATACAATACGTTTGAAGAAGTAGACTTTGTCTCCGAGGCTATTCGTCAATTTATCGCCGGAGAAAGCAGTGCGGATGAATTTTCTGAAGAACTTGCCAATGCTCTTGCCATTAGTGGCAGTGAACTCACCGAGAACAAAAGTTGGCAGGATATCAAAGCAAAATTTGCAGCGGCTAAAGGCTGGGATGCCAAACATCGTGAAATCATGCTGCTCGGCAAAGCGTTACCGCGAATGGCGAAGTCTGAGCGCAGTGAGCAAACATTAATTGCAGGTTGTGAGAGCGAAGCCTGGTTAAAGGTTGAAAATCATCAGCAGGGCACACTAACCTTTATTGCCGATAGTGATGCCAGAGTTATTCGCGGGTTATTAAACATTATCCTTACCTTAGTAAATGGGCAGAAATCAGAACAGATACTGAATCTTGATTTTGAACCTGTATTTGAAGAGCTTGGGCTGATGCAGCATCTGAGTCCATCAAGGGGGAATGGCTTGTTGGCAATCGTAAAACGCATTAAACAATTGGCTGCGAAGTCATAATCAGGAAAGGATGTTTTTTATGAAAACCATCGGTTTGATTGGCGGTATGAGCTGGGAATCAACTCGCAGCTACTATGAAAATATCAATCGCTTAGTGAATCAGAAGCTAGGCGGGTTTCACAGCGCTAAAATTGTCATGGTCAGTGTTGATTTTGCTGAGATTGAAGCATTGCAACAAAGTGGTGATTGGCAAACAGCAGGCCAGTTATTAGCCAATTGTGCCAAACAGCTAGAGGCGGCCGGTGCCGAGGTGTTTTTGATCTGCACCAACACCATGCATTTGGTAGCGGAGCAGGTTGAGGCTGCGGTTTCGATTCCTATGCTCCATATTGCCGATGTAACTGGCGAATACTTGCAGCAGCTAAGCCACAAAAAATCGGGGCTGTTGGGCACACGATTTACCATGGAACAGGATTTTTATAAGCAACGCATACAGGATAAGTTCTCCATTGCAATGCTGATACCCGATAATGAAGACAGACAAAGTGTCCATGACATTATTTATCAGGAATTGGTGCAAGGAGAGATCAACAGCGATTCTCGAGAGGTTTACCTGGCGATTATCGACAAGCTTGCCGCCCAGGGCGCACAATCTGTTGTTTTAGGTTGTACTGAAATTGGTTTATTAGTGAAACAGACGGATACGGAGCTTCCTTTGCTCGATACCGCTGCGTTGCATTGTCAGGCCGCTGTTGATTATGCTTTAAGCTCAAAAAGCAAATAGGAAGATAAACGTGACGAAAATTAAAAAAATTGGTCAAATAGCCATAGCGGTTTCAGATCTAAAAACTTCACTTAGTTTCTATGTTGGCATTCTAGGTTTAGAGCTGTTGTTTGAAGTGCCACCGAAAATGGCATTTTTACAAGCCGGAGATACAAGGTTGATGGTTACGGAATTGCAGGGAAATGAGCAGGATCATAAAACATCGACAGTTTACTATCAGGTTGACGATATCGATGCGTATTGGCATGAATTGAGTATGCATGACGTTACAATTGAGCAGGCACCGCAACTGACGGCGAAAATGCCAGATCATGAACTCTGGCTGGGGTTTGTCAGAGATCCAGACGGAAACTTGCTATCGATTATGGCAGAAAAGCCTCTGAGCTAATCCGCCGTTCTAAAAACCTTAGGCCATTATCCCTAGTCAGAATTATCCGGAGCCTGAGGTTTTTCTTCATACCTTAGTAACTCATTTTTGTTTTCATCCAGCAATAGCAGTTGCTGTTCATCGCGTTGGTAATATCTGACCTTTTGTAGGGTATCCAGATATTTTTGTTCCATATTCATAATATTTTCCGGGCAAGCCATGCGAGTTGATATCAACCCCCCAAGACTCAGCCTAAAGCCGTCCACCTGATATGACCCATTAAATAGATTACACCCAGAATTACCGCCAATACGTTGCTCACTGTCATCAATGGTCAGATTGCTTTGAGCTTCACTCACTTTGATAGTGGTTTTATTACCAAGCATTTCGACCAATAGCCATTGCGAGCTGTTTAGTGGCAAATTGCTTAGTTTAGAGGCATCTTTGCCAACGACAGCAGCCCCCAGAGGTTCGCTATCGGTTCCATTATTTTCATTGTTTTCGGGAATAGGCTCTGGTGCAGAAACGGCCTGAACCATTACCCGAACAGGTTTGCCATCTTCAGAAAATGCCGGTGTTGACTGCATATTGATAAACCGCAGACGCTCACCTTCCATCACTCTTACGCGAAGGGTATATCGGCCCTGTTCCTGAAGTCGGTTGTCATCATATTCCAACTCGAAAGGCCAGGGTGGCATACCCGGGTTATTCAATGATGTACTGGCGATTACCGTAGCCGCTACATCCATTTTTGCCGTGTCCTCTAAGTAAATTTCTACATTAATATCATCGGCAAGGATAATTCTTTCCCGATACCAAATTTCCCCGCGTAATGTCCGCATTGCCTGGGGGGCTGCTTCGGTTTTTATTTCATCTTCAGCAGGTGCACCATTGGATTCTGGTGAAGGTGCCGGTTTGCAGCCGCTGATAAAAGCGCTCAAGACCAGTGCGGAGATAAGAAAACGGCAGGAATTAACAATCATCGGTTTGTGCCTTGTAGCTAGAGAAAACCCCTTAAGTTTAATACCAATCTACCTGCCGGAAAATGCTCGGGCGACAATTTATTTAAAAGTGAGGTTTTTAGGCCATATTGAAATGAAACAGCTATTTACAAATCAAGGCTTAACAGTGGCCACTGCATCTTCTATGATGGCAATATGAAAGTTTATGATTTAAATCGAATTTTGCATGTCTGCATACATGAGTGGCGGCGTGTTTTCGTTACCGGCTCGGGTCGACTTACGCTGCTTACCTTCTTTGGTGCCTGGGTATTGCTGTTCCATTATCCGATAAGAACAGCGATTGATTTGATATCCAACACCGGTGATGCCGCGATCATGCGGGGTATTCTTGGCGATTTGGGGTTTCAACAATTACTTCAATGGCCGGTTGCTGAACTGTCAGTGTTCTGGTTTGCCGCTATGGTACTGCTGCCATTTACCTGCGTATTGTTATCCAGCGATCAATTTGCCAGTGATCGGCAGCGAGGTACGGTAAAGTTTTATCTGATGCGTACCCGACGGTCTGAATTCTTAATCGGTCGTTTTCTCGGTTATGCAACATTTTTTACTGCGCTGGTTTTTGCACTCGTCGTTATTACCCTGACATACAGCACGTTGCGCGAGCCGGATTCTTTAACAGCAGCAATTGACCAGGGGGTAGACACCTTTATTTTCCTGGTACTATGGCTATTGCCTTTCATTGCTTTGACCAACTTTCTCAATGTCCTTATGCCTTCCGGCAAAAAGGTTATTCTGGTACTGATACTCATGTATATGGTACTGCCGCTTATTGATTATCTATTCGCTTCCAAACTACAGATAAATCTCAATACATCATGGTTGTTACCAGGTCTAGGAATTTTCGCTACTATGGGGGATCAGGGACCAGCGCTGGAGAAACTCGGCCAGCCCCTGTATTTGGTTGGGGTCTATATTCTAGCGTCGTTAATCTGTTTTCGAATTCGTTCTTTAAGCTGAGGATAAGTGGTGATGGATACGGTACTGAGTTTAAAAAACGTTTCTAAGGCCTACGGCGCCCATAAAGTGCTGGATAATGTCAGTGTCGATATTACAGCGGGAGAGCCGGTAGCTCTGGTTGGCGCCAATGGCGCCGGTAAAACTACCATGTTTTCGATTATCTGTGGCTTTTTGAAGGCAGATAGTGGTGAGGTTAATGTATTGGGGCAGGCCGTCTCAAGTTATCGGCATTTGTCCCGTTTATCTGCATTGATTCAGGACGCAGAGTTCGATCCGGATTTTTCTATTGAACGACAGTTAATTCTTTATGCTAAATTGCAAGGAATGGCGGGCAAAAAGGCACGTATGGATGTTAGTCGGGTTTTAGAGCTAACCGGCCTTGAAGGTTATGCAAAGCAAAAAAGTCAGGTTCTTTCCCATGGGATGAAAAAGCGTTTGGCGATCGCTCAAGGCTTACTGGGCTCTCCAGAGGTGATTCTTCTCGATGAACCGACTGCAGGTTTAGATCCTGATTACGCCAGACAAATCTCTAACATACTCGTTGATATCAAAGAGCTTGCGACACTGATTATCAGCTCCCATCAGTTGGAGCAGTTGCAGCGAATATGCCCACGAGTGATGTTCTTAAGAGATGGCAATATCAAGCTATCAGAGAATTTTAATCAACCTGCTGAAAATCGATCTGTCAGTGGTGCGGTGAAAATTGCTACTAGCGACAATGTACTGACGCTGACACTGCGTTGCTCTGATCAAATTCCGGGGTTAATCAATAAAATAAAAGCATTGCCCGCGGTGCAAGATGTGGATGCCACCCAAAGACACGAGTTCCAGATTATGTATCGAGGCGGCTCTGAACCTTATCAGCTGGAACAGGCGTTATTGGCGTTATTTGCGCAAAATCACTGGCATTATGAGCAATTGATAAATGGGGTAACGCTGGAAAATCAGTGGTTTTCTCAGGAATAAAATTAATTCGATGAAAGTCATAATAAAACTTCTAGTCTGTTTTTGGTTCATTCCTGCAGTGGCAAGTGCTGGGGATATGGCGTCCGGTGATACTCGATATTCCACAGATTTCTCCAACGAATTTAAAAAGCATCAACTTACAAAGGCGGATAAAGACTGGGTTGAGTCTCTTATTAATGCATTTTCATATTCGGGCAAGGTTGTTCACTTTGTTAGAACCGATCTCATCCTCTACAAACGAGGAGAAGCGGTAGCCGGAAGGATTTACCAATCGTTGGAATATCCTGACCTGTATTATATTGCCGAGGGGGACGTATTGTTTGATCTTAACCAAGGCACGATGACATCACCGGGTACGGGAGGATTCTCAATGCATTCGCCGTCATCCAAGGATTTTATCGTGAGTCTGAACTTTCAAAAGGGCGTTCCATTTTCTTATTTTTCTCACTTTAATATCGGTTACAACAAGGTTTGGTGGTGGGCCGATGAGGTCACACGAATCTAAGGTTTGCCCCCAATCGTTTGTGTTCTCTGCGCTCTTGTTCTAAACCTATAATACCAATCCCATTAAATGATTGCTCACTCAGTGATAATTTAAAGGCTTTTAAGCAAGGCTTTGATTGCAGAGAATGGTCATTCCATTGTCAAAATCATATAAGCCTGTATTTAGTGGAGTTAGCAGTTATGACTCTGAAGCGACCTTCCTGGCTTCGCCGCCGTTTCTTAAAACTCAGCGCTCTTGGCGCCACGAGTTTGTTATTTGCTGCGCACACGCGCTCTGCAGAAAACAGTAATTTCAATCCAACCCCGGAGCAAACCGAGGGGCCATTTTTTCCAAATTCTAGTCAAAAGGACATGGACCTGGACTTAACCTATATCCAGGGACACGATAAAAGAGCTGAAGGGCAGTTTATTAAAGTGTCTGGCAGAATTGTCGATCAATATGGGGTGCCGGTAAAACAAGCGTTAATTGATGTCTGGCAGGCCAATAGTTTTGGTAAGTATCATCATGAACGGGATTTACGCCGAGTGAAAGTTGATGAGAATTTCCAGGGATGGGGCACCGTGCAAACCGATGACAATGGCTTTTATCACTTTCGCTCTGTCAAACCGGGGCCTTATCCTGCAGATGGTAAATGGATGCGACCGCCACACATTCATTTTAAAGTGGCCAAACGTGGTTATCGGGAGCTGACCACACAAATGTATTTTCTGAGGAACCGTTGAATCAGCGAGATTTATTGTTGCTTGAATTAAGTGAGCAAGAGCAAAAACAACTGATTGTCGATTTTAAAGCGGATAAACAACGCCGGTTTTTAAATGGCAATTTTGATATCGTGCTAAGTAAAATTAGTGAGCAAAGTACCTGAATTATTATTCAGGGATTTGCTTAAAAAGGCTTAAGCAGATTCAGCGAGTTTACGAGCTTTCGCGTTTAAAAACTTATCGATAGCTTTACTTACCGCAAAGAATGCAAAGCTTGCCGTTACATGGGTGATAGCACCAAAACCGCTGCGGCAATCTAATCGCATCGAATCGGCGTTATCCGGTTTTGCCAAACACACTTCCCCTTCGTTATCCGGGTAGGTCAATTGCTCGGTTGAAAATACCGCGTCTATGCCAAACTTACGCTTAGTATTCCGGGAGAAATTATACTGGCGGCGCAATTGATTTTTCACTTTTGCCAACAGTGGATCCTGATAAGTTTTGCTTAAGTCACTGATACAAATCTGGGTCGGATCTAGCTGCCCACCAGCGCCACCTATGGTGATTAACGGGATCTTATGTCGTTTACAATAAGCGATCAGGGCGCTTTTAACCTGAACCGAGTCGATGGCATCGATAACGTAATCAAGACCAGGATGCAGAAGTTCAGACAGGTTTTCCATGGTAATGAAGTCTTCAACTTCATTGACGTTACAATCAGGGTTGATTTGACGAACTCGCTCGGCCATGGTTTCCACTTTACTTTCACCAACGGTGTCCGTTAATGCGTGGATCTGACGGTTGATATTGGTCGTACAGATATCATCTAGATCGATCAGCGTGAGGGTGCCAATACCGGTTCTAGCTAGTGATTCAACCGCCCACGAGCCAACACCACCGATACCGATGACACAAAAGTGAGCATTTTGAATATGTTGAAACGCGCTTTTGCCATAAAGGCGTTCGATTCCGCCAAAGCGCAATTGTGTATCTGACATGTTATTTTCACGGTCGAGTTAAAATCGCCGGCATTATACCAATTCCATTGAGTTTTTGCACAACTCAGAGTTAGGGCAGAGGTTCAGTTACAACATAGATTTTATTGATATAGTCATTCTATATTAATGAAATATAGGGCAGTAAATGGGCCTCTGATAAACTCCCTCTGGGTGAGTTTTAAAGGCGTTTATCCTGCGTTATTGATTCTGGCTGATTTCGAAAATGATCCAACCGTTCTCTACAATTAAAGCATTGCCTAAAAGCCTTTAAATTCTCACTGAGTGGGAAATCACTTAGTGGACTTGGTATTACACCAATTGCAACTTCAAGGCTCAATAACGGAAACACTCTAATAACAAATATGAAAGGGGACTAGGGGTTAGTATTTTGGCAATTCAACGACAAATCGCGTTTTTTGATTGTCGATAACATCAAAATGGATTCGACCATTTTGCGCTTCGGTCATCAATTTCGCAGAATAGGCACCGAGCCCTGAACCCCTGACAAGGTTGGATGTGGCGTACTTCTCAAAAATGGTATCTCGCAAATCTTCAGGGATCGCGCCCTGATTTTCGATACGGATACTTACCATTTCTTCCTGTTCTGTTACTTCAATGTTGATGGTCTGATTATCCGGCGAAGCCTCTACAGCATTTTTGAGTAGATTATTGACGATAGATAAACACAACAGCTCCTCTGCCAGAGCGTATAAATCGTCTTGCTTTTGGATAAGTTTGATGGTGATATTTTTCGGCTTGGACAGGTAACGGACAGATTTGATGGCGCGGTTGATAGTGTGCTTTAAATCCACCATATCCGGATCCAGCGGGTAAGTACCATTTTCTATCTTAAAGATATCCAAAGAGTTATTGATCATGTTGAGTAAATTGGTAACCGATTCCTCAATGGAATTGGAGACGCTCTTGTCATCAATCTTATTTAATTCGAACAAGATAACACCTAACGGACCTTTTAAATCATGATGGGTCAAACGTTCGATATCCTCACGTAACCTGGCATTCTCTTCTAAAGTTGTGACCTGACTTTTTAAAAGCTTTCTAGTTTGATGCAGTTGCACATGGGTTTTGACCCGAGCCGAGAGCACATCGGGCTGCAATGGTTTGGTGATGTAATCAACTGCGCCGAGTTTGAAACCCTGGGTAATATCCTCGACCTGAGATTTTGCAGTGAGAAAAATGATTGGAATATCGGCAGTGGTTTGATCATTTTTAAGCTGACGGCACAGCTCAAAGCCATTGATATTAGGCATCATGATATCGAGTAATATCAGGTCAATATTGCTATCGGCCTTAATTATCTTTAAGGCTGTTGTTGCATTGGTTGCGGCTTTTATCCGGTAATCCGGGCGCAGGACGCTAGAGGCCAGATCAATATTGCCCGGCTCGTCGTCGACAATCAGGATAACTGGCACAGCTACATGGCTATCAGGTTTTTTATCACCATTCACTAATGCATTCTGCTCAAAAGGTTGATTCGATATAAGTTTAGCTTAATAACCAAAACACAATAAAGCGATAAATAACAGCTGTTTGATCTATAAAAGTCATCGAATCAGATGGTCTGTTCAAGGCTTTTCTCTATTATTTATTACCAATAAAACGGCTTAATAAACGTTTGCTGAATAATCATTCATCAATTGTTGAGCTGTTTGACTAAGAAAGTTTGAGATTATTTCGAAATACCGTCGAAAAATTTTGTCGAGTTTTACTAAAAATGTCGCACGACATGACTCTTTTTGACAAGTTATTGTCCAATAAATGGTGATTTTCCCAAGAAAATTAACGGAGGAGGAGGAAAATATAGGGCTTTACTGTATGTTTCTTATACGAAAAATCCACAGGCTAGTTGTTTAAATTCTAACCACAGAGAGATAAAGAGAGAATTTCCGTCATTTTTAGCTGAATTTTGGTTAATTCGCACCTTTCGCCGTTAAGGCATGCACCGGAAACAGGATAAAAATATACTCCATCTATCGATGTATCCTATGGCGATAGTAGTTAAAAGCTGCAAGATTCTGAATAGAATCAGGAGAGTTTCGTTCTTTTAGATTCCGGATCGGAGTCCGGAATGACGTTGAGCGTTCGGATTCGGCTGTTAGCATGGTAATAACGTTTGGCATACCAGAGTCGTCCGGTATCTCTCGGAATGGAATTGCATTGAAAACTAAGATTTCGGCTCTTGGACCGAATGACGATTGGCGGCTTAATTTACGCCTCTTTCAGTTAAATTCACCTTTGAATTTACCCAAATTTACCGAATCCAACCCGAATAATTAGTACTAGAAACCTTTTGATATCGACTTTTTGGCAAAAACTAGCTCGATTTTGACGCCTACTTTTATCGAAATGCCAACGTACAAACAGAAGGACCACCGAGATTTGTCTCACAGTGTCGCCGGCCATCCCTGGCCAAACCTTTCAAACAACATCATCAACTCCCGTCATTTCCAGCCACGACTGGAAATCAGAGCCTTGGCAAAGTCGAAGATCTCCTTTTTCAAGGAGATGACGTTGTTAGGGTCTTTTTCGTTATTCGAATGGGTACTTGGCTTTTCATCCATGTCCTTGTGCATTTTCGGCATATAGGCCATCCCTGCCAAAACCGAAAATTGCTCCTCGATAACTTCTCCTCGATAACTGCTCCTCGATAACTGCTCCTGCGTTATTCTAACTACATACATCCTTGTATTAGTGCGTTATTCTAGCTACATACATCCTTGTATTAGTGCGTTATTCTAACTACATACCTCCATGTATTAGTGCATTTCGGCATATAGGCCATCCCTGGCAAAACCGAAAATTGCTCCTCGATAACTGCTCCTCGATAACTACTCCTGCGTTATTCTAGCTACATACATCCTTGTATTAGTGCGTTATTCTAACTACATACCTCCATGTATTAGTGCATTTCGGCATATAGGCCATCCCTGCCAAAACCGAAAATTGCTCCTGCATTTTCGGCATATAGGCCATCCCTGCCAAAACCGAAAATTGCTCCTGCATTTTCGGCATATAGGCCATCCCTGGCAAAACCGAAAATTGCTCCTGCATTTTCGGCATATAGGCCATCCCTGGCAAAACCGAAAATTGCTCCTGCATTTTCGGCATATAGGCCATCCCTGGCCAAATCCTTCAAAACGCGTTCTGTTTTGACTCCACCCTCAAAGCGTTTGCTGCTTTGACTCCACCCTCAAAGCGTTTGCTGCTTTGACTCCACCCTCAAAGCGTTTTCTGTTTTGACTCCACCTTTAAAACGCCTTCTGTTTTGACTCCTCCAAAAACAAAAAAGGCAACCCGAAGGCTGCCTTTTTGAAAAAACTGCGTTTGATTACTTGTGCGAATCAAGCGGGGTGAATTCTTTGTTCAATTCACCAGTGTAGTTCTGACGAGGACGACCAATTTTCTGACCTGGTTGAGTCAGCATTTCGTCCCAGTGTGAACACCAGCCAACAGTACGTGATAATGCGAAGATCACAGTGAACATGCTGGTTGGAATACCGATAGCTTTTAGAATGATACCTGAGTAGAAGTCTACGTTCGGGTAAAGTTTCTTCTCAATGAAGTACGGGTCTTCAAGCGCTACTTTTTCAAGCGCCATCGCTACGTCTAATAGTGGATCTTCTACACCTAGCTCGTTAAGAACTTCGTGACAGGTTTCACGCATTACGGTTGCGCGAGGGTCGAAGTTCTTGTAAACACGGTGACCGAAGCCCATTAGACGGAATGGGTCGTTCTTGTCTTTCGCACGAGCGACGAACTCATCTACGCGAGAAACATCACCGATTTTTTCAAGCATGTTCAGACATGCTTCGTTAGCACCACCGTGAGCTGGCCCCCACAAAGATGCAACACCAGCCGCGATACAGGCATACGGGTTAGCACCAGAAGAACCCGCTAAACGTACAGTCGACGTTGAAGCATTTTGTTCGTGGTCAGCGTGAAGGATGAAGATACGGTCCATAGCGCGAGCTAAGGTTGGGCTGACTTTGTACTCTTCAGCAGGAACAGAGAACATCATGTGTAAGAAGTTTTCTGCGTAAGATAAATCATTACGAGGATAAACGAACGGCTGACCGATGCTGTACTTATAAGCCATAGCAGCAATGGTTGGCATCTTAGCAACTAACCGATGTGCACAACGCAAGCGCTTGGCGCGATCAGCAATATCAAGGTCGTCGTGATAGAAAGAGGATAGGGCGCCTACAACACCACAAAGCATTGCCATTGGGTGAGCGTCAGGGCGGAATCCCTGGAAGAAGTGTGCTAACTGCTCATGAACCATGGTGTGGTTGGTGATGATGTTAACGAAATCGTTGTACTCTTCCTGGCTGGGGGCTTTGCCGTTTAACAGGATATAACAAACTTCCAGATAGTCGGCTTTCTTTGCCAAATCGTCGATAGCGTAACCGCGGTGTTGAAGAACACCTTTAGCGCCATCGATGAAAGTGATTTCAGATTCACAGGAGGCAGTTGCTAAAAAGCCAGGATCGTAGGTGAAATAGCCTTTGCTTCCCAGAGTACGGATGTCGATAACGTCATTACCTGCGGTTCCAGAAAGAATTGGTAACTCCGCAATCTCTTTACCATCGACGCTCAGAGTGGCTTTAGATTCAGCCATAAAAATATCCTCTAAATTTTAGTTAGATTTTTAATTTTCCGAATTTGACTAGTTTGGGTTAATACGAAATCGGCGTTTCGTAAGTTTAGCTCCAACCCAAATTTTTAATCATAAAAATCCAAGACAAATGATTAATTAGTCAGTTTTTACGAATGCAAAATTGCCGATATTCTACTCTAAGTTTATGGGTAAATGTCAAACTTATTGTGTAGTACTTTCGTATTTAAACCGTTATTTTTTAAAATATTGGAGTTTTTACCCTAAATTTGGCGGAAAAGTAGACAGAAGCTAATAAAAAACCTCATAAAATTGTAATTCAATATAGACCTATATATAATTCGTGCGGATCTGTTTCCGGGGAAATTTCAGGGGAGTTGGAATTTGTTTTGAAACAGGAAAAAATAACAAACTTGGTTATTTAAAATGGCTTACCATTTTAAATAGAAATACAACTAGCTGGACTATTAGTTTTTAGGCAAGAACTGTGAAAAAACAACGACCTGTAAATCTTGATTTAACGACAATCAAGTTTCCAGCCGCTGCAAAAGCATCAATCTTGCACCGTATTAGCGGTGTGATGATGTTTTTCGCTGTTGGTATCTTAATTTGGGCCCTTTCGGTTTCTCTTTCCTCAGCTGAAGGTTTTGCAACCATCGAGTCACTCCTGCAAGGCTTCTTCTTTAAATTCATCATCTGGGGCATTGTCTCAGCATTAATCTACCACCTAGTAGGCGGTATCCGTCATTTGATTATGGATATGGGCCACCTGGAAGAAAAAGGCTCAGGCCAAACCAGCGGTAACGTAGTAATCGCTATCTGGCTTCTATTATCAGTCGTTGCAGGAGTATGGTTATGGTAAACAATGTAGCAACTTTAGGTCGCAGCGGTGTTCATGACTTCATCCTGATCCGCGCAAGCGCCATCATTCTTGCCTTGTATAGCTTATTCATGCTGGGCTACTTCATCATCACTGATGATGTCACTTACGAATCCTGGACAGCGTTATTCGCTTGTCTACCTATGAAGATATTCACCATTCTGGCGGTGTTAGCCGTATTGTTCCACGCCTGGATCGGTATCTGGCAGGTTTTGACCGACTACGTGAAAAACACAGCGTTACGTGGTCTTCTTCAATTTATTTTTACCATCACGCTATTTGTATACGTAGCGGCGGTTTTCTTAACAGTGTGGGGTGTGTAAGTGAGCGTACCAGTTCGTGAGTTTGATGCCATTGTAATTGGCGCCGGTGGTGCGGGTATGCGCGCCGCATTAGCAATTTCAGAGTCAGGCCAGTCATGTGCTCTGATTTCTAAAGTATTCCCAACTCGTTCCCACACCGTATCTGCACAGGGTGGTATTACCGTAGCTTTAGGTAACGCCCACGAAGATAACTGGGAATATCACATGTACGATACCGTTAAAGGTTCTGATTTTATCGGTGACCAGGACGCTATCGAATATATGTGTAAAACTGGTCCGGAAGCGATTATCGAACTAGAGAACATGGGTCTGCCATTCTCTCGGTTCGAAAACGGTAAAGTTTACCAACGTCCTTTCGGTGGTCAGTCTAAGAATTTTGGTGGCGAGCAGGCAGCTCGTACCGCAGCAGCCGCTGACCGTACCGGTCACGCCTTGTTGCACTGCTTATATCAGCAGAACGTTAAAAACAAAACCAACGTATTCTCTGAGTGGTATGCACTAGATCTAGTGAAAAACTCAGACGGCAACGTTGTTGGTTGTACCGCCGTTGATATCGAAACCGGCGAAGTGGTTTACTTCAAAGCCCGTGCAACCGTATTAGCCACTGGTGGTGCAGGTCGTATTTTCGCATCAACTACCAATGCTCACATTAACACTGGTGACGGTGTTGGTATGTCTCTGCGTGCGGGTATCCAGATGCAGGACATGGAAATGTGGCAGTTCCACCCAACCGGTATCGCAGGTGCGGGTGTACTGGTAACGGAAGGTTGTCGTGGTGAAGGTGGTTACCTTCTAAACAAAGACGGCGAGCGCTTCATGGAACGTTATGCACCTAACGCCAAAGACCTTGCCGGTCGTGACGTTGTTGCTCGTTCAATGATGACTGAAATCCGTGAAGGTCGTGGTTGTGACGGTCCTTGGGGGCCACACATTAAGCTTAAGCTTGATCACCTTGGTCGTGAAACCCTTAACCAACGTCTTCCTGGCGTATGTGACTTGTCAAAGACATTTGCACACGTTGATCCAGCAGAAGAGCCAATCCCTGTTATTCCTACCTGTCACTATCAGATGGGTGGTGTACCTTGTAACGTTAACGGTCAGGCTATCAACATTGATGCTAGCGGCAACGAAACTATCGTTGAAGGTCTATTCGCGGTTGGTGAAATCGCTTGTGTATCGGTACACGGTGCTAACCGTCTGGGTGGTAACTCACTACTTGATTTGGTTGTATTTGGTCGTGCTGCAGGTAACTTCCTTGGTGAATACCTACGCGACACGCAAAACGGTACAGATGCTTCAGCATCTGACTTAGAGCAGTCTCTAAGCCGTTACAATCGTTGGGAAGGTAGCGACAAGGGTGAAGACCCAGTTCAAATTAAGAAAGATTTACAACAGTGCATGCAGCTTAACTTCTCGGTATTCCGTGAAGGTGAAGCAATGGCACAGGGTATGAAAGAGCTTGCTGAAATCCGTGAACGTCTGAAGCATGCACGTCTTGATGACAAATCTTCAGAGTTCAATACTCAGCGTATCGAATGTCTAGAGCTAGACAACTTGATGGAAACGGCTTTCTGTACAGCAAAAGCTGCGAATTTCCGAACCGAGTCTCGTGGCGCCCATGCTCGTCAGGACTTCACTGAGCGTGATGACGAGAACTGGTTATGTCACAGTATTTATACCCCTGAAACGGAAGAGATGAGTAAGCGGTCTGTTAATATGACACCTGTGCATCGTGAAGCCTTCCCACCAAAAGTAAGAACATACTAAGGAGCAGAAAAGGATGAAACAAACGTTTTCGATTTACCGCTACAACCCTGATGTAGATAATGCTCCGTATATGAAGGACTACGAGTTAGAGATCCCTGAAGGCTCTGACATGATGGTTCTTGATGCATTGATTCTGTTAAAGGAACAGGATCCGTCTCTTTCTTTCCGTCGTTCATGCCGTGAAGGTGTTTGCGGTAGTGACGGTTTAAACATGAATGGTAAGAATGGTCTTGCTTGTATTACGCCACTTTCCGAAGTGAAAGCGAACAAGATCGTACTGCGTCCTCTTCCTGGTTTGCCGGTAGTCCGTGATTTGATTATCGACATGACTCAGTTCTACAACCAGTACGAGAAAATCAAACCGTATCTTATCAATGATGGCAAAAGTCAACCGACTCGTGAGCATCTGCAATCGATCGAAGATCGTGAAAAGCTGGATGGTTTATACGAGTGTATTCTTTGTGCTTGTTGTTCAACGTCTTGTCCTTCGTTCTGGTGGAACCCGGACAAGTTTATCGGCCCTGCAGGATTGTTACACGCTTATCGTTTTCTTATCGATAGCCGTGATACTGCAACGGATGAACGTTTGGACGACTTACAGGATGCCTACAGCGTTTTCCGTTGTCACGGCATCATGAATTGTGTTGACGTATGTCCGAAAGGTTTGAATCCAACCAAAGCCATTGGTTCGATCAAATCCATGTTATTACAAAGAGCGGTTTAATGAAGCTGGCCGGGCATTTGCGAAGTCCGGCATCTTGATTATTCTTTTATTTTGTTGCTTTAGCCCGAAAAGGAACAGGCAATGCCCGAAGGTGTAATGAAGGCTTGGTTAGAGTCTTCCCATTTAAGCGGAAATAACGCCGCTTATATAGAAGAGCTATACGAATCCTATTTAGAAAACGCTCATTCTGTCTCTGATGAGTGGCGCAAAATTTTTGACGAATTACCGGCCCTGGATGGGGTTAAGGTAGAGACTAATCATGCGGTTATTCGCGACCAGTTTCGTGAATTGGCCAAACTCGGACCTCAAAAGGTTGTAAGCGCTCCAGCTGACACCAAACAGGTTCGTGTTCTGCAATTAATTAACGCCTATCGTTTCCGTGGTCACCAAAATGCCAATCTAGACCCATTGGGTTTGTGGCAGCGCACACGCGTTCGTGACCTGGAATTATCTCACCACGAGTTATCTAAGTCTGAATACGACAATGAGTTTAACGTTGGATCACTGGCTGTAGGCCAGGAAGCGATGAAGCTTGGCGACATCCACGAAACCCTTGAAAAGACTTATTGTGGTTCGATTGGTGCAGAGTACATGCACATTACGTCGACGCGTGAGAAACGTTGGATTCAACAACGTCTTGAGTCGGTGCAGTCAAAAGCAAATTACACCGCTGAGCAGCAAACAGAGATCTTAAAAGATCTAATTGCCGCTGACGGTCTGGAAAAATACCTGGGCGCTAAATTCCCGGGTGCTAAGCGCTTCTCCCTTGAAGGCGGCGACAGCTTAATTCCAATGTTAAAAGCCCTAATCACCCGCGCTGGTGAACACGGCACCAAAGAAGTTGTATTAGGTATGGCTCACCGTGGCCGCCTGAACGTTTTGGTTAACGTGATGGGTAAAAACCCTAGCAAACTATTTGACGAATTCGCCGGGAAAATCGATGTTATCGGTTCTGGTGATGTGAAATACCACCAGGGTTACTCTTCAGATTTCATTACTCCGGGCGGTAATGTTCACCTGGCACTAGCCTTTAACCCATCTCACCTTGAAATCGTAAACCCGGTAGTTATGGGTTCTGTGCGTGCTCGTCTTGACCGTCGTGATTGCGATAAAGGCGACTTAGTACTGCCAATCACTATCCACGGTGATAGTGCGATTGCAGGCCAGGGTGTGGTTCAGGAGACATTTAACATGTCTCAGGCTCGGGCTTACAAAGTTGGCGGTACTATCCGTATCGTTGTTAACAACCAGGTTGGTTTTACAACGTCTAATCCGGAAGATACCCGTTCAACAGAATACTGTACTGACATTGCGAAAATGGTTCAGGCGCCAATCTTCCATGTTAATGGTGATGATCCTGAAGCCGTAGTTCTTGCAACGCAAATCGCTCTGGATTTCCGTAACAAGTTCAAGCGCGATGTGGTAATTGATTTGGTATGTTACCGTCGTCACGGTCATAACGAAGCGGATGAGCCAAATGCAACTCAGCCGTTGATGTACCAGAAAATCAAAAAGCACAAGACACCTCGTCAGTTATTTGCCGACAAGATGATTGCTGAAAATCGTCTGACCGAAAGCAAAAACAAAGAGATGGTAGATTACTACCGCAAGTTATTGGATGAAGGTCAGTGTACGGTTGAACAGTGGCGTCCAATGACTGAGCACAGCGTAGACTGGACACCATACCTTGGCCACGACTGGGATGATGAATATGACCACAAAGTCGATATTGATCATTTAAAAGCCTTGGCGAAGAGCATTTCCAGCTACCCAAGCGAGACCAAGTTGCAGTCCCGTGTTAAAAAGATTTACGACGATCGCGTGAAAATGGCCAATGGTGAGAAGCTTCTTGACTGGGGCTTTGCGGAAAACCTGGCTTACGCAATGATTGTTGATGGCGGCGAGCGCGTTCGTATTACCGGTCAGGATTCTGGTCGTGGTACTTTCTTCCACCGTCACTCAGTACTTCACAACCAGGATGATGCCAGCACCTATCTGCCATTGCAGAACATTAGTGAAGGTCAGGGCCCGTTTGAGGTTTATGACTCGGTACTTTCTGAAGTTGCGGTACTGGCATTTGAATACGGTTATACCACCGCAGAGCCAAGTGGCCTGACTATCTGGGAAGCCCAGTTTGGTGATTTCGCTAACGGTGCGCAAGTGGTATTTGACCAGTTCTTATCTTCTGGTGAACAGAAGTGGGGCCGTTTATGTGGTCTGACTATCTTGCTTCCTCATGGTTATGAAGGGCAGGGACCAGAGCACTCTTCCGCTCGTTTAGAGCGTTTCTTGCAACTTTGTGCTGATCACAATATGCAGGTTTGTGTGCCATCAACGCCTGCTCAGGTGTTTAATATGCTGCGCCGTCAGGTTGTACGTCCTATGCGTCGTCCTCTGATTGTGATGTCACCGAAATCATTACTACGTCATCCTCTTGCGGTTTCTTCTTTAGAAGATCTGGCAACCGGTATTTACCAAAACGTTATCGGTGAAGTGGATGAATTAGACAAAAAGGCAGTCGAACGCATCGTGATGTGTAGCGGTAAGGTTTACTACGAATTGCTTGATCAACGTCGCAAGCAAGAGTTAAACAAGGTCGCTATTGTCCGTATTGAACAACTTTATCCGTTCCCGGAAGAAGAGTTGAAGGCGATCATTGCCGAATATCCAAACGTTAAAGATTTCGTCTGGTGTCAGGAAGAGCCGCAAAACCAGGGTGCTTGGTATTGCAGTCAGCACCACTTCAGGAATTCGATTCCAGAAGGTGCCACTCTAACTTACGCCGGCAGAAAAGCTTCCGCCGCTCCTGCTGTAGGCTACATGTCATTGCACGTGAAAGAACAGCAGGCATTGGTTAACGATGCGCTAACGATAAAATAAGCCAGTTAAAGAATTGTGAGTAAGGAATAAATTAATGACAACTGAAATTAAGGTTCCCGTTTTACCAGAGTCAGTAGCCGATGCAAGTGTTGCGACCTGGCAAGTAGAAGTGGGTGAATCCGTAAGTCGTGATCAGGTATTAGTAGAAATCGAAACCGATAAAGTTGTGTTGGAAGTACCAGCACCAGCTGACGGTGTGGTTACTGAAATTCTTGAGCAGGAAGGCGCAACCGTTCTTGGTGAGCAATTACTGGCGATTTTATCTGAAGGTAACAGCAAAGCTGCTCCAGCCAAAGAAGAAGCCAAGGAAGAAGCAAGCGCTGAAGCCCCTGCGAAAGCTGAAGCTCCAGCTGCTGCAACGGCATCTGGCAAAGTAATCGATATTAAGGTTCCCGTTCTTCCTGAGTCTGTTGCTGATGCAACTATCTCTACCTGGCATGTTGCTGAAGGTGAAGCGGTAAGTCGTGATCAGAACCTTGTTGATATCGAAACGGACAAAGTTGTTTTAGAAGTTGTTGCTGAAGAAGACGGCGTGATTGGTAAAATCATCCATGCTGAAGGCGACACGGTTTTAGGTGAGCAATTAATCGGTCAGCTAAACGCTGGTGCAACCTCTGCACCGGTAGCAGCTGCTGAAGAGTCAGCTGGCGCTGAAGCTTCTGGTGATGAAATTGCCAGCCCGTCTGTACGTCGTATGCTTACTGAGAACGGTTTAACTGCCGCTCAGGTTAAAGGTACTGGCAAAGGCGGTCGTATCTCTAAAGAAGACGTAGAAGCGCACCTTGCAAAAGCGAAAGCGCCTGCAGCTCCAGCTGCGAAAGAAGCTCCTGCAGCCGCGGCTCCAGTTGCAGTTCAGGGCGAGCGTAGCCAAAAACGTGTTCCTATGACACGTCTGCGTAAGACTATTGCTAACCGTCTTCTAGAGGCTAAGAATTCAACGGCGATGTTAACCACGTTCAACGAAGTTAACATGAAGCCAATCATGGATTTACGTAAGCAGTACAAAGACGTATTTGAAGAGCGCCACGGTGCGCGTTTAGGCTTCATGTCTTTCTACGTAAAAGCGGTAACTGAAGCGCTTAAGCGTTTCCCTTCTGTAAACGCATCAATTGATGGCGATGATATTGTGTATCACAACTTCTTCGACGTATCGATTGCTGTATCTACACCACGTGGTTTGGTAACGCCAGTATTGCGTGATGCAGACCAGCTAGGTATGGCTGGTATCGAGAAGGGCATTCGTGAACTGGCTATCAAAGGCCGCGATGGTAAATTAACCATGGACGAAATGCAGGGTGGTAACTTCACCATTACTAATGGTGGTGTATTTGGTTCATTGCTTTCTACACCTATCCTTAACCTTCCGCAAACTGCGATTCTTGGGATGCACAAAATCCAGGATCGTCCAATGGCGGTAAATGGTAAGGTAGAAATCCTGCCAATGATGTACCTGGCACTTTCTTATGATCATCGCCTAATCGATGGTAAAGAATCTGTTGGTTTCCTGGTAACCATTAAAGAGTTACTAGAAGATCCAACACGCCTATTGTTAGACATCTAATTTTTAACCAAAATTTGTTGGAAGATTCACTGTAAGGGACTGTTACTAGTGCCTTACAGTGTTTATAATTCGCAACGATTTTTTTACAGGCAGTTAACGCTGCTATTTTTCTATATTGATAATTGGAAAACACCATGAATTTGCATGAGTATCAAGCGAAGCAATTATTCGCAGAATATGGTTTACCAGTTTCAGAGGGCTTTGCTTGCGATACCCCTCAGGAAGCTGCTGAAGCTGCTGACAAAATCGGCGGCGATATGTGGGTGGTTAAAGCTCAGGTTCACGCTGGTGGCCGCGGTAAGGCTGGCGGTGTTAAGCTAGTAAAAACGAAAGACGAGATCAAAGAGTTCGCACAACACTGGTTAGGTAAGAACTTAGTTACTTATCAAACAGACGCTAACGGTCAGCCAGTTGCTAAGATCTTAGTTGAGAGCTGTACCGATATCGCTAACGAATTGTACTTAGGTGCAGTTGTAGACCGCGGTACTCGCCGTGTTGTATTCATGGCTTCTACCGAAGGTGGTGTTGATATCGAGACAGTTGCAGAAGAAACTCCGCACCTGATCCACAAAGCTGCTATCGATCCACTAGTTGGTCCTCAAGCATACCAGGCTCGTGAACTAGGCTTCAAACTAGGTCTTAACCCAGTACAAATGAAGCAGTTCGTTAAGATCTTCATGGGTCTTGGCAACATGTTCATCGACCACGATTTCGCATTACTTGAAATCAACCCTCTAGTTATCACCGAAGAAGGTAACCTTCACTGTCTAGACGGCAAAATCGGCGTAGATTCAAACGCGCTTTACCGTCAGCCTAAAATCCGCGGCATGCACGATCCTTCACAGGAAGACGAGCGTGAAGCACACGCAGCTCAGTGGGAACTGAACTACGTAGCACTAGACGGTAACGTTGGTTGTATGGTTAACGGTGCTGGTCTTGCGATGGGTACCATGGATATCGTGAACCTTCACGGTGGTAAGCCAGCAAACTTCCTGGATGTAGGTGGTGGCGCGACGAAAGAGCGTGTTGCAGAAGCATTCAAAATCATCTTGTCTGACGACAATGTAAAAGCAGTACTAGTAAACATCTTCGGTGGTATCGTTCGTTGTGACATGATCGCTGAAGGTATCATCGGTGCCGTTAAAGAAGTTGGCGTAAACGTTCCAGTAGTCGTTCGTTTAGAAGGTACTAACGCAGAAGCTGGTCGTGAAGTACTAGCAAACTCTAACGTTGACGTAATCGCAGCTGAGTCTTTAACTGACGCTGCTGAGAAAGTTGTTGCTGCTGCGGAGGGCAAATAATGTCTGTATTAATTAACAAAGATACCAAGGTAATCTGTCAGGGTTTCACTGGTGGTCAAGGTACTTTCCACTCCGAGCAAGCAATTGCCTACGGTACGCAAATGGTTGGTGGTGTATCTCCTGGTAAAGGCGGTCAAGAGCACTTAGGTCTTCCAGTATTCAACACGGTTCGTGAAGCCGTTGAAGCTACTGGTGCTACTGCAACAGTTATCTACGTTCCTGCACCTTTCTGTAAAGATGCAATCTTAGAAGCTATCGACGCTGGCATCGAACTAATCGTTACCATCACTGAAGGTATCCCTACGCTAGACATGCTTGACGTTAAAGTTAAGCTTGAAGAAACTGGCGTTCGCATGATTGGTCCTAACTGTCCAGGTGTTATCACTCCGGGCGAATGTAAGATTGGTATCATGCCAGGTCACATCCACAAGCCAGGTAAAGTTGGTATCGTATCTCGTTCAGGTACACTAACTTACGAAGCCGTTAAGCAAACGACAGATGCTGGTTTCGGTCAGTCTTCTTGTGTTGGTATCGGTGGTGACCCAATCCCAGGTACTAACTTCATCGACGTTTTAGAAATGTTCCAAAACGACGACCAGACAGAAGCTATCGTAATGATCGGTGAAATCGGTGGTACTGCAGAAGAAGAAGCTGCGGAATACATCAAAGCTAACGTGACCAAGCCAGTTGTTTCATACATCGCTGGTGTTACTGCTCCTCCGGGCAAGCGTATGGGTCACGCTGGTGCTATCATCGCTGGTGGTAAAGGTACTGCTGACGAGAAATTCGCGGCTCTTGAAGCTGCTGGTGTTAAAACCGTTCGTTCACTAGCTGACATCGGTAAAGCACTTAAAGAGAAAACTGGTTGGTAATCTACCGCTAAGTTTCTAAATAAACGCCTCGCTACTTCGGTACCGGGGCGTTTTTTTGCACATGGACGTGCTTATCCTCCCGTACCATGGATGGTAGCAAGGGAGGGTTTGCACATGGATGATGAGCTTTGTCGAGATATTACCATCCATGATATCTCGACATTCAATACGTCCATGTATCTTTCCTCCCGTACCATGGATGGTAGCAAGGGAGGGTTTGCACATGGATGATGAGCTTTGTCGAGATATTACCATCCATGATATCTCGACATTCAATACGTCCATGTATCTTGTCGAGATATTTTCATTCATGATATCTCGACATATTGTAAATCCCTTTACATATCCTGAACGTGCCAGGGATGGTGTTAGTCAGGGTCGTTATTGAGGTTTGAAGTTGTTTTGAAAAAAGTTATTTTAAGGAATACAGAAACAGGGAATGAAAACGTTGGCTTGTTTTTACCTATTAATTAAAACAAGTCATTAGTAACCACTGGTCATTTTTGTCACTATTTGTATTAGGGATAACGCAAACATGAATAACAAATCTCGTCGAATACTCTTCGCCACCGCGATAATACCAATCCCATTAAATTATTGCTCACTCAGTGAGAATTTAAAGGCGTTTAGACAAGGCTTTGATTGCAGAGAATGGTCACTCCATTGTCAAAATCAGTAACGCAGGATAAACGCCTTTAAAACTCACCCGTAGGGAGTTAGTGAGAGGCCCATTTACTGCCCTATATTTCATTAATATAGAATGACTATATCAATAAAATCTATGTTGTAAATGAACCTCGGCCCTAACTCTGAGTTGTGCACAAACTTAATGGGATTGGTATAAGCGTCATTTTGGTCGCTGTTTTCGCCTTTTTTGCTGATGAGGCACGCAAAGAGATTTATTTTCTCTGTGGTAATTTCAAACAAGGTGATAGTTATTCAAGGGTTATCAAACAATTGGATACCGCGAATTTATCTGGCTATCACGTTGAAACTTCTCAAACGGGTAAACGCGTTGTTCATAGTAGTATGCTTCATTTTCACATCATCTCTTGTGACATTAATTTCGATAATGTTGGGGTTGTTACTTCTGCTTCGTATAACTAAAACATAACTGGGATACAATGCATTAAGTAAGCGTTACCATTGAATGACGTTTGTAATCGATGGGTGACCCCATTTACTATTTGAATAAGTCCTTATAAGCAAATAGCCCAACACTGCCACCCGTATGTAAAAAGGCGACATTTTGTTCTGCTGAAAATTCGTTATTGTTGATCATGTCCAACATGCCAACCATGGCTTTTCCTGTGTAAACCGGGTCGAGCAAAATTGCTTCATGCCTCGCCAGGGTTTTTACAGCTTCAACCATAGCAGTGGTTGGGATCCCATAACCCTCGCCATAATACTGGTCTTTAATGTCAATGCGTTTTATTGCGGATTGTAAATCGAAACCAAGCGCTTCGCTCATGGGTTCTAACAAGTCGATGATTAATTCGCGTTGCGCAGTCTCAGGCTTACTCACGCATACCCCAATGACCCGAGTATCAGCACCTAAAAGCTCCATGCCGGCGATTAATCCGGCTTGGGTTCCGGCACTGCCAGTGGCATGAATGAGTGCATCCAATTTGATTTGCTGCTGCTTACATTGCTCCATTAACTCAAATGCGCATTCCACGTATCCACAGGCACCAATCGGATCAGAGCCGCCAACAGTGATAAAGTAGGGCACTTCGCCTTGCGCTTTGAGTTGTTCAACTAAGGCCAACGCGTATTCCAGACAATCCTTATCATCTGGCACAATATGGGGCTCAGTGCCCATAATGGTATCCAAGAGCATATTGCCACTTTGTAGGTAATCGTCACCACCAGTGCCGGGAACTTTCTCAAGGACCAGTGCACACTTTAGATTAAATTTATTGGCGGCTGCGACAGTTTGTCGGGCATGGTTTGATTGAATGCCGCCAATGGTGACTAATATCGTCGCGTTTTTCTTGAGTGCATCGGCAACCAGATATTCTAATTTACGGGTTTTGTTGCCGCCGGTAGCGAGGCCAGTGCAATCGTCCCGTTTGATAAATAGCTTAGCGCTATTGAGTGCCTTTGACAGGTTCAACATAGGCTCAAACGGTGTTGTGTTGCTCATTAGCGCCACTTTTTTAACATCTAAAGTTTTCATCAATTGCCTGTTTATCATCAAAAATTACTGAAATAATATACTAAGTTCTGCGATATATTAAATTCCATAAACGCAACTCCCAGTGCCAGCTTTGTCGATTTATGTTAACTGGCATTAGTACAGCGGTTGGGGGGATTCAATGTTTGCGGTAGAGGCGTGAGGTTAAAGATGCTAGTTTAGAGCGCAATGGATTTGAGAAAACGTTATTGATTAGCCTTAAGTTTTAAGTGGCTAACAACTGGGTATGATCATTTAATCGACGTGTATGTCAAAAGGAAATAATTGGATTTAACTTTATGAAATTTACAACAATAAAATTACTACTTCCCTTTGCCATTGTTATTTTGATTCTGACGGGATGTGATTTACAAAAGCAAGCGGATCAGCAATTTGGCGACCAACATTATAAAACTGCAATTTCTTTAATAGAGCTACACAAGCTCCGTTTTGGTGAATACCCTAACTCCCTCAGCGAATTAAAATATACCGGTGATTGGGATCAAATAGCGCTGCAATCAGTAAAATATAACAAGGTGAATGAAGGTTACACGTTGACGGTGATCAGAGGTTGGGTGGGAAAACCAGAATTGGATTACCCCGAGGAATTTTGGCAGGGTTTAGGAATTATTCTGCCTAAAAACACGGATTAATCTGCCAATTAATGGCTGACGTTCTCGTTTAACCCGAATCTTGACGGATAAGCGAGTGAGTACGCCACGATTGTACTCACGTATTTCTCTGTTGGACGAGTGATAACTCAACCGACAACGCTAATCAAATATATTTTTCCATGGATTTTAACGGGTTACTGTTGGATTTTTACCATTGGCAAGGTAGTCTGGTTATTACACAGCTTGTTGTCTGTTTGTAAAAGGAATTTTATGAAAAAACTATTACTCTGCGCATTTCTCTCACTTTCCCTTTCCGCGTGTACCTCAACTCAGGTTGCAGAAAACTCCTGTGTTTTCGTTAATGGTGCCTATGAATCCGCTGAAAGAAGTCAGTCGCAAGCCCGAGATGACGACAACAGTAAGCATATTATAAATGGATTGTTCGCTATGTTGTTTACCTCACTGTTTGATACCAGTCATCAATGCACTGAGTAGTAGAATAAAGTGATGAATCTGTATCACGCACCAGATAGTGAATTAGCAACCGCCGCAACCTCTTTGCCTAAACATGAAGTATTGGGAAAGGTATTATCCTGGGTCAGTGTTTTAATGCTGTTTTCGGCACTTGGCCTAATCGCTACGACGTTAGAAATAATTTCCTTGTATCAGTCTATTACTTTGTATGGCAAAGGCGATCCGAAAATCATGTCCAGCTCTATAAGTACTGCCTTAGTGCCGATGGTGATGGCCTTGATTCTAGCTTTGCCCGGATATATCGCCGCATTGGTAGCCATCTATGTTACCGACTACCGTTCAAAGGGGGTTTTCAGGTTTTGGGTTTTCTCGTCAGTAGTTTTATTAATATCGGTACCGGTAGGGGTTTTGTTTGGAGCCTTATTGGCGGTTGTCTTATTCATTAAACGGCACGAGTTTCGTAAATAGAAAAATAACAGGGACATTTGGCTTAGCCTAAAGTCTTCATTTCTTCCCCCCAAGAAATTTAAACATTCAAGGAAAATGGATAGCAAAATCTACAAGAATTAAAATCCTGTAGCAATATTCGAATGGTTGAAAAACGCTTTTGGAAACGCAAAACCGTCTAGTTTCGCTCACTGCGCTAACGGTACCTAATCGCCTAAGGTGTCGGTACGGATGAAAAAATTTCGCGCAAATATCAAAGCCAGGCTGTTAACCAAACTTTTACAATTCCCGTGACTGTGATACAACAGTATTGAACACTTCACTAATTAACTAGGAGAAATCAATGACTGTATGTGTTTTTGCTGCCCCTAGTGACCTACATGAATGTTCGTCCGAATACCATTTAAGCGAATGGTTCGACGAATAGCCACCTAACGTTTTTATCAAATCACACTCTCTCTGTGCCTGTTTTGGCGCGGGGTACTTTTTGATTTTTTGTTAGGTAACATCAAATGAATAATAAAAACAAAACGATTGTAACGTCACTACTTCTAACCCTGTTCTTTTCAACCTCAACCCTAGCTTGTACGCAAGCGGAATCTGAACCTAATGATTCCGAGTCTCAAGCAACGCCAATAACCTGTTCAGATACCACGATTGCCGGTAACAGCAGCCGCAATGATATTGACTGGTTTGAATTCACAACTGCAGATAACGGCACCGTGAGTGTAAGTTTGAATCACCATCGCAGTGATGATTTTGACTGGGCCTTGTATGGTGAGACCGGCGGCGCATTAATTGCCCGCGAAACCTCAAATATTCCCGAGCAGGGAAGCATTTCGGTTCCTGGGGGAAATTACTTTATTAAGGTGACCCGATATTCGGGCCGAGGTTGGTATGATTTAGATGTAAGCTTCCCTGAAGGCTCAACCCCTCCGCCACCGCCGAGCGAAGACTGTGGCTATGGTGATATACCATCGGCACCGGGCGCATTATCAAGTTGGTTAACCGGTAATGCAGGTGATGCCTGCGGCTCTCTTACTCAGGGCCAGGGTGCAACCTTGTTGATGGGCGGCGGCAGTGATGTCGATGCTGCATTTTCTAACCGGGTATTACCTCATATCAGTGCCGATATGGATGTGGTGATCATTCGTACCTCAGGTAGTGACGGCTACAACGACTATTTAAATGGTTTGCTAAATGCCGATTCGGTAAATACCTTGTTAGTTGATTCTCGCACGCTTGCTAATAGCGATTATGTAAATTGGGTGATAAAAAGCGCCGAATTTGTGTTTATTGCTGGCGGTGATCAGGCTGACTATCTGAATCAGTGGCAGGGCACCGAGCTTCAGAACTCGTTACAGCACGTTTATGATAAAGGCGGCGTTGTTGGCGGTACCTCTGCCGGTATGGCGCTGTTGGGCGGCACGGTTTACGATCCTGATGGCATTCTTGGCGCAATTTCTGATGAAGTGGTTACGGATTTTTGCCATGAGACGATTAACTTTAGCGGTGGAGTTTTTAACAACAGCTTGCTCGCTAATGTGGTAACCGACACCCACTTTGCCGAGCGTGATCGTATGGCTCGCTCTATCGTGTTCCTTGGTCATCAAAGTGCCAATGCTAAGGTGATTTCTGCCGATGAAAATACCTCATTATTCGTTAACAGTGATGGTGCAAGCCAGGTTGATGGTAGCGGTGCGGTATACGTATTTCGCGAAACAGCGAGTACCCAGAGAACCCAGTTAAGCTGTGGCTCACCGGTTATCTATGAAAATGTAGAGCGTATTAAATTAACGTCTGGAGATACGATTAACCTGAGTAACTGGCAACACAATGGCGCGGTTATTAACGTGTCAATTGATGGTCGTCAGAACAACTATTACACACCGACAAACCCTTACTAACTTGTGAGGCAACAGGAGCGTTCGTTAGATCGCTCCTTTATTTTTAGACTTTCCTCAACTTCCATAACTATCGTCTGGTGTTTCAAATATTACTTGCATCTGATCCGCTGATTAGCGAAGAGAGTTTCTGGTGATTCTTGCGCTTTAACAGGCCTCAATTATAGTTAAATCATACCCTTGAAAGGCTTAATGGAATGAAATACACCTTAGAAATTGATATCGCTCTACCTATCGATAGAGTTATCGAGTTATTCGATAACCCCCACAATCTAAAAAAATGGCAGCCGGATCTCATCAGCTTTGAAACCATTAGTGGTAAACCCGGAGAAGAGGGCACAGAATCGAGGTTACTTTATCGCATGGGCAATAAGGAAATTGCGATGACCGAAACCATTACCGTTAAGCACCTTCCTGAGCAATTCAGTGGCGTTTACGAAACCGATAATGTCTGGAATCTGGTTGATAATTCATTTATTTCAATTTCTGAAAACCAAACTCGCTGGGTAGTGAAGAATGAATTTAAGTGCAGTGGCTTTGTGAAATTAATGATGATGCTCATGCCGGGGATGTTTAAGAAACAATCGAACCGTTATATGGAGCAGTTTAAAGAGTTTGCGGAAACGCAGGTCGGTTAGAATAGACGGCAGACGACAGATGGCAGAAGGTAGACGTTATCTTAATTCTGAATTCTGTGCACTGCCATCTTGGATTGCAAAAAGGCGCTAATTTAGCGCCTTTGTTAGTGATTTTAAACTCCGTCAAAATCGATGGCATAAGCGGTAGCATGGCACCGCAATAGTGTTGTGCAGCTACCGTAATTGCTGAGTCTTTCGCAAGGGTCGAATACGATGGCGTTGCCGCCGAGCTCCTGGGCATCGGCTTTTAATTGTCTTTCCAGATGTTTAAACGACGGAGCAGGCTCAATTTTGTCGGTATGGCAGTATTCTTCGTTGAGAGATCCTAAGTATCTGTGGTTGTAACTCATCAATTCTTCGAAGCTGTATGTTTCAACCTTTCCTGCGCGAAATCCCGTTTCCACCCAATCTCCGGTGTTGCTGGAAATACGAACGTTGGAACAACCGGATAATAGTAAAATTAAGGCGAAAAGCTTTAAAGCGCGCATGTTGACTCTCTTTTGTTGTGATGAGTTACGAAAATCATAGTAACCAATTCAATTCTATAAAGAAAGTAATGTGCTAAGTTTCTTATTAAGGTTTTGATAAGACATAAAAAAAGGCGCTTTAAGCGCCTTTTTCATCTGAACCAAGCAGAAGTTAAGCTGCTTTAACGTCTTTCTTACCTTCTTTGATTTTAAGGTAACGTTCTTTGTCTACCACTAAATCAATTGGGTCAAAATCATCAACGTTAATGGTTTGTAGACGACCTTCTTCGGTGATACGAAGTTGTTGTGCTTCGGTATCATCAATCCAGCCATTCTCAAGCGCTTCTTCTGCTAACTTATCTAGGTTGATAAGAGGGATACGCTTACCAGCTTGCTTAGAGATCTTAGCGATGATCGCTTCGCTCTTAATCACGTTATCAAGAGTGAGTTCAAGCTTACCTAAGATGTTGCCATCTTCTTTATTCAGATACTGACCAGCACCTAGACGGTCACGGGCTGCACCTGGAGTTTGCATGATTTTCGCAATTTTGTGATCAAGCTTGTCTGAAGGCTTAGTTAAGTGACGACCAAACGGTAGTACCACTAAACGGAACAGGGCAGCGAATACTGGGTTAGGGAAGTTGCTGATCAACTCATCAATCGCTTGCTGAGTCTTGAACAGGCTATCTTCTACCGCCCACATCATTAGTGCTTCGTCTTCTTTTTGACGACCTTCATCGTTAAAACGTTTTAGAGTTGCTGATGCAAGGTACATGTAACTCAGGATGTCTCCAAGACGAGCTGAGATACGCTCACGACGTTTCAAATCACCACCTAGAGCGGCCATTGAAAAATCTGATAAGAACGCCATGTTTGAGCTAAAACGAGTTAGCAACTGATAATAACGTTTGGTTTTATCGTTGTACGGCGATTTCTTGAAGCGTGCACCGGTTAGTGAGAACCAGATTGAACGAACCATGTTAGAGATAGTAAATCCAATATGGCCAAATAGGGCTTTATCGAAATCGTCTAACGCTTTGTTGAAATCTGGGTTCGCTGCAGCTTCCATTTCTGCCAATACATAAGGATGACAGCGGATTGCACCTTGACCATAGATGATCATGTTACGGGTCAGGATGTTTGCACCTTCTACTGTGATAGCGATAGGCGCACCCTGGTAACCACGGCCAAGATAGTTATTTGGACCTAAACATACACCCTTACCACCGTGAATATCCATGGCATCAATGATACTGTCACGCATTTTCTCGGTTAGATGATATTTACAGATAGCTGAAATAACCGACGGTTTTTCACCTAAATCGATAGCACCGGTAGACATGGTTGTTACCGCATCCATCAGATAAGCATTCCCACCGATACGACCCATGGCTTCTTCAATACCTTCCATTTTACCGATAGGTAGTTTGAATTGGCGACGAATGTGTGCGTAAGCTCCGGTAGCCAAAGCGGCAGTTTTTACACCACCCGCTGAATTTGAAGGTAGGGTGATTGCACGACCAACCGACAAACACTCAACCAGCATACGCCAGCCTTGACCAGCCATTTCTTTACCACCAATGATGAAATCTAGTGGTACGAATACGTCGTTACCTTGAGTAGGACCATTCTGGAACGTCACGTTCAGTGGAAAGTGACGACGACCAGTGACCACTCCTTCGATATCGGTTGGGATCAATGCACAGGTAATGCCTAAATCTTCGGTATCACCGATTAGACCGTCTGGGTCGCGTAGTTTAAACGCCAGACCTAAAATGGTCGCAACTGGTGCCAGTGTTATGTAACGCTTGTTCCAGGTAAGGCGCATGCCCAACACCTCTTTACCTTCGAACTCGCCTTTACAAACAATCCCGTAATCTGGAATTGCACCGGCATCAGAACCTGCTTCCGGAGAAGTCAGGGCGAAACATGGAATTTCTTCACCATTAACAAGACGCGGCAAATAGTAGTCTTGCTGCTCTTTAGTACCATAGTGTTGTAACAACTCTCCCGGGCCTAACGAGTTTGGAACACCTACTGTACTTGAAAGTACCGCAGATACACTGGAAAGCTTTTGCAATACGCGAGACTGGGCGTAAGCGCTGAATTCTAAACCGCCGTATTGCTTTTTGATGATCATCGCGAAGAACTTGTTGTCCTTCAGGTACTGCCACACTTCAGGCGTAAGATCGGTGAGTTCATGAGTGGTTTCCCAGTCATCACACATGCGACAAACTTCTTCAACCGGACCGTCCAGAAACGCTTGTTCTTCAGCGCTCAGGCGAGGTTGCGGATAGTTGTGCATTTTCTGCCAATCAGGATCACCTTTGAACAGATCCGCTTCAAACCAGGTAGTACCGGCATTGATAGCTTCACGCTCAGTGGATGACATTTCCGGCATGATCTTGCGGAAAACTTTCAGGATTTTGCCACTGATAAGTTGTTTACGAATGCTGGCTACGTTTAACGGCACAGCCAACGCAGCGAAAATTACCCAACTCATTAAGCCGGTAACGTCAAAAATACTGCCTACTACTAACAGGACTGCATAACCCAATGTAAACATCCCAAGAGATGCACGGGTATAAGCAAGGTAGGTCGTGATAGCAGCAAAGGCTGCCCACCAAATGAGATACTCCACAATAGCTCCTTAACTTGTCTAGAGGTCTGACCACTCAGTTAAAGGATAATTATAAAACTTCAGGTTTTCAATGCTTATTTTAAGCTTCTTTGCAAAAATAAAGATAAAAGTGTAAATCGCATGTTTACAGTGTTAAATTTTTGCTTTGATTTATACCTGGATTATACGAGCAAAAGGTGTTTTTAGATGTGTGAATTATTGGCAATGAGTGCCAATGTACCAACCGATATTGTTTTTAGTTTTACCGGACTGATAGAGCGGGGCGGTAAGACTGGCCCCCATAAGGACGGTTGGGGAATAACCTTTTATGAAGGGAAAGGTTGCAGAACCTTTCGCGATCCTCTGCCAAGCGCAACTTCTCGAGTCGCCAAGTTAGTAAAAGATTATCCCATTAAAAGTGAAGCAGTGATTTGTCATATTCGTCAGGCGAATGTTGGCCGCGTATCGCTGGAAAACACTCATCCATTTGTGCGCCAGTTGTGGGGACGCAACATTACCTTTGCCCACAATGGTCAACTCAAAGACTATGAACAAGCCCTTGATACTTCCTGGCATGAAGCCGTCGGGGAGAGTGATAGCGAACAAATATTTTGCTTTATCCTCGAACAATTGATGAACAAGTTTGGTCGTGAGAAACCAGAAACGTTGATACTGTTCGAATTCCTAACCTCGCTTTGCAAGCAGATTAATCAATATGGTGTGTTTAATACCATTATGTCCGATGGCGAGTTCCTGTTTTGCTATTGCGATACCAATTTGCATTGGATAACGCGCCGTGCGCCGTTTGGCCCAGCGAAGTTAATTGACACTGAAATGCTGGTGGATTTTAAAGAGGAAACCACACCCGATGATGTGGTAACCATTATTGCCACACAACCGCTTACTAATGATGAGTCCTGGCACAAGATGGCCAAAGGCGAAGCCATATTGTTCAAGCACGGCGAGAGGATTAAACAACGCAACAAGGATTAGATAATTTTAGGAATCGTTGTAGTAATTAGTGACTATTTGGCCGAAAAGCTTATAAAAATTATGAGGTTATCAATACCTGCTGCTATATTGAAAAGTAATATTTCTTGACGCAGGGATCGCGATTTACATGACAGCTAAATTTCAAGCAATTAGCTTGGTCTTACGATATGTAGCAATGGTTCCAATATTTGTTCTCATCGGCTGTGGTGGCGGAGATGGTGGTGACAAGGTACGGCAAACCGGGAATAACATTTACACGCTACAAAAGCCAAACTATACCGGAGCCACTAATCTATTTGAAATTCCGCAGCAAGAAGCCTCCGAAATCATTCTCGACGTAACTTTATTCATCGATCTAATTCAAACCATTATCTATGGAGATTCAAAGTGGCAATTTTTTCTTCTTCCGATAGAGAATTCTGGCACTACCTCTGAGGACATTTTTTGTTCATCAGGAAACGTGGAAACGGCAGAAATCGTCAAGGGTGAACATTTGCAGGTAACGTATTCGGACTGTTTGATTGAAGGGGTAACTTTTGATGGTAGTGTCGATGTCCATGTCATTGAACTTTCTGCTGACGGCTACATTCTTGAAAAAGACGTCATTGTCGATTTAACCATTTTAGAGGGGACGAACCAAGAGTTATTGTCGATAAATGGTTATGTCAAAACTAGGAAGCAAGGTGTTGAGAACAAACTTACCTCTTCCGCGCAAATTTTAATCGCAAGTGCTGAACAACAATTTTATTTTGACGATTTCGTCATCAGCGAAGAAGAAAACTTTAATTTTACTAGCTTCGATGGTGACATATATTTTTCAGAATTTGGCTTAATCCGTATTAATACTTCTTCATTGGCTGATAGACATCAAACTATAAGTTTTCAGTCGAACAACCAATTTGATGTAAATATTTCTTTGCAAAAATCTATCTATTATCAGTATGACGATAATTTTGTTCCGGTTTACATTGATTTAGACAACATACCTAATAGTTTTTTTGATGAAATTAATGATCAGCCGGTAGCTATGATCCACGCAGCCAAAGCCAGCGGAGAGAGAGATACTGAATTTTTGCTGTCAACCCAAGGATCTTACGATCCCGATCTAGAACCAATCATCTATCGATGGTCATTATTGAGCAAACCTGATGATTCTTTAGCTTATTTGGAGGGTAACAATTCGGCTTCATTATTTGCAGACTTACCTGGAAATTATACTTTGCAATTAGAGGTCAGTGACAGTGTTGGAAACTCAGACGTTATTACTCAGGATTTTTATGTAAAGCAGGGCAGTCCCATACTTCGGATTAATACAATGCAAGAATACGCTTTTGTTGATGATCCGGTCGACTTCACGGTGACACCCATGAATGATATCTATGATGGTCCGATCCATTTTCGACTATCCTATGGACCACCCGGTATGCATATCTCCCCGGGAGGGCTGGTGACCTGGGAGGCTAATGTACCGGATTTCAGTCGTGATTTAACCGTCAATTTTGCAGTAGATGCATACAATCGAGATAAAACATCAACGATTGAGCAAGCCGTGACAGTTAAAAGCCTGCACCCCAATCAATATCATACTTTGTTACCTCCGATCCCTGGTTTTAGAGACTGGGGCGATAACAACTTTGCTTTTAAAATCGATTCTACCAAAGAGGCTGTGATTAGTGGTGATAGAGCTTTTCAGCTTTCCTTGGATGAAAATAACCACATTCAAGTTTCCTCGCCATTTCGGGCGATACCCGTACACTTTGAATACCGTGCAAGCGCGAAATTAACCGACGGGCTATATCACTTTTTTGTGTCTGATAACCCCGATTATATTGGTCAAACTCCTTATCAATTATGGCGGCTAAGCGAGGCTACGCAAGCTCTGGAATTAATCGGTTCTGCGAACTTTGACAACTGGGCGAAAATCGATTTCAAAGACGTTAACAGTGATGGCGCCATCGAATTGGTCGGCTATCGCGATAAAGCTTTTCAAACAGACCCTATTGTATATAGCACTTTTGACTTTAAAAAGTTATACGAGGTAACGAATGCCCCAGAGTATGGTGTAACACTATGTGATTTTGATGGCGATGGTATGGATGAATTTATTGCCCGACATGAAATTTATAGCTTTGATAAAGGGGAGACAATTGCAAGCACAGAGTTAACTATCGCAGTGTCTGTGCTGATAAATGGCTCTGAGAGTTGCCATGTGTTGGCTCATGGTTACGACGGGATCTTGGTGCTACTATCCTGGGAAAATGGTCAGGTTAAATATACGCCTTTAACTGAGGAAATAAAACTTCACCGGGATAGGCTTAGCGTTAATCTGGATAATCAATCAGATACGGAAATATTATTCTACGATTTTAATAAACACATCTGGATTTCTTTTAGTGTAAACATTGATGGAAGTGTTGATAAAACCATTGTAAAGGCACCAGTAAATATTAATACGGACCAGGTAATCAGTGCCTTTGATATCGACGGTGACGGCTTTGATGAGATATTGTTATATAAATTCACCACCGAATCTTACGACAATACCGGGACAGAAAACCTGATATCTGCGTATTCCATTGAAGGTGATCAAATGAGCATTGAGTATACAATGAAATCGTCTTTTCTTGATATGACAATGAA
Organism: Thalassotalea sp. PS06; assembly: GCF_007197775.1. Classification (NCBI taxonomy): domain Bacteria; kingdom Pseudomonadati; phylum Pseudomonadota; class Gammaproteobacteria; order Alteromonadales; family Colwelliaceae; genus Thalassotalea; species Thalassotalea sp. PS06. Next base: position 2,061,574 of record NZ_CP041638.1, on the reverse strand, counting down.
CAATCATATATCTGATTTTAATGGAAGCGAGGTTTCTATATATCGAAATTACGATTTTAATGATGCGCGTATTGGAGAGTTTAGTAAAGGCCGTGAGAAGCTCACACGGACCTTAGCAGCACCGATATATGGGGCATCGCATGGTAAAATTATTGGCTCGCATGTAACTAACGGACAACATTTCTATTATGTGGAGTCAGGAACGAACGCTGAAAAATCAATAAACAAATACACGAATACTGGAGCCTTAATCTGGCGAACACAACCAATTGACCATTATTCCAGCCGTAATTTAATGGACTTTCAAGTGAAGATGGGAAATATGGTAGCTTTATCAAGATTGGGGATGTTACTAATAGATGATAAGAGCGGCAACATTATCCATGTCATAAACGAATACCATTTGCATCTAACCAAGGTAACCCCTAGCGTGTTTGATGCTCTTCTTATTACCAGCTTCCACCCTCCGGGCGTGCACACAATAGAAAATCAAGAATTTACCATGCTTTGGGATGCCAGCGATAATAACTGGGGATTGGAAAGTGATGATCTTGGTCAAATTGAATTCATACAATATGACAATGATGAACAGCTAGAGCTAGTAATTTATCCGCGGGTGAACGCAGGGGCTTTTGTCATTCTTGATTCATTAACCTGGAATTACGAGACATTACCGCCATTTCTTGATGCTACTACCTCAAATTTTCCGTCTGACTTTTTTGATTCAAAGTCGAGTTGTTTACCGAATGACACTCAATGCAGACATAAATTTATTGTTGGTAGCGACCCACGGTTAGTTGATAAGTTAACAGGCAAAACAATTTGGAAAGTGCCAATAAAGTTATACTCAGAGCCACGGTTTTACGTTCATCCCAATGGACACATCAGTACAGCCATTGGTGGGGTCGGTTTGTACATCTTTGACTAGCACCGCCCCCTAAACGTGCTGAAAATTAACGTCTATCGATAGGCGCTATGGCGTCGTCAGCTTCTTCTTCAGACTGTTCCAGGCTGACAAGTTCGGCCTGGACTTGTTGATAGCTGCCTTCGATTTGATGCAGTTTGACTAGAAGGTAATTCAGCTTTGGTGCAAACCAGGCGTAGGTGACTTTCTCGTCATTTTTTCGACGACGAAGCTTCACCGTATCAACTAATCCGTATGGCAGCATGAGTTCTTCTTCACCGACGTATTCAAATTCGTACTCGCGAATTTTTCCTGAGGTCGACAGGATGGGAAAACGGTAACGGTCAATGCCGTTAATTAAGTTAAAACGAGATTGTAAGTGAAAGCTGAGTTTGCTTTGTAACCCTTCAGGCCACTTTATATCGACGGTTTTCTCTTTTTTCAGATCCGTTGCCTGAGAATTTTCTTTATCAAACTGCCAGTGGTAATACTTATCTTTACCGGTACCTTCACGAATTGATTCATAGGTGAGCGGGATAACTCGGCCATCTTCAATTTTATTGGTGGTAATTTCTTTGCGCTTATCTTTGAGGATTAGCCATTTGATTTTGGTTTCGTAACTAAATTCTACGGAACCATCATCATGATTAACTAAAGCTCGTGTCGCTTTACCGACGATATCGCCACCATGGACAATATTATACTTGGCCACGAAGTCGGGAATGGTACTAACCATATCATTAGATTGATTCTCGGAAGCTTGCTGGGAATATGCAGAGAATGAAAGGAGCACGAGAGAAGACAGAAAACAAAAAATGGGCTTCGAACCACGAGTTTTGTTGGTCATTTGCGGCATAGGTGCTCCTTAACTATTGGTATTTGCTATTACGTTGGAAAATACCAATGAAAGGAAGTTCAATTTTTATTGAAACAAATCGGCTTAAGCTTTTAACTTAAAAACCTTATTCTTCATTGGCATAGCCATTTTCGGCAAGGGGCTTACCATCAAGGATGGCACAATTTTCAGCCATTGTTAAGCGCTCCTGGCAAAACCAATTCACAACCAGAGGATAAATGCGATGTTCCTGCTCATGAACCCGAGCGGCTAAATCCGATGCTTCATCACCTTCAAATACCGGAACTTTTGCCTGCAGAATAACCGGACCACCGTCCAGCTCTTCAGTAACAAAATGCACACTTACACCATGAGTTTTATCACCGGCATCAATCGCACGTTGATGGGTGTTAAGCCCTTGGTATTTAGGCAGCAGTGAAGGGTGGATGTTTAACAACTTGCCCAGATAATGTTGCACAAACTCTGGGGTTAGAATGCGCATAAAACCTGCCAGTACCACTAAATCGGGTTGGTAGGCATCAATGCACTTCATCAGGTTTTGATCGTAGGTTTCGCGGCTGGCAAACTCTTTGTGTGATAGCACTTCATTGGCGATGCCGGCATTTTCGGCGCGGGTTAAGCCATAAGCGTCAGCGATGTTAGAGATAACCCCAACAACATCGCCTTCGATTTGCTCAGCATTGCAGGCATCAATGATTGCCTGCAAGTTGCTGCCACTGCCCGAAATCAGAACGACAATTCGTTTGTTTCCGGACATTTATTTGATTACCACCTGCTCGTCACCTTCAGCAGCGTCGGCAATCGCACCGATGTGCCATGCATTTTCGCCCTGGGCTTTCAGGATTTCTAAGCTCTGCTCAAGCTTATCGGCAGGAACCGCTAAGATCATACCAACACCACAGTTGAAGGTGCGGTACATCTCATGCTCAGTGATGTTGCCTTTTTCCTGAAGCCAGTTGAATATTTCAGGCCACTGCCAGCTTGAACCATCGATAACAGCTTTGCTGCCGGCTGGTAATACGCGAGGAATATTTTCCCAGAAACCACCACCTGTGATGTGAGAAAGGGCATTTACTTTAACGTCTTTTAAAAGAGCAAGGGTAGATTTAACGTAAATCTTGGTCGGCTCAAGTAAGTGTTCAGCAATCGATTTGCCCGCTAGCAATTCGCTGGTATCCGTATTGTTTACTTCCAATACTTTACGAATCAGAGAGAATCCGTTTGAGTGAGGACCTGAAGAGGCAAGGGCGATTAACTGGTCGCCTGCGGCAACGTCTTCACCGGTAATCAGTTCAGACTTTTCCGCAACACCAACGCAGAAACCAGCGATATCGTAATCACCAGCGTGATACATACCTGGCATTTCCGCGGTTTCACCACCAACTAAAGCACAGCCAGATTGCACACAACCTTCAGCAATACCAGCAACAACATCAGAAGCAACGTCTACTTCCAATTTACCCGTTGCGTAATAATCAAGGAAGAACAGAGGCTCAGCACCTTGAACGAGCAAGTCGTTTACACACATAGCTACCAAATCGATACCTACGGTGTCGTGCTTTTTCAGGTCGATGGCAAGACGTAATTTCGTACCAACGCCGTCAGTACCTGAGATAAGAACCGGCTCTTTGTAGCCAGTCGGTAATTGACACACGGCGCCAAAGCCGCCCAAACCGCCCATCACTTCAGGACGTTGAGTACGTTTTACCGCACCTTTGATGTTTTCAACTAAGGCATTACCTGCATCGATATCAACACCGGCATCTTTATAGCTAAGAGATTGTTTCTGCTCGCTCACTTCGAACCCTTATTTAATGACTATTCAGTTGGGAAATTGATCTTTCTCGTCGTTTTTAACGGGATTTTCACTGAAAAAGTTAAGTCCACGTTGCTGCGCTTGTAAATCATTGATTGCAATTTTCGTCAAAGTTCATACTATGCAAGTATATCCATTCGCGAAATACGATGAATTTTGTCTAAATCGCCATCAGTTTGCAGTTAAAACAAACAACAAAGTTCAACAGCCCCCTGGTTACACTGGTAAAAATTGCGGTTATTCTACCAGTGCAGCGCCGTGGTTAAAATCTCTGTGAGAAAATATTTTCTTTTCTTGGTTAAATTCTTGGTCTTTATGATAATATTCGCCCTATGAAAATGATAAAAAATTTGTATAAGCGCGTTGCGGTAAGTCTTTTGCTAGTTGGCCTGAGTGCAGGTACCAGTCAAGCCGTTCAGGTTGATAATCTGTACCAGGGGCAAGTGAGTGTGCCTAGCCAATCTTCCCAATCCCGTAATGAAGCGGTACGTAGTGCCTTTCGTCAAGTTCTGGTTAAAATTGCTGGCAGTGAGTCCGTTGCCAATAATGCAACATTAATTTCTGCATTACGTCGTCCAAATAACTACCTCAGTCAATTCAGTTACACCCAGCAGGATCGTCAAGTATATCTTGTTGCCGATTTTGATCAGGATAAAGTCAATCTGTTGCTGCAAAAAGCACAGGTTGGGATCTGGGGTAAACATCGTCCTTTGATTACCGTTTGGTTAATCGAAGAAAATGGCAATCGCCGCTCGATTGTCGCTGACTCTTCTCCTGAACCTATGGTGGCAGCGTTTAAACGCCAGGCTTCCACTTACGGTCTGCCCGTTAACTTTCCATTGATGGACTTAACCGATGCGATGGAAGTATCCACCGGTGATGTGTGGGGCCGTTTCCAACGCCCACTAACCGAGGCGTCGAGTCGTTATAATTCCGAAGCCATTGCGGTCATTCGTCTGTCAGATTCTTCGCTCGTCGACAGACAGAGCCGTGAAGCTAACAGCGACGCTAAAGTACTCGACTGGACATTATTTGTTAATGGTGGACGCTCTTCAAAGCGCTACCAGGGAACTGACAAGGATGCTTTACTGGAAAATGCAGCCAGTGGTATCGCCCAGTCTTTGTATCAGCAAAACTCTTACAGTGTATCGGCCCAGGCGAATAACTCGACACAGATTGAAATTCTCAATGTTGACTCCATGTCTACGTTCAAAGAAGTGAAAGAGTTTTTGCAGAGCCTGACTCAGGTTTCCAGCGTGCAACTTGTCTCTGTTGAAGGGCAGAAAATGCTATTTAATTTGTCTTTGTTATCCAGTGAAGCCGCAATCAAACAGGCATTAAGGCTTGAAGGTAAGCTGGTTGAGGGCACTGATCCATTAGAACGTGACCAATCCGAGCAAGTCAGCCGGTTTATTTGGAAGGGTTAATGTCGAAATACAATCAGCTGCCGTTGGCAGTTCATTTACCAGACGATGAGACCTTTAAGAGTTTTTATTGTTCAGAGCAGCAATCATTGATCGCCAACCTTCAAGGTTTTATTGAAGGCAACAATCAAGGCACCAATGGTTTTTATCTGTTCGGACAAAACGGTGTTGGTAAATCCCATTTGTTACACGCAAGTTGTGCTTATGCAAGTCAGAAGGGCCTTAGCTCTGTTTGTTTGCCGTTGGCGGAACTGGTCGATATGTCGGTGGAAGTTCTCACCGATCTTGAACAAGTGGATTTGATCTGTCTTGATGATATGCAGCTGATTGCTAACTCAAATAGTTGGCAGCGAGCCATCTTTGATTTGTATAACCGGGTTATCGAAAACGACAAAAAAATTATTCTTAGCGGTAATGACAGTGCAGCACAATTGGGTATAGGCTTACCGGATTTACTGTCTCGAATCACCTGGGGCATGGTTGATCAGGCAAAGCCATTGAATGATGCTGAAAAAGCGAAAGCCTTAATCATGCGGGCAAAGCTTCGAGGTATTGATTTGAATGAGGAGACGGCTCGTTACCTGATCAACCGATTATCCCGTGATATGGCGTCTTTAATTGATAGCCTGGATACGCTTGATAAAGCTTCGATTCGTGAGCAGCGCAAGATTACCATCCCTTTTATTAAAAGCACGCTTTTGAAGTAATTCCTGACGAGAGATACCGGACGCCTCCGGTATGACGAAACAGGGTTGCCAGGCAAAAAATCGAATCCGCATTTTCAACGTCTTTCCGGTCTACGAACCGGACTCTGATCCTTCACGTCATTCCGGTCCACGAACCGGAATCTGATCCTTCACGTCATTCCGGTCTACGAACCGGAATCTGATCCTTCACGTCATTCCGGTCTACGAACCGGAATCTGATCCTTCACGTCAATCCGGTCTACGAACCGGAATCTAAGCCTTTAGCGTAATCAAATATCAAGAGATAACAGACGCCTGAGGTATGACGGAATGGTGGTTTTAGGCTAAGAAGGCCAAACCCGACGTTCAACGTCTTTCCGGCCACTAAACTTCAACTTAAGCTTCTTGCGTCATTCCGGTCCACGAACCGGACTCCAAATCCCTAGCGTCATTCAGGAGTATATAAACCGTCATTCCGGTCTACGAACCGGAATCTAAGCCTTTAGCGTAATCAAACATGAGAGATACCAGACGCCTCCGGTATGACGAAACAGGGTTGCCAGGCAAAAAATCGAATCCGCATTTTCAACGTCATTCCGGTCTACGAACCGGAATCTAAGCCTTTAGCGTAATCAAACATGAGAGATACCAGACGCCTGAGGTATGACGGAATGGTGGTTTTAGGCTAAGAAGGCCAAACCCGACGTTCAACGTCTTTCCGGCCACTAAACTTCAACTTAAGCTTCTTGCGTCATTCCGGTCCACGAACCGGACTCCAAATCCCTAGCGTCATTCAGGAGTATATAAACCGTCATTCCGGTCTACGAACCGGAATCTAAGCCTTTAGCGTAATCAAACATGAGAGATACCAGACGCCTCCGGTATGACGAAACAGGGTTGCCAGGCAAAAAATCGAATCCGCATTTTCAACGTCATTCCGGTCTACGAACCGGAATCTAAGCCTTTAGCGTAATCAAACATGAGAGATACCAGACGCCTGAGGTATGACGAAACTTCGTTTTTCTGCTTTCCGTTGCGTCATTACACTAATAGCATTCAAACATTATTACGAATACAAAAAAGGCCAGTAAAACTGGCCTTCTTTAAATCAATTTTCAAGCATCTATTGTTCCGGATCGGCACGAAGATGCGGCTCATAATTCTGGAACAGCACCGGCTGTTTGCTTCCAAAAGTCGAAAACGCTTCTGGACGACTTCTCAGTTGTTCGCCATTGGCAGGCGTCAACGCCAGGTTTTCTATCCACGATAGTCCCGGCGTCATCAACACCGGTGGTAATAAATCATCGGCGCGGTTGTTGATATCAAACTCAGGCAGTAGACGCTCGGTGACAAAAATGGCCCTTGGCAGAATATCATTGACCGCAACCCGGCCGCGTTGTCCCCAACTAACGATGTAGTCATTACCGGTAATGTTATCGCCTTGAGGCTGATTGGTTACCGCGGTATCGCGGCGCACACCGTAGCGCAGCGCCATCATGGTTTCTTCGAAAAGAATTGCTAAATCTTCTCTCGTTGTGGTGTAGTTGTAGAAATCATTAGCGAAATCATTTTTGTAAAATTCTGCCACATCCGCGGGCAAATACGCTCGTTGTGTAGCATTGGCCTGAGCACCGAGAAAGCGCACTTCGGCAAGGCCCAACATTTCCTGGCTCAGAAGAGGGTAAATATTATCAAGTCGATCGGATATCTCGCTATTTTGGTTGGCTGCATCGACAACCCGAGTTGAACTGGAAAACGATGACCAGTCTGCAGGACTGAGAAAATCATTAGCATGTCCCAATTCGTGATAGAGCAAATCAGCCAAATCGTACTTGATATCGAGCAGCGGCCGGTCTTCCCTGTCACCTGGGTTCACAAAAAAGCTCACGTATTCATTATCTTTAGTGTAGCGCCATGGCAACACGAACTGCAGGTCATTACCAAAGTCTGCCCTATAATCCGGTGCTTCGTTGATGGTATCGCGTTCATCGGCGGTCAACCAAAGGGAATTTGGATCGAGATATATGGCACCAGTTGCTGTCCAGTAGAAAGAGGGGCGAACGTCGTATGAGATTACGACGGCGGTGGTTGCTCTTAGGAGGTTTTTAAAATCGTTAAAGTTATCGTAGGCTTCGAGGTATTGTTTAAACCTGTCACCCATCCAGCGATGGGAGACCACAACCCTGTCCATAATGTCGTCAATCGTTGGATCTAAAGTGTCCTGAGCTAACAAAGGTAACTGCGAAAAACGACAGGAACTGGTTAGCTGGTTCGAATAAACACACTCAACCAGGTCATTGCTGTATGGGCTTAAACTGTTGTATGGGAATACTTTAGCTAGCGGTTCATCATCAAAGTAAGCGTTATTGGCGATGCCGGCAGTATTTTCTACCAATACCGAAACGGTATCAGTATAAACATTACCATTGTCTGGGTCGGTAACTTCAGCTTCTAATTCGATAACGGTATCTTGAGTCACCTGAGGGGCATTGAAAATTGCTACTCGTGAGCTCTCATTTCTACTATCAAAGCTTACGCTTGGTCCAGATATCTGACGCCAGCTAACATCTTGTCCATCAAATGCATCCGGTAAAAATGCCCTTAACGAAACACCGCCACCTTCAACCACACTGTGCCCTAATCTGGCGACTAATGTTGGGGTGTCAGATGTAGCGGAGAAGCTCACGTTATCCTGATAGGTTTGGCCATCGCTCTGGAAACTAACCTGAAACGCGTAATCACCTGCTTCGGGGACGGTGAATGCCAACACCTTGCCTTCGGTGTGAACTAAGGTAGCGTTGGCGCCGCTGGTTTGTTGCCAGCGAATATTCGATACGTCGTTTCTGTTCAGCACTAAAACTAGCTCAATCGCACTGCCTCGCGCAATAACTGTGTCATTCAATACTATGTTATCACCGGTGATCGGATCCTGTGGGATAAAGCCGTCACCATCGGAATCGCCACCACCGCCACAAGCGTAGAGCAGGGGAGCCGTGACACAAAGTAAAGCTGATCGAGAGAGTTTCATTGCTGCAATTACCTCAGTTATTCTTTTCTTTACGATTTTTCTTTAATCCTAGACCCAGTTCCTGGCCTTTATATTTCGAGTAATAGGTACCAGCAAAAAACATAAGGCTGGCTAATGCCAGTTCTATTGCTGCAAGCCAGCGTTCTTCAGGCGATACCCAAAGGGTGGTTAGTGAGTGCAGGAAATAAATCATGACAATGAAATTCGCCCAGGCGAAAGTATATGGATTGCCTTTCACTAACCCTGGTAGCGGAAACAAAAGGGGGATCACAAACATGGATACTGACAATAACGGTGACAAACCTTCACTCGGAGAAAGTACGATCAACCATAATGGCATAAAAACCAGCAGACCAAAGTAACCGGTCAGTGCCATGCGCTTTAACATTGGCGTTGAAAAAGTCTGTTTACTCATAATAGGTTCTAAATTACTGCTCAATTAAGGCCAATACATTTTCCGGAGGACGACCAATACAGGCTTTATCGCCATGAACGACAATCGGGCGCTCGATAAGCTTTGGAGCTTTTACCATGCCATCAAGCAAGGCGTCAGCGCTACTGTCTTTCGATAAACCCAGCTCTTTAAACTCAGCCTCTTTCGGACGCATCATCGCCAAAGGCTCTACATTGAGCAGTTGCCCTAACTCAATGAGCTGTTCTTTGTTTAAAGGAGTTTTTAAATACTCGACGATATTCACGTCAACGTTGGCATCTTCCAAAAGCTGCAGAGTCTGGCGGCTTTTGGAACATCTTGGGTTATGGTAAATCGTGTATTGACTCATAGTTTTCTCTTTCAATAATTTAACGAAGGGGATATCGCTTTCAGATCAGCCCACCTATAAACGTTTCAATTGGTTCTCACGTTCCTGAAACTGCACAATGCGAGCCTTAATGCGTTTTTTCATCAAAGACTGTTCGTCGGCATAATTGTAAGCGGTGTGTAATTCATCGATGGCCTTTGGATAAAGACCAAGTAACGCATAAACTTCAGCCTGGCTGGCATGCATTTGTGAAGGTTTATCCTGTTTGCGATAGGACTCGGTAAGCAAATCGTAAGCAATAAAATGACCAGGATTTAAAATCAGAAAATCCTGCAGCAAATTGGTGGCTAAATCATACTTCTCAGCGTAAATTGCACTATTGGCGTAGTTTAGCGTTACCACCTGGTTGTTCGGCTTAAGCTGGTTAAGCTTTTCCAGCATGGTAAGCGCATTATCGTACTTTTTCTGTTCCAAATAAGTGTCGGTTAACGCATCGACGAAGAACAGGTTATTCGGATGCTTTTCTAACAGTCCAGTCAAAAGTTCTTCGGCTTCCATGTATTGTTTGTCTGCAAAATACGATAACGCCAATCCATATTGAGCACCTTCAATACGTTGATATTTGTCTTTTTTCAGTTCCGCTGCAAAAGTTTTGATATTTCGCTTGGCATCGCCGCTGTATCTTGCTCTTAACCGGGCTTTCGCCAATTCAAAATCCAGACTGGCTGGTAGCAGACGACTTTGATACATCTGCGCCCGGTTACGGGAATCGGTGATACGAGAATCTGGTAACGGGTGAGTTAGTAGCATTGCCGGTGGTTTCGAAGTATAACGATATTTTGCCTGCATTTTTTTGAAGAAATCCGGCGCGCCATTTGGATCGAATCCACTATTGGCCAGGATAGACATGCCAACTCGGTCAGCTTCTTTCTCATTACTGCGGGTATAATTAATGCTCGCCTGCGCGCCTGCGGCATTTGCTGCGGAAAGCGCTGCCATGCCGACCTCAGGATTTACCAACGCCAGCAGCACCCCGGTAATCATACCGGCGATGCTCCAGGGCTGATTGCGCGATTGCGCCTCAAGTTTTCGAGCCAAATGACGTTGGGTAACGTGGGCAATCTCGTGCGCTAAAACCGATGCCAGTTCACTTTCGTTATCGGCCATGGTTAACAGGCCCGAATGCACACCGATATGTCCACCGAAAAAAGCAAAGGCGTTAATCTCTTTGTTATTGACTAAAAAGAAATCAAATTGGTAATTTACATCATCAGCATTTCTCACCAGTGAATTGCCTAAATGATTTATATATTCAATTAAAACAGGGTCCTGAATTAGCGGCATACTGGCCCGAACCTGGCGCATCATCGCATCACCAATATTTCGTTCTTTGTCCAGGGAAAGGGTAGAAACTGCAGACGTGCCGATTTCCGGCAACTGATTTTTATTGTCCTGAGCGAGTGAATTTCCAGCACCACTCAATGCCATTGCCATTAGGGCGCTGGCGATTAAAACTTTGGTCTTTTTATAGGTAATTTTCATTAATATCCTAACTACCACCATTACACCGATCAACAATCCTTAGAGCACTTGCAACTCGGATAGTTCAACGGGGGCAGACGAATTACACTAGCCATTGACCTGATATATTCGCTGATATGGCTAGAGATTACAATTATTGGACGAATAATTTCTCCGGCAGGGAAGCTGTGGTTTTATTCTCTGCAGCATATTGATAATATTGGCGTTTCAAAGGCAAATCAAATGATATACAGTGTCAGGAGGTTTGATTGTTAATCGCCTTAGAGCTCGACGCCAGAAAATGGAAATGTCCTCGCCCGTTGATCGAAACCAAGCTTTGCCTGCGACAGTTAACATCAGGGCAGAAAATGCGACTGTTGATAACTGATACCAGTTCGCAACGAGATATCCCGAAATGGCTATCCGCTACAGGTTTCGAATTTGCTATTACGCCTCAACAAACCGAGGTCATGGAAATAATCATTACAAAGAGAGAGCACGATGTTTAATTATATCGCCCAGTGGTATAAGGAAAAGTTCGCCGATCCTCATGCCGTAACCCTGTTTTTATTCATATCAATTTCTTTCGCGCTACTCTATTTCTTTTCTGATCTGTTAATGCCGATCATGGTGGCAATAGCGATCGCGTTTCTACTTGAACAACCGGTGCAACGGGTGATGAAAATCGGTATGAATCGGAATCAATCGGTATTACTGGTGATGCTGGTATTCTGTATTGTCGCTTTTACGGCCATATTCGGTTTAGTGCCTGTGCTTTGGCAACAGACAAGCAACCTGATTCAGGAAGTGCCGAATATGATCAGCAAGGGGAATAGCTATTTGATGACCCTGCCTGAGGAATATCCGGAAATTGTCACTGAATCGCAAATTGACACGTTAATTGGCTCAATGAAAGAAAAGCTGCTGCAGTGGGGACAAATTATCCTCGAAGCTTCGGTTAATTCGCTATCGAACATTGTCGCCTTGTTGATCTACCTGATCCTGGTACCAATAATGGTGTTTTTCTTCCTTAAGGATAAGGATGAAATGTTAGCCAACGCGATTCGTTTTTTACCCAAAGAACGTCGCTTAACGGCTCAGGTTGGTGCGGAAATGCATCAGCAAATTCACAATTATGTGCGCGGCAAAGTGCTAGAGATCATTATTATCGGTATCGCTGCAACGGTGATATTTGTACTACTCGGGTTGCGATACCCTGTGCTTCTTGGGTCTTTGGTCGGTTTGTCCGTATTAGTCCCTTATGTGGGCGCTGCGGTGGTAACCATTCCGGTTTGTCTGGTCGGCTTATTTCAATGGGGCTTTAGCGCTCAATTCGGTTATCTGCTGCTATGGTACGGCATTATTCAGGCGGTTGATGGCAATATCTTAGTACCTTTCTTGTTCTCTGAAGCGGTAAATCTGCACCCAGTGGCGATTATTATCGCGGTGATATTATTCGGAGGGTTATGGGGCTTTTGGGGCGTGTTTTTCGCTATTCCGCTGGCGACCCTGGTTAAAGCGGTGATCAACGCCTGGCCTTCAACGTCAGAATCTGATGACTTGGTGGTAGAATAAGCCAATCTAATTTAAATACAAAAAAACGCGTTAAGCATGCTCTGCTCAACGCGTTTTTATTACTTTTAATTACGCGTTCAAACTATCTAAAACCACCTGGTGGTGATCTTTGGTTTTGAATTTATCGAATAAGGTTTCGATATTGCCGTCAAGGCCAATTAAAAATGACAGGCGGTGAATACCGTCGTATTCACGACCCATAAACTTTTTCAGGCCCCAAACACCAAAGTCTTCCGCAACTTTATGGTCAACATCGGATAACAAGGTGAAGTTCAATTCGTCACGCTGACAGAACTTATCAAGTCGTTTCACTTCATCCGGACTGATTCCGAAAACCACGGTATCTAATTTATCAAACTCTGCTTTGTGGTTTCTAAGCTCTTGCGCTTGCACGGTGCAACCTGGTGTCATGGCTTTCGGGTAAAAGTATACCAATACCTTTTTCTTGCCGATGTAGTCGGCCAGAGATACTGGATTGTTATTTTGGTCGGGTAAGGTAAACAAAGGCGCTTTGTCGCCAACCTGTAATGGACTAACCATGTAATGTTCCTTAATTTAGGGCCTGTTAATGTCAGATGTGAAGCAACTTTCCAGAAATAGATAACTGTTCACATAAATGATTGAATTCGGGTTTGAGTGTTTCGAGACTGATCTCGTCACTGAGCTTAAATATCAGTTGTGAGGATATTTTCTCGGTTCGCTTGTCAGCTTTGGAACGAAGGGAAATTAAATCGAGATCACGGCGAGCAAAAAATTCGGTAACTTCTTTTAAAATTCCCGGAGCATCTTTACCGCTAAATTCTACGGTAACCTGATCGTCGCTTAGTTCCATACCCAAAGAATGAGTACGTTGGATGATGGTTAACAACTGCATCGAGTGGGCGAGTAGCGGCAGCCTGACTTCCAATTGATTAATTGCAGACTTAGTGCCAGATACCAACATGATAATAGAAAACTGGTCGCCAAAGATACCCATGCGACTGTCATCGATGTTACAGCCAAATTGCCATACCAGCTTCGTTAATTCACTGACGATGCCGGTTTTGTCTTTGCCAATGGCGGTGAACACCAGACTTTGTTTCATAAATCGTATAAGCAGCTTAACTCGTTAATAATTGGTAAACAGTATATCAACTAAGGTAGAAGATTGCTCCTGTGAAACGGATTATTGAACATTCTAAGTGTTTGTTCTTAAGACTATTGGCGGGACGAATGGATTGTTTAATCTTAGTTTTACAAGGATATCGTGACCTAAACCGCCGTAGGCTGAAATGCGAGGTGAGTTTTCAATTGGCAGGGGAACTATTTGTGTAGGAATACGTCAAATTTCAGCATTGAAGATAAGAATAAGACAGAGAAGGCTGTAATTATCCATTTTGTTGTTTTCTTAGGGCTTTCACTTACTGTGGTTTGTGGTAAAGTAAGCAGCCTATATCGATGATAGCTGATACCTATATATAACAAGCAAGAACAGCAAGTAATTGCAGGCTTTATTCATCAGGAGTTTTAATGAATCGCCGTACTTTTTATATTTCCCTACTGACCTTGGCAGTGAGTGCCTGTAGCACAGTAGAAACACGCAAGCAGGCAAAAGGCGAATTTGATTACGTCAATGAGGACGTACCGCAAGCGTTAATCGTGCCCGATAATCTTACCCAGCCAGCAAAAGAGTCTGAGTACAACGTACCTTCATTACAAGGGACTGCTGGCCCGGTAGGTAAAGAGCTGGACATTCGCGCTCCTTCTTTAGTGTTAGCCTTAGCATCTGGCAGCCGCGTTGATGAATTTGATAAATCGGCACAGATCTGGTTCGACAAAATTGATGATGACAGCGATTTACAAGAGGTTGTTGTCGGCGCCATAGAGAACTATCTTGCGGAAGAAGGTGTAGATTTAACCTCTAAGCAAGGTACTAAGTTAGAATCTGACTGGTTCCATCAGGAAACCAAAAGTGGCTTCTGGTTATGGGAAGATGTTGAAACTTCAGAGAGCTGGCGTTTTAAATATTCTCTGGTTACTAAGCCGCACGGTCGTAGCATTGGCTTAAATGTCGATTTGATTGACTACAAATCCGGTAACACCAGTAAAATCGATCCGATTGAGCAGCAACGTGTAGAAATGGCAATGATTAATGCCATCTCCGCGCAAATTGATTATGAATATCGCCTAAGCCTGAGAGATCAACGTCTGGCTCGTGCTAACCGTAAAGTCGTTTCGATGAGTTCAGATACAGATGGCAAGGCTGCATACCTGGTTGATTATCCGCAGCAGGAGTTCTGGGAATTATTGCCTGAGTTTTTCGAAAAGTATAACTTTTCAGTAACGGACCTCGACGAGTCTAAGTTTGTCTATATGGTGAGCTATGAGCGCAACGATCCAAGCCTTTGGGATGGCATCTGGGGTGAAGATGTTGGCGTAATTGAGTTAGAAGATGGTAGTTATGAATTCCATCTTGAGCGTCAAAATGGCAAAACACTGTTGACTATCTTCAACGACCAGCAGCAGGTGCTTAGTGAATCTGTGCTGGAAAACAACTTTGATATCATGTCCAGCGCTCTGACATTCGATTAATCATCATTGCAAAATCACCAAAAAAGCCGACTCAATAGTCGGCTTTTTTTATGGGAATTTTTGGATTTAGGGAGACCGATTTATTTGTCTCGAATCTCAGATTCTGCAGTTTTTTTCTTCTCTCCGGCGCGGGGCAGGGTTTCTTGCAAATCATTTAGACTTTTCTGGCGAATCGGATGGGCACTTTTTTGCAGCATCGATAGATTACCAATAATGATCGCCAGTCCAAGGACGATAATAACAACGATTAACCAGGTACTCATTCTATTCTCTGTATATTCGTAAATTTAATGTTCAAGCGGTTATTTTAACATACCTTGCAACTATCGAAGGTAATAACTTTGCAACGGTTTCAAATGCTGTTGTCGGTTTATTAGTCAAACACTGGTTGAGGACATCAATATCCATTTGTTGCTCGAACACTTCTGCCAAAGGGCGATAAGACAGATGCCAGGGCTCTGGCGCGATGCCTCCCTGGTATGTCTGATATGGGCGATAAAAATCAAACTGCTGACAATGGTTTTCAAGCCACTGATTTAACGGTGCCAAAGGTCCGCCGCGTTCATATTCCCAAGGTTCGAGCTGAAGTTTTTCGCCGGATAAAAGTTCGGGATCAAAGACGTCGATATCAGTGCCCCAGTGATGACGACTTGCTCCGGGCAGAGCAGAGTAGAGCAATATGGCATGAACCTGATCTTCAATTGCCAGGCTTTGCATATCCACCAGGCAATTATTGATATCAAGAACCGGGCGCTGACCATCAAGCTTGGCATTGAAAATACCTAACTGACGTTCATAAGAACGAAAAGCACTGACAATTTGCAGATTAAAGCCGTCCTTCGCCGCGGCTTGTTGCATCGCTTTAAAAGGCTCAACGACCTGTTTATGCAGGCCAATATGCTCCTGAATAAACTCGATGTGATCCTGAACCTGTCCAGTCAGCTGTTCCGGGGTCATATTATTTCGCCAATAAATTTACTAGCGTGTGATAGTACATGTCGGTTAGTTGCTCCAACGCGTCACATCTCACTTCTTCGTTAACTTTGTGGATGGTGGCGTTACATGGGCCTAGTTCAACCACTTGTGCACCGGTTGGTGCAATAAAGCGGCCGTCTGACGTACCACCGGCAGTAGATAGCGTAGTATCCAAGCCATTGGATGTTTTAATTGCTTTCGTCACCCCAGCTAACAGCTCACCTTCATCGGTCAAAAATGGTTTGCCATTGAAGGTCCATTTTATGTCGTAATCCAGTTGATGCTTATCTAAGGTTGCGGTAACTCTGTCAATAATTTGCTGGTCATTGATTTCAGTAGAGTAGCGCAGGTTGAAAATGGCATGTAGCTCGCCCGGAACAACATTGGTAGCGCCAGTACCGGAATTCAGATTTGATAACTGAAAACTGGTTGGTGGGAAGTAATCATTGCCATGGTCCCAAACCGTCTGACTTAATTCTGCAAGAGCAGGTGCTGCCTGATGAATTGGGTTTTTCACCAATTCAGGATAGGCTACGTGGCCTTGAACCCCATGAACGGTTAAATCGCCGGTAACTGAGCCGCGGCGGCCGTTTTTAACGATATCTCCAACTTCGTTGGTGCTTGATGGCTCACCAACGATACACCAGTCAATCTTTTCGTTACGGGCTTCAAGGGTATCAATAACCCGAGTTGTGCCGTTGATAAACGGGCCTTCTTCATCACTGGTAATCAGAAATGCAATCGAGCCTTTGTGATCTGGGTAGTCTTTTACAAAACGCTCAGTTGCAACCACCATCGCCGCCAAAGAGCCTTTCATATCCGCGGCCCCGCGACCATATAAAATACCATCCTTTATGGTTGGTTCAAATGGCGGTGTGTTCCACTTTTCCAGAGGGCCAGTCGGCACCACATCGGTGTGGCCAGCAAAACAGAAGACCGGCTTTTCTGTACCGCGGCGCGACCACATATTGATGGTATCTGCAAAGACCATAGATTCGTTTTCAAAACCTACGGCTGCGAGTCGGCTGCCCATTAATTCCTGGCAACCGGCGTCTTCAGGGGTGACAGATTCGCGGGAAATCAGATCACAGGCCAGTTCAATCACATCGGGTAGATTACTCATTGGCGAAAATATCCTGATACTGATCGGCTTTGAAGCCTAAGTGAAACTGACCGTCGGTTTTTAACAGAGGTCTTTTCAGTAAGGTGGGGTGCTCGACAAGCACGGCTGCACCAGCGCTGGTTTCAAGTTGAGCTTTAACGCCGTCTTCAAGTTGGCGAAATGTCGTGCTGCGTTTATTCAGTAATTTATCCCACTCATTACCTTCAACAAATTCGCGAATCAGTTCATCGCTAACACCATCTTTTCGTAAATCATGGAATTGGTAATCAATGCCGTTTTGCTCCAACCATTTTCGGGCTTTTTTCACGGTGTCACAATTGTGGATACCATAGACGACAGGTTGTTTCATAGTTCCTTACAGCTCTTGTTGTTTGATTTGACTGGCTTTATTAAACCATATTCTTGGTGGCTTCGCAGTAATAAGCTGTAGCAAATTTTCTTGTTCCTGATTTGTAGAAATGTCCATATTTTATACCTGAAGAATATTGTAACTTGCTGTTTATTAAGTTTTTATTGTTGCTGCTATTAAGTTTTTCGTAGTTTTATGGCCCCCAATGGACTGTGAACATGATGACATTAAGGAAAATAATGAAAACATTTAAACATGCTTTGGCGCCTGTCGCGCTATTATCCTCTTTGCCGCTAGCGATTTCGGCTAACGCAGAAGAATCTACTTCTTCCAGTTTTCAACATCAATTGAGTTATCACAATGTTAGTAGTGGGTTTAGCTCTCTCTTTGAATCTGATAACACTCAGGTGATTAACTACCGGTATTATTTTGATCAGGTCTCAACCGAAACGGTCCCCGTTGCTCTTGTTAATCAGTTAGCGAAGAAGAGTTACATCAATGGTTCATGGATGGACAAGCTGTCTGATAAATACTCCGGCTTATCAGGAGAATACATCATTGATGACAATTGGTTTATCGGGGGACAGCTTAGTTATTTTGACACCAAGGATCACTGGAACGGCCAAGAAGCTGGAGCGTTGAGCTATCGAATCAACGGCGGATATTATTTTGGCGATTACACCAAAATTAATGTAGCTGTAGATTATCTTGAAGATGACGATCGAAGTTCTGAAGCAGGCGCTGAAGGCGAATATTTACGCACAATTCTTCTTGCGCCAGGTGGACCTTATCGAGAACGCCTTAGAGGGCTTAGTGGTATCGCATCAAATTCTTTAAGCCTGGCCGATACTCTTTATTTCGAATCCGGCAAATCGAAATCCTATATTTATAGTGTCGAAGCGAGTCATTATTTAAAACTGAGTGAACAACAAGGTATTAACTTCTCGGGCATGTTCCGATATTACGATATTACTTCCCAATCTGTGGAGCGTGTATTCGGTGAGCTCGAGTTTAGTAGTTCCCACGATGAATTCGGCGTGTCAGCGGACTGGTTTATCACCCAACGCTGGCATCTTGGTGTAGGTTATCATACGATTGAAATTGGCGACTATGACCGATTTGAAGACTACCTGCTTCAAACCGGATATCACTATCAATTTAGCAACGGCATCTATTTAGGCGCGGATTACGTTTATGACATCGAACACAGTCATGAACTGATCTATTTAAACGTAGGCTGGCGTTTCTAGGGTTGGATCACCATGTAGCCGTCAGCACGCAAGGCGTTGATGGCTTGCTGCACTTTATCCTGCTTAATTAAAATGTAATCGGTATCGAAAGTTGATATTGCAAAAATACTGATTTGTTCAGCCGCAAGTACGCCGGATATATTTGACATAATACCGGTTAATGAAAAACCCAGCGGCCCTAACACTTCCAAAGCCCGCCAATCGTTCTCTACTTCCTGACTATCCAATGCCACCGTATTGGGAACGACAACCGATAGTTCTTCGTAAGTTTTGGCGATGAAAAATACGGAGGCAGAGAACACCTCGTTTGGGATAGGGGAGTCTTGTTCGAAACTGTGAATGCTGAACAATTCGTCCAGTAACTCTAGGGTTTGTTTTGTCATGATAATAAGCTAGGGCGCAACAATGCATTAATTGTTTCTGGATTGCAGAGGAAATGCAACTGAACTTTTTATTAACGGTTACGTACTTGTTAGTTGAGATGGTAATTATCCACATCTACTGTGGGTAGACTTGTGAACAAGCTATGGTATAACTCGTAAGCTGTTGGTTTAGTTGGTTTTATCCTGTTGATTGCAATTCGTACAAATGATTACAACTGTCATCTTCATTAGATTTATCCACAAAATCGTGAATAAATTCGGACGGTGACAAGGCTTTTCAGGCGAATTTATCTCGCTATCAACAGGTTAAGGTGCAACTATTTATCAACTTTATCTGTCATATCATGTACTATTAAAGGTAATGATGGGGGCCAACTCGGAGCCTCATCTTGATTTCCGACCGCAATTTTCAGTGAATGGGTGATGATGAATAGTAGCTTAATGCAGCAGCTCAAATTGGGAAATGAGTACGTGAATCTTTGGCCTCAAAGAGCCGAACTAGGACGCTATTTCTCTCAATATCAGGGGGTCGTGGCGACGCGATTTACCAAGAAGTATTGTTTGCCATTAGCAATCCTGGTGATGCTAATTCCCATTATGGCGTTTGGTAGCGAGTTTTTGAACACCACATCTGTTTACGCGTTATTTATCGCTTCATTGCCTGCGCAAGCCCTGTTGTTCATGGCGAAGCAATCGAAGCAATCACTACCTCCTTCTTTGGCTTCCTGGTACATGCAGGGTGTTGAGCGCATTCAGCAAAGTGCTACGAAAGAGCCAGCAGTGAAATTCAAGAAAGTGAAACCAAGTTTTATGGACTTGGCAAAATTATTGGATTATTCCTACAAAACGATGAAGCATTAAACCTTAGCGTTTCATCGTTGTTCTACTCACGCCCTGTTTTCCAAAACTTTACTCGGTTCGCTTGAACAAGCGGATGATAAAGTCTGTATCACAAATGAAAGTCGGATTGTTTTCTAACGACTGAGTCAGCGCCTCTGAGGTTTTAAAGGCAAATGGCGTCATCGATAACAAGTTAAATCTATCCTCCACAGGTTCCAAATCCATTTCATATGCAAGGTGATTTTCTTCAATAAGCTCAAAACCTGGCATCTGCACCATGGTTTCATCATGCTCCTGCGGGGTTCGGTAAATTAACGATTTCAACTGCCACAAATGTCGTTTTCCGGGAGATACCACCAGCAGATAACCGTCTTTCTTAATGACGCGATGAAACTCAGTTACTTTAATTGGCGCATATATCGAATAAGCCCAGTCAATACTCTCATCCTCGAAGGGGAGTTGGGCAACCGAACCCACACTAAAATGACAATCCTTGTATTTCTTGGCAGCGATACGAATGGCATTTTTGGCGATATCCATACCGTAAACCCGGGTTTTATCAGACTTATGAGCACTGGTGTAATAACCTTCGCCGCAACCGATATCAACAACATTACCGCTTTTATCTTGAGCATATTGTTGATAGCTGTTGATCAACTTATCCCGCAACGGCAGATAGTAATCTTTTTCCAAAAATGCCCGGCGCGCATTAACCATCTGTTTGTTATCACCAGGATCTTTAGAGTGTTTGAACTGCACGGGTAATAGATTGACATAACCCTCTTTGGCCATGTCAAAGCTATGATTGTTACTGCACTTGAAGGTTCTATCCTGCAGGTGCAGTGAGGTTTTGCACAGTGGACAAAGATACTCGGCGTCGGTTGGCATCACAGTCTTACTTCCAATTAGTTCTCGAATGTTGCCCAGATAGGCGCATGATCTGACGGTTTTTCAATGCCGCGCAGTTCATAATCGATATCTGACTCTACACATTTTGCTGCAAGAGCAGGCGTTGCTAACACAACATCAATACGCAGGCCTCGGTTATCGTCAAAACCACGGGAGCGATAATCGAACCATGAGTAACGCTCGGTTGCTTCTGGCGTTAGTTGACGGAAGGTATCGACAAACCCCCAGTCTAGCAGGGTAGCCAACCATTCTCTTTCTTCCGGTTGAAAGCTACATTTGCCGGTTTTTAACCAGCGCTTACGATTTACTTCGCCAATACCGATATCTAAATCTGTTGGTGAGATGTTGATATCACCCATCACCACGATTTGTTCTGAATTGTCATGGTTCTCATTTAAATGAGTCATCAAATCTTTGTAAAACTGGCGCTTGTAAGGAAATTTGGTTTCATGGCTAATGTTATCGCCTTGCGGAAAATAGCCATTCATCACAGTAACGTCGTTGCCATTATCATCTTCCGTGGTAACGGTGATCATCCGACGTTGTGATTCTTCGGTATCAGTAGCAAAGCCTTTCAGTACTTTTTTCGCCGGCTTTTTACAAAGCATGGCAACACCGTAGTGGGCTTTTTGGCCATGGAAGTAAACGTGATAGCCCATGGCTTCAACATCTGCCAATGGGAATGCTTCATCATGCACCTTGATTTCCTGCAGACCAATCACGTCTGGTTGGTGCTTATCGATGAGCGCCTGCAACTGATGTAAACGTGCTCGTAGCCCATTGATATTAAATGAAACAATTTTCATAAACTTATTTCCCTGAATGCTCATTTTAAAACTGGCGGCAATCATAGCACGGGGCCTGTCGCAACTAAAGAAGTGAGAAATGGCAAAGGATTTAAATTGTTACATTCAGTTACAATCTTGAAAAAATAGTATTAATGGCTGGTAACATTTTGCTATAAAGTATCAAGGCTAATCGACCTTTATAGTCAGGGTTTTGATCCCTCGACTGATTAAAAAGGTAACTAAAACAGATAGATCAGAGGAAGAATTGATGCAAAGACGTGACTTTATCAAGCTCGGCGGTGTCGGTATGGGGGCTCTAACCCTGCCACTGTCTGGCGTTGCGGTATCGGCAGAACAGCTTTTAGATAAACCCATGGATGTGGCTTACAAGAAAAAGTTAGCCGACATCGCACTAAATGCAGCGAAAGCCAAGGGTGCTACTTACGCTGATGCCCGTATTGGTCGTTATTTGAACCAATTTGTTACCACCAAAGAGCGTGTGGTTGATAACATTGTAAATACAGAGTCAGCCGGTATTGGTATTCGCGTCATCGCCAACGGTACCTGGGGCTTTGCATCAACTTCTAACATGACACCAGATAGCATTGCTAAAACCGCAGAACAAGCGGTTGCGGTTGCCATGGCAAACTCTAAGTTTCAGACCGCGCCTGTACAACTGGCACCGGTTAAAGGTGTTGGCGATGTAAGCTGGCAAACGCCTATCAAGAAAAATGCCTTTGAAGTACCAATCAAAGACAAAGTCGACTTATTACTCTCCGTAAATGACGCGGCGCTAACCAATGGCGCTAACTACATTACCTCGATTTTATTCCTGGTTAATGAGCAAAAATACTTTGCATCCACAGACGGTTCTTACATTGATCAGGATGTACATCGTTTATGGGCACCATTTTTTGCCACCGCTGTCGGTAAAAGTGGTTTTAAACAACGTGCGGCATTGGGTAACCCAGTGGGCATGGGTTTTGAATACCTTGACGGTCGCAAAGAAGACAAGATTGAAATTGCCGGTGCAGGTATTGGCTACAAGAACTCGTACGACATGGTTGAAGATGCTGCCGCCGCCGGTAAGCAGCTACAGGCTAAATTGAAAGCTAAATCGGTTGAACCAGGTAAATACGATCTGGTACTGGATCCGGCACACTTGATGTTAACCATTCATGAATCGGTTGGTCACCCGCTAGAGCTTGACCGAGTTCTTGGTTATGAGGCGAACTTTGCTGGTACCAGTTTCGCAACCTTAGATAAATGGCGCAGTGGTAAGTTCCAGTACGGTTCAGATATCGTTAACCTGTTTGCTGATAAAACTCAGGAAGGTTCGTTAGGTCATGTCGCCTATGATGATGAAGGGGTTAAAACCAAAGAGTGGGATCTGGTTAAAGATGGTGTCCTCGTAAACTATCAGGCAACCCGTGATCAGGTTCATATGATTGACCAAAAAGAATCACATGGCTGCTGTTATTCGCAAAGCTGGCGCGATGTCCAGTTCCAGCGTATGCCTAATGTTTCTTTAAAACCTAATGAAAAAGATCTTTCTGCAGATGACGTCATTAAAGACGTTGAGAATGGCATCTTTATTGCTGGTCGTGGCTCATTCTCCATTGACCAACAACGTTATAACTTCCAGTTCGGCGGTCAGTTATTCTTCGAAATTAAAGACGGTAAGATTACTGAGCAGATTGAAGACGTGGCGTATCAGTCAAATACTCAACAGTTCTGGAATTCCTGTGCCCAACTAGCCGGTAAGTCTGATTATCGTCTTGGTGGTTCATTCTTTGATGGTAAGGGACAACCGTCCCAGGTTAGTGCCGTATCCCACGGTTGCCCAACCACACGCTTTAATAACATCAATGTAATCAACACGGCCCGTAAGGTTTAACCTCGGCCCTGACGACGAACTACTGTAAGGAATATGTCCATGACAATTTTAACAGAACAAAAGGCAAAAGAATTGCTGACTAAAGTCATCGGGTTTTCAAAGGCCGATGAAATAGAATGTAACCTGAATGGTCAGGTTGGCGGTAACATCCGTTATGCCCGTAACACCGTATCCACGGCGGGTGAGCAAAGTGATTTGGTGCTTGCGGTACAGTCCTCTTTTGGTAAGCGTACTGGTGTAGCAACCATTAATGAATTCGATGATGCCTCGTTGCAGAAAGTGGTACAGCGCTCTGAAGAATTGGCAAAACTTGCTCCGGAAAACCCTGAGCATATGCCAGTATTTGGGAAGCAAAAGTACCTGGAATCAAAAACTTACTTTGATTCAACGGCAAATGTAACGCCAGCGGATCGTGCTCAGGCTGCCGATGATTCCATTCAACCTTCGAAGAAGAGTAAATTGGTATCTTCCGGCTTTTTGGAGGAGACGGTTGGCTTTGCTGCGATCATGAACAACAAAGGTCTGTTCGCTTATAACAAATCTTCAAACGTCGATTTCTCGGTAACCATTCGTACCGAAGATGGCAAAGGTTCTGGCTGGGCAACCCGTGATTATACCGATTACGCCTTGATGGATACCAAGAAAGCTTCAGAAATTGCCATTCAAAAAGCCATGGATTCGGTGGATGCAAAAGAGCTGGAGCCAGGTAAATACACGGTAATCTTAGAGCCAGCCGCGAGCGTTGGTTTGTTAGGCAATATGATGAACGCTTTCGATCAACGTAGTGCCGATGAAGGTCGAAGCTTCTTGAGCAATAAGCTGAAAGAAGGCGAGGAAGGGCCGAAGAATAAACTTGGTCAGAAAATGTTTGATGAGCGAGTAAATATCTATTCCGACCCTCAACACGAGATTGCGCCAACGGCACCATTTGCTGGTAATGGCCATGCATTACAACGCATGGACTGGGTAAAAGATGGCGTTATTGCCAATATGCCAAACTCTCCATTCTGGGCGAAGAAAAGTGGCAAGGACTATGTGCCTAGCCCTAATGGCTACATCATGGAAGGTGGTAACGAATCTCTTGAAGATATGATCAAAAATACCCGTCGCGGTATTTTAGTGACCCGTCTTTGGTACATTCGTCCGCTGGATCCGCAAACCTTGCTTTATACCGGTTTGACCCGTGACGGAACCTTCTATATTGAAAATGGTAAAATTAAGTATCCAATTAAGAACTTCCGTTTCAACGAAAGTCCGATTGTGATGCTAAACAACATCGAAGCGCTTGGTGAACCGCAGCGTATCAATGGCAGCATGGTGCCGCCAATGAAGATCCGCGACTTTACCTTCAGTAGCTTATCCGATGCCGTATAAGGTTTATTAATAAACCGACTAATTAGCGCCAGCATTTGCTGGCGCTTATGCCTGTTAAAGAGCAATGAATAAACGACAATTTCTGCTTTCTATTTCTTCCCTCGCGGCCTCAATGGCGTTGCCGAAAATCGCCTTTGCCCAAGCCAATGACGAAAAATACGATTTTTTCTTTACCCGCTTAAGCTATGAATCCGGAAATTGGGAAGTGGATGAGCGGATGCCCGCCAACATATTAAATTCGCTCATTGAATACACCAGTTTGCGGGTCGACTTGCGAGAGCGGGTTATTCCTTTGTCTGATCCGCAAATGTTGCAATCACCGTTCTGCTATTTGTCAGGACATCGACTGGTGCAGTTTACGCCACAGGAAGCGGATCACTTCAAACGTTATGTAGAGCAGGGTGGTTTTGTCTTTGTCGATGATTGTAATCATGACATCGACGGCATGTTTGCCCGTAGTTTTGAGCGCCAGATGGCCCAACTTTTTGGTGACGAAGCGCTACATAAAATCGCCAACGACCACCCCATATATTCGAGCTTTTTTGAATTTGACGGACCGCCAAGAACGTCAGTTGAACTCAATGGCTGGGGCGATGATCTGGTTCACAATTATTTAAAGGCAATCGTAATTAACGGCCGCATCGGTGTGTTGTATTCAAACAAAGATTTTGGTTGTGAATGGGATTACGATTTTCGCAATAAACGTTGGCTTAGAGTCGATAACACAAAGTTTGCCGTAAATATCGTTATGTACGCAATGACCGCGTAACTATCAATAACAAAGTTACAGCCAGAAGGTACAGGAACAAGAATGACTATAGAAACTGCGACATTGCCAGAAGATATGAATGAGCAGCAAATTCAACAGACTCTGGTGAAACTAGATGAACTTAAACAACAACTATCCAAGGTTATCGTTGGTCAGCATCAGGTTATTGACCAGGTGTTGATTGCGTTATTGGCGCAAGGCCACTGTTTGCTGGAAGGGGTTCCTGGTCTGGCTAAAACCTTATTGATTTCGACGCTCGCGAAAACCATGGATCTTGATTTTAACCGGGTGCAGTTTACCCCGGACTTAATGCCTTCAGACATAATCGGCACCGAGATCTTAGAAACCGATCATGCCAGTGGCGATCGTTTCTTTAAATTTCAACAAGGCCCGGTCTTCACGCAAATCCTGTTAGCCGATGAAATTAACCGTACCCCGCCAAAAACTCAATCAGCGTTGTTAGAAGCGATGCAGGAACGCAGTATCTCGTTTGCCGGTAAACACTATGAATTGCCAAAACCATTTTTCGTATTGGCTACACAAAACCCGGTAGAGCAGGCCGGTACCTACAGCTTACCCGAAGCTCAGTTAGACCGATTCTTGCTGTTTGTACGTGTTGCATATCCAAACTTCGATGAAGAGCTGGAAATTCTTAAACGTACAACTGGCAGTGTAAATGCCAATGTCGAGCCAGTTATCAGCCAACAGGATATCTTGTTACTTCAGGCCGTTACCCGAGCGGTCAATATTTCTGAACCTTTAATGTCTTACGCCGCCTCTTTAGTTCAGGGCTCGCGACCTCAATCTTCATCCATTTCCGAGGTTGAACAATATGTCAGCTGGGGCGCAGGACCTCGTGCGAGTCAGGCGCTGGTGTTATGCGCAAAAGCCCATGCTATTTTGCGTGGTGAGTTCTCGGTAACCATGCAGGATATTCAGGCTGTTGCCCGTCCTGTGTTAAGACACCGCCTGGTGTTGAACTTCCAGGCCGAAGCTCAGCGTATTAGTAGTGACGATATCATTCAGGTTCTATTGGATAATACCTCGCAGCCTGAAGCAGCATTGAGCTAGTGAAATAGCATCTGTTTTATGTCGGCATTATTAGATCCACAAATTCTTGCAAAACTTGGTGATTTACCATTAATCGCCAAACGCTTAGCCCATGGTTTTTTGCAAGGGCCACACATGAGCATGATGCGCGGCACCGGTGTCGAATTCAGTCAATATCGCGCTTATGAGCCCGGTGATGATCTCGCAAAATTGGACTGGAAGTTATTTGCCCGTTCCGACAAATACTTTATTCGTCAAGCTGAGCGGGAATCGGATATCAATATACAGTTTATCTGTGACAGCAGCGCTTCAATGTCGATATCCGCTGATGCGGGTGGCACTGACAACGGTATCCGTAAAATTGACTATGCCAGAATGCTGATTGCAACCCTTGCCTATCTTGCTCAGCATCAAGGCGATAGTGTTAGTCTGTCAGCCCGAAATTCAGTGACGCAACTCGATACCTCGATGCAAAACAGTCAGCGACACTTACAGCGTTTGATGATAGCGCTGGCTCAAATTGAATGTCAGGGCCTATTTCCCGGAGACATTCAACAGGATTTATCACGAATTCTCAGTGCCAATATGATCGTACTGGTCACGGATTTTAGTCAGCAAAGCGAAGAAATCGCCGATTTCATTGAAAGCCTGGCGGGTCAAAATCGTGAAGTGATCGTATTTCAGTTACAAAGCCAGCAACAACTCAACTTTGATTATCAGGGGCTGATACGGTTCGAAGACCCGGAAACAGGTCAACACAAGGTATTAAATGCTGAACAGATCAAAGCGGAAGTTTTAAGCCGTCAACAAACCTATTTGCATAATATTGAGCAACGCATGAGCCAACTCGGTATCCATGTTCACCCTTGCATTATTGAGCAGCCGTTAGATGAAACGTTACGGCAGTTTTTGCTTAACCGATTAAAACTGAGGTAGGGTGCTTTGGTTGCTTTCGAGTTATTCAATCTCTATTGGCCACAGCTTTTGTTGGGAATATTTGCCTTAGCTATACCTATTTGGATCCATTGGTTTACTCAGCAAAAACCCAAAACCCAGGCTTTTTCGCAACTAAACCTGTTGCCTGACACCAAACCTCTCGCCCGACAACATATTCAGTTGCAGGAAAAATGGTTGTTTGTACTCCGAAGCCTGCTGGTTTTTGTCACTGTGCTCTTGCTGGCGGGGATGTTTTTTAACGATTCAAAACCAAAATTTTTTCCAAAAGACGTTCATCTGTTGAGTGTTGATTACCTTCAGCAATCCAGTGCTGCCGACATAGAAACGCTGGCAGAGCAGATGCGAAACACACAGAGCATGGCTTTTTTATTGAACCCAGGCTTTAACAACATCTCTGAAACGTCGTTAAGGCAACTTGCCGAGGCTAAAACCAACAATGATGATAAAGCCTGGCTTGAGGATTATCGGCAACAAGCGAATATTGGCACTAATCATCCGGACGCTCATCCGGATAAATATCCTGCGAACCATTGGCAGGGGATAGTGAATTTCATTGAAGCGCTGCAAAGCCAGAAACAATACGCGGAGGTGGAAACGATAACCCTTTATGCGTCCCGGCAATTAGAATATTACCGACAGCAATTAGAGCCAGTTGATATCGCCGTGCAACTAAACTGGCAGTTTGTTGAACCTGCATCTGCAAAAGATAGTTTGGCGAGTTTAACGGCATCAACTGAAAAGCAAGTGGTGATCATTGCCGATGAAAGCAGGAACATCCATGCTCAGTTGCTGCGAGCCGCACTTGGTCAAATTGATAAAGCCGGTCTGGGAACGATCCAAGTTGAATTAATTGTGCCTTCACAATGGCAAGACTTGGTTGATAAAAGTGATGCCGTGAGCGGTATCATTTACTTGCCGGCTTTAGGCAAACAAGGCGCTGGCAATAACGA
The DNA here is from genome assembly GCF_007197775.1 of Thalassotalea sp. PS06. NCBI lineage: Bacteria > Pseudomonadati > Pseudomonadota > Gammaproteobacteria > Alteromonadales > Colwelliaceae > Thalassotalea > Thalassotalea sp. PS06. Next base: position 2,032,818 of record NZ_CP041638.1, on the reverse strand, counting down.
TTCTATCTATGGGATTGTCGATTCGCTGGCCGACATTTTAGCGGATGATGGGTTTTTGCTTTTAGAAGATGCAATAGGCTCATCAACGCAAGCCAATACTATGTCGTTCACCGAGCTTAGCCTTGAACAACAGAAATCTCAGTTTACCGGTATGTTGCTTGAAGACGTGCAAGTTAAAAAGCGGTTAAGCGACGATGGTAACGGTTCGCTGTTCGATGAATATCAACAAATTAATCATTTTCAGCAAAATGTTTGGCAATTGGGCGAGACGACGCTTTTAAGAATTAGCGATGTTGCCCTCACTAAAACCAGCGAAGAGGGCGCAGGTGTATATCAGGACAGAATAAACCTTTGGCAATTCAATAGTCGTTTCCATCCTGAGTGGTCAGGTATTCTTGAGCAAAGACAATTGCCGCATCTACTTTATTTTTTGATGTTCAATCAACGCATTCAACAAAACTTTAACCAAAACTATTTACTACCAGAGCCTTGGTTTCAGCGGTTGAATCAGCCAGCCACCCTAGATAACAAGGCTGTTAATGCTGAATCGCAAGCGACAGAAGAGTTTGCCTCGTTAGCCACAGCGATTGCCAAGCAACAGACCCAACAATTGAATGCAAGCCAAAAATCTCAGTTTCAGTACTGGCAGGATATTCTCGCCTGGATGTTTGCGCTGCTGTTGATTTCAGAGCGGCTTTTCAGTGAATGGCGGGTGAGACGAAGCGTAAAACCGGAGGAGGCAAATTATGATGCCCTCTAGGTTTTTTGATTATTGGTTCGGCAAAGATCTCAGCGTCGACAGACTGCATCAGTTAAGCGATCTCAGCTTTGAGGATTGTGGTGAGATTGCATTTTTGCTTAGACGTTTTCGTCGCCAGCGTTTTTTTCTGGCTCTGGTTTCAGCGATATTACTCGCTTACGGCTGTTATCTGGCATTAGATGTAATCACCAATGTGATTGCAAGCAACGATAAACAGCAATGGTTTTTCGTTGCCAAACCGCTGTTATCCGCGGTTATCGGTTTATCGGCGTTGATATACCTGTTGCGACGCTCACGTTGGACAGAGATTTGTTTTGAAACCTGGCTCGATTATCTGGATAACAAATACGACAGCATGAATCACAGTGGTGACTTGCTCGCCCGACGCAGTGAAAGCTTAAATCCAATCGAGAAACTGCAAAAACAACGAACAAAACAGTTTGTCAGCGGCTTGTTAAACACCCATCAATTTCCTGTTTTACCTGAGGTATTTAACCACCCGAAGAAATCGCAATTTATTGCGCTGCTTGCTGGCGTTACCTTGTTCTCTGTGATTAATGTTTGGCGAACCTCAACATTGCTGGAAAGTAAGTTTGAGGCCGATGTGTCTCACATGCCTTCATCACAGGCGATGCCGTTAAATATTGACGAGTTAACGATTCAAATCGAAGCACCGGTTTATACCGGCATAGGCGGTTATGAAAGCCAAACACCAGCGGTGCAAATCATTGAGGGCTCAAGATTAACCTGGACGTTAACCCTTAATCAGGAAGTTAATGATGCCGTTATCGAATTCAGTGATGGCTCTGAGCTTGCCTTGATTGCCAAAGGCCAGGGCATTTATGAAGCGAGTAAGATTGTCAGCCAAACCCAGACTTACCGATTCAATTTTAAAAATCCTTCCAGTGAACTGTCAGATGAGACGAGTAACAATGTCATTACCGATTATCGCTATACCATAGAAGCTATCAACGATCGGCCGCCTGTTATTCGTGTCGAAACCCCTCAAAAAACCATAACTCAAGTGGACATGAACGCTGAGCCGACCTTGTCTTTAGAAGTTCAGATTTTTGATGATTTCGGATTGGAAAACGCCTATATCCTGGCCTCGATCGCCAAAGGCAGTGGCGAGGCGGTGAAATTCCGCGACTTGCAAATGGAGTTTGATAGCATTGCTTCCTTAACCACTGATAATGCGAACGTTAAAACTCAAACCGAAATCGCGTCCCAGACATTGGATTTTACCTGGCTCAATAATGAGCTTGCCGCTGGCAGTTTTAATCCAATGATGTCTATGCAAGCTGTTAGCGATACGGAAACGTCAAATCGGCAAATACCTCGCTATCAGCTTTTTAAACAATTTGATTTAACGGCGTTGGAAATGGAGCCAGGGGATGAGTTGTATTTTACCGTTGTGGCAACGGATAACCGCAGTCCCGATGGGTTAGAAAACCGTTCTCGAACCTACATCCTGCGTTGGTTGGATGAAGATAATGCCGTGGTTCTCGCCGATGGCATGGTGCTGGATATTTTGCCTGAGTATTTTAAAAGTCAGCGTCAGATCATTATCGAAACCAAGCAGTTAATTGCCGATACCCGGCTGTTAGCAAAAGCGGAATTTAATCATACATCCAAACAATTAGGCTTTGCCCAGGGCGATCTTAAAGTTAAATATGGACAATATCTGGGTGATGAATACGAAGGCTTTGATGAAGGAGGTAGTCATGACTCAGAGCATAGCGACCATGATGATCACGACGATCATGATCACCAATCCCAAAGCGGTGAAGCCGAAGCCATTGATTTAAGTGGTCCGGGTGTTGAACATGGAAATGAAGCGATTGATCACACCGATCATAGTCATGGTCATGGCCACGAAAGCTTTGATGATGGCGGCCTGCGAGCGGAGCAGGATTTATCTGGCGCCAAAGAGTTAATTAGTACCTTTGGTCATGCCCATGAAGGCGCTGACGTTGGCGTGTATAGCGCCCTTGATCCTAAAGCTTTAATGAAAATGGCGTTGTCGTTTATGTGGCAGGCGGAATTGGAATTGATGTTACATCGCCCAGATAAAGCCTTGCCCCATGAAGAGCAGGCTCTGGTGTATCTAACCCGTGCCCAAAAAGCCGATCGTATTTATGTGAAACGCCTGGGATTTGAACCGCCACCAGTAAGTGAAGAGCGTCGCTATCAGGGCGATTTATCAGACATTGAAGATATTAGCGAGCAGCAAGCGGTAGAAATTGATGAAGATGATTTAACGGTTATCTATCAGCAAATGCAGGCGGCAGCTTTGAATCAATGGAATGACGATATCGCCCGTTTGGTTAACCAAGTTCAACAAGTCTTCAATCAAAGATTAGAGCAACAGCCTGAACTTATACGCTTTGTTTCTATGAGTCAGAAATTGCAGGCCGAACAAAGCCTGATGGTGGATAGTTGTGAATCATGTTGGCAGGACATCAAACAAAAGCTTCATCGTATGTTACCAGAATCGGAAAAAAGCCTGTTTCAACGCCGAAGCTTTATATCGGCTGAGTTTTCGCTTGATACTCGAGCTCAAATAAGTGAAACAGATAATCAACAAGGAACAAAACAGCCCTAATGGATATGCGAATTCATTTAACAACAGCGCCAGAACAACAGTATGAGATTGTGTTGCAAAACTCACATTTCCTGCTGCTAGCGGTGCTGATTTTAGGATTTGCTATCAACATTTGGGGCATTATCCGGCAACGCCGACAACACTGGTTGAAAAAGTCCTGGCTGGTACTGCTAAATCTGCTGGTATTTGCTTTGGCGTTATTTTTATTGATGCCTGTTTATCAAGATTCAAGCGGATCTGAAACCGTTAATCATCTCTACACTTCGGGCGTAAACCCGACGCAGGTTAATGAATCCATAAGTTCGCACCCTAAGGATAATCATTGGTTGACCCAGGCGCTTATTGAACATTGGCATCGAGATACTGCTGCCAATTATTCTGTTGAGACTATTGCTCAAAGCAATCGCCTGCAATCTGGGCTCGTTAATGATTTGAGTAATTGGTACTGGCAAAATCAGACACTTGAAGAGTTAGTAGTCCATGGCCATGGATTTACCCAACAACAGTATCAACTGGCAAATATTGAAAACATTCAATACCGCCCAGCGGATTTATCGACGCCCGGGTTTCGCGATCTACAGTGGCGAAAGCAGGTGTATCTTGGCCAAAACTGGAGTTTGAGTGGCCAAATTCAAGGCAAACCATCGGCTTTGTATAATCTCGAGGTTACTGATCCAGGCGGCGAAATTATTGCTCAGGTTAAAGGTTTAAGAGCCAATCAAACATTTTCTACGCAATTACCTGCCGATGTAAGCGGCCATGCTTTGTATCAATTAAGTCTTTATCGAGGTGGCGCTATCGCAGCAAAACCGAAGCTGGGTGAAGATAGTGCTGGCCATGCAGAACACCAACATAAAGAGCCTCAGCATGATGAGCATCAACATGAAGGACATGAGCATACTGAGCATATCCATTTTGGACCGCTGAATCTTGATCACGACCACCAGCAACAACAGCAAGTTGTGGAACCTGAATCGATACAAGAAACGCCGTTGAGCAGTGAACAACTCGCGGTTTCAGTTATCGAAGCGCCTAAGATGACGGTATTGATGATGCAGTCTTCGCCATCTTTTGAGACTCGTCACTTAAAGAATCTTTTGCAACAACAAGAGCATGGCGTAATAACCAGAACCCGGATTAGTCAGGAAAGGTTTTTACTGCAGCATAGTAATCTCGAGCAGGGTTTTGCAGGGGCAGCAACACTATCCGCACAGACAAATCTTTTCGATGCAACAATACTGGCGAATGTTGATGTACTGCTAATCGATGGTCGCATGGTTGAGCAACTTGACATTGCTGAGCGGCAATCGTTACTTGCTGCAATTAAAGCAGGCCTGGGAGTGATTGTGTTGATGGATAATCAAGCCAGCCAAAACGCCTTGCAGCAATTGTCTGGGTTACAAATATTAAAGTCAGACAATCGTAATAAAAAGGTGAGTCCCAATGCCACTGAGTTATATTTTTCCTTAGCGGACGGCAGCCGATTGGCATTTTTAAATCATCAGGCTAATAGATTTGAGTTCGCTTCTGGTCAGAGCCAGATATTGATTGAAAACCCAGCCAGCGAACAGGTCGCGATGTTTGCCCAACAAGGCCAGGGACGAATTACTTTAACCAGTTTGACCAATGCCTATCAATGGCAACTTTCATCAAATCGACAGGACTTTCAGACTTACTGGCAGTATTTGATGCAAGTAAGCGCGCGGGTAAAGGTAACTTCAGAGTTCTTCCCGCAATCGGATGCTGAACTTTTGAGTATCTATGAGAACAATCTATTGTGTGTTTTGATCAACGATTCAACGGCGAACGGCAATAGCTCAGCAGTTGATCCTCAAGGTTACTCTCTTAAAACATTCAATGAAACCGGTGAAGGCCGGACAATTCCGTTAAGAAAAAAACAACCGCATCTGTCGCAATACTGCGGTGTAGATTTTCCTCAACAAACGGGGTGGCAACAATATACGCTTACCAATACCGATGAGACAGTTGCTGAACACTGGCGATACGTTTATCCGCAGTCTGGCTTCAGCGTTCATCGTGACTATCAAAAGCATCTGGCAAGTAAAAACCTTGATGTGACACAAGCGGTCATTAACAAAGATTCCAATTCAAAAGCCAAGGGTTCGGAAAATTATCAACCAATGAATAAATTCTGGATCTGGTTGGCACTGATCATAACCATGGGTTACCTCTGGTTTGAACGAAAGAAGTATTTAACAAAAGCCGCTGAAACCAGAATTTCCTACTAAACTAGTACCTTATCTCAATATATAAATTTACCTGGGCAATATGTCAGGGTTCAGGAATTAAAAAAGACCGTTAAAACATGCGGTTTTAGGAGAAAGGTATGTCAGAAAGTCCAGCCAGTTTAACGAAAATTCTGCTTGTCGAAGATGATCGCCAACTCTCAGATTTAATCAAAGATTTTCTGGTTGCCGAAGATTTCCACGTCAAACAGGAATTTCGCGGCGACACCGTAGAGAAAGTGGTGGAAACATTTTCCCCGGATCTAATCGTCTTAGATGTTATGTTGCCGGGTAAAGACGGCTTTTCCGTTTGCCGCGATCTACGCATGACCTATCAAAACCCTATCTTGATGTTAACCGCCAAAAGCACAGATTTTGATCAGGTACTTGGTTTGGAAATTGGTGCCGATGATTATGTAGCAAAACCTGTGGAACCAAGGGTATTGCTCGCCCGAATCCATGCGTTATTACGAAGAGGGCGGATGGCTCAGGGCGCTCAGGATAAAGGTGAGGTTACCTGCGGAAAACTGTATGTGAATAAGAACTCCCGTCAGGTCATTTTAGACGGGGAAAACATTGAATTAACGTCACAGGAATTTGACTTGCTCTGGCTACTTGCAAATCGTGCTGGCGAAGTTCAGAACCGGGATTACATATACAAAGCCGTTGTAGGACGTGAATACGATGGTATGGACAGAAGTGTTGATGTGCGCATCTCACGACTTCGAAAAAAACTCCACGACTCCAACGAAAGTCCATTTCGAATCAAAACGATTTGGGGACAGGGATATTTGTTTGTGGCTGATGCATGGGATTAATCCATGACGTTAGGTCGTTCCTTTTTTGCGCTTTACTGCCTGATTATTGTTGGATTAGGCGTCCTTAATTGGGTGCTCGATGAATTCTGGAGCATTCAGGTTGAGCAGGACGTAGAATCTTATACGGGTTACAAGACCGTGTTACGGGCCGTTGAAGAAGATCTTCTCGAGCAACCTGTCGATGAATGGGCCGGGATTGTTGAGCAGGCCTCTTTGCGATACGCCTTACCAATGAAAGTCGAAGACCGGGCGAACATTCATTTGATCGCACCGGATTCCAATCACATTGTCTTTGATAACATCAGTGTCTATTACGACGATAAACGCATCACCTTGTTTCATGTTATGGAACAGGAAGATAAGGTGCTGGTATTGGGACCTGTTAAATCGCCAACCCGACCCAGAACCGCAGCGATTATTCGCCTGTTTATTATTCTCACTCTCGGCTTAGTGTTATTTGTCTGGATCTGGCCAATTTCCCGGGATCTCAGCATGTTCGACCGGGCTTTGCAGCAATTTACCCAAGGCAACTTTAACGCCAAAGTTTTAAATACCCGATCATCGGTAATACGTCCGATGGCACAAACCTTTAATAAGATGGCTGGTCGCATTAATTCTCTGGTCACTTCTCACAAAGAACTCACCAATGCTGTTGCCCATGAACTGAGAACCCCGTTGGCGCGCAGCCGATTTTCCCTGGAAGTTTTAAAAGCCGCCCGAGAAGAAACCGATCGGGAAAAATACCTGGAAAATATCAGCAATGATGTCAACGAACTGGAAGTGTTGGTAAAAGAGATGCTGGTATATGCTTCCTTTGAAAACGAGCAACCTAACTTAAGCTTTTCGATGGGGAATCTTACCGAATTACTGCGCCATCAGGTGCATAGTGCTTCATTACATTTTGATGGTTCGATTCATTTAAAACCACCGCAATCTGAACTTCTTATCGAATACGATCCACACTTTTTAAATCGAGCGGTTTCTAATTTGATCGAAAATGCCGTTCGTTACACCAAAGACAAAGTGTTAGTTTCGGTCAGCGCCGATAACCAAATGTGCCAGATATGCGTAGAGGATAATGGCGATGGGGTAGAAGACGAATTTAAAAAAGTGATTTTTGATGCTTTCTCACGATTCGATGAAAGTCGTGGTAAAGATACCGGTGGGCTTGGGCTTGGCCTGGCCATCACTCGAAAAATCATGATCTGGCATCACGGCAATGCAACCATAGAAGATTCCAGTTTGGGTGGCGCAAAATTTATTCTTACCTGGCCTAGAAAACAACAAGGCCAATTGCAAACCTTTGGGGAGGAAATTTAGTGTCTGTACCTCCAAGGTTATTACTTAACGGCAAGAAATCTGGATTAGAATCGGTCCGAGACGCGATTGCTAAATGCCGGGAAGATGCGCAGTTGGATGTCAGAGTCACCTATGAAGGTGGTGATATTGCAAGGTTTGTCGAGGAAGCTGTGGCACAAGGCGTTACCCGCATTATTGCTGGTGGTGGTGATGGCACGGTCAATGAAACCACAGCCGCGTTGATGGCGCTTGATAAAGATCAGCGTCCGGAAATGGGCGTTTTCCCGTTAGGGACTGCCAATGATTTTGCGACCTCTGCAGGCATTGATGAAGACTTAACCAAGGCTTTGCAATTGGCAATGTCTGGCGATGTTTTTTGGGTCGATGTTGCCAAAGCTAATGAGCACTTTTTTATTAACGTTGCCAGTGGTGGCTTTGGTGCACAGGTTACCTCTACCACACCGGTAGCGTTAAAGAATTTTCTCGGTGGCGGTGCTTACACCTTATCTGGCCTCATCCAGGCGGTTAACTTTACACCGTTTCCCGGAACCATCGAGGTTGATGGCGAGGAAGAGGAAGTCAATGTTATTGTCGCTGCGGCTTGCAATGGTCGTCAGGCAGGAGGTGGTCAGCAACTGGCTCCACACGCCTTTATTAATGACGGGTTAATCGATGTCGTCGCAATAAGCGAATTTCCTCCCGAATCGGTATCGGATGTATTTAAAGAGTTGGTTGAGATCCAGGACAAGCCGGAAATGGATGGTAAGTTTGTGCGCCGTATGCAAACCAAAGGGGTTAAATGGTGTGCGAAAGAGACTATGCCGGTAAATCTTGATGGCGAACCAATCAACGAAAAGAACATAGAATTTAGGGTGTTAGCTGGCGAAATACCCATGGTTTTGCCAAGCAACTGCCCGTTATTAAAGTCTTAAACAACGACACTGTTATACCAATCCCATTAAGTTTGTGCACAACTCAGAGTTAGGGCCGAGGTTCATTTACAACATAGATTTTATTGATATAGTCATTCTATATTAATGAAATATAGGGCAGTAAATGGGCCTCTCACTAACTCCCTCCGGGTGAGTTTTAAAGGCATTTATCCTGCGTTACTGATTTTGGCTAATTTTGAGTTAATGGAATAACCATTCTCTGCAATCAAAGCCTTGTCTAAAAGCCTTTAAATTCTCACTGAGTGAGCAATAATTTAATGGGATTGGTATTAATCATACTCCCTCACGCACTGCCACATTGGAGACGTTAATGAGACAGATCCCAATCATCTCTATTATGCTAGTTATGTTGTGTCTGACAGGCTGTGATCAGCGCCAGACTAATGTTGCACTAGGAACCCTCGAGCGAGACCGTATTGCCCATACGGCAACCATTAATGAGGTGGTCACAGATTTACCTGTGGTGCAGGGCAGTACGGTACACAAAGGCCAGATCCTCGTTAAGCTGGATGATACCGCCCAAAAGGCTGAAGTAGCTCGGGCTCATGCCGATGTTGCTGAGGCGATGGCAAATCTTGATAAGCTTCGCAACGGCGCCCGCGAGGAGGAAGTTGCTGCAGCCAGTGCGAAAGTTGCTGGGAGCCGCGCGGCATTGGTAGATAGTCAGGCTAATTACAAACGAGCTGAAGAGCTGGCAGCTCAAAACCTAATGTCTAAAGCGAACTTATCAAGAGCGCTTGCTACCCGGGATTCCGACCAGGCAGCATTAGATTCCGCTGAAGAGGAATTACGTGAATTAACTAATGGTTCGCGTCCTGAAGATATTCAAATGGCAGAAGCTCACTTAGACGCTACTAAAGCCTCACTTGCAGCTCAGGAGAAAAAGTTAAAAGATTTAACCATTCGCGCTACCCGTAATGGCATTTTAGACAATCTGCCCTGGAATCTGGGAGAGCGGGTTACCACAGGAAGTCCTCTGGCCATTGTAATGGCTGGCGACGCACCCTATGCCAGAGTCTATGTGCCAGAACCCTATCGCATCAAAATATCCGTAGGCGATCAATTAAACGTGCATATTGACGGTTTGGATAAAGCCATTTCCGGAAAAGTGCGCTGGATATCCCATGAGCCCGCTTTTACCCCTTATTACGCGTTAAACCAGGATGAAAGAGCAAGGCTCATGTACTTGGCGGAGATCCAACTGAGCAATGAGCATAAAGATCTGGCCAGTGGTGTTCCCGTTCAGGTGGACCTGCCATGAGTGAAATCCGCAAGGATTCAAAGGAACTGGTCATTAAGGCCAGAGGCCTGGGTAAAGATTTCGGCTCGCTAAAGGCCATTCAAAATCTTGATTTAGATATCGAGCGCGGCAAGATTTACGGATTTTTGGGCCCCAATGGCTGTGGAAAAACCACGTCTATTAGAATGTTAACCGGCTTGTTGATCCCAACCTATGGGGAAGTTGATGTGCTTGGCCTTCAGCTTCCGGAAGAAGCAAATCGCCTTCGCTATCATATTGGTTATATGACTCAGGTATTTTCCATGTATCGGGATTTAACGGTGCTGGAAAATTTGAGCTTTATTGCCAAAGTTTATGGCATTCATGGTGCCAGACAAAAACAACGAATCGATGAGTTACTGGAGATATATAATCTTGATAGTCTCGCCAATCAATTTGCCGGCAGCATGAGTGGCGGCCAACGCCAGCGCATGGCTTTGGCTGCGGCGGTACTTCATAAACCAGACCTGTTATTTCTTGATGAGCCCACATCAGCGGTAGACCCAGAATCGAGAAGAGATTTTTGGGAGCAATTATTTGATTTAAGTGAGTCGGGAACCAGCATTCTGGTTTCGACCCATTATATGGATGAAGCGGAGCGTTGCCATGGCTTGGCAATATTAGAAGCAGGGATCAAACGAGCCGATGGTAGTCCGGAATCTCTGATGCAGGGGATGGATGCCAATGTTGTCGAAGTTGAAAGTACTCGGATACGGCAATTAAAAAATAAACTCCTGACAGTTGATGCCATTATCAGTGCGGCACAATTGGGGACCCGGTTAAGGGTGCTGATAGATAAATCTGTGGTAGATCCTACAACGTATCTGGCCGAGTATCTGACCAGCGATGAAGTTGCATCCCTGGCAAGCGTACGTCCAAGTCTTGAAGATGTGTTTGTTACCTGCACGGGTGAGGGACGGCAATGAATTTCCTGCATCGTATTCAGGCCATTTTTTATAAGGAATTGATGCAATTAAAACGTGATCGAATGACCTTTGGTATGGTCATTATGATCCCGTTAATTCAGTTACTGTTATTTGGTTTTGCCATCAATACCAATATTCGCCACATTCCCGTCGGTCTTGTCGATCAGAGCCAAACCGCGTTAAGCCGGATCCTGGTGCAAACCATTGGCGCAACCCAGGTTGTTGAATTTACCAACCGCTACGCTTCGGTTCAGGAAGCGGAGCATGCCATTGCCAGTCAGGAAGTCAGAGCGGTATTCATTATCCCTAAAGATGTGAGCCAACGTCTGGTGCGACATAACAGCGTTGGCTTAGGAACACCGCCATCAACGGATGAAGAAACATCGCGGCCCATCGCTCAATGGCTAACGGATGGTTCCGATACCATGGTGGCGGCGAGCATTAAAGGATTGCGGAATATGTCATTAGCGGAGCTGATGAGCAAACCAGCAAACCGAAGTACACCCACCTTTGAAGTCACCTTGTTGTATAACCCCGAACAGCGAACTGTAGTGAATATCGTTCCAGGGTTAGTCGCGGTTATCTTGACCATGACGATGATCATGTTTACCTCTGCCGCTATCGTACGCGAGAGAGAGCATGGTAATCTCGAGCTGTTGATAAACACGCCGTTAAAATCTATCGAGCTGATGATAGGGAAGATCATTCCCTATATATTTATCGGGTTAGTTCAGGTTACGCTTATTTTGAGTCTCGGCTATTTCATTTTTAATGTGCCCATGAATGGCAGTATGCTGGCGTTGGCGGGTATTACCCTGCTGTTCATCGCCGCTTCGTTAGTGCTTGGTCTGGTGATTTCAACAATTGCCAAGAATCAATTGCAATCAATGCAGATGACGGTATTTGTGCTGTTACCTTCGATATTGTTATCGGGATTTATGTTTCCCTATGAGGGGATGCCAAGAATTGCTCAGATCATTGCCGAAGCCTTGCCTGCAACGCACTTTATGCGGCTAATTCGTGGCGTGGTGTTAAGGGATGTTGAAGTGATGGAAATGACCTTCGATCTATATTGGCTTGCCGGTTTTACCATTCTTGGTTTAGCCATCGCAGCGCTAAGGTTTAAAAAACGACTCGACTAGTTGGTTTTGTTACATTTGACGGATTGTAAAGCGGCGGTAATTGCAGTAGCTTATACCAATCCCACTAAGTTTGTGCACAACTCAGAGTTAGGGCCGAGGTTCATTTACAACATAGAATTTATTGATATAGTCATTCTATATTAATGTGGTATTAGGATAATAAAAACAACGAGATAGCGCTAATGACAATCAAGTCCTTTCTAAAACAACTGGCGTTTTTGCTACTGGTTTTTCTGGTCGCAGCATCTTTCACCTCATTTAAAACTATCGCATCAAATACTCCCGATTCGCATTCATCATTACTAGGCACCTGGAGACTACTCGATGGCGAATACGTTAACGAGAAGGGTGAAATTAAGCGCTATGCCGATTTAAAAATGACCGCTTTGAAAGTGATAGACAAACGTCATTTCAGTTTTATCAGCATGGCTGATGGTAAGTTCTGGGCGTCAGGTGCTGGCACCTACAAAGTAGAACAGAACCGATATCAGGAAACGCTGAATTTAGCTTCCTTTACACAAAACCCGAATGAGCGTTATGTATTCACCTTCCGTATCGACGGTGATGTCTGGATCCTTGAGCGTTTTAATGAGCAGGGGGAAAGGGTCGAGCTTGAACGCTGGCAGCGTCAGTAGCCGACAATTTCTCTGTACCCGAGAAATGCATTTAGCTGCTTAGAAGCATGTGGCATTTTTTGAATTTTTTACCGCTGCCACACGGACAAGGATCGTTGCGTTTTAATTCAGGAAGTAGTTGGTGTTCTTTAACGTCACCGTCGAGGTAACGCCACTGACCATCTTCCATACAGAAACGAGAATTTTCCTGCATTAACCAACGTTTGCCCTGATGCAGATATTGAGCGCTAAATTCAACAAAATGAAAATCATCAGCACTGTAGTCAGTAGAAATTATCTCAAGTTTTAGCCAAATGGTTTGTTCAGCCCATTGTTGAATGTCCGCTTGTGAATTGTTGGCTCGTTCTCGTTGAGACCAGGTTTGCACCAGATAAGGTGCTAATTTTAGGGCATAGGCGCTATAACGAGAACGCATCAGCTGTTCAGCAGTTTCTGCAACGGCCTGTCCAAGGTGCAGAGGCTGGCAGCAATCGGCATAATTTCGGGTGGAACCGCAAGGACAGAATTGAGACATTAACATTACTTATACCAATCCCATTAAATTATTGCTCACTCAGTGAGAATTTAAAGGCGTTTAGACAAGGCTTTGATTGCAGAGAATGGTTATTCCGCTCTCAAAATTAGCCAAAATCAGTAACGTAGTCCAAATGCCTTTAAAACTCACCCGTAGGGAGTTAGTGAGAGGCCCATTTACTGCCCTATATTTCATTAATATAGAATGACTATATCAATAAAATCTATGTTGTAAATGAACCTCGGCCCTAACTCTGAGTTGTGCACAAACTTAATGGGATTGGTATTAATACAGATGGATATAGCGCACATTGTATCAGTATTGGCCTGATAAATGTTAGAACCTAGCAACATAACAACGCACCAATACAAAGACGCAACAACGCAACAAGGTTAGATAGAAAAACCATTGAACTTAATTGATGGAGTCATTATGAAACTCAACAAGTTGTTATTCGCAATCTTGTTTTTACAAATCCCTGCCATTGCATGTGCCAAGGGTAATGGAACACCGGATATCGATTTTTCGAAGCAGGTTAACCCAGCATTGGCGAAAGAGATTTATCAGCAGGATCAAGGCTTGTTTAGCGCCTTTAATGCGAAAAATGTTGAAGGCGTGCTTCACTATTTCAGTGAAGATCTTGAGTTTTATCACGATACTGGAGGCCTTAGTAATTACCAACAGAATGTCGTTAACACCGGCAATTTACTTAGCCGTGAAGACAGTCCAACCAGGCGTTTGATTAGTGACGACTTTGAAGTACATCCCATTAAAGGTTTTGGTGCGATTCAAACCGGTTCCCATCAGTTTTGTCATATAGAAAATGGTAAAAATGACTGTGGTACATTCAAGTTCTTACACATCTGGAAAAAGACAGAGCAGGGCTGGAAAATTACCCGCGTGGTGAGTTATGACCATTAAAACTGAGCAGGTTTATGCGGTAATATTTACCGCCACCATGAAGCAAGTAGATGACGAATACCTGCAAATGGCAAATCGTTTGCGGGATTTGGCTTTCGCGGAGTTTAGCTGTTTAGAGTTCAATGCCGTTACTGAGGGGGATAAAGAGGTAGCGATTTCCTATTGGCCATCAAAGCAACATATCCTCGATTGGAAACAACACCCATTACATAAAAAAGCTCAAAAGCTAGGGCAGGAGCGTTGGTATTCGGATTATCGCGTTCAGGTTGTACATGTTGAGCGGGAGTATAAATTTGCAAACCAAGATTAATCCTTTTCATTACGCCTTTAAGGTGAAAGATTTAGCAGGCACCAGAGCGTTTTATATCGATATTCTGGGTTGTAAAGAAGGGCGTTCGACCGATACCTGGGTTGATTTTGATTTCTATGGTCATCAACTATCAGCACACCTTGGCAAAGTTGAACCACTGGATTTCATCGGTAAAGTTGATGGCATCGATGTACCCATTCCACATTTCGGTTGTCTGTTAACCTATGAGCAATTTAATACGTTAGCCAAACGTTTAGAGAACGCGAATGTGGAATTTCTTGTTAAACCTCAAACCCGGTATGAAGGCAAAAGCGGCCAGCAGCAAACCATGTTTGTACTGGATTTCAGCGGCAACCCTTTGGAATTTAAATCCTTCAACGATGATTCAGAAATCTTCATGGGGTCAGAGTCAATTTCAAAAAAACAATATTCATAAATATCATTAGGTTAGTACCTATTGGTTGATGACTCTGACCCTTTAAATTTATATATACTTTTGAAGTTGTACGAACTCTTGCTCGCTAAACGATCCGATCTCAATAACTTGAAACAATAACTCGAGGAGTATCATTCAAGATGGTGTGGGACTTAAATTTTGCAATCGCCTGTGGCGTCATATCGACAATCATCTGTTGGCCGTTGTATAAGTACATGTTTAAGGCTATCAACCAAGCCAACAATGAATTTGATAAAGGTGCCAAGTCACTCAAGCTTTCAAATTTACGATCACAAGAAACAAAAGAAGGTTTTTGGTATGCGGCTGTCGCCGCCGCGATTCTGCCGAGTATTCCCAATATATTTGTTGCTTTTATAATTTATGCTTTGGTCAGCTTTATGTTGGGGTGATAATTTTTGAAATCTTCATGGGGTCAGAGTCAATTTCCAAAAAACAATATCTATATATATCATTAGGTTAGTGCCTATAGAGTGATGACTCTGACCCCATTATCATCCATAAAGGCTAAGCAAATCACTTGTTTGTCAGCTTAAATATCATGCATGCTTAAGAGGTTTACCTTAATCACCAGAATAGGTATGATGAGTTTCGTAAGTATCTGATAATAAACAAGGATTGTTTCATGTTTCGTAGTATTTTGATTTTAGCGTCTGCTGCTGTTCTGTCTGCCTGTGGTGGTAGCAAGGATGACACCGAAGAATGTCCAACCGTTGTCGAACCCGTCGTAATCCCAGCGATAAGTGTGAATTTCTTTGATATGGACATGGAAGCACTCAATGTCTGTGACGCCATCGTAACCATTTCCAGCCCTGACAATTCTGAAACCATTTATGGTTCTGCACTCAGTGATTGTGAAAACACTAATAGCATTGTCGGTGGTTATGATTTGGTTGGACACGACGTCCTTGTTGAAAAGGCGGGATTCGTCAGTCAATCCTTCGAAGAAATTACCCCTATCGAAACCACATGTTCCTACGAAACCTATGAGTTGGATGTGTATTTAGATAAAAACTAGTCGCCGCTATTGAATATATGGAAGCTTCCCCAATCAATTTACTTTACTAACTAAAAGAAAGGAGTTCTTATGAATGTTCGTGCTGTTTTACCTGTTTTAACCGGATTATTATTACTGGGCTGCAACGACGGCAATGATAGTGAAAGTATCGACAGTATTAGCTTTTCTTCGATGGCACTATCGGAATGCGTTAGCCAAAGCGCTTCCTATAATGATTACGAAAAAATTGGCGAGGTAGAAGTACTATCTTGTAGAAGCACGGATAGCGGATTGCTGGACCAAAATGCGCTTGAAGAAATGAGCCAGTTTTATAATCTGAAAACTCTGCATCTAGGTTATATGGGATCACAGGTTGATTTTGATGGCAGCCTATTTCCTAATCTACAAACATTCAGATGTGATGATTGCGGCATTCAGACCATGGATCTTAGCCAAAACCCAGAACTCACGTCATTTGAGATTTGGACAAATCGTTATCTTAACGAACTCGATTTTAGCCACAATCCAAACCTTACCAAACTCAATCTTGCAGGCGTCAGTATTATTGATTTGGACCTAGGCTCACAAGAATTTTTGCAAGAAGCTTATCTGGTGGGACGCAATCCCTACAGAGACTTACGTTTCCTGGATTTTTCAGAAGCAACGGCATTAGAAAAGTTAGATATGTTATTCATCGGGGCTGACTATCTGGATTTGTCCAACAATAAGGCTTTATCGTGGTTAGATATCCGCAATTCAAACTTGGAGTCTATTGTCATTGGCAGTCAAGTGCTACAACGTTATGCGGTGATGGATAGTTATTTATACAGCGTTGATGTTGAAGCTTTTCCAGAATTAAGATCTTTGGTTCTTTATGGTAACCAGATAGGTTATATAAATCTTGATCAAAACCCGAATCTGGAACTGGTAAATCTTGAGAAAAATCCTCTATCAACCGAAATGCTGAGCTATTTACAGTCCATTTCCTGGGTTGACAGAATCGTTTATTAATCAGGATTCTATCTACTAGAAAGGGTAAGAAAAATAGCGTTATAGAACTGTTTATACGGAAATAACGGTAACCTTTCAGTGGCTATGTCGTGATAAAATCAGTAATAAGCGCACGTCGAATCTATTCAGATTAGTGAGCAACAGCCATTAAACTCATTTCTTCTTCAATCACGATACAACGACAATCGTGTTGCTCTGCGGTAATCGTTAACAAGCGCAATTGTTGTTCAGTGAATTGCTGATCTGCAATCATTAATGTTGAACAGTTCCCAGCTTTAATTGTGTTAATTAGGGTAGCAAATTTCACTTCTTTTTTCGGGTTAACTGCCAACATATTGTTGGTGTTTTCGAGAATCGATAATGCCTTTAGTTGAGCCTTGTTGGCATTAACTACCATCACCCATTTGTCACTTTGATGGCGAATTAAATTCTGCTGATACACATCTTTCCAAGAACAAACTAACTGGCTTTTTTCACGTTTTTGAAAGTTATTACCTGGAAACGGAACGATATTTGCTGCCGGAGAAACTAGACCTGTATTTGTCACTAAAGCTTTATTTTCAATAGCTTGCATAGTTTCTTTGTTAATGTTTTTGGCTGCGTTAATCATCTGTATTTCCTTAAATGCAAATATACTGTATGGATGTACAGTATTTTAATTTTGCGCAGAACGCAAGCATTTTTTTTATAAAAAGTGAGCGGGAGAAAGAGGGAGGTGGAAGAGGAAGGTGGGAGGTGGAAGAGGAAGGTGGAAGATATAGCTGACTATATACGATGCTTTGGGCTATCGGTTTTCGTATATGCTGAGGAGCTGACAAAACACAGTGCTGTGGACTGCGAATTCTTGTGTTTGCTGACGAGTTTTTGTTTAGTTGGTTTTGCCGTTTGAGATCAAAAAAGGCTAGCGCAATGCTAGCCTTTTTGTTTTGGTTTTCACTTATCGCTTAGTCGGTGATTTTGCGATAAATCGCACGGCCAATCATTCGCACTTTAGTACTTAGTGGCATGCGTTTTAAGTTGGTTTTAACTATGCCCTGAGTAAATGCCGTGGCTTTTGAATAATCAATATTGATATCCAATATCACCGGACGATTGCGCTTGGCTAATTCTCTTGCCTCGCTAATGGCAACGTTA
Organism: Thalassotalea sp. PS06; assembly: GCF_007197775.1. Lineage (NCBI taxonomy): Bacteria > Pseudomonadati > Pseudomonadota > Gammaproteobacteria > Alteromonadales > Colwelliaceae > Thalassotalea > Thalassotalea sp. PS06. The sequence goes on along the minus strand of NZ_CP041638.1, from coordinate 2,014,814 downwards.
AGATCGTCATTGGTTTCTACTCTGACATAATCAGCACCGGTAGCTATGGCAATGCCTTGCAGTTTTGTCTGTGGCAAAACGGTACAGGTTTTACGGTTGTATGGAATTTGTTGAGCCTGAGATATTTGGGATAGCTCACCATCGTTAAAGACACCAATAATGACACCGATTTCGTTATTTACGGCAGTCGCCAGTTCCATGCAGGTCATCATAAACGCACCATCGCCAACGATGGCGACGGTTTCCTGCTCTGGGTGAGCAAAAGCGGTGGCAATCGCCGCAGGCGTTGCGTAACCCATGCAGTTAAAATCTGTTGGCGAGATGAATCCTCGGGCTTTATGAATCGGCATTAACTCTGCGGATAAGAACGTATGGTTGCCATCATCAACAACGATATTTGCATCATCATCTAATTGGCTACGTAATTCATCGAAGAACAGGGCGGGGTTAACACGTTCTTTGCTGTCATGATCGTACCAGCTTTTACGATATGCGGCCTTGTTAGCGGCAATTTCTGCAGCAATAGCTGCACTATCTTTGCTTTCACCCTGAGCCAGTAATTCGGTTAACAGCGCTTGAGCTACCTGCTGGGCATCGCCTTCGATTGCAATTTGGGTAGGAAAGTTTTTACCGAATACTTCCGGGTTGATATCAATATGAATTAGATTATCCGGAAGTTCACCACCGAAGCTTCCTGTTGCGATTTCTGCAAAGCGGGTTCCAATTGCTAATACACAATCGGCTTTGGCGAAGGCTTTTTGCGGTGCATCGGCTGCTGCCGTGCCAAAACAAAAACCTGCATGCATCGGATGATTTGCAGGAAATGCACTGATCCCTTGTAAAGACGTAGAAACCGGAGAACCAATATGTTCGGCAATTTTTACCAACTCATCGAATGCACCGACGGCGCCCCAACCAGCAAAGATAACTGGATTTTTCGCTTGATATAAACGTTGTGCAGCCGAGCGAATGGCCGTCATTTGTGGATCAGAAAGGTCATTTTTCGCTGTCTTAACATAAGAGCTTAGAGAAGATACCTCAGCTTTATCTAATTGTAGATTTACCGGTAGTTCAACAAATACCGGACCGGGCTCACCAGTTACCGCAATATCATAAGCCTTATAAATGGTATCGATAATCTCTTCATGGGTGGCAATTTTAAACTGTGCTTTGGTGAAACCTTCCACCAGTTTTAACTGGTCAAGCTGGTGTAATTGATAATCGAATTTAGAGTCATTACGGATGCCCCCTGATATTACCAACATCGGAATACCATCAAGATACGCTTCGGCAACACCACTTGCGGCGTGAGTAATACCTGCGGCCGGGACGATAAGCATAGAGCCAATACCGTCTGTGGTTCTGGAAATGGCATCGGCCATAAAGCCACCATGGGCTTCGTGGGTTACGAGATACGGAGTGATTTGCTCAGAATTATTAAGCTCATCATAAAGCTCGGTATTATGTACGCCCGGTATCCCGAACGTGTACTTAACGCCAACCTGTTCCATGGCGTAACGTGCTAACCAGGCACCTGTTTTCTTCATCGTAAATCCTATAAATTGTTATTCGTTTGTTGTAATCGCACGCGCTGCTTGTTGTGCGGTTAGAATACAGCCAGACAGGAAAGTTCCTTCTAACGACCTGGCACCACTGGCGCCACCGCCACCAAAGCCCGCCGCTTCACCAACCGCATACAACCCTGGGATCGGCTGCTGGGATAAGTCTAGTACCTGAGAGCTGAGATTAGTCTGAATGCCGCCCAAGCTCTTTCTGGAAATCAAAGCCACTTTTATCGCGATCAATGGACCATGCTTTTGATCCTGAATCGGATGAGGCTTACAGGTTCTCAGCTTATCGGCTTTCCATTTTCTGGCGTGTTCGATATGGCGAATTTGATCATCATTCCATTGACTCTCGGGACGCGCCAGTATCTCGTCATAGTCATCTAACGTTTGTTGTAGCACAACTGGATCGATATCTTCGCTGCCAGTTAGCTTATTCATCTCTTTGCAAAGTTCGTCAAGATTATCGGCAACGATAAAATGATCGCTGCTATCCTGCATTTCTTTAACGAATCTATGATTACCGAGTATGGTTTCTTTCAGGAAAGTTAAAAACTTCTTATCGCGGATCATGACATTGTGCTCAGAACCGGAAACGGCAAATTCTTTACTGGCAATTTTCCAGTTAAGAACATGCCAGGCATAACCTTTTTCCTGGTCAGCCATACGCTGGCAAAGATAGTTGGTATCAAAGCCGGTGACCAAAGGATCCGGTCCGATCCTTTTACCCTGATAGTCGAGCCAAAGGGCAGATTTACAAGGGATTAAACTCAAGCCGTGGCCTTCAAAGTGAGGCTTAGGGTGGGGGATACCTGCCGCATAGTTCCACATTTTATCCATATGGGTTAGCTGCCCACCATGACGATTCACTTCATCATGCATAGCGCCATCGCTACTCGGATGTGTACCATTTAATAGTTGCTCTGGTGCCTTTGACCAATGAGCTGGCCAGTTTGCTTTAACCTTTTCGATATTGCCAGTAAAGCCACCAGTTGCAACAACAATTTCCGTCGCATGGTATTCGCTAACCGAAGCAGGGTCGCCATCGGCGTTAATAGCAATACAACCGGCGATTTTACCGCCTTGATTCACTAGCTCAGTTACTATGCGATTGAACTCTATGGTTAATTTCTGTTGTTGTTGGAACGGCTCAAGCGCTTTTAGCACTACCTTGACCAGTTCCAGTGATGTACCCCAGATAACGTGGTAACGAGGTACTGAATTCCCTGGAGAGAACAATCCTCGTTCTACCCAGTTAACGGCAGGCAAAAACTTGATGCCAAGATCGCGAAGATAACAATAAACATCCTGATAGCTTCTGTTAACGTAAAACTCGGCCCATTGTTTGGGAAATACATCCTGGTCGGTAAAGTCGGCAAATGCCTGCCAGTCTTTTAAAGCAATTTCCGGCGTATCAATGATACCGTTGCGTTTTTGCTCGGGGGTACCCACTAAAGCCATGCCACCAAAAGCCCAACGCGCCAGGCCGCCAATCTCTGCTTCATCCTGGGCATCGATAATGTGCACCGTCTTGCCTTTGCGCAGTAATTCTAGGGCACAGGTTAAACCTGCAATGCCAGCGCCAACGATGATTACATCCGCTTTTTGTTCCATAAATAACCTTTTAATTCTTTAACGAATTTGTCTGTCTGTTGCGTGAATTCGCCCAGAAAGACATAATGCGATTAACTTCATAATAATAAATGCGTGCAACAGCGCTATAGTAAAAATTACCCAATGGTAGTTATTTAATGATCACACAAGACTCTAACGCAGCAACCACCTTGCCTATGCAACAACTTATTTCCCGCTTGTATACCGCAACCAGTCGCATCGAACTGCAGGAATTTCGCCATTGGGCGTTGGCGCAATTACAGGGTGTTATCGATTTCGATGGGGCCATTTGGAGTAATGGTCATCAGCAAACCTTAACTTTTCACAATCGAACCCGATTTAATGTCCCTGAGCAGCTGTCTGAGTTGTTATTAAAGTATTTGGCTATTAACCCGATGGCTGATGTGATGCTGAGCAATCTTGGTAAGCCCATCGATATGCAGGACTTACTTGCCGATGAAGAGTTTTATCAGTCGCAAATTTATCAAAAGTGTTTTCAGCCCTTAGGCATTGAGAGAATTCTTGCTTCCATGCACCTGGACGAGCGCAGCGGTTTATTCACCTTGTTAACTCTGTACCGCTTTGAACGAGATAAGCCGTTTTCAGCAGAGGATAAAGCCAATCAATCGATTGCTTTATATCATTTGCTGAAAAGTGCCGAGCACGCCTTGTTTATCACTCTGGAGCAGCAACCTGATAGCGCTAATCCAAGCCATAAAGGTATTTGTGATAGCCAGGGGTACTTTCATCAGGTGCAATCAAGCATGCTGGATTTATTGGAACAACACTATCCTCAGTTCGGTAAAAGTTTTGACCGATTGCCGGATGAGTTGCTGACTTCGTTCAACACACAATTGCAATCCGACACCGCCTTCGAAGATTTTTCCGCCGGTGAAAACCTGCAATTAAAAGTCACGGATTTTGACGAACTGTTTATTGTTGAACTGTGGCCAAATGGTCCTTTGGATATGCTGACTAATCGTGAAAAACAGGTCGTAAATGCAATCAACCAGGGGATGACATTCAAGCAGGCAGCTCAGGTGTTAAACCTATCACCGTCTACTGTCTCCAATCATCTTTACCGCATCTATCAAAAACTCAATATTGGCTCTAAGGCACAATTACGCTCGCTTTTGCAGGCTGATAAGTAAACTTTGTAAAGGGTTACGCGTAACCTTGTTTGCGTAAAAAAGCACTGAAAATGCCATGAATTGGCAAGCCTAAACATCCGCATATAGACTTAAATTAATTCTAACCGTAAGGAAGATGATATTGTGTGGCTGCCTAGTAAACTTCTGTTCATTTTCAGTGAAGAAAACGATAATCAACTCGCCCTAACTCAAGCGGTAATCATGGCAAAAAACAGCCAGGCGACGCTAACCATAGTAACGGTTGTACCGACCATTTTAGATACCGAGGCCATCCTACCCGATCAGGTATCGGAATCAGATTTGCATCTTTCTGTTGTTGAGAAACACAACCAACTGTTGCACAAGCTTGATGAAAGTTACGAGCAAATTCACATCGAACACAAACTCCTTCAAGGTGTCCCTTTTATCGAGGTTATTCGCGAGGCGAGCGCCGGTGAATACGACTTAGTGATTAAATCAGCTGACGACGAAGGATTATTGAATCGTATGTTCGGTAGCTCGGATATGCGGTTACTGCGCAAATGCCCGATTCCGGTTTGGCTGGTGCAGGAAAAATCGATGGCAGCTGAACCAGCGAAGTGCTCAGTGGTGTTAGCGGCGGTAGATGCCAGCGAAAATTATCCTCAGCAGGAATTGGAAACCCGCAACGCACTAAATTTAAACGTCATAGAAATCGCTGTGTCGATTGCTTTGGCTGAAAGCGCCGAGTTACATCTGGTGTCAGTGTGGACGGCTAACTATGAAAGCGCTATGCGTGGACCATTGATAGGAACGCCAAAGGAAGAAGTGGATCGCTATGTCGATGATCTGAAGCATCGCCATGATGAGTCGTTAAATCGCCTGTTAACCAACGCCTATGAATTGCTTGGCGAAGACGTCGAAAAGTTTATAAAACCTAAGATCATTTCCCTTAAAGGCTCTCCGCGAAAGAAAATTGCCGAATACGCTGAGCAAATCGACGCCAACCTGGTGGTTATGGGAACCGTAGCCCGCACTGGTCTCGCTGGATTTATTATGGGCAATACTGCGGAAAACATTCTCTTGCAACTGCAGCAATCGGTCATTGCAGTTAAACCCAAAGGTTTTATTTCTCCAGTACTCTAATGTGTCTGCCAGACTGAAAAAATATCAGCCATAACAGAGAGTTGATATGTATTTAAGCTTTGAGCCGGTGGTCAGTTGAATGCTAAACTTCAAGTACTATTGCTTAATAAATTTCCTAGCGAATACAGGACGCCTGAAATGACAAAAGATTGTGTGTTAGTCATCAATTGTGGCAGCTCATCATTAAAATTTTCCTTAATTGTGCCGCAAAGCGGCGAAACTCTTCTCTCCGGCCTTGCTGAACGCCTGCTTAGCAATGACGCCAGTATCACCATAAAAATGGATGGCGAAAAGAATACCTCGCGGTTACCAGACCCCTTTGATCATCAAAGTGCCTTATCCCATTTAGTGGCGTTTTTGTATCAACACAAATTCGAACAACGGTTGTTAGCCATTGGCCATCGAGTCGTACATGGTGGTGAGAATTACAGTAAACCAGAATTAGTAACCGAAGTTGTCGAAAAAACCATAGAAGCACTTTCGGCACTGGCACCTTTACACAATCCGGTAAATTTAATCGGTATCCGGGCCTCTAAACAGGCGTTTAGCCACCTTCCGCAAGTCGCGGTATTCGATACTGCATTTCATCAGACCATGCCAAAAACCGCATATTTGTACGGCTTACCCTATAAGCTTTATGAGCAGCACAGTATTCGTCGTTATGGTTTCCATGGCACCAGTCACTACTTTGTATCGATGCAGTTCGCGCAGATGAACAATAAACCTATTGAAGATACTCATGTCATAACCGCTCACCTTGGCAACGGTTGTTCCATTGCTGCCATTGAAGGCGGGCAATGCGTTGACACCTCTATGGGGCTTACACCGCTTGAAGGCTTAGTGATGGGTACCCGAAGCGGTAGTTTGGATCCTGGTATCGTTTTTCATTTGTGCAAGCAACTTGGCTATAGCATTGAACAGGTGGATAGCTTGCTGAACAAAGAAAGTGGTTTGCTGGGCATTTCTGAAATCAGCAATGATTGTCGTACTCTGGAAGAAGCCATTGAGAACGATGGTAACGAACACGCAAACCTGGCGATGGATATTTTCTGTTATCAAATCAGTAAAACCATTGCCAGCTATAGCGCATCACTGAGTAAGCTTGACGGCATTGTGTTTACCGGTGGTATTGGCGAAAACTCGTCGTTAGTCAGGGAAAGGGTGGTTAATCGCTTGAAACTACTAAACCTTGCTATTGATAACGAGGCAAATCTGGCCACTCGATTTGGCAAAAGCGGCAATATTGCAAAAGCTGGACACACCGGTTGTTGGGTCATTCCAACTAATGAAGAGTGGGTCATTGCCGAACAAACCTACCAACTAATTAATGAGGGCAACTAATGGCACGTCGAATCATGTTTGTTCCGGTCGGCTTTGGGGTTGGCCTGAGTAGTGTCTCCTATGGTTTCTATCATAAGCTTCAGCAATTAGGGGTTAATGTCGGCTATTTCAAACCGATTAACCAGCCATCACGTAGCGTCATGAAAGGCCGCAAAGGCCAAAAAGACAGCAAGGCTTCGATTCACCAGCATTCTATATCGCTTTCTTACGTTGAAGAGCAGATGGGGGAAGGGCAGCAGGACGTTATTCTTGAAGAAATTGTCGGTAATTGTCAGCAGTTTGACCAGGATGTTCTGGTTATTGAAGGATTGATCCCAACTACTCGTCAGCCTTATACCGCACGATTGAATCAACTGGTTGCGCAGACCTTATCCGCCGATGTCATTTTGGTGGCAACGCCAGATAGCGATACTCCAGAAGAGTTTGAAGATCGTATTGATGTAAGCGCGAAAACCTTCGGCGGTGTTGAAAACCCGCGTTTGTTGGGGTGTGTCATTAACAAGCTTAATTCACCGGATAAAGATGTATTTGGTTTGTTGCCCAGGGAAATCGACATCAACCGAGATTTCGACATACAACCCTGGCGGGATTTAGACATATTTCATCGACCAGGGTTTGATCTTATCGGTGCGATCCCATGGGAAATCGACTTAGTCGCTCCTAGGGTGATTGATGTTTGCCAATATTTGCAAGCCAGTATTGTCAATCGCGGCGACATAGAACATCGCCGTATTCGTTCTATCAGCTTTTGTGCCCGAACCGTTGCCAACTTGACCAGTCATTTGGCTGCCGGGCGTTTGGTGGTTACCCCTGGGGATCGAACCGATATCATTATTGCCACCTGTTTGTCAGCGATGAATGGCACCAAGGTAGGGGCGCTATTGCTCACCAATGGCATTCACCCTACAGGTAAAGTGTTAGAACTGTGCCAACAGGCATTTGATACCGGCTTGCCTGTGTTATCGGTGCCTTGGGATACCTGGCAAACATCCAGGCATATGATGAGCTACAACCCTGAAATCCCGGAAGAGGACGAGCAACGGATGAATAAGATCAAGGATTATGTTGCTGATAATCTTGATCATGAGTGGCTCAGCCAGTTTGCATCTCATGAAGGCAAACCGGGCTTAATGTCGCCACCAGCGTTCCGCTTTAAACTCACCGAATTAGCACGACAAGCTCAAAAACTTGTGGTGTTACCAGAAGGTAATGAAGTTCGCACCATTAAGGCTGCAGCGATATGTGCACAGCGTAATATTGCCCGTTGTCAGCTGTTAGGAAACAAAGAAGAGATTTTGCGTACGGCGGAGCAGCAGGGTATTCAATTACCTCCCGGGGTGATTATCACTGAGCCGGAAGCAATTCGCGAAAATTATGTCGCACCTATGGTAAACCTTCGAAAACACAAAGGCTTGACTGATATTGTTGCCAGAGAAGAGCTCAAAGACAATGTTGTGCTTGGTACCATGATGCTGCAACTAGGACAGGTAGATGGCTTGGTCTCCGGTGCTGTGCATACTACCGCCAATACCATCAGACCAGCACTACAGCTTATTAAAACGGCACCAGGAACCTCACTAGTGTCTTCGGTGTTCTTTATGCTGTTGCCTGATCAGGTCTTTGTTTATGGCGATTGTGCGATTAATCCGGATCCAAGTGCCGAGCAGCTTGCTGACATTGCAATTCAATCTGCGGATTCCGCAGCGAAATTTGGTATTGAACCTAAGGTTGCAATGATCTCCTACAGTACGGGTCAATCAGGAACGGGGCAAGACGTAGAGAAGGTGGCAAAAGCGACCAAGATAGCTCAGGAAAAACGTCCTGACTTGTTAATTGATGGACCGCTGCAATATGACGCTGCGGTAATGGAAAACGTTGCCAAGAAAAAAGCGCCGAAGAGTAAGGTGGCGGGTAAAGCTACGGTCTTTATCTTCCCGGATTTGAATACCGGTAACACCACCTATAAAGCGGTACAACGTTCGGCAGATTTAGTCAGTATTGGCCCCATGCTCCAGGGTATGAATAAGCCGGTGAACGACTTATCTCGTGGCGCCTTGGTTGACGATATCGTTTATACCATCGCTCTTACCGCTATTCAGGCTGGCGGTTAAACCTTAATTGGGTCTGGAGTCGTAATTGGCTCCAACCCATTTTTCACTCTGTTCCGATAAATGTCTCGTGTTAAACGAAACTAAATCGTTTTCTCGCCAAACTAAACCAAACCGAGCCAGGCCCAACTAATCCAAACTGACCTGTTAGCCAGAGTAGCAAAATTAGTTCGCAGCTTGGGCTTCGATTAAACCACCATCTCCACATTCAATACACGGAATACACTTGTTCGGTGCGTCGCAACCGTACACTTCGATTTAACCGCCTTGCTGCCCAGTAAATCGCATACGGCCATTCGCAATTAGTAATCCCGAAACTCCGCAAACCGTCACCCCGAAACTCCCAAAACCGTCATTCCGAAACTCCCCAAATTGTCATCCCGCAATTCCCAAAACCATCATCCAGAAACGCCTAAACTCGTCCCCAAAAAACTCCCCAAATCATCATCCCCAAACGCCTAAACTCTTCAACCCGAAATTCCTCAAATCATCATCCCAAAACTCCCCAAATCATCATCCTCAAACGCCTAAACTCTTCAACCCGAAATTCCTCAAATCATCATCCCAAAATTCCTCAAATCGTCATCCCCAAACGCCTAAACTCTTCAACCCAAAATTCCTCAAATCGTCATCCCCAAACGCCTAAACTCTTCAACCCAAAATTCCTCAAATCGTCATCCCCAAACGCCTAAACTCTTCAACCCGAAATTCCTCAAATCATCATCCCAAAATTCCTCAAATCGTCATCCCAAAATTCCTCAAATCGTCATCCCGAAACTCCCGAAACCGTCATCCCGTGATGTCTTTACACGGGATCTCAATTCAAACCGTTATATATTTTTGCTTACATATTATGAAAAAATAACCTTTGTAAATCGCTGATATAGCTTTTAAATTTCATAGTAAGGTTATCAAGGAGCAGTGTCGTGGCCATTTCAGAAAGTGATCAACAAGCCTATTCTCAAACGAGCAATAATCATTCGTATCCAGCGGGTGAACCACGAGTGTCTGCGAATACGGACTCAAACAATGTTATGTCAGGCGAACAAGCGACTAAGTCATATGTGTTGAAACTTACCTGTCCGGATGACCTTGGGGTGATGGCAAAAATCACCGGCCATCTATATCAGCACGGCGCGTTTATCATTAATGCCCGTCACTATGCCGATCCTGAAAAGCTGCTATTTAACATGCGTATTGAGTTCGACGACAGGCAGCTAACCTGCAGCGCCGAAAAGTTTGAGCAGGATTTCGCTGCGTTTGCAGAGTCCATGCAAATGACCTATCAGCTGCGCTGCGCAAAACAGCGTCCAAAAATCGTCATCATGGTAAGTCGCGACGACCATTGTCTGCATTTGTTATTAAACAAATGGCAATCTGGCGTTCTTAAGGCTGACATCAGTGCCATTGTTTCTAACCATCAAAGTGCCAGGAAAATTGCCGAGTTTTACGGTATCGATTTTCATTATCTACCCGTAGATAAAACCAATAAACCGGAGCAGGAAGCTCGCCTGTGGCAACTGTTTAGTGACTATCAGGCTGATTTGCTGGTGCTGGCGCGGTATATGCAAATCCTCTCTGATGATCTTTGTCAAAAGCTGCATGGCAGAGCCATTAATATTCACCATTCCTTCTTGCCAGGGTTTAAAGGCGCAAAACCATATCAGCAGGCCCATGATCGTGGTGTGAAAATTATTGGTGCGACCGCCCATTATGTGACAGAAGATCTCGATGAAGGACCGATCATCGTGCAGGAAGTAAAATCGGTCGATCACGCAACAACGGTGCGGGATATGATAGAGATTGGTCACGATATTGAAGCAACGGCGTTAGCCCGAGCCGTTCGCTGGCATATTGAAGACAGGATCCTGCTCAACGGACATCGCACTGTGGTGTTGTAGTAAGCCATCAATACAGCCTGATACGGGATAGGGCTCTTGAGGTTTTGTTGATCAGCTAGTACCATCGCTGAAAACAAAAACAACAGGATGAAGTTTATGGCCTGGCTGAAAACAATCTTTTTTACATTGATCGCACTTTTCGTAACGATCCTCTTTCTTCTTAAACCTATTGCTGGCGTATCGCCAATGGCGCTCGGTTCAGCGGCAGATGTTGCCACTGGCCTTGGTTCTAAAATTGCCTGTTCAGGGCGCTATATCACCGGTCTGGACGAAGACCAGGTAATGGCGGATTTGGCATCTTATTCACCGGCATATTCTCTAGTCGATGTTGAATACGATGATAAGCAGAAAAAAGCTTACGCAAACTTGCTAGGCCTATCACCGATGAGCGCTACATTCAGGGACGGTATCGGCTGTACTTTGGATATCGGCGATACTAAGGCGCTTGACGCCGTTAACGTTACAGCCATAACCGCGTCGGATGAAACCTGGCCATTGGGTAGTGCACTTAACGATATCGATACAGATTTACAGGCAAAGGTCGCTGAAATCGTTGCTGAGGATAATGCCCAGGGCTACCAAACTCGTTCTTTATTAGTTGTTAAAAACGGAAAACTATTGAGCTACGCGACGGGTGAAGGCTTTGAGCAACAAACGCCTCATCTGGGTTGGTCCATGGGTAAGAGTGTGACGGCAATGATGGTCGGTAATCTTATCTATCAAAAGCAGCTTGAATTGAAAGAGAACAATTTATTTGAAGCATGGCAGCAAGATGACAGACGAGAGATAGATTTAGAAAGCTTATTGCGGATGTCTTCAGGTCTGGGTTTTGATGAAACCTATGCGCCTGGCAGTGATTCAACCCGCATGTTGTTCTATACCTATTCCGCTTCTGATATCGCCATGCAAAGCCCACTAGTTTATGCCCCGGGCGAGCACTTTTCTTATTCTTCCGGTACCACAAATTTATTGTCCCGGCTGGTATATGAAACCTTAGGTGGCAACCTACAACAGCAAATGGATTACCTGTATGGACAATGGTTTAAGCCGCTTAATATGGCCCGTTCGACGTTTGAACCGGATCCAAGCGGTGTGTTAGTCGGTAGCTCTTACATTTATGCCAGTGCTCCGGATTGGGCGAAACTGGGCCAGGTAATGCTAAATGGCGGTGAATTAAACGGCACTCGATTTTTAAGCGAAGATTGGGTAGCCAAGGCTCAATCACCGAACGTTTCTAAAAACGATCCTCGTTACGGTTACCAGTTTTGGTTAAATGGCGGTGGCGATGAGCTGCGCTGGGAAAAATTACCGGAAGATGCTTATTCAATGTCCGGTAACCGCTCACAAATTGTTATGGTTATTCCGTCAAAAGAGATGGTTATTGTGCGCCTTGGCTGGAGTGCAGAGTCTTATCCTACCTCAGATAAACTTGCCAAGATTGTTGAGTTGGTAAATCTATAACTTTGTTAAATCAGAAACGAAAAAAGCAGCCATACGGCTGCTTTTTTTTAAATTCGATTTGGTACGACCGAGTGGACTCGAACCACCGACCCCTACCATGTCAAGGTAGTGCTCTAACCAGCTGAGCTACGGTCGTACTGTTAGTCAATTAAGCGTCGCTTTGTGACTCAACGGCGGCTATGTTAATGGCTGATATGAATCCTTGCAAGTGCTTTTATAAAGATTTTTGCAAAAACAGGTTTGTTTGCATAAATCTTCAGCAACCGTGATTGTCATCGATTAACTTGTCGCCAACAAACCTAATTTGGCGCGACGTTGAATCACCTTTAGACGCCAGGCCAGGAATATTGCGGCGTTTGTTAAACCGAGGATAAAGCCAATCCAGAACCCGGCAGGACCCATTTGCGGTACTATCCAGTCGGTTATGCCAAGTATTAAACCTAATGATAAACCGACAATCCAGTAGGATACAAAGGTAATGTAAAGTATCGATTTGGTATCTTTGTAACCACGTAATGCGCCGGCGGAAATTACCTGGATAAAGTCCGAAAATTGGAACAGAGCTGCCAGGAACATCAGATTCGCGGCAAGTGAGACCACAGCCGTTTCAGTCGTATAGATTAAGGCAATTTGCTCGCGGAAAATTATCGTGCCGCTGGCGGTGACTACAGCAATGAGAAAGCCTAGCCACATGCTAGTTGCACACATACGTTTTGCATCTTCCAGTTTATTCTCGCCTACGGCAAAACCGACTTTGATGGTAACCGCCATAGCAATAGACAGGGGAACCATAAATATCATGCCGGAGAAGTTTATCGCTATCTGATGGCTGGCAACGATTTCAGATCCAAACGGCGCCAGTATGATTGCCACCACTGAAAACAGTGACACTTCAAACAATAACGATAATGCGATTGGCACACCAAGTTTTAAGATACTGATAATTTCCTGAAAATCCGGCCAGTTAATGGCCGAGCGAAGCTGAACTTTTTTAAGGTTTTTAGACAACCACACATAAACAAGCATGCCTAAAAACATCGCCCAATAAACGATGGCGGTTGCAATCCCGCAACCAGCACCACCTAATTCAGGGAAGCCAAACTCTCCATAAATAAACACATAGTTGGCCGGTATGTTGATGATTAAGCCGATAATAGAGATGATCATTGTCGGTTTGGTGTAGCTCATGCCTTCGGCAAAATTACGCAGCACAACATATAAACAAAAGCCCGGGCCACCCCAGACAATGTAGCCCAGGTAATCAAGCATCAGTTGCTGCAGTTTTGGCTCCAGGCTCAGATGCGGTTCGATTAAAGGCTTCAAGCCATAAAATAACCCGATCACCAAAATGGATAGGATCACCGCTATCCAACCGGTTTGAATGGTAGCTCTGGCGATACCAGAATAATTTTTTCGTCCTGAATGTTGCGATACTATGGCCGACAGCGCCATGATCACCCCATAGATGGTGAGAATTATTGGCAACCAGACACTACTGGCTACCGCAACAGCGGCCATATCAGTGGCGCTGACTCTACCTGCCATAACGGTATCGGCAAAGCTCATTAAGTTTTGAATAAGCTGGGCGATCAAAATTGGGTAGGCCAATTTTATGAGAGAACGGGTATCGGAGAAAAATTTATCTAGAGTCATGCGATTAAAGATAAGATAATAACGGCAATTGAGGAATGAGGATCATATATGTTTACAGGAATTGTGCAAATAAAAGCGCAAGTTATCGAGGTTCAAGAGCGTAAAGATTTTCTTCATATTCGGGTATCTGTGCCTCAGTCGTTTAGTGAAAATTTACAACTTGGCGCCAGCGTTGCCTGTAATGGCGTTTGTTTAACCGTGGTTGAGGTTGAACAACAATGTGAGACGACGGCTATTTTGCACTTTGACGTGATTGACGAAACGCTGCGGTTGACTAACCTTGGCGAGCTAAACCAGGGCAGCTGGCTCAATCTTGAACGTTCAATGCGCTATGGCGATGAGGTTGGTGGTCATATTGTCAGTGGACATATCCACGATCAGGCGACATTGAAAGACGTAGTAAAGACCCAAGATAATTATCAAATGACGTTTTCATTTGCGCCACAATGGCGTCCGTATATTCTTCGTAAAGGCTTTATTGCCGTAAACGGTGCGAGCCTGACGTTAGGGAATGTCGCAGAAGATACATTCGACTTGCATCTAATACCGGAAACACTGGAGCGTACCAACCTGGAAAGTTTCAAAATAGGGGACAAAGCCAATATTGAAATTGACCAACAAACCATGACCATTGTCGATACCATTGAGCGTATCATGGCCGAGAAAAAGTTAACCTAAAAGATCTGCTCGTCGTCGGCGTCGATTCTCAACATTATCGATTGATGATAATCGTCGATGTGCATGTTCATATGAATATCATTGCAACAAGTGGGACAGGATTCGTAGTAATTTTGATCCCCTTGTGTGGTGTCTATGGTAACCGCAAGATGGTGACCGCAATGGGGACATTCTATAATTTTTCGGCTGATATGTTGTGGCATGACCAACTCCTAAAACACAAGGTACAGCAGTAATTATGGGCCTAATTTTTTAAATTACCCAATCTCCATTTTACGAATCGTGACAATAATATCTTTGGCTTGCTCGAGATAAATGCCGCCAAACAAATTGGCGTGATTGAAAATATGGTAGGCGTTGTAAATAAGCTTACGCTTTTCATAATTTTTTCTTAATGGCGTAACGCTTTCATAGCCTTGATAAAATGGAGTCGGGAACTGTCCAAATAGCTCGCTCATGGCAATGTCTACTTCGGGATCGCCGTAGTAACAGGAAGGATCGTAAATACTTGGGCCTTTGTTGGTAAATCCGACGTTGCCTTGCCAAAGATCGCCATGCAGCAGACAAGGCTTAGGGTGATGATGGCTGAGTAATTGCTGACAGTGCTGCACAAACATTTCAATATTTGTGAGTTCGATGCCGCGGTTTGCCAGCTCCTGAAGTTGCACACCTAATCGTTGCTCGGAAAAAAACGTGCTCCAGTTTTTCTGCCAGGGGTTTGCCTGAGCCGTGGTGCCGATAAAGTTATCTTCGCTCCAACCAAATTCACCTTGCTGATTATTTTGATGCATCAACGCCAGGCTTTTACCCATGTTGAACCAGGGGCTGTTGGCGCCACTTTGTTCGCCATTGACAGGATGAGGTAACAGCTCTAAATACTGCAGTACTAAGAAACTCGCATCATCCGATAACCCACAGCAGATGACATCTGGGATCACAAAATCGCTGCCCTGGCTCAGATGCTCAAGTGAATACATTTCGGTCTGAAAATTTAGCAATTGAGCAGGATTATTGGTTTTAACGAAGAAGTGTTGTTCGCCGGCAGATAATCGGAATGAGGCGTTGATATCGCCACCAGTGACTTTTTCCGGTTCGGTAAAGGCTAAATCAAGCTTTAGGGTTTGTGAGATCTCATCAGCAATGGCAGACCACATACTTACTCCGTTGTGACGAATTATTGATATACGAAATTGTTTAAATTATAGAAGAGTTCCCATGCTCTCTCGGCGCTTTTTATGAGGATTGTCGCAAACAGGGAAAAAAGTTTTCATCCTCAGTTCTTAATTCGACTTCTTGCGCATTCCTTGCTGACCACTATTTGTTACGTCTGAAGTTCAGATTCAACAAATAGCGTTGCAAAAACAACGAGTTAAGGTGTTGGAGAGGTTTTTGAACTGTCACTTATATTTGATTGCGCCACCTGAGTGCCCTCGACAACGCCCTTTAAGTTAGCAAGGCTGTCGCTTATTAAGATTAAAAATATCTCGTTGCTCAGCCATGCCGGCAGGCTTCCTCCAGGCTGGAAATAACCGCGATACTGAACATCGACAATATTGTCTTCGGTTTGTTTAACCTGCCAGGTGACGTTAACCTGTTCGACGCGAATGCGGTTTGGATTGGGCTTAAGGTATTGATTATGATCTTCAACCTCAATCATAAACTCATCATCGCTTTCACGAATGGTGTTGCTAGTAAGCATTTCTCTGGGTTCAACCGGCCAAATTGGATCTAACACCACCAGTTGCACGCGACTACCTTGTTGCTGTTCAAGCACAACGATTCGTTTCACGCCTTCGACCCAGGTCAAAGCGGCTGTTTTATCTGTCAACAGATATCGTACTCGTTTTAACTTGGCATTAAGGGTGAGGTTCGCTTTTATTTGCACAAATCCGGTTTCAGGGTGGTCGCGATACTGGATCCAGGCCCAGTCATTTTGAGAGTGGGTATACCAGGGCATCGATACTTGTGCTTTGGTTTTTTCTGTTTCAGATGCTTTGTCTGCTGCAGTTGCTTTATGAACGCCGAGTGCAGGCGTGAGAAACAATGAGATCAATAGAAGCTTTAAGAGCGCTTTGATTATCATGTTTACCTCCTGCAGTTAACACAGCATCTGATCGTTAACGATTAGTGATGAGCCGTAATGAGTATAAGACCGTTATATCGGTGAAAAAATTATTTAGCAAGTCGAACGAATCAGTCAGGAGACTATGGGAATCCAGCAAACTATTTGTTATCCATTGCAAATTAACGGATTTTCCCCTATATTGCTCGCCTTATTCCTGTACGTAATTGATGGCAATGTAAGTTCATCGCGCGTCGGGAAATCAAAATTTATTATTTCTTCAGGCTCTGTGCCTGATTATTTGTTTAATTAAAACAAGTGGCATTACGTATGTGTCACCACTGTTGAGGATTTTTTATGCCAATCATTACGCTTCCTGACGGCAGTCAGCGCAGTTTCGAAAACGACGTTTCTATCATGCAAGTCGCATTGGACATCGGCCCGGGTCTTGCAAAAGCAACCATCGCTGGTCGTGTTAATGGCGAGTTGAAAGACGCTTGCGAATTAATCACCGAAGATAGCAAACTGCAACTTATCACCTCTAAAGACGCTGACGGTCTGGAGATTATCCGCCATTCATGTGCTCACTTATTAGGGCATGCAATTAAGCAGTTATGGCCGGATACAAAAATGGCAATTGGTCCGGTTATCGACAATGGCTTTTATTACGACGTAGATCTTGAGCAAAAGCTTAATGATGAAGACTTGGAAAAGCTTGAAAAGCGTATGCTTGAGCTTGCCAAGACAAACTATGACGTTGTTAAAAAGACCGTTTCATGGCAACAAGCCCGCGATACGTTTGAACAACGTGGCGAAACGTATAAGATGGAAATCTTAGACGAGAACATTTCTCGTGATGACACGCCAGGTTTGTACCACCACGAAGAATACATTGATATGTGTCGTGGCCCACACGTACCGAATATGCGCCATTGCCATCACTTTAAATTAATGAATGTCTCCGGTGCATACTGGCGTGGCGACAGCGACAACAAAATGTTGCAGCGTATCTACGGCACAGCCTGGGCAGATAAGAAGCAATTAAAAGCTTATATCCAGCGTTTAGCGGAAGCAGAAAAGCGTGATCACCGTAAAATCGGTAAAGCCTTAGACTTATTCCACTGGCAGGCGGAAGCACCGGGTATGGTGTTCTGGCACAACGATGGCTGGACAATCTACAAGACGCTTGAAGATTACATGCGTGAGCAATTAGTGAAGTACGGCTATGAAGAAGTTCGTGCGCCGCTCATTCTTGATGTTGGCATGTGGGAAAAATCCGGTCACTGGGACAAGTACGGCGATATGATTTTCTCAACGGAATCTGAGAAGCGTACTTACGCGGTTAAGCCGATGAACTGTCCGGGTCACCTACAGATCTTCAACCAGGGTCTGAAGTCTTACCGTGACCTGCCATATCGTATGGCAGAATTTGGTCTGGTACACCGTAATGAACCATCGGGTTCTTTACACGGTCTGATGCGCGTGCGTTCATTCACTCAGGATGATGCCCACGTATTCTGTACCGAAGAGCAGATCCAGGATGAAGTATCGGCATGTATCGAGATGGTATTTGATACTTACAAAACGTTTGGTTTTGAAGACATTGATATCAAGCTATCAACGCGTCCGGAACAACGTGTAGGTTCTGATGAAATCTGGGACAAAGCTGAGCAGTCTCTGGCACACGCGCTTGAAGCAAACGGCATCAAGTACGAAATCCAGGTAGGTGAGGGTGCATTCTACGGTCCGAAGATCGAGTTTACGCTTCACGATTGTCTTGGTCGTGCATGGCAGTGCGGTACTATCCAGCTAGATTTCTCTATGCCGGGTCGCCTGGGAGCATCTTATATTGGTGAAGACGGTGAGCGTCATGAGCCGGTAATGATCCACCGTGCAATCTTAGGTTCATTAGAACGATTCATCGGTATCCTGATTGAAGAGTACGAAGGTAAGCTACCATTATGGTTAGCACCGACTCAGGCAGTGGTGATGAATATCACCGATAAGCAGTCAGATTACTGTAATGATGTTGTAAAAAAATTGAAAGAAAACGGTTTTAGAGCCAAAGCAGACTTGCGCAATGAGAAGATTGGCTTTAAAATCCGCGAGCATACCTTAAAACGTGTTCCATACTTACTAGTTGTAGGTGATAAAGAAATGGAAAACGGCGAAATTGCCGTGCGTACACGTAAAGGTGACGATTTAGGAAAACTGTCGGTGGATGATTTCATTAAGCAATTGAATAATGAAGTTAAATCACGGACGCAAGCATAGTTCTTTAGGAGGAACCGACTATTAAAGGTGGTCAAAGAGGCGGACAAAAAGAGCCGCAACACAAACTGAATGGCGCAATTACCGCTCAAGAAATTCGTTTGATTGATATTGATGGAGAAGCAGCAGGTATTGTTTCTCTGAATGAAGCTCTCGATAGGGCAGAAGCTGCCGGTGTCGATCTGGTTGAAATCAGTCCTACAGCCAAACCACCAGTATGTCGAGTAATGGATTACGGTAAGTTCCTTTACGAAAAGAGTAAAGAGCTTAAAGAACAGCGTAAAAAGCAAAAGCAGATCCAGGTTAAGGAAATCAAATTCCGACCTGGAACTGATGAGGGCGATTATCAGGTCAAACTACGCAACCTGAAGCGTTTCCTCGAAGGCGGCGACAAGGCCAAGGTTACATTGCGTTTCCGCGGTCGTGAAATGGCGCACCAGGAACTGGGTATTGAACTTCTGACTCGCGTTAAAAACGATTTGGAAGATATTGCTCAGGTTGAGTCTTTCCCTAAACGGGTGGAAGGCCGACAAATGGTGATGGTCCTAGCCCCTATTAAGCGATAATAACTGGTCTAAAAGTAATACCAGCTTGCTGGTATTCACCACTATTATCGATTCGTTGGTAACCGAGGCCTACAAGTAATCGTTTACGATTCGCCCCAGGTTACTTTATTTTTTGGCATTAACAATGCGGAGTTATTTCCATGCCTAAAATGAAAAGCAATAAAGGTGCTGCAAAGCGCTTTAAGAAAACTGCTTCTGGCGGTTTCAAATGCAAACAAGCCGGTCTACGTCACATCTTGACTAAAAGACGTACCAAAGTTAAGCGTCACTTACGTGCGAAAAGCATGGTTGCTAAGTCTGACATCAAGTCAGTCGTATCAATGTTACCTTACGCTTAATTAGAGGAGTAGACACAAATGGCTAGAGTAAAACGCGGTGTTGTAGCACGCGCACGTCATAAAAAAGTTCTTAAGCAAGCGAAAGGTTACTACGGTGCTCGTAGTCGCGTATATCGCGTTGCTTTCCAGGCTGTAACCAAAGCTGGTCAATACGCTTACCGCGACCGTCGTCAACGTAAACGTCAATTCCGTCAACTTTGGATTGCTCGTATCAATGCGGCAGCTCGTCAAAACGGTTTGTCTTACAGCAAATTCATCAACGGTTTGAAAAAAGCGTCGATTGAAATTGATCGTAAGATCCTTGCTGACATCGCAGTATACGATAAAGCAGCTTTCACGGTTCTAGTTGAAAAAGCGCAAGCGGCTTTGGCTTAATCGTAAAGACTTTGACAGATAAGGACGCTTCGGCGTCCTTTTCTATTTTTCGGTAAGGTTTTTTTAATAAAAGCTTTACCAATAAATAGAACAATCTTTACTATATCGCCCAGATATATTTGTTAGGAAAGAGTGATGAACCTTGCCGATAAAGTTTTAGCTGTAAACAACGACCTGCCAATTCGCACCGACGCGCCAGTTCACAGTGGTAAAGTGCGCAGTGTATACTGGTTAACCGCCGAAGATTCTGCCCGTCTTATTAAAGAAAAGGGTTATCAAGTACCCGCTGATACGCCACTTGCTATTATGGTCATTTCTGACCGTATCTCTGCATTTGACTGCATCTGGCGTGGTGAAGGCGGTATTCAGGGCGTACCAGGAAAGGGTGCCGCGCTAAACGCTATCTCTAACCATTGGTTCAAACTCTTTAAAGAAAATGGTCTGGCCGACAGCCACATTCTTGATATTCCCCATCCGTTTGTATGGATCGTACAAAAAGCTAAACCGGTAAAAATTGAAGCAATTGCTCGTCAATACATTACCGGTTCTATGTGGCGCTCCTATGAGAAGGGCGAGCGAGAGTTCTGTGGTATCGAAATTAGCGATGGTTTAGGTCGCGACCAAAAACTTCCAGAGCTGCTGATTACGCCGTCTACCAAAGGTATTTTAGAGGGTATCGAAGGGGTTCCTGCTCAGGATGATGTAAACATTACCCGCAAAAATATTGAAGACAACCACCAGGCGTTTAACTTTGAATCGGTAGCGGATATTGCCTTGTATGAAAAGTTATTAAAAGAAGGCTTTTCGTTAATCAGTGGTGAACTTGCAAAACTTGATCAAATCTTTGTCGATACCAAGTTTGAGTTTGGTTACGTTAAAGATGTTGATGGTAATGACAAGCTGATTTACATGGACGAGGTTGGCACGCCCGATTCGTCGCGTATTTGGGACGGTGAACAGTACCGCCAGGGTAATATTGTTGAGAATTCGAAAGAAGGCTTCCGTCAGCTACTATTAAGCCACTTCCCGGATCCTGACATTCTTTTAAACAAAGATCGTATGGATGAGCGCGAAGCGTTAGCTCGCGACAATGCTCTACCGGCAGAGGTGTTGATGCAGGTTTCTAAAACCTATGTGGGTATTGCCGAGAAGATCACTGGCGAAGATATCGTTATCAGTGATAATCCGAAAGCGGAAATCGTCGAGATTTTAAGCAAAGATTATGGCTTGATTGATTAAATCCATAATCTTTAGCTTTTAGCCGCAGCGGCAAGCCTTCATATACCGTCATACCAGCGAAGGCCGGTATCTGTATACCTAACTTGAGATTCCGGATCGAAGTCCGGAATGACGAGTTGAGCCGCGGGCTAAATGCAGAAGGCTCAATGCGTCGGTAGACAAAGATCGGCGTTTAGCGACAAGCTACAAGTCGCTAGTTAAGTTGTTTGCTTGTCACAAAACACGTCTAGACTGTTCTTAAAGACTAAAGACTAAAGACTAAAGACTAAAGACTAAAGACTAAAGACTAAAGACTACAGACCTCAGCCCTCAGCCATACAGCAACGCTAACGCTGTTAGCTACCACTCATTAATATACAACACAATACTGCCACCACTGATGGCGCTGCCGTGGTTGATGTTAATGCCAATGCCTACGTTTTCAACCAAATCGGTTAATTTTCGAATGTCCCAGAGAATGCCAAAACCGATCTTATAGTAATGCTGAGTTCCCAGTGTATGAACGGTATCGCCACGAATATCGACGCGGTGTGCTTTAAAATAAAAGTCATTGGCAAATAATTTTGCTTCTTTAAAGGTATTTTTTACCTTTACCCCGTTGATGATGCGCCAGCCCTCCGGCCGGGCGTAACTTCCATCAGCAAGCGCCGATGTGGTTCGTCCTGACATAAAATACGCTTCACTGGTAAATTCCCAGGCGCCCCAATCATTATTTTTCAAATAAGCAAGTTCAATACCTGGTTCTAACAAAATTGCGTTCTTTTTCTGATTAAACAAAATTCCATCGAGTTGCGGTTGAAATGCCCTTGTTTCTTCACTGTTGTAAAGGTGGGTGTTCTTGTAGTGAATGAAGTAAGCGGATAGTGCTGGCGCCAGGGTCCAGTTTTTATTGAGAAACCATTTACGAGAGTAGCCTACGCTTAAACCATACGCTTGCTCTTTGTCGAAGTCTGGTTCGATATCTTCAAACAGCGAGACTTCAGCCTCCTGTTTTACATAGGCAAGTTGAATATTAAGGTGATCTTCATAGGTTTCTAAATCCGTGCCTAACTCAATGGTGTAAGGTATGGCGAGAACCGATATTTGATTACGTAAATTTAATGCTTCGTTTACCGTGTCATCATCGTTTCGTCGCAATAATTCTTCCGGATCAAAATTTCCGACACCAAATGACAGGGCATCACTATCCATTAATACAACGGTGGTGGAGTAGATTTTTTCAAATTCACTGGCAATGGATATATTTGCCTCCTGTGCTTTGCCACTGGACACAAACAATACTGATAGTAACAGGACAATAAAAAAATATCTGGACATGCTTAAACCAATTGAGTGCTCGATTATCATTTTAGTTGAACCAACAAGGCTATACTCATTCTCATCATTGAATTCTTTTCGGAGTGGCTAATGAAAATAGTGCTGTACGAATACGCACCGACCAGGAGTGCCCGAGTTCACTGGGTATTGGCGGAGTTAAAAATTCCCTATGAAAGTAAAGCGGCAAAGCAATTGTTTGGTAGTGACGAGTTAAAGCAAGTGCACCCGCTCGGTAAAATTCCAGCAATGCTGGTTGATGGCCAACCATTGATAGAATCTGTGGCTATGTGCACATTTCTCGCCGATTCTAAACCAGAAGGCAACCTGATCCCGTCAACAGGAACATTTCATCGGGCGCAGCACGAGCAATGGTGTTCGTTTATCTTGTCAGAGGTGGAAGCTCATCTTTGGAGTGATGCCCGAAACACTTTTGTTTATCGGGAAGACAGACGCATTGACGCAATATTCAAGCAAAACAAGTTTGAGTTATCTCGCTCGTTAGCGGTGATTGAAGCACATCTAAATGACAATGCCTTTATGCTCGGCGACCACTTCTCTGTCACCGATATTATTGTCAGCTACACCACCTTGTGGGCGGAGAAAACCGGGCATTGCGAAAACTTCCCTGCAATTAAAGCCTATCATCGCAAACTCCTAGAGATGGAGCATTGTCCTTATACACCACCTGAGTAAGGTGGAAGCCTTTAGTCGTCATACCGGAGTAATCCGGTATCTCTGGTCAGAATTTAGAATCCCTTTCGAGGATTGGAATGACGTTTTGTGTTGCTGGAATGACGTAAAAACTTAAATTCGTCATGCCGGGGTAGCCCGGTATCTCTGGTCAGCCACTTAGATTCCGGTTCGGGGACCGGAATGACGACTTGGTTAGGAATTCGGAATAGCTTTGAACTAACTCGGAATCTGGAATGACACAAAAGCCTGTGACGTCATACCGGAGTAATCCGGTATCTCAGGTCAGATACTTAGATTCCGGAACGGAGTCCGGAATGACGTTTTGTGTTGCTGGAATGACGTAAAAACCTAAATTCGTCATGCCGGGGTAGCCCGGTATCTCTAACCAGAACTTAGATTCCGGAACGGAGTCCGGAATGACGTGTAGAGTAATTCGGAAGCTGGAATGACGTTTGCTGCAGTTCACAATCCACAGATTAACTCAACAACTATGAACCTTAGATCAAAAAAGCGGCTGGAAGCCGCTTTTTGGGGTGCTTGTTAAAACTTAGATCGAGGTGATGTTGACCGAAAGTTTTAGCATTTGGCCAGGCTGCAAGTAGTTATTACGGCTCAGATTATTCCACTTTTCAATGTCGGAAATCTTGACATTGAACTTGTTGGCAATGCGTGCCAGTGAATCGCCAGACTTAACCTTGTAGTTAATATTACGCATGGTGTTGCTGTTGCCAGCGCTAACAGAACTTGCCTGCGCCAACTTGGTGTAGATAGTTAGCTTTTGACCAAGGCGCAGGGTATCTTTTGGCCCAAACCCGTTCCATTTTGCAATATCTCTGCTGCTCACCTTATACAAACGGCCAATATCCCACAGGGTATCGCCTTTCTTAACGGTGTAGGTTAACTTGTTGCCAGAGCCTTTTTTACTCGCTTTAGCTACTGCTAGTTTCTCTAACGATTCATAACGATCAAGAGACTTTGTTGCGGTAGGGATCAACAGGTATTTACCAGCACGAATTCTGTTGCTGGATAGTTTGTTTACCTGCCTAATCACTTTAGTGGTCGTATTGTACTTGCTAGCGATTACGCTCAAGCTATCACCAGAGCGAATTTTGTATCGTTGCCAGGTAAGACGCTTTTCATCCGGTAACTCACTTAATTGAGATTTGAATGATTCAACTTTGTGGTTAGGTAACAATAGGTAGTGTGGACCATCAGGTGCTGTTGCCCAACGGTTAAAGCCAGGATTTAGTGCATGAAGCTCTTCAATCGTTAAGCCGGCCATATCTGCCGCTAAAAGAAGATCCAGCTGTGATCCAATCTCAACTTTACTGATCACCGGTTTGTTAGCGATTGGCTTAAAGGTGATATTGTACTTTTCCGGCTCTTTTAAAAGCGCAGTGAGGGCAAGAAGTTTAGGAACGTAGTCGCGAGTCTCTTTGGGAAGATCCAGGCTCCAGAAATCCGTAGGTAAACCTTTTTTCTTGTTACGTTTCATTGCCCGAGAAACGCGGCCCTGACCAGAGTTATATGCGGCTAGAGCCAATAACCAGTCACCATCAAAACGCTTGTTCAGATATTTCAGGTAATCGATGGCCGCTTGCGTAGAAGCCGCAACATCGCGTCGACCGTCATACCACCAGTCTAACTTCAGACCGAATTGTTTACCGGTTCCCGAAAGAAATTGCCACATGCCAGCGGCGCTGCCATGGGAATATGCGAATGGGTCGTACGCACTTTCAACGATAGGCAATAGTACCAACTCCAATGGCATATCGTTCTTTTCAAGCTCTTCAGTGATGTAATAAAGGAAAGGTTCGGCACGTTTACTGACGCGATCGAGATAGCTTTGATGACGGGCATACCAGTTTCTGTGGACGGCAACGGTACGGTTTTCTGGCACTTCAAAGGTTAACTGGTTTTGGATCCTAACCCAGATGTTGTCGCTGGCTAATATACTATTGTCGCCAAGCGGAATATCTACGTCGGCAACCGGGTGTACAACATCCGCGGTTTCATCGACGATAAGTGCCTGGTAAATGTCTAAATTGTCAGCAGCGTTCGGGTTATTAGCTAAATCCCTCTGAACAGACTGCTGCTCTGTCGTCTGACAAGCCGTAAGCAGAGTAAACGACAGTGGAAGTATTAGTTTTTTCATAACAGCTCTATTTGTTATTGAATGCGCAGAGGAAGACCCCTAATTTATAACGCGCATGATATCTTGTTATTAAGCAATAGAAAATAAATTAAAAGTTATCTTTTAGTAACCGAGTTGCGGCAAAGACTTCTACAGCAGTGGAATAGGTTTTGCCAGTAATGCTCTGTACCTGTTTTTTTACCTCATCGACATGACTACGTAAAAACGGATTTATCTGCGATTCAGTAGAAATACTGGTGGGGATAGTCGCAATATCCAAATTTCTGAGCTTTTGAACTTTTAATTCGTATTCAATTAGTTGACTGTTTTCAGGCTCAATAGTTCGCGCAAAATTTAAATTAGCCTGAGTATATTCGTGTGCACAGTATACCAAGGTCGACTCTGGTAACTGTTTCAGTTTGTTAAGACTGTGTAACATTTGTTCTGCGGTACCTTCAAACAGACGACCACAACCGCCAGAAAACAAGGTGTCACCACAGAATAGGGTGCCTTTATCTGCTCCATTGTAATAAGCGATATGGCCACGAGTATGGCCCGGCACATCGATAACAGAGAAGGATTGATCAAGATAGGGAAGTTCTACGACATCGCCCTGTTGTAGGTGATGATCAATACTTGCGATATCTTCTCCATCCGGACCATATACGATAACGTTCCAACCTTTGTCATTGGCGTATTCGAGGAGTTCCTGCACACCACCGGTATGATCGCGATGGTGATGGGTTATCAGGATGGTTGCCAGTTGTAGTTTGTTTTGTTCGATAAAGTCGATACAAACTCTGGCATCACCGGGGTCGACCAAAGCACATTTACTTTGGTCTGCCTGTTTGGCATGAATCGCCCAGATATAGTTATCGGAGAATGCGGGTATCGCAGAAACTTGCATAAAAAGCCCTCAGGCAGTCGACAGTGCAAGTCCTATTATAACGAGGCGATTGAGAAAGAAAACCGGTGTGATTCGCTAATGATTAAAAGGTGAACGCCAGGCCCAGAACCGGGCCATGAGTTACCGTGTCATAAGCAAAAAATCCCGGCTCTCCGGGTGTGCCGTCTTCGTAATCTACCCAGGTTGCTTTATATTTTACATCCAACGTTAGAAGCTCAGTCATTTTATACTGCATGCCGATTTTTACTGTCGATGTAAACTCTGAAGATAAATCTAAACCGCCTACATCGCCATAGAGTTCAAACGTCCAGTTTTCATTGAGATAAGAATACCATCGAAGGCCGACAACAAAATCTACCCAGTCTTCTTCAACAGACGCGGATAATCGTTGTTCGAGATTAGGTAAATCAACATCAATGTCTACATCGTTATCCCACCAGCGCACACCGGCGATGTAATCAATAGAGGCGTTTTGTAAGTCGTTTCTATAGAACACTAGCCCTTCTAAAACGCCTTGCCTTACCCCTGCATCCAACTCCTGGCCGTTCGCAAATGTTTTACTACCACCTTGGTCCATAAAACCATAATCCAAAGCAAAGCCTATATTTGAAGGGCTTATCGCTTCGAAGCGTATCATTCCAGCAGCTTCCAGGTTTTCCAGAATATCGCTAAAATCAACATCTATTTCAGCTTGTTCAATTCTGCCAGAACCAAAGTCTCCCTCAATGTTTGTTGCCATTAAATAAGGTTCAATCGAAAATTCCCAATCGTTCGCCTGGATTTGGGAGGATAACAATATGGAAGTGGTGATTATGCTGGCGCAGGTGAATTTGGCTTTGACATTCATAGCAAGTACCTCAGAAATACGACCGAAGGACAAACGAAATTTCGGACGCCTAAAGTATAGACGAGCAATCGCTATTATCTATTTGGTTGGCCACAAAGCTTAATCATTCCAGATAATTACTTAGTTACCGTGATTAAAACTTGGCGTTTATCGGCTATCCTCAGTATGCTAAGAACAAGTGAATTACCAATAACTTATCAAAATTGAATGAAACCTGCATTAGCCTTTAAAGATCCTCAAGTCCCGATTAAATGGGAAGATATGCCCAATGGCGTGCTTGTTGCGGATACGATTAGCGACTATATGCAGCCCTGGTGGCCAAGAATATTTGGTTACCACTTACTGAAATTGGGTAGTTTAAGTGCGCAACTAGATACGACCAAAGCGATGATCAATCATCAAGTGAATGTTTGTCATTCACACCCATTTGGTGATGTGCTAGCGGAAATCGATGATTTGCCGTTCCAGCTGCATAGTGTTGATGCTTGTGTTTTAGCGCACAGCTTAGAATTCGCGCTGGATCCACACCATATTCTTCGTGAAATCGATAGGGTCCTAATTCCCAACGGCCATTTGCTTATTAGTGGTTTTAACCCAATTTCTCTAGCGGGTTTAAATCGCTATATTCCGTTTCGCCGTCAGGCCGTGCCCTGGCAAGGACGTTTTTTCACGCCGATGCGTATTAAAGACTGGTTACACCTATTGGGCTATGAAATTCTTGCCGATGAGCGATTTTTGCATTCATCTTTGGTGAAGCCTCTCGATCAGAAAGGCTGGGCCGGCAGGCATTGGCAAAAGTTTGCCAGCAATTATCTCACCATGTTTGGCTCAGTGTTTCTGATTGTCGCCAAAAAACGCGTACACCCGTTAACACCGATTCGCCCTAAATGGCAATTGCGTCCAAACTTTCAACCCGTTAAAGTGACGTCCATGCAAGGCCATAGCCGTCAATAGTAATACCAATCACTCTAAGTTTTTGCGCAACTCAGAGTTAGGGCAGAGGTTCAGTAACAACATAGATTTCATTGATATAGCCATTCTATTTTACGGTGGTATAAGGCTTTATCCGGCGTATAAAATATAATAAAAATAACATGCTTTTGGAGTGCTCGTTTGCAACATTCTTCTGCTCAATCACATGTTGAACCATTATTTGCCAGTATCGACTTTGGTAGCCAATCAATTCGCAGCTACCTGTATGACCTGCAGGGAAACATGGTGTATCGCAGCCACATCGACATGGATATCACTGGCAGTAGTACCTATCAATGGCAAAGTGATCCAGCGCAATTAGCTGAGGTTGTGGCGTCGATGACTGACGATTTACTTAGTCAGACCATTGAGGGGGCGCTTCAAAAACATCAAATTAGTGCCGTTTCATTAACCTGCCTTCGCAATAGCTTTGTTTATCTGGATAAAAACAATAAACCTCTGTTGCCTGTACTTTATTGGTATCAGGGGAGAAGAGCGGAACAACTGCCGAAACTCCCCTGGTACTGGCGTGCCGCCTTTGCTGTGGTTGGCCAAACATCCACTATTAAAAAACTGCAACGGCAAGCTGCGGTTAACTGGGTGGCAGAGCACCATCCTCAGGCGCAATCGAATACCAAACACTTGTGTCAGCTATCGGGGTATTTACAGGCTAGCTTAACGGGTAACTATCGCGATAGTTGGGCCAATATGATCGCCCATTTACCATTTAACTTTAAACATCGAAGGTGGTTATGGCCGCTAGCCTGGCAGTGGAGCGCACTTAATCTTAAACCAAACTGGTTGCCAGAGTTATGCGATCCTGGGACTGAGCTGGGTCTGTACTCAACGCAAATTCATGGTAAAGAAGCAGACGTTAGTGTAATCGCCGGCGCGGCGGATAAAACCTGTGAATTGCTGGGGGCAGGTGTTATCGATGCCGACACCTTGTTTGTAAGCCTAGGTACGGCAATTACCATCAATTGCCTGGTCAGCAAATTTAAAGGTCCAAAACGTTTTTATCCGGCATATCCTTCATTTAGTAAAAACTACTATCTGGCAGAAGAGATGCTCGACTTTGGCTGTCGCGTGTTAAGAGAGTTTGTGGCCTGGAAACGGGAACATATGATTGACGATGTTGAGGTGAACGAGGACACCTTGTCAGAAGCGCATTTAGAAGAGTGGATTTGTCATCATCTGCTTGACGCAGAATCCGGTATTCAATTGTCTGCTCAGATTAGCGATATTTGTTCTCAGTTAACTATTGTTGAAACCTTTGATCTTAGTGCCTGTTGCGTCGCAGATATCTTTAATTGGCAACAGGACGAACCTTCGGTAAATCATCGTGACCCCGAGTCCATGGAACAGATTGCCAAAGAATATTTGCTTCTGTTGCATTGGTTAGCCATCCAGATTCAGGACGCCAAAGGGCGAATCGAGCGGCGACACAATAGAGAATTCAAAAGAATATTGGTTAGTGGTGGTGGTCAGCAATCCAACCTATTGCTAAAGCTCATTGCCGATATGTGTCAGTTACCAGTACAAAAAGCCAATCAGGTTCATACTGGCGGACGCGGTGCTGCCATCATAACGGCAGTGGCTAAAGGGCATTATACCGATTTCGAATCGGCTGTTTCCGCCATGTGTACAGCAGGAAAAGTTATTGAACCTAATACATTGTAACAATGCCTCGCTTGTCGATGTCACTGCTGCTTGGTATCCTGCTGTACTTCAAAAATAATACAGTAACAAGCGTATAAAGGATGTGATATGCGAACGATAGGTAACTTAATCTGGTTTATATTTGGCGGTGTGATGATGGGGCTGGCGTGGTGTTTTTTCGGCCTGCTGGCGTTTATCAGTATCGTTGGTATTCCCTGGGGTAGAGCCTGTTTTGTGATGGCTGGATTTTCGTTTTTCCCGTTTGGAAGAGAAGCGATTGGCCGCGATGAGCTTACCCTCAATGAAGATATCGGCACATCTGAATTTGGTGTGGTTGGTAATGTTATCTGGTTTATTTTTGCTGGACTCTGGCTTGCTTTAGGGCATTTTGTTTCGGCAATTTCCTGCTTCATTACCATTATCGGTATTCCATTTGCCATTCAGCACCTAAAACTAGCCGGAATTTCCATCGCTCCGATTGGTAAAACCGTGGTTTCTAAAGAGCTGGCCGCTGCTGCACGTCAAGCTGGGGCTCAAGTAGAGTTAGAAAATATTCGCGCTCGCTAAATAGGCGTCGACAATTATCATGCGTAAGAGTGATAAGAAAACCGATAATGCAATCCGTAAGGTGCTCACTGAAGCCTGCGATCAGGCTTTAGAGGAGTACCCGGGATTCAAGTGGTTAACGCATACCGTAAACTACGACCGGTTCCCTGAATCATTGGTAGTGATTTGCGTTTTTGAGACCAATGAGCAAATCACCCAGGTTGATATCGAAGAAATCCGCAACCTAATGCAACGTAAGTTATCCAGCATAGGTATTAACCTTAAAAAAGCCCACAAACAAGTGCGCATTGATAGTGAGGAAAGTTGTGAGCAGCAGAATAATGGCAACTGGAGTCAGCGGTTAAATCAATAGTATCAGCTATCACGCTCAAGTTTTCTTGCAACTTAGCGGTTCTTCCTTTTCATGGTATTATCCTTGCCATTCACGCATTAAATTTTCTATTTTTATCTGAGATTTGCACATGCAACGTCAACAATTTGAAAAGATTTTAACTGAGCTATTACAACCTGGTCGTATTAAGGATTTTTGTCCGAATGGCTTACAGGTTGAGGGCTCCGATACGATAAAGAAAGTAGTAACGGGGGTGACAGCAAGTTACGCGTTACTAGAAAAGGCCGTAGAAAAGGGCGCTGATGCAATTTTAGTGCACCATGGATACTTCTGGAAAAACGAAGCTTACCCAATCGTTGGTATGAAGCAAAAACGCATCAAGACGTTATTGGATAACAACATCAATTTGTTTGCGTATCACCTGCCATTAGATATCCATGAAACCTTAGGCAACAATGCCCAACTCGCCAAACTATTAGGTATCGAAGTTACCGGTCCTTTGGAGCTGGAAAACCCGTTAAGTGTAAGTTTGCGCGGTGAACTTAACGACGCCGTTGATGGTGAAAACTTTGCGTCGCGTATCCAGGAAACCCTGAATCGTGAGGTCTTGCATATTCCTGGTAGCAGCAATCGTCCAATTAAAACTGTCGCCTGGTGCACTGGCGGTGGCCAGGGCTATATCGATTTAGCCGCAGAGCAGGGCATCGATGCCTTTATTACCGGTGAAGCTAGCGAGCAGACTACCCATGTTGCCCGGGAAATGGATATTCATTTTTTTGCTGCAGGACACCATGCGACCGAGCGATATGGCATTAAAGCCGTAGGTGAGTATTTGGTGTCAGAACACGGACTCGATGTTGAGTTTATCGATATCGACAATCCGGTTTAAGGTCGAAATCAAAAAGACATAAAACACACCTAACTATATAAGAAACAAGTTCTCGAGGAGAGTTCTATGGCAGCTAAGCGATACCCATTACCAAAACGGTTAAGTGTCGGACTATCGACAAAAGCCTATGACAATCTTCGAGAACTTAATAGCCAATATCACTATTCAAACAATTACCTTCTAACCATTCTGCTGGAAAATCTCGATACCATTGTTGATTATGACGCGTTAGAACAAGTGATGGCTGAGTTTAAAAACGAGTATGGGGCGCCCGCTCCTGCGAAGATGAAGAAAGGAAATTAACGTTTTTAGCTTTGATCAAATTACATTCAGACATCGTTGTTGGTTATTTTTTGTATTAGTTGGTTCCTGTCAATGGGGCTTAATGTCCCTGACGAATGTTGACCTATGACATGGGTGTATATTTGCGTGGTTTTTAAGTCCGTATGTCCTAGTAGCTCCTGAACTGTTCTGATATCTGAACCACTGAGTAATAATTGGGTTGCAAAGCTATGGCGAAATGTATGGGCGGTGACATGTTTGTTAATTCCACTTTCTTTTACGGCTTTTCTTAACACTTTCGACAGTGCTGTCCAATGCAAATGGTGCCTGCAATAATAACCATCAGTCGGATGTTTGCAACGCGACGACGAAGGGAACAGGTATTGCCATTTTAATTCGGTGATCGCGTAAGGGTATTTCCGCGCTAACCCTGTGGGTAAACTGGTTTTTCCTTCTCCCTCGGCTACGTCTTTTTGGTGGATACGTTCAACAATTTTAATTTGTTCTTTCAGGTTCGGAATTAAAGACTGCGGCAGCATGGTTACTCTGTCTTTTTGCCCTTTTCCTCGAAAAATAAAGATAGAACGGTTTTCAAAGTCTATGTCTTTTACTCGTAATCTCAGTAATTCAGCCTTTCTCAAACCACAACCGTATAAAATAGAAAACATTAATTGATAGGGCGATTTCATTGCCAAAATCAAATCCATGGCTTCCTTATTCGATAAAACTACTGGCACTCGTTTTGGCGCCTTTGCCCGAACAGTGTCATCTAGCAAAACTAATTCACGATTTAAAACGTGTTTATACATAAATACGATAGCGCATAGCGCCAGGTTTTGAGTTGACGACGTCACCTTGCGCTCTACGGCCAGATGAGATAAAAATCGACTCACCTCTTCTTCACCCATATCCGCAGGATGGCGCTTTTGATTAAATAGGATGAACCGTCTGATCCAGGTTAAATACGTTTTTTCTGTTTGGATACTGTAGTGTTTGGTTCTTAGAACATGACGAATGTTCTCAAGAAAAGGGGATTTATTCATAATAGACTCACTATAACTGTATGTATATACAGTTATAGTTGTGGGAGATATTTTTGCCAAATTTTTCTTGGCGAATTACTGAGAACTCCAAGTAAATTTCCAAATAATACATCTAAGATGATACTAACCAATTGAAAAGTAAGTGTTTAGCCTTTTTAGGGGACGTATTTACTTAGCAGGCCTAGTAATTTCCATTAATCGTTGCAATGGATTCATGTAATCCTCTGTATTTAATATATTAATTGTAATATTTAGGAAGATTTACCGAGACCGCTTAGTAACAAGCTTTAATTGTGATGAGAATTTCTAATAACGATATGAGTTTGTTGGGGTTTTATTGAATGAAAAGTGATATTACTATGCCGGCTCAGTAATAGCTGGTGAAATTACTTGTTTTGGTTCTGCCTGTTGATTTAATTATTTGAATTAGGATGCTTTTCTGATAGCTTTAGGAGACATTCGTAGATGGGATTTACTAAGCCGTCTACATAATAAACTGTTAGGTGTATGAATTATCTAGTCCGCCAGAAAATCGAAATTACAGTGATTGCACTGATTAACTTAGTGGCATTTATACTATTTTTCATTAACAGTTCATCTTTGTTCACTGCAACATTGGCATTAGTATTAGGGTATTTTTCTTTCCAAGGCTCTGTGCTTTTGCTTGCTACATTTAGAGTAGATGATACTGAGGACTCTTACGGATCATATTTGGACTATATAGCGCCCATAGTAATTAGTTCGGCGTACATTTTAATGTTGTGGGCGTTGGTGTAAAAATACACCTAACAAGTTACTCAAAAGGACGCAAAACGCTTGGCTTGTGCTCCTTCGTCGCTAATTTTAGCCAAGCATTTATGCGCCCATTAGTAAGGCGTTATATTTCCAATCAGCGATCTTTCGAAGAAAATTAGGATAGTGGTATCGTCAGGGAATGGCGTAAGAAAGTAAGTAAATTCATTCAGCGTATCAATTCCCAGGCAGCGTAACTTTTCTTGCGCAAAATATCAGAGTAAAGTGGTAAAAATTAAGATAGTGTAAGTTTACTTTGCGCACCGAACGAGACAGCGCAAAACGAATAGAAGTTGGAAAAATAACAAGCCAATAAAGAACGGACGTATAACAGTTGGCTACGGTCGTTCCTCGAAACTATAGCCAACTATTCTCCGCCGCTTATTGGGGCGTTAGGTGTAAATGCAAGTCGGCACGTTGATTATTCGAGGGTGGTTATGAACGGAGAACTAAAGCTTTCGAGTGAAGCTACATATATCTTTAATACTTTTAAAGTGAGTGCCGAAGAAGCGAGTAAATTAGCATTAGAGTATAAGTCCTTAATAACTGCAAAAGGTGGTGTACCTAGCCAGTTTTCAACAACCGAATTCAATAAGCTCGTTACAAAAAAGCTTCAAGTGCGCTACGAATGGAAATGCGAACAAAAAAAGAAGAGTGGACAAAAGAGCAAAATGAAAAAGTAAAAGGTTATAATTCATACATAAGTACAGGTAAAAAAAGGCATTTCGTGTAAATTACACCTAACAAGTCACTTAAGCGGGACTAAAAACAGTTGGCTAGTCTCACTTCGTTCGCTATTTTAGCCAACTATTTATTAGCCCCTTAGTGGGGCGTTATATTTACCACCAGCGATTTATCGCAGATACCAGGAATGGTTGAAATGTCAGGGAATGGCGTAGGAACATAAGTAAATTCACTCCGCACATTAATTCCCAGCGAACGTATCTATTCAAGCGTATATATCCAGACATTGCGTATAGAAATCGGGATAGCGGAAGTCGCAAATAGTACATAGCATAGGGCAGCGTAAATTCCTAAAAAATGGAAATATAACAAGTGCCTTAAAATCGGACGTAAAACGCTTGGCTACGTTCGATAAACATTATAGCCAAGCATTTTCCGCCGTTTAGGCGGGCGTTATGCACATGGAGAGTAAATGAATATCGAGCAATTACTAAGCGATGCCACGAGTGCGATTGGAGAAAATTATTTCCAATTACCTATTGATGGCCGTGAAGATCCCATTTATCGGGAGCGAGTATATTGCTATGAGCTTTACCACCAGCTGCGATTAATATGGCCTGCTAATGAAGAGTATGAACTAAGCGGTGAAATTGATAAGTCCGGTCATCCTCTTATAAGAGGCAATGATCTTGATAATGTTAAGCCTGACCTACTTGTCCATGTTCCTGGTGATATGGATGGTAATCACACCATAATTGAAGTTAAACCAATAACAGCAGCTATAAATGGCATTGCTAAAGATCTAAGCACTCTCACAGCATTTAGAAGGCACGCAAATTACCAAAAAGGGATATATCTATTTTACGGATATGGAAATTTGAATCGCATAATTGAGCAAATACAAGAGCTACAATTTCGCGATAGAGAAGATAAGATAGATATAAATCTTATAGAAGTTTGGGTACATGAGAGAGTCGGAGAGCCTGCTGTTAGGGTGAATTTACAAGGTGCATAACAAGTGGCTGCAACCGACCGCAAAAACTGTCACTTGTTTTGCCAAAAAGCAGGCAAAACAACCGCCAGTTATTGCGGCGGCTGAGCCAGGCGTTAGGGATATATGAATAATAAGCTCAGTACTTCAGAAAAAGGGCTATATCGTCGAGTTGATGAAATCCTATTTTACCTTTGGGATCCTATAGGTGTTTGCGATATACCGATGGCTCGTGATGAGTACCAATCCTATTTACCGCAAGTTTTTAAATTGTTACTTAACAACTCGAAAGATCATGAGGTTTCAGCTTATTTAATTAAAGTAGAGTCAGGCTCAATGGGAATGTCCGCAAATAGTAAAAAGGCACTTGAAGTTGCTCGCTTACTCATTGAAACTAAAGAGGCTATGTTGGAGTAATATCCCTAACAAGTCGTTTAAAAAAGGACAAAAAACTGTTGGCTTTTACTCCTTCGTCGCTTAATTTAGCCAACAATTTTATTGCCTCTTAACGAGGCGTTATGCGTAAAGGAAAGTTTCGTTGAGCAACGAAGATTGGTATCGAAATAGAATGGAATGAAGAAATAGAAGAAGCGTTCTATCTCAAGCTGAAGCGTGCTCGTAGAAAGGAGCAATATTTAAGAATCCAAGCATCTATTTTATCTACAAAATATCCTGATATATCGCTCGCTCTTTTAGATAAATACTTTGAGTTAAAAGACGACTTTGATCATGCCCAAGCTTATTGTGATATGGCATCCGCATTTATATCCAAAAATATGGTAGAGGATGCGTTAAATTCATACGAAAAAGCGTTAAATAGAGAGCTTGAGTTTCCTAATTTAAAAACGGACGCATATATTCTATTTCCGCTGACAATTGTCAAAATAAACTCGTGCACTTGTATTCAAAAGCAGAAACGGTGTTAAACGCCAACCAAAGCAGGCTAATGTTCCCTATCGATTTTTTTCGTTGGCATGCAGCTTTAGCTATCATAAACGCAAATGATGGTAATGACGGCTCAGCATCTAAGCATGCCCAAATAGCCCTTGATTCGGCTCAAATAAAAAGTCTGGATTTACTTTTCATCAAAACTTAGGTTTAGTCGGTAAAGAGTATAAGGACATAGTTAAAGAATTGCGTGAAATTTACGCATAACAAGGTGCTCAAGGACGGACACAAAGTTTGGCTTGTGCTCGTACCTCGCTAATTTTAAGCCAAACTTTTTTGCCGCTTAGCACGGCGTTATATTTATGAGCAAGATCAACAATAAAATTCGAAAATATACTCTGATGTATGTATTAGCGTTAATTGCTTATGCTATCTCGCTTTTTACGCTCATGGGGCGTCTTGAACATGAAGGAATACAGTTTGCCACATTTCTAGTTGGAGGTTTCTTTACCATTCCAATTTATGTTGTCTTTTTGCATAAAACGACTAGCTTAAAATGCCCCAAATGTAGCAAACCAGTGTTAACTAAAACACCTTCATTTTTTGACTTTTTTTGCTTACGAAGGCTTATGAAAAGTGCTATTTTTGTAAAAGTAGGTTTGAATAATAAAAATATAACAAGTCATTAAAGCAGGACAAATTAAACTTGGTTTTTGTCACTGTGTTCCGGAATTTTAACCAAGTTAAATTTGCCTCTTAATGAGGCGTTATGCGTAAAGGAAAGTTTCGTTGAGCAACGAAGATTGGTATCGAAATATAGAATGGAATGAAGAAATAGAAGAAGCGTTCTATCTCAAGCTGAAGCGTGCTCGTAGAAAGGAGCAATATTTAAGAATCCAAGCATCTATTTTATCTACAAAATATCCTGATATATCGCTCGCTCTTTTAGATAAATACTTTGAGTTAAAAGACGACTTTGATCATGCCCAAGCTTATTGTGATATGGCATCCGCATTTATATCCAAAAATATGGTAGAGGATGCGTTAAATTCATACGAAAAAGCGTTAAATAGAGAGCTTGAGTTTCCTAATTTAAAAACGGACGCATATATTCTATTTCCGCTGACAATTGTCAAAAATAAACTCGTGCACTTGTATTCAAAAGCAGAAACGGTGTTAAACGCCAACCAAAGCAGGCTAATGTTCCCTATCGATTTTTTTCGTTGGCATGCAGCTTTAGCTATCATAAACGCAAATGATGGTAATGACGGCTCAGCATCTAAGCATGCCCAAATAGCCCTTGATTCGGCTCAAATAAAAAAGTCTGGATTTACTTTTCATCAAAACTTAGGTTTAGTCGGTAAAGAGTATAAGGACATAGTTAAAGAATTGCGTGAAATTTACGCATAACAAGGTGCTCAAGGACGGACACAAAAGTTTGGCTTGTGCTCGTACCTCGCTAATTTTAAGCCAAACTTTTTTGCCGCTTAGCACGGCGTTAGGCCTCATCGAATGAAATACACGATTATTTACTTAGCCTTATTACTATGTGGCTGTTCGGATCTATCAAAAGAGGAACAAGATCTTGTCGGGTATTGGGAGTGGAACCTTGAAACAGATGGATTTTCTGAGTCCGGGTTTATTGATTTGCGTCCAGACCGTACATTTGCATATAGAATCAAATCAACAAACCCAACTGAATCACTAATTGATAGTAAACCAGATTATAAACCTTCATTGTGGCGGGTAAACCAAAATTCCATTTGCACTGCTACCCATTGGTCTGAGGGCAACTTATTTACTAAACCAACAGTCCATGAGGAAAACTGTTTTTGGAGTGTCATTAAATCAGAATCCGGTGAAATTCGGCTAACAATTGATGGTGGTTTTATTCAACAAGAAATTAAACTTCAAAAAAAGTAGCATAGTGAATTCGCGGTTGTTTCAAAATATGCCTAACAAGTTGGTCAAGTACACTCTGGGCCTTCGGCCCTACGCGGGACGCGCTAAAGCGCGCCCCTTACCAAAGCGTTAGGAAGACTGATCTTCCGTGTAAAAATTTAAGGGAAGCGGTAACATCAGGGAAGGGTGTCTTTTCAGATAATAATCAATCCAGCACATCAACTCCCAGGCAGCGTATTGTTTCCATAAGTAAATAAATCGAGCGTATGAAAATAGAGAACGTATATCTTTTCTCAGCGCAAGTTTATGAGTAAAGTGTTAGCAAAGAGAAAGTAGCAGTCGACAATGGCGCTGGCTTTCCTAACAAGTGCCTTAAAATCGGACGTAAAACGCTTGGCTACGTTCGATAAACATTATAGCCAAGCATTTTCCGCCGTTTAGGCGGGCGTTATAACTAAAGGAAGATTATGAGTCTGCTGGAAGATTCGTGGGAACAAAGAGAAGAACAAGTATATCCAGAATTATTTGGCGGTACTGGTGAAGGTATTTACCCGTTAGATGCCTCTCTATTCAAAAATCAATTTGGCATCGACAGCATTGATCCTAGATGGTTACATTTTGGTGTTTTCAAATGTGCTCCAACGAGTGACAGAAAAACTTGGGTTTATGTCACCTCTGGCATGTCTAATACATGGGAATCAGATGACCCGCAAGAGTATTCAGGTTTCGGAACTGAGTTTATTCTCGAAACAAATGAGGAAAGTGATTGGGCTATAAATGCGTTACGTAGTTTAGTAGCTTTCAATATTCTTGTGTCCGTTGGTCATTACGGTGATAAACCTCTAGTTGACTATGGAGACCGTATTCCAATGAAAATTGAGCCGAATATTTCAAGCTTAATGGTTGTAATGCCAAATCAATTCCCTGAATCATTCGACTTAACATCTGGAAAAGTCGATATACTGCAAATTACAGGTATTACAGCTCAAGAATTGGATTACGCAAAAGAGAATAGCTCAGAGGAATTAGCAAATAAGCTATTCGAATCTCAGGGTTCATTTACTTTAAAACCTGATAGGTTAAGTGTAATTTAGTTATAACAAGTTGCTTAAACGGACAAAAAACAGTTGGCTTTTGCTCGTTCCTCGCTAATTTTAGCCAACAATTTTTTGCGCGCTTAGCAAGGCGTTATGTGTAAATGAGAATGGATCAGAATCAGATAAAGTTAGATGTTTGTATGAAGGCGTTGCAGGCAACGGAAGCAAAACTCAAGAGCCGTAATGCTCTGTGTGGAATGTACGAGTCTGTAAAGAATCAACTGGTTTTTCTAATTGACTATTTTGATGGCAACCATACCGATTTAAATCGTTTCAAAGAGCTGAGTTTAGGTACTATTGCAGTTCGTGAAGTAGAAGATTCAGATCCAGAGTATGCTCACTTATTAAAATGTGCTTATTACGTCGCGTACCAAACAATGAACCGCAAAAGGCTTTCAGCAGAGTTCATCAATGAAAACACATAACAAAGTTATCAACCACCGCCAGCACGCTGGCTGGACCTCCGTTGCGTCGCTTGTTTTGCGGTTTTACGCTACGCTACCACAAAACAACCAACGCAACTCCGGCCGGTTATAACGGCGTTGGTATAGGGAAGTTCGGTGGGGTATTTAGTTTTAGGTGTTTTTCTTTTCGTTCATTTCTACATATCTTTTTTGGTATGCGGTTACTTTTCAAAATCATACGAACAAAAGCTTAATCGTGTTTCTAAAACCATTATCACTTTACTTACGGGGCCGCTAACTTTCATTCTTATGATGTTAGTTATATTTATAACTCCATTGAGAAATACCGACGCTGGTTTAATGGATGGTGGGCTGTTTTTAATATTTATCATATTTACGCCTTTGTTCCCTATCGTCAGTTTTGGTTTAGTTAAATTGGCTCATCGATTTAGGTTCTGCGTAAAATACGTATAACAAGCCAATTAAGTGCGGGACTGCTACAGCTTGGCTCAGTTCCGCTTCGCTACACAAGTTTAGCCAGGCATTATCAGCCCCTTAACAGGGCGTTGGGCGGACAGAATAGTTCCAAGGGAGATTCTCATGCGAATTGCCAGGTTGATAGTCTTGATTGGGTGGGTGTCCACTTTCTTCATCGGCGTCACTGGAGCCACACAAACCGAGCAATCGGATGCTGTATCTGATCTGACGTCTGAAATAGACCGTGCTGTGGCTCCGTACGTTGCCGCTGGAGATTTCATGGGCGTAGTTGCCGTTCAGCGCAGCGAAGAGCCCCCTCTGATCCTCTCCTACGGACTTGCCAGTATCGAGCTGGGGGTTCCACACCGGCCAGCAGGAAGATTCTTGATCGGTTCCATATCGAAGCAGTTCACTGCCGTGGCAATCCTGCTTCTTGAGCAGGAAGGCAGACTGAAAACGAGCGACTTGATCAAACTGTACCTCCCTGACTTCAAGCCGGGCGAGCCTATTACGATCGAGCAACTACTGACTCATACATCGGGAGTCGCTGATGTCTATTCACTGAAGCGATTCGGCGAGACTGGAGGGAAAGGTGGATCCTTTTCCGACGTTATCCAAGATCTCGGGGAAATGCCTCTGACACATCCGCCTGGCTCGACCTATGCCTACAGCAATGGCGGCTATTCCCTGCTAGCAGCCATCATCGAACACGTCTCAGGGATGACCTATGGCGACTATCTGGCAGACAGGATCTTCAAGCCACTGGGCATGGCCAGCACGTCTGACGACCGACAGGTTCCGGCCGTGAGAAATCGGGTTCCGGGTTACGATCCGTGGGGTCGACACGATCTGGTCCGTACGGTACCTATGGCCGAAGCGTACAGCAAGGGCTCGGGGTCATTGTGGTCCTCAGCGGCCGATCTGCTAACCTGGAATAACGCCCTGCATGGCGGACGGTTGCTGAGCGGAGCGTCATACGCAAAGCTCATGCATGACTATGGGCACGCGTATGGGTATGGCGTAAGTGTGTTCAAGAGATTTTCACGAGATGTCATCAGTCACGACGGTCGCGTCTCGGGATATGCCAGCGACACTGCCAGATATCTGAATGAACAGACGACTGTCGTGATTTTGAGCAACGTCCAGTCTGTCGCGCGCGACGACATCCGTCGAGCCGTGGCCGCCATCGTTTTCGACGAGTTGCCCCCGAAGCCGGAAGTTCGTATCTTTGCCGAACGACCGCTAGATCCGTTGGTCGACTTTGTGGGGGAATACTCATTCGGCCCTGGATTCAAGGTAACAATTCTGGAATCGAACGGGCGTCTGCTGGCGCGTGCAAACCAAGGCGCTGACTCTGAACTCGTACCGATGTCCGACGGAACAT
This sequence comes from Thalassotalea sp. PS06, assembly GCF_007197775.1. Taxonomy (NCBI): domain Bacteria; kingdom Pseudomonadati; phylum Pseudomonadota; class Gammaproteobacteria; order Alteromonadales; family Colwelliaceae; genus Thalassotalea; species Thalassotalea sp. PS06. The sequence continues at coordinate 1,973,127 of NZ_CP041638.1, read as the reverse complement.
GGTTTTCGCGCATGCTCTATGCGACGGTCCGATTCGAGCGCGGCGACAGAGGGCGAGTGAACATGTTGGTCTGGGGTCGAGGAGATCAAGCACCGATCGGGACACGAATTCGGTGAGTGACGTGACTGCAGTCGTGGTTTCACCAGGATTCGATAGCCCCAACAAGCCGATGCAGCGGACTGGACTTCGACCGGCGGCTGATCGACACAACGTTGGCTCCACAAGGAATAATCGTGAATCATTCTGCATTAGATAAATGGTTTGTTGAAATAAATGATGAGGAAGAGGAATTTCCATCTATTGTTGAAGTTTTAGAGTTTCTAAAAAGTGTTGAGAATCTAGAAACTTGTAAGATTTGGGTCGGAAAAGATGGTGGCAAAAGACCTTGGTGGCATAGATTATTCGGTTTACAAAAACGATTTGTCGATAGCTTGTTCGCTCTTGAATGGTACAATCAAATTGCAAATCTAATTTTCCATGATGAAAACTGGAGTGAATACCGGGCTATCGATCAAGATAATCCGATATCTGCTAATGAACATGATAGATTAAAAGTGGCACAAGGTGAGAAAATCGCGCCATCAAATGAAGAATGTATTAGTAAACATCGAGCGCTAACTGCAGTCAGGGAATATTTAATCACCAATGAGCGTCCAGATTGGTTAGTTTACAACTTTGTCGAGTAATGGCCTAACAATCAGTTGTAAGAGAAGCACACTTTTTACCCGCAAAAGCGGGCGGGCTTTGGACTCGCTTACGCTCGCCCTTAAACAAAAACGTTGGTATAAGGAAGTTTGCTGGGAAATTTAGTTTTAGGAGTCTTTCTTTCGGGCAGGGAAGCGACATTAACGGAAACGGTAAAGCATTATAAAATCTGTTACCACTTCCGCATCCTTCTCCTCGAAACAACATCTGGAAAAAGAAAAACCCCTGGTTTGAACAGGAAGTAGTTCCTGAAATGCAACGGCTTTTAAGTATGTATTTTAACAAGCCGAAAGTTAGCGATAGTGCACTTTAAACTTGCTATTGCCAATGAACTAGCGAAAATACAATAATGTGGCTGAGATAGGATTCATACCAACTACTTGGACAGTGAACTTTGTTGTTGTCGATAGGGAAAATACGTTGAAAAAATCAGGAAAAGCTAGGGCTATTATATATTTTTGTACGTTTTTACTCCCCATTTTATTCGCTTCAAATTGTCAGGGATGGGATGCTGCTGACATGAGTGTTGAGAGTTGTATAATCGAAACTCAATTTTTCATGGATGCTGCTAATTTCATTATATCTATAGTGTTTATAAGCTCCTTTATGGGGTTTATACCTATCTTGATATACATTTTTGTGATTGTTTTATCTGTTGAGATGTCTATTTTTATCGCGAAAATAATATCTGGCAAGCCACTCATAAACACATAAGGTGTACAACAGTATGTGTACTAGCTCAGACCTGATCTGACAGGTTACCCTATGCCCCTATTCAAAGAACGATGTCCGGGGCACCTAGGTTCCAATGAACGAGTTCCCGCTATGCCTATCAACTTACTTTCTTAAACTTAACGATCCAGGCGAGAAGATTGTTTTTATCGCCGATAAGTTCTTCGATACTGTGCAAAACCAGACCAGCTTGTTTTGCCTGAGCTTCTAACAGTTCCAGATTCTTACTATTGAGTGCTGCTTTCTTTAAGTCCGCAAGGCGTTGCAAATGCGCCCGGGCTTCAATTTTGAACTCTTCAATTTTCGCAAGCTTAGTCTTTGCTGGCAATCCGCTACCTTTTTGAAAAAGTCCAGATATCAAATCCTGTACATTGGTGTCGAAATAGCTGGTTTTATCTTCTGCCTCAAGGCTGCGGATTTTCTGATTTAACTTGTTTCGCAACTTTTCACTTTTATCGTCGTGAAGCGGGGCGCCGTCACCTAGTTGTTTTACCAGTTTGGTGATGATTGATAGCAAGCCAGAATTACTGAGGATCTTATTTAACAATTGAATGGTTTTATTGTTACGTTGCAAAATTACCGATTCGGCATGGTGGGTTACTAGTACAACCTCACCATCCACCTTGCATACCCTGGATATTTGCTCGATGGTTTTTGCCTGATTACTGTATTCAAACCCGTATTGAGACGTAACACAGTCAAAGCTTTGGTCGGCAAAAGGGAGCTTGGTGGAACAAACACCGGGCAGGATATTAAAGGCGTCTTTGGTGTAATCCGGTAAGTCCTGCAACTTAGATTCAATTAACGATACATCAACGGAGGCCAAATCGGTTCCAGTGAAAGTATGTTCTAATTGCAAATCGTGTGAAATATTGATGCCTATCAGAGGCAAAGAGGCATTGCCGGTGGCAATGTCGAGCACGTTTGACTTCTTTGGCAGTGACGAAAACGTCGAGTGCCAGAAATCTAAAAAGGCTCCTTCATAATTGTCTGAAAATGCGTTACCGAATGATGTAACAAAACCGCACTTCCAATATGCATCCCAATGCTGCATAACTACTCCATGCAAATGTTTAACATTTAAATTACAGCTACTACGATATGAAAATAAAAATGGTTTGGCAATCGTTTAAATAAGATTCGACATGTTTACAGTTGAGTGTTTTTTGCTCACTGATAAGCCCTCTGCGGCTGCAATCGTTGCAAAATGGTACTTTGATGAGTGGTGCAAGGGTACTGGCAGATATTGGCTTGAAGATGGATAAAACCAGGTTACTTATGCGATTAGCTGTGAATCAGTATCATTTGGCGCTGAACTTGTTAATGATGATTTGCTTCGAGCAGACCTCTGGAAAAAGTGGAACAGAGCCAGTAAATGACATCTGTCCCGCAGGTTACCTATTGTTATTCGTATCGTAGTGCCTTGATAGGGTTGGCACGGGCAACACGAATGGAGTTGCTGGCAACGGTTATCCAGGCAATACACAGAGCGAATAGGGCAGCGACCGCACACATAGCGATGATCAAGCTGGTATCGATACGATATACGAAGGCTTCCAACCAATCGCTCATAAAGTAGAAAGCTACTGGCCAGGCAATTAAGCTTGCGATCATGACTGGCTTACTAAATTGCCACATCAACATCTTCACAATATCGAATACACCAGCGCCCATTACTTTGCGGACCCCAATTTCTTTGGTACGTCGATCTGCGGTAAAGCTTGCCAGACCAAACAATCCTAATGATGCAACCAAAATGGCTAATGCAGAGAAGGTGGCGAACATGGTTGCTTCACCTTGTTCTGCCTGATAAAGCTCAGCGATATCATCTTCGACAAAGCTATGGGCGAATGGAATTCCAGGGATCTCCTGACGCCATAGGTTTTCAACATCGGTTTTTAGTTGCTCTGGCGAACCATTAAAGCGCACGCTGATGCTGTTGACGAAATCCAACCCAAGTGGGTATACCTCAGGGCGTATGGTCGAATGCAAACTGCTGAAATGGATATCTTCGACAACACCGATAATGGTCAGGTTAACGTAAAGCTCTTCACCCGGATCGCCACGGCCAGTAATCAGAGTTTTACCCAGGGCACTTTCAGCGTCTGCAAAACCAAAGCGACGTAGTGCAGATTCATTGATAACAATGCTGCCCGGGTGGGTTGCACCTTCGCGCAGTTCTTCGGTTGATGGTCCAACGTCGTTGCGATTTTTATCATAGGCTCGACCGGCAACCAGGTTAATCTCGTAGGTTTTGAAAAAGTTATAACCGACACTGCGTTGACCCATAATCAATGCATCTTCTTCGGCCATTTCCGGCGTGCGCATGGATGTATTGTTTTCATTGGCATTGCCCGGCGTTTCGCTAGAGAAGGTTACGCTGGTAACTTGCGGGTGCTTCTCAATCTCCTGTAACAATACGTCACGCTTGTTTCCTGCTTCTTCACGATTGATACGGTGAATTACCATCATATTTTCTTTATTAAAACCAGCATCCATTTCCATCGCATACTGCATCTGGCTATATACCACACTGGTGGAAATAAACAGGCCGATAGAAACCGCAAACTGAAAGATAACTAGTGCAGCACGAAGCTTTAAGGATGCACCAGTTTCTGCCGATTTGTTGGCTTTAAGCACAGTGGCAGGGCGAAAGCCCGATAGGATAAACGCTGGATACAGTCCGCTTAATACACCAACACTAACCGCTAAGCCAAGTAAGGTCGCTATGGTGTTAATGTCATAATTTACAACAAGTTCCTGATTCAGTGTTTCGTTATAAAACGGTAGCGCAAGCTCAACCATGGCAAATGCCAATAGCACAGAAATCAATGTCATCAATACTGATTCGCCCAAAAACTGAGTGATCAGGTTGCCGCGTGTTGCACCCAATACTTTTCGCAAGGATACTTCTTTAGCACGTTTGGCTGCATGTGCAGTCGAAAGGTTCATGAAGTTAATACAGGCAATAAGCAAGATTAAAACCGCAATCGCCGAGAAGGTAATTACCGTCGTTTTGCTGCCTTGTGGACGCATTTCGCCAAATCCAATGGCATTCAGGTGGAGATCCTGAATGTTCATTGCCGACAGTTTGATAAAGTCTGAAGCTTTAGCGTCATCACCACCAATTGGCATCTGTGGGAAGTTGCGGTTAGCAAAGTCATCTAGCTGCGAGTTAATGAGCGCAAGATCCGTTGCTTGCTTAGTTTTAAAATAAAGCTGCGAATTAACCGAGAACCAGGCGTTGAACATGTAATTCTGGCTTTCCCACGCAGTTTCATCGATTAGGATCATCGCGGGTAATTCTATTTGGCTGTTTCTCGGGCTATCAGCGATCACAGCGCCAACCTTGAAATCTTTTTTGTAGAAGTTGAAATCCAGCGCCAATACCTGACCTAACGGGTCACTATCTCCAAAGTATTTTTTGGCGACGGTTTCGCTAAGTACAATTGATGAGTTGTCACTTAAGGACTGCTCTAAATCGCCGGCGATAACGTCAATGTCGAAGATATCGGTAAAGTCGCCATCCACCATTTTAATGGGTTCAACAAATACCTGGCCATTGTGTTTAATGGTTGGTCCCCAGCCTGCAATTCGCGAAGCAGCTTCGATCTGCGGGAAGTCCTTTTTCAGGGCGTGAATCAATGGCCCAGGTGAGGATACCGCATGCATAGGATCCCGGCCTGGAATGGCAAAGGTAATGTGAGAACGATGAATGGTCTCGGCATTTGCCCAGAAACTATCGTAGCTGGTTTCGTGCTTTACAAACATCAGGATCAGTGCACATGCGGCTAAGCCAATGGCCAGGCCGACAATGTTAATCATTGAAAACAGCTTGTTTTTAAGCAGGTTACGCCAGCCTGTTTGAAAGTAATTTGCTAATAACATAGGGTTTCTTCCTTAAAACTGACTTAGGATACGGCGCGCAAATCTTGCACAACGACTTCGCCATCAAATAAATTAATGACGCGATCGGCGTATTCGGCGTGTTCCGGAGAGTGGGTAACCATAATTATCGTGGTGCCTTCTTTGTTGAGTTGCTGCAGCATCTCCATCACTTCACGACCATGTTCACTATCAAGGTTACCGGTTGGCTCATCCGCAAGGATTAGCCCTTGTTTGCCGACTACCGCACGGGCAACCGCGACACGTTGCTGTTGACCACCCGAAAGCTGGCTTGGCATATGTTTGGCACGATGGGAAATACCGACTTTCTCCAGTACTTCGGCGACGCGGCGCTTACGTTCACTTTTTGAAATGCTGTGATAGAGCAGGGCAAGCTCAACGTTTTCTGCCACGTTTAGCTCATCAATCAGGTTAAAGCTTTGGAAGATAAAGCCAATATTTTGCTTACGAATCACCGCAAGCTGGCTTTCGGAGTAACCGGCAACGTCTTCAGAGTTGAAGTAGTAGTGTCCTTCCGAGGGGCTGTCTAACATGCCAAGAGTATTCAGCAGGGTAGACTTACCACAACCGGATGGTCCCATGATGGCAACAAACTCACCTTGTTTGATCTCGAATGAGATGCTGTTTAACGCCGTGGTTTCTACTTCTTCCGTGGTAAATCTCTTACTTAGGTTTTTAAGTGCTAACATTTCTCGTGCTTCCTCTTATAAATTTTTATCTTATTAATATTCAATCGATTAGATTTATGATTTCAGGTTTAGTCGGTCCATATCGATGAAACTGGCATAGGGTGACGTGATAACTTTTTCATTCACTTCCAGGCCGTCCAATATTTCGATAAAGCGGTTATTTCTTCTTCCTAAGCGAACGTTGCGACGAATCGCACTGCTACCATCTTCGCTAACGACAAATACCCAGTGTCCGCCGCTGTCTTGATAAAAAGCGCCGTTCGGGATCAAGGCAACTTCTGCCGGATCGCCCAGGGTTAATTTGGTTTGTAGTGTCTGGCCACGGCGTATGCCTTTAGGTTGTTGCTCTGCAAACACTAGATCGATGCGGAATTGGCCGTTATTCACCTGCGGATAGATTTTAGAAACGCGAAGGGTATAGTCATTACGATTGCGGGTAATGGTCGCTTGCTGGCCTAGATCAATGCGCTCCAGGTAGAACTCATCGATGGACGCCTGCAATTTAAAGCTGCTGGGATCGTCAATCTGACCGATGCGTTCGCCACGTTCTATGGATTGGCCAATCTCAATATCAAACCCGGACAACTTACCAGCTACAGGTGCTGTCATGTTCAGGTTGTCCATGTTCTTGCGGGCAAACTTGAGGCTATCGTTTAAGCGATTGCCGGTTTCCTGCAAAAACGCCAACTGCTGTTCCTGCAATCGCGTATCGGTTTTCTGACTCTCAAGCGTTACAACTTTACGTTGCCGATAATATTCGAGCAGATCTTCATTCTCTTTCAGGGCGCTATCGGAAATACTGCCTTGTTGATAAACCACGCGCTCTCTTTCAACCTGACGAGTCAGGCGTTTGATCTGATAATCGATTTCAATGAGATTGCGTTTGTGGCTCAGTTTGTTCTGCTCTAATGAAAGCTCGATGCTACGCATGTTGTTTAGCTGCTCAGTTACCGCCGCTTCATTGCGCATAACATCCAGTTGCAGCTGCGTATTGCTTAACTTAACAATTGGCTGACCAGGTTCTACGATGGTGCCATCTTCAATCAACACCTGTTCAACTCGGCCACCTTCAATCGCATCAAGGTAAACGGTGCGAAGCGGGGTGACTTTGCTTCGAACCGGAATGTAGTCTTCGAAAGTACCGTTCTTGACGGTAGATATGGTGAGATTTTGCGGGCTTACCGCCAGAGCTTTGCCATCTTGTTGTGCGGAGTAAAGGCGACCAACGATAGTGACAGCGGCAATCGCCAGGATCACTAATGCAGCGTTCTTCCAAGGAAAGGTTTTACGTTCTATTTTTCTATCCATGTTGCAATCTATTTCATAAATTATTGGAAGCCAGTGAGCAAAATACTCACTAGCGCGAATTACATGAGTTAGATAGCACCATGCGTGCCAGTTTTTAAAAGCCTTATTTAATAGGGGTTGTGGAGGTTTGTGGTGTTATTACAGTTTTATAATAAATGTAAATATTGTGATATTTGCTAACAATTAGTGATTTTTGCTAATAGTGCTCGTTTGCTATTCAATGTGGTTTTAGATGTCAGCTTTCAGCACTTAACTGCGGAGCCATTGCCATATTCTGCCTAACGTCTCATGCCAGGCGCGTTCGGTTTTAGAAATGTTCGCGGCATCCGGAATAAAGTTAAACCAGACACTGGTGCCTTCTGGGTCTTTAACCAGAAAGCCTGTGGGAGCCGGGATAGGATCAAGACCTTCAGCGATGAAATACTGGATGGCGCGAGGCATATGGTTGGCATTGGTTACCAATACGAATTTACTGTCTTTCACGATGGGAGCTACCATCATGGCTTCGTCGGCGGTATCCCGGGGTTTAGATACGGTAATTATCTGATCTGGTGTTAAACCAAGCTCTACAGCGGCCTGTTTGAGTTTAGTGGCATTAGAGACATTATCGTAAGGATTAAAACCGGTTGTGATTAATTTTGCCTGGGGTTGCTCTCGAAGAATGCGCATACCTTCCGTCAATCGTTGTAAGGCGCAGTTTTTTAATTCCTGTGAAGGATTAAGGCGGGCATCAGACGTATGGCCGCAGCCAAGTACGACGACGTATTCGACTTCACCATACTGATTATGAAAAACCGGAAATTCCTGTTCATACTGGACAATCAATTTATCGGCGATAGGCATAAATGAAATGATGGCTAACAACAAGGTACCTGCAACAATGAAGCCTTTCGCCAGCTTAGGCTTTCGATTAAATAGAATGATCCCCAGAGCGAGCAAGATGATAACGATGGGCAGGGGCATTAATAAACTGCCAATGATTTTTTTTAATATGAAGAAATCCATAACATTCCATTCCAAAATACCAACGAAGGGTTGCCATACGGCATTGTCATTTGCGCACTAATGACTCACTAAACTATATGTAATAGCTGGGATTTTTGCCATTTAATCGCAAGGAGATTGGGTTTTGTCATCGATTAGAGCAACAATTCAATTATTTTCATTTAGACGTCTATCTGTCTATTGCAATCAAAATCGATATCGGTTTTAATAGGCGCGTTATTTATGACGCAGCCAGTTCTGCGGTCATGAACAACCAGAAGAGGTGCATTAACCAGGTAGGTGATCTGAGGAACCATATCCGCAGACGATTACTGAGGGGGTCTAATGCCGAGGACAAGTGAAGATATGGTTCCAGCTTGTTCGGGTGTTAAGGTTGAATCCTTGCAACTGTCACCATTAGTGGTGGAGGGCTTCTGGCTGATAGTTAAACTCTTTTCTACGTTCGTTTCTCTGCTCAGTCGTGCTCTTCCTTGCTGTAATTAGCTATTTAGGGAGATTTTCCGTGAACAACCATACTATTAAGGCTTTGCCGTTTTCGCTGTATCAACTGCAAAACAGGAGGCCATCATGTTAACTGTGGCCAAATTCGGTGGTACCAGTGTCGCTAATTTCGATGCCATGGTCCGTTGTGCCAATATCATAAAAAATCGCGCCGACATTCGTGTTGTTGTGGTATCGGCCAGTGCCGGTGTTACCAATCATTTGGTAACCTTGTCTCAGCAGTCGTTATCCGGTGTTGAACAACAGGCGATTATCGATGAAATCGCAACGATTCAATATGCCATTACTGAATGCCTATTTGATAAAGACGAAGCGAACCAAGAAGTTAACGAAATTCTTGCGCAGTTAACGCAATTGGTAGCCGAGCAAAATACCTTACAGACGGCAAAAACTGCCGATGCGATTTTATCCTGTGGTGAACAGATGAGCTCGCGTTTGTTTGCTCGGGTATTGCGTCAGCTAGAATGCCAGGGTGCATACTTTGATGTTCGCGATGTGATGACAACCAACAGTTTATTCGGTAAGGCCGTGGTCGATACCCAGGCATTAAAGATGAACTGCCAGCAGTTATTGAGCCCGCAATTACAAGATGTGGTTACGGTAACCCAAGGCTTTATTGGCCGTGACGGGTTAGGCAGTACTACAACGCTAGGCCGCGGTGGTTCCGATTACAGCGCGGCACTGCTAGCTGAAGCGATAAACGCCGATGACTTGCAAATATGGACGGATGTTGTCGGTATCTTTACTACCGATCCGCGTATTGCTAAAAGTGCCCATGCCATTGATGAAATCAGTTTTGGTGAAGCCGCAGAGATGGCCACCTTTGGTGCTAAAATACTGCATCCAGCAACCTTGATCCCGGCAATCCGCAGCTCTATCCCAGTTTTTGTTGGCTCAAGCCGCGAGCCGGATGTCGGCGGTACGCGGATTATGGAAACGGTTTCTTCAAAACCTACCTATCGCTCGATTGCCCTGCGTCGCCAGCAAACCTTAGTGACGGTGAAAAGCCCGGCGATGTTACATGCCAGTGGTTTTCTGGCCAAGGTATTCGCAATCCTTGCCAGTCATGAGCTAAGTGTCGATTTGATCACCACGTCAGAAATCAGTGTTGCATTAACCTTTGATAATCCTCCGGGTTCAACTCAAGCAGTTATTACAGAAAAAGTGGTAGAAGAGTTAGAACAGCTTTGTGAAGTGCAGGTTGAGAACAACTTGTCATTGGTTGCCGTTATCGGTAACGGATTATTGCGTAGCCAGGGGGTTGGTACGCAAGTGTTTGACGCCATTCCTGAGGCAAATGTGCGAATGATTTGTCACGGCGCCAGTGATAATAACTTATGTTTTCTGGTACCTGAGCAGGAAGGGGAGCAGGTTGTACAGACGTTGCATGATAACTTTTTCGTTTAAATTAGGTTAAACGAAAAAGAAGGAGTCAAGACAGAATACGTCTTGATGGTGGAGTCGAAGTAAACTGCACTTCGAGGGTGGAGTTAAAACGAACAACGTTTTAATGGTGGAGTCACGGCAAACGGCGCCTTGAGGGTGGAGTTAAAACAAACAGCGTTTTAAAGGTGGAGTCAAAACACGAGTGTTTTGATGTTGGAGAAAATACTCCATTGCGTCGTATTTTGGGTTTTGGCCAGGGATGGTCTATATGCCGAAAATGCACAAGGACATGGATGTACGCAGGTAGAATAACGCAGGAGCAGTTATCGAGGAGCAATATTCGGTTTTGGCCAGGGATGGTCTGTATGCCGAAAATGCATGGAGCAATTTTCGGTTTTGGCCAGGGATGGTCTGTATGCCGAAAATGCATGGAGCAATTTTCGGTGGAGTCTACCGAAGCGTCATTTCCAGCTACGACTGGAAATCTAGGCCCCAAACAGAAAAAGGGAAGCCGACTAAGCTTCCCTTTTTGTTTTGGTATAGGAGAATTCGCTTATGCTAATGCGCTTTCAATATCGCCTTGGATTTGTTCAGGCTTCACCATGCTGCCATAGCGTTTTAATACTTCACCGTCTTTATTAATCAAAAATTTGGTAAAGTTCCATTTGATTCGCTTTGAACCTAACAGGCCTTTGGCTTCGTTTTTAAGATAGGTAAAAAGCGGATCGGCATTGTCACCATTAACGTCAATCTTTGAGAATAAATCAAAGCTGATATTAAAGTTCAAATCACAAAAACCTTTGATTTCCTCATTACTTCCGGATTCCTGCTTACCGAATTGGTTACAGGGAAAGGCCAACACTTCAAAACCCTGATCCTTATATTTTTCATAAAGATCCTGTAAGCCGGCATACTGAGGCGTAAAGCCACAGGCACTGGCGGTATTAACTATCAAAAGCACTTTGTTCTGATAGTTAAGCATTGGCACGGTTTCACCTTTGTTATTGGTAACCGAATAATCATAAATTGCTGACATAGCATTCCTTTTAATAGGCGTTTCTTTTCATTACACTATCACTTTTTTCACTGAAGTAAAAAGAAGTGGTAGTTGCCATGGCTAAAGTTAAGGTTGCATTTATTGGTTTAGGGGTAATGGGTTATCCCATGGCTGGTCATTTGTCGAAGGCTGGTTTTGACGTCAATGTTTATAACAGAACTGCTGCAAAAGCAGAGCAGTGGGCTAAAGAATACCAAGGCACCGCGTATTCGACGCCAAAAGAAGCCGCAACAGGTTGCGATGTGGTATTTGTTTGCGTTGGTAACGATCAAGATGTATTACAGGTTTGCGAAGGCGAAAACGGTGTTTTAGCCGGGTTAAAATCTGCAGCGATTTTAGTTGACCATACCACGGCTTCGGCAGAGTTAGCAAAGCAGTTAGCAGCCTCCTGTGAGCAGCAAGGTAACGACTTTATTGACGCGCCAGTATCTGGTGGCCAGGCTGGCGCTGAAAACGGTGTGCTCACCATTATGTGCGGCGGTGACGAACAGGTTTTCAAAAACGTTCAGCCAATCATGGATGCCTATGCTCGCTTTAGCCAGTTAATGGGTCCTGTGGGGGATGGCCAGAAAGCAAAAATGGCAAATCAAATCTGCATTGCCGGCGTAGTTCAGGGATTATCTGAAGCCCTTAACTTTGCAAGCCGTGCTGGATTAGATACCGATAAACTTGTGGAAACCATATCCAAAGGTGCAGCAGGTTCCTGGCAGATGGAAAATCGCTCAGCGACTATGGTGAAAGGTGAGTTTGAATTTGGCTTTGCCGTCGATTGGATGCGCAAGGATCTAGCCATTGCGTTTGAAGAAGCGAAAAAACATCAGGCAGACCTGCCAATGACAACCATGGTGGATGGATTTTATGAACAAGTTCAGGAACTTGGCGGTAACCGCTGGGACACCAGCAGCTTAATCGCATTATTACAAAAGAAAGGGTAATATAACCCAGCATTTATTCAGGAAGTTCAATAATAAAAAAGGAGTAACATAGTGACTGAACTATATACTGCACCGGAATCCGATGTCGCCGTAAAACTGGAAAATAACTCAGGTATGGGCAAAGTCGATCAACTACCAGAAGGCATTAAAGGCTGGAGTTGGGGCGCATTTTTCTTAAGCTGGATTTGGGCGCTGGGTAATCGTACCTGGATAGGCTTGATTGCGCTTATCCCTTATATCGGCTTTATTATGGCTATCATTCTTGGTATCAAGGGGCGCCAATGGGCCTGGGAAAATAAACGCTGGGACAGTGTAGAGCATTTCCAAAGCGTGCAAAAGCGTTGGTCTGTTTGGGCATTAGTGCTGATCTTAGGGGTGTTCGGCTTGGGTATTTTTGCTGCGATCGCAATTCCTGCTTACGTTGAATATCAACAGATGGCTAGCGGTTCATAATATAACCGCTAAACATGATTGCTAAGCCCGGTTTTCCGGGCTTTTTTGTATCCGCGATTTAAGCATAAGCCCGCGATATTTCCAAAAGACATTACACTTAACAAATCACCCTGTAACTAACGAAAATTATGACCATTCAAGTTGATTATTTTACGGATGTTTTATGTGTTTGGGCTTATATCAATGAACGGAGAATTGCTGAACTTGTCAAAGACTACGGTGACAACATTGAGCTGCATCATCATTACGTTGATGTTTTTGGGGCCGTTGCAGAAAAAATGCAACTTCAGTGGCAACAAAAGGGCGGTTATACCGGATTTCGGGCACATGTTATAGAGTCTGCTGCGCAATTTGATTTAACGATCAATGACTCTGTCTGGAATACATGTAAACCCAGCTCTTCGGCGCCAGCCCATTTATATGCCAAGGCGATCAGCCTGGTTCATGGTGCTCCTGCAGAAATACGTTGGCTAACTAAGGTTCGGGAAGCGTTTTTTGTCGAAGCAAAGGATATCAGCCAATCAGATGTACTGATGGCATTAATTAACGATCTAAATCTTGATGACAAGGCAATTAGCCAGGAAATTGATTCCGGCAATGCCTTGGCAAAATTGATGTCCGATCGCAAAAAAAGTGAAAGCCTGAAAATTAAAGGTAGCCCGTCAATGGTGATGAATTCAGGTCGGCAAATTCTTTTTGGTAATGTTGGTTATGGCATTATTCGCGCTAATATCGAAGAGCTGCTTCAGGACAAATCTGCCCAGGCCAGTTGGTGTTAAGAAATAAAGCAACACGGCTAATGAAGGAGAGGGGATAGTCGCAATTCTCTTGCATAAGTTAAGAGAATAACGGACTGTAAGGCGGCAAAGGAGAATGCTTCAAGCTCATTCTCCTCCTGTACAAAATAAACGTTAACTTGCCACGTATTGATACAAGGCCTTGAGGATACTCATTTTTTGAGTATTTTGTTCGTGCTCATGAGCCAGGTTTTCAATCGCCAACATATACTCGTCATAGCTCAGACCGTTCTCACCATTAGCCAGTTTATTCTGACAATATTGTTGCCATTGCCTTTGCTCATCGGCCGTTAGGGTATGAAGGTAATTGCGAGCCCGATATCTAAATAACAGGGTAGCTAATCTAGGATCCTGAAATTTGAAAGGATATGTGGCTAGTTGTTCTACTGGCATTTCATGGATTAGCTGCATCTGCGCTTTATCGCTGTCGCTGAAGAAACTGCCCGAATACAAAGCTACATCTGCATCTTCTACTTTATTTTCATAACTTTCGTTAAATACTTCGGAAAGCTTTTCGCGGACCTGTGCCGCTTGCTGTTTAAGCGCACGCCAGTTCTTTAAACAGTTTTCTCTATCAATACCGAGACGCTCGGCATCAGCTTCAGTCAAGGTTTTAGCCGGAGCCACAACCGGACATTTGTTGATATGGATAAGTTTGATACCAACTGGTAATTCATCGTCGGCTAGCTCGCTGCGTTTGGTATATAAGCGTTGCTTTAACTGTTCACTATCGAGCTCTAATATTGGTGTCGCGTCAAAGCCCAGGTCGACAGCAATCACGGCATTTTTGTTGCTCGGATGATACTCAACCGGAGCAAACCAGCTGGTACAGCCCTGATCCGATGAAATCTTTGAAGACGTGTGGACGATAGGCGTCATTTCAAATACTTCCAGTAGCTTTTGCACTTCACGCTTATTACGAAGGTTGAAGATAAACTCATAAAGCTTTGAATGCTTTTCTTTAATCAGTTTTGCCATGGCAATTGTGGCGTAGACGTCACTCATCGCATCATGCGCCGCTTCATGGCTAATGCCATTTGCTGCGGTTAATAGTTCTAGTCGAAAACTCACACTGCCGTTTTCATTACGGGGCCAGTTAATGCCATCAGGACGCAATGCGTAACACAAACGCACCATATCGATGATGTCCCAACGGCTATTACCGTTTTGCCACTCACGAGCATAAGGGTCATAAAAGTTTCGGTAAAACAGATAACGGGAAACTTCATCATCGAATCGTATTGAGTTATAGCCGGCCACAGTTGTATTTGGCACCGTAAACAATGACTGAATACGACGGGCAAATTCTGCCTCAGGTAAACCTTCCCGTTGTGCTTTTTGTGGGGTGATACCGGTAACTAAAGCAGCACCTGGATGCGGTAAATAATCCTGTGGAGGCTGACAGTAAAAGACCTCGGGCTCGCCAATGATATTCAAATCTAAATCGGTACGAATGGCCGCAAATTGAGACGGGCGATCAAATTTAGGGGAAACGCCCCAGGTCTCGTAATCGTGCCAGAGAATAGTAGGTTGATTGGCTTGCATTTAACTCAGGTCAATTATTGTTTTATGGGGCTGATGATAACATCTGAAAAGCGGTCTGCGCTATGGCTTTAAGGTGAATACTTTTCGATGTGGCGTTTTAATAGTTCAATAAACTCATCCGGGTGGCGGTCGAGGGTATCGTCGGCCAAAAACAGGTGGAAGCCGTAGGCTTTATCCAGTGCCTGAGTGCGATGCAAAAATGCTGCAAGTGGTCCTTTGTAAATCTTACCGTCGAGTTTGAAAGGTTCAAAATCGATGATTGCCTGTTTCATGTTCAATTGGTCGTGTTTTAGCGCCACAATAAGCAGCGGTTTTTGCTCATGTAACAAACGATTCGCCAGACGGGGAGAGATGGTTTCAGCCAGAGGGCGGATATCTTTGAGTTTTATCCCCGTGTAACTCAATCTTTTATCCATTGTGGACATATCTGGCTTTACCGCGCCTACACGTTGAATGTTACGCCAATCGATTTGCCAACGGCCACAGCGGTGAGTGTGGGTCAGGCCTTTGCTGTCTAACTGATAACTGTAATCCGGTTCTCTCAGTTTGAGAATACCAATAAAAAACACCACAAAACTGGCCATATATAAAAAGATCATTTGGATTTTCAGGCTTTGCCACCAGTATTGACCGATTAACAGCATAATTAACAATAAAACTGTCCCTAACAGGGTCAAAAACAATCCGTTGCGCTTATTTATCGCACGAATGTTCTTGTTACTGATGTTTGTTGCATTTTTCATAAAAACAGTAGACAAATCGCCTTGAAAATTGGCTGGAATTTTCCATAGTTAATAGAGTCTCAGATCTTTTTTATCGCAAAAGATCAACACCCCCAGTTTAGTTTCTATTTAGCAGGATGTGATGTGTCAAACCAGATGATTCAACAAAAACCTATCAGCAAACACGGTAAAAACGTGGCAATCATTGCTTATTTTACCTTGATTGGATGGATTATTGCGTTAATCATGTTTGGACAAAAACCGACACGCCTCGCTGCATTCCATCTTCGCCAATCCTTAGGGTTATTTTTAACCGGTGTTGTATTAAGCTTTATTCCGTTGATTGGCTGGGCCCTTGTCTTTCCATTACTGGTTTTATGGGTAGTTGGATTAATTCAGGCCTGTGAAGGTGAAGCGAAGCCTCTACCCGTTGTCGGCAATTTTTACCAGCAAACATTAAGGCATATGATCTAATACCAGTTTGCATCAGATACAAAAGAGCAGGGCTCTGCTTTAGTGGCATTACTGTGTACAATAATTCTTCAACGCCTTGTTTTCGCTTTTGACCATACCAATCCCATTAAATTATTGCTCACTCAGTGAGAATTTAAAGGCTTTTAGACAAGGCTTTGATTGCAGAGAATGGTTATTCCATTGTCAAAATCAGTAACGCAGGATAAACGCCTTTAAAACTCACCCGAAGGGAGTTAGTGAGAGGCCCATTTACTGCCCTATATTTCATTAATATAGAATGACTATATCAATAAAATCTATGTTGTAACTGAACCTCGGCCCTAACTCTGAGTTGTGTACAAACTTAGTGGGATTGGTATTACCCCCGTCTTTGTGATTAAATCTAATCACTAGATTTTTGGTACATTTCTGACGGATTAGCTTTGTTATATCTTTATCCTGCCAATCGAATGGAAGACTTACTGCTGTTATTTGCAAAAGTACAGCAGATATCGCCTTTACCTCCACTTGTTGAAGAACTTGTATTGGTTCAGAACCAAGGCATGCAGCATTGGCTGAATATGCAACAGGCAAGCGCGAACCGGGTCAGTATGAACACCCGATTTTCATTGCCAGCGCAATTTTTCTGGAAATCTTTACGCACCCTTTGCATCGATAATTTACCAGAGCAATCGCCGTATTCTCGGGATGTATTGGCGTGGCGTATCGAATTGTTATTGCAGAGCGACACGATTACTCAGGATGAAAACTGTCAACCACTAACCACTTATTGGAATGGTGAATCTGCGCATCAAAAGGATCTGCGACGTTATCAACTGGCCAGAAAGATTGCCGATTTGTACGAGCAGTACTTAATTTATCGGCCCGATTGGATCCATAGTTGGTGTGTAGGCGAGCGCGTAGACATTGAAGAAGGAGCTGGTAGAGAAACAGAAAGATGGCTTGCTCTGATATGGCAACAACTGCATCAACACATTCCGTACGATCCACAGCAGTTAATTAAGCAGGCGATAGACAACCTGGCCGATAAAGCCGAGCATTTGCCGCAACGTATTTCATTATTTGGACTAAATGCCATAGCTCCGTTGTGGATGGAGTTTTTAGCCGCTCTGGGTGAGCATATTGATATTCACTTCTATCAATTAAACCCTTGTATTGAATATTGGGGCGATATCAAATCGGAGAAATCTCAGGCGAAACAGGACTTTCAACAATTATTGTCGGGCTGGCCAAACGTTGATGATATCAGCAACGAGGTAAACCCATTACTGGCCAATCTCGGACAACAAGGAAAAGACTTGTTGTCGCAATTGCAGCAGTTTGAGCATATTGAAATCCCGGTATACGAGCGATTAGCAGAATCTCAGTTACAAACATCAAGTGTGTTAACTCAGCTTCAGCATGACATCTTGAGTCTTGAAGACAGACGTGGGGTATTTGCAACTGGCGAACAACAACCGCTGGTTGATGACAGTATTGTTGTTACCAGTGCGCATAGTGCGCTTCGGGAAGTGCAGGGCCTGCATGATTATCTTTTGCATCAATTTAATAATGACCCGACATTAACCCCGAAAGATGTATTGGTTATGTGCCCTCAGGTTGAGGATTATGCACCATATATTGATGCGGTATTTGTCCGAGGCTGGGAAGATATCGGAGAAAATATTCCACCTTTGCCTTGTTCCATAGCCGATCGTATCAGTAAAGACAGCGAACCGTTGGTTAATGGTTTTAATGAACTGCTTAATTTACCAGATAGTCGTTTTGAAGTTTCCCGATTGATTGCCTACCTGCAGTTAAAGCCGGTACAAAAGCGTTTTAACTTTAATGATGCTGACATCGAATTAATTAGCTTTTGGTTGCAACAGGCCAATATACATTGGGGATTAGATGCAGAACATAAAAGTCGGCAAATAGGTATTGAAGAGGCGAGTGACCAGTTTACCTGGCAGCTAGGTTTAACGCGTTTGATCCGCGGTTTTGCCTACAGCGATCAGCTAACGCTTGAAGGAGACAACCTCTATCTACCTTGGGTAGAGGGTGACAATAGTGAGTTGTTAGGTAAATTTCTACAGTTCATCGAACAGTTGCAAATACTACACAAAAACTTGCATAGCTCACGAAGCGCCGAACAATGGCATCAGATGCTGACTGAAATGCTTGATAGCCTTTTTGATGAAGATGAAAACGATCCTGACCTAGGGCTTACGATTGTTCGTAAAGCTATTGATGATTTCCACGAACATTGCCAGCAGGCCAATTATCACGCACCCATAAGCCTGTTGCCGGTTCGGGAATATTTGAATACGCATTTCTCCGAGCCCGATCCAGGCCGGCAGTTTATGATCGGCCAAATAACCTTTTGTTCGATGTTACCGATGCGCAGTATCCCGTTCAAACTGGTCGCTATTCTGGGCATGAATGATGGCCAGTTTCCACGCCAACGACAACCGATTGGTTTCGATTTAATGGCAATGACAGCAGGACGACTCGGTGATCGTTCGTTACATAAAGACGATCGCTACCTGTTTTTAGAAGCGCTAATTTCCGCCCGAAGTCATTTGTATATCAGTTACCAGGGACGGGATATAAAAAACAATGGCGAGAGGCAGCCTTCTATCGTATTACGAGAATTGATGGACTATCTTGAACAGGGATTTGGCTGGCGGTTCTCGCCGGAACATCAACTCAGGCAGTTACCGATGCAGTCTTTTGCTAACGAAAATTATAGTCCGGATAACGCTTGGGCAAGTTTTGATGGCAAGTGGCTGAACCTGGCGCCAGCAAACGTCAAAACTGATACGGCTAGTGATGAGCCATTAATTGAAATAGCGGCAGATCACCACCAGGAAAACCAAGGCGCTAATAATAGGAGCAGTGATGAGACTAGTGATGAAATCACTGATGAAGATTTGCTTCAGGCGCTTCGGCATCCAGCAAAAATCTTCGGAACTCGACAATTAAATCTGACCTTTGCTTATCAACAAGAGCCTCTGTCTGATGTTGAACCTTTCGCGCCAAGCGGATTAGAAAAGTTTAACTACAAGCAACAAATTCTCGGTACTATGTTGCAATCGGCGGATCCTAACAATCCCCAACTTGTTGATGAAATCACTGTGAAACTGGATAACATACAACGCCTTAGCTTGTTAAGCGGCGCTTTTCCAGATAACCATGAAATGAATTCAACCCTGGAAAGCTGGCGTCTAATGGTCGAAGCTTTTTCCGCTTATGTTGCTGGTATTATTGACGCACAACAGGTAAATGGCGTTGCAATTGAGTTACCCTTCAAAGTTGCTGTAACCACAGAAGAAAATGAGCAACAAATTGTTTCTTGCTCTGTTCCTTTGCTGCAGCACCCCAAGGGTTACTCGATTACCTATACCAAAAGCGCTAGCGCCAATGACGCCGATTTTTGTCGAATATATGTCGGCCACGTACTGGCTTGTGTTTATGCTAAAAACCAGACAGGTATAGCTAACCAGTCGACAGAGCCAAATGTTATTACCCAGGGCTTTTATCTCAATGAAAAGACGATGAAGGTTGAACAAATTCAACTGACGTATTGGCAAGACGCCGAACAAAGGTTACAGGCATTGATGAGTGGCTTTCAGCAGGTATTACGAAGCCCTAAACCGATAAATATGGCAATTGCTAAGAAGCATTTCTGGAATCGCAATAAGTTTCAGTCTGGTTTTATGAATCAGCATGACTTCGAAAAACTCTGGTATCAGGAAAAGTATGGGCAAAGTATGGCGACGGATCCTTATCTACAGTATTTCTTTAAAACCTGCCCGCAACTGCAACAAATATTGCCGGATTTAATAGCCTTGTATCAGGTGTTTTTCGAGCGCTTGTCGATTAACAATGTAGATTTAGCCGTTGAGCAGCAGAGCGGGGCTGATGCCGCGTCAGAGAAGGAATAAATTCGTGCAATCTCCAACTGACAGTCAAAACCACTCACTAGAGCCACAACAGACGTTTGCACCTTTGCAGTCTGAATTTATTCCCTTGTCCGGCAGCCATTTAATCGAGGCGAGTGCTGGAACCGGTAAAACCTATAATATCACCCGCATCTATCTTCGCCTGCTACTCGAAAAGGGACTAAGCGTTGAAAATATTCTGGTGATGACATTTACCAAAGCGGCGACGGAGGAGATCCGTGGCCGTATCGATGAGTTTTTGCGCCAGGCATTTACTCACTGGGATCAATGGACGCAGGATGTATCCAATCCTTTGTTTTATGAATTAGGACAAAAGATACCTGCGGACAAAGCTAAGCTGGCGCTCAAACTAGCGTTATTACAGTTAGATGATGCGGCGATCTTCACCATTCATGGGTTTTGTAAACGGGTATTATCACAACATGCATTTGCAAGTGGCGTCAGTTTCAATGCTGCTATGGAAACCGATGATCAGGAATATTACCTGCAGACGATCCAGGACTTATATCGACGATTAGCGGCTGGAGAAGAACGTCAGCAAGAATTTGCCCTGATAAGCCAGTTCTGGCCGTCCCCCGAGGCATTTTATCAATCTTTTATTGGCGTATGCCGTGCCAGACAAAATCCAAAAGTTGAGACCCTAGACTCAAAAATTGACGATTTGCAGCGATTAATTGACCGATGCCTGCAATCTTTATCCGATAATGAACCTCTGATTGCTGAGCATTTGATTGATAACAAAACCGGTAAAGCCAGAGGTGAACGTGAGCTTGAGTTTTCAACACTAAGACAAGTGTTACAACTTGCAGGGGAAGGTTTAAAAAGCGGCGTTGCTAGCCAGGAAATTCATGATTTTGCCATTGATTTAGAGATTGATTTTCGATTTTGCGGTGCCGGAAGATTACCGAAAGCAAAAGATAAACAAGATGATAAAAAGGCACTGCAATTCGCATTTGCACCGCTTTATGAATTAAAGAAAGTGATTGATGGTTTTGCGCAGGCGATGGAGAAAATTCAGGCCTATGCATACGTAGCGCAATATATCGATGATATTCGCGTTAAGGTGCAAATGCTGAAATCGGATCGTCAGGTTCTAAGCTTTGATGATTTGATCGCTACTCTTGAAAATGCGTTGTTATCCGGAAGTCATCGACAATTTCTCTTACAACAACTTAGAAAGCAGTATCCGGCGGCACTCGTTGATGAATTTCAGGATACCGATGCCGGCCAGTTTAATATTTTATCAAGCCTTTATTTCAATACAGATTCCGAGGCTAATTCCAACTCTAATTCCGCCACTAACTCCAACCCTAATTTCGAAATTAACTCCTACACTAGCGGCGAGCCACAACACCTAGAACAAGAGACCGCATTATATCTAATTGGTGATCCAAAGCAGGCAATCTATGGATTTCGAGGTGGCGATATCTTTACCTACTTACAGGCTGCATCACTGGTTTCAAATCGTTGGATAATGGATACAAACTGGCGTTCCTCGGCAGCTATGATCCACGCCTATAACGTGTTCTTTTATGGTAATGCGTTAGCCTCACAAAGCCGGGATGTTTTTGGTTATTCCATTGCTTATCAACCTGTTAATGCCGCTCCAGGTGCAGATAATGACGTTCTTGTTGTTAACGGAAAAGATTCTGCGGCGATGCAAGGAGTGCATTTTAACCATAGTGATACCGATATTAGTCGCGGTCAGTTGGGTAAAGATTTTAGTCAGAAGATGAGTACCTGGCTCAGTAACCAGATCTCACAGCTTTTGCTGCAAGGTACGATTGTTGACAGCATCCAGAACGAGAGCAGGCCGGTGCTACCGTCGGATATCGCAATTTTAGTGCGCGATGGCGGACAAGCAAGTTACGTACTTGCAGCATTGCAGGAAAATAACTTAGACGCCGTTTATAAATCAGAACGTTCGAACCTGTTGCAGCATCCTATCTGTAATGCCTTGGTTGATGCATTGAAGACGATAATCACGCCAGAGGACGAAAGAAGGCTGTATGGAACCTTAGCAGGACCATTCTTTGGTTTTTCACCGCATCAACTGCAACAGCTGCAGCAAGATGAGCGCCTTTGGGAGAATCTGGTTCAGGATTTACAGGCACTGCATCAAACATGGCAAAAACGTGGCTTTATGCCGATGGCAATGAAGTTGTTGCATGATTATTTTCCGCAACAGTACCAATCTGAGTTGTTTGGTAGCAGAGAACGAATGCTGACAAACTGCATTCATCTGTTTGAAATATTACAAGGGTTATCACAGCAGCATCGTCATCCATTGCAGCTCATAAGCCATTTTGACTATCTGTGTCAAAATCCGCAAATGGTTGAAACAGAATTGCGATTGGAAAGTGATTCAGATCTGATCCAGGTAGTCACCCAGCATGGTTCAAAAGGCCTGGAATATCCGATTGTGTTCGTGCCCTTTGCCTGTATCCATAAAGATCCAATGAAAGCGGGTATTCGCACCAGGGAAGTGCTTAGCGCACACAATGAACAGGGCGATGTTGAAATAGCCCTTGGCGCCAATGAAGCATTGGCAAAAGCCATGTGCGATGAGCAATATGCTGAAGATACGCGCTTGTTGTATGTTGCATTGACCCGGGCAAAATTGCAGTGCTATTTGTTTAGTGCTGATTTCAAAGATTCGGCGAAATCGCCGTTAGGGCGGGCGTTGGACTTGGTTGAAGGGAATTACCCAGATGCCTGGCAGCAATATGCAACTCATTGTCAGCACAGTGTTGAAATATCGGTTATTGACGCGGATAACCTTGAACCTCAAGTTCATCAGGTAAACAAGCCATCTAATGCGCTTCAGGCTGCTCAATTTCGCGGGCGTATTGAAAGGGACTGGTGGTTAACTTCTTTTTCAGGCCTAACCCGTGGTCATCGTCATTATGGCTTATCTGATCCGGACCGTCTTGATGCCAATCAGATGGGGCAGGATATTGAACGGATAACGGCGATCGTGAAGTTACCCAAAGGCGCAAAGACCGGTAATTTGCTCCACGACATTCTTGAGCATCTAGATTTTTCTGCCCCCGATGCTGAGTGGCTTGCCAATCGTTTACAAAATGCCAGGCTTGCCGATGATGAAAATGTCGCACAAGGGCTAACCGACTGGTTGCTGGCTTGTTTGACGCAGCCTTTTCATGTCGCTGACAAGAGTGTGTGTTCATTAGCATCATTAACCAAAGAAAGGGCACTAAAAGAACTGGAGTTTTACTTTCCTGTGTCGTCAGTGAAAGTGCAGGCGATAAGTCAATATCTGCAACGCTTTCGCGGTGCATTCGGAGCCGATGCTGCCTATTCAGCGATGCTCCCAACACGCGGTGATATCCAAGGCATGATGCACGGGTTTATCGATCTGGTATTTGAACATGAGGGCAAGTATTACGTTTGTGATTACAAATCCTCATATCTCGGCGATCATTTTGAAAATTACGACGCAAAAAGTCTGCAACAACACATGTTTGACAACTTCTATGATCTTCAGGCGCTGATTTACTCGCTCGCTTTGCACCGTTATTTGCAAACCCGGATCGAAGATTATAGCTTCGAGCAGCATTTTGGCGGCGCTGTATATTTGTATTTGCGTGGCATGGGGCAAGCACCAGAAGAACAACTGTTTGCCAGTGATAACAACAGTTATGGGGTTTATTTCAATCCGTTGTCAGAACCGTGGTTAATGGAACTGGATAATTTAATTGCTGGTCAACAAGAGTGTATCGAGGGCTAGGGCATGACAAATAAATATCAGGAAAACCAGCAAGCGCAACAGAGCTTTTTATTTGCCGATGAGGCGCCAGTCGAAACCTGGCAACATTACCTTGATAAATTACCTAATGTGTTGAAACTGAAGAAACAACTTGCCGATATTGAAGCCATTGATTACTTCCTGGCAAAAGAGATCCTTGCTACCAGCAGTGAATCCAGATTCGACGATCAAGAGTTTTCGGCTTTGTTTCATTTATTTGTCGCGCTCTCGCAGTTTCAAAGGCAGGGACATACCTGCTTACCGTTGGCAACGGTAGCCGGGCAGTTATGGTTTGAAAGTAGCGAAGGTTCAGATGAGGCTTATCCCGGCTATGTTTTTGCGGAACTCGCATTCTTAGACGATATTCTTGCGCGGTTTATCGGTGCATGCACTGAGCAAGGATTAGTGGTTGTCGATAATCAACAGCTTTATTTGCGACGTTACTGGCGGTTTGAAACAGAATTAGCCGATGTCATTAATCATCGATTACGGGCTGAGGCAATATCTTCACAACAATCCGATACTGACAGCAATGCTGACAGCAATAAAGCCGCCGCTGATATCGTGCAACAATTATTTCCTCACTCAGAGGAAAACGAAACCGATTGGCAAAAGGTTGCGGTGGCTAATGCCTTAAATAAATCGTTTAGCATCATCGCTGGGGGGCCCGGGACGGGAAAAACGTATACGGTCACTAAACTCATTGCGGCGATAATCATGCAATCGAAGGTAAATCCTGATATCAAACTGGTTGCACCAACCGGCAAGGCTGCGCAACGTTTAAGTGAATCCATTGCCGCTGCAGTGGAAGGCTTTCGCAAAGATGGCAGCATACCCGATTCGGTTCTGGATGCGATTCCATTAACCGGGTTGACTTTGCATAGACTGTTGGGCGTTATCCCCAATAGTCCAAATTTCCGCCATCATCAGGATAATCCTTTATCCTGTGACGTCGTTATCGTTGATGAAGTATCTATGGTGGACTTACCATTGATGACCCGACTGTTCAGAGCGCTTCCAGAAAAATGTAAAGTCGTATTGTTAGGTGACTGTCAGCAGTTACCTTCAGTGGAAACCGGAAGTGTGCTTGCCGATCTGGCAACCTCATCGGTAACCCGGTATTCCGTTGAGAATGCCAATTATATTCGTCAGTTAACCTCACAAAACATCGCTGCGAGTGAGAGCTTTAATTGCGATTACCTTACGTATCTCACCAAATCCAGACGTTTCCAGGGCAGCGGTGGAATCGGGTTGTTGGCAAAGGCTATTATTGACGGTGACAGTAAACAGTCCTGGCAATTATTGACTAAGGATACCAAACAGTTACAGCTGGCATCGGAAAAATTCCTGAGCAAATATGTGCAAAATCTCACTCAGGATTATTATCGAGAGATATTTTTACAAACCGACTTATCTGCGGCGTATGCCAAGTTTCAGGGGTTTAGAATTCTTACGCCAAGCCGATCAGGTGAGGGTGGCATTGAATCGCTAAATGAGATGATAGAGCAGGAATTACAGAGTCAGGGGTTTAAAGCCTATGGCCAAACCCTTTACCGCGGGCGACCAATTATGATCACCCAGAACCATTATAAGTTACAGTTGTTTAATGGTGACATTGGGATGATTTGGCCAGATGCCGATGGCAACTTAAAAGCCCATTTTCCTGACGGCGATCAGTTTCGTTCGGTTTCCATTCCTCGTTTACCGCCATTCGAAACGGTTTTTGCAATGACCATCCACAAAACTCAGGGATCTGAGTTTGCAAGCGTTGCCATGGTTATTCCTGAAAAAGGTAGTACTCGGTTATTATCCAGAGAACTGATTTATACCGGGCTTACCCGGGCAAAATCCCACTTCCAGTTATTTTCAAGGAAAAAAGAGTTTATTGAGGGGATAGAGAAACGTGTAAGCCGATGTTCAGGTCTGGGCTCGAGAATTCAAAGATAGCGGCGACAAATTACATTTTGTTACGGATTTAATTAAAATCATTCTGTTTGTTTTTTTAATCTGTGTCGGTCATTAAATCAGATAGATAAGCGATCCTGTTAATCACTTTCGGAGCTAGCCTTGGTCAACTTGGCGCTTCAGAGCTTTCCTTGTTCCCAAGGCCTACTACACTTAATTAACCGACCTGGTGCATGTAATTAGAGAGTTTCTCGGTCTCTAAAAAGAGACTGGGGGCACTTATGTGTTGTTTTCTTCCTGGCAATATGCAGAGGGCAAATAATGGCGAGTATTTCCTATCTTTTAGACGACTGGGTAATTTACCCGGAAAAGTCGTTGATTGAAAAAGATGGGGAGGTGATTCATCTCGAGCCTAAAGTTATGGAGGTATTAGTTTATCTCTTAGAGAATAGTAATCGGGTGGTATCAAGAGAAGAATTAAATGAAAAGGTATGGCAATCCAGATACACCTCAGACGATGTAATAACCCGGGCAATTTCGGTCCTACGTAAAAAACTCAATGATCATGACAAGGTGCGCCAATACATAAAAACCATACCTAAACACGGTTATTTGCTCGACTACACACCTTCCAGAAATGAACAAATTCCTGAACCCATTGGCAATGATAACGCCCGTCTTGTCACCTTTAAATTTCGAAAGAGGACCCTGTTTGCTTCGCTTGCTCTTTTGCTAGTAGCTGTAGCCTTATGGTTTGCCGTCAGTCGTATTTATGCCGAGCCTGAACCGGTAAAACTTAGGATTGAAAATTTTACAGCCAACGACAACCTTGATGAGAGCATACTCGTCGCAAAAACTCTGACTCAACAATTGATAACGACGCTCGGCAATTCTAAATACGTGCAGGTTAGTCTTAGTAATCGATTGATTGACGCCAGGGAGGATAACTTTGATTATTTTGTCGGAGGAGCGGTAAGACGCATAGAACAAGATATTCAGGTAAGTCTGCATTTTGCCGACGCCAAAGATGGCAAAGTGATCTGGAGCCAAACATTTGCTGGGGCCGCTGATGATTGGCCTTTACTGGTTAACAGCGTAGCCAATACGTTAGATTATTTTATTGAAGTGGTAAACAGTAACAATCTCGACTTAAGTTCAATGTCTATAGAGACGATGCAAACGGAATTGCTCATTCACCAAGCAAGGCAATTAAGACTGGTCAGCAATTACGATAATTATTTAACCTCGATACAATTGTTAGAAAATGGCATGCGTACCTATCCACAATCCGTTGAAATCCCAATCGAGTTGGGCATCGCTTATTATAGGGCTGCAAGTTTCTTGGGAAATGCTGAATACCTGTCAAAGATGCGAAATCTATTTATCCGAGTCGCTCCCGAAGACATGGAGCAGGGCATGGTTTTCATCAAAGCTTTGTATCAATATGGCAACAAGGATATCGAGTTAGATGAGTTGATTAATGACGCGGTGAAAGCGTCAGATGCTCTAAAAAACCAGCCCGAGTATCAAAGTTATTTAGGCTCGTTTTACTTGCAGTTGAATCAGTTTCAAAAAGCCGAATCGCATTTGCAAAGAGCCCTAAAGCTGGAGCCGAAATTATCGGTAGCAACCTTTAATTACGCGAAACTTCAGAGTCGGTTAGGGCATCATCAATCCGCTCTGGACACGTTAACCAGTTATCTGAATCTTAATTATCGTGATTACAGTGCCAGATACTTGTTTGCCTGGCTATTGGTTGACACCGGACAATTTGCTGACGCTATAGACTTTCTTAATCAAACACCTTTAAAAGCAACGGAAAAAGAGCTGATTATTTTGCTGGCGCAGGCGAATTTTTATTTAGGCGATAAAACCACTGCCAGTCACTATTACTCGCGTTTAGTAGCCAGTGCTGAACCTGCGACTTTGGCCCAAATGAAGTGCCAGTTAAGCATTGTTAATGCTCAGGACGAGGAATTCGGGTGCCCTGCAGGTAAGGATGGGCAGATGGGGAATCTAATTTTTGGCCGTTACCTAATGCTAAAAGGCGAGTATCAAAAAGCACTGTCGATGTATCAGCCATTCTTTAATGAATCTATTAATCCTGATAATTTATCGGGCCTGTCCGATTGGATTGATTACGCCTGGTTGTTGTCAAAAAATGGCGAGCAACAGCGGGCTGAACAAATAGCACGCCAGTTAAAACAATCAACGGCGGATTTAAATCACCTGGGGTTTGAAGGTAAAGGTATCAGTGACGTTGTTCTTAATATCATTCTCGGTGACGAACGAGCTGCGACTTTTGCATTTCAACAAGCCGTCGACAAGGGCTGGCAACATTATTATCAGTGGAAATATGGAGGTTCGCATCCGGCATTGGTAGCGATCGAACAACGCCAGGGGTATCAGCAAAGCTTTAAGTTTATCGAACGTTCGTTACAATTACAGCGCAAGCAACTGGCGGCTAATAAAAAGATCGCTAATTAATGATTTAGCGTGTTCAATGTTTAGATATTCCAACAAGAAAAAGCCAACACCTTCAGGTATTGGCTTTTTTGCGTCTCCGATTGTCTAGCATGGTTCCAGGCGGGAACGTTGCCACCGGCCTAGTAGTTAACACTTAATTTATTTTTAGAATGAAGTGCCACGTCTTCGATGCTTACGTCATCGAGGCTTTCATTTAAGCGCTCTGCAGTATCGTAAGCACCTCGAGTCGCCGCAAAGTCTGAAATGTTTTCACCATTACAAACGACTTTCAGAGCAACGGTTTGGGTATCCAGACGATGACTGTCTAGCGCTTGGCTGAAACGGATCGTGTTATTGGATTCAGCAGCTTTACAGACATCTATTAATGCATTTTCCATGTACGATGGCATCGCATCAGTCTCTGCTACTACATTTGTGCTAAAAATCATTCCAGCCGCCGCAAGTAGGAGGCCAGTGCGTTTTGTAAATTTATTCATCATTCTATTCATAATTTGCTTTCCTCATATCCTGGCAAATCCTGATGATTGGCCTTTAAGTGTCATAACCGACATCTAAATTAAACGCCAAAAGGGCCTAAAAAACCTGAGGAAAACCTGATGAATATATGCTTTATATGTTTAAGAAATATTAATAATCAATGAGTTAAATCTAATTTTTTGCAAATTATGTGAAATTATGAATTTTTTGTATAATTTGCCACAGAGAGTGTAAGCAATTATTAATAAATCGGGTCTCTTTATTGATTATTTTGAATATCTATGCAGTTTCCTTTGCAATTTTCGCAAGACATCTTTTCACATCCCCAAAGTTTTGGTTATTATGAAAAGAAAACTAATTCTGAGCCCATCACTATGCGAAAAATTCTAACTTTACCTTTGTCATTGGCCTTTTTGTCTCTTGCCTGTAATCAGGCGGCTGCGTTTTCTACACCTGCAAATTCTGAACAATCGCCGATTGCTATTGCAATACACGGTGGCGCCGGAACAATAGCTAAAGAGAACTTTACTGAACAACAGGAACAGGCGTATCGACAAAAGCTCGAAGAAGCAGTGAATACGGGTTACAAAGTATTGGCAGAAGGAGGCAGCAGTACCGATGCGGTGATTGTAGCTATTCAAATCCTCGAGGCGAGCCCATATTTTAATGCTGGCGTCGGTGCGGTTTATACCTACGATGGCACTCATGAGTTAGACGCCTCTATTATGGACGGAGCTACGCTAGAAGCTGGTGCGGTATCCGGGGTAAAAAATGTTGCTAGCCCAATTGCGCTTGCTAATGTCATTAAAGACAGATCTGCGCACGTAATGTTAAGTGGCGAAGGGGCACAGGATTTTGCAAAAGAACAGGGTTTGGAGTTGGTTGACAACAGCTTTTTTGACACGCCGCATCGAAAACTTCAGCTAGATAAAGCGATCGAAAAGTTACATCAGAGCGATGAAAAGCAAAACGATAAAGCGGCCTATCAAAACCTGGATACGCATTTTAAATATGGCACCGTGGGCGCGGTCGCGTTAGATAAAGAAGGTAACCTCGCCGCTGGTACGTCAACCGGTGGAATGACAGCCAAAAGGTTCGGCCGGATTGGTGATTCACCAATCATTGGTGCAGGAACCTATGCCAACAATCAATCCTGTGCGGTATCAGCAACAGGCCATGGCGAATTTTTTATCCGTTATCATGTTGCTGCTGATATTTGTGCCAGGGTTCAATATCAAAACATATCACTGCAACAGGCGGCAGATACGGTGGTTAATGATGTTCTCGTTGAGGCTGGCGGCAGTGGCGGCGTTATCGCGATTGATTCACAAGGCAATATTGCCATGCCTTTTAACTCCAAAGGTATGTACCGGGCATCGAAAAAGCTTGGTGGTAACGCTGAAGTTGCGATTTTTAAATCAGAATAGGGAAATTGGTTAGGAATTACCTATTGTCGTGTTTATCAACTAACCTTAACGTTATAGAAAGCAACGTTTTTTTCGTTCTCGGAATAGGGCAAAGCGATGGAATCACTTCAGGTAAAAGATTACATGAATTTGTATCCGGTCACCTTCACTGCCGATATGGCGGTCGAGGAGGCATCTCTTAGGTTTCTGAAAACAAAGCAAATAGGTGGTCCCGTCATTGATGACAATGGTCAACTGATTGGCTTTCTATCTGAGTCAGACGTATTGGCAAAAATGCTGCAAACCAGTTATTACGGTGAGCATATGGCAGATGTTAGTCAGCTAATGCGAACGGAAGTACTGACCATGAAACCATACACGAGTATCGTTGAATTGGCACAAACCATGTTACAGCAAAAACCTAAGGTATATCCCGTTACAGACGACGATGGTGCGCTGTTAGGCACCATTTCCCGTAACGATGTTTTGCGCGCTATTGATTTACATATTCGCTCTACTTTCCACGAATCGACGTGGCAACCAAAAGAGAACCAAATCCAAAGATAAGACTTCTTGCTCACAGACGGTATTACCTTGTAATACCGTACTGATTTTCCCTCGTCTAGATGTTAAGATACTGCCAATTTTATGACTGTTTACCAGGTTTTTTTACTCAGTGTCATCGCCATCTTCCTCAGATAGTTTCGCTCTTCTAAATCAAACTCGCCTTTGTGACAAGTTTATGCTTAAACGTCGATTACAAGGGTTAAAGAAAATCGCCAATGAACAAAAACGTGAACGGGCGCTAGAAAAAATACATGAAGCGATCCTTGCCTCCATTGCCCTTAAAGCACAACGTCAACAACAACTTCCTAAGGTTACTTATCCTGAGGGGTTGCCAGTTAGCGAACATGCTGCTGAAATCAAAACCGCAATTAACGACAACCAGGTGGTGATCATTGCTGGTGAGACCGGTTCTGGTAAAACGACGCAAATTCCTAAAATATGTCTTGAGCTAGGCCGAGGCGTGGAAGGCATGATTGGCCACACCCAACCTCGAAGAATAGCGGCGCGAACAGTCGCGAATCGAATTGCCGAGGAATTGCATTCAAAACTGGGTGATGTGGTTGGTTATAAAGTGCGATTTACCGATCAGGTTAGTGAACGTAGTTATGTAAAGCTAATGACCGACGGTATTTTGCTGGCGGAAATGCAAAAAGACCGACTATTGCGCCAATATGACACCATTATCATCGATGAGGCCCATGAACGCAGCCTGAACATAGACTTCATTCTTGGGTATCTTAAGCAAATTCTTCCAAAACGCCCTGACTTGAAAGTTATCATTACCTCGGCAACCATCGACCCGCAGCGCTTTTCGAATCATTTCAATCAGGCGCCGGTTATCGAGGTTTCTGGCCGCACCTATCCGGTCGATATCGTTTATCAGCCCTTGTCAGAACAGGACGATTACATAGCTGGTATTATCCGGGCGGTAGAGGACTTACAGCAGTTGCCACCTGGTGACATCCTGGTGTTTTTAAACGGTGAGCGAGAAATTCGCGACGCCGCTGCAGCGCTTGAAAAAGAGAACTTTCGCAATACCCATATTTTACCTTTGTTTTCACGGTTAACTGTCGCCGAACAAAATAAGATATTCGCTCCCCATACCGGAACCAATATTGTTCTCTCTACCAACGTAGCGGAAACTTCCCTGACGGTGCCAGGTATTCGTTATGTGATTGATACCGGTACGGCTCGGATATCCAGATATAGCTATCGAACCAAAGTACAGCGACTGCCGATTGAACCCATTTCCCAGGCCAGTGCCAATCAACGAGCAGGGCGATGTGGTCGTGTTGCGGAAGGGGTTTGTATTCGCTTGTATTCCGAAGAAGACTTTTTGTTACGACCGGAGTTTACCGATCCTGAGATCTTGCGTACCAATTTAGCAACGGTAATTTTGCAGATGCTAGCCTTAGATCTAGGTAACATCGCTGACTTTCCATTTGTGCAGCCACCGGATCAACGCAACATCAATGACGGTGTTCGTTTGCTGTTAGAATTAGATGCAATTAGCGAAGGCAAACACGGTCAAAATACCTTAACAGCGACCGGCCGAAACCTATCCAAGTTTCCTATCGATCCACGTTTGGCAAAAATGTTACTGACGGCTACTCAGTATGGCTGTAGTCAGGAACTGGCTATTATTACCGCCGGCCTGACGATTCAGGATCCCAGAGAGCGGCCAATGGAAAAACAACAGGCTGCGGATCAACACCATAGCCGCTTTAAGGATAAACAATCAGATTTTATCAGTTTGTTAAATCTCTGGGTCTATATCCAGCAGCAACAAAAAGCGCTGAGTAATAATCAATTTCGGAACTTATGTAAAAAACAATATCTGTCTTACCTTCGCATTCGTGAGTGGCAAGATATTGTCTCGCAACTCAGATTAAGCATAAAAGAACAAGGACTGGATTGGTCAGCGTTTGCTCCGCAAATAAAAATCGCTGACGACAATGGCCATATGTCTTTTGATGTGGCAAACCAGGATACGATTCACCAGGCCATATTATCAGGGCTGTTGAGTCACCTTGGTAACCTAGACGAAAACCGTGAGTACAAAGGCGCGCGAAACTCCCGCTTCTTTATCTTCCCTGGTTCTGGTTTGGCGAAGAAAACCCCAAAATGGCTGATGGCCGCAGAACTTGTCGAGACCAGTCGTTTGTTTGCCAGATTCTGTGCTCGTATTGATGTTGAATGGGTTGAACCCTTAGCCGGGCATTTGGTAAAGCGCAGCTATCTGGAGCCTCACTGGGATAAGAAGCAAGGTTCGGTAATGGCTTATGAACAAGTGAGTTTATATGGCCTGGTGATCGTTACCAAAAGGCGAATTAACTACACCAAGATCGATCCAGAAACCTGCCGAATGATGTTTGTTCGACAGGCTTTGGTGCTTGGTGAAGGACGAATTCACCAAGCTTTCTTTCAGAAAAATCAGGACTTAATTGAATCTATCACTGAGATGGAAGATAAATCTCGTCGTCGCGAGTTTCTTGTCGATGAAGAGCAGCTTGTGGACTTCTACCTGCAAAGAATTCCGGAGCATATTGCCGACCAGGCAAGTTTCCTTAGCTGGTGGAAAAAGACCAAAAAGGCTAATCCAGATTTATTAACCATGTCCCGCAATGACGTGCTTCAGGATGATAGGGATGAAATTAATGTAGATGATTACCCGACGATATGGCGTCAGGACAATTTGGCTTTACCGATCAGTTATCACTTTGATCCGGGGAGTGCCGATGACGGCGTCAGCATTAATATCCCGATTTCGATGTTAAATCAGGTTGAAGATGTTGACTTTGACTGGCTGATCCCGGCTTTGCGCTTAGAAAAGATAACGGCACTGATAAAAGGGTTGCCTAAACAGGTTCGCAAAAACTTTGTACCGGCGCCTAACTATGCACAGGCGTGTTTTCAGGCGATTAATCCCGATGGCCAATCATTAACCCAGGCAATGGCAAAGCAGCTGTTACGAATGACCGGTATACGCATAGACCCAGAGTTATGGAATGTTTCTGAGTTACCAGAACATCTGAAAATGAACTTTAAGGTGGTGAATGATAAAGGCAAGCTATTAAGCCAGGGGCGAGATCTACTAAACCTGCAGGAACAATTGCAGTCGCAGGTTAAAAAATCCATCAAAGCGGTTGCCGACAAAGGTATTGAACAACAAAATATCACCGAATGGGGTTTTGGTAAATTGCCAAAAAGTTATGAAAAAACCACGGCGAATATCAAAATTCAGGCGTTTCCAGCTTTGGTCGACCAGGGTAAAGATGTTGCAATTGAGCTATTTGAAACCGAGCAACAGGCAAAAGACAATATGCTGCAGGGTGTTGCCAGACTAGTGTTGTTAAGCATACCTTCACCAATTAAATACCTTGAGCAAAAGCTGCCAAATAAGTCGAAGCTGGGGTTGTATTTCAATCCATTCGGTAAGATTTCTGATCTGCTAACCGATTGTATCCATGCCAGCGCCCGAGCCATTATCGCTGCCAATGGTGAACTTCCTTATGACGAACCATCATTTAAAATAGTGCGAGATAAAGTTCGTGGCGAAATTGCAGATACCGTCCTAGATAGCGCCATTAAACTTGAGCAGATCCTGTCAATGCATCATCAGATTCAAAAGCAACTGAAAGGAAATCTCGGCTTTGCCGCAATTCAATCTCATGGAGACATTAAGAATCAGTTAACATCACTGGTTTATAAAGGTTTTGTTACTCGTAGCGGCATCAATAAGTTAGATGATTTACTTCGTTATCTTAAGGGCATTAGCCGTCGCCTGGAAAAGCTGCCTATTGACCCAAATCAGGACCGTTTGAAAATGATCGAAGTGAACAAAGCCGAAGCGTTAATTGATGAGCTGGAAAAGCAAAATCGTAAGGGCATTAGTGATGACGACGCTAAGTCGCTGCGCTGGATGGTGGAAGAGTTTCGCATTTCATTATTTGCGCAAAACCTCGGAACCGCATATCCAATATCTTTGAAACGCATTAAAAATCGAGTGTCGGAATTACAGCAAGGTTAGGAGAGTTCTCAGCGAATCTTTGACAAAGCATACGCTGAACTCTATAAAAGGGATATGATCAATTAGCCTAATGTAGCCAATGCCCTTATGAATCAGTCCAGTGAAAAGCGAACGAACTACCGAAATTTCGTGAATCAGCCACTTCAGCTGGTCGTTAAAGAGCACGAAGATGAAGTGGCAGTTAATGGCTTTTGTATTGATGTTAGTGATGGTGGACTGGCCGTTGAGTTGCCACACGCGGTTGCTGTTGGAACCGAGGTTAAAATCAGCAATGATTTTGATATCCATTCTGAGCTGGCGATTTGTCTCAACCGGGGAACGGTAATTCGTTGTCAGGAGCAGGGCAATCAGAGATTTCTGATTGCCATTAATTTCCAATAATTTGGCTTAATTCGCAGAGTCTTAATAAGTCGCAAATTTAGTCAGCTTAATTAATCAACCTGGCAAATCAAACCCTTCAGATAGTAACCTTCAGGGAAATTGGTCGCGATAGGGTGATCGCTGGCTTGTTGCAATCGCTCGATAATACGTGCCTGACGTTTGGCATCAACCGCAGCGTCAGCAACGACTTTTTGAAATAAGCTCGCTTCCATTAATCCAGAACATGAAAATGTCAGCAGAATGCCATTAGGCTTTAACAGCTGCATGGCCAGCATGTTGATATCTTTATACCCTCGGCAAGCACCATTTAATTGTGCTTTGGATTCGGCAAACTTGGGCGGGTCGAGGATCACCATATCAAAGCGTGTTCCCTGTTCCCGATATTTTCTTAAAAGTTTAAATACGTCAGCCTGAACATGCTCAACCTGTTCCTCAGAGATATCATTAAGTTGCAGGTTTTTCTTGCTTAACTCGATAGCTGTGTCAGAAACGTCGACGTTAACCACTTTTTTTGCACCATGTTTGGCGCAATGCAAAGAAAATGTACCGGTATAAGAAAAACAATTGAGTATAGATTTACCCTTTGCATATCGACCTGCAGCTCTCCTTGAATCTCTTTGGTCGAGATAAAAGCCGGTTTTGTGACCGGTTTCTACGTTAACTTCAATTTTTACATCGTGTTCTTGAATAGTCGCGACAGGAGAGTTGTCAGAAGGCGCTTTGATCCAACCGCGAGTGAGCTCTAAACCTTCTTTCTTACGAACTTCGACATCGCTGCGATCGTAAATACTATGCTCAGGATATAAGGTTTCCAGAGCATTGATGATGAGATGACGATTGTATTCTGCGCCGGCACTGAGTAACTGACAACTGATAATATTTTCATAGACATCAATGGTTACGCCAGGTAAACCGTCTGATTCACCGGCCACCAAGCGATAGCCGGTAAGGTTGGCCTCGGCTATTGTATGTTGTCTAAGGTTTTGCGCAGATTTTATTTTATCGAGGAAGAATTGGCCGTTTACCTCCTCCTTCTGAATGAAGCTCCAGACGCGGATGCGGATCTGAGAATTTGGTGAAAACGCACCTTTTGCTAACCATTTTCCCTGACTGTCAAAGACATCGACGGTTTCTCCTAAAACCGGTTTGCCAATAACTTTTTTAATAGCTTTTGAAAATATCCACGGGTGACGACGTAAAAGAGATTTTTCTCTACCCGGGTTTAACAAAACTCTTGCAGACATACTATATTCATAATTGAGTAAAAGAGTACTGATTGTAAGCAATGGCAGCTAGGTAAACAACGAATTATGCCTTTTCTCAGAGTTAAATGACGGTTTCATTTAATTCCCTAAAAAGGTGTACGGACGCAATCGGGCGAAAATAACAAATAACAAAGGTACAGATATGAAAGTTTGCTATGTAGCGACCGTTACGGGCCTTGTTCAAGGCGTTTATTTTCGAGCAGCTGCACAAAATATGGCCATAGATTTAGGACTTAGCGGTTATGCCCATAATCAGGAAGATGGCAGTGTGGAAGTTATGGTGTGCGGCACCGAGGAAAATGCTCAGAAAATGATTAAATGGCTAGAGCAAGGACCAGAGGAAGCAGAGGTCGAAGCGGTAGAAGTAGAATCAACCCACCCCAGGGATATCAATCATTTTTCAATCGGATGAAAGTCTGTTGTTAGTGAAATGCCGAAGCAATCTTCTTCGGCATTTTTGAATATGCTTAGAAATTTTAACGCCATTAGACCTTTTTAAAACGAGGTTGCATTGCGCCATCCACCTCTACCTCTTCAATAAACATCGAAAGAGGGCGGATCCACACGCTCATATCTCCATATAAAGTTCGGTAAACTACGTGCTCTTCTTCGGTTTCACTATGTCTGGCCACGTGCATCACTTCATAAAAAGCGCCCTTGTAGTGTTGATACTTTCCTGCAGGTATGGTCATTTAAATTTCCTCTCAAGATTTTGTTGGCACTTTCTCAAACCTGATGTTCGAAAACAAGCAATAAATCCAAAGTAAATAGCTCTAGACTGAAATGGCGAACTGACGAGACAGTTGTTTAAATTCATTTTCGTGTGGGAATTTGCTTGGTGTATTTGATAAGAGGAATTGGTTGCGGGAGCCCGATCTTTGAATTAGTGAACTGACGAGTCAGTTGTTTAAATCACTTTCTTCTGAGAATGTGCTTGGTGTATTTGATAAGAGGAATTGGTTGCGGGAGCCCGATCTTTGAATTAGTGAACTGACGAGTCAGTTGTTTAAATCACTTTCTTCTGAGAATGTGCTTGGTGTATTTGACAAGAGGAATTGGTTGCGGGAGCCCGATCTTTGAATTAGTGAACTGACGAGTCAGTTGTTTAAATCACTTTCTTCTGAGAATGTGCTTGGTGTATTTGACAAGAGGAATTGGTTGCGGGAGCCCGATCTTTGAATTAGTGAACTGACGAGTCAGTTGTTTAAATCACTTTCTTCTGAGAATGTGCTTGGTGTATTTCAATAGAAGAATTGGTTGCGGGAGCCAGATTTGAACTGACGACCTTCGGGTTATGAGCCCGACGAGCTACCAGGCTGCTCCATCCCGCGTCCGAATGGTTTATCGATTGATAAACGAGCCACAATAGTTTTACTTCATTTTGTTTGGAAGTTCTTTTTGCAAAGAAAATTGGTTGCGGGAGCCGGATTTGAACCGACGACCTTCGGGTTATGAGCCCGACGAGCTACCAGGCTGCTCCATCCCGCGTCCGAATGGTTTATCGATTGATAAACGAGCCACAATAGTTTTACTTCGTATTGCTTGGAAGAATTGGTTGCGGGAGCCCCGATCTTGGCATTAGCGAACTGACGAGTCAGTTGTTTAATCCACTATCTCAGATTTCCTGCACTTTCTTAAAAAAGAAAATTGGTTTCGGGAGCCCCGATCTTGGAATTAGCGAACTGACGAGTCAGTTGTTTAATCCACTATCTCAGATTTCCTGCACTTTCTTAAAAAAGAAAATTGGTTGCGGGAGCCAGATTTGAACTGACGACCTTCGGGTTATGAGCCCGACGAGCTACCAGGCTGCTCCATCCCGCGCCTGTAATGTGTTTTCAGTATACTGATTTTCCTTTCAAAAGAAAATTGCTTATGTGAACACTGATCTTTGAATTAGCGAACTGACGAGTCAGTTATTTAATCCACTATCTCAGAATTCCTACACTTTCTCGCACATTCATTTATGAAAGAAAATTGGTTGCGGGAGCCAGATTTGAACTGACGACCTTCGGGTTATGAGCCCGACGAGCTACCAGGCTGCTCCATCCCGCGTCCGAAAACGATGCGTACTATAAGGATTGCTAGAACGTTATGCAAGCACAAACCACATATTTTTTTAAACAAATTGTAAACTTGCATACTTATCGAACATGTCGAACAAAAATTACTCGTAACGGCTGTAAATATAGATTCTATCAGGACAAAAACCCCGTCTTTGTTTATAATCCACGCCATTGATCTCCCGCGAATTTTATTATGCAAAACTTTTTAGCGTTAACGTCTTTTGGTATTGAATCGGTACTGGCTGAAGAAATCACCCAATTAGGTGGTCAGCAGGTAGTGCAAAAGCCTGAAGGCGTATATTTTCAAACCGATTTAGCCAATGCCTATCAAATCGTATTAAAAACCCGGATGGCGAGTCGGGTACTTATGCAATTATCGGAACCGGTCGGTGTTAATAGCAAAGATGACCTGTATAACGCAGCTATAGACATTAACTGGCACGAACAATTTAACAGTGATGCATTGTTTGCTGTTGATTTTGTCGGTAAAAATAAGGCCATTCGCGATTCGCAATTTGGTGGCCTTACGGTTAAAGATGCGATTGTCGATAAATTCCGTGATGCAGGTTTAGAGCGACCCAACGTTGAAAAATCGCGACCAGATATCCGTATTCAAGCGCGATTATTGAAAAACCAGGTACATTTTTACCTGGATTTCTCAGGTCGCTCTTTGTTTAACCGCGGTTATCGTCAAAATACAGGTTCTGCACCGATGAAGGAAAACCTGGCCGCTGCCCTGATTGTTCGCAGTGGTTGGCTAGAAGATACCAGCAGACCCCTTATCGACCCTATGTGTGGATCAGGAACGATCTTAATAGAAGCTATCGCGATGGCTGCAGATCTCGCTCCAGGTGCTAACCGGGAATTCTGGGGATTTGATTTTTGGCTGGGGCACGATCAGTCTATGTGGAAATCGATTCTTGAAAAAGAAATTCAGTTAAATGAACAAAAGTTGGAGCAATTAACCATCAAAGTTCACGGCTTTGATATGGATGAGCGTGTGCTTAAAACTGCCAAAGCCAATGCCCGTAGTGCGGGATTATCGGACTTCATCGAATTTAAAGTTGGCAATGCAGAAGCGTTGAAGAATCCATTTAAAGCACCGGGACAGATTATCTTCAATCCACCATATGGCGAGCGAATTGGCTCGTTACCAGAATTAGTCGCCACTTTTACTAAATTGGGGCAGCGCTTAAAGCAGGACTTTGTAAACTGGCAAGTGGCCATTATTACAGCTAATCCTGAAACGTTAAAGTTATTAAAGCTTGCCAGCCACAAGCGCTATAAGTTTAAAAATGGTCCGTTAGATTGCGTGTTTGCGCTTTATGATATTAGTGAAGAGCAAGCAGAGCGCGGGACCGGGCAAAACATCGACGCCAGTCAGCCAAGTGCTTTTGCTAATCGCCTGAAAAAGAATATTAAAGGCATGAAAGGCTGGCTCAAGCAAAACGATGTTAATTGCTATCGAATCTATGATGCGGATATTCCAGAATACAATGTAGCGGTCGATGTATATGATGACCACCTGGTGATTCAGGAATACGCGGCCCCCAAGAATATCGAAGAATCAAAGACATCAGCTCGATTGCAGGAAGTTATTTTCTGGGCTCCACAGGTTATGGGCGTTGCGCCAGATAAAGTGTCGTTAAAAACCCGGGAAAAGAAAAAGGGTAAGAGCCAGTATCAAAGTTTGAGTAAAACCGATCGCTCTATGGTTGTTCATGAATATCAAGCAAAATTAAAAGTTAATCTGTGGGATTATCTGGATACGGGTTTGTTTTTGGATCATCGTAAAACGCGGCAGATTGTTGCCAAAAAAGCAAAGGGTAAAACACTGTTAAACCTATTTGCTTATACTGGCTCGGTTTCGCTGCAGGCAGCGCTTCATGGTGCTAGTGAAGTGACAACCGTGGATATGTCCCACACCTACCTTGATTGGGCTCAGGATAACTTCGAGCTTAATGGTTTGCGTTCTCATAAATATCAGTTTGTGCAATCGGACTGTTTGCAGTGGTTAGAAAATAACACGCAAACCTATGATCTGGTGTTTATCGACCCACCTACGTTTTCTAATTCAAAGCGTATGGATAAGACCTTTGATGTTCAGCGGGATCATGTAGATTTGTTACGACTAGGGATGAAAGCGGTCGCTGCCGGCGGTGAACTGATATTTACCAATAACAAACGCCACTTTAAAATGGACTTTGACGCGCTTCAGGAACTTGGCTTTACTGCCAGGGAAATTACTGAGCAAAGCAGAGATATGGATTTTAAGCGTAATAAGCATATCCATAACAGCTGGATAATTACCCGCGATTAGGTATCGATTTGAAAACGATTTATTTATACGGCACAGAGGGCTGTCATCTGTGCGAAATGGCGATGGAGCTTTGTCAACAAAGCCCACTGATAGAAAATGATGAGCTCGTGTATCGAGATATTATTGATGATCCGTTGTGGCTTGAGCGCTATAAACTGACCATTCCCGTCATTGAAGTTGAAGGCCAACAGCAAGTTCTTGGTTGGCCCTTCGATTTGCAGCAGTTGAACGAGTTTATTAATGGAAATAATTAGAATAACCAATGCCGAACTGGCTTTCGGTGACGAAAAAATCCTTGCTAACACTGAACTTCGAATTAAAACCGGAGAACGGGTATGTCTGGTCGGTCGCAATGGCGCAGGTAAATCTTCATTATTAAAGATCATTAATCAGGATCAGTTACTTGATGATGGTCAACTAGTGTTCTCTAATGAGATCACTGTGGCAATGCTTGCCCAGGATCCGCCTCAAACATCCGAACAAAGTATTTTTGATTACGTGGCTGAAGGCTTAAAAGCCAATGGCGAACTAATCCGAGAATACCATGCTCTCGCCGCCATGATTGCTCAAAACCCTTCAGAAAGTAACCTTGAAAAATTAACCGAAATTCAGTCTCGTTTAGAAAAGAATAATGCCTGGCAAGATGAACAGCGCATTGAACAGGTGCTAAGTAAGTTGGCGTTAAACGCCGATGATAAGGTGAGTTCTTTATCTGGTGGTTGGTTAAGAAAAATTGCCCTGGCTCAGGCATTGGTTAAAAATCCTGATGTTTTGTTACTCGACGAACCAACGAACCATTTGGATATCGATAGTGTTCTTTGGCTTGAAAATTTCTTAAAAGGTTTTAACGGCACCATCATCTTTATCAGTCATGACAGGGCGTTTATCCGTTCAATGGCTACCCGTATTGTCGATCTGGATCGCGGTACCCTTACCAGCTATCCCGGTGATTATGACAAATACCTGGATATGAAAGAACATGATTTACACGTAGAACAGCAACAAAATCAGTTGTTTGATAAACGCTTAGCAGAAGAAGAAACCTGGATTAGACAAGGTATTAAAGCCCGACGAACCCGTAATGAGGGAAGGGTAAGAGCGTTAGAGAAACTTAGGGTTGAGCGCAAACAACGCAGGGATCTTAAGCAACAAAGCCAAATGACATTTGCCAAAGGTGATAACAGTGGCAAACTGGTG
This sequence comes from Thalassotalea sp. PS06, assembly GCF_007197775.1. Taxonomy (NCBI): domain Bacteria; kingdom Pseudomonadati; phylum Pseudomonadota; class Gammaproteobacteria; order Alteromonadales; family Colwelliaceae; genus Thalassotalea; species Thalassotalea sp. PS06. The sequence continues at coordinate 1,931,104 of NZ_CP041638.1, read as the reverse complement.
TTTGAAGGTCAGGGTATTGGCGTTAGTTTTGGTGATAAAACCATTATTCGCGACCTTGATTTGTTGATAAGCCGAGGCGAAAAGCTGGCCCTGATAGGGGCGAACGGCACCGGTAAATCGACATTACTTAAATTAATCACCGGTCAACTTGAAAACACTCAAGGAAAAATGCGCCTGGGTGTTAACCTCGAAATTGCCTATTTTGATCAGCATCGAATGCAATTGGATGTTAACCAAACCGTTCAGGATGCGGTCGCGGAAGGCAAGCAGGAAATCACCGTAAATGGACGTACTCGTCATGTTCGGGGTTACTTGCAGGACTTTTTGTTCAGTCCCAAACGTGCCAGAACCCCGGTCAGAGCCTTATCAGGTGGTGAGCGAAATCGCTTGCTACTTGCCAAATTATTTCTAAAACCAAGTAACTTATTGATTCTCGATGAGCCGACCAATGATTTGGATATCGAAACGTTGGAATTGTTGGAAATGGTCGTTAACGATTACCCTGGCACTGTGCTTTTAGTAAGTCACGACCGGGATTTTGTTAATAATTGTGTGAATTCATGCCTTTATTTCGACGGTAGTGGTACAATCAACCAAATTTTTGGTGGATATTCCGATGTTGAAAAATATTTGGCTGATAAAGCGGAACAAAATAAACAATTTGACATCAAAGCCAATACTAAAGTAAAAACTAGTCCGGTTAAGAAAAGCTCTAACAAGCTATCATACAAGGACAAACGCGAGCTCGAAGCTTTACCAGCACTGATAGAAAAGCTGGAAGGTGAGGTAGAAGAATTACAATCGCAAATTAACAGCGCTGATTTTTTCAACCAGGACAGTTCCATTACCCAGCCAATTCTCGATACCTTGCAAACGCAGGAAACCGCGTTAGAGCAAGCTTATGAGCGTTGGCAAGAATTAGAAGAATTTCAAGAGAAGAGTAGTTAATGAATACCTTATGTAAATCCTTGATCACCTTAGGGGTGACTTCTGCGTTAATGTCTCATCAGGCGCAGGCTGCGACCTATGAAGTAATCGATCTGGGATTAGTCGATACGGTTAAAAACACCTTTGGTTTAAAGCAGAACAACAATGGTGAAGCCGTAATTTTCGGTAATGGTTCTTACAATTTCCCGATTCAGTATCAAAACCTTACCGACGAAGATTTTGAAGAAATTCAGGACCTTTCCGAGGAGAGAGCAGAAGACTTACGCGACTTTACCGAAATCACCGATAGCCAGCTTGAAGACTTAAAAGCCGGTAATCCCGATGCTAATGCTCTATGGTGGGCTACTCAATGGTTACGTGGACGCAGCCCGGCTATCTATCAAAATGTCGGTGACAGTACGGTGTTAAAGTTTGATGGTGTAAATTATGCTCCGATCACCATATTTGATCAGCCATTTGAAGAAACTGGTCAGCTAACACGTTCTACCGCTGAGACGCCAAATGGAATCACTGACAATGGTTGGATATTCGGTACCGCATCAGCACCGGTGCTGCCACTTGAGCCATATATTGATAAAGATGATGAAGAAATTACCTACTGGGTAAGTGAATTCTCGACACGTGGATTTATTAGCATTAATGGTGGCGACGCTATAGGATTAGAGCCGATCGAGTCCACCTATGGTGGTATCTCGCAAATTTTTGATATCAATAATGTGGGCCAGGTGGTTGGTTCGAGCTCAGTAAGTCTGGACCAAGACGAAGTTACCGACCTTGAAGAAAAATGTATTCTCGAAGGTGAAGAGCGACTGGATCAACCTCAAGAGTATTGTATTTTTGTTCAGAAATCGACTATCTACGAACAGCGCGCTGTTCGCTGGAACCTCGACTCTCAGGGGCAAATTATCGGTGAACCTGAATTATTAGGCACCGCTGTTGATGACAACCGTAACCCTGAAGATACCCGTACTTCAATTACCAGTATTGCAACTGCGATTAATGATAACGGCGTTGCGGTAGGTAGCACGGCTGCCTGGATTGATGCTGATGAAACCGAACCATCAGAAACAGAACGTTTTGGTTTCTATGCTGCAGTATTTAAAAATGGTCAGGTTATTGAATTTACCGACAGGGATGACTTCTTTGAATCCCGTGGTACGGCGATCAATAACAATGGCATTATGACCGGTTATATGTATGGTTATGTAAATGGTAAAGCAAGAACCAAGGTATTTTATGCGGATACCAACCAGGATAATATCGAAACCCAAATGGTTGACGATTTCTTCCCTGGCTCAGGTAGCATAGGTTTTGCTATTAACGACAATGACATCATTGTTGGTGAAGGTGAATACGAGAACTTTAACGACAGTGCAAGCAACCGTCGTCGCCGCCATGGTTTTATGTATAATATTCGTACTGAAGAGTTTATCGATATCAACGATTTGTTAAGCTGTGATTCTGAATACACCATTATCGAAGCACGTGATATTAACAATCAAAATGAAATTGTTGCTACGGCTTTGATGAAGCAACCGCAACGCGATGCCAAAGGTGAACTTTTCTACAATGCCAATGGCGAACTACAGATGGAAGATGTTTTCCGTGCCGTATACCTTCGTCCAATCGAGGGTGAAATTGAAGAGTGTGGCACCGATGAAGAAAAAGTAGAGCGTAAGGGCGCTGGTTTTAACCCGTTCTTGGTTGCGGGCCTTGTGTTGCTGACGTTATTCCGTCGTCGTAGATAAGAATGGCGAAAGGCAAATAAAAAGGAGAGCTTAGCTCTCCTTTTTTGTGGAAGATTCAAAATCGAATCTTAGAACTTTGAAGTATCGGTAAACAAACCAACTTTAAGATCCGTTGCTTTGTATATCTCGCGACCATCCACTTCGACAATGCCGTCAGCGATACCCATAAACAAGCTACGCTTGATAACGCGCTTCATAACGATTTTGTATGTTACTTTTTTAGCGGTAGGTAAAATTTGGCCAGTAAACTTAACTTCACCTACACCTAAAGCGCGACCACGACCAGGGCCACCAGACCAGGCAAGATAAAATCCAACCAACTGCCACATAGCATCCAGACCTAAACAACCAGGCATTACCGGGTCGCCCTTAAAGTGACAATCAAAGAACCATAAATCTGGATTGATGTCTAACTCAGCAATAATTTCGCCTTTACCAAATTCGCCGCCATCGTCATTCATAGAAATGATGCGATCGACCATAAGCATGTTGTCAGAAGGAAGTTTGGAATTTTCCTCACCGAACATTTCGCCGGTGCCGGCCTTGATTAATTCTGCTTTATCAAACGATTGTTGTTTTCCCATAGCTGTTTTTTAAAACCCCTAAATGTTACGAAAATATGGAAAGAAGAAGAAAGTTGGTGGTTATCTAATCTGGTTAAATAAACAACTCCTCCGACCTCGGCGTACACGTGTACACTAAACTTGTGGCTACTTTAGCGAACAGGCGTACGCTAGACAACAAAAATATTCGTTTTGTTGCTTTTTTGTAGGTTATGCGTAACCATGTGGTAAAAATAACAGTTATCAACATTGGCGGTGACTATGGACGATTTAGAGAAAGCGCTAGAACAACTATCAAATACTGAAGCCCCAACACGGAAACAACCCTTAACGAATGCCGAAAAGCAAAAGCGATACCGGGAAAGACAAAAGGATCTTGGTAAAAAAGAGGTACGCGGTTATCTTAATGATGAAGCGCTTCAATGTTATCAGCTGATCAGTGAACAAACGCAATGGACGGACAGTAAAATTTTGACTAATGCTTTGCGCCTGACCTATGCCGCATATAAAAACGGTCAAATCGGTTTGTTAAGTAAGTGGTTACAGAAAAATAATTTATAATGCCCGGCGATGTCGGAACGGTTAATCTTGTCGTTGGCACAGGGCTGTCAATGCAAGTGAAGGGTTAATTATCAAATTCTAAGGAGAAGACCTTGATAAAGGTGTTATTGGTTGACGATCACGATTTAGTACGGACTGGTATCCGTCGAATTCTCGAGGATGTAAAAGGTATTAAGGTGATCTCTGAAGTTGCCACTGGCGAGGAAGCCGTGCAGTTTTGTCGGCAAATTGAACCAGACGTGATACTGATGGATATGAACATGCCAGGTATCGGTGGACTGGAAGCGACAAAAAAAATCCTGCGTTATGCGCCGGATTGCAAAATTATTATTTTAACGGTTCACGTAGAAGATCCTTATCCAACAAAAGTAATGCAAATTGGCGCCAGCGGCTTTTTATCGAAAAACGCAGGGTGCAATGAGATGGTTCAGGCCATTAAAGCCGTAAATGCTGGTCAGCGGTACTTGCCTGCATCTATCGCCCAGAAAATGGCGTTAAGTCAATTTGATGCAGATAACGAAAACCCATTTAACGCGCTGTCTGAGCGTGAGCTGCAAATTATGTTGATGATCACCCGTGGCGAAAAAGTAACAGATATTTCCGAGCAGTTAAGCCTAAGTAGTAAAACTATCAACAGTTACCGTTACCGAATGTTCGAAAAGCTTTCTGTCAGTAATGACGTTGAGTTGACGCATTTGGCTATTCGTTACGGTTTGGTAAGCAGTGAAGCTTTATAATTCATGAGCGCCGAGGAGCTATTCGACTATAAGGCGTTTTTAAAGGTAACCACGGAGCAAAGCGGTGTATATCGTATGTATGATAGTCAATCGACTGTGATATACGTGGGCAAAGCGAAAAACTTAAAGAAACGCCTGAGCAGTTATTTTCGAAAAGATGTCGGTTCCACGAAAACCAGAGCTCTGGTCGCGCAAATCAGAGCCATCGACGTAACCGTGACTCACACCGAGGGTGAGGCACTGATCCTTGAAAATAATTACATTAAGAAGTACCAGCCCAAGTACAACATCTTACTTCGGGATGATAAATCCTATCCTTATATTTTGATAACCGATCATCGCCATCCAAAACTTGGAGCTCATCGCGGTGGTAAGAAAATAAAAGGCGATTATTTCGGACCATTTCCAAGTGCAGGGGCTGTATGGGAAAGCCTGCGTTTAATGCAGCGATTGTTTCCGATTCGGCAATGTGAGGATAGTTATTATCGCGCTCGCTCTCGCCCCTGCCTGCAATACCAGCTAAAACGCTGTTCAGCGCCCTGTGTTGGTAAGGTAAGTGATGACGAGTACACGGAGCAGGTAAAATTAGCAAAACTGTTTCTGCGAGGAAAAAATGACCAGGTGATTGAAAATCTGGTCAGTAAAATGGAGGTCGCGAGTGAAAACCTGCATTTTGAACAAGCGGCCAGTTATCGCGATCAAATTGCAACCTTGCGCAAAGTTCAACAACAACAGTTTGTTTCCGGTATGACTGCAGAACTTGATGTCCTTGGTTTTTATCGACTTAAAAATCAGGCATGTATACATCAGTTATTTATCCGTGACCAAAAAATCCTGGGTAGCAAGAGTTATTTCCCCAGCATTCCGGCTGAAACCGAAGACGCTGATATTATCGAAGCCTTTATAACCCAGAGTTATTTAGGGCAGGGCGTAGAGCAGGCTAATATAGCTAGGGAAATTGTTTTACCCATGGCTTTTGATGGCAAACAACAATTACAAAGCCTGTTGTCACAGCAAGTCGGTCATGAAGTTAAGTTGCTAAGTAATGTCCGTACGGAACGTAAAAAGTATCTTGCATTAGCATCGACCAATGCAGAAACGGCGCTTAGAGTAAAGAACTCTCATAAAGAGTCAATGCAGGCTAGATTTGACCAGCTTAACAAACTGTTTGATTTACCAACGCCAATCGAGAGGATCGAGTGTTTTGATATCAGCCATACGATGGGACAACAGACGATTGCCTCATGTGTGGTATTTAATACTGAAGGACCGCTGAAGAGCGATTATCGTCGCTACAATGTGGTAGGTATTACGCCAGGGGATGATTATGCAGCCATGTCTTTTGCGTTGAACAAACGCTATGGGAAACTGACCGCTGAAGACAAATATCCGGATATCGTCTTTATTGATGGTGGTAAAGGGCAGTTGGGCAGAGCAGAGCAGTTCTTTAACGATTTGGATTTATCAAAAACACCTTTATTGGTTGGGGTTGCTAAAGGTGAGTCTCGAAAACCAGGGTTAGAAACCCTGATAATGGCAGGCTCGCATCAGTTAATTTCGCTCGAGCCTACTTCTTCGGCATTACATTTAGTGCAACATATTCGCGATGAATCTCACCGTTTTGCTATCGCTGGACATCGAGCGAAAAGGGCGAAGGTAAGCAAGAAATCCAGTCTGGAAGATATTCCAGGTATTGGACCTAAACGCAGACAGGCTATGCTTAAGTATCTTGGTGGACTCCAGGAAGTAAAAAAAGCAAGTGTCGAAGAATTAGCCAAAGTGCCCGGTGTTAGTTTAGAACTGGCGAAAAATATTTTTGCCAGTCTGCATGACAACTGATCTCGAATATGTAAAATAGTGAAAAAATATTGATTAATAAGAATTATGTGGACTATTCCTAACCAAATTACGTTATTTCGTATCATTCTCATCCCGGTATTTATTATCGTGTTTTATCTTCCCGTCTCCTGGTCGCATTTTGGTGCCGCATTCGTTTTCTGGCTTGCTTCTATCAGCGATGCCCTAGACGGCTATCTGGCACGACGATTAAAACAATCCAGTAAGTTTGGTGCGTTTATTGATCCGGTCGCTGATAAGCTGATGGTAACCGTAGCTTTGGTGTTAATCGTTGCTGAGTACCAGGTATGGTGGGTAACCGTACCGGCGTTAATCATGATTAGCCGTGAAATAGTTATTTCGTCACTTCGTGAATTTATGGCTGATTTAGGTAAACGTGAAAATGTAGCTGTATCTTCATTAGGCAAATGGAAAACCGCCTGCCAGATGTTGGCATTAATGGGGCTGATCTGGAAACCGGATTATCCAATTCCGTTAATCTTGTTTGATGTACCTGCATTCATTGTGATGTGGGCGGCATGGGCATTCTATGCCATGGCAACTTTTTTCGCCTTTATTTCCATGTTTCAATATCTTAAAGCTTCATGGCCAGAATTGACCGGCAAAAATTAGCGATTAAATAAGCAATAAATGCATTCTTGAGTTAAAAAATCAGCACTTTAGCTGTTATTTAACCAGTCAGCACAAAAATGAAATTTAACTGTTGACTCATAATAAATTCGATGTAGAATGCACATCCGTTGACAGGGAGTCAACACTGGAAAGCGGCTGTAGCTCAGTTGGTAGAGCATCACGTTGCCAACGTGAATGTCACGAGTTCGAGTCTCGTTAGCCGCTCCAATATTTCATGGAATTACATCACCAACTTGTTGATGAAAAGGCGGGTTGGCAGAGTGGCTATGCAGCGGATTGCAAATCCGTGGACCTCGGTTCGACTCCGGGACCCGCCTCCATTCTGCCCGGGTGGTGGAATTGGTAGACACAAGGGATTTAAAATCCCTCGTCTTAACGGACGTGCCGGTTCAAGTCCGGCCCCGGGTACCATTTCTTCTCAATTTGGGATGTAAACGAAATTAAGTGTAAACTTAAAGATATGCGGCTGTAGCTCAGTTGGTAGAGCATCACGTTGCCAACGTGAATGTCACGAGTTCGAGTCTCGTTAGCCGCTCCAATTCTTTAAGCCATGCATGTGAAGCGGCTGTAGCTCAGTTGGTAGAGCATCACGTTGCCAACGTGAATGTCACGAGTTCGAGTCTCGTTAGCCGCTCCAATTCTCTTTCTGATTTCATTGAAACGAGTCAGGCATTATATGCCCGGGTGGTGGAATTGGTAGACACAAGGGATTTAAAATCCCTCGTCTTAACGGACGTGCCGGTTCAAGTCCGGCCCCGGGTACCATTTCAATGAAAGGATTATGCGGCTGTAGCTCAGTTGGTAGAGCATCACGTTGCCAACGTGAATGTCACGAGTTCGAGTCTCGTTAGCCGCTCCAATTTAATCCAGACTCTCTTTATGCGGCTGTAGCTCAGTTGGTAGAGCATCACGTTGCCAACGTGAATGTCACGAGTTCGAGTCTCGTTAGCCGCTCCAATTTCCTTATCCCCTAAAAAATCATATAAATTACTCGAATCAACTGCGATTTCTTCCGGTCTGTGTAAATTATTAGTAATTTGTTCTCTCGTTTACGGTATTTAGTTTTATTCTTGGCAAATGCCACATATTATTAATACTATGATGCTATAGAAGGAAGCAGCTATGAAACGTTTATTTTTGTTTGGGCTGGTTGTTTTGCTTAGTGGTTGTGCCAGCAGTTATAAACCTGATATCGATTACAACCCCGAATATAATTTTTCTGGAATTCAAAGCTTTGTCGTGCTCGATGCCATGGAGCCGATGAACGAAACCGATAATCAGCAGTTTAATGTACATTTAAGCGATCTTGATAATGACCGCATTATTCGCGCTATCAACGTCAATTTAGAAAACAAAGGACTGGCTTCGCAACCGGTGGAAAATGCTGATATCCAGGTTCGTTATCAGGTAGTGACAAAAGATAAGACTCGTATTCGTTCATACAATACCTCGTTCTACAGTTGTTGGAGTTGCGGCCCTTATTATGGTGGATACAACTATGGTGGCCCGGTCAATGATATTGATGTAAAGCAGTACGTTGAAGGTACGTTGATTATCGATATGATTGACCCTAAATTGAAAAAATCGGTATGGCGCAGCCAGGTTTCTGAAGCGGTAAAAGAAAACATTCCGGTTGAAGAGAAACAGGCACGGATACAAGAATTGGTAGATGCCATGCTAGCCACATTTCAGTCAACCGCAGTAAATTAACGTTTAACGCAAAAAGTTAAGCCGCTATAATAGGTTACTTTAGTTGAGCCTCGCATACTTTCACTCGCATGAAAGTGCGATATGTGTATTTTGCCAAGCTTTGGAGCGAACATGGCTGAAGAAACCATCTTTTCAAAAATTATCCGTCAGGAAATCCCTACTGAACTACTTTACCAAGACGAGCTCGTCACGGCTTTTCGAGATATTTCACCTCGTGCTCCAAGCCACATCTTAATTGTCCCGAATATTCTTATCCCAACCATTAACGATGTCGAATCCGAGCATGAGCTAACCCTGGGTAGAATGGTAGTCGTTGCTAAAAAATTGGCAGTAGAAGAGGGGATTGCTGATGATGGCTATCGATTGATTTTTAATTGTAACCAGCATGGTGGCCAGGAAGTGTATCATATTCATATGCACCTACTTGGTGGTAAACCGCTTGGCCCGATGTTAGCGGTTTAACTGGGCAAGGATGTACATTGACAGAACGTGAAAAATTGATCGCCGAGCGTATGGCGCAATCAAAAAGCTATCAGACCAAAACGGTATTCCCAGGTTACACCAATCATCATAACACCTTATTTGGGGGGCAGGCGATGGCATGGATGGATGATATCGCCTTCGTAGCCGCTACCCGTTTTTGCCGTAAACCCCTGGTAACCATTTCAACAGATAGAATTGATTTTAAAGAAGCGATTCCCTCAGGAAGCTTTTGTGAGCTGGTGGCCGAAGTAATTAAAGTCGGTAACACCAGTTTGAAAGTAAAAGTCGATATCTACCTGGAAAACATGTACGAAGATAATAAGCACCACGCGATAACCGGAACCTTTAGTTTTGTCGCACTGGATGCCGATCGTAAACCAACTCCAGTTCTCGATATTTAAAACTCACACCATTAAAAACTCCCTGCAACTTCCTTTATTTGCGATAAATATCCTTTATCTTAAGGTAAGTTACAGGGTTTTTTAGCTTGCTTTGGGGGATACTTTCAAACAATGGAAGGAAAAAACTCAACATATTGGAAATATTTTGAACTGGCAGCATTTAATTGAAGACAGAAACCGCTTTTTCTGGGTTCTCCACATCAGTGGCTGGGTAGGCTTTGCCTTAGTACACTACCTTGGTTCATTGCTTCATGATTTACGAGACGTTTTCGTCTGGGTGATTTTATTTCGAGCTTATGCCGGAGCCTTAATCTCTTTGCCCCTTCGGTATATCTATCAAAAGGCCTGGAATTTATCACCCCTGAAGATTGCTGTAGTGGTGTTAATTTCGTCTTATGTTGCCGGTGTTGTTTGGCAAGTCGTTAATAACATTACTTATTGGGAGCTCTATAAGCACGGTTATCAGCCAGATTTCTGGTTGTTATATACTCAATATAGTGTTTGGTCTTTCTACATCATGCTGGCCTGGAGCGGATTGTATTTCGGCATTAAGTATTATCAGATGCTGCAACAAGAGCGCGAAAAGGTGCTCAATGCTAATAATATGGCAAATGAAGCGCAGCTGAAGATGCTTCGCTACCAGTTAAACCCACATTTTTTGTTTAATACCCTGAATGCCATTTCAACATTGATTCTGATCAACGAAAATAAAACCGCAAATGCGATGGTAACCAAACTCAGTGAATTCCTGCGTTATTCATTGGATAAGGATCCGATGAAAAAGGTAACGGTTTCCCAGGAATTGACGGCGCTAAAGCTGTATCTTGATATCGAGAAAGTGCGTTTTGAAGATAAGCTGCAAATTAAGTTTGAAATTCAAAACAACTGTCAGAATGCACTAGTCCCCTCAATGATACTTCAGCCGTTAGCGGAAAACGCAATCAAATATGCTATTGCTGCCCGCGAAGAGGGTGGTACTATAGGCCTGAAGGTAAGCCGATTTGCCAATGATTTGCAACTTGAGATTAATGATAATGGTCCTGGAGCCGAGATTATCGATGGTAATCTGTATCGAGAAAATGGCGTCGGCCTGGCCAATACCCGTGAACGATTAGCTACCCTGTATCAGGATTATTCTCTGGTTGTCAGCGATAATATTACAAGCGGTGTAAAAATTAATATTAGAATTCCATTTCAAACCGAGAATTAATGAGTAAATTATCCACCCTGATCGTTGATGATGAACCGTTGGCCCGAAAAGGCTTAGCGGTTCGTTTGGCTGGCTTTGATAATATCGATATTATTGGCCAATGCGCTAGTGGTAAGGATGCGATAGAAACCATTAAAACAAAAGCACCTGACCTGGTCTTTCTTGATATTCAGATGCCTGAAGTCAGTGGATTTGATGTGGTTCGGCAGTTGTTAAATGATAGTGTGGATATGCCTATTGTGGTTTTTGTCACGGCTTTTGATCACTACGCGGTTCAGGCTTTTGACATCCACGCGCTGGATTATTTATTGAAGCCTGTTGATCATGAACGACTGTCACAAACGATAGATCGTGTTGAAGCCTATGTGCTGCAACAAAAAGCCGATTTCCATAAACAACGATTAATCGAAGTTGTCAGTGCGGTAACCGGTAACGATAGCCAGGCGATTATCGACCAACTTGAAGACGATAAACCAGTATCAACCAGCAGTTACTCTGACGTTTTAGCCATTAAGGATGTTGGAGAAACGACACTAGTACCGACTAAAGATATTATCTGGATTGATGCCGCTGGCGATTACATGTGTGTGCATACCATGGAAAAAACACACATCCTCAGAAAGACCATGAAGGAACTGGAATTGTTGCTTGATCCTAGGGTATTCATTCGAACTCACCGCTCCGCTATGGTAAATAAACGATATATCGATAAATTTGGTAATCAGGTCAATGGCGAATACTATCTGATACTAACCAACAGCAAAGAATTGAAAGTATCTCGCAGCTATAAAGATCGGGTAAAACAGGCAGTTCTTAACTAAAACCACTGACAGCCATGTTTCAGTGCAGATCCTGGAGACTTTCCTGTATCGCCAGTAGATGTTCATTGACGCCTTTGTGGTGTTCAATACTTTCGGTAAGCGCGACTTCACGGCAAAACTGACCTTCAATGCCAATCATTATATCGGTTTTACCAAGCAGCAGTTGCTCGATGGCATGGGCCCCCATGTGTGTTGCTAAAATCCGATCTTTCGCCACCGGGTCACCACCGCGTTGAATGTATCCAAGGATGCAGGGAATGCACTCTATCGCGGCATAATCACCAAGATCGCTTGCTAATTGATTGGCACCGCCCGGATACAGGTTTTCCGCACTGACAATAAGGTGGCTGCATTTCCCTCGATGTTCCTTTATCCGTTTAATTTTCGCGGCTATGTGTTGCAGCTCAATACCCGGATTGGAAAAATTTTCGAAAGTAATGATGTGTTCAGCGGCACAGGCAACGCCAACATTCAACGCTAAAAAACCACTTTTTCTACCCATTACTTCAACAACAAAAATCCGCTCGAATGCATCGGCAGTATCACGAATTTTGTCTATTGCATTTACCGCGGTATCGACTGCAGTTGCAAAGCCGATAGTGTGATCGGTGCCATCGATATCGTTATCAATAGTTCCTGGTATACCAATAAGCTGGCCATGATAAAACTGCTTAAATTTGACCATACCCGAAAACGAACCATCACCGCCGATCACAATCAAGGCATCGATATCCAGCTGTTTGAGATTTCTCGCCGCTTTTTGCATGCCCTCCGGAGTTTTAAACTCCTCACAGCGGGCACTTTTTAAAATCGTTCCACCGCGAGTGATAATATCTCTGACTTTAGGTTCATCCAGCTTAATCCATTCGTTATTGATCAATCCATTGTAACCATGTTCAAATCCGATAACCTTAATGCCGTGGTGTAGGGCATACAAGGTTGTGCTGCGAATAGCGGCATTCATACCTGGCGCGTCACCACCACTGGTTAACAAGCCAATTTTTTTGACATTAGTATCGTTACTTTTGTTCATGATGGTTCAACTGGCGATCCGATTATACGATTGTTAACCTAGCTTAAGGAGATGCCATAAAAAAAGCCAGCATAAAGCTGGCTTTTCATTAACAGCAACGTAAATTTACTTGATTGTCAGGATCTTCATGGTGTTTGTCGCACCAACCGTTTCCATCATATCACCATGAGTAAAGATAACTAAGTCGCCGGTTTTTAGCTCTGAATGCTCTTCAACCGCCGCTAAAACATCTTTAGACAGGGTGTCGTTATTACTCTCGGTAGAATCAAAGTGAATTGGGTATACACCTCGATAAATCGCCGATTTGTTCAACGTCTTAAGGTGACGTGATAACGAGTAAATCGGTAGGCCTGAGGTAATACGTGACATGATTTTCGATGTCTGACCGGATTCGGTAAGGGAAATAATCGCCTTTACACCTTTTAGGTGGTTTGCCGCGTACATCGCCGAAAGGGCGATAGTCTCAGATACTTCATCAAACATCATTTCTACGCGGTGCTTGGAGATGTTTACCGAACGCTGTTTCTCAGCGCCTAAGCAAACTTCAGCCATCGCTTTCACCGTTTCTACCGGATATTTACCCGCAGCGGTTTCAGCACTCAACATTACCGCATCGGTACCATCAAGAACGGCATTAGCAACGTCCATTACTTCCGCACGGGTTGGCATCGGCTGGGAAATCATGGTTTCCATCATTTGCGTAGCGGTAATTACGATACGGTTTAGCTGACGCGAACGAGCAATAATGTGCTTTTGTTTACCAACAAGCTCGGCGTCACCAATCTCAACGCCTAAATCACCACGGGCAACCATAACGACGTCGGAAGCCAGGATGATATCGTCAAGAACATCGTTATCGTTTACGGCTTCGGCACGTTCAATTTTAGCAACCAGGCGAGCATTACAATCGGCTTCGTTAGCAAGTAAGCGAGCTTCACGCATATCTGCAGCATCGCGTGGAAATGAAACCGCCAGGAAATCTGCATCTAGCTTCGCAGCTAGTTTAATATCTTCTTTATCTTTGTCGGTTAGCGCGGCTGCTGAAAGACCGCCTCCTTTACGGTTGATACCTTTATTGTTTGATAAAGGACCGCCTACGGTTGTCACTGTGTGTACTCGACCATCCTCGCTTTTTTCAACCTTAAGTTGCACTCGACCATCATCAAGTAACAAAACGTCGCCAGACTTTACGTCTTGGGGAAGTTCTTTATAGTCGATACCTACAGATTCCTTAGTACCTTCGCCTTTACCAAGGTTCGCATCAAGGATGAATTTATCGCCAATGGCCAGAGTTATAGGGCCGTCTTTGAAAGTAGAGATACGAATTTTTGGACCTTGAAGGTCACCGAGAATGGCAACATAGGTTCCCAATTCTTCAGCGATTTGACGAACCATATTGGCTCGATTGATATGATCTTCTGGAGCACCGTGAGAGAAGTTCAGACGAACTACATTAACACCGGCTTTGATCACTTCGCGTAAAACATTAATATCGTCAGTTGCCGGTCCGAGGGTGGCAACGATTTTGGTTCTTCTGGGCATGAAGTCTAAACCTTTTCTTGAAAAATTACTCTTTCCGTTCAAAACGGGAACTACGTAAACTGTCTTTAACTTTTTTCAGGTTATCTCTGAACTTGGAACCTCGGCGCAGGGTAAAACCTGTGGCGAGAATATCGATAAGTGCCAATTGTGCGATTCGAGAAGCCATTGGCATATATAGGTCTGTATCTTCTGCTACGGTAGGGGACAACACGATATTACACTCTTTCGCTAACGGCGAGCCGGCATCGGTAATACCAATAACTGTAGCATCATTTTCCCGGGCAATGTTGGCAACTTCAACCAAAGGCTTGGTACGACCGGTATGGGAAATGACCACCACCACGTCACCTTGCGAGCTATTAATACTGCTCATACGTTGCATCAATATGTCATCAAAGTAGACCACTGGTACATTGAACCGGAAAAATTTGTTTTGGGCATCGTGGGCAACAATTGCTGATGCTCCCAATCCGAAGAAAGATATTTTTCGGGCTTGGGTAAGGACATCTACTGCTCGGTTGATCAGATTGGCATCTAAACTTTTACGAGCCATTTCAAGGTTCGCCAATGTCGATTCGAAGATCTTTGTTGTATACTCTTCAGCAGAATCATTCTCATCAACATGACGGTTTACATACGGTGTTCCGTTAGCCAGACTTTGTGCTAAGTGCAGTTTGAAATCCGGGTAACCTTTGGTATCTAAACGTCTGCAGAAACGATTGACTGTGGGTTCGCTGATATTTGCCTGTTTGGCTAGTGACGCAATACTGGCGTGAATTACTGTCGCAGGAGATGCTAAAATTACTTCGGCAACTTTTCGTTCTGATTTACTGAAAGAATCAAATTCATTAGTGATTTTTTCTAATATATTCATAACAAGCCTCATGTTGAATTGCTGTTACTGTAAATTATTTTAACAGAAGATAACAGTATTTATGTAAATTTATTTCATAATTTGATTGTTTTTTAGACCGTATTACAGGCGTTTATTCGTTTCACTCGCTGATAATATTGCCATTTGACATGAATAAAACCGTTTTTAAGGGGAATTCCAGCGGGAATATCTCTGTAATTTAATTACAATTTTACTTTACCTTGGGCTGACTTCAGTTTAAATTAACGGTAAATGTAATTTTTTTTCATTGTCTGAAGAGAGTAGTACCATATGGCTCACAACAATCTGCAATCTGCAGAACAAATTGTACTCTTTGGCGCCGCAGGCGATTTGTCTCGCCGTAAACTGTTCGCGGCCCTGTATCATCTTGAATCTGAAAACCTTCTCCATGACGACCTGAAGATAATCGGTGTCGCTCGTAACCAATATGACAACCCAGAGTTCCAACAATTTGTTGCCGAAAACCTCGCCACCTTTATTGGTAATGAAATTACCGATGAGGTTGTTCAACGATTTACTGCTCGTTTTACTTATTTAAAATTAGATTTTTCTGACCAGGCTGGTTACGAGAGTTTAAAAAATACGCTAAAAGACGAAGCCAACACGCTATATTACCTGGCAACACCGCCTGCAATATACGGTATGATATGCGAAGGCCTGCATGCCCATGGTTTAGCTAATGACTATGCCCGTGTCGTTATGGAAAAACCTATTGGACACGATTTGGAGTCCTCTCAGGTTATCAATGATCAGGTTAACCGTTTCTTTAATGAAAGCCAGATTTACCGTATCGACCACTATCTTGGTAAAGAAACTGTTCTGAACCTGTTATCCCTTCGTTTTGCAAACTCCTTGTTCTCGACCAACTGGGATCATAACTGTATCGATCATGTACAAATTACCGTTGCTGAAAGCGTTGGTATAGAGGGACGCTGGGGTTTTTATGACGAAACCGGGCAGATGCGAGATATGGTGCAAAACCACTTGCTACAGATTTTATCCTTGTTAGCGATGGAGCCACCGACGGATCTGAGTGCAGAGAGCATCCGTGATGAAAAGCTAAAAGTATTAAAGGCACTGCGTCCTATTACCCGAGCTAATATTCATGAAAAAGCGGTACGTGGGCAGTATGCGAAAGGTTATCTGAACGGTAAAGAAGTACCGGGTTATCTTGAAGAAGAGGGTGCTAACAAAGCAAGCACCACTGAAACCTTCGTTGCCATTAAAGCCGAAATTGATAACTGGCGCTGGGCTGGTGTTCCATTTTACCTGCGTACCGGTAAACGTATGCCGCGCAAACATTCAGAGGTAGTGATTTACTTTAAACACCAACCTCATAATATTTTCTCTCATAGTTACGCGCAGTTACCGGCGAATAAGCTGACAATCCGTTTGCAGCCGGATGAAGGTGTTGAGCTTACGGTTATGAACAAAATTCCGGGTATCTCTAATGAAATTGAGATCAAGGAAACAAAACTGGATTTGAGTTTCTCTGAAATCAACGAAAACACCCGGGTCATTGATGCCTACGAGCGTTTATTGCTTACCGCTATTGATGGTAACCAGTCATTGTTTATTCGTCGGGATGAAGTGGAACAGGCGTGGAAATGGGTTGACGGCATCATGGAAGCATGGGGCGCTACCAATGAATTACCAAAATCCTATGCTGCTGGTTCATGGGGACCGGTAGCCTCTATCGCGTTAATCGCACGTGACGATCGTAATTGGGACGAATAATGTACAACAAACAAATTTTTAACAGCAGAGCAGACCTGGATCAGGCTTTTGCTGAACAGGTTGCAGGTCAATTGCAAGCCCTAGTGGAAAGAAACGGCAAAGCTTCCATTGCCTTTTCTGGTGGCAGTACACCAAAGGGCTTTTTTGCGGCGTTATCAAATCAGGATATCGCCTGGGAAAAGGTAACCGTAACCCTTGCTGATGAACGTTGGGTAGATTTTCAAGACAGTAATTCAAATACTCGCTTGTTGTCTGAAAACCTTTTGAGAAACAAAGCTGCCAAGGCGTCTTTGTTCGAATTAAAACTTCCTGGCGATCTCACAGAACAAGCCGTGCAAACGTTAAATAAATCTGCCGCTGGCAATGTTTTACCTTTGGATATTGTGATTCTGGGAATGGGTGAAGATGGGCATACCGCGTCTTTATTCCCGTGCAGCGAAGAAATTAGCGAAGGGCTGGACGTTAATGCTCAACCTGGTTTATTAAAAGTCGTGCCAGGCACTGCACCATTTGAACGCATCAGCTTTAATTTTAACGCATTGATTCAGGCTTCTCATCTTTATCTTCACCTGGTAGGTGAAAATAAAATGACCGTTTTGGATCAGGCAATAGCAAGTCAAGACAGCATGAAAATGCCTATTCGCGCATTTTTACATCACCAGTCAAAAACCATCGACGTTTTTTGGGCGGAGTAGTTATGATAGACCCTAAAATTGCTGCGGTAACCGACCGCATTATCGAACGCAGTCGTGCAAGCAGAAAAAGTTATATTGAAAAAATTGATCGTGAATCCTCGCAAACCGTTCACCGTGGAGCCTTATCCTGCGGTAACCTTGCGCATGGATTTGCAGCCTGCGGTAAGCAGGAGAAAGACGTACTTAAGCAACTAAACCATAGTGATATTGCTATCGTTTCTGCTTACAACGATATGTTGAGTGCGCATCAGCCTTACGAAACCTATCCAGCCATTATCAAGAAAACCATCCGTGAAACCGGCGGTGTAGCCCAGTTTGCTGGTGGTGTTCCGGCAATGTGTGACGGTGTGACCCAAGGTCAGCCTGGCATGGACTTGAGCCTGATGAGTCGCGACGTTATTGCAATGTCATCTGCAGTGGCGCTATCACACAATATGTTCGATGGCACATTAATGCTAGGTATCTGCGATAAGATCGTTCCAGGTCTTTTGATTGCAGCGATGACTTTTGGTCACTTGCCGACGGTATTTGTCCCTGCAGGCCCAATGCCTTCAGGCATTCCAAATAAAGAGAAAGCACGAGTTCGTCAGCAGTTTGCAAAAGGCGAAGTTGGCAAAGATGAGTTATTGGAAGCAGAGTCCAACTCTTATCACGCGCCGGGTACTTGTACCTTCTTTGGTACGGCAAATTCAAACCAATTAGTGGTTGAAGTCATGGGCTTGCATTTGCCAGGTTCTTCTTTCATCCCCCCAAATACGCCATTGCGTGAAGAATTGACCAAAGCTGCTGCTCGCCAGGTAACTCGTCTTACCCAACAATCCGGTAATTTCCAGCCTGTTGGTAAGATGATTGACGAGAAGAGCTGGGTAAACGCAATTGTCGCATTGCTTGCAACTGGTGGTTCTACGAACTTAACCATGCACTTGATTGCAGCGGCGCGTGCCGGTGGGGTGATAATTAATTGGGATGATTTTTCAGATCTTAGTGACGCGGTACCGTTGTTAACGCGAATTTATCCAAATGGCTTTGCTGATATCAACCAATTCCAGGAAGCCGGTGGTATGTCTTTATTGTTCCGCTTATTGTTGGAAAAAGGCCTGTTGCACGAAGACGTTCACACCATCTGTGGTGAAGGTCTACAAAGATACACGCAACGTCCAGTGCTTGAAAATGGCGAGCTTAAATGGATTGATGGTCCTGAAGCGTCAGGTGACCTGGAAGTTATCGCTACTAACGAAAAACCATTCAAGAGCGATGGTGGCCTTAAGGTATTAGAAGGTAACCTTGGTCGAGCGGTTCTTAAAACGTCAGCATTGCGCCCAGGTGCCGAAGTGATTAAAGCACCAGCGATTGTGTTTGAAGATCAAAATGATTTAGAAAAAGCATTCCAAAACGGAGAGCTGGAAAAAGATTTCATTGCTGTTGTTCGTTTTCAGGGACCTAAAAGTCGCGGCATGCCAGAGCTTCATAAATTAACCCCGCCTTTAGGCGTTCTTCAGGACAAAGGTTTTAAAGTTGCCTTAGTAACCGACGGCCGCATGTCAGGAGCTTCCGGTAAAGTACCTGCGGCGATTCACCTGGTGCCTGAAGCACTAGATGGTGGCCTGATTGCTAAAGTACAAAATGGCGACATGATTCAGGTTGATGGTTATAGCGGCCGTATTAACGTTCTGGTTAGCGACGAAGAATTAGCTAAGCGCGAAACAGCGCAATTTTCTGGGCAAATGCAACATCAGGGCATGGGTCGTGAATTGTTTGGATTCATGCGCAGCAGTTTAAGTGGTGCCGAGCTTGGAGCCTGTTCTTTGTTTAAAGAGGAACACTAAGTTATGACGCTTAAATCCGCAGCAATTAATATCGTAGCCGATATCGGAGGTACCAATCTGCGTATTGGTATGCTCGATGAAACCGGTTCGGTTAAGAATCTACATTTATATCAATGTGCAGAATTTTCGAGCCTGCAAATGGTTCTCGAAGATTATTTTGTCCAGCATCAGGTTGACTCCAGCAAGGTTAATGCATGTTTAGCTATTGCCTGTCCGGTTGATAACGATCTGATTAGCATGACGAATTTACCATGGGAATTTCGTCAATCCGAGTTAAAGGCATCGCTGCAATTAAATAGTCTTTATATGATTAATGACTACACAGCGATTGCCATGTCCATTAACAGCCTGGATGATACGCAAAAAGTTAAAATCGGTGGCGGCGAAGCTATTCCTCATAAACCAATCGCTATTTGTGGGCCAGGAACAGGTCTTGGTGTTGCCAACTTATTTGCATACCAAGGACAGTGGATTAGCGTTGGCGGAGAGGGCGGACATGTCGATTTTGCGCCAACCGATGAGACTGAATTCGCCATTCTAAATTTCCTGAAACATAAATATCCGCGAGTCTCGGCTGAACAAATATTGTCGGGCTTAGGTATTGAGCAAATCTATCAGGCGCTTTGTGACATAAATGACGTTAAAGCAGAAAATTATCGCGCCAAAGATATCTCTGCAAAAGGCATTTCCGGCGAGTGCGAAGTGTGCGTTCAGGCGATGCATCAATTTTGTAAAACCCTTGGTAGTTTTGCTGGAAACCTGGCGTTAACAACCGGTGCATTTGGCGGCGTATATATAGCCGGAGGTATCGTACCAAGGTTTTTAGAGTTTTTTGCTCAAAGCGAATTTCGTGCCCGTTTTGAAGCAAAAGGCCGATTCGAAGAATTTAATCAGGGTATTCCTACTTACGTAATTACTGAGCCACAACCAGGGATTTTGGGAGCCAGTGCATTTCTTAAACAACAAATCAATAATGAGGTCGTATGTCTGTAACGAGTAATTGGCAAATCAAGCCACAAGAAATTTTTGCCATGGGGCCTATCGTACCTGTATTGGTTATTGAAAATGTTGAAGATGCAATTCCTATTGCTAAAGCCCTGATGGCAGGTGGTATTCGCGTATTAGAAGTAACACTACGCACGGAAAATGCATTACAAGTAATTCGTAAGATTGCCGATGAACTACCAGATGCAATGGTAGGTGCAGGTACTGTTACCAATCCGCAAACCCTACGTCAGGCTCAGGAAGCTGGTGCGAAGTTTGCTATCAGTCCGGGTATGACCAGAGAGCTATTAGAAGCATCCGGTGAAGCCTCAATTCCATTAATTCCGGGTATTGCGTCAATTTCTGAATTAATGACGGGGATTGATGCTGGTTTAGACCACTTTAAGTTCTTTCCGGCAGAAGCCATTGGTGGTGCCAAGTCGATTAAGTCGATTGCCGGACCATTCCCTGATATCCGTTTTTGTCCAACGGGCGGTATCAATAAAGATAATATGAATAATTATCTGTCGCTGAAAAATGTGAGTTGTATTGGGGGCTCATGGCTTGTTCCTGCAGACGCGGTAGCTAACAAAGATTGGGACAAAATCACAGAGATCACCAAAGCGGCTGTTGCTGCAGTAGATGTGGCATAGAGCTTAACTGTGTTGAGCAAAAGGAGCCGTTAGGCTCCTTTTTTATATCTCAATATTTAATAAATTTGAACACCGAAAATAGACGTTCTTTGCCCACATTAAAAATTTCGCATTAATTATTTTCAACCGTTAGATTCCTTGTCTATAGTTGTATTTAAGCACCTTGCTTAATGTTTTGATGGAACTTTATAAAAGATAACGGTCGTGTTTAGTTTTTTATCTTTGATACTTTGAATTTTCATAACGTGATAGTGGTTCTCTAATTATCTATAGCTGTGGTAGTTCTTGATTTCATAAGATAAATTTTAGATTAAGGCATTCGAAAGACGCGCAACTTAATCTTCTCTCAATTATCAAAGGTCGTGGTTAACGACTCTTACCTCAATAACTTCAGGATATTGCAAACTCTTGTTGATTATTTGTTGGCGGTTTTTCTCTGACCCCGCCGATAGGAGTGCCGAATGAAGATTGTTGTTTTGTTAAGCCTGATATTTTGTATCACCTCTTGTTCTATGGTTCCGGGTAATCATCCTGAATCAAGTAACATCCTTACGCAATATTCAAGCCTTAAACAGCCACTGACCTTTGAAGAACTGGATGAAGAGGTTACCCAGTTAAACCCGATAATTGGCATGTATCCGCCGAGATTCAGCAATGAAAATCATCGAGAAGAAGTGATGATTTCATGGATGGAACTTGTCGATGTCGCGCAACAATTCCACGACCAATTAGGCCAGGAAAAGACCTTTTATATGCTGTCGGAATTGTATCGAATGGGATACAACATGCAGATCCCCGGTAGCGGCGAAAATGCCCTCGAGTACCTGACAGATTGTCTTGAGGAATTTCCAGATTCCGTCGCCTGTAATTTTTCTGCTACCTATTTTTATTTAACGGCAGGACGTTACTATCTGGGTGATGCTGAAAAAAGCCTGCAGCGCCTGAGACAACACTATTTACCAGCCCGAAATCACGAAGTAGAAAGCGGTTATGTGTTTTTATACTTGTTTCAGCAGGATGAAGAGAAAGCCATGGAGCAAATAGACTTATTCATTAACGCTTTCCCTGAAAGTCAGCAAGCGGATGAGTTTTCGCAAATTAAAAAGGCTCTGCTCGATTAAGCATTGCCGATAAAACGCCATTGCTGATTAGTATTCAATAGGTTAGAGTTCCTTTTGTGATTAAAAAACGAAAGGAACTCATATGGATATCTCCACAATTGTTTTTTGGGTAGTAATCGCTGCTCTGATCTTTTACGTCATCTCAGTGTTCAACCAATTGGTTGCACTCAAAAACCGCTATCAAAATGCGTTTGCACAAATAGAAGTGCAGTTAAAGCGTCGTTATGATCTGATCCCTAATCTCGTTGAAACCGCTAAAGCCTACATGAGCCATGAACGGGAAACGTTAGAAGCCGTTATTTCTGCTCGTAATGCTGCGGCTAAAGGATTAGAAGCGGCAATGAAGGCTCCGGGTAACCCTGCCGCCATGCAGTCATTAGGTGGGGCAGAATCCATGTTGACCTCAGCTTTAGATAAACTGAACGTTGTTATGGAAGCTTATCCAGATCTTAAAGCTAATGAGAATATGATGCAGGTTAATGAAGAACTGGTAAGTACAGAAAATCGCATTAGTTTTGCCAGACAAGCGTTTAACGACCAGGTGATGAGTTACAACACCTACAAGCAGCAGTTCCCGCAAAACTTCTTTGCCGGTCCATTTGGGCATAGCCAGGATGCTTCATTACTTGAGTTTGAAGATAGTGCTGAAATTCAGGCGGCGCCTAAAGTAAGCTTCTAAACGTTTTCTACAATGGACTTTTTTCAAGCCCAGGAACAGGCGAAACGTTCTACAAGTTTATTAGTGGTGCTGTTTGCTGCTGCGGTGATTACCTTAGTAATAGTCACCAATATTCTGGCAATGGCGGCATTTGGTTATATCAATTTCGAGCAAGGTATGGAGTTTAACGCCCAATACCTTTTCTCTCAGTTTGACTGGCGTGCTTTTGCTTTTATATCTGCCATCGTTTGTTTTGTGATTTTTAGCGGTAGTGCCTATAAGCAAATCTCCCTTGGCGAAGGTGGTAAAGTAATCGCCGAATCTTTAGGTGGTTCTGTTGTTAATCACAGCACCGCGTCAACGCTAGAGAAAAGATTGCTTAACGTGGTTGAAGAAATGGCAATAGCTGCGGGAACGCCAGTGCCCGGGGTATACATCCTTGATAGTGAACCAGGAATTAATGCCTTCGCTGCGGGTTTTGACCGTAATGATGCTGTAATAGGGATCACCCGCGGAGCGTTGGAATCCCTCGATAGAGATCAGTTACAAGGTGTTATCGCCCACGAGTTTAGTCATATCCTAAATGGTGATATGCGTATCAATTTGCAGTTGGTGGCCTTGTTGCATGGTATTTTAGTGATCGGTTTTATCGGATACTATCTGCTTCATGCCGGACGCGGTAGCAGTAAAAATGGTAACGCAACTGCGATCTTGGGGCTGGGGTTAGTTGCTATCGGTTATGGTGGCCACTTTTTTGGTAATATTATCAAGGCGTCTATCAGTCGCCAACGAGAATATCTTGCAGACGCATCTGCTGTGCAGTTTACTCGAAACAAGCAGGGAATAGGGGAAGCGCTTTATAAGATCCGTAATGCATCTCATGGTTCTTATATAGAACAACCGGACGCCGTGGAATATACCCATGGTTTTTTCGCAACAGGCGTGCATTCTTTTGCTTCGAGGCTTTTTGCTACGCATCCACCACTTGATGAACGAATTTCCCGAATTGATCCACACTTGTTGCTAAACAAAGCCAATGCGGATAAAAAACCAATGCGTAAGGTGGCTGAGTCGTCGACAACAGCAGGCAGCAGTCAATCCTCCTCATCAAACGCGATTGATCCTGCGGATGTAGCGATTTTATCGGTGTTGTCACAAGCGGGAAATATCAACGAACAGCAATTAGATTATGCGCATCAACTTGTAAATAGCTTTAGTGATGATTTGTATCGCGAAAGTCACGAACCCGTTGGTGCGGTGGCAATTGTTTGTTGTTTACTCATAAGTCAGCAACAAGACACGTTAAATAAGCAGCTTAATGCCATTCAGGAGAGTGACTTTAGTCGGTTAATTGATAAAGTTTTCTCGCTTCGTCAACAAGTAGAAGCATTAGCCCCGGGTTACCGGTTGCCATTGATCGATTTGCTTAATCCGGCACTAAAACAACTTAGTGCTATTGAAGTAGAGCGATTTAGAGAATTAGTAGACCAGCTCGTAAATGCAGATGAAAACATTGAGCGTTTTGAGTGGGTGTTGCAACAGGTTGTGTTTCAGCATTTACAGGATATGCAGCCTAAAACAGGCTTTAAAAAATATCTTGCTATCACGGAGGTTGAAGACGCTGTACATTGTATTTTCTCTCTGGTGTTAGGGGCAACGGAGCATGGGTTAACCGAGGAAAACCTGGAAAAGTTACGACAGTTCTCTGATTTGTTTGATCTCAAAGAATTGACCCCGGATGCGGTATCACTTGAGACCGCGAGTGCTAGCTTGCAGCAATTAAACCATCTTGGTTTTGGTGACAAAGAAAAAGTTATCAAAGGTTGTTTGTTCGTTATCGGTATTGACGGCATATTCAGCATCCAGGAATATGAGTTAGTTCGGGCAATTGCTGATGTCCTTCAGGTACCTTTACCACCTGATTTCAAAGTAGGTACGATATAATCAAAAAGTAATAAAAAAGGGCGCTTACTTGCGCCCTTATTGATTGATACCCAGTCAATTAAATCGACATGGGTTTTATTGGTAAATCACGATAACGTTTACCGGATGCTGCAAATATCGCATTCGTTAGTGCTGGTGGAAAAGGCGAGACGCCAGGTTCACCCAATCCTGTTGGATCTTTATCAGAATCTACTAAATGAACCCGAACGTTTGGCATTTCATTGATGCGAAGTACCGGGTAGTTGTGGAAGTTGGAATTCACTACCTGTCCATCTTTAAATACGATTTCCGTGTACATGGAAAGGGACATACCCATCACGACAGCACCTTCCATCTGTGCAGTCGCACCATCAGTATTTAATATCTGGCCACAGTCCACGGCACAGTCTAC
The DNA here is from genome assembly GCF_007197775.1 of Thalassotalea sp. PS06. Taxonomy (NCBI): domain Bacteria; kingdom Pseudomonadati; phylum Pseudomonadota; class Gammaproteobacteria; order Alteromonadales; family Colwelliaceae; genus Thalassotalea; species Thalassotalea sp. PS06. The sequence goes on along the minus strand of NZ_CP041638.1, from coordinate 1,905,953 downwards.
GTTTAGGACTTTGATGTTATCGCCATCAACTTCTACATGAACGGCCATTGCTACATAGCTATTAAAGCTGTAGTGCACTGCCAGACCAATACCTTGTCCCTCCGGCAACTTATCGCGCTGGTGGTAACCACTTTTTTCAGCGGCTAACGCTAACACGCCTTTAGAACGCTCAATTTGTTCCGCTTGTTTCGGATTGGTATTGCTGTCATAGAGTTTATTTAAAAACTCAAACGGATCCATACCGGCTTTATGGGCTAACTCATCAGCAAAACTTGCGAACGCGAATCCATAGAAGATTGCATATACGGCACGATACCAACCGATCCGGGTATGCGCTGGGGCTTCACCACTTTCAACCTGCATGTTTTTAATACCAAACGGATGATTGAATACATCTTTGGTAGCGCCTTTCGGAGCACGTTCAACTGACTTATCAAATAACGAATTAATTGATGGGAAAGCTACCCGTTGTAGCCAGGCATCCACATTACCTTCATCATCAAAACTGGCTTGAATATGCTGGGCACTGGTAGAGTGGTAATAACCGGTTCTCATATCTTCTTCACGCGACCAGATTAGCTGCACCGGTGCTTTCACTTGTTGTGAAATTGCTGCAGCTTCGTGGACGTAGTCACATTTAAACTTACGGCCAAACGCGCCACCTGCCATCATTACATTAACTTTGATGTCCTTTGGTTCACGCTTAAGAAATTGTGCCAACACCTTTTGAATATCGGCAGGACTCTGGGTTGATGCCCACACTTCACAGCTATCATCCTGTACCCAAACCACACTGGCGTTAGGTTCCATAGGAGAGTGGCTTAAATGACCACCGGTATAGGTTGCGCTATGGGTGTTCTTTGCTGCTTTCAAGGCTGCTGCTACATCGCCGCGCGCATCATTGACTTGCGCGGGTTTTTCAACATTCGCAACTAACTGTTTCTTATAGGTTTTCGTGTCATAGATGCCATTCTTGCCGGCTTCCCATTCAACTTTTAGGGCTCTAACGCCTTGCTGAGCGGTCCAGCTGTTGTCCGCGACAACGGCAACACCACCTAGTGATCCGTAAGGAATATCGAGACGTTCAATTTCGACAACATCCGTGACGCCTTTGATCGCCAAAGCTGCAGACTTGTCTACAGATTTTAATTTGCCATCAAGCACCGGGCAGTGGACGATGGCCGCATATTTTAGCCCCGGAAATTTAGTATCGACACCGTAAGTACGTTGTCCAACAACAACGTCAGCTTGATCGTGACGTTTCAGGTCTTTACCAATATAGGCATACTCGGATTTTTCTTTTAGCTTAGGTTTTTCCGGTGCTGGCATAGTGGCAGCTAAAGAGGCCAGTTCTCCAAAGCTCAATTTTTTGTCACTGTTTTTCAAATAAACGTAGTGTTTTTTTGCATAACAGTTTTTGATATCGGTATCCCAGGTTTTAGCAGCCGCCGCTTCCAGCATAAACTTGGCTTTCGCGCCGGCTTCACGCATCGGGATATACATCACCCGGATACTCGCTGAGCCACCGGTAGCCTGAGGACCATATTTATCTTCATTACCTTCAGCCTGCAGTACCGTAACCTGACCCCAGTCGGCTTCCATTTCATCAGCAACGGCTGCGGGTAGGGCGGTACTGATACCTTGTCCCATTTCACAACGGCCACAATAAATGGTGGTTTTGCCATCTTCGGTAAGGTGGATAAAAGCATTCGGATTGAAGGTGTCTTGTTTGAATGGTTTTTCACTTGCAAGGGCGGTAGCTGGAATGCTAACCCCAAGCATTAAACCAGACGTACCAACACCAGCAGATTTTAGAAAGTTGCGACGAGAGATATTAGTCATCTTATACCTCCTTAGCTAACTCATCCGCGGCATCACGAATGGCTTGTTTGATACGTTGGTAGGTTCCGCAGCGACAGATATTGCCTTGCATGGCGTTTTCAATCTCTTGATCGCTAGGTGACTGATTTGAATTTAAAAGACCCGCTGCGTTCATAATTTGTCCGGCCTGACAGTATCCACATTGTGGTACGCGGTTATCCAGCCAGGCTTTTTGTAAAGGATGATCGCCATCTTCTGACAAACCTTCGATGGTAGTGATTTCCTGATTGGCTAAGGATCCAACCGGAGTTACGCAAGAGCGAATCGCCTGGCCATTTAAGTGAACGGTACAAGCGCCGCACATTCCGCTTCCGCATCCAAATTTTGTTCCGGTATATTCAAGGCGATCCCGTAAAAACCACAGTAATGGCATATTCTCATCGACATCGATTTCTACCGATTTACCGTTTATCGTTATGGATTTATTCATAAAAAAATACCTGAGTTGAAGAGGCTATTGGACTGATTCTAACGAGTTCACAAAAGATTAACAAATTATCAAAGGACAAAATTGTAAGTTTTAAATACAGCGGGCAGGTTTTGGCAAGCCGGCAATTTTTGTTGCTTGTTTAGCCGGACCTTTTGGGAATAGCCGGTAAAGGTAACGACTATTCGCTTTTTCTTCGGGGAATTCTGTTTTCAAGGCTTTTATTAAGGCCCGAATCGCCGGAGATGTTTTATATTGCAGATAAAAATTGCGAACAAAGTTAACGACTTCCCAATGATCATCGCTAAGGGTTATATTTTCCTGTGCTGCTATTATTGATGCTAATTCAGGCTGCCAGTCATCAACATTCAACAAATAACCTTCTTTATCCGTTTTTAACTCTTTGCCATTAAACTCTATTGCCATGTTATTACCTTGTCTGCATCTAATGTTAAAGCAACGAATTTATTGTAATCACAATATTTAACTTCTGAACGAGACGGGGTTAAACCACGAGCGATTACATGTTCTTCAAGCGCAAATAATGGACGGGAACCAATAACTTTTAAAAGTTCAGGATGGTTTAGGTTATAAACGCCATCGTCTATTAATAGGATCGCATCATCGTCGATAACCGTTGCCAGGCACTGTTGCAGTTTTCCATGGGTAAACCCAGAGCTTCTTATAATGTGTAAATTTGCCATGATAGTTAAAATGTCAAAATCAGGTCGTATTCGTTAAGAGCGCGATTAAAATCATTACGCGGTAATATTTGCGGATCGTTAACAGCCAGATCGCCACTTATTTGCCTTTGTTGCATATCTTGCTGGCAAATAAAAATGTCGTCGATGTCATAAAAACCCAATGCTTTAAAGGTAGCAATGAAATCTTTGTTGCCAATCAGCTCAGGGTTTTGGTTGGCCGTTGTCTGAAACACACCGTCGGCCATGAAAAAAAGTGCCACTGGCATCTCGTAACTTGCAAAAATCAATGCTAAATCCAGCGCCTCTTTGGCCTTAAAATCATCAAATGTGGTTGCCGTGTTGACGATAGCAATTCGATTGTTGTTTATCATAATTGAATTACCTTATCGGCCTTGTTGGTGAGAACAACTAATTCACCTAAGCCGGAAATGGTAAAATGCCTGGCAATATTATGGGAGAAGCCGGGCGCATTCGAGTCGGTAAGACCTCGTCGTTCTGCAGCAGTGATACACAAATGCATTGGCGTTTGAGTATCAGCATGGAACTTGTCCCAGGCCGTTAAGTGATTAATCTCGTCAGAGGGCGTCTGTAGGTATACATTGGCGTTAATCACGCCATGTTGATAGAAGAAAACGCCATCAATGATGTGCCCTTGAGCAATCAAAGATTGTGCAAATTTTAATGCAGTGAGGGTTCTGTTATCCGTTGGCGCGGTGCTAACAACTATGGCAAAAGTGGTCACATTATCTTCCCGAAATAAAAAAGCCCCGTTTCCGAGGCTTTATTCTGTATTTACCTAGACGATAGTTTAATCGTCACCACCAGCAAACGCCATCAAAAGATGTAGCAAGCTAGAGAAGATGTTGTATAGAGATACAAACAAGGTAACGGTTGCAACAATATAGTTTGTCTCGCCGCCGTGAACGATGTCACTGGTTTGTTTCAGGATAATCGCTGATGAGAACAAAATAAACAAAGCGCTAATCGCTAGCGACAATGCAGGAATTTGCAGGAATAAGTTACCGATCATAGCGATAATCAACACCCAGAAACCAGCGACAAGCATACCGTTAAGGAATGACATATCTTTCTTAGTGGTCAGTGCATAGGCTGAAAGACCGAAGAAAATCAGGCCAGTGCCGCCTAGGGACAGAACAACTAAGTCAGCTGCGCCAGCACCCAAAGCATAACCAACGAGTGGAGCAATGGTATAGCCGAGAAAGCCGGTAAAAGCGAATACTGAGACCAGACCCATCGCTGAATTTGCAGTTTTATAAACCAGAAACATTAAACCGTAAACACCTATAAGGGTTACGATTAGACCTGGTGAAGGTATATTTAATGCGATTGTTGCTGTTGCAACGATTGCACTAAAGATTAAAGTCATCGCTAACAAGGTGTAGGTATTACGTAAAACCTTGTTAATTTCAACAGTTGATAATTGTGAAGCGGTATTAAAACCTACAGGTGATTGCATCTGTATTTCCTTTTTAAACCAAAGTTAACTATTAGATGGGGGCAGGCCCCAATAGTTCCAAGTCGTTTTTTACCAAATTTTAACGCTAAACGGAATAATATTATAGAAAATTTCGAGTTTCGGCGAATGTTTAACCATTGTTTTTACAACTGGAATCTAATATTTCAATTCTACGAAAGCAATCGCTACTATGATCATTAACCATGCCACACGCCTGCATATGCGCATAGACGATTGTCGAACCGACAAATTTAAACCCGCGTTTCTTTAAATCTTTACTGATTTTGTCCGAAAGTTCGGTTTTCGCAGGGTAGTCTTCTAATCGTTCAATTACGTTGACGATAGGTTTGTGATCAACAAATCCCCATAAATAGTCGCAAAAGCTTTTGAATTCTTGTCTGACTTCAATAAACCGCTGGGCGTTGTTAACCGTCGCTCGAATTTTTAGCTGGTTACGTATAATGCCCGGGTCTTTTAGTAGTTCCTGAATTTTTGATTCATCGTAAAGAGCGACCTTGTTAAAATCAAAGTCATCAAAAAGCTTTCGATAATTTTCACGTTTCTTCATAACCGTATACCAACTAAGACCGGCTTGAGCGGATTCTAATGTCAGGTATTCGAACATCTTGCGATCATCATAAACTGGGACACCCCATTCCTTGTCATGATATTCAACATAATCTGGTTTCGCTAAATCCAGCCAGGGGCATCGAATTTTAATATTTCCGGTCATTAGAACATCCGATAGAAATTTGCTTAAAGTCTATTTTTAACAGTAATTTTGCATAAAACAAAGTCACTTTGTCGCTTTTTTCAGCGGTTGAAATATTTATCGAAATTAAGGCTTTACAAGGCGAAAACGAGACTATAATATTCGCACCACTTCAGGTGAGATGGCTGAGTGGTCGAAAGCACCGGTCTTGAAAACCTGCGCTTCGCAATAAAATTGATGTTGCGATATGCTAAGGTTTTAAACCACCCAATGAGTCGTTGCGGTGGGGTATCCTGAAATAAATCATATTGGTGAGATGGCTGAGTGGTCGAAAGCACCGGTCTTGAAAACCGGCATACGTTTGTAGCGTATCTAGGGTTCAAATCCCTATCTCACCGCCACATTCGATAAAGATCAAGGGCTTAGTGAAAACTAAGCCCTTTTTTTATGGTTCAGCATTGTCGACGACAACCGAACAACACGTTTATATTGTGAAAAAAGGTTGAAAAATCTGAACGCACAGGATGGTGGTTTTAAAAATTTTATGTTTTGAAATCACCGTAAATTCGCGAAATGCTCCTTGCTTTTTAAGCATCGAACATTTCGGCTTCACAATATGATTTCACAATATAACTCGGGTAGGGCACTGGCATTAAGGTTTTTTGGTTTTTTTCTTTGGTTCTTGGCTAGCGGTTTCTACGGTGTCCACGACCATCGTTTTTCGGTTGTAATCTCGGGTTTGTGCTACGTTGGTGTGACCCGCAGCTTCACGTTTTTGTTCTTCCGAACCTTCAAAATCGCTAATGCCTTTGGCTTTGATATCATGAAACGTAAAATTTATCGTGCGTCCAAGCTCTTTCTCGGCTTTTTTCTTCGCTTTACGCCAAAGGTTGTTTAAACCGCTGTGAGAATATTTGCTGCCATCTTCTTGATGCACGACAAACAGCGAGTTATTACTTTTAAAATGCTGATCACACAGTTTCACGGCAGCTCTCAGTCGCTTCCCCCAGCGTTTTATTTGCTTCTTGTTGGTTTTTGATTGGCAAATATACACACCTTCTTGCAAACAATCGGCTTTTTTAAGGTTACGTACATCCATATTTCTCGCCATACACAAATAAGCGATTTCCATTGCAGCCTCAAGTGGTGGATCGGCATGCTTTAACATCAATTTGTAGTCATCATCTTCGATATAAACTTCTCGTGGCGTTTCTTTGAATTTTTTGATCCCCACACATGGATTTCGCTCGACTCTCTCTCGCTCAAACCCCCAACTGAAAATTACGCTCAGCGCTGATTTATGACGATTGGCCTGTGTTGCGCCGGAGCGTTCATATTTTTCGTCGAGAAATTTTCTAACGTGTCGAGGGCCAATGGTCCTGGCTTTCATCGAACCAAAGTGCTTCAGCAGATCTTTTTTGTAGTCTTCGTAGCTTTGCTTTGTCGCTGGCTTTTTTTGCGCATGTTGCGGACTTTCGTAATAGTCGATTAACAATTTTTCGAATGTGTCTTTGAACTTGAGATTTCGTTTATCAAGCTCTTCATAATTTTTCCAAACTTGAGATTTTGGCGAATCTAAACCGCATAAACGAATGGTTTTACCGTTTCTTGCCCGGAACTCAAAAGCGGAACGCCCACGATATACGCGTGGTGGCATCCAAGCGTCGGCGGGATCAGCGCGCTTTCTGGCCATTGAGAAACCGTCTGGATTGTATTGCGAACTTACTGGTGATTCTTCGGTAGGTAAGAGGGGGTATAACAAAATTTAAGGCATACTGTCGTAGCAACACTTTCTCAGGTTTAACGTACCTGAGATACGGCACTAAAACATGGTTTAAATCATTAATCACACCGAGCCCCTCCCCACACGTCATATGTAAGAAGTATAGCACAGATAATCAGAAAAAAATAACCCAATATACACTATAGATACATGTTCAGTTGTGCGCAAGTTTTTAAAAGAAATTTTTTTAAAAGGAGACGTCATTTACATTTTTAAAATAGAATAGAGACTTTATTTTAAATGGTTGACTTTTTAAAAACGATTTACGCATGGTATTGCCATTTACGTGGCGGTTTTCTGAGCTGGGCATTACTAGTCGGTGAACGATCTAATTTAGTAGAAAACTCTGAATCTAATTACGTAAGTTAAAGGTGAGCTAATTTGCTCACCTTTTTGGTATGTAAAAAAAATTAGATAAGGTAAGATTATTTACAATCTAATAAGGATAATAAGTGTGAATTGTGAAAACTCTTTTTACGTGGTTTGGTCAAGCTGATGTTGACGGTATGAATCAGGATACTGACTCTCCGATTTCCAATATCGCGTTGAAGCATCCTGAACCGTTTGATCAAATCGTAATCATCTCGAATAAATGGGAAGAGGAAAGGCGTAACTATGTTCCCTGGTTGGAAAAAAAACTCGCAATAGCCCAGCGACCTTTTCAAGTGGTTCAAGGTCACACGGTTAGTATTACCAGTCCAATCGATTACGTCTCCATATCCAAACAATCACAAAAGTGGATCAACAAACTTTCAAGTGAGAGCGATGAGCTCTATATAAACCTTACTTCTGGCTCGCCCGCTATGTCTGCCGTAAGCATTATATTGGGTAAAGGTAAAACCAATACATATTTTTACCAATCAAATCGCCAAAGAGAAATATTTTTAGATGACATTCCTTTTGACTTTGTAGCAGAACATGATGCATCAGTTGCGAGGGCGATCTCTTCTAAAGCGACTAAATTACCGACCAATAACAAAGCGTTTGAAGACATCATTGCTGTCTCTCCTCCAATGCTTGAGGTTGTAAATAAAGCATCGAAATTAGCCCCTCTTGATTTACCTGTATTGGTATTAGGCGAAACCGGCACCGGTAAAGAAGTGATATCCAATGCAATTCATAAAGCGAGCAGTCGTGCTTCACAACCGATGAAAACGGTCAACTGCGGCGCTTTGCCCCAAAACCTCGTTGATTCCATCCTGTTTGGGCATGTAAAAGGGGCTTTCACCGGTGCTGTAAAAGAACATAAAGGTGTATTCGAGCAAGCAGACGGTGGAACATTATTTCTAGATGAAGTAGGTGAATTGTCATTAGATGTCCAAGTGAAGCTATTAAGGGCATTACAACAAGGTGAGATCACTCGTGTTGGCGATGACAAAACGATAACCGTTGATGTCAGAGTTATTGCCGCTACGCATCGCAACTTGGTTGGCATGGTGGAGTGCGGAGAGTTCCGGGAAGATTTATTTTATCGATTGGCACTTGGTGTTATTGAAATCCCACCTTTAAGAAATCGAGTTGAAGATATCGAGCCCTTGGTAAACGCCTTAGCAAAAGAAATTAATGATAACGCACAAAAGCATCAAAATTATAAAAGTAAAATAATTTCCAATAAGGGAATGAAGTTTACATTGTCCCAACCTTGGCGAGGAAATATCCGCGAACTGTGGAGTACCTTGAATCGAGCTTTACTACTTTCGGATAACGATGAGATATTTGATTTAGATATTCAAAATGCGCTTATAAACCGAGAAAATAAGCAACAAGACCATGACATACACTTAGCCTACGGTGATGTGGTGAACTTGAAGCAAATCATTGAAAATATAGAAAAAAAATACGTAGAGGCGGCGTTAAAAGCGACGGGGAATGGCCGCGTTAAAAGTGCGGAAATGTTAAGTTTGGGTAATCATCAAAATCTAAGAAATATGATGAAGCGGTTGAAGATGATCTCTGAAAATGAACCTGAAAAATAGAGTTGGCATATCAATTGCGATAACAGGAATTAAGGAATAACTAGGAATGAAGCAATCCATGAATTTTGAGTTCTTAAGAAAAGACTGGCCTGAATTAGCCGACTTTGGTGCTTACGCTGAAGAATACGCGTTTAGCGACCCTCAAAGTGCGCTAATTAAGCTACGTTCATTCGGTGAATTTATGGTGAACTTTATTTACCGTAAATTGAACTTACCTTGCTTGCCAAAAGCTACATTCCACGAAAAGTTAATCGGTGAAGACTTTATACAACTAGCGTCTGCACCTGTTTTAGATAAATTTCACGCGATTAAAACATTGGGTAATAAGGCTGCTCATGAAAACAAAGGAACTGATAAAGATGCTGTGTTTGGCGTTAAACAATCTTATCAATTAGGGGCGTGGTTTTATTGTAGCTATCACAATGTCAAAGCGGATACTGTGCCTGAATTTATTGAGTTTAATACCGATATTTCAGCGGCGAGCAAATTAAAGAAAAAATTAGAAAAAAGTGACGACCTTTATCAGCAAGCAATGGCTGAGTTGGAAGAACAACGCTTAGTCAACGAAAGAATATTAGCTGAATCGAAACAGGCTGCGGCAACTCGTAACGAGCCTGTATTTGAAGCCTTTACAACCAATAGCCAATCTATCTCTAAAACGCTGGATTTCAGCGAGGCGGAAACGCGCAAATACCTTATTGATATGGAATTGCGTGAAGTCGGTTGGGATGTTGCAGAAAATGCAGTATCAACTGACGAAGTTGGACAAGAAGTACCAGTTAAGTATCAACCTACAGAGTCAGGTAATGGCTCTGTAGATTATGTTCTGTGGGATGACGATGGACTGCCTTTGGCTGTTGTTGAAGCTAAGAAAACGTCAAAAGATGCACGTATTGGTAAGAAGCAAGCGAAAGATTATGCCGATGGTTTAGAAAAGGAACATGGGCAGCGACCTGTGATTTTTTACACCAATGGACATGACATATATATATGGGATGACGTTCAAGGTTACCCGCCAAGAAAAATCTATGGTTACTACTCAAAAAGCTCATTGCAACATTTGGTTAAATTCCAGCTAGTAGAAAAGAAAAAGCTATCAGATGTCACCATTGATGCTGGTATTGCTGGTCGCCGTTATCAGTTAGAAACCATTTCTCGCGTACATGATACATTTGAGAAAAAGCGCAGAAAAGCGTTAATCGTTCAAGCAACGGGTACGGGCAAAACGCGTGTTTCAATTGCACTAACGAAATCTCTGCAAGATGCTAAATGGGCAAAGCGCATTCTGTTTTTATGCGACAGGAAAGAATTGCGCAAACAGGCAGAACAGGCTTTTGTCGAGTTTTTAGGTGTTAAGCCTTACGTAGTAGGTAAAAGTGATAAAAAATACGAAAGCACGGCTCGTATTTTTATCGCTACGTATCCTGGCATGATGGGCATCTATGAAAAATTTGACGTTGGCTATTTTGATTTAATCGTTGCCGATGAATCACACCGTTCAATCTACAACGTGTTTGGCAATATTTTTAAATATTTTGATTGTTTACAAGTTGGCTTAACCGCAACCCCAGTAGAAATGGTTTCACGCTCCACCTGTCAATTATTCGACTGTGGTTATAAAGACCCCACGGCTAATTATCCGTTGGAAAAAGCAATAGAAGAAGATCACCTAGTGCCGTATGAAATTGTCACAATGACAACCAAGTTCATGCGCGATGGAATTAATCAACGCTCTTTGACCGATGAACAAATAGCGGAATTGGAAGACCAAGGTGTAGACCCAAACGAACTTGAGTTTGACTCAAAAGACATTGATAAGGTCATTTTAAACAAAGATACCAACCGAAAAGTCCTCCGCAACTTAATGGAAAATGGTATCAAGGACAAAGACAATCAATTCATTGGTAAGTCGATTATCTTTGCCAGACGAATCGACCACGCTCGTTTGCTTAAAGAACTGTTCGATGAAATGTACCCAGAGCTCAGTAATGGCTTTTGTGAAGTTATTCACTCAGATGAGCCAAGAGCTGAAGCATTGATCGATCAGTTTAAAGTGACTGAGGAAGAAAAGGCAAAAGATCCTTCGTTACCAGATCCGATCACGCTGGCGATATCCGTTGATATGTTAGATACCGGGATTGATGTGCCAAGTGTGGTAAACCTTGTCTTTGCCAAACCTGTAAAATCGAAGGTTAAGTTCTGGCAAATGATAGGCCGTGGTACACGCCTATGTGAAGATTTATTTGGTAAAGGAAAACATAAAACACGTTTCCTAATTTTCGACCATTGGAACAACTTTGATTACTTCGAATTTGAATACGAAGAAGTCGAGCCAACCAATAGTAAATCACTGGCGCAAAAGCGTTTCGAGTTAAGGATGTTACTAGCGTCAAGTGCGCTAAATAAACTAGAAATCCCTGCGTTTGAAACAGTAATTAAGTTAATTCAACAAGACATAATAGCCTTAGATACTAAGAACATTAATGTGCGAGACAATTGGCAACTCGTTGAACAAATGTCAGACGCTAAGCTGTTAAAGCAATTTGCCAAGCCAACAGTCGCCTTACTTGAAAGTGAAATTGCGCGATTGATGAACTGGCTTGATATTCGTGGGCAAAGTAAAGCTCTCCGTTGGGATTGTTTAATTGCTCAAACACAAACAGAACTATTACTCAATCCTCAAGCAATTGGTGAGCTTAAATTTGAAATTAAAGGTGTGTTAGAACGCCTGCCAAAAAATACAGCTCAAGTGCAGGCCAAAGCCGTTGAAATCAAGTTTTTGATGGATGACAATAATTGGCACGGCATCACCTTTGATGCTCTGGAGCAACATCGTATTGCGTTAAGAGACATCATGTATTTGCTTGAAGGTGAAATCCTGCCGCCAAATCTCGGCCCTACATATACAGATATTCCAGAGGATGAAACTGAAATAGAAATTAGAACTAGAGCTACAAATATTCATACGGTTGACTACAAAATCTATCAGCAAAAAGTGCAGGAAGCGTTAGAGCCGATTTTTGAAAGTGATCCAGTTATTCAAAAAATCAGAAATGGGCAGCCTGTAACTGAAGATGAAATTGTGCAACTCAATGGCGTTATTCATGCCAAATATGCAGACCTGGATATTGAAACGCTTAAAACGTTTTACCCAGATACTACTGAGCCATTAGATAAGTTGCTCCGCAGTATTGTTGGCATGGATGCTAAATATATTGAACAGAGTTTCACGGTTTTATTGCAACACCATCGGATGCCACCTCAGGCGATGCGTATCATCGATATGTTGATTGGGCACATTGCCAGAAGCGGTGGTATTAAAATTGCGGACTTAGACAAAGCGCCTTACAACAGAATATATGAGGGTGTGCTTGGTAGCGGTGAAGATGACGTTTTTTCATTATTAAAGTCTCTAGAGCTACCAACACCGTTAAACAAATTAGATACGTCTTTTAAAGACTAATTAGAATTGAAAAGAGAACACTATGATCACTGGTAAATTAAAAAGCGATATTGACAAGTTATGGGAAGAGTTCTGGACGGGCGGCATTGCTAATCCACTCACCGTAATCGAACAAATCACTTTTTTAATGTATGCCCGTTTGCTCGACTTACACGAGCAGCGCGACGAAAAACGCCAAAAGCTAAGAGGTGGAGAGTTCAAGCGCCGTTTTAGTGAAGACCAACAACATATTCGTTGGCACCGCTTCATCCACCAAGATAAAGACAGCATGTTAAAAGAGGTGCGTGATGAGGTATTTCCTCATTTCAAAAGCACTTCGGGTGAAGGTTCATTGTTTGCTGGGTTTATGAAAGACGCACAATGCATGATCCAAAAACCAACGTTAATGGAATCCGCAGTTGAGATGATCAACAAATTGCCATTGGAAGACAGCGATACCAAAGGTGATTTATACGAATACTTGCTTAGCAAGTTAACAACAGCAGGGATTAATGGTCAGTTTAGAACACCGCGCCATATCATTCGCGCCATGATCGAAATGCTAGACCCAACACATGAAGATCGTATTATCGATCCTAGCTGTGGCACAGCCGGATTTTTAACGGTGGCCTATGAGTATTTAATGGAGAAATACACGTCACCAGAAGGTGTTCATACTGAAACAGTAGTGAATGAAAAAGGCGAAGAGCAAAAGGTAAAAATCTTTAGTGGTGATTTATTGGTTGAGCATCGCGATCATGTAAACACCGATATGTTTCATGGCTTCGATTTTGATACTACCATGTTACGTATCGCCGCGATGAACCTAGTCATGCATGGCGTGACTGAGCCTGATATTCATTACCAAGACACGTTAAGTGGTAGCTTTACAGAGCGCTTCCCAACGCAAAGTAAAGATTCTTATACCATATGTGCAGCCAACCCACCGTTCAAAGGCTCATTAGATGAAGAAGACGTAGACCCTGCAATATTGCGTATGGTGAAAACCAAGAAGACAGAGCTATTGTTTGTCGCGCAAATTCTTCGTTTACTTAAAAACGGTGGTAAAGCGGCGATTATAGTACCTGATGGCGTACTATTTGGTTCATCAAATGCACATCAACAACTACGTAAACACATAGTTGAAAATAATGAACTTCAAGGTGTTGTTTCATTACCATCCGGTGTATTTAAACCATACGCAGGGGTATCTACCGCTGTTCTTTTTATTACCAAAGGCTCTCAAACAGACCATGTTTGGTTTTATGATTTAAAAGCCGATGGCTTCTCACTAGACGACAAACGTACACCGATAAAAGATAATGATCTTCCTGATTTAGTAGCCAAGTTTAAAGCCCGTGATAAAGCAATTGCTGACACTGAGACAAACGATAAAACCAAAAAAGCATTTTGGGTGAGTAAAGACGAGATAGTTTCTAATAAATACGACTTGTCGATTAATCGCTATAAAGAAGTGGTTTACCAGCAGGAAGAGCATGACGATCCAAAAGATATTCTGGCAAATTTAGTTAGCTTAGAAAATGAAATATTAGCTGACTTAAAAGATCTGGAGAAGATGCTGTGAGTTGGCAACTAGTTTCTTTAGGTGAAGTTGCGCCTTCAAAACCACTAAAAAATCCTGATATAACCAATGAGGACTCTGTTTGGCAGCTTAATCTAGATAAAGTCCAATCACAATCTGGAATAGTGATAGAAAAAGTTTATGACTCGGTTGAATCGGCAGGCTCTTCTACACATTGGTTTGATGAGCGACATGTACTTTACTCAAAATTACGCCCTTATTTGAACAAAGTAGTCCTGCCAGATGAGCAAGGATTAGCTACCACAGAATTAGTACCTTTGTGCCCTGATGAAAACAGGTTGGATAGAAAATATTTAGCTTATTATTTAAAATCTAATCAGTTTGTGAGCTGGATAAGTGATCAAGTTGCTGGTGCAAAGATGCCTCGCGTATCTATGAAAGTGTTTTGGGAGCATCAGATTCCACTACCACCACTTGATGAGCAAAAACGAATCGCTTCGATTTTAGATAAAGCCGACAGCGTGCGCCGTAAACGCCAAAAAGCCATCAACCTAGCCGACGAGTTCCTCCGCAGCGTATTCCTAAATATGTTCGGTGATCCTGTTACTAATCCGAAGGGATGGGAAAAAAAGCCTTTAGCTAAAGTGTTCAAACTATCAAGTGGTAAAGGATTAACGGCTAAAAATATGGATTCTGATGGGGAATACAATGTTTATGGTGGTAATGGAATAAATGGTAGGCACTCTCAATATATGTTTGATGAACCCCAATTGATAATAGGGAGAGTAGGAGTTTATTGTGGAGCTATACACATTACGAAACCTAAGTCTTGGGTCACTGATAACGCACTGTTTGTCAAAGAGTACCTAGAAGAAATTAACATTGATTATATAGCTCAACTTTTGGAATTGGCTAATTTAAATCAGTATGCTGGTAAAGCAGCGCAACCCCTAGTTTCTGGGAACAGAATATATCCACTTGAAATGATAATTCCGCCGTTGCAAGAGCAAGTAAAGTTCTCAATTGTAAAAAAACAATTTTTGGCGATGCGTTCTAAAGTTGATAATTCGATGTTAGATAAAAGTGGTTTGTTTAATGCGCTGTGCCAAAAAGCCTTTACTGGTGAATTATGAACCAAAAAGCCTTTATTCGCACCATCCTTGGCGCTCACCCTTCGGGCCAGCCAGAGGCTGTTCAACTGAGTTCCCTACTCAGTTGTGCTGGTGAACTGTAACTAATCAACAAGGATGTGAGCTGTTGGCTCAAAAAGAATAATTATATGAGAATAACAAAATTATCGTTAACCAACTTTAAATCATTTAAACAGGAGCAAACCATTGAGTTTGCACCAGTAACTTTATTATTTGGCCCAAACAGTGTCGGTAAAAGCTCGGTATTGATGGCGCTGTTTTATCTTCAACAAATATTGGATAAAGGCCAATGTGATCCACAACGTATTGAAGCTTTAGGTGGTAAATTAGTAGGCGGCTTTAAAAACTTAGTTCACCGCAGAAACTTAAATCAATCTATCACCCTAAAAATCGAATACGACAAAGGTAATCGAGTTGGCAGTAGTTATGACTTTCTAGCCGATTTGCTTGAAGAAGGTGAGCTTGACGTTCGTATCAGTAGCCCGGTTATTGATGTTGAAAAGGTGACATTAGAATTTGTTATCTCTTGGGTAGAACAGCATCAAACAGCTTATATCGCCAACTATAAAATATGGTTTGACGGAATTGAAATTGCCGAAGTCTCATCGGATGCGGGATTAAAGCAACCGCAAATAACCAGCTTAAACTATTTGCATCCTCTCCTATTACCAGACGATCACGATGAGTGGTTAATCGATTGTTTCGAAAATGATATGCCAATTAGCAATGCTTTATACGATAAGCTGCTCGATTTACTTAACCTCTATAATCCAAGCCATCATGAAATCAAAGATGGTGCAGCTAGGCCGTTTGAAGGAGACGATAAAGACCTTTTGTTTACGGATGACTGTTTTGTTAGTCCACTTCAAGAAGCTTTGAATAACGAGCGAGACATCAGCAATCAATTTGATAGTGCTGACAATATGGTTGTTGTTGAAGGTGAAACTTTAATTCATGTTCCTATTGGTATTGAGGGACTATCGGGCGCGTTACCTCCATTGGGTCGAAAACTTAAGTCATCACTAAGCTTGGATAATGAAAAACAAAACGAAGTGTTTGTTGAGTTGCTAAGCGATATCCTTGTCGCGCCATTAGATAACCTTAAAAAGTTGTTAAATGACAGCCTGTGCATAGGCCCTTTGCGAGGAATTCCAGATTTCTTACATCAACCAAATCCATATGTAGAACAAAAAGATTGGCATGACGGTTTGGCAGCGTGGGACGTATTAGCTAGAGGTGATAGCGAGCTAATTACTGCAGTTGATGAGTGGATCTCCAATGAAAATAAATTAGGTTTAGGCTATGGCTTAGCTCACCGAGTCGAAAAACATTACGCCGAGATAAAAAGGTTCAGCCCTTCTGGATCCTTTTCTCCAGCCGAAGAGCAACTAAAGCGTATCATATCTGAAGATTTAAAGGGAGCCACTAGAGTCCCTCACCCAGACGAAGTAAAAACAAACTACACATATTCACTATTTGATTTAAGTAACCGAATGTCTGTGACGCCAAGTGATATTGGTGTCGGTATTTCACAGCTAATGCCATTGGTGGTAGCTGCACTTAGCAGAAATAAGAGGGTTGTAGCTTGCGAACAACCAGAACTGCATGTTCATCCCAGAATACAAGTCGCCATTGGGGACCTACTAACTCAAACCGGGCGAGCAACTAATTTCTTGATTGAAACACACAGCGAACATTTAATACTTCGCTTGAGAAAGCGTGTTAGACAAACAACGGATAAAGAGTTGCCAGAAGGGTTTAAGCCTGTTGATAAAGATGACATTTCTATTGTTTACTTTGAGCCGTCTGACGAGGGTGTTATCACCCGACGAATCAAACTAGATGAAGACGGTGAATTCACTTCTAAGTGGCCTCAAGGCTTCTTCTCTGAACGCAGAGAGGAATATTTGTAATGTTAGTGGAGCATTTGATTGAGCCGGAATTCTTAACTCAGGTTGTTTCGTCTCGTCGAAATTTCAATGACTTTCTTAGAGAGTTTTCAAGACAATCGCCGAGAGTTGTTGGTAAGTTACAAAAGTTTAGTAAGTTCAGAAAAAAAACGCTTCAAGT
This sequence comes from Thalassotalea sp. PS06, assembly GCF_007197775.1. NCBI lineage: Bacteria > Pseudomonadati > Pseudomonadota > Gammaproteobacteria > Alteromonadales > Colwelliaceae > Thalassotalea > Thalassotalea sp. PS06. The sequence goes on along the minus strand of NZ_CP041638.1, from coordinate 1,888,787 downwards.
GCAGGGCGAAGCAGTAAATGAAGATCAGCAAACCATGTTGATCGAATTACTTCAATTTATTGAAGAGACTTGTTTAGTAGACAGGAACTCTGGAATCGATGGAAATCTCAGCTTTCTCGAAAATTGCATCAACGCGCATCAACAATCACCCTCGCATATCTTTTGTTTAAATGAACCAGCAGGTCAAGCTGTGGGCGGCATAGGTTTTATTTACTCGGCAGATTTGAATAATGGTATTAACCCACTGCCCAATCAAAAATTAGTACAAAAAAGCTTGGATGAAATGGTACAGGCAACTTCTGATTTCCTTAGACTATCTTCTCGAATTACCTTTGTTGACCCATATTTTAGCCATCGAGCAGCCATGTTAAATCCAATGGTCAAATTTATAGAGTTTTGCGGTGCTAACTCACCCGTTGAAAGTAAGGAAATTACTATATTGCTAAAAGACCGTACTGACGTACCTTCGATTCAATTCTTGATGGATGCAATAACTACGCATAACGACTTTAATTCAACGGGCATTGCTTCGTTAACGGTCACGTCATTGAAAGAGAGAGATAACGGTGAAGCTTTGCACAACAGGTACATCATTAGTGAGCTTGGTGCTCTTTTCTGGGGTATTGGGTTGGATGAGCGTCATTCGGAAGTGAATGATGATGTGGTTATGCTTAATGAAGAAATCTTTAGTAAGCGATTCGAGCAATATTGTGAATTGAAAGCGTTTGATGTTTCTGATTCAGCGAATGTGACTTTTTAATAATAAAAAATGGATTTAAAAGATGGCGTATTTTACTCAAGAACATTTTAATTTGCTGAATGAGTGGGCAAGAAAGAAATACGATAAGAATGATCCGCTACACACCTCATCACGCGAAAAGTTGAAATCAGTGTATCAACTAGTTGAAGAGTGGGCGCGCAGTATTAATAAAGCTGTGTTTGCTGATAATGGACGAGTAAAACTTGTTAAAAATCCGGTCAACCAAGGTCAAAAATTTGAAAGCTATTTATGGGCAAGAATTTATCCGAAAAAAGACTCACCTAAAGAGCTCGCCTATACCATTGGGTTCAATACTGAAGGGTTAGACATCAAAATTGATACTGTCGGTTTAGATGAAAGCAAAGATAAACGAAGAAAGAAGTATCTTGAAATTAGGGGCGACTTTAATTCTTCAGGCATTGTCAGTTTGATGCCTATTGAAAGCGCAATAAAATTAAACTTTGAGCAGATACTAACTTGGTCAAAGCAACAAATGGAAAATTTCGACATGGATTATGACGAAGTCGCGAATAAAATGGGTTTAAACGATGGTGAACTAACAACCAATGGCGAACCTATAGTTAATAGCAGTGAGCCAAATAGAGTTACACCATTAAATCAAATCCTTTATGGCCCTCCAGGCACAGGTAAAACTTATCATACTGTTCAAGCCTCTGTTAAAGCGGCTGAACCAGACTTTCAAGCTAAATCACGTGTCGATTTGAAGAAAAAGTATGATGAATTGGTAGCTGATAAACGAATTCGATTTGTTACCTTTCATCAAAGTTATGGCTATGAAGAGTTTGTAGAGGGTCTGAAGGCAAACTCAAATAACGGGGAAATATCTTATGATGTTGAACCTGGAATATTTAAGCAAATTTGTGAAGATGCTCGCCAAGGAGTTGAGCCAGATAATGACCCTCTAGAACAAGCTATAGAGATGTTTAAAGCCGAATTAGAAGAAACCTCTACCATTACGCTAAAGACACTTCGTGGAAATGATTTTGATGTGCAATATCACGGTAACACTACGTTTAGAGTGTTCCCTGAAGCAACTTCACACGAAGATTTAGGAAAGGGATACCCTGTTTCAATTGATAACATACGAAAGTTATATCGCGGGTTAAGCGTTAAGAAAATTTATAATTCATCGTATGTTAAATCGATCCTAAACCATATTAAAAAAACATATAGCGTAAATGACTTTGAAGCGCCCAAACAAGGTGAAGTGAAAAACTTTGTACTTGTGATTGATGAAATAAACAGGGGGAACATTTCAAAAGTATTTGGTGAATTGATTACCCTAATAGAAGAATCGAAAAGGTCTGGAGAGGACCAAGACGAAGCATTAGAAGTTGTTTTGCCAAATTCAGGTGAACCCTTTAGTGTTCCAGTGAATCTATTTCTAATTGGCACTATGAATACGGCTGACCGTTCATTAGCAATGATGGACACTGCGCTTCGTCGTCGCTTTGATTTTGTTGAAATGATGCCTAGGCCGGAGTTGTTTAATGAGGTATCTATTAACGGTATAGAATTGGAAGCGCTACTCAGCAAGATGAATCAGCGCATTGAAGTACTTTACGACCGAGAGCATACACTCGGCCATGCTTTTTTCATGCCTGTTAAAGATTTAGTGGACAAACAAGAGCAAGCATTTGAAACCCTTAAGTCAGTATTTAAAAACAAAATTATTCCATTACTAGAAGAGTACTTTTTTGAGGACTGGAATAAAATACGATTAGTGCTTGGTGATAACCAGAAAGCTGAAGGGCTGCAATTTGTAATAGAAGAAAAGCAATCGTTTGATAGCTTGTTTGGCAATAACCACGGGTTGAATAATTATCCGCAAGAAGAAAAAAGCTATACGCTTTTACCTTTTGATAATGATGTGTGGAATAAACCAGAAGCATACGTAGGCATTTATAAAGCGAAAAAAGAAGACTAAGTAGTGAAAAGGATTCAAGCTGCAATAACAGTATTTGAATTTGGCTATGTAGGCATTGGCGAAAAAGCAGAACATTCGAAACGCATAAGTAAAATCAGTCAATCATCATTTGCATACTTGAAGCAACTTTGCCTATGCGACCAATCTGAAAGCCGCTTTCTTAGCTTAAAGAGTATAGATAATACTGAGGTACTCCAACTCCAGAACTATGCTGGGGTGTTGTTTACGCCAGATGGTACTCAAATTGAAGTCTTGCCTAAAATTGGGCGAAAGCTGGATGGCGAAGATAGCCAAACCAGGGCACGTGATTCTTTGCTCAATATGTTGGCAACACTTGGCTCATTTCGCCACATTCGCACTAATAACGCCAATTTATCTAAGTCTAAAATGCCTTTACTTGAAGTATTTATTGGTCAATTTCTTGATTCAGTGAATGTACTGATTAAAAAAGGGCTACGAAGTGATTATATTGGACGTGAAAGCAACCTATCTTTTTTGAAGGGAAAATTGCTAGTTAGTAAGCAGTTGAGAGAGAACTCCATTGATAAACATAAATTTCATGTTGAACATGATGAGTTTGTACTTGATAGACCAATTAATAGATTAATTCACCTAGCATTACATAAAGTCTCTACTTATTCTTCCAGCGCTGCAAATCAAAAGTTAGCTAAAGAACTTTTATTTGCTTTTACAGATATCCCGATAAGTACAAATGTCAAAAATGATTTGTCTGCCGTTAAGTTAGATCGTGGGATGAATTATTATAAAGAACCTTTTGATTGGGCTAGATTAATTCTGGAAGGATTTTCACCTTTGACGATGATGGGCAGCAGTTATGCGTCATCATTACTATTTCCGCTAGAAACTGTTTTTGAAAGCTACGTAGCGTCAATTATAGCAACGCAATTACCTCAACATATGGATCTTGAGACTCAAACAAAAGCTGAGTCGCTAGTGTCATTTAATAAACGAAAATTTTTTCGTTTACAACCTGATCTACTAATCACAGAAAATAGCAAAAGAATTGTGGTATTGGATACAAAATGGAAGCTAATCGACAGTAGAAAAGACAATGGCATTGATAAATTTGGGCTGTCCCAGGCCGATTTGTATCAAATGTTCGCCTATGGTCATCAATACTTATCCGGTTATGGAGAACTGTTCTTAATATATCCTAGTCATGATGATTTCATTGAACCTATTGAAATCCCATTCGAATACAGTAGTGAATTAAAACTATGGGTAATTCCTTTTGATGTTTCTGATAATGTCGATGACAACAAAAGGCTCACATTTCCCTCAAACAGTATTTTCCAAATACCAAACTAGGTAAATATATTTACCGATAAGTAATGCGCGTTACCGTTTTATTTATTAACCCTCATTAAACTCCATGTAAATCAATAAGATATAAATTGGCACCAATATTGTATTAGTTGGCATGTGTTTAACTATTATGAGATTTTGCCATGACCTCAAAAATCATTCTTAACGCCGAAGACCAAATTACTTGTCCTCACTGTAACAGTGAATTCCCAATCAAGGAGGCAGTTGCCAAACACTTGATTGAAAAACACGAAGATGAATATCAGCAACTACTCAGTAAAGAGCTGGTTAGCCTTCAAGAGCAAGCCGCAAAAGATGCTGAAAAGTCTATTGCTAAAACGTTTAAGAAGCAGATTGAAACGCTTCAAGAGCAGCTTGCCGATAGCCAAGACAGCGCTAAATCATTGCAGGCAAGAATTGCTGAAGAGAAGAAAAAAGCGGAAGACAAGATCCGAGAATCGGTCAAACTTGAGCATGATGCTTTGGAAGAGTCTTTGAAATCCAAAGAGGAGCAACTGGCAAGTTTCCGCGAGCAAGAACTAGCATTGCGCAAAGCTAAAACTGAACTTGAAGATAAGCAAAAAGACATGGAGCTTGAATTAGCTCGTCGTGTTGAAAATGAAAAAGAGACATTGCGCTCTACCATACACGAAGAGTTTAAGCTTAAAGAAGCTGAGTGGAAGAAGAAAATGGATGATGTTGCCAAGGCAAACGATGATCTCCAACGCAAACTTGAGCAAAAATCACAGCAGCTTCAAGGTGAAGTGCTTGAGCTTGAGCTAGAGCATGAACTTGCTCAAGCGTATCCGTTAGACGATATCGACCCTGTTGGAAAAGGAACACGCGGTGCTGATGTTATTCAAACGGTTCGATTACGAACTGGCACCGTCTGCGGAAAGATAGTTTGGGAGACCAAACGTGCTGATAACTGGTCAAATAATTGGATCACCAAGCTTAAAGCTGACTCGCAAGAAGTGGGTGGAGATATCGCGGTATTGGTTTCTACGGTATTCCCGGCTGGAATCGAAGAGCCAATGGTTATGAAAGACGGGGTTTGGTTAGTTAAACCAGCACTAGCTAAGGGGCTATCAGAAGCTCTTAGAACAGTATTGACCGAAGCTCAGCGCCAAAAAGCGGTGAGTGTAGGTAAAAATGAGCAAATGGAAGCGCTCTATGACTACATCTGTAGTACGCAGTTTGTGCAGCGTATTAAGGCGGTAGTCGATCACCAAGAGCAAATGCGCTTGGAGCTGGATAAGGAAAAATCAGCGATGCAGCGGATCTGGAAGAAACGCGAAGGGCAAATCGGTGGTATTACTAATCAAATGATGGCGATTTGCGGGGAATTACAAGGCTTGTCGCACGGAAGCATGCCTTTGTTAGATGATATCGCCCTGTTGGGTAACTAACTAGGGGAATTGGGGGAGACCTTCAATGTAGCTGGAGGTCTCATTTGTTGGAATAGTAGATCATGTAAACTCAGCCAAAAAACTAGTCCATGTGATTTTTGATAGAGGTGTCGACACCGTCATTCCATTTTCAAAAACACCGGGGCGATTAAGTATTGGTGATTCAATTAACGCGAAGCTTTCAAAGTCCAAGACTAAACATGGTAGTAAATATCAAGCGTTAACTATTAAGAAATCTGATCAACAGCCGAATACTAATGTTTTAAAGGAATTTAGTGGTGAAGTTCGTATTTCTAATGGGCTTGGCTTCACTTCTGCGGACATTTTTATTGACCGAAAATTAATTGAAAAGTATGAGGTGAAAGACGGCGATACTGTTTCGGGAAAAGCCGTCTTAAATTACAACAATAAAAGATCAAGCTGGGGCTGGAAAGCTATAGCTATTGATATTAAACAGCGCTTTTAGTATTAATTGTGATTTGCTTCTGGCGCAATAAGTGAGCTAATTTATCTGTGTACTTCAAGTATCCTGAACATGCTCACAAGGGAGAGTAGGGAGCTCAAATCTAAACTGACAGATACCTTGTCTAAAAATGGGTAACTGTCAGATCAGGTCTGAGCTACTACATATGAGTTATGTGAAAAGATTCAGCTAAGTGTCTTGGTGCTTCTGAATCTCAAACCCGCGAAACGCAATCAATTCCCCACCTTGTCAAATTTAGAATTGCAACGTTTGATTTGATTCAGCTCAGACCTTATTTGATAGTTACCCGATTTTTAATGAGGCATCTTTCGATTTAGGGTCGAGCTGAGGCAAACTAAAGTTGCTTAAATTCCATTATGCATGCGTAGTATACACAGTGTCTGATGAACAAGAACTTAATCCATTATAACTACAAGCCAATATCGAGAAATTCCTCTTTGAATCGCCCAAATATGTTTACCGAATTGTCGTAGCCATATCGCAGAGCAGAGTTATCGACTAATGACAAAATGTTAAATGAGCTAGCGACCGTGAGTGTGATCTCCGGTGGCGGGTTGTTTCTTTTCTTCTTCTTGCTTTCGTTTTCATCGTCTGCCTCCGAACCTCCATGTGTACTTCCCTCAAAAACTACAACGTTAGATTGATCAGGGATATCTTCAGCAATTCGTTCAGCATACTCAACTAATACAGGATCATTCAGCATAAAAAGGAAAGCGTCTTGATTAGGAGAGCTAGTCATGCGAAGAATGCGTCCTAAAATTTGTCGAAAATACAATTCAGTTTTAATTTTACTAAGATGGCAACATATTTGGAGCCTGGGGATATTGGTTCCCTCACTGATCATTCCAACGCTAATTATCCACTTACCGCTACCATACCGATACTGGCGTATTATCTCGGACGGCTTATCTTCTTCATATGTGACAACAATACTAGGTTCAAAAAAGCGTTCATACAGTAAATCCGCAATTTGATGGGCGTGCTCAACCGAAGCGGCAACAATCAAGCCTCCTGCGTCAGGATTAATCTTTCGAATGCAATCTAGCTTTTCAACAGCAAGCGACAAAAGTTCATGAATGATCTCATCATTCTTAATAAACCTTGAGTAAGACAGCACTTTAGAACTAATCACCGGCTTCAAGCTTTCATATTCTTTTTTCTTACCTTTTTTAGTTACCTCGATGTTATCGTTGTCTAAAACCACGATTTGTGGAATACGGCATACGCCATCGATAATCGCATCAGATAGTCCATATACAAAATCACATAGAGCTTTACCTGATTCGTCATATTCAGCTAGCGCAATCGGTGTTTCGTCCGAACGCCAAGGAGTACCTGTTAGGGAAAGCGTAAAACTAGCATGTTCACATATGTATTCTATGATGTGTTTTCCCCATACATTACATGCATCCAGATCTTCACCGGAGCAATGGTGAATTTCATCAAAAATCACAAAAATGCGATAATTTATAAACAGATGCCAAAAATCGTCGTCTAGGTATCCCATAGATTGATACGTCATTGAGCGGCCTTTGGCTCCTAACTTACCGTCAAACCTTTCTCCAGTTAAAGTCTCAAGAGAAATACAAAAATCATGGGCTACTATACTTGACGGTGAAAAGCAGACGACTAAATCGATCATTTGTTTTTCAAATAGCTGTTGCGTTAAGACAGAACTTGCATGCGTTTTGCCGGCTCCTGGTGTAGCAAGACACAAAAAGTGCTTTTGCCCATTTGAGTATTTCATTAAAGCAGACTGGATAAAGTCAGCCTGCCAGGTTCTTAATTTCATTTACATTACCTATGTTTTGTGTTGATTGATAAATATCTCAAAGCGTTTTATTTTTCCAAGCAGCTTTGTTTGGCGCTCGCATAGAAGGTTATATTCACTCTGAATGTCTGAATTAAATTCAGGCATCTCTGCAGAAATCTCCTCATACGCCTCATATTCCCCCACACAAATGAGAAAATCATTTTTGCATGCCGTTAATCGTTTTTTTAACGCGTCAAGCTTCGAAGCGCTAACGTTTTCACTACTCACAACCTTTTTATTCGAAATTTCTCGTAAAACAGTAAAGTCAATCAAATCCGTTTTAATAAAGCTCGTTAACTCTTTCTTCTTAGAGATGACCTTCTTAAGCCACCCTTTTTTAACGAGTTTGAGTAACTCGCTGTAAATAAAACGTCTCGTTGATGCTGAATCCAGAGTATTGTCTTTTTTCAGCAAGATATAGCCGGTTCGAATGTCGCTCGTTGTGAAATGGTCTATGTTTTCCATCAAGAGTATTTCAGCGACGAAGGGATCTAACTTCATATACAACTTTCCCATACAAAAAATCACAGGTGAGCATTATAAGACGTGTACTTATTGAGCTCAATATGCAAATATGTCTATTTTGTAACTAGCGGACTAACTTTATGAATCAATTAGCAAAAGTCGTTGGGTCTAGAATTAGAAAGGTAAGAGAGAGTCTAAGAATATCGCAGGAGAACTTTGCTAGAAGAGTTGAAATAGCGCGAGCCTATTATGGGAAAATAGAACGGGGAAAAACTAACATTACGTTAGAAACGCTTTATAAGATATGTGGAGAGTTAGGCTGTGATCCTCATGAGCTTTTACCGCGCTTACGAGAAATAGAATTTGAAGAAGATGTTTTGACTAGCCTCGAATTCAATGCAGATAACTACCCTGCAATACAACCTAATTATCAAGGGCAATATAGCTTCTCAAAATACTATTATCCTAGGATAGAGGATATGAAATCAAACAGTGAAGAATTTGACTGTGCACAAACGCTTGATTCAATGCCCGAAGTAAAGCGATGGGTTAGAAACTTACCTAGAAGAGATGAAACCTCGTTTAGCTTAACTTTAGGCAATAGTAATATTTACCCTGACTTTATCGCTGAACTACATGACGGTCGAATCTTAGTAATTGAATGTAAAGAAAAAACTGACGAAGCTAATGATGATTCCACAGAAAATAAACATGTTGGAGAACTGCATGCAAAACATAGCCAGGATACTTGTTTGTTTTTGAGGGCTGTAAAGAAAGACAATAATGGACAAAATCTTCTTAAACAACTTAAAGATATTATTTAAACTGTATTAGCTCAGCAGCCAGCCGACAGATACCTTGTCTAAAAATGGGGTAACTGTCAGATCAGGTCTGAGCTACTACACGTATGGACAGCTTGAAATTCACGTTGTTATCTTAAAACTCCATCGTAAGTCCAATTGACTTTAATTGTAGTAATATTGTAGGGCACGCATAGCAAAGTAAAGCTTAGCCATATTACTAGTCATCTTTTCTTTAATTTCTTTGAAAAATGAGACCTAATTTTGGCCATCAACCCCCCGGACGATGAAGGACCATTTTTAACTGCTTCGAGTAATAACTCCGAATACCATCTAAATTTAAAATATTGGTACAATTTGCTGGCGCCAGTGTTAATTTAAAAAAATACTCAGGTCAACCCCTGAGTATATCATCAGAAATATCGTAAAATCTTTCACAATATAAAATGTTACCGTGTATATATATCAATAAGTTAGTTAATACTCTTATTGTGAAATATTGTCATTAACCTTTTGATATAATTGGAGTTAGCTTCTGTCTTGAAAACCGGCATACGTTTGTAGCGTATCTAGGGTTCAAATCCCTATCTCACCGCCACTTTTGAAAGCCCGCTAAATTAGCGGGTTTTTTGCTTTTAGCGCCATCCATGGCATGGCGGCATACAAAACTTCCCTGTTTATCGTCATCATTTAAACCATCCTTGGAATGATGACATACAAAACATCCGTGTTTATCGTCATCATTTAAACCATCCTTGGAATGATGACATACAAAACATCCGTGTTTATAACCGCCATATTAGAAAACCCGCTATACTAGCGGTTTTTTTGCTTTTAGCGCCATCCATGGCATGGCGGCATACAAAACTTCCCTGTTTATCGTCATCATTTAAACCATCCCTGGAATGATGACATACAAAACTTCCCTGTTTATCGTCATCATTTAAACCATCCCTGGAATGATAACATACAAAACTTCCCTGTTTATCGTCATCATTTAAACCATCCCTGGAATGATGACATACAAAACTTCCCTGTTTATCGTCATCATTTAAACCATCCCTGGAATGATGACATACAAAACTTCCCTGTTTATAACCGCTTGTGTTTTTTTCGCGCCATCAATGTTTTTCTAACACGAACACTTGGTAACCAAAGTCGCCCAGGTAGTGTTCGTAAAGAGACACTTCATTGAGGATATCGGAGATCGCCCTAGAGTCTGGCATGGACGATTGTAGCTGTAATGCTCTTTCTTTTAATGGCTGGTAATAATTTTTCCATGCTTGTTCACTAAGAGAATAATGGTGTCGCACCCGATAACCCGAACTCTTAATTTGCTCAAGTCTGTTCTCAAGCGTTGTCATATCTGGGTACTCACCTGAAAAGAAAGATTTACTTGTTGTTCCCGGATCATCTGAAAACCAAACTAAATCGCTAACGACTAATACCCCACTAGGGGTAAGAAACTTTTTCCATGCAGACAGAGCATTTGTAAAACCCATTATATAGGCACATCCTTCTGCCCAAATAGTGTCAAAAGATTCTTCAGGGAAGGGCAGTTCTTTCATGCTTGCGCAAACCGTTTCTACGCGATGTTTCAGGCCGGTTTGCTGCAACATACTGTCTAGTGACTGTAATGCACCGGTTTCGTTATCGGAGGCTACTATCATGGCATCCGTAGCATTGGCCAGGGCAATCGTCGTCAATCCTTTTCCGCAACCAATTTCGAGGATCTTTTCAGGCGTTTTCGCAAGGTGAGCTAACGCCAACATAGATTCCTCTTCTTTGCCTGGGCCCCATCGTTCGAGTGTTGAAAAGACTTTCATAAAGTCTTGCATGTAAGATTGGTCATTATCCATGTCGTATATAGAACCTTAAATACGTTAAAATTGCAGGGGTAAGCCCAGAGTTTGTATAACGATTAATCAAACGAACCCAAAATGCCATTTTTTTTAAAGATTTTTCGTTGTAGCCCTTTACATTGCTCAAAGCAGCCATTAATATTCGCACCACTTCAGGTGAGATGGCTGAGTGGTCGAAAGCACCGGTCTTGAAAACCGGCAGGCGTTAATAGCGCCTCTAGGGTTCAAATCCCTATCTCACCGCCATATTTAAAAACCCGCTTAACAGCGGGTTTTTTGCTTTTAGCGTCGTCCATGGCGTGGCGGCATACAAAACATCCGTGTTTATAACCGCCATATTCATCATTGCTTTTGTCTAATACATCCTTGTTTATTGCAGCCATATTCATTGCTGAACCGTCCTTTGATTCATCGTCGTAGCATTAACTGATTTCCTGTAACTGGCAGATTTATAAATACGTCTTCAAGCCTACTCAACACTAGCTTTATTTTATATTTAGATAAAAATCAGCGGTTTTGGTTTTCATCTGAACAAATCGATGGTTAAATAATAAACGATAAGTTCAGCAGTATTATCGGAAAAATAATGATAAAAAAAATTAATTAATAGAAGGAAGAACCTATGGGGCAGGTTAACAATGACGTTCTTATTGAAAATGAGAACTTATTTAGAGCTTTAGTTTGTGCACCCGTTGCCGTTTTATTTGTATTGCTCGCTGCAAACTCAGTAATGACATCAGCAATGCTGGTAATGCAAATCCTGTTTATTGCGATGGCGATATTTTTTTCGTTAAGCACCCTTGCTTACGCATCTTACTACACCAATGAGAGATATGAAGGCAATGCCAAACCTCTTATCAAAAATGCAAACTTATCTAAAGCGATACTCTATACCGGATTGTCTGCACTTTTTACGGTAGTGACCTATCAGACCTTTGCTGACTCAACCCATCTGCTGTTTAAAGCAATTTCGGTTGTTATTCTGCTTTATCTATCATTAAGTGCGCTCGCCTTTTTTGCCTACTATACAAACGAAGCCATGGATTCATAGCACTAATCGCATATCAGGGCTCCTAACAAACGTTAGGTCCCCGGGTATTAGAGTTATTAAAGGCTACGTATTATTCCCAACAGCAACCTATAAAAGATGCAACACAAGTTATTATCTTAACAAAACCTGTAATATATCCCGTCGTAAGACCCTGCTTAGCGTTACCAGAATTTGTTGGTACATCGGACGATTTACGGCATAAGCAAAGCCGGTCCTGACAGCTACCTGTTAACATTAAATAGCACCTATGATGCTGATATTTACTCATTTCCACTAATATCAAACACACAAAATTAAGTGTAAACATTTATGTAACGGCGGGGTCTAATAAGGTAAAAGAAGAAAAAGTTGGTTATGCTTTACTTATAAAGGTAAAGGGAGGAGCTCATATGAAAGACATTCATCTTAGTCGATTACGCTGCTTGTCATTGTTGCTGATCGCCTTCTTTATGTTTGCTTGTACAAGCATACCGAAAATAGAATCCAACCCAATCCCCGCCTCTGTATTGCTTCACGACTCAATCTTCCCTGCCCACAAAGACGTTGAACTTGTCGATCAAAAAGAAATTTTCGCCCTGAATGATGAAATGAAGGACTTTGCCCGAGGGCACTTAATGTGGATTGAAGAACCGAAAATTCGTGCTGAAGCATTATTAAGGAAACTTTTTAATCGCTCTCCCACGGGCCTGCTTTATAACCAAGGGGCAAATTTAACTGCCCAGCAAACGTTCAGCGAGCAATCAGCAAATTGTTTGTCATTAACCATTCTTGCATTCGCACTCGCCGATGAAGTAAATCTTAAAGTTAACTTTCAAGAAGTGGAAATTCCAGAATATTGGGTCCGCGATGGTGAATATAACTTACTAAGCCGCCATGTTAATTTAGTGGTGATTGGCGATAGCAAAACTAAATTCCAACGTTTATGGGGTGGCCAATATACAACAATAGACTTCGATCCCTACGTCGTTAAAAAACATTTTGCCAAGGAGATCATTTCCAAGCAGCGAGTTACCGCCATGTTTTATAACAACATTGGTGCGGCTGCGTTGACGCAGGGTGATTATAACGTCGCTTATGCGAACTTTAAAAAGTCCATCGAAGTTGATAAAGAATTCAGTGCCGTTTGGGGAAATTTAGGTTATCTATACAAAATTCATGGTATGAAAAACCTCGCCAAAGCCAGTTATTTGCAGTCCATTAAACATGACGGTGAAAATTATAATGCCTGGACCAATTTAGGTATTTTGCTCAAAGAACAGGGCAATGAAGACGAAGCCGAACAAATTGCTCGCTTTATCGAACGAGTGAGAGCAAATAATCCTTATTATTATGCGGTGTTAGGGGATGAAGCCTATCATAATGGAAATTACGATAAAGCCATTCAACACTTCAAAAAAGCTAGTGATATGCAGCCAAAAGAACATGAGTTCTACTTTGGTTTAGCGAAAACCTATTACAAGCTTGGCGATTATGAACGCAGCGAGCGGTATCTTACCAAGGCGAAAAATCAGGCGAGCTTTCCCGATATCGAACGCAAGTACGCGAACAAGCTAAGATTGCTCAGCAAGTTGTAGTGAGTATGATAAATAAACGGATTTGTGCAGCGGTAAGTTGGTGTTGGCTTAGTTCTGCAACTGTCTTTGCCTGTAACGATCTTGGTGAAAATGCCTGGAGCCATTTGCAATACTTAGCTGGTGAGGAAATGCAGGGCAGAGGTCCGGGACAGCCGGGTCACCTGAACGCCCAAGCCTATATATCCTCAATACTAAAACCATTAGCGACTAGCAAACTGGAAGCTCAGTCTTTTACGTATCAAAGTGGATTCTCTCAAAAAAACGGCACTAACTGGGTACTGAATGCAAATCAGCAGATGCCTTTAAACGCTAATATTCTTGTTATCGCCCATTACGATCACTTAGGAACAAAAGGAAAAAAAACCTATTGGGGAGCCGATGATAATGCTTCAGGTACTGCGGCACTTCTTGCTCTGGCAACTTGTATGGCACCGCAAAAATGGCAACATAATTTCATTTTTATTGCCGTCGATCGTGAGGAACAGGGCTTGAGAGGCGCGAAGGCCTTTATCGATGCGAATCCGCAAATCCTCAACAACACCCGTGCTTTGGTTAATCTCGATATGATAGCCCACGGTGTCAATAACCGTCATTATTGGTTAGTAGGTACCGAGCGTTGGTCGCCTTTAAAAGAAACCATGGTGTTAGCTAATAATCGAGCCCGGGTCCCCTTTAAAGCAAAACGTCGATTGCCAGTGCAGCATTCCTCGCGTCATACTCATCGTATCGATTTGCATAAAGCCAGCGATCATTATGAATTTTATAAAGCCGGTATACCGTACTTGTTTGTCACCGGCGATAACCACCAGTACTATCACACCCAGCGCGATTCGATCGCGACTATTGACCCAGGTTTTTATCAACAAGGGGTTCATGCAATCGCAGAATTAATCGTAACACTCGATGCCCATTTAGCTTCATTGGACAATCCCACAGCCGATAATCCTGTTACCCCATAACAAAACAAACTAACTTTTATCGCTAATACCTTTTGACAATGGAATAACCATTCTCTGCCATCAAAGCCTTGTCTAAAAGCCTTTAAACTCTCACTGAGTGAGCAATAATTTAATGTGATCGGTATAATACCAATCACACTAAGTTTGTGCACAACTCAGAGTTAGGGCAGAGGTTCAGTTACAACATAGATTTCATTGATATAGCCATTCTATATTGATGGAATATAGGGCAGTAAATGGGCCTCTCACTAACTCCCTGCGGGTGAGTTTTAAAGGCGTTTATCCTGGGTTACTGATTTTGGCTCATTTTAACAGCGGAATAACCATTCTCTGCCATCAAAGCCTTGTCTAAAAGCCTTTAAACTCTCACTGAGTGAGCAATAATTTAATGTGATTGGTATAAAGCCCGGTTTGCGGGTACTTTTGAGTTTAAAATCCGTTATAATTGACAGTTAACTCAATTCACCCGGATGTTTGATCCGTGAGGGGCGAACCCCCAGGTGCCTTTGAGACTATTTTCGAACCGTTAAACCGTTAGATACGGTCATTATCCAAGAGGCATAGAATGGATAAAAAATTTATCAGTGCTCAAGATCTTCTTGAAGATTCCTTTCGAGTCGCAGCAAAAGTTTATGAAGATGGGTTCCGCCCTGAGTTTATCGTCGGTATCTGGCGAGGTGGGGCACCGATTGGTATCGCTGTTCAAGAGTACTTTGATTTTAAACAAGTAGAAACAGACCATATTGCCGTGCGTACATCGTCCTATTACGGAATTAATAAGCAGTCTAAAGAAATCAAAGTTCATGGCTTGCATTACTTAATTGAAAATGCCAACGCTGAAGATGGGTTGTTAATTGTCGATGATGTATTTGATTCCGGTCGCAGTATTGATGCGTTAATCAAACAAATCCGAGAATCTATGCGATTAAATACACCTAAAGATATCCGTATCGCTTGTCCGTGGTATAAACCTCAGAATTCTAAGGTGGATATCGTTCCAGATTACTATGTGCATGATTCTGACGAGTGGTTAGTATTCCCACATGAACTTTCAGGCTTATCACCAGAAGAGATCAGAAATGGTAAAACTGATCTTGCGAACATCATGGATATCTTGATAGACGAAAAGTAAATTCAAGTCTGATAACATGTTAAGGGAAACTCATGTTTCCCTTTTTTGTGAACAATAGGAAGCTTTGGTGAATGAATATAAGTTGACCTGGTCTTCATGGTTCAACGTCAAATTGATCCCCGGTTATCAAATCGCATCGGGTAAGAGCAACGATAACCCATATGGTTGTGGTAGTCTGCAATTACAGTTACCTTTGTTTTGCCAACAGGGTTTGCCGTTCGAATCTTTGTTTGCCGGTACGTTGAACCTTGATCTTGGCAGCGCAACGTTCCGTTGGTCTAAACCTTGGAAAGCGATAACTGAATTGCAATGGCACAGAGACTTCCCGGCGGAATCATTTCTATTTTCGCCTTGTGAAATAACGCATTCAGGACAGCGATACTCCGCGTTCATATATTACCCGGATCCCGCAACCAAAATAGGCCATTTTCAATCCTCAAATACCATTGAGGTGATATCTACGTTTATTCCCGGGCTTAATTATGGTGATACAATAAAGGTTCGCGTTCCGTTGGATTACATTGAAGTGGCAGGTGTGCAACATGGATAAATGTCAGCATTGGCAACAGGTTTTCAGTAACAAAGAACCCGTGGAAATGAGTTGGACGCAGGCTGAAGAAGACCATTCATTAAAAGCGTTGCAAGCTTTAAACCTTTCCTCAAATAGCCATATCGTTGAAGCCGGTTGTGGGGTCTCTCGTCTTTCGGATCAACTTGTTAGCGCCGGTTTTACCCGTATAACCTTAGTGGACATTTCCCAACAGGCATTGGTTAAACAAAAAAAACGCCACAACGAACAACAGCTAAGTAACGCTAATATTCAGTATTTGTGTATCGATTTGGCAAACAAAGCTAACCAATCAAATTTAACTGCAGACTGCTGGATAGATCGAGCCGTTTTTCACTTTCTGACTGACATAGAGCAGCAACGTAATTACCTCAACAGATTATTAGATGTGTTGCCAAAAAAGGGCTACTGGATACTTGCAACCTTTTCAGAGCATGGCCCTGAAAAGTGCTCAGGATTACCCGTGTTGCGATACAGTCACCAAGCCCTTATTACATTTGTTGAGCAGCATTTTCCTGATCAGTTTATATCTGTAAAGAAATGGCAACAGCAACACCTGACACCATGGGGCGCGGAACAAAGCTTTAACTGGTGGATCCTGCAACGGATATAACGCTAAACACTGTCAGATAAAGTTGAAAAATCTCCATTACCTTATATGGTTAGGTAATAGGAACAGATAAAAAATTAGAGATTAACCGTCTAGATTTTATCTGAATGTCTGGATACAGATTAACAATAATAATGACAGCTGCTACTTCGCAAACACCCACAATACTGGCCTGTCGTGAGTGCGACAACCTTATGCACTATCCTGATTTACAGGAGGGAGAGCAGGCTCGTTGTCGCCAATGCCATCATATATTGCTTTATCGCAAGCGTGACCCCGTAAATCGCAGCATTGCGGTATCTATCGCGGGTTTAATTCTATCCGTGCCCGCAATTTTTCTGCCTATTATGTCGATGAAAATGCTAAGTATTAGCAGCACTGTCAGTCTTTCATCTGCAGTTTATGCATTGTGGAAGAACGAAATTTACTTTGTCGCCTTGGTAACCTGTTTTTTCTGCATTCTGGCACCGGTTGGCAAGTTAATTATTGCTCTATATCTTGGCATTGCGGTGAAACTAAAGCGAGTGACAAGTCGCCGTTATATACCGTTAATTAAGTTTTATCAACGAATCGACAGCTGGGAAATGCTGGAAGTTTTTATGATAGGCATTCTGGTATCAATCTTTAAACTTCGGGATGATGCCGAACTATTTTTTGACTTAGGGCTGGTAAGTTACATTCTCTTTATGATCACCATAGTTGGCCTAAAGCTTAGCTTTGACAAAGAGTTGCTTTGGAATAAGGTGCCAGTGCATGGTTAATCAGGTTAATGTCGATTTTAGCCAAAATGGAAAGGCAAATAAGCTGGCTACATGCGATACCTGTCATTGGGTAAATGTATATGATGAGTCTTCTCACAATCGCTGCCAGCGATGCAATTCCCGCCTGCTACAGCGCAAACCATTTGCCTATCAAAAAACCTTAGCCCTGACGATATGTTCCATTATCGCCTTTTTCCCAGCCAACCTTTATCCAATCATGACCATATTACAGTTTGGTAAAGGGCAGGGGGATACCATCTTATCGGGAACACTCTATATGTTTCAAAATGGTATGGCACCAATCGCCGCTATTGTCTTTATCGCCAGTTTTGTATTCCCCCTGGCGAAAATGATTGGTTTGATATACCTGCTTTATTCGGTGCGCTACCCCGCAAAGTTTAGCCGTCGCCAACGCACACATATGTACCGGTATATAGAAATGTTTGGTCCCTGGTCGATGTTAGATGTATTTGTAGTTGCACTGCTCGTTGCCTTAGTTGAAATCGGTAATGTCTTAGAAGTCGTTGCAGGACCAGGGGCAACGGCATTCGGCATTATGGTGATTTTAAGTATCTTCGCGGCTGCCAGTTTCGATTCAAAATTACTCTGGGATGATGGGAGTTTCAATGAGCCCTAATCAAGCTGACACCGCTATTGTCGAACCCAGGGCGCGAATTTCATTCGTTTGGATATTGCCCATACTTGCAGCATTTATCGCTATTTATTTATTAGTACAGGCATATTATCAATCTGGTGTTGATATCAAGATATTTGTTAAAGATGCCGACGGTATTGTAGAAGCAAAAACCGAAGTAAGGTTTAAAGGCCTGCCGGTGGGATTAGTCAGGGAATTAACCATCAACAGTGGATTGGATGTGATCACCGTAGAAGTCGAAATGGATCGTAGCACCAAACCTTATTTAAATAGCAATTCACAATTTTGGTTAGTAAAACCTGAGATCAGCCTTTCTGGTGTATCCGGATTGGAAACCGTGATAACCGGTAATTATTTTGAAATGCTGCCCGCCGATGAAGGTGAACGACTCAGAGAATTTTATGCCCTTGATTCACCCCCAGCAATACCCGCAGATTCCCCAGGCCTACACCTTACTTTGCACGCGCAGTCCTTGGGTTCGCTGAATCGTGGTAGTGGTGTTTATTACAAACAGATAAGGGTTGGTGAAGTTTACGATTATCAATTGATTCAGGAAAGCGGGTATGTAGCCGTTAAGTTGTTGATCGATGAACAATATAAGAATCTGGTGAAATTTAACAGCAGGTTTTACAACGCCAGCGGCGTTGAGGTCAGTGGCGATCTGTCTGGTTTTAAAGTTCGCACAGAATCGTTTTCTTCGATAATTTCTGGCGGTATTGCCTTCCATACTCCGATAACCGACAAGCAATTTCCTGACGTAGAAGATTACACAAAATTCAATTTATATGATGATTTTGATGCCGCCCAGGCCGGCATCAAAGTGACGATGAACTTCCCGCAAAACAGTGGCGTGAAAGCAGGTGAAACAAAAGTTATATTTGAAGGTGTTGAATTAGGCGTTGTTGAAGATTTTACCTATAACCAGGCACAAGGCGGTTTAACCGCTAGTGTAAATTTCGACCCCAGACTCGAACCCTATTTATTGTCAGGCATGGAATTTTGGTTGGTAAAACCCAAAATCAGCTTATCTGGTATATCTAACCTTGACCGTTTGCTAAGCGGCCCTTACGTTTCCTTTCGTCTCGGTTCGGGCGAACCTACCCGTGTATTCAACGTAAAGTCGCAGCCACCGCCACTGAGTTTTGAAGAGCCAGGGCTACACTTACAATTACAAACCGAAAATATCGATTCTCTGGGAGTTGGCACACCGATATTTTACCGTAATATGCGAGTTGGTAGCGTTCAGGAAAACGCGTTGAATCCTGACAAACAAAGTTTTTCCGTGCATATTTTCATATTGCCTGAGTATGAGTATCTGGTGAATGAAACCACACGATTTTTCAAATTAGGAGGTATAGACGTTCAGGCAAAGTTACCACAAATTAGAATTGAAGCAGGAACGTTAACCAATATGTTTGTCGGTGGCATAGGCTTTGTCACGGATACCTTTCTCACCTCAGGTACGCTTGTTGATGGTCATAAGTTTAATCTGGCGGATAACGAGGCTGAATCACGATTCAGTCAACGATTACAATTAAGCTTTCCAGGGTTGATTGATATATACCCGGACTTTACCTTGCTTAAATATCAAAGCCTGGAAATTGGAAAAGTTAATGACGTTGAGCTGAACGAAGAGCTCAACGAAATGCAAATATCGGTAGTTTATGATCCTAAGTTCAAAACCCTGTTTAGAGAACACAGCCAGATACGAATGGTAACTGCTGGATTAAGCGCTAAACAACTCAATGCAATGGTTTCAGGTAGCTTTTTAGAAGTACTGCCAGGTCACGGTGAATACCGAAATCAATTCGAGATACTTGCCAAAGGCGGTAATTTCGGAGCCAGATTACCCGGATTACAACTGCGGTTAACCAATAGCCATTCCCATGGCTTAAAACCAGGCGCACCAGTGATTTTTAAAGACTTGACGATTGGCCAGGTTGAAGCCGTTAATCTAAAAGAAAGTGGGCGCTATTTTGAATTCATCGTGACGATACAACCTGAGTATCACCCCTTAGTGTTTAATAACAGCGAATTCTATTTAGCGAGCGGTTTAAACGTAGAAGCAAGCTTATCCGGTGTATCTGTGTCTTCTCCAAACCTCGAACGCTTAGTTAATGGTGGCATTTCCTTAGTCAATCCAATGAATACGCAGCAGGTTCAAACTCAGGAGTTAAGCGAATATCCGTTGTTAGAATCGGTCCGGCATAGCCAATATCAAGGTCCTGTTATTGAAGTTCTGTTCAACGAAGTTGTAGATATTAAAGCCGGCGCACCATTGATTTATCAGGGCCATGAAGTAGGGGTTGTCACTCAAGTAATACTTGCAGATGAACTAACCCACACAAAATTAAAAGTTAAAGTAAGTGAAGCATTCCCGAAACTTACACAGCAGGGGGCTCAGTACTTTTTACTTGAGCCAAGTATTAGTCTAACCCAAATCAAAAACGCTTCTACTTTACTAGGAGGAAACCAACTCGGTGTTGTACCTGGAGATGGCCAATTACTAACTGAATTTACAGCAACGCGTCGAACACCAATCGTAAGGGAACTTCATCAAGGATTAAACTTAACCTTAGCGGCACCGTCACTTGGTTCAGTAGCAACCGATCAGAGTGTTTATTTCCGTCAGATACCTGTGGGTCGTGTTCTGGGTAGCGAACTCAATAATGAAGGTACCGGCGTTCTGATTTATATCAATATCGAATCAGAATATGCCAATTTAGTATCTGCAGATGCTAAATTTTACAACGTTAGCGGTATCGATATCGATGCCGGGTTATTTTCTGGGGTTAGCGTGTCTACAGAATCAATATCTACCATTCTCGCAGGTGGCGTTGCTTTTACGGCGCCAGAAGTATCAAAAAACGATGGTATTTCGGTAAAACAACACCGTGTTTTTGACCTGCATCAAGAAGATTATCCGGGCCATTAACATTACACGGGTTTAATCCTTGCCAAAATCAACGAAACAATTAAGATAACTGCAAAACAACAAAAAAAGCAGGAACAACAGATGCACAACCGCTTTCAAGCGTATTTAGTTAACGCAATGCAAGCGTTGAAACAAAATCAATTCCAACTTGCCGCACAGAACTTTGACCAGTTAACCGCACTGATCCCTAAAAATCCTAAGTTGTATAAACCTGCGATTGTGGCTTACCTCAACAGTGGTCAACTTGATAAGGCAAGAGTATTACTGCCTGACTATTTAACCTTGTATCCTAGTGACGCCGATTTGCACAATGTATATGGCGATCTAGCTAAAAAGCAGGGCGATCATCAGACAGCAAAAAAACACTTTCTAAAAGCCATCGCTGTTGCGCCAGCTATCGCTGCTTTTCAATACAACCTGGCGTTAATGCATTATGAATTAGCTGAGTATGACACGGCAGCAAGGTTACTAAATCAAATAACCGAAAAGATACCCGGTCATCTCAATAGCTGGTTGTTGTTGATTAAAGTACAGTTAAAACTAAAGACTCCGCAGCAAGCCCTTAATCATCTTGAAACCTTGGCGGATTTGCATCCTGATGCAGCTGCAAGAGCGGATGTTGTAAAACTGTCGATATTAACCTCAATTCAGCTTCAGGACTCAGAACAGGCCTTGCAGTGGATAAGAAATATGAGTAAATCCGCGCTCACCCAAGGCGACATTGAAGACTTTTGCTTAGGCTTTTTAGACGGAAAACAACCTGTAAATGCGCTAAAAGCACTCAACTTTGGGCTTGAAATATTTCCCAATGCTTTGCAATTGCTCAATCTAAATACGTCGCTGCGCCACGAACTAGGCGAGGATGAGCCGTTAAGCTGCTGGCAAAATATTACCGACTGGTCGTTACCTTTGGTGGTAGGTTTTAGTCAGACACTTTTACTTTTGTCTAAACCAGAAGATGCACTTAATAATCTGCAAAAGTTTGAAAATCGATATCAGTCTGAAACGGATTATTGTGTAATTCTAGCGCAAGTTTATCTGGCGCTCAGTCGATACCAAGACGTCGTCGCTATCGCTCAATCTAATAAAACGCTAAGCGTTGTAGCGCCATTTCAAGAGTATCTGGTCAAAGCACTTATAGCGTTAGGTGAAAACCCACAAGCGTTAGCAACCTGTGAAAAGTTGCTACAAGAAAATAGCAACGACCAGTATATACGGGCACTGTACGCTAGTTGTTTAAGAATCAACGACCGCGGTGAATATCAGCAATGGTATGATTACCAACACTTGGTTTTAAAAACAAAAATTCAAGTTCCTGATGGCTATGCTAGTGTTGACGAGTTTAATCAATGCCTTGAAAAAGAATTGCGTGCATTACACGTGATGAATGAGAGCCCGTTATCGCAATCCGTAACAGGTGGCGGAACTCAAACTCCGGGATATCTGTTTAATAATAAAGCTGACGTTATTCAATCGTTGAAAAATACGTTAGAAAAGTCATGGCGCAATGCCATAGATAACATTGAATTTTCGCAATTAGCAAAATCAAATCCTTTGCATCAAGGCTTTACAGGTAATCTGCAATGGTTAACCGCATGGTCGATTCAAAATAGAACCGGTGGTTTTCATTTACCGCATATTCACAGTAAAGGTTTGTTCAGTGCTGTTTATTACGTAAAAATTCCTGAGCAGGTAGCTCAAAGCGATGAAGCTGAATCATCAGGTTATTTGGGTTTTGGTAAACCAGATTTGCCTGTTGATTTAGAATACGATCATAAAGTTAAGCCGGTAGCTGGAGAGCTGGTAATTTTTCCATCTTTTTTCTGGCATGGCACGTTACCGTTTACTGATGACAGTGAACGAATCGTTGTCGCATTTGATTTAAATGTTAAAGAATAAAGCGTACGGAGATTAAAAACTCCAGGGTAATTACACGGATAAGCCGTGCAAATTTCATGTAGCGCACGGTGATTTCTTCTAAAAGTATGCTTTAGTCGTTGTATATAAGGGGCTGCAGGGCATTTTAAGTAAAAACGAATGGCGTCCAATTAAATTTAACTAATTGATTTTTAATGATTTAATTGAATATTCGATAAAAACATGAGAATAAGCTTAATGAGGGCAGCCATACCCGACATGCACCCACACCAAATGTCCGATAATGTTAATTAGTGGACATTTGGGTTCAGGGCTTTTAACATGGTGTTTACGTTATGTTTACTGCTTAATTGCAGCCTGGCTTTTATAACACAATAAAAAGCCATCATTTAATTAATAAGAAAAATGCGCTTATGAATAACGACGAGTTTAACGCCGAACCTTTATTTGATTCCCATCGACACTTCCAGCAACTGCATCGCAATCAGTTATATAGCGAAGATAATCAATCCGTACAAAGCTACGTTGAAAAAATAAATCAAACCGTTAACGGTGCCCTTGATGATTACCGATTTACCAAAGAGTTTTTACAATCTAAAGGACGTCGCAACGAAGCTACTTATAATCTTTTCCGTTCAGAAACCGAAAAATTTCTTTTATGGTCCTGGTTGTTTGCCGGTAAATCTATTATTGCGTTAAAGCGCCGCGATTTAGAAACCTACATTGATTTTGTCCACAAACCACCGGTTAATTGGATTTCCAGTTACGTTTATCGTCGCTTTGAAGATTTAAATGGCTACCGTCAAGTAAATCCTGATTGGCGGCCATTCACAATTAAGATCCCTAAATCCCAGCGTTTAGATAATATTGATTTTAATCATAAAAAACGTAACTATCAGTGCTCTCAAGATGCCATTAAAGCGACGTTTTCGGTATTAAATGTATTCTATGATTACCTGGTTACCGAAGATTATGCATTTGGTAATGCGATTGCATCAGTGAAAAAGACAGTCCTTATTTGATTAAGGATGCGTCGGTTGTTGAAGTTAAACGATTATCGTCTTTGCAATGGGATTACATCCTTGAAACTACGCAAAAACTGGCGGATTCTGACGAAAATCATGAACGTACATTATTCATTGTTGCATGTTTAAAAACCTTGTACTTACGTATTTCCGAGTTATCGGAACGCCCTGTCTGGTCGCCCGTTATGGGCCACTTCTGGACCGATAAAGATAAAAACCATTGGTTTAAGGTCTTCGGTAAAGGCAATAAACAGCGAGACGTTTCGGTACCAGACAGCTTTTTACCTTATTTAGAACGTTATCGTAACTATCGTGGTCTTTCAGGTTTTCCGCTTTCCTCTGAAACCGATCCATTAATCAATAAACTTAAAGGTTTTGGCGGCATGACTTCACGACAACTGCGTCGTATTGTGCAGCAGGCTTTTGATAATGCTTTTGAACAAATGACAAATGAAGGCTTCTCCCACGAGGCGCAAACCCTTAAAGAGGCTACAACCCACTGGCTCAGACATACTGGCGCCTCGATGGATATATCTTCTCGACCGCTAAAACATATGGCCGATGAACTGGGACATGCCAGCATGGGAACCACAGACCGGGTTTATGTGCAGTCTGATCACCTTGAACGGGCGAAATCTGGTAAGAATCGTACGATTGAAAGTAATTAGATAAAAGACAGCAGACGACAGACTGCGGTAATCTTGGCAACCTGCCTTCTGTGCACTGCAGTCTTTATTCTCGTTTAAGTAAGCGATAAACGCTTACTTAAACGTTGTCGCTTACTTAAACGTCTGCATATTTGGTAGTTTTAGCACCAGGGCTGGGTCTAATCGAACCTTAAACCAGTTCACACGCCAGTCTAAATGAGGCCCAGTTGAGCGCCCTGTCGAACCTATTTTTGCAACATTTTGACCTTGTAAAACGTTATCGCCTTCTTTTACCAGCGATCCAGAAAGATGCAAAAATGTTGAGGTTACGCCATGGCCATGATCAATAACCAAGGTACCACCGGAGTAAAACATATCGGGTACCCAAAGCGTAACTACACCTGCCGCAGGAGCTTGTACTAAAGTTCCTGTTTTGCCTGCGTAATCAATACCATAGTGAGGATTTCCAGGTTTACCATTGTATACACGCTGACTGCCATAGACACCAGTGACACGGCCTTTACTCGGCGCAATAAAACCATGGGCAAAATCAATATTATCCGCTTCTTGATTACGAACCTGACCAATTTGTTTACTGTCTTGTCGCGCTCGCTCGATATCTTTTGGATCCGGGTTCATGATCTTTTTGGCGATGCCGTTAACACGCTGGATATTATATTCGCGCTTACTCGGCTGTAAAGATTTTACCAGCTCTTCATTTCCACTAGTAATCTTGAGCTGATAGTTGTGTTCATCATCACGGCTAAAGCCAAACGTAAACAATCCGTGTCTCGACACTTTTAGTGCCCGATCATCTAAATGCACGCTATTACCCGGCTGGGTTTTACCAACCATCAAGCTTCCCTGGGTAATTTCACCTTGTAAATCAATCAGTAAATCTGGATTTGCAAGGCTTAATTGGTTAAAGCCAAACGCTGAAACTAACAACAGTGCGTATTTATTTGGGATTAGGTTACGACACAGTTTTTCCATTCCCTGGAACAGATTCCTGGTTTTAGACATAACCAATGGCTCCTTTACCAACGCCTTCAAACGCAACCACTTTGTATCGGTTCTCCGGGTTTTCTGCCTTTAATTGTCTGGCAATATAATCGGCAAGAAGTTCCACGGTTGAATCACAATCGACGACTTCTAACTTGTCTTTAATCGCGATGTCGAAACGTCCCTGAGGTGCGTAATAGGAAAAACACTGATGTTGATCAGACAAATCCTGCTTACCGCGTTTTGATAGTTCCACCTGTTGCTGGGTAATGGCATCACTGTCGGTTGCCAGGTAGATATCCTGCCAACGATTACACCATTGTTTTTCCAGGCTCAACGAGCGAATGTCGTTTTCAAACAGATTAATTTTCGATCGATGCCCATGGGCAATACGTTGACAGTTGCCATCGTGTTTTTTCAGGCCATGGGTATAGTGATAATAAAAACCATCAATGGCC
Source organism: Thalassotalea sp. PS06 (assembly GCF_007197775.1). Taxonomy (NCBI): domain Bacteria; kingdom Pseudomonadati; phylum Pseudomonadota; class Gammaproteobacteria; order Alteromonadales; family Colwelliaceae; genus Thalassotalea; species Thalassotalea sp. PS06. The sequence continues at coordinate 1,862,665 of NZ_CP041638.1, read as the reverse complement.
TCGGGTCGTAACGTCAGTTCAATACCGGTCACATTCTCTGGTAATTGAGCTTTTATCACCTCAACAAGGTAACGCGTTACCCCTTCTTCATTAACTTTGTCACCGGGTATCTGTGCGAAAGCACAATGTGGCGACTGAAGGTGGATACTGCTCATTCCCTGGGGATAGAAATCCACATAAAGGTGGTTGTCACGATCGGATTGCTCAACAAAAAGCTTGTTATCGTCTTTGGGCAGTAATAATTTGTGGTCAACCGCATCATCTATGATGGCCTTGATTTGCTTTTTCACAATACCAAAATCAAGGACCATACTCTCAGCATTCAAATCGCCACTTAAAATAACATCAACGATCCAGCTTTCTCCCACAACTCCCCTATCCTTGCACAGATATGAGAAGTCAATGACGGTCAAGTCATTGACGAACAATTGCATGGTTTTAAGACTCATTATCGACGTGCCTGCTTATGACTTAACTTGCCACTGAATGTCTTCGCCAGCGCGAATAGGAACCACAGTATCGTCACCAAAAGGCATAGTATCCGGCACTGCCCAGGATTTTTTTACCAGGGTGATGGTATCGGTATGGCGAGGTAGTTGGTAAAAATCTGCACCATGGAAGCTTGCGAAACCTTCCAGCTTATCCAGGGCATTTTCCTGATCAAACACTTCTGCGTATAACTCAATTGCAGCGTGTGCTGTATACGACCCCGCACAACCACAAGCGCTTTCTTTAGCTTCTTTGGTATGTGGTGCAGAATCTGTCCCTAAGAAAAATTTCGTGCTACCACTGGTTGCCGCTTCAATTAATGCCTGCTGATGAATGTTACGCTTTAAAACCGGTAAGCAGAAGTAATGTGGACGGATACCACCAACCAGCATATGGTTGCGGTTAAACAAAAGATGGTGAGCGGTAATCGTTGCAGCGATGTTTGCACCCGCCTGATTAACAAAATCCACGGCATCTTTTGTGGTGATGTGCTCCAGTACGATACGAAGCGTCGGGAATTTAGCCACAACCGGCTTTAAAATGCGCTCGATGTATTCTTTTTCACGATCGAAGATATCAATATGGCTGTCGGTGACTTCGCCGTGCAACAATAGTGGTAGATCTTCTTCTTGCATGGTTTCAAGCACTGAATAAATGTTTTTAACATCGGTCACGCCAGAAGCAGAGTTTGTAGTTGCGCCCGCAGGATAAAGTTTGGCGGCAAATACTTTGCCAGAGGCTTTGGCTTCGCGGATATCTTCACTGGTGGTGTTATCCGTTAGATACAACACCATTAACGGCTCAAACGTATCAGAGGTATTCGCCTCCTGAATGCGATCATAATATGCAATCGCCTGTTCCGTATTCATCACCGGTGGAACCAGGTTAGGCATAACAATAGCGCGACCAAAATAGCGACCTATGTCTCTTACCGTATCCGGTAAAACATTGCCATCGCGTAGGTGAACGTGCCAGTCGTCAGGGCGAGTAATCGTAAGAGTCGTCATTAATAATTCCGTAAGATCTAACTAGTTAAAATATAGTTGATGAAAATTTGAGAAATACTGCGGCAGTATCCTAACCTGTCTATTCTTCCAAATCGGTATTACTGGATAACAATTTTAACAATTGATCCTTCAAATTCGGTGGTACACGGTGAATCGTCAAACTTTCATTTGCAGGATTATACACTACATCCTGACCAAAGTGGCTACGCTCAAAGCTAATACTTATTCCCGCACCGTAACCAGAATACTTGGTCGCTTTGTTAATGGTTGCCTGATCGTGTGGAAATGACTCTTCTAATGGGTAGTCATTGCTCTGACAAAACTGGTAAAACGCGTCGCCATTATCTTCGTTTGGTAATGATTGTGATAATTCCTGAAGATTAACGTCCTGCCCCAGAGTTTGCTGCTCTTTGCAGTAGTTCAGCATTTCCTTACGGGTCTGTTGCTTCTCTTCTGCATCTAACTGCTGAACGTTAACAAACTCTTCCACGGCGCTGATCAGCACCTGACTTTGTTGTTTCGGGTCGATGCCTTCTTCACAACCAAGAAAATCCAAAAAGAAATCTGACACTTTTCGACCGGCGCGGCCTTTGATGAACGAGATGTAACGCTTTTTATCGCTATTGTCGGCGTAATCAAATAAATCGATACGGGCGGCAAGCTGCAGTTTAGAGCTGTCGATATGTTGGTCTGAAGAGATGTTTAACTCGCCATCGACATAAAAGTGCTCAGTTACTGGTAACATCGCGACCAAAAGGTAGCGACCCGATAACATTTCATAGTGACAGGTTAATAGATAACCCGTTTCGGCCATGTCGTATTTTTCAAGTTCGGCAGCCAAACCTTTTGCTATACGGTCACTAAAATCGTTAAACGCTAGCTGCTCATTGAGATAGTCATCAAAACTATGATGGAATGGTGTCAAATCCGAAGCTTCGGGGCTTTCTTTAAATCCACCATAGGCTTTTGAGCCTTTAGCGTTGTATATCGTATGCAGATCTTCTATAAACGCATTGATTTTCGGGGTAATGGCTACAGGTGCATCACCAGTAGTAATTGTCACTTGTGGTTCGTTTTCTGGTTTTGCGACAAAACGCAAATCGATCTTGTTAATCATTAAACTCATGGCAGCGGTCAGTTTTATCTTGTAGAAGCTTTTGATAAACTAAAATTAACTTTCAAATTCATCAATTTTAAAAAATAATGCCTATTGTATCTAAGTATTCTAATGAACGTGTAGAAAAAATTGTCCAAAATTTACTGGACTCGCTAGTTGACCAGGAAGTATCTACCGACCTGGCCCTTATGTGTCTTGGAAATACCCTGTCGACGATTATCAATAATCAGGTTCCGGAAGATAAACGTGAAGCCATCGCAGAGAATTTTTGTCAGGCTTTGACACAATCCGTAACCAAACAACAAAAATAATAATTAATAGAATCTGCCACTATGGTCAGCACCGAAAATACCACATACAGTAAACGCTTATTGCAGCTCATTAGCTGGGGGCATTGGTTTACGTTTTTTAATATCCTTGCCGCTATCGCCATTTCGATTATCTATCTGATTGTTGAGGGTAAACCGGATGGTTTTATCGCAACCATTTACATGTTAACCACCTGGATCAGCCATATGGCATTTTTGACCTTCTTGGGTTTTGTCCTGCTAGTTTTCCCGCTGACCCTGTTGTTTCCGCGCATTAGATTTATTCGCGGTGCCGCGTCAATCATATTTACTCTGGTGTTAACCCTGTTGGTAATCGACAGCATTAGCTATAGCCAATTAGGTTATCACCTGAATCTTGACTCCAGTGGCAAGATTCTAAGCCTGTTAAAAGATCAGTTTCGTGATTACCAGGTGCCGTTTTACTGGCTGGTTGGTGTATCGCTATTAGCGATATTAGCGTTTGAGCTGGTGATCAGTAATTACTCCTGGAAACATTTAAAACAATTACAGCAAAAAGGCATTGGCCGCTACTTTGCCCTGATTTGGGTAACGTCATTCTTTATTAGCCACTTAACGCATATCTGGGCGGATGCAAAGCTTGAATATAGTGTCTTGCGTCAGGACAATATGTTGCCCCTTTCCTATCCGACAACCGCAAAGACGCTGTTAACCAAATATGGTTTGGTTAATCAGGAAGGTTATATCGATAAACTAAATCAACCGATGGCATTTTCGGTAGAAACACCGGATTACCCAAGTGTTAGCAATCAATGTGCTGTTACAGATGTGCCAGAGCAATCAGTATTTATCCTGTTAAATGATTCACCGTTAACCTCAAAGCAGACAAAACGGTTATTGAGACGTTCGGATAATGGTGGCCAATTGATCACCAACCTTGTCGATGCCTCTACGGCCAATGAAGCCTGGTTTAATTTAATGTATAGCTTGCCAAGCGTTTATAAAGATGGAATCGTTTCACAACAACAAGCGCCAGTTTTAATGCAGTTGCTTGAACAACAATCATTGAGTCGCTCGTTAGCGATAATTGGTGATGAGGTGCAGACGTTGCCGGTTTGGCTTAGTGATTTGTTCTCTCAAACTCGCTATTTTGCCGATATCTCGCCATTTGTAACGGCGCAAAAGCTTAATAATCTGCCTGTCGGCTTATACGTGTTTTATTTCGCAGAGCCTGGAGATTACCAATTTTCTTTGTTCAGTGATGCCCTGCTTTTAGCTCAGGAACAAAAACAAACTCAGGATATTATTTTTGTTAGTTCTCTTGGTAATAAAAATAAAGAATCCCGTTTTATGTCCAAGCCTGGCGTTGTGATCTGGCCAGAGCGTTCAGATGATGCGGTAATGGAACTCGCGTCCCATATGGATATGCAAGCGACATTAATGAAGCGTTGGCTAAATTGTGACATGGATAGAAAATCGTATTCCAGTGGTCGCGATATATTTGACCTGCCCTCGGATCGAGTATTAGCAAATACGTTGCAAGATGGCATTGTGATTTTCCAGAAAGATAAAACAGTATTCGTTGACGACAAAGGGAATTTTGAATCTTTTTCAAGCCAACTAGATACACCTTTGTCACAATCGGATGATTTCCCTCGACTGATTGAAGGGGTCAAATTTATCAACCAATTCAGCGTTCACAATAGAAAACCAGAAACGGAACAGGAATAGCGGGAATATAAAAAGTGATAGAGGCGAATAATAAATAAACGGTTAGCTGGTTTTTGCCATTTAATGTTTGCATTCACAAGGAATATCATTAACATACCAATCGATACTTTCGGGGTGTAGCGCAGTCTGGTAGCGCGTGCGTCTGGGGGACGTGAGGTCGCAGGTTCAAGTCCTGCCACTCCGACCATAATTTTATACCAAGTCCACTTAGTGGTTTCCCACTCACTGATAGTATTGTGGAATCGGTATCTAATAAAGGCTCGCAATTGCGGGCCTTTATTGTTTCTCAAGGCCCGTTTTTACTGACTTCTCTTACACTTCTATCGGAACCTTCTGATTGTTTTTAATCAACTTTTTCCATGCCTGCTATAATTTATTGCTATTACAATAGCAGTTTAATCTCGCAACGAATATCCTAACAAAAACCATGTTTTGCGATTAGCCACTTTTTTTTTGGTCCCGTAATCGGTATTAGGAGGACAGGATGATTCGTCACTACTATTTAAGCGATGATCTTGACGACTTGGCTCGCCTCGAGTCTGAGTTACTCGATAATGGCTTTACCCTTCCACAGATTCATGTGTTAAGCGAAGACGATGAAGCGGTGCAACGACGACACCTTCATGAAGTTGAATCTGTCCTCAAAAAAGACGTCGTTCACTCAACAGAAGTCGGTGCTATTGTTGGTGCTATTGGCGCCATTATCGTTCTGTTAAGTGCTTACGTTTTCGACTGGTATCACTCAAGCGCCGGCTGGATCCCATTTATCTTCCTGGCTATCGTCGTTCTTGGGTTTTGTACCTGGGAAGGCGGTTTCATAGGTATTCAAAAGCCTAATGTCGAGTTTGTTCGCTTCCAGACCCTGTTAGAGCAAGGCAAACACATCTTCTTTGTCGACATTGAAGAAGAACAGGAAGCTCAGTTGCGAAAAGTCATTAACCATCATCCAAAACTGATTATTGAGGGTAAAGGAGAAGGGACACCGGGCTGGGTCGTGCGGTCCCAGGAAAAGTTTCAAGAGTTCATGAAAACCATGCCTTGATATCGCCCTTACCTGGTTAAGATATCCCGTTGGCGGTGTTGATGTTTTTGCAAATAAAATCGCCGGAATAAAAATTAGAAAATATTACAATTTGTTCTAAAGTTTAAACGTGGCAAGGAAGCGTGTGAACGCCGTATTTCGTGTCGTATCAGTAAATATGATTCACTTAAGTAAGCCTTAGATACTGGGCACCGGGAATTGTTAAAGCAGTATCGCAGCACGAAGTAGGTAGTTAGCATGGCGATTGCTATCGTTATTCTCATCCTGGTTGTATTAACGGTTGTGTTCCACTTTGCCAGCCCATGGTATTTCACGCCTATTGCATCCAACTGGACCACCATAGACACCACCATAGATATCACCTTTTGGGTTACTGGTATCGTCTTTATTCTGGTAAATCTGTTTCTTGCCTATTGCGTATATCGCTTTCGCTTTAAAAAATCTCAAAAAGCCGCCTATGAACCGGAAAACCGGAAATTAGAAATTTGGTTAAGCGTCATTACAACCATAGGTGTTGTCGCTATGTTAGCCCCGGGTCTTTGGGTTTGGAATGATTTTGTCCATCCCCCCGACGATGCTTATGAGGTTGAAGTCATTGGTCAGCAATGGACCTGGACCTATCGTTTTCCCGGCGAAGACGGCAAGTTAGGTAAAGCGGATAACCAACTAATTAGTGTCAACAATCCTTTCGGCTTGTCTGAAGATGACCCATACGGCGCCGACGATATCCTGATTAATAGCAATGAGTTGCATTTACCTGTAGATAAACCGGTGAAGATATTACAGCGGTCGAAAGACGTTCTCCATAATTTTTCCATCCCTCAGTTTCGGGTAAAAATGGATTTGGTTCCTGGCTTGACCAGCTATTTTTGGTTTACGCCTACCAAAACCGGAACCTATGAAATTTTTTGCCAGGAGCTATGTGGTGTTGCTCATTATCTGATGCGAGGCAAAATTGTTGTTGAACAACAGCAAGAATTTGAACAGTGGTTGCAACAGCAACCAACATTTATTGCCAGCATTGAAAATCGCACTGTCGATCTCGTTGCAGGCGAAGCTCAATATCAAATTTGTGTTAGTTGCCACGGCGTCAATGGTGAGGGCATGCAGGCATTAAACGGTCCTGCGATCAGCAACCTTTCCCCCTGGTATTTAAAGCGTCAGTTAGTTTACTTCAAACATAAAATCCGAGGCGATGAAACCAAAGATCCTGTTGGCGCGCCTATGGCCGCGATCGCTCAGACTCTAGTCGACGAACAGCAGATCAACAATCTGGTAGCCTACATCGAACAATTACCGGACCCACAACAAATCTCATTGACAGAAGCCAATTCAGAACGTGGAGAAACACTGTACAAGAATTGTGGGCTTTGTCATGGTGCCAATGGTGAAGGCAATTACGCTTTAAGCGCCCCTCGACTTGCCGGGCAACATGACTGGTATTTGAAACGTCAGTTACAGAATTTTTCAGATAATATCCGTGGCGCTCACCCCCAGGATATGTTTGGAAATCAGATGTTGTTAATGGTGAAAAGTTTAAAAACCGATAAGGATCTGGATGATATTGTTGCTTATATTGGCACTTTATCTGCGGATTCAAAAAACGTTGGCAACCAAAGCCCGACACTATCTGAATCATCCGCAACCGAGCTCTTCGCCAGTGAACAAATTAAGGAGGATGAATGAGTCATATTGCTGTCGCTGATCAGGTTGACAATAGCCATCACCCGAAAGGTTTTATTGAAAAATATATCTGGAGTCAGGACCATAAAGTTATCGCTATTCAATACGGTCTAACCGCGATTTTTGTCGGCTTGGTCGCCTTGGTTTTATCTGGACTGATGCGATTACAATTAGGGTTTCCGGATACCTTTTCTTTTATCGATCCGGCTTCTTACCTGCAATTTGTGACCATGCATGGCATGATCATGGTGATATACCTTTTGACCGCACTACTGTTAGGCGGCTTTGGTAACTATCTGATCCCCCTGATGCTTGGTGCGCGGGATATGGTATTTCCCTATTTGAACATGCTCAGTTACTGGACCTATTTACTCAGTGTTCTGGTATTGTTAGCTAGCTTTTTTGTTGCCGGTGGTGCAACCGGGGCCGGCTGGACCTTGTATCCACCGCAAGCCATACTCTCTGGCACCCCTGGCGGCGATGCCGGTATTATTCTGATGCTGGTATCCTTAGCTATCTTCATCGTTGCTTTTACCATGGGTGGCTTAAATTACGTTACCACCATATTACAAGCCCGTTGCAAAGGCATGACCTTAATGCGGATGCCACTGAGCATTTGGGGGATTTTTGTTGCCACGATTCTTGGTTTACTGGCGTTTCCCGCACTTTTGGTAAGTGCGATCATGATGCTCCTTGATAAAACCCTGGGCACATCATTTTTTATGCCGGCCATTGTGTCTCTCGGCGAGAACCTAAGTTATGGCGGTGGTAGTCCCATTTTATTCCAACACTTGTTCTGGTTTTTCGGTCACCCTGAAGTTTACATCGTTGCCCTGCCCGCATTTGGAATGGTCTCAGACGTTATCGCAACCCATGCCCGCAAAAACATATTTGGTTATCGAATGATGGTTTGGGCCATTGTTGCCATCGGTGGGTTAAGTTTTGTGGTATGGGCGCATCACATGTATGTTTCCGGGATGAATCCCTATTTTGGGTTCTTTTTCGCAACAACGACATTAATTATCGCGGTTCCAACGGCGTTGAAAGTTTATAACTGGGTATTAACCCTCTGGCAGGGAAACATTCGCTTAACCGTTCCTATGCTATTTGCTATCGGCTTTATTTTTACGTTTACCCATGGCGGTCTGACCGGTCTGTTTCTCGGTAATGTGGTAGTCGATTTACCCTTATCCGATACCTATTTTGTGGTGGGACACTTTCATATGGTTATGGGTGTGTCGCCGGTAATGGTGCTGTATGCGGCTATTTACCATTGGTTTCCAAAAATTACCGGAAGATACCTAAACAATACCATGGGGAAATGGCACTTCTGGTTAACCTTCTTAGGTACCTATGCCATTTATCTGCCGATGCATTATCTCGGCTTTTTAGGCATTCCAAGGCGATATTTTGCCATGGGTGATAGCCAGTTAATGAGCGAATCCGCGGTGCAGCTTAATGCCAGCATCACTATTTCTGCTTTGATTGTCGGCGTCGTCCAACTGGTATTTATTTTTAATCTGTTCTGGAGCCTTCGCCACGGTAAAAAAGCCCCGGCAAATCCCTGGAGCGGTACTACGCTTGAGTGGCAAACGCCACAAACGCCGCCAGCCCATGGCAACTGGGGGCCGAGCTTACCCGTTGTGTATCGCTGGGCTTATGATTTCAGTGTGCCAGGTCATGAGCGAGACTTTATCCCGCAAAATGAACCAAAGAAAGCGGATAGCCCTGAGTCTTTCGAGCCCGATATTGAGGAGCGCGACAAATGAGTGTGGTAAAACAGCTTATCAGTAAGCCTTGGGAAACTCAGGATGTTGAACAAGAACAAGCCATAGAAAAAGCCAATAGCGCGAATCCTTTTGCCCGGTATACAGCATTAAAGTGGTTACTGGCGGTGATCACTGTGATGTTCATGTTGTTTTTCGTCACCTTTATTTCCCGGACGCAATTTGCAGATTTTCAAGCGCTTGCTGGCGAACCCTGGCTACCACTAACAGACAAAACACCGCTATGGATCAATACCGCATTTGTTGTGTTAGCAAGCATGATCCTGCAAATGCTGTGTATGCGAATTGATACCTTGCCAAGGTGGAAAATCAACGCATTGATATTATTGACCATGTTATCAACCTTTGGCTTCTTGTTTGGTCAGCTTTGGGTTTGGAATAACCTCGCGGCACAGGGGTACTATCTGCAGAGCAATCCAGCGAACAGTTTTTACTATTTGCTGACCGGATTGCATGCCCTGCACTTATTTGTAGGCTTATTGGTGATGTTAGTGACACTAATAAAGTCCCTATATAAACCGTTAACACCAACGATATTACGAAGAATCGATCTAACCCGCATCTACTGGCACTACCTGTTAGGTTTATGGTTAGTTCTGTTCTTTTTACTCACAAGCTCAACCGATACCTTCAAAGCTATCGCTGAGTTTTGTGGTTTATAAGGTAGACGTAGTTCATTAGCCTACCATTGTTTGAGAAGTAGTAGTTATGACAGATAGAAAACAGGTAGCTTCCAGTTGGCAGTCCGTCGTTGAAGATTGGTCCGGCGATAAAGAAACCTTCCACATGCCCTGGGGCAAGGTGATGATGTGGATTTTCTTGTTAAGCGACACCTTTATCTTCAGCATCTTTCTCACCAGTTACATGAATGTGCGAATGACAACTACCGAAGCATGGCCGCTATCGGATGAAATATTCGCCCTGACCATTGCTGGTCATCATATTCCGCTGTTACTCATCGCCATTATGACTTTTATCCTGATCACTAGCTCTGGAACCATGGCGATGGCGGTCAATTATGCCTACCGGAAACAAAAACAAAAGACTTTTTATTTAATGCTTATAACAGCCCTGCTAGGTGCCACTTTTGTTGGTATGCAGGCGTTTGAGTGGACCAAACTTATTGTCGATGAAGGCATTCGCCCCTGGGGCAATCCGCTCGGAGCTGAGCAATTCGGAGCTATATTCTTTATGGTCACCGGCTTTCATGGTCTACATGTGAGCTGCGGGGTAATCTATTTATTGATAATCGCATTTAAAGTAAAGAAAGGTGATTACGAACAAGGTGGATACGATAACGTCGAAATCGCCGGACTATACTGGCACTTCGTTGATCTAGTGTGGGTATTCATTTTTGCATTTTTCTATTTATGGTAATTCTATGTTCGTAAGAGGTGGTCATGGCTACAGATAATACGCAACAACATCCAATCGGCCTGTATTTAAAAGTGTGGGGCTGGTTATTTGTACTAAGTACCTTGTCCTATTTAGTTGATTATTTTCAATTACAAGGATATTTGCGGTGGACGTTAATCTTACTGTTTATGTTTTTAAAAGCCGGGCTAATCATCGCCGTTTTTATGCACGTTAATTGGGAATCAATGGCACTGAAACTTGTACTTTTTCTGCCACCCATAGCCATACTGGTACTGATTACATTAATGGCAATAGAAGGTGATTACACCTTTATCAACCGGCAAATATTTATTCCCTGAAATCATGAATAAATGGTTGGCAATATTAACAACGGGAGTGACCTTGATTCTATTTTCGACCTTGGGGTTAAAGCTCTACAATCAAATTGCTTTTCAAGATAGATCGGCATCACCGCCGGCAATACAGGGAAAGCTATTTGCAGCCAAAGCGCTGCGAGAATTTCAGATCTTCAATCAACAAGGAGAACTGGTTGGCAATGAAATATTCAAAGGGAAATGGTCGTTGTTGAGTTATGGGTATCTGAGGTGTCCGGATATCTGCCCTACAACTTTGATGGTTAAACGTTCGGTGCAGCAACTATTGGCTGAGCAAGACCAGCAATTACATCTGGTATTTTTATCGGTTGATCCCGTCTATGACGGACCGAAGCAATTACAACAATATCTACAATACTTTGGCAATATTACTGGATTAACTGCCAATCAAGAAAATTCAGATTATCAGAACCTGATTAAAGATTTAGCTATTAAAGCAAACACCATCGAGAACAATCGTTTTACCTTTAACGATACACCTGATAAAAAAAATCAAAGTGAAGAGTTAGCTGCTGAGCCGGTTAATCATGGTATCCATCTATATCTGATCAATCCTATGGGCGAACTTCAGGCGGTATTTTTTCCCAAACTTATTCCCACCGTTGCATTGCCGCAATTTAATGCCGCTCAGATTACCAATGATATTATTATTTCGATGAGCTTTTTTAATACTCAGAATAACGAAAAACCAGAGCTGATCAGCAAAGTTCGCTAAACGCATCTGGTTTTAAATTGGAATTATATCTACTTGCTACCAAGCAGGAATACTAGTGGTTGATGCAAACGTTTGCGCCACGCATCTTCGGTGTGCGCTTCACCTGGGTAACTGTGCGTTTCCCAGCTGTCTTTATCATAGCCGTTTTTCACCATGATCTTGTCAACTTCCTTTTGCAGATCCGGATACATGCTGTCCAGGGTTTGATCGCCATGGTCAAAATAGATTTTATGGTTTTTAGGGGAAGGCAAATAACCATCAAGATAGGTATAAAAGGCCAACGGTATTGGGTTGTTTTCCATCGTGAAGATGCCCGGCCAGTGAGTCGACAGGCAGGCAGCGCCTGAAAATACCGATGGGTATTCCATCATTGCATAGGCAGATATTAATCCCCCCATACTTGAGCCCATCACAAAGGTATTCGCCGCATCGGTAGCGACACTGTAATTGTTATCGATATAAGGCTTTAATTCCCGGACAATGAACTTCAGGTAGTCATCGGAGATCACTGGCTCAGAAAAGACATTCACACCGTTACTACGGGCGGCTTGATAAATTCGCTTCTTATCGTCCTCGGTTAAGCTTTCGAAAGGTTTTTGTGGAAAATATTCGCTATGACGGAGCTCTGCATCATTATCGATACCAACAACGATAAAGGGACGGGTTTTTCCTTCCGCAATCAGTTTACCGGCAGTTTCATCTACCCCCCATTCTTGCTTATTCCAACTTTGATTGGCGTCAAAAAGCATTTGTCCATCGTGCATGTACACAACGGCATACTTGGTAGCATCACTGTAACCATCAGGTTTCCATACTTGCACGCGTCGCGGCTTGACAAACTTGGACTCAAACTTGTCTATGGTATCCAGACTACCGGAATTTACTTGATCCGCTGCGATACTGTAAATTGGAATCATCAACAGATTAACAAAACAAATTGCGGTTACTAGACGGTAAAGCTTAAAAGGATTTAGATTCATAGTTATGGCGCCAATAAAAATTCTGAGATCAATGGGTTAACTCTGTCATCGTTTTCATAGTGTAAAGCATGACCGGCGTTGTTGACGACCACCATTTTATTTTTATTGCCAAGCGTTTTCGCGACAAGGACTCGGTTTTTAACGTCAAAAACCTTATCTTGATCGCCCCAGAGCAACAGGCTTGGTATTTCAAATTGCTCAATTGCCCTGAAATCTGCCATCGGGTCTGATTGTAAAAATTCCCGTGCGGTATTTAAAATGGCAAACCTAAAACCCTTATACTGCATTTGGTTTTTAAATTTTTCACTCCACAATGGAAAGCTATCGGGTTCAATAAAATCATCGTATTGCGATTCCGGCATCGAGGGGACGAAAAATGTGTAAGCCAGATAATCGCCGAGCAGAGGATACTTCATCGGACCAATATCAATGGGTTGATGAAAAGGCGCCATCAACACGACCTTTTCTACTTTGTGTGGATATTCTGCGGCAAATGCACTTACGATAGCGCCTCCCATGGACAAACCTACTAAACTCACCTTTTCATCGATTTCAAGCTGCATTAACAGATCGTTTAATTGGCCGACAAATAGCGCTCGGTCATATTTACTATGTTGTCTTGAAGAATATCCACGACCATACAGATCAAAGGTGAGGACGCGAAACCCTCTGGCTATCAGATAAGGAACGGTTCGGTCCCAGGTGTAGGAAGGTACGCTAAATCCGTGAACCAGAACGATCAGAGGGTCCTGCTCTTGGCCTTGCAAGCGATAGTGTATAAATCCATTTTCGGTTGTCGCGATTTTACCTCCGGTCGAAATCTCCGATGGTTGTAATTGCAAACGTTCCTGATTTAACCAAACTGGCAGGCTTAAACCTCCTAATAAAACTACTACCAGAGTTATCCACAAAATCTTCTTCATGATCTTTGTCCATTCCCTGTTTTTATTTCAATCTAACAAATCGACTGTAAATAGCAAACTTACGCAACAAAGATCCTTTAAAACCCCTTAATACACTCGCTTGGACACATAATCTCTCGCCATCTAGAGTTATCAGAGTTGGTTCGAGATCAGGAGGATCCTTTAGGATCGTCAAGCTTATAATTTAACCATCTTACCTGAGTTGTACACATAGTGGGTACTTACATGGGGTTATTGGGGTTATCGCCTAATAATATATGGAGTTATAAGGGTTATCTTGAAAGTGGTAAGCGGAGTTGTTAGAGTTATTAAGAATTCTTATAAATGGAGGTAATATGCGCTACCCGATTGTGTTGATTTATCAAAATCAGGAACAGAACTATTTAATTCAGGTTCCGGACATACCTGGATGCCAATGCCATTCTATTTCAATGGATAAAGGCTTAGATGAGATATTGTTTGCGATTGAAGATCACTTAACGCTAATGGCGGAATATGGGCAATCCGTCCCTACTCCACAATCGTTTGAAGCACATGTAGGCAAGCACGAGTATCGAGGCGGAATATGGGCCATCGTAGATATCGATATCACCCCATTCCTCGGAAAAAGTCATAAAATTAATGTAACGTTACCGGAACTATTAATTAAGAAGATTGATAGTCGGGTTTCGTCAGATCCAGAGTATAAAACACGTTCTGGTTTTCTCGCCAAGGCCGCTATTAACGAGTTACAAAAGCATTGAGAGCAACAATGAATTCAAATTTATTACTACTTAGCAGTTCCCGTGTGGGCAATTCCAAATATTTAGAGCATGCACAACAATGGATTGCTGAGCATTTAGGGAATATCAAAGAACTGTTATTTATACCCTATGCTGGCGTGAGTATCAGTTACGACGAGTATACCTCAATGGTGCAAACCGCTTTGTCTTCAATAGGAGTAAAGGTAACTGGCATTCATGAGAGTGATGATCCTGTTAACGCCGTAAACAATGCAAAAGCAATTGCCATCGGTGGTGGCAATACATTCCACCTTTTACATCAGCTGTATGAAAATAATCTGTTGGCTATCGTTCGTGACAAAACCGAACAAGGTATGCCTTACATTGGTTGGAGCGCGGGTTCTAACGTTGCGGGTATATCTATCAGAACCACAAACGATATGCCGATTATTGAACCGCCAAGTTTCGAGGCTTTAGGGTTATTGCCTTTTCAAATTAATCCCCATTACACCAACTATCTTCCCCCAGGGCATAATGGAGAAACCAGAGAACAGCGATTACAGGAATTTATGGTTGTCGACCCGCAAACGTCAGTGCTGGCAATCGTTGAAGGAACGGCACTTAAATTAACCGGAACTCAGCTTAAGCTGATCGGTAGTGAAGATGGCTGGCACTTTAAAGGCGGTGATAAGTCGGCAATAGTGGCCGGCCAGGAAATTGATTTCCTGTAAGTCTGAGCTAGTACATCTGAGTTAACAATTAGTTATCTCTTTGCAGCCTGAGTTTGTATCCCGGCAACTCAGGCGAATTAGGGTCTAACCGTTCTAAAACATCTACCATGGCTGCAATGCCTGCTTTGTTCGGTCCGTTAACAAATACAACTAAACCATCGCCGCTATCAGGATAAAAGTATGCAATAGAAACGACGGTCCAATTGGTGCCGCGATGTCCAATTAGCTTGCCCTGACCAAACTTGGTGATCCCCCATCCAAGGCCATAACCCAATTGAGTTGGGCACGTAACATCGGCTGTATCTGGGCAAATAATTTCATCTTGAGTAAATTGAATGCCCTGCATGGTATTTCGTTGGTCGTTAAGTTGCGCTGTTAAACCTTCACCTTTCATTGCCGATATTAAAAATGTCGCGTAGTCAGACACCGTTGTTACCAGATTAGCGGCCGCTGAATAACTCCCCTGCTCACTGCAATATCCCATCGGGTGACAATAGTAACCATAGAATTTACCCTGTTCATCTAAAGGCTTTGCAATTCTGGCAAAGTTAGCCGAATCTACGGTGAAAAATGCGTTGTCTAATTTTAGAGGTTTTAAAACAGTATCGGCTACCAGTTGTTCAAAAGGCGTATCAAGTTTGTGCTCTGCATACTTTGCAAGATATTCGAAGCCTTCACCGGAATAGCTAAAGTCCGTTCCTGGCTCATAGTTAAACTTGAGATTTCCGTCCTTTGAAAAATACCGCCAGTTATCAAAACCACTTTGGTGGGACAACAAATCTCTGGCCGTAAGGGTTTTCGCATACTTAGATTCAATCACATCCGGATCAACCCAGTAAGTCGCGATGCTTTCATCCAGATCTAATTTACCTTGTGCAGCAAGTCGCAAAATTGTTTCAGCAGTAAAGGTTTTGGTAAGGGATGCGACATTAAATAGGGTGTCTTTTGAAGCCGGAACGCCTTCAGATTGCAAGCCATACTGATTTTCCCATACCAAGGTTTGATTTTTAATTACCGCAACGCCCAAGGTATTGATTTGATGTTTTCTCACCAAGGCGTCGAATTCGTTGTTAAGAAAGTCTGCTCGTTGAGATGTTACGGTATCGATATATCGTCTTGATTCAACAGTTTGATCGGGTTCAGCGCTGTGGCTGCTAGCAACAAATAAATGCAACAGTATAAAAATGGTCAGTGAGGCTTTAATTGACATAATGACTGTGAGTGAAGATTTGATTGTAATAACAAGACAAGGACATATTGTTCTGATAGAAATAGCGATAATTACACTTACATCTCTTCAACAAGTTTAATTATTTTCAATTTATCCCCTTCGATAACGACATCAACGGTAACCCAGGCTTTTACTCTCGTCGTTTTTGAATAACTCACGATTGAATATTGGCCAGATGTGGGAGAATTGATCATGTGGTTGTAGATATGCACTTCGCTATTCTCGATGTTTTTTTGATAGCGACCTTCAGCATCAAGTTTCTCAAGCATTTCCATGTATTCCTGTTTGTCGTAATTCAGGGACACGCCTTGTGCATTGGAACCAAGATTAACCTCGACAACCAATGAATCAGAGAGAAACGGATACAGCTCTACTGGGGTTTGTGAAGAAATTTCATTGATGTGATCGCTAAATTGCTTCAACGTTTCAAGCGAAAGTGACTGCCCCCAACTTACACTGGGCAAGTACAGGGCGGTAAACAACAAACAGAAATTGACTATCCATTTCACTTTGCTAATCATCGAACTCTGATCTTTCCTTTTTGTGGGGGTAAGGTTTTTCAGTGTTTAGGACACTGTATATCACCATCCTAATAAAATCAGAATTGTTGTCAATTTACAATTAAGGCAACGTTAAATAAATGTAATCAATTTACCAACAATTTGTCGTTAAATTATTCAAGATTAAGCCTTGAAAATTGAAAGTAATTGTTTATTATCAAGCGCTTCAGCGCCATCGTTAAAATTCAACTCGCCGAGGCAAGGAGCGTTTATCGCGTTTTTCAAATAGTGAATATTTTCTTGATGGTTTGTCATTTTTTCGGCTTGCGCTTGGTTTGCAACCCAACCCACTACATTAATACCATCGTTGATCATTGCCTGATAGGTTAGCATGGCGTGATTCAGGCAACCGAGTTTCATTCCCACAACAAGAATTACTGGTATCGATTCTGATTTTACGAAATCGGACATAAATTCAGAGTCATTTAACGGAAGACGCCAACCCCCTGCACCTTCAACCAGGATCACATCATTATTTCTATTTACAATGGGCTTATATGCACATCTAACATCAGCAACAGTTAGTGTTAGACCCTGCTCCGCAGCAGCAATATGCGGTGCTATTGGTGGTTCAAAAGCAATCGGATTAATTTCCGATAAGGGTTGTTCAGTATTTGCCGCAGCTTGTAAACAAAGTGCGTCCTGGTTTTGTAACTCGCCGTGTTGCCACTCACACCCAGCCGACACTGGCTTAAATGCACTTATTTTTAACCCTGATGCCGTTAACAACTGGATCAGTTTTTCACTGACATAGGTTTTGCCGGCGTCGGTATCGGTGGCCGTGATAAAAATAGATGTAACTTTATTATTCATTTACTTAAATTTTCGGTTTTTGAATACACAAGGTGTAAAGTTGGTAGGTTGCATTTATGTGATCGGGTAACAAAACCTTTTCCGTGTTTTGCGCTAAAACCTGTTGGTAGGCAAGCGTCATTTTTTGCCACTTGTCTTTACCCATAAGGCCTTTACACTTTTTGTCTTTTACCAGGCTAGCGCCCAGGTGTTTTAGCTCTCGCGCTAAGTGACTAACATTTTTATAGGGTAATTCGACAGGTTCTGCGTGGGTATCGATCGATTTAAATCCCGCAGATTTCCAAGCTGCATCTACTTCTTCCCTACTAAGATAGTCAATCACATGTTTATCATCATCAACTTTTGCCCATGCCTGTTTGAGCTCGGTTAATGTGCCATCTACCAAGGTTGAAAACACCATATAACCGCCTGGTTTTAATATTCGATACGCTTCCGAGAGAGCCAGGGTCAGAGGCTGTGTCCATTGCAACACAAGGTTTGAATAAATGATGTCATTTGAGTCTTTCAACAGTGGCAGAGCATGAGCATCACCAAGCACCCAGTTTAGTTGACCCTGTTTGTAGTCTCGTTGCTTAGCAAAGCTGATCATCTCTTCAGACAAATCCAACGCGGTGATTTGTTCAAAACCCTGTTCATTTAGGATTTGGGTAAAATATCCCGTGCCACAGCCCAGATCTAACAAGTTAGCTTTGCTGATTTTTCGTTGCTGTGACAGTTGTTGTAAATATTGACACAACAAGGTTCCAGAAAATCGCTGTAACCTGGCGTTATCATCATAACTTTGGCAGGATTGGCCAAACGTTTTAGCAATTTTTTCGCGAGTAAGTGCGCTTAACATACTTGCTGCTCCATAACTGCCACTTCGTTAATGGCATTCGCTAACCCTATGACTTCATTAGGGTTGTGACTAGATGACAAGGTAACGCGTAACCTGCATCGACCCGATTCCACCGTCGGAGGGCGTATTGCCGATACCAGAAAGCCATGCTCTTTAAGCCTTGCTGCAATTGTTAACGTCCTTTCTTCATCGTTGGTGATGACACCAATAATAGGCGTTTCTGACTCGGTTATTTCGAGCTCTGAAGCCAGGTTTTCTTTAAACAAATGCTGTAACTCATTTAATTTTTCGCGACGCCAGTTCTCGTTCTGACAAATCTCGATACTTTTCGACGTTGCCACAGCATTTGCAGCAGACATCGCCGTACTGAAAATATACTCACTACAGTAATTAGTCATAAACTCGATCAACTCTTCACTGCCGATAATCGCCGCGCCTTGTGTGGCCAAAGCTTTGCCAAAGGTAACCATATGGGTTACATCATCCGGCAATTGCTTAAATTGACTCAGTAAACTGCCCTGTCCTTGCTCTCCCAACACACCAATACCATGGGCGTCATCGACATAAAGGGCGGCTTGATGCGCGCTAGCCTGATGATAAATATCGGCTACTGCACCTTTATCGCCATCCATGCTGTACACCCCTTCTATGGCTACAATCGAACTTAGTTCTGAAGGTTTATTCAGGCGTTTAGCCAAATCTGCGCTGTTATTGTGTTTAAACCTAGAACAAAGCTTTGGGTAATGAAACATATTACTCAGCATTGATGCATGGGACAGGCGATCAAAGAGAACCTGGGATTGACCGGTTTTTAATAAGGTATTAAAGAAACCGGAATTGGCACTGTAACCACTGGAAAACAACAGACAACGCTCTCCACCTAACCAATCACAAAGTTGTGATTCAAGATAACGATGCGCAGGCGTATAACCACTAATAAGTGACGCCGAACAACTGCCGGTTCCATATTCCGTTAGCGCCTGTTGAAACGCGCTAACAATTTCTGGGTGGCGGTTAAGCCCCAGATAATCGTTACTGGCAAAGTTAACTAAACCCTCTGCAGGAATAGCAACTTTACGATACTGACCTTTTAACCGTTTTGCCGTCAGTTGTTGTTCGAGAAACTTAAATTTCATTTACGATATATTCGATTCTGTTCAAGCCTTTATTAAAAGAGGCTTGGGGCATTAAGACTGAGTAGCGTCGTAGAACAGATCAGCATTTTCCTGGTTTACAATCGCCGTTTGTAAAGATTGTTGTTGCTGATATTGCTCTTCTTCCGTTTCCGCACGCCCGCGTTCAGTATTGATCCCTAATTTTGCAAACAACTGCATATCAGCATCGGCTTCCGGATTAGCGGTAGTTAACAATTTGCAACCATAGAAAATCGAATTAGCGCCAGCCATAAAACATAACGCCTGCATTTGTTCATTCATGGCTTCACGGCCAGCAGATAAACGCACGTGGGATTTTGGCATCATAATACGTGCAACCGCGATACAACGAATAAATTCGAAAGGGTCCAGATCATCAACATCCCCTAGAGGTGTCCCTTCTATTTTTACCAACATATTGATAGGCACGCTTTCCGGGTGTTGCGGTAAGTTAGCCAATTGCATCAATAAACCAGCTCTGTCATTGGCTTGTTCACCAAGTCCAACGATACCGCCACTACACACTTTCATACCGGCATCACGCACATTAGAAAGTGTATCTAAACGGTCCTGATAGGTTCTGGTAGTAATAATCTGGTTGTAATGCTCTTTTGAGGTATCAAGGTTGTGATTGTAATAATCCAGACCGGCATCTTTAAGCGTTTGCGCTTGATCGGAACTTAACATACCTAAGGTCATACAGGTTTCAAGGCCCATTTCCCTTACACCTTGAACCATTTTCACGATATGCGGCATATCCCTGTCTTTTGGATTACGCCAGCCTGCGCCCATACAAAATCGGGTGGAACCCTGAGACTTGGCAATTTGTGCTGCTTCCAGGACCTTTTCCACTTCCATAAGCTTTTCTTTTTCAACGTCAGTAGAATAACGAGCGCTTTGCGAACAATACTTACAGTCTTCCGGGCAGGCTCCTGTTTTAATCGACAACAAAGTGCTCACCTGCACTTCATTTGCATCGAAGTTCTGGCGATGAATGGTTTGCGCTTGAAACAATAAATCATTAAAAGGCATTTCGAACAAACTGTTTACTTCGTCTAAAGACCAGTTGTGGCGGATGTTTGACTGATTAACTTGTACTTCCATGAAATTCTCAATTGTTTTCGATTGCGTAATTGCATAAGGGAATAATTATCGGTAGTCTAGCCAGCGGCCCTGACCTGTCAACATCTGAAAATCCCATTGGTTTACGAATGATTAAAAAGCATACAGACGATATCCAGTTTGACCAGCAACATATTTGGCACCCGTACACGTCAATGACAACACCACTGCCTGCTTATAAAGTAGTAAAAGCCAAAGGTGTGCACATAGAGCTGGATTCTGGTGAGAAACTGGTCGATGGGATGGCGTCATGGTGGTCTGTCGTTCATGGTTACAACCACCCTGTAATCAATCAGGCTATGCATCAACAAATCGATGACTTTTCCCATGTCATGTTTGGCGGTCTTACCCATCAACCCGCCATCGATTTATGCCGACGATTAATAAAGATGACACCTGAAGGTCTGGATAAAGTATTCCTTGCCGATAGTGGCTCAGTGTCCGTAGAAGTCGCGATCAAAATGGCGATCCAGTACTGGCACAGCAAAAAACAACAGAAAAAGACACGATTGATGACAGTCCTCGGTGGCTATCACGGCGATACTTTCGCCGCTATGTCGGTATGTGACCCGGTTAATGGTATGCACCAATTATTCCAGGGGTTTATGGCTAATGGTGTGTTTGCACCAAGACCCGGTATCAATTTCGATGAAAGCTGGGATGACAGTGCAGTAACCGAGTTGCAGAACCTGTTTGCGGCCCATCATCAGGAACTTGCCGCGTTTATTATTGAACCGATTGTTCAGGGTGCCGGCGGTATGCGCTTTTATCACCCGGAATACTTAAAGCAGGTTCGGGAATTATGTGACCAATATAATGTGTTGCTAATTGCCGATGAAATAGCAACAGGTTTTGGCCGCACCGGTAAATTGTTTGCCTGCGAACACGCGAACATCAGTCCCGATATATTGTGTTTAGGCAAAGCTCTCACCGGGGGCTATTTAACCCTGGCAGCAACCTTGTGTACAACCGAAATTGCCGAAACCATCAGTAGCGGCGAAGCAGGTGTATTTATGCATGGCCCTACTTTTATGGGTAACCCATTAGCATGCAGTGCGGCCAATGCTTCTTTGGCGTTGCTTGAACAGAACCACTGGCAATCTCAAATTGAATCCATTGAAACATCGTTACAGGCTCTTGCGGATCTGCAGTCACACCCTCAAGTTGAGAATGTTCGGGTATTAGGCGGCATCGGCGTTGTTGAAACAGTACGACCGGTTAATACCGCGAAAATTCAGGCTCACTTTATTAAACATGGCGTGTGGATCAGACCATTCGGAAAACTGGTGTATGTTATGCCACCCTATGTCATCAGTAACGACGAATTACAAACACTCATCGAAGCCATCATCAATGTGATTCCTAATGAGGATATTTGGGGCTAGTGCGATTATTGTTGTTACTAAAACCAGTAATTATGAAAATTTGTTAACTTTTACCAAGATTTAGCAAAGTTTTACTTGTGTCTCGATTTCTCACAGGTAACATAGCCCATCCAAGGAATTATCAGCTACACCATAACGGTTGAGCGGGTCAAAACGTTCAATGTTTGAAAAATTCATTTTTTGACCCAATATGTCCTAAAGATAAAAACGTATTTTGTGTTAATTAAGAGGTTAATAATGTCAGTTCCTGCGATTACTGATGTACTAACGGGTAAACACCCAGTTGGTGAACCAATCACAGTTCAAGGTTGGATCAGAACTCGTCGAGATTCCAAAGCCGGTATCTCATTTCTCGCTATTCATGATGGATCTTGTTTCGATCCTATTCAGGCAGTTGTGCCTAATGACCTTGAAAATTACCAGAATGACGTTTTAAAGCTTACCACCGGTAGTTCCGTTAAAGTTACTGGTACCTTGGTAGAATCCCAGGGTAAAGGTCAGTCATTTGAAATTCAGGCTACCGCTGTTGAAGTATTAGGTCTTGTGGAAGATCCGGATACCTATCCAATGGCGGCAAAGCGTCACAGTATCGAATACTTGCGCGAGCAAGCTCACCTTCGTCCTCGTACCAATATTGGTGGCGCGGTAACTCGTGTACGTAACACCCTGGCTCAGGCCATCCATCGCTTTATGCATGAGAAAGGCTATTACTGGATCAGCACCCCGTTAATTACTGGTAGTGACTGTGAAGGTGCCGGTGAGATGTTCCGTGTAAGTACATTGGATTTGGAAAACTTACCACGTGATGACAAAGGTGCCATTGATTACAACCAGGATTTCTTCGGCAAAGAGACATTCCTAACGGTATCCGGTCAGCTAAACGTAGAAACCTATTGTTGTGCCCTTTCTAAGGTATACACCTTTGGTCCGACATTCCGCGCCGAAAATTCAAACACGTCTCGTCACTTGGCAGAGTTTTGGATGGTTGAGCCAGAAATCGCGTTTGCAGATTTAGGTGATGCGGCAACATTAGCCGAAGAGATGCTTCGTTATGTATTCAAAGCGGTTCTTGAAGAGCGGGCCGATGACATGGCGTTTTTCCAACAACGCGTTGATAAAACCGTTATTGAGCGTCTTGAATCTGTAGTTCACAGTGAATTCGTGCGCATGGATTACACTGACGCCATCGAGATCCTACAAAACTGTGGTAAGAAATTCGAAAACCCAGTTTCCTGGGGTGTTGATTTAAACTCTGAACATGAACGTTACCTTGCTGAAGAGCATGTTGGAGGCCCTGTTGTTCTGCAGAATTACCCGAAAGACATTAAGTCTTTCTATATGCGTCTAAACGACGACGGTAAAACTGTAGCGGCTATGGATATCCTGGCACCAGGTATCGGTGAAATAATCGGTGGTAGTCAACGTGAAGAACGACTAGACGTGCTTGATCAACGTCTGGAAGAGATGGGCTTAGAGAAAGAAGATTACAGCTGGTATCGTGATTTACGTCGCTACGGCACGGTTCCTCACTCTGGATTTGGTCTAGGTTTTGAACGTTTAGTTGCATACGCAACGGGTATCGCCAACGTTCGAGATGTAATCCCATTCCCAAGAACACCAAAGAGTGCGGCGTTTTAAGTTAAACACCGCAGGTTTGAAAAAGGCGCTTGAACAGCGCCTTTTTTGTATCTGATAATTTGCTAGTAACACTATTCCCAGTAAGTTACTTTGTGACTGTAATCTTTTCTGCGTTTTTCAGGAATTTCACGGGCACTGCTGCCTACATAAAGAAATCCAACGATTTCATCTTTGTCACTAACGCCTAAAATATCTTTAACAATCTTATTTGCACCGAGATCGCCGGTGCGCCACATTCCCTGATAACCTTGGGCAACGCAGGCCATTTGCATGGCTTGTACCGCGCAACCCGCAGTGATTAGCTGTTCGTGTTCAGGTACTTTAGGGTGATGTTGATAACAGGTCGATACCACAATTATCATCGGCGCGCGAAATGCCTTTTTCGCGGCTTTTTCGATTTTAAAGGTTTCATCAGTAACCGATTTGGTCGCTTCGACAAAAGCCTCAGTTAATTTTTGCAAACCATCGCCACGAATTACTTTAATCTCAAAAGGCTGTAATCCGCCGTGATCAGGCACTGACATGGCCGCACTGAGGATATTTTCAAGAACGAGTCCACTAGGTGCCGGTTCGGTAAGATTAGGATTTGAAAAACGTTTAAGTAGCAGTTCCAGTGCTGTCATTGTCGTTGATTTTGGTTATGAGTCATAGTTGCTAGCTAAGATAGCATAAATCCCATGTAGCGATAACCTGAAAATACAAGGTTAATTACTACAGCAGTCAAATTATTATCGTCTATGCTTATCCTATTGGTTAGATTTCGCATTGCAGTATCAGCGCCTCGCTTTTGCTTTTGGATGCCCGCCGTTAACCACAGGATTGTGAAACTTATTTGCAGGTATGAATTATGATGAGATCAATTTTCATCGGAGCCGCTCTGTTTGTTACCTATTGTTCAGTTGCTTTATCAGCCTCTGAGCATGATCTAAAGCCCTCTAAGTTAGTCATGTTACCTAATGGAGAAGTTAAAGCTTTAGTATCCGGGGATTTGGCGTCTTCAAAAAATGTAGAAAATAAACTTAAGCAACAAGATCAGGTTAAACCCAGTTTGTCCAAAAAAGAAATGGACGACATGATGGATAAACTTGAGAGCGACGTGATCTTATTACTCGAACAGTCAAAACTTTAAGGACAAATCCTGCAAATTTTTATCACAGCGTCAATGTGCCCTGCAAAAATGGCGCTGCGTGCCCTGCCACCTTAACTTTGTCATCAATCACGTTGCAATAAAGCAGACCTTCTCTGCCCGATACCTGTCTTGCGACTAACTGCTCTTTACCCAATCGTTTTGACCAGTATGGCGCCAATGCCGAATGAATCGACCCGGTTACCGGATCTTCGTCGCCCCCATTCGCAGGCCAAAAATATCGGGAAACAAAATCTACATGGTCACCGGGAGCAGTTACACAGACATCATAAGGTGCTAACCGTTTTAATGATTGGCAATCATAGGTTAATGTTCTGACCGTGGACTCTGAATCAAACACAGCGATATATGCCTGGCGATTACGATATACACGTTCAGGCTTTGCAGATAAACCGCATAACAAAGCCTGGGGAACATTCATGACTTCATTTGCTATTTGCTGCTCGAACGTCATCTCAATTAACCCATTGTCTTTTTGGGCGACAATGAATTTTCCTACCGCATCAGCGTAAAAACTAACATCCTGGTTTACGCCGAGGTAGTTAAACAACATAAACGCTGATGCAAGGCTTGCATGGCCGCAAAAATCGATTTCTGTTAAAGGAGAAAACCAACGAATGTGATAATCCTGAGGGCCTGTTTGTTTGACGAACGCAGTTTCCGATAAATTGTTCTGGCTGGCTATCTGTTGCATTTGCGTCTCTTCGAGCCACTCATCAAGTGGAACCACGGCGGCAGGGTTACCGGAAAACGGCTTGTCGGTAAAAGCATTAATAATATAAATAGGCAATTGCATCGTCGTTACTTGGTCCAGTCGGAATTGCAACTTAGGTTATCTCGATATCGGCGAGCGTGCCAGATAAATTGATAGCTTGATCGTTGGTATCTTCTCTGTAGAGTCGATATGCGCTTTTACATGTGCAAACCCTCTCTTGCTACCATCCATGTGCAAACCCTCCCTTGCTACCATCCCTGGTACGAGAGGAAAGATACATGGACGTATTGAATGTCGAGATATCATGGATGACAATATCTCGACTAAGCACGTCCCTGTGCAAACCCTCTCTTGCTACCATCCATGGTACGAGAGGATAAGCACGTCCCTGTGCAAAAAAAATCCCGGCAGAGCCGGGATTGGAAAGTGCCTCAAAGAGGCTGGAGTTACTACATACTTTACGAGCTAATTTTGTTACCTGTTCTGAGGTTCGGCTGCGGGTTTAGGATCGTATATCCAGTAATCCAGACTAAACCACCTGCCCGGTCCAATAAAAAATAGTGCCAGTAACATCAGAAAGTACGTAGCCGCAAATTCAATACCATTATTCAGTATGGCGATATTGCCCTTGCCATATAACCATTGAGTATTTCCATTCTCTTCTAAAATAGATTTCATTCTCTCTAGCCGCACAGCGGCTTCTTTACTGTTTTCCAGACTTTCCTCGGCGTCATCAAAACCAAACCAATCTAAAACTTTCGCGGCACTGGTGTCCGGATTGGTTGGTGTTATCGCAAACCAACCATTTTCAACATGCACCGCAGTTGCAGCAACAAACATAGTGACCATCAAAGGTATTGATATCAGCCTTACGGCAAGGCCTACAATCAGTAACCAGCCTCCAAAAAATTCGGTCCAGGCTGCAAGGTTTGCCAGAAGTTCAGGAAAAGGCAATCCCAGTCCCCATTCGGAATTTCCAAACCAGGCCACCACGTTTGGATCTGCCATAAACTGTTCACCGATAGATAGTTCACTATTACTCAGTTGTAACTTGTTATAACCAGCCATAATGAAGACTGGCGCAAGAAACAAACGAATCAAAACCGATGGAATAAAATCGAGTTTAAGGACAAAGTTGACCAAGGTTTCGTATAATTTAACCATGCTGCTATCCCTACTCTCCGTTAATCATTGAGTTATAAGAACATTTTAGTTCATAAAACCTTTCACAAGTGGTTTAATTAGATAAAATCAAGTGATTATTTACGTTCGGTTAGCCATTGGCGACGATTGGTATTTCCTGCCTTGGCGTCGATTTCGCATTTAAATAAAAAAATTGTAAATTATTTCAATTGTAACCAATCATAAATAGGCTGAGTTGGGTGCAGAATTTTAATTTAAGCCGTTGTATTATTAACTTTGAGTAAACTACAAGACGTGAGGATATATGTCTGACAAACCTGGCATTTTAAAAAGGATATTTTCCAGCCTTTGGAAAATAATAAACACTTCCCGGATTATATTTCTGAATCTGGTATTTTTTATTTTCGTGATCATCTTCTTCTCAGCTGTATTTGATGACTCCGATAAAGTATCAGTTCCAGAAACTGCAGCGCTGGTGCTAAACCTTAAGGGTGATATTGTTGAACAAAAACGCTATGTCGACCCAATGGACAAGTTACTTGCTGAATCTATGGGGCAGGAAGAAGATCGTCCTGAGATTCTGATCACCGATATTATCAACGTAATCGAAACCGCTAAAACGGATGATCGTATCCAGACTTTGGTTATCTATCCGCAAAATCTGATGCGTGCGGGTCTGCATCACCTGCAAATGATTGGCGCTGCGATCACAGACTTTAAAGAGTCAGGAAAAGAAGTTGTTGCTTTTGGTGACTACTATAGCCAGAACCAATACTACCTTGCCGCCAGTGCTGACAAAGTATGGATGAACCCTCAGGGTATGATGGTACTGGAAGGCTTTGGGCGCTATCGTGTCTACTTCAAAGAAGCATTAGATAAACTCAAAATTACCCAACACGTTTTTAAAGTCGGAACCTATAAATCTGCGGTGGAGCCGTACATCCGTGATGATATGTCCGATGAAGCGAAAGAAGCAAACAAAGCATGGTTAGATCAACTTTGGGCTAATTATAAAAGAGACATCGCACAATTTCGTGGATTGAATCCAACGGACTTTGATGAAAAAGCGGAACAGCTACTTGCCAAGCTTCAACAGGCTGATGGCAGCTTCGCTGAATACGCGCTGCGCGCCGGTTTAGTGGATGAATTGCGAACCCGAGAAGAAATTCGTAAAGATATGATTGAAAAAGTAGGCAAGAGTGACGCCCACGCTTCGTTTAGCCAGATCAGCTTTAAAGATTACCTAATCGCTACTAAGAACCCTTTCCCAGTGGAAAATCCGACTTCCGATAAAGTCGCCATTGTTGTCGCTAAAGGCACGATTTTAAACGGCAATCAAAAGCCTGGAAACATTGGTGGAGACAGCACCGCTAAACTGCTTCGTAAAGCCCGTTTGGATAAACAGGTTAAAGCGGTTGTTTTACGTGTCGACAGCCCGGGCGGAAGTGCTTTTGCTTCCGAACTGATTCGTCAGGAAGTTGAACTTCTTAAAGCCGCAGGCAAGCCAGTAGTGGCATCAATGGCAAACTATGCCGCATCAGGTGGTTATTGGATTTCTGCGTCTGCCAATGAAATCTGGGCATCAGAAAACACCATTACCGGCTCTATTGGTATCTTCGGTATGTTCATGACGTTTGAGAAATCCATGGATGAATTGGGGCTAAATACCGATGGTATCGGCACCACAGATTTTGCTGGAATGGGACCTACTCAGGAACTGAACCCGCAAATCGGCGCTATTATTCAAACCAGTATTGAACGTGGATATAAAGACTTCCTGACCCTGGTCGCTGAAAATCGTGATATGACCACGGACGAAGTCGATGCGATAGCTCAGGGCCGTGTATGGACCGGCGCAAAAGCACAAGAGCTTGGTTTGGTTGATAAGTTAGGTGACCTTGATGATGCCGTTGATGCCGCTGCAAAACTTGCCAGCTTAAAGCAGTATGATACTAAGTTAATTGAGCGCGAGTTATCTCCTAAAGATTTATTCTTACAGAATCTGTTGGATAATGCCCAGACGTTCTTACCCGAGGCATCTGAAGATAGCTTTGAAGGCAATAAAACTCTGCAGGATATGATTAGTCAGCTGATGATGGAATTTGAACGGGTCAACCAATTAAATGATCCAAAAGGAATTTACTCATTTTGTTTGACTTGCGAAATTAATTAATTATCTTATGCCCCGGTTATCCGGGGCTTTTTTTTATGATGCAAACAAAACAACAACCTATGAATCGAAAACGCATTTATATCGCATATACTGGCGGTACCATTGGTATGAAGGCCAGTGACAGTGGATATATTCCAGTAAAGAAACATTTGACGGAATCTATCGCTAAAATGCCGGAGTTTTACCGTGATGAGATGCCTTTGTTTACTATCAACGAATATGACCCCTTGATTGACTCTTCCGACATGACCCCAGGGGATTGGCAACGAATTGCCGATGATATACAACGCAATTATGCCGACTATGATGGTTTTGTGGTTTTGCATGGTACCGACACCATGGCCTACACCAGCTCTGCTCTGTCATTTATGTTTGAAGATCTGAGCAAACCTGTCATCGTCACCGGCTCACAAATACCATTAACGGAATTGCGCTCTGATGGTCAGGAAAACCTGTTAAACGCTTTATACATTGCTGCAAATTACCCAATTAATGAAGTAGGTCTGTTCTTTTCAAATCGCCTTTATCGCGGTAATCGCAGCTTTAAAGCATATGCCGACGGTTTCGATGCATTCGATTCTCCCAATATGCCGCCACTGTTAGAGGCTGGTATCAACATCAACGTTATCGCCGGCAAAGTCAGTGACAGCGGGGAAACATCGCTAACGGTTAGTAAAATAACCGAACAGCCAGTAGGTGTCGTCCATCTATATCCAGGGATCTCCGCAAAACTGGTTGAAAATGTGTTGCAGCAACCGGTTAAAGCGTTAATTTTGCTTAGCTATGGTGTTGGCAACGCCCCTCAGGATCCCGACCTGTTGAAACAATTTTCTCAGGCTAAAGAAAAAGGCATTGTGATAGTAAATTGCAGTCAGTGTATTAAAGGCAAGGTTAATATGGGCGGCTATGCAACGGGTAACGCATTAAATCAATGTGGGGTAATTAGTGGTGCTGATATGACCTTGGAAGCGGCACTTACCAAATTGCATTACTTGTTAAGTAAAAATTTACCGGTAGAAGAATTACGCCTGAAAATTACCGAAAACTTACGGGGCGAGTTAACGTCCTGAAAATCAGCAGGTTAAGTCTCCTGTTGATAATAGATGTCCGTTAGACTCTGGGGAACATACTCCCCGGATAATAACCTTTCAATGCGTTTGACTCGTTGTTCATTTTGTTCTGGGTTGGTTTTAATGTTAAAACCATTAGGAGCTACGAGCATAGCAACGAGCGACAGGTACTGCTGTTCTGATAGCTCCGCGAAAGAGCTATCAAAGTAGGCATTTGCAGCATGTTCGAAACCATAAACCGGTTTACCATTAACATGTCCAAGATATGCGGTATTCAGAAATATATTTAACTGCTCTTCCTTAGAAAAGTTCTTATCAAGCACGAAGTACGTAATTAATGACTGCTCAATCTTGGCAAAACCGGGTTCAAAGTTATCAAAATACATGGATTTACAAATGGCTTGACTGATCGTCGTGTAACCCTGCCCGGGTGTTTCTAAGTCTACGCCCTGATGTTCAAAGAACCCAGGATCTTCAACGATTAGCAGCATATTAATCCATTCAGCCGGAAGATCCTGAAATTTTAGGGTAATGAGTGTGCTGTTTAAGTAATGCCGCTTAATATCCTTTGTCTTTTGCACCGCTTTAAAAACCATCGCACCTTCGTAAGCTACGAATAAGACGATAGATAAGGTTAATGTAATAAAAAGATATTTGATCAATTGCATATATTAACGTTTCACTGGTGGTTTACGAACCGGCGTTATTGACCGGGCCTGCAGCTTCCAGCTTCCCTGTTCCCTGATAAAAACACTTAGATACCGAAATGATTTAGGTAAAGGATGGCCCATAATGGTGCCCGTTGGGCTGATAGTGCCGGTTAATATCGCTGTTTCGCCTTTGATTATTACGTTGTCATTATGAAACACGACATCCGTTACATTCAGGTTATTTACGGTTTGTAGGACTTGTTGTTTACTTTCCAACAATCCGATTCCAGCAATTAGAAAATAATCATCCTCGGTACTTTGGTTTAAAGGTTCGACATCGCCTTCAACCATATACGCACGGGTAATATCATCGTGCAGTTTTACCAAACTTAATTCTTCACTATTTGTATCCGCTTGTGTGAATGCCGAATACGACATTAATAAAATATAAGTTAGTAGCTGTTTCATTGGTTTGCCTTATTTTTATTGTTAATTTCCTGTAGCCGGCCATCAATTACGCTTCTCTCTAGCCATTGGCCTCTTGTCATCACGCCGGCAATGGCGCGAGTGTTACCAATATCGGCTAAAGGATCTTTCTCTAATAATACGAAATCAGCACTAAAGCCTTTGCTAATCTGACCAAATTCATTGTCTTTGCCAAAGTATTTTGCCGGGCCTAAACTTGCCGAGTACAAAACCTGCAACGGGGTTAAACCCACTTGTTTCATCAGTTGCATTTCTTCATGCAAAGAATCCCCTGGAACATTGAATACCTGAGGAGCATCAGAGCCAAGCAACATAACGCCATTGTTATTTATGAATTCATTGAGAAACTTGCGCCTGATCATTAGCAGTTTCTGTACGTTTTCAGGCGAGTACCAATCTGCGTTCTGCATTGCTTGACGGCTTCTTTTCCAACCGTCAACAATATCCTGAGGCATTAGCTGAGCGACATTTTTTTGTGCTGAAGCATCGGCGCTTTGCCAGGACAAAAAGCCATACATCAATGTTTCCGTCGGGACAATTGCAACGCCAGAGGCCGCAATTTGCTGCGCTAATGGTGCAATTTGTTTTTCATCGATAGCATTTACCAGAGCCGAACCAAAAAAACCGGTATCTGTTTGAGGTTGTGCCCCCGATCGTTTGGCAAGCTCTTCCAACACACCATCGATATGGTCAATGCTCGCCTGTCCCGCCTCTATCGACTTTATTACTCCCACGCTTGCGGTAACATGACCTGCAAAAGGCAACCTATAGCCATTTGCCTGTGTCGCCATCGCATTGAATGCTTCTGCGCTTAATCCTGGATGAATTTTGATAAAGTCGTAGCCCATTTCAAACTGTTGCTTTACGACCTCTTTAGCCTGCTCTGCTGAAGTAATACTATTGCCGTGAAATGATGGGCCTGAGGTAATTAACCTTGGTCCTTTTGCCTGGTTGGACTGCAATTGTTTGCGCAATATCAGATGAGACGGGTGTCCCAACATTCCCCGTACCGTAGTGATCCCGTAGGCACTGTAAAGAAACAGTAGATCTTCTACATCCGCTGCCTTCACGTTTTGGGGAGGAATATGGGCATGCATCTCGGTAAAACCGGGGACGAGGTATTTGTGGCTGCCATCGATTACCAAAGCAGTTTTGGATTCAATCGTATCCTCTATGGCAACAATTTTACCGTTTGCTACGGCTACATCCATGGGTGGCAGGAATTTTTGTTGGGTAAACGACAGGACCTGAACATTTTTGATAATGTACTCATCGTTTGCCAACACCCCCGGACTAATCACAAATACGATTAAGGTACTTAGTGTGATGACGATGCGGTTAAAGGTAATGGCCATAACATATCATTTTGTGTATTCAGAATTATTACAGAATACGCTAAGTGACGATATTTCGCACAGATTAATCACCAAAACCAATGCCTTACCTGTAATTTTCGACGCTTTTGGTTGAATAATTAGCGGGCTACTTAGTGCTAAAGACCGCTCACACCGGTAATAAAATCATGGTACGTAGACCATTGAGGATCTTTTTGGATCTCAATTTCAATCGGGTAAATCTGGTGTGAGGATAACAGCTGGTTGAATTTCGACATCCATATTGCAGGGTCTTTGACATACCAAACCCATTCTTTCCGGCCATTACCTGTTATCACTAGCATAAGGTGAGAAATGCCCGTGCTATCTAACGATGAGATAGCATCTTCAAAAGCGATTTGCTTATCGTTAGTCTCGCTATCGGGCATACCATTATTTTCGCTATTATCGTATCCCCAATATATGTTGACCAATGTTGGATAATCGGATTCCCGTGCACCCTCGGGTACATCTTGCATGCTGCGATAAATCACCGGCTGACCACCCTGCTCTCCCTGAGCGGTAAAATACAGGTTTTCTGCCAGTGCATTGGACTGTATCGCTATTAAGATAAGGATTATCCTGAACAGGAACATGGTATTATTCGTTGTCCCTAGGCTTTCTTCACAAACTTAGCGGTAACCATCATTTCACCAACGCCATCTACCTTGCAGTCCAGCTCATGATCCTTTTTATCCAAAACCCGTCTGACTAGCGCCTTAGTGCCAATCTTAATCACTTGCGAACTTCCTTTTATTTTCAGATCTTTGACAACCGTAACTTTATCACCATCAGATAATAAGCTGCCATTCGCGTCTTTAACCTTGATGGTTTCTTCTTCAGCTAACTCTTTTGGATTCCATTCATGGCCGCATTCAGGACAAACAAGTTGGTCTTGATCAGGATAAACGAATTCTG
Organism: Thalassotalea sp. PS06; assembly: GCF_007197775.1. NCBI lineage: Bacteria > Pseudomonadati > Pseudomonadota > Gammaproteobacteria > Alteromonadales > Colwelliaceae > Thalassotalea > Thalassotalea sp. PS06. Next base: position 1,829,284 of record NZ_CP041638.1, on the reverse strand, counting down.
ATTGACATCGTGGACAGGGAGGAAAGGACATAATTAACTTCTTGCTAACGTTAAATGCCTTATATGTTAATGGCTTTCCCCGCTCTATGCGAGAATAAATACTTAAATGACGGGTTTGTTGTGAATAAATTAATCAGATCACACCTGTTGCAGGTAATTGCGGACACCTTCAATAATGCCGACAATCAACATAATAATGCCAATTACCAGCACCGCAGTATTGGTGTCTTTGCCTTCGGTGCCTTTATTAAAAAGTTTCCCCGATGCGTACAAGAGGATAAGTACCGCACAAATAATTAGGGTGATGCTATCGGTAAAATCACTTAGGTTCATATTCTTCCTCTACACCTCATTCAGAATTACTTTTTATTTTCTTCCAACACTTCTTCACGACGACGCTCGTATTCATCATAAGGCATATTTACATCCTCAAGACATTCTTGAGCTTGTTCATAAGGATACAAATAACAATGATTAACATGGCTTGCCTGTACACCTTTGTAAACTTGTTGAGCACTGCAGCTACTCAGAGTAATGATAAACAAAGTCAGAATCACAATGCATTGAACATCTCTTACATGCAAATTAGTCATAATAGAACACGCTATTTTTGGATTAGTTAACAGCTTTGTCGGCTTTTTGAAGTAACGCAATATATGCTGCTGGCCAAATTAATATCAGTAACATATACACTAATGTACTCCAATTTACAGAATTTGCCGCAAGTGGTTCGAAGAACGTGAATAGGCCATTCAGATCCCAGAGATCGGAACGACGATTTCCTACAAAGTGGATGGCGAATAATATGCTCAGGCCACTAACCAACCATTTTTGTGATCGAGCATATAAAAATGCGCAACTAAACGGGATCAATGCTGCGACAATCACACCAAAAAACAAGTTCCAGGGAATTTCCTGTTGATTCATTTGACCTGCGAACCAATGTTCAACCTGCTTAACTACCGGTAATTCAAAGGCCATAACCAAATTGGCGTAACAATAACCAATACACAAACTCAAGAGCAATATACGAACAATTTTCATTTTATTTTTCTAGATAAATTCAATATTAAAAAGTTTTTAACATAAAAAACCGGGTTACCCAATATTTTATGAATAAGCCGGCAAAATAAATGTCCATTGTTAACGTCACGAACGGATCTTAAGAAGACTAAAACATATGTTGGTAGCCAAGAGTAACCATGTAATCCATCTCCATTTGCACACCATTAACGTCGGTATCTAATGGGATCTCCCATTCCAATGCGAACCTATGGCCGTGCCCAAGCACAGTATTAGCGCCCAGGCCGATATCAATACGTTCAAAGCCATAATTGTTTGGATTTGCCGTGGTAACAGGCGCCATAATCATTGTATCCATACCGTCGATATTTTCCTGGTGGTGGTAAGAAACTCTGATAGACGTGCTTACTTTATCTAAAACACGATAAGCGTACCAGGCTGTCACCCTAAACATGTCGCCATTGCGATAACCTTCATCGTTATCGTCTAATACGCTGTTATAAAGCCCCTGTGCTCCCCAACTCATCCGAGGCGCTTTACCGTTGTACGTCAATCCATATTGCAGTTGATTACTGCCCGTGCCTATTTGCATGCCATAGGGTAATCTCATTGTCATGCGCATGTTCATCGGTGTAAGCACATCATCTTCTTCATCAATGCTACCTATGGGTATGAGCCAGTTTAAATTGGCATGAAGTTTATGGTTGTCGCTGTCATACAGACGGTACATGCCGCCAACGCTACTGTCTGTCAGGCCGCTACTTGCCGTTGAAAATTCACCGAGGCGAGTGTCCCCCATACCTGCAGCAAAGGTTATTAAATCCATCGACTTATCCAGATAGTTCAGCATTGCCATCAAGGTAAGGTTATTGGTTGGTGCGTACATTAACCCGACCATATGCATTTGCGTGGTCATCTCATCAGGAACTACACGTACAGTAGGTGGAGACATTGGTGGATTGGCAAAGGGATTGGCAAAGGGATTGGCAACCTGGGTTGCGATTTCTTCCGGGCTGATACTATCACTACCCTGTAACATGCCAGACATTTCCTTATGCATGAATCGATAGGAAACCATCCACTTCCCCTTTTTATGCATATGCGCCCCCATCACCGCGATTGGCGCTTTACTCTGGGGAGCCATCATTTCTGCCATATTCGCGTGCGCACTGCCATTGGCGAAAAGAGACACAACACAAACCGCCAGTGCGTTATTGTTAATTTTCATCTTACTTCCTTAATAAAACTTAAAAATTTGGTCTGAATTTAAGTGAAGGAAGGTGGCGCCCGACTAAAATATGAGGGAAATTTATTTATTCGACGATGTGCGTCGAGTAACGTTAAAACCGCTGTGTTCGATTCAACAGCTGGTAAAAACAAAGATTGGAGAGCGTCAGTGTCGTCATCAACATTCGAATACGATAGACAGACCGGACAGTGATATTGCTCAGTTTGTTGTTCAGTATCTGCATCAACAAACTCAAGTTCGCCGGTAAGATAGTAGTGTTCCAGATCAATGTAAGTTACGCCTTGCCCCGTACAGATGATCATAACCGCATTACCATCTGCGGTTAATAACAGGTTCTGATTACCGCTAAATGCACTACTCACTCCACTGAGCAAGTGAATGATTAGCAGTAAGATGGACAATGGATAACGTAATTGCTTCATCAAAGGTTTATTGTTGTTATTGATAACATGACACAAGGCACACCGAGCAGTTGTTCAGACAATTTAAACTACTTAGCTGCCACGTAACTAACTGTTCTTCATCATGTTTAAATAATGAATTTCTACCTTAAATCAATATCTGACAAAAATCATCCGTTAATTTTCTTAACAACACTTTATTGATATTGTGGCAGTTGGCAATTGTTGGGAAGCACCCGACTTAACTGGGTTAACTGAAATTGAATCGGATCCACCTGGACAAGTTGCCCTGTGACTTCAACATCCGGTAGCTGAATCGTAAACTGATCTGCGTTTTGGTCAAACTGATGCTTTATATCGACTCGGTAACCAACATCAACGTCACGTATTTCTTGGAAGACCTTTATTGGAATGGTTCGTCCCGGAAGAAGCCCGTCGGCAGTCTGTCGTTCTACATGCTGCGTTCCCATAAACCGAAAAACCTGATCGAATGGGAAGCTTTGAGTCTGGCCGTCCTCTGAAGAATATCTAACCACCTTGTTAGCAAATTTAAGGGTGCTTTCCTGGGGTACATAATATGCGATTTGAACGGTGAAATTGCCCTGTTCGCTTAAGGTATAAAACGCAGTGACTTCTACATAAACCTTATCATCCAGCTTTATTCGGATATGATCCTCGGGCCCTTTACCGCTGCAACTATTAGTAAACGTCTGAGACGCACCATAAGCTGGCTGGTAATAATCTATTTGGCTTTTGCTACACCCACCTAATACGAGTAGCGCCAGAGACGAAAGAATTGCAGATACACGCACATTATCACCTTTTTAATTAATACCAATCACATTAAATTATTGCTCACTCAGTGAGAATTTAAAGGCTTTTAGACAAGGCTTTGATTGCAGAGAATGGTTATTCCGCTCTTAAAATGAGCCAAAATCAGTAACGTAGTCCAAACGCCTTTAAAACTCACCCGTAGGGAGTTAGTGAGAGGCCCATTTACTGCCCTATATTTCATTAATATAGAATGACTATATCAATAAAATCTATGTTGCAACTGAACCTCGGCCCTAACTCTGAGTTGTGCACAAACTTAGTGTGATTGGTATAGCCCATTGATAGTTTTGTACTTTAACGTACAACAACACACAGCTATCTCTCCATTAGGTTAAGTCTAGGCAAAACAACATAAATGTCATCATTGACGAAGGGAAAACGATATTTACTACCTGGAGGGTATTATTTGAGTAAGGCCTGCATTGATGGTGGGGTCTGGCCGGCATCATCGGTTTGCTTGATTAAAATTCCCTGGCTGTTGATTAGCAGCCACGGAGATTGTAATTGCTTGTCCTCGCGAACCAGAATATGACCGTTTTCTACAAAACCGGCCTGATTAAACTTAGCCGGGACAACCCATTCACCAGAGCGGTCGATAACACCATAACGATCGCGCATTTTCACACGGGTAATTTTCGAAGAAAAGCTTTGAATCTCCTCAAATTTTGGAGGTATTACGATGTTAAAACTGGTATCCATGGCCCCATACAAACCATTGCTACTGCGGAATATAATCCGTTCGTTATGGAAACCACCTTTAAAGCCAGTGATGTCTGGCAATGTCTTAACGGTATTAAATCCATTGGTAATCACCTGCCATTCATTATCAGCACCTTGTACCGCAGCTAATCCTATATTAGAAAATCCTGATGTATCTAGGTAACTTGCCTGACTGACCGCCGAACCATCTTTTAAAGAAACGAACTGCATCAGTGGGTTCTTACAATAAGCTGATTCAGATATATCATCAAAAGCTAAAACGTCAGTGTTTTGAACAGCGCAATGTTCGGTTCTTACAAACCCATAATCAGGTACTTTGTTATGGCATTTTTCGACCAGCTTGAACATCGACGTACCGCTGAACCAACTACCAACTACCTGCTGCAAACTTGCTGAACTGGCACAGGTTCGGTTTAGATAACCTTGCCTGTTCTCAAGCTTACTTTCCAGAGGCCCGACAGTGAATTGTTGTTCAATTTTTTCGGTACCTTCATTTACTCGCTTTTGCTCATATAAACTGCGAATAAACAGATCAAACTGGATATCATCAAATCCCGTTTCTTTATCATAAGCAAGGTTCGCGTCACTAGCGTTAAGCAGTTCATAGGAGCCAGATTGCAGTAACTTGTGTTGCGCCTGTTCCGCGAGCCAGATTTTCAGAGCAGACAAATCGAGATCTAAATCAATAATTTGTGGTTTATACTGGGCAATTTTAGCCGTAGTATCTTTGCGTAAAGTACCGACAAAACCATAGACGACGTCTTTCGCTAACGTAGCATTAACGTACTGCTCATCAACACCATTAATGACAAATTTTTCCCAGTCGGCAATAACCGGCATATTGTTGCTTACCGAAGAATTGTTTGACGGTGAAAACTTCCCTAACAGGCAATCCAGGCGATAGTTGTTCTGCTTATCAAGGGCCAATAGAACTTCGGCTTGTTGCAAAGCAAGCTTATCCACCACTTGTGCTGGTAGTTCACTGATTTTTAGCTCTGTTGGTACGCCAGCCAGGCTGGCATCAATTTCGGGAATAGAGACCGTTTGCAGGCGCCAGGTTCCGGAGCAAAGATAAAATGGATCGTTTTTGATAATACCAAGGCTTAGGTTACTACTGATTTCTAAACCCACTTCAAAGCCTGATTCTTCATCTTTGCCTTGCCAGAACGCCTCATCGTAACGAAGTTCTTTTGGCGCTAGGGTTTTCTTCACAAAGGCTAATGCTGGGTTTGCCATAGCAATCATCAGCATGGCGATCAGAGTCAGGAATAGAGTCGTTGAACCACTATACAAATACAAAGCAAGACGATTAATTAAAGTACCAGGGAATTGCATTACAACATCGCCCTCGCCTGATGTTTATACTGTAATACATCGTCCGATAACAGATACTTTTTGGCGTAACTTCGGGCGCTAACCTGATCGCCAGTCATTAAATACATTGATGCTATATGGTAATAAAATGTAGCGGGGAGTCGCATACCACTCTCTTCTATTATTTTCATCTGCGCAATCGCACAATCAATGTCACCGTTTGGCAGGCATTGCTTGAGTTGCAACAGATTTTTTTCGATATCAACTGTAGGTTTAGACCAGATATCGAAAGAGAGTTCCATTAACTTAAACATATAATCATCAAAAACCACTTTATGGCTGTAATTTTGATGTTCATTGGCAAAGTCAATCTTGAGAATCGCCTTTTGAGGAGCAACAGGCGATTGTTCTAGAGCAGTTTTTAGATCGACAAAAATTTTCTCATTGCGAATATCCCAGTTTACAGGGATCGATAAGACCGTTTGTCCTTGTTTGACCTGCAATTTCGCGCTTAGCTGCCCCATTTCACTGTGATAAGGAATAGCGACTTGTTTTATTTTATCGCTATATCCGATGAATTTTTTATTACCAGGCTTTTCCTTCCAGGACACAGTGTCAGCAGAGCATTCGGTATTGCCAAGGGTGCACTGGGTTTTATTAATCAGGGTATTGAGCGTTACAGGCTTGTCAGTACCAAAATATTCAATCTGCTGTTGATAACGCTTTTGCTTAAGTTCTATTACTTGAAACAGGTCTATTACCCAGCGATTTTCAACCAATCGACCATCACGAAAATCAATACCGGATACAGAAGTAGGAGATGTTTCCGACACATCCTGCCAGCTAACGCTTTCTTTTAGCTCAGTTTTGTAATGATCAGGTGCTTCTGTGGATGCACAAGCCCACAAAAGTTGAGACATTATAAAAATGGTAAGTAATTGAAATGGTTTAACCATGCCCTGGCAATGCGTTCGAAATTATTGTTAATCTGACTGCACAGCCTATCACAGCTGAATTTAAGCGCCAGAGTTATCTGCGAAGAAAACGAAAAATCAACGTTTCGTTAACTTTACATATACAAGTGCGATATTTGTGCAAAATCAGGTTAAAGAATAATGTGCCAGTAACCTACGTCATGCCATTTCCCAAACTTCAGGCCAACTTCGGGAAAAACAGCGACTTTTTTCATTCCGAGCTTTTCGTGAAGACGAACACTCGCTTCGTTAGGTAAGGTGATAACCGCCAAAGCACAATGAATGTTTAACTGCTTCAAGCGCAGGAATAATTCATCATATAATTTGCGACCTATCCCCTTTCCGAGCTGCTCGGGCACAAGATAAACCGTAACTTCTACAGAATATCGATAGGCGGAGCGCTCTTTCCACTGGCTTGCATACGCATAGCCAATAATTTGCCCTTCGTCTTCATAAACAATCCAAGGCAAATTCAGCTGATCTACTACCTTGGAAATTCTCGATCCTATAATCTGCGCATCGACTAGTGTTTCTTCAAAGGTAATTGACGTATCACGTATATAACCATTGTAGATATCAGCGATAACCTGAGAGTCGGCGATTGTTGCATTGCGGATCATATTTCGAACGGAGATGAGCTAGTTAATTTGGGCGGCAAACTTACTGTATGCTGCCTTAAATTTCAATGGGAAATTGCTGGAGAATCACTATACCGGGCATTGTGCAAAACTAAAAAATACACTTTCCCAGGCCAGTTCCTGTTCAAACGCCGGAATTTCCGAAGATGGAACGTCAAGGTGGTTTTGTAAGCTGCTTAAAGGATTCTCATATTCCAGCATATATCGAGGTTGGTAGGAAGGCCTGCCAATCTCTCGCATCGTTGAACAAAGCTGTTGTCTTTGGGTTTGATCATGGAATTTTAACACCAAAGATTCATGCAGTGAGTCAAGTTGTAGAGCATCCAATCGGTTCATCGCTTTGATTCTCGACCTCGCAATTGCATGGTGTCTAACTCTGCCGGATACGCGCATAGAATCAAATTTACCAAATGACATAGCCACAAACATAAGTTCCGCAGCGCGATCAAATTCTTCTAAGTCAACGCAACGCACTACGCGATTATAGATAAGGTCAGGATCGTCCTGACTCGTGACGGTCTCGATGCCTGGACACTTATTTTCCACAGTTTCGATAAGTTCGTTGGACTCATTTAAAGAGGAAACAGCAGTTGCCGGTTCACTCGCTTGTTGTGCATGAGCGAAGAACCCGATCATCAACAACAGTACTACTAAGCTTGATTTACCCATTAAAACATCCTGTTATGGTTATTATTTAGCCAGTAATCTAACTATAAGTGAATGCTTCGGGAATTGGAAATTCTAAAAGAGGGAGTTGGAACAACTCCCTTAGTACGTATCGCGAGCGATACTCCGGGTACGTGACGGGAAGCGTCACTTCGGGTACACAATCAAAGATTATTCCGGGTTACCGACATGGACGTTGGTATGCAGAATTTGTCTGGAACCGAAATTCTGTACCCGCGACAAAAAACGTCGCTTCGAGTAATAAGCAAACCCCTTGAGTCATTCCCTGATACTACAGGGAATCTTGGCCAGGACCGAATGTCTCTGATGTGCGAGGAACGGGAGTTGGAACTCCCTGAGTACGTATCGCAAACGATACTCCGGGTACGTGACGGAAAACGTCACTTCGAGTACACAATCAAAGATTGTTCCGGGTTACCGACATGGACGTTGGTATGCAGAATTTGTCTGGAACCGAAATTCTGTACCCGCGACAAAAAAACGTCGCTTCGAGTAAAAAGCAAAAAGCCTTTTGTCATTCCCTGATACTACAGGGAATCTTAGCTAGAGCCGAATGACTCTGAAGTGCCAAAGGCGGGAGTTAAAACTTCCTTAGTACGTATCGTAAACGATACTCCGAGAACGTGACGTAAAACGTCACTTCGAGTAATAAGCAAACCCCTTGCGTCATTCCCTGATACTACAGGGAATCTTGGCTAGAGCCGAATGTCTCTGATTGTGCCAGCGAGCGTCATATGTTACACCGTTTATTTGCGCCGTCATAAATAGAAAATCTTCGTCCATGGAGCTATTTGAATTGGTACGTTCTGTAAGTCATCCCAGTATGCGTAAGGAAATCCCGTATCAAGTGCGGGATTAGAGTGCAACATTAAAGAAATCGGTAGATTCAACAATAATGACAAAAGCTATCGTTGACAGTGGGCTGCTAACAAAAAAGGGAGCTAATTACAGCTCCCCTATTCCGCCATTAACTCAAACCTAGTTTTAAAGGAAGATAGGTTTGACTCGATTTAACAGCTGGATCTGATCCTTATCTACGGGTCCACAAGCCAACCATTGATGCAGTTTGTCACTGATATCAACGTCAGCGCCGTTCAATTTGTCTTTTAACATTGCGACTTGAATCTGCTTACGAAGGTTTGCGTCTTGTGCAGGAGAATCGATTTGACTGATGATTTCCATTTCTATGGTTAATGTCTGTCGTTTTTGCAATTGGCCATCTGATTTTGCTGCTTTCAACAACGCCCGTTGCTGACCTTTGTTTAGCGTTAAAAACTGTGCATCCTGCTGCAATTCGTCAAGGGTAAAGGTTTGGTCGCTCAAAGACTCAATTAACGTAAATACAGATTCAAATTGCGATTTCTTTGCTAATTGACGCTGATTATCACGGGTTTTTGAAATGCTTTTGCCCAATTCGCTAATTAGCTTAAGCAAAGGTTTATCGTCTCGGTCTAGCGTCTTAACCTCATGTAACAATGACTTTACCTGCTCTTCAAGGCGAGAAACCTCTTTACCTGAGGCTTTCTTCAATTGCTCTTTAAGAGCATTAACGGCTGTTAGCCAGTCTTGACGACGCTGGTTATTTTCATCAAGTTTTTGCTGCTTGGCTTCATCTCGCCTCGCAAATACCTGGTCATTTACCAAGCGGAACTGTTTCCATAAGTGATTGTCTTCTTTACCACCAGAGAAGCCAATGCTACGCCATTGCTGTTGTAATTGTTTAAGCTCAGCGGTTGCCTTATTAAAGTCCTGAGTATCCAGGTATTGCTCGGCTTTTTTAATTAAGTCGCGTTTCGCCTCGGCATTACTGTCCTGAATAAAACGAATGGTATTCTTCAGAGGAGTTACTTGCTGGTTGAACTGGTTTTGTAGCCCTTTATATTTGTCTCGATCAACGTCCCCGGCTTCCTTCCAGTTTACTAATAGCTGATTCAAGTGTTTACTTAGCTCGTTTAATTGCATGCTTTCGGCTTTTTCAACCTTTTTATTAAGGTCCTGCAATTGTTTAATAATAAGCTGCTTTTTCTTTAAATTGTCCGCACGCAACGAAGCTTGTTGCGTATAAAACTCCCGGCATGGCGCAAATGCCTGTTCACAAAGTTTATTAAACTTTTGATTAAACTGGCCTTCCATATCCCCTTCGGCTCGTCCCAGAACGAGCCACTGTTTTCGATACTGTTTTACCTTTTCAGCCTGCTTTGGAATTTCTGGCAATGGAGAATCAATAAGCTGTTGCAATTGTTCGATAAGGGCTTGTTTTCGGGGAACGACAACAAAAGATTCCAACGATTTTAATTCGTCAATTTTTAACGTTGCAGACTGAAACTCTTCTTTAATCTTAGTTTGAGCAGTTTCTGACAAGCCTTGATTGGCTTGCTGAATCTTGCGATAAACTGCCATTGCGGCACGGTATTTACCCGAGCGAATCAAGCGTTCTAGCTCGCTAAACTTCTGGTTAAACCAAGCCTGTTGTTCTTTGGCAGATTTACGAAATGGTTTTAACGCTTGTTGCCAATCGTTTTGTAATTGCTGTGCAGCGGTTGCCACGGATTCAGGTAACCAATCCCCTAGCAACTGCTGACACTTACGCCATCGTTCTGACCATGATGAATATTGCACTTCAGCGCTTTCAAATTCCGACTGCTGTTGCGGTAATTTACTATTATCAAGCTCCAATATGAGTCGAGTAGCGTCAACGATATAAATTCTGATCTCTTCCAGATTCAGAACCAATTTCTCAGTTTTACTGACTTCAGCGTTTATCATTTGCGCTAAAGACTTCTCAACGTCACCCTCTGCAAGCATAAGGTTTAATTCTTGAACTGCAGTCTGTAATGACTCGGTATCACTATCCTCGCCAATAACCTGCTGTTGTCTTTTCCGGAGTTCAGTCAGCAACTCCTTTATCTTTTGGGTTTTCTGCGCTTTTTGTAACTCTTGCTGTTGAAGCATTTGCTGGTGGGCATGTTTTTCTTGCATAGTTGCAAGATGCGTATGCAGTTGTTGCTCAACACTAACATATTTTTGACTAAGTTTTTGACTAAGAGCTTGACCTTCGTTGTCTGGCAATGCATTAAAAGAATTGACAACCGCGTGCCACTCTTGTGTGAGCATCTGATACTTTTCAAGTACGCTCGAGGCATTAAAGTCATCTTTTAAAGACAATAACTTTGATAGCACTAACTGTGCCTTTTTGGTTATTTTAGCCGGCAGGGTTTTTCTCTCTTCAATAACCGTAAGTTTTTCAGTTATCGCTTCACCAACGTCAGTTTCCCGTTCGTTCTTCAAGAATTTAGTTAACAGTTTGGTGTCGTTAACTTTATCAACGATGACTAACTTTGCCTGAACACTATTTATTTGCTGAAACAAATTCGCTAAAGCGACGTCAGTATCAAGGACATCGGCATAATCAAGTGCTATCGCGTCATTTTGATCCTTTGATAACCACTGAAGTATGAATTTTTGTTGGTTTTTAAATGGTCGAATGCGCTGATAGAACTCGAGCTTTTGTTGCTCAGTATAAGTATTATCAGACAATAATTGTGCTTCAATTCGTTGTTGCGCAAATAGCGCCAATGACTGGGAGAACTCAGGTTCTTTGATAGAAAGTAAAAGCTCGGGAGATTCGATAGCAAGTAGCACTTTCTTTTGCACTCTTAGCTCTGGGTCTTCTCTTAACAGTTGCAGAAGAACGTATTGCTGATCCTGTTGTTGCACTAATTCATCAATCGCCGCAAGTCTTACGCTGGCATCCTGATGCTGCCACTTGGCTTTACGCCATTTTTTAAAAATCATAAGTCAGTAAATCGGGCGATATTATCGCCTTGTTGTTTTTGTGAGTTTTCAGAATCCTGTTGTTGCTTGAATTCCGCTTTAAGTTCGCGTTTGGTTTTGTGGATCATCTGGCCATCCGATCCAATCGTCATCATTTCTTTGCTATCTAAATGACGTGCCTGATAGGCCATGGATAGTTGGATAGCAGACTGGCGGGTGGCTTCATCGACAGGTGTGCCTTCTGGCCACTTACCGGTTTCCGCAGCCGTCTTCATTCGTTCGTACATTTCTTGCGACATATTGTCGACGATATCAATCAAATTCATTGTTACTTACGTTTCAAAATAATAATTCGTACACGGTTAATCAAATACCAGAAAAAACCGATTGCCGCCGAGCCGCTAGCTAGCATGTATTGAACAGAACCCGGTTCTGGTTCCCCCCAGAACAGCGCGCCAATACCACCACAGAAAAATAACATGGCTAACATAGAGTGGTTCATTAGTTTTTGTGACTGTTCTATTTTTTTCATTCGTTGCAGGTTAATGCGCTGCTCTTCATCCATATCACCAAGAGTGATATGACAGTGTTCACATTCCTTAGCAAGTGAAGAAATCTTCTTAGAACAGTTCGGACAATTAATTAACGCCATAAGTACCTCATAATTAGATACCGAGTGACTCTTATAAAGGTCACTGGTAAGAATGGTAATTCTACAAAAAAAAACACCCGTTGCGGGTGTTTTTTTTAAAGATTGAAAAATTTATTTTTTCAACTTGTCTTGCCACAGTTCGGCATTCTTGATGCCTAATGCTTCTGGGTCGAAAGAATACTCTTTAACTTTCTCTTTTTGCTGACGTTCATAATCTTTAAGCGCTTTGATAGCAGGACGTCCAACCAGGAAGATAATCAGAATACCGACGATATTCAACCAGGCCATCAGACCTACGCCAATATCACCAAGCGTCCAGACAACACCTGCTTCACGTAAACAGCCAAACAATGTTGCGCCCATAATCATGACTTTTAATACAAACGTAAGACCTGGAATATGGAAGTGACGGTTAATGTAAGTCACATTGTTTTCCGCAATAAAGTAGTAAGCAAGAATGGTGGTAAATGCGAAGAAGAACAGCGAGATTGCTACAAACGGTGAACCAGCCCCAGAAAAAACAGAGTCCAATGCTAACTGGGTGAACATTGGGCTGTTTGGATCAACATTGGCAATATTCTGCTGGATCATTGCCGCGCCTTCACCAACAACGTTGTATTGACCCGTGATCAAAATCACGAATGCTGTAGCTGTGCAAACAAACAAAGTATCGACATAAACAGAAAACGCCTGAACCAGACCTTGTTGAGCCGGGTGTTGTACTTCAGCAGCGGCAGCCGCATGAGGGCCAGTACCTTGACCTGCTTCGTTAGAATAAACACCACGTTTAACACCCCAACCAATTGCCGCGCCTACACCAGCCATCGGTGTAAAGGCATCAGTCACGATTAATGAAACAATGCCAGGTAATTCAGTAATATTTAAGGCAATAATCACCATTGCTATGATGATATAAGCCAAAGCCATGAATGGAACGACAAGCTCGGTAAATCGAGCAATACGCTTAACACCACCAAAAATGATAAAGCCAAGAATCAATACAACGGCTGTGGCAGTAAATAGTTTAGTCGCGCTAAACGTACCCATCGCAGTTTCAACCATGTTACCAGCACCAACAGCTTGCTCTACTGCTGCACCAATGGCATTAGATTGAACCGTCGGAAGTAGGAGACCTGTAGCTAGAATCGTAGCGATTGCGAACAGCCAGGCATACCATTTCTGCCCTAGCGCTTTTTCTATGTAATACGCCGGGCCACCACGGTACAAACCTTCATCTTCTTCTTTGTAGATTTGCGCCAATGTCGATTCGATATAAGCTGTTGCCGCGCCGAAAAAGGCGACAACCCACATCCAGAACACCGCACCTGGGCCACCAAAACCAATTGCGGCAGCAACACCCGCGATGTTACCCGTACCTACACGGCCGGAAAGCGAAACCGCAAGTGCCTGAAAGGAAGAAATACCTTTATCTGAGCTTTTACCGGAAAGCAGTAGACGCCACATTTCCCGAAAATGACGAACCTGAGCGAAGCGAGTAAGAATGGAATAGAACAATCCTGCACCCAGGCATAGATAGATTAATGCCGGGCTCCAGATGATCCCGTTTAGCGTGTTTACAAATTCAAGCACAATGACCCCTGAATATATTTTATTATTATAAAGAAGCCAGCTGAGGCTGGCTTAAAACATAGTTTTCGATATCAATAGCGCGCTATTTCGATCTAACGCCCTAAATAATTGAACTTATCTTAAATCATCTACCACATGATAGATAGCGGTTAATGTATCTTTGCCAAGTATTGCAGAACGAGCATCTGACCAGCCAAAAATAGGGTCTGGCAGTAATTCGTTATCTTTAAATGGCATTTCTACCGTGTAAGCAAGACACTTAAAATGGTTGCCAACCCAGTTAGAACCTACGGTCAGGTTCGCTTTACCTGGCTCATCTTTTGGATAGCCTTTTTCATCCTGAAACTCAGGTGTTATTGCGCAAAGCAATTCTTTGAATTTATCTTCCAGAGCTTTATGACGCAGATCATAATTAGGAACGCCCTCGCAACCGGCTACAAAATTAACCGGTAAGGCTTCATCGCCATGAATATCAAGGTGCATATCAACACCAGTTGCCATCATTTTCTCGCGCACAAGAAAAACTTCCGGACTTTTTTCCATGCTGGGCTCTTGCCATTCGCGGTTAAGGTTAATGCCAATGGCATTAGTACGTAAGTGGCCTCGGACGCTGCCATCTGGATTCATATTAGGTACCAGGTGGAACACCGCTTTTTGCAATAAGGCATTAGCGACACCATCGTCTAAATCCAACAAACGTTCGATAAAGCCTTCCATGAACCATTCTGCCATGGTTTCACCGGGATGCTGACGTGCGGTAATCCAGATATTGGCTTTACCCTCACCTGCCTCACCTATTGTTAACAAGCTCATATCGCGGCCATCTAAGGTTTGTCCAAGTACCGACAGTTCACATAGATCAGCTTCCTGCGCTTCATGGATAAGGTCCTGGTGACGCTCATAGCTATAAGGCGCGAAATATGCGAAATAAATCGATGCATGTTCAAGATGGTGTTTAATAATCAGGTTTTGGCCATCAAATTCTGTATCTACCCGAAACCAGGTTTCGCGATCGTAAGACGCTACCGCCTGATAGTCTTTCCAACCTTCCACATAGGCAGATTGTCCAGCATTGGTAATTGTCATCACGTGCTCGCCAAGAGCAGGATTATGAAGTTTAAAGTGAAACCATTGGTAAAAATCTGATTGATTATCTTTTTTGATCTCGAGTTGAATAGCACTGGGTGAAGCTGCGTTCACAACATGAATGTTACCGCTGTCGAAAGCACAGCTGATTTGTATATTTGCAGAAGCATTGTTGGTCATTAGTATCTGTCCGAACAAGAAATGAATCTGTTGAGTTTACACAAAGGATTTCGTTAACTGAAGTTCAATTAACGTAAAATTATTACTCCGTTGTAATCCTGGCGACACAATTTACAAAAATACTTCAGCATTAGCGTCGACAATATTGACTCTGATCCCCATTGCATTTAGATTGCTCTAGCCAATTAATTGAATTTAATGAAGTTTAAAAGGAAGTAAGCAATGTTCAGATCCATATTTAAAAGCAAATTATTAATTATCATCTTATCTGCTTTTTTAGCGGCTTGTTCAAGCACGGTTTCCGTGGATGAGAGTGAATTAGCGACCTATGAGAAGATGAAAGCCAGCCTCAAGGTTGGAGAACATGTAGCTATCACTACGCAAGATGGTGAAGTGCATGAATTTATCGTGCGCTCGATTGGCGAAGAATCGGTAAAAGGCTCTTTAGATGAAATCCGATATGACGATATCACTGCAATTAATAAAGAAAAATTCTCGTTTGGTAAAACGGCTCAGTTTGTTGGCGCTAGTTGGTTGGCATTAAACGCCCTTTTAATCGCAGCTATCCTGATCTAGTAACCGTCATTAAAAGTTAAAAGCTCTCTGTCACCATTTTAGAGAGCTCTTAGCTTGAGTCCCAGCTCTGTAGAATACCCCATCGACCGATGAACCACCTGCTGCTGTCCATCCAGAACATAATAACTTGGATAAGCGGACACCTGATAAGCCTGCTTTAACGACTCATTTCCAAGTAAAACCGGCATGGTTAAATCCAGTCCTTCAACAAAGGTTTCAACCTCATGAACATCGACATAATCTAAGGCAATGGCATAGATTTGTACTTGCTCGCCAGGGTGTTTTTCATATAGGGATTGCAGGTTACCAATGCTGTATTTACAAATTGAACACCAGGGCGCAAAAAAATACAGTACGGTTTTACGGGAGCCCATCGCCTGATTCAAATCGACGATATTAGAATTCAAGGTTGTCAGATGAAAATCCGGTGCCTGCTCCTTGCCCCAGCTAGATAGCATAGCACTTTCCCTAAGGGCGGATACACCATTGAATACGATGACAATAATCACCGCTTGCAAGATAAGACTTTTTATAATTTGGATAAAAGTTGGCATGATTTTATTTAATAAATGGTAATAACAATGATTGAGACCGAAAGAGCCCGAGCACTATTTCATAAAAATATCGGCCGCTCAAGATTAACTTTCGTCAATCGCCTTAAGATCGTATGCCAGAAAAAAAAAGCAAAAAAAAGAGGCATCTGATAGACGCCTCTTGGGTATTATATCGACGAAAAAGCTTGAATCGTTACGCTTTTGGTAAGCTCAACACTTTAACACCAGCCATCTTGTTCATTACTTTAACAACCTGACAGCTATAGCCGAACTCATTGTCATACCATACGTAAAGAACGGCACGCTCTTCATCAACGATGGTAGCCTGAGAATCAACAACCCCAGCGAATCGTGAGCCAACCAGATCAGAAGAAACGATTTCTGTAGAAGCGGTGTAGTCAACCTGTTGACGCAATGGCGAGTCAAGAGATACTGAACGAAGGTAATCGTTTAAGGTATCACGGTCTGTTGCGGTTTTAAGGTTCAGGTTCATAATCGCCATTGAAACGTTAGGCGTAGGAACACGGATAGCGTTACCGGTTAACAGACCTTTAAGTTCTGGTAATGCTTTAGCAACTGCTTTTGCAGCACCGGTAGAGGTGATAACCATGTTCAACGGAGCACTGCGGCCACGACGCTCTGATTTGTGATAGTTATCAATCAGGTTTTGATCATTGGTGTAAGAGTGCACGGTTTCAACGTGACCATTACGGATACCAAACTGATCATTTACTGCTTTCAATACCGGCGTGATGGCGTTAGTCGTACAACTCGCCGCACTAACAATCGTATCTTCTTCCAGGATCATATCTTCGTTTACGCCGTAAACGATATTCTTAATGTCGCCTTTGGCTGGTGCGGTTAGTAGAACTTTTTTCACACCTTTGCTTTCTAAATGCTGACCAAGACCGTCTTCATCGGTCCAGATACCGGTGTTATCAACAACTAGCGCATCGTTAATTCCGTACTCGGTGTAATCAATTTCAGCTGGCGATTTGGCGTAAATCACTTTGATGTAAGCGCCATTTGCTTTAATAACACCCATTTCTTCATCAATTGAAATACTACCGTTAAAAGCACCGTGGATTGAGTCACGACGTAATAAACTTGCGCGTTTTTCTAAATCGCCGTCCTTACCAGGGCGAATCACAATGGCACGTAAACGTAAGTTAGATGATGGACCCGTTTGTTCGATAAGAAGACGGGCTAATAAACGTCCGATACGACCGAAACCGTATAGCACAACGTCTTGAGGACCATTCTGAGTTAACTTTTCCTGCAGCGGATGTAATTCTTTGTTTAGATATTCTTCGATACTTAAACCATTGGCTTCGCCATGGAACATGTAACGGTAAGCCAATTTACCTACATCGATATTACAAGGCTTTAATGGCATTTCACTTAACGCTTTCAAGAAAGGATAGCTTTCTCTTAACCTAAGCTTGGTTGCTTCGTGGATAGCTACTGACTTATGAGCTTTGATGATATCGATAGCGGAAGCATTGACCAGGGGACGACCATAAACGGAAATTTCGACACCGAAATTACGGTACAACTGACCGATCATTGGTAACATTTTTTCAGCAAAATCCTGACGTTCCTGCCAGCTCTTTTGATAAATTTCCTCGTTGTGATGACTCATGTAATAAACCTTTTGGTATTGAAATAAGTAAACAAAGCGCGAGAACAACTCGTTTTAGCAAGAATTTTATTATTGAGTTGTTCGTTATTAGCGGGCGCCATTGTAGTTAATTATGAAAGGTTACACTAGCGTTTTCACTAGTAATTACAAATTAAATTTAAAAAGGACTGTAAAGCTGGGAAAACAGAGGTTTTGTGCTGACTAACCTGACATTTTCTTTGGGTTTCCCTAACGATTTTGAAAGCTTGATGAAAGTTATGAGATTAACTGTCAGAACTAATACCAATCCCATTAAATTATTGCTCACTCAGTGAGAATTTAAAGGCTTTTAGACAAGGCTTTGATTGCAGAGAATGGTTAATCCATTGTCAAAATCAGTAACGCAGGATAAATGCCTTTAAAACTCACCCGAAGGGAGTTAGTGAGAGGCCCATTTACTGCCCTATATTTCATTAATATAGAATGACTATATCAATAAAATCTATGTTGTAACTGAACCTCGGCCCTAACTCTGAGTTGTGCACAAACTTAGTGGGATAAAATCAAGACTTAAAGAATTCACGCAATAGCGTTTATGGGTGGGTGCTGGGCCATCATCGAAAACATGGCCTAAATGGGATTGGCAGTGTTTACACTGTATTTCTGTCCTGGCCATATTGTGTGAATAATCAGGCAGGTATGAAACCTGTTCAGGTATCGAAGCATTGAAGCTAGGCCAGCCACAGCCGGACTCGAATTTAGCTTCTGATGAAAATAAAGGTTGCTGGCAACAGGCACAAACATAACGACCTGGGTGCCAGTGATCACAATATTTGCCGGAGAAAGGCGCTTCGGTAGCGCCTAATCGACAAACCTGATAAGCCTCTGGCGACAATTTTTGTTTGTAATCGTCATTTGAGTCACTCATCAGGTTTTCTCCTTCAATTTGAGATTTTAGTTTAACGCCCTAGTTCAACGCTTTAATAGGACGATCCGATTTCGACCATTCAACATGAAACTTTTTGCCGACTGGTTTATCGACTCGCTCGAAGGTATGGGCGCCAAAGAAGTCACGCTGACCTTGCAACAAGTTTGCAGGAAGGATTTCACAACACATTGAATCGTAATACCCTAATGACGCTGATATCGCTCCAACTGGGATCCCCATCAATGTTGCCTTCGCTACTGCCTGTCGCCAGTTACTCTGATATTTGCTTAGTTGGTCAGAAAAGTAAGAGTCTAGTAACAGGTTTTCTAACTCGCTATCACGTTCAAATGCCTTGGTAATCGACTGCAGGAAAGATGCACGAATGATACAACCAGCACGCCAGATACGAGCGATTGAAGCAAAATTAAGCTTCCAGTTGTGTTCAACAGAAGCGAGTTTCATTAGCTGAAAACCCTGGGCATAAGCACAGATTTTTGCGCAATATAACGCATCATGTAATTCGGTAACTAATGTTGCTTTTTGCTGTGCAGTTAATGCTTCATTTTGTGGACGCGTTAACTTCTTAGCGGTTTGCTGACGCAAATCCTTAAAAGAGGAAATCGAACGCGCATATACTGCCTGAGAAATTGTAGGTGCCGGACAACCTACTTCTAGCGAGCTTACTGCAGTCCACAAGCCCGTGCCCTTTTGACCTGCTTTATCTAAAATCAAATCAACCAACGCAGTTTCAGTTTCTGGATCTTTATGACGTAACACTTCAACAGAGATTTCCATCAGATAACTATTAAGATCGCCCGCATTCCACTCGGCAAACACATCGGCAATCTCATCACAATTCATCCCTAAACCTTCACGTAATACATGATAAGCCTCACAGATAATTTGCATGTCTGCATATTCGATACCGTTGTGTACCATTTTCACATAGTGGCCAGCCCCAGCAGGGCCAATGTAATCGGCACATGCTTCACCATGGGTAATGATCTCACCTGGCTTAGTACGCTCTAACGGTTTACCGGTTTCGGCGTCAACCTTAGCAGCAATCGATTGCCAGATAGGCTTAACGCGTGTCCACGCATAAGCACTGCCACTTGGCATTAATGCTGGACCAAAACGTGCCCCAACTTCACCACCAGAAACGGCTGATGAGAAAAAGATAAAGTTTTCTTTGTAACGCTTTTCACGATCTACAGTGTCAGTCCAAAGCGAGTTACCTGTATCGATGACGATATCATCGGGCTGAATACCTGCCCCAATCAGGTTATGGCAAACCTGATCAACCACTTCACCAGCAGGAACACTTAAAACGATTAGATGAGGCGCTTTAAGCTTAGATAAAAGCTCGGTATAAGAAGAACAACCAATGACACGGGGACTACCCTGTTGATTCTCTTGAGCATCTTGCTCAATGGCTGCGTTAACCTTTTCAAAATCAAGATCAAAAGCAGCTATTTTGTAACCATTATCAGCCAGGTTCAGTACCAGGTTTTTACCCATTACACCTAAGCCAACAAAACCAATGTCACATTTCGTTGAATCGTCAGACATGTATTTTTCCATTCAATTTGGGGAGGTATCGCCAGTAATATCTATAATTAAAGCTTACCGGCCTGAAAATGGGGCGTATTCTGCCATAAAAATCATGGTTTATGTAATTGTTAGCGAATAAATATTTACATATTTAATAAAACAACTACAAAACCACCCTCCAATGTAAAAAACACTTGAATTAAGCTCAAATTGTTGTAATTTTACAACATAATATTTTTATCTAAGGATACCGTAATGAAAAAAATTGCTATTAATGGTTTCGGTCGAATCGGCAGACTAGTATTTCGAGCTGCAATGGAGCGCGAAAACCTGCAGGTTGTGGCGATTAATGACCTGATTGATATCGAGTACATGGCCTACATGTTGAAGTATGATTCAACACACGGTCGTTTCAATGGCACTGTAGAAGTTTCAGGTAATTCATTGGTAGTAAACGGTAAGTCCATCCGTATCACTGCTGAACGCGACCCAGCGAATCTGAAGTGGGATGAAGTTGGCGCTGAGATTGTTGTTGAGTCAACGGGTTTGTTCTTAACTGACGAAACCGCACGCAAGCACATCGAAGCTGGTGCTAAAAATGTGATCATGTCTGCGCCATCTAAAGACAGCACGCCAATGTTCGTTGCTGGCGTAAACTTTAACGATTACAAAGGCGAAGATATTGTTTCTAATGCCTCTTGTACCACCAACTGTCTTGCTCCACTGGTTAAAGTTATCAATGACAAGTACGGTATCGAAACTGGCTTGATGACAACCGTTCACGCAACCACAGCTACTCAAAAAACCGTTGATAGCCCTAGTGCTAAAGACTGGCGTGGTGGCCGCGGTGCAGGTCAGAACATCATTCCTTCTTCTACGGGTGCGGCAAAGGCCGTTGGCCGTGTTATTCCGGAGTTAAACGGCAAGCTTACCGGTATGGCATTCCGTGTACCTACTCCTAATGTTTCTGTAGTTGACGTTACACTGAACCTCAAGACTCCTGCTAGTTACGATGACATCTGTGCAACCGTAAAAGCGGCGTCTGAAAATGAAATGAAGGGCATTTTGGATTACACCGAAGAGCAAGTGGTATCTAACGATTTCATCGGTGAGAAATGTACGTCTGTATTCGATGCAAAAGCAGGCATTGCAATGAGCGACACCTTTGTGAAGCTTGTATCCTGGTACGATAACGAGATGGGTTACTCAAACAAGGTATTAGACCTTGCTGAGCACATCTTTGCTTATCAGGAAGCTACCGCTTAATTATGTGATATTTAAAGGGAGCTCAACGCTCCCTTTTTTATTGTTAAATGAAATTAGCAGGACACTCTATCTCCCACCTTCGACTTCCACCTTCGTAAACACCCCTTGCAACCCCCCTACACCATCAAACACGATTACTGCATATAAGAAAGTTGCAAATGTCCAGGCAGCCAATACCCAAAATGCCCAGTGGTATCCCGGTCAGGAATACCTGTTAGCGCTAAAACAACCTTAACGGGCGTAACGCGTAACCTCTCACATCACCCCAAACTAATAGAAAACCAGCTTCATAGCGCCCGAGCTAAAAACCACGCTATCAACCTAATACGCTATACAAATCAATAATTTACATAGAGACAGAAACAAAAAGAGGACCAAAGGTCCCCTTTAAGAAAGTTTATTTTCGAAAACTAAAGCGCGAAAACTAGCGTTCAAAAACTAAAATTCGAGCATTAGCCATTGAATATCGGATTAACCGATTTTTTCAATACCGCCCATATAAGGTTTCAATGCTTCCGGTACCAATACTGAACCGTCAGCTTGTTGATAGTTTTCTAAAATCGCAACCAAAGTACGACCTACCGCTAAACCAGAACCATTTAAGGTGTGAAGCAATTCAGGCTTGTTGGTTTCGCTGTTACGATAACGAGCGTGCATTCGACGCGCCTGGAAATCTCCCATGTTTGAACAAGACGAGATTTCACGATAGGTATTCTGCGCTGGCAACCAAACTTCTAAGTCGTAGGTTTTGGTCGCGCTAAAGCCCATATCACCAGTACACAGTACCACCTTACGATAAGGCAATTCTAACGCCTGAAGCACTTTTTCCGCATGGGAGGTTAACTCTTCAAGGGCATTGAAAGAATCTTCAGGTTTTACTAACTGTACCAATTCAACTTTATCAAACTGGTGTTGACGAATAAGACCACGAATATCGCGACCAGAAGAACCGGCTTCTGAGCGGAAACACGCAGACAATGCCGTTAATTTAATCGGTAATTCGCTTTCATCAACGATTTCATCACGTACCAGGTTAGTTAATGGAACTTCTGCAGTTGGAATTAGTGAAAATTTCTTACTACCTAAATCGGTGTGGAACAGGTCTTCACCAAACTTAGGTAATTGACCGGTACCGTATAAAGAGTCGTGGTTTACTAATAATGGAACGCTGGTTTCCATATAACCATTTTCGTCAGTGTGCATGTCTAACATGAACTGACCGATAGCACGGTTTAAACGAGCGATTTGGCCACGGATCACAACAAAACGGGTACCAGATAGCTTTGCACCACTTTCAAAATCGAGGCCTTTATCGATGGCAGTTGCAATATCAACGTGATCTTTCACGTCAAAATCAAACTGTTTCGGCTCGCCCCAGGTCAGAACTTCAACGTTATCGTCTTCACTTTCACCGGCGGGAACTGATTCATGCGGCAGGTTTGGTATGGAGCTGGCAATATCATTGATTTGCGCAAGGATAGTATCCTGGGCTTCTTTCGCTGCATCTAAGTCGGCACCTAGTTGCCCTACTTCTGCTAATAATGGCTGAATGTCTTCACCACGGGCTTTCGCCTGACCGATAGATTTGGAGCGAGTGTTGCGCTGACTCTGTAATTCCTGAGTCTTGACCTGAATTTCTTTACGTTGCTGCTCCAACGCATTCAATTGTTCGGTATCTAATTTAAATCCGCGTTTTGCTAACAGCTCGGCGGTATGTTCAAGATCTGTTCTTAACAGTTTTGCATCAAGCATGATTATTCACTTGTTATTTATTTACGACTAAGTACATTCCCAACGCCGCGGCCAAAACACATAAGACGACGTTAAGAAGAACATTTAACATGGCTTTTATTATCTCACCTTGTTGCATTAACAACAAAGTATCTAACGAAAAAGTTGAAAATGTGGTGAATGCGCCTAAAAAGCCAATGCCAATCAGGGTTCGGTATACCACGACTTCAATGATCCCCTGCTGAATCAACCCATACAGGAAACCCATTAATAACGAACCGGTGATATTAACTAGCAATGTCGCAAAAGGGAATCCTTTTCCGAGCCAAATCAATACCATTTGTGAAATAAAATAGCGCAGGCTGGCACCACAGGCACCACCTATGGCGACAAACAGATAAGTTTGCCAGGCACTAATCATAGCGGCGCTTCCCGGATTGCTGATTTAACGCCGTCAAATATTCCTGCTTTTCCTTAAGCTTTTTTTCTAACCCACGTTCACACGGTTCATAAAAACGAGTCCCGGCTAGCGCTTCTGGAAAATAAACTTCACCAGCGGCAAAGGCACCGGCTTCATCATGGGCATAGCGATACTCTTTACCATGACTCAGCTCACGGGTAATACTTGATGTCGCATTTCTAAGGTGCAAAGGTACGGTTAGATCTCCGGTATCTTTAGCCATAAGTCGGGCTTGTTTAAAGGCGCGGTACACGGAATTACTTTTTGGCGCTAACGCCATAAATACCGTCGCTTGCGCAATAGCCCTTTCACCTTCGGCTGGACCTACGCGATGAAACGTATCCCAGGCATTTAAACCAATTTGTAATGCCCGAGGGTCGGCATTACCAATATCTTCACTGGCAATCGCCAACAGACGACGAGCAACATATAAGGGATCGCCACCTCCTTCTAAGATCCGACAATACCAATACAGCGCTGCATCAGGGTCAGAGCCACGTACCGATTTATGAAAGGCGGAAATAAGGTCATAGAAATGGTCGCCTGATTTGTCATATAGCGGCTGTTTATCGCCCGCTACCTGCTGTACCGTCGCAACATCAATAACACGCTTGCTTTCACCTTGGTCGGCTAAATCAACGCATATCTCTAATAAATTCAGCACTCGTCTGGCATCGCCATTGGCTAAAGCAATCAGACTATCTCGTGCATCCGATAACAATTCGATATCCAGCTTGCCGAAACCTTTTTCTTTGTTATTGAGTGCTCGGCCAACTACCTCTTGCAGATGCTCAGGCGTTAATGATTTGAGTACGTAAACCCTGGCTCTAGAAAGCAAGGCCTGATTTAACTCAAAAGATGGGTTTTCTGTAGTTGCACCGATAAAGGTAATGGTGCCATCTTCAATGAAAGGTAAAAACGCATCTTGCTGGCTTTTATTGAATCGATGTACCTCGTCCACAAACAAGATGGTGCGTCGTTGTTTTGCCTGAGCGTTAAGTTTCGCCTGGTCAATGGCCTGACGTATGTCCTTAACTCCTGATGTTACTGCCGACAGGCGCTCGATATCCGCATCCGCATAACGAGCAATAAGTTCAGATAACGTGGTTTTACCGGTGCCAGGTGGTCCCCAGAAGATTAATGAATGAGCCAATCCTTGCTCTATAGCTTGACGAAGCGGTTTATTCGGCGCTAACAGATGCTCCTGACCGATATATTCGTCCAGGTGGATAGGACGCATTCGCGCCGCAAGCGGCGCAAATAAATCTTGAGAATCTAAGTCAAAACTTAAATTACCATTATCGCTGGTCATCAAAGTCCACCCCTTCAGGAAGGGTAAAGTTAAACTGCTCTTTTTCAGGTAATGGGTCGGAGGATACGTCACTCAGGTTAAATTTACTGAATTGTCCAGTCGCATCTTCAATGGTAAAAGACGTCAATTGATCACCATTAAACGAAAGATCTAAGGTTTTCACCTGGGCGTTTTCATCAAGAGATGCAATGGAATAGTAAGAGCCTTCATCAGAGCCGGATTTAGCCGTTACTTTGTAATCCTGCCACAAACTCTCGTCGGTATCGCTTAGTAACAGAATTGGTGTGTTAGCAACGGCGTTAGAGACATTAAACGCCGATACCTGCTCTACAAATGGATTATAAAACCATAACGTTTCGCCATCGCTCACCACTAAGGTTTCATCAGGCTCAAGCGTTTCCCAATAAATTAGATTCGGACGGCGTACTTTCAATACACCGGATTGCTGTTGTAATTCATTGCCATCTGCGTCACTGACAACCTGTGTGAAATTGGCGCTAAAACCACCAACTACTTCCAGCTTGGCCATCAGTTGCTGCTTTACATCTTCAGCCATTGCGCTGAAGCTAACGGCTAGTGAACCGATAAAAAATGTCGATGTTAACAGGGGCAATGTTTTAAATTTGATCAAAATTACAACCTTATCATTGGCTAAATATTTAATGGTTTATGATTCTTTGGAAACTGAAGTTGTTAAAAAGTTTAACTAAAAATTAGTTTTTTACCGGCGGCGGCGCTAATACTTCGCGGTTACCGTTATGTCCTGGAGAACTCACCACACCGCTCATTTCCATTTGCTCGATAATTCGTGCCGCACGGTTATAACCGATACGGAACTTACGTTGAACACCAGAAATAGAGGCTCGGCGGGTTTCGGTAACATGAGCTAGAGCTTCATCGTACAGCGCATCGAGTTCGCTTTCTTCCGTCTCTGCCTGTTCGCCAGGCAATAAGTTGTCGGCGTTGGTTTCGCCGGACAGGATCTCATCAATGTAGTTTGGCGTGCCACGGGATTTCCAGTCATTGACAACCGCGTGGACTTCATGATCATCTACAAATGCACCATGGACACGAGTAGGAACACCGGTACCTGGCGGAAGATACAACATATCACCCTGCCCCAATAACTGTTCCGCACCTTGCTGGTCCAAAATGGTCCTGGAATCTACACGGGATGAAACCTGGAACGCCATCCGGGTAGGAATATTGGCTTTAATCAAACCGGTAATGACATCTACCGATGGGCGTTGCGTTGCCAAAATCAAATGAATACCGGCAGCACGGGCTTTTTGCGCGATACGGGCAATCAGTTCCTCGACTTTCTTACCAACAATCATGATCATGTCGGCAAATTCATCGACAACCACAACGATCGCAGGAAGCTTTTCTAACTGCGGCGCAGTTTCATCCATGCTGTCACCAGGCTTCCAAAGAGGATCGGTCAGCGGATTACCTTCGGCAATAGCCCGCTCTACCTTTTGGTTGAAACCTTTTAAGTTACGAACCCCCATGGCCGACATTAACTTGTAACGACGTTCCATCTCACCGACACACCAACGCAGTGCATTGGCGGCTTCTTTCATATCGGTAACTACTTCTGCCAACAAATGCGGGATCCCTTCATATACAGATAATTCCAACATTTTCGGGTCTATCATAATCAAACGCACATCTTCTGGCGTTGATTTATACAGAAGAGACAGGATCATAGTGTTCACACCAACGGATTTACCGGAACCTGTAGTACCGGCAACCAATAAGTGTGGCATTTTTGCTAAATCAACCACAATGGGGTCACCGGCAATATCTTTACCAAGCACCATAGTTAAAGGTGAGCTTGATTTAGTAAACAAATCACAGCTAATAACTTCAGACAGGCGTACAATTTCGCGGTGCTTATTCGGAAGCTCAAGGCCAATAACCGATTTCCCAGGAATGACCTCAACCACTCGAACGCTGATAGCGGATAACGCACGGGCCAAATCTTTAGATAGATTGCTAATTTTGCTGACCTTAACACCAGGGGCTAAATCCAGTTCAAAACGGGTGATAACCGGACCAGGGAATACATTTACAACTTGTGCCTGTACCGAGAAGTCTAATAACTTTGCTTCAACCAGGCGGCTAACCATATCAAGCTCTTCCTGGTTAATTGGGTTTTCGTTTTTATCCGGGCGATCTAACAACTCTATAGAAGGCATGCCCACATATTTATCAAAACCGGCACTTGCCGCAGGTGCTTTTGCAACAGCAGGCTGTTGTGGCGTTGGTTTGGTATTTGCAACGGCCGGTTGATCATCAAACGGTGCAATCGGTTCTACCGGCGCGAAAGCCGCATCGATTTCATCGTCGGAAATGTTTTGGTCAATATGGCCAACCAACGGTTCATCAAGAATATCATCGATATCAATAAACGGCTCCTCGGCAGTATTTTCCTGCATAGCAGGGTCTGGCGCGAAAAACCTTGCAGCCAGTTGTTCATCGCTTGCCGACAGACCGCTAGATGTTTGCGCAAAATCTTCAATACCTTCAATGTCGTCGACATTATCGATCGCATTGGTTTCTTTTTTACTTGCCTTAGTTTTCTTTTTCTTCGCTGTTGCAACGATTTCATCTAGCTCATCTGATTCAAGCAAACCTTCTGCAGTTTCCAATTCCAGTGGTGATGATGAAAACGAATGTTTTAGTTTCGCCATACCACTAACAAGCGCCATAACGACTGAAATCGCTTGAGCGCCGAGCCAATCAACGATAGTTAAAAAAGAAACACCGGTTAAAAATACAAAGCCTGAGGTTGTCAGTAATACCAGAAATAAACTGGTACCAACAAAATTAAGATAAGGTAATAGCGCATTGGAGATAAGATCGCCGATAAGACCGCCACCAGAAAACTCGTAAATATCGTCGGCATTCATACTCCAGATTGACGTTAAGCCAATATAAAGCATCAAGAAGCCGATAAATTTAAGGCCCAGGGTGAAGAAATCTATCTCCAGTAAATAGCGAATGCGTTGGAACAACAACCATCCAATTAACGCGACAGCAAAAGGTAAAGTGTAAGCGATACGTCCAAAACTGAATAAGATAATGTCTGCTAAGTAAGCGCCAATTGCTCCACCGGCGTTATTAACGGCAGCATGATAGCCCGTTTGTGACCAGCTTGGGTCACGGGGATCAAAGGTTAATAAGGCAACGACCAGAAAAATAGCGAAGACAGTGGTAAAAATTAATCCCACTTCGAGAAGGCGTTGGCCACCACTCAGGGTTTTCTTAGCAGTTTCAGACAAATTCGAATCCATGCAAAATCGTTATTGTTATTAAGGTCTAAAATAGCAAACATTTGAGCCGCTGAAAATAACTATCCTGCAGGCAATATGATTTAGTGAAATATTGGTTATTTACCGAACTACCTAATGGCTAAATGATTGTTTGATTTTACTTCTTCCATTACCACATAGGTGCGGCTTTCGCTTACCGCTGGCAAAGTAAGAAGTGTATCCCCCAACAGGTTTCGATAGGCCTGCATATCCGACACACGGGTCTTTAGCAGAAAATCGAAATTACCAGAAACAAGATGACATTCCTGAATCACATCTAATCGCTGTACCGCTTTAGAGAAGTCTTCAAACACATCCGGGGAGGTCTTGCTTAGCGTAATTTCCACAAATACCAATAATGACGCACCAAGATATTTGGGATTAAGATTAGCGCTGTAACCCGTGATGACATTATCGGCTTCCAGTTTTTTCACCCGCTCCAGACAAGGCGTAGGGCTTAACCCCACCCGTTTAGACAGTTCTACATTAGACAACCTGCCCTGTTTCTGTAATTCATGCAGAATGTTTTTATCAATCCTGTCTAGTTTTCGCTCACTCGCCATAAAATTAGTCTTTTAATCTATCAAAGTTAAATTTTCCCACATATTCCTCTTTCAAAGTGAAAATTTCAATAAATTAATCTTACAAATTACTCTTATAATAGATTAATAGTTTCTTAGTTTAAAAATATAGAGATAAGTTAAATGATTATTGGTGTTCCTAAAGAGATTAAAAACCACGAGTATCGTGTTGGTATGGTTCCTGCGAGCGTACGTGAATTGATTAATCACGGTCATAAAGTGATTGTTGAAAGTCAAGCTGGTATCGGCATTGGTTTTACTGATCAGGATTATGTTGATGCAGGTGCAAGTATCTTAGGCACCGCTGCTGATGTTTTTGCTGAAGCAGAAATGATTGTTAAGGTAAAAGAGCCACAGGCCGTTGAACGTGCAATGTTACGTGAAGGTCAAATCCTGTTCACTTACCTTCACCTGGCACCGGATCTTCCGCAAACTGAAGATCTAATCAAATCAAAAGCGGTTTGCATCGCCTATGAAACAGTAACCGATAACCACGGTGGTCTGCCACTTCTTGCTCCTATGTCTGAAGTTGCTGGCCGTATGTCTATTCAAGCCGGTGCTCAAGCGCTTGAAAAAGCTAATGGCGGTCGAGGTATGTTACTTGGTGGTGTTCCTGGTGTTGCCCCGGCAAAAGTTGTGGTGATCGGTGGTGGTATGGTTGGTAACAACGCTGCGCAAATGGCTGTAGGTATGGGCGCAGAAGTTGTTGTTCTTGACCGTAACATCAATGTACTTCGTCGTCTGGATGCTCAGTTTGGTAACAAGATCAAAGCGATTTACTCAACCGCTGATGCGTTGGAAAAACACGTTCTAGAAGCTGATTTAGTGATCGGTGGTGTGCTAATTCCAGGTGCTGCTGCACCTAAGCTAGTAACCAAAGAACATATCAAAGCGATGAAGCCTGGTGCTGCTATCGTAGACGTTGCCATCGACCAGGGTGGTTGTATCGAAACGTCTAAAGCGACTACACACGCTGAACCAACTTACATTGTTGATGACGTTGTTCACTACTGTGTTGCTAACATGCCTGGCGCGGTTCCACGTACGTCTACATTTGCGCTTAACAATGCAACCTTGCCTTACATCATTCAATTGGCAAACAAAGGCTACAAGCAAGCACTACTTGACGACGCGCACCTGTTAAACGGCTTGAACGTTATCGACGGTAAAGTTACGTGTGAAAGCGTTGCGGTAAACTTAGGTTTCGAATTCGTAGAGCCAAAAGTCGCTCTAGGTTAATTAACCTGTTACATACACTTGCTGCTTGTACCTACAAGTTGACAGGTTAAGTGTTAACAAATTGATAAAAACGCTGTTAAATTAACAGCGTTTTTTTTATCTTATAGCCTTGTTTTTGTATTCGGCTACCCCAATCAACAAAACATAATCTTTTTTAAAGCTTTCACGTAATAACAATCACGTATTAGCATTTTCTCAATTCCATGGAGTATTACATGAGTGATGTAAGGCATTGCCCTCTTTTGATCTTAGGCTCAGGTCCTGCAGGCTATACAGCCGCTGTCTACGCTGCACGCGCTAATTTAAACCCGGTAATGATCACCGGTATGCAGCAAGGTGGTCAATTAACCACAACGACCGACGTTGAAAACTGGCCAGGCGATGCGGACGACCTAACCGGTCCATTGCTTATGGAACGTATGCAAAAGCATGCTGAGAAATTCGATACTGAAATCATCTTTGATCACATCGATGAAGTTGATTTCTCAAACCGCCCTTTCCACCTGAAAGGCAGCAGTGGCGAATACACCTGTGATGCGCTGATCATTTGTACTGGTGCATCTGCACAATACCTGGGCCTTGAGTCAGAAACTGCGTTTATGGGTAAAGGCATCTCAGCCTGTGCGACTTGTGACGGTTTCTTTTATCGCAACCAGAAAGTTGCGGTTGTTGGTGGTGGTAACACCGCTGTTGAAGAAGCACTTTACTTATCGAACATTGCTTCAGAAGTTCACCTGATTCACCGTCGTGATACCTTCCGCAGTGAAAAGATTCTAACTCAGCGCTTAATGGACAAAGTCGAAAACGGTAATATCGTGCTTCATCTAGACCGTACGTTAGATGAAGTGCTAGGTGATGATATGGGTGTAACTGGCTTACGTTTGGCAGACACTAAATCTGACGCGACTGAAGAAATCGATGTAGCAGGTTGTTTTATCGCTATCGGTCACAAACCAAATACTGGTATTTTCGAAGGCCAGTTGGAGATGAAAGACGGTTACCTGACTATTCAATCTGGTACCGAAGGTAACGCAACACAAACTAGCGTTGAAGGTGTTTATGCGGCGGGTGACGTTGCAGACCACATCTACCGCCAGGCAATTACCTCAGCCGGTTCTGGTTGTATGGCAGCGCTTGACGCTGAGCGTTACTTAGATGCTTTAGCATCTAAAAAGTAAGGCGAATTTAATCTATGCAACAGATCCTGCATCGTTTATCGAGCCAGGATCTGTCTTTTCCACCGATTGAACAAGCGTTAGCCGAACCTAACGGTTTACTGGCAGTCGGCGGCGACCTCTCCCCACAACGCATCGTTAATGCTTATAGCCATGGCATCTTCCCCTGGTTTTCAGAAGGCGACCCTATTTTATGGTGGAGCCCAGATCCAAGAGCAATACTTCCTCTTGAAGGCATCCGCATTAATCGCAGTCTGCGAAAATTCCTAAAGAAATCTCCGTACCGGGTAACGCTCAACCAGGCTTTTGAAGAAGTCATCGAGTATTGCGCAGATGCGCCATTTCGTGATGAGGAAACCTGGATACTTCCGTCAATGATGTATGCCTATCAGCAGTTACATCAACAAGGGATCGCCCATTCCGTTGAAGTCTGGAATGGCGAAGAATTAGTTGGTGGCCTTTACGGTATTGCCATCGGCGGTTTCTTTAGTGGAGAATCGATGTTTTATACGGCGGAAAATGCGTCGAAGGTGGCATTAATTGCCCTTACCCAGCATCTACAGCGTCAACAAATCGAATTTATCGACTGTCAGATACAAAACCCTTTCTTAGAATCCATGGGGGCTATTGAGATCAGCCGTCAGCAGTTTAAAGAGCAACAGGCAAATGCGCGTAAACTGCAATTAAACGACGACTGTTGGCAACCTCGTGAACTAAAACTCGACTGACACCCAGATAGACACCCCGATTAACACTAAGTGGAATTGGTACTACAGATTATTTATAGTTAAAGTTGCTACACGGTATTTAGGCAATTGCGCGTGCAGCAATAAACCTAGCTAAGAACGAGTTGATGAGCGAGCAAAAGAAATATTTTCAGTTTGGATTAACCCAGCACTTTCCCTGTAACTACTTGCCAGAGCAAAAAGAACGCTTGATGGTGGTAATGAATCACGAATTGCTAACCAATGAAAATTATCAGCGTTTGTTGGAGGCAGGGTTTCGACGCAGTGGCAATCAAGTTTACCGACCCCATTGCCAATTGTGTGATGCCTGTGAATCACTGCGGGTACCGGTTAAAGAATTCACCCCATCTCGAAGTCAAAAGCGCATTGTTAATAACAACAAAGATATCCACGTCAATATCAGCTCAACTGAAAAGGAAG
Organism: Thalassotalea sp. PS06; assembly: GCF_007197775.1. NCBI lineage: Bacteria > Pseudomonadati > Pseudomonadota > Gammaproteobacteria > Alteromonadales > Colwelliaceae > Thalassotalea > Thalassotalea sp. PS06. Next base: position 1,796,685 of record NZ_CP041638.1, on the reverse strand, counting down.
CTTACTACCCATTGTACGAGCGCTACATAAATACCATTCATACCGATGGGGGTATGTATCCGGCCAATCGTGAGCAATATAACAATTTCATTTTCAGCGAAAATGTCGCGCAGTTATTCATAGAGCTTTATCTTGATGACAGGTTAATCAGTGTCGCCGTAACCGACCATTTACCCAATGCGCTGTCAGCACTTTACACCTTTTATGACCCTGATTTTCCTAAACGTTCTTTGGGAAAACTATCGATACTCTCGCAAATCGACATCGCTAAAACCTTGCAGAAAGAATTTCTGTATTTGGGCTATCAAATCGACGCCTGCTCAAAAATGAACTACAAAAACAAATACTATCCCCACCAACGACTTAAGCAAGAACGCTGGCAACGAATAAATAAATAGCGCATTGACTTTACAAACCGCTCGCTTTTGGGCATGATCTGCGCAGCAATTTTTTATGCAAAATTTTTAGAGGATTAACGCTTAGATGGCGAAAGAAGAAAATATCGAAATGCAGGGTACGGTTTTGGAAACTCTTCCGAACACCATGTTCCGTGTAGAATTAGAAAATGGTCACGTAGTAACTGCACATATCTCAGGTAAAATGCGTAAAAACTACATCCGTATTTTAACTGGTGACAAAGTTACCGTTGAATTAACACCTTACGACTTATCTAAAGGTCGCATCATTTTCCGCGCCAGATAATCCTCAGGCTCAAAGGGCTCCAGACAAATAGCAACGTTTGTCTTGTATAGAAATTAAAAAACCCCGCATTTGCGGGGTTTTTGTTCTTATGGGTTGTGAATACGTTATGAGACCAACTCGGGTTTTTCCTCAAAGCTAAATACCAGCTTCTTGGTTTTCTTGTCAACATCCACTTTGGCTACACCGCCCTGCATTAACTGGCCAAAAAGTAGCTCATTAGCAAGAGGTTTCTTCAACTGCTCCTGGATCAAACGCGCCATCGGACGAGCGCCCATAGCCTTGTCATAGCCATTTTCTGCCAACCAGCTACGAGCCTTCTTGCTGATTTCTAGGGAAACACCTTTGTGATCAAGCTGCGCTTGCAGTTCAACGATGAACTTATCAACAACCTGCTCAATAACATCGGTTTTCAGATGGTTGAACCAAATGATTGAATCAAGGCGGTTCCTGAATTCCGGAGAGAACACGCGATTGATCTCGCTCATCGCATCGAAGCTATGATCCTGTTGTTGGAAACCAATGGATTGTCGCGTGGTTTCACGAACACCGGCGTTAGTGGTAAGCACTAAAATCACATTGCGAAAATCGGCTTTACGCCCGTTATTATCGGTTAATGTACCGTGGTCCATTACTTGCAGCAGAATGTTGTAGATATCGGTGTGCGCTTTTTCAATTTCATCCAACAGCACTACAGAATGAGGATGCTTGATCACAGCGTCGGTTAATAATCCGCCCTGCTCATATCCCACGTAACCTGGAGGTGCACCAATTAGTCGGCTCACCGCGTGTTTCTCCATATACTCGGACATATCGAAACGTAACAGTTCAACACCTAAAATTTTTGCCAGTTGATTGGTTACCTCTGTTTTACCGACACCTGTTGGACCAGAGAATAAGAACGACCCAACCGGTTTTTCTTCATTCCCTAATCCCGCTCGGTTTAATCGAATAACCGAGGTTAAGCCATCTATCGCTTCGTCCTGACCAAACACCACCATTTTCAGGTTACGGTCAATGTTCATCAGGTTGTCTTTCTCAGTTGAAGATACCGACTTTTCTGGGATGCGGGCGATTGATGCGACGATGCTTTCAATATCACCGATATTGATAACCTTTTTGCGCTTGTTGGCAGCAACTAATTGCTGACGTGCGCCCGCCTCATCAATCACATCAATGGCTTTATCCGGTAAGAATCGGTCATTGATGTACTTCGCCGATAATTCTGCAGCAGCTTTTAAGGCTTTGTTGGAGTACTTCACATTGTGATGTTTCTCGTAACGCTCTTTCAGGCCCTGCAGGATCTTAGTGGTTTCGTCAATGGTTGGCTCATTGATGTCAATTTTCTGGAAACGACGAGCAAGCGCCCTGTCCTTCTCAAAAATGGTTTTAAATTCCTGATAGGTAGTAGACCCCATACAACGTAATTTGCCGGCTGATAACAGCGGTTTAATAAGGTTTGAGGCATCCATCATGCCACCAGATGCGGCACCAGCACCGATAATGGTGTGAATTTCGTCAATAAACAGGATTGCGTGGGGATCTTTTTCCAGCTCTTTCAATAGCGCTTTGAAACGTTTTTCAAAATCACCGCGGTATTTAGTACCAGCCAGTAAAGCGCCCATGTCTAAAGAGTAGATAGTGGCGTCCGCCAATACCTCTGGGGCTTTTTCTTCGACAATGAGTTTTGCCAGGCCTTCGGCGATTGCCGTCTTACCTACACCGGCTTCACCAACAAATAATGGGTTATTCTTACGACGACGGCTCAGCACCTGAACAGCACGTTCAAGCTCTGTTGAGCGGCCGATCATCGGATCTATTTGCCCAAGCTGCGCAGCCTTATTCAAGTTTTCAGCATAGTTGTCGACATTTTTGTTGTCTTCTTCAATGCTAATCGCATCGTCGTGCTCAATAGTTGGTTCCGTTGATTGGTTTTTCGAGATCCCGTGGGAAATAAAGTTAACGATATCCAACCGGGTAATGTCAGATTTTTTAAGGAAATAAGCCGCTTGTGATTCCTGTTCACTAAAAATAGCGACCAGTACATTGGCACCGTTTACTTCTGTTTTACCTGACGACTGGACATGGAAAACTGCACGTTGTAATACGCGCTGGAAACCCAAAGTAGGCTGCGTTTCTTTCTCTTCATCACCATCTTGAATAACCGGAGTAGTTTCGGCAATGAACGTATTTAATTCTAATTTAAGCTTATCTAAATCACCGCCACAGGCTTTAATAGCTTCGATGGCTTCTGGATTTTCGAGCAAAGCAAGAAGCAAGTGTTCGACCGTCATAAATTCATGGCGAGAATCTTTAGCTTGACGGAAAGCCAGATTTAAGGAGATTTCTAATTCTTTATTCAACATTAACGTCTTGCTCCATATTGTGGGGGAAAATCACACCTGTTCCATGGTACACATCAGTGGATGTTCATGTTTACGGGCAAACTGACAAACTTGATCAACTTTGGTCTCGGCAACTTCAGCGGTGAAAATGCCACAACTTGCTTTACCCTTATAATGTATTGTTAGCATAATTTGCGTCGCTTGATCAGTATCCATGTTAAAAAATTTGCTTAACACTTCAACTACGAAATCCATCGGGGTGTAATCATCATTTAGTATAATGACCCGATACATCGACGGACGCTTTATTTTTTCTCGATTTTGCTCTTCAACAACATTATCCGTGTCGTTGAATTCTTTGGCTTTGCTCATATAAAAATATTAGCCCTTACTGCTTCTATAATAATAAAGATTTAAAAAATCAAAAAAACCAACAATTTATCTTGACTAATTTTTCGATTAATCTAAATTTTTAAATGTGGCTACTTTTTCGCCACGCCCCCTACCAGTAATTTACTGATAGAAATACTTTAATGATCATGTGAGATCGATTCAAACAAAAATACCAATGTTTAAGAAGGAAGTGGAAGTATGGCTAATGGTACAGTGAAATGGTTCAACAACGCCAAAGGTTTTGGTTTTATTCGACCTGAATCTGGCGGCGAAGACATCTTTGCTCACTATTCAACTATTCAAATGGACGGCTACCGTACCCTGAAAGCTGGTCAAAGCGTTGATTACGAGCTAAACGAAGGTCCAAAAGGACACCACGCAGCAAGTATCCGCCCTCTCGATATGGAAGGCGAGCAGCAATAATCCAGTTTTTTCAGAGATTCAAAGCAAGAGAGTTCGCTCTCTTTGCTGAATCCTGAAATACTCTATCTGCTGTAACGTTACTTAGGACAAGTTTTTATCGTCAAAGTTCGATGACAAGGTCGATAACTTTGCGTAAATGTTTGTCTTAAGTGAAAACACATAAAACGGGATATCATCTTATCTTGTTTTGCGGCTTTAGCAGTGAAAGCCCCTTCAGCTTCTTGACATCAAGTGAGCACAGACATTTGTGCTGCTCACGAAAAATGAAAAGCCCCCACTTTTCTCAACCCCGTTAAATTCTAACAACAAACACTAACCAAACGTTCTTTTCGTTGGTTATTCCAATCCCATTAAATTATTGCTCACTCAGTGAGAATTTAAAGGCGTTTAGACAAGGCTTTGATTGCAGAGAATGGGTTATTCCATTTTAAAAATTAGCCGAAATCGTTAATGCAGCACAAACGCCTTTAAAACTCACCCGTAGGGAGTTTATCTTAAGGCCCATTTACCGCCCTATATTTCATTAATATAGAATGACTATATCAATAAAATCTATGTTGTAAATGAACCTCGGCCCTAACTCTGAGTTGTGCACAAATTTAGTGGGATTGATATAAGTACGGCCGTCAGTAATTAAGCATTTAACATAACTAAGCGGCAAAAGATTCAAATCCGGTGGTTTATTCTGACCAATTAAACATGATCGAGTTCGAATCGAATATTCTCTGCTTCGCAGTTTTAGAACAGATTGGAGATTTTAGTTGCGGTTTTGTCTAGTAATCAGAAATAAAAAAGCCTGCTTCACTGCAGGCTTTTCGATAACAATGGTGGTTATATTAGCTTAAAGAAGCAATAATCTCATTTAGAGCTGTGCTTGGACGCATCGCTTTGCTCGCAAGCTCTGAATCCGGCTGATAGTAACCAGCAACATCTACAGAAACACCTTGTGCAGAGTTTAACTCGTTGACAATGCCGGCTTCGCCTGATGTCATTTTCTCGGCAACTGGCGCAAACGTCGCTTTCAATTCTGCGTCTACGTCTTGTGATGCAAGCTCTTGAGCCCAGTACATCGCCAGGTAGAAGTGACTACCACGGTTATCAATCTGACCAACCTTACGAGCCGGAGATTTATTTTCGGCCAAGAAGGTCGCTGTTGCTGCATCAAGAGTATCAGCAAGAACCTTCGCTTTTGCGTTATCTGCAAAGTTACTTAAATGCTCAAAAGATGCCGCAAGCGCAAGGAACTCACCTAAAGAATCCCAGCGTAGGTAGTTTTCTTTTTCAAACTGTTGAACGTGTTTAGGTGCAGAACCACCAGCACCAGTTTCGAACAGGCCACCACCGTTCATTAGTGGCACGATTGAAAGCATTTTCGCACTGGTACCCAGCTCAAGAATTGGAAATAAATCAGTTAGATAGTCACGCAATACGTTACCAGTAACAGAAATAGTGTCTTTACCTTCTTTGATGCGCTCTAATGAAAAACGAGTCGCTTCTACAGGAGAAAGAATACGAATGTCCAGACCCGCTGTATCGTGCTGAGGCAGATATGCGTTCACTTTCTTGATCAACTGTGCATCGTGAGCACGCTCTGGGTTTAACCAGAACACCGCCGGAGTATCCGATGCACGTGAGCGGTTAACCGCAAGTTTCACCCAATCCTGGATTGGCGCATCTTTCACCTGGCACATACGCCAGATATCACCCGCTTCAACCTGATGCTGCATTAATACATCACCATTGGCATCAACAACACGCATCGTGCCGTTGGCTTTTACTTCAAACGTCTTGTCGTGAGAACCATATTCTTCAGCTTTTTGAGCCATCAAACCAACGTTTGGAACACTACCCATGGTTGTTGGATCAAATGCACCATTCTTCTTACAAAAATCGATAGTTTCCTGATAAACACCTGAGTAACAACGATCTGGAATGACCGCAATAGCGTCTTGAAGCTGGTCGTTTTTGTTCCACATTTGGCCAGAAGAGCGGATCATTGCTGGCATCGAAGCATCAATGATCACGTCACTTGGAACGTGTAGGTTAGTGATGCCCTTATCAGAGTTAACCATCGCTAAGTCTGACGCATCGGTATAAACTGCATCAAGCGCAGCAACGATTTCATCTTTCAGAGCAGGCTCTAGTTGTTCGATTTTCGAGTAAACATCGCCAATACCGTTGTTTACATCGACACCTAGCTTTTCAAAAACGTCCTGATATTTCGCGAACACGTCTTTATAGAAAACGGAAACACAGTGACCAAAGATGATCGGGTCAGAAACCTTCATCATGGTTGCTTTCATGTGTAATGAGAAAAGAACGCCCTGCTCTTTAGCGGCCTGAATCTGCTCAGCTAAGAACGCACGCAGTTTGTTTTTACTCATGAATGATGAATCAATGACTTCACCATCTTGTAAAGCAAGGCCTGATTTTAATACCTCAACCTCTCCCGCTTCAGATACAAACTCAATGTCTACAGATGTGGCGTTTTCGATAGTTACAGATTGCTCGCTACCGAAGAAATCACCGTCGCTCATGCTAGCAACGTGAGATTGAGAGTCTGCAGACCAGGCACCCATAGAGTGTGGGTTGTTTTTCGCATACTGCTTAACAGAACCTGGGGCACGACGGTCTGAATTACCTTCACGAAGCACCGGGTTTACCGCACTTCCCAACACTTTCGCGTATTTTGCGCGAATTTCTTTTTCTTCATCAGTCGCTGGCTCTGCAGGAAAATCAGGTAACGCGTAACCCTTATTCTGCAATTCTTTGATAGCAGCTTGTAGTTGAGGGATAGAAGCACTGATGTTTGGAAGCTTAATAATGTTAGCTTCTGGTGTTTTCGCCAATTCGCCTAATTCAGCAAGCGCATCACCGATACGTTGTGCTTCAGTTAAGTACTCAGGGAAGTTTGCAATAATACGACCTGCTAAAGAAATGTCTTTAGTGGTTACTTCAACGCCAGCGGTGCCAGCGAATGCCTGAACGATAGGTAAGAAAGATTGAGTTGCTAATGCCGGCGCTTCGTCGGTAATAGTGTAGATAATTTTGGAATTCTTGGAGGTCATACCTTGTCCTTTGTTTAAACGCCCAAATCCAGGCGCGTCTTTAAACGAGTTAAACCAATGTTTCAAAACACGAGAAGTTTAGCGAAAATTTATAAACCCGAAAACCATGTATTCGAAAGATGCGAAGTACTGAGGACTCCTCTTACAATCGAATGCACTGTCTGATTTTGAAATTTGCTGAATACCAACTCTTGTCTTGTAATTGGTTAAAGGTCTGTTAATTGTGCGTATCGCTTTGATTGGCTTCAATCAGAGTGAAACAGGATTATCATCACACATACTACTTTTACTTTGAGAGATATCCCTGCCCCAGTCGAAACATGAAACGTTCAACCGCTAAGGCAATAAACTACATCAGCCCTTTTACTGTCTCCTCGCGAATAAACCTTTTCGCCGGTCTTTTTATTTTGGTGATCGGACGCAATTAAACTGCCCCATATACCACAGGGAGCCATTCAAAGGCTTTTCAGCTTGGGTTTATTTGGCGAGCGCGCGATAGTATAGCAGTATGAATTTAATTAACATAGCCTTAACCTTAGGTCTATTCCCCCTATCAGATACAATTTTGTTTAACAATTACTTATAAAGCATAGAAATTAGGAATATGAATAAAAATGAATGTATAAAACATCATCGTTAAATTCTCCGAACAGCGTTTGTTTAGAATCTGAGCTGCGTTTTTTCTATTCAACGTAAAATATTACGCTAAACAGAAAAAGCCTTGCTCAACTCCAAAACAATTCACTGCAAAAATGCCTTGATAGGAGAAAGAGACCTGTAGCGTTAAAACGAAAAAGAAGAAGTTATAACACTTATTACGAAAAATTTTGTTACCATACAGCCTTTATTTATGTGCCCTGAATAACCCATTAATTGAATCATGGATAAGCGAAAAAACAACGCTGGTAAAAAACACAAGCCTTCCCATGGCACTGATAAGTCGAAGAAAGTTGTGAGGAAAAAGTCTGGTAATGTTAACCCTGGGAAAGCTGACACAACCAGAAACCGTAAAAAGCAAACAGACCGGGAACGGTCTAAATCTCGGCCAAGGCCAAAAAAGCCAATCCCAGAAAAGTCCATATTAGTGTTGTTCAATAAACCTTACGATGTGTTGACGCAATTTACCGATGATCAAAAACGCTCAACGTTAAAGGACTACATTGCAATCAAAGATATTTATGCCGCCGGGCGATTAGATAAAGACTCTGAAGGCTTATTGGTGTTAACCAATGATGGCGCTTTACAGCACCAACTCGCGAATCCAAAGTTTAAAAAAGCCAAAACCTATTGGGTACAGGTAGAAGGTGATGTTTCGGCAAATGCTATCAAAGCGTTGCAAAATGGCGTTGAACTCAAAGATGGCTTAACTCGCCCAGCGAAAGTAAAGCGCATCGATAACCCAAAGATTTGGGAGCGCAGCGTCCCTATTCGAGAACGCAAGAACATTCCTACCACCTGGCTGGAAATTACCATTACCGAAGGCAGAAATCGACAAGTACGGCGGATGACTGCGCACGTGGGTAATCCGACATTACGACTGATCCGTATTTCCATGGGTCCATACAAATTAACGGACATCGCACCTCTAAACTCCCTGGAACCTGGCCAATTTAAACAAGTCTCGGTTTCCCCTTAACATTTGCAAGGAATATCCAGCGTGGATGATCACCACTTACAATTTAAACCAAACACCACAGTCGCTGCAGTAATCCACTGTAATGGTAAATTCTTAATGGTCGAAGAATGGCAGGATGAGCAATGGGTTTACAATCAACCAGCTGGGCACCTTGAGCCCGATGAATCTATCGTTGACGGCTTAAAAAGAGAAGTTGAAGAAGAAACGGGCCTCAAGGTTGACCCACAAAGCTTATCGGGAATCTACTACTTTCATTTGCCTCGCTCGAACCTGTTTTATTTGCGATTTTGTTTTGTTGTCGAGCTTGAAAACTGGCTTGAAACCTCTCCTCAGGACGAAGAAATCAACCGTGCAATTTGGATGAGCTATGATGAGTTATGCCGTAAATCTGAACAATTACGCAGCCCTATGGTTTTAGAAGGGATCAAAGATTATCTGGCCGGAAACAAATACCCAATAAGTGTATTAAAATCGTATCTTTAATAGTGTGTTGCCGTCTAATTCATGTTAAAATTCGCGCCATTTTTTAACAGGTCGGGAATTGCAGTCCTTGAGTACATCTACTAACCGTGATTTAAAAGTTATCGTCGGCATGTCCGGCGGCGTTGATTCTTCCGTTTCCGCTTACCTCCTGCAGCAACAAGGCTATCAGGTTGAAGGTTTGTTTATGAAAAACTGGGAAGAAGATGACGATGACGAATATTGTGCAGCAGCGGAAGATCTGAAAGATGCACAAGCGGTTTGTGAAAAATTAGGGATAGAACTTCACACCATCAACTTTGCTGCAGAATACTGGGACAACGTCTTTGAGTATTTCCTTGAGGAATACAAAGCGGGCCGTACGCCAAACCCAGACATCATGTGTAATAAAGAAATTAAATTTAAAGCGTTTCTTGAATTTGCCTGTGAAGATCTTGGTGCCGATTACATTGCTACCGGGCACTATGTGCAGCGTCGTGAGCAGGATGGTAAATTCCAAATGCTACGTGGTCTGGATAACAACAAAGATCAAAGCTACTTTTTATATACGTTGAGCAATCAGCAGGTAGCACAAACTCTTTTTCCTGTGGGCAACCTGGAAAAACCAGAAGTTCGTGCAATTGCCGAACGTGAAGGCTTGATTACTCACGACAAAAAAGATTCGACAGGAATCTGTTTCATCGGTGAGCGCAAGTTTAAAGACTTCCTGGGTCGCTACCTGCCTGCGCAACCAGGCGTTATCGAAGACAGTGATGGTAAAGCTATCGGTGAGCATGATGGTTTGATGTATCACACCCTTGGCCAGCGTAAAGGTTTGCGAATCGGCGGTTTAAAAGACGCTGGTGATGAGCCTTGGTATGTGGTTGAAAAAGACATGAAACGCAACGTCTTGATTGTGGGCCAGGGTCATAACCACCCTCGCCTGTTTTCTAAAGGCTTGGTTGCCGATCAATTACATTGGGTTGATCGCGAAGAACCGGCGTTAAACGAAGCATTTCGCTGTACCGTGAAAACCCGTTATCGCCAGCAAGATGTGGCATGCACCGTGACCCGTATTAACGATAGTGACTATGAAGTCATGTTCGATGAGCAACAAAGCTCAGTAACGCCAGGTCAGTCGGTTGTCTTTTATCAGGACGAAGTTTGTCTTGGTGGTGGAATTATCAATACGTTAATTCGCGATTTTGATTCTTTAAATTAAGGCATCAGCCCCCTGCTTTAACGGTTGTTATTCTAAAATGAAACAAATAAATCATAACAATTAAGCTGTAGGTTATATGAGAGAACAAACCTTAACATTCGCTGCAATTTGCCAGGCCGCTGCCATGGTTCAGGGCATCGCACGTAAAAATCAACTGGACGAATCTTTGTTTGCATTGATGTTGAACTCCATCGTCAACACCAATCCCAAAGATACGTTGGATGTTTATGGCTCCGATGTCGCGCACCTGAAAACTGGTTTACAACTTATTGTTACGCAATTGGGTGACAACACAATTGACAAAGATCCGGAAATTACCCGTTATATCGTTAGCCTACTTAACCTTGAGCGTCGCCTGCAAGGTAAAAAGAAAGATATGGCAGCGCTGGGTAATCGCATTGAACAATGTCAGCGCCAACTTGAGCATTTCGAGCTTACCAGTGACAACATGATCAGCAATTTTGCCAGCGTCTACAGTGATGTTATCAGCCCATTAGCGACCCGCATTCAAATTGCCGGTGAGCCAGGGATTTTAAAGCAGGTTGGTAATCAAAATCGAATCCGTGCCCTACTACTTTCGGGCATTCGTGCTGCTGTTTTATGGCGGCAAATGGGCGGAAAACGCCGCGTTATATTATTTCGTCGACGCCAGGTAGTGGCGCAGGCACAAGAATTATTAAAGTCTATACATTAATTAGGAATCTGATATGGAACTTTCAAGCATCAGTGCTATTTCCCCGGTAGATGGTCGTTATGGCAGTAAGGTTAAAGCCTTGCGCCCGATCTTCAGTGAATTTGGTTTAATCAAATACCGAGTTACCGTAGAAGTACGTTGGTTACAAAAACTTAGCGCTACTGCAGAAATTGCTGAAGTACCAGCATTCTCTGCCGAAGCAAACGCAGTTTTAGATGCCATTGTTGCAAACTTCAATGAAGAAGATGCAGGCCGCGTTAAAACGATTGAAGCGACAACCAACCACGACGTAAAAGCGGTTGAATACTTCTTAAAAGAAAAAGTTGCTGACAACGCTGAGCTAAATGCCGTTTCTGAGTTCATTCACTTCGCGTGTACGTCTGAGGACATCAACAACTTGTCTCACGCCCTAATGCTTAAAGAGTGTCGTGAATTAGTATTGCTGCCTGTTATGGATGAGATCCTTACTGAGATCAAAAACCTTGCAGTAGAGTACAAATCAATTCCTATGATGTGTCGTACCCACGGCCAGCCTGCAAGCCCAAGTACTATGGGTAAAGAAATGGCTAACGTTTACGTGCGCTTAAAGCGTCAGCGTGACCAGATTGCTGCGGTTGAGTTCCTGGGTAAAATCAACGGCGCTGTAGGTAACTACAATGCTCACCTTTCTGCATACCCTGAGCTTAACTGGCACGAGTTTTCAGAAAGCTTCGTGACCTCTTTAGGTATCACCTGGAACGCTTTCACTACCCAAATCGAACCACACGATTACATCGCAGAATTGTTCGATGCCGTTGCACGTTTTAATACCATCCTTATCGATTTTGATCGTGATATCTGGGGTTACATTGCTCTAGGCCATTTCAAGCAAAAAACCATTGCTGGTGAAATCGGTTCTTCTACTATGCCGCACAAAGTTAACCCAATTGATTTCGAAAACTCAGAAGGTAACTTAGGTATTGCTAACGCCTTGTTTGCTCACCTTGCGCAAAAACTTCCAGTATCTCGCTGGCAGCGTGACCTGACCGACTCTACCGTTCTACGTAACTTAGGTGTTGGTTTCGCCCACTCTCTGATTTCTTATCAAGCGACGCTTAAAGGTATCAGCAAGTTACAAGTTAACGAACAAAGCCTACTGGACGAGTTGGATTCAAACTGGGAAGTATTGGCAGAACCTGTACAGACCGTTATGCGTCGTTACGGTATCGAGAAGCCATACGAGAAACTAAAAGAGTTAACTCGTGGTAAACGTGTTGATGGCGAATCCATGCGCGCGTTCATCGAAAACCTTGAACTGCCACAAGCCGCAAAAGATGAACTAATTGCCATGACACCGGCAAGCTACATCGGCCGGGCAGTAAGCTTCATCGACGAACTTTAATCACTGAAAAGTTCTTCTCGAAAAAGCAGGTCTGACGACCTGCTTTTTTTATGGACGTGCTTGGTCGAAATATTGTCATCCATGATATTTCGACATTCAATACGTCCACGTATCTTTTCGAGATATAACCATCCATGATATCTCAACATTCAATAAATCTCTTTATCTTTCCTCCCGTACATGGAGATAGCCAGAGAAGGTTGTTTTCTGCTTTTTGCAAATTAACCCTTAGTAAGGCTAACCACTGTAAATTAAATCTTATTAATTAAGACACCCACGGTAATTCAAACCTATTTAATTAAGACACCCACCGTAACGAACTTAATCGTCACATCTAGAAAATCGGCCTATAATTGCAAAACTTCGAAGGAGAAACTGAGAATTACATTCCCAATTAATTCTGTTGAATCCACTGATTGTCCTTTATAAATCGTTCAATTCACCGATTAGCATGTAACATCCTCCTCCTCCCCAACACCGATTCTTTTGCTTTGTCAGTTACCGAATAAAGACCCAATTAAGGTGGGTGTCTTGATAAGTCAAACACATTAAAGTGGATGTCTTGATAAGTTACTTTCTAGAATTACGACGAAAATGCGCAGTAATTGTGCGCTTAAAAATTGTATTGCTGAAATCCTTTTAAGTTGCCTGATTTTTTTCGGATTGGCGTGTATCCTATAGCCATTAGTTTGTTAATTTTGCTGTAAAACCATGATCATAGATTGGAAAGATCTTTCACCTGAGCTATTCCTCGAACAATACTGGCAGAAAAAGCCGCTATTGATAAAAAACGCATTCCCAGAATTTGAAGACCCTGTCGACCCCGATGAATTAGCCGGGCTCGCTATGGAAGAGATGATTGAATCTCGTATCGTCCAGCGTAAAGGCAATGACTGGAACGTTGATCATGGTCCCATTAACGATTTTGAATCTTATGGTGAAGAACAATGGACGTTACTCGTTCAGGCGGTAAACCACTGGTTCGAAGATGTTGACTCACTGATCACCCCGTTTCGTTTTATTCCAAACTGGCGTATCGACGATGTCATGGTAAGCTTTTCAACGCCAGGAGGCGGCGTAGGCCCCCATCTGGATCAATATGATGTGTTTATCATCCAAGGTAGCGGTAAACGTCATTGGCGCGTAGGTAAACCTGACACCGGCTTACAAAATCTAGTTCCTCACCCTGACCTTAAACAAGTTTCTGCATTTGAGAGTTGTATTGATGTCACTACCGAAGCCGGCGATCTACTCTACATTCCACCACACCACCCGCACGACGGTGTGGCTATTGATAATGCGATGAATTATTCGATTGGTTTCCAGGCTCCTAATCCACAAGAATTATTTGGAGGCCTTGCCGACTACATGCTTGACGAAGACCTATATAGTAAGCGTCTTGATGACAGTCAGCGGGAATACACGGATCAACCGCAAAATCTTTCATCGAAAGATTTCCAGCATCTGAAAAATCAAATGCAACACGTACTGAACAATGACGAAATGCTAGAAGACTTCCTTGGTCAGCAGCTAACGTCGGTTCATCACGCCTTAGACGTGGGCTTGCCAGAAGAACCAATCAGCATAGAAGAACTGCCTGATATTATCGAAGACATCATCGAAGACGACGGTGCATTAGAACCCGTGCTTGGTATCAAAACTCTGGTAATTGAAAACCGAAAACTTTTCATTAATGGCGAACGTTTTACGATTTATGAAGAATCGTTAGATTTAGCTTTGGCCATGGCCAATAAACAACACCTTAACTCTGAATTGCTAAAAAGAGCAATTAGCAATTTGAAAAACCTGGAGCTGTTAACTAGGGTTATAAATATAGGACTTTGGCAGTTAGCTTGAGGTGAGTAGTGCGCTACAAAGTGAATGTTGTTCGTTGGCAGCAGGCCGAGCGACAATTGAAATCCGTCCGCGAGAAAGTATTTTGTTGCGAACGACGAATCCCCTACGACGTAGAATTTGACCACAGAGATCGCAAAGCCCATCACGTTCTGGTGGTGGACGAAGAAACCCAGGAACCCATAGCAACAGGAAGGATCACCAACGATGGTGAAATCTCTCGTATAGCTGTGGTAATTTCGAAGAGAAAAAGTCCGGTAGGCAAAGAGGTGATCCAGGCGCTCGTGAAAATCGCCAGAAAGAACCAGCTTAATGAGGTTTACATCAACTCAGACCTTGACGCTGTTAGTTACTTTGCCAGCCATAATTTCCGCCCCGTGGGGGCGGTCTTTATGGAAGCAGGTATACCCCGCCAAAGAATGGCCTGCCCCATTCGTGAAATCGATTTTAAACGATTTTATCTAAGTCACTAACAGAGCTTAACACCTTTCTCAAAGCCATTGGTTTGAGTTAACCCTCAGGCCACAGGTCTTTGTTTTCAAATAGTTGATATAGCCCTTCTGCACGGCTAACCAATAATTTTGCGAAATCAACTTGCGATTCGTCGCGAGCGCCATCTAAGATGTTTTGCGCTTGCAACTGCCATTTCATCGAGAAGTTACGAATTGCTTCGCGAACATTCTCTGCAGCGGACGCGGCAATATGATCGTTCGGCAAATCACCACTGATCACCCAGACTTTCTGCTTATCTATAGTCTGTAATTTCCATACCGCAACCACAGGGATCAGATAACGACTCTCCATTAAGGTTACGGAGTCAGTTACAAAACCCTTTTCGGCAAGATATTTAATAGATTTCTGATACTGTTCACGCACCCATTCGCTGCGTTGTTCTTCAGTAAATTCGCCAGGATTGCTCATACGAGGCCTCTAATTGAAAATTTTTCGCCCATACTCGCTGATAATAACGATGAACTCAAGTAGAAAATGACGAAAATGCCTGTAGTATTAAATGAACAGTTTAAAAAAAAGAAATTGTTCCTTTGTATGGCCTGTAGTTCGCGATAATGATAATGTTCGCGAAATTTTTACCGCTTAAATTGTCAATAAAATTACTCTGTAATTAACAATAAAATGGAGAACAGTGTGGCTCTTTTTGATCTCGTCGATTTTGATCACCATGAACAGGTTGTTTATTGCTCGGATGAACAAACTGGCTTAAAAGCGATTATTGCCGTACACAATACAAATTTAGGTCCTGCAGCCGGCGGTTGCCGATTCTGGGACTATGCCAATGAAGATGAAGCCTTAAAAGACGTATTACGTTTATCAAAAGGCATGACTTACAAAAATGCCATGGCCGGATTGCATCTGGGCGGTGGTAAAGCCGTTATTATCGGCAATCCGAAAAACTTAAAATCTGAAGCCCTTTTCAAAGCCTTTGGTCGCGCCGTTAACAACTTAGGTGGCCGTTATTACACCGCCGAAGATGTAAACATTACAACTGGCGATATGGCTATCGTTAACCAAGAGACCGAATTTGTTTCTGGTCTTGAAGGAAAAAGTGGTAACCCAGGTCCATTTACAGCGCTAGGCACTTTCTTAGGTATCAAAGCCGCGGTTAAATTTAAGCTTGGCAAAGAAGATTTAACCGGTATCAAGGTAGCCGTGCAAGGTCTGGGTAGTGTTGGCTATTCGCTATGTGAAAAGCTGGTCAAAGCTGGTGCTGAATTAGTAGTAACCGATATCAACCAGGAAGCGTTAGATAAAGCGGTAACAGAGCTAGATGCAAAAGTTGTAGGCCTTGATGAAATCTATGAGCAGGATGTCGATGTTTTCGCACCATGTGCGCTTGGTGCAACCATCAATGACACTACGCTAGAAAAGCTTAAAGCGGTGATTATCGCAGGTTGCGCTAATAACCAGCTTGCCGAAACCCGTCATGACCAAATCGTAAAAGATAAAGGCATTTTGTATGCGCCAGATTATGTAATCAACGCCGGTGGTATCATCAATGTCGCATTAGAAATTGGTGATGAGCCATACTGTGCTAACAAGGCTACAGCTTTAGTAGAAGATATCTATAACACGCTTATGGATGTATTCAGCAAAGCTCAACAAGAAGGCTTACCTACCGGTTTAGTTGCCGATCAAATGGCACGTGAAATTATCGCCAACGGCCACAAATAATTTCTCGATAAAACCAATTAAAAAATCCCGTCCTTGAACGGGATTTTTTAATTCTGGTTCCAGTAGGCAAAGGCAACCGGGTGAGACTTTAAAGAGATGTCCCCGACAATACTTTGATATCGTCTATCATCAAAGGCGAGAAAAACCACCAACCTATATCGAATAAAATTGCTGCAATCGCGGTGATAGTTGCGACCAAGCTAAAATTTAAAACGATTACCTCAATGACTTTTTTTGTTTTTGTCAGAATGACCGAGGGACTTATCTGGCGCAATAACATCTCTTACCGCTTGTTTGAGCTCAGTAATTTCCGGAAATCTGCCCTGCTCTTCTCGCGACCAGATCACTTTATCATTAGCCAAAACCTCAAAGATACCGCCGGTGCCGGGTTTTAACGTCAGTTCAGATATTTCGCCATCAAATGTCGTGAGTAATTCCTGAGCCATCCAGCTAGAACGAAGTAACCATCGGCATTGGCTGCAATATTGAATTTCAATTTTATTCATAACTCTTTGCTATTCCATTCACTCGTCTAAGTAATAATACGATGGATAACTCAGGAAATATGCTTAAGCAAGGCCTGAACCGGGTGCTGAAGTCTCTTATCGGTATAACGTTTAACCTGGCTACGGCATGAAAAGCCGGTGGCTAACATCAGCTCTGTTGGGTTTTGTTTTAACGGCGTTTGCCAGCTTAACTCGAACAATCCTTTCGAGTTCTCCTGATTCTGCGTTTCATGGCCATAAGTACCGGCCATACCGCAACAACCAACGCTCATGGCTTGCAGCTTAAGTCCAAAGATGGCGAAGATTTCCTGCCATTGCCCTTCACTCTTGGCTAATGCGGTTTTCTCGGTGCAGTGGGCGAACAGTTTGAACGTTCCCGGATTGGTACTGGCTGCAATTTCCCCAAGCTTATCTTTAACGTTAAACAGCCATTCGTGACTTAGTAGCACGTTAAAATCGCCTCGGTTATCACCAAGAACCTGATTGTATTCATCGCGATAACAAAGCACTAGCGAGGCATCCATACCTATCATCGGCATATTCAGGCGATGCAATTCATTTAAAAACTCGGCGCTATCAGCGGCAGTTTTCGCAAACTTATCCAGGAACCCTTTCACGTGCTGTGGTTTACCATTCGGTTTAAATGGCAACAACACAGGTCTGAAACCTAGCTTTTTCACCAGACGCATAAAATCAGCAACCACGTTGGCATCATAAAATGAGGTGAACGGGTCCTGAACCACTAACACGGTTCTGGCTTTATCTTCATCATTTAATTGCTGCAGCGCATACAAATCAAACGATTCAAAACCTTCATCGTCTACCTGTTGCTCGAGTGAGGGAACCGATAACATTGGCGTATCTTCGTACCCCAAAAACTTACGTGACACCCAGGAAAATACCGGATTGTTGATGGACATGTTCACGGTACGCGGGAACTTAGCCATTTTCGGGGCAAGGGTTTCAATATGAGCAACAAAGTGATCTTTAACCGGGCGCAAATAACGACCGTAATAATGATCGATAAAGCGAGCGCGAAAATCTGGCACATCAACTTTAACCGGACACTGACTGGCACAGGCTTTACAGGCTAGACAGCCGGACATTGCTTCCATCACTTCATGGGAGTAATCATATTCACCGGCCTTGAAACGTAGGGTGTTGGCGGTCTTTAACGCCATGGCCTTTACAGAAAAGCCCTGCTTACCTTTTTGTAGTTTGTCGAGATCAACGCCCTTCTGAGACAATAAACGTAACCATTCACGCATTAGACCCGCACGGCCCTTAGGTGAATGACGTCGGTCAGAAGTAATTTTGCTGGACGGACACATTGGGCTTTTGCTATCGAAGTTAAAACACAAGCCGTTGCCGTTACAGTTCATCACCGAAGGGAAATCTTCGCGAACCTGAATTGGAATTTGTCTATCAAACCCACCGCGTTTTTTGTCATCAACGCTGACTAATCTGTCTTCGCGCTCAAGCGGTGTACATATTTTACCCGGGTTCATTTTATTTAGCGGATCAAACGCGGTTTTGATTTTGCGAAGTTCTAAAAACAGCTCGTCACCGAAAAACTCAGGGCCATATTCACTGCGATAACCTTTACCGTGCTCACCCCACATCAAACCGCCGTATTTTGCAGTCAGAGCTACAACTTTATCGGAGATATCCCTGAGAATTTCTTCTTGTTTAGGATCGCACATATCAAGTGCCGGACGCACGTGCAAAACACCGGCATCAACATGACCAAACATCCCGTAATCCAAGTTGTTTTCATCAAGTAGATCACGGAACTCCATAATGAAATCCGCAAGGTTTTCCGGTGGTACCGCGGTATCTTCGGCAAATGCCAGCGGTTTAGCCTGACCTTTGGCATTACCCAACAGACCAACGGCTTTTTTACGCATAGCGTATAAACGAGAAATACTGGCTAGATCGTATGTCACCTGATAGCCGATAACGCCTTTATCTTTAGCTGCCTTACCATCAAGGTTCTTTTCCAAAGCGGCAATCTTTTGCTCAACGTCTTCCAGTTCAAACCCGGTATATTCCACCAGGTTCAAACCATCCATTTCCTTGCCCGGCACATCGGTGATCAAGTCCTGAACGCTATGCCAGACAATATCCTGCTTAGCCAGGTTCAATACCCGTGAATCGATGGTTTCAACGCTCAGGGCTTTCGCTTCCACTAGATCAGGAGAATGACGAAGAGCAGACTCGAAGCTATCGTATTTGATATTGACTAAGGCTCTGACCTTAGGGATTTCGGTAATATTTAACTTGGCTTCAGCAACGATCGCCAGGCTACCTTCGGAACCGGTAATCAAGCGACCTAAATCAAACTGGGTGATGCTTGGGTCGAAAACGTTTTCCAGATCGTAACCCGTTAAGAAGCGGTTCAAGCGCGGAAATTTTTCGAGAATTTTATCGCGATTATCACCACAGCTAGCTAACGCCGTTTTATACAAACGCCCTTCAGTGCTGTCCAGCGTTGCCTTTTCTTCCGCCTGTTCAATCGGAATTGCACCGGTTGTTAGCTCAGTGCCGTCGGCAAGTATGCTTTTAAGGCCCAAAACATGATCGGAAGTTTTACCGTAAACTAAAGAGCCCTGGCCCGATGCATCGGTATTGACCATGCCGCCAATAGTGGCGCGATTAGACGTAGACAAGTCCGGAGAAAAGAAAAATCCGTGCGGTTTTAGGAATTCATTTAACTGATCTTTTACCACACCGGCTTGTACACGAACCCAACGCTCTTCAATGTTTAACTCAAGAATGCGATTCATGTAACGGGATAGATCAACAACAATGCCCGGAGTTAATGACTGACCATTGGTACCTGTTCCGCCACCACGCGCACTGAATTGGATTTCATGAAACTTTTCCAAGCCGGCCAGAGACGTCAGAATGGCAATATCATCAACGGTTTTCGGATGCAGAACCGCCTGAGGAATTTGCTGATAAACGCTATTGTCGGTTGCAACCGCCAGACGAGCACTGTATTGACAGGAAATATCACCGCGATAACCACTGGATTTCAGGGTTTGCAGGTATTTTTGGTACAAAGGAGAAACTAAATCGTCAACATCAAGGCGCGGCAGCATAAACAACAGAATATTTTAGCGAGTATATGCGCCTATGATGCAAAAAATGACGTTAAAAAACAATCAATTTAATTTAACCAATCGACATTAATGTCTATTCGCCTTGCAAATATTCACAAGGGTAAAGTTACAACTTAGTTCTTCGAAAATCGAGAATATTAAACGGGGTTAATTGAGTAGCTGGTGTACTGAAATTTCAGAAAGTTCGCTCAAAGAAAAAGCAGCCCGAAAGCTGCTTTTCCAACGAGGGGGAGTCTCGTATTGATCTCGCTGAGTTAGCAAATTCTAGTTTTTCATATAGCCAATTCTAGCTATTCTCTGCAAGGTACATCCAGGTTGATAACACTGAATCTGGGTTTAGCGACACACTGTCAATGCCTTGGTCCATCAACCAGGCTGCGAAGTCAGGGTGATCTGAAGGGCCTTGACCACAAATACCGACGTATTTGTCGCGACGCTTACAGGCCTGAATTGCCATTTCTAGCAAGGACTTAATGGCAGGATCGCGCTCATCAAACAAATGCGCAACCAAACCAGAATCACGGTCCAGACCTAAGGTTAATTGAGTTAAATCGTTGGAGCCAATTGAGAATCCATCGAAGTAATCCAGGAATTGGTCGGCTAATAAGGCATTCGATGGCAATTCGCACATCATAATGACTTTCAGACCATTTTCGCCACGAACCAAGCCATTCTCTGCGAGGATATCAATAACCTGCTCAGCTTCTTTAAGAGTACGCACGAATGGGATCATAATTTCCACATTCTCAAGACCCATTTCATTGCGAACGCGTTTGATGGCTTCACATTCCATGGCGAAACATTCACGGAACTCTTCGCTGATATAGCGAGAAGCGCCACGATAACCAATCATTGGGTTTTCTTCGTCCGGCTCGTATACTTCACCGCCAACTAGGTTCGCATATTCGTTCGATTTGAAATCCGACATACGAACAATAACCCGCTCCGGAGAGAAAGACGCAGCCAGTGTTGCAATACCTTCTGTTAGTTTCGCAATATAGAACTCACACGGAGAGTCATAACCAGCAATGATATCGGTGATCTCTTCCTGCAAACCAGAATCTAGAGAATCAAAGTTCATTAAGGCTTTCGGGTGCACGCCGATCATTTTATTGATAATGAACTCAAGACGCGCCAGACCAATACCACTGTGCGGTAGACGAGCAAAGCTAAATGCTCTGTCCGGGTTACCCACGTTCATCATAATCTTGAACGGAATATCAGGCATATTGTCGATTTCAGAGCGTTTCACTTCAAAATCCAATTCGCCATCGTAGATAAATCCGGTATCACCCTCAGCACAGCTTACGGTTACCTTGCTTTCGTGGGTAAGTAAATCGGTGGCGTTACCACAACCAACAACGGCAGGAATACCCATCTCACGGGCAATAATGGCAGCATGACAAGTACGACCGCCACGGTTAGTAACGATAGCCGATGCACGTTTCATGATTGGTTCCCAATCTGGGTCAGTCATGTCAGTAACCAGAACGTCGCCCGGTAACACCTTGTCCATTTCTTCGATACTTTTCAGTACTTTAACCGTACCTTTGCCAATTTTGTGACCAATAGCGCGGCCTTCAACGAGTACATCTGACTGGCCTTGTAACAAAAATTGTTCCATTACATTGCCACTTTCACGGCTACGCACGGTTTCCGGTCGTGCCTGTACGATATATAGCTTGCCATCAAGGCCATCTTTGGCCCATTCGATGTCCATTGGACGACCGTAGTGCTGTTCAATGATCATTGCCTGTTTTGCTAACGCCTGAACTTCTTCATCGTTAATGGAGAATCTGTCCGATTGAGCCTGTTCAACGTCTACAACTTCAACCTGTTTGCCGTGGCTTAAATCGCTTGTATACACCATCTTCACGGCTTTTGAACCGATGTTACGGCGTAATATTGCTGGTTTTTCAGCAGTTACCGATGGTTTGAAAACATAAAATTCATCAGGGTTTACAGCACCTTGCACAACCATTTCACCCAAGCCATAGCTCGAAGTGATAAATACCACCTGGTCGTAACCAGATTCGGTGTCGATACTGAACATCACACCTGAAGAGGCGATATCGGAGCGAACCATGCGCTGAATACCAGCCGATAAGGAAACGCCCTTGTGGTCGTAACCAGAGTGCACTCGGTACGAGATTGCACGGTCGTTAAATAGAGAAGCAAAAACGTGTTTGATAGCGACCATAACCGCATCAAAGCCACGCACATTCAGGAAAGTTTCCTGCTGGCCAGCAAATGACGCATCTGGCATATCTTCAGCCGTTGCGGATGAGCGAACGGCAAATGAGACTTCATCACCCAGGCCTGCGCATAATTGCCCATAAGCCTTTTCGATAGAAGATTGCATTTCAGGTAAAAACGGGGTGTCGATAATCCACTGACGGATTTTTCCACCAGCTTCAGTAAGAGCCTGAATATTATCTACATCCAGAGTTTCTAACTCTGCATAAATTTTTTCAGTTAATCCGGATTGGTCAAGAAATTCATTGAAAGCGAAAGCGGTAGTGGCAAAGCCCGATGGTACTTGAACACCTAGAGAAGAAAGGTTGCTGATCATCTCGCCCAGTGAGGCATTCTTGCCGCCTACGCGATCAACGTCATTCATATTAAGGTCTTCATACCAAAGTACATGTTCTTGCACGTTATTATTCTCCATGAAGTATGAAACAGGATCGAAGTGACTTATAGTAAATAAAGCTTGTTGAGCTTTTTTAGTCGCCGGTATTCTACACAACCCATAACTTAACTGAAACACATAATGTAAGTTTTTACAAGGAAGCACAAATGCGCGCAGCTTTTTACATTTCCGATGGCACGGCAATCACCTCAGAGGTATTTGGCCATGCTTTATTGTCACTTTTCCCCGTCGAATTTGAGCACTTTACTGTCCCCTTTGTAGAGACAACAGATAAGGCCGAACAGGTAAAGCAACAGATCAACCAGGCATATCGCAAAACCGGTCTAAAACCCTTTGTTTTTCATACTTTTGTAAATCCCGAAACCAGAGAGATTATCGATAGTTGTGATGGCGTTATTTACAATTTTCTCGAGCATTTTATCAGCCCCGTAGAGCAACAATTGGGCATTGGCGCCAAACCAAAAGCCCACCGAACTCACTCGATTCATGAGAACAGCTATGACTACAGAATCGATGCGGTTAACTTCGCACTGGCAAATGATGATGGCACTCGTGTAACGGATTATGAACACGCAGACATAATTCTGGTGGGAGTATCTCGCTCCGGAAAGACGCCGTCGTGCCTTTATCTCGCTCTTCAATACGGGATTAAAGCAGCAAACTATCCATTTACCGAAGATGATATTGACGAATTAGCCCTGCCCGACTTTTTGAAAAAGCACAAACATAAGCTATTTGGCTTAACTATTGATGCCGACCGTCTCACCGATATTCGTAATGAACGTATGGCCAACTCCAAATACTCGTCTTCGCGTCAATGTCGATTAGAAATTCGCGAAGTAGAAAAGCTATATAAACGGGAGAAAATACCCTACTTGAATACTACCAAGTTTTCGGTTGAAGAAATCTCCGCAAAAATTCTTTCCAAAACCGGATTGCAGCGTTACAAGTACTAGGTAAATAAGTTTGCAGGTGCCTGTAAATGCGTCAGTTTTTGGTGGCAATATGCTGTAAAGCAGAAAATACATTGTTGTGGATAACGAAATAACCGAAATATTCTATAAAATTCATAGAAACTATTTCACTTATCCCATTAATTTAGCTATGTTAGCGGCCTTAATTACCCTTGATTAGAAAAGGTAACCTGAACGAATGACCATAAAGACTGACGAGTTTCGCACTTCATTGATCGAACATCTGATATCACCGGCGCAATTAGCCGAAGATATCCCTCTTTCTGAAGAAACCGCCAACTTTATTATCGACTCACGTACTACCGTAGAAAACATTATCTGTGGTAAGGACAAGCGATTGTTGGTGGTCATAGGCCCCTGTTCTATCCACGATCCAGAAGCGGCAATTGATTATGCGAAACAATTAAAAGTGTTGCATGACAAATACCGCGATCAATTACAGATAGTTATGCGGGTCTATTTTGAAAAGCCTCGGACCACCGTAGGCTGGAAAGGTTTGATCAGCGATCCTTGGCTAGATAAGTCATTTGATGTGGAAAAAGGCCTGCACCTGGCACGTAACCTGTTGATGGAAATTAACGAACTGGGCTTACCAGCGGGAACAGAATTCCTGGATATGGTAACCGGTCAGTATATTTCTGACTTGATCAGCTGGGGTGCAATTGGCGCCCGTACCACAGAATCTCAGGTACACCGAGAGCTAGCATCGGCATTATCCTGCCCGGTTGGTTTTAAAAACGGTACCGATGGCAATGTAAAAATTGCCATTGATGCGATAAAAGCTGCCAGCGTCCCTCACGTATTATATTCACCCGATAAAAGCGGACAAATGAGTATTTACCAAACCCATGGTAATCCGTTTTCCCATATCATCCTGCGTGGCGGCAAGCAGCCTAACTATCATGCTGAAGACGTTAACCATGCCCATCAGAAACTTCAGGAATCTGATATTGGCACTAAGATCATGGTGGATTGCTCGCACGGAAATAGTGCTAAAGATCATAATCGCCAGATTGAGGTAGCGAAGAGTCTTGCCGAACAAATCGAAAACGGTAGCGATGCCATTTTCGGGGTGATGATTGAAAGCTTCCTGGTGCCGGGCAACCAGAAAGTTATTGCTGGTAAAGAAGACCAGCTAACCTACGGTCAAAGCATTACCGACGCCTGTATCGATATGGCCGAAAGCGAGAAGATCCTTAATATCCTCGCCAAATCCGTAAGTAACCGATAAATCTACTTAGCCCGCGTCAAAGATGCGGGCTTTTTCGAATGGTGCGAAGTCAGGCTAACTTCCACCTCCCACCTTACCCCTTAATTCTTATCTCTCTGAGCAACCCTTCACTTGCATCTTCAACAAGGTTCAATACATGTTCAAAGCCATGGCTTCCACCATAATACGGGTCTGGAACGCAAATCTCCGCTCTATCCTTCGCATAGGTCAAAAACAGTTTTATTTTATGTTGAAATTCTTTTGGGCATTGGTGTTGCAACTCTTGCAGATTGTCCTGATCCATCGCCACAATTAGGTCGAAGTTCTCAAAATCTTCTTTAACTACCTTACGGGCCCGAATATCGGAAAAGTCATAACCTCTCGCTTCACCAACTTCGCGGGAGCGTTTATCGGGCATTTCTCCCTGATGAAAGGCTATCGTACCTGCAGAATCCACGTCAATATCGACGCCCTGCTCTCTGGCTTTTTGCCTAAACACCGCATCCGCCGTTGGGCTCCTGCATATGTTGCCCATACAGACAAACAGTACCGATTTAACCGTTGAATTATTCGAAACTTGAGTCATTTTGTTTCCTTGTTTAGATGCCATCTGATGATTCAAATTGAAATCCATGCAGTGACTTTTAAAACCATGGCATATACTTGATACATTATCAGTAAAGGCAGTAAAGAGCGCAACCGTGCAGAAGTTTGGTGCAAATCTGTTTATCAACAGTACCTATGTGAAGTTTTACGGCACAACGCTACAAACCCGAATGGCAGTGATTAAAACTGACGATAATCAGCTGCTGATCTACTCTCCTATTTTTATAACAGATGCCATTAAACAGTCCCTTGCAGATATGGGTAAAGTTTCCTGGATTATTGCGCCTAACAAAATTCATAATCAGGCGGTGGCGGATTACATTGCTGAGTATCCGGATGCTTTGATTTATGGCGCCCCGGGTTTGAAAGAACGTTGCCCGGATTTAAAAGTTGATCATGTTCTACAAGGTTATCAAGCGAATTTTCTCGATAAAGATATCGATATGATCACCACCGCAGGTAATTGTTTTTTCTCGGAAATACTGTTGCTGCACAAGCCCTCAAAAACCTTAATTGTCGCTGATTTTATTGAAAACATGACCAAGTCTACATCGTCAATGCTGTGGTTTTTCAAACTATTTGGAGTCAGGGAAAAGCCGATGTCTTCACCAGAATTTCGACTGTACACCAATGATGCGCAAAAAGCGCAGGAAGCTTTAGAAATTGTTGATAGCTGGGATTTTCAGCAAATCTTTTTGTGCCATGGCGAGCTCATTACGGAAAATGCCGGTGGTATCTTTAATCGGGTTTGTGAAAAGTTTCTCGATAAAGTGGAACACCGCAGCAATTTAAGCAAAGGACTATTTACGCAAATCTCTAAACTGCAATAACGATAAGCCAACTATTAACCGCTAGTTAACTGCCAATTAACCTAGGTTGCGTTATCGTACATTCCCTTGTCTACATCATAAATAAGCCTAAAATGCCGCGGGTTTCGGGAGATATCTCCCAATTTTATTCGAGGTATTTATGACCAAGTTTTTACTTGCTGCCGCTCTTACGGCCTCTTTCGCTGCCAATGCAACTACTGCTGGCGAACATCTGATCACGGGTAATATGGCTCCAGAAGCTCGTCTTGCAACGCTTTATAACGTAAAAGTACATGCGGTGAAAAACGCTGAACAACCACAATGCTGGATCAGCGCCACGGGTAACGGTGAAACCGTCACTACCGACCGTGTTGAACCTTCAAAAGCCGCTTTTAAACGCGACGTACTAAAAGCCTGCGTTGATCGCACTGAAATGTTTGAGTTAATCGAACAGGCAAAATAGTCGAAAACAATTGCCTCTGCCCGGCTCTTTTGCCGGGCAAACTCCTCTCCCTCAAAATCCGTTACAACCATTTGCAAACTAAGCATTGCCGACTATGCTCAATGCATTGATATTCATCATTTATTTCTCTGAATCAATGTGGTTGGGAAATGTTTCAATTGTTATTGCCACTTGCCGTAAGCTTGCGCCTGTCAGCTAAAGTGATCCTGACCCGCGTAGCTATATGCCTTCCTCTGTGCTTTCTACTTTTCCCTGCAGCTGCACAAGATTTGCAACAAGGGCTTAACAGCTCGGACGATAAAACCATACAAATTCTGGTGTTTGATGACGATCTGAATCAGCAGGGAAATGATATTTTCATTCGCAGTATTAATAACACCTTAGAGGCTATTCAACTGGATGAAGAGTTTTTCAATACCGGAGAGAACCCCCTCAGCACAGGTAAATCCATCAAAGGCTTTGAAGCCAGTTATCAGTTTGTACGGTTGCCGCTTAAAAGCGTAAATTGCAACGCCACCTTTGAACAAATCAGCAATTGGTCGCAAATCGGTTTGATCCTTGGGCCGCTTACCTCTACCTGCACCGAAAAACTGCTTAACCTGCTGGCAATTGAGTCATCAAACATTCCCATTCTCAACTCTACAGCCACCAAAGCGAATATTAATATCGGCAATGAAGCTAAGCCCATCTATCCCTATTTTTATCGTACCGTTCATGCCGATGATAAACGGGTGATGAACGTGGTAAACAAGCTACAAAGCAACCGCAAATCCAGCGTCAATAATCAAAACTACCGCATCCATATCTTCTTTAACAAAGAGGATGTTTATTCCAAAGGCTTAAACGCCCATTTGCGTAAAATTATATCGGGGAAAGGCATACCCGATGACAACATTCTCAGCTGCCATAAACCCGGCGATAAAATCCGATGCTCTAGTCAACCAGACGGTGGCAATACTGATGTCTGGAATCCACAGAATGAAGAGACTCAACCTAACGCGGTTATCTTTGCTACCTCTACCGATGATGCATCAATGGCGGCGGTAAGGGATTTTTACTGGCAATTGTCAACCCAACATGAGGTTAATTTTGTCGCTTTTGGTACCCCAGAAACTTACCCTTTTTTAAAAGCAAACTCATTGCTGATCTCCATGCCGACGTTAAACCTTTATGAAGGACAATTTAGTAATAAAGTCGCTCAGTTTAACCCTCGCAAAGCTCATTATCTATCGACGGTATTGGCTACCGAATTAAGTTATAAACTAATGCGTGATTTTGATCCTGACGATGAAAATCTGGTGGCCGAATTACTCGGTAAAACCCTTAATGGATTATTAGTGCCGGAAAATTTATCGGAGCAGCGCCAGCAGCAAATGCAGACAAAAGACTGGTGCCCAGACAATCCTATCGATTGCTTTCGCGTTTACGCTGCACAACGCTTAAGTAGTGAAACCTTCCGCACTCAGCTGGCCCATGAAAAGTATCGTTTTAATCACTACGGGGATTTTGTCTCGAATTTGGTTGATGCCACCTTGTTTAAAAAAGAAGCTCAGTACAATCTGAAA
The DNA here is from genome assembly GCF_007197775.1 of Thalassotalea sp. PS06. Taxonomy (NCBI): domain Bacteria; kingdom Pseudomonadati; phylum Pseudomonadota; class Gammaproteobacteria; order Alteromonadales; family Colwelliaceae; genus Thalassotalea; species Thalassotalea sp. PS06. The sequence goes on along the minus strand of NZ_CP041638.1, from coordinate 1,768,410 downwards.
AATCGTGAACAAGTAGTGGTAAAACCCGATGATATTATTGCTACCGTCGACAGAAAGTTTGTGCAGTTGTTTTCCGGTTCAATTTTAATTTCCGGAACCGTTAATAAACCAGCGCTTAATAAGAATTATAAAGTTCGAATTCGTCAGCAAAACAATGGCGAAAGTGAACCGAAAATTGTCGATTTAGCCGTCGCTGAAGATGGAACCTTCGTGCTCAAGCACACGCCTATGCATATGGGCGGCTTTGACATTAGCTTTTATCGCGACAAATTTCGCTTGCAGAGCCAACCGTTGTTTTTCCATGTTACCCTGCCCTCCAATCCCATCTGGTCGTTATTAATCGCCTTTGGCGCCACCTTGTTGTATCACCGCGACCACGTGTCTAACCGAGAATTTTCAAAGCTAAAACGACCATTAACTGAAGCTCTGTTAGCAACCATCTTATTTTATGTGTGCTTTGTGATCCTCAAAGAGTTTTTTGGCGATCTAACCCCGCCAGCATTAAATAGTGACCATAGCTTAAATCCAGGCCTGATTGGTTTGATCTGCGCAGTGCTGGGGATGAAGGTACTTGACCCTATCGTTAATGTGATGAAGAACATTAAAAACGGCAATTCTGGTTAATCACCGTAATTTGAATAGACTTAAACCAATCAACTTTAGTTACTGAGTGAGCAGTAATTAATGTTGATTGCTATTAAAACAACTCCCTATAACCGTGCTGAGAGAGGTACCTGTGACATTTAAGCGCTTTTCTTTTGTTATTCTTTTCAGTTATTTGTTGCTCAGCATTCCCGGTTCGTTCGCCAAAGGAACCCCTGAAGGTTTACCCGAGCCTCAGCCATTGGATGTTCAGGTAAATTCCGATGTGCAATTCTCGCTGATAGATAAAGACTATTTAAAGGTTATCACCTTGAACATGGCGCATGGGCGCAAGGATGCATTTAGTCAGATCCTTACCAGCAAGAGCGCCATTGAGAAAAACCTCGATGATATTGCCGCTATGCTAATGCGCGAAGAAGCCGATGTTGTTGCCTTACAGGAGGCAGACGCACCTTCCTGGTGGAGTGGCGATTTTAATCATGTGGAATATCTGGCTAAAAAGGCGGGCTATCATTTTTACATTCAGGCCTCCCACGTGGATAAATTTTTTGGTACTTATGGCACTGCGATCATGAGTCGATTGCCAATCAGAGAATCCTATTCGGTATCTTTTAGACCAACCCCGCCATCGACGCAAAAAGGCTTTGTTATCGGTAAAGTCGGTTGGGATTGTACGCCTCAGGATAAAGAATGCCTGGAAATTGATATTTACTCGGTACATTTGGATTTTCTACGTCAGGCCAAACGTGATCAACAGATCCGTACTCTGGGAATGATGCTTGAAAAAAGGCGACGCAAATCTGTGATAATGGGCGATTTTAACAGTGAATGGTTGGGTTCAGAGAAAGTCATTCGTTTTCTCGCTGACTCGGGAAACTTCAAACTGTACGAGCCAGAATCCAAATACTTAGCGACCTATGGCAAAAAGCGCCTGGATTGGGTAATTATTTCCAAGGAATTGAACTACAAAAGCTACAAGATTGCAGAAGAAGTGTTAAGCGATCATCAGGCTGTTATTGTCGAGATAGAGTTTTAACAGAGCAGTCAGGCATCCGAGTTAAGGTTACCTGGGTTGTTGATTCACCCAAATCAATTCATCGGTATTCACACCGATTTTGGCGACATGTTCCTTAAACAGCTGTTTATCTGCGTCATCTACAGTAGGGGTTCTCGATAACAACCAGACAAAGTCGGATTTATAGCCGATCACATAAGCCATTTGATATTGATCCTCATTACCCGCATCTGATTGCTGCAGATAAGAGATAACATAACTTGAGTAAAACGGTCCAAAGAATGAGACTTTCAAATGGCCTTTGCTGTCGCTATCGACAAACTTAGCCTTACCTTCAGCGCTCGTCCACTCGCCATCGTCAGTATCAAAGCCTTTGTTCAACACGATAACACTGCCATCATCATTTAGGGTGTAAGTGGCGGTGACGTTTTCCAGGCCACGTTCAAAGGAGTGATCCAATCTCGCCACTTCATACCAGGTACCAAGATAACGGGATAATTCGAAATCGTTAACCGGTTTAACGCCTTCAGGTACCGAAGTACAACCGGTGAGGTTAAACAATAAGGTAACAGAAACAAGATACCTGATAATTGTAAGAATTCGATCAAGGCCAGGCATAGTGATGCTCTACATTTGTTTGTCTAAGCGGACAATACCGCCTTGTAAATAAACCATACGAACCAAATCATCCTGATGAAATACCATTGCCGGGTCGAAGTCCTGAACCACCATAAACTGGCCGTCCTGCTCGGTTTCCACCATGATTTCAACTAAACGTATGGTACGACTTTGATATTGCGGATTATGATCTGCTGACACTTTACCGCCAATGATAGAACCAAGAATGGTAGCCGCTACCCGACCACTACCACCACCGAACTGATTGCCGATGGCACCACCAATCAGCGCGCCACCAAACACTTTCCAGCCATGGTTTTGATCTTCAACCAGCTCTTCCCGGGAAATATCACGAACACTTAATACCTGGCCAAACAGCACTTTTTCCACCGGCACCGCTTTATTGCGCTCGTATTGCGCCAGCACCGGCAGACTTAAACACATTGCCATCAGGGCAACAACAGATATTAAGTGTTTCATGTTCAGCTCCTTAAAGCTTACCAGCTCCAGCCTTGTTTCTCTTTGGTCTTGCGAATTTCGGTTTCATCTGCCCATTCAACGATACCAGATTCGAGATCCATCAATCGCATGGTGAATTTGTAGTAAACGTCAGACTTGTCTTTGTTCGATTTAACAATGCTGGATAAGTTGCCATACAACATATATTCCGCACCAGTCTGCTTACCAAACTGCACGGCTTTTGCCGGATCTACCAGACCACCTTCATTTTGAAATTCAAGCTGCTTGGTCACATCCTGTACTCGTGACATATCGACAAAGCGGAATTTGCCAGAGCGCAACAGCTTAGTTGAAATAGAATCGGTGATAGATTCAGTATCAATGTGCTCTGAGGTTTTGTTTTTGATTCGCTCAACGTAAAGTACCGGACGACCGTCTTTCGCCAGCTCATTCACCGCCGGGGACTCAATCAAAGAATCCGTCATTTCGGTGGCAATTTTTTGTAAATCGGTAGAGCCGAAGCTTAAATCCGTGGTTTCCACTTCCTGCGCATCGCCATAACTAACAGTCGCTTTATTCGAACAAGCTCCCAAGGTGACCAATAAGCCGATACTAATCAAACTCAATGCGATTTTTTTCATGATTATTCCTTTTAGTCTTCGAATTTATACACTTCTTTAGGTACTTCACGCACATAAAGACTGAATTTATCAACGTTTTTAACCGGTGCCATGGCTCTTAGGGTCAGGCTTTGTTTGCCATGCAAGGCCACGGCTTTCCAAGGGGTTTTACCCGGTTCAATGACAAAACCATCACTGTCATACCAGTAAAACTGATATTGCAGGTTCTGGGTTTTATCATAGGTACTTAACAGCTCCAGATTAACTTCTAGAAAGTCATTGGTCTTGCGGGATTTTACATCGGCAATTTTCAGGCGTTGGTCCAGTTCCGGATTATTAACCTTGAGATAATCCTGATAGTTGTCTCCCTGAGCCATGGGCTCGGTGCCAATACCTGAGGTATCCGGTTCACTGGCACAGCCAAACAGCAGTAAAAGCGGCAGTGTGAATAAAACGAACTTGCGCATGAACATACTCCTAATTATAGGTTAGAGCTTATATAGCCAATATAATTCCCTGTTACGGTTAATTTGATCAGGGTAATTCGATTTTCTTTTACTTCTACATCAATTACTTGCTGTTGACCATTATAGTCAACCCTAATGGATTGCGGTCCTGTCTGTAAAGGCTGGCGCAATACCTGAATCTGTTGTGGTAGTGTTAACCAGGAACGGGTATCGGCCCGCTCCGACGCTATGTTGTACAAACTCGCCAACACATTGCCTACATCTCCACCAGACCGAGCCGCTTCCTGTCGTATTTCTTCTTTGGCAAAGATTCTTAATACCTGACGCGCGACCATGCCTGGCATTTGATCGTAGAGTTGGAATTTTGCCAGTGGTAATAATTCCAATATTGGTTCGGCGACCAGGCTATTCTCGCTCTGGCTCAACTGCACCTGTGCAGGTACGGTAAAGCGTCCGGCATTGTTATAAGAAGGCAGAGACAGCGAGTAAAAACGCAAATTGCCGCGATGACTGGTGGGAATATTAATACTGGCATCTTGCCTTGGAATAATTTGTCCTAACTCAATCAACACAACGACTTCCCCTTTGCCCTTCATCGATTCGGTTTTCGGCTGGTATGCCCCATAGCGATTATTAAAACGTTCAATATCAACACCCATTTGCAGGCGTTGTGCTAACCGTTGCACATCATTAATAACTACTGGGTTGTCGGGGTAAATCTCAAGTGCTCGCTTGTAATCGATATAAGCATCATTTAACTCATTGCTAGCTTCATACAACAAACCGCTGAGATAAAAAGTGTAGGCGTTTTGAAAGCCGCCTTTAACATCCGATAAGGTTGCTTCCATATCGGGAAAACTCGAATACAAACTAGATTCAGACACATTGGCCTTTTCCAAAGCATCGCTACGGGCTTCATCTAACTTTTTCTGATTTTGCTTTAAAGCATTTTCCTGAACGATGTTGGCACGACGCACTTCAACCAGAGCGCCCTCTCTGTCGCCCTGCATTAGATAATTCAATGCCTGATAAGAGTGCATCATACTCTGCTCATATGCTGGCACAACATAAGGCAACGCATTGTCATTGCTTAATAATGCACTGGCTTGATTTAAAGATTGGCTGATGCGAATTTTCGCCTGTTCGTTGGTGGTTTTGACATAATCATAGGCTTCTTCAAACGCTTTCTGACTGCCGGCCCAATCATTAATGAGAAACGCCAAACGCCCTTTTTCCAACTGGCTTAAGGCATAACTGTTTTCGGTTTTAGCACGGGTAATAATAAGAGATTGGGCTTGTTGAAGCTGCCCTTGTTCGATTTGATTGCGCACTGGCTGCATCTGCTGTGCATAGCCACTGAACATATCTGAGAACTGCATGCCTGCGCAGCCGGTGAGGAATATCACCGATGCCAGGCATCCGGTAAGATATGGGTGAAGTTTTCGAGTTAACGGGGTGAAATCGATTCTCATAAGCTTAATTAATCACAATCACTCCACAATTTCGAATATTTTTACGCGTTAAATTGCTAATACTTATGGGAAAAGTTAACAAAAACCGGAAGTTAATTTTTACGCGAGAGCTTTTCTTGCTTCTTTTTTATCGCCTGGGAAAACTCCCAGGGATGCAGGACCCGACCTTTGAGATCATCTGCCGGGAAGATAATCATTGCCAGATCATCTTCCTCCATACCGGGGATCCACTTTTCCATCAGCTCATCAAAAGACAATACTTTAGGCTTGCAATCGGACCATTCATCACTGGCCCAGAAACTGGCGGTTTCTTCACTTGGCCAAAATGGCACCAAATCTTCATCACCATCGGTTAGCATCACGCAACCGTGTTCATCGGTTAGGATCCAAGCCTGTTTGTCGCTCATCAAGCGATTCATAAACAAGTCAAAACGCTGATCAGAGGACAGTTTCAGCGACTGCAATTCGAGTTCTTTACTCATTAAGAAACCTTATAGCTTTGTACTTACCGCTTTTGCCAGTTTATCAATCAACACCTCGGTATCATCCCAGCCAATGCAGGCATCGGTGATGCTTTGTCCGAATGTCTCAGCCTTATTATTGACCAGATCCTGACGGCCTTCCACCAAATGGCTTTCAACCATGACACCAAAAATTGAGCGGTTGCCATCAACGATTTGCTGACAGACATCATCACAAACCAAAAGTTGGTTTTTAAACTGCTTGCGAGAATTAGCGTGAGAGAAATCAATCATAACTTTTTCTGGTAAATTTGCCGCCGCTAACTGTTTGCTAATTTCGTTAACAAACTCAGCTTCATAGTTCGGCTCTTTACCACCTCGGAGGATAATGTGGCAGTCTTCATTACCTTTGGTTTCAACAATAGCACTGTGGCCAAGCTTAGTAACCGATAAGAAATGATGCGGTGCGCTAGCAGCCCCAATTGCATCGATAGCAATCTTAATGGTGCCATCGGTACCGTTTTTAAAACCAACCGGGCAAGATAAACCGCTAGCCAATTCACGGTGCACTTGTGATTCCGTGGTGCGAGCTCCAATGGCGCCCCAACACATTAGATCCGCCATATATTGTGGCGTGATCATATCTAAGTATTCGCCTGCAGTAGGTAAACCAAGGGCGTTAAGATCGAGCAATAATTTACGTCCTAAACGCAAACCATCGTTAATACGGAAACTACCATCCAGATATGGGTCATTGATTAACCCTTTCCAGCCCACAGTGGTGCGCGGTTTTTCAAAGTAAACTCGCATCACAATTTCAAGTCTGTCGGCGTATTTCTCACGAAGTTTCACCAATCGCTTACCGTATTCAATTGCCGCTTCGGGATCATGAATAGAACAAGGGCCAATTACCACGAGTAAACGGTCGTCTTCGCCCGCGAGAATATTGTGAATTGCTTCACGACCATCAAACACCGTTTGCGATACCTTTTCAGTCGCACGATAACGCTCAAGTAGCGCAACCGGAGGCAACAGGTCTTTGATACCATTAATTCGTACATCGTCGGTTTGATGAAACATGAATACTTCCTTATGTGTCAGAGATCGGAGGTTATTGAACCACCAGCAGTATAATCAGAGTAATTACTCTGGAGCGAATCGCTAAATCTACCAATGTTCAGATATTATGCCAACAAAAAATTAGCAATTTATTTAAAACATTGGCACTTCATTAACAAATACCGTTAGACGATAACCGACTATACTTTGGCACAGTCTTCAACTTGTTGTAGCGGACGTGTAAATGCCAACCCCTATCGACGTTATCCTCGATCCTATTAGTCTCGTATTTATCTTTACGTTTTTCTTGTTGATGCTCATAGAAAGTATTTTTCCAAGAGAAAAAATGCCACATATCGCTTTCTGGCGCGCCAAAGGAATCTTCGCTTTTATCATCTATTTTTTCCTGGCTAGCTATATCCCTTTAGTGATAGATCCCTTCCTTGCCCAATACCAGTTAGTTTCCTTACAGCATCTTGGGGTCGGCTGGGGGCTGCTCGTCAGTTTTGTTGTCTTTGAATTTGGATTGTATTTTTGGCATCGGGCTATGCATGATTCCGATTTTTTATGGCGGGTGTTCCATCAGTTCCACCACAGTGCTGAACGTGTCGATATGGCTGGTGCTTACTATTTTAACCTCACTGATATGATAGGTTTTACCTTATTAGGCAGCGTTTGTTTGACCCTGATTGTCGGTGTATCGCCTGAAGTGATCACCATATTCCTTATCACTTCAAACTTCCTAGCCGTGTTTCAACACGCAAATTTGAAAACCCCTAGATGGCTGGGCTATATCATTCATCGTCCTGAAAATCATACCGTGCACCATAGTAGCACGATCCATTACAAAAACTTTTCCGACTTCCCGGTCATAGATGCTTTATTTGGCACCTTTGAAAATCCTCGGGAAACCAGTGGTAGCTATGGTTTTTATCCTGGCTCTTCAAAAAGAATGCTAGAAATGCTGCTGTTTAAGGATATCAACAAATCCAAATAGACTTATGGTGTTTTAATTAATCTTTATTGGCTAAATAACACACGAAAAATCAGGCCATTACAGTAAAAGCTTAGGAATTCATTGCAGGATTGTTATAATGTCTGGCAAACCTTTCAGGAATAACACGTCGATGCATAACCATATACCGCTTATTGACTTACATCGTCACCTTGACGGTAATATCCGTCCGAAAACTACCTGGGCGTTAGCACAACAGTACGGTATTGAATTACCGGTTAACCGCTTTGAAGAATTCATCCCACACGTAACCATCGAAGATAAAGCTAATGACTTACTCGATTTTTTGGTGAAGTTAGACTGGGGTGTAAAAGTTTTAAAAACTTTGGATGACTGTTATCGCATCGGTTACGAAAATGCTGAAGATTTGAAAATTGCGGGTATTGATTACGCCGAATTGCGATTCTCTCCTTATTACATGGCGATGAATCATAAATTACCCATCGCCGATGTTGTCGAAGCCGTCGTAGCTGGCGTACAGCAAGGTTGCAAAGATTTTAACGTTAAAGCAAACCTGATTGGTATTCTCAGTCGCACATTCGGTACCGAGGCATGCCAACAAGAATTAGACGGTTTGCTTGCCCATCAACAACATTTGGTCGCAGTTGATTTAGCCGGTGATGAGTTAAACCAGCCAGCGACAAAATTTATTGAACATTTCAATCAGGCTCGAGCCACTCATTTACAGGTTACGGTACATGCAGGGGAAGCCGATGGTCCGGAAAGTGTCTGGAACTCAATTAAGCACCTTGGTGCCCAGCGTATTGGTCATGGCGTGAAAAGCATTGAAGACCCAGCATTGATGGATTACCTTGCCAAGGAACAAATCGCCATTGAGTCTTGTCTGACATCCAATTACCAGACAGGTACAGTTGCTGATTTATCAAACCATCCTATCAAACAGTTTTATGATCACGGCTTGCTAGTAACCTTAAACACCGATGATCCAGCGGTTGAAGGCATCGAATTGAAACATGAATATCAGGTAGCTGCAGATATCCTTGGATTCAACAATACTCAATTAGCCAAAATCCAGGAAAATGCCCTAATCGCAGCGTTTTTAAGCGAGTCTGAAAAACAAACCCTGAAGCAGAACAAATTAACCAACTAGTTTACCTATGTATCGCTAACAGATTAATCTGACTACTATTAATCATCAGCGATTGAATTACATACAAGAGAAGCAAACTATGGCAACTCCACATATTGAAGCAAAACCCAATGATTTCGCCAACACGGTATTAATGCCAGGCGACCCACTTCGCGCCCAATTTATCGCTGAAAATTTCCTCGACGATGCCAAGTGCGTAACTGGCGTTCGTAACATGCTGGGTTACACCGGCACTTATAAAGGCAAGCCAATTTCAGTGATGGGTTCCGGAATGGGCATTCCATCCATTTCTATCTATGCAACCGAACTGTACAAAGATTATGGCGTTGAAAACATCATTCGTATCGGTAGCTGTGGTGCGGTTCGTGATGATGTAAAACTTCGTGATGTCATTATCGGTATGGGCGCATGTACCGACTCGAAAGTGAATCGCTCTCGTTTAAACCAGCATGATTTTGCCGCCATCGCCAATTATGAGCTGCTTAACAACGTTGTGAAAGCCGCCGACCGTTTAGGCAAGCCAGTTCACGTGGGTAACGTTTTTACCGCCGATTTGTTCTATACACCTGAACCTGAGTTGTTTGCAAAAATGGAAGCTATGGGTATTTTAGCGGTGGAAATGGAAGCCGCTGGTTTATATGGTGTCGCCGCAGAATACGGTAAAAAAGCGTTAGCGGTATTTACCGTCAGCGATCATATCAAAACCGGAGAGCAAACCACCTCTGAAGAAAGACAAACCACCTTTAAAGATATGATGGAAATTACCCTGGAAAGTATTCTGTAATGGCGATTTTAAAAACGGCTTTAATTGCTTCAGCAATCGCCACAACGTTCACGCTGTCGGGCAATGCGTTAGCGGCAAGTAAAAATACAAGTGGTGAGCATCAAGTATCTGAGGCACCACTAGTATCGATAAAAACCCATGATGCGTTTTTCGACGCTATCAAAAGCCATTGTGGTAAAGCTTATGCAGGCAAGATCACCGTTGATAATTCTGACGGTGGCGGGTTTGCCGGCAAAGAGCTGATCATGCACGTTCGTATATGTGATGATCGTCAGTTGCAGGTACCCTTCCACGTTGGTGATGATGCCTCGAGAACCTGGTTAATTACCAAAACCGGCTCTGGATTACAGCTTAAACACGACCATCGCCATCAGGATGGTAGCAGTGATAAATCAACCATGTATGGTGGTCATACCGTCGATGCGGGCTGGGCGGAGGTGCAATCGTTTCCCGCGGATCAGTATTCAAAGGAATTGTTCGTTGAACTTGGAATCCCGCAATCGAACGGTAATACCTGGCAGATGTTTATCTACCCGGAAACTTTTACCTATCGGTTAATTCGCCAGGGCCGGGAATTTCGGGTTGATTTTGATTTAACCAAACCGGTAACACCGCCTGCAGCGCCCTGGGGTTATAAAGATTAACCCAAACAATGCACGGTTCGTTTGTTAACTGGCAAATTCTATAGGGGAGCAGCGAGTTCCCCTTTTTAGTTTTGTTGAATTGAAATTAATTGCGGAAATGCCCGGGCAATGGTTCGCACATTTTCAGGATCAAACTTAACGGTAGATATATGGCTCATATCAACTGGATGTTTTTGATCAAATAGCTGATTTATATCCACTCGAAAATCGATAACATCGTCTGAGAATAATTCATTAACTTTTAAAGGAAATGACACTCGGGTATAACTCTCATCAAAACCAATATGATAAACCAGAGGTGTCTTGCTGCCGTTAGTATCCAAACTTCCCTCCAACAACAGAAACTTGTAACCGACCTGCCAATTCCACGCCATACGTCCATTCGGGTCCAAATCGCCGGCAAACATAATAGTGCCATTTGCCTCAGGATCCACGCCAATACCAATTTCAATCGTGTCATACTGCTTCAGAGCCAGGCCTTCAATCACTATATCAAAATAGCCCTGCTCATTATCAAAGCGCAACAAATGGTAACTCTCCCCTTCCTCGTATTGATTTTTTTCACCAAGCAATCTGATGTTACTCACAAATAGCTGTAAATCCCTGACCAGATATTGTCCCGAGCCTCCTGGGTTTGCATAGCGAGAATCATTAAACACCAGAGATTCGTCACCGTTGTATGCATGAAAGCGCAAAGTTATCGGTTTATTGGATGTGTACTGCCATAGGGTACAGGCTGTTGCTATCGCTACGATAATAAAAGCGGATATTGATAGAGATTTAGTCATTTTTCTGACTCCTGTCTGAAAGGATCGGAAAAGGCATCATTCGACAAAAATTCTTGGTCAGTCAGGGTGTGAAGGAAGGCAATAATTGCCCTCTTTTCTTTTTCCGTTAAGTGCAAGCTAACTGACTGTTGATCAGTTTTTTCGCGGTTATCGGCTTCGATAATTAACGGACTCAGCGTATTACTCAATTTAATTCCGGAATTATAATGCTCCAAAACCTCTTCAAGAGTATTAAACCGCCCATCATGCATATATGGCCCGGTTACCGCAATATTCCGCAATGTTGGAACCTTAAAAAGTCCTCGATGAGCTTCATTTCCGGTAACTTCATATAAACCATCTTTGAGATCGCTATCTTTGTCCAGACCATTATTGCTAAAGCCATCGTATCCCGTGGCAAAACCAGCTGTCAGAAATTGACTATGACAGTCAATGCAATTGCCCCCACGTAACGAAACTTTCGTATCGGGGTGAGCCATAAATAGTTTTCGTCCCAACTCTTCTTCATCAGTAAGATTTATTTCACCACGCAAGTACTTGTCATATTTGGAGTTCGCTGATATCAAGGAGCGCTGAAAACTAGCGAGAGCTTTGGCAATATTTTCAGCTGAGATATCACCGTAAGCATTAGCAAATAACTCTTGATAGGTTTCGTCGTGCTCAAGTTCTTCGATTAATTCATCTAAATCTTGATCCATTTCATCGACATGCTGTATCGGCATTAGCGCCTGTGACTCAAGAGAAGTAACTCGTCCATTCCAGAAAAAGTGCCTGGGTCCCCACATGAGATTAACTAAACTCATTGAATTAAATGGTAATGGATTACCAGACGCCCCTACAGCTCGACTCAATCCATCAGTAAAAGCCAGTTCCTGTTTATGACAAGTCGCACATGAGATCTGGTTATTGCCTGATAGGATTGGATCATAGAAAAGTCTTCGCCCGAGTTTGACCGACTCATACGTGAAAGGATTATCCTGAGGAATTTTAAAATGACCAAAAACAAACGGGGCGGTAAAATCCACCAGGGTTGTTTTTGGCTTGACCGGCTTAGTGCCCCACACAACAGCGATAGAAATAGTGATAACAATAACTATCGCTGAACCAATGACTTTAATCATAAGATTTAATGGTGGTGGACAAATCCAGAGCCGAACAAACTTTCAATGTTATCAATACCTTTTTGATATTTGTCTTTGAAGTTAACGGTTGCCAGTTTTTCACCAGTTTTTAAATCGTGAACGGTAACTGAATGAGCGTTAATTTTGGCAATAAAGTCTACATCCGTTGGGTCGTTGTCCTCAGCGTTCCCTAAATTCAATAAGTTATTTTGAATTGCCACTAAATCTCGACCTGAAGCAGATTTAAAGAAAATCATGTGATGAGCACCGGCTTCTGCCTGAATATCAGCTCCGGAGGAAACGAGATCTGGTAATTGCTGTAGATCGTAACGTTTTACAACTCCTGGTACTGCATGACTAATAAACAACTCTGTCTCGTTACCATAAAACTCCAGAGGAACACCGGTACCATTTTCGGCACCATCATATAATTTTTCGGGAGTTCCGAAACTTCTATCCGATTCATTGTAAGGAATCTTCCAGGTTTCAAAGCCAAACATAGTATTTACCAAAACTGCTGGCTCTACTCCCTCCACGATGCTGGGTCGAACGAACAACACTTCAACTGGCGAAGAAGGAAAACCAACCGGTTTTGAATCTTCAGTTATGATGTTTTCAATAGGTTCCAGGGTATTCAGATCAATAATGGTTACCGAGTTGCCAACACCATCTTTCAAGTTTGGATGAGAAGTGGATGTTACAACCATACGATCGCCATAAGCTGAGATACCATGTGGATACATGATAAAAGGTTCACCTTCTGCCACTTGCGACTTTCTGGCTTCAATAACTTTGATAACTTCGTTGGTCTGAGGGTCAAAAACGCCAACAGAACCTGCATCTTTTTGATCAACCCCGGTTCCGCCCATAAAGGTGACGAACATAAAGTTCTTGCCGTTCACACTATGCCACATGATATCTTCTCCCACTTGCTGACCTTGAGTATCCAGGCAAGTGACATCCTTTATCTGAGGTTCAGACTGCGCATTCCTGACCAGGCCAATTTCAGCTAAACTGCATTCTGTTCCTAGTCCAGTTGCATAAAGACGGCCATTCGGACTGTAATACAAATGGTGCAACGGTGCGTCATATTTCGGCAAGGGATATTCATATAAAATATTGCCAAAGTTTTCTGATTCAGGATCTAACTCAACAATCGCGATACTGTCTGTTGTATCTAAAGTTGGCAGGCCTGATAGCAAAACCACTGCCTGGCTTTCTTCAATATTCTGATCGCTATCTGCGGGGGCTGGAGCTGCTGGCTTTGCTTGCGAGGCTTCATCACTTTCGCCGGTCGTCCGTGGTTCTTTGTTATTTTCACTGCATCCAGATATAGCGACTAAAGTGATCAAGGCAATAATATGCATCAATTTAATCATAACGAGTTCCTTAACTTTGTCGTGCGTAATTAGGTAACCCAAAAACCTCTGGCTTTGAGGTTACAATTATAGTGCTTTTAGTTAATGTTAATTAATAAAGGAAGTACTGAGATTCAGCGAAATGAAGGCGATTAGAACAGAAGAGTCGCGTAACGAATTTTCTCCCTCGAGTATGAATACCTGTCTACATATCTTCTTGCAAGATGAGATTTTCGTCTAAAATCACAAGTCGGCGATTAAACAGGTATCCAGCTCAGATGCTATTATAACTGCAAATTCTAATATGTGTTATAAATGCACAAAATATCAATAGGTTGTAGTCATCGATGAACAGCGACATGCTGTCCAAGTCTGTATTGAGGAGGGGATAACTCTAGACAGTCCTCTTAAAATACGCATACAAAAAAGCCAACCGCTAGGTTGGCTTTTTTAATGCTAATAAAATTAGTTGTTAGAAAAAGCTAACTTTGAACTCAGCACCAACGAAGCGCTCTTCGTTTACAATTGCCGTGTTGTTAGTGAAGTCAACCGCACCAATGGCTTGTTGCTCGTCGGTTAAGTTTCTTACGAATAAAGAAACGTCATACTCTTGAGCATCAGTTTCCCACGCATAACCGGTACGAACACCGCCTTCTAGCAATGACTTACCATTAAACTCTTCTGATTCATATAAGAAGAAGCTGATGTCATCGCGATATGACCAATCGGTGTAGGCGTATAGCTCACCGCTACCAACTTCAATGGCGTAACGCGCTGTGAACGTGTAAATCCACTCTGGAGCATGAGGAAGGCTGTTGCCATCAACAATCGCCTGACCATTAGCATTTAGCGGATCGGTTACTGTACACAAAGCACACACTGGAACTGACAATGAATCGTCATTTAATTCCGTGTTGTTGTAACTTACGCTTGCAGTGATTGCAAAGTTGTCGGTAAGCATGAATTCAGAATCAACTTCAAAACCGTAACCAACCGTTTCATCAGCGTTAAGTAGACGCGCAGTGTTGCTATCGCCACCAACAGACGTTAATTGCTGGTCATCCATGGTGTAGTAGAAAACAGACGCATTTAAACGACCGCTACCGTCAAGGATGTTAGATTTCACACCAGCTTCGTAAGACAGGATTGACTCAGTTTCAGCAACGGAAATGCCGTCATCAAAAGCAAATAATGAACGACCCTGGATACTTGGGGCGCGGAACGTATCAGCAACTCGTGCATATAGGTTCACATCACCGGTTAGCTTGTGGCTAACACTGATATCCCAGCTTACGTAATCATCAGAAGTATCCACAGAACCAGAGGCTTCATTCGGAGCACCTAAGAACGCAAGAGGAGACATAGTACGTTGGTTTGAATATTCTTTTTCATCGTCAGAATAACGGATACCAAACGTTGCAGACGTTGCATCGGTGAAATCGTAATCAAAAGAACCGAATACCGCCCAGGCAGTAGTTTCCTGTTCCTGAATTACATAACCGGTTTGCGCGCCACCACTAAATAGTGGATCAAATGCGAAACTTTCGATGGTTAGATCTTCGTTGAAGTAGAACAAACCAACCTGGTAGTTGAACTTGCCGTCTAAGTTACTGGCTAGACGTAATTCCTGAGTGATTTGCTCGTGATCTGGAATGCCGTCAGCAGTTTCAGAGTCAAGGGTAATTACACCCGGACCCATAGGTTGTGCGTAAACCGCACCGTAACCACCATCTACGTCAGCACGAGAAAATAGTTCTGCGCTCTCGTAACCGGATACAGATGTTAGGGTGAAGTCACCTAATTCAAACTCAAGTTTTAAGCTACCGCCTTCGGTTTCAACCTGTTGCGTAGCACGAGAAGCAGAATCGTGGAATACGGTATCACGACCTTCCCAACCTGGACCGCCTAAATTGCTAGAACCTGGTTCGAAAGCATTGGCGTAAAAAGTAACTGGCTTACCATCTAAATCACGCATGTGGTAGTTGAATAACGCCGTCCAGTCATCACCTTCATACAAGAACTGAATACGAGCTGCTTGATCGGTGTAACCACCTAGTACATCGTTTTCTTCAAAGCCTGGTGCTTTGTTGTCGATGTAATCATCACGGTCTTGACGTAATACCGAGATACGGGCAGACAAACGATCCGTTAAACCGCCACCAATGGCTGCTCTGAAATCACTTGTAGATTTGCTACCGTAGGAAAGAGAAACGAAACCGTCGAAATCCTGAGATGGTTTTACGGAATCGAATTTCACCAAACCGGCTGGTGTGTTACGGCCGAATAACGTACCTTGCGGTCCGCCCAGAACTTCAACACGCTCAACATCAAATACTGGGAAACCTTTAAGAATTGGGTTTTCTTGCACAACGTCATCAACAACAAGGGAAACTGGTTGAGATGCATTTAGATCGAAATCGCTGTTACCTAAACCACGCATGTAAAAACGCGGGAATGTACGTCCGAACGAGGACTCTACACTTAAGCTAGGTACACGAGCATTTAAAAAGCGAATATCCATAGCAGCAGAAGAGATAGCTTCTAACTGTTCGCCTTGTACCGCGGTTACCGATACCGGTACTTCCTGAACGTTCTCGGTTCTTTTACGAGCCGTTACTTCAATAACTTCCAGCTTAGAAGAATCAAGTTGTTGACCCTCCTCCTCTGCAAGTACTGGGTTTGCTGCCAACGCGGCAACAGATAAAATCGCGCCATTAATACTCATAGCCAGAGTATTTGGTTTGAAGGTTTTCATGTTTGTCTCCCTGTGACGTATATGTAACCCGCTTTTTGTTGTTTATGTCGGGTGATTGACGACTTTACAATCCGTTACAAATGATAACCGATATTCGTAAAAACGTTAACTTTTTAAGACGTTATCAGGGATTTAAACGAAGTTCCATACTTGGGAGACTGTAAAGCAAAAATGTCAGCGACAGTGGCGCCCAAATCTGCAAAGGTTTTTCTTTCACCTAAATCAATACGTTGCATGTTCGGCGCCCATGCCAGAATCGGCACATACTCTCGGGTGTGGTCACTTCCATGCCAGGTGGGATCACAGCCGTGATCAGCAATCAAAAACAGGAAATCGTCATCATTTAAACGTGAAAAAATTTCAGGTAAACGACTGTCAAAATATTCGAGTGCCTGACCGTAGCCTATCGGGTCACGACGATGACCGTAGTCCTGATCAAAATTAACTAAATTGGTGAACACCAAGGTATTGTCTATAGCGCTTTCAAATTCCACCAAAGACGTGTCGACTAACTGATCAAGACCGGTTGCTTTGATTTTTCTGGAAATGCCTTGATGGGCAAAGATATCGGCGATTTTACCAACACTAACCACCGTCCCACCGGCATCATGCAGTTGATCCAATACCGTCGGGCTTGGCGGTAATATCGAATAGTCACGACGATTACCGGTGCGCTGGAAATTACTGGCATCATCACCGATAAATGGACGCGCGATTACCCGGCCGATGTTCAGATCCAAGTCATTTAATAATTCCCGTACCTGCTCACAATAACGATAAAGATTATCTAACCCAAAGGTTTTCTCATGGGCCGCTACCTGCAGCACACTATCGGCTGAGGTATAAAGGATAGGGATCCCGGTTTGCATATGTTGTTCGCCAAGCTCGGCAATAATGGTGGTACCTGAGGCATGACAATTGCCTAAACCGCCTTCAATTCCCGTACGAATAGAAATCTGCTCTAGTAACTCCTTAGAGAAGGAATCGGTTTTATCGCTGAAGTAGCCCCAATCAAATAACACCGGAACCCCCATCATTTCCCAATGACCACTGGGAGTATCCTTTCCCGATGAGACCTCTGCTGCATAACCAAATGCCCCTGAGGTTGCCGCTTGCGATTGTACCGCCAAATCTTCAGCACCCGCTGCCTTAGCGGCTTCAAATAAACCCATACCGCCAAGATTTGGTAAGGCTAATGAACGCCCTTCTTGTTGCAAAAACTCTTTTGCCAGGTTGGCAAATGTATTGGCACCTATGTCTCCAAACGATTCGGCATCTGGCGCAGCGCCAATACCAAAGCCATCAATAACCATAATCAGTGCACGGGCCATAATAATTTCCAGATAAACAACACAATATAGTGAGTATAGTAATGTTAATGGTTGATCATTGTAAGCCTTGGCGCTGGTAAACGATTAGGAAATATACAAACAGCCAGGCAAAGGCGAAAAAATGTTAATTAATCCTTGTCTAACCCTATAATTTATTAACATTTTGCTAGTTTTTAGGGCAAAATAAGCGATACTATTTGCATCAATTTTCAGATTGCTGTCGTATTTTGTCTATTAATCATCTCACAATCATTGCTATTGTCGGAGCCTCTGCATCCGGAAAATCTCTGTTTGCGAAAACTATCTACAACGAGTTGATTGGTGAGCTGGGCGCCGACAGTATGACCATCATCAATGAAGATTCCTATTATCGATGCCAAGATCACCTTCCCTTCGAAGAGCGCATTAAAACCAATTACGACCACCCTGCCGCATTTGAACATGACCTGTTAAGAGAGCACCTAACGCAATTAAGCCAGGGCAATGAAATTCAGGTTCCGGTATACGACTATAAAGAACATACCCGCAACAAAGATGAAACCATTCAAATCAAACCGGCAAAAGTTGTACTTGTTGAAGGGATCATGTTGTTTACCTGCGCTGAATTGCGGCAACGATTCGACATCAATATATATATGGATACGCCGCTAGACATTTGTCTGTTAAGACGTATCAAACGAGATTTACAGGAACGGGGACGGGATTTTTCTTCCGTTCACGATCAATATCACTTAACGGTTCGCCCCATGTATTTTCAATACATTGAACCATCCAGAAACCACGCAGATATCGTCATTACCCGAGGTGGTAGAAACCGCCGGGCGCTTGAGTTAATCAAGGCGAAAATACGTGAACTGGTAAAGGAAAACTAAGAGAAAAGATAAACCATGGACTTTACAACCTTAAGAGCATTAGCAGGCATCCTGATATTACTGGCAATCGCCTATCTGGTCTGCCAGGACAAAAAACACATAAAATGGCGTACCGTGTTGGGTGCTCTGTTTATCCAGATAACTTTAGGTGCCCTGGTACTTTATGTGCCTTGGGGTAAAGATGCCCTGATATCCATTTCCAATACCGTCGATCATGTTATTGGCTATGGTAAAGACGGCATTAACTTTATGTTCGGTGGCCTGGGCACTGACGCCATGTTAGAAAACGGCGTCGGCTTTGTCTTCGCGGTTAGAGTATTACCCATTATTGTCTTCTTCTCGTCGTTAATATCGGTTCTTTATTACCTTGGGATCATGGATAAAGTGGTAAAACTTGTCGGTGGCGCCCTGCAGAAGTTTCTGAAAACGTCTCGTCCAGAGTCCCTTTCCGCCACGGCTAATATTTTTGTCGGCCAAACCGAAGCACCATTGGTCATTAAACCATTTCTACCCACCATGACCCGCTCGGAATTATTTGCGGTTATGGTTGGTGGCCTGGCTTCCGTAGCCGGGGCAACATTAGCGGGCTACGCAGGATTAGGTGTAGAGCTGAAATACCTGATTGCCGCAAGCTTTATGGCGGCGCCGGGTGGATTGTTGATGGCTAAATTAATATTGCCAGAAACCGAAGAGCCGAAAAATGATTTAGACGATCTAACCCACAAAGATCAGCATGATGACAGTGTAAATGTGATTGATGCCGCCGCCAATGGTGCCGCTAAAGGTTTGCAACTAGCGCTTAATGTTGGCGCTATGCTTATCGCATTCGTTGCCCTGATTGCCTTGTTAAATGGTTTACTTGGCTGGGTTGGTAGTTTCTTTGGTTACGATCAACTGTCACTACAACTGATCCTTGGTTATTTGTTCCAGCCAGTCGCGTATATCCTTGGTGTGCCTTGGTCGGAAGCCAATATCGCCGGTAGTTTCCTTGGCCAGAAAATCATCGTTAATGAATTTGTCGCTTATGTGGATTTTATTGCCAACAAAGATAGCTTGTCTGAAGGTACTCAAGCCATCATTACTTTCGCCTTGTGTGGATTTGCCAACCTGTCTTCCATCGCCATCTTACTCGGTGGTATCGGTTCTCTTGCGCCTAATCGACGTCCGGACATCGCCAAGCTTGGTCTAAAAGCGGTACTGGCAGCGAGTTTAGCAAACCTGATGAGCGCAGCCATTGCCGGTGTGTTTATTTCCCTTAACTAAGGACAATTCAATGTTTGAAGATCGTCAATATGCGGCAAAGCTAGCCATTTCATTAATGGATTTGACCAGTCTCAATGATGATGATAACAACTCGGAAATCGAAATGCTTTGCCAACAGGCAACGACATTTGCTGGTAACACCGCTGCGGTTTGTATTTACCCAGAGTTTATTAGTCTGGCAAAGCAACTGCTTGCCAAAGATAACATCGCTGTAGCGACCGTGGTTAACTTCCCTTCAGGTAATGGCCAGATTGATATGGTCGTCAGCCAGACTAATCAGGCTATCGAATACGGCGCCGATGAAATTGATTTGGTATTACCCTACATTGCTTTGACGCAGGGCAATATGGATACACCTAAGGCGATGGTTGAACAGGTAAAAGCCGCCTGTGGTGACGAGGTGTTACTAAAAGTCATTATTGAATCCGGGGTATTAAAAGAAACCGATTTAATTCGCAAAGCCAGTGAAGTCGCCATTAATGGCGGCGCAGATTTTATTAAAACCTCAACGGGTAAAGTAGACATCAACGCGACATTACCAGCAGCGACAACCATGTTGGAGGTGATCTCAGTGTTAAACCCTAAAATAGGGTTTAAAGCCGCCGGTGGGGTTCGCACCTTAGATGATGCCATCAGCTACATGGAACTTGCGGCGAATATGCTGGGCAGTGGCTATCTTAGCAAAGAAACGTTTCGATTCGGCGCTAGCGGCCTGCTGGTAAATCTCCTATCAGAACTCGGATTCAGCGCCCAGGCCAACGAAACCGATTATTAATAGCGGTAACTAATACCAATAACAGAAAATATACATCAGGGAATCTTATGAAAGCTTTTAAACTTGCCGCCCTATCAACTCTGGTACTCAGCGGCATTCTAACAACGTCAGTGCATGCTGCTCAAACAAACAGCGGCGAAAACGATGCCCGGGAACTGCCAAAAAACGTGGTCATGGTTATTGCCGATGGTATGGGCCCGGTGTACCCGGTGTTGTACCGAAACTTTAAAGATGATCCTGAAACCAATATCGTTGAAACCACAGTATTTGACCGCTTACTCGTCGGCAGCTCTGCTACCTACCCTCACAAATCATCCGGCTATGTAACCGATTCAGCCGCCAGCGCCACAGCTTTAGCCACTGGCGTGAAAACCTATAATGGCGCAATAGGTGTTGATATCAATAAAGAGCCATTATTAACGGTTCTGGAGTACGCCAAAATTAAAGGGATGCGCACAGGTTTAGTGTCTACATCACATATCGTCCATGCCACTCCAGCCTCTTACATTGCCAAAAATGAAAGTCGTCGCAACTATGATGAAATAGCCGATGACTTTTACGATAACCGCGCCGAAGGTAAGCTGGTTGCCGATGTCATTATTGGTGGTGGCGTTAAATACTTTAAACGCTCTGACAGAGATTTAGTGAAGCAGTTTCAGGGAGCCGGTTATCAATACATCGATAGTTTCAACGGTTTAAAAACGTTAAAGCCGGGAAGCCAGACCAATGTCATAGGCTTGCTTGCAGACGTTGCCCTGCCGCCGCTATTGGATTCTGAAATAGAAACGCCATTGATGAAAATGAGTAAGTCAGCGATTAAACAGCTTGAAAACGATGATAAGGGTTTCCTGCTGGTCATAGAAGCCAGTCAGGTTGACTGGGCCGGTCACAGTAACGATATCGCATATGCCATGGGTGAGATGGATGATTTAGCCGCAGCCATGACGTTTTTAGAAGCTTACTCGCGGGAAAGCAAAGACACATTGGTGGTATTAACGGCGGATCATAATACTGGTGGTGTCAGCATCGGCAGCAAAGGCGAATATAAATGGGATGGTAGTTGGTTGGAAAATATGAAAAACAGCCCGCAAACTATTGCCACACGCATTCATGAAGAAGATTTGCAGCAGGACGGTATTGAAGAGCTGTTGGGCTTTGAATTAAGTCGCAGTGAGTATTCCCAGTTAAGCAAAGCGTCCGATGCAAAAGAAAGCTACGTTGCATTAAAACAACTACTAGATGCAAAAACATTTACCGGATGGACGACCGGTGGCCACACTGGTGTTGATGTTCCGGTTTATGCAACGGGTCCAGGTGCTAAGAAGTTTATCGGTTATCAGGATAACACCGATATTGGTAAAGAAATTTTTCACTTGTTAAATCGACAAGACTAATACCAATCACACTAAGTTTGTGCACAACTCAGAGTTTGGGCAGGGGTTCAGTTACAACATAGATTTTATTGATATAGTGATTCTATATTAATGAAATATAGGGCAGTAAATGGGCCTCTGATAAACTCCCTACGGGTGAGTTTTAAAGGCGTTTATCCTGCGTTACTGATTTTGACAATGGAATAACCATTCTCTGCAATCAAAGCCTTGTCTAAAAGCCTTTAAATTCTCACTGAGTGAGCAATAATTTAATGTGATTGGTATAAAACAATTCTTAAACATCATAAAAACAAAGGGGCCTTCAATGGGCCCCTTTTTGTGATATTAGCTTTTAGGATTTAGCTCTCGGGCTTTCACTATTGTGATTGCGGCTCTGGTTTTAAAGCCATTCGTAACAACACGAAGCCGACAATACCCGACATCAAAGAACCGGCGATAATACCGATTCGCTCGTCAAACAGTTTATCCATACCGCCCATTTCGAAGGTCAACGAACCGATAAACAAACTCATGGTAAAACCAATACCACACAAAGCGGCGGTACCGTATAACGCGGTATAATTCATCCCGGCAGGTAAACGCGTCCAACCGGCTTTGATCGCCAGATAACACAAGCCAAAGATACCAACCTGCTTGCCGATAAAAAGACCCAGCGCGATACCTACCGGTACGCTATGGAATATTTGCTCTGTTCCAACCCCGGTAAGGTTGATACCTGCATTAGCAAAGGCAAACACCGGTAGCACAAAGAATGCAACAACCGAATGTAAGTCATGCTCCAGACTTTTCAACGGTGAAAAATTCTTGCGAGTTAAAGATTTCATTGGAATAAATAACGCCACCAGTACGCCAGATAACGTAGCGTGCACACCAGATTTTAATAACGCTACCCACATGATGATCCCAACCATCATATATAAGCTTCGCGCTTCGACTTTATTACGGTTAAGCAAATAAAGAATTGGAATACAGCAAGCAACAACTACCAGGCTGACGAAGGATATATCGTCGGTATAGAAGGCAGCAATGATGATAATGGCACCGATATCGTCGAAAATAGCCAGTGAGGTTAAAAACACTTTTACACTGCTTGGCACCCTTGAACCCAACAGGCTAAGTACCCCGAGTGCAAATGCAATATCTGTCGCGGCAGGAATCGCCCAGCCCTGACGTAACATAGGGTCGTCATAGTTGAAATAGACATAGACTAACGCCGGAACCAGCATACCACCGATTGCACCAACGCCAGGAAGAATAATGTTGCGGCGATCGCTTAGTTCGCCCTCGATAAGTTCGCGCTTGAGTTCCAAGCCAACTAAAAAGAAGAATACTGCCATTAGACCATCGTTGATCCAAAGCAGTAGAGGTTTAGCAACTTCCAATGGTCCGACGATAACCGCCACTGGTGTGCTCAAAAGAAGATCGTAATAAACTCTTAGTTCGGTATTGGCAAAAATCATTGCTAATACGGCAGCGAACATCAGGATAATGCCGCCTGCAGATTCGAGCTTAAAAAAGCTCAGTATAAAATTTTCCTGGTCCTGATTATTGGTTTCTGTCGGTGATGTATTCATACCTGACTTGTTAACTCCTTTACTTACTTCTGTTAGTGCAAATTAAATTATTTAGTTTGACATTTGCGAGCTGGAAAGTTCGCCGTTAAGCCCATCAGACTAGCAATTCTGCTTCCGGTTTGCCTTTACCATTTCATCATTGGTGCAGGATTGAGTGGGTGTTTCACAAACCATTTGCCTGCACGTTTGGCAAGCCCCTTGTGAAAATCTTCATTGGGAAAGGTTTCTCTCAATTGTTCAAAATAGGCTTTATCAATACCAAATCGAAATAATCCGAATGAAAAATCCACCAGATCGCCTCTTCGAAATACTTCGACTAATGGCAAAGATTTGTCCGTATATTCCCTGACTTTGTGATGCTCGCTGATCATCAGGCGAATCTCTTCTTGCCAGTCAGACAAATCATTTTCCTCTAGATATTTCATCGCTGGCGGTATCGATGGGGAGATGTAATCTACCGTATCTTCAATCCAGATGCCAATATCATGAAAGGCTGCGGCGATATAGACCTTGCGCTTTTCATCGTCGCTCATATCCTGAAGCGCCAGGCAACAATGTACCATTCGATAAACGTGATTACGATAGCCGGTGTAATCTTCGCCGATCAACTCTTGGTATTCGCTTAAAATAGATTCAATCTGCTCAATATTTGTATCGATATTCATCATTTACTTCTCTAGCGCAAAACGTAATAAACGGATAATTTGATCACATATGATAGTGTATGGAATCGAACCTTGCATCGCGCAGCCCTTTGTAAAACGGGAGGATAGCAAGAGATTATTTAATTGCCGCAATGCACTCTACTTCAACTCGCGCATTCAATGCTAAACCACTGGCTGCAAAAGCACTTCGTGCTGGATAAGGCGGGGTGAAAAACTCTCGATAGACTTCGTTGAATGCTGGCCATTCTTTGATGTCAGCTAACATTACCGTGCATTTAACAAGGTCATTCATGGTTAGGTTTTGCGAGGCCATTAGGTTTTTAATGTTGGTCATGGTTTGCCGGGTTTCAGCACTTATGCCACCTTCAACTACCTTCATCTGCCTGGGAATATTGCCAATTTGTCCCGATAGAAACAGTATATTGTCGACCCGCACGGCTTCTGAAAAAGGCAAGTTCAGACTGTTATCTCGATTGATATGCTCAACCTTTGCACCATTACTGTCTGCCATCTTGGCTTCAGGCGATTTCTCAGCCTGAGCGGAAATCGAAAACAGACTCAATGCAGCAAACAGCAAAGTAGAAATTCTAAAATGATTCATTTGATAGTTCCTGTATTGCAGAATTCAAAGAGTGAAAAACCTTTTATATTATGAATTACGATGGCTTGTTTGCCTTAGGCCCCATAGGTCGATAATTTTCCTGTGCCTCAATGCGGGTGATCCACGCCTGAATCGCCGGATACTTATCTAATTCAAAGCCTCCTTGATGAGCAACATGGGTATAAGCGTAGAGAGAAATATCTGCCAGACTCAGCTGTTCACCGACAAGAAATGGTGTTTTTTGTAGTTGTTGTTCCATGTGCGCAAGGGCCTTATGACCGCCCTCTTGTTTTTGCAGGTACTCAGCCAACTTTTCTTCAGGCAGTCCTAAATAGAAGTTAATAAAGCGGGCAACGGCAATATACGGTTCGTGGGAATATTGTTCGAAAAACTGCCACTGTAAAACCTGACTTTTCGTTTCTACATCCTTACCTGCAATCTCATGACCATCAGCCAGAAAATGCAATATGGCATTGGATTCACTCAGCACAAAGCCATCATCAGTTTGCAGCAAAGGAATTTTCCCTAAAGGGTTTAAGGCAAGAAAATCCGGCTTTTGGGTATCCCCATCTAAGATATTCAATTCCACCCAGTTGATATCGATATCCAACAATGACGCGAGCAACTGAATTTTATAGCAATTTCCAGAAACGCTATCTCCGTATACTGTTAGCATAATATTCCTTATTTAAGATTCTGAGTGATTGAGGGCGTAGGCAAAATTGAATGCCTGGGGTGTGTTACCTTGTTGACGATAAAGCTGCAATTTATTAACAGCTTCTTCCAAAGAAGGCGGTTGACCATCCTCATGAAACCATAACACCAGGCTTGCCTGTTCCAGTGACTCAAACCATTGACCACGATTTTTCACAAAGTTTCGATGCTCAGTGCCGTAGGCGAACTTTTTTAAATCTGAGGCTGATTGCCACAGGGAAAGGTTTGCAATAACAAGGGGGTCTTTGAGGACAGACAGTGTTTGACTGTTATTTTCGTCATCAATAAAGCGCCAGATAAAGCCTGCGCTGTCTTCAGCAAGCTGATTAATGCGGTCGAGATGATCGGTAAAACCACTCATACGCGGGTCGGTTAAAGGCCTTTTTGCCTTAGCGATATTTAATTGCGCGATAGTCATGATACCAATCACATTAAATTATTGCTCACTCAGTGAGAATTTAAAGGCTTTTAGACAAGGCTTTGATTGCAGAGAATGGTCACTCCATTGTCAAAATCAGTAACGCAGGATAAACGCCTTTAAAACTCACCCGTAGGGAGTTTACCAGAGGCCCATTTACGGCCCTATATTTCATTAATATAGAATGACTATATCAATAAAATCTATGTTGTAAATAAACCTCTGCCCTAACTCTGAGTTGTGCACAAACTTAGTGTGATTGGTATTAGCAAACAGAAAGGTTGCTGAAGAAACCTTAATTATCTTCATATCTGCTTGTAAATCAAGATGTTTAAGCCCTGCTGCAGAGCGGTAAGGTTAGGCCTCGTCAGCAATCAGTGCGGGTTGACGACGAGTTCGTACGGCAATGATATGAGAAATCGCAGTGAAAATGATGATGCCTATTGCATCAGCAATAACATCCTGAATATCCATACTACGAGTAGGTAGAAAGCCCTGGCTAAATTCTTCAGCGAGTACAAAAACACTTACCAACAAGGTACCCAGATACGTATTAACGCGGCCCAGTGACACGGTTTTGAATTTAAGTGAAGCGTTGGTGATTAGGGTGAGAAACCCAAAAATGAATAAATGTCCGAGCTTATCGCCGTATGGCGTTTGCGCAACCCATTGGAACACGACGTTGTTGTTCCCGATATTGGCGAGATATATGACCCAAAGTACGAAAGCAAAGAATGCGAGAGCTAAAACAGACACAAACTTATACAAAAGACGCTACCTCTACACCTACATCAACAAAAGAAAATCCATCCATTGACCAACTTCCCTAGGATGGATGCAGCCAACATCAAACTCGAATAAGTGTAACTTAAGGTCATTGCCTCGTCAGCTTTTGTTGCAATAATTTTACAAAATTAAAAAGTAGCGTCTCTTTAAATGGCTAAAGTCTAATTAGCAACTTCCATTAAGGTCAGTTTACTGCCATTACGAACAATAAACTTTGCTTTGGAATCATCCAGATACTTCACTTTCTTCTCCGAAAACAACTGATTGCCCTTGCGCTCATATTTGTGTAACACAAGCGCTTTTCGCTCATCGTCAAACGTTTCGTTCTGAAATTCAAAACGCCAATGGTTTTCATCGGTGATTTGCACTTTGACGATTTGATAATCAAAACAGTCGCCCTGATTATCACGAAAATAAGCTTCGGCCAAACTGCCTTCCTGCTCATTAAGCGTCAGTAATTGGGTGGCAAAAACAAGATTTTCAGGATCGGTAAAGGTTAATTGACGAATAAGCGTCTCCTCATCAGCACTAAGGCTTGCTTCAACCTTCATCGGGATCGCATAACGTTGACCACTTTGGTAATCGAGATAATAAAGCTCTCCACGCCAGGTCCCGGTGGTCTGGTGTAAAACCGATGCTAGCGAACCGGTAGAAGCGGCACTATTGGAAAGACCCGGTGTCATGGCACCGACTGAAAAAGTACAAATTGAAAAAATGATAAGCAGTAGTTTTTTACTCAAACACCGCATGATAGCCTCCTTTTAATCTGGGCTAATGGTGTTCGGTATGAAAAAACAATGAAGAAAGACCAAACACGTTTTCGCCCGTAATTTCCTTGTATGGACTACAAACAGCTTGATTCTCATAACGGATAAACGATACCCGCTGCAGTTGCTATTAGATCACTGCCCAGCACAGGTATTATTGTGCCAGATCCAGCAACGCCTGCCCGGTTAGCCGGTAACCAACCCACTCACTCTGTGGTTCAGCCCCTATGCTTTGGTAAAAATCGATAGCAGGTTTATTCCAATCCAGCACACTCCATTCAAAGCGACCACAGTTATTGTCTAGCGCGATTCTGGCCAACTGCCGTAACAACGCCTTCCCTGCTCCATGGCCCCGATAAACCGGAGTGATGTATAGATCTTCTAAATACAATCCTTGTTTGGCTAACCAGGTTGAGTAATTGAAAAAATAAACCGCAAAGCCAACTGGCTCGTTGTTATACTCACAAATCAAAGCCCGAGTTACAGAGCCGGGGCCAAACAAAGAAGCTTTTATCGTTTCTTCACAGGCCTTTACCTCATGCTCGGCTTTTTCGTAGCGAGCCAACTCAGTAATGTATCTTAAGATCAATCCACTATCTTCAATGCCAGCGTTGCGAATGGTGATAGACGACACAATATCTCCCAACGGACTCAAAACGCGCTTGATAAACGACTTGAAACTAATGGATAACAGTCATTATAGACGACTGGAAAAATAGTAAAGTTAATCAGACAGAAATTCACAGACTCGAAATCGAATAGTGAGGTTAACTGAGAATGATTGAACTAATATGCCTAAGCTAATCGGCTTGATTCTCAGGCCACAAAGCCACAATAGAAAGCTTTGCATCGTAACTTTTAGTCCTTCCACCGTTTAAAAAGTAATTTATCGGTACTTAAGAAATGTGCCAACAGCCGTGTGCCGCCCCGTGAGCGATATCAGCAGCAATGACTATTCGCCCTTTTTCAGTAAGTCGACCATCACACTCTGATTCACCTTAATCAACCCCCTTTTAGGTCGGTCTAAATCGATAATGATAAATACGATTAAAGCTATTAATGTTGACACGAGTACGATAGGGACCAGCATTCGGGTGCCACTTAATCCGGCCGAATACCCCATAATACCGCCGGAAGAAATAAACACGACAAACAATAACAAGACCACGACTTCAGGTACCTGCATCTGCAACAGGGCATTTCGTTTTCCCTGACTGTCGATTAACTCATTCAAAGAGCTAATAAATGCGCCAGTAGTAACAGGTCTTGGATCTTCAGCGGTGGCTTTCACGCCTAACAGCCAAAGTTTTTTTTGTAATTGCCCGATTTCTCGATTGTAAGACAAACGCTCATTTTTTTTCGTTAAGTCTAACTTGCCTATTTCTACTCTTAGTTTGACGTAATCATTGAGTAAAGTTTTTGCGTCTTGCCGATACGTTGATGGTAATAGCTGCACCCGCAAAATCGCCGTACCGATGGCGTTTGCCTCATCAATTAGCGCCATGCTACGACTATCAAATCGCTGCATCGACATGCTAAAAGTAAATCCGAGTAGTAAGGCCAACAGACCAAGGATACTGGCTTGTATCGAACCGGTTAACGATTTCACTTCGCTGTCGGTACGCGATTGCACAAATCGTCCAATCCTGAAACCCACTTCATTCAGAGCGATAATGACGAGGAACAGCACCAACACGATCGCAATGCTGCTGTACCCATACAGAAGTACTTGTTGACTCATTGGAGTTAATAATATGATTTATACCAATCACACTAAGTTTGTGCACTACTCAGAGTTTGAGCAGAGGTTCATTTGCAACATAGATTTTATTGATATAGTCATTCTATATTAATGAAATATAGGGCAGTAAATGGGCCTCTCACAAACTCCCTACGGGTGAGTTTTAAAGGCGTTTATCCTGCGTTACTGATTTTGATAATGGAGCGACCATTGTCTGCAATCAAAGCCTTGTCTAAAAGCCTTTAAATTCTCACTGAGTGAGCAATAATTTAATGTAATTGGTATTATATAAGGTTATCTTAACTATAATACGAGTGAGACAAATCGGCGATGAAACGTTTGCAGTTAATCTAGATTGGCTATGTCGATTTTGAAATATTCGTTGTCAGAGCTACCTGCTCTTGAGTGATTTACGCCAACGTCCGCATTCACTGGCGCATTAATCGTCGATAGGGGAAAGTAGCTCTGGATTAACCACCAAATTGCGTACCCCGTGAGCATGGTCTTCCAAAAACACCTTATCCTCGCACCAAGTTGCAACGGATGAAATATCCAGTTTGCTAACTTTTGGACGAACACTCCACGACACCAGCATAGGTGAGCCTTTCTCTTTATAATCGGATCCGGTTGTTGAACCCTCATAGGTTATGGTAGAGCTGGCATCATCGAGCATTCACATAAGTGATTTAACACCCTGTTCAAGGTATCAGGGTCAATTCAATGTACACTTACTTAAGAAACATCAAACCATTCTTTGAGCAAAAGTGACTCAGCCTCCATGGATTAATAAACACAGTTTACGGTTTTCATTTCACTTACGTCGATAGTGACTGGGTTAGTTAACACCAGTTCAGGTATTGGATGCGGCCAGGTTTCGAATCCTGAGCCACGGGGCAAAATCGGACAGCTACTGGTTTCATGGGGCGTACCGGTAAAATCAATCATATCCATATTAAACTTCAGCGCGACGTTTTCAAACGGATTGGATACAGACAACATCATATGCACGCTGTCATCCATTTGCTGAAAATCTATTGCGATAGTTTTGGCTGGATTACTGTTCTCTTTTACCTCTTTCAAGTTAACGAGTTTGCCGTCGACAAGTTCTGCTTCGACCAAAAACGACTCACCAGGTAAAATAGAAATGGTATCGTTGAATACCCTAGGCCAATATAGCGCTAGCTGTTGTTCAAAAGTACCATCCTCGGTTTTGAATTTAATGACGATATTTTCCCGGCAAGAAAATTCATGACAGACATCCTCTAAAGTCACTTCAGACACTGGCTCAGGTTCGTTTTCTAATGCACCTATCGTGGTTTGAGTGGTTACCTGGCAGCCCAATAAAAACAAAGCAAAAGCAAAAGCAAAAGCAAAAAGATATATATGCTTCATGTTACTAATTCTATGAGTAGACCTTCGATACAAATTCTTCAAAACATTCATTTCCGAATACTTACATTACCACCCCAATATATTTTTGGAGTCAACTCTAATTTTGCTGGATTGTCTCGGTTTCGATATCAACCGGGCGATGCTTATCAGCAGATTTGCGCCAGAATGACGCGAGAATGGAACCATTGATGTTCATCATCGGGCCAAATACCGCTGGTGCTATTCCCATAGTCGCAACCCGTCCCATTTCAACGGCAATACCAGAGGCTAAGCCAGAATTTTGCATGCCCACTTCAAAGGCAATCGCTCGAGCAGACGCTTCGTCCATGCGAATTAACTTGGCGACCAGGTAGCCAAGAGCCAAGCCGAGTATGTTTTGCAAGGCGACAATGCCGATTAAGGCAAAACCTAGAGTGATCAGGTTATCACGACCAGCGGCAGTGATAATGGCAATGATCACGATAATGCCGACCATAGAAACCATTGGCATGGCTTTATCGATTATCGGGAATTTACCGTGAAGAAAATGATTAAATAGCAAGCCTGCAACAACCGGTAGAATAACAATCTTAGTGATGCTCCAGAACATGGCTACCGCGTCAATTGGAATGTGTTCGCCCGCTAACCAGGACATCAGAAGTGGTGTCGCAAACGGTGCTAGCAGCGTTGAGAACGCCGTTAGAGACAATGAAAGCGCTAAATTTGCACCTGAGATATATGCCATTACGTTAGATGCGAGACCACCTGGCGCACAACCCACTAAAATAATACCCGCAGCAATTTCCGGCGGCATACCTGAAAGAGTTGCCAGCGACATGCCAATAAACGGCATGATGGAATACTGACAAATTAACCCAACGCCAATGCTTTTTGGCATTTTTGCAACTCGAACAAAATCCGCAACACCAACTGAGGTACCCATGCCAAACATGATGATCATCAACAGGGGTACTATGAGACCCGTCAGTTTGTAGTCTCCTACCTGCTGAAACGCTCCGGGAAACGCCAGGGCAATAGCAACAATGATGAAAATGGATAAAGTAAATGCGGTATTTTTTAACATCTTATTGTCCAGTAATGGTCATTTTAAGGGGGTCAGAGTGATGCCTGAATAAGAGATAATATATTGTTTTTCTGAGGCTTTGTCTTTTGGTAATTGACTCTGTCCCCATCAATTATTGCGTTTTTTTGGCAATGCCCATCAGGACTGTCATGGTGCCTTTAGCCGTTGTTAGCGAAAAACCTTCACCAACCCGCTCCACCTCAAGACCGGCCTGCACATAGCCGCGCTCCATATCTTGGGCTGAAAACCCAAAATCATCCTTTGGGTTTATGCGTTGCCAATCCCATTGAATAAAAGTACCACCTTCCTTTAGCAGGGCTTTGAACGCCGATAACGTTTGCAGGTAATCAGGCACGAATGCGCAGACAGAAGAAGCGACAATCAAGTCGAATTTTCGCTGTAGCAAGGGCTGGCTATCAATGGATTCTTGTGCAAGGTCACAAACCAGAGCATTAACCCTAGGTATTTTTTTGGCTTCTAAGACCTGGATCATTTTTTTGGAAGAATCGAGCGCTACAACAGTTGCAGCCTTACCTGACAATTTTTCGGTTAATGATCCCGTACCACAGCCAAAATCTAAAACCGCTAAATCTGCAATATCCATATACTTGCAGAGTGAATCAAACGCCAAATTGGCATAGTGAATTACATCAGGGTTGGTGTCCCATTCTGCCGCGTAATCGTCCCAGGAATCACTCATAGAAAACCTTTAATTTGTGAGAGCTCAAATCAACCCCTGCAAGTACATCTTACGAACCTCAGGTTCGTGCTTTTCTATCGCGTAGCGCAGCATGGTTCTTGGCATTTGCTGGTAATGAGCTTTTAAGTAAGTATCCAGTACTTGTCTGTCCTGTCGAAAGATCTCTCTAAGCATCCACCCACAGGCTTTGTGCATCAAATCTTCCTTATCATTGATGAGCATAGTTGCAAGCTTTAAGGTGGGTTCGAATTGATTGTGTTTGATAAATCGGTAGGTGGTGATCATCGCAACCCGGCGAGTCCATAAATCCTTTGATTCGGCAAATTCATAAAGCATAGATTTGTCGCGTTCTAACAGGTAGTTACCAAGGATATGATGGGCGGAGCT
Organism: Thalassotalea sp. PS06; assembly: GCF_007197775.1. Taxonomy (NCBI): domain Bacteria; kingdom Pseudomonadati; phylum Pseudomonadota; class Gammaproteobacteria; order Alteromonadales; family Colwelliaceae; genus Thalassotalea; species Thalassotalea sp. PS06. The sequence goes on along the minus strand of NZ_CP041638.1, from coordinate 1,735,617 downwards.
GTCAACCAGATCCCAGTTATTGACCCAGGCAAGATGGTTTAGATAGTAATCCACCAAACGCTTTTGATCGTTTTCGGTTTTGGCTAATTGATATTTCTTAACCAAAATAAACAAGGCGAGCAAACGGAGCTCATGATATTGGCTTTGCTGCAATTTACCTAACTCGTCCAGCTCTATTCCTTTGTACTGAGGAACAAGTTTTCTCAAATTTGGAACGCGAATGCCAACAAAGATATCCCCTTCCCCATACTCGCCTTCGCCAGTTTTAAAAAACCGCTGCGAGTGTTGGGCGATGTCTGGATCGCCCATGGCAAGTACGCCCGATTCAATCTGTTTCGCTGTCAGCATAATTTAACTCGCAAGAGGTCTTTCTGCATTCTGCCGTCTGCAGTCTGCAGTCTGAAATTACTATAGACGCTCATTCAGGCGACTAAAGCCCTTTTCCAAATCGCTAATCAAATCTTCAACGTCTTCCAGGCCAATATGCAAACGGATCAGTGGTTTATCAAATGGCCAAGGTGTGGCGCTGCGCATTTTACCAATGTTGGAATTGGCCAAAATCAGACTCTCATAGCCGCCCCAGGAAAATCCCATTTTAAAATGTTCCATGCCATCAAGCATCGCATTTAACGCCTCTGGATTAGAATCCTTTAACACAAATGAGAACAAACCATTGCTGCCAAGAAAGTCGCGTTTGAAATACTCATGGCCTGGATGGTTTTCAAATGCCGGATGCAAAATGCAGTCGACTTCATCACGTTCAGAAAGCCATTTTGCAACTTCAAGTGCATTGCTTTGATGCTGCTTTAACCGAACCCCTAGGGTTCTGATGCCACGCATCGCCAGATAGATATCGTCAGGTGACGCACATTGCCCTAGCAAGTATGAGTTCTCTCTTAGTGTCGGCCAGCATTTTTCATTGGCCGTTGCGGTACCAAGCATTGCATCACTGTGACCAACAATATATTTTGTCGCTGCCTGAACAGAAACATCAACGCCATGTTCAAAGGGTTGAAACAGCACTGGCGACGCCCAGGTGTTATCGAGAATCACGGTAATATCCTGAGATTGGGAATGGGCGACATCGCAAATACCCGGTACGTCCTGCACTTCCATGGTCAATGAACCCGGCGATTCTAAAAATATTACTGTGGTGTTTGGCTTGATTAACTGTTGGATATCTCGGCCGATCATAGGATCGTAGAAGGTGACTTCAACGCCTAAATTAGCCAGCGTTTTCTCACAAAAATCGCGAGTCGGCTCATAAGCGGTATCAACCATAAGCAGGTGTTCGCCGGTTTTTACGAAAGATAAAATGGCGCTGGTAATTGCCGCAGTGCCACAGGGGTATACATAACAACCTTCCCCGCCTTCGAGTTCGGTCATGGCATCGGCAAAAGCAAAGGTCGTCGGTGTGCCACGACGACCGTAGAACATGGCTTGCTCGCCACGTTTAGCCGTCGCTTTCTTCATATCCAATACGCTGTCAAAAACGATGGTTGAAGCACGAAAAACCGGAGGATTAATGATCCCCTGAGTCCATTTTTTCTGACGCCCGGCGTTGACGATTGCGGTATTTTTCTTCATTGCGACACTGTATCCGTTAATTACTACTGACTGTAAGATAGTTAAAGAGTCTCTCGCTTTTAGCTATCTAGCCATCTAAACATAGTTTTAGAATACGGCAACTCCACAGAAATTACACGAAGTTTTTCAGAAAAACTCAGAACGCGATTAGAAAATCGCTCGCAGACTGATCAGACTAGAGACAACAGATGGCTGATTAAAGCACTTTGGCTTCGATATCCTGTCATAACAGGATATGACAGCAATCTTGGTTGCTTTTCCAAAATTCCGAATTCATTAGCCCGTCTTTCCGGACTTGATCCGGAATCTAAGAACAAAGAACGAGATACCGGCCGACGCCGGTATGACGTATTAAGGTGAAAGATACCGGCCGACGCCGGTGTGACGTATTAAGGTGAAAGATAGAGCCCGACGCCGGTGTGACGCATTGAAGTAACACAAAGGCATCCTGACTAGCTTAATCCCAAGCCGTCAATACTGACTTAACCAAACCCGTCATTCCGGACTTGATCCGGAATCTAAGAACAAAGAACAAGATACCGGCCGACGCCGGTATGACGTATTAAGGTGAAAGATACCGGCCGACGCCGGTGTGACGCATTGAAGTAACACAAAGGCATCCTGACTAGCTTAATCCCAGCCGTCATTACTGACTTAACCAAACCCCGTCATTCCGGACTTGATCCGGAATCTAAGAACAAAGAACAAGATACCGGCCGACGCCGGTATGACGTATTAAGGTGAAAGATAGAGCCCGACGCCGGTGTGACGCATTAAGGTGAAAGATAGAGCCCGTCGTCGGTATGACGTATTAAGGTGAAAGATACCGGCCGACGCCGGTATGACGATGTGGGCAATGTTGCTCATGCCGAGACTAAAGCCGCTTCCACCTTCCACCTTCCACCTTAATTTCGAAGAGAAATAGAGAAATCAAGCTTTAGAACAACTGCATCTGCTGATCACAGATGGAGTTAAAATCTTTATCGATAAACGGCAAAATGCCGTCAGCAATAGCCGCTAGCTGACGGTCGATATATAACTGATAATCGATAGGTGCTTGCTGATGCTCAAGCGTTTGCGGACCCGCAACCGTCATCACATATTCAATCCAGCCTTTATTTTGATATCGCAGCGGTTGGTTGTTTGCTTGATGAATATCATCGGCATGACGAGCCGCTTTCACATGGGGCGGGACATTTTTCTGGTAATCATCGAGTTTGCGACGCAGGCGTTTGCGATAAGTGAGCATATGATCAAACTTACCGTCCATGGTGTCATTCACCATCTCCCGGATATATGCTTCTACCGGCTCATTATGAAATACCTTCAGATATAAATTTTGCTGAAAACATTTGGCAAGTTCGGTCCAGTCGGTACGCACACTCTCAAGGCCCTTAAACACCAGCTGCTCTTGCTCATCTCGGCCAACAAGTCCAGCGTAGCGTTTCTTAGTTCCGATATCCGTGCCTCGCACCGTTGGCATTAAAAACGTATGAAAATGGGTTTCAAATTCTATCTCTAAGGCACTTTCAATCTGATAATCATCGATGAGCTTTTGTTGCCAGCGTGCATTAATCAAATCCATCAACTCTTCGCCGATTTTCTGGGCCTTGGTATCATCATGCTCTTCCCCAATGCTAACAAAAATCGAATCCGTATCTCCGTAAATCACCCGGTATCCCAAATCATCTATCCATTGTTGCGTGGTTTTTAACAAATCGTGAGAACGTTTGGTGATTGAGCCCGATAACCTGGGATCGAAAAAGCGACAGCCATTGGAGCCAAGCACCCCGTAAAACGAGTTCATGATAATTTTAATCGCCTGAGATAAGGGCGCATTTTTCAGAGCTTTGGCTTTATCACGTTCAGCCCACAAAGACTCGATAATCTCCGGCAAGAAGTGCTGCTCACGACTAAAACTGGCGCCATCATAACCCGGAATAACTTTCTCAGGCTCTGTCTCCGCCTGTTCCATGCCAATTACCATGCCCATGGGATCAATTTTGAAGGTGCGGATAATGCTTGGATACAGACTCTTAAAATCGAGCACCAAAACGTTCTTGTACAAGCCAGGAATTGAGTCCATCACATAGCCGCCGGGCGATACCAGATCCCGTTCACCATCGCCAAGATTCGGGGCAATAAAGCCCGCACGGTGTAACTTCGGCAAATACAAATTGGTAAAAGCGGCAACACTTCCACCAATTCGATCTAGTTCCAGGCCGGTTAAGGTAGAGCGCAGAATCGCGAATTCGAGCAACTGGGTTTTAATGAAAATATCCCAGACCAGCTTACAGTCCATCAGGTTATATTTGGCTAATGCTTGCTTATCGTGTCGAAATTTACGGGTGATTTCTTCACCACGGCTATCCACATCGTCAATCTCTTTGCCCACGCCAAGCAAGGTTTGAGAGACATTTTCTAAAGAAAAGCTGGGGAAGTTATAGGTCGCCGTTTTCAGTAAATCGATGCCATCTAAGGTGACGCGACCCGGGATCATCACAAAATGTTGTTCCGGTGACATACGATTTTGTCGCCATTGCAATACCGAACCGTCTCGGCCAATGGCAAATGGAATATTGTGTAAATCGCAGCGCTTTTGTAAAAGCCGCATATCAAAACCAACCACATTCCAGCCGATAATGGTATCCGGATCCCAGTTGTTAATAAGATTAATTGTTGCATGCAGCAGTGCTTTTTCATCATCAACCCAGACAATATAATCTTCTGCATCGGGCTCTGGCTGACCAATCATGATCACAACCTGACGGTTGTCCTGATAAAAGCCGATGGAATACAGCTCACCAGCAAACGAGCACTCCACATCCAAAGATAACATGGAAAGTTTTGGCGTATATTTTCCCGCTTTCGCACGGCCGCTTTGAATATGCTGGTAGGTGGCATTAGCGCTTTGAGGGTTCGAAATAGGCGGCAGATTTGCACTATTCGCGCCGGTGTAGATCAATGAGCCATAGATAAATCGCTCCATCAAAAAGCGATCGTCTGGGCGCACATCATCCTCGTAAACCTTGATGCCCTGCTCTTTTAGGCGATCGCGGGCAACGTAGAATTGACTCAAGCGCTGAAAGTAAAAGCCAGTCACCTTATTGCTATTGTAAGCAGTAAGTTCTAGTTCGCGGTTGTTGTGATTGATATTGTGTTGTTTAAGGGTTTGCGCTGCACTGTTAGCATATTTTGTTTCCACAAAAAACACCGGTTGTTCACCGTCAATTTCCAGCTTTACCGGCCCGGAATCGGTCTGCAACCAGAATATCAATTGAATACCGTTAACGGTTTCCTGAATTTGCCTGGTTAATACAAAGCCAGGCATGGGCTCAGAATTTTGCCGATTTTCGGGATTTAAACCTGGATCCGTCGCTTTTACGTTAACCGAATCGCTACCACTCATAGACACACGAAGAAATGACCTGTTATTATATACAGCATATTCGAAGCGCGAGTTAATGGGAACCCATAAGAGCAATTATGTTAGGTGAAAAAACCAAGGAAGTAATCCGTCAGGCCTACAAACAGATAGGTGAAAACCTCGAAAATTTTACGCCGCGCAAGCAACAAACATTTTTGATTGCTGAAATTGCCAAAACCTTAGGTGGCGAATACGACAAGCTGCGCAAGCATATCGCCATTGAAGCCGGCACGGGTACCGGAAAATCTCTCGCCTACTGCTTAGGGGCCATCCCCCTGGCCATGGCAAAGAACAAAAAAGTCATCATCTCTACCGCCACCGTTGCTCTGCAAGAGCAGTTAGTGGACAAAGACTTACCCTTCCTGCAAAAAACGTCCGGGTTAGATTTTGATTACTGCCTGGTAAAAGGCCGCCAGCGCTATGTCTGCGCACAAAAACTTGCTGCTATGACCCAGGAAAACGACGGTTCAGATGACGGCTCTGATGATGGACAAGTGGCGCTGTTTCAGGAAAAGCCGAAAGCGTCAGATATTCGCTTGTTAAAAACCATGGCGGAAAAACTGGCCAGTGGTAAATGGCAGGGAGATTTAGATTCTTGGCCAAAATCCGTTCCCCATCATATCTGGCAGACCATTCAATGCGATCGCCATTCATGCTTAAAACACCTGCCTGAACATACTAACTGTCCGTTTCACAAAGCCCGTGAAGCCATGGAACTAGCCGATGTATTGGTAGTTAACCATGCCCTATTGCTTTCAGATTTAGAACTGGGTGGCGGTAAAATTTTAACCGAGCCAGAAGACACCATATACATTCTTGATGAGGCCCATCACCTGCCACAAATCACTCGCGATCATTCCTCGGCAATGGCTACGGTAAAAGGCGCGATGGATTGGTTAAGCAAGGTGAGCATGCTTAGCGACAAGATTTCCAAACTAAGTAAAAATCAACGCGCCATCTCTCCGTCGTTGAAACTGACGGATTATTGCCAGGAAATCATTGCCGATTTACAAAAGGTATTTAGCTTTATTGAAGCTAACCGCGCAGTGTATTTTGCTGACGAAGAACAGTATCGTTTTGAAAATGGCTTAGTTCCTAAGAACCTAAAAAATCTGGCTGAAGATATAGCTGGGATAAGTAAAAAGGCGCTGGCAGAAATCACTAAGCTCTATAACCTGCTGATGGAAGAGGTTAAAGACGGTGCCATACAGATGTATCAGGCTGAAGGCCTGTTATCGGAAAGCGGGTTTATTATGCAGCGTCTGGAAAACTTAGAAAAAATCTGGGCGATGTATGCGAAAACCGATCCGGAAAAAGGTGCGCCGCTAGCACGCTGGATTGAACAAAGTGAAGGCAAGCGTGACGATGTTGTGGTTTGCGCTTCGCCAATTGAAGTCGGCTTTATGCTTGAAGATAACCTCTGGAGCAAATGCGAAGGTGCAGTGCTGTGCTCCGCCACTATCTGCGCGCTAAATTCCTTCGACCATTTCCGCCGTCAGGTGGGTCTTGGGAAAAATGATGGAACTCAATATCAACGCATCGGTTCACCATTTGATTACCAGAACAATGCGGTACTGCACATTCCGGCAATGAAAACCGAACCTACCAATAGCGATGCTTTCACCGACGAATTGATTAAGGTGATCCCGGGCATATTAAAAGATGAGGAAACCAACTTAGTGTTGTTTTCTTCCTACTGGCAAATGCAAAAAGTGGCGGAAGCACTGCGGGAAAAATCCAAGATTGAAATCCTCATGCAAGGTGAAGATTCGCGCCAACACATTATCGAAACCCACAAGAAACTCTGTGATCAAGGTAAAACCAGCGTAGTGTTTGGTAGCCAAAGCTTTTCTGAAGGTCTGGATTTACCGGGCAAATATCTGACCAATTTGATAATCACTAAGCTGCCCTTCTCGGTTCCAACGTCACCTGTCGATCAGGCGCAATCGGAGTACGTAAAGCTTAAAGGTGGTAATCCATTCATGCTCCTGACCGTGCCAGAAGCCTCGAAGAAACTCATTCAATCCTGCGGCCGCTTACTGCGCAATGAGAAAGATACCGGTGATATCTATATTCTCGACAGGCGTCTTGTGAGCAAGCGTTATGGCAAGGAACTACTCGATTCATTGCCGCCGTTTAAACGGGATGTTGCTTACTAATTGCTATCAGTACCCTGTCATCCAGGGTCGCCCTCTCCCGTCATAAACAAGTAGCCCTCTCCCGTCATACCGGGGTCGCCCGGTATCTTCTTGCTAGGCCTTAGATTCCGGATCGAAGTCCGGAATGACGTTGAATCTGGAATGGGAATGACGCTGAGAGTATCGAAACCTCAAGCCATGATAAACGGGGTCCCTAACCCGTCATAAACAAGTAGCCCTAACCCGTCATAAACAAGTAGCCCTAACCCGTCATAAACAAGTAGCCCTAACCCGTCATACCGGGGTCGTCCGGTATCTTCTTGCTGGGCCTTAGATTCCGGATCGAAGTCCGGAATGACGTTGAATCTGGAATGGGAATGACGCTGAGAGGATCGAAACCTCAAGCCAGGATAAACGGGGTCCCTAACCCGTCATAAACAAGTAGCCCTCTCCCGTCATACCGGGGTCGCCCGGTATCTTCTTGCTGGGCTTTAGATTCCGGATCGAAGTCCGGAATGACGTTGAATCTGGAATGGGAATGACGCTGAGAGTATCGAAACCTCAAGCCAGGATAAACGGGGTCCCTAACCCGTCATAAACAAGTAGCCCTCTCCCGTCATAAACAAGTAGCCCTCTCCCGTCATAAACAAGTAGCCCTCTCCCGTCATACCGGGGTCGCCCGGTATCTTCTTGCTGGGCCTTAGATTCCGGATCGAAGTCCGGAATGACGTTGAATCTGGAATGGGAATGACGCTGAGAGTATCGAAACCTCAAGCCAGGATAAACGGGGTCCCTAACCCGTCATAAACAAGTAGCCCTCTCCCGTCATACCGGGGTCGCCCGGTATCTTCTTGCCGGGCTTTAGATTCCGGATCGAAGTCCGGAATGACGTTGCATCTGGAATGACGCAAAGTGCGAAAAACTTAACTTCTTTTAAATAAACGAGTTACCTGCGGGTGTGATAATTTGCAGGCAGTGTTAAGCTAATAAAATAATGTAATGGCTGAACAAAGGATTAGGGAATGAGAAAAGGACTCGGCAAGCATCTACTTAGAGCTGCGCTATTCATTGGCACAGCCATATCCTTATTCTTTGTCCCTTGGTTATTAGTAAAAGCCTGGATTCTGCCGCTGCCAGATACTGTTGAAGAACAACTCAAACAAGGAGTCAGCCATGGGTTTGAAGGTATCATTGTGTATATCGATCAGGCCGGTAAAACGCCTCAGCAGTTTGCAGCGGGATGGCACAATCGAGACTCCAAGACATCTGCAAAAACCGATGCTCTGTTTAAAATTGCCAGCATAAATAAGCTCTATGATGCACTAGCTTTAACCAAACTAGTGGCCGATGGGCGACTCTCTCTCGATAAAACAATCGCAGACTATCTACCTGAGTTAATTGGAAGAATCGAGCATGCCGATCAAATTACTTTGAGGCTAATGGTTCAGCATCGCAGTGGCATTCCCAATTTCACCGATGCCCCGAATTTTTGGGCGGAGCCAACATCTACCTATGAAGAGAGTCTTGCCTTGATCCTCGATAAACCCGCCAATTTTAAACCCGGTGAAGACTACGAGTATAGCAATACCAATTACCTGTTACTCAACAAAATAATGAATAACGAGTTGGGTTACGATAGTTTTAAGTTCATTGAAAAAGAAATCTTACAGCCACTGTCTCTAAACAGCACGTTCAATTCGTCCAAGCAAGTTGATATGAGCCAGGTTATGAGTGGATATCACGTTGGATACCCTCATGATTTGAAGGAAGGTGAGCACGGTATGTTGGCCACAGCCGAAGACGTTGGAGTATTTTTAAGAGCTCTGAACGATGGGACGATATTCGAAGGAGAAGAACGGGAGATATATTCTTCTATTTACGAATATGAACACGGTGGGTGGATTCCTGGCTATCAAAGTTTCGCTACTTATCACCAAGATATTAATACCGTAATGATTGTTTTCTATAACACAACCGATCCCAAGCTTTACTATTGGAACCTATCGGAAATCATCAATAGCCGAATTATTAAAATTCTTAAAAAGCAGAATAATCCCGAACCACATTAACGGGCAGCCCCCTGCTCTATTGGACTTGGCTTGATTGCTGTTCGCGATAACGGTCCAGCTCTTCTAATAACCAATCGCCAGATGGAACAGCTTCCTGATCCGGGCAATGGATCATGTATTTCTTTTTAGAAATCAGGCTTTGGGTGGCACTTTTCTCGATAAAGTCTTCAGTCGTTTCAATATCGTCAACAAAGTAGTCGTATTTCTTTTGAATATGTTCGACCGCTTCTTCGCCTTGGTGAAAATCACCATTGCGTTCGTATTTGCAGCCACTATCGCCAACGTACTTGAGCAGGTGCTTGATTTCTTTTTCGGTTTGCGGGTCGATTTCTGATGCTATCGCCAATGGGCTGATCGCCAAAATACCGGATAACAAAATCATTACGCTGCGCTTCATAAAACTCTCCCGAAGGTTTGAAAATGTGCCTGTTATTTGATTATATGCAATCTATCTAGGACTGCACTCAGCCACATAAAGTTTAAAGTTAATAGCACAATTTTTGCGACATTATTTAGGTTGATACTCTGGATAGTCCGTTAAGCCTTTTTCACCACCACCGAACAGGGTATCCGGATCATGTTGCGCAAGCGGGTAGCCATGTTTAATCCGCTCCGGCAAATCAGGATTAGCAACAAATGGCCGGCCAAAGCCAATCATATCGGCTATCTCGTTTTTAATGGCTTCACTGCCCTTTTCGGCATCGTAGCGCCCTGCGTAGATAATCACCCCAGTAAAGGCTTTGCGAAGCGCTAGCTTAAAGCTCTCTGGAGTATCTGGCGCATCATCCCAATCCACTTCCGCGATATGCATATAGGCGATTTTATGTCGGTTGAGTAATTCGGCAGCTGCAACATAGGCTTCCTCTGGATTAGCGTCAACTGTGCCGTTAAGTGAGGTTAAAGGCGCAAGACGCACACCGACTTTATCGGCACCAACTGCGTCAACCAAGGTTTCAACAACTCGGTCCAAAAACCTTAATCGGTTCTCGAGCGTGCCACCGTACTCATCGACACGTTGATTAGACTCAGAATCAATAAACTGATTTAACAGGTAACCATTGGCGGCATGTAACTCGACGCCATCAAACCCGGCCTGTATAGCGTTTAGTGCCGCCTGATGAAACTCCTGAATGACCAATTCGATATCTTCAACAGACATAGAACGGGGCTGAACAACATCGACAAATCCTGGGGTTTGCTCGCCGTTATCCACATACACTTTAACATTTTCTGCTTTCAGGGTTGAAGAAGAAATCGGTTGTTCTCCACCTAGATTATTGGGATGGGATACCCTGCCTACATGCCACAATTGAGCGAATATGATGCCGTCTTTTTCATGCACCGCTTCCGTTACCAGTTTCCAGCCCTCTACCTGGGCGTCGCTAAAAATCCCTGGGGTAAAAGCGTAACCTTTGCCCATCGGTGAAATTTGCGTCCCTTCACTAACAATCAAACCTGCGGACGCTCGCTGTTGATAGTAAGTAGCCATCATTTGGTTGGGGATATCGCCGGGTTGGGAAGACCTTGAACGTGTCATGGGTGGCATGACAATGCGGTTTTTAAGTTGGTAAGGTCCAAGTTTAATCGGTTGGAATAATGCGTTACTCAAAACAAACACCTCGTTGAAGGGTCTATACCAATTTCATTAAATTCTTACTTAGTGGACTTGATATTATGAGCTTAGCTCAAAATCATTGGGGCGGTAAATTTACTGGGGTCAGAGTCAAACAGCGACTGCCGACCCCAGTAAATTCAACAACTCTGGCCCCTTGATGAAGACTATTCGATGCCGATGTATTTGTGGACCTGAATGGAAAGGCGCCAGTTATTAGCGATACAGGTATCGATGGCAAGTTGGGTTGCCCGTTCTTTTTGGCTGATAGGTTGCAGGTAAACCGGGGTATCAGTAATGCCATGCTCTGCAAGCAAGGCTTTTAAATCATCTACATGTTGTTCTGTTGCTACCGGATGCTTAATTTCATTGGCTCTGTGCATCGCCGAACCAAGCACCTTGTAACCACCGCGCATATTTACCTTAGGAGATACCGTTACCCAACATTTAGGGCTGACGAGTACTTCAAAGGTTCCTGAGGTTTCCACTTGCGTCGAATAACCACTCTCTTCCAGGACTCGGCACAATGGTTCGAGGTCAACCATACAAGGTTCACCGCCTGTTAGTACGATATGTTTGGCCTGCCAGCCGTTATCAGCAATGGTCTGCAATAAATCGGCGATACTAAATTCCGCCCACTCATCGGTTTCCGCCGACTTTGCCAGCATAACCGGAGCGCTGACTTCCCGTTCGGGATCAATATCCCAGGTATGTTTGGTATCGCACCATGAGCAACCAACAGGACACCCTTGTAAACGAATAAAAATGGAAGGTTGTCCGGTAAATGACCCTTCACCCTGAATGGTCTCGAACATTTCGTTAATTTTGTATTGGCTCATCATAAATCTTCTTTAGCGATACAAGATTATCAAGTAAAATTACGGATATTTCGTATTATACATTACGCAAGTTAATAAATGGCTGAAAATATGACAGAAAAAGTCGTGGTAATTTACTCCGGTGGCATGGATTCATTCACCGTGCTCAATCGTGCAGTTCGAGACAACAAAGAGGTCTATGCCCTATCCTTCGATTACGGACAGCGCCATGTAAAAGAGTTGGAATATGCCGCCAATGTTTGTAAAGAGCTGGGTATTGAACATAAAGTGATTGATATCACCAGCATCAACCAATTATTGGCCGGTTCATCGTTAACCGACGAAATTGATATCCCGGAAGGCCATTATGCTGAAGAGAGTATGAAATCTACGGTGGTGCCAAACCGTAATATGATTTTATTATCGCTTGCGGTTGGCTATGCGGTATCAAAAGGTGCTGGTCAGGTTTATTACGGTGCCCATTCTGGTGATCACGCCATTTACCCGGATTGTCGCCCAGAATTCGTGATGAAAATGAACGATGTCTGTAAAATCGCTAACTACGAACCGGTGGAAATTTACTCCCCTTACCTGACAGTTTCTAAAATCGATATTCTTACTGATGGTTTGGAGATGGGGCTAGATTATTCGAAAACCTGGACCTGTTATAACGGTCGTGAAAAAGCCTGCGGTAAATGTGGTGCTTGTCAGGAACGTTTAGAGGCGTTTGCAAAGAATAATGCGACGGATCCTCTAGAGTACGAATAAGAAAGCTAAAAGTGGAAGGTGGAAACATTAAGCCCGCCTTCTACCCTCTTAGATTTTATGTTTCTGACAATTTAGATTAGCGTTTCGCGTCCAATGCCTGTTGAATTTGATCCAACTCTTCCGGGCTCAATTCCGCCTTTTTCAATAAGTGAACAATGGCTTTTGCCGCCCCGCCTTCACCATTGGCGCTGATAAATACCGGGCCACCTTCACTGTCGGCGTGAACCACTTTTTTAATGATTTTTACATCATGGTCTTCACCATGGGTTTCACTAATGGTATCAACAACAATCACTTTATTGGCACCATCTCCTTCTGATACCCATTCAAATGCTTCTTCGCCATGTTCACTTTCAATATGCAACACATGACCATCGCCGTTCCCCACCATGGCAACCTTGCCCAATGCTTTCATCACAACTTCACGGGTTTCTTGCGGAAGATCGGCAAGCTCCTGCTCGAGAACCGCTTTATCTTTTAACGCTTCATCACTAAGTTTCAATGTCGTTGTATTGCCGTTTTCGCTGACGGTAACATTAGCATCGCTGCCTTTTTCTTTAATGATTTCAATTTCTTGTTCGATTTCTTTTGTTTCGGTTGCTTGCAGAGCTGGCGACATTGCTAATGCAATCAAACCGGCGCAAACTGAAGCAGATAGTAGTTGTTGTTTTTTTTCTTTCATCATCGATTCCTCTTTTTATCGTTTTAGGATAACCAGTTCGACTCTACTTTCCAACCAGTTAAAAAACATTTGTTCGAATTAGCAACATAAGGTTGACGCTCTAATGCCGCATTTAGAATATTATTATTTTCAGCACACGTATAAAAATCTGAGGCAAATAAACGACTTATTCAGAGCTGTTTAAACATCGTTATACGATTGCTTAAAAACAGGTAGTAAAAAAGCACGTGGCTGCGTTTTTTCACCTAGAATTAAGGGAGGATGGGGTTTATAGCGAGGTAGTTATGGGTTCAGTTTGGCGCCATCACGCAAAGCATTTGGCAAATTTACTTGGTGAAAACGATGAACTTAAGGCACACCTGTACCTTGAGCAATTGATGCTATTTCCGGTCGATATTCAAGACAAAATTATCGAAGACATTGCCAAACTGCCACGCTGTAACAGCGATGAGATCGCTGAAATCATCAATTATTACACTTCCAGAGTTTAAAAGCCGGTTTAATTCAGCGCTGGATTAACTGCGCAGCTGCATATCACGCAGTTTAGCAATTTCATCACGAACTGCCGCTGCTTTCTCAAATTCCAGATTACGAGCATGCTCAAACATTTCATTTTCAAGCTCAGCAACCTTAGCATCAATCTCAGACGTCGATAATATTGGCGTTTGTTTTTTCGGCTCCGCAACTTTCTTGTTATCGCCCTCGACGCCAGAATCTACACCCATGACGTCAATTATACGTTTCACCAGACCTTTCGGCGTAATGTTGTTTTCTTCGTTGTAAGCCTGTTGCTTAGCACGACGACGCTCAGTCTCATCAATAGCACGCTTCATTGAACCAGTAATTCTGTCAGCATACAAAATGGCGCGACCATTAAGGTTACGAGCAGCACGACCTATGGTCTGGATTAATGAACGGTCAGAACGCAGGAAGCCCTCTTTATCGGCATCAAGAATTGCCACTAAAGACACCTCAGGCATGTCCAAACCTTCTCGGAGTAAGTTGATACCGATAAGCACATCGAATTTACCCAAACGTAAATCACGAATGATTTCCATACGTTCAACCGTATCCACATCAGAGTGCAGGTAACGGGTTTTAACGCCATGCTCTGAAAGGTATTCGGTTAAATCTTCCGCCATACGTTTGGTTAAGGTTGTGGCTAATACCCGCTCGTTAACCTCAACGCGTTTGCGAATTTCTGACAGTAAATCGTCCACCTGGGTATCGACCGGACGCACTTCGATGGTAGGGTCCAATAGACCGGTTGGTCGAACGACTTGCTCAGCAACGTCACCGCCAGATTGCTCTAGTTCATATTGAGAAGGCGTTGCCGAAACATAAATGGTTTGCGGCGCCAGTGCCGTGAATTCTTCAAACTTCATCGGTCGGTTATCAAGCGCCGATGGCAAGCGGAACCCGTATTCCACCAGGTTTTGTTTTCGTGATCGGTCACCCTTATACATGGCGCCCAATTGCGGCACCGTAACGTGGGATTCGTCGATGATTAATAAGCCGTCATTGGGCAGATAATCAAATAACGTCGGCGGTGCTTCACCAGGTTCACGACCAGACAAATATCGGGAGTAATTTTCGATACCAGAACAGTATCCAATTTCCGTCATCATCTCGATATCAAACTGAGTACGCTGCACAATGCGCTGCTCTTCGATCAGACGATTATTAGCTTTAAGTTGCTCAGCCCTCTCCTTCAGTTCCACTTTGATCTTTTCAACGGCATCAAGAATACGATCCCTTGGCGTTGCATAGTGGGTTTTAGGATAGATAGTCACACGAGGCAAAATACGCTCAACCTGACCCGTTAACGGATCAAACTGACTGATGCGCTCTACCTCTTCATCGAACAACTCAACTCGCAAGGCAATTCGGTCGGATTCCGCTGGAAAGATATCAATAACGTCACCACGAACCCGGTATGTAGCACGTTGAAAGGCGACATCGTTGCGGGTGTATTGCAATTCTGCTAAGCGGCGCAGGATATCCCGTTGATTGATGATATCGCCCTGACGCAGGTGCAGCATCATCTTTAAATAAGAGTCGGGATCACCCAATCCATAGATAGCAGACACTGAGGCAATGATAATAACATCGCGACGCTCCATCAGGGCTTTGGTCGCTGATAATCGCATCTGCTCAATATGATCGTTTATCGATGCATCTTTTTCGATAAAGGTATCTGTGGTCGGAACATAAGCTTCCGGCTGATAGTAGTCGTAGTAAGAAACAAAGTACTCCACCGCATTTTCCGGGAAGAATTCCTTCATTTCCCCATAAAGCTGAGCCGCCAGAGTTTTGTTTGGCGCCAGGATCATGGTTGGACGATTTTGTTTTTCAATCACATTAGCAACGGTAAAGGTTTTACCGGAGCCGGTTACACCGAGTAAAGTCTGATGCGCCAAGCCGGCATCCAGTCCGTCCAGCAACTGGGCAATCGCGGTTGGTTGATCACCACTTGGGGTGTAGTTAGAAATAATCTTTAAATCTTTACTCATAACTGGCTCAGGAAGGCTTGCTCTCGGTCAGACACTCAGGCTCTGCAAATTGTCGGGTGAATAAATGATATGACAGGGCTGCCATCAATAAATTTCCAAGTAACGCACCAACAAAGAAGCCATTTAAGTCAAATAACTTACTGCCAAGATAAGCAAGAGGCACATAAAATACAAATAAACGAATAATGCTGAGTGCTAACGCCGCCATTGGCTTATGTAAGGCGTTAAAAGATGAATTGGTAAGGATAATAATGCCCTGCAACCCGTAACCTAGTGGCAAAATGTAGATAAACAATTTGATGATATCCGCCACTTCCTGATCATTGGTAAATGCCATGGCAATAAATGGTGCTACCAACACCATGACTAAATAAATGCCGACCTGCCACACCATTACAAATTTTGAAGTTACCCCGTAAGCTTCCTCAACTCTGGCCATTTTACCAGCTCCCAGGTTTTGGCTGATAAAAGGTGGTAGCGTCATCGACAATGCTAAAACGACTAAACAGGCAATGGATTCGATACGTGAACCCACGCCAAAGGCAGCAACTGCAGTTTCCCCGTAGGATGCAACAATGGCAGTCATCACTGCTGCGGCAATCGGGGTTAGCATATTGGCAAATGCTGCAGGCATTCCAATATGAAGAATTTCTCGAGTGCATTTTTTCATAACATCTAAATGCGGTAATTTCAGATGAATCATTTGTCTGCGCACACCAAGAATATAAAGGATAATTATCATCCCGAATGCCCATGAAACCAATGTTGCGATGGCTGCACCCTTAATCCCCATAGCTGGAACCGGGCCCCAGCCGAAAATGAATAAAGGATCAAGTACCGCGTTAATCAGGCCTGCACCACCCATCACATAACTTGGTGTAACCGTATCGCCCGAGGCTCTTAAAATGGCGTTACCTGTCATCGGGCCGATAAGGCCTATGCTACCTAAAAACCAAAGGTCCATGTAATCGTTAATTAATGGCATCAACGATGGTTTGGCGCCGAGTAGGCTAAACAGAGGTTTGGAAAAGGCATAACCCAACAGCGAAATCAATGCGACGATAATCGCTGTCATCAGCATCGCAACCGTAGCACTATCTCTAGCGGACTCTACATCGCCTTTACCCAAGGTTTTTGCAATGACCGCTGAGGTACCGATACCCAAACCAATGGCGAGGCTAATAACCGTAAACGTTACCGGAAAGGTAAAACTGATGGCCGCTAGCGGCTGAGTGCCGAGTAAACTAACGAAAAAGGTATCGACCAGGTTAAATGTCATCAACAGGATCATCCCTAAGATCATAGGAATGGTCATATTCTTGAGCGTACTGCTTACCGGCTCGTTGAGCAGATCCTGCTTTTTCTTGGTTTTCGCTGATGTCATTAAGTGCCGGTTTTTATGAAGAAATGAAAGGTGCGTATTGTAAAAGATAGACCGCTTTGTTGCTAGCAACATTTCCGATTGTATGAAAGTTACACCGTAAACCTCTCTGGTAGTCCTGTATACGGGTAAAAAGTTGACCTTGTTGATTATTTCCAACTCGATTTGTTCGCAAAATCGGCAATCGAATCAACATTTAAATTTATATTCATTTTTATTGTTGACAGGTAAGTTTCAGATAGATAATATTCCGCCCCGTTAGCGAGACGCGAACATTTTTATTCCCCTGTAGCTCAGTTGGTTAGAGCGGTGGACTGTTAATCCATGTGTCGTCTGTTCAAATCAGACCAGGGGAGCCAAATTTCAATATCAATGGCTCTTATTAAGCGGTTGATTAAAAAAGTATTATTCCCCTGTAGCTCAGTTGGTTAGAGCGGTGGACTGTTAATCCATGTGTCGTCTGTTCAAATCAGACCAGGGGAGCCACTTTCGCAAGTAGGTTTCTACTGCACACAATTTGTAATTCCCCTGTAGCTCAGTTGGTTAGAGCGGTGGACTGTTAATCCATGTGTCGTCTGTTCAAATCAGACCAGGGGAGCCACTTTAGAAAAGCCCGCATTATTGCGGGCTTTTTGCTTTCCAGTTCATTTTAATCCTCTACCCTATTAACTTTACCCATACCTTGGTGTACTCTGACACAGCAGTTAGAACAATATATCCAAGGAAAACAACATGATTAGGAAGATCTTTGGTTCAGCAATAATACCAATCCCACTAAGTTTGTGCACAACTCAGAGTTAGGGCCGAGGTTCATTTGCAACATAGATTTTATTGATATAGTCATTCTATATTAATGAAATATAGGGCCGTAAATGGGCCTCTCACTAACTCCCTACGGGTGAGTTTTAAAGGCGTTTATCCTGCGTTACTGATTTTGACAATGGAACGACCATTCTCTGCAATCAAAGCCTTGTCTAAAAGCCTTTAAATTCTCACTGAGTGAGCAATAATTTAATGGGATTGATATAATGCTGGCATTCTCCCCCCTGGCGATAGCCAACGCAACGGATAATGCGGAAAAATTAGCAACACCAATTAGCAGCTTTACTTCAGTCGTTCCAATTGAACGAGTCCAACCTAATTACCCAAAGTCAGCCGCCAGAAATGGTAAAGAAGGTTGGGTAGAATTTAGCTTAACCGTAGAACCCGATGGCAGCGTATCGAATTTGATCCCCGTTGCCCATTCCGGCAACCGAGCTTTTATAACAGCGTCTGAAAAGGCGTTATCACAGTGGAAGTATCAACCCGCCACGGAAAACGGTGAGCCTATCCAAAGCTGCATGCATAATGTTCGCTTAGACTTCAGAATGGGCTCCAACGGTGTTCGTTCCAGTTTTAAACGATTTTACAACAAAGCGTCTAAGGTTTTAGTCTCAGGTGATATCGAGGCTATCAAAGAAATTGGTGAAAAGATCGATAACTATGAAACCAAGCTTTATGATGAAGAGAGCTATATAAAGTTATTGCAACTCAATTACGCCGCGGCAATAAAAGATCAAGACTTGTACGAACAGCGTCTTGAAGATACGAAATTGTATGCGCTTAAAAACAGTATGCCAAAATCATGGACCGTTATTGGTGAAAGAAAAATGGATCTGTTTATCAAGCAACACAAACTGGCAGATGCACTTAATGTGCTTCAGCAAATCAAACATGACGATAATTCACATTTGAGTTCAGATGCTGTCAGTCAACTAACAGACAAAATTATTGGCTACCGAGATTCCGACATGCATTTAATTGTTCCGGGTGAGGTAAACGAATATAAGCTTTGGCAACATACGCTGACACGTGACAAGTTCTCAGTGGCAGAAATCAATGGTAATTTAGAAAGCATCGATATCCGCTGCGACAACAAACGCAATGTTTACACCGTAAATGAAACCACTATGTGGAAAATACCAAGCAGTTGGAAAAACTGTCAGGTCTATATTTCTGGTGACAAGAATACGACATTTGACCTGGTTGAATATCCGCTCGTTGATGAAAACAAGCATAACGATAGCGAAGAAACCTCAGAGTAAGATAATTTCCGGGTTACCTTTAACCGGGTAACCTTTCTCCAGGCAACTCAGGTTAATTTAACAATAATAAGAAAAAAACATGCAATCGATATTTAAATGTTGTCTGGTAGGCATAACAATGTTGTCTGCTACAGTCGCTGCCGAGATTGAGCTTCCGTTACCGGAAATCACCATTCCTAAACTCATCGAAGAAGCAAAACAGCAGCCTGATCCTGACCAGGAATTTCACCCTGCAAAGCATCACGTAAAAATTGGGCCAATCTACCCTATTTACTATGCAAGAAAGAAAAAAGAGGGCTGGGTTGAACTTACCTTTACCATCGAAAAAGATGGCGCAATCAGTAACATTTTGGTTACTGATGATAGCGGCGGCGCACAGTTTGTAACCTCGGCAATTAACGCGGTTAAAAAATGGAAGTACAAGCCGGCATTAGAATTTAACCAACCGGTGCAATCCAACATTCACAATGTGCGCTTAACGTTCAAGTTTGATCGCGATAAAAACATTCGCGAAAAAGTCTACGACTACTATATGCAGGGGTTAGCATTCATTGCCGCCAAAGACCGTGATGGCATGGACGAAATTTATGAGCAAATAAACGATCTAAGTTATCGCATGTATGGTGAAAAGGACTTTGCTGATGTCTACACCCTGAATTATGCATCTCAGATCAATAATACCGAGCTTTATCACACTACCCTGAAAAACGTAGAATTGATATCAATCATCGATACCTTTCCAGATCTGTGGGCGGATCTGGCGATGGAAAAAGTAAAATTGCTGGCCGAAGACCATAAGCTTGCTGAAGCGCTGGCTTTGTTGAACCACATAGAGGCAGAAAAAAGCCGCGGGGTTGAACAAGCAACGATGGCTTCGACACGGGAACAATTAAATCAGCATATAAATTCAGAAATTGATTTGGTCGTAGAGGCAAAAACCAATAAGCTGGGGATCTGGCAACACCACCTTGCCAGAAACCATTTTGCGATAACCGACCTTCAGGGAACACTGGAACATCTCGATATTCGCTGTGATAACACTCGTAGGCTTATCAACATTGATGAAAGCAGCGAATGGAAAATCCCGAAAAAATGGCGCGACTGCGTACTCTATTTCCAATCTGAAAAGTCCGCACAATTTACCCTGGTGGAATTTGCCGGGAGTTAATGCCTTTAACACTATGACTCGCGGCGCTATTTCATTACAATAGCGCCTCTAAAGCTCAATCGAATAACTCCAACATAGAAAATCAATGGACGCTTCCCTACTCTTTCTTTTTATTCCGACATTTTTCCTGGTAAGTATTAGCCCGGGGATGTGCATGACCTTAGCGTTAACGCTGGGGATGAGCGTAGGTGTTCGACGCACCATGTACATGATGGTCGGCGAACTGCTCGGCGTCGCTGCGGTAGCTATTGCCGCAGTACTTGGTGTTGCGGCAATTATGCTAAAGTTTCCGGAACTCTTTGTGGCGTTAAAATTAGTTGGTGGTGTGTACCTGATTTACATTGCCACGCAAATGTGGCGCTCAAAGGGCAGTATGTCGGTATCGTCTGAACTTTCGAAAAAAGTTGATACGTCACGTTTCACGCTTTTCAGTCAGGGTCTAATCACTGCCATCGCCAATCCGAAAGGCTGGGCATTTATGATCTCCCTGCTGCCGCCATTTATCAGCCCGGAAAAACCATTCTGGATGCAATTGACAATCCTGGTGGCAATCATTCTCTGTTCAGAGTTCATTTGCATGATGATTTACGCTACCGGCGGAAAAACACTGGGCCTGTTGTTATCCAATGGTCGTAACGTAGTATTAGTAAACCGAATATCGGCATCCTTGATGTTTGCCGTCGCGATTTGGTTGGTTTCTGATCTGCTCTAATTTTTTGGATCAGATCACTGGTAGGCGATAAAATCATAGAGCAGGCGCTGCTGTTGGTTATCAACGACAACATTAACTGTCATCCGCCACACCATTTGCGCTTCTGTGCAGGCACCGAGCAGGACATCTGAGCGGTATTTATCACCTTCAGAAGTGAAGAAAACAGGGATCTTGCCCATATACATGTCTCGCCCCTCTATAAATGCACTTTTAATTTCTGCATTTTGGGCTTCAGGGAACTGTAAACTAAATTGAAATGCCTCCTCTGGCCTAATCTTCTCGACAGAAGAAGTCAATAATGCTTTCGTCGTATCCATCTCATAAGAACATGGTTCTACTTGAAAATTACACAGAGGCACGCCGGTTTGACGCAGATCAATATTTTCTTTGCGATTCAGGTTTATTGTTACTAAAACGCCAATAATGGCGACGATTATAACTGTGTAAAAAATACGCATTATTTCACTTTTAATTGCTGATCAGGGACGAATTATCCGACTTTTACTTAGAAAAACCCACTAAATAAATAAAAATGTTGATCTAGGTCAGTTTTTTATAAGTCAAGTGGTGACATCTGGAAGTACAGGCATTATCATTCGCACCGAAAATTGCACTCTCTATGTAATGTTGTGGATTTGAACTATAACTATAGAAGCAAATTTTTATCGATCGGTTTATACCGGTTTGAGCAATAATTTAGAAACGATAAATACTCACATCAACTTTATAATTATAAATGTGGAACCTTTAATATGAGTCAAAGCACTACTGCAGAAATCGATTACAACTACAAAGTTGTACGTCAATTTACTGTAATGACTGTAATTTGGGGTATTGTTGGCACATTTGTCGGTGTGTTGATTGCTGCCCAGTTGATCTGGCCAGCCCTTAACTTTGATACGCCCTGGCTTACATACTCTCGTCTTCGCCCTCTGCACACCAATGCAGTTATTTTTGCATTTGGTACCAGCGCCCTGTTCGCAACTTCTTATTATGTTGTCCAGCGTACCTGTAAAGCCACTCTGTTCGGTGGAGCCCTTGTGCCTTTCACCTTCTGGGGTTGGCAAGCGATTATCGTAGCGGCTGCCATTACCTTACCTTTAGGTATTACTTCGTCGAAAGAATATGCCGAACTAGAATGGCCAATCGACATCCTGATTGCGCTGGTCTGGGTATCCTACGCCATCTGTTTCTTCGGTACCCTGATTAAACGCAAGACATCCCATATCTACGTTGCTAACTGGTTCTTCGGCGGATTCATTATTACCGTTGCGGTATTGCACATCGGTAACTCTATGGCATTGCCTCTGACTCTGACTAAATCTTATTCTATCTACCCTGGCGCCATCGATGCGATGATGCAGTGGTGGTATGGTCATAACGCCGTTGGTTTCCTGTTAACCGCCGGTTTCCTTGGTATGATGTATTACTTCGTACCTAAGCAGGCTGAACGTCCGGTTTACTCATACCGTCTTTCTATCGTTCACTTCTGGGCTCTGGTATCTCTATATATCTGGGCTGGTCCTCACCACTTACACTACACCGCCCTACCTGACTGGACTCAGTCTGTTGGTATGGTAATGTCAGTAGTTCTGTTCCTGCCTTCCTGGGGTGGTATGATCAACGGTATCATGACCCTGTCAGGTGCGTGGGACAAACTACGTTCAGATCCAATTCTACGATTCCTAATCGTTTCCCTGTCTTTCTACGGTATGTCGACTTTTGAAGGTCCAATGATGGCAATTAAATCCGTAAATGCCCTGTCTCATTATACAGACTGGACAGTTGGCCACGTTCACTCAGGTGCACTTGGTTGGGTTGCGATGATTTCCATCGGCTCTATGTACTATCTGATCCCTGCAGTATTTAACAAACCTAAGATGTACTCTATCAAATTGATCAACGTACACTTCTGGTTGCATACAACGGGTATCGTTCTTTACATCGTTGCAATGTGGATTTCCGGCGTAATGCAAGGTTTGATGTGGCGTGCGGTAAATACCGACGGTACGTTGACCTATAGCTTTGTACAAAGTCTGGAAGCTTCATATCCTTTCTACACCATGCGCTTTATTGGCGGTTGTTTCGTGGTTATAGGTTTCATCTTAATGGCCTACAACATGTTCAAAACCATCGGGACCAAAGAACAAAGCCTGCAACGTGAAGCAGTAACGGCTTAAGGACGGAAACAATGAATAGACATGAAAAAGTAGAACAACACGTCGGCTGGTTTTTTATTGTGACCATCATGGCAATCAGTATTGGTGGTCTGGTTGAAATCACTCCGTTGTTTTTTCAGAAAGAAACGACTCAACCTGTAGATAGCCTGCGTCCTTATTCGGCGTTGGAAATGGAAGGTCGTGATATTTATATTCGTGAAGGTTGTAATAACTGTCACTCACAAATGATTCGCCCATTGCGTGCTGAAACTGAGCGTTACGGTCACTACAGTGTTGCTGGTGAATCAGTTTGGGAACACCCTTTCCTATGGGGTTCTAAGCGTACCGGTCCAGATTTGGCCCGTGTGGGTGGTCGTTATTCAGACGACTGGCACTATGCTCACTTGATGGATCCTCGTTCAGTAGTACCTGAATCCAACATGCCAGCATATAAGTGGTTAGCTGAAACACCTGTTTCGAACAAGCTTTCTGCTGAGAAGATGAAGCTGTTCAATGCGTTGACGAAAAACCGCAGTCATAAAGATGAAGACGGTAACCCGATTCCACTTTATTCTGCTGAAGACATCGCTAACGCTGGTGCGGAGTTTGCCACCACGAAAAGCATTACTGGTAAGGATGGTCTGACGGAAATGGACGCCCTTATCGCTTATTTACAATCACTTGGTCACGCGTTGAAGTAATTATGGATTACGGCACTTTAAGAGGCATATTTACCGTTATTATCTTCGTACTATTTATCATCATAGTAGTATGGGCTTTTAGCAAAAAACGTAAAACTTCATTCGATGAAGCTGCCAATTCTATTTTCGACGAGAAAGACGACGTGAATAAAGAAAAACAGGAGACTAATAAGAATGTCTAGCTTCTGGAGTATATGGATCACCGTTCTTACCTTAGGTACGCTTGTTGGCTGTTACCTGCTGTTGAGATGGACATTAACCAACTTCACCGGTGTTGAAGAAGGTGAATCCATGGGCCACGAATTTGATGGCATCGAGGAATTAAATAATCCACTACCAAAATGGTGGAGTACCTTCTTCCTAATCACGATTATATGGGGCTTTATCTATCTGGCCCTTTATCCTGGTCTTGGTAACTTTAAAGGCCTGTTTGGCTGGAAAAGCTCTAACCAGGGTATTACCAGCCTGGCTGATTCAAAAGCACAAAACGAAGCGGCTAAAGAAGCGGGTTTACTGGTTCAATATGACCGTGAAGTAGATAGTGCCCAAGAGCGTTTTGGTCCAATTTTCGAAGGTCTTGCCAAGCAGGATTACAGCGAATTGGTTAAGAACGAAGAAGCATTGCGTATCGGCCAGCGTTTGTTCCTGCAAAACTGTGCTCAGTGCCACGGCTCTGACGGTAAAGGTACCACAGGCTTCCCGGATCTAACGGACAACGACTGGTTATACGGTGGTACGCCTGAAGATATCGAAGAAACGTTGCTTTACGGCCGTAAAGCGCAGGGTATGATCGCCTGGAAAACCATGTTAGGTGGTGAGCAAGGCGTGAAAGAAGTTGCAGCTTACGTTCGTAGTTTGAGCGGTTTGGAAGTTGATTCTGCCATGGCAGATGCCGGTAAAGAGAAGTTTGCCATGTGTGCTGCCTGTCACGGTGAAAACGGTGAAGGTAGTCACGAAATGGGCTTAGCCCTTGGCGCACCTCGCCTGAACGACGATATCTGGTTGTACGGTGGTTCTCCTCGTGCAGTAGAAGCGACGATTCGTGACGGTCGTGCTGGTGTCATGCCAGCCTGGAAAGACTTCCTTGGCGAAGACAAGATCCGCGTAGTCAGCGCCTACGTTTACAGCTTGTCAGCTGACAATTCCGACAGCGAATAATCTTAATCTCTATAAACCCTGTACAATCTAATTGTGCAGGGTTTATTTTTGCCCGACAAACAAACCTAAAAAAAGTTAAATCAGATTAAGTTTTCATAGTTAATAAACAAGAGAGCTTAACCTTATTTAACTTGATACCGAAAAAGCGTTAAAATTGGCGCGTTTACATACATGCTGAGCTTTTTCTCACAATAATAGGTTTATTTATGACTACCCGCTGGTACAAAGAGCCCTGGGCTTATTTCGTTTTCTTCCTGCCATTAAGTGCTGTGATCGCCGGGATCACTACCCTTATCATTGCCAACACCGATGCCGATACCGTTGTCGTTGACGACTATTACAAAAAAGGCAAAAGCATCAACCTGGAGATATCTAAGATTAAAGAAGCTCAGAAACTTGGTATTGCCTTCGATATGAAGGTTTCCGATGACGAAATTATTTTAAAACCTACGGGTATCGAGAAGAGCTTCCCGGTACTAAACGTGAGTTTTTACCATTCAACCCTGGCTGACAGAGACTTTTCATTAAAACTAACCGCCGACGGCAATGGCTGGTATCGCCAGACGTTTGAAAACAAAATTGACGGTAAATGGCGCATTCAGGTGTTGCCATTTGATGAACGCTGGAAAGTACAGACTACCGTTGCCCTACCCCAATTAGAATTCAGGCCGTTTGAAATTCAATATTAATGATGAACATGGATTGTTACCACTGCGGTGAAATCGTTCCAGCAGGCCTGGATTTAACCGTCAATATTCACGGCAAAGACGAGCCTATGTGCTGCATAGGCTGTCAGGCGGTCGCCGAAGCCATCGTCGATAATAACCTCGACGATTACTACCGTTTCCGTACCGAAAAAGGCAATAAAGTAAACGCTGATATTCCAGAACAATTGCAGGTTAATCAATTTGTCGACGATCAGCAGTTACAATCCGAATTCACCTTTGAATCCGATGGCCATCAGGAAACCATTTTATCGGTAGAAGGCATGAGCTGTGCCGCTTGTGCCTGGTTGATTGAAAAGCAACTCTCTCCACAAAGCGGTATCGTCAAAGCGCAGGTTAACGCCACGACCCAACGTGCCACCGTTACCTGGGATAAAGATAAAATAAAGCTGAGCGAAATTATCTCAGCCATTGCCAAAATTGGTTATTCAGCCCTGCCGTTCAAAGCCAATACCACAGAAATAAAAAACAATCAGCAAAGCAAAGCCTTTATTCGCCGCCTTGGCGTAAGCGGTATCTTAACCATGCAGGTGATGATGATCGCTTTTGGTTTGTACTTTGGTGCGTTCAGTGATTTAAGCGAACACAATCTGGTGTATTTGCGGGCAACCAGCCTGGTGCTAACCTTGCCAATCGTTACCTATGGTGCATTCCCGTTTTACCTAGGTGCCATCAATGCCCTTAAGGGGCGCCGTTTAACCATGGATGTGCCCGTGGCAATTGCCATCAGCCTGGCATTTATGGCCAGTTGCTGGGCAACCTTTTTCCAACAGGGCGAAGTGTATTTTGAATCCGTCGCCATGTTCACCTTCTTATTGTTGATTGGTAAGTTTATGGAGTTCAGGGCGCGCGCCCGGGCTGCAGAGGTGTCAGCAAACCTACTTAAACTGATGCCGCTATCGGCAACCGTTATCGTTGATAACCAGGAATCTATCGTTAGTGCCAAACACTTAAAGGTTGATGATATCTGTATCGTCAAACCCGGTGAAACCATTCCCGGCGATGGCATTATTGTGCAGGGCAAAACTTCCGTTAACGAAGCCATGCTAACCGGTGAATCCTCACCTGTAAGCAAAAACGTTGGCTCACAGGTATTTGCCGGAACGGTAAATACCGATGGCAACCTGCAAATCAAGATTAACGCCACCAATGCCGATAATTTCTTAACCAACATTATTCGTATTAGTGAGCGAGCGCAGAACCATAAACCAGCAATTGCCAGGCTTTCCGATAAAATTGCCCAATACTTTGTGGCCCTGATTTTGGTTACCGCAGTATTTACCTGGATTTACTGGGCTCAGGAAAATGCCAGCCACGCGTTTTGGATCACCATTTCGGTATTGGTTGCCACTTGTCCGTGTGCCTTATCGCTGGCAACGCCAACTGCCCTAACCTGCGGCACAATCAAATTGAACCGCCAGGGGATCATGGTGAAAAGTGCGCATGTCATCGAAACCATGAATCGTATCGATACCTATGCTTTTGATAAAACCGGCACCCTTACCCAGGGTAAATTCTCGTTAAATCAGGTTAATTTACTGTCTGACAGATATAGCGAAGAGCAGGTGTTGGCTATCGCCAGTGCGTTAGAAGCCCATTCTCAACACCCGATTGCCGATGCTTTTGCAAGCTATAGAAAATCAGATATCAACGTCGATAACGTAGAAACGATAACCAGCTGTGGTATTGCCGCTGAGTACCAGGGCGAGCCTGTGATGATAGGTAAGGCTAGCTGGGTTGGTAATAAGCAACAGGGTGAAGCGAGTAAGCTAGAAGGCAATTGCGTACTGAAAATAAATGACCAAATCATTGCCGAATTTTATCTTGATGATGATATTCGTGAAGATGCCACTCAGGTTATTAATAAACTGAACCAAGACTCAGACACATTATTGCTAAGCGGTGATAATCAAACGGGTGTTGATCGATTCTCAGAGCAACTCGCTGCAGCCGGTACATCCTTAACCGAGGCAAAAGCGAATTTAACCGCATCTGAAAAGCTAGATACCCTGAGCAAGCTAACTGAGCAAGGCAAGAATGTGGCAATGGTTGGCGATGGGGTTAACGATGCCCCTGTATTTGCCGGAGCTCATGTTTCGGTTGCCATGGGTAGCGGCACCGAGATCGCCAAAACTGGCGCCGATGTGATTTTGCTGGATAACCATTTAACCAGCTTGCTATCCTTAAAAGATACCTCGATACGCACACAACGTATTATTAAACAAAACTTTAGCTGGGCTATGGCCTATAATGCCATTGTACTGCCATTGGCCGTATGTGGTTATATCACCCCCTACTTTGCGGTATTGGGTATGTCGGCCAGTTCCCTGATAGTGGTGACAAATTCATTAAGGCTACTAAAAAAATGAGTGTAATTTACGTCCTTATTCCTATTGCCATTTTATTCACTGCGGTGGCCATCTATTTATTTTTCTGGGCGGTAAAATCCGAGCAATTCGACGATCTGGAAAAAGAGGGAATGAGCATTTTATTTGATGATGAGCCAGCGAAAAAAACCGAAAGCTCTGAATCAATAGCAGACGTTAGCGCCGACGATAGCGTTGACAAGAGCGCCGTCAGTAACGTGGTAACTAAAGAAAACGTCGAAACGGAAAAGCCCTAGGTTAATTCGCCCATGGAAATGGATGTCATTTCAGCATTTTTGGTTGGTCTCGCCGGTGCCGGACATTGTATTGCTATGTGCGGCGGCATCACTTCAATGCTGTCTCGCTCTGTCGGTAAAGACAAACCCGCGCCAGCCATTATCTTCAATTACAATTTCGGTCGGATCCTTTCCTACACCATCGCCGGCGCAATAGCTGGCTTTACCGGCTCGATAGCGGCACGTTCCATTGGCGTACCCATTGCCATGCTGCAAATCTTCGCCGCAGTCTTCCTGATTTTACTCGGCCTGTATATCGGCCAATGGTTGTTTGTTCTCAACCGGGTAGAAGCCATTGGAAAAATATTGTGGCAACGGATACAGCCTTTGTCGAAACGGTTTATCCCGGTCAACTCCGGCTCCCATGCTTTAGCATTAGGCGCTATCTGGGGCTGGTTACCCTGCGGCCTGGTATATTCAACCCTTACCTGGAGCATCGCCAGTGGTAGCTGGCATCAAGGTGCGTTAATCATGTTCGCCTTTGGCCTTGGTACCCTACCCGCACTCCTTACCTTAAGCGCGGGGTTTCGGTGGTTCACCGACGGGTTAAGAAAACCTATGGTGAAAAAACTGAGCGGTATCCTACTGATCCTTTATGGGATTTATTCATTGCATATTGCACTGAAAATGCTGTTTTAGTACCCTTGTCGGTAAAACCTAATTCGATTCAATACGATTAACTATGTCAACTGCGCCAAATATATCCTGTGCTAATTGCCGTATCAGCGAGCTTTGCCTGCCTTTTAGCTTATCCAATATTGAATTGAATTTGCTTGACGAGATTATCAAGCGCAAGAAGCCTATCCAAAAGAATCAAACCTTGTTTCAAGGTGGCGATAATCTGCATAGCCTGTTTGCGATTCGTTCCGGCACCTTTAAATCCTATATTCAGAGCGCCCAAGGCGAACAACAAATTACCGGGTTTCATCTTCCAGGTGATGTCCTAGGGTTTGACGCCCTGTCTGATAAAGTTCATCCGGGAACCACGCAAGCGTTAGAAACCGCCATGGTGTGCGAAATTCCATTTGATGTCCTGGATCAGCTATCTAACCAGATCCCGCGTCTGAAAATGCAAATCATGTCGCTAATGAGCGCTGAACTGGGTTGTAATCAACAGCATCTGTTAAGCATTAATCAGGAAAACGCCGAGCAAAAGCTTGCCCGCTTTCTGGTAAATTTTGGCGATAGACTGTCAGACCGACAATTATCTTCCCGCGAATTTCAACTACCAATGACCCGCACCGATCTCGGAAATTACTTAGGTTTAACGGTAGAAACCGTTTCCCGGTTACTCAGTCGTTTTCAACAAAATGGCTGGATAAAACTGGACCGCAAGTTTGTTACCATTCTCGATGTTAATGCAATGCAGCGTCACACAGATTAACGCGCTGCTTCTACCGATTTTTTTATTTGTAACCCGTCCGATATCCGATTAAGCTTAATACCAATCAGGCCGTATTCACGTAATCACAACTGTTGATAAAGGTGGGAGCAATGGATAGATATCGCAATATTCTGGTAGTTATCGACCCGGATAGTGAAGATCAAAAAGCATTAAAACGGGCGTGTACAATTGCCAAGCAAACCGGCGATAAAATTACTGCACTATTGGTAATTTTCGATTTTTCTTATGAAATGACCACCATGCTTTCTGGCGATGAGCGCGAAGCAATGCGCAAATCGGTGGTGAAAGATCGCCAATCCTGGCTCGAAGACTTAGCCAAAGAATACGATCACCCTGTAGAAACCAAAGCGGTTTGGCACAATCGACCGTTTGAAGTCATTATTGAAGAAGTCATTGAACACAAATTCGATGTGGTTGTAAAAAGCACCCACGAACACCCTACTCTGCAATCCGTCATCTTTACTCCAACCGATTGGCACCTGATCCGCAAATGCCCGGTACCTTTATTGCTGGTTAAAGATCATGAATGGCCTGAAAACGGTCATATCCTTGCGGCCATCAATGCCAGCAGCGAGGAAGACAGCCACAAGGCGTTAAATGCGAAAATTACCGATGCAGCGCTTACACTCAGCGGTTTAATTAAAGCCGATGTACATCTGGTGAACTCCTATCCTGGCACGCCAGTTAATATCGCCATTGAGATCCCTGAGTTTGATGCTGGGGAATACAATAAAACCATGCGTGAACATCATCAAAAAATGATGGAAGAGCATGCCAAAAAATATCAGATTCAGTCGCAATACCTGCATGTTGAAGAGGGCTTGCCTGAGGATGTGATTGAAAAAGTCGCTAAAGATATTGATGCCGAGTTGGTAATATTGGGTACCATTGGCAGAACCGGCTTGTCGGCGGTCTTCATTGGTAACACCGCTGAGCACGTCATTGATCGATTGAACTGCGATCTCCTGGCGTTAAAACCAGACGGTTATGTGTCACCCGTTGAAGAATCGTAATAAATAACTAATAAAAATTTACACAAATTTGTTAAACGGTTTGCCCCGTGACCCGGCTTGGCTATAATACGCCTTTTTTTTGCATGGGTTGGATACATGTCTGAACAAACAGCATTCGAAAAGCAGCAGCTAAAACAACTGGAAAAGCGATTTCGTCATCATGTCGGTAAAGCGATCAGCGATTACAATATGATCGAAGACGGCGACAAAATCATGGTGTGCTTATCTGGTGGTGCTGACAGCTATACCATGCTGGATATCTTATTGAAGCTTAAAGCTTCAGCGCCAATCCATTTTGATATCGTTGCCGTTAACCTAGATCAAAAACAACCGGGCTTTCCTGAGCACGTATTACCAAATTATCTTGAGCAAATTGGTGTCGACTATCAAATTGTCGAAGAAGACACCTATGCCATTGTCAAAGAAAAAATTCCTGAAGGTAAAACTACCTGCAGCCTATGTTCTCGTTTACGCCGAGCCATTCTATATAAAGCAGCAAAACATTTAGGTGCGACCAAAATCGCCCTAGGACACCACCGCGACGACATGATTGAAACCCTGCTACTTAACATGTTTTTCAATGGCAAAACCAAAACCATGCCAGCGAAGCTAGTCAGTGACAATGGTGAACACGTGGTGATCCGTCCCCTTGCCTACGCCAAAGAAAAAGAGATCAAGCAATACGCTGAGCTCAAACAATTTCCTATCATCCCTTGTAATCTGTGCGGCAGCCAACCAAATCTGCAACGCCAGAACGTTAAAGCCATGCTAAGAGACTGGGATAAACACTACCCGGGCCGTGCCGAATCAATCTTTACGGCAATGCAAAACATTGTGCCATCGCACATGGCTGATAATGAGCTTTTCGATTTCAAAAACGTCAATCTTGAATCCGGCGTTATTAATGGTGGCGATTTAGCGTTTGATCCTGAACCAATTTCGCAACAACCATTAGCAGAATTAAATCAGAATGTTAATGCTGATCAAGCGATTAACATCGTTGAAATAAAATAACGTTAAACCACGTAAAATTGCGAAAAAATGCGTAAAAAGATGTAATTTAGCTACATCTTTCGCTAAAATGCGCCAAATTTTTTATAGGACCAATCGATGTTTGAGAAACTCTTTAAGCTTTCACAGCACAATACCACTGTGAAGCAAGAAGTGATTGCCGGGTTCACCACCTTCCTGACCATGGCATACATTATCTTTGTTAATCCAAGTATGCTTGCTATGACTGGCATGGATCAGGGTGCAGTATTCGTTGCAACCTGTCTTGCTGCAGCCATTGGCTGTTTGATCATGGGCTTATATGCAAACTACCCTATCGCATTAGCGCCGGGTATGGGCTTAAACGCGTTCTTCACATTCACGGTTGTGATGGAGCTGGGATATAGCTGGAACGTTGCCTTAGGTGGCGTGTTTATTTCCGGTGTGATCTTTACTGCATTAAGTGCATTCAAAGTTCGTGAGTGGATCA
The DNA here is from genome assembly GCF_007197775.1 of Thalassotalea sp. PS06. Taxonomy (NCBI): domain Bacteria; kingdom Pseudomonadati; phylum Pseudomonadota; class Gammaproteobacteria; order Alteromonadales; family Colwelliaceae; genus Thalassotalea; species Thalassotalea sp. PS06. The sequence goes on along the minus strand of NZ_CP041638.1, from coordinate 1,703,355 downwards.
TTAACTCAATCCCGCATGCATTGCGTTTCGGTATTGCTGCCGGTATCGGTTTGTTCCTGGCCTTAATCGCTCTTAAAAGCGCCGGTATTATCGTCGCCAGCGACGCAACTTTAGTAACGTTAGGTAGTGTTACTGATTTTGAACCGCTAATGGCGATTCTTGGTCTGTTTTTAATCGTTGGTTTAATCTCTTTGAACATTAACGGCGCCGTTATGATTTCCATTTTGGTTATCACGGTTCTTGGCCTGGTTTTTGGTTCTGTAGAGTACGCAGGTATCGTCACTGCGCCACCTTCGCTTGCTCCTACCTTTATGGAACTGGATATCGCCGGTGCTCTTGAAGTAGGTATGCTAAGCGTTATCTTTGCGTTCCTATTCGTCGACTTATTCGATACCTCAGGTACCTTAATCGCTGTTGCCCAGCGTGGTAACCTGCTTGATAAAGACGGTAACCTGCCTGGCCTTAAAAAAGCATTATTTGCCGATTCCGGTGCAACTATCGCCGGTTCCTTATTAGGTACATCAACCACAACCAGTTACGTTGAAAGTACTGCTGGTGTTGCCGCCGGTGGCCGTACCGGTCTTACAGCCGTTACCGTTGCTGCGTTGTTCTTATTGGCACTATTCTTCTCACCATTAGCGGCGATGGTTCCAGCTTACGCAACCGCAGGCCCACTATTTTTCGTCGGTGTTCTGATGGTTGCCGGCCTGGTAAATGTTAAGTGGGACGATTTAATGGATGCCGTACCTGTAACCGTAATCGTTGTCACTATGCCACTGACCTTCTCTATTGCAGACGGTATTGCGTTTGGGTTTATCAGTTACGCTGCGGTTCGCATCTTCAGCGGCCGCTTCAACGAAATTAGCCCAGCGGTATGGTTATTGTCGGCGCTATTTGTGGCCAAGTTTGCTTTTGCCTAAGCAACAATTAATTTAATTAAAAATTCTATATTGGCCCCGATATGTTGTCGGGGTCAGTAAAATTCTAGTATTTTGGGAATGCGCTCATGTTAAATGTTAAGCACTTAGTTGCTGGTCTTGTTGCCAGTGCTTCTTTCTTTGCCTCTACGGCAAACGCAGAAATGTTCTGGAGTGACAACTCCATTTCTTATCTGATCAACCAAAACCAATATCAGGTTACTGAAAACGATGACGTGCACGTCATTACCCTTGAGCACGCTTCTGGCCATAACTGGGGTGACGTATTTTTCTTCGTTGACCGCCTTGATGCCAAAGCTGATGCAAACAACTTAGCAAGTAAAGAAACCTATGCTGAGTTATCGCCACGTTTAAGCTTAAGCTACCTAACCGGCTCTAAGCTTGAATACGGTTTCGTAAAAGACGTTTTCATCGCCACTACCTGGGAACACTCTACCTTAGACGTTTCTGGTGTTGTTTCTCAAAGCTTTGACAACTACTTAGTTGGTGTTGGTGCAGATTTCGCCGTTCCAGGTTTTGCTTACTTTAATGCCAACGTTTATCAGGCAAACAATGAGCTAACTGAAAATGACCAGCAGTTAACGGTTGTTTGGGGTTACCCGTTCAGCATCGGTTCTGCCGATTTTATGTTTGACGGTTACATGGATTGGTCTTCTGCTGAAGCGGATCACGCCTCAGATTTCCACTTCAACCCACAGCTTCGTATGGACGTAGGTAAATACTTCGGTGTTCCTAAGAAGTTTGAAGCAGGTATCGAGTACTCATACTGGCACAACAAATTCGGTATTGCCGGTATCGATAATGAATCTACTTTGAGCTGGATGGTTAAAGTTCACCTTTAATGCCAGGTTAAAACCTCTAAAAAGCCAGCTCCACGCTGGCTTTTTTTATGCATTGAAGAATTATCCGTTCTACAAGCTGAGCATTTGCTGTGCTCTTTCTGGTTCTTTTTCATTCAATGCAAACAGTTTGTTACAAATCTCCAGCTGCAATAAACCAATGGCTAATGCCCACCTAGCGCAATTGCTGTAGCATTACCGGGTTTTATTTGAAGGAAGTAATGATGAAAAAAATATTAACCTCTTGCCTGGCGCTGTTAAGCATTGCCAGTCAGGCAGATGAAGGGATGTGGCAACCAAACCAACTCCCGGAAATTAGCCAGCAACTTAAGCAGGCCGGTCTGAAATTAGATCCGAATGATTTAACCAACCTAACCGGTTTTCCAATGGGGGCAATCGTAAGCCTGGGTGGTTGTACCGCTTCTTTTGTCTCTGACAAAGGCCTGGTTGCGACAAACCACCACTGTATTTATGGTTCTATCCAATACAACTCCAGCGAAGAAAATAACCTGTTACGTGATGGTTTCTTAGCAAAGAGCTTCGATGAAGAGTTACAGGCAACCCCTGGTAGCCGCATCTATGTAACCGAAGAAATCAATGAAGTAACCGAACAGGTTAATGCCGGTTTAAATGACGATATGGATGGCGCTGAGCGCTTTAAAGTTATCGACCAAAATCGCAAAGCATTAGTAAGCGAATGTGAAGCCGATGACAAATATCGTTGTCGCGTGGTGAACTTCCACGGTGGTTTACAATATTTCCTATTCAAACAATTGACGATTCGTGACGTTCGTTTAGTTCACGCACCGGCAATGAGCGTCGGTAAATACGGCGGTGATATCGATAACTGGATGTGGCCTCGTCATACGGGTGATTACGGTTTCTACCGCGCTTATGTTGGCAAAGATGGTCAACCGGCAGATTACCACGAAGACAATGTTCCTTATGAGCCAAAACACTACCTAAAAGTGAACAAAGCGTCAGTTGAAGACGGTGATTACATCATGGTTCTGGGCTATCCGGGCCGTACTAATCGTTACCGCGTTGCCAGCGAAGTGGAAAACCAGTTCACTTGGACTTACCCACACGCGAAAACCATGCGTGAAGATATTATCGATTTAATTAAATCCAATTCTGAGCCTGAAAGTGATGCGCGTATTAAATACGAAAGCACACTGGCAAGCCTTGCGAACTACGCCAAAAACTATGGCAGTATGATCACCAGTTATCAAAAAGGCGATATGCTGGCGCGTAAGCAAAAGCTGGAAGCGGATTTAGCCGCCTGGATCAAGGCTGACAGCAAGCGCCAGGCAAAATATGGTGATGCCCTAACTGGTTTAAATAAGCTGATTGCTCAGAGCCAGGAAAATCAGTCACGTGACCTTATCTTAGGTTACCTGCGTTACGGCGCCCTTTACAGCAGCGCAAACCGTTTGTATCGCTGGTCAATCGAGCAGGAACTTGAAGATGCTGTCCGTAAAAGTGGCTACCAGAATCGTGATAAAAACCGTTTTGTTCAAGGCATGAAAACCATCAGCCGTCGTTATGATGAAGTCATTGATAAAGCGATCATGACCAAGTTGTTAAGCGATTATGCAAAACTTCCTGCTGATCAGCGTTTAGCGAGCCTGGATAAATTCTTCGCTATCGATAAAGGTGCTGATCAAGCTAAGATCGCCAAACAACTAGATAAGATGTACGCGAAAAGTAAGCTTGCCGAGCAAGAGCAGCGTTTGGCCTGGATGGAAAAATCTGCCGAAGATTTTGCTGACAGCAAAGACCCGTTCATTCAGTTAGCGGTTGCAACATACGATGATCGCAAAGCATTAGAGCAAAGCAGCGAAGCATTAAGCGGTGAAATTCAGGCATATCGTCCGAAGTTCATGGAAGCTCTAATCGCCTATTACAAAGATAAGAACCTGCCGGTATATGCCGATGCGAACTCTACTTTGCGTATTACCTACGGTAACGTCAAAGGCTATTCTCCTCAGGACGGTTTATGGGCAACACCATTTACTCGCCTTGAGGGTATTACCGCGAAAAACACTGGTGAAGTGCCATTTAATGCCTCTGAAAAGCAGTTATCGTTAATTGCTAACAAAGAGTACGGTGATTATGCTCGTCCTGAGCTAGGTTCTGTGCCGGTGAACTATTTAGGCACACTGGACATTACGGGTGGTAACTCTGGTTCTCCTACCTTAAATGACAAAGCCGAATTTGTTGGTTTAGTATTTGATGGTGTTTATGAAAGTATCATTGGTGACTGGGATTATGACCCTTCATTAAACCGCTCTATCCACGTAGATGTGCGTTATATGCTTTGGGTAATGGAGCATCTTGATGGTGCGACCAACCTAATCGAAGAAATGGATATCGTTGAATAACCATATTCTTTTTTTGGCGGCTCTAACTTGAGCCGCCTCTTACTTTTTAAACCTCACCTACTCGTGTTCAAACTCTGCTGCCGCCGTTGAGCCTGTCATAATCAACACATAATCAAACCCAAACACCGCACGATATAACTCAGGGCTTTCGGTTTTCATTTGCCCTTTCATCAAAGGCCTTAGCTTTTGCATATCATACAGCATCATGCTGTCCTTAGATTGCGCATATAACGCCTGCAAACCCTTGGTATAACCATCTTTAGCCGGTGCTGGTTGGAAAGTCCAGTTTGCCGGATCAAGCACCGCTACGTTAGATTCATCGCCTGGAAGCACCATCACACTGACCGCTTTACCACCATTGATTTCAGCGACTTCTGGAAGTAAGGTGCCTAAATCGAATGTAGCGTTGCTGCTAAGGCCTCGCATTAGGTGAGAAGCACCAAGCTTTGCCATCAACTTGGTTTGTCCATCCTGACCTCTGATTTGTTGCCAGTGCTTTAAGAAATTTTCTCTTAAAAGCTCAACCCTGGCCTGATTCGATTGCCAGCCCTGCCCTTGCATCCAATAACGATTTATTTCGAGTGTTTTTTGAAGTTCGTGAAGGGTCCAGTCAACGTCGTTACTGGCAGATGGCCAACTTTCCCTTACGTCTTCAACCAATGCAGGATCGCCGGCAAAGCTGAAAATATATTGCGGGCTTTTCTCCTGATAATAACGTTCCCAGGATTGCTGGGAAGCATGGGTAAGTGTGGTTAATGGCGCTTTTGCCGAATCGGGAATTTGCTGTTGCTGAAGCCATTGCAATAAGGGCCTGTCAGAGGCAACCTCATAATCAACGCCAAGCAATACATTATTGTTGTCAGGAAGCAGCGCTTTAATATCGGCAAGCATTTCTGCCTCTTGTTGCATACCGAAAAAGGCTGGCTCACCGCCAGGTTTTGCAAATAACCGCCGCAGCCCGTCAAGTCCGTCTTTGGCCAGATGCAGCTCCATAATCCTGGCAATTTGTGGCGATACTTCAATAACCAGGTGCTGATAACCAGAACCTTCTAGTCTGGCAAATAGTTGTGCCGCTAACACTGGGTTTTCGGCGATACCGTGCTCTTCCCCGATAAGGAAAAACTGAGCTTGCTTGCCCTGCTCTACCAAAGTATCAAATGCCGGTCCTGAGAATGTATTGTCTTGGTAAGTCAGGGGTAATGCCGATGCTTGAATCGCGTCCTCTAACGGGTTTGTTGCCTGCTCAGCCTCAGCTGCGGCAGAGAATAACAAAGAAACACCGCACAGCGGCATAAGAAATGATTTCATAACGTTCACCCATTATTGTCATTATCGTTAGGCTAGGCTGTTATGTACCGCAACGGCCCTGTTCATTATTTAACCTTGCCACAGGGATAACTCACTGACAAGTATAGCGATCGGGAGTTGAAACTCCCTTAAAACGTGGCAGAAAGCGCCACTCCGAGCACACAATCAAAGATTGTTCCGAGTTACCGACATGGACGTTGGTATGCAGAATTTGTCTGGAACCGAAACTCTGTACCCGCGACACAAAACGTCGCTCCGAGTTAAAAGCAAAAACCCTTGAGTCATTCCCTGATACTACAGGGAATCTTAGCTAGAGCCGAATGTCTCAAATGTGCCAAAGGCGGGAGTTGAAACTCCCTGAGTACGTATCGTAAACGATACTCCGGGTACGTGACGGAAAACGTCACTTCGGGTACACAATCAAAGATTGTTCCGGGTACGCGACAAAAAACATCGCTTCGAGTGAGGTAAGCTTCGCTGAGGAAGGTGGGAGGTGGAAGAAAAAGCAAAAACTCTTGAGTCATTCCCTGATACTACAGGGAATCTTAGCTAGAGCCGAATGTCTCTAGTGTGCCACAAGCGGGAGTTTAAACTCCCTGATTACGTATCGTAAACGATACTCCGAGAACGTGGCAGAAAGCGCCACTCCGAGTACACAATCGAAGATTGTTCCGGGTACGCGACGGAAAACGCCACTTCGAGCACGCTGATGTCATCAGCTCCGAGCACACGCTATTCCTAGCAAAAGCAAAAACCCCTGAGTCATACCGTGATACTACACGGTATCTAGGTCGAGAGCCGAACGTCTCTAGAGTGCCAAACTCGGTCCGTTAGCAAGTGCTAATATAAGCTATGTTTAGGGACTTCTATTAAATCACCGCATAATTAAGTTAGGTCGACTCAGTTTGTTGAGGATAAACACCTTTATAAGACAGAGTTATTTCCGCCTGACCCACAATTTTTTCATTCTGGCAAAAAGCACCAACATAGCTAAACTCAGTAAAGTCAAAACGAATTTGGGATAACTTCATGTTTAATAGAAGAAAAACATACGTAGGCCTGTGTCTTTTATATATTCATATGCTCCTGTCTCACTTGGCGTTCGCTGAGGCCACAGAGCATCGCCTACCAAAATCCACGATACCTCTATCACAATATATTGAAATGAATTTAGATCCCAACAAGGAAGAATATTCAGGAATTACAAAAATAGATTTTAGAGTTACTCAGCCAACAAATCGTATCGGCATTCATTGGCTTGACTTAAACATCAAGTCAATTACCTTGAAACAAAAAAACGAAGATCGAAAACTTTCAGCAAGTAAAGGTGAATATGATATTCAATGGTTGAGCAGTGAGAAAGAGATACCAGTAGGGGAACATCAACTAATCATTGAATTTTCGGGTGATTTTTCCAATGATGCTTTAGGTTTATATCGCACTAAATATCAAGATAAACACTATTTGTTTACTCAATTTCAAGCTCTGTATGCTAGACGTGTTTTTCCGGTTTTTGATGAGCCAGATGTGAAAATACCCTACCAATTAACACTCACTGTTCCGAAAAACCTTGAAGTCGCTGCTAATACACCAGTATTAAAGGAAACTTTAAAAGGAGATAATAAAACTGTTTACTTCAAGGCTACTCCTCCTATACCAAGCTACTTAATTGCGCTTGCGGTTGGTGACTTAGATAAGACCCCTATTGAAGGTCTATCTGTTCCGGGGTTTATCTATTCTCCGAAAGGTACAGGCAATAAAACTGGTTTTGCGATTAAGCATACCCCGCAAATCTTAAATGCATTAGAACAATATTTTGGCACTAAATACCCTTATGAAAAGCTGGATTTTGTCGCGGTTCCTGATTTTGCATCCGGCGCCATGGAAAATGTTGGTTTGGTGACATACCGAGCGGAATTCTTACTACGAGGTGACACCACAACAGCAAGTAATGCAACAATGACCTTAAATATTATTGCCCATGAACTCGCCCATAGTTGGTATGGCAACCTGGTGACCATGCAATGGTGGAATGATTTGTGGTTGAACGAAGCTTTTGCTACTTGGATGGCACAAAAGGTCATGGATCAGCATTATCCTCAGTACCAAAGTGACTTAGACCTACCTCAGGTAAATGCCTTTTATGAGGACGCTTTATCAACCACAAAGCCCATCAGAAAAGAAGTGAAAAATGCCAAAGACATCGAAGATGGTCTCGGCTTAAGTTACACCAAAGGCCATGCCATTTTAAACATGATTGAATCAACTATCGGCGAAAGAAACTTCCAAACTGCCATTCAAAAATACATGCAAAAGCATCAATGGCAAAACGCCACTGCGAATGATTTATGGCAAGCCTTTGCAGACCAGTCAAAATACGACATCGGCGAAATTGCTAATACTTACCTAGATCAGGCGGGATATGCGCATATTAAATTCGATAAAAAAGGTCAAGTTACTCAACAGCGGTTTAGAAATTTCGGCACAGACGTGACTGAACAGTCTTGGCAAGTCCCCTTAACCATTAAATACAAGCAAAATGGCAAACTGGATGTAACACAAACATTATTAACCGATAAACCAACGCAAATTCAATCTCTAATTGAATCTGATTGGTTTTTTCCCGTTACAAATGGGAATGGTTATTTTCGTTGGGAAATACCTCAAGAAAAGTATCAAGCCTTAGTTGATGACGTTGGTTTATTGAATGATAGGGAGAAAATTGCCTTATTGTCAAATAGTCGAGGATTGTTAAATTCTGGTGAAATCTCGTTAGGCGATCACTTAACGCTACTTACTCAACTGACCCAAGAAGACAATGCAATAGTCGTTCTAAAAGTTACTGAAGAAATAAAACTGATTGGAGAACGGCATATCAATGTCAAAAATCAGTACGCTTTCAGTAATTATATTACTGCAATATTGACACCTTGGTATCAGCAGATAGGCAGTAAAACCAGGCAGGGAGACGATGACAGCATATTAGCTTTAAGGCCTCGGTTATTAAGCACGTTAGGTCAATTAGGTGACAATCCTGAACTTAATAAAGAATTGACGCAGATAGCTCATGGTTACCTGAAAGGCGATGAGAGTATCGATGATAATTTAGGAATAGAGGCTCTTAGAATCGCAGCAATGCTAGATACTGGGAACTTAGTCAAAGATTATTTTGATACATACCATTCGAGCTCTGATGCCACGCTAAAATCCAACATATTACGTTCAATGTACTTCACTGAAGATAAATCAGTAAATTATTTACTGGAGCAAATCTTGAATGAAGATATCCCATCAGGCGACAAGCCAGGTCCTTTGGCCGGAAGTTTTTATATCAATAAAGAGCAAACCCTACTTTATCGATGGCTAGAAGAAAACTTTGATGAAGTAGAAAGAGTTATACCTGAAATGTATCATAACTACCTGCCTTTTATGATGTATACAAATTGCCAGGCTGAAAATGTTGAAAAACTAAATTCGTTTTTTAAATCCAAAGACGATGTTTATCAAGCGAGCCTCACTAAGTCGGTGGAGGCAGCAAATAATTGTTTGGCGATGAAAGAGCGAGAAGCTCAGTCATTTTCACAATTTTTATCTAAATACCAAGGTAACGTAAGTAACCAAAACACTACAAAGTGAGCTTATGGCTTCGGTATCTCTGAAGCGGGAGGTGTATCAATCATTACATAATTTTAAACCAATACTGTAAGCACGAAGATTTATCTGAGAACGATTAGAGCTGTCGATTAAGGAAAGCAGCATAAGTGAAATAAGTTAGAATGGTCCGGCTTATCGAATGGCCGTAGCTCGCTCTTTATAGTCATCCCAACCTGGATCAGACCATACTTATCTGGTTCGGGTCATGTGCCTGTTTCATCCGAATAACTCGCTGGCAACAACTTGTATTTTTGCCCTATTAGCTTCGATGTTAAACTCTTTAATATTGGAAATACGAAAGGCAGCGCACTGAACTAATCAGCTTGTTTTGTGCTTAAACTTCAATCAATGCATCGTTCCAAATTACCTATGAGCCTGTTTAAGTCGACGCTAGTTAAATATGACCTCATGAAGGCAGAAGAGCTAAAGAACAAAAAGCCCGTGATATAAGCTCTTACTTTAAAACCTTTTACAGCGTCATATCCGGAAAAAGTGATTCGAATGTTAGACCAAAAACTTACTGGAATTTTCAATGCTTTTTTAGCGTTTGCTTCATTCAAGTAGCGCAGGTCGGTTAACAGTTTCATCAAATCTTCCTGTTCGAGCGGATCTTGAACGTCGACATAATGAGAATTAGCCCCCGCACAAAATAGTTGAAGATGAAGCTTACCGGGAACTTGGCCGCTTAAAAAAGAAAATATTGCGGAAGATACGCTAACACGAGATTGAATTTGTTTTACTTTTCTCATTTCATTCTTTGATTATGAATAACTCAGGATTGAGTAACCGTTCCTAGCTCTTTGAAGACATTAACCTTTTCAATCTGTTAACGTCAAATTTGACTCGTTAGCCTTCGAAAAAAAAAGTTAAGAATTAAGCTCGGAGTATTTTCTGGCACAGAAACCTTCGATTTTTTTATAAACAAGCCCAGATACCGGAATCACCATAAACCAAAGCATGCCACTAAAAACTTGTTCACCTCGCAAGGAGAATACTGGCGGGTATAACGCGGGAACAATTAATAAAGTGAAGAATGCATACCCTGGCATCAGATAATACAAGAACTCATGCTTTAGCTTCGCCATACTCCCAACTATCCTGAGCACCATTCCACCCAAAAAGAGATTGAGAATGAAAACAAAGCTATAAAATGCAGTCATGTGTTGGAGACGAGATGGACTATAAAAATCCTGAAGCGCTGCTTGTTGGTAGACAAATGTAATCACAGCCTCGAAATATAAGGTCATTATTAAAACAACGACTGTTTGAATTGATATTTTTGTTATTTTCGACTGATAAATATCCATAAATACTCTTCCTGATCCTTATGGTTGAATACGTGAAGGTTGGTCTAACTGACTGCAGCTCGCTCTTTTTAGACATTAACCTTTTCAATAAGTTAACGTCAAATTTAAGCGCTTCATCGGTTGTATAAAATGGAAACGACCGGAGAATAATCAGCAGGATTTACCACAACCTTTAGAGCGTTCATGCCATTCCATCATATTGCCCTGGGCGTCTAATTCAAACTGGCAACAACGGTTATACCAATCACATTAAGTTTGTGCACAACTCAGAGTTAGGGCCGAGGTTCATTTGCAACATAGATTTTATTGATATAGTCATTCTATATTAATGAAATATAGGGCAGTAAATGGGCCTCTCACTAACTCCCTACGGGTGAGTTTTAAAGGCGTTTATCCTGCGTTACTGATTTTGACAATGGAGCGACCATTCTCTGCAATCAAAGCCTTGTCTAAAAGCCTTTAAATTCTCACTGAGTGAGCAATAATTTGATGGGATTGCTATTAAACAAGCCGCGGAGTAACTCACGACTTTTCTGGGTGCGGGATTTTAAGGTGGAATATGGAATGCCATGGTGCTCGGCATATTCTTTCTGGCTTTGCCCATGTAAATCGATGGCGGTGAGGATATCTCTCGACTCTTTAGGTAAAGCCTCGATGAAAGGCTCAAGGCAGTCTTCAAGGCCAGTTAACGGGCTTTCGAAATCCTCGGTATCAGCATTGGCGAGGGAATCTAGTACGTTATCGTCGATACCTGACGCAACTACCTTACTGTCTCGTCCCTGTTTGCGGTAATAATCGATAATGGTGTGATTGGCGATTTGAAACAGCCAGGGTTTGATTTTCGAGATATCGTTAAGTGAGGATAATTGCTGATAGCTTTTGATCAGGATGTCCTGCAGTAAATCCTCCACCTGATTGGCATCGGATACCTTGCTATGCAGAAACCCCTTCAACTGGTCGCTAAACTGTTGCCAGATGCTAACCATATCAATGCTGATTTCTGCCTTAGCTGTCATGTTGCTACCTGATTAACTAATCCTTGGAGATCCAGGGTGATATCACCACCGGCGGCTGGCTAAATTGCAACGCCATACGATTGGATGTCAACTCTTCTTCAACCAGCAAGGTACATTGTAAATCCTCACAGTTAAAACCTGATTTTAAACTGTCATCAATAAAGCTCAGGGTGTTATCGCTGGCCACTTTTAAGTTCAGTCCCTGCACATCTGGCATCATAAACCATAAGAAACCACCAAACTCATCCACCAAAGATTGCATTTGTTCACGGTAGACAGATAACTCAGCGAAGCTGAATTCTGTTTTCTGATTATCTTTAACCTGAATTTGCATCTGTAAAGTACAGTTCTGTGCGGGATCGCTGAGATTCACTCTTAATACAGCGAAACGATCGTAGAGCTCCTTATCATAAGGAATTTGTAAGCGACCATCGGCGGCAATATCAATTTCTTTCTCGTTTACGCCTGGTCCAAAGAAAAATGCTTTATCGATATGACAACGCTCGCGGTTGTAGGCATCCACCAGATAAAACCCCATGGTAATTTTATCCAGTTCATTTTCCTCAATAATATCAAGGCGTTGATAAAAGCCCTTATATTCGAGATCGAGTGCTTGCGCAGACAGGCTAAATAAACCCATTACCAGCAGAGTCGCAAATTTTCTTATCATAGTTTTTATCGGGTCACGTTGTTTCGGCTTTAAAATATCGTTTGTTTTGACGCAGCATGGTATGAATTTCGACAATGTAATCGATACCGCGTTGCGAGTATGGCAATAGCCCCGTTGCTAACACATCTGCCTGCAGAGGCAGATCGTTTGCCCGTAATTGTCCGCGGATTGAGCGGAACATATCATAAGCATAGTGGCTATTGAGGTTATGGAAGTAAAATCTGAGCATCTGCTGCACACTGTCAAAGGTAGCAACTTCATGGCGAGCTCCGGTATCACGGCCTTTTGGCACCATGCCGCAATTGCGTTTAAAGCACCATAAGCCGAAGAAATTCAAACCTTGCTGAGCAAACCGGGAACTGCCCCAGGCCGATTCATTGGCGGCCTGTACCAAAACCAACTCCATTGGAATTTGATCAACTCGCAGCAATAGCTGTTCAAACAGTTCAGGCATGTTGTCACTCGCCTCAAGCGAGTAAATGTCTACCATTTGTGCAATAAACTCTTTCTGCTCCAGGGTTAGATTCTGGTTTTGATTAAACTGTTGTTGGCTATCCAGTACTTGCTTACGCAGCGATAACAAGCGCTGATTCTCAGCGATAATAGCCGGACGCAGGAAATCAAAGAATTGTTTCTTTCGCTCGGTAACATCAGAAATACTGGCGAAATCAGGAATATCTACGTTGTGATAGCGAATGGTTTTAGATTCACCAGACACCGAAGTCGTGTCTTCAGGTTTTGCCGCAATAGCGCCAGGATCGGGTTGTTGCGACCAATAGTAGATTGGCTGTATCAGCAGGTACCCAGATGCCAGAGCAATGATAGTAAGAAATAACTTTTTCATGACGATGTGATCAGGCAGAAAAGTAACTTTCGCCCGGCGTTCCGGCATTGTCATCAAGCACCTCCATGCGCACACCAAATATCTGACGGTATAAAATACCTTTCAGATAATAGAAAAATGGTGCAATCCAGGTAACACCAAGCACAGCTACTACAACCGCTGGAATAACACCTACGCTTTGCGCAAGTAAAGCAACAATGAATACCACAGGCAGGGTGATGGCAAAGGCAAACAGGTAAACCTGGAACAGCTTAAACCATTGGAAACGCGTGGCTTTTAACGACAGGATAATGGCCTGGTTTGGACTCAGGTTTTTCTCTACCACTAAAGGCGCTGTTAATGACAAGGCTACGCCAAGGTAGATACCTGGTATCAATAGTAACTGCATCCCCAAGCTAGTCATACAACTAACGATCAAACTGGTTAAGGCAATGTAGGCGCTTTTTCTCAGGAAAGAGAAAATCATCGATGGTCGTGATTGCATACCGATGGCGTAGGAAATACCCATCATTTCCAATCCGGCAACCAACGGAGAAAGTAAAGTGGTCAACACCATATTTATTGCGAAAAGACGTCCCTGATCGGCTAGAACCAATTCAAAACCACCCATGGCTTCGGCGAACAGCACAAATGCTGTCATCGAAATAGACAGGATCATAAACAATGCCACAACAACGGACTGCTTACTGGTTTGGGTAAGTTTCCAGGCTTCTTTTATTGTGCCGGCAACATCGATTTCATAGTCACCGGTAACGGCTTTTTCAGGACTGCCGCCAATCTGGATATAGCGCTTTTCGTTCATTCAGTTTTATTATCTAGGGCCTGTTGATAACTACAGACCGAATTTTGTTTAATAAAGTTTATAGGTTGCTGTACCTTGAAAATAACCTCAAAAGATCAACAACCCCTGATAAATGTTTGCGATTATACCTTAGATGTTAACAAATCTCACCTTGATAAACTCTGACTTGATTGTAATTAAGTGTAATATCGACGATTTTCGCCGAAAGTCGGTGGAATGATTAACCAATTTTTTACGACTTGTTGATACTTACAACTGCCAGACAATTCGCGCCGCCAATAAAATTAATACCACACCCATCACTCGCTCAATAATGTGACGGTTGTTTTGCAGTTTTTGCTGATAGCGCTCAATGGTAAATAGCCATGAGACCAGGCAAAACCAGGCCGCGGTAGCGATCATCATATACACGCCATAGGATGCTTTTATCCAAAGCGGTGTATCTATGGAAACAACAACAGAAAACAATGCGACAAAAAACATCGTCGCTTTTACGTTTAATCCATTGACAATAAAGCCTAAGGAAAAGGCACGAAACTTAGACTGTTGCTGCGGATTTTTCTGTTCAGAAACCTGCACAAGTTCACCGTTTTCAGCTTTTGCGCGTAATCCACCCCAACCGAGATAAGCGAGATAAGCGGCCGCAATCAGGCTTAGCCAGCGAATGTAATCTGGATTGGAAGCAATGATAATGCCGATACCCAAAAGCGAGTAGGCAACGTGTAATCCAATGCCCGTCCCTACCCCTAAACTGGTTAATATGGCGTATTGTCTACCCCGGGTAAGACTTTGCTTTAGTACAATAGCGAAATCCGGACCTGGGCTGGCCACCGCTAAAAAGTGCACCACGGCAATGGTTAGAAATTCCTGCCAATAAGCTGTCATGTTTGAATTTACTTTGAAATATCGAATTATTTTTGTTGATGCAAAGATGCTAAGTACTCGACGAAAAATTGTCGACCTTTTTGTTCGCATAAAGCGATATTGCGCTCTGGGATCCCTTCCGGATCCGGATGGACATCAACGGCTCGAGACATCGACTCTTCCCTGAGAATATGCAGAATTGGCCAAGGCGCACGGTTGGTATAATTGCTGACATCATCTTCAGAAACATCAGCAAAACAATAATCGGGATGGAATGTCGCAATTTGGAAAATGCCTTCTAATTTGCTCATCTTTATCCACTGCTGTGCCAAATCAACCAATTGCATAAAGTCATCAAAAAACGAGAAGCCGTCGGCAAGAATCAATAATGTAGTTTCAACGTCCGAATGATTTTGCAGGTGCGCTAATTCTTCAGCGAATAGGGTTAATGCCTGCTCGTTGTCTAAATCGGAACCAACCTGATAACGAATGGTCTGATTAATAACCTCTTTTTTTGCAAAGGGGCAGAAGTTTAAATCGACGACTATGTCCTCGACCCAGCGCTGACATTGGCTAATGATGTGTTGTTCGTTCATAAACAAGCAATTGTGAATTGGGAAAATACGGTCTGGGATTATATCACTGGTTGTGCACTATAGTCAGAAATAAAGCCAATGGCATTATCAATACTCACCATGTAGTATGAGATGCATAGGTTTCAATCAATAACAAAAAGAGAAATCGTCACGTGTTTCGTTTTATCGCCAGTATTTTCGACCGAATCATTTTCACTCTGACATTCATTCTTGGGATGCAGGTGCCTGCATTTATCAACGCCTATCGTCAGCGGCTTTCCGGCCATGTCGAAGAGGCACAAATTCAGCTACTGAACTTTCAAAGTATTGCTGACAAATACCATCAGGGTGATTTAACGCAACTGTTATCGGCCTATCGCGCAAGTACCGATCCCGGTGTTAATGCCAGCGCCGAGCTGGTACTGAATTTAATTGACCGTATTGCCCAGTTGAAAAGTCACCTCGGCAAATTGACGGAAGGCGAATACATCCAACAGCTTTATTATTTCTTCATCGATATGGACTCGAATATCGCCAAAGCGACCCTCAACGATTACCAGTTTTCGCTGCCGATTGAACTGAGCGCCATGGCAACTGGATTGGTTGTAGCGCTACTCGTCACCCTGCTTGTAAGCCAGACAGCTGGCCGCTTGGTCCCTCAACATTAACCCTGTAAGGATTAGTCAACAGTCTTTTAAATATTCTGCCGCACCTAAATAGTGCGGCAACTGATTATTTTGTGTACAGTTAAATTATCGGTTCACAATAATGATCAGGGGAAACTTTGAAAAAGACCGACGTAAACCACTATCAGCACTACCTGAAAGTCGTTGATTGCCAACACGCCTGCCCAGCACACACGCCTGTGCCAGAATACATTCGTCTTATTACTCAAAAACGCTACAGCGATGCCTACATGCTAAATTGGGAATCCAATGTTTTTCCCGGTATTTTAGGTCGCGTATGCGATCGTCCCTGTGAGCCAGCTTGCCGACGCACCCGGGTAGAAGATAAAGCCGTTGCTATTTGTCGCTTAAAACGGGTAACGGCCGATTACAAAGACGATATCACCGACAGGCTACCTGCAGTGCCCGAACAAAAAAATGGTAAACGCATTGCCTTAGTTGGCGCCGGCCCTGCATCATTAACCGTTGCTCGCGACTTGCTGCCGCTAGGGTATCAAATCGATATGTTTGAGCGTGACGGTAAAGCCGGCGGCATGATGCGAACGCAAATTCCCCAGTTCCGTCTTCCCCATGACGTATTAGACGAAGAGCTAAATTACATTCTTGATATGGGCGTAAATGGCTTTTTTAATCACCCCATCGAAAGCCTTGATAGCTTGCTGAGTAAAAACTATAACGCGGTATTTATTGGTACCGGTGCGCCGAAAGGCCGTCATTTGGGCTTACCCGGTTATGAAGACTGTAAAGACAATATCCAAATCGGCATTGACTGGCTATCCGGTGTTAGTTTCGAACATATTGATGAAGCACCGAAACGCGTTGTGGTTTTAGGTGGCGGTAATACCGCCATGGATTGTTGCCGCACAGCTAAACGCCTCGGTGCCACTGATGTGAAGGTTTTGGTACGTTCCAGCTTTGAAGCGATGAAGGCATCGCCCTGGGAAAAAGAAGACGCGATGGCAGAGAGCATTGCCATCATGCCGGATCATAGCCCACTGGAATATAAGAAAAACGACGATGGTTCGATTCAAGTATCGTTTGAAAAAGTAATTTCCAGTTACGATAAATCCAGCAACCGAACCTTAACCCCTACCGGAGAAATCATCCGTGTAGATTGCGATTTAGTACTGGTTGCTATTGGCCAGGATACCAGCTTCCCCTGGATTGAACGGGATATTGGCTTGCAGTTTAACGACTGGGCGCAGCCGGTTCTTAACAAACTAACTTTACAATCTACCCTACCTAAGGTGTTCTTCGGTGGTGATTCAGCTTATGGGCCAGAAAATATCATTACCGCCGTGGCCCATGGTCATAAAGCAGCCATTTCAATTGATTTATTCTGCCAGGGTAAAAACCCAGCGAACCGGCCAGAGAGTGATTTTAATCTGGTAAGCCAAAAAATGGGCATGCATGAATGGCGATATGACAATCAGATTGAACATCATCAACGTCGCAATGTTCCCCATGTGGACTGGCAAGAGGCAAGTAAGGAATTAGCCACGGAAGTGGAACTGGGATTTGATGAACAGCTTGCCCTAAAAGAAGCGCAGCGATGTTTAAATTGCGATATTCAAACCGTGTTTACCGAGTCCAAATGTATTGAATGCTCTGCCTGCGAAGATATCTGTCCGCTTGATTGCATTAACTTTATTGACGATGTTCGCCAACCAGGTGACGCCAATCAGATACTGCAGGGTAAATTACGGGTGGAGAAAGCTGATCCTGATCAGGATTACTTTATATCCGACAGTCTCAACACCGGCAATATTATGGTGAAAGATGAAGATGTGTGTGTTCATTGCGGCCTCTGCGCCGAGCGCTGCCCAACCGGCGCCTGGGACATGCAAAAGCTGATCCTTAGCAACATCGAGGCGACCATCAAATGACGAACAAGAATAATAAGCTCAAAACCAATGATTTTGTTGTCCGTTTTGCCAACACTAACGGCACAGGGTCTGCCAGTGCCAACCACATGTTTGCCAAAGCCATTATGCGCATGGGCATTCCGGTAAGCGCTAAAAATATCTTTCCATCGAATATTCAGGGCTCGCCTACCTGGTATGAAGTCAGAATTAATGAGCGCGGTTTCCTGGGTCGTCGTGAAGGCCCTGCAGATATTATGGTGGCAATGAATTCGCAAAGCTTTTACCGTGATTTACAGGATTTAAAATCTGGCAGCTACCTGCTTTATGACAATAGCCGGGAACCCGAGTTTTCCGAACTTGCCGAAGGCGTTACTACCTTAGGCATTCCTATTGCGGAGATTTGCCTGAAGGAATATCAGGACCCAAGGTTAAGGCAACTATTTAAGAACGTGATTTACGTTGGCGCCCTGGCGGCATTATTGGATATCGAATTTGATGTGCTGAAATCTTTAGTCAGCGATCAGTTTAAAGGTAAAGAAAAGCTGATCACTCCAAATATCTTTGCGTTAGAGCTTGGTTATCAGTATGCCCATACCCATTTTCAATGTCCGCTACCATTTCGGGTTGAACGCAGAGATTTAATTGGTGAACAAATCCTCGTCGATGGCAACACAGGCTGTGCACTTGGCTCTGTCTATGCCGGTGCTACCGTGGTCGGTTGGTACCCTATTACCCCATCGACATCGGTGATTGAAAAATTTGCCAGTTACTGTGAGCGGCTCAGAATTGACCCAGCCACAGGTAAGAAAAACTACGCTATCGTTCAGGCTGAAGATGAACTGGCGGCCATAGGTATTGCTTTAGGTGGCGGCTGGAATGGTGCTCGCAGCTTTACCGCAACCAGTGGCCCCGGGGTTTCGTTAATGACAGAGTTTCTCGGCCTGTCTTATTTTGCCGAAGTCCCGGTGGTGTTAATGAATATACAACGGGCAGGGCCATCGACGGGAATGCCAACACGCACCCAGCAATCGGATATTCTTGCCTGTGCTTATGCCTCCCATGGTGATACCAAGCATGTATTGTTGTTTCCCAAATGCCCTACAGAATGTTTCGAGCTAACCACCATCGCTTTTGATTTGGCTGATCGCCTACAAACAGCGGTGATTTTAATGAGCGATCTCGATTTGGGCATGAACGATCATCTGTGTCAGCCGTTTCAATGGGATGATGACCGCCAATACGATTTAGGGAAAGTACTCAGTGAGGAGCAGCTGGAAGCGTTAAGCCATTATGGTCGTTATCAGGATGTGGACGACGATGGTATCTGTCCAAGAACGCTAGCAGGCACTCATCCGAATAAAGGTGCTTTCTTTACCAGAGGCACTTCACGTAACCGCAATGCGGTCTACAGCGAACGCTCGGAGGATTATGTTGATAATATGGAGCGCCTTGAGAAGAAATTTAAAACCGCGGCGTCTTTGGTGCCTGAGGCGCAAATTACTCAACAAAGCCAGGTTGCAGATATATCACTGATTTACTTTGGCACTAGCGCTCAGGTGATTGATGAAGTCATCGATAAGTTCCAACAGCAGGATTTGACGGTAGACACCATGCGGATTCGCGCATTCCCGTTTGGTCCGGAAGTGGCTGAGTTTATTCGCAAACGCAATAACTGTTATGTGATTGAACAGAACCGCGATGCACAAATGCGAACCTTGCTTATCAATGAGTTGGATGCCTCACCCCACTCTCTGGTATCGGTATTAAATTACGATGGTTTATCGCTTACCGCCGATGCGGTGGTCGACAATATTAACAATGCACGGAAAATAGCACCTATTCGCCAAAGGGTCGTCAAAGGGGGCGCAGATGAGTTACGCTAAATCAACATTCCGCCATCAAAACCTTAAGGTTAACGATATCGGATTAACCTACCGGGATTATGAAGGCGTGGTTTCCACACTTTGTGCTGGCTGTGGCCACGATTCGATATCGGCCGCCATTGTTCATGCCTGTGCCGAGCTTTCCCTGCCGCCACATAAAATCGCCAAAATGTCAGGCATTGGCTGTTCTTCTAAAGCGCCTAATTATTTTCTTGGACGCTCACACGGTTTTAACTCGGTACATGGCCGTATGCCGTCGGTAACAACCGGTGCAAACCTTGCTAATAAAGATTTGACCTATCTGGCGATGTCTGGCGATGGCGATACCGCATCTATCGGCTTAGGTCAGTTTGCCCATGTTATCCGCCGCCGACTTGATATGGTTTATATGGTGGCCAATAACGGTGTTTATGGCTTAACCAAAGGCCAGCTTGCGGCCACATCCGATAAAGGTGCCCGCAACAAAGCTGGGGAAATCAGCCCCTTTAATGAAATCGATTTGTGTGTAATGGCACTGCAACTCGGTGCCAGTTTCGTGGCACGTTGTTTCTCCGGCGATCGCAAACAGCTGGTGTCGATATTAAAAGCCGCTATTTCCCACCAGGGCTTTGCCTTTATCGATATCATCTCACCTTGTGTCACCTTTAATAATCAGGCTAATTCAAAGCGCTCTTATGATTATGTGCAACAGCATGTGAGTACCGCCGCCATTAGTGATTTCGTGCCGGTAAAAGACGAAATCAGCTGCGACCTGCCTGCTGGTAACTATCACGATATCTGCCTGCACGATGGTTCGCTCATTCGCCTTTACAAGGTGGCTAGTGATTATCGCAGTGACGATAAGCTGCACGCAGTAAACATGATTGAGGAGCACAAAGCCAAAAACGAGATCCTAACCGGCCTGTTTTATGTAAACCCGGCCATCGATACCTACCATGAGGTTAATCAAACCTCGGATACACCATTGAACGAACTCCGTGAAGATGCTCTTTGCCCAGGGCAACGGGTGTTGAATAGTATTAATGGGAGTTTTAGGTAGCGGGCGTTAAAACGCCCGCTACTGACTGCAGAGCACAGAATTCAGATGGCAGAAAAAACAACTATAACCTTCGTCATACCGTGATACTGCACGGTATCTAAAATCAAGGGATTTCCAGGCATTGAAAACTAGACGCCACAATCGTCTTATCTTGATTTACTTCGAAGCGAAGTAATCTTGAACCGCATTCATTAGATTGCCAGGGGTTGCACTCGGATATGCTGTACCAGCAGTGGATTTCATCGCACGACAAGCCTGTGCGATTAATTCGACTGCTTTGATTAATTTCTAAAATGCTAGCCATAACATCTCCGACGGTTTCTAGGCTTTCACCTTCGCAATTGTTTGCAGAAATAGCGACATTGGCATGCTCTAGAATTTGTTCAACACGAATATCCAGTACTTGTGGCTCGTCTTTTGTCGTGTAGACAAAAACATAAACCGCAAGCCCACCAGCTAGCGCTGCCAGGATGACAACCGCCAAAGACTTAATTGTTCGCATTAACTGTCCTTGATAAACAATGTCAGTCATTTCAAGTTAAGCCTTACGCTTATTGCCAGAAAACAATTTGCTCACAAGATAGAACAATGCAGGCGTTAGTAAGAAAACTAATAGATCTTTAATGTGGATTACCGATTGGTATTGGTTCACCGCAGAAGACGTTTCAAAGGGAAACATGGTTAGCACCAGTGGCATGGTTATCACGAGGCAAATTAGCATTTTAAAGCGAGCAAAGCATAGATTAATTAGCCACACTGCGATACCGGCCGAAATAAAAAAGCTTAGATTATGGGGTATTCCTAACAGCAGTAAATAAACAAGGCTTTCTGTGTCTTCTGCTTGCGAGAACACAGGGAAAAATAAATCGGTTAAATACGGCAAAAGCAAATAGGCTAATACTGGATAGGCAATTGATAGTCCGGCGACTATCAACAAAGACTTAAATTTATTCAAGAACAACATCCCTATTGGATTAGGTTTATCCGTCATATATTGAGAATTATCTTATACCATCATCAACATAGAATGAATATACCAATGAAATCTATGTGGTCAATGAACCGCTTCTCTAACTTTAAGCTGTGCACAAACTTAGGGGAACCGATATAAGGGTTATTCAAGGCTGTTTGAATGATAATAAAAAAGGCGCCAACAGGCGCCTTTTTTGAAGCTATAAGCAAAAACTAATCTTTGTTCGATTCTTCTACACGAGCTTTTAGTTTCTGTCCCGGGCGGAACGTCACTACTTTACGTGCAGAGATTGGAATGTCTTCACCTGTTTTTGGGTTTCGACCTGGGCGCTCATTTTTCACTCGCAAATCAAAATTACCAAAACCGGACAGCTTTACTTGCTCGCCATTTTCCAGACAGGCTCGGATTTCTTCAAAGAATTCCTCCACCATCATTTTCGCGTCGCGTTTGCTTAATCCGAGTTGTTCGTACAAGTGTTCAGATACTTCTGCTTTAGTTAGCGCCATACTCTTAGTCTCTCAATGATGCATCAAGTTCAGTGGTCAGGGCCTGCACAACGGTTTGCACAACATTATTGATGTCTTTCTCTTCCAGAGTACGTTCCTTGTCTTGCAAGGTTAATGCGATTGCCAGACTCTTATAGCCAGGCTCTATTCCCTTGCCCTGATATACATCAAACAATTCTAGGTCAACTAGATGATTTGTGCCAACCTTTTCAATGAGTTGTAGCACAGAATTTGCACTGATGTCATCTTTTACGATAACCGCAATATCACGTCGGTTAGCTGGGAATTTGGAAATATCCTGAGCTTCTGGGATTGCCTGAGTCAAAATTTCGCTCTGACGCAGTTCAAATACCAAGGTACGACCGTTTAATCCAAGCTTACGCTCAAGCTCTGGATGAACCGCACCAACGAAACCAACAAGCTCTTCACCGCGATAAATTGCCGCTGTTTGACCTGGGTGCAGTGCGCTGTGCTCAGCCGCTTTAAACTCGTAAGCGCTGCTGTCTGCGGTTAACGCAAGTAGTGCTTCAACGTCGCCTTTGGCATCGAAGAAATCAACACCAGCTTTTTCCAGCTGCCAGTGCTCACCGCTGCGAAGACCGGTGATAACACCGGCAAACATAGGTTCCTGACGAACACCATTTTCCGCATCGCTATCCGGGATAAAGCTCAAACCGCTTTCGAATAAACGCACACGGCTTTGCTGACGATTCTGGTTATAAACAACCGATTGCAACAGACCTGGCCATAAGCTTACGCGCATAACCGACATTTCCGAGGAAATCGGGTGTGGTAAGGTCAATACTTCCTGCTCAGGGAATAGTAATTGCTGAATTTTTGGATCAACGAAGCTATAAGTAATTGCTTCCTGGTAACCACGAGTAACCAAGGTGTCTTTGAACTTACCGATATTAAGGCTTGCTTCGTGGTGCTGACGCATGGTCAGTTTGGCTTGTGGAGCAACATTTGGAATGTTGTTGTAGCCATAAACACGGGCAACTTCTTCGGTTAAGTCTTCTTCAATGCTGATATCAAAACGATACGGCGGCACTTCAACCGACCATTGGTCATCACTAAAGGTAACCGCAAAACCTAAACGAGTTAGGATCTCAGTAACCTGTTCGGTTTCAATGTGAATACCGATACGGCTGTCTAATTTTGAGCGACGCAAGGTTACTGGCGTTGCTTTAGGTAAATGCTGTTCAGATTTAGCTTCAACGATTGGGCCAGCCTGACCACCAACAATTTCAAGCAATAGCGCGGTAGCGCGTTCCATTGCTGCAAACTGTAGTTCCGGGTCAACACCACGCTCATAACGGTGCGATGCATCGGTGTGC
This sequence comes from Thalassotalea sp. PS06, assembly GCF_007197775.1. NCBI lineage: Bacteria > Pseudomonadati > Pseudomonadota > Gammaproteobacteria > Alteromonadales > Colwelliaceae > Thalassotalea > Thalassotalea sp. PS06. Next base: position 1,679,865 of record NZ_CP041638.1, on the reverse strand, counting down.
AAACCGTATTGACGGGCTTTACCTAGAATTGCTAATGGTGCGAAGAAAGCACTTTCTAACAAGATATCCTGAGTATTAGCAGATACGCCAGAATCTTCACCACCGAAGATACCCGCCATCGCTAATGGCTTGCTGTGGTCGCTAATGACTAATGTTTGTTCGTTCAGTTTTACTTCCTGACCATCAAGCAAAGTTAATGGCTCTTCGGCTTTAGCAAAACGAACATTGATACCGCCATCGATTTTCGCTAAATCGAATGCGTGCATTGGATGACCAAGCTCAAGTAATACGTAGTTCGTTACATCAACCACAGGGTCGATAGCACGGACACCACAACGGCGTAGCTTTTCTACCATCCACAATGGTGTGGTGGCATTAACATTGATACCTTTGATCACACGGCCTAAGTAGCGAGGACAAGCTTCGCCGGCAGTGATTTCAATCGGCAGTAGATCATCAATTGACGGTGCTTGTGGCTCACAGCTTACTTCGTTGACTTCAAGGTTGTTTAATACGCCAACCTCACGGGCAAGGCCACGAATACCTAAGCAATCACCACGGTTTGAGGTTAAATCCACATCGATGGTGACATCATCAAGCGTTAAGTATTCACGAATATCAACACCTACTGGCGCATCATTTGGTAGCTCGATAATGCCATCAGCGCTTTCTGCCATGCCAAGCTCAGATTCTGAGCAAAGCATACCGAAAGATGGTTGACCGCGAAGCTTAGCTTTTTTGATTTTAAAGTTACCCGGCAGAACCGCGCCAACTTTAGCAACCGCAACTTTTAAGCCCAGGCGACAGTTTTTGGCGCCACATACAATATCAACCACTTCGTCACCAACGTTTACTTTGGTAACCTGTAATTTGTCTGCATCAGGGTGCTGGCCACATTCAATCACTTCACCAACAACCACATTGGTAAACTCGCCAGCAACCGCATCAACGCCGTCTACTTCAAGACCGGCCATGGTGATTTGATGCGTCAGTTCTTCAGAAGTATTTGCCGGGTTCACCCATTCTCTTAACCAGGATTCACTAAATTTCATTGTCGGCTTTCCTACTTAAACTGCTTCAAGAAACGAAGATCATTTTCAAAAAATGCGCGCAGGTCATTAACGCCATAACGCAACATGGTTAAACGCTCTACACCCATACCGAAGGCAAAACCGCTGTATTCTTCTGGATCGATACCAACACTGCGAAGAACATTCGGGTGCACCATACCGCAGCCTAGAACCTCTAACCACTTACCGTTTTTACCTTTCACATCAACTTCTGCTGAAGGTTCAGTGAATGGGAAGTAAGAAGGACGGAAACGAATTTCTAAATCTTCTTCAAAAAAGTTGTGAAGAAAATCATGCAAAATGCCTTTTAAGTGGGTAAAGCTTACGTCTTTATCCACCATCAGACCTTCCACCTGATGGAACATCGGCGTATGAGTCTGGTCGTAATCGTTACGATATACACGGCCCGGAGAAATGATGCGTAATGGCGGCTTTTCTACTTCCATGGTACGAATTTGTACGCCTGAGGTTTGCGTGCGCAAAACCAATTTCGGGTTGAAGTAGAAGGTATCGTGATCGGCACGAGCCGGGTGATGCGCCGGAATATTCAAAGCATCAAAGTTATGGAAATCATCTTCCACTTCCGGGCCGGATTTTACTGCAAAACCTAATTCCGAGAAAAATGTCTCAATACGTGCAATGGTGCGACTAACCGGGTGTAGACTACCGGCTTCGCTAGTGCGACCTGGTAAGGTTACATCAATTGCTTCAGCGGCCAGTTTTTGCTTGATTTGCTCAGCACGCAATAATTCACCACGTTGGTGGATTAACGCCTGAACCTGTTGTTTGGCCTGGTTGATAAGTTGACCAGCTTTCGGACGCTCTTCGGCACTCAATTTGCCGAGAGATTTTAACTGTTCCGTCAACTTACCTTTTTTGCCCAGAAATTCGACACGAACCTGATCCAGGCCGGCAACTTCTGTAGCGCTCGCTACTGCTTCTTCAGCTTGCGAGATAATCTCTTCTAAATTCATATATTCCTCGGGCGATACTTCGCGAATGAATATGGTTTTGCCTTACACATTTTAGGTGCAAGGTTACGGCTATTTTCAAAAGCGATAATTTTACACGAAAATAGTCACTAACATAGTGAAAAGTGCTGATTTTAGCATTTTTTTTACACGATCTCGGGGATGGGCGGGAAATGCGGAAGTGGGAGGCATATTTTGCCTCCCGTAACTACGTTAATTAGCGGAATAATACCGATTCTTTGTTAAACCAGTACACGCAAAAAGCGATAGATAAAAACGCGAAAATACCGGTTGAGATAAAAATGGGGACCAAATAACTGTATTCAATGGTACCTTTTAACAACTCTTTTATCGCCAGAGCGACATTCGAAATAGGCACCAGAGCCCACATAAAGTTGAGTTTTATCCCCGGTAACATAGGCGCAATTATCGGGAATATTACCAGTATGGTTAGCGGCCCCATATAGTTTTGCGCTTCTTTGTAGGAGCTTGCATATATGGATATCGCCAGCAAAATTGCCGAGAAGATTGCTGATACCGGCAACAACAATAAAACCATCAACAGGTAATCAAACCAGCTTACCGAAGCGAGAATACTTGAAACCTGAGATACATCGAACAGACTACCAATAATAAACGACCAGAAAACCATGGAAAATATGGTGATTAATGCCGTCATCATCGCCGTTGCGGTAATGGTTAAAAACTTGCCGATTACAATCGAGAACCTCGATACCGGTGTTAGCAGCAGGGTTTCAATGGTGCCCCGTTCTTTCTCACCGGCGCCGAGATCAATCGCTGGGTACATGGCGCCCGTCAGACATAATGGAATAAGAATGTAGGGTATAAATCCACCTAAGGTTTCGCCAAAACTTTCCCTGTCATCGGCGGTATCGTGTTGCTCGAAAATCACCGGATCTTTGAACGCTAACAGCTCACTGGCACTAAAGCCTTTTTCGGCGAGTATCTTATCCTGCAATACAGTCACAAATTCTTCAAAGGCCTCTTTAACTTTGATGCCTATGCCGGAAATGACATTGGCGCCGTTGTAATAAACCTGCCAATGACTGGACTCACCTGCCTCAAAGTGCTGTTCAAAATCTGGGTTTAGAACAATAACTAAATCGGCTTTTTTGGTTTTAATGGCATTGATGTAATCTTCCTCACCGCTCAGTTCTAAATCGACTTTTTCAAAATCGCTATGATAGAACATGGTATTGGCAAAACGGTCCGATGCTTCCGGATTAACAAGCACGTAGCGCACCATTTTCTGGTGTTCTTTAAGGGCTGCGGTTGAGCCTAAAAAGCCAATTAAGCCGAAAAGGACCGGGAATACCACCATAGGTAAGGCGATGATAAAAAACAGCGTTTTGGTGTCTCTGAGCAGCTCAATGAGCTCTTTATTAAATACTTGCCACATGATGATTCCCCTGCTCTAACACATGCATAAATGAACGACGTAAATCATGGTCTGGACTCAATTCCCGGAACGCATCAAGTGAATCCGAAAAAGCACTGGTTCCCTTATCGATAACCGTTACTCGATCCGCCAGCATTGCCACCTCATCGAGGTGATGGGTGGAAAAAATCACCGCGGTGCCCTGCTCTTTGGTCAGTTCAATAAATTCAAGAATGATTTCTGTCGCCATGATATCCAACCCGGTAGTAGGTTCATCTAACACCAGTACATCCGGTTTATGGATAACAGCTCGGGCAATGGACACCTTTTGCTGCATCCCCGTTGATAAATGCTCAACGCGTCTATCAAGGTATGGGGCAATCGCGAGGTTGGCGTAAATTTCCTCTGCGACCGTGGCCAGATATTCGTCGCTTACGCCGTGCAAACGGGCGAAAAACTCAATATTTTCCCTGGCAGTTAAGCGGCCATACAAACCGGTTTTACCCGATAAAAAACCAATCTTTTGTTTCGCCAACAATGGTGATTTCACCACGTCAACTTCATTGATTCGAACCGCACCACTGTCGGGTTTTAACGCCGACGATAAAATGCGTAATGTGGTAGTTTTGCCCGCTCCATTTGGGCCAAGTAAACCTAAAACTTCACCTTTTTCGCAATGAAAACTTACCCCCATCAAGGCGTTGAAAACACCATCATGTTGACGGGGATCGAGTTTATGACTGCGATCTTTTTTGGATTTGGTGTTGAGGGTAAAGGTTTTCGTCAGATTCTCTACAGAAATCATAATATTCCTTTAAATGCACAATGCGATGGTCAGCGCTAACTGAAGTGGAATTAGCGTAATCCTTTTGGACGTAATCTAACTCTTTGTTAACATGCAAGTTTAAACCCGTTAATAAACATTGCAATGATTTTTGCAGTTAACACACAATTCCCAACTACCGTATCGACACGGTAACTCAAGGTTTTTTGCTTCCAATTCTGACTTCAATTCGCTAACGTATGCCGGCAAATTTTAAGGAAGTAATTTCTATGACAGATAAGTTATACAGCTTGCTAGGCACCGTCATTGCGGCATCGGTATTAACTACCGCACAAGCAAAAACTCTGGAACAGGCCTATCAGGATATTTCTGAATCAGAGCTACATAAGCATACAAAAATCCTATCCTCTGATGCATTCGGTGGTCGTCTTCCGACCAGTGAAGGTGAGAAAAAAACCATGGATTATCTCACCAAGCACTTTAAAGAAGCTGGTTTTAAAGGCGGATACAACGGCAGTTACCTGCAGCCGGTGGAATTAACGGAAATTACCGCTAATCCAGATGTGGTGTTAACCGTGACTGGCAAGGGTAAAACCGCAACATTTAACTATATCGACGACATGGTACTGGGTACCGCACGAGTTAGTGAAAAAGAATCAATAAAAGATTCCGAAATTGTCTTTGTTGGCTATGGCATAAATGCGCCTGAATACAAGTGGAATGATTATCAGGATCTCGACGTAAAGGGTAAAACCGTTGTTATTTTGGTAAACGACCCTGGTTTTGAAACGCAAAATCCGGATTTGTTCACGGGGAGCGCCATGACTTACTACGGCCGCTGGACCTATAAATATGAAGAAGCCAGTCGCCAGGGCGCGGCGGCAGCCGTTATCGTCCATGAAACCGCACCGGCTTCATACCCATGGTCGGTGGTTACCAATAGCTGGACCGGTCCTCAGTACGGTTTGTATCGTGAAGATAAAAATATGGATCGTGTTAGCCTTGAAGGTTGGTTAACCCGGGATACGGCGGTGAAAATATTTAACCAAGCCGGTTTAAACTTCGATGAATACAAGCAAAAAGCCTTGCAGGGACCTATCGCTAAATCTCTGGGCCTGAACGCCAATGCCACAGTAAACAGCACCTTAAAGCGTTCTACTTCAAATAACTTTGTTGCAACATTACCTGGCTCCGCAACCCCTGACGAGCATATTCTACTGACCGGTCACTGGGATCACATTGGTACCGATACCTCGTTAGAGGGCGATCAAATTTATAATGGTGCCCACGACAATGCCACAGGTATTGGTGGCATGATTGAAATCGCCAAAGCATTCGGTTCCCTGGATAAAGCGCCTAAACGTTCGATCACAGTATTGGCTACTACAGCGGAAGAACAAGGCTTATTAGGTTCTTTATATTACGCACAGAACCCGTCCTATGCGATGGACAAAACGGTTGCGGTATTTAACTTAGATAGCCTGAATATCCTTGGCCCAACGGAAGATATGATCGTTCGCGGTAAGGGTAAATCTGAAGTAGAAGACTATTTGGCTGAAGCGGCTGAAAAGCAAGGACGTCATCTGGTAAAAGGTACAAATCCAGCAGCGGGTAGCTACTATCGTTCGGATCATTTCAATTTTGCAAAACAAGGTGTACCAGCAGTATTTTCCGGTGGCGGTAGCTACCCAATCAATGACGATGTTGCTGAGTATCGCAAAAAAATGTTGCCAGAAATGCGCCGCTGTTATCACCAACTTTGTGACGAATACAATCCAGAATGGAACCTTAAAGGTGCAATTGAGGATTTACAGGTAACCTTTGATGCCATGTTTAATGTCGCCAATTCCGATGACTGGCCAAAATGGTCAAAAACCAGCGAATTTCAGCGCAAATAACCCACAAAATGCCGAATCAATCAGCACTTAAACAGGATGTTAATAAAAAGTTGAATATTTATTCTAATTTATAGCTTTCTGCTATTGATTTTTATGCCTAAATATTAGACTCTCAAGGGCAGTCTGTTCTACAGACTGCCCTTTTTTATTCTTGAAAACAAAGCAGTTCCCTGTACAGAGTGCCTAAATCAGGCAATTACCACACTCTTTCCTGCGTCGCTGCAAACGAAGAATAGAAATACGTGATTTCGATTTTATGGTAAAGGAGTAACACCACCATGTGTTCAATTTTTTGTGTGTTGGATATTCAAGGCGACGCAGCATCATTGCGCGATCAAGCCTTGCAAATGTCCCGTTTATTAAGACACCGCGGCCCGGATTGGTCAGGTGTATTTGCCGACGAACAGGCAATTTTAGTTCATGAACGTTTAGCTATTGTCGATACCGAAAATGGCGCCCAACCTCTATATAACTCCAATCGAAATCACGTATTAGCGGTTAATGGCGAAATTTATAATCACAAGCAGCTGGAACAGGAACTTACCAGTAATTACCAATTTCAAACCAAGTCCGATTGTGAAGTGATCCTGCCTTTGTATGAAGAGCATGGCAGCGCGTTTATCGATAAATTACAGGGTATGTTCGCCTTTGTTGTTTATGACAAAGAAAAGCAGCGCTATCTGGTGGCCCGTGACCATATTGGTATTATCCCGCTTTATACGGGTGTTGATGAGCACGGTAACTTCTATGTTGCTTCTGAGATGAAAGCGTTAGTACCGGTTTGTAAAACCGTAAGTGAGTTCCCTCCTGGTCATTACCTGGATTCAAGTGAAGGTGAAATTAAGCAGTACTATCAAAGAGACTGGCAGGAATACAGCGCGGTTGCGGAAAATACGGCAAGTCTTGATGAGTTGCGCAATGGTCTTGAACAAGCGGTTAAATCTCACCTGATGACAGACGTACCTTATGGGGTATTGTTGTCTGGTGGTCTGGACTCTTCATTAGTATCAGCTATCACTCAGAAATTTGCGTCTCGTCGTATTGAAGAAAATGGCTTGAGCGATGCCTGGTGGCCAAAAGTGCATTCTTTTGCCGTAGGTCTTGAAGGCTCTCCGGATTTAGAAGCCGCGCAAAAAGTTGCCGATGCCATTGGCACTGTGCATCACACCATGCACTTTACCGTGCAAGAAGGTATCGATGCCCTTAAGGAAGTTATTTATCATCTCGAAACTTATGATGTAACCACTATTCGTGCATCGACTCCTATGTATCTTATGGCTCGTAAGATCAAAGCTATGGGCATAAAAATGGTTTTATCCGGTGAAGGTGCCGATGAAATCTTTGGTGGTTACCTTTACTTCCACAAAGCGCCTAATGCTCAGGAATTTCATGAAGAGACAGTACGTAAGCTAAGCAAACTGCATATGTTTGATTGTTTACGTGCCAATAAAGCCATGTCGGCATGGGGTGTTGAAGCTAGGGTGCCATTCCTGGATAAAACTTTTATGGACACGGCAATGCGCCTGAACCCGCAAGCGAAAATGTGTGTAGATGGCAAAATCGAGAAGCACATATTGCGCGCCGCATTTGAAGGGTATTTGCCAGAAGAAATCCTATGGCGTCAGAAAGAACAATTCTCAGATGGTGTTGGCTATTCCTGGATTGATAGTTTGAAAGAGCACGTTGAAGCTTTGGTGAGCGATCAACAGCTGGAAAATGCTCGTTTTAAGTTTGAGCACAACACACCAGATACCAAGGAAGCATACTTTTATCGCAGTATCTTTGAAGAGCACTTCCCGCTGGAGTCGGCCGCTAAATGTGTGCCTGGTGGCAAATCTGTTGCATGTTCAACGGAGGCCGCCCTTGCCTGGGATGAAAGCTTTAAGAACAACGCCGATCCATCTGGTCGAGCGGTATTGAGCGTGCATAACGAAAGCTACTAATTAACACGCTTGATGGATAATCGTAAAAAAGCCTGCGATTGCAGGCTTTTTTGTGTGCGTCGCGTGATGATTATGGTTAACCCTCATCATCATCTGGCTTTTGATCGAGTACACAATGTTCGGCGTAATCGGCCGCTTCATTGGCACTCCAGTCAGCTTTTGGCTTTTCTTTCATCTTTGCACACCACTCGTCCGAGCCCACTTTAGGCTGACAACCAACGATGAATAAGCCAGCAACCATTGCTAAAAGAATCTTTTTCATAATTAACCCTGTATCTCACAATTTGACGGTACGACAAACACTGCAATTTTCCAAATGTACGACAAAATCAATTAACAAAATTCACAGCCCTGATAAAACCTTAGCAGAATATATTTATAACGCTTTAATTCTGCTCACATTTAATTGCATATCAATAATCAAAAACCTCGTTACTTCCAGTCTTTTGGCGCATTCAAATCGCATTTTTTACAATTAATCCGAAAGCCAATTTTCCGCTTTCGTCCTTCATCGGTTATCACCCATGAACGATTTTGCCAAGGCGGATTATGCCTGACATGCTGATTATGGCCACAAGCAAGCTTAGCTAACCAGTGCTCTTCTTCATCAAGCAAAAAACCAACAATTGGTTGTTTCATTTACTACGTCTCTTCAATTGTTATTAACTTGGATAAATCAACGAAACCTATCCTCAAGATATTTTTTGGTCCCGTTTGACCCCTATAAGCTTAGTAAGCAAATTACAGAAATGTCGATAAAATGGAGGCAATTGTGATCTCAAGCCATAATTGAACCCATAGTGATGTTAAGACGCCCGATTGCTGGACCCTTGTTTTGAAAATCCTGTTAATTTTAGTCAGTTTGTTATTTCCCTGGGCAATCTATGCTGAAAACATTTCCCTGACCACGGAAAATATTGATGCGCAGCAGGCACAAAAAGTGACTACCTGGCTAAACACAGGTGTTATGGCGGTAGAAACGACGCTTACACCTATCCCCCACTCTCAGGTCAAAATCACCGTCAAAGGTTACCCCGATGCGATGGAGCCGGTGCCCTGGGGGCAAATATTGCGGGAGCAACCTATTGAAGTGTTGCTGTACGTGAATCCTAATATGCCATTAACCAGTTTCGTCGATGACTGGACCCTCTACCACGAGCTTTCTCACCTGTATTTTCCGTACCTGGATTACCAAAACTTCTGGCTAAGCGAAGGCTTCGCGACTTACATGCAGTATCTTTCTATGTTTCAGGGTCGGATCATCAACCAAAGTCAGTTTGTTGAACGCATCAAGCAAGGATTATTGCGTGGTGAGATGAAGACTCGGGAAAAGCCAGGAAAACTCAACGAAGTAAGTGCCGATATGTGGCAACAACGTGCCTTTAAACGAGTTTACTGGAGTGGCGCCGCATTTTTTATGGAAGCGGATTTACATCTGATAGCCGATGGCAACGACCTGACTGAAATCATTGGAAATTTTAGCCATTGTTGCTTGCAGCAAAGAATGACAGGGGAAGAGCTTGTCAACACGTTAGACAAGCTAAGCGACACTGATATTTTCAGCCAACTTCATCAACGGTATCGACATCGTTTGGATTTTCCAGCCATCAATCAGCAACAGCTAAGAGCGCTCGCCAAACACTATCAAAACAAACAACCTGTATCGGTCATGCGACAGCATTCGAAGGTTATTGCTGATTAAACCAATAGTGCGTTGGCTGGCTTTGCAACATAGCGTCAAACTGTTGGTAAAACACTTCCCATAGTGGCTGTTCATTTGGCGTTTGCACGAAACGGCCTCGCTCGATGATATCGTTTAACGGTACCCAAGTGATTTCACTGGTTTCATAATAGCCTGGATCGTTTGGTAAGTCGGCGCTGTAATAGCGTTGTAAATCAGGTAGTTCCTGTAACTCCACCAAAAAGGTGATGTAATCGCCCCTTGGAGTCGGATTAGTGTAGGATTTTGCGGATTGCACCTGAGTTAACAAAGAATCGGCATCTAATAGCATTCTCGACTCTTCAACGCTTTCACGCACCGCCGTTTGCTGTGGTGTTTCACATCCTGATGCCGATTCACTTAAATCCAGCTTTTTAGGACCACCACCAAAAGTACTCCAACCACGCCCTCTTTCGTAAGCCAGAAGCAGTGAAACGTTACCTTCAGCGTCCTTTTTAAAGACTGTGGTACCAGCGCCAATAAACCCGGGTGAGGAGCATTCGTCGCCATGCATCACATACCAGCCAATACCAGATGCGAGTAGTAAAAACGCTAGAGTGATGGAAGCTAATTTCATGATTCCTTTCCTTTAAAATCCTTTTAAGAGGTTCGCAAACAAAAACGGCTTCCTGAAATGAGAAAGCTGTTTTATATACCAATCCACATAAATATGTGAGCTAGTCAGAATGTCAGCCGGGGGAATTCTACAAGGCGTCGATATTTAGAAATGGCCATTCCATTTCAAATAGCGAGTACGCAGTAGAATTGCTTCACGGGCATTCCCGCATGGGCAAATTTGAATAAACGGCCTGTTCCATTAACCCAGTTTTGTACTAATAATATCTCATCAATTCGTTCATGACTTATAGCCTTCAGAAAATTTGCTGAGTGTTCAGAAATTAATGTGGCTTGGTATTTCATTAAAGTTCGTCAACGATACGTTTGATTAACTCCGGACCTTCATAAATAAATCCGGTATATACCTGAACCAGGGAAGCGCCAGCGGCCAATTTGGCCTTAGCAGCTGTTGCGCTGTTGATCCCACCAACACCGATAATCGGCATTTTGCCATCTAGCCGTTCAGATAAGAGCTTAATCACTTCCAGGCTTTTCTCTTGTACTGGAATACCACTTAAGCCACCCATTTCACCGCCGTGCTCAAGGTTTTCCACGCCTTCACGACTTAATGTGGTGTTAGTGGCGATCACCGCATCGATTTCATTTGTCATCAGACAATCGGCAATGCCCTGCACTTCTTCAGCAGTTAAATCAGGAGCGATTTTTACCGCTAATGGAATATATTTACCGTGCTTTTTGGAAAGCTCTGCCTGCTCAGCTTTTAAAGCCGCTAACAACTCGTTTAGTGCGTCACCATATTGCAAAGCACGTAAGCCAGGAGTGTTTGGAGAAGAAATATTTACGGTGATGTAATCGGCGTATTCATAGACTTTACGCATACAGTGGATGTAATCATCTTTGGCATTTTCTTCGGCAGTATCTTTATTCTTACCGATGTTAATGCCAAGAACGCCATTGAAACCGGCTTGTTTAGCTTTTCGCACTCGCTCAACCAAGTAATCAACGCCATGGTTATTAAAGCCCATGCGATTGATAATGGCATCCGCTTCAGGTAATCGGAAAATACGTGGCTTATCATTGCCAGGTTGTGGCCTAGGCGTAACCGTGCCAACTTCTACGAAACCAAAGCCTAATGCTGAGAAACCGCGAATACATTCGCCATTTTTATCCAGACCCGCCGCCAGCCCCACCGGATTGGGAAAATCGATACCCATCACATTAACCGGTTTGTCGGCAACTTTCGCACCATACAGGCCTTTCACGGCAGTCGCCGCTGGCGATTTAAACATGTTAATTACAACGTCATGAGCCTGTTCAGCATCTAGCTTAAATAAAAATTTGCGGGCGATGGAGTAAAGCATAATTCCTCGGATATAAAAAACTCACCTTAAAAAAGGTGAGTTTAACACTAATAGCAATTCTCACAAAGATTTGCGATGGATAGGGCTCATTATCCTGCTGATAATGAGCCCTACTTAAGTTATAGGTTTGGATCGCAGTGATGTGCCAGAAGCATCAATTCACGAAGCCCTACCGAGAACTTGGCAAATTCATGTACTTTGCTGGTTCTGAAATCTGCCAAGATCTGGTGCCAGCGCTCCAGGGGTTGCTCAGAACGTTTCTCCCAGTTATCAATCATGGCTTCAATATCAGACATGTCTGGGTTCATTTTCAGCACTACCGACGACAACGAACGTTGCTGCCAATCCAACTCTTCCCGGAATGACGCACGGGCCAATGCCTGCCAGTGGTTGTTAACCGGCTGCATGGTGATTTGCTCCAGGAACCAGTGCAAGTCTAAACGCACACCTAACGAGAAGTATAATTCCGCTACCAATTCGATATCCCGGGCATCCTGACAGGCTACCTGAGCAATATCCATGGTTGAGAACAAGGTACTCAATTGCGAAATACGTATTGCCAATTCAGCCGGAACATTCTCTTTCAATAGTTTTGACTGCAGGTCATTTAACTCACGAGCTTCTTTATCAACCAGGAAGGTTTCCAGCTTATCGCTCAACACATTGAACGTAGGCTGGTAGAAATCCAGTGCCTGCTCAATGCTCAGGTTTTTATTACGATGACGCAGGAACCAGCGTGTTGCACGACGTATGGTGCGACGCAGTTCAAATAACATTTCGCTCTGAACTTTTGCAGATACTTTATTATCAAGGGCTTCAATATTTTCCCAGGTAGCTTCCATTTCAAAAATGGCGCTTGCCATGGCAAAGCATTTGGCAATCTCAGCGACACCAGAGCCAGTTTCTTCCTGCATGCGATACACGAAGTTGGCGCCCATAAAGTTACACAACAAGTTTGCGAGCTGAGTCGCGATAATTTCTGCTTTTAGCGGATGCGATTGCATATGCTCAACATAACGGCTCTGTAATTGCTCAGGGAAGGCATCAATCAACAACTGGCTCAGATAGGAGTCATTGGTAATTTGTGGGTGTACAAGCTGTTCCTTTAACACCATCTTACCATAGGCAACCATAACCGATAATTCCGGACGGGTTAAACCGCGACCTTGGGCTAAGCGATCATTGATTTCTTCATCACTAGGCATAAATTCTAAGCCACGGTCTAGCTTATCTTCGCGCTCAAGATACTGGATGAAACGCTGATGCTCTTTTAACTTGCTACCACCACGCGATTCTGAAATTGAAATCGAGTTGGTTTGACGGTAACAATCTTCCAGTACAATTTTTTCAACGTCATCGGTCATATCGTAAAGCAGCTGATTACGCTGCTTCAGGGTCAAATCACCGTTGGTGACTAAACCATTCAGAAGAATCTTGATATTCACTTCGTTATCGGAGCAATCTACACCACCAACATTATCAACGAAGTCAGTATTCATGCGACCACCATTTGCGGTGTATTCGATACGACCCAATTGCGTACAACCCAGGTTACCACCTTCACCGATGATACGCGCACGGACTTCATTACCGTTTACCCGTAACACATCGTTGGCACGGTCACCCACTTCCAGGTGGCTTTCTTCGCTACCCTTAATGTAAGTACCAATACCGCCGTTCCAAATCAGATCTACCTGCATCTTCAAAGCCGTTTGAATGAGCTCATTAGGTGCCATTGATGCTTTTTTGGTGCCAAGCATTTTCTTCATTTGTGGCGTCAGTTTAATGGATTTCGCTGCTCTTGAGAAAACACCACCACCTTCGGAAATGAGGTCTGCGTTGTAATCTTCCCAACTAGAACCTGCTAGTTCGAACAAGCGCTGACGCTCTACATAACTGCTCGCTGCATCTGGTGTCGGGTCAATAAAGATATGCATGTGGTTGAATGCCACTTGCAAGCAAGTGTGTTTAGACAACAACATACCGTTACCAAATACGTCACCGGCCATATCACCTACCGCTAAACAAGTGAAATCTGTGTTCTGACAATCAATACCGATTTCACGGAAATGACGTTTAACCGATTCCCACGCGCCTTTTGCGGTGATCCCCATTTGCTTGTGGTCATAGCCAACGCTGCCACCTGAGGCAAACGCATCACCTAACCAGAAGTTGTATTCGTCAGAGATGGCATTAGCGATATCAGAGAATGTTGCGGTACCTTTGTCCGCAGCAACAACCAGATAAGTGTCATCTTCGTCATGGCGGACAACGTGCTCTGGATGAACAATTTCACCACCAACAATGTTATCGGTAATATCCAGAAGACCACGAATGAAGGTGCGATAACATTCTTTACCGGCTTCAAAAATTTCCGCTCGGGTGCCCCCAACCGGCAAACGTTTGCAGTAGAAACCACCTTTGGCGCCCACCGGAACGATTACGGTGTTTTTCACTTGCTGGGCTTTTACCAGGCCGAGTACTTCGGTACGGAAATCTTCACGTCTGTCAGACCAGCGAAGACCACCACGAGCGACTTTACCGCCACGCAGGTGAACACCCTCAACGTCTGGTGAATAAACGAAAATTTCAAATTTAGGTAATGGTTTTGGCATCTCAGGGATAAGCTCTGGCATCAGCTTAAACGAGATATACGGCTTTGTATTGCCTTGTGCATCCGGCTGGAAGTAATTGGTTCTCACCGTTGCGTTAATAATTTCTACATAACGGCGAATAATACGGTCATCATCAAGGCTGGCAACGTTATCCAAAGACGACTCGATTGTCTCCAGGACTTTGTTCAATGCTCGCTCTTTCGACTTATCGCTCGGTGTGAACTTCAATTCAAAGAGTTTAATCAATAGTTCCGCAAAGCTTGGATAACGGGAGAACGCATCTTCGATATAGCTCTGACTGAACGTAGAACCGATTTGTTGCTGATATTTCGCAAGCGCACGAAGAATAGATACTTCACGGCCGTCAATGCCGGCGCCAAGGATCAAGCGGTTAAAACCATCGTCTTCCAACTCACCATGCCAGACTTTGGCAAATGCATCCTGGAACAGATTTTGAACTTGCTCTAAATCGAACGCTTTTTCTGATGTAAGAAGCATCGAGAAATCAAGGATCCAACACATTTCGCCATCGGTGTTGATCACCGAGTATGGGCTTTCTCCGATGACACGAAGACCAAAGTTCTCAAGCATAGGCAGAACATCAGAAAGATGCAGTGGCTCACCTTTGTGGAATAACTTCAGCTTAACAAAACGGCTTTCGGCTTTTTCTTCAAGCGGTTGATAGAAAAGCATTTCCAATGGGTTATCAACGGTAACTTTTTCCAGTTTGTCGATATCAACGATTGCCGTACCCGGCAATACTTCATCTTTATATGCCTGAGGGAAATCTGCATACTTACGACGCAACATTTTACCTTTAGCTTCCCCTTTGTTTAAGTTCAGGGCGCTGGCCAGCTTGTCATCCCAACCGCGCGCTGCGGCGTTTAAGTTACGCTCTATTTCCTTCACATCTATATCCGCTTTGGTATCTTTTACTCTTACTATGTAGTGGGTGCGAGCCTGCACTGACTCAGAGAAGAAGGTAGTAAATTCTACTTCTTCATTGCTGCCAAACGCTTCTTTTAAAATCCGTTGAGTTTCAAGGCGCAACTGCGTGTTATAGCGATCACGAGGCACATAAACCATACAGGAATAGAAACGGTTAAATGCATCACGACGAACGAACAATCCAGTAATGTCACGCTCCTGCATTTGCAGAACGCCACGCACTGTATTTAATAATTCCCTTTCGCTCGATTGCAGGATCTCATCACGAGGATAAGTTTCCATAATATTAATCAGGGTTTTGTATGCGTGTGAGCTTGGCGCGTATCCAGATTGGTCACAAACCCGTTTTACCTTATCGCCGATTAGAGGCAGGTTTAAAGCACTATCGTTGTAAAATGCCGAACCGAACAAGCCAAGGAAACGCTCTTCACGAACGATATTGCCATCTTTGTCAAATTTTTTGATACCAATGTAATCAAGATGCGCCGGACGATGCACGCGCGAGCGAGAATTGGTTTTCGTTAAAATCAATAGACTTTGACCAACTGCGACTTCACGAGCGGTTTCGCTAAGGTCGGATAATAGCATTGGCTTGATTGACTTCGACTTGCGTAACAAACCTAATGATGAATCTAAATCGCCATCGATAGATACGTTGCCTTCAACACGGTTAATGTCATAAGCACGATACCCCATGAAAGTAAAATGGTCATTGGCGAGCCAGGATAACAATGCTTTTGATTCACGATAATCCTGAGCCGAAACTACGTCTTTAGAATCCGCCATTTCTTTGATACAGGCATCGAAACGCGTTTTCATTGGCTGCCAATCATCAACGGTTAACGATACATCCTGATATACCGAATGTAATTCTTCAGTCAACTGATCAATTTGTGCCTGTTCAGTAAGACGATCGATTTCGATAAAGAATACCGTCTCGGTGATGCTGTTTTTCAGCTTTTTAGCACTGGCATCGATATCGATAACCTGCCCCTTGTCATCACGGACAATGTTCATCGGACAGTTAAGTACCAGATGCGGGAACATATTAAGACGATTCAAAGCAATACGGGTGGAGTCAACCAGAAACGGCATATCCTTGATGATAACTTCAATTACGGTATGGCTGGATTTCCAACCATGCTGGGATACCTGAGGATTAAGAACACGAATGAACGCCTGGTCATCGACCTGGGCATTTAACGCTTTCCAAAGACTCAGTGTGGCACCGTACACGTCGCTTTCGTTGCGGCCTGCCAAATCTTCCTTGGAGATATTGGCATACAGCAAACTCGTAAATTTCTCTAGCAACGGGGCGGTATCGGATGGAACTTTGTCATGAATTAACGCTGACACATTTTTAAAAAGCACAGAAGATTTATTATCTAATGACGCCATGCTCAAGTACCCTCTGGTTTGACGAATGAAATTGACCACTAAAACTTACAGTAAAGTTGTCAATTCTCTTCTTATTTTTGTATTTAGAATAGTCTATTGCGCGGATTCTATTAGGAAAAAGAAGGGATTGCGAGTACTTTTTTAGAGTAAAAATACCAATTTAGACGGGGGCTGTAGGGCAAATCAGAGAATTATTCAGTCGCTATAAATAGAAAATGGCCCTAAGGCCATTTTCATGATTATTTATGCAACAAAATAAATTTGTCGGTTTTTATTTTTTCAGCTCATCTCGCCATAGGTAAGCGGAGATTGCCGGCAACAGGATAATCGCAGCTAACATATTGACCAGGAACATAAAGGTTAACATGATACCCATGTCTACCTGGAACTTAAGTGCCGAGAAAAACCAGGTGGAAACACCAATTGCCAGGGTCAGACCGGTGATCAATACCGCAGAACCTCGTTCTTTCAATGCTGCAAGATAAGCTTGAGGAACATTGTCCCCTGCCCGTATCCGCTGACTCATGGTGGACAAGATATAAATACCATAATCGACACCAATACCGACACCTAGCGCAATTACCGGTAGTGTAGAAACCGTCAGGCCGATATCCAGGAAGGTCATTAACGCCTGAGCTAGTGTCGAAACCACATACAGAGGTACAATTACCGCGATTGTTGCTTTTACGGAACGGAATGAAATCAGACACAGTAAAATTACGGCGCCGTAAACATAAAGCATCATTGGCGTTTGTGCTTCAGCTACTGCTTCGTTAGTTGCTGCCATAACCCCTACAGGACCAGATGCCAGTTTAAACTGGATCTTATCGGTACCAAGTTCGGCACGATACTCTTTAACGGCGGCAACAACACGATCGATGGTTTCGGCTTTGTGGTCTTCCAGGAACAGGATGATTGGCATCGCCGAACAATCACGGTTTAACAGACCACTGGTGGTTGGAACCCGGGCAATGGACTGCACTAATGATTGTTGGTTACGGGACAATACTTTCCACTTCTGGTTACCTTCGTTATAACCGGAGTTAACCACTTTAGCGATACTCGCTAACGATACCGCAGACTGAACTCCTGGAATGTTTTCCATGCGCCATTGCATGGTATCAACTACATCCAAGACATCATGATAAATACAAGAGTCTTCAAAGGTTTCCACGACAACCGACATATAATCGACACTGATTGCATATTTATCGGTGATCAGGAAGGTGTCCTGATTGTAACGAGAATCTTCATGTAACGATGGTGCACCAGCATGTAATTCACCAATCTTGAGTTTTTGCCCCTGATACTGACCCCAGAAGAATAACACCGCGGCAATCGCGATAATGATCGCTGCAGGTTTTTGCGAGGTTACGATTTCTGCTTTCTTCCATAACATGCGCGCCATTAATTTATGGTCTGCAGTTTCGACGATTTGCTTTTGCTCTTCCTGGTTAAAGCGAACAAACGAAACCAATACCGGCAGCAGGAATAAGTTGGTGAAGATGATGAGCGCTACACCCAGAGATGCCGCGATAGCTAATTCACGAATAATACCGATATCAATGGCTAATAACGTTAAGAAGCCCACAGTATCTGATAGCAATGCAATACCACCCGGGACCAATAGGCGCCTGAAGCTCAATTGCGCGGCTTGTTTCGGATTATTACCTTTGGCAACTTCCCGCGAAACCGAGTTGATCATCTGCACGCCGTGGCTCACCCCGATAGCAAAGACCAAAAACGGTACCAGAATCGACATTGGATCCAGACCAAAGCCTAACCAGGACAGCACCCCCATTTGCCAGACAACCGCGATAAGCGAGGTGGCAATTGGCAATATAGTTAAGGTGAATGAGCGACAGAATAGATAAACCATTATCGCGGTAATTGCGATAGCAATGGCGAAGAAGGTGACAACCCCTTTGGCTCCATCGGCGATGTCACCGACCATTTTCGCAAAGCCAATGATGTGGATGCTAATGCCATCTTTTTCATAAACGGTGCGAATTTCATCTTCAAGCTGTTTCGCAAGTTTCAGTGTATCCAGCTTTTCACCGGTTTGTGGATCAATTTCTAATAGTGACGTTTTCACCATAGAACAGGTGTAATCATCCGATACGATGCTACCAACAATACCGGCTTTTTCGATATTACCTTTGACAACCTGCAGGTCTTCTTTGCTACCACTGAAATCCGCTGGAATTACCGGACCACCGGCAAAACCATCTTCAACCACTTCAACAAAGCGTGTCGACGGTGAAAATAGTGAATTTACCTGAATACGGTCAACGCCAGGAATAAAGAATAACTGGTCGTGTACGCCGCGTAAGCTGGTAAAAAAGTCAGAAGTAAATATCTCCCCTTCGGTGTTACAGACAGAGATCAGAACATTGTTGGCACCACCAAAGTTTTTCTGGTGCTTAAGATAAGTCTGCATGTATTCATGTTGCAGAGGGATGTTTTTCTCAAACGACGCATCAAGGCGAATTTGGGTTGCGTAAACAAACAGGTAGGCAGTGATTACCAGAAACAGGCCAATTACCAGGAATCGGAATCGAAAGATATTTCTTTCTAAATGGTTATATAAGCTCTTCATTATAATTATTGACCTTGTACTACTTTAAACCCGACTTCCGTTGCCAAGATTAATTGTCCATTAAACCAAACCCCTGATATCAGGGCTTTACCATCTGGCTGAGTGGATTTTTCAAACCCATTGCCCCGGTCTTTGTTGGTTAACATCACACCTGAGTTGGCTAACACATAAATCGCATTATCCGGCCCGACAACAACGGCATTGAGCAATGCTTTGGTATCCAGCGGCACGCGTTCCCAGTTATTACCGGCATCATCGGAGACAAACAAGTTACCGCGTAATCCTGCTACAACAAGGCGGTCATCATTAGTAACATTAATATCAAAAAATGAACCCTGATAGATTTCATCAAGGATCTGCCATTGCTGGCCGCGATCACGACTTTTTGCCATCAAACCCAGTTCACCCACTAAGAACCATTCATCACCGATGATTTTTACACGGTTGAAGTGCGGTAAGATACTGCTAATCTCATCAAGGTAAAGCTCTTCGTCTTCTTGTTTTAGCTCTTCGAGATAAATTTGATCGTCTTCATATAACAGTTCGCCATGAAATTCCTGCTCCCAGGTTTTTCCGCCATCTGTGGTGCGAAGGAAGCGACCATAAGCGCCAACCGCAACACCTTCGGTCGCGCTGGTAAATAATATGTCGAATAACGGACGTTCCAACTCTGGTGCGAACATCTGGACTTCCCAGTTGTCGCCACCGTCTGTGGTATTTAATATCACCGAATCATGACCAACGGCCCAACCCAGGTTTTCATCGAGAAAAAACACTCGGGTTAATGTTGATACGGTAGGAACCAGCTTTTGTTGCCAGTCGATGCCATCTGTTGAGGTCAGAATATGACCGCGTTCGCCTACAGCGATAAGTTTGTTGTCACTGACTTTGGCGATATCCAAAATCAAGGATTGACTCGCTAAAGGGAGAATTTCAGAGAATTGAGAAGATTCTGGTTGACTTGAAGAATTTGATTGCGCCGTACTGGTTGCAGATATGGCCAACAAAGAAAACAAAATTAGTATAGTTCGCAACATGCGGTTTCCAATGGATCAAAATGAAAACGGTTGGCCTAAGCCAACCGTTGTTTACGTCGAAAAGAACGGTTAGCGGCGACCTTCACGTCTAAGTGCAGACGCAGTAAAGTCTTTCTCCCGTAATGGTGTTTGGAAGTCATACATTTTGTGTTCATTATCCAAACCCATAGCGATATAGCGACGGGATTGTAGATCGTGGAACACTTCAAGTGTAGACCATTGCGTTGGTACTTCGTAGTAGTTGATAGCATGTGCCATACCTACGCGGTATAACTCATTACGGTTATCATAAATATCTACCACAGAAACCTGCCATGAATCTTCATCAATGAAGAATGTACGCTTCTTATAAATGTGGCTGGTGCCAGACTTAAGGTTTGCCTCTACAACCCAAACACGGTGTTTCTCATAACGAACCAATTCTGGGTTGATATGACCTGGTTGCAGGATGTCTTTGTACTTAACCGAATCCGAGTGCAACTTGTAGTCATTGTAAGGAATCAACAACTCCTGCTTACCAACCAAAGTCCAGTTGTAACGATCCGGAGCACCGTTGAACATATCGAAGTCATCGGTAGTACGCAGGCCATCAGACGCTGTACCTGGTGCATCATACGCCACATTAGGTGCACGACGTACACGACGTTGACCCGTGTTATATGTCCATGCCTGACGAGGTGTTTTTACCTGGTCCATAGTCTCATGTACCAATAGCGCCGTACCTGCAAGACGAGCTGGAGACGTTACTTTCTGCTTGAATTTGAACAGAATGTTTGTCTTCTCAAGATCTTCATATGAAGCACCCTGCACACCGTAAGGTAAGATTAACGACTCGTCGAAGCCAAGGTAGGTGTAATCACCGCGTGAGGTTGGTGCTGCTTGACCACCCTCACGAGTAACCTGCTCGCCACGATAACGCAACGTGTGGTTCCAGATAACTTCAAGACCATTAGCTGGCATTGGGAATGGAATACCAACGGCTGCTTTAGAAATACCGTTACCACCCTCAATCAACTCGGTACGAGTGGCGTTTTTCAAGGTTTCATCATAAACGTGCTGCGGGTAAGACGCGCTGCGACGAGTTTGATAAACGTTCATTTTGAAGGTTTCTGGGTAAGTCTGAAATAACTTCTGCTGACCCGGAGTCAATACATCGGCGTAATCGCCAACATTGGCTGCAGTGATGGTGTAAAGCACCTTGTCGCCCGGGAACGGATCTGGGTGGTGGTCACCAACTTTATAGCCTGCAGGAGCTGCAGTAATACCGCCATCCCATGCCGGGATAGAACCATCAGCATTAGCTCCTTTCACAGCACCAAGTGGAGTCAATTCGGTACCAAGCTTCTTAGCATCTGCTTCGCTAACTTTTGCCGCTGCGCCCACTGACGTTAACGCCAGTGAAACAGCCATTGAAATAAATGCAATTTTTTTCATGTTATTGACCTTTAAATTGAATACTTGACGTTGAACGATACGAAGTCACGATCTTCTAACTGGTTGGTTGTACCAGTACCATCGAAGAAAGAGTTGTAGCTAATATCTGCTGACCAACGGCTCTGGTAGTCAAAACCAACCGAGAAGGACATAGATTTGCGATCTTCAACGAACAAGAACAATGGATCTGGAGTTACACCTTTCACGTCGTGAGAGAATACAACTCGTGGCGTAACATTCACGCCAGCAAATACATCGTTGTAATTAAGTATACCGACTACACGGTAACCCCAGGCAAATTCGGTCGGGAACATGTTGGTTTCCGTACCACCAAATAGTGGACCGATATAAGGGTTGTCTTCTGTAGACGTGCCAGAACGACTGGTATTAGGACCGTTCAAACGCAGAACATCTTCGTCTGGCATGTCCATAATGTTGATACCACCCACTTCAACAAGACCCGTAAACTGGCTGGCGCCGAATGTCGGACCAAATAAGTGAGTTAAGGTAACCTGTGCCTGAAGCGTATCTGACTCTACCCAACCTTGAGCGGTTTCACCCTGTTGGAACTCAGAGCCGTCGGCTTTCTTCATTTGCGAGATACCATCTAAGAATGGTGCAAGACCCGCGTTAGCCAGCTGTTGTGGTACCGCAGCAAATAGCAACTCAACGTCATCAATCTGCAGTGGCTCGTCCTGACGGTAAGAGATTTCACCAGCAACGGAAGTAATACCAACCGTGGTGTTAAAACTCAGACCGTAAAGAGCGATGTCTTCTGGATAGAACAACTGAGCTTTAGAGAACACACTCAAATCCGTTACGTCATCCATAGCGAAGTCTGGATTTGCAACCATACCGATATCTTGGGCAAGCATAGTATAATCAGCTGTTACACCAGAGATAACCGGACGGCGTGAGTGATAATTCATGTAATACAAGCTTAATTCCATGTCATTAAGCTCTGGGAAGAAGTAAGAGAAGCGAACACCGTACTGGCCGCCATCTTCTGGTGGTACGTTACCGTTAAGGCTGCCATCAGAGTTCATCGCCGAGTCGCCCTCGCCTGTTGCGCGAAGCGTCACAGAACGGCTTAAATCAACTAACACATTACCAGCATTGGCGGCATCGCCACTGCGCGCTAACTCACCAGCAAACTGCAGCATACCGTATAGGGTATCGAGGTTCATATCCGGTGCAGAACCGAATCCTAGCTGGATGTTGTTAGCATAACCGCCAGAACCGGCGAAATCGTTGGTTGAAAAGTAACTACCTGGAGCCGGTAGGATTGAGTTTTCCCACTCGTACTGATAATAAGCTTCAACGTTGAAGTTTTCAGTTACACCAAATGATGCCCAAACGGCACCGAATGGAATGAAAGCTTCTTTTAATTCTGCACCTGGTGCACGAAGACGGGCGATATCAACTGGGTTAATTTCACTAATACCGTGAGAAATCAGGGTAGATTCACCCCAGCTGATAACCTGTTGACCAACACGAACAGAAACTGGCGTATCGCCAATATCGAAATCCGCATAAAAGAAAGCATCAAGCAAACGAACGTCAGCACACACTTCTTCTTTAGCATCGTCATCGTCACAAGGATCATAAACGCTGCCGTCAAGCGGGTTAGAATAAGGACGGTCACCGTCCATTAATTCGAAGTCATAGAAATATAACCCACGCGCGAAGAAACCAAAGTCACCGTAGCGGACGTCTAGTTCGTGCGTACCTTTGAATACTCGGGAAAAGGCTTCGCCGGCATCGAAGTTTAAGTTACCTAGATCACCGTTGGTAGAATAAGAACCAGGTAATGCCCAGATTTGCGCAGGAGCATAGTCATTGTTGATCCAATCCAGGTTATTATTCAGGTTGTTGGATTTACCAATGTGATCGTCCCAGTTACGATTCTCAACGCGCCAGCTTTCACCGTAAGAAAACGTTGAATCAAAACTGATTTCAAAATCTCCCAGGTCAAAATTAACAGCATTGGCTTGTGTCACAGTTAAAGATAACAGTCCGGCAGCGATACCTTTAGCTACAGGACTCTTGCAAAATTTAACCAGAGCATTTTGCTTCATGTTTTCTCCCCAAATTAAATACGCGAGTAATTTTATTCTTCTTTCTACGTATAGCAGTTAAACAATGATTACATCATTTTTTCAACGTGGCAACCGTTAAAATAAATTACTACGTTACTCTATATCAATGATTATTACGCTTTTATCAAGCACCGGTACACCTAAGTTTAAAACAAGCGTTTCAAACTTAGGGTAATTGTAATTGGTGCGCATGATATTGGTTTTAAATCAGTGTATCGACTTTTTTACCAATGGTCTGACCACGTTTAAAGTAGATACTCTAGATTCCCTGACATTACTGAAAATTATTTTTCTCTGAGCCCTATTCGGCCAGTGCTGCGGCGATTTTTTCGCCGATATCGGCACTAATTTCCGCCATCGATTGCAAGCGCAGCAAACGCTGTTTCAACGATTGTTGAACTGTTTTGCTAAAACCCTGCCCCTGAATCAACGGCGTGATCAGTCTTGAAGCGACCTGTGGGTTTATTTTATCCAGGGTTTCAATCTGGCTGGTTAGCCAATCGTAACCGCGACCATCTGCACTATGGAAATATTTAGGGTTTTGAACCGCAAAACTACCAATCACCGCGCGTGCACGATTTGGATTTTGCATGGAGAAATCCGGATGCTCCAACAGTGACTGTAATCGCTGAAATACGCCTTCGTCCTGAACTTTGGCTTGGATAGCAAACCACTTATCCATCACCAGATTATCTTTTTGCCATTGCTTGGCAAAAGCATCACTCAAATCTTCAAATCCAG
This sequence comes from Thalassotalea sp. PS06, assembly GCF_007197775.1. NCBI lineage: Bacteria > Pseudomonadati > Pseudomonadota > Gammaproteobacteria > Alteromonadales > Colwelliaceae > Thalassotalea > Thalassotalea sp. PS06. The sequence goes on along the minus strand of NZ_CP041638.1, from coordinate 1,655,269 downwards.
CTACATTATACTGAGCTGCAACATCCAATGCGGCAATCTGCTCAGTCATATTGGTAGCATCATGAAATTGCTGAGTTAGTTGAGATTCAAAGTCTTTATCAGCGGCTAGGTAATCCAGACAGGCATTTTTCAATGCCCTAAGGCCTGCAGCCTGAGTCGACTCTGTTGCCAGCGCTTGCGTGCACTGCTGATAGAGTGCCTGCAATTGCTCACGGTGCTGGTCAACAAGGTTTTGTTTAAATCCAGATAACGCCGCTAGCAATTGCTGCGGTTCAACGTCCTGAACAAATTCCGTCATTTCCGCAAAGCCTGGCAAAGTAATTTGCAGGGCTTTAAATGCCGGTTCAATATCTGCATTTAAGATATCGGCAAACGCCTGATGCAGGGTTTGAGGTAGATGATAATCACTATCTAGATACGCTTTACGGATGTTTTGTCTTATTAGCACCTGGCTTGCTTCCCAACGGGAAAAACCATCTTTGGCGGCAACCATAGTGGTAAGCAATGCTTGTTCTGATTGCTCAAACTCCAATTTTATCGGTGCCGAAAAGCCGGTCAGTAATACGACCACTGGTTCGTTTTCGATATCGGTAAAGGTGAAGCTTTGTTGACTTTGCTCCAGGGACAATACCCCATCCGCGATAACCTCACACGTTTTTGAGTCTATCAATTCGTAGCCAATCGGAATCAATAATGCCGGATGTTGCTGTCCTTTGGCGCTGAATTGCTGAAAATCTATCGTTAGAATATTAGCAATATTGTCATAATGAGTTCTGGCATTAACGACAGGCGTGCCGACTTGTGAATACCACAATGAAAACTGAGATAAGTCTTTGCCATTGGCATCGGCCATGGCACCGACAAAATCATCACAGGTCACGGCCTGACCATCATGACGAGAAATATACTCTTTCATGCCCTTTTGAAATCCCTGCTCTCCAAGCAAGGTGTGAAGCATACGAATAACCTCCGAGCCCTTTTCATAAACGGTAAGGGTATAAAAGTTATTCATCTCCACGACTTTTTCAGGTCGGATAGGATGTGCCATCGGCCCGGCGTCTTCAGCAAACTGGTGCGATCTTAATACCCGCACGTTATTGATTCGGGTAACATCGGCCTGATGCATATCGGCACTGAATTGTTGATCGCGAAATACCGTTAAGCCTTCTTTCAGGCTCAACTGAAACCAATCACGACAAGTAACTCGGTTACCGGTCCAGTTATGGAAATATTCATGCCCAATTACCGCCTGGACATTGAAGAAGTCATCATCGGTAGCGGTGCGCTCATCGGCAAGGACGTATTTCGAATTAAAGATGTTCAGACCTTTATTTTCCATCGCCCCCATATTGAAAAAATCAACGGCAACGATCATATAGATATCGAGGTCATATTCGAGATCAAAAACCTGTTCATCCCAGGCCATCGAATCTTTCAATGCCTGCATCGCGTAGTGGGATTTAAACAGATTGCCCTTGTCGACAAACAACTGTAAATCAACCACACGACCGGATTTAGTGGTAAAGGTATCGGCAAGCAGATCAAAGTCGCCCGCTACCAAAGCAAACAGATAACATGGTTTGTGGAATGGGTCATGCCAGGTTACCTGGTGTTGGTCGTTGCCAAGATCTTTACGTTCGATGCAATTACCATTGGCAAGCAAATAAGGATACTGGCTTTTGTCAGCGACAATCGTCGTCGTATAAACCGACATCACATCAGGACGGTCTAAGAAGTAACTGATGCGGCGAAATCCTTCGGCTTCACATTGAGAGCAAAATGCCCCACCAGACTTATAAATACCTTCCAGCGCGGTATTGGCCTTTGGGTTTATTATCGTTTCAATGATCAAAGTAAAAGCTTCCGGGACCTTACTAATGGTTAAGGTCTCATCGGTTAGCTGATAATCGGCATCCGATAACAGTTGCTCATCAATTTTTACCGACACTAATTCCATATGATGACCGTCTAACACCAGCGGATCGGGAGCTGCTGAACTGTCGGCCTTTTCGATTGTCATGATGTTACGCACCAAGGTACGTTCATCATCGAGTTCGATATGCAAGTTAACCGTAGGGATCCGATAAGCGGATTGTTGGTAATCTTTTAAATATATTGGCGTAAAATCAGTCATATTTTTCTTAACTTTCGAGCAAATTACTTTTGTGCGCTTACAGCAGAGGCAACGCCATCTTTAACCTTTCCTGACAAGGTTTTGATCTGGAAACCGATAAAGCCATAAATCACTGCCAGTACTGGATTAATCAAGTTAAAGAAACAATAGAAAATGTATTCCAGTGGATTAACTAACAGTACACCGCTCATGAACACACCACAGGTGTTCCAAGGAATTAGTGGTGAGGTTATGGTTCCTGAATCTTCCAAGGTACGGCTTAATACAACCGGGTGCAAATTACGTCGTTGGTATTCTTCTTTAAACATACGACCGGGCATCACAATCGACATATACTGGTCAGCGGTAATGATATTGGTGCTGATACAGGTTGCTACCGTTGATGCGATCAGCGCACCGGTAGATTTCGCAAACTTAAGAATACTATTAATGATCTTACTCAGCATACCCAAGTGTTCGAGTACAGCACCAAAGGTTAATGCACACATGATAAGCCAAACGGTGTTGAGCATGCTCGACATACCACCACGGGAAAGTAAGTCATCAAAGTTTGCATTACCGGTATCCAGTGAAATGCCATCAAAAAATGCGGTCCAAACCACTGTAACATTGCTGTCTACAGCACTCAGGCCCTCTGCGGCCAGAGACATAATAAATTCCTGTTGAAATAACACGGCCCACAGGGCACCAACAATGGCACCAATCGAAACTGCAAGAAACGCTGGAACCTTCTTAATGGCTAAGACTAACAGCACCACTAATGGGATCAGATTGACTACTGATATATCAAAATGTTGCAGCATCAATTCATTTAATTGCATGCCTTTTTCGCCAACATTAGATACGTCTTCGTTTAGACCTAACATGGTGAAAATGATTAACGCAGTAACGATAGAAGGTACTGTAGTCCAAAGCATATAGCGGATATGCTCGAACAACTCACTACCAGCAACCGCTGGTGCTAAGTTTGTGGTTTCTGAAAGCGGAGAAATCTTATCACCAAAGTAAGCGCCAGAGATAACCGCACCGGCAGTAATTGCCGGAGACATATCAAGACCACTGGCTACGGCAATTAACGCCACACCTATGGTTGCCGCTGTTGTCCAGGAACTACCAATAGACATGGAGACTAGACCACAGATCAAGCAGGTTGCCGCATAAAACCAGGAGGGGTTAAGCATATTTAACCCATAATAAATCATGGTTGGCACCGTACCCGAAAGTAGCCAGGTTCCGATTAATGAGCCCACAGCCAGGAGAATTAAAACCGCGCCTAATGAAATTGAAATCCCTTTGATAATGGCTTGTTCCATCGCCTGCCAGCGATAACCATTTTTAAAACCGATTACAATGGCAACACCTGTTGCCAAAAGAAGTGCGATTTGATTGGGACCGTACGATGAGTTGTCACCAAAATATTGAACGGCTGCGAATAATAAGCCAATCATGATGATTAACGGAATCGCAGCATCGATTGCACTGGGATCCCTTGGGGATTGTTGCGTTGTCATAAGAACCGTAACCCGTGAATTTATTTATTTGCTTTTGTTTTTGTTGTTTTGCATGGATTCAGCAATAGCTAGAGCCTTTGCAATGAATCTGAATTACACGCCAGTATAAAGGAAAAATATTTAAATTACCCTTTGCCAAGCCGATATAACTGCACTTTTATCGACGATATTATAAAAAAACCGCCAAAGTTGGCGGTTTATTAAACACTTGAATTTTACTGGTTATTTTTTGGCAAGTTTACCAATTTCCACCAGATCAAAGGTGATGTTCGCAGATTCATCAAGGAACGGATCTAACTCTGCTAGCTCTTCCGGAATATCATCAATGGAGGTGACTGGCTCTTTGTCCAACGCTTTTAAGCGTAAATTAGCTCTGGCCAGACGCTTGTCTTTGTTTTCCTCGCGCTCAGCTTTACGCTGTGCGTAATTTAGCGAAATCGACTTATCGTCTTTCTTTTCCTGATATTCGGCAATATCTTCCTGCAGATACTTGAACTCTTCATTACTCTTGATGCGCTCATCATGCAGAGACTGCAAGTAAGAAATATCCTGTGTGAAATCATACAGTGGGCGATAAGGTGCTTTTTTGATCTTATCCCATACTAGTGCATGCTCTTCCTGACTTTCACCCCATTCTTCTGGAGCAATTGCTGAAGGAAAAGCGATGTCTGGTTGTACACCTTTGTGCTGAGTACTACCGCCGTCAATACGATAGAATTTAGCAATAGTAAACTGAATGCTACCTAGTGGGTTCTCATATAAATCGTATACTCGACCTAAACCACGGTGCTGTTGCACGGTGCCTTTACCAAAGGTATTTTCGCCAATAATTACCGCTCGACCATAATCCTGCAACGCGGCAGCAAAAATTTCCGATGCTGAAGCACTGTAGCGATCGACAATAACTGTTAACGGGCCATCGTAATAGCTTAGGCCATCGGTGTCCTTGTTGATTTCAATGCGATCATCGATACCGCGTACCTGAACCACTGGACCTTTATCGATAAACAGTCCAGTTAGTAAGGTCGCTTCAGTAAGAGAACCACCACCGTTACCACGAAGGTCGATGATAATGCCCTGCACTTTGTCTTCTTTTAACTTAGCAATTTCTTTTGCCACATCGCGAGACAGTTTGTTGTAAAAGCTCGGGATGGTAATAACACCTAGCTTTTTAGCATTCGCCGCCACTTCGCCATCTGCACTTTTCTCAATGTAGACTTCTGACTTGGCCGCTCTGTCTTCTAGCTTGATCTTGTCGCGAACAATAGAAACCACCACAATTCGTGGATCATCTTCGCCTTTTTGAACCTGTAAGCGAACCGTTGTTCCTTTTGGCCCTTTAATCAAATCAACGACGTCATCAAGACGCCAGCCGACAACATCAACAAATTCTTCATCGCCCTGGGCAACCGCGATTACCTTATCTTTAGGCTTAATCTTTTTGCTTTTGTCTGCAGGACCGCCGGTTACCACACTTTGGATAACCGTAAAGTCATCTTCTGCACGCAACACTGCACCGATGCCTTCTAAAGACAGATTCATTTCCATTTGGAAACGTTCAGCGTTACGAGGTGAAAGATAAGAAGTATGCGGTTCTACGGTTCGCGAGAACGAATTCATCACAACCTGAAATACATCTTCACTTTCGCCCTGGCTCAGACGTTTAATCGCGTAGTTATAACGCTTAGAAAGGATTTCTTTGATTTTTGGCCACTCTTTACCGGCCAGTTTCAAATTTAACGCGTCGTACTTAACCCGTTTGCGCCAGATTTCATCAAGCTCTTCAGTGGATTTAGCATACGGAGCGTCTTCACGATCAAACTCGTAGCTTTCATCAACATCAAAATCGAACTCTTTCTCAAGAAGCTCTAACGCAAACTGATAACGCTCATATCGACGTTTCACATTAAGGTTGTAGATATCAAAGGCATCGGCAAGCTTGCCGGAAACAATCATATCGTCGAACTTGTTGCGGTACTTCTCCAAGTCATCAATATCCGACTGTAAAAATACCGCACGATTGTAATCCAGTTGCTTGATGTACAAATCATAAATTTGCGAAGACAGTTCATCGTTGAGTTCGAACTGTTTGTAATGGGAACGGGAGTATGTCGCGGTAATTCGTTTACTCGCAGTTTTATGCTGCATCTCTTGAGTTAGCTCGGGCAAACCATCGATATCAATGTTCGGCTCTTCGGCGAATACGGAAGTTGATGATAATGACAAAGAGAAGGCAACCGCCAGGGCTATTCGAGATACATTCTGCATAAAACTACTCCATTGGTTTATTTGGTAAAGATTTTATCCGCTCGAGTCTTGACTACCATGCCTGAGAATAACTGCACACTGACATCTTTACCCGCTACTTCTGTAATAGTAGCATCTATTGGTGAATTCCCAACTTGAACTAACACCTTCATTCCAGTTTTCAATGTGTTAGCTTCAGCTTGGACTAATTTAACGGCTTCTTTTTTAGGGGCTTTTTTCGCTCGTGCCGGCTTGTTTTTCGCTCGGCCTGGTATAGTAGAGCGTTTTTCTGCCGCTTTAGTTCCTTTATAGGACTTATTTTGCTTATTTTCAGCTTCTTTTTTGTTAGCAAATTTTTCCTGACTCTCTTTTAGCGCATTAGCAGCGAACTCTGCCTGGGCTTCATCGATCTCAGCAACCGCTTCCCCTAATAGGTTTACGCGCTGACTGCCTTTTTTGATCGATTTAAGATAACGCCAGCTTGACGTGTAGTGACGCAAGGCTTGTCGTAATTGCGTCTTACTCACTTTCTCGTCTTCTTGCAGGGCTTCAGCAAGTTCTTGAAAAATACCGACCTTTAATGGTTTTACCGCACCTTGAGAGGTAAAGCAAGCCGGGAATTTTTCGGCCAGATACTGAATGATTTCTTTGCTTGAGGTTTTCTTGGTTTCCATAATATTACTTCGTAATTTAATTGTTCTGAGCTTGTAGGTATTGATCACGGTTGGTCAATAAATGATGACACCAATCAATGATCTCGTCTTCTTCAATCTCAGCAAGATGTTCTTGCCCAATCCAGGTTTCCCAGACTAATTCCAGCAAGAAAGTTAATTGTTGAGGATCAATATCCTCTTCCGCCATTTGATAGACGGTGTGATAAATCAGGTTTATTTTTTCGGCAACGATTTCTTCCTGGCCATCCCAGTCGCCTACGACTTCTTCAGATACCAGAAAATCATGAATGACAACGAATTCTTTCATTAATGACTACGCTGTTGCAGGATATCAACGATTTGTTGCAAACCGATTGCATCCTGTTGGTCAAACTTACTAAAAACGGTACTGTCGATATCAAGAACAGCAACGCATTCTTCATTAACAAATACCGGGATTACGATTTCTGAATTGCTTGCTGCATCGCATGCAATGTGCCCACTAAATTGGTGCACGTCTTCAACCACCTGGGTTTTACCTTCAGCTACCGCGGTACCGCATACGCCCTTCCCTACTGGAATTCGGATACAGGCTACCTGTCCCTGAAACGGACCTAACACCAGCTCGTTATCGACCATGCGATAAAAGCCGACCCAGTTAACGTCATCAAGGGCATTGAAAAGAATGGCACTAATATTGGCCATGTTGGCAATAATATCGGATTCGCCAGCGGTAATCGCGTCTACCTGCTGAACCAGTGTTTGATAAAAATCGCGTTTATCCATATTTGCTTAGGGTCGCTTCGTTATGTGATTACCAGGGCCAGCATAAGTATCCGACAGTGGCGGCCAACAGCCCCGGGAAAAGCGCATAACATACCTCGTAACACCGCTAAGTTAAAGCATTAGTTTTAAATTATCGAATAAAGGCTAGTTTATCTCAAATATCAGCTGTACTTGTGCCGATATCTGTTGCTCTGCGGGCAGTGACTGATAGTTTGGCGCATCCGCTGTCATTCCATAAACCCGACGTGGCGCAAAACTCTCCGATTCTTTGAGATATTTTACCGGACCAAGAGTAACGTTGGCTTGTTTGGCCATGCGTTGCGCTTTCATTTTTGCGTCATCAATTGCAGCTTCCAGCGCCTGTTGATAAAAGAAATCGGCTCTGCTGACTTCGTACCTGAGGCGGGATACGCTGGAAACGCCAAGTTGAATGCCTTTTTCTAACAGCTGATCGTAATGATTAAAATTCAACAGGGTAAAGGTTATGTTGCGGGATACCTCAATAAGTGCCGGGCGTTGCTGTGGGCCGTTACCAGGCTTTTGAGGAAGATTTGAGGAGCTTGAATGTTCGGAAGCAAAGATAGGCCGAATACGTAATTGCGACGATTCAATATCTTTGTCGGCGATATAAAGTTTGTCAGCTAAGGACAGCAGTTCTTTCGATTTCTTATCCACCGAAGCCTTGGCAGCATTGGCCGTTTCTGCCCTGTCACTGATGGTGATAGTAAAAATAAACGTATCCGGTTTAACAATAACTTCGCCTTTGCCAATAACTTCAATACCGGCGGGTCGCTGCCGCTTCTCAGGTTGGGCCTGCAAAGCATTGGAAAAAAGTGCGGCGAATATCGCTAAAATCAGAAACCCTTTCATTTTTGCTCCTCACGTAAATAACGGATAAATTCCTGCCGTTCGGCATCGGTAGCCTGTTCCCACCAGTATTCGAGCATTTCCACGGCATCAGGCCCCTGCTCTCTGAACTCGGATGGGTCATCACTCAGGCTTTGTTGTACTACCTGCTGGCGACGCTGCTGTTCAATCGATAATAAATCTTGCTGATATTGTTTTTGAGTTAATTGCTGTACCTCAACTGGGTTACCAGCTTCTGTCATTAACTCAACTTGTGGCGACTTGGCAAACTGTCGCGCTTCATCAATACCGAGTTGCTCGGCATGGGTTAACTTAATGTCCTCGGTTGTCACATCAAAAATTAATACGAACGGCTGTGAGCGCACCGTTTCGTGGTGATCTTCACTATCGTGCTCGAACATTTCACTGTACTGAATTTCAATCACATGTTGCCCGGGCTCCAGGTCCAAAGTCGTGGATTTGGTGAAAAACGATTTACTCTGTTTCTCGCCATCGACTTGTAGTACTTCAAAGGTGTCGGGAATGTTTAATTCTGCGGCATTTGCCGACAAGGAAACCAGCACAATCAGGCTGCTTAGAAATGCTTTCATATTAGGTACATCTTGTTATTACTGTCTTCTTTCAATTTAGCTGAAAAACAACAGGATAGACAAGATAAAGGGGGAAAATAATGGGGAGAGGACGTTATCGGATTTGGCCATGGATGGCCAGTATGCCGAAAATGCACTAATACATGGAAGTATGTAGGTAGAATAACGCAGGAGCAGTTATCGAGGAGCAATTTTCTGTGAGGACGCTGTCGAGGGAGACGCCGTCGGTGAGGACGTTGTCGAGGGAGACTTCGTCGAATGCTTGAATTATTTGGGAACGTATCGCAAGCGATACTCCGGGAACGTGACGGAAAACGTCACTTCGGGTACACAATCAAAGATTGTTCCGGGTACGCGACAAAAAACGTCGCTTCGAGTGAGGTAAGCTTCGCTGAGGAAGGTGGGAGGTTTTGGCCAGGGATTGGCCTATATGCCGAAAATGCAGGAGCAATTTTCGGTGGAAGAATGTATCAAAAAACCTTGCGTCATTCCCTGATACTACAGGGAATCAAAGCTGAAGCCGCACGCAGTCATTTACGTTCATTGGATAAGTTGTAAGTAAAAAGTCAGTTACTCTTCAACAGGAAAACTATTATTTTCCAATATGTTCATTCAAGAATTCCACAACAGCGATACTGGCTTTTAATCTATTTTCCTGTTTTACAAAACCATGATATTCATTGTCGATATAAAGAGTTTTAACGGAATGCCCTTTTTCTTTCAGAGCCTCTTCCAACCTCTCAGTCTGGTCCATTGGGATTCTTTTATCGGCAGAGCCATGAATTAAAAGGACCGGCGCATTTAATTTGTCCACATGGTTAACAGGTGAGTTAAGTTTTAAAGTATCTACATCATTACCCAATACTTCATCTAAATAATCCCCCCCCCACAAACTATCGGGTATATCACCATCATCACGCATCTTAATCAGGTCATATACCCCTGACACACCGATTGTACATTTAAACATGTCGGGTTCAATCGTTGAGCTTTGTAACGCTGAGTAAGCTCCAAAACTACCACCGTAGATACAAATTCTTTCAGGATCTGCAACGCCTGATTTTATTGCCCACTCGGTTGCATCAATAATGTCATATTGCACTTTACTGCCCCAGTTTTTATCCCCCATATGCAAGATTTTTTCACCAAATCCTGAAGAACCTCGAAAATTTACTTGCAATACCGCATACCCTGACGCTGCTAATTGCTGAGCAAAAGGATTAAAGTTCCAAAAGTCTCTTATTCTTGGTCCGCCATGAGGCATAACCACTAAGGGCAAGTTTTCGTCAGCTTTGTTATTTGGTAGGGTTAAATAACCGTTTAATAAGATCTGATCGCGGGTTGTAAATTTAAAGGGTTCAACAGTTGCCAACTCAGATGGCTTTAGCCAATCTGCTTTACTTAATAGAAACTGTGCCTGTTTGGTTTCTTTGTTATACAGATAATATTTTCCGGGATTTCGATCGCTACTGGTAACTACAATCAACAGCTTACCATCTGCGGTTGAGTTTATAATATCTACTGAGTTGCCTTGGAAGGCCCTGTATAAATCTTGGTACAGTCTACTATGTTCAGCAGTTTCATCAAAAATAAGGTATTTGGGATAGTCTTCATCGATTCTAAATCCGAAAGGTATTCCCTGATAATTTTTCAACAGGTAGGTGATTTCCACAAATTCGTTATGATAAATTTTATTGGCTTTTCGCTTTATAAGATCATAGGAGTATAGAGTGCCAGTATCTCCATCGTTATAGACGATGATATAAACGGAATTATTGTCTTCGCTGAATCCTTCGATATTAATTTTAGAGTAGTCGAACTCTGGATTAAATTTCTGCCACTCTCCTTCGGGTTCACGATAGTAAATTATGTATTCATCAAAGCCGACTTCCCCCACAGAAAAACGGATTTCACTGTTATTATCAACAATTATCTTCCCTCCTCTCCCAGGTGATTGCATTATGCATTTCCACGCCCTCCACTGCCATTTCTCATCAATGTTAACTTTACATACAACCGCATGGCGTTTTTCTTGGTTGGCATGTCGAGATTGATGGGCTGCAATTAGAATATGATTGTCATCACCTTTTAACGTTGAGACTATTTCCAAGTAGCGGCTTTCTTTGTGCCCTAAAGTCACTTTCTTGCTACCGTCATAATTTATGGCAAACAATCTACCGGTATTATAAGTTTGCTTTATTGAAACACCTTGGTCGGAAAGTACCCTAACAACTAATCGTTTATTATTAATCCAATGATATTCACCGACACTTTTTTTCCCGCTGAAGTTTATCGTATTGATCACTTTTCTATTGTTAGTTTCGATAATTGCCAGAATGTTTTGGCCTTCGTGCTTAGTTCTGACAGCCAAGTATTTACCATCAGGAGAGATTTTAACTTGTTCATTCTGGAATTGACGGGTGTATTTTTCGAGATTTGAAGCCAGAATATTATGACTAAAGAGTATCAAGAAAATACTCAGTATGATGTTTTTCATTTCAAATTCATTATCTTATTATTTACAAATCATTCGGTTAATCGACAGGTAATTTTATCAGAGTGAGTGAATTAAAATCGTCACTTTATTGTGCCGTGCTTAATTGCTTTTACAAATAATAAGGTTTTATTTTCTAATTCTATATATTTGTTGGATAGTTTTGCGTCCGCTACAACTGACAACGACCGTTCACCGCTCAGTTAAACTGCCGGATTCTGATAACTGACGTCAACAGGCCAATATCAAGACAAGTGTTTGCGAGTAGGCAGAATTATGCGAAGAACGAGTTGCTTACAAAAAAGGCAGGAAAACCCTGCCTTTTGCAATCAATAAACGAATGGTGATTATTGGTTTAGTGTCTGGCCTGGGATACGAACCCAGCCTTCCATCAATACCCGGGCGCTGCGACTCATGGAAACGGAATCGACCTGCCAGGCACCATTATCCTGCATGGTTTTAGCGCCAACTTTTAAGGTTCCCGATGGATGACCAAAGGTAACTGACGATGAGGATTGTTGTTTAAGCGCATTTGCCACCATAGTGCCAGGAATTGCGGCTGCGGTGCCAATGGCAACAGCGGCCGTACCCATCATCGCATGGTGTAATTTGCCCATAGACAAGGCTCTGACGAGTACATCAATCGACTCACTCGCAATCGCTTTGCCGCTTGATGCCACATAAGACTCTGCTTCAGCGACAAACGCCAGCTTCGGCGTATGTTGTCGCACTTTCGCTTCTTCTAGATCCTTGATTAACCCCATTTTCATTGCCCCATGGGCACGAATGGTTTCCAGTCTTGCCAATAACGCTTCGTCATTATTGATATCATCCTGCAATTCCGTGCCAGTAAAGCCGAGCTGCTCTGCGGGAATGAAAATGGTTGGGATACCAGCATTGATAAACGTGGCTTCAAACTCACCAATATCAGGAACTTCTAAGGAATCACTGACATTACCGGTTGGAAATAACGACCCGTCTTTGTCCGCGGGATCGATAAAATCAATTACTACTTCGGCCGCCGGAAAGGTTACCCCATCCAGTGCAAAGTCGCCGGTTTCCTGTACCTTACCATCGGTAATTGGCACATGGGCAACTATGGTTTTGCCGATATTAGCTTGCCAGATACGAACCTCAACAACACCGTTATCCGGAATACGCTTAGCATCAACCATACCCTGTTCAATGGCAAAAGCACCAACGGCAGCGGTTAAATTGCCGCAGTTACCACTCCAATCGACAAAAGGTTTATCTATGGCTACCTGACCAAACAAGTAATCGACATCATGATCGGTTTTATCACTCGGCGACAAAATGACGGTTTTACTGGTACTGGAGGTTGCACCACCCATACCGTCGGTTTGCTTTTGGTAAGGATCCGGGCTGCCAATAACGCGCAGCAATATCGCATCACGAACCGGACCTGGTTGCTGTGCAGCTTCAGGTAAATCCGCCAGGTTAAAGAACACCCCTTTACTGGTGCCGCCACGCATATAAGTTGCGGGAATTTTAATTTGTGGAAGATGACTCATCCACCTCTCCTTTTATTCATGGGGCTGTTGCTCTTTTTATGCAGACTATGCAAAGCGCAACAAGCCCTAAACAACTAGCTATTGGCGCTTAGAAAATCCTGAGCGAATTTTTGCAGAACACCACCGGCGCTATATACAGACACTTCTTCGGCAGTATCAAGGCGACATTTAACCGATATTTCTACCCGTTCACCATTTTTACGAGTCATCACTACCGTCATTGGAGCGCCCGGTGCCGGGGTTCCTTCAACATCATAAGTTTCGCTACCATCAATGCCATAAGTATTGCGAGTTTCATTGTTGGTAAATTCAAGCGGTAACACACCCATACCCACTAAATTGGTACGGTGAATGCGCTCAAAACCTTCGGCAACAATGACCTGCACACCAGCTAGACGAACCCCTTTCGCGGCCCAGTCTCGCGATGAACCCTGGCCGTAATCGGCGCCGGCAATAATAATAAGCGGTTGCTCGCGGTCCATGTAAGTCTCAATAGCTTCCCACATTCTCGATTGCTGACCTTCCGGTTCGATACGCGCCAAAGAACCCTGGATAATCTCGCCATTCGCATCGCGAACCATCTCATTAAGAAGTTTCGGGTTAGCAAAAGTTGCACGTTGCGCGGTTAAATGATCGCCGCGGTGTGTCGCGTAAGAGTTAAAGTCTTCTTCAGGAAGCCCCATTTTCGCCAGGTACTCACCGGCAGCAGAAGATGCCAGAATCGCATTCGATGGTGATAAGTGATCAGTAGTGATGTTATCGCCAAGTACCGCTAATGGACGCATACCTTTCATGGTACGCTCGCCAGCAAGTGCGCCTTCCCAATATGGTGGACGACGAATATAAGTACTCATTTCGCGCCAGTCATATAAAGGGCTATCGGCATTATCGACATTGCGGATTTCAAACATAGGCTGATAAACCTTGTTAAATTGCTCAGGTTTTACCGAGGCATTAACAATGGCATCAATCTTTTCATCACTTGGCCATAAGTCTTTCAGACGAATGTCGTTGCCATCGTTGTCTTTACCCAAAACGTCCTGTTCAATATCAAAACGTACGGTGCCAGCGATAGCATAAGCAACCACAAGCGGTGGTGACGCTAAGAAGGCTTGTTTTGCATAAGGATGGATTCGGCCATCAAAGTTACGGTTACCGGAAAGTACCGCCGTTGAATATAAATCGCGCTCGATCACTTCCTGCTGGATTTTCGGATCCAGCGCCCCTGACATACCATTACAGGTAGTACAGGCATAACCCACGATACCAAAACCAAGTTTTTCCAGCTCAGGTAACAGGCCCGCTTCTTCTAAGTAAAGCTTGATAACCTTAGAGCCCGGTGCGAATGAGGTTTTCACCCAAGGCTTGCGCATCAAACCTAATTCATTGGCGCGTTTGGCAACCAATGCCGCGGCAATAACATTACGAGGGTTTGAGGTGTTGGTACAGCTAGTGATTGCAGCGATGATACAGGCACCATCCGGCATATTGCCCTGCCAGTTATCTAAATCCGGCTCTTGCCACTCTCCGGCAATTTCACGCTCCGCCAAGGCTGAGGTTGGTAAACGGCGATGTGGATTGGATGGGCCAGCCATGTTGCGAACAACCGAGGATAGATCGAACTCTAAAACACGCTCGTACTGAGCGCCTGTCATGCTATCCGCCCAAAGGCCGGTTTGCTTGGCATAGTTTTCGACCAGAGCAACCTGCTCTGGCTCACGACCGGTCAGCTTTAAGTAATCAATGGTTTGTTCATCGATATAGAACATACCCGCAGAGGCACCGAATTCCGGTGTCATATTGGAGATGGTTGCTCTGTCACCGATAGTCAGTTCGCGTGCACCGTCGCCGAAAAATTCAAGATAGGTAGAAACTACGCGCTCTTTTCGTAAAAATTCGGTGATAGCAAGAACGATATCGGTAGCGGTAATGCCCGGTTGGCGTTTACCGATTAGCTTCACCCCAACGATATCTGGAAGACGCATCATTGACGGTCTGCCAAGCATTACGGTTTCGGCTTCCAAGCCACCTACACCGATAGCAATAACGCCCAACGCGTCTACATGAGGCGTGTGGGAATCAGTACCAACACAGGTATCCGGGAAGGCTACGCCATCACGGGATTGAATAACCGGTGACATTTTCTCAAGGTTGATCTGATGCATGATACCGTTACCGGCTGGGATCACATCAACGTTTTCAAATGCGGTTTTGGTCCACTCGATAAAGTGAAATCTGTCTTCGTTACGTCTATCTTCAATGGCACGGTTTTTATCAAACGCTTCTGGATCAAAACCTGGCGCTTCGACAGCCAGGGAATGATCAACAATCAACTGCGTTGGCACCACTGGATTTACGTTTGCAGGCTCGCCGCCTTTATCGGCGATGGCATCACGCAGACCCGCAAGGTCAACGAGCGCAGTTTGTCCAAGAATGTCATGACAAACAACGCGAGCCGGATACCAGGGAAAATCAAGATCACGCTTGCGCTCGATTATCTGCAAAAGACAGTCGTTAAGGGTTTGTGGATCACATTTTCGTACCAGCTGCTCGGCCAATACTTTTGATGTGTAAGGTAAGGTGTCGTAACTGCCAGGCTTTAATGCTTCCACCGCTTCTCGGGTGTCAAAAAAATCAATATTTGCATTTGGCAATGGTTTACGGAATTGGTAATTCATAGCAATATCCACGAAATTTTTCAGATGCAGGGGAAGAAGTATTCTCTTCCCTTTAAAAGTTACGCTAAAACATTAGGGCATTAGACATTAGGGCATTAAGGCACTAATGCGTTAAGAGTGGGCTTACTTGCCCAACCCATAGCGTCTCGCCATTCATTCAATCTGATACTGACAGATTAACGCTCAGCGATTGGTGTTACCGTACGCGGCTCTGGGCCGATGTAATCCGCACTTGGGCGAATGATACGGTTGTTATCACGCTGTTCCATGACATGTGCCGCCCAGCCTGTTAAGCGTGAGCAAACAAAGATTGGCGTGAATAACTTGGTTGGAATACCCATAAAGTGGTAAGCCGAAGCGTGGAAGAAATCGGCATTACAGAATAGTTTCTTGGTATCCCACATGTATTCTTCACAGGCAACGGAAATATCATAAAGGCTCGAGTCACCAAACTCTTCAGCAAGCTTTTCAGACCAACGCTTGATAATAACGTTGCGCGGGTCGCTGGTGCGATATACCGCATGGCCAAAGCCCATGATTTTCTCTTTGCGCTCTAACATGCCAGCCATCTGAATTTTTGCATCTTGGGGCGATTTAAAGGTCTGGATCATATCCATCGCTGCTTCGTTAGCACCACCGTGCAATGGACCACGCAATGAACCGATAGCACCGGTGATACATGAGAACATATCCGATAAGGTTGATGCGCACACGCGGGCAGTAAACGTTGAAGCGTTGAACTCATGCTCAGCATATAGGATTAAAGAAACATCAATAACACGACGGTGCAATTCTGAAGGAGTTTTACCCGTTAGCAATTTCAGGAAGTGACCACCAATGGTGTCTTCGTCGGTAACGCAGTCAATTTCAACACCTTGGTGAGAATAGCGATACCAGTAAGTCATGATTGCCGGGAACGCCGCTAACAAACGATTGGCCGCACGGTTTTGCTCTGAGAAATCATTTTCCGGCTCTAAGTTACCTAAGAAAGAACAACCAGTGCGCATGACATCCATTGGGTGTGCGTCTTGAGGAATGCGTTGTAAAACCTCTTTTAACGCCTGCGGTAAATCACGCATGCCAGTTAATTCAGTTTTGTAAGCATCTAATTGGCGCTGATTTGGCAATTCGCCGTTAAATAGCAAATACGCCACTTCTTCAAATGTCGCGTTGTCTGCTAAATCAGAAACGTCGTAACCACAGTAAGTTAACCCGGTACCAGATTTACCAACTGTACATAGTTTAGTTTCACCAGCACTTTGACCGCGCAAACCTGCGCCACCTAATTTCTTGTCTACCATCATTATCTTCCTGTTCTTGGATATTCTTGTTGTGTAGAGCGTGTTGACCTTTGCAGGCCGAACTTTGTTCAATAAAAGTCGTCGATTGTAAAATTCTAGAACCCAATACCACGCGTAAGTTAAGAAACGTACCATTGAATTCTTCGAACAGCGTTTGTTTTGAACCTGACCTGCGTTTTTTCTAGTTACCGTACAATAAGTACGCTAAATAGAAAAAGCCTTGCCCATATCCCAAACAATTCACTGCAAAATTGACCTCGAAAGATAAACACGCTCTGGTTATTTAGCCTTTTACTCTGGCAAAAGGCGCTTTTAGTAATTTTTATTTGTTTTAGTTTTAGTTGTATTCGCAGAGATTACTTGTTTTTTCCCTCGGCAAATAAAGAGTCCAGCTTTTGTTCGTAATCGTGATAACCAAGATAATCGTAAAGTTCCATGCGAGTCTGCATGGTATCAATTACCGCGGTTTGATCGCCGTCGGCTAGAATGGTTTTGTAAACTAGCTCGGCGGCTTTGTTCATCGCACGAAATGCGGATAGCGGATAAAGCACCATGGCACAGCCCCACTCACCCAGCTGCTTTCTATTCCATAACTCGGTTTTACCAAATTCAGTAATGTTGGCCAGAATTGGCACATCCAGCGCTTCTGAAAACGCGCGATAGTGCTCTTCCGTTTGTACCGCTTCGGCGAAAATGCCATCGGCGCCAGCAGCAATGTATGCTTTGGCACGTTCAATCGCCGCTTCTAGCCCTTCCTGAGCGAAAGAGTCAGTACGAGCCATGATGAAAAAATCAGAATCAGTACGGGCATCGACAGCCGCTTTTATACGATCAACCATTTCTTCCGTTGATACGATTTCTTTATTAGGACGATGACCACAACGCTTTTGCGCAACCTGATCTTCAATGTGTACGGCAGCAGCACCTGCTTTTTCCATATCGCGGATTGTTTTGGCAATGTTAAATGCGCCGCCCCAACCAGTATCGATATCTACCATAAGTGGTAAATCACAAGCGCTGGTGATCCGTTGTACGTCAGCAATCACATCATTTAATGACGTCATACCTAAATCTGGTAAACCATAAGAAGCGTTAGCGACACCGCCACCAGATAAGTAAATAGCCTGATGACCTAATTGTTTTGCCATCATCGCACTGTAAGCATTAATGGTACCGACGATCTGTAATGGTTGGTTATCAACCAATGCCTGTCTGAATTTCGCACCTGGCGAAAGTTGCTTAGTCATTATAGTTTTCCTTCTTGCTGTAATTTGTTTTCGATGTTCTTTCGTGATGCGGCGATATGCCTGCGCATCAGCATTTCCGCCAATTCGCCGTCACGATCAGCAATGGCCGTTAAAATGGCCTGATGCTCGGTAAATGCGCGGCTGGCGCGAGGTGAATTCATGCCAAACTGACAGCGATACATGCGCACCAGATGATAAAGTTCACCGCAAAGAATATTGATAAGTTGTTGATTGTGAGAGCCCTGAATAACCCGATAGTGGAAATCCAGATCCCCTTCTTCCTGGTAGTAAGCCACACCCTGTTGAACCGATTGACTACTACCATGGGTGGTCAACACATCCTGGAGTGCAGAGATTTCTTCATCGGTCATACTGTTGGCGGCAAGTCGACATGCCATCCCTTCTAACGCTTCGCGAACCAGATATATCTCCAACAACCCCTGTACGGTGCATTCAACGACACGGCTACCGACATTCGGCTTACGATGAATTAAATGACATTTTTCGAGGCGATTAAGAGCCTCTCTAAGGGTAGATCGGGATACTTGATATTGCTTGGCAAGTTCCGGTTCACTGATTTTGCTGCCCGGAGAGATGTGTCCTTCAACAATGGCATGCTGAATTTGTTCAAACACTTTGTCGGCCGTGGTTACAGCCTGAGTTGAGGTGGGATTACTAACGGCTTGTAAAACGATGTCCTGTGTCAAAACCACTCCAATTGTCGACAATCCTTAAAGTGATGACGATTTTCAACCAGATAAACGTCGATGTCAAGGGGTTATAAAAATATTGTCGACAATTATTGTCGACAATTAGATGTCTTGAAATATTTAGAAGCGTAGAAATCCCAAGAAAACCTATATAACCATATGAATATAAGAAAATAAAATATAAAGAAACGATTCATTGACTTCAGCGGTCAGTTTATCTACCTGTCGACATTGTAGACAAGAAACTGGTCAACCAATTTGTGAATAAAATGTGCGTATTTTGTGATCTAGATCGTAATAACTACCGTAGGGATATTTTGTAACAGGTTGGAAAGATTGTAAACTCGTGATTTAGTATGTGTTTTGCAGTGTGGATAAAAAGTTTACAAAAAATTAGCATTATTCAAATAATGCACTATTCTTACTAATTCATGTTGCAAATTATTTATGAAATGGCTGAGTAGCGGTTTCACCAACAAGCAGAATTTATTAGCGCAGGCTCATTCCTGATGAGCCATTCCCCTGAGCCCGGAACGTTTATCGTCTCGGGCCTTTTTTTTGTACAGGGATATACTTAGTCGGGATATTGTCATCCCTGATATCCCGACATATCGTAAATCCCTTTACTAATCCTCCCGGACCATGGATGGTAGCAAGGGAGGGTTCGTACATGGATGGTGCTAGCAAGGGTACCTACATGAATACCAATCCCCCATCTGTGAACGAATACAATAGATAATTGTTGAACCTTTCTCCCCTACTCGGTATTTTGATCTAAGCTTTATTGAAAACAACAAGTTAAAAGGAAATACAGTGTCTAGTGCAGACATTGTGTCTATGAGTATTTGTAGAAATGTATTTGCGCTGTATCTAAATCGACTTACATCTTGCCCAGGCTTACAATGTGGCTTGTTAATGCTGTTGCTGCTATTTACATCAGTAACGGTGAAACTCGCATACGCTAATGAGCACAAAGGCTTTGTTGGCTCGCAAACCTGTGAATCCTGTCATCAGCAAGCCTATTCAGACTGGCAAGGCTCCCATCATGCAAAAGCCATGGCTCACGCCAGCGAAGACTCCGTGTTAGCGAACTTTGACAACGTCGAGGTTGTATTTAATGGCGAAACCTATCGATTCTATCGGCAAGAGCAAGATTTTTTCGCTCGTATCAAAGATAAAAACGGCGAATTTCAATCCTATCAAATCGAGTACACCTTCGGTGTTTATCCTCTGCAGCAATATATGGTGGATGTCGGTCAGGGGAAAATTCAATTAATCCCTTTTGCCTGGGACAGTCGCGAAAAACAGCTTGGCGGTCAACGTTGGTTTCACCTTTACCCTGAAGCACTGGATACCAAACACGAGTTCTTTTGGACCAATCAGGGACAAAATTGGAACTATATGTGCGCTGATTGTCATTCCACCAATATCCGTAAAAACTATAACTTGGAAGATAAATCCTATGGCACCACGTTTGCCGAAATCAGCGTAGGCTGTGAGGCTTGCCATGGCCCAGGGGAAAATCATCTGGATTTCGTCAATCAGAAAACGCAACCAGGCGCAGCAGAAAAGACACCAGACAATGCCGGTTTTGACCGCAGTTTGCATAAGCTGGTGCAACAGTGGCAGGCTCGCCCGGATAAATCGATTTTACAACCCGTGCTAGCAGATAATGCCGATGCAAGCCGACAAACCCTGGTCTGCGCCCAGTGTCATAGCCGACGCTTGCAACTCGGCAATCAGGATTTTATTAAAAGCAACGAATTTGCCGACACATACCTACTCAATTTACTCGAACCCGGCGCTTATCATGTAGATGGACAGATATACGATGAAGTTTATGTCTATGGTTCCTATTTACAATCGAAAATGCATCAACAAGGTGTTGTTTGCAGCAACTGCCATCAACCCCATAGCGCTAAATTACTGATCGAAGGAAACGGCTTGTGCAGTCAATGTCATATCGCTGAACAATACGATACTCCAGAACACCATCATCACCCAGACTCAACTCCCGGAAGTCAATGTGTTGATTGTCATATGCCACAAACTACCTACATGCAGGTAGATCCCAGACGCGATCATCGTTGGCTGGTACCAAATCCAAAACAATCCGCGGATTTGGGCGCTCCAGATGTTTGTTTATCCTGCCATGAGGCGGAATCGCAGCAATGGAGTATTGATACGGTAAGGACATGGCAGGGAGACAAAGAAAACCAATCTTTGGAATTTGGTCGTGCGTTCCTTGGAGGTGAAGTGGGCTACCCACAATCCGCTACCTGGCTTTCTAAGCTCGCCCAGGATATCAATAACCCTGACATTATTCGTGCTTCGGCCCTGCAACGTAGCGCTACCGTAGCCGATAAAAATTCCCTGGTAGCCATATCTCGAAGCTTAAAATCCAGTAATTCCTGGGTTCGCATCGGAGCCATTCGTGGCAGTGAAAATTTACCCGTTAGCGCCAAATGGCGATTACTGTCACCGTTAATTGACGATGCAGTATTGGGCGTTCGAATCGAAGTAATGCGAATGTTACTGGCAAACTGGCAATCATTATCGCCGGCCCAGAAGCAGCAATTAAAACCGGCGATGCAGGACTACATTAAAGTACAGGAGTTTAATGCCGACCGCGGGTTTGCGCTGGCAAATCTCGCCAACCTTTATGCCTATCAGGGAGATTACCCAAAAGCCAAAACTTACTATCTTAAGGCTATTGATACGGAACCCTATTACCCTAATTCCTACTTAAACCTTGCCGAACTCTATCGACAAATGTTCGATGAAAAACAAGTCATAGAAACGCTTAATCAAGGTGCTTCTGCGGTGGTGAATCCCGCAGCCCTTTATTATCAGGCAGGACTTTCCTATATCCGCCAGAAACGTCCTGACGACGCCGAGCAACATTTTGCTAAAGCGATTTCCCATGAGCCGGGCAATCCTCAATACCAATTTGTCTATGGATTGAGTGTCAAACAAAGCAACCCTAAACAAGCACAACAAGCGATGGCCGAAGCCTTCGCCTTAAGCCAGAACCCTCAGTACTTGTACGCACTTTGCGAATTACAAATCCAACAACAGGAATTTGCCGCGCGACAATGTATTGAGGAACTTCGACCGCTGGTTAATGTCGAAGTTATCAAACAGCTGGAGAATCAATTAAAACCCTAACGAAGTTGCTCTTGGGGGGCTATGAGGGGCACTAAGATTATCAAGGAGGAAGTGACAGCTGAGATCGTGAGCTTTGGCCCAAATACCCCTAAAAGGCGGCCAATTGCAAAGGATCACATATAACCACGGATTGGTATTATACTGAAACAACCGGGTTGCATAGGTTTGCGGTGTTCCCGAATACAAGGTCTTGTATTTAATACCATGTCCGTTAACCCGGCCGTCGTGTTCCGGCAATAACTGGACTGGTATCAACATTGTAAAGGTACCAATATGAGCCAGGCCCATGAGGCGATCATGTTGCTTAAGCAACAAATGCAAACGGTCGTTATCGGACAAGAAATTGTCATCGACACATTAATTACCGCGCTCCTAACCAATGGCAATGTGTTATTGGAAGGTTTACCGGGTACCGCCAAAACCCGCTCTATTAAGGCATTAGCGAAAACCCTGCAAGTAAGTCTTGGCCGGGTCCAGTTTACCCCTGACCTGCTGCCCTCAGATATCACCGGTACCGAAATTTACCAGGAAGTTGACTCGAAACCGACATTAACTTTCCAACAAGGCCCTATCTTCAATAATCTATTACTGGCCGATGAAATCAATCGTTCTCCCGCAAAAGTTCAGGCTGCGCTGTTAGAAGCCATGGAAGAAAGACAGGTTACCGTTGCCGGCAAAACTCACGTATTACCGAAATTATTCATGGTACTGGCCACCCAGAACCCTATCGAGCAAGAAGGTACTTATCCGCTTCCTGAGGCGCAAATGGATAGGTTTATTATGAAAATTAACCTTGAGTATCCAGATGATGAAGCCGAAGCAGGCATTATATCCCTGGTTCGCTCAGAAGAAATTACTGACGATAAAGCATTTTCCCGGGTTGATCCGGATCATATTTTCACTGCTCGTGGCGAGATTAATCAATTGCACGTCAGCGAAGAAATCATCAAATACATCGTTGCTTTGGTTATTGCAACACGTCATCCCGAACGATATCCGGATTCTCCACTCAAAGACTGGATTCAAGTGGGCTCCAGTCCACGGGCGAGTATCGCCCTGGATAAATGTGCCCGTGCCTACGCCTGGTTAAATCAACACGATTTCGTTGACCCTGATCACGTTCGAACCATGGCATATGGTGTACTCAGACACCGCCTGATTTTAAGTTATGAAGCGCTGGCTGAAGGGATTAATGCCGATCAGGTGATTGATGAATTAATCAAACAAGTCGCTAGCGCCTGAGGTTTTCATGGCCAGTAGTAATATTCATGTCACATTGCAGCAATTGGAAAAGCTGAAATATCAGGCTCGCTATTTTTCGTTCTCAGAACAGCAACCGGTCAATAGTGTGTTGTCCGGCAAGAATGCTTCCAGACTTCGAGGCCGAGGCCTCAATTTTGAAGAGCTTCGCCACTACCGCCCCGGGGACGATATTCGTACTGTGGATTGGAAAGTAACGCAACGTACCGGCAAAGCCCATGTGCGCGTATACACCGAAGAAAAAGAGCGCAATACTTACCTGGCCATTGATCAAAGAAGCTCAATGTTTTTCGGTAGTACTGGAAAAATGAAATCGGTTATTGCCGCTGAAGTTTCAGCACTAATCGCCTGGCAAATTAATGCCAGTGGCGACCGAATCGGTGCATTTATCTTCGGTGATTCAAAAGTAAAATCAATTCCCGCAAAACGTGGCAATGTTCATGTTTCCCAGCTGTTAAAGCAACTGACCATCCAAAACAATGAACTGTCTTGCGAGATAGCTGAACAGCAGCAGTTTGACTCGTTAAATACCATGCTGAGTAAAATCACCGCCTTGAATCAACATAACTCTCTGATAATACTCATCAGCGATGGTTACGGTTGGGATCCGAGGACGACCAGTTATATCCGCACCTTAAGACAACACAATGAAGTCATTGCCTGTCATGTTTACGACCCTTTAGAGCAGGACCTGCCGCGGATGCCGCAGATGATAGTATCTGATGGGAAATGGCAGATTCAGTTTTCATCACAAAACCCTAAAACCCAACGTTTGTTTCGTGAAGACCTGCAACAACAACTCGACCAATACCAGGAGTTTACTAATAAACATCGCATCCCATTAATTAACATAAATACGCTCGAAGATCCGGTAAAGCAGTTACGTCGCGCACTTGGGAGGGTATCGTGACCCCGCCTTTTGAAATGCCCTGGGGCAACTACCTGCTCAAAGAGCTGGTAGAGCCGACGCCTCCTGAGGCTATTGACTATTGGCCACAAACGCCAGGATGGTTTGTAATAGGAGCGCTATTATTAGCTTGGATTATTCGCTGGCTATATCACCAATACCTGCACTATCGACGTAACGCCTATCGACGAGAAGCGCTGCGGTTCATCAAAACCCTGCCTCGCGATACCGTAAACAGCCGTTATCAGATTTACCAACAGCTCCCGTCATTGCTTCGGGCGACGGCAATTCATGGCTACAGCCGCTCTGAAGTCGCTGGCTTAACCCACAAGCGCTGGGAAGCCTGGCTCGACAAACAGTGCAAGCAATCGGATTTTCTCGGTAACTGTCCCAATTACCTGCATGCCTTGGCCTATGGCCCGACAAACAGTTTAAACCCACACCAATTGACCAAATTGCTGCAGGAAATCCAACTTTGGATCCAATTCCACCCTGGAGGCATTGATGATTGAGTTTGTCCACCCCTGGTGTTTCGCGCTCTTACTCTTGCCGATTGCGGTTTACTACTTTTGGCCGGCGTACAAAGAGAGAAAGAGCTCGGTTAAAGTCCCCTTCTTCTCCAGATTAGTGGAACTCACCGGAGAAAAACCTGCCAGCGGTTCAGTCATTCTAAATCGCTACGTATTACAAAAACTTCTTTTAGTTATTGGTTGGATCTTCATCTGCATTGCCATGGCCAAACCTCAATATATTGGCAAGCCGATAACCCTGGATAAATCCGCACGGGATTTAATGATTGCTGTAGATCTCTCTGGCTCGATGACTGAAGAAGACTTTCAAACCTTGTCAGGCGAAAACGTTGATAGGTTCACAGGCGTACAAACCCTGCTGGCAGATTTCGCTAAACAGCGCGAGGCCGACCGTCTTGGTTTGATACTATTTGCTGATTCACCTTATTTGCAGGCACCTTTCACCAATGACCTGGAAACCTGGTTAACCCTGCTAAATGAATCTGAAGTAGGAATGGCGGGCCAATCAACGGCCCTTGGCGATGCCATCGGTCTGGCGATCAGTGTTTTCGAGCATAGCCAGACGAAAGAAAGGGTATTACTCCTTCTCACCGATGGCAACGATACCGGCTCAAGGGTACCCCCAAGAGACGCGGCACAAGTTGCTGCCAGCTATCAAATTAAGATTTATCCGATTGCCATTGGCGACCCGGAAACCGTCGGAGAGGAAGCAATTGATACAAAAGTGCTCAATTACATTGCCGACACCACAGGTGGAAAACTATTTGAAGCGGTGAATGCCAAACAGCTCAACGATATTTACGACACCATCAATACCCTGGAACCACAAAAGTATTCGTCACGCTCCTATCGCCCGAAAACCAGTGTCCATCATCTGCCCATCATTGCTTTACTGGTGTTGTACATGGGAGTTCTAACCCTGGTAGCGCTACGAAATATTTACCAATCAAGGCGGTTAAAGGCTGAGGTGAGTCATGATTGACTGGGCCGGACTGCAAAACTTTCATTTTATGCGCCCAGCGTATCTGAGCTTGTACTTGTTGCTTATATTTCTTTACCTGACGCTTCGCCAACGTGATAACTCGTTGCATTTCTGGCAACAGGTAATGTCTTTGGAAGTATTGGACCACCTGACGATAAAGGGCAGTAATTTTGAATGGTTTTCACCTTACAAGTTAATGCCGATTGCCGGCGCATTCGCCATACTGATCGCCGCAGGTCCGTCATTCACTCAGGTACCCTCACCATTCAATGAAGACAAAGCTGGCCTGGTTATCGCCTTGGATGTATCGGAAACCATGTTACAAAGCGACCTGGCACCCAACCGATTGCTTAGAGCCAAACAAAAAGTCAACGACCTGTTAGAAATTCGTGGTGATAGTAATACCGCCCTAATCGCCTATGCTGGCAGTGCTCATGTGGTGATGCCGTTAACTAATGATGGCAACATGATCCGCCAGTTTATTAAACCGCTGAGTCCGGCAATGATGCCAAAAGCTGGAAAAATTCCCGATAACATTTTGCCGCTAACCGCTGATCTGTTAAACCCAACAGAGGTACCTGGTACCTTACTGCTAATGACAGACGGTAGCTCCAGCGAGGCTGAGGAAAACTTTAAGCAGTTTTTCAACGAGCAACAGCATCAGTTGGTTATCTGGGCCATTGGCGACGATAAAGTAAAAGCGAAAGCAGGTTCTAACTTCCTGCCGCTGCAACTGAACTCATTAAAGCAGCTTACCAGCGCCAGCAATGGCCGTCTGGTGCAGTTTACGCATAATAAAGATGATGTCAGCACCATAAACAACTACGTCGAGAACAATCTGGTTATCGTCGAAGATGGCACTCGTCCGTGGCTGGATGCCAGTTATCCCCTGGTATTTGTCGTCGCCCTACTTTACGTATTCTGGTTCAGACGGGGGTGGACATTGCAATGGTAATTCATCCTCAGGCAAATTCAGAACAGGGCGTTCATTGGTTATTCGCTAAGTTGCAGCTCCATTGGCAACGATTACGTAAGTGGTTTATAAGCAACAAAAAAATCCTGAGTATTGTGATCTTGCTACTGGTGATCACCTACATCAGTTTGAAGCCACAGCAGTTTGTCGATCTCTGGCTTACGCCGGATCAACAAGGATCAATTCTGTTTAACATGCAAAAGTACCAGATGGCAGGAGAGCATTTTGCTGACAGTCGTTGGCAAGCCTACAGCTATTATGGTGCCGAGCAATTTGATACCGCTGCTAACCTATACAGCCAGTTTAATGAACCCCAGGATTTACTCGCACGCGGTAATGCCTACGCTCATGGACGCCGCTACGTCAGAGCCAGAGGCGTTTATCAGGCTATTTTGGAACAATACCCCGAT
Source organism: Thalassotalea sp. PS06 (assembly GCF_007197775.1). Taxonomy (NCBI): domain Bacteria; kingdom Pseudomonadati; phylum Pseudomonadota; class Gammaproteobacteria; order Alteromonadales; family Colwelliaceae; genus Thalassotalea; species Thalassotalea sp. PS06. Next base: position 1,628,289 of record NZ_CP041638.1, on the reverse strand, counting down.
TACCAGGCGGCACAAACCAATTTAGATATTGTTCAGGGGATCATTGACGAAGTTAATCGCATATCCGAAAGCCAGCAACAGGAAGATAGCGATGCGCCTAAAGAATTAGGCGATGACCCGCAAACAGCTGAGGGGGCTGAGCGCAAGGTTTCAGCTAAACAGTTAGAACAGTACAGTGCTGAAGACATCCTTCAGGACCCTGAGCTAGCAGATATGTGGATGCGGCAAGTACAAAAAGACCCAGCCAGATTTTTGGCGATTAAATTCGCCGTGCAATTGCAACAAGGCTCCGGCACCAGTGGTAAAGTTGCGGCTCCCCCTAAAAAAGAAGAGAGCAACAAGGAAGAGACTAATAAGGAAAAGAACAATGACTAAGGTTTTTATGTTCATTGCAATCTTCACAACTACCTTGGTCTCTCATTCGGTAAAAGCCAAAACCATTGAGGAATTGGTAAATTCGCAACAGCTGCAAATCACCATCCAGAAACAGAGTGAGGAAAACCCTATCGCCCGTCAGGCGATCAGTTATCAGGTGGAAGTCGCAACAAACCGATGGTTTTCCAGAGGCACCCGCATTGAAAACTTTGACTTAGAAAACGCTGTCGTGCTTCCCGTTGATGGCATGGCGTTTAACTCCTCAAAAACCATAAACGGTGAAACCTGGGCAACCCAGGCTCGGGATATTACCATTTACCCGCTCGATGAAGGCGATTATACCCTGCCGAAAATTAAAGTCTTTGTCTCAGTTAATAGTGCCAACGATGGCATTGTTGAGGGATATTGGCAATTAGATCCGGTTTCATTTTCCGTCACCCAACCTAAACAACTGGCGCTAATCGACCACTACGTGGTCACCGATACCCTAGCCGTTAAACAACGCAACGACTTTGATAAAAGCGCCAACTATCAGGTTGGGGATAGCATAACCCAAACCATTAAAATCAGCGCAGAACGAGTTCCGGCGATGATGTTACCAGAACTTACCAACATCGATGTAGAAGGAATTAGCGTATTTGACGAGCAGCCAATATTAAAAGATAACCGTTCCCGCGGCGACTTTAACAGTAGTCGTCAACAAACCCGTACCTATATCTTTGAACAGGCGGGTGATTATGTGATCCCCAGGCAAACCTTTTATTATTGGGATCCTAACCGGCAATCGCTGAAAAAACGTCATCTGAAAGCACTGAAAATTAACGTTGCCAGTGATCCAAACCAGGTGCAAAAACCCAAACAAAATGAGCAGGTTGACCCTATCGAGGAAATCCCATGGAATCTGGTATTCTGGATAGCTTTAGCGACAGCTTTGGTTATTGTTGTTTACCGAAAGCGAGATACGATCGCGCAAATCTATCGAAAGGTCTCAAGGCAGCAACGACGCCATTATCGAAGAGATTACCTGAAGGCCTGTAATCACGGGGAATATCGCCAGGCCTGCGAATCATTGTTTCGATTCTTACGAACCGGGAGTCGACAGCACCCTACACTACAAGAATATTTCCAGTTAGAGCCTCAGCGCACCTACCTACAGGAGCTAACAGCACTGGCATACGATATTAATGAACCGAATCGTCAGAAAAAACTGGTAACCCGTGGCAGTTTCGATAAAAACAAAGCGATAAGTTTGTTAAAACCTGAGCAGCTTGCCAAGGATAGCGTCTGGGAAAATCGCTCCTTGCTGGCGATGAATCCCAGGCACTTTTCTGAAAAGTAAAATCGTTAGAACGTTTTGGTGATTATCGGGTAACCAGAATACGTTTTATGATCACTTATTATGAAACAACCGCCAGTAGTTGGCACTGGATTGTTTAGCGATATCTTCCACCGACTGGCCACGAACTTCAGCAAGCAGCTGCGCAACATGCACAACATAAGCCGGTTGATTTTGTTTGCCTCGGTACGGCACCGGGGCTAGATATGGTGAATCGGTTTCGATAAGAAAACGATCGTCCGGCACCTTTTCGGCAACCGCACGTAACTCGCTGGCATTTTTGAAGGTTACGATGCCCGAAAAAGAAATATAAAATCCCATTTCCATTGCCGCTTCCGCCATTTCCCAGCTTTCGGTGAAGCAATGTAATACGCCACCAACCTGTTCTGCGCCCTCTTCTCGCATGATATCAAGAGTATCCTGGCGAGCGTCACGGGTGTGGATGATCAATGGTTTGTTTAAAGTTTTCGCAACTCTGATGTGCTTTCTGAACGAATCCTGCTGCACCGCTTTGGTCTCTGGTGCATAAAAATAATCCAGCCCCGTCTCACCAATAGCCACGACTCGTTGATCATTGGCTAATTGCTGTAAACGATTAATATCGACTTCGTCACCCTGGTTCAGTGGATGAGTGCCACAGGATATATCGACGTTGGGAAATGATGCAGTGGCTTCTGCCATCTTTGGAAATTCATCCAAGGTCACCGATACGCAAAGCATTCGAGTAACCTTGGCTTGTTCGGCCAACTCCACCACTTCGTTAATACCATTGGCAAACTCAGCAAGTTTTAAACGATCTAGATGACAGTGGGAATCAATAAACACAAAGGGCTCCGGCCATGAAAAAACCGAATTCTAGCATGTAACCTGAGTAACAGGCTACATCGTATAAGTAGGTTCTTTGGAGTTAAGCATACGGCCCAGAGTCGATTCAATCTGGTTTCGCACATTGAACTCATCATTTAGAAAAGCAACACCAACCCCTGGCTCAGTCCCATTGTGGGCGCCATGGGGGGTTATCCAGGAAACCTGTGTCTGTAACGACACATGCTCTTCCTGACCCGGTAACAATACCTGTAGTGAAATTTGATCACCGAGTTCAAAAGCCTGCTCGGTTTTAATAAACAATCCGCCTTGCTTTAAAAATGGCATGTAAGACAAATACAATTCTTTTTCGTTGGCAAATTCCAAAGTGATTTGGGTCATTTCTACTTCCTGTTAATGCGGACGTTTTTCTGCATTGTTACCGATCAATGCAACTAAATCAATAACCAAAGATTCAATCATAAACTTTTTATTTGCTTGTGGCAGTTGTTTAAGCTGTTGATTAATCGTATTAATTAGCTGTATCGAAGTATGTAATTGTTGTGGTTCAAATTGACTTAATGCGTCAATAACCGGAGATTTTCGTATCCCATGCCACCGATAAGAGCTGCGCATTGCTGAGGTTAGATGTTGCGTCAACCAGGACAATGCTAAGGGCTGTTCAATCAACTGCAGAGCAAGTGCTTCGCTGTCCGAGGAGTTTTGTAACCACTGTGTCAGTAATGACTCAAAATCTACAAACTCAGCTTCAATGTCAGCGTCTTGTAATTGCGCCAGATGACTCATATTGCTGTAATCGTCGATTAACCCGGAATTACCAAGACTTTGCTTTAACCCTTGTCCGATTGGTGGACGGATATCAAAGCGGGTGCACCTTGACTGTATGGTTGGTAACAGTCGATCGCTATCGTGGCTTATCAGGAATAGAAAACTAAATGGCGTGGGTTCTTCCAGAGTTTTCAACAACGCATTAGCAGCCGCCTCAGTCATTTGTTCCGCCTGCTCGATGATGACTACTTTTGCCTGACCAAGCTGCGCCTTGTTGACCAGAAATCGTGTAGCCTTACGAACGCTATCAACACCAATATGGGCTTTATCAGATTCAATCATCACTAAATCAGGATGATTTCCAGCCCTTAATAAAGAGCAGGATTTGCACCGGCCACACGCCGGTCCCCACAACCCATTCTCGGTACACAGAAGTTGACGAGATAACCAATAGCCGATATCTCTGGTACCACTGCCAGGATGTCCATGGAATAAAATGCCGTGCGGTAATCGTTGTTGCTCTAACAACTGACCAAGTTGTCCGGCAATGTCATTTAGCCACGGTTTTTGCGAAAAGGATTGCTCAATCATTCAACAACTAACCAATATTCTGCAGGTAATTGCGAAGTTGCGCTTCGATATCCGCATGGACTTTTGCCATATCCTGAGATGCATCTATCACTAAAATACTATCGTCCCGCTCAGCAAAACTTTTGTACTTGTCTCGCACTCGATAGAAGAAATCAATTTTCTCCTGTTCGATGCGGTCTAATTCGCCGCGATTAGCTGCCCGTTGCAAACCGATTTTAGGATCAATATCCAGGTAAAGAGTTAAGTCCGGTTTGAAGCCTTTCAAGGTGATATCAGCAAGGCTATCCAAAATGGCATCGTCCATGTTGCGACCGCCGCCCTGATATGCGCGTGATGATAAATCATGACGATCGCCAATGACCCATTTACCGTCGTTAAGTGCCGGTTTGATCACATTGTGCACCAGTTGAGAACGACTGGCATACATCAATAGCAATTCACATTCTGGCGTCAGAGACTCTTGCAAATCCGGCGATTTTACTAACGTACGGAGTGACTCGGCTAACGGCGTACCGCCTGGCTCTCGGGTTTTAACAAAATTGATGCCTTGCGCAGCCAATAATTTTTCTACTATCGCAATAGCGCTGGATTTGCCAGCACCTTCAATACCTTCAATGACGATAAATTTGCCAGATTGGCTCATGGTTTCCCTCTTTGATACTTATCTACTGCCCGATTATGATCCGCCAGGTTTTTCGAAAATATATGCTCGCCATTATTTTTACTGACGAAATACAGGTATTCACTATCTGCGGGATTGACACTCGCATCCAAAGCAGTTTTACCTGGCATGGCTATCGGTGTTGGCGGTAAGCCATTAATTTGATAAGTGTTGTAAGCAGTTTTTTCGCGAATGTTGGCATAGGTAATATCGCCTGTGTAACGATCACCCAGACCGTAAATAATCGTTGGGTCAGTTTGCAGGCGCATCCCCTTACGCAGGCGGTTGACAAATACCGCCGAAATCAAGGGTTGTTCGGCAACTACCGCGGTTTCTTTCTCGATAATTGATGCCATGATCAGCGCCTGATACGCATTGTCATAAGGCAATCCGGTTGCACGCCTTTCCCAGCTATCGGCAAGTTCTTTCTGCATTCTGTTGAATGCCTGTTTCAAGATGCTGATGTCACGAGTATTCTTAGAAAATTTGTAGGTATCCGGAAAGAACATACCTTCAGGATGCATAGCTCCGGGAAACAGTTCCTGAATTTGCTCCCAGCTTTTACCCTTGAGGGTATGCCTAAGGTTTGGATTATTGGCCATCTGCATCAGCCATTCTTTGAAGGTAGTGCCTTCAACAAAAGTGATTTTGAACTGATGCTCTTTACCATTTACCAGCAAATTCAGGAGCTGATAAAAAGTCATATCCGGCGTTAATTGGTAGGTACCAGCCTTCACTTTTGTAAGGTCAGAATTTAGTTTGCCATAAAGCTTTATCAACCATACGGAATCAACCCAGCTCTGCTGCTGTGCATGCTGAAGAAGACTGTGAAAGCTACTACCTTTGGCCAGGGTATAGAGCTGAGGATTGGAGAGAGCAAGCGGTTGTTGCACCGATTGTTGAACTTTGATGTAAAGTCCGGCAACACACACTGCACCGATGAGAACAAGACCTGTTATCCAGCGCCACATTAGAAAAATTCCTTTACTTCCCGGCTTAGTGTTGTTGATAGCTGCCTATCCAAAAACTGGCTTACCGGGGCAATGCGCAACAGGGCGTTACATATGAACATGGAATCGGCTTGCTGCAATTGCTCGATTGTATGTCTGACGATTTTAACGTTTCCAAGTTGGTTTAACAATCGTTGACTTGCTAAGCCCTGAACCCCAGATTCACTCAAATCGGCGGTGTGCCAGATGCCATCTAATTGCCAAAACAGATTACAGCTGCTGGTTTCAACCACATAACCATTGATATCACAGACAACTAAATCTTCATAACCGGATTGTTCAAGCTCCCTTCTCACCAATACCTGCTCAAGACGATTTAAGTGTTTGATGCCAGAAAGTTGTGGATTCAAGCCAAGCTGAGTTTCAGCAACGCCCAAGGTTATCCCCTCTTCTCGCCACTTCGGATAATGCCCTGGGTAATCGCTAACGATAACAATGACGTTCGGTTTAACTGACGGGCTGCGAGCATAGCCGCGACCGGAGTTGCCTGTAGTAATAATGACTTTCAATACCGCATGTTTGAACGGAACGCATACCTGTTCCAGGTGTGTCTTTAATTTATCAAAGTCCGGACTTTCTATATAAAGGCGGCCGCAGGATAACTGCAAACGTTCGATATGCTGCTCTAACCATTGCACTTTGCCATCGATAATCTGCGCCGTGGTAAATACACCATCACCAAACGCTAAACCACGATCCTGTATCGAGATTTCAGACTGAGGGAAAAAATTAACCGAGCTGTATAACATAACAAGAAGGTAAAAAAATAAGCCTGTTTACAGCTAGTAAACAGGCTTATCATTTTAAGTGCAAGGGTTTAATTAAATAAACAAATTATTTAGCTAAACCTTTTTGAAAAGCAGTGAACCATTGGTTCCACCAAAGCCAAAGGAATTACACAATGCATATTCTAAATTGGCGTCACGGCCTTGATGCGGTACATAATCCAAATCACAACCTTCACCAGGGTTATCCAGATTAATGGTTGGTGCAATTGCCTGGTTGGCCAATGACTGAATGGTAAATATGGCTTCAGCGGCACCGGCGGCACCCAGCATATGACCTGTCATTGACTTGGTAGATGATACTGCCATCTTATAAGCATGATCACCAAACACCGATTTCATACCATTGGTTTCGGCAATATCACCAGCAGGTGTCGATGTACCATGGGCATTAATGTAACCCACTTGTTCCGGATTTACTTTCGCATCGCGTAATGCATTACTCATGGCTGCGGCACCGCCACTACCATCTGCAGGTGGTGAAGTAATGTGGAATGCATCGCCACTCATACCAAAGCCTGCAAGTTCTGCATAAATTTTCGCTCCACGGGCTTTCGCATGCTCATACTCTTCCAGCATGATAACGCCCGCGCCATCACTAAGAACAAAACCGTCACGGTCTTTATCCCAGGGCCGAGAAGCCTGCTGAGGTGCTTCATTACGAGTTGACAAGGCACGAGCTGCGGTAAAACCGCCGATACCTAAAACCGTAGAAGCTTTCTCCGCTCCGCCCGCTAGCATCGCGTCTGCATCGCCATAAGCAATCATACGCGCCGCATGACCGATATTATGGACACCAGTAGTACAGGCAGTAACAATGGAAATGTTTGGTCCCTTTAATCCATGCATGATGGATAGGTGGCCTGAGATCATATTCAAAATCGTTGCCGGACAGAAAAATGGTGATAGTTTTCTGATGCCACTATTTAATACTTTTTCGTGGTTTTCTTCGATTAAGCCTAATCCGCCAATACCAGAACCAACGGCGACACCGACCCGAGGGGAATTTTCGTCGTTAATTTCCAGACCTGAATCGGCTAATGCCTGATTACCGGCTGCAATTCCGTATTGGATAAACAAATCCATTTTACGGGTTTCTTTTTTGGCAATGCCAAAGGACTCTGCATCAAAGTCTTTGATCAAGCCAGCAAACTTGGTAGGAAAAGTGCTTACATCAAAATGTTCAATTGGGCCAATACCACTGGTACCTGACATCAGCTTCTGCCAGGTAGATTCAGGGTCGTTTGCCAACGGACTTAATAAACCCAGTCCGGTTACCACAACTCGGCGCATAACGAATCCAATCTCCGTTTGAAATGAATAAAAACAAAAAAGGCGGTAAAAACCGCCTGTTTCGAATCAATGCTGATTAGCTGTTTGCTGTAACGTAATCGATTGCAGCTTGAACAGTAGTAATTTTTTCCGCTTCTTCGTCAGGAATCTCAGTGTCGAATTCCTCTTCCAGAGCCATAACTAGCTCAACGGTATCTAAAGAATCTGCACCTAAATCATCGACAAAAGATGCTTCATTTTTTGCTTCTTCTTCTTTAACACCTAATTGCTCAACAATAATCTTCTTAACGCGTTCTTCGATAGTACTCATTTTTTTTCCTTTACTAAAATTAGCAATTATAAAAATTGCCTGTAGTTTATTCCCCAAGAGTTAACCATGCAAGTATTTATCGGTAAATTACAGCTGGTCAAACCTCATGGCTAATCAAATATTTATCGCTTAAAGATACGCGTTTTGCAAGTGAATTTTTTTCACGGCCACGTATCTCAGTAGCGGTTTAAGGAGAAGCCTTTCAGGCTCCGCCCGGTTTAAGCTCAAAGACCTGAAGCCTTGAAATTAAATCTATACAATCAACAGGTTAAACTAAAAACCTGAAGAAAATTGACGTCAACTTAATCGCTTAAGCGATTAAGCCATATACATACCGCCGTTTACATGAATGGTTTCACCGTTAATGTAAGCAGCAGCATCAGAAGCCAAAAATACCACGGTGCTAGCAATTTCTTCTGGTCGCCCTAAGCGATTTGCAGGAACTTGAGAGAAAATGGCTTGTTTTTGTTCATCACTTAACGTCTGGGTCATATCGGTGTCGATAAAGCCTGGTGCTACCGCATTAACGGTGATGCCGCGAGAAGCGACTTCTTTGGCCAATGACTTAGTGAAACCTAGCAGGCCGGCTTTTGCTGTTGCGTAGTTAACCTGACCAGCATTACCCATAGAACCAACAACAGAACCAATGCTAATAATCCGACCAGAACGGTTTTTCATCATTGGACGCATTACCGCTTTGCTTAGTTTATATAAAGAAGAAAGGTTGGTATTGATAATGTCATCCCATTCTTCATCTTTCATGCGCATCATCAGGTTATCACGAGTGATACCCGCATTGTTTACCAAAATATCGACACCGCCAAACTGCTCTTTGATCGCAGCAAATAACGCATCAACGGATTCTTGGGAGGTTACATTTAACGCGAAACCTTTGCCGTTATCACCAAGATAATCGCTGATCGCGCTGGCACCAGACTCAGAGGTGGCGGTACCAATAACCGTTGCGCCTGCAGCTGCTAGTTGTTGTGCGATTGCTTTACCAATACCTCGGCTGGCACCGGTAACCAGTGCCACTTTGTCATTTAAATTAAATAATCCAGACATAATACTTCCTTATTTCTCAAGTGCGGCATCAATACTACCGCTAGTATTAATCGAGGCACAAGATAATGATTTGTTTATACGCTTAGTCAGGCCCTGTAATACTTTACCAGGTCCTGCTTCAACTAAGGACTCAACGCCTTGCTCTGCCATCTTATTAACTGTCTCGGTCCAACGAACCGGGCTGTATAACTGACGGATCAGCGCATCTTTGATTTTTTCACCGTCGCTGTAGGCTTCTACATCGACATTATTGATTACTGGAATTTGCGGTGCATTAAAGGTAATTGCCTTTAAATCTTCAGCAAGTTTTTCTGCAGCACTGCTCATCAACGCACAATGTGATGGCACACTTACCGGCAACGGTAGGGCTCGTTTTGCGCCTGCTTCTTTACAAAGCTCACCAGCGCGCTCAACCGCTTCTTTATTACCGGCAATTACCACCTGACCAGGCGAATTGAAGTTAACCGGTGATACAACCTGACCTTGTGCTGCTTGTTCACAAGCCTGCTCAATCGCATCATCCGCAAGACCGATAATGGCGAACATCGCACCAGTACCTGTTGGTACGGCCTGTTGCATATAATTACCACGGCTTTCAACCAATTTCACCGCAACAGATAAGGTCAATACGCCGGAACAAACTAATGCAGAATATTCACCTAAGCTATGACCAGCCAATACGGCAGGAGTGTCACCACCCTTTTCCTGCCACACGCGCCACATCGCAACACTGGATGTTAACAATGCAGGTTGAGTAATTTGCGTTTGATTTAATTTTTCAGCCGGACCTTCCTGAATAAGTTTCCAAAGGTCATAACCTAATGCTTCAGAAGCTTCGGCAAAAGTATTCTGAACCGTTTCGTTGTCGGCAAAGTCTGCCAGCATACCAATTGACTGTGAGCCCTGTCCCGGGAACACAAATGCTAAATTCGTTTGCATAATAATTCTCTTTAAAAACGTACCAAAGCTGAGCCCCAGGTAAATCCGCTACCGAAGGCCTCCATTAGAATGATTTGTCCGCGTTTGATGCGGCCGTCACGTACGGCTTCATCGAGAGCGGTAGGAATGGTTGCTGCAGACGTATTACCGTGCTTGTGCAGGGTAACAACAACTTGATCCATCGACATGGATAGTTTTTTCGCAGCAGCAGAAATGATTCGTAAGTTTGCCTGATGCGGTACTAACCAATCAATATCCGATTTTTCCATATTATTGTGAGCTAGTGTTTCTGTCACAATTTCACTTAGGCGAGTTACGGCAAATTTGAATACTTCATTGCCTTTCATGTAGATATACGCTTTTTCTTCGGTTAGCAGATCGCCGCGTTTTGGCGAATCGGCACCAAGCAATGCACCATATTCTCCGTCGGCGTGCAGATGCGTAGAGATAACGCCTTGCTCTTCACTGGCTTCAAGAATAACAGCGCCAGCGGCGTCGCCAAACAAGATGATGGTGCCACGGTCATCGGGATCACACATGTGAGATAATGCATCGGAACCTATGACTAAAACCCGTTTGGACATGCCTGATTTGATAAATTGATCAGCAACACTCAGACTGTAAATAAAACCAGAACAGGCCGCTGCGACGTCAAACGCAGGGATATTAGGCACATCCAGGTATTTTTGAACATGGCATGCGGCGCTTGGTAGATCGACGTGAGAACTGGTGGTTCCCATTACGATCATATCGATGTCTTTTACATCGAGGCCAGCCATATCTAGCGCCTGCTTGGCTGCTTCCGCCCCCATATAGGCAACATTTTCTTGCTCATTGGCGATACGGCGCTCTTTAATACCGGTGCGTTCAGTGATCCATTGATCGGTCGTATCGACCATTTTTTCCAAATCCGCATTGGTGCGCACTTGCTCCGGAAAATAACTTCCCGTCCCAATAATTTTTGAATACATAAGTTTTGTTAAGACCTTTTGATTAATCCCAGTTCAACTTTATTTTTAATTTTCTCAGGAACTTGCCTTTCTACTTCTTTGACTGCCTCTAAAATCGCATTATAGAAAGCAATACTATTGGCATTACCATGGCTCTTAACCACAATGCCACGTAATCCTAACAGACTTGCACCGTTATACTGGTCGGGGTTCAGTCGTTTTAGGATTTTTTTTAAGGTTGGATTTAACAAAACACCCAGAAAACGGGTAAAAGGACTTTCATTGACGATTTTTTTGACCTTGTCGATGACCATGTTCGCAACACCTTCGCAGGTTTTCAACGCAACATTGCCGACGAAGCCGTCACAAACGATCACATCGGCTTTTCCAGTGAAGATGTCATTACCTTCGATAAAACCCACATAATTTATGTAGTCGCTGGCCTGTAAAAGGGTTGCTGTCTGCTTGATATGATCGCTACCTTTAATGTCTTCTTCGCCCATATTTAACAGCGCCACTTTTGGCTCTTTAATGCCATCGACCTGCTCGGCCATGACGGAACCCATTAAGGCAAATTGAAATAAGGTATCAGAATTACAAAAGACATTAGCGCCCAAATCGAGCATAAAAACATGAGAATCGCTGTCACTGATTGGCAGGTGTGACACCAAAGCCGGACGTTCTACGCCAGGCAACATTTTTAAGACAAAATGAGCAATTGCCAGAAGCGCACCGGTATTGCCTGCACTCACGCAAGCCTGAGCATCGTCATCACGAACCAAGTTTAGCGCTTTACGCATTGAAGAATCTTTCTTACAACGCAGAGCTAAGGCTGGCTTTTCATCCATGTTTATGGTTTCGGAGGCATGGACAACGGAAAGTCGGGGATGATCGGAAATATGAAGTTTTTTGAGATGGGATTGGATAATCTCTTCATCACCGCAGAGAACGAGATGAAGGTCGGGCAATGTTTCGATTGCCATTTTTGCCGCAGGCAAAGTTATAAGGGGGCCATTATCGCCCCCCATAACATCTAACGCTACCGTTAGACTCACCAAAGTGTTCTCGCTTATTTAGCGATAACTTTGACACCTTTGTAATAGCCATCGGCTGTTACGTGGTGACGACGATGAGTTTCACCAGAAACGCTATCTACTGATAAGTTTTCTGCAGTTAACGCATCGTGTGAACGGCGCATGCCACGTCTTGAACGAGACTTTTTACTTTTCTGTACGGCCATTACTTTACTCCTAAAATCACAAGTTACTTGAGTTGTTTCAATACATCAAATGGATTCGGTTTCTCAAGCGTATCCGGTAACTTCCCCCAAGTACTGTCGGCATCTGCCGAGCAATCTTCGAGTTCATGTTTCGGGATTAGCGGAATCGCAAGGATTAACTCATCTTCCACTAAATCGCGTAAATTCACTTCACCATTTTCATCTAATTCTACGGCGTCATAATACGAAGGTAACTGACCAGCAGCTTCTTCGTTCTTCACAGGAGAATAACAGAATTCAACCTTCAATTCCTGTGAAAATTCTTCATTACAACGCTGACATGTTAAAGACACTGATGCTTCGCCGGTTCCTGATATAACAATCAGGCCCTGTTCATCCACATCAAAGGTGACCTTTACATTTACCTGCTCACCCTGACCTACTGTCACGACGTGCAATCGTTCTAATCCGGATAACTCAAAAAAGCCTTCACATACCAGGCGACGTTGCGCACTTTTATATGGGTCTATGGTTATCGGAAGTTTAAGGTTCTGCATAAGGCGCGCATGATAAAGGCTGATGGCCCTTGTGTCAAAAGAAAATTAAGCATAACAAGTGCATTCGCTTAATTAATGACACATTTTAACACATTGCTACTATTTGTTATAACTCAAAGGCGCTTATAAGCACTTTCACTTTAGAATGTCAGGCTATTTGCTTGAGCAACTTTCTCTTGTCATTCAGGTCAGGTAAAATTGCCCTATTGTCTCCATTAATCACGCCTTAACGTTATGAGAACTCTTGTTTTAAGCTCTACGTCGGTCTTTCGTAAAGCCATCTTAGAAAAGCTAAACCTTCCCTTTATTTGTGACAAACCAAATATTGATGAAGCGCCACTGGCAGGTGAAACCCCTGAACAGTTAGTCGAACGCCTGGCCGTAAGCAAAGCCAGGAAAGTTGCCGACAATCATCCTGATGCTTTGATTATTGGCTCCGATCAGGTTGCTGTGCATCAGGGCGATATATTAGGTAAACCGGGAAATGAAAAAAATGCGATTGCGCAGTTGATGAGGTTTAGCGGTGATCATGTCACCTTTCTTACCTCCTTGTGCCTTTATGATAGTGCATCGAAAAACTACGAAGTTATCGTTGAGCCGTTTTCCGTTTATTTCAGAGAGCTGACGTTACAACAGGTAAGTTCTTATGTAGAGGCAGAACAACCGTTAAATTGTGCCGGTAGTTTTAAAAGTGAAGGTTTAGGGGTCTGTCTGTTTGAACGTTTGCAGGGGGACGACCCGAACACGTTAATCGGCTTGCCGCTGATCAGGTTAACAAAATTACTCGCTAATCAGGGCATTGATGTCCTGGCATCTCAGCCTTAATCAAGCTCGCGGGTGCCCGTTATCAACGGGCATCTAATTTCTGTAAATAGGAATCGTTATTAAAACGTCTTCACTTCCATTTTTTTCAGCACATTTGCCAATTGTGGATCATATGGCGCTTCAAACTTAACCCGTTTGTCGTCTTTCGGATGATTAAACTCAATGCTGGCAGCGTGCAAAAATAATCGCTTTAATCCTTTCCCTTGCATATCGGCAGTAAAATCTTCAGCGCCGTATTTGTTATCACAGGCAATTGGATGACCTTTACACTGGCAGTGAACTCGGATCTGATGAGTTCTGCCAGTCACCGGAAATGCCCGTACTAATGTCGCGCCGATATAATGGGTCAATACTTTATAACGAGTTTCTGACTCTTTGCCTTGCAGGTTATCAACCACTACCACACGTTCGCCGGATTTAAGTTCATTCTTTTTCAGGCCTTCGGTAACGCGCGTCAACTTTGCTGACCAGTGCCCCTTCACCAGCGCATGGTAAAACTTCTGCACTTTTTTATGGCGCAGTTGCTCATGCAGATTCCTCAACGCCGACCGCTTCTTAGCGACCACCAGACAACCTGAAGTATCCCGGTCAAGTCGATGCACCAGCTCGAGCATTTTCGCTTTTGGTCTTAAGGCACGAAGTGCTTCTATCAGGCCGAAGCTCAATCCACTGCCACCATGAACCGCCATCCCCGATGGTTTGTTAATCACAATCAGACAATCGTCCTCAAAGAGGATTTGCTTTTCCAGGGACGCAACTTTGTTTAACTGCGGTGATACTTTTTCAGGATTGTCAGGCATGCGAATCGGTGCGATGCGAACCACATCTTCGAGCTGTAATCGATACTCAGGCTTGATACGTTTCTTATTGACGCGAATCTCCCCCTTGCGCAGCAAGCGGTAGATCATGCTCTTTGGCACCCCTTTCAAGGTTTTTAACAGGAAATTATCAATGCGTTGACCATCACTGGCTTCATCGATTTCGTGGTACTGAACTTTAGGTTTTGATGCGCTTGACGATTGCTCGTTTGTCGCCGAAGAATGGTTACTCACTAACTTTTCACACAGATTTAATGACAATGCTTATCTGAGCTCGATTCTAACACAGGAACTTAGATTATGCTCCGCAATCTCAGTAGTTTATACCATTCATTAATATAGAATGACTATATCAATAAAATCTATGTTGTAAATGAACCTCTGCCCTAACTCGCAGTTGTGCACTAACTTAGTGTGATTGGTATTATTTCCAATTAGGAATAATTAAAGTCAATTTATCGAGCCTTTATTGTTGCCTTAATCTACACTTTAGTGGGATAATGAATCGGTTATTGATGATTTTTCCAATAACCTGAAGAAAACGAAGCTCTTTATGAATTGTAAGAGGTTCGATGCGGCAACGTCCTTGTACAACTTATTGCAGGCCCTAATTTCGGCTTGCCCGATACATGGATAGCATTGCCCCTTGCTGACTCTGATGTGTGTAACTTATCAAAGGTCGTAGCATAAACATTGAATCCAGCATTAATGAGCAAAACTGAAGATAAGCACAACACTGCTTTGAGTGTGAATAGTTAAAAAACCTTGTTGCCAAATTGCTGTATTTGTTTGCAACAAAGTAAGAAAAAAACAATCAGATAGATAACAGACCCAGAATAACTGGCGTTGACATCCGTGAGGCTGACAACCCTCTGTTTGCACAACTATAATTGTGCAACGATTGCCTGCACTCTCGCATGTGTTGTGACAAAAAATAGAGTCACACAATCAATGAAACGCATGTTAATTAATGCTACTCAGTCAGAAGAACTGCGAGTAGCACTCGTTGACGGCCAAAGCCTTTATGATCTTGATATCGAAAGTCCTGGCCACGAACAAAAAAAAGCCAACATTTATAAGGGTAAAATTACCCGAGTAGAACCCTCCCTAGAAGCCGCATTTGTCGATTATGGTGCCGAGCGCCACGGTTTCCTTCCCATGAAAGAGATTGCCAAAAGCTATTTTCCACAAGGATATAGTTTCCAGGGCCGTCCAAATATCAAAGATGTTTTAAGTGAAGGACAAGAAGTAATTGTACAAATCGATAAAGAAGAACGAGGCCAGAAAGGCGCTGCGTTAACTACCTTTATCAGTCTTGCCGGAAGCTACCTGGTGTTGATGCCAAACAACCCTCGTGCAGGCGGTATTTCCCGTCGTATCGAAGGTGATGAGCGCACCGAATTAAAAGAATCATTAAGCAAACTAGACCTGCCCAAAGGCATGGGTTTAATTGTTCGCACCGCAGGTGTTGGCAAAGATTATGAAGAGCTTGCTCACGATTTAAATGTCTTGTTGCACTACTGGCGCTCTATCGAAAACGTGGCAAGTTCAAAACCTGCGCCGTTTTTAATTCACCAGGAAAGTAATGTCATTTTACGCGCTATCCGCGATTACCTGCGCCGCGACATTGGTGAGATCGTTATCGATCGTCCGAAAACTTATGACAACATCAAAGAACATATTCAATTGGTTCGTCCGGATTTTATCAACAAGGTAAAACTCTACAAAGGCGACGTACCACTGTTTACTCATTATCAAATTGAGTCGCAAATCGAATCTGCTTTCCAACGTGAAGTCCGCTTACCTTCTGGTGGTTCAATCGTTATCGACCCAACGGAAGCATTGACGTCAATCGATATCAACTCTGCCCGTGCAACTAAGGGTAGCGATATCGAAGAGACGGCATTTAACACCAACCTGGAAGCAGCTGAAGAAATTGCCCGCCAGCTTCGCCTGCGAGACCTTGGTGGTCTTGTGGTTATTGACTTTATCGACATGACGCCAGTTCGCCACCAGCGCGAAGTAGAAAACCGCATGCGTGAAGCTGTTCGTTCCGACCGTGCGCGCATCCAGTTAAGCCGTATCTCCCGCTTTGGTCTTCTGGAGATGTCACGTCAGCGTCTTCGTCCGTCCATTGGTGAAACCAGCCAGGGCACCTGCCCTCGTTGTAACGGTACCGGCCATGTTCGTGGCGTTGAGTCACTGGCATTGTCGGTATTGCGTTTGATGGAAGAGGAAGCAATCAAGGATAAAACCAGTCAGGTTCATGCCCAGGTACCAGTACCTGTTGGTACCTACCTGCTAAACGAAAAGCGTAATGCCGTAGGCCATATTGAAAAGCGTCATAACGTAAAAGTGTTGATTCTTCCGAATCAAAACATGGATACCCCACAGTATGAGGTTATTCGTGTTCGTGATGATGAAACTACTTTTGAGGCCAGTTATGAAATGAAAGTCGCTGAGCCTGTTGCTGAAGAAGCAGTAATGCCGAAGTTCCAGAAAGATGCGGTAAAACGTGACGAACCTGTTCTCCAAGGCATGACGGCACCGAAAGCTGCGCCCACGCAGAAAAAAGTGGTTGAAGACAAGAAGCCACAACGATCTACTGGCATTTTCGCAGCGATTGCAGCATTCTTCGCTTCCTTGTTTGGTAGCGAAGAAAAGCCGAAGCCAAAAGGTAAGCAACAGCATCGTAAAGGTTCTGGTCAGGATCAGCGTGATCGCCGACAACGCAAGCCACGTCAGCAACAGCGCCGTAACCGTAATCAGGACAAGCGCGATACAAATCGTGATACAAGCAAAGACAATAAGGTTGCGGATAAAGAGCAAAATAAATCGCCAAACCGTAACGCCAAGAAACCAGCCAAACGTCCTGCTGAAAAACAGGAAAAGGTAGTTAAGGAAGAGAAAATTGCTGAGCGTCGTCAACGTCGTAATACTCGTAAGAAAGTGCGAATCAACGACAACAAGATCGAGCAGTCACAAGTAGCTCAGGAAGAGCAAAAGCAAGAGTCAAAACCGGCTAAAGAAAAAACAGTTCGTGGTAATCGCAAGCCTCGCTCTAAGAAGCCGACGACCGATGAAGCGGCATTAACAAATACTACCGAAGAGAATGTTGTTACCGAAGCGGAGCCAATCGAAACTGAAGGTAAGCGTGATAAAGAAGGTAAAAACCGTACACGTCGTTCACCGAGACATTTACGCTCTCACGGTCAACGTCGTCGCAAGGATAAAGAGCAAACAGCTGAAACTGAGAATTCCGTTGAAGCAGACGCTGAAGCGAAATCTAAAGTGACAGAAAACGTTGTTGATGATGCAGTTGTCGCCCGTTATCCGTCCGTAGCGGAGGGCGAAGATGCCGTGCAAACATCTCTGGATTTATCCGATGATAATGAAGCACCGGTTAAACAACCAGATACAGCAGCCGTTGTTGAGACTGCAGAAGATACCCCAGTGAAAGTTGAGAATAACTCGCAGCTAGAGTTAGAAGTTACTGCAGAAGAGCCGACAAAGGCAGTAAACGAACCTGAAGTCGAGACTGTTGAAGGTAAAGCTAATACCCTGGTATCAGAAGATAGCGCCGAAGAGGAATCTAAAGCCGTTGCAAAGGCTGAGATTGTAAACGAAGAGCCTGTGGTTGAAGAAACTGTTGTTGAAGAGACCATCTCCCCTGTTCCGGCAGCTGATTCCGCTGAGGAACAGACAGAAGAAGCCATCGTTGCTGATGAGACATCGACAGAAGAACCAGAAACTGAGGTTGAAGTCGCTGCTGGCGAAGGACAATCTGAAACTGTTATTGAGAAGCCGGCTATTGCAGCCAAGCTTCGTCAATTGAGCGGTAAGGCCAACGCGCCTATGACTAAGCCTGAAGCCATTGCTGTTGACACTAACATTGAGTTACCGACATCTGCTTTACAAACAAATGAAAGAGCAGACTTTATACGCTCTGAAAAGGTTGCCGCTCAGGCCTCCGCAACAAACCATAGTTCGGCAGGACCTACTAAACCGTAAACGTCTGCATTGAGCTAATAAAAAAACGCCAGTTAACAAACTGGCGTTTTTTTTGGCCCCCGATGATACCAATCCTCATTAAAGAGTGATCATTCCGCGAATATTCATAAACCGTAAATGCCACGAATATATCAAGCAAGAATGTCAATATAAAATAGAGTGAATCTATTAAACATTTTTCATATTCGCCCGTACGGGAATGCCCGAGAGGAATTTCTACTGCGTTATTGCCATTTGAAATGGAATGCCATTCCTAAATAGCAATGCCTTGTATAACTTCCTCCTGCTGACCTTCTGAAAAGATCACAGTTCAACGAGAACTGGTATTAGCATTAAATACTTAAAAGTTTGGCGTTCTTCGCTAAAAACTTCTCGCCAATACCTTTAACATTCAATAGCTGTTTTACATCCGTAAACGGGCCATTAGCTTTGCGATAATCAATAATCGCCTGCGCTTTAGTCGCTCCTAAGCCACGAATTTTGCGCAACTCATCTATCCCAGCTTTGTTTAGGTTAACCGACTCGACAATCGTCGTTTTTTCAACTTTGGTTGCCGCATTAACTGGTGCTGTGTAAGCAGTAAAAAGAGAACTACCTAATACTAAAACAAGTAATAATTTGTACATGTGTTATTTCCTTAACGTTGAATAATCAGGCTGAAAATTGGATTAATTCAATCGGCCCGATAAAACCACCCCATGTGGTCTTTATACCAATCACACTAAGTTTGTGCACAACTCAGAGTTAGGGCCGAGGTTCAGTTACAACATAGATTTTATTGATATAGTCATTCTATATTAATGAAATATAGGGCAGTAAATGAGCCTCTCACTAACTCACTACGGGTGAGTTTTAAAGGCGTTTGGACTACGTTACTGATTTTGGCTCATTTTAAGAGCGGAATAACCATTCTCTGCAATCAAAGCCTTGCCTAAAAGCCTTTAAATTCTCACTGAGTGAGCAATAATTTAATGTGATTGGTATTATCTATCTTAGAAAAATTTGAGGAATTTTGATTCGGGATCAAAAAAGCCACCGGTTAACGGTGGCTTTTTTATTTATCTAGGCTTTTAACGATTTAAGCTTGCAGCGATTGGTTTATGCTTTTTAATACTGCGGCAGGGTTCTCTGCTTTGGTTATCGGGCGACCGATCACCAAATAGTCAACGCCAACAGAAATCGCTTCAGGCGGCGTCATTACACGCTTCTGGTCATCGACACTAGCACCAACCGGACGAATACCTGGGGTAACCAATCTAAACGATTCACCCAGGGTTTGTTTTAATGTCTCAGCTTCCTGAGCCGAACAAACGACCCCGTCCAGACCAGAATCTTTTGCTAATTTTGCCAAGGCTAATACCTGTTGCTCCGGAGTCAACTGAATACCTAGTTCGGCTAAATCGTCACTGCCCATGCTGGTCAGTACGGTTACGGCAATTAATAATGGCGCTTTGTCACCATAGTGCTCCAGTTCCTGCTTAGCACGTTTCATCATCGCGCTGCCGCCACTAGCGTGGACATTTACCATCCAGACACCAAGATCGGCTGCGGCTGCAACGGCCTTTGCTACGGTATTGGGAATATCATGAAACTTTAAATCAAGAAACACGTCAAAACCGCGTGAGGTAAGGTCTTTAACAAACTCAGGGCCAAAATGGGTAAACATTTCCTTACCAACTTTTAACCGACAATCCGATGGTTCAATTTTATCGACAAAGGATAATGCTTCGGCTTTGTTTGCGAAATCCAGGGCGACAACAACCTTTGGATCGAATGACATAAAATTATTCTCCTTCCAAACCTCTGACCGGTTTGATTTGTTCCCAATCATGGCATGACGGGCAGGACCAGTAATGGACCGTACTATTAAAACCACAATTACGACAACTGTATCTGGGCCGTAACTTCAAATATGCGGTGACCAACTCTTTTATCACATCCAGAGATTCTTGCTGTGTCTGCGGGTTGTCCTCGTTGATTTGCATTTTTACAAAATGCTTAAAGCCGCGGATAGTTGGCCGACGATGCAAAGCCGATAATAAGTACTCGACAGCTTTCTCTGGTGAATGCTGTTGCTGCAGATATTCCAGGTAGGTTATCAATGCCGTACTGCTACCGGTTTTCTCAAAAACCTCTTTAATGAACGGGTAAAACTCGTCCTGATGATCACTGTTCATATAACAGGCGCGCATTTTATCAATTACATCAGGAAAAAACTCCTGATCCTGTAAAAATATTTCCTGATAACAGCGACACGCCTCATTGTATTGCTCTGAGTTTTCATAAACCTTTGCCATTGTTACCTTGGCCCGGCTGGAATTTGGATTCAATACTAAAGCGTGTTCAAGCAATTCTAACTCTTTAATATATTCATCGTCCTGCATCGCCAATTCCGCAAGTTCACAATAAAAGTTCGCTAAAGAATGATTGAGTTTTTTATCTTTGGATTTACGAATCACTTTCTCGAGCTTTATGCCCTTTTTCCAATCTTTGGTCGACAGATAAATTTGCAATAAATAAGACAAAGATTTATTGCCATAGGTAGGGGTTTTGGTGAGCTTTAAAAACATCTTCTCAGCCCGGTCGAATAATCCGGCACTATGAAAATCCCGTCCCAATTCAAATGCTGCCTGCTGTTTTTCTTGATCGGAAAGCATGGGTTGTCGTACCAGGTATTCATGTACTTTAAGGGCTCTGTCGAGCTCACCACGGCGTCGAAACAGATTTGCCATGGCGAAGTGTGCCTCAACGGTATCGTCTTCGTGCTTTAACGCTTCAAGTAGGTAATCGATGGCTTTATCCTGCTGATTGGAAAGCAGGTAGTTCAAACCGGTTGAATATTTTATAGAGAGGGATTCTTTGGCGTTATGATCTTTTTGTTTGATGCTATTTCTTCCCATAAACCAGCCGTATCCTACGGCGACAGGGAGTAATAAAAATAACAGTTCAAACATGGCAATAATTTCTTAACGGTTTTAATCAGATTTTCTGCGTTTAAAGCGACGCGTTAACGAAAATAAGCTCGACATAACAAAACCAATCAAAAAACCGATAAAAGTAAACAGGCTCACCGCTTGTGATACGCTAATTTCCGTTTTAGCGACTATGTAATTTAGTTCTATCAATTGTTCGTTTTGACTACCGAAGACAAACGCGACGGCGAGCAGTATAAAAAGAAATACAACCGAAATAAATAATTTCAAGGGAAACTCCTCGGTTTAATACCAAATCTCATAATAATTTAACCCATCCTGATTAATGAGACTTGGTAGAATTAAAAAAGGCATGCTTTATAGCATGCCTTTTTCTTTAAATTTCTGCAATTAAGCTAATGAAAGATTTACTCTTTCTCTTAACTCTTTACCCGGTTTAAAATGCGGAACATATTTCCCTGTTAGGTCAACAGATTCCCCAGTTTTGGGATTGCGTCCAACCCGAGGTGCGCGATAATGTAGTGAAAAACTACCAAATCCGCGAATTTCAATACGGTCACCACCTTCCAGGGTTTCCGCCATCATTTCCAGAATTTCCTTGGTGGCTGCTTCTACATCCTTAGCTGACAAGTGATCCATCTTATCAATTAACTTTTCAATGAGTTCTGACTTGGTCATTTGACCTCCAGTTCATTTTGGCGCTAGCCGATGGATTAGAGATAGAGGAGATAAAATGCTATCTCCTCTCCTTAAAGCTAAAAATTAGCCTTTAGCGTTTTTGAATGCTTCTGCCATCGCGCTCAAACCAGTGTCTTCTGCTTGGTTCAAGTTTTCCATCGCTGAACGTTCTTCAGCTTGGTCTTTCGCTTTGATAGATAGGCTGATTACGCGGTTCTTACGGTCAACACCAACGAACTTAGCTTCAACACTGTCACCCACTGATAATTCAGTCGATGCATCTTCAACGCGGTCACGAGAGATGTCAGATACACGGATGTAACCTTCAACGCCTTCAGTAAGAGATACCTTTGCACCCTTAGCGTCAACTTCAGCTACAGTACCAGTAACAATAGCACCTTTTTTGTTGTCTGTCAGATACATATTGAACGGATCGTCTTCTGTTTGCTTAACGCCTAGAGAGATACGCTCACGCTCTGGATCAACTTGTAGGACAACAGCTGAGATCTCATCGCCTTTCTTGTATTCACGAACAACTTCTTCACCGCCATTCCAAGAAATATCAGATAGGTGAACAAGACCGTCGATACCACCGTCAAGACCGATGAAGATACCAAAGTCAGTGATTGACTTGATCTTACCACTTACTTTGTCACCCTTGTTGAAGTTCTTAGCGAACTCTTCCCATGGGTTCGGGATACATTGCTTAAGACCAAGAGAAATACGACGACGCTCTTCGTCAATTTCAAGAACCATAACTTCAACTTCGTCACCTAGGTTAACAACCTTAGATGGGTGGATGTTTTTGTTAGTCCAATCCATTTCAGAAACGTGAACAAGACCTTCAACGCCTTCCTGGATTTCAACAAAACAACCGTAGTCAGTTAGGTTCGTTACGCGACCAGAAAGTTTAGAACCTTCTGGGAAGCGGTTAGCAATAGCTGCCCATGGATCTTCACCCAACTGCTTCATACCTAGTGATACACGGGTACGCTCGCGGTCGAACTTAAGAACTTTAACTGGGATTTCATCACCAACGTTAACGATTTCACTTGGGTGCTTAACACGCTTCCAAGCCATATCAGTGATGTGTAATAGACCATCGATGCCGCCAAGATCAACGAACGCACCGTAGTCAGTAAGGTTCTTAACGATACCTTTAACTTCTTGGCCTTCCTGTAGAGACTCAAGTAGTTGATCACGTTCAACGCTGCTTTCTGATTCGATAACAGCACGACGAGAAACAACAACGTTATTACGCTTCTGATCAAGCTTAATAACTTTGAATTCTAGATCTTTACCTTCAAGGTGCGCAGTGTCGCGTACTGGACGTACGTCAACTAGTGAACCTGGTAAGAACGCACGAATGTTGCTAACTTCAACAGTGAAGCCGCCTTTAACTTTACCGTTGATAACACCGATAACAGTTTCTTTTTCTTCGTAAGCTTTTTCAAGGAACTGCCAAGCTTCGAAGCGCTTCGCTTTTTCACGAGAAAGGATAGTTTCACCGAAACCGTCATCTGTAGCGTCTAGAGCTACGTCAACTGCATCGCCAACGTTGATTTCAACTTCGCCTGAGCTGTTCTTGAACTGATCGATAGAGATAACACTCTCAGATTTCAGGCCAGCGTCAACTAGAACGTTGTCTTTGTTGATTGCAACTACGGTACCTTTGATGATGGAACCAGGACGAGTTTCGATTTCTTTTAAGCTTTCTTCAAAAAGCTGTGCAAAATTTTCAGTCATAACTTGTAAGTTAACTCAGTTATTAATCCACTCAACATACATGTTTTGTGGGGTTGTTAAAAAAGTTCGTTTTCTTCCATGCAACGAACTACCTTGGAATTAATAAAATTCCGACAATTTTTCATTAGCAAAAGCCAGTATCTTTTCTACCACCTGAGGGATACTCAGTTCGGTAGAATCAACCAGCAAAGCACCTTCGGCAGGCAACAACGGCGCTACGGAACGGTTTTGATCTCGCTCATCTCGCTGCTTGATGTCCGCCAAAAGGCGCCCGATGTTAACATCAATACCCTTCTCTTGCAACTGCAGCATGCGGCGCTTGGCACGTTCTTCGGCACTTGCCGTTAAAAACACCTTCACCGGTGCGTCTGGGAAAACTACGGTTCCCATGTCGCGACCATCGGCCAAAAGCCCTGGCATTTGTTTAAACGCTCGTTGGCGTCGCAATAATGCTTCACGAACACGAGGAAACGCCGCTACTTTCGAAGCGATTGCACCTATCTCTTCGGTGCGAATCGAATTGGTGACATCTTCACCTTCAAGAAGTACTCGCGATTCGCCTCTTTCCTGAATTTCAAATTCCACATCTAAGTGGGATGCCAAAGGGATCAGCGCTTCTTCACTTTCAATATCGATATCATGGTGATTAGTCGCTACTGCAAGCACACGGTAAATAGCACCACTATCTAATAAGTTCCATCCCAATTGTTCCGCTACAATCCTGGCAACGGTACCCTTTCCAGCTCCGCTGGGTCCATCAATGGTGATTAAAGGGATTTGTTCATTCATTTACTATTTCCTGAGTAATATTTAATCCCACTTCATTGGCGAGTTTTACAAACACCGGGAATGAAGTGGCGACGTTATCGCAATCCAATATGTGAATTGTACCACTAGAGCGTAAAGAACTGATAGCAAAAGCCATAGCGATTCTGTGATCGTGCTGGCTATCAACCGTACCTGTTGTTAGTTGACCACCGGTGATATCAATACCGTCGTCGAATACGGTACAATCGATACCCAGGATCTCAAGGCCATCGGCCATCGCCTGAATACGGTCACTTTCTTTGACTCTGAGTTCTTCGGCATTTCGGAGACGGGTTACGCCTTTGGCACAGGCGGCGGCAATAAATATAGCGGGGAATTCATCAATAGCAAGAGGAACATCCGCATCATCAATATCGCAGCCCTTAAGCTGTGTGGCATGAACGACTAAGTCTGCTACTGGTTCATCGCCAGCTTTACGCTCATTGATGATTTCAATGTTAGCACCCATTTTACGAACAATGTTTAAAACCCCAATACGAGTCGGGTTCATACCAACATTGCGTAGAGTTAGAGAACCTTGTTCGGCAATCAATCCAGCAATGATAAAAAACGTTGCCGACGATATATCGCCTGGTACAGTGATATCGCAAGCCGTTAATTTACCACCGCCTTGTAGTGTCACTTTATTACCATCCACTGCAACCGGATAACCAAAAGCTTTTAACATACGCTCGGTATGATCGCGGGTAATGCCCGGTTCGGTTACAACGGTTGTACCTTCGGCGTACATACCAGCAAGTAGTACACAGGATTTCACCTGAGCCGAAGCCATAGGTAATGGATAGTTGATCGCTTTTAATTGACTCGCCGCGTCGATTGTAAGTGGAGGTGTGCCACCATCGGCGGCGCTGATATTAGCGCCCATTTGTTGCAATGGTGTGACCACCCGCATCATTGGGCGTTTATTCAATGATTCATCACCAATCATTTCGCTGGCAAATGACTGTCCAGCTAAAATACCGGATAGCAGTCGAATCGAAGTCCCTGAGTTACCCACATCCAGCGCTTGTGTCGGTGCCGTTAATCCATGCATACCCACACCATTGACCACAACATTATTGTTTTCATCCGGTCCCTGAATTTCAACACCCATGGCCTTAAACGCATTCATAGTAGCTAAGCAATCCTGGCCGGGTAAAAAGCCACGGATATGACTGGTACCTTCCGCCAACGAGGCAAACATAATGGAGCGATGGGAAATCGATTTATCACCTGGAATGGTAATATCTCCGTTTACCGGGCCTGCAGGCTTAGCGTGAAACGTTAACGATGAGGATTGCTGGGTCATGGGTACTTCCTTTTTACTTGGTGTTTATAACTGAAATGATAAATTATTGATTGTGGGTTTCGGCGAATTGCTGCATAAACGCGACCAACGCTTCTACGCCTTCTAATGGCATCGCATTATAGATACTCGCACGCATGCCGCCGACAGAGCGATGGCCTTTAAGTGCCAGTAAACCAGCATCTTTAGCCTGAGCTAAAAATTCACTGTTTAAACTTTCATCTTTTAAATAAAATGGCACGTTCATCATGCTGCGGTTTTGCTCACTAACGCGGCTTTCATAAAACCCGCTTTGCTCAATGTACTGATAAAGAAAATCCGCTTTGGTGCGATTTTTCTTAGCCATTTGCTCCAAGCCACCAAGTTCCTTCAACCAGGAAAACACCATACTTGCCAGATACCAGGCATAAGTTGGCGGCGTGTTGTACATCGAATCATTATCGGCCAAGGTCTGGTAGTTAAAAATGCCAGGGACAGATTTCATCGCCCGACCTAAAAGATCATCACGAACAATCACAATCGTTAAACCTGAAGGTCCAATATTTTTCTGGGCACCAGCATAGATAAGACCAAACTTGCTAACGTCTATTGGACGGGAAAGAATTGTCGATGACATATCCGCCACTAAAGGCACGTTACCGGTTTCCGGTATTTCAAAAATCTCGATACCATCGACGGTTTCATTTGGACAGTAATGCACATAATCGGCACCTTCAGAGATGCCCCACTCACTTGCTGGCAATACCTGCTTCTTTCCAATAACGTCCACAACCGGCTCAATGACCCGAATCTCACCGTAGTTTTTCGCTTCTGCCACTGCGCTTTTCGACCAGGAGCCGGTAACCACGTAATCGGCCTTACCAGTTTTGGTCAACAGGTTTTGCGGAACGGCTGAGAATTGACCACGACCGCCGCCATGGCAAAACAGTACTTTGTAGTTATCAGGAATATTAAGAATATCGCGAAGGTCTTGTTCTGCTTTTGCTGCAAGCGCCATAAATTCCGGACCGCGATGGCTCAATTCCATCACCGAACAACCGGTATCATTCCAATTTAAAAACTCTTGCTGGGCTTGTTCCATAACCGGCTTAGGTAACATTGCCGGACCAGCACAAAAATTAAAAATCTGCTTCATGATTCACTACTTTATCGGATTTTACTAAAACATTACTGAAGCCAATTCCCCGGCTCCAAAAACTAATTGACCAGAAAAAAAATGAGCGGTAAAAACCGCCCATTTAAGATTTAACACTGCTCGCGTTATTCGCTATCACCTTCCGGTGCTTGCTCTTGCTCAGCCGCGCCCTGCTCTTCGCCTGGCTCAACTTCTGAGGTTTCACCCTCTAACAATGTTTCATCTTCTTCGATTTCATCGATGCGTTGCAGACCAACCACGTGTTCATCATCAGCGGTTCTTATCAAACGCACACCCTGGGTGTTACGACCAATAACGCTAACTTCATTAACCCGGGTACGAACCAAGGTTCCGTTGTCGGTGATCAACATGATTTCATCGGCATCTTCTACCTGAACCGCACCTACAACTGCGCCGTTTCGCTCGCTCACTTTGATTGAAACAACACCTTTGGTTGCACGACTCTTCGCTGGGTATTCCTCTAAGTCAGTACGCTTACCATAACCATTTTCGGTCACGGTCAAAATCGGACCTTCGTTTTTCGGAACAATCAAAGAAACCACTTTTTGCGTTTCGTCAAGTTTCATACCACGAACACCGGTTGCAGTACGACCAACGGTACGAACACCCTGCTCATGGAAACGAACCACTTTACCTTCATCAGAGAACAACATGATTTCACTGTCACCGTTGGTGATATCAACACCAATTAGGGTGTCATCATCACGAAGGTTCAGGGCAATAATACCGTTCGCACGAGGGCGAGAGTATGCGGTCAGAGGTGTTTTCTTAACCGTACCAGAAGCGGTTGCCATAAAGATAAACTTATCTTCTTCGTATTCACGAACCGGAAGGATAGCAGTAATACGCTCATCACTTTCCAGTGGTAATAAGTTAACGATTGGACGACCACGTGCGGTACGAGTTGCCAATGGCAACTGATAAACCTTCAGCCAGTACATACGACCGCGGTTTGAGAAACACAAAATCGTATCATGGGTATTGGCAACCAACAG
The DNA here is from genome assembly GCF_007197775.1 of Thalassotalea sp. PS06. Classification (NCBI taxonomy): domain Bacteria; kingdom Pseudomonadati; phylum Pseudomonadota; class Gammaproteobacteria; order Alteromonadales; family Colwelliaceae; genus Thalassotalea; species Thalassotalea sp. PS06. The sequence goes on along the minus strand of NZ_CP041638.1, from coordinate 1,600,330 downwards.
ACGTTCAATGAAGTCTTCTTCCTTCATCTTAGTTGCAGCTTTACCTTTACCACCGCGACGCTGAGATTCGTACTCAGATAGCGGTTGATACTTAACGTAACCTTCATGGGATAAGGTTACAACGACATCTTCTTCATTGATCAAGTCTTCTAGAGACAGGTCATGGGATGCCGCAGAAATTTCGGTGCGACGCTCATCGCCAAACTCTTCACGGATAGCTTCAAGCTCTTCACGAATCACTTCCATCAAACGCTCTGGGCTTGCAAGAATATGCAATAGTTCAGCAATGATGTCTAATAACTCTTTGTACTCGTTTAGAATTTTTTCATGTTCTAAACCAGTAAGCTTGTGTAGGCGAAGGTCCAGAATTGCCTGTGCCTGTTGTACCGTCAGATAATACTGACCATCGCGAATACCGAACTCTGGCTCTAACCATTCTGGACGCGCGGCATCGTTACCAGCACGCTCAAGCATTTCCGAAACATTACCCAGATTCCAGCCAGTGCTGACAAGCGCTTCTTTAGCTTGTGCAGGTGTTGGAGAGTTTTTAATTAACTCGATGATAGGGTCGATATTGCTAAGTGCTACCGCTAAACCTTCAAGGATATGAGCTCGCTCACGTGCTTTGCGAAGTTCGAAGATAGTACGACGAGTTACCACTTCACGACGGTGAAGGATAAAGGCTTCCAGCATTTCTTTGAGGTTGAACAATTTTGGCTGACCGTCAGTCAGGGCAACCATATTGATACCAAAAGAAACCTGCATCTGGGTTAGTTTGTAAAGATTGTTTAGTACAACTTCACCGACTTCACCGCGCTTGATTTCGATAACCATGCGCATACCATCTTTATCAGACTCATCGCGCAGGGCTGAAATACCTTCAATGCGTTTATCTTTAACCAGCTCGGCCATTTTTTCAATTAGACGAGCTTTGTTCACCTGGTACGGAAGTTCGTGAACAACAATGGTTTCTTTACCAGTTTTGTCATCAACTTCAATTTCAGCACGGGCGCGGATATTTAATTTACCACGACCGGTACGATAGGCTTCTTCGATTCCCGCTTTGCCACTGATAATACCGGCGGTCGGAAAGTCAGGGCCGGGGATATATTCGATCAGTTCTTCCATGGTGATATCGCTATTGTCGATCATAGCGATACAGCCATTTACCACTTCCGTTAAATTATGTGGTGGAATATTGGTTGCCATACCAACGGCAATACCTGAGGAACCATTGATTAGGAGATTCGGTACCCGGGTTGGTAAAACCGCTGGCATTTTTTCCTGACCATCGTAGTTAGGAACAAAATCTACGGTTTCTTTTTCTAAATCCGCAAGCAAAGCATGGGAAATTTTTTGCATACGTATTTCGGTATAACGCATGGCGGCTGCAGAGTCGCCATCAACGGAACCGAAGTTACCCTGGCCGTCGACCAGCATATAACGTAAGGAGAATGGCTGAGCCATACGAACGATAGTGTCATAAACCGCAGTATCACCATGCGGGTGATATTTACCGATTACGTCACCAACGACACGGGCCGACTTCTTGTAGCCCTTATTCCAATCGTTGCCCAAATCGTGCATTGCGTACAAGACACGGCGATGAACCGGTTTCAGGCCATCGCGAACATCGGGTAAGGCACGACCTACGATTACACTCATCGCGTAATCAAGGTAAGACGTTTTTAATTCGTCTTCGATGTTTACTGGAATGATTTCTTTTGCCAGATCGGTCATAAAATGATGCTTTCCCTAAATCAGCAAGTTGCTTTATATAGTTTTTTTATTGGTGCGGAATAATAGCATAGAATGCGAATCTTCTGCACGGCTTTATTAAGCTTCTGACGTTAACAAACTTCCTACAAAATTAGTAGCATTAATTACCCTTACTGAAAAATATTACAGAAATAAGTTTCTGCTCAACAAAGCAACAATCTCGCATCTGTTGGTTTACATCCCTACCGGGGTTAGATATATAATGGCGACAGCACAATAACAATAAAGTGCAGCTTGTTTGGATTTCCTTTGTTGGCATATTCTAAGGCTGAACTTTCACAAGATTAGGATTACTGTTTAGCTATGAGCAGCAATGAGACCCAGCTGACCACCGTGACCGTGCTCTACTATGATATCCACACGTTGGAGTTCAATTATCAGGTTGGTCAATTTCCCCAGGCTGAAAAAGGCCGCGTCATTATTGACGATGAATTCAAGCGTGATAAGTCAATCATTGCTGTTTGCCGCGGCGAAGTGAAAATCCTCAATAAAATTGGCGACCGAATCAACGAATAACAGCAACGCATTTTTCCGCGATTAACCAATTAACTACAATATAAGGAAATGGTACGCCATTTCATCGAAACAAATCGGATCTACGAATTATGAGTCAAGGCGTCAATGTCAACCCTGAAGAAATCGAAAAGTTTGAAAAGGTAGCTAGTCAGTGGTGGGACACTGAGGGGGATTTTAAACCTCTTCACCAGATAAACCCATTGCGCCTGAGCTTCGTGCAGTCTCATTGTGGTTCGCTTTTTGACCTCAATGCCATTGACGTTGGTTGTGGTGGTGGCATCCTAGCCGAAAGCATGGCTCGTATTGGTGCTAAGGTTACTGGTATCGATTTAGGCGAAGAACCGCTTAATGTTGCAACATTGCATGCCTTAGAAGCCGGCGTAGACATCCGTTATGAAAAAATCCCAGTGGAAGAAAAAGCCAAAGACATGCCAGCTCAATTTGATCTGGTTACTTGTATGGAAATGCTTGAGCATGTTCCCGATCCAGAATCGGTCATAAAAGCATGTGCAGCTATGGTAAAACCTGGTGGTAAAGCATTTTTCTCTACTCTTAATAAAACCACCAAATCCTATTTGCTTGCCATCGTGGCGGCAGAGAAAGTATTGAAGTTAGTACCAAACGGCACCCATGACTGGAATAAGTTTATTCGCCCATCGCAATTGATAGGCTGGGCCGAATCAGCGGGTCTTCGTTGTATTGATGCCACAGGCATTCATTACAACCCAATCAACGAAAACCATAAACTGGCACCAGGTCTTGATGTTAACTATTTATTGGCCTTTGAAAAACCACCAAAGTAGTTATCGATAGCAATATTCTCAATACTGATACGAATCAGAACATTCGCCGTATAGGTTTTCACGATACGTAAAAAGCTGCGGGTTTTTATGCAACATTGGCAACGCAAAGGCGTTTTGTTTGATTTAGACGGTACCTTAGTGGATACCGCCGCTGATTTGCACGCGGTGTTAAATCAACTGCTGGCACGTTATCAGCTACCAAAGATCTCCTTAGAGCAGGTGTTCCCTATCGGCTCTGATGGTATTTATCCATTATTATCACTCGGGTTTAATCATTCTTTATCGACTCAAGAAAAGCAGGATTTAAGGGCTGAATTTATTGATATCTATCAACGCTTCCCGACTCGCTATTGTCAGTTATTTGATGGTATTGAAGAGACACTTACGACATTAACCGACGGCAACATCCCTTGGGGGATCGTCACCAATAAACCGACCAATCTGACTTTGCCGTTAATGGATAAATTCTCGATTTTTGCGGCCTCAAGCGTTCTCGTCTGCGGTGACACCCTAGCGCAACGTAAGCCAGATCCGGCGCCTATGCACCATGCAAAAAAGGCTCTGGATATCGAAAAAAGTGAAAATATCCTCTATGTCGGTGATGCAAAGCGCGATATCGATGCGGGAAATGCGGCTGATATGCATACTGCTATTGCCGAGTGGGGTTATATCAGCGAGCAGAGTAACACTCAAGATTGGGGGGCCAGGTACTTGTTGACTGATCCCAGAGAGCTTTTGGCGCTTAGTATTTAAACGAATCGAACAAACAATAACCAGAGCCTTAAAACCCTGTTTTGAATGGGTATTTTTAATGTCAATTATTAGTGTTTAAGAACCGCAAAAAATAATCCGGTGACAATGCAAAATAATTAAAATTTCAAAATTAGGCCTTGCATTTTCATTAGTGTCTTTTTTATCGGAGCTACTAAGTTAGTCACCACTAACCAAATTTGACTAACTAAATTCATCGTAAATAAATGCCAGTTTTCAGGGGTTGCATTAACAGCTAAACCTCATTATCTTGTGACTATATCTTGTAATACCCCCTAGATATTGTGCATTTATTTTCAACAGCCACTAGATGGCGGTTGACTTGGTTTAAACAGATCATCAAGTTTCATTGGTGATTATCAATAAATAAAAAAAATAAATATAAAACATTAATTACAGGTTTTTCATGAACAGCAACCTCTTTGTAACCAAACGGAACGGACAAAAAGAACCCATCGACCTGGATAAGATCCATAAAGTAATCGACTGGGCAGCTGAGGGACTGGATTCAGTATCCGTGTCTCAAGTAGAGCTAAAATCACACATTCAATTTTATGATGGCATCAAAACGGAAGATATACATGAAACCATCATAAAAGCCGCAGCAGACCTTATTAGTGAAGAAGCACCAGACTACCAATATCTGGCAGCTCGTCTTGCTATTTTCCACCTGCGCAAAAAAGCCTATGGCAAATACGAGCCACCTGCCCTGCACGAACACGTGTTGAAGTTGGTTGAGTCTGGTAAATATGACAAGCATTTAATTGAAGATTACAGCGCCGAAGATTTTGCTGCTATGGACAGCTTTATCGACCATGAGCGCGATAAAACCTTCAGTTACGCAGCGGTTAAGCAGTTAGAGGGTAAATACCTGGTTCAAAACCGTGTAAACGGTGAAATCTACGAAAGTGCACAATTTCTGTATGTGCTTGTAGCTGCATGCTTGTTCGCGAAATATCCAAAAGATACTCGTCTTGACTACATCAAAGGTTTCTATGATGCCATTTCGATGTTCAAGATTTCGTTACCTACACCGATTATGGCCGGTGTTCGTACACCAACCCGTCAATTCTCTTCTTGTGTATTGATTGAAGCGGGTGACAGCTTAGATTCTATTAATGCCTCGACCAGTGCTATCGTGAAATACGTTTCACAACGTGCCGGTATCGGTATTAATGCTGGTCGCATTCGTGCTCTGGGTAGCTCAATTCGCAATGGCGAAGCGTTCCACACCGGTTGTATCCCATTCTACAAACACTTCCAGACAGCGGTAAAAAGCTGTTCACAAGGTGGTGTACGTGGCGGTGCAGCAACGCTGTTTTACCCACTATGGCATTTGGAAGTTGAGAGCTTATTAGTTCTTAAGAACAACCGTGGTGTTGAAGAGAACCGTGTACGCCACTTAGATTACGGTGTGCAGTTCAACAAACTCATGTATCAACGTTTGATAAAAGGCGATTACATCACATTGTTCAGCCCGTCAGACGTGCCTGGTTTGTATGATGCGTTCTTTGAAGATCAGGATAAGTTTGAAGAGCTATATGTGAAATACGAAGCCGATGCTTCGATTCGTAAAAAACGTATCAAAGCTATCGAACTATTCACCTTATTTGCACAAGAGCGTGCAAGTACCGGTCGTATTTATTTGCAAAACGTCGATCACTGTAATACTCACAGCCCGTTCGACCCAAGTGTTGCGCCGGTTCGTCAATCTAACCTGTGTTTAGAAATTGCCTTACCGACCAAGCCATTTGAAGATGTAAACGATCCAAACGGTGAGATTGCACTTTGTACGCTGTCGGCATTCAACCTTGGTAAGATTGACAGCCTGGATGAGCTAGAAGGTCTGGCTGATCTAGCGGTTCGTGCCCTGGATAGCCTGTTGGATTATCAGGATTACCCGGTACCTGCAGCACTTTCTGCAACCATGGGCCGTCGTACGCTAGGTATAGGTGTCATCAACTACGCATATTATCTAGCGAAAAATGGAGTGTTCTACTCAAACGGTAGTGCCAATAACTTAACGCACCGTACGTTTGAAGCGATTCAGTATTACTTATTGAAAGCATCAAATCAGTTAGCGCAAGAGCAAGGCGCATGTCCGAAATTTAACGAGACACGCTTAGCACAAGGCATCCTACCTATCGATACCTATAAGCGTGAAATCGATAAGGTAACCAATGAGCCATTACACCTCGATTGGGAAGCGTTACGTGAGAACATCAAGAAGTATGGTGTACGTAACTCAACGGTATCAGCCTTGATGCCATCGGAAACGTCTTCGCAGATTTCCAATGCAACTAACGGTATTGAGCCTCCTCGCGGTCTTATCAGCATAAAAGCCAGTAAAGACGGCGTACTAAAGCAAGTTGTACCGGAATATGAGCGCTTAAAAGATAGCTATGAATTGCTGTGGAATATTCCAAGCAATGAAGGTTACCTGGAGCTGGTTGGTATCATGCAAAAATTCGTTGACCAGACAATTTCAGCCAACACTAACTACGACCCGTCGAAGTTTGAAAATGGCAAGGTACCTGTCAAGCAAATCCTCAAAGATCTGCTGTTAGCATACAAGCTAGGTGTGAAAACCATGTACTACCATAATACCCGCGATGGTGCTGATGACAGCATGGGTGACATGGAAGATGATGGCTGTGCCGGCGGTGCTTGTAAGATATAATTCATCGATCAATTAGATCGGATAACCATTACAGAGACCCCAGTGCACTTTCCCCTTTAAGTCACTGAGGTTTCTTTCGTTTTAAATTAGCGAATTTTTAGCAAGTTCCAATGACTGGAACTGCAGGAGCAAACATGACGTATTCAACGTTTAACCGAGTAAATAACGATCCATTACTCGAGCCAATGTTCATGGGTAACACGGTCAATGTTTCCCGTTATGATCAGCAAAAACACCCTATTTTTGAAAAATTAATCGAAAAGCAATTATCATTTTTCTGGCGTCCGGAAGAAGTCGATATTTCTAAAGACCGTGCCGACTGGCAGTCTCTGACTACATCTGAGAAACACATCTTTATCTCAAACCTGAAATATCAGACCCTACTGGATTCCATCGCTGCACGAAGCGTAAACGTATGCCTTTTACCTTTAGTATCGATTCCAGAGCTTGAAACCTGGATTGAAACCTGGGGCTTTTACGAGACCATCCATTCTCGTTCATACACCCATATTCTTCGCAACCTGTTCACCGACCCGAGTGAAGTATTCGACGATATCGTAATCAACGAAAACATCCTGAATCGTGCCAGTGCCATTTCCCACTACTTTGACCGTCTGATCCTGTTATCACAGTTGTATCAATCTCAAGGTGAAGGTACCTACGACATTGACGGCGAAGAGGTTGTGGTAAGCCAGCGCGAGATCAAAAAGGCGCTATACCTTTCCGTATGCTCAACCAATGCCTTAGAAGCAATCCGTTTCTATGTGTCATTTGCCTGTTCATTTGCATTTGCCGAACGCGAGCTTTTGGAAGGTAATGCAAAAATCATCAAGCTAATTGCTCGTGATGAAGCGGTACACTTAACCGCCACTCAACACATCCTAAACCTATGGGCGAGTGGTAAAGACGATCCAGAAATGACGGAGATCTCCAAAGAGCTTCATGAAGAAGGCCTAGCCTTGTTCTTAGACGTTATCGAGCAGGAAAAACAATGGGCAGATTATCTGTTCAAAGATGGCTCGATGATTGGTCTGAATGCGGAGATCCTAAAACAATATATCGAGTATCTATCAAACCAGCGTTTAACAGCGATTGGTTATGAGCCGCAATTTGCCGTGAAATCTAACCCTCTGCCATGGATTAATGCGTATTTATCCAGTGACAATGTGCAGGTAGCGCCTCAAGAAACCGAAATCTCTTCCTACCTGGTTGGTCAAACTGACAGCGCCGTTGATAGCAGCGATTTCGAAGACTTCGATCTGTAATTCAACGAAATGGGCAACAAGATTTGTGTGAATGAAAAGGTGGTCGAGTCTGAATTCGATCATCATACCCATAAAAATCTGCTCGAGTTTTTCGAGCAGCACAATATCGAAGCCCATTATCATTGCCGCGACGGGTTCTGTGGAGCCTGTCGTGTCGATTTACTCGAGGGCTCTACCGAATATACTAATGGCGAACCCCTGGCCTTCATTCGCGACGGCGAAATCCTGCTTTGCTGCTCCGTGCCCACTTCCGATATCAAAATTTCCTGCGATTAACAGCGCGAATTTACCATACTGATTTAACAAACTGATTTACCGTACTGATTTTAAAGAACTGTTTTCTGCGACGCCCAACCCCCCTTCCCCACACAACAACGAAACTTGTTAATACCAATTGCATTTTCTTCAGTAAAAAGAAGATAATCTGAATATTGTATTTAAATTTCGAAATAACCCGGGAAAATCATGATTAATAAGTATGGAATCGGCGGTTCAACGGCTGCGCAAGAGTTGGCAAACCTAACGGATATGTGTGCAGATCTGCAGGGCATCAGTGATGGCGAGTATGCTGCTCGGATAGAGCGCGCTCAAAAAATCATGCAAAACCACGGGATCCATGCGGTTTATCTCAATGCCGGCACCAATCTAACCTATTTTACCGGCACCAACTGGTATCCTTCGGAGCGAATGGTCGGAGCAATATTACCGGCTGTCGGCAAAGTTGAGTACATCGCCCCTTATTTTGAATACGATACGTTAAAACAATATATGGCGGTCGATGGCAAGGTACACACCTGGCACGAGCACGAGAGTCCATATCAGCTATTTGTGGATGTATTAACCGGGTTAAATATTGATTCCGGTAACATTGGTGTTGATGAACTAACGCCGTTTTTCATTGCCAACGGTATCAATCTGCTTACCGATAATTATCAATGGTTAGATGCAAAGGTTGTGACTGCCGGCTGTCGAATGCAAAAGTCTGAGCAGGAGATTGCCATCATGCAGCGAGCTAAAGATATCACTCTGGTTGCGCAACAGGCCGCCGCCAGAATTTTATACCCGGGTATCACGGTTAGTGAAGTCGAACAGTTTATTGATGCCGCCCACAAAAAGCTTGGCGCGAGTGCCGGTTCCTATTTTTGCATTGTCTTATTCGGCGAAGATACCGCGTATCCTCACGGCGTAGCCAAGCCTAAAACACTGGATATCAACGATATGGTACTTATTGATACCGGTTGTGAACTTTATGGCTATCACTCTGATATCACCCGCTCATATGTGTTTGGGGAAGCCAGTGAGCGCCAGCGCCAGGTGTGGGAACATGAAAAACAGGCACAATTAATCGCCTTTGCCGCCGCCAAACCGAATCACCCCTGCTCCGACGTTGATGATGCCGCGCGCGCTTATCTTGCATCAAAAGGCTATGGCCCAGAATACCAATTGCCAGGTTTGCCGCACCGAACCGGTCACGGTATCGGTCTGGATATTCATGAATGGCCCTATTTAGTTGGCAATGAGCAAACTCCGTTGGCCAAAGGTATGTGCTTTTCTAATGAGCCCATGCTTTGTATTCCGGGTGAATTTGGGGTCCGATTAGAAGACCATTTTTATATGACAGATACTGGTCCGAAATGGTTTACTGAACCCTCGCACAGCATTGATAACCCATTCGGTTACACCGTCGATTAATCAATTAGCCTTGAGCAATTTGTTTATGCAAATCAATAGCAATCAACCGAAACTGTTTGTGGTATCACTTCCCAGAACCGCCACAACCAGTTTTTGCCTGGCAATGCTTGAGCAGGGTCTGAAGGTCGCACATACAGCGTATACCTTGAAGACCTTTAACCAGGCTGACGTAATTGCCGATACACCGATATTTAACGATTACCGAAGGCTTGATAGTCTATTCCCAAACGCACGATTTATTTACTTAGAGCGAGATATTCAATCCTGGCTGCCGTCGATTCGTCAATTATTACAGAGAATGCAAACAAATTTACAGCGCACCGACGGCGGATTTAATCCGATATTAAAACGTTGTTATGCTGATGTATTTTCTCAGTACTCGTTGGAAATGCTGGCAGATGATGCGTTTCTAATCGAGAGTTTCAATGCCCATCAACAACAGGTTTTCGACTATTTTGCCGAACGGCCAACCGATTTCACTCGGTTATCGCCAGATCAGGCAAACTGGTGGCAGACCATAGAATCTTTACTCGACTGGCCATTGCAAGCGGCGCCATTCCCACATGTGAATAAGGGTGGCAAAGTGACCAAGTGGAATGAGCTTCGCCACCCGTTAAAAATTGAATCAACCCGTAATGGCCGAGTGGATGATCTCGACAAACTTCTTTATCGTTTATAACCCTATAAAATCTGAGGTTTACAAGGATTCAAACTCACTTACATTTTTATCAGAGTTTGCGGTAGTCTCCAGGCAGATGTTTCGCTAAAATGACAAATAACTACTGGTAAAAAATTAACTTCTATGACCGCTTTTTTCGAATTTATTCCACTCATCATCTTTTTTGTTGTCTACAAAACTGTCGACATTTATTGGGCAACAGGCGCCCTGATAATATCAGCGGCGATCCAGCTTATCGTCATGAAAATTCAAGGCAAAGAGATCCCGCAAAAGCAGTGGTGGTTATTTGGCTTGATCGCCGTTTTTGGAGCACTGACGTTATTTTTTCAAAACGACGCGTTTATTAAGTGGAAAGTCACGATTGTGAACGTATTTTTTGCGATTGGACTTTGGGTAAGCCACGCCTTTTTCAAGAAGAACCTGTTGCAGGCCATGTTAGGCGAATCCATTAACATGCCAAAGAAAATCTGGACTCGCTACAACTATGCCTGGGTCAGCTTTTTCCTGGTTTGTGGAGTATTAAACTTATATGTGGCGTTTAATTTCCCGCAGGAAACCTGGGTAAACTTTAAAGTCTTTGGTCTAACCATCTTAACCTTCGTGTTCGCGTTAAGTTCATTGTTGCTGATTTATAAGCATATCGAGCCGGAACCGGAGCAAGCGGAAGCAGATGCTGACGTTGCCGCAACCAATAACATCAATAACAACGAAGAATCAGGGAAATAACTATGTTGTACGCGATTATCAGCGAAGACGTTGAGAACAGTCTGCCGTTGCGCATGCAGGTTCGTGACAAACACCTTGCCAGACTAAAACAACTTAAAGATGAAGGACGCCTGGTTTTAGCCGGTCCTTGTCCAGCGATTGATGATGAGAACCCCGGCGACGCCGGTTTCACTGGCTCTTTATTAGTGTTGGAGTTTTCCAGCCTTAAAGAGGCCAAAACCTGGGCCGATGCTGACCCTTACATTGAAGCTGGGGTTTATAAATCTGTCACCGTAAAACCGTTTAAACAGGTTTTTTAACAATCCATTTAGTTTGACGAGCAATTAGCGCGGCGCTCTTTGCTCGTTTACCACCGCCATTATCGACCGATAATCGGCTACCCAATATTTATCCTTGTTAGCATCTAAATAACGCAATAACGCCTGGTGAGCGTCAATGTCTACGCTCAAGTGATCACCACCGATACCGTGAAACACGATTTGAATAACACTGGCCTCTTTTGCCTGCTCTTCAACGTAATCAATCAACGCTTGCCCAGTTATAGCAAACGCCGCCCACAAGCGATTATCCGCTTTAGATAAATTCCTTTCGTGGCCTTTGATACCGATAAAATCTCCTCGAATATCGTCGAGAAAGCTTTGTTCACCGGCGACTTTGGTTTCAAAACAGGGCGCGGTAAAAGTGCGGGTAGACTTACCATCGATAGCATACAAATAATCACTGGCTACCCTTATTTCAGCGACCACATCGGCAACGCTGCGTTTCGATAAATCTAAATGTTCGGCCACCCAATCACGATCTTCAGGCTCTTTTGAGCAGCCATGGAAAATACTATGATTGCCAAGTTCATGGCCTTGTTTAACGGCTTGGCGCCATTGTTCTATGCGCCCTGGCACTGCATCCGATGCGAGCGTCAGGTAAAAGCTTGCCGTAAAACCATATTGATTAAGCGCAGGAATAGCATTGTCCAGCTGACTGTTCAGTGCATCATCATAACTCAAGGAAACAGCCACTTGCCGATTATCGGGCCAGACAATTTTGTTTGCAAAGCTTGGTTCTGGTTCTGGATCAGGCTCTTGTTCTAAGTCCGGCGTTGCTATCGCCTGGCCAGAGTTAATTAATGCAGAGAGCATCACAATAGAGATTATCAGCCCCGTCAGGAATAAGCCTTGGCTTATTCCTTTAAAACCGTATAACCCGCTGCTAAGCGTTGACATTAAGCTTTTGATTCCTCTTCTTCGGACTGCTGTAATTGTTCAACTTCTGAATCCAGAGTTTGTGAGTCACTGAGTAATACCGAAAACCAATGCCCTTCGGCGGAGTTTTCCAAAGCAATTTTGATAATCATGGTAAGTGGCACCGACAACAACATGCCAACCGTGCCTAATAACCAGCCCCAGAATACCAACGACAGGAAAACCACTAAGGTTGATAACCCCAGACCTTTACCAAGATAACGAGGTTCAACGATATTGCCCATTACGGTGTTAATGAGAATATAGCCAAGACCAATGAAGCCAGCGATAGTCGGGCTAAGTTGCACCAGGGCCAACAGCACAGCAGGAACCGCAGCGATGATGGAACCAATGTTAGGAATAAAGTTAAACAGAAAGGCAACGACGCCCCACAACAGATAGAAATCTAGACCAAATGCCCAAAGCATGGTACTCACCAAAATACCGGTACCAATACTGACCACGGTTTTTATCGCCAGATATTGATTCACTGAGGACAAAAACTTATCAATCTGATCCATTTTCATCTGCGGATCCTGGAATGCAAGATGCAGCTTGGTTGGGATAGTCGAGGCTTCTAACAGCATGAATACCACGGTCAGAATAATGAAAAACAGGTTTGCCATAATATTGCCGAAGCTCGACAGCATATTGGCCGCAAATCCCATCGCCGCTCCTGGGTCGAGATACTGCATAAAGAAAGATTTTGACACCCGAACGTTATTGGCAGCGAGAAAATCGATGAGCCCCGCAAACTTTTCGGTAACCTGAGCTTTATAGGTTGGCATTTGTGTCGATAGCTCGTTTAACGAATTACCAAGTAAACCGGCGATTAAAAAGCCCGCGCCAAAAAACATACCGATAACAACTAATACCGCCAGAGTTTTCGGCACCTTATATTCAACGGCCTTATTGACCAACGGATTACAGGCGATAGCGATAAAAATGGATAATAAAAACGGAACGAGAAGATTGTTGGCCTCTTTAATACCAGCCATAATAATCACCAGTAGTGCCACGATAAGGATTACCCTTACCACCCCACTTTCCTTGGTTTGTCCCTGATTAACCTGAGTCATTAATATTCCAACTAATTGATTTTCAAATACCTTAGCAAAAAATGATCGGTAAGGTAAGCAATCAGGTATTACAATTATTATTGGTAGCGAATTTTGTTTTCTATCTAATGTGGCAGACACGATAGCTAAAATAGCTACGCTAACATTAGCAATTGCCTTTTGATGTGGGTTTATGATGAATGTATTAATTACGGGTGGCACAGGGCTGATAGGTAGCCACTTTATTCAGCGCTTTCAGGATAAATATCAATTTACCGTATTGTCACGGCAACACACACCGATTATGCCCAGCGACATTAATCCTGCAGTGATGACCTTTATTGACACCTTGGATAAGCTGGACAATCTCAATGACTTTGACATCGTCATTAATCTTGCGGGGCAACCCTTAGTCGATAAGCGTTGGAATCGAACCCAAAAACAAAAAATCTGCCAGAGTCGCTGGCAAATCACCGAACAGCTAAGCAAGCTAATCAACGACAGTGATAACCCTCCTGCTGTTTTCTTATCTGGCTCCGCCATTGGGTATTATGGTCGCCAGGGCGAACAAGATATTGATGAGACTTTCAAAGATTGTTACCCCGAATTTAGTCATCAGGTGTGTAAAGTCTGGGAAGATAAAGCAAGATTATGTAAAAACAAGACTCGGTTATGCCTGTTAAGAACAGGTATTGTGTTAGAACGAAATCGCGGCGCACTGGCGAAAATGATCCCGGCCTATCGACTCGGTATGGGCGGACAATTGTCTCATGGTAAACAAATCATGTCCTGGATCCATATTGACGATATGGTCAATGCCATACAGTTTATTATCGAAAATGACACTCTGCGCGGCCCGGTGAATATGACAGCACCAAACCCAGTGCCTAACCGTGAATTTAGCGAAGCGCTGGCTGACGCGTTAAACCGACCAAATTTTGCCACCATGCCGGCATTTGTGCTGCGCGCTCTTTTCGGGGAAATGTCTGATTTACTGCTGTTCGGTCAACGAGTTTTGCCGATAGCATTGATAAGCGCCGGCTATAGCTTCGAGCACGCTGACATCAAAGACGCGTTTGCCCAGCTCCTAAAATAAAGAGTCTAAAACAAAGAGCTTAAACTAAGGATTCCAAAATAACAGAGCCAGCGATTTCGCTGGCTCTTACATTGAATGGATGAATGCTAACTCGGCGTTACAAGGTACGTCGAATCAAGGTCAAGCTGGAAAGCTTTAATAATCGATAGCAGGATGCCATTCCTAGGAAACCAACCACGGTTGCTCCTATCACAGTCCCTAATATCCAATATTGCCAATGAATACTCGCGCTCATATCAAACACTTGCGTTTGCAGGATAAGAACACCAAGCTCCATCGATAAACTGCCAAGCAATCCGGCGATAGAGCCGAGAATAATGAACTCAAGTAACACGCTATTGGTAAGCAAGCTGCCTTTGGCTCCTAAGGTACGAAGTATCGCTAGTTCCCTTTCACGCTCTTCCATGCTCGCCTGGACCTGAGCCACCAATACCAGAGCTCCGGCAATTAACACCAGGATTAAGATAAACTCTACCGCCAGTGAAACCTGAGAGATCACCGTTCTTAACTGCGAGATGATCGCATCCACATCGATAATGCTAATGGTTGGGTAGTTTTTCAAAAAGTCCTGGAATTCTGATTTTTGCATGGCCGGCACGTAAATGGCGGCAATATAGGTTGCAGGGAAATCTGCCAGTACCGACTCAGAAAAAATCATATAGAAGTTTGGCTGCATCGATTGCCAGTTTACGGTACGTATGCTGGTAACTGGCATAGACACCACTTCACTACCGATTTGGAAAGTTAGCTCATCACCAACGCCAATCTGCAGGCGTTCAGCCAATCGCTGCTCCACTGAAACTTCCGGCTTCGGGTTTTCTTTGCTGAACCATTCACCTTCAATGACCTCATTTTCTTTAGGAAGATTTTGATGCCAGGTTAAATTCAACTCGCGGCCAATGCCACGGCGTCCCTGTTCACTAGCGTTTTCCTCTTCCTTAGAAACCCGGCGACGGACCTGCTCTTCATTGATCGCAGAAAGACGGCCGCGAACAATAGGATACAAATCACTGGCTGCCAGCCCTTGTTGCTCGAGAAAGCCTTCTACCGCAGGAACCTGAGTTTTACTGACATTCACCAGAAACTGATTTGGCGTATTTTGTGGTAACTGCGCCTGCCATTCGTTGATTAAATCATTGCGTACCACCAGCATCAACAATAACAACTGGATGGCAATGGTGAAGCTGACAAGCTGCACCTGATTGGCTTTTGCCCGACGTTTAAGATTGGCCATCGACAAATGAAACGCCTGACCAGCCTGACTGCCAACCGAGCGCCCGGCGTTAATCAGCACATGCCCTAACACCAGAATCACAAAAATGATGGCTCCGGCACCTAGAATAAGGGCTGTCGTTAACACTAGATCCTGACTAAATATCCATAACAGCAACACCACTGCTAATAATGGTGGCGTTCTTTCTAACCAGGTTAATGCACGTTCAAAGCCGCTAAAGCCGCGAATAACCGATATTGCGGGTGTTGCCACTAGCTGTCGCATCGGCGTAATCGCAAACGCAATCGCACAAATAACTCCAGTGAAAACCGCAACCATTACCGGGAAAGCGGTTATTGTTAACGATACATCTGGCACTACATCCGCCATGAATTTAATACCCAAATATTGGATACCATAACCGATTACCAGACCCGCTATGATCGAAAAGCCTGCCAATGCGGTCCAGTGCAGGAGATACAATTTAGAAATAAACGACGACGATGCACCGATAGATTTGTAAACGGCAACCATAGGTTGATGGCGTTGGCCATAACGTCTCGAAGCCACCGACACCGCCACCGCTGCAAGAATAATTCCCAACATGCTAGCCAGAGATAAATAACTTTCCGCACGATTCAACGCCCTTGCAAGTGGGCTTTGTTGGTCCTTGATATCACGAAAACGCTGGGTATCGAGAATTTGTGGTTTTACCCACTTTGAAAACTCTTCAATCCCTTCGCCTGCGAATAGATATTTATAAGTCAGGCGACTTCCCGGTTGCACCACGCCAGTTGCAGGCACATCTTTGATGTTGATAAGCACTCGTGGACCTGAAGTAAAAACGCTAAATGATGCATCGGGTTCTTTGTCAATAACGCCAGATATCTTGAATTGACTGTTTCCAAGCTCAAAGGTATCACCCGGTTTTAGATTCAGGTTGTTTAACAACGATTGCCCGACAAAGGCATTGCCCGGTTGTGGCGGTTGACTGGCACCTACATCAGCCAAATCGTTGCCTTCGACCTTAGCGATCATTAAATTGCCACGCAGAGGATAACCCTCGCTAACCGATTTTACGGACGCTAGAACCATCTCCTCTTCGCCAAAAACCATAGAAGAAAATTCAAGCAATTCAGCGTTAGCGATGCCCATCTCGTTGGCCTTGTCTACGTACTTTTCGTCAATCGGACGTGGCGATTGCAAAATACGATCACTGGCAATAAAACTATTACTTTGTTGGATAAGAGCAGATTTAATCTGCGCGGAAAAGCCCGATAAGCTGAACACACTGGCAACGGCGATAATCAATGCCAATGCAACTATGGTCAGCTCTCCACGCTTTAATTCATGGCGAAATAACCGCCAGGATTGAGTGGCCCAAACCGACATCGTTAAACCACCTCAGCCATCTTCTTTACGGATTCGGTCAGCTCTCCGGCGTGCATCACTAACTGGCGCTGACATTGGGCTGCAAGGCCGTTGTCATGGGTAACTAATACTAACGTCGTGCCTTGTTGTTGATTCAGCTCGAACAATAAGTCGCTGACGGTATCACCGGTTTTGCTATCCAGGTTACCGGTTGGCTCATCGGCAAAAAGGATATCTGGAGAGCTAATAAATGCTCGGGCGATAGCAACACGTTGTTGCTCTCCACCAGATAATTGCGATGGGAAATGGTCGGCTCGGTCTTTCAAACCTACTTTTTCGAGCATATCCAGAGCGTCTTGCTCAGCCTTGTCGCTGCCTGCAAGTTCCGCTGGTAACATGACATTTTCCAAAGCGGTTAAACTGTTGATTAAGAGAAACGATTGGAAGATAAAACCGACGTGTTTTGCTCGTACCGCAGAGCGTTGTTCTTCATCGAACTTGTGCAAAGGCGCCTGTTTGAGGTAAATTTCCCCTTGCGTTGGAGTGTCCAACCCGGCTAGCAGAGATAAAAGCGTGGTTTTACCAGAGCCAGAAGCCCCGATAATCGCCACGGTTTCACCCGGTCGAACCTGAAGGTCGATTGGTTGTAAAATATCCAGTGTTTTCTCGCCGGTAGTCACCTGTTTGGTCACTTGTCGACATTGTAAAATTAAATCAGGATCCTGAAGCATGATGAAAAAATTTTTCCCTTGGTTGTTGCTAGTATGTTGTACGTTCGCCAACCCGGTTTTGGCTCAATACTCTATTTTACTACTAGGTGATAGCCTGAGTGCAAGTTACGGGATGCAGGAAAACGAAGGATGGGTGACGATTTTAAACGAAAATCTTGAACAGGATCAGGCAAATTATCGCATTATCAACGCCAGTATTAGTGGCGAAACAACCGATGGTGGCCTCGCCCGACTCCCGAAAATACTGGAGCAGCAAAAGATTGATTACTTACTTATTGAACTTGGCGGCAATGACGGCTTACGAGGTTTCCCACCGAAATTAATTAAAAATAATTTGTTACAAATGATCGAGCTGGCTCAAAACGAAAACATCAAAGTTATCGTCAGCGACGTAAAAATCCCGCCAAATTACGGTCAGCGTTATAACAAAATGTTCAATGACGTATTCAAAGATGTGACCGAACAGACCGGTAGTACGCTAATCCCATTTTTTATTGAGGACGTTGCCGTTAACGCCGAACTTATGCAGGCCGATGGTATTCATCCAACCAAAGAAGCACAACCTCAATTGGCCAAGCGGATGCGCGAATTGTTAGAACCTGTGGTTACGCAAGCCGCTAAATAATTAGCAGGCACAGAAGTTTTGGTATTGCGGGTTGAGTTTAATCGACCCACCTACCCCATCAATGTCAATGCCAGCCATGGCGTGAAACTAAATACCACCGAGACAATCTTAAAATTCGCCACGTATTTAAAGTACATGCCTGGCAATTGCGCCTTATCAATATTGAACATTTTACTGTGGATCTCCATCGCCCAATCCTGAGCAAAGCGGATCATAAAGGTCGCAAACAATAAAATGACAAAGTTGATCACGGTGCACCAGCCAAAGAAACTTGTCCAAACCGATAAATCACCCATCTGAAACTCCTTACAGACTAACAAGCTATACCAATGCACGTTGAAAAGTGAGCTATTCAGAATGTCAGCCGAGGGATTTATACAAGGCGTCGTTATTTAGGAATGGTCATTCCATTTCAAATAGCGAGTACGCAGTAGAAATGCCTCTCGGGCATTCCCGCCAGGGCAAATTTGAATATCTGACCATTAAATATAGCTTGCTTAACTCTGATGAGATTCTTTGGGCTCGTCAGTCAAATTTACCATTTCAAAAATTTGCTGAATGATCAGTAATTAATGTGCATTGGTATTAACTACAAGTATAGAAGAATCGCGATTAAAAAAGATAGAGCACTGACGAACAGACTGACGGTCGTGCGAGTAGAGTAATATTTACCGCTGAGCAGAAACAAAAAAGCCGACTTGCGTCGGCTATTTTGTACTTCAAAGAAGTGGCGTCCCCTAGGGGATTCGAACCCCTGTTACCGCCGTGAAAGGGCGGTGTCCTAGGCCTCTAGACGAAGGGGACGCGAAATTTGTTGGTTTATCAAAAACCGCGAACATGTCACCTGTTACCAGATGAGACCTTGGATAATTGCAATTAAGTGGCGTCCCCTAGGGGATTCGAACCCCTGTTACCGCCGTGAAAGGGCGGTGTCCTAGGCCTCTAGACGAAGGGGACGCAAAAATCTTTCTTTATAAACTCAAATGAGCCGATAATGAACTTGATGATTTTGCGAAATGAGTCAACCTCACCGGCACCAGAACAAGTCACCTAATTGTATGTAAATAAGTTGGCGTCCCCTAGGGGATTCGAACCCCTGTTACCGCCGTGAAAGGGCGGTGTCCTAGGCCTCTAGACGAAGGGGACGCAGATTTCCCGAATCTTTCACGTATTCAGAAAATGTTGCGCATGACAAGAAACCTTGTCGGCACTAGAACTTTTTGACCTTGATAACAGAATATTATGACGAAATGGCGTCCCCTAGGGGATTCGAACCCCTGTTACCGCCGTGAAAGGGCGGTGTCCTAGGCCTCTAGACGAAGGGGACGCAGAATTCCTGAAAAACACTGAGTATTTTAAAGAATTTGCGCTTGGTAAAAATATTTTACCAGCACTAGAACTAACATAAACCTGTCAGGTACAACTTATTTTAAATGAAGTGGCGTCCCCTAGGGGATTCGAACCCCTGTTACCGCCGTGAAAGGGCGGTGTCCTAGGCCTCTAGACGAAGGGGACGCAATGTATATCTAACAAATCTAATCAACCTGTTAAGTATATCTGCATAAGAAAATAAGACACTTCAAATCTTAAATTCACCTTCGGCAGACTGACACCTCAGCCTGCGTTGACTTTTGCCAAAGTCGAGGCTCGATATTATCAAACCTGAAGAATTCTGGTGGAGCTATGCGGGATCGAACCGCAGACCTCTTCGCTGCCAGCGAAGCGCTCTCCCAGCTGAGCTATAGCCCCAGAACCTGCTCTCTTGAGCGACCTTACTCGTTGAAAGCGAGGCGAATTCTAAGCAGGGTGCTGAAAAGAGTCAACAGTTTTTTTGCATAAAATCGTAAAAATCGGGAAAAACAGGTTTAAGCGTTTATTAATTCATCGCTTTGCCGTTTTTTTATCTGAAAGCTGCTGCAAACTGCAGGTTTTAACACCTTTTTAAACAAATATTTGATAGCGTTTTAGCAAATTCCCGTGAATGAACATCGAGAATTACACAGTCATTAGACGCAGCAATAAATAAAGCATATGAAAATAAAAATGACGATTACAATCGGATACGGTATAGGTGTAGCAATTATGTAACGATTGTCGCTACAATAAAGTTGCGTGAACAAATGAGACTAATTTCTTGAGAAGCGTAGTAATAGCTCCTATAACTATCTATGAAATTTCCTAATTATTATTTTCTGAGCCAGTCTTATTTTGCGCAGTATTCATGGTTAATGAGGTAACAGAACAAATATGCGCTTACAAAAACTCAATGTAGTCGCCATTGGCGGCGGCCATGGTTTAGGACGTGTCCTCTCCACCCTTTCCTTTTTGGGAGATCAACTTACTGGTATTGTTGCTACCACAGATAATGGTGGCTCTACGGGTAAACTCAGAAAGCGAACCAGCTCGATTGCCTGGGGCGATTTACGTAATTGCCTGACGCAATTGGTCGAGCCCGAATCCGTAGGTAACCAGCTGTTTAATTTTCGCTTTGACGGCAACGATGAGTTATCGGGACATAACCTCGGAAACTTGATCCTGTTTGGACTGAATGAAATACAAAGCCGTCCGCTTGATTCGATCAATCTTATCTCTAGCTTGCTGAGAGTGAAAACCAAAGTCTACCCTATGTCGGAAACACCAACGGATTTATTGGCGTTCTATGAGCACGGCCGTTGTAAAGTTGGTGAGATATCCGTTGATGACATGCCAACGATGCCTCACAAGCTAATGTTAGCGCCTCTGGTAAAATCCATCCCAGAATGTTTAATTGCCATTGAAAATGCCGATTTGATCATTCTTGGCCCGGGCAGCTTTCTTACCAGTGTCGTCCCTCCCCTGTTAGTTAATGACTTACGCAATGCCATCGAAAAACGAACTGGCCAATGCGTATTTATCGACAACATCAACCAAGAAGATAGTCCGGCAGGAAAATTACCTTTGGACGACAAATTAAACTGGCTGGAAAACAATATTGGTTGCTTGCCTATTGATACTGTGATTACTCAGGATAAATCGGCGAAATCCGAAAGGGTTAACGTATTGTGCCGACCACTGAGCGATGCCGACAACGGTGATTACCATAATAAGCAACGCTTACTGGAAGCTCTTGAGGCATGCGCAATCAACATTACTTATAATGATGATGTCGTTAATGGCTAGCTAGCTAACACGACAACTCATTTAAATTAGAAAGCCCTGACCATTGCTGGCCAGGGCTTTTCTTTTGGTATCAATACACACTTAATTCACGAGCATTAATTTAGCTTTAGCTTTCGTCTTCACTAATGCGGCTGGCAACAGCGCCTTTTTGATCTTTGTATTTGGCATCATCACGCTTGTTGTATGGACGAATCGCTTCCCCTGACATGGTTTCAAAGTTTAACGCAGCGATTTTCATCTTCGGACGCAAGGCAAGCGGCAGTTTTCCAGAGTTGAAGAATTCAAGAACAATTTGTCCAGACCAACCTGGATCAATTCTATGCGCGGTAACATGAACCATTAACCCTAAGCGAGCCAGCGACGAGCGACCGTCTAACCAACCAACAATATCGGCTGGCAATGTTACTGACTCGTGAGTTACTGCAAGCGCCAGTTCACCTGGATGGAGGAAGAAGGCTTCGCCATCCTCGATGTGAATTTCATCACTCATCAAGGTGTTCATCGCCTCCTGGACTTCCGCTTTCGGTCCGCTCAAATCAATATACGGCGCAGTGTGGTCTTCAAACACGCGAAACTTATTGCCCAGGCAAATATCCACACTGACCCCAGAAATCATACTAGATTCAGGGCGTGGCTCAATACAAATTTTTCCAGCCTCAATCAGGGCTTCAATATCTTTATCACAAAGTCTCATCGGTTATTCTTCTGTTATGCTCAGCGTTGCCGTCGCAGGACTGCGCCAGTCAAGCTGGTAATATAAATCACTCACAATATTGGTGGCTATTCTACGGTAGATTTGGCTAATGTCACTATCTATATTGGACAATATCGGAGAATTACCGCTGTCCGCGCCTTGACGAATATCAAGATTAAGTGGAATTTGCCCCAGTAAATCGATGTCTTGCTCAGAAGCCAGATGCTGTGCACCACCTTCACCAAAAATATGGGATTCATGCCCACAGTTAGGACACAGATGATAACTCATATTTTCTATCACACCTAGCACCGGCACCTGCACTTTATCAAACATGCTGATGCCTTTGCGGACATCGATGAGGGCGATATCCTGTGGCGTTGTTACCATACAGGCGGCTGCAACAGGCACCTTTTGCGCCAGTGTTAACTGAATATCACCAGTACCAGGCGGCATATCGACGATAAGATAATCCAGATCATCCCAGGCAGTCTCATTCAATAGCTGGGTAAAAGCGGTGCTCGCCATCGGCCCCCGCCAAATACTGGCTTGAGAATCCGGGACTAAAAAGCCAATCGACATTGCCGACAAGCCCTGACCATTTAAAGGCAACATACGTTTGCCATCTTCAGAACCTGGTTTTTCATCAGCGATGCCCAACATTGTGGGAATCGATGGACCATAAATATCGGCATCAAGGATACCAACCCGCGCCCCTTCCTCTTGTAGTGCCAAGGCAATATTTACTGCGGTTGTTGATTTACCAACACCACCCTTTCCAGAGGCCACAGCAATAATATTTTTAACACCGGCAATATTGTGCTCACGCACCGCTTCCACCTGAACCTGAGCTTTTAAGTCCATATTAACGTCCAGGGTTTCTGCCATGGTTTCAATGGCGGTTTGTAATGCCGTAAAACAAGGAAATGCCAGACTGACCGTTAGCAGGTAACCTTGATCGTTGCTGGTAATTGTGTAGTCTGCGAACACCTGTTCGAGGCCATAAGGAAAACAGTCAGAGCGGTATTGCTGTATGTAACTGCGGATTTTATCTTCCATTATTCCACCATAAATTGCGCAAGGTTACGCATTAATTATCTTGTATAGTTTCTATTCACTTATGAAAACGAGCAACCCGCATTTTTCATTAAATGCGCGCTTTGCTTCATAATAAGTGGGTTTTTCATCAATATCGATAATTATTAATGAAAAAAATTCGCAAATTTTGTACTATCGCTGCCACGATTACTATTAAGAATTTATTTTCGAACAATGTCGACCAATAAACGTAAAATCCTTGTCACCAGTGCACTTCCATATGCCAACGGACCTATCCACTTAGGTCACCTTCTCGAGTACATCCAAACGGATATCTGGGTACGTTTCCAAAAAATGCGCGGCCACGAAACCTATTATGTCTGTGCCGATGACGCCCACGGTACACCAATCATGCTGAAAGCTCAGCAGTTAGGTATGGCACCAGAGGAAATGATCGAGCAGGTTCGTCAGGAGCACATGGCGGATTTTGCCGGCTTCCATATCAAGTTTGATAATTACCATTCGACTCATAGTGATGAAAACCGAGCATTTGCTGAGGAAATTTATCGCCGCCTTGATGCGAATGGCCACATCAAGCGTCGCACAATTTCACAACTTTTCGATCCGGAGAAAGAAATGTTCTTACCGGATCGTTTTGTAAAAGGCACTTGCCCTAAGTGTAAGAGCGAAGATCAAAATGGTGATAACTGTGATAACTGTGGTGCTACGTATTCACCAACGGATCTGATCAATCCGATCAGTGTGGTTTCCGGTGCAACACCTGTACTGAAGGATTCCGAGCACTACTTCTTCGATTTGCCAGCGTTTGAGCAAATGCTGAAAGACTGGACTCGCAGCGGTTCATTGCAGGAAGAAATGGCAAACAAACTTGCTGAGTGGTTTGAACAAGGTTTGCAGCAGTGGGATATTTCCCGTGATGCACCATATTTTGGATTCGAAATTCCAGACGCACCGGGCAAGTTTTTCTACGTTTGGCTAGACGCGCCAATTGGTTACATGGGTAGTTTTAAAAACCTATGTGACAAGCAAGGCATTAACTTTGACGAGTTTTGGAGAAAAGATTCCGATGCCGAGCTTTATCACTTTATTGGTAAGGACATCATCTATTTCCACAGCTTATTCTGGCCAGCTATGCTTGATGGCTCTGGTTATCGTCAACCGACGTCTGTTTACGCTCATGGTTTTGTGACGGTAAATGGTACTAAGATGTCGAAATCTAAAGGTACTTTCATTAAAGGTCGCACCTATTTAGATCATTTGAATCCGGAATACCTGCGTTATTACTTTGCGGCAAAACTTACCAGCCGTATTGATGACCTGGATTTGAATCTGGAGGATTTCGCCCAGCGCGTTAACTCTGACCTGGTTGGTAAACTGGTAAATATCGCATCTCGCTGTGCCAGCTTCATCAGTAAAAAGTTTGATGGTGTATTGGTAGCAAACCCAGCAGATCAAGCACTGGCCGATGAAGTGATGAGCGCAGGTGATAGCATTGCGGCTCACTACGAGAACCGTGAATTTGGTCGGGCGATGCGTGAAATCATGGCTCTTGCCGACAAGGTTAACGAGTACATCGCCGTTAAAGAGCCGTGGCAGTTAATTAAAGAAGAAGGCAAGCAACAGGAAGTACACGAAATCTGTTCGTTAGGGATTAACCTGTTCCGTGTGCTGATGATTTATTTAAAGCCTGTGCTCCCTTCCCTTGCCGATAAATCGGCGGCTTTCCTTAATGATGAGCTTGAGTGGGATGGTCACAAGGCATTGTTAACCGACCACAAGATCAACAAATTTAAAGCGTTATTACAGCGCGTTGAAATGGATAAAATTGTCGCTATGGTAGAAGATTCAAAAGAAAACCTGGAAGCTGCTCAGGCGCAGCAGCCAGTGACCGGCCCTCTGACCGATGACCCAATTGCTGATGAAATCACTTTTGATGATTTCGCCAAAGTAGATTTACGCGTGGCGAAAATCGTTAAAGCTGAGCATGTTGAAAAAGCTGATAAGCTACTTCGTATCGAAGTAGATTTAGGCGGCGAGACACGTCAAATTTTTGCTGGTATCAAGTCTGCGTACCAACCAGAAGACTTGATTGGCAAGTTAACTGTGGTTGTTGCAAACCTTGCACCGCGAAAAATGCGTTTCGGCATGTCCGAAGGCATGATCATCGCAGCAGGCCCGGGTGGCAAAGATATCTTTATCTTAAACCCGGACAACGGCGCCGAGCCGGGCATGCGCGTCATGTAACATTGCCGCACCTCCCCAAAAAGGGACCTACCGGTCCCTTTTTTGATCTCCCTCTCTTATCGAGACACCCACCGTAACTCCCAAACCTCTTCCTTCACAATTAAGACACCCACCGCAAGTCATAGCTATTGGAGCCATAATCAAGACAGGCATCGCAAAAATGTTAAATCAGTGCGCTATCAAAACACCCACAATATTAGTTCAACCACAACCTACCAAATAAACATTTGAAATGTTTATCAACTGTCTGAATTTTAAATAATTTAATTTGCCAAATTGAGGTAGAAATCAGTTCGATTAATACAGTAATTGAGGGGAGGTTTGGAATAAAGAAATTGAGGATTAAGTATCGCGACTAACCGAATAGCCGTTTACTGATATGAAAATGAGTTCGTCGATGTTTGTCGATGATTCCGCAAAACTCAGAAATCGACTGACATTGGCCTATCGCTCCTGAAAAGTAATATTCAAGCTTAGTTACCAATATAAGCCAACTATTTTCGTTTAAATTAACTTGGGAAAGTATTGAATTTTGGTAATCTTGTATAAATCCTGAGCAATTATCTTTAATAGCTCTTCCAGTCATATCGACCAACTCGAGGTAATCATTCACTCTAAAGGGTAAATAGTTGAGTTTCTCATTATCATCGCCTTCAGAAAATTTCATTAGAGAGTCCGGTTGCTTTCTCGATATCGCGGCTTTCACCCTCAAATGGATGCTAGTGTGGATAGATTCTTGCAGTGTATCAGCTTTTCCAGCTCGGATTGGATTTAAATCTACGTAAGCCATGCATGCGGCTAACGCTGCGTCATCTAAAAGTGCTTGGCTACGAAATCTACTCTCCCAAAATTTACCGGTACATTCATCTTCCTCATTGGCCATTCTTGCGATAGGCTCGTTCAAAAGGCGCATAAACCAACTAATATCGAAGAGTCTCTTCCTATAAACCTTAACTGTATTTGCCAAGGTAGGCTGAATAAATTCTCTTACTGTTCCAGCAGATACAAACTCTTTAGTGATTAGAGTGCCCTTACATACTTTATGCCATCGTTCGACAACTTCAATATCAGATAAGGTTAATGCTTTCTCTTTATCAATATGTAAAACGACGTGGCAGTGATTTGACATCACCGCGTAAGCGCAAACATCTATACAAAATACTTGAGCTAGAAACAGCAAACGTTGCTCAATCCATTCTCGTCGATGGTCAAAGTTTTTCTTTGAGTAATGATCCCAACCACACAAAAAAGCGCGCCTTACGCATCTGCTGACGCAGTGATAGTAAGGCGTAGCGTGTAAGCTAATTTGCTGACATCTGGGTGTGGGCATATTCCGTTTTCCTGGGAATCCATGGGCATTACTATTTTAGTCTAAGTACTTAAGAATTTATGGGGTTAACAGTGTTTGCATTCCTTTAAGCTGAGGAATCATCAATGGTGGGTGTCTTAATTAAGAGGAGATATTGAGGTGAGTGTCTTAACTAAGAAAAAATTAGATTTTTGGAATAGGCACTAAAAAGCCCGCTGTAACGGGCTTTTCAAGGGAAATTCTTAGCTCATGTGCATCAGCATGAGGTTTGGATTTTCCAGGAAGGATTTCCATAAATTATTGAATCGGGCAATTGTACCACCGTCAATAATTCGGTGGTCTCCGGACCAACTTACCTGCATTATTGAGCGTGCTTGCACGTCACCATTGTCATCAAATCGAGGTAATGTCTGAACTTTACCTAACGCGACGATAGCAACTTCTGGTTTATTTATGATCGGTGTCGCAACTGTTCCGCCAAGCGCGCCGATATTTGAAATGCTGATTGTGCCGCCCTTCAAATCCGTAGTTGTCACACGGCCATCGCGCGCATCTTTGGTTAGACGCATCACATCTTTAGCCACATCAACGATAGACTTGGATTGAACCTGCTTTACGTTTGGTACTAAAAGACCAACTTTCGAGTCAACGGCCATACCAATGTTGTGGTCATCGAAGTAACTCAGCTCGGTGCAATCATCATTTGGCTGTGAATTCATTACAGGGAATTCTTTTAAAGCCAGAGACATTGCTTTGATGAAAAAGGGCATCATCGTCAGCTTGATATCTTGCTTCGCATACTCATCTTTGACGGATTTTCGCAATGCAATTAGATCCGTAAGATCGATTTCCTCGCAGTAAGTAAAGTGAGGAATAGTCGATACCGATGCAGTCATGGCTTTAGCCATTGCCGCTTTCACGCCTCGGATAGGCTCAACTCTTGTGTTGCCCGAAGCAGAAACTGGCGCAGATTCAACCGCCGGTTCAGTAGACGGCTGCACAGGTGAACCGCCTTGAGCAAATCTCACGACATCTTCTTTGTAGACTCGACCTTTCGGGCCACTACCGGGAACCAGATGAATATCGACGGACATTTCTCGGGCCACTCGACGAACGGCTGGGCTTGCTAAAGCTTTACCACTGGCAACTTTACCGTTTACTGGCTGAGAAACATGGGTGTCTTGTTTAACAGATTGCGAAACGTGGGTGTCTTGATTAACCTCTTGTTGAGGTTCTGCAGTTAAACTTGCGGTAACGCTTACGTCCGCAGCGCCCTGGTGCTCAATAGCGAACAGAGGCTCATGAACCTTAGCAATATCGCCTTTTGCATAATGAAGTTTGACAACTTTACCTGCGTATTTTGCAGGGATCTGAACAAGCGCCTTGTCTGTCATTACATCGACAACCGCTTGATCTTCTTCAATAATATCGCCTTCATTCACTAGCCACTCAACGATTTCGCACTCGACAATACCTTCGCCAATGTCCGGCAGAATGAAATCTTCAATCTGCGATACTGAACTACTTTCACTGGCAATCACAGTTTCAACCGCCGGCACGTCACTGATATTCTCAGAAGGTGCAGTTACATCTGCTGATTCTTCACCTTCTTTAGTCATCGCAAACAACGGAGAATGAACTTTAGCAATGTCGCCTTGCTTGTAGTAAAGCTTATCGACAACACCTGAATACATGGCAGGAATCTGTACCAGGGCTTTGTCCGTCATAACGTCAGCAACCGGCTGATCTTCTTCAATACGGTCGCCCTCTTTTACCAGCCATTCAACCAGCTCACATTCAACGATGCCTTCGCCAATATCCGGTAGAATAAAATCTATGCTCATCATAATCCCCTAGTAATTTACTGAGGCCATAATGGCTTCAAAAGTTTTCAATTCATCTGGCATGTATTCTTTTTCATGTGCCAGAGGGAACGGTGTATCTAAACCACAAACACGAGCAATTGGTGATTCCAAATGCAGGAAGCACTCAGACTGAATCGTTGCTGCAATCTCACCGGCGAAACCACCGGTTAGAGGCGCTTCATGGTTGATAAGCAAGCGTCCGGTTTTCATTACTGAGTTAGCAACGGTTTCAACATCCCATGGTAAGATAGAACGCAAATCGATAATTTCGCAGGAAACCCCTTTCTTTTCCGCCATCTTCGCGGCTTTTTCCAGAGTCTCCATCTGAGCGCCCCAACCCAACAAGGTAATGTCAGAACCTTGGGTTACAACTTCCGCTTTACCAAGAGGAATTTGATAATCTTCTTCAGGAACTTCACCAACCGATGCGCGGTAAAGCTTTTTCGGTTCAAAAAATACCACAGGGTTATCGTCACGAATTGATGCCAACAACAGACCTTTTGCCTGATATGGATTTCTTGGTACGACAATTTTCAAACCAGGCGTGTGAGCAAAGTAAGCTTCAGGAGATTGGCTGTGATACAAACCGCCGGCAATACCGCCACCATAAGGGGTACGGATCGTTAACTTACCAACATCGAATTCGTTGCCGCTGCGATATCGGAACTTTGCACTTTCATTGACGATTTGATCGAACGCCGGAAAAATGTAGTCGGCGAACTGGATTTCAGCAATTGGCAAACTGCCCTGCGCCGCTAAACCATTGGCAAAACCAATGATACCCTGCTCGGTTAATGGCGTATTAAAACAACGATCCTTGCCGTATTTTTCCTGCAAATTACTGGTTGCACGGAATACCCCACCAAAATGACCTACGTCCTCGCCAAAGCACACCGCTGAATCGTTTTCAGCCATGGCAATATCCAGCGCATTATTGATCGCTTGTAATAAATTCATTTGCGCCATGGATTAAAATCTCCCTGCAGTATTTGGATAGGCGTCCGGGTATTTGCGGATATGCTCTTTGAGTTCATCAAGTTGCTTTTCCAGCGCCGGCGTTGGTTTGTCATAAACATCCGTGACAACCTCTTCGATACCAGGCTTAGCGATTTTCTCAGCGACTTTCACCGCATTTAACACATCTTCACGAAGTTGTTCGAACAATTGCGTTTCCTGCTCTTCATCCCACCATTTCTGCTTCAGCATCCAGTTTTTCATACGCAAAATTGGATCATGATCAGCCCATTTAGCCTCTTCTTCACGGGTACGATAACCACTTGGGTCATCCGACGTGGAGTGCGCTCCCAGGCGATAAGACATGGCTTCAATTAACACTGGCTGATCATTCTCTAAAGCATATCCACGGGCAAGCTGTGTAGCTTTTAGTACGGCAAGAATGTCATTGCCATCGATGCGAATGGTTTTAATACCATAACCGACACCGCGCGAGGCAATACCGTTACCGGCATATTGCTCATTCGAAGGTGTAGAAATAGCGTAACCGTTGTTGCGGCAGAAAAAGATTACCGGCGCACGATGAACCGCAGCCATATTTAAACCTGCGTGGAAGTCGCCCTCTGAAGCCGCACCCTCACCAAAGTAACAAATGGTGCAACGCTCTTTACCTTGTAGTTTTTGACCATAAGCGTAGCCAGCGGCTTGAGGGATCTGCGTTCCCAAAGGAGAAGAGATGGTCATATAGTGCAATTCATTAGAACCATAGTGAATTGGCATTTGACGGCCTTTACCCAGCTCAAGTTCATTGGAGAACATTTGGTTCATGAATTGTTCAAGACGGAAGCCACGGAACATCAAAGCACCTTGCTCACGATACTGAGCCATGATCATATCTTCATCATGTAACCCTGCAGCGCTACCAACACTGGCAGCTTCTTCGCCAAGTGCGGCCATGTAAAAACTCACACGTCCTTGACGTTGAGCAGCTATCATCCGCTCATCTAAAACGCGATGAAAAGCTAAGGTTTTGTATATCTTGGTTGCCAATTCCTGATCGATTTCAGGTAAATCGGCACCTTTGTGAACACTACCGTCTTGTCTGAGAATTTTGAGAATAGGGATATCAACGGAGTGACCGTCAATAAAATCAGCCGTGTGAACGTCCCGGCTTGATTTATAGATTTCTGAATCCATAAGCGTCTCTTGTTGTATGACTTTATACACTGCTTAGTTTTTGTCGGCTAACGAGCGTGCAATACACCCACATCCCCGTAGTGATTAAGCAATGGCTTTTTGTATTTTTAACAGTAATTCTTGGCTACGTTTTTTCTGTTTTTAAGCCTGAAAGAAGCATTCTGTTTTTTATTCGCTTCAATAAAACTTCTGGCGAAATTAGAGTCTTTATTCGACTGCAGGCCGCGTAGCTCCACCCTTTAAGGATTGCCAGAACTTTACAATCCGCCAATTTTACTTGCAATAAAGTGACTGAATTAGCCTTGGAAAGAGTCCGTCAAGTGGCAATTTTGGTTTACAGAGGAGGAAGATAGTTAGAGGCTGCCGAGCCGGTAGGCTCAGCAGCCACAAGAGCGTCAGGCCGTTAACTTGGCAGGTATAACGGTTAACAGTGCCCGTTGACCGAGCGCAACCTCAGCGTTAGGAAAGATGATAGCTTCGCCAGGCTGGGTAATTTCATGGACAATTTCGCCATCGTTAGCCAGCACATAGCCCACTGGGAAATCGGTGAAATTTTCCACATCGTCAGCAAAATTGAGGACAAAGTTCTCTTCCGTACGATTTATGGTTTTGTAGATTTCGAACAGGTTTAAATTATCTTCAGAAAATTCACCAAAATCTGGTTCATTTTCACTGATCAATGCTCTTAGCGTTTGGTTAATTTGAATGAAATCTTCGGGATTATTTTCCCCAAATGGTTTGACTTTACCAAGTTCAACCGTGAACGCGTGTGCACAACATTCATTAACCGAAAAATAGCTAAATGTTGTGGTCGGGCTATTTGAAAGCAAAATAGTATTGACGCCACTCGCATACAGGAACTGCAGCTGGTGCTTATCTCTGGCCTTGCCATGATTGAACGGATAGACGGCAAATTTGTCATTTTTTGAACCACGAATGGCTGTGTGCAAGTCGTAGTGCAAGCGTTCGCGATCATCATCGATTGTGCCGCCTTGATCAAAAAAGTCGCGGACATAATCTTCCAATGCTTTGGCACGACGTCGCTCCTGATTAGCCAGGCCAATATCATCGCTGTGAGCGCCGCTGAATAAGCGGTTTAGATTTTCTTCAACAAAGCGACTACCCAAATTCATTGCCGGAGGGTTACCGAACAAAAATAAGACTCGTTGTTCGAGCAACAGTTTGTCCGATAACAACTCTTTTACCAACTGCTGGCATATCTCGATCGGAGCGGTCTCATTACCATGCACTCCACAAGACAAAACAATGTCCTTGTTAGTTGCCCTGCCGACAGGCTCAAAACAGATAACGCCAGTATCAAGCACGCTAACCTGAATTTGCCTGTCTCCGCTATTCAGATAAAAGTTAAATGCTTGCGCAATCGAGTCAGGATTTTCACGCGTTAAACTAAGAAAATCTCCGGTTTCTAAGAGTTGTTTTGCAATGTCCACCACAATACTTCTGGTCGTCAAAAAAATGTTAATGGCATTTTAGGTGAAAATTACCGGGGTTGCACCTTTTTGGAGCGCAGTATTTGGTTATAAGATAAAATCCTTCTCTAGTCTATGGTTAACAGCCCACCTGTTTTTGCTCTACTCGATTTTTCTTAATCAAAGCACCATGATGCAAGTCAAAGATAGTCTCGACAGAATTTAACGTTTCCTGACGATGGGCAATGATTATTCGAGTCATATTGAGTTCGGCTACTTGCTGTGAAATTAAGCGCTCATTTCTTGCGTCGAGGTGGCTGGTAGCTTCATCCATAAACAAAATCGAAGGTTGTTGGTAAAGAGCACGGGCCATTAACAATCGTTGAATTTGTCCCCCCGATAAACTTGACCCCAAATCTCCAACCGGAGTCTGGTATGCCATTGGCATTTCGGTAATTTCCTGATGAACCGCGGCCAAACGACAGCACTGCTCGATTTTAAGAAAGTTGGGGCTCGCATCGAAGAAACATACATTATCCGCTATCGAGCCAGCCAATAAGCTATCTCCCTGTAATACGCCAGCAATGCTTTTGCGATAATTAACCAAGCCTAATTTTTGAATATCCTGTCCATCCAACAAAACCTGGCCACTCGTTGGTTGCAGCAAGCCAAGCATTATTTTCATCAAGGTTGATTTTCCGGCCCCTGAGGGACCAGTAATAGCAATGCATTGTCCAGCATCCAATGCCAGGTTGATATTACTTAATAACGACGTTGAGCGATTTTCCTGGGTTTGATAATCAAAGCTGACGTTTATCAACTCAAGCTTGCCTTTAGGTTTATTCAACTTGCAAGTACCCTGGCGATGCTCTTCTTTGGGGTGCAAAGCAATATCTGCGATACGATCTAGGTGTAAGCGCATCATTTTAAATTGAATCATTTGCTCAATAAGATTGATCATCCGTGTCGTAAACTGGTTTTTATAAGCAATAAACGCCAACAGCATGCCTATCGTTAATGTGTTGGACATAACTTGAGTAGCAGCAAGATAAATTACCAATATATTTTCAAGACCAAAAATTATCTTGTTGCCCGTTTCGAAACCAATCTTTAGCCGCCCTATTTTGATTTCCTGATTAATCACGTCAACATATCGTGTCTGCCAAATATTTTGCCTCTCTGGCTCCTGAGCGAATAGCTTAACGGATTGCATGTTCCTGGCTGTTTCTAAAAAGTGACTTTGTTCTTTGGCGGAACTTTGAATGAGTTCCTCGGTATTTCGACTAAGTGGTCGATACAACGCCAGCCTTAACATCGTGAATATCAGCACCGCAATAATCACGACTAAGGCCAGAACTTTTGAATACACAAACATCATCACTAAAAGCGCCACAGACATGACACCATCCACCAGGGTTTCAATCAGTCCGGTAGTGATACGCTCTCGAATCTGGGCGAGACTTCCAAAGCGTGAAACCAAATCGCCGATATGCCGCGATTCAAAAAAACGCATATCCAACTGAAGCAAATGGCTCATTAAATTGCTCCCCATTTGCAAATTCAGTGCACTAGATAAACGCAAAATTAACCAGGTTCGAACCGCATTGGTAAAGCAAGTGATAAACAGGAGTAAAGTAAATCCCAATGCCAAAACCGTTAGCAGTGATTCATCAAATCTAATTAAGACCTCGTCGACCACCCATTGCATATAATAGGGAGCGAGCAATGCGGCAAACTGCAGCAATAAAGAAAGCGCCAGAAGTTTTACCAGACCAGCATATAGCCCACGACTCTCGGACCAAAGCTGGTGGAATTTTAATTGCGATTTTTCTAGTTTTGGTTTGAAGTCAGAGGTGGGCGTCATTTCAAGACAAATTCCGGTGAAATGATCACTAAATTCTTTTCGTGTTAAACAGCGCTTACCTTTACCGGGGTCGTTAACGGTAAATTTCTTTTGCCTCGAACCGGAAACTTTTGTCAGCACAACAAAGTGATTCATGTCCCAGTGCAAAATACAAGGAAGCTTGAGCTTTTCAACATCCTCTAAAGGGCATTGCAATGCTCTGGTTGAAAACTGTAATTGTTCAGACAATGCCATCATCTGCGGCAATGTCATTCCCGATGAACCAGCCTGCAGGCGTTGCCGCATGGAGGTCATGTCAACTGAGTGACCAAAATAATTAGCCACCATAGCGATACAGGCCAGCCCACACTCAGCAATTTCCGTTTGCATGATTAGTGGTACTTGCCGTCGCCAGGAAAAGTTTAAAGCTGCTGCAGTCATCTGACTCTCCTTAGTCAATTAGACTGTTTTTAAACTAGCGGAGCATCAACTCCTTTTGATTCCGCCGAAAGATAAGTTTTATCGAAATAGATATAGAAAACTTACTATTTGCTAGTCGACATTACGATAAAGCTGGACAAGATAACGTTTAACGATGAGGTAATTATGGTGATTCTGATTGACTGAACATAACTGTATAGCCCAAGCGTTGATATCAAGCCAGATGCCCAAACATTTCCATTCATGAAAACAAAGAGCAAAGTTAACACTAAAGCCAACAACAAATGCCTTACTACACCGTTTTTGATCACAAATTGTCCATTGTGCTGTTCTAACCAAATATACTCCCTGGGAAAGTGTTTTATTCTGACATTGCCTGCTGAATCTTCAGTACAATCAAATCCGGATTCCTTGAGCATACTCATTAAAGGTTTCATTTTTATTTGTCCTTAAAAAAAGGCATGAATCATGCCTTTAAAACTATAAAAAATAATAAGTTAGACTTCACTAATATTATTTACAATAAAACCACCAAGGATCAAGAAGGCTCCAATCGTTGGACCAGCGACGATCACTGCGGCCGTTGCTAAAATAGCTTCCCCAACAATCTGCCCTTCGCTTTTAGTATGGCCACCACTGACTTCCTGAATTTCGGTAATATTTAATTCTTTCATAATTAACCTCTCCTTTTGTTTAAAAAAAATTTAAAAGTAATACTGCTCCGGCTCCTCAGAGCCGCCAACAACCCCATGTATTCAACCCCAGGGGCTGCTTTCTGCACCTTTCCATGTTTTATGCAGAGAAGTCGTAAAAATAACATTCGGTAAATTAAAGCTTTTTAGTCGCAGCAATCAGTGGCTCAAACAGCCAGGCCAAGATACTTCGTTCTTCAAGAACAATATCGGCTTGAAACAACATTCCGCTGCGTAACGGCAAGTGCTTGCCCTTTGAGGCAATATATTGGCGGTTTAAATTGCCTTTGATTCGATATACGGGCTCTTGAATAGCAAATGGCCCTGACAATTCAGCTGGCTCGATAATGGTCTGATGAATTTCCACAATTTGCCCTTCTACTACACCGAATTTTTGATAAGGAAATGCATCAAATCGTAACTTCGTTAATTGCCCTTTGCCGATGAATCCCACACTTTTTGTTGGCAAAAATAGTTCAGCATTTAGTAACGTATCTTCTGGCAATAAGGAAAACAGCAATGTTGACGGATTGATTGTTTCGCCTTCAATAACCTGTATACCGGTTACGACTCCGTTACGGTTAGCGGTTATGGTATGTTGATGATTGGAAATAGACTGATTCAAACGATTCATCAACTCAGATTTTTGCCGCTCAAGGGTATTTATCTTTAACTGATTTTGCTCCGGAATGACTTGCAGCGCATAGTCCAGTCGCTCTATTTCCCGGCGCTGTTGCAATTTACCGCGTTGAAGCATCTGCTGTTCGAGTTGCAAGTCCAGTAACTGTTGGCTGTGATTTTCTATTTCCCTATCCGACACAAAGCCTTGTTTTAACAGTCCTTTCATTTTCTCGAATCTTGATTTGAGCATGTAAACCTTTCGTTCAAGCAGCTCTGATTGACGAACCGAGGTCTGGTATTCACTCTTAGCGACTCCCAACCTAGTCGTCACATTCATAATTTCTTTATCCTTTAAGCTTTGATGTTGAGCAATTTCATCGGTTAACAATTGCAGTTGTATCGTGATTTGCTGTTTTAATTGCTCATTAACAGACTCGGAATGCACCTTAGAATAATCCTCATCATCTAAGCCAAACTGTCCGCGCGAAGCCAAAGTTACTAATGCCTGCCCTTTCGTAACCTGCTCTCCTTCGCGAACATGTAGCCTTTTTATATAGCCGTGCGACTGACCATAGGTTTTAACGATGCCTTTATCAGGTTTTAAATAACCTCTCACCGTTTCTTTTCGAGAATAGCTGGCCGTGGCTAGAAATGAGATCAGCAGAGTAAATATCAGTACGACACTTATGATCACTAAATTTATCGAAAAAGGCTGTGCGAGCAACACCGCCCCTTGTAATCGTTGATTCTGACTTGCCAAAACTTCCTTGCGAAACAATCCCATCACTTTTCGTCTATCAAATGAGTCATGATTTAAGGATGTGGCAGATATCCGAGAAGTGAAAAAATTATCACAACTAGATGGGGAAGTTTTTGAAACAGCCTGGTTTTAAAGGCTCGAAAAGGATTTTAAGATTTTGCTTTTGTACGTCACCGGATACTTGAATGTGGGAATTTTTAGCAAAACTCACTAAAGCATCACTAAGACCAATAGATAATAATAAAG
Organism: Thalassotalea sp. PS06; assembly: GCF_007197775.1. Classification (NCBI taxonomy): domain Bacteria; kingdom Pseudomonadati; phylum Pseudomonadota; class Gammaproteobacteria; order Alteromonadales; family Colwelliaceae; genus Thalassotalea; species Thalassotalea sp. PS06. The sequence goes on along the minus strand of NZ_CP041638.1, from coordinate 1,563,576 downwards.
GTGATTCAACTCTGTTAAAGGGCAATTTGTTGCAACGTACCCGTGTATTTTGGCCAACAACTGGCAATTGCTAATTCAGAGGATTCCACCTTACCACTCGTGAAAAGCGATAAGCTTGGCCGTTCGCTTATTTCTTTCTCAAGTTTCGCATAAATCAGCCGACGCCTTACCTGTTGTGCAACAGCCAAAGCTGTATCTACAATACTCGCCTGATTTCCTACCAGGTTTTTTATAGGCTCCGAGAGAAAGGAAAAGTGTGTGCACCCCAATACCAGTTGATCACATTGTTGTTCCAACAATGGTTGTACGTATCTTTTTACTGCATCCGCTGCTCTGGCATCGTTAATAACGCCTTGTTCAACCAAACTAACGAAATCGGGACAAGCCTGGCCAACAACGTCAACCCCAGAACACTCTTCATGTTGCAGCCTGGTAAATGACTCACTTTGCAATGTTTGCTGGGTGGCCAACACCCCTATCCTCCCCGTTTTGGTCGCTTTTGCTGCCGGCTTAATTCCCGGCTCAACACCTATCAGGGGAATAGCAAACCGAGAACGCAGTTTGGCAATCGTGTGAACGGTCGCAGTATTACAGGCGACAACAATGGCCTTACAATTGTGTTGCTGGAAAAACTCGACAATTTGCTCACAACGTTGAAGTAGAAAGTCATCGGGTTTATTGCCATACGGATTATTGGCTGTATCGGCAAAATACAATATATCTTCATCTGGCATCAGATCGCGTATTGCCCTGCAAATGGATAAACCACCGAGTCCCGAATCAAAAATACCTATTGGAGAAGACTTATTCATGATGATTATGGCGTTGTACGAAAGAGAATGTTGAAAGACACTGAGATGCTAACCATGCGGCCAACGATTCTCAGTGCCTGTGCTGGCGATTATAAACCAGCTTTGGTAAATGCAGCGCTAACTAAGACCTGAGCCTCGGCAATAATAGACTGCAAATGCTCTTCGGAAATAAAGCTTTCCGCATAGATTTTATAGATTTCTTCGGTTCCAGACGGACGAGCAGCGAACCAACCATTTTCGGTAACCACTTTCAACCCGCCAATCGCAGCACCATTACCTGGAGCATGAGAAAGAATATCGGTAATTGGCTCACCGGCTAATTCCGTTTGGTCGATATCGTCTGGGCTTAACGAAGTTAACACTGCTTTTTGTGCCGTGCTTGCGACGGCTTCCACGCGGCCGTAACACGGAGTACCCAGTTCGTCAGCCAACTGTAAGTACCATTGATAAGGATCTTTTCCGGTAACCGCTAATATCTCTGCCGCTAACAAGGCTAATATGAAACCATCTTTATCTGTGGTCCAGCAACTTCCGTCCAATGCCAAAAATGATGCGCCGGCGCTTTCTTCACCACCAAAACCGTAACTGCTGTCGCTAAGACCATCTACAAACCATTTGAAACCTACTGGGACTTCAGATAGTGGGCGTTGCAGTTTTTCTGCCAGGCGATCAATCAATGAACTGGAAACCAGAGTTTTGCCAATTCTTGCGGTTGCCGGCCATTGACGGTGGGTAAGTAGGTAGTTTATCGAAACAGCCAGGTAATGATTTGGATTCATCAATCCACCGGACTTGGTTACGATACCGTGGCGGTCAAAATCAGGATCATTACCTACCGCAATATCGAAATCATCCTTCATCGCGATTAAACCAGCCATTGCGTAAGGCGAGGAACAATCCATGCGAATTTTACCGTCTTTATCCAGTGGCATAAATGCAAAACTGGCATCAACAACTGGATTAACTACGGTAATATCCAATCCATACTGCTCCGCGATTTTCGGCCAATACGCAATGCCAGAACCACCTAAAGGATCAACGCCAATCTTAACCCCAGCATCGGCGATAGCTTGTAGATTGATAACTTTCGCCAGCTCATTAACATAAAAGCCGATGAAGTCCTGGCGTAGCAGTAACGATGAGTTCATTGCTTGAGTTAACGGCAGCTGTTTTACGTCTTTGAGATCGTTAGCCAGAATTTCATTCGCACGTTGCTCAATCAGCTTGGTAATTTCACCTTCTGCAGGACCACCATGTGGAGGATTGTATTTAATACCACCATCGGCGGGAGGATTGTGTGAAGGTGTGATAATCAGACCATCAGCTCTGGTATCAGTGGTATCGTTGTGAGCGATAATCAATCTGGAAATAACCGGTGTTGGCGTAAAACCCTCATCCTGTTGAATAACCACCGGAACCTTGTTCGCAATCAAGACGCTGATAGCATTTGCAAATGCTGGCTCAGATAACGCATGGGTGTCTTTCCCCAGATAAAGAGGACCGGTAAAACCCTGTTGATTTCGATACTCAGCTACCGCCTGGCTTATCGCCAGAATATGGGGTTCGTTAAAGCTAACTTTAGCGGCACTGCCACGGTGACCTGAGGTACCAAAGCTGACGCGCTGTTCAGCGACACTAACGTCAGGCTTCAACATAAAGTAATCGCTGGTCAATCGACCAATATTGATCCTATCTTCAGGTCGGGCCAGTTTTCCTGCATGGGGATGAGGGCTCATGGTATTTCCTTATTAACGATTTTTCGGTTATCTCGATATGCTCAATGCAGACAATTAATTATAAAAAGTCGCGAATACTTTCCGCTTGCTCGTTGTTGTAACCCAATACCTGGGCAACATCGGTTAGCATCAGCTTTTTCTTAGTCGTATTGGAATTAGTAATAACCCAATAATCAGAATCAGGAATTTGCTTAGGTTTTGAGGAGCTTCCTGTCGCCAACAATTCCTCTTCACTTTGTGCAAAATACAAACGGTCACGACCACGAATATCAAGCACTGCAGAAAACTGTTTTGGGTGCACTCTGTGCAAATTGCCAAGAATATTAAGGAAACGACCTACTGCACCGCGCTCCATTGCTAATTCTTCTTTGTTAATTAAATCAAAGATATTCTGACAACTGGTTAAGGTTTTTTGTTCTGCAACGTCTTCTACAAGCAGGGTTTCTTCCTGAACTTCGTCGGCAATTTCAACGTCAGTTGTTTCCGCTTCGGTTTGTGCCGCCACAGTCGATTCAACAATTTTTGATTTAACAGCCGCAGCAGACAGTTCAGAATTTGCAGCCAAAAGACGGCGAAGGATATCGGAGGCACTCTCGCCAATAAATTCCGTTTTACTTGCTATGTACTGATATAGTTCGTCATCAATCTCAATTGTTTTCATTTTAATACCACTGTTAAAGATTAGTGAGCTTCAGTTTCACAAATGTGCAATGAATGAACAATGCGCTCAATTTTTCCACGTTGAATCACTGAAGTCCGATGAATAATTCTTATAATTTCAAAGATTATACTTGGCTTATAATCAACTCTCTACCCTAAAGATACCGAATTAGTGTAAATTATCGGGATTATTTTTAACGCAGAATTTATCCAAATTATGACAGCTCTTTTAAATTATCAGCGCAACGGAAATGGCCCTACCATTATTCTTATTCATGGCCTGTTTGGCGCCATGGATAACCTTAATGTCCTGGCCAAATCTTTAATTGAAAACTTTGATGTCATTCAGGTTGATGTGCGTAATCATGGCGACTCATTTCATCACGTGTCTATGGATTACGCCGATCTGGCTAATGACGTGCTCACTTTACTGGATCATTTACAAATTGCTAAGTGTCACCTCTTTGGTCATTCCATGGGGGGGAAAATTGCCATGCAATGTGCGTTAACCGCCCCCAACCGATGCAAAAGCCTGATTGTCGCTGATATTGCACCGGTGGATTACCCGCCGCATCACAATGATATTATAAGAGGATTAAAGGCGATTAATCCTGAACAGATTAGTAAGCGTAATGAAGCTGACAAGATACTTGCTGAATTTGAGCCGAACCTGGGGGTACGTCAATTTCTTCTGAAAAACCTGGTTAAATCAGAACGGGGATACAAATGGCGAGCCAGTATCGATAATATTGCCGCCAGTTATTACCAAATTGGCAAAACGGTGAAGCAAGATGGTCAATATCTCGGTCCTGTATTATTCATTAAAGGAGAAAATTCCGACTACATTCTTAACGAATATCGCGACGCTATTGGCAAATTATTTCCTAAAGCAAAAGCCAGGGTAATTGCTGACACAGGACACTGGTTACATGCCGAAAAACCACAGGAATTTAATCGTATTGTTCAGCAATTTATTGAAACAAATAACGATTAGTCATTGTTGATAATTTTACGCCGACACTAATGTAATTTGTAGAAGGCATATGCTATAGTGCCGCTCTGATTTTTAAGGGCGAATTATGCTAGCAGAAAATTTAGAGTTAATTGAAACCATAGGTTTGAATTTATTTTTTCTCGTTATTTTTTTCTTTATTGGGATGTCGATTCACGACGTGATGAAAAAGAACAATGTCCCCAAGAAAGGTCAATTTGTGGTGTATTTTGTATTATTCCTGGGGTGTGCTGGATTTATTGCTAAGGGCATTATCCAGTTCGTTTGGGAAAGTAGAGGGATCGGCTAGAATAATATGGCAAAAGAAGCATCGGATCTGACCACCATTGATTTGTTTGTTGACGAAAAACGCCCTGGACGCCCCCGAACCAACCCTTTTCCTCGGGAAGTGCAGGTCAAAATCAATAAACGCAACCAGGTCAAGCGTGATAAGAATAAAGGTCTGAAACGTGTGGAATTCAAAATCCATCACCAGCTTTTTGAACAGCTGGATGAGATGGCAAAGGATCAAGGCATTAGCCGCAGTGAGTTAATCGAAAAACTATTAACTCAAGCGTTGCAAGTCAACGCATAAGCGTATTCAAATTTAAGTTATAAAGGGTTTAGAAAACATGGCAACTGTTGGACTATTTTTCGGTAGTGATACAGGTAATACCGAAGCTGTCGCCAAAATGATCCAGAAGAAACTGGGTAAAAAGAATGTCGATGTTCGTGACATTGCGAAAAGTAGCAAAGAAGACATCGCAGCATTCGATTTATTGATTTTAGGTATCCCTACCTGGTACTACGGTGAGAACCAATGTGACTGGGATGACTTCTTACCTGAGCTGGAAGAAATTGATTTCACCGATAAGCTAGTAGCTATTTTCGGATTGGGCGATCAGGAAGACTATGCAGAATACTTCGTTGACGCTATGGGACCACTTCGCGATATCGTTGAAGCTAAAGGTGCAATTTTAGTCGGTCACTGGCCAACTGAAGGCTATGAATTCGAAGCATCTAAAGGCTTAATCGACGATGATAATTTTATCGGCTTAGCTATTGACGAAGACCGCCAACCTGAGCTAACTGAAGAACGAGTCGATGGCTGGATTGAACAGTTAAACGACGAAATGGCATTGTCTGAATTACTTGATTAATCAAGTAATCGATTTGAAGTAATTCTAAGCCCTGCTTTGGCGGGGCTTTTCTTTGTCTGATCCGAACTTAACGAACATAAGTGTCGTTAAATATTTAACAATTAGGGGTTTTAACCTAACGTTAATCACCCTATAATTTCCTATTAATTATTGTTTAACAAAGCAGGTTTCCATGCCAGATCAAAATGAAGAACTAAAAAGGGCTGGATTAAAAGTAACGCTTCCTCGAGTCAAAATTCTCGATATTTTACAAAAGCCAGATAACCAACATATTAGTGCTGAAGACGTTTACAAAATCCTCCTCGAGCAACACGAAGAAATTGGCCTGGCAACAGTTTACCGGGTATTAAACCAGTTTGATGATGCCGGTATTGTAACCCGCCATCATTTTGAGGGCGGCAAATCAGTATTCGAACTATCCCACAAAGCGCATCACGATCACTTGGTATGTCTGAAATGTGGAAAAGTAGTTGAGTTCGAGGATAATGTCATCGAACAACGTCAAATCGATATCGCCAACAAAAATAAGATAAAGCTGACCAACCATAGCTTGTATCTTTACGGCGAATGTGAAGATGAAGAGGCCTGTGAGGAATACCGGAAATCTCACCAGTAACCGATCATATGATTGATGATAAAGGACCGGAAGGTCCTTTTTTATTGCCATTAATTATTAGCGCTTAGCACGGCCCTGTTACATGAAAAATCGCTACAGGATTTGCGAAAAGTGATGGCTGGCAATGTTATAGCCTTGATTAAGATATAACTTATGAGCGGCAAACCTCTGAACCCCGGAATCTAAATGGATTTGTTCACAACCATTGTCTAATACCAATCACACTAAGTTTGTGCACAACTCAGAGTTAGGGCCGAGGTTCAGTTACAACATAGATTTTATTGATATAGTCATTCTATATTAATGAAATATAGGGCCGTAAATGGGCCTCTCACTAACTCCCTACGGGTGAGTTTTAAAGGCGTTTATCCTGCGTTACTGATTTTGACAATGGAACGACCATTCTCTGCAATCAAAGCCTTGTCTAAAAGCCTTTAAATTCTCACTGAGTGAGCAATAATTTAATGTGATTGGTATAATGCATAGGATTTTAACCACGCTAACATTTGCTGTCCAAAGCCCTGCCCCCGGCAATTTTCATCGGTAACTAAATCATCCAGATAGATATGTTTTCGCCAGGCAAGTTTGTCACTGATAACAAACCCTGCCAAAGTCTTCGGCTCGTTACCCTGCAATAAAACCGCTAATTAATAACCCTGCTGCGTCTGTGCCTTAATCGATGCTAATAGGGGTTGCTGACAATACTGAGTTCGTAGCATCCGCATAAGCTTGACGACGTCCTCTAACAAACGCTCAGAATGTCGGTTGATATTGTCTTTATTTAGTAACAAAAAGGAAATTGGTTGTGACATTACTTCATCCCTGATAATTAATAAAAGGTAACTCGTTTAATCAATGACCTTGTAATATTGTCTGGCACGATCAAACCACTGAGTACGGTCAATATAAGTCATATCTTTATCTTGCGGCAAGTGTTTGATATCAAGGTATTTAATCGTTTTCGAATGCGGGTTTCCAACACATAAATCCAGCGCTAATCGCTCTCCCCGACTATAGTTTCCACGATGAATCATATTGGCACTGAAAACCAGGGCATCGCCAGCTTTTAACGGGAGCAATCGTGCATTCGATAAGCTATGGTGGTTTTTCTTATCCTTTAATTCAAAACGCACGTCATATTCTTCCTGGTTATCCCATCGCGAATGACTACCCGGAACAAGTTCTATGCCCTCTTCATCCATCAAAGGAATGCGAATATGTAAACTGAGCATAGATTGCAAATAGCTTTGTTGAGTTGTTTCAGGCTCGCCGTTGTACTGTAGGTCGCGATGCCAATAGGGCTTACGGCGATTTTTGTAAGGATTAAAGAACAACTGGGTGTTATGAAAATACAGTTCATCGCCAAATACAGATTCCATGATTTCATGCAGTTTCTGAGGTATCAGCTTGTTAAATAACCCACCGCGTTTTCTATGATCAATACTTTGATTTTCAATTTGGAAATATTCAGGATCCGTTAATCCATGCATGTTGATTAGCGCATGATGTTTGTAATTAGAATAGTTAGCTTTCAACCAGAGTTGATAGATTCGCTGAACGTCCTCAATTAACGATGTTAACTGAGTATTAGAAAAACATTCGGATATCACAAAATAACCATCCTGCAAATAGCTTTGCCGATACTCAGCTATGTGGGGGCTGTTATTACCCTTTGCTTGCCCGGTCATTGTTTTGATTTACCTTCACTTGTCTCTATACACAATATCATCATCCATCTATTTTAAGCCAGGGTCCAGTCTTGCATTACAAGTACTTCAGCGATTACACCGTCATCTATCAAGACACACACTGTTAAACGCAACTTATCAAGACACCCATCGTTTGATGAGAACCATGGGTGTCTTAATAAAGCCAAAACCGGAGAATTACAGTGGGTGTCTTAATTAAGCAAAAACTAGAGAGTTACAGTGGGTGTCTTAATTAAGCAAAAACTAGAGAGTTACAGTGGGTGTCTTAATTAAGCAAAAACTAGAGAGTTACAGTGGGTGTCTTAATAAAGCAAAAACTAGTGAGTTACAGTGGGTGTCTTAATAAAACGAAAACCAGAGAATTACTGTGGGTGTCTAAATTAATGTTTGAATAAAAAAACGGAACCGTATAGGTTCCGTTTTTATTTGAGAATGTTGGCTGAAGAATTAGCCTTCGATCTTAGCCCAGGTATCTCGTAGTCCAACGGTTCGGTTGAATACCAGGTTATCCTTGCAGCCTTCCTTGCTATCCAGGCAGAAGTAACCTTGACGTTCAAACTGGAATGCTTGTTCTGCAACGGCATTTACCAGAGATGGTTCAACCTTAGCACCTTTAATCACTTGCAATGACTCTGGGTTCAATACGCTGTGGAAGTCTTCAGCTGCCGCCGGGTTTGGTACGGTGAATAGGCGATCGTATAAACGAACTTCCGCATCCAGGCTCTCGCTTGCACTTACCCAGTGAATTACGCCTTTTACTTTACGACCATCGGCAGGGTTTTTACCCAATGTGTCAGCGTCATAAGTACAGTAAATGGTTGTAATGTTACCATCTGCATCTTTTTCACAGCGTTCGGCTTTAATGACATAGGCGCCGCGCAAACGTACTTCTTTACCTAACACAAGACGCTTGTACTTCTTATTTGCTTCTTCACGAAAATCTTCTGCTTCGATAAATACTTCGCGGGTAAATGGTACTTCACGAGAGCCTTTTGAATCATCATTTGGGTGATTCTTAACGTTTAAAGTCTCAACCTTACCTTCATCAAAATTTTCAATGACTACACGAACTGGATCTAATACGGCCATGGCACGTGGTGCTTTTTCGTTTAAGTCTTCTCGAATACAGGCTTCCAATACGCCCATTTCAACGGTGTTGTCCATCTTGGTCACACCGATGCGCTTACAAAACTCGCGGATAGAGGCTGGTGTATAACCACGGCGGCGGAAACCAGCAATTGTCGGCATACGAGGATCATCCCAGCCATGAACCAGTTTCTCTTCAACCAAGGCATTAAGCTTACGCTTACTCATTACCGTGTATTCAAGGTTCAGACGAGAAAACTCATACTGACGCGGTTGAGTTTCAATGGAAATATTATCGATAACCCAGTCATACAAACGACGATTATCCTGAAACTCAAGCGTACACAAAGAGTGAGTAATCTCTTCGATGGCATCAGAAATACAGTGGGTAAAGTCATACATCGGATAGATGCACCACTTATCACCAGTTTGATGATGATGGGCAAACTTAACCCGATAAATCACGGGATCGCGCATACACATGAAACTTGAAGACATATCAATTTTCGCGCGCAGAGAACACTCACCTTCTTTGAATTCGCCGTTCTTCATTTTTTCAAATAAAGCCAGGTTTTCTTCAACCGGTGTGTCACGGTAAGGACTATTCTTGCCTGGTGCAGTCAAAGTGCCACGGTATTCGCGCATCTCTTCGGCATTTAAAAAGTCGACATAAGCCAGTCCTTTCTCGATAAGCTCAACGGCATAACCGTGCAATTTTTCAAAGTAATCAGAGGAATAACGGACATCACCAAACCATTCAAAGCCAAGCCACTTCACGTCTTCCTGAATAGAATTTACGTAATCAATGTCTTCTTTTTCAGGGTTAGTATCATCAAAACGTAAATTACATTGGCCTTTATAATCCTGGGCAATACCAAAATTCAGACAAATAGATTTCGCATGACCAATGTGCAGATAACCATTTGGCTCAGGAGGAAAACGGGTATGTACGCCAGTGTGCTTGCCTGATTCCAGGTCAGCATTGATGATCTGACGTATAAAGTTGCTCGGACGGTTTTCAGTTTCCGACATCTAATGAACCTCAAAAATATTTAAGAATATAAATAAATAACGCCGCATTATAGCAACACTGTTTATACCAATCCACGTTAAAAAGTGATCTATTCAGAATGTCAGCCGAGGGATTTATACAAGTCGGCGGTATTTAGGAATGGTTATTCCATTTTCAAAATTAGTCGAAATCAGTAACGCAGGAGAAACGCCTTTAAAACTCACCCGTAAGGAGTTTATCAGAGGCCCATTTACGGCCCTATATTTCATTAATATAGAATGACTATATCAATAAAATCTATGTTGTAACTGAACCCCGGCCCTAACTCTGAGTTGTGCACAAACTTAGTGGGATTGGTATAAGAATTTCGCCATGAGCTACCCCGCCTCCAGGCATATCGGGAATAATTTTTACGTCAGCATTTAATGCTTTTTGATAAAACTCGATGGCCTAGCGGGCGTTTTTACATATTAAATAAGGAGTAACCGAATGGTACCCTTGAGGAATCGCGTTAGCTGCCATGATAATAACCTTATTGCTTAATGAATAAGTTCAGTGAATAAGATCAAGAATAGCAAAGAAAACAAATAAATAGATTCGATTCTAGGAAGTAACAAAAGATAGTATGGGGAAATAAGAGATGTTGGCGGAGTGGACGGGACTCGAACCCGCGACCCCCGGCGTGACAGGCCGGTATTCTAACCAACTGAACTACCACTCCGCGCTATAGGGATTTGCATTCTGAATGTGCAGATATGTTGGCGGAGTGGACGGGACTCGAACCCGCGACCCCCGGCGTGACAGGCCGGTATTCTAACCAACTGAACTACCACTCCGCTAAGGATATCTTGCAATAGATGACATGAGAAATTGTTGGCGGAGTGGACGGGACTCGAACCCGCGACCCCCGGCGTGACAGGCCGGTATTCTAACCAACTGAACTACCACTCCACGTGCGCAATTTCTATTTGTATCGTTGGCGGAGTGGACGGGACTCGAACCCGCGACCCCCGGCGTGACAGGCCGGTATTCTAACCAACTGAACTACCACTCCACTTAGGATACAAATTTAAAGACAAAGTTGGCGGAGTGGACGGGACTCGAACCCGCGACCCCCGGCGTGACAGGCCGGTATTCTAACCAACTGAACTACCACTCCGCATCTCGGTCTTTGTTCAACATGTCGTTGAATGCGGCGGGAATAATACGGTTATGATTTGCATGAGTCAACACTTTTTTCAGATAAAACTTACTGACTGAACAAATGTCGAACAAAACGATTAAATAGCCCGCTAGCTTGCGTATTTATTAAGCTTTAAACGTCTCTATTCGGCTGTTGTTTCTTCAACAGATGAGCGCCAAACAGGAGAACTACCTTTGTTTTCAACAATATCTAATCGTTCTTCATGAGCCTGTAATTCATCCGCGCTTGCCATGATCACAGGTAACGGGACGCGATTTACATCTAAGCGACGAATTCCAGAGCTATCCCCTTCACTACCATCACCATGCTGTAAATTGAGGATATTTTGTTTTCTGGTCATTTCGATGTAAACGAAAGCCAGTAACTGCGCATCGATTAATGCGCCGTGATAGGTACGGTCGATGAGCTTGTCTACGCGATAATGCTTAGCGAGAAAGTCCAAGGTTTTCGGCGAACCAAATTCATCTCGGGAAACCGCTAAAGTATCGGTAATGGTACAAACGTCAGCGGTCATGGGTAGACCGCGATTAACCATCGCAAATTCGTGATCCATAAAGCCAACGTCGAACTTGGCATTGTGGATAATCAGTTCGGCACCGCGAATAAACTCGAGGAAATCGTTTGCAACCTGGTGAAACAAAGGCTTGTCGGCAAGAAAATCATTGGTCAATCCGTGAACGTCGATGACTTCCTGCTCCATCTCCATTTGAGGGTTGATGTAAACATGATAATTACGACCGGTGAGTTTTCGGTTGATCATCTCAACACAGCCTATTTCAACAATACGGTGCCCTGCTTTTGGATCAATACCAGTGGTTTCCGTATCGAGAATAATAAGTCGCTCTTGTTGCGTTTCTTGCACCTGATATACCTGATTAATTTTGAATAACAGACCTGGAAAATAAGTCTGGGCTTAAATTTAGCCCCGCCTGGTAAAAGCCAAGCCGAAGAATTAGTATGATGTTACACTGGCATCAGCAATAAGCAAAGAAACAATAAGCAGCCTATGAAAAAAGTTGATATTTACACCGACGGTTCCTGCCTGGGTAATCCCGGTCCCGGCGGTTACGGTGCAATCCTCATTTATAAGGAACATCGCAAAGAGCTTTCTCAAGGGTATAAACGCACCACCAATAACCGTATGGAAATGCTGGCAACCATTGTCGCTCTAGAATCGCTGAAAGAAAGTTGTGCTATCACCCTGACAACAGATAGCCAATATGTGCGCCAAGGTATTACCCAGTGGATCCACAACTGGCTAAAAAACAATTGGCGGACTTCATCCAAGCAGGCGGTAAAAAATGCCGATCTCTGGAAGCGACTGCATCAGGAAACTCAACGTCATAAAATCGATTGGAAGTGGGTTAAAGGTCACTCCGGCCACCCTGAAAATGAGCGTTGTGATGAATTAGCTCGAACCGCTGCCGAAGGAAAAAATTTACTCGAAGATGTAGGCTACACGGATTAAATGAGTTAAGTTATGGCTGTTTTTTTCGACTCAGGATGAATCATGAACCCGGATATTAAAGCATTTTTCCATCAGGCATCATTCACGTTAACTTATATCGTGTCCTGCCCTCAGACCAGGATGTGCGCGATAATCGATCCCGCTCTGGACTTTGATCCAGTAGCATGTCAGGTGAGCTCTGAATTCAGTGATGAATTAATTAACTATATAAAAGACAAGGATCTCAAGCTCGCCTATATTCTTGAAACTCATGCTCATGCCGATCATATCTCTAGTGCTACTTATATAAAGTCAAAACTCGGTGGTGAAATTGGTATCAGTACCAATATCAAGCGCACTCAATCCACATTTAAAGTTATCTTTAATATGGCCAAGCAGATAAACGAAAGCGGTCAGCACTTTGACCGTCTGCTTCGCGAGGGAGATAACCTAACTCTGGGGGCGTTGAATATTGATATCCTTGAAACTCCAGGCCACACTCCTGACAGCATCACCTTTGTGATCGGCAAACACGCATTTATCGGCGACACCCTGTTTATGCCAGATTCCGGTTCAGCACGTTGTGATTTCCCAGGCGGTGATGCCAGATTACTTTATTCATCAATCCAAAAGCTATATGCATTGGGAGATGATACTTGCCTGTACATGTGCCACGACTACCAACCGCAAGGGCGAGAGCTGGCCTTCCATTGTACGGTTGCCGAGCAAAAACAAGCAAACATTCAGGTACGGGAAGGTATCGACGAGCAGGATTATGTCAAAGTCAGAGAAGAAAGAGACGCCACGCTTGCCAATCCAAAGCTGATTTTTCCATCATTGCAATGCAATATTCAGGCAGGTAAATTACCCTCGCCAGAAGACAATGGCCAGGTGTATTTCAAACTACCTGTTAAAGTCGCCTAATTTACTTAACTGGCTTTTTGCTTTCTTCAACCTTGAAAGGAAACTCAGCCAGATTCAATCGAACCCGGGGAATAAATTTCCCCGCGGCTATCACCAGCAATGCAAACAGCCATTGCCAGTATATTTCAGCACCAATATCGCGCGACCAAACCACACTATAAATCGCAAATAATACAATTTCGCTAATCAATATGAATAACGCTAACCATATTATTTTTGGCCATAAAAATTTTACCAGTTTCGACGCCTCAGGTTTTCTGAAAAATACCACATAAGCAAACAGTAACGACGGTAACGAGATAACCAAAGCCGCATAAAAGGTTTCAGGTTGAGGGTAGGCAATTTTGATGAGTTGAAGTTTGTTCTGCAAATTAGCAAACGATAATAAGCCGACCAGATAAACTCGGTTCAGATAAATCATTACCAGGTAAAACCACCAGGAAAGCTTTAAGCACTGGTAACGATCAAAGTCTTTTACTGAGTAATTGGCATATGGATGTACCACTTTTCTATCCATGTCGAATACTAACGTAATTATGAATTGGGGAATAAATCAGAAAAATCTTTTTCAAGATTATTTATACCAGCTTTAATAGCCCGCAATGCTCGTGATTTAAATTCCCGATAATAAAGAATATAAACAACCATCAGGCTGGTGAAAATAAATAGTAATGGGTGATAAAACCAGCAAAGTGCCGCTAACGCAAAGTAATATGAGCGTAAACCATAGTTGTATGCGTGACCTGCCTGATCCTGGACAACCGCCATTTGCTTAGCGTAGTTAATCAGGTTTTGTTTCTTAGTGCCTTCCTCAAAAGGCGCCGCCCCCATCATGATATTAACAAATCCATATTGTCGCATTGACCAGGTAAACTGAAAGAATGCCATAACAAATATAATTACCAACAGGCTCAGTTTTATTTGGATCATTATCGGGGTTTTATTTGTGGCATAGGGAATGGCTGACAACATGTCTGAGACATTATCAACTTGCGTGAATAAGGTAAGAACACCCGCTAATACCAGCATTGTCGATGAAGCGAAAAAAGCTACATGTCGGTCAAGGTTCGACAACATAGCGGCGTCAGATACGCGAATATCATGATCGAAAACGTGTCGCATCCAGATAATACGCGTTTGATGCAGGCATCGCGACAGGCAGGGTGTAGTTTTCGCCTTAACTCGGGAAAACTGGGTATAGCCAACCCAACTGGCGATAAAAATAAATAATGCGAAGTAATCTAAAAGTGTCAACGGCTGTTCTCCTGATGTTTACCGCTTATTATGCCTAAATCATTGTTGATATTCGACTTTATCAACCAAAAACCCACCTTTAATTGACAGTTGAATACACCACAATGAAAGGTTAACTATGTGTTACTTATGGCATTTATATAACAACGTAACAGAAATTTACAATTTGACATAAGGTACTAATAAAGGTATAAAAAACCAAACGTTTTCGGTATCCCGGAAAAATAAAAATAACAGCAAAAATAGGATGTTTGAATGATTTTGCTTAGGGAAAACGTTAAAAGTCTCCTCCTTGGTGTTGGTCTTTTTCTCGTCTCTTTTATCACCTTTTCCAAACAGCAATTTTCTATCCCGCATATCAAGGAAGAAGTAACCCTTGATGGCGAGCTAACCGAGGCTGTCTGGCAAAAAGCAAAATTAGTCAACCTAGATATCGTTAACCACCCTTATAACAATACCGAAAGCCCGGTTAAGACCGAGGTATTCATCTTCGAAGATGGCGAAAAAATCAACTTCGCTTTTAAAGCATACGACCCCAACCCTGAAGATATTCAAGGTTTTTTGCGTGACCGAGATCAAGCGTGGGCTGACGACTTAGTTGGCATCAAACTAGATACCTTTAATGACCACAGGTTGGCCTACAAATTCTTTGTAAATCCATTTGGCGTGCAAAACGACGGTATTCAAAATGAAATGACCGGAGACGATAACGACTTGTGGGACGGCATCTGGTATTCCTATGGAAAGATCACCGAATTTGGTTTTGTTGTCGAGTTCTCGATTCCCTATCGTGAGTTGAACTTTCAACAGGGAGAGGACATCAAAATCTGGGGCATTGAGATGCTTCGATTGTATCCCCGTAATCAACGCCTGCGTATTTCCCATATAGAAATTGACCGTGACAATCCTTGCTGGATCTGTCAAATGGATGAGCTGCAAGGTTTTGAGCACGCGAAAACCGGAAAAAATCTGACGATAACCCCTTCTTTGGTGGCAATGCACGATCGAGAAAAAAGCGGTTATCTGGATAGCCAAGATACGTTCAATGAATCCGACTGGGCAAGTGAAAATGATGTAGAGCTTGGGCTAAACGTGCGCTGGGGCATTACTCCGGACACCTTACTCAATGCCACTATCAACCCGGACTTTTCAACCGTTGAATCCGATGCTGGACAACTAAGAGTAAACAAGAACTACGCGCTGTTTTTGACGAAAAGCGCCCTTTCTTTTTAGACAACTCTGAATACTTTTCGAGCCAGTACAATTTGGTTTATACCCGTAATATTGCCGATCCGGACTACGGAGCAAAACTGACAGGAAGAGAGGGAGATCATTCGTTTGGTTTCTTCACCACCCGCGATCAACAAACGAATCTGATTATCTCTGATAATATCGGTTCCAATCTAGCCACTCTTAATGAAGAGAGCTTCTCATCTGCACTACGTTATCGTTATGACGCCAGTCGCGACTTATCTTTGGGCGTTATCAGTACCATCCGTAATAGCGATAACTATTTTAACGTTCTCACCGGTGTCGATGGTAAATATAAAGTCACAGATTCGAATCAAATCACTGCGCAATTTATGTATTCGAACTCAGAATATGAACAAGCAGCTCTCGAGCAATTATGCTTTACTCCCCAAGACTCAGAGATTTATTGCATTAAATCGAGTCTGCTTGATAAAAATAAGGGCGAATTTTCCGACACAGCTTACAAGCTTCGTTATGATCACAATAGCGCCGATTGGAAAGCCCACATTAATTATGAAAACCTGGGTAAGGATTTTCGAGCCGATTTGGGGTACATGCCTGAAATCGACATCAAGAAATTTACCACTGGTATTGAACGGATTGTCTATGGTGATGACACCTGGTGGACAGACTTATTCTTTGGCACCAACTACCAAATTAAGCACAGCCAAAACAATGAGTTAATAGCCAAAACCAACGCCCTTATTTTTGGTATCTTCGGGCCAATGCAATCTTACGTTCAGCTTGAATACTTCTGGGAAGACAAAGTTGGCGACCGAATCAATGAGCAATCTCAGGATATCAGTGGCAACACCACCCTATTCAGCCTCAACAACATTAGCGCTTATGGTTTGGTACAGCCTTTAAGCGTATTGACCTTAGATTTATACATGCAAATTGGCGACAGTATTGATTACATTAATAATCGAGTTGGCGATGGCGTTTTGATTATCCCGAGTTTTACCTGGAATATGACCAAACAGGCCGAACTGAACTTTGCTTACAATTACTCTACTCTCGATGTCGATGGTGACTGGTTGTATAAAGAAAATGTCACCGATCTGCGTTTGGGCTATCAATTTAATATTAACAGCGCACTTAAGCTAAACCTGGTTTATACCGATAGTGATTTTAATGACAGGAATTACCTTGTACCTATCGGAATGTCAGAGACCGACGATTTATCGGCACAGCTTATTTACTCATATACCATTAATCCACAGACCCTATTTTTCCTAGGCTTCTCCGCAGGTAAATACGATATGTTCAGTCAGGATATTCAGCGTAACCGATTAATGAAGATGTATCAGCAGGAACAGCAAACGGCGTTCCTGAAACTAAGCTACGCATGGATGTAATAAGCAGAATAACCTGCTTAGTTAAAAGTACAATGTTGCTTAAAGTGGATATACAGACGCGGTGCTAAACTGCGTCCTGCTATTGTCACTAACCAGTTGATAGTGAGTGCCAAATTCTATCTGCTTTTGTGGGAATGACAATTTCCAAACCACATTAACAGATCCAGAACTGATATCTTTTTGTGATAATTCCCTGGTTGCAGCAATTAATTGCATTCCTTCAAATCGGCGCAATTGCGAGTAAATTTATTCAGTAATCCAGTAATTCAGTCCCTGAATACCTTCTTTGACCGTCTCCTTCACTAATATCGGCGCCATCTGCTTAATGACTGGCGACAGCAGCGGCATCAAGTCGTACCCAGGCATCTTGATAAGAACTTAAAATGCCTCTGATGCTATCGTCTAATTGCGAATTCAATTCTCTGATTTATGATTCTCTGGCGTTGCTTCAACGTCATGTTTTGCCCTTGCCATAGCCACTAATTCAGGTGCAACCGTTTTTCGTTCGTCGATAACCACGGTTGCCGAAATTTTATCTTGAATTGCCTGACGATTTGCATCCCAATATATCTGGAAAAAACCCAATAACCCTGTCGCCAGGCCAGCACCATATCCACCATAACGGCCAAAGCTATCCCATAAAGATAAGCGCGTGCCATCCAATTGAATCACCCGAATTCCCATCAGTTTCTTGCCCGGTGTTTTACCATTAAAAAGCGCGCCACAAACGGTGAAATAAAAGGCTGCCCAACCAAATCCGAGGCCTAAATCGCGGATTAGCGCTTTAAAATACTCAACAATTGAATAAATTGGTTTGGTGGCTTTTTCCTTGATTTTGCTGGCTTTACCAGGTTCATTTGAAGATTCAGAATGAGGGGTTTCATTTTCGACTGGTTCGGTTTCGACCTCGGTAATGACGTCGTCAGGTGCAATTGTATCTGGCGTTTGTTTAACTTCTTCGGCAGGAGTTTCAAAGCCCTTTTCATCAGTCTCACTAATTTCAGAGGCTGGTTGCTGAGAAGCCGAAGCCGTTTCTTGTGGTTGCTCTGGTGCTTCTTGTTTTTGTGCGAATTGCTCTGAATAAGATGCTTTTAAATCAGCTGCAAGGCTAGTGCGATCTTCGTTAGTTAATGGTAATTCGCTTACCAGATCGTCGAATAATTTTTCAGCCTGTTTTTGGCTTAATTCCAATGACAGGACTTGCTCAGGCACTTCTGACATCACCTCGCGCCAGCATTGTAACTCCCGATCACAACCCTTCTCTTTAACCTCGGTCACAACTTTTATGATAAAGCCTGTGAGTTCTAACGTTTTCGCTAAATCGAACTGAGTTTCTGCAGCTTCGTCGCCGGAGTAGGTTTTGCCAGTATCGTAGGAATTGTAATCGGTTTGCTCCAAAGGGTTATCGCCATTTAATAACGGGGGTAATAATTGCAATAACAGGACAAAAATTATAAAGGCGCCGAAAAATCGTAATGTCGCTCGCCCAACACCGCCATTGGCTTTGCCTAGTTGCTTGGCGCGTTTCTTACTTCCGAAACGAAATGCCGCAATGGCAATAGCAAGCGCCAGAAACTCCCCTCCTGCGGAAGATAAAATGGCAATCAGGATCAGATCAATAAGCATCGCGACGCCGCGCTTCCAGGGCGTGGCAATCGCCATTCCAAACAAGTTGTCATCAATCGAAAAAGCAAATGGGGTAATAACTGCCCGGGTTTCCCGACGGGTAAAGTGTTGTTGTTGCGTATCTTCCATGGGTAACGAACTCATCTGAATGTCGTATTTTAATTACTTTCCATACCTTAACGCGTTTTTTTACATTGATAAACTCTCCTGGTGAATCATCAATTTCGTCAGGATAAATGCGCTAATTGTAAATTCAGTTGCTGACGGTTCCGACCGATTTAATCTTTCATTTAAATACTCGTTTGGCCCTGCATTAAAGCAGGGACTTAATGCCGTTAGACAAGCCATCCAGAGTCATTTCATACATTTCGCCGGCCATAACCTGGTCCATCAATCCAATCGATTGATAGTAAGGCCAATGAGCCTTGGGCTGAGGGTTTAACCAAATGCAATGCTCAAAGTGATCGAGCAATCTTTGCATCCAAACACTGCCCGCTTCCTTGTTCCAATGCTCGACGCTACCACCTGGATAAGTGATTTCATAGGGCCCCATAGTGGCATCGCCAACAAAAATTATTTTGTAGTCTTTTGGAAAGGTGCGAATGATTTCCCAGACGTCTATCGTATCCTGATGGCGGCGCTCATTATCCTTCCATACCTTTTCATAAACACAATTATGAAAATAGAAATACTCCAGATGTTTAAACTCGGTATGAGCTGCAGAAAATAATTCCTCACAGGCAAGAATGTGATCATCCATAGAGCCGCCGATATCAAAGAACAACAAGACTTTAATCGCATTGTGGCGCTCTGGGCGCATTTTGATATCCAGGTAACCTGCGTTTTCGGCGGTCGATTTAATGGTGTTATCGAGATCTAACTCAGAAGCCGCGCCAGTGCGGGCAAACTGACGAAGTTTGCGAAGCGCCATTTTGATATTTCGGGTGCCCAGTTCAACATCGGTATCGAGATTGCGAAACTCACGCTTATCCCAGACTTTCGAAGCACTACGATTACGACTTTCGTCCTGACCAATACGCATTCCGCCCGGGTGCTCACCATAAGCCCCAAAAGGCGAAGTGCCGCCGGTTCCAATCCACTTATTGCCGCCCTGATGACGCTTTTTTTGCTCTCGCAACCGCTCGCGCAGCGTTTTCATCAGTTCATCAAGACCGCCTAATTGTTTGATTTTTTTGCGCTCTTCTTCGGTAAAAAAGCGCTCGAAACGTTTTTCTAACCAGTCTTTAGGAATGTTATCGAGATTTAAATCAATACTCTCTACGCCTTCAAAGTAATCGGCAAATGCCCGGTCGAACTTGTCAAAATGGCATTCATCTTTAACCAATATCACTCGGGATATCACATAGAAATCGTCGAGAGAGGCAAAAATTACCTTTTTCTCTAACGCAGAAATCAGATCCAGTAGCTCCTTTAACGTGACTGGCACTTGATAGCGCTTGAGGGTAAAGAAGAAATCGATGAGCATAAATTAGCGACCTGAGCGATTTAAGAACGCAAGTTTTTCAAACAAGTGAACATCCTGCTCATTCTTTAACAAAGCGCCGTGTAGAGGCGGGATAACTTTGCTTTGATTGCTCTCATGCAATACTTCAGGGCTAATATCTTCAGCAACGAGAAGCTTAAGCCAGTCGATTAACTCTGACGTTGATGGCTTTTTCTTCAGGCCAGGTACTTCCCGTAAATCGAAAAATAACGCCAGAGCCTCATCAAGCAAGCGTTGTTTAATATTTGGAAAATGAACATCAACTATCGCCTGCATCTCTTCTTTATCAGGGAATTTGATGTAATGAAAAAAGCAACGGCGCAGGAAGGCATCTGGCAGTTCTTTTTCATTATTGGAGGTGATAATCACGATAGGACGTTGTTTGGCGACGACTTTTTCCTGGGTTTCGTAGACAAAAAATTCCATCTTATCGAGTTCAAGCAACAGGTCATTTGGAAATTCAATGTCGGCTTTATCAATTTCATCAATAAGTAGCACCGGACGTTTATCCTGATCAAACGCCTGCCAAAGCTTACCTTTGACAATATAGTTGGCAATGTCCTTAACCCCTGCTTTGCCAAGCTGACTGTCTCGTAGCCGCGATACCGCATCATATTCGTAAAGGCCTTGCTGAGCTCTTGTCGTAGACTTGATGTGCCACTGAAACAATTCACAATCCAAGCTTGCCGCCAGTTCTTCTGCCAGCATGGTTTTACCCGTGCCCGGCTCACCTTTAATGAGTAATGGTTTTTCCAAAGTTACGGCTGCATTTACTGCTAATTGCAGATCCTGACTGGCAATATAATTTTGTGTGCCTTTGAACACGACCTAACCTCCAACAAGGCGCTGCAAGCAGCGCAATATTTTTATAATGAATAGAAATAAAGAAAATACAACTGAATGGAATTAGTTATAACGTTCTATTACTTCTTTGAAAAATGAAAACTGAGTAACCTACACTATACTACCAACATATTGTCAACTTTTGTGCCCGAACAACTAAAGTTCGAGAACAAAATATCGCTTACGAACAATCAGTTAACGAAGGCAATGTTGGAATGCTAATTGATAATCTGCGCCGGTAAAAAACGTCTTCGCGCAGCTTAAAAGCAAAGGATAACTCAAAGGATCATACCATGACCAACGTATATCAAGATAACCCGCAATCTATCGGCAAAACTCCGCTAGTTAAACTAAATAGTATCACTTCAGGTAACGTTTACGCCAAGATCGAAGCTCGCAACCCTAGCTTCAGTGTTAAGTGTCGTATCGGTGCCAACATGATTTGGGATGCTGAGAAAAGCGGAAAACTCAGCGCCGGCAAAACCATCGTTGAGCCCACCAGTGGTAACACAGGTATCGCTTTGGCTTTCGTTGCTGCTGCGAAAGGTTATGATTTGATTTTGACTATGCCAAGCACAATGAGCCTTGAACGTCGCAAGCTTCTTATTGCTCTGGGCGCGAAGCTTGAGCTGACTGATGGCGCTAAAGGTATGAAAGGTGCTATCGAAAAGGCCAATGAAATCGTCGCTCAGGATCCGGAAAACTTCATCTTAATGGGTCAGTTTGACAACCCTGCTAACCCGGAAATCCACGTCAAGACTACAGGTCCAGAAATCTGGGAAGATACGAGTGGTGAGATTGATATCTTTGTAGCTGGTGTAGGTACCGGTGGTACTATTACAGGTGTTAGCCGTTACATCAAAAACGAGCAAGGCAAGGCCATTCAATCCGTTGCTGTTGAGCCTACCGACTCACCAGTAATCAGCCAGAAGATGGCTGGTGAAGAATTAACTCCTGGCCCTCACAAGATTCAGGGTATTGGTGCTGGCTTTATTCCTGGCAACCTGGACCTGTCTCTAATCGACAGCGTTGAAAAAGTTACCAATGAAGAAGCGATGGAAATGGCGCATCGCCTAATGCGTGAAGAAGGTATCTTAGCAGGTATTTCTTCCGGTGCGGCTGCAGTTGCAGCGAAGCGACTTGCAGAAGATCCCGCTAACGAAGGCAAAACCATTGTGGTAATCCTGGCAAGCTCTGCAGAACGTTACTTAAGCAGCCCACTGTTTAGCGACACCTTCACCGATGCAGAATTGGTTCAATAACGCATAGACAATCGCGTTATTGAATTCTGGGGAAGCTGAAGGCGGGGTAAAACCCGCCTTTTTGCTATCTACAGCAAAACCATACCGCATCCCTTGCCCCACTTAGCCTTATTCCGAAAATTCGAATGAACAGCATCATCTTTTAACTTACCTATCAAGACACCCACATTAATGTTTATTGAAATCATATTGTTAGGCTCATGAATCGCCCGTTATCTTATTAAGACCCCACCAATAATCTCAAATTAAATTCTCCATTTATTAAGACACCCACCGTTTTGGGTTAATTAAATAACCAACATTTTCGAGTGTCAATTGACACAAACCGAGGGAGAATCAATTTTTTAATCCTCCTCTTATCAGGCTGTTTTTGGCGACCTGAAGAACTGTAACGGTGGGTGTCTTAATAGCGATTTTTAGCAAAACCTATTAAACCGCTGACTGGAGATGAGGTTGATTCTCATTTTTTTGAGGAGTGATTATTCCCCTTTATGCAATGAGAGAATTTATTTGTATTGCGTTCTCATCCAATCCTCCTTCGGTTACGAATTTGATTCTTCGAATCGGTATTTGTTTTCGAAACGATTATGGTGGGTGTCTTAATAAAAAAATCCCCGCGAGTGGCGGGGATTTTTCTAGGAGCTTATTCGCCGAGGACTATGCCTTCTCGGCGGGGGTCTGCGCCTCCAACAAGTTTATCGGAAAAAACTTCGATGCCATGCAGTCCGCTGTTCAAATCGCGAATACTGACTTTATGCCCCATGGCTTCCAACTGAGGTTGCAGGGATTCCAGTTCAGATCCTTTTTCTAGCGTCGTCACATCATTACGATGAGTGATTCTCGGCAAGTTAATCGCTTCCTGGATAGACATTCGCCAGTCAAGCACGCCAATTAGCGTTTGCGATACGTAGTTAATGATTCGGCTACCGCCTGGCGAACCGACAACAAGTCGCAGTGAACCATCGCCATTAAACACCATCATCGGCGCCATGGAACTGCGCGGTCGCTTATGTGCCTGAACTCTATTGGCTACTTTCACGCCATCGATAACTGGCGTTCGCGAGAAATCAGTTAACTGATTATTCAGTAAGAACCCATTCACCATAACCCCTGAGCCAAACGCCATTTCTATTGTTGACGTCATTGAAACAGCGTTGCCATCCTTATCAACAATGCTCATATGAGTGGTAGAAGGCAATTCATAGGCGTTGTCTTTTGCCCTGGCCAGATTCGCAAATTCTCCCGGACTTGCTTTACCCATATCTTTTTTAGGGTCAATCAATGCTCCACGCATATCCAGATAATCCTGCGACAGCATTTGGGATGTCGGTACCGTGACGAAATCAGGATCGGCAAGATATTGGTTTCTGTCGGCAAAAGCGAGTCGCGCGCTTTGGGTATATAAGTGCACCGCTTCAGGATCCGTTGCATTTAATTTGCTTAAATCATATTGCTGAAGCTGTCCGAGGATTTGCATCACAGCTATCCCACCAGAGCTCGGTGGAGCCATACTGCATAATTTGAATGAGCGATAAGGCGAGCAAATTGGGTCACGCTGTTTTGCCTGATAATTCTTCATATCCGTGACGGATAATCCACCTGGCGATATTGCAGAACCTTGCACAGCTTTTGCAATATCTTCCCCAATCCAGCCGTTGTAAAATACATCACTTCCCTTCTCAGCCACTTCTTTCAATACTTGGGCAAACTGAGGATTCTTTAACAACATCCCCTCTTGTATCGGCTTACCTTCCGGGAAAAAATAGTCGCTAGCGGCCTTTAAGTTTTTAATACCGGGATTAATCTCCAGTTGCACTAGTTTCGCTAATCGTGGAGAAACAATAAATCCTTTCTCGGCGAGATGTATTGCTTGCTCGAATAAGCTTGCCCAAGGTAATTTTCCGTGTTTTTGATGAGCGACTTCCATCATTTTGAACAAACCTGGAACGCCTACGCTGCGTCCGCCAACGACGGCCTCAATCCATGGAACGGCTTTTCCCTGTTCGTTTAAGAAAATATCTTCCCCTGCAGATGCAGGAGCCACTTCCCTGCCGTCATACGTCAATAAATCACCGGCCAATTGGTCGTAATACAACATGAAGGCACCACCACCAATACCGGAAGATTGTGGTTCTACAAGACTCAAAACCAACTGTACAGCAATTGCTGCATCGACAGCACTGCCTCCCTGTTTGAGAATATTGTAGCCAGCTTCCGTCGCCAGCGGATTTGCTGCAGTCACCATAAATGACTCTTTAACAACAGCCTGTTTTTCGGTAACCCCCGTGGCCGCTTCTGGCTCACCTTCTTCTCGTTTTTGCTTTGCCTGAGTCGCATCACTCATACAACCCGACAAAATAGCGAGACACAACAGTATCCCTGATAGTTTATGGATATATGTCACAACCTTATCCTTTTTCCTTATCGATTTGGTAACGGCTCAACGGCAAAATTCGGTCGAACATATCAATATTGATAATTTCGAAATTTTTTGCCCAGCTGGAATCTAATTGCCTCCAGTATGCGCAAGTCTGGATTGAAAATCATTAAATTGTTTAAAGCCGATGAGAATGTTCTGATATTTATCAGTATCGTTTTCTAATATCGACAGCGAATGAACAACCGACTCCAGGGTTGATAAACCACGAGGATCATGATGTTTTCGAATGTGATACTCACTAGTGAAATTTTCCGGCAGGGTTATTTTTGATAAACCATGCAAATTCTTGGAAAGCTGCAGCATTTTGTAGGCCTTTTTCCAGGTTCCATCGAGTACAACCAAGCGCACATTTCGCTTTGTTAGATCCTCTAAGGGAGCTGCAACATCACTGGCCTCTCCAGGGTACAACAGGAACGTTTCAAACCCCGGCTCGTTCAGTAAAGTATTTAATTGCGCGTCGTCGCTAAAATCTTCACCCACAAACACCTGGCACTTATCCAAGCCAAGCGCCAGCAAGCCAGCCGTGCCTTTGGTCCGTTTCTCTTCACTCTTGTGCTGTAAAATCAAGATTTCCACCTGGTTTGCGGTGGGATAAGTGAACTCGCAAATACAGGTGACTAGCGGTCGATGACACCTTGTGCAATACTGTCTGCTCATTGGCTAAGTCAATTGAATAATTAAAACAACACACATTATATGCGCGAAACTCCTCTATGTTGAAGTTATCTTTGCCACTGCAAACCAATGCCTGGCTTACTCCCCTTATCGTTCTGCTTACCTCTGTTATCGTTTTTTTGTTACCAGAAAGTGTTTCAGATACCTTAGTGTTCGATCGCACTGATATCGAAAACGGACAATGGTGGCGCATTTTTACCGGTCATTTTGACCATACAAATTTCAATCATCTGCTACTCAACCTGGCAGGACTCATCATGCTATGGGCATTGCATGGTGATCATTACCGACATGGGTTATTTACCGGGGTGTTTTTAATCTCCGTTATCACCACCAGCCTTGGAATCTATTATTTCGATACAGATATGAATCGCTACGTCGGCTTATCTGGAGTTCTGCACGGTGTTTTTGTATTTGGTGCGATCGCGGATATAAGAGGTTCAGATAAAACCGGTTATCTACTTTTAATCGGTATCATCGCCAAGATTATCTATGAACAGGTGGCTGGGGCCAGCGAAGATATGGTGGATCTCATTGGTGCCAGTGTCGCCATCGATGCCCATTTATTTGGCGCAATTGGCGGATTGATTGCAGGGCTAATCTGGCTCGCAATTACCAAGTCAAAATCGCCCAAACCCAGCTAATCGAGGTTCTGACGTGTAATTCAATCCTGCGTTGATGAATTCAGGCAGGGTTTATGTCGTTGCCAGAGCAACGGAGATATTGATGGTATTCATCAATATGCCGAGAACTTCAATACATTAATATCGAATGACTATATCAATGAAACCTATGGTGCAAAAAAAACTCACCTAACTCTGAGTTGTGTAAAAACTTAATGGAATTGCTGTAACTTTATCGACAAATAAACGTCAGCACGATCAAAAAAGCTACTGACCGGATAACGGCCAATAGCTTTAACTATATCGTTCAGGATTTAACTAACCTGTTAATTTTATAACGTTTCTTCAAACAGCTTATAAATACGGCGGTATTCATCTAACCAGCTGCTAGGTTGTACAAAACCATGAGGCTCAACCGGATAAATTGCCGTTTCGAAGTCTTCTTTTTCCAATTCAATTAAGCGCTGCACCAAACGCACTGTGTCCTGGAAGAATACATTGTCATCAATCATCGGAGCATTGATCAGCAGCGGTTTTTCCAGACCTTCAGCGAAGTAAATTGGCGAGCTACGCTCATAAGCGATAGCATCATCACCCGGCATATTCAGAATATTTGAGGTGTAGCCATGGTTGTAATAAGCCCAGTCAGAAACCAGACGCAGTGCCGAGCCCGATGCAAATACATCCGGTTCCTTAAACATTGCCATCAAGGTTAAGAAGCCGCCGTAAGAGCCACCATAAACGCCAATTTTATCGCGTTCAACACCGGCATTATCCACTAACCAGTCAACACCACTAAGCATATCCTGTACTTCAGGCTCACCCATGTGACGATAAATAGCTGTGCGCCAGTCTCGGCCGTAGCCTTTCGATGCCCGGTAATCCATATCGATAACAGTGTATCCCTGTTGCACTAACATTGAGTGGAACATGAACTCACGGAAATACGCAGACCAGCCAAGGTGAGAGTTTTGCAAATATCCAGCACCGTGGACAAACATTACCGCTTTGTTTTCACCGCCCTGTCCTGCTAACGCATCGCCCTGATAAACACGAGAGAACACACCTTGCTCTGTGTGTTTCGAAGGCACTTCAACAATGCTTGGAGCAATCCAAGGCATGGCTTTAAACTCTTCAGAAACTGTAAATGTTAGTTGTTTGGCTTTATCATCAGAGCCCAGAGTCTTGATATAAAGCTCTGGAGGCATGGTGGTGGTTGAATGTTCAATTAGCAACTTGCTTTCATCCGGAGACAAGGCGTATTGGTTCATGCCACCCAGGTCGGTCAATGCTTCGATATCACCACCGTCGCGAGCAACTTTGTAAATTTCATAGATACCCGGGTGTTTGACGTTACCCTGGAAATAAAATGAACCCTGATCTTTACCAACCGTTACGTTACGAACTTCGTAGTTACCTGAAGTTAGTGCCTGTACCTTACCGTCAACGGGTTTCACATATAAGTGCGAATAACCTGACTCTTCCGATAGAAAATACAAACTTGCTTCATCGTTCAACCAACCGAACTCATTAAACTCCCAGTTAATCCAGGCGTCATCGTGTAAACGATGCTGAGTAACCAGCTTCTTGTCTTCCAAATCTACCGTCGCAATCCAGCGATCTTTGTTATCCCAGGCTTCCATCATCACGGCTACTTGCGAGCCATCCTGATGCCATTTAATGCTATCGATAAAACTCATCAAGTGGATGTTACGAGGCGACTTTTTCGACTCGTAAGTTTTACCGTCGCGCTCATGGTTCTCTTTACGAACACTGGCTAAAACATCTTCATCAAAACCATCTAATGCATTGAAATTCAATAGGTACTGGGCATTATATTGAAGGTCTAATAAGTACAACTGCTCAGTATATTGACGGTTATCAGCAACGCGACGCCTTGCCGGTACCGAAGCAATGTTGCCATCGTCGGTAATGTAATTTGGCATGATATCGGAATCATTGCGCCAACTTTCGTTTTTACTGGTGCTAACCACTAAGTAGCGAGCATCTGGGGACAGTTTTGCCTGCACAATACGCTTGTCTTTGCCAAAATAAAACACTGCTTTATTAATGGTGTCGTTATCACTGCGAAGCGCGTTATTTTTCTTGTTTTGCAGGGCTTTGTTACGTTGTTGCAAGGCAACATATTCAATTAATTTGCTCTGCTCGTCAGCAAGATAGTTACTAGCACCATTGCCAGATTTCGGCGTATCCGTCATCTGCAGATTGGCAAGCTCTACTACCTGAAAGTTAGCTAAATCAAGGGCATAAAAACTGTTACCCTGACGATAAGCAATGCGATCATTTGTCAAAAACTGAACCGAAGACTCTGCGGCTGTGGTGAAGGTTAACTGGCGAACCTGCTGTTTTTTCAGGTCTTTTAAAAATACGTTATCTTCAAAGGTGTAAAGCTCTTTGCTACCATCTGGAGAAACTACGGCATTGCGATCGGCATACTGATGCAATTGCGCTAAGTTAACTAACTCGCCTTGCTCGTCCTGTAAACCATGAACATAAAGGTCACGAACGGGATTACCTTCACGCTTTTGTAAATATAAAACCTGATCACTGTCATCACCCCAATACCAATTGCTTGGAGTACGAGCAATCCAATCAGGATCTGACATGATTTTTTCCATGGTGATCACTGCGTCATTACCGGTATTGGCACTGTTGTCAGCAACAATGGTTGGTGTTGCATCAACATTCGTGGCTTGTGCTGAATCGGTATTTGCGTCTGATGACGTCGCACAAGCTTGCAAACCAATGACCATTGACGCGACTAAAGCGGCACGCACCGCTGCACGAGCGCTCAGTGACGTGGCACTCAATCGGTTAACTTTTGTCATTTACTTCCCATATATTTTTATCGATATAAACACCCATTTAACCAAAAACTTACCTTGCAGAGCAAACGGAACTTGTATCAACAAGTTAATCCGCACTATTTTTGCGGTCAGTTACTACCCAGATAAATGGTTTGGCTTATTAAAGCATATGGACACTTGGCTAAATCGCAAATTAATCACAGTCACTGAAATCTCGGTGTCAATTCGTTGCAAATTTATAAAACAAAGTTCGACATCTGCTAACCTGTGTTTGGTATAATGCCCTATTGTTTTAATTTTCATCGTCGTTTTCTATGATCCCACAACCGAAAGTCGCCCTGTTTGATTACCCTAAATACTGGGCTGAGTGCTATGGCACCGCACCATTTTTACCCATAAGCCGCAAGGAAATGGACGAACTTGGCTGGGACAGTTGCGACATCATTCTGGTTACCGGCGATGCCTACGTCGATCACCCAAGTTTTGGTATGGCCGTAATCGGTCGAATGCTCGAATCACAAGGCTTTCGGGTCGGTATTATTTCTCAACCCGAATGGCATTCAAAAGATCCATTCATGGAGCTTGGCAAACCAAACCTGTTTTTCGGTGTAACCGCCGGCAATATGGATTCAATGATCAATCGCTATACCGCCGAAAGACGGTTGCGCCATGACGACGCCTACAGCCCGAACAACGAAGGCGGAAAACGCCCTGACCGAGCAGTCTTGGTCTATTCACAACGTTGTAAAGAAGCTTACAAAGATGTGCCGGTTATTTTAGGTGGTATTGAAGCCAGCTTACGTCGTATTGCCCATTATGATTATTGGTCAGATAAAGTTCGACGCAGTGTTATTTTCGATGCTAAGGCAGATTTACTGATTTACGGTAATGCCGAACGTCCGCTGGTTGAAGTGGCCCACCGCATTGCCCGTGGCGAAACACCGGAAACCTTAACCGATGTTCGTGGTACCGCATTTATCACTAAACAGGCACTGCCGGGATGGCGCGGCGTTGATTCTCGCAGCATTGACCGACCAGGAAAAATCGATCCAATTCCAAGTCCTTATCAAGATATGACACCACAATCCTGTGCGACCGATGACAAGCCCGCTCAGGAAGATACTGGCGTACAGCAAGTTGATGTGTCGAAAGAAGCGGTGCCAATTCAAATCAGCGACTATCAGAATAAAAGCTGGGACAAGCGTTTTAAGCCCTGGGAAAAAACCTATGTGAAGCTGCCAAGTTTTGAGCAGGTTACCAATAACAAGGTTCTTTATGCCCACGCTTCAAGGATATTTCATCAGGAAGTAAACCCTGGTAGTGCCAGAGCGCTGTTACAAAACCATGGCGATCGCAGTGTTTGGTTAAACCCACCGGCCTATCCGTTGAGTGAAGCGGAAATGGATGGTGTTTTCGGCCTGCCTTATGCCCGGGTTCCTCATCCTGTCTATGGTGACGCGAAAATTCCGGCTTATGACATGATAAAAACCTCAATCAATATCATGCGAGGTTGTTTTGGTGGCTGTTCTTTCTGTTCGATTACCGAACATGAAGGACGCATTATTCAATCGCGTTCCGAGCAATCAATTCTTGATGAAATCGAAGACATCAAAGAGAAAGTGCCTGGCTTTACCGGGGTAATTTCCGATTTAGGTGGCCCAACCGCGAACATGTACAAGTTACGTTGTAAGAGTCCAAAAGCGGAAGCCACCTGTCGTCGTCCATCCTGTGTTTGGCCTGATATTTGTGGCCATATGGATACCGATCACACGCCAACCATTAACCTGTATCGCAAAGCGCGAAAAGTTCGCGGTATCAAGAAAGTACTGATTGCATCTGGCGTGCGCTATGATTTAGCAATTCAGGATCCGGAATACGTCAAAGAGCTCGCCAGCCACCATGTCGGCGGTTATCTGAAAATTGCGCCTGAGCATACCGAAGAAGGTCCGCTGGCGAAAATGATGAAGCCAGGCATGGGAACTTACGATAAGTTTAAAGAGATGTTTGATCACTATTCCAGGCAGGCGGGTAAAAAACAGTACTTGATTCCATATTTTATTTCGGCCCACCCGGGTACGACCGATGAAGATATGATCAATCTGGCGTTGTGGCTAAAAGAGCGCAATTTCAAACTGGATCAGGTTCAGAACTTCTATCCATCACCGTTGGCAAACGCGACAACGCTTTACCACACAGAAATTGATTCATTAACAAAGATCCGTAAAACCTCGGTATCGGTGCCGGTTGCCAAGGGCGGCCGTCAACGTCGTTTGCATAAAGCCATTTTACGTTATCATGACCCGGCTAACTGGCCAATCATACGTGAAGCCTTAACGAAAAAAGGCCTGGCGCGAAAACTTATTGGTAACGGGCCACAACATCTGGTGCCACCAGAAACCCGAAAAGAGAAAAATCAGTTTTATCGCCAGGGTAAAAATAACGCCAGTGGTTATAAAACGTCTCCTGGGCAGAGAAACAACCGTCGTTCAAAACCTGGGCAGAAAGGCCTGACCCGTTTCAGCAAGGACCAATTTAAGTAGCCGTTTGAATATCTGTATCGATTAAGCAGTGCTGCAGCTTCCCCCAGATATTCATCCGTTTTGCGGGCGCATCCGTATGAACGTTAGCGCCTTCATTTATCTGCGTTGTACCTCTTGCCATTAAACGTTAAGGTAACGTTATGAAAATTAGAGAAAACATCGAACTAGCACTATAATTTGAAAAAAACAACAAATAGCAAGTTGACAGGGTTATCGTTGCAAGCAGTACACGAGGTAATCTTGCCAGGAAGGCTGCTACGTTTGAAAACACAGACTGCAAAACTGGATAACAACTTGAAAAGTAAATTAATAATCTATCTTTGTGGACTGCTTGTTTTATCGGTAGGGTTGAACACTTATCAGTTTTTTTCCCGGGTAGAACAAGTTCATAGTCCAATCACCGCACTGGCAGAGTCACTGATTGTGCCGTCGTATACATCTTCGCCTGCTTCCGAGAAAAGTTCATCATCGAGCGACAACAGCCAGAATAATAAAGTACGCCTCTCTCTTGCCGAGACGCCAATCGGTGAAGCAACTGATGGCAATTTACAGTTATTGATTGCTACCGCGGAACAGTTTTTCAATGTTCGACAGTTCGATAGCGCTGCTGATATTTACGCTGATATTGAAATCCAGTCTGAAGAGGCGGCAACCCACTTGAAGAGCGAATGGTTGACGCAGGCTTATCAGTGGTTAGAGCAAAAGCAATTTACCCTGATCAACAATCTTCTCGAGAATTTCTTAGCGTATTCGTCGAACGACGAAGATTGGTTGCTGGTGAAAATTAATTACTTCGAAGCCATTGATAAAAAGCAGGAAGCAGTTTTTTTGTACTACGAGCTTATCCATAACTCCTTCGATTACGAGAAAGAAGAAATGTGGTTGAGCCAGATCCATCAGATTGCCGAAAAGCAGAGACGCAGTTTTGCTCATAATGGCGCATGGCACGAGCAAATCGACTTCTTTGAGCCTTTGCTTATGGAAGAACCAAATTATCCGCCTTACATTCTAGCGCTGAGTCAGGCTTTCATTCAATTGGAAGAGTTTGATATCGCTGATTCGTATCTGGATAACATTTCTCACCTAACAGCGTACCAGGGGCAGGTAGCAAAACTTCGCCGCCAAATGCACAGTACTCAAACAGAGTTACAGGCAATTAAGCTGAACAAAATTAATGAGCATTTTCTTGTCAATGCTCGCATCAATAAGCAATACCGAACAAACCTGATGATAGATACTGGCGCCTCGATTACGGTGTTGTCAGAAGCTTATTTCAATGCATTGAAGAATAGCGGAGACATTCAGGTCAATCGTCAGTTAGAAATCAACACCGCAGCGGGTAATCAAACTGCATATTCGGTTATCGTCGATCACTTCAACATCGGCGAACACCAATTGGAAGACTTTGAGATTGTGGTGATGGAATTGCCCGGCTTTGAAAAAGCCGATGGCCTACTTGGAATGAACTTCTTAAAACAATTCAAGTTTGAAATCGATCAGGAAAATTCTTTACTGTTTTTATCTGAGCCCTAATTACGTTGGCGAATCTTACAAACGCGAAAAGGCCCGTTGAACGGGCCTTTTTCATATTCATTCTTGTTTAAGTGGTCTAAGAGCATGTGGTATGCAGTGTCGCCACCTTTGCCCCAATTAAATTCTCTTAAGCTGCAGAGCGCTTTTTAACGTTTTTCGCACGAACCTTACGTTTAGGAAATGACAATAATGTGAATTTCATTTGACGTCCATGATCCTGTAATAAATAACTTGCAAACTGTACATCGACCATTTTCGCCAGAAATGCCAGTGCCAGGCAGGTTAGTGGTACATATACTAAGGAAACGATTATCTGCTCAAACCAAAGCACGTCTGCCAGTATTGGTAATGCGATAACCAGACATGCTGTTAAACGATATAACCATAGATATTGTGCTTTTGAACGATTCATTGTGAACTCCACAATTTCAGCTAACTTCGAAACTAAGAATAGAAAGCTTGAGGGTTCTCGGCAAAGGGAAAATATTCACGCTTCAGATGAATATTATTCACCTGCTATTAACATTTCCTTAACCCAATGGATAAATGCCTGAATTGCCTGGTTTTGTCGCTCGCTCTCGCGAAACACCGCATACAGCGACATGGGAAATTCAGCATTTTTTTGGAAAGGATCGACAAGGATTTTCGATTTAAGTAAGTAATTTTCGATAGGTTGCATCGCCAATGCGACGCCCAACCCCTGCTCCGCCGCCTGCAATGAAGCATCGTAATCGTTAAAGGTGAGCTTAGGTAACACTTTCAGCTTACCATTACCGACTGCTTTGCTCCAATTCCCCCATACATTGTCCATATCAGCAAGATCGATTAATGGCACATCGGCAATTTGCCGAACGTCCTTTAACCCATGTTGTTTTTGAAAGTCAGGTGAGCAAACCGCAATGATTCTGACATCCAGGATTTTCTCTACCGCAACGTCAGGCCATTTACCATCGCCGATGCGAAATGCCAAATCAATGTCCTCATAGCGCAAATCCAATAAGTTCATCGACGTTTCGATACGAATATCCAGTTCAGGGTTCTGATTTTGAAAATTGGACAGCTGCGGCAAGATGATGTTTCTTGATAACGAAGGAAAGGTAGATATTTTCAATAAATTAGATTGAAATTTAGTCTGCAACTGACGAGTAGCATGCTCGAGCTTTTCTAACGATTGGCTTACATACTTTAAATAGAATTGTCCGGCATTGTTTAGCGTCACCCCACGCTTGTCTCGCTGGAATAACTCAAAACCCAGAAACTCCTCTAATGAGCGTATTTGATGGCTGACCGCCGATGGGGTAATAAAAAGCTCTTCACTGGCGTGTTTAAAGCTTTGATGCCTGCCAGCGGCTTCGAACACCACCAGCAAATGCGCCGGGGGAATTTTACGGGCCATTGTTACCTATTGTTTGCTTTAAAGGATTACCAGCAACTATAACGGAAATTTTCTATTTCGCTTCGCTGGTTGTCGTAGCGAACCTGAATCTCACGGTGTCAATTCTTAACTTCAACGTATCTAGCCACACTCAAGATCAATGTTGATAAGTTTTCCTGTTCAAATATCCGCCATTACGAACAAATAGTAGACAACGATAGAATTACCGGAGGATAGTAGATTCGTTTCTCCGGTTTCAAAGCTGTTGCCTGGATATTGATTTAAAAGAAAAATCGAATTCGTTTTGGCCGGTATTTAAAGTATCGATCTAACTCTATGTTTATCATTAACTTTATTATATTCGCAAGCCAACCTTGTCTGCAGTAACCAAATTTCAATAAAATTATTTGAAAACTCGTTGAGCTTTATCAACGAAAATAAAAATATTCTCCTCCTCCGATCGCCAATATCAATTCATTCACATAAGACAAACTAAGCCAAGACAGCCTGTGGATAAATCTGTTAGCAAAATAAAAACCAATAAAATTAACGCCTAGAGACCAGAAATGCGAATTTAGCAAGTTTATTTTTTCAGCAAATGAGAATTTACGAAAATATTGGTGAAGAAATTTGAGGCCGTTATTAAGTTTTGCACAAAAACAGTGGATAACTTTTGCGGTGCCTTGCTGTATCAGCCCTCTGTTTTTGCAAGCACTTTTTTAAACTTTTTTTGCATATTTTTATTATTAAAAAAAACCTTGCTTTGGGTATCAATTTTGCAATGAGTTTGTACTAGTATAAGTAACAAATTCCCTCAGTTTACCAGACGACCTAAACCCAATGAAAACCGCACTCGTACTAGGGGCTACAGGACTCACTGGCTCTATTTGTATCGATAATCTCTTGGATGATGAAAGATACCAAAGCGTCATTGCCATAAGCCGCTCTCCCCTGCCGAAAAGTCATGCAAAATTGACCCGGGTGGAATTGAATGATGAACAATTGCAATCAATCTACCAGCAGTTCGACATTGATGAGGTTTATTGTTGCCTGGGTACCACCATTAAAAAGGCTGGAAGTCAGCAGGCATTTAAAGCGATTGATAAAGACTTGGTAGTCAAAATCGCTAAATTTGCCCATCAAGCGAATGTGAGTAACTTTGCGGTAATCTCCGCTTTAGGTGCCAATGAAAAGGCGATGAGCTTCTATAACCGTGTCAAAGGCGAGATGGAACAGGCGCTAATGAACATTGGCTTGGAGTATTTAGTCATTATGAGGCCAAGCCTCATTCTGGGCTCTAGGCAAGAATCCAGAACCGGCGAAGACTTTGCCAAGAGCCTTTACCGATTTCTTGCCCCTGCAGTTGATCGTTTGTGTCCAGCCTATCAGCCAGTCGAAGCTACGGATATTGTCAGGTCAATGATCGATGCGCTGAATCAGCCGCAGAAATCTGGCATCGAGATTATAGAGAACAAAGATATCATCAATGGAAAGCAAATAAGCGACTAGAGTTAAGTCATATAGGAGAGAAGACTACGTCAATTAGGACGTTGTCGTAGAAGACTCCGTCGGTTTTGGCCATGGATGGCTTATATGCAGAAAATGCACTAATACATAGAAATATGTAGTTAGAATAACGCACTAGTACAAGGATGTATGTAGGTAGAATAACGCAGGAGCAGTTATCGAGGAGCAGTTATCGAGGAGCAATTTTCTGTGAGGACGCTGTCGAAAGTTCGAAATTCGTCATTGCGGCGTCGGCCGTAATCTTGCTTTTCGAGCTGAAACTTCAAAGTGGCTGAATGACTCTAGTGTGCCACAAGCGGGAGTTAAAACTCCCTTAGTACGCATCGTGAACGAACTCCGAGCACGTGACGGAAAACGTCACTTCGGGTACACAATCAAAGATTGTTCCGGGTTACCGACATGGACGTTGGTATGCAGAATTTGTCTGGAACCGAAATTCTGTACCCGCGACACAAAACGTCGCTTCGAGTAAAAAGCAAAAAGCCTTTTGTCATTCCCTGATACTACAGGGAATCTTAGCCAGGGCCGAATGTTTCTAGTGTGCCAGCCAGAGTCATACGCTATCCCGTTGATATACTCCGTCATCCCCTGCTCCGACAGGGGACCTCCCTTCGTTTTACTGAGACTTTTTTACTTAGTTTTTGAGCTAAGAAGTTGAAATAAATAGGAACACAGGATGCGACAGGAGGTCCCGCATCAAGTGCGGGATTACGTTGGATCTTAAGAGAGTATAGTAGGTTCAATAGCTTTTACTCGCTCGCAGCAAACGCTCGCGACTGCCAATTATTCAGTAAATTACGTTATTTATATTGACGTCGAAAATGTGCAACCAACCTTCATTAATGACTTATTTGAATTAGCAGTTATAAACTTAAGCAGAGCCAAATAAGGCAGGTAAGAGGCAATAGTATAGGCACTATACTCATAGCAATAAAATCAGAAGTCTTGCCATGCCTTCGTGCTTTGAAACCATCCCGCACAGTAAGAACCACAACTACTAAAAATACTAGGCCAATATAGAAATGTGGCTTTTCAAAGTCCGTAAGACCAACCAACATGAACAATGGCCCGATTATTGAGCCAATCCATGCAAATGCTACAGTTTTAGCTCCTAAAAAAGTTACGTATGCGTCTTTCTTCATCTTTTCTTAATATTAAATGAGGGGCTGATTATAGCTCTCTAAAGTCAGATTCGTTCCTGCCATATCAATTGAAAGGGGCACATAATTTACAAGCAAGGACATAGCTAGCGGATCTCTTTTTCAATGGCATAGATTTCATCATCAATGGTATCCAGCTTTGCTGCGACTATGGTGCGTGCATCCTCTAAGCCTCGGTTGTAGTAATAGCTGCCCATTTCTTTGGAGACAAAATCAAGCAGGAACTCAGCATCAAACTGACCTATCTCCTGATCCAGTTCATTTTCAAAGTAAGTTTGCAGCTTCTCAACTAACACCGCCTTTTGTTCGTTGGTAAACGTTATCTCAGACATAATATCCCTTTATATCAAAAAGCCCCCTATCTCATGAAAACTGTTCAGGGGCTTATAAATCCAGATATTCTTTAGTTGTGGTTAAAGAACACCGTGCTCGGTTAGCAATGTAATTAACTGCTCTTCAGTTAACACCTCAACGCCAAGCTGAGTTGCTTTGGTAAGCTTTGATCCCGCTTTCTCGCCGGCAACCAGATAATTGGTTTTGGCAGACACACTGCCCGAAACTTTAGCGCCTAAAGACTGCAGATGACCTTTGGCTTCGGTACGTCCCATCTGGCTCAAAGTTCCAGTTAACACAAAAGTCTGGTCTTTTAGTGGCAGCTCTTTTTCGGCCTTCACTTCAATCGTTGGCCAGTTAAGTCCTACTTCTAATAGTTGATGAATCACTTCACGATTATGCTCTTCGGCGAAGAAATGCAGGATATGGTTAGCAACCACTTCACCAACATCAGCAACTTCAATTAGTTGTTCAAAGGTTGAAGATTGAATAGCCTCAAGGGTTTTAAAATGCTGTGCCAGATTTCCTGCTGTCGCTTCACCCACCTCGCGAATACCCAATGAGTAAATAAATTTCGCAAGAGTTGTAGTTTTCGCGGTTTGCAGAGCCGCTAAAAGTTTGTCAGCCGATTTAACGCCCATACGCTCTAACGTAGTTAGCTGCGTTTGATTAAGGGTAAATAGATCCGCAGGCGTCTTAATCAGC
This sequence comes from Thalassotalea sp. PS06, assembly GCF_007197775.1. Taxonomy (NCBI): domain Bacteria; kingdom Pseudomonadati; phylum Pseudomonadota; class Gammaproteobacteria; order Alteromonadales; family Colwelliaceae; genus Thalassotalea; species Thalassotalea sp. PS06. The sequence goes on along the minus strand of NZ_CP041638.1, from coordinate 1,525,382 downwards.
TGTTCATCGACAAGTTGTTCAACCAACTTGTCCCCTAACCCATCAACGTCTAACGCTTTACGAGAAGCAAAATGTTTAATCGCCTCTTTGCGTTGAGCACCACAGAACAGACCACCAGTACACCGCAATACCGCTTCGCCAATCACCCGTTCTACTGCAGAATCACATACCGGACAAGCGTCTGGAAAGACGATATCTTTGGCATCATCCGGGCGCTTATCGATAACGGCGCTAACAATCTGTGGAATAACATCCCCAGCCCTGCGAATAATCACCGTATCTTTGATTTTAAGACCAAGACGGTCAATCTCATCCTGGTTGTGTAAGGTAGCATTGGATACGGTAACACCACCAACAAACACAGGTTCAAGACGGGCAACCGGGGTAATCGCACCAGTTCGACCAACCTGAAACTCAACGTCAAGTAAAGTCGTTAACTCTTCCTGAGCCGGAAATTTAAATGCGGTTGCCCAACGCGGCGCTCTGGCGACAAATCCAAGTTGCTGTTGATCGGCAATGCTATCAACCTTTAATACCACACCATCGATTTCATAACTAAGCTGGTCCCGGCGGGTCATAATGTCCTGATAAAAATCCACACATGCTGATGGTTCGTCAACTTTGACAATCTCAGGACAAACCGGCAGACCTAATTCTTTCAAACGCATCAAGCGCTCATAGTGGCTCGCCGGTAACCAGGTATCACCATCCTCCACATAGCCGACGCTGTATGCGTAAAATGATAGATTACGCTTAGCCGTAATTTTTGAATCTAACTGACGTAAAGAACCAGCTGCTGCGTTTCTCGGGTTAGCAAAGGTCTTTTCACCTTTTTGATGGCCTGTTCATTCAATGCATCAAAGCTAGCCTTAGGCATAAAGACTTCGCCGCGCACTTCGAATACTGGTGGCAGGTTATCGCCGCGCAAACGTAGTGGAATGGCATTAATGGTTTTCACATTTTCGGTAATGTTTTCACCAACCTGACCATCGCCACGAGTTGCTGCCTGAACCAAAATACCATTTTCATAACGAAGGCTTACCGCCAGACCATCGAGCTTTGGCTCACAACAAAAACTTACTGCTTGTGTACGTCCCAAGCGGTCGTGGATACGGCTTATAAAACCCTGCCATTCGGTTTCATCAAAAACATTATCCAATGACAACATCGGGATCTGATGGGTAACCTGAGAAAACGACTTTAAAGCTTCGCCGCCAACTTTTTGCGAAGGCGAATCCGCTTGCTTGAGCTCAGGATATTGAGCTTCCATCTCCTGCAATTCGCGCATCAATCTATCGTAATGACTGTCAGGCACGGTCGGTGCGTCCAACACATAATATTGATAATTGTATTCGTGAAGCTCAGCGATGATTTCGCTCATCTTAGATTGGATTTTCGTTAGATCAGACATTGAATAATGTAACCTGGGTCGTGTAAATCTGAGTTAGAAAAAAGCCTCCGTCGGAGGCTTTTATTTTATATTTTTAAACGTTTGCGATTCGGCTCTTGCGGTCGAATTCGCGAATCTTGGTAAGATAGTGTTGCTCGGTCTGGCGCGTCATGACGCTACGCTGTCCATCAAGAACCTGACCACCAAATTCGCTGGCAAGTTGCTTCGCCGCCGACAACATTAACTTAAACACTTTGCTCGGGTCGCCAGCATTCGGCAGCGTCATAAACAGGGTTAGCCCTGTAGTGGCAAAGTTCTCCATATTGTCGAGGTCAAAGGTGCCCGGATTTACCATATTCGCTAAAGAGAAATGGATTGGCCCTTTACCTGAGTTATCTTGATGGCGATGGAAAATATTCATATCACCATACTTCATACCAAGGGTTAGTAAAGTCGGTAGTAAAGCGGCACCAGAGATTAGCTGGTTTTGTCCGGCAACAACACTAATTGCCAATACTTCCTGCTCGATATCCGCGGCTGGTTGATCGTCTTCTTCATCGGCGAAATCGATTTCCATCTGGTCACGACGAATTTGCGCTTTGGTTTTCTCAACACGACGCTTAGCCTGAGTATTTTCAACAACTTCCGGCGCCGCCTCTACAACCTCTTCTTCCGCTTCAAACGTCGGCTCAGTGAATCGCATCTCTCTTACCGACGGTTGTGCTTTAGTCGCTTCATGGGCTTCAAATATGCGTTCCATTTCCGCCATCGCCGGCTCGCTCGCCATATCCAGAGCAGGATCACTCATGTAGTCGTTATCAACGCTAAATGAATCTGACGGTAAGTCAGTGGTATCGACTGGTTCGTCACCAATCTCATCAAACTTCTGATTAGAAGACGAGTAGGTGTCGGTTTCTGCTGAATCAATATTGCTCAAACTGCTGTCAAAATCCGGTGTACTGTACGCATCACTGGAAAAAACCGGAGCGGAGAGATTCTCTGTTACCGGGTTAGTATCAGCTGCAGGGTTTTTCACAACCTTTTTCGGTCGGCCAACACCATCCTGGTCGAATCCAGAGTTGTCAAAGGTGCGTTCTTCGACATCATCTTTCGATTCAGAAGCCACAGATTCTTTTAATTTATAGGGATTTTTGCGGTCTTTGCGCAGGGTATACATTCCGTGAATGCAGAGTGCGGCAATCGCGAGAATACTGATAATGAGGAGAATATCTCTTAAATTAAATTCCATATTTAAGCCTGTTTAAGATGCTTGCGCCATAGCGACGGCTTCTTCGATATCCACAGCAACCATTCTGGAAACACCTGGTTCATGCATAGTCACACCGGTCAGGTGAGTTGCCATTTCCATCGCAATTTTATTATGACTAATGTAGATAAACTGCACCGTTTTCGACATTTCCTTAACCAACTTACAAAATCGTTCAACGTTGGCGTCATCCAATGGTGCATCAACTTCGTCCAGCATACAAAATGGTGCCGGATTCAATCGGAAAATCGCAAACACCAATGATAAAGCGGTTAGGGCCTTTTCACCACCGGAAAGTAAGTGAATCGTACTATTTTTTTTGCCCGGTGGTCTAGCCATGATAGTAACACCGGTATCCAATAAATCTTCCCCGGTTAAATCCAGGTATGCGCTTCCGCCACCAAATACCTTAGGAAACAGCGCCTTAAGATCATCGTTCACCTGATCAAAGGTCTGTTTGAACTTCGCCCTGCTCTCTCGATCGATTTTAGCAATGGCGGTTTCTAACGTTGCTAAGGCATCTTCTAAATCATCGTTTTGCTGATCAAGGAAGCCTTTGCGTTGTTGTTGTAATTCGTATTCTTCAATCGCTGCCAGGTTAATCGCACCAAGACTATCAATTTCTTTGGCGACTCTGGCAAGCTTGATCTGCCATTGGTTTTCCTTAGCATCAGCTGGCAATTCCTGCAGCACATCTTTCAGTGATTGCTGTAATTCATCCAACTGCTCGATAGCCGTATTTGCCCGAACCCGATAGTTTTCGCCATCAAGGGTGATTTTTGCCATCTTGTCTTTAATAAGACTGATGTTATTTAGCAAGCCTTGTTGGCTTTGATTAAACGCCATGATTTCATCATTGGCTTTTGATTGCTGTTGGTGCAATGCCTGTTGCTGTTGTTCAAGGTCACTGCTTCGGATCAATTTTTCCTGCAGCTGCTCCTGATCATCCAGTAACGGGATTTCCAATTCTTCCTGAGCAATCTGTAATTCCTGCTGTTGTTCGTTGGAAAACTGAATTTGCTCTTCAATGCGCTGAACCATTAACGCCAGGTTCTTTAACGTCGACGATAACTGCTCGCGTTTCACTAACTTTTGCTGCAGCTGCTGGTTAAAGTTATTGATACGACTTTGCCATTGTTGCAGCTCTTGTCCTGCACCAGAGCGCTGACGTTCAAGATCATCACCATCATCAGCAAAGTTTTCTAACTGCTCGGCTAGCTCTTCTTCAGTGAAAGCCAGGGTTTCTGCTTCTTCGGTTTTTTCTGCGATGCCGGCATCAAGGCTGATTAGTTCTCCTGAAACGCCAGAAGCTTGCTGCTTGAGTAAGGTCAGCTCCTGATTAACCAACTGCAATTGTTGCTTATGCGCGGATAACTGTTGCTCAGCCTGTTGCCATTGTTGTTTGGCTAAGACCGCGGCTTGCTTTGCCTGTTCCTGAACGCTTTTTGCTTGTTCAAGGCGGGATTCTAGTTCGGTAACGCAATCTTCTTGCCCCTGCACTTGCTGTTGCAATTCAAGCAGCTGGTTTTGTCTTGCCAGTTGTCCCGATTCACCCTGTAGCAAGCCTTTTTGCATCCAGTTTTTACTAAACCACACGCCTTCAGGGCAAATCACAGATTCGTCATTGTTTAACGACGCAATCATGCCTCTGGCCTGCTGTTCATTATCCGCAAGATGAACTTTACTCAATAGCGTCTGAATGGAATGCGGGTTTGAAATTTTGCTACTCAGGGTACCGCTTTTCGCTAAATTTTCAGAAACCTGTGAATCGAGATAAATCGCGCCTTGATTTAGTGGGAACCGTTCCGGTAACTGCGCAGTAACATTCGCTTGCAGCCAATGTCCCAACACCATTTCAACCGCCAGCTCCCAGCCCTTTTCCACATTAAGCTGTTCCACTAATTGGCTCTGGCTTTCCAGACCAAGTTCAGACAACAATGCCTGTTGTTGTTGCTGCCAATCGCTGCTGGTTTGGGTTACCTGTTGCAGCGCTTCAATTTGCGTGATGGTTTTATTTAATGCCGTTTGCGCTTGCTGTAATTGCCCGGCCAGATCCTGGTAATGCTGATCTTTTTGATCCGCCAGGTTTTGCTGCTGGCTATAGGTATCTTGATATTCTTCTACCTGTTCGGCAATAACCATGGCGTCTTCTTGAAGATCGCTTTGTTTCGTGGCAATCGCATCAATATCAAAGTCTTTTTGTTGTTGTAGCAATTTCTCACGTCGCATGCTCAATTGCTGTGCCTGTTGGCGCGCTGCATCGATTTGCGATTTCACCAGCTGTCGTTTTTGCATCAGCTCATGCTTTTGCTGTTGAAAGGCCTGCCATTTATCCTGCCAGGATTGTTGCTGTTCACTTAAACGCTCGGCTTGTTCTCGTGCTTGTTCAAGTTGCAATTGCAATTCTTCAATTTCTGGCTCGATATCACCAAGCTCAATATCAAGTTCCTGGCGTTTGGCCTGCTCCTGATGCAATTGATGCTTGTTTTCCTGAGCGCGAATTAGCAACTTATCGAGATCCTGAGACAAGGTTAACTTGCGCTGCTTGGCGTGCTTGATGTTTTCTTCAAGTCGGGTAATTTCAGTACTTAAACTCAGCTTTCGTTGACCAAGGCTGTTCAGCTCACTGGTACTTTGTTCTTGCGCCTGACGGGCCTTAACGATACTAAGTTCGCGCTGCCCCTGCTCGGTATTTAATTGCTCAAGTTGTACCGCAAGCTTTTGCTCGTCGGTTTTTAGTTTGTCTAATTTATTCTGACAATGTTGCCAGCGAATCGCCGCAATTTGCGATTTGAACAAGCGTTCCTGCTGCTTTAACTCTTTAAAACGCAACGCTGCCTGAGACTGACCATGTAATTTTTCTAGCTGGCTATGCAGCTCGTGACGTATATCGGTCAAACGGGCGAGGTTTTCCCGGGTGGCTTTTATCCGGTTTTCCGTTTCCCGACGTCGTTCTTTGTATTTTGAAACCCCTGCAGCTTCTTCAATGAAGATACGCAGCTCCTGAGGTTTAGATTCGATTAAGCGGGAGATCATGCCCTGCTCAATGATCGCATAACTTCGCGGCCCAAGACCTGTACCCAGGAAGATGTCGGTAATATCTTTACGGCGACATTTGCTGCCATTGAGATAGTAAGTATTTTGACTGTCGCGGTTTACGACTCGGCGGATAGAAATTTCGGTGCGATCGGCCATTGAACCGGTAATGCGCTGCTGCTGGTTATCAAACACTAGCTCCACACTGGCCTGCCCGGTAGGTTTACGAGCAGTGGAACCATTAAAGATAACATCGGTCATCGAATCACCACGCAGGTTTTTCGCTGAGCTTTCACCCAGAACCCAACGTACCGCATCAATGATGTTGGATTTACCACAACCATTGGGGCCGACGATGGCGGTCATCTCCTGTGGAAACGGCACATTAGTGACATCCACGAAAGATTTGAAACCGGCTAATTTTATCTTTTTTAAGCGCATTTAATCTTATTATTCTCAGGTAAGAAATAAAATCTGTGCAATCTGAAGTTCGACTAAAGATTGGTATTACCTTTCTAATATTTGATAATACCTGAATCAAGGAAATATTGAAGTGCTTTGTAACACTTAATCAGTTGCTAAGTGCGGTTCAATAAGTAAGAATCCAAAAATATTGATGTCTTTTGGAAAAATGGAATGAATCAAGCACAATTACAACAATCTGCAGCGCAAAGTGGCGCCAGTTATTTCATGCAGGGCTTTAAACTAATCCGTACCAAAGGAATTCGTCGGTACGTGTTTGTGCCGTTAATCGTCAACCTTATTCTGTTCGGGTTTGCTTTCTATCAATTGAGTTTTTATATCGATGACTGGATTGTGCAACTGGAGGCCTGGCTGCCTTCGACGTTAAGCTGGTTAATCGTAATTGTTGAGCCGCTTATTTATATCGCCAGTGTTATTGCCGCCTCGTTTGTATTTTCAACCGTCGCTAACTGGCTGGCCGCACCTTTTAACGGCCTGTTGTCGGAAAAAATTGAACAGCACCTTACCGGGCAATCCTTATCCGACGGTGGCTTTGTCGATATTATCAAAGATATCCCAAGAACCTTATATCGCGAATGGCGCAAACTGCTTTATTACATTCCGCGAGCCATAGGCTTTTTCCTAATCTTTTTATTTGTACCGGTTATCGGTCAGGTGATCTGGTTTGCCTTTATCGCCTGGATGATGGCAATTCAATACTGCGATTATCCGTTCGATAATCACAAAATCGATTTTCAGACCATGCGCTCTAGCTTAAGTGAGAAACGTGGAAAGTGTTTCAGCTTTGGTTTAACGGTGTCTTTGTTTGCCATTATTCCGATATTGAACCTGGTTTTAATGCCAGTGGCTATCTGTGGCGCAACAGCGATGTGGGTTGATCACTTCCGCCGCGCTCACGTTTAACTCCCAGACCTTAACGAGTTAGGGTCAAATCTTGAATTTCGCATGTTCTAGATCAGCAACGATTATTCACAGATGGGCTTAGACCAGTTTCCTTAGTTTTATTAACTTAGGGGTGTTATCTTTGCACGGATCAAGATCTGATAATCATATAGAAAGCTCCTCTTGTAATCGATACAGTTGTGTTGACCAAAACATAAACAGTATCGAGAGGAGCTTATGATGAAACTATATGGTGGAATTGATTTGCATTCAAACAATTGTGTTATTGCTATTGTAAATGGTAACGGTGAAAAGTTGTTGACCAAAAGGCTAGATAACGATTTAACGGTTATTCAATCATTCTTAAAACCCTACAAAAATGATTTGACCGGACTCGTTGTGGAGTCGACCTTTAACTGGTACTGGCTTGTCGATGCTTTGATGGAAGATGGTTTCCAAATGCACTTAGCTAATCCCAGTGCGATTCAACAATATTCAGGACTCAAGCACGCTGACGATAAAACGGATGCCCGATGGCTTGCTGAAATGCTACGGCTTGATGTGTTGCCTGAAGGCTATATATACCCAAAAGAAATGCGAAGCGTGCGAGACCTGATGCGCAAGCGAATGGATATCGTACAGCAATCGACAAAGAATTTGTTATCCATCCAAAGTTGCTATATGCGCCACCTGGGTTATAAACCAAGCAGCAATAAAATTAAGCAAATGGCCCAGTGCTTTGAAGAGACGAATATCGATGATATCAACCAAACATTCTCTTCGGCACATACCAGTACTGCCGTCTATTCAAACCTAGCGTTATTGCGCTGTGCACAGCAACAGATTAAGCACATAGAATCACAGGTTTTAAAGCAAGTATCGCTGTCTCCTGAATTTCGTTTACTGACCAGCATTGATGGTATCGGCAAGGTGCTTGCGCTGACCATCATGTTAGAAACAGGAACGATAGAACGGTTTGCAAGTGCGGGTAACTTCGCCTCGTATTGTCGCTGCGTAAATGGCAGCAGGACAAGTAACGGTAAGAAAAAAGGCTCCACGAATATAAAAAATGGTAACCGTTATCTAGCGTGGGCGTTTATAGAAGCGGCCAATTTTGCTATGCGATACAACCCGGCAATAAAAAAGTACTATCAGCGAAAACTGGCTAGAACGAATCGCAACATCGCCCTTAAAACGGTTGCTCATAAGCTCGCGAGAGCTTGTTACCACGTACTTAAAAGTAACGTAGCATTCGAGGATAACAAAGCATTCAGTTAATGACATTATGATGATTTAGGTTGATGCGTTGAGTTAATACTGGGGTTGGAAAAACCATAAGATCTGATTAGGCCTTCGCATCAACCGCTCAATATTGATTTGTTAAATATGCCCAACGCCGGGAGCCATTTAGGGTTGGATGCCATTACATAACCAAAGATTTGTTATTGAGCAGAGCTTAAGGCTTTGCCAGGAACTGGACCAGGGGTTGGTACTAAACGATGACTGAAACGCAAGTTAAGGGCCTTAGGCAAACATCATTGATGCTTGCCTAAATCGCCTAAATTCAGATGGGTGACTGGTGCATATTTACACCAAATAATTGTCATAAATTAGGTGCATATTCACTAATATCAATGAGTTGAAGCTTTAACCCTGTACTTGCCATTAAAAAGAGTAAGAAAACACGGCTGCGTTCTTGACCGGAGCTTTCTAATGGGTGACCCCAATAAATTCAATCGGGTTGGCGGCGATTAGCCCATGCGTTTTACGAAACAATCTACGAAGCGTTGCGCCGATGTCGGGTCCATATTGAAATACAGTGATGGTTCGATAAGCTCCGCTTCCATCATTGCAAAACCATCCTGATGACGAACGAAATCAAGGCGCGCGTACATAGGCATCGACGGCAAATTTTGCAGAGCGTGTTCAGCATGCGCTAACAACGTTGCTTCAGGTTCTTCAATCAATGCCAATCGGCCACCGTGTTCTTCCTGTACCCTAAAGTCATCCTGTTTCGGCGTTTTCAAAATGCTGTGGCTGTATTGACCATTGAAATAGAAACATGAAAACTCACCTTCAGATATCACATGTTCCATAAATGGCTGCACCATAAAATCACCCTTGGCAAAAGCGATTTCTAAATCAGCTATTGCCGCTTTAAAGTTGTCTTTTCGCAACCAGAAGGTATTTTCGGCATTGGCGCTTACACAAGGCTTAAGCACGATTTGTTCGGTTTCAAAATGCTGAAAGTATCCGGATAGCTCGCTGGCATCAAATCGCTGTTTCCAAAGGGTAGGAACAATGGTTACTTTCTTCTGCTCAAGTTCCATCAGGTATTTTTTATTGATATTCCAACGCACCGTTTGCAAATCGTTTTCTAAGATTGCTGACGAGGCTTCAATGCTTTCAAGAACCTCAATAAACTCCTGCTCATATTGCTGGTAATCCCATGGGCTGCGAATCAAAACCACATCATAAACATTCCAATCAATGGATTTATCATGCCAGTCGACCGTATGAGTTTGCCATCCAGCTTCTAAAAACGGCTTATCAAGAAGTTCATCGTATACTTCGAATTCTTCCAGGTTTGCCATCGACAATATCGCACAGTGTTTCAAATTAAGTCTCAATGATATTTAGGGTTGCCAAAGTGTACTCGGGATGAGCTTATTTTCGCAACAGTTCTACACACACGATTTAACACACGATTTACGTTTGCAAAGCAAATATGGCGAGTAAACACGTCCAAGTTAAGGAATTTACTTGACGCTCAAGCGTGAAAAATTTACATTGTTGAACGAAGATATTCGTGAAGTAACAGTGACTTTATAATGTTAAAAAGAATTTTTGTACTTTTACCACTCATACTAAGCTCCCCTTTTACCTTCGCGGAAGAAAACGAAGTTTCCGGATCCGTTGTTGATATTCCATTAACCAACGATGCGAAAGTTTTTTCCCGATATGATGACGATTTCCCTGCCATTTTGACGTTTTTCAGTCAATTAAGCGAAGCTGAAATCAAATCGTTTTATGACGAACAACTCGGCGCGCCGGTTTCTTCAGAAACTGTATATGGCCGTTTAGAATTAAAATATTCGCAAGACAACAAGTCTTTTCGCGTGATTATTGATTCCCTTCAGGAAAATCATCGCGAAGTAGACGTATTAGTGAGCGAATAAGCCTTTATCCGTGTCAGCCTCCTGACACAACACCTGCCCCCACAAAATTTTCAGTTACCTGACCTAGGTCGGGTGGTTATTTGTATCTGTTCAAAAAGGAATAAACCATGAAAAAAACCATCAAGGCGTCTGCCCTATCCCTTGCCATCGCATCCATTGGTCTTTCTGGTTGTGTAACAACTGTTGATCCATATAGCGGCGAAGAAAAAGTTTCGAATACTACCGTAGGCACAACCGTAGGTGCTGTTGCGGGTTCACTCATTGGTGTTGCCATTGGTGATAACAAAGAATCCGCCGCAATCGGTGGTGTTGTAGGCTCTGCGATTGGTGCTGGTATCGGTTACAACATGGATCAGCAAGAAGCAGTATTGCGTCAAAAACTGCAACATTCTGGTGTAAAAGTCGTTCGCCAGGAAGATGGCTCGATTAAATTGATCATGCCTTCAAACATCACCTTTGCAAACGATGAAAGTCAGGTTAATCCTGGATTTGTGCGCACCCTGGATGCTATTGCCGAAGTGTTAAAGCAAAACAAGAACACCAAGATTCGTGTTGTTGGTCACACTGACAGCATTGGCAAAGCAGAATACAATCAGAGCCTTTCCGTGCGCCGTGCTTCTGCTGTTGCAACAGAAATGCGCGTATTAGGCGTCGCTGCAAACCGCATTGTTTCTATGGGTATGGGTGAAAATCAGCCGTTAGCGGATAACAAGTATGCCAATGGCCGTGCATTAAACCGCCGCGTTGAATTATTTATTGTTCCAGCTGCGTAATCGATATACAAACTTGTAATTCAAAAAAGCCCGCTGCTTGTATGAGTAAAAACAGGCAGCGGGCTTTTTATTTGAGAAAATCTCGATTACTCTCTCAAAATTTCGTCGATAGTACCCTGCGCCAATGGATGATATCCCGGGCGAGCCTTGGCATATACCGGCTTAACCCAGACCAGACCAGCATCCGTTTCTGCAAGCTTCATATACAAAGGCACAATAAGCTTACGGCGGCCAATGCTAATTAAGTACTCTTCTAGCTGCGGCTTAATTACGTCATAACCATTGATTAATGCCAGCAAATACCAGGCATGGGCAATTTCCGCGTTTTGGCTCGTGGTTAAATCAAATGCTTTGTCCAATTCCTGCATTTTTTGCAATGCTAAATCTCGCGGTAATTCATTGATGAAATATAACCATTCATGGACTGTCCACTTGTCGGTAGGAATTTTATCTAACGACAAAGTACCAGCCTGCCAGGCTTTAGATTGAGTTTCCACTTTGGTAAATACATCCGATGTCGGGTTTGGTGTTGTTGCTGGTAAACCTTTACCAAACACCCATTCATCCACTTCTTTGTTACTGACAATACCCGGATATTTTTTGATCAGGTTATTGTTCATATACTGAAGAAAATCATCGGTCGTAATACTTTGAAATGCGAAATGATTAAAGTAAGCAAGCACGAACGGATCGAAACGTTCGCGGCCATAGCGTTTTTCCAGGAAAATCAGGAATAGCTGACCTTTAACATAAGGAATGTTGGAAAACGCCGCATCTGGATCGCGGCCTTTAAGGTCCAGATGCAAGATGGTGTCATCCGCAGGCAGGGTTTTCATATCGCTCTTTAAGCTTTCCACTGCCAAAACTTGTTCCATCACCGAACGCTCTTTAGAAAACACCACTTCCATAATGCGATTTTCCACATAGGAGGTGAAACCTTCGTTTAGCCATAAATCGCGCCAGGTAGCGTTAGTTACCAGATTTCCTGACCACGAATGTGCTAATTCATGGGCAATCAGATTCACCAGGGATTTATCGCCAGCAACCACGGTTGGGGTGATAAAAGACAAGCGAGGATTTTCCATACCACCAAAAGGAAAGCTCGGCGGTAACATTAACAAGTCATAACGTCCCCAACGGTACTCTCCATAAAGCTTTTCAGAAGCGGTTATCATGTCTTGCGTGTCATCAAACTCGGCCACGGAAGCGTCAAGAATATATTGTTCGGCATAGATACCGGTTTGCTCACTCATGGCTTTGAACTCTAAATCACCAACGGCGATGGCAATCAGGTAAGCAGGAATCGCTTGTGGCATGGTGAATTGATAATCACCATCACGCTCGGTGCCCGGTTCGTTATTGGCACTCATTACCGCTAACAAAGACTTGTCGGTATTGATTTGTGCGGTGTAGGTCATGCGTACCGCAGGCGTATCCTGAATTGGGATCCAGCTACGGGCATGAATCGCCTGGTTTTGACTGAACATAAACGGCAGTTTCTTACCTGCAGTTTGCTCTTTCGACAACCACTGCAGGCCAGATGCCTGTGGTTGAGATTTGTATTTCACTAATAACTTATCGGCTTGAAAGTCAGGCTTAATGGTTAACTTCGCGCCCATTACGTCATCACGCTTACCCAGCTTAAAGTTAACTTTTTGCCAGTCGCCCTCACCTTGCTTTGCTTTTACCTGGTCAACCACCAAATCCCGGGTATCGAGATACAAGGTTTTGGCATCTTTATCTGACCAGTCCAAGGTAAGCTCAGCAGAGCCAACCAAGGCCTTTTGCTCAAAGTCTACGGTTAAATCAAGATGAACATGTGATACTTTAACCTGATCATAGTTGGCGTAGGTAAGGTCATCGTCGACCTTGGCAAATCCTGGTACAACCAACATCATATTGATGGTTAGCACCGCTATTACTCGCTTAAAATAGCGATTTTTCAATAACAACATGTTTATGTAAATCCTTGAAACGACTGTTGATGTTGTTTTGCTTTGAGGTAAAGAAAACGTTAAAAGCAAAAACCATTGCGCTAAGTTTACTGAGGAAGTATCAGCTTGCAAGCTTTGTTAATGTTCACTAACTACGCAATTGAACAGAATTGTAAACAAAGCATTAGCCTTACTCCTTGTTTTTCTGCGATAATTGCCAGCCAGAAACAGATAGATTGAACGAAACTAAATCATGAGCGACACCCCCAAATCCCTATTTGCAAAACGCTTTCGTGGCTATTTCCCAGTTGTTGTCGATGTTGAAACCGCAGGCTTTAATGCCGCTACCGATGCATTACTGGAAATTGCAGCGACAACGCTGGATATGGATGAAGAAACCGGTGTGCTGTCGTTAAAAGAAACCTTTCACTATCACGTTAACCCGTTCGAAGGCGCTAATCTGGAACCTGCAGCGTTAGAATTTACGGGTATCGATCCTACTAACCCACTGCGTGGTGCAGTTGATGAAGAAGTGGCATTGAAAGCGATTTTTAAAGCCATTCGCAAACAGATGAAAGCGGCAGGATGTCAGCGAGCAATTATGGTTGCCCACAATGCTGCTTTTGATTTAGGTTTTGTAAATGCCGCCACTGAGCGCGCGTCAATTAAGCGCAGCCCTTTCCACCCATTTGTAACCTTTGACACCGCAACCTTATCAGGCCTGGCACTCGGGCAAACGGTTCTGGCAAAAGCCGCGGTAGCTGCCAATCTTGGTTTTGATAACCGAGAAGCGCACTCGGCTTTATACGATACCGAGAAAACCGCAGAACTGTTTTGTTATATTGTGAATCGCTGGCAGGAATTGGGCGGCTGGCCATTGCCGGAAGTAGAAGCCGACGAGTCAGACGGTGTTGCATCTAAAGAAAACGAGCCAACTGGCGAAGATAAGTAAACCCAAAATAAACCAGTTTTTGCGTTTTACACAAACGCTGCAGCAACCATTAGCAACAATAATGCAATGGTGATAAAACCGAACAAGCCAGCCAATTTTCTGTTGCTTTTCATACTCTGTTGATGATGTTCTTGCAGGGCTTTAATTTGCGTTTCATTGAGGCCTTTGCAGTGCTTGCAAACCTCGTCTTTTGCCGGATATTTCAAACCACATCTTGAGCATTTTCGGGTTTTACGAATTGGTATCAAAACATTGTTCATCTCTAGCTCCGTTTATCCAAATTACTTCCCGTAACCGTTGATAATGCTATTTCTGGTTGAGGATTTTCGGATTGCCAATACTTCGAGACATGTTTTCATTGCAACAGCCGATTAATTTTTATCTCCTTCAACTAACTTGTCGCTAACCCCTTGAAAAAAAATCAAATCAACCTCTTTATCATTACCTCATTGGGGATCTGTGTCATAGCGGTAATCAACACAGTCTGAAAAATCTTTTTCCAGTTTATCTATATCGTCTTGCCCCAACTGATTAATAAACAGACTAATATCTGGCGATACGCTTTTCACAATGCATTGCCCATTGGCTTAACGTTATCCATTCCCGGATGGTAAGGATTAATGCAAACAAAGCGATGGCAACGGCAAAGTGTTCAGGAAAGTACTTGGTAGACTCCATCGCGGTTAACAGACTCAGGGAAAGGATCGATAGCCGATATTTATAATTATTTTGCCCTTTGGCTTGGTATTTACGGGCGGAAGTGTTGCGACCCCAAGATTGACGGAACGCTGTCTCTATGTTGGCAAGAGTCCGGAGACTAAACAGATAAAATACGATAAAGAAAACAATCCCTAAGCTATGAAAAATCAGGTCCTGAGAAAAAATAATAAGGCTGGCACTGGCGGCAATCAGTATAAAGGCTTGGGTTTGTTCCTGACTGGTTGAAAACATTTGCAATTCTTCCTTGAAAAGCGCGAATAATGGATGTCTTCTTTAAGCCTAGTTGGTAATTTCAATTTTGCTTTCCTAATACCAATTCCACTAAGTGTTTTCATACGGGCAATAAAAAAGCTGCCCTGAGGCAGCTTTTTCAGATTTATTAACGATGACTACCTTATAAGTTGTCAGCGTTGTTAGACAGGTAAGATGCTACACCGTCTGTAGATGCAGTCATACCTGCATCACCTTTGTTCCAGCCAGCAGGACAAACTTCACCGTGCTCAGAGTGGAATTGAAGCGCGTCGATCATACGTAACATTTCATCGATGTTACGACCTAGAGGTAGATCGTTAACTACCTGGTGACGAACGTTACCTTCTTCATCGATTAAGAAAGAACCTCGGAAAGCTACACCAGCTTCTGGGTGCTCAACGTCGTATGCCTGACAGATTTCGTGCTTAACGTCAGCAACTAGAGGGTATTTAACTGGACCGATACCGCCTTCGTTTACTGGCGTGTTACGCCATGCATTGTGGCTGAATTGAGAATCGATAGAAACACCGATAACTTCAACGCCACGGCTTTGGAACTCTTCAAAACGCTTGTCAAAAGCAATTAGCTCAGACGGACAAACGAAAGTGAAGTCTAGTGGGTAGAAGAAGATTACCGCTTTTTTACCTTTGATGGTTTCGGTAAGGTTGAAGTTATCTACGATCTCGCCATTACCTAGTACAGCTGCAGCTGTGAAATCAGGAGCAGGACGACCTACTAATACACTCATGTTGTTCTCCATTTATTAACACATAGTTACTTTAAAAGTATGCTGACGACAGTTCCCCTGCCTTCAGCCAATCGCGCTGAACTTGCAGCACGATTAGAAAATTCGATTATTGTTCAGATTGCTTGGCGGCAACTTCTTTAATGAGTGGTTGCAGCTCACCCTGTTGGTACATTTCCATGATGATGTCACAACCGCCAATTAATTCACCTTCAACCCATAATTGTGGGAAGGTTGGCCAGTTAGCATAACCAGGGAGTTCCGCGCGGATATCTGGGTTTTGAAGGATATCAACATAAGCAAACTTTTCGCCACAGGCCATAAGCGCTTGCGAGGCTTGTGATGAAAAGCCACAACTAGGAAGTTTTGGCGAGCCCTTCATGAAAATAAGAATCGGGTTCTCGGCAATCTGTTGTTTGATCTTTTCAATGGTATCCATAAAATCCTCAAAATTAGCTAGCTATCAAAATATAAAACCTGAGTAGTTTACTCGGTTTTCATTTTAAATGGTATTACGGTGCATGTTATTCAAGGGTTTAATGAAAAAATAATTTATCAGGCAAAAATAAACCCTGAATTTCAGGGTTTATTGAGGATAAATTGATTGGCAAAGCTTTATCGAGCTAGCTCTCTAAGTACGTCTTCTTTGAGCTTGTACCAGACTTGACCGGATTCCACACCATATTTACGAACCACGTGAACCGATTCGTTGAAATGGCCTTTTTCAGCAACTTCAATCAGCTCCTGGTAGAAATTCAGGCTAAGCTTGCGGGCATCCTCGTGGGCAAAATACAAACCACCAAGACGAGAATACAGATTTTTGAAACCGTTCAGCACAAGCACATAAATTGGGTTAGAGGAAGCTAGCGCTAAATCGTGATGTAGCTGATAATCGTTTTGCGCAAACTGCTCACCATCACAGTCGGTATCAATACATTTATTGATTAATTCGATAACCTTTTCCGGGTTATTCTTGATTGCCGCACGGATGAAAATTGCACTTAAGTTGGTTCTCGCTGATAACAGGTTTTCAACCAAATCCGGGATACCTTCCTGATCAAGTTCAGCTAATGTGCTTAAGATATTAAGACCACAGGTTTCCCAAAAATCATTAACTTTGGTTGGCTTGCCATGCTGGATAGTTAACCAGCCGTCGCGGGCCAATCGTTGCAATACTTCACGTAAAGTCGTTCTAGTTACGCCGATGAGTTCTGACAACTCACGCTCTGCCGGCAAGATAGAACCCGGAGGGAATCCACCATTCCAGATAGATTCAACAATATACTGCTCTGCAAACCCGGCAGGACTCTGTGCTTTTATGATCATTTACAATTCCGTATAACTTACGTAAAGCGAATACTTAAAGATTCAAACTATTCTGTATATAAACTGATTGTACCAGAAGATGTCAAGAGCTTGTTGAAGGTTTGAATAAATCAAAATAAATCTGTACAAATAACAACCAGATATTAACCTGTTTATTACATATCTCCGCAATTCGCCGTAATTCGGCACATAAAAATTTAGTGGCCAGCTGCCATAAAGCATAGTCCGAATCTTCAAGGCTTTTCATTAATCTCTGCAAACAAACGCCCGAACAGGCCATTTCTAGAGCTTTAACCTGTCATTTATCTAACACATAGAGTATTCTATGCGCCGGTTTTGTCAGGTAGACGTTTTTTACCCGATTGAAGTGCAGTTTGATCAATAAATCAATAGCTTGAATTACCTTAAAGACAGTGAGCCGCAAACCAACAAGAAAATGAAAATTCCAAAGGCAATAACCTCGCCACCAGGCAAATAGAATAGTTCTTAAGGTAACTTAAAAATGCAGCAGTCATTTGCACATTCCCTCTATCGAAACTTTCTCGGTCAGGCACCAAAATGGTACAAAGCAACCTTAATTGGTTTTTTAGTGTTAAACCCAATTTTGTTTTTTTTCGTTTCTCCTTACGTCGCCGGTTGGGCTCTCGTACTTGAGTTTATTTTCACTTTGGCGATGGCGCTAAAGTGTTATCCGTTGCAGCCCGGCGGTTTGTTAGCCATTCAGGCGGTAGCAATTGGCATGACTACGCCACAACAGGTCTACCATGAAATTGAAGCTAATTTACAGGTGTTATTACTTTTAATGTTTATGGTTGCAGGTATTTACTTTATGAAAAACCTGCTGTTATTCCTGTTTACAAAAATCATCACTAAAGTCCGTTCCAAAACCGCGGTGTCCCTCCTGTTTTGTTTTTCCAGCGCATTACTATCGGCATTTCTCGATGCATTAACGGTTATCGCGGTTATTATCAGTGTTTCGGTGGGCTTTTATTCGGTTTATCACAAGGTCGCGTCTGGCAAGAAAATTCATCACAGTCACGATCACACCGAAGACCATGAGTTGCCGGAATACTCTCGAAAAGATTTGCTGCAATTTCGTGCTTATTTACGTAACCTGATGATGCATGCCGGTGTAGGCACCGCGCTTGGTGGGGTAATGACGATTGTCGGCGAACCACAAAACCTGATTATCGGTCAGCAGGCCGGCTGGCACTTTGCCGAATTTGCCATCCGTATGTCGCCAGTAACCATTCCGGTACTAATATTTGGTTTACTTACCTGCTTCTTAGTTGAGAAGTTCAAAGTCTTTAGTTACGGCGTAAATATGCCGGAAAACGTGCGCACCATTTTAGTAGAATTTGACCATCAAGAAACCAAGCGCCGCACCCAGTTAGACAATGCTAAATTGGTGGTTCAGGGTGTCATTGCGGTTTGGTTGGTTGTGGCATTGGCCCTGCATTTAGCCGAGGTTGGTCTAATCGGTCTTACAGTTATTATCCTGGCAACGTCTTTTACCGGCGTTATTGAAGAGCATCAGATTGGTCACGCTTTTGAAGAAGCATTACCCTTTACCGCCCTCCTTGCGGTTTTCTTTGCTGTCGTTGCGGTCATTATCGATCAACAATTATTTACGCCAGTGATCAATTGGGTTCTGACCTTTGAAGGTGATCTGCAACTGGTTATGTTCTATCTGGCAAACGGTGTCCTGTCGATGGTAAGTGACAACGTATTCGTCGGTACGGTATACATTACCGAAGTAAAAAAGGCATTGCTTGCTGGTCAAATTACCCGTGACCAATTTGATATGTTAGCGGTGGCTATCAATACAGGGACTAACCTACCATCGGTTGCAACACCAAATGGTCAGGCGGCATTCCTGTTCCTGTTAACTTCTGCATTGGCACCATTGATTCGTCTTTCTTATGGTCGTATGGTGTATATGGCATTACCTTATACCGTGGTATTAACTTTGGTTGGTTTTATCATGATTTATTCAGGGATCTTGGTTGAATACACCCAGATGTTTTACGATATGGGGATTATTCATCATGGAACCACAACACCATTAGCTCAACCAAACGGACACTAATCAGGGACTCTAAATCAGGAACACAAGCCTATGTTCAATGCGTTAAATCAATGGGTACTAAATACTAAATCCTGGTGGCTACTAGCTTTATCAGCACTGACACTAGAGCTTACCGCTCTGTATTTTCAGTACGGCATGGGGCTGGAGCCCTGCATCATGTGTATCTACCAACGTGTAGCTATTATCGGCGTTATGTTTGCTGGCATTATCGGAGCCTTGGGTAACAAAGCTTTTATTGGCAGAGCCTTAGCGTTTTCGATATGGGGCGTGAGTGCAATCTGGGGATTATTGATTGCTATCGAGCACGTTGAGATGCAATCTAATGCCGGCTCATTATTCTTTAGTTGCGACATCGTGCCTAATTTTCCGCAGTGGTTACCATTACACGAATGGATCCCAGCGTTGTTCGAAGCAACCGGAGATTGTGGTGAGATCAGCTGGTCGTTTCTAGGCTACTCAATGCCACAGTGGATGATCGTGGTTTACTCTGTTTACAGCGCAATGTTTGCGGTGTTTTTACTGAGCCACCTGATTAGCTTAGTTAGTCGAAACAAAGCTTAAAACTATCGTTTACCGATACAAAAAAGGAGCCCTCAAAGGCTCCTTTTTTTATATTCAGTCTTTCCCAAATTATGGATTCTTTTCGATAAGCGTCAGCTTGCCTTCCTCGAAGGTAAAGATAGTCAACGGTTCGCTTTCACTTGTTGAGAAGCGATAGACCATGCGCTCTACCTTTCTTTCATCCAAGGCCGATATCACTTCACGATCCAAAGGAGTACCACAGCGGTCGATAACTTCGAATTTATCCATTTTCAGCTTGGCAATGCCACCGGAGCAACGAACGGCTTTAATTTGCGCAGCTTCCGCCACCGATATCATTGTTAGCGATGAAACAGATAACATTGCTGTTAAAAGAGCATATTTAGCGTGTAACTTCATAATATTCCTCCATAAATTAAAATACCAATTCCACTAAGTGTTTTCCCACTCAGTGATAATTTAAAGGCTTTCAGGCAAGGCTTTGATTGCAGAGAACGGTCGCTCCGATGTCAAAGTCAGCCAAAATCAGTAACGCAGGATAAACGCCTTTAAAACTCACCCATAGGGAGTTTATCAGTGGCCCATTTACGGCCCTATATTTCATAGATATAGAATGACTATATCAATAAAATCTATGTTGTAACTGAGCCTCTGCCCTAACTCTGAGTTGTGCAAAAATTTACTGGAATTGGTATAGATCTACACTAGCAGCTTTGCCAACAATCAAGCAATAGAAAACTTTTCGTAGTCGTTAGACCAAAATCCAGTAGCAACACAAGGCAACGATGCAGGAAACCAGTAAGCTCAATACTGCGCCCTCTTTGACCATATCCAAAATCTCAATCTGCTTGGTACCAAAAGCAATCGCATTTGGCGCCGTTGCTACCGGCAACATGAAGGCACAACTGGCGCAGATTGCCGCAGGGATCATTAACACCTCTGGTGGCAGTCCCGTGGCAATTGCTGCCGAAGCTAATATCGGCATCAGTAAAGTCGCTGTTGCAGTATTGGAGGTAATTTCAGTGAGATAAGTAACCGATAAACAGATACAAAGTAAGGTTAGTAAAATAGGCAGGTTGGCTAATTCAACCAAACCAGAGGCCAGTAAATCACTTAAGCCCGATGCGACAAACGCTTTAGCAATAACGATACCACCGGCAAACAATAACAACATGCCCCACGGAATCGTTTTCGCTGTTTCCCAATCGAGTAGGCGCGACCCTTTACCATTAGGGATCATTGCCATAATAACCACAGCGGCAAGCGCAATGGTGCTGTCACCTACCTGAGGTAAATCAAACAAGCCGCTCCAGCCACCAAAAGGTTCTTTGCGGGTGATCCAGGCAAGTGCCGTCAGGCCAAATACCGCTAAGGTACGTTTTTCTTCGGTGCGCCATTTACCTGGCTCTGGCATATTAATTTTTTCATCGAGAGTGACATTTCGGGTTAGCCACAATCCCATAATAGGAATAGAGATCAGAACCACAGGTACGCCAATTTTCATCCACTCAATAAAACCGAACTCGGTTTGGGTGAACTGCTCATAAATGCCCATAAAGATAACGTTTGGTGGTGTACCAATTAAAGTACCAACTCCGCCAACACTCGCCGCATAGGCAATGCCGAGAATTAACGCGATTTTCAGCTTTCGATTCTCTATGTGGGATAACACTGCTAGTGCCATGGGTAACATGATTAGCACCGTGGCGGTATTGGATATCCACATGCTGAGAATTGCCGTGGCTAACATAAAGCCGATAACCAGACGACGGCCACTGGAAACACCCACAAGATTTACCATGTAAACGGCTAAACGCTCATGAACATTACTTTTCTCAAGGGCTTTTGAGAGCATGAAGGCGCCCATCAACAACAAAATCACATGGCTTCCCAGAGCACTGGATGCCTGTTTGTGATCGAGAATGCCAAACATAGGAAATAACGCAAATGGAAGTAGGCTGGTAACCGGTATTGGTAGAACTTCCGTTACCCAAAAAATAACAATCAATAAGGTTAAGGCTATGGTCAATGCCGGTTCACTGGCCATCTCAAATTGCAACAAGCCAAAATAGCAGGCAACACAAACAAGCGGTGCGAATAAAGTTATCAGAGAATTTTTTGTCATTGTTATTTTTATCAGTGATATTGAAATAATTAAAAATGCTTTTTGATCAGCTCGCTGGCTTTAACCCAGGTTTTATTTTTTTGAAATGTATCAGCATTCACCACAGGGCTGCTACTTAACATGCTTTTTACGCGAAGTTCGCTCATGGTGTCGGTCGCTAAGTTGGCGCCATCGAGCACCTGTTCGACGCCAGAGCGATCGTTACAAAGCAAAAGCATATCACAGCCGGCTTCTAAGGCCGCTTCACAACGCTCAATATAACCGCCGGCAACACTGGCCGCTTTCATCGATAAGTCATCAGAGAAAATTACCCCAGCAAAGCCCAGCTGAGATCTTAGAATATCTTTTAACCACACAGGAGAGAAACCTACAGGTCGGTGATCAACATCCGGATAAATCACGTGAGCCGGCATTACAGCACCAAGATTGCCATTAGCAATTAACTCACTGAACACTGTCATGTCATGGTTGAATATAGCTTGCTGTGAACGTTTATCCTCAGGCATAGCGATATGGGAATCTTCTTTAACGCTTCCATGTCCCGGAAAATGTTTACCGGTCGCCTTCATACCAGCCAGATTCATACCCGCAATAAACGCCTTAGCTAACTGAGTGACAACTTGTGGTTCTGCATCAAACCCTCTATCGCCAATCACATCAGAGATATCATCGACATCGAGAACCGGAGCAAAGCTGATATCTACACCTGCGCCCTGCACTTCGGTGGCCATCAGAAAACCAATTTGGGTCGCCAGTTCCTTGCCTAAATCGATGGATTTAGCATCCGTATTGCGAACCAGACGGGTGCGCTCGAGTATCTTGCCCATTGCCGGTAACTTGGTAAATCCCTGACGAAACCGTTGGACTCTGCCACCTTCCTGATCAACGGCGATCAAGATATTGCGATTTACCGAACGAATGTCTGCCGTTAACTGACGTAATTGTTCTGGGTTCTGGTAGTTACGACTGAACAGGATAATGCCACCAACACTTGGGTGGGCCAGTATTTCCTTGTCTTGACTGGTAAGCTCAAGTCCTGCGACATCAACCATTAAACAGCTCAAGAGCTACTCCTTAGGATAAGAAACTTGGTAAATAAAAAATGGTTATACCACTAGAAGTGATTAATGAGTTTTAGCACCCACACCCGATGCGACATAAGGTATCAGACGTCGGATGACCCCTTCAATATCTACTTCGGCATTAAAGTCATTTTCCGCGATATCGATAAGCGCTGAGGTCGAAGACATCGCAAAAACCGCTGTGCCCATTGTGAAGTGCAAGCGCCAGAACATATCTTCCGAGGACAGTTCCGGATAGGCTTTGTGAACCGCCATGACAAAATTGTCGATGATACCCGGATAGTTGCTGGTAATGAACCAACGCAAGAAACCCTGAGAGTCGGTATAGGAATGACCAAGTAATTGTAAGAAGTTACTGGTGCCCTGTTCTTTCAATTTGTTCAGAGTCAGTAATGGTTCAACAAATGCTTCAAACACCTGCTCCAGTGTCAGGTCATCGTTTTGCTCCATAACGGCTAATAACGAACCTTCCAGTTCAGGACTCAAAACATCTAAATAGCGCTTCATCAACGCCTTGATCAGCTCTTTTTTGGAACCGAAGTGATAATTCACCGCTGCCAGATTCACCTCCGCTGCACTGGTAATTTCACGCAATGACGTGCCGGTAAAACCTTTGTCGGCAAACAAATTTTCCGCAGCGTTTAAGATTTTTGTTTTAGTATCCATAACTTTAAACACCTAAATAAAACATGCGTTTAAAATGACAGCAAGTGGGTTAAGTGTCAAGAAATAAAGGCTTTGAAAAGAAATGAAACGTCACTTAAGATTTGAAATTTATCTGAAAAAACAAAGTTAAAAAAATGTAAAAAAAACTGACAAAAAATTGTGCGAATTTAAAAATCTCTACCATACTTAAACTAAGTATAACGATTCTCCCTGGACCCATTAGCTCCGATCTGTCAACTGGCTTTTGGGTCTTTTTTTGCCCAAAATTTAACATGCAAATGCTGCCCGTAACAGGCTTAACCGCTACACCCCTTATAAAACATAGGGTTACAAGGATGTTCAGAATTATCTCAAATTGACTTAGCTATTGAAAATAATGCCTTTTGCAATTCCCCCTTGCCGGTTCGCCACCGCCTACAAGGACTGAAAATCTATACAAAAGTTCAAAAATAAAGAATCAACGATTCTGTTAAAATTTTTCGAAAACATGCAGGAATACGCGATTGTAACGGCGTTTTCTTCACCCAGGATTAGAAAATCCACAGGTCACTTTGACTAAAAAGTCTCCAACCTGAAAAATTTGCCAACAACGGTTATTTAAACACAGCCTTAAAATATTTTCGGACCCAGTAAACAGAATGAGAGCCTGCGTACCTAAAGTTTGATCGTCATTGATTAGACTAACAAACTTAAGCTGAGGCCAGAATTTTAAACTTGTGAATATACTTTTATTTAGGATAAAAGCATAAGTGATCATTTTTACCGATAGTCCGTAATAATTAGGAAGGTAATTAGTGAGAGGCTTGTAATGACCATAGATTTTGAAAAAGTCGCCCGAGATAAGCATATTTTTTATCTGCCCAACCTGCCTTTGTTCACCATTTACGATGATAACTTTTTCGTTCGTAACGATTACGACATATTGTCGGTGGGTCAACGCCAGTATTTAATCCGATTTTTCACAGACCAGGGGTTTAAGCAAACCAGCGGTAAATTAATGGTGAAAGATGATATCCAATTACATTTTCCAAAGCCCAATCGTATGCTCGCGCAATCGGCATTCAGTGAGGGGTATTTACGAGAAGACCATCACAACTATTTTTTCATCACACCGTCAACGTTTGCAGAAGTGCTGTTTCACCTTGGATTAAATGAAAGCCAGGAAGATTACTTGAATTTAGTGAAACAATTGATCAACACCTGCCCTATAAATTTGGAGCTTATTCGCGACATTAACATCTGTAATGACCTCGGCCCCTTCATTAACAAAAGTTATAAAGATCTTGAGCATTACCAAAAGCAGATCATTGAACAGCAATACAAGAAGAAGAAAGCTCTGTAAGAATCTCAAAACTTTAGTGATTTAAGGAAAAGCTAGGGAGTTTAGCTGCGGGCTCACTCACCGCAGTGTAAAAAGCGTTGTTTCATTACACAATCACTTTCACAATATACTGAAAGGGTCACCGTATTAGCCGTGAATAAGGTGACCTTGAATTTGTTTGCAACGTTTAGAGTTCGTGATGAACGTGCAGCTCCGGCATGTGCATTTCAAAGACAATATTATTGTCTGCCACTTTAAATGGCCAACGCTCATGCATGGTCTTTTCTCTGCTATATCCATCACAACCATAATGAGTAGACCAGGTATAATCAACCGTAACTTCACCCTTATCCTGGTCTAATTTTACATCAGAGACTTTCAGGCTATCCGTTGATACCAGTGCTCTTAGGTCATACAACTGACATACACGAGACATGAATTCATGCAGTTGTTTTCTATGGTGATTAAAATGCCCGAGAATTAAATCTCTTAATACATTATTACTTGATAAATCGTGTCCATTAGCATCGATACTAATTAAAACCTTTTCAGTCACGGCTAATCTCTCCCAGTATTTTATTACTCTAATTTTCTATCTTTACTAAAAACCGTAAGTTATAAACGAAAGCAAAGATAATGTAAGTTTAACTGTAAACTTTCACATTGAACACCATTTCGTGTAATTAGCGTGTAGATATAGCGGCAAGTTTATTGGACGAACATTAGTAAACAACCCCCTTAGCTGTGAATTTATCGGAAACATAAGAATTGTCTTTACTCTAATAATGACAAATTAAATCCCGTGCCTGGCCAACAAACCAACCATATTACCAAATCGTTTTACAAATAGTGTATTTTTGGTAATGATAAGAAGCATATCAATTCGAATAAGACCTCAAATATGAGACGTTTCACTCCTTTATTACTATTGTCGTTTTTAAGCCCTTTGATCATTTCATGTGATTCATCTTCCGTTCCTCAAGCTCCAGAAAGAGACGATTCGGTGTTCACTCCACAAGAGATTAGTTGTACGCCACTAGGGCGCCTTGAACAGATTTCAGCGAATGCAGATTTAAGTTTGCAGTCCAATACCGCCAGCAATATTGTCGATGGCCAGCATTTTGGTGCTTCCAAATGGATTGGCGAAGGCAATAACCGCGAGGTGTTTTTAACTCTCGAACAGATGTCGCTAATCAAAGGCATATCAATTAAATGGGACAACCCGGATCAGCGTAGCTATTCGTTTGAAGTGCAGACTTCTCAGAACAACAGCGACTGGGTCTCAGTGTTGACGTCAACCAGTTCAGATCCTGATGATGAACACCTGCAATATCACCAGCTAGCGGAGTCTACCGCTCGCTACGTTAAGATACAGGTAACCGGAAATTCCATTGACAGTACTCATGGTATTTATGAAATCGAGAGTTTTGGTTGTGTTGATAATCAGCAATCTGACATTGAATTAGACGATTGGTATTTAAGTATTCCAGTAGATGAAACCGAGTATTCAAAGGCCAAAAGCATCTATGAACAAGAGCTAAATGATGACTACTTCAACCATCAGTTTTTCTTTGAAGATAGTCAGGGCGGCCTGGTATTTAGAGCACCGGTAAGCGGCGCTAAAACCTCAACCAACACCAAGTACACGCGCAGCGAATTAAGGGAAATGCTGCGCCGTGGCGATACCTCAATCAAGACTCAAGGCGTTAATGCCAACAATTGGGTATTTTCCAGCGCGCCGGCAGAAGATCTTGCTGATGCTGGTGGCATTGATGGCGAATTATATGCCGTACTTACAGTTAATCATGTGACAACCAGTGGTGAAGACTGGCAGGTTGGCAGAGTTATTATTGGCCAAATCCATGCGAACGATGATGAACCCATCAGAGTCTATTACCGCAAGCTGCCGCAAAATGAATTGGGCGCCATTTATCTGGCCCATGAAATCCTTGGTGGCGATGACGTTTACTATGAGGTCATTGGTAGTCGCTCGCAAAGCGCCGAGAATCCGGTTAATGGCATTGCGCTGGGAGAGGTGTTTGCCTTTCGCATCGAGGTTTTAGGAAACCAGCTTACCTTTACTCTGGAACGTAAAAACCAAGAGGATTTAGTCCAGGTAATTGATATGACAGACAGTGGCTACGACCAAGGTGGTCAGTACATGTATTTCAAAGCAGGCGTTTATAACCAGAATAACACTGGCGACGACAGCGATTATGTAGAAGCTAGCTTTTTGAAAATTGAAAACTCGCATTTCTAACGTCTGGCTATATCTCTCCCCGGGGCGCTCTATCCCTTTATGGATAAGCGCCCTGCTCCCCTCTCTGTCAAACCCACAAAAATTGGCCTTACCAAAAATCAAATTAAGGTTGTATTAAAAACCGTTATTGGCTTGACAGGTTGGTGAGATATTGCGAGTATCGTTAGCAGTCTTTCTGGGAAGATGACTTTTCTACGAAAAAGATTAAACCATTAATAATAAAAGTGGGAATGACCAAAATGAAAATAAAAGTGTTGATGGCATCATCGGCTATGCTAGCCCTGACTGCCTGTAACGACAGTGTTGTATCCGACAGCAGTGGTAATTCACTGGGTACAGTTGCTTTATCTGGGGATGCGTTAGTAGGTTCTGCATTGTCTGCAAGCGTTAGTGACGGCAATGGCGTTGATGAAGGCAGCATCAGCTATACATGGATGGCGGGCGAGATGGTTATCTCCGGTGCTTCATCCAGCTCTTACCTTCTTACCGAAGCTGAAGCCGGTTCCAAGATCACGGTTTCAGTACAATATACCGATAACGACGGTTATAACGAACAGGTTCGCTCTGAAGAATCAAGAACTGTAGAAATTCCTGCTACGAACACCGCTGGTACCATCTCCATTTCTGGTACCCTGGAGTCTGGTCAATTAATCACCGCCAATTTAATGGACGACAATGGTTTTGATCCATCCAACGTAACCTATAGCTGGATGGCAAATGGCAGCGAAGCCATTGATACCAATGCAAGCACATTCCAACTTACTGACGATGAAGTGGGTAAAACCATTACTGTAATGGCGACGTATGTCGATAACGATGGTTTTGATGAAAGTGTGACATCCGCTCCAACTGCGGCAATCGAGCCAGAGCCAGAAGTCGTTCCACCACAGCCAGGTGACATCGTACTTTCAGGCGATGCCTTAAATGGTCAGACACTTTCTGTTGCTGTTACCGATGTAAATGGTATTGATGGTGACATTAGCTATCAATGGATGGCTGATGGTATGGCAATCGACGGCGCAACAACTGATGAATACATGCTAACCGCCGCTGAGCTTGGTAAAGTGGTAACTGTAAATGCCATGTATACCGATGGCGACGGCGCAGCCGAAGACTTAACGGCAAGTGTTGGCGATCGTGTATATTCTGCAATTGTTAAAAACGAAGATGAGCTAGTAGCCGCTCTTGGTGTAGCTTCAGAAAACGATTGGATTGCCCTGGCAAGTGCCAGCGGTGGTGATTACACCGATATGGCGCCTATCACTATTGATATCGATGGTTTAGTTCTGACTCGCACGATGAGCAGTACAGCAGAAATTAGCGGTTACACCTGTGTTGAGATTAAAGGTACCGGTACCACAATCGATGGCCTTACCTTCAAAGATACAATTGCTATCGCCGATTCTACTTGTGACGGTTCAAGCACCAGCAATGCCATGGTGAAACTCGATGGTGAAGGCGTTATTGTTCGTAACAGCACATTTGACGGCTATGCGGGTACTGTAGGCTTTAACCTGATTGAAATTAAAGGTGAAGACAACATCATCGAGCGTAACCTGTTCACAGGTTGGGATAGCAGCATCGATAAAAGTGGTGCCATTTCTATCTATACCGACCAGAAAGAAAACGAAAAGGTTAACACCACAATTCAATACAACCTGTTTAAAGACATGGCTACCGAGTCTGGCGACAGAAAAAGTGGGGCATATGTCATCCAGGTTGGTCGTTCTACGGGTAATGACGCTACCTTGATGAACCATCACAAAGTTCAATACAACCGTTTTGACAATGTTGAGATTGATGAGCGTTTGATGAAGATCCAATCAAGTGCCACCACTATCATGGGTAACACCATTGTTAACTCTACCGGTATGATTTCTGTTGAAAATGGTGGATTTAGCACGGTATCCAACAACGTTATCATTCCAACTGGTGATGACAGTGATGACGGCGGTATCGCGTTCGCGTCGATGGGTCATACCATTACTAACAACTACATATCTAACGTAAGAACCACTTCTGGTGGTCGCGGTGCAATCTTCATTCACACCGATAAAACTGACGATACATCTAACCAAACGATTATTGCTGACAATGCTGGTGATCCTAGCGTGTTAATTTCACAGGTTACTGCAAACACAGTTTACAACGCCCGTGAAGGTATTAACTTTGATGAAAAATCATGTTCTGGTAATGAGCGTCCTAGCCTTAACTTTACCGATAACCTGATTGCAAACGTTACTGGTAACAGCAACGCCGAATCGTCTAAAGGCATCTTATCTGTGAAGTTCGACAACTCTGGTTGTACCGTTGATGTGCTGACCTTTGCCGACAACCACGTTTACGCGAAAGACGTAACCGATGGAGGTTCAATCGACTTATCAACCACCTCTGGTGCGTTAGATGAAGCTGATTTAACCGCTGCTAATGACGATGGTTTGGTAAGTGGTCAAGGTGTTGACGCTGGCATCGGTTCTGATATCAGCAAATTACACCTGATTAAAGAAAACGAAGTTGGTCCATTCACTACCTGGACCGCGACTGAGGAGTAAGTTCGAAGTCCGTTTCGAAGCTTGAGTAGTCAGTGCTCCCCGTGCGCTGGCTACTTTTCGTTTTACCCTCTCTAAATTCTCCATTTTCATATTAAGAGGTCTGTCATCCATGTCTCGACCCACATTTATCCATAACCTGCTTCTAAGCGCTATCTGCGCAACGTCAGCATTCATTGGCCTTGCTCACGCTGAACCAATCACCAATAGCCGTGGTGAAGTTATAACGCTTGACCCAAGCAAGAAACCTTCACAGAATTTTGATTTAAGCGACTGGAGCATTAGCCTGCCAATTGATACCAATGAAGATGGTATCGCTGATAATGTGCCGGAAACCTACTTATCGAAAGGGTTGTCGGTAGAACCTTTGTTTTACACGGCTGCCGATGGCGGAATGGTGTTTGCAGCACCAGTGAAAGGTCCGAA
Organism: Thalassotalea sp. PS06; assembly: GCF_007197775.1. Lineage (NCBI taxonomy): Bacteria > Pseudomonadati > Pseudomonadota > Gammaproteobacteria > Alteromonadales > Colwelliaceae > Thalassotalea > Thalassotalea sp. PS06. Next base: position 1,495,385 of record NZ_CP041638.1, on the reverse strand, counting down.
AACCTCAAAAAATACTAGCTATACCCGTGCCGAACTCAGAGAAATGTTGCGTGCTGGCAAAACCAGCGTTGGGGTAAAAGGCATCACCAAAAATAACTGGGTATTTAGTAGTGCCCGACGTCAGGTTCGTAAAAAAGCTGGCGGTGTTGACGGTGTCTTAGAAGCTACACTCGCGGTCAACCACGTAACAACAACGGGCAGTGCTAAACAGGTTGGCCGAGTCATAATTGGGCAAATTCACGCCACAGACGATGAACCTGTACGGCTTTATTATCGCAAGCTTCCAAATAATACCCATGGTGCTATTTATATTGCTCACGAGCCATTAGATGGCGATGACCAATGGTATGACATGATAGGTTCCAGAGCGAGTAATGCGAAAAATGACGAAGATGGTGTCTTGCTTGATGAAGTTTTCAGCTACCGCATTGAAGCCAAAGGCGATCTATTAACCGTTACCATTATTCGTCCTGGTAAGGAGGATGTGGTGCAAGAAGTAGATATGAGCGAAAGTGGTTACAACAAAAGCAGCCAGTACATGTACTTCAAAGCTGGGGTTTATAACCAGAACAATACCGGCGAAGATAACGACTTTGTTCAGGCGACCTTCTACCAATTAGATAACAGCCACGATTAACCCACTACAGGTTATATAGTTAAGGAAAAAGGAGCAATATGGCTTCTTTTTTAATCGCTAAAATTTACCAACACCATTACCTGGCTTTATCACTTACAATTTCACAACTGAAATCCCTTTTTGAATCCGGTATAATCCCGCCACTTTTATCAATATCGCCAGTATCAATGACAGGAAACCTATGAGCGTAGAGACTTTCGACCCGAATCAATTGCCAGAGCAAACCAGTGCCGAGAATGCCAAAGCTGTGAAGCGCAGTGTCAGTGACAGTGCCAGCAAGGTTGGTCATGAGCAAGGCGGTGGTAATTCAAAGGTCGGCTTTGTCAGTCTTGGTTGTCCTAAAAACCTGGTGGATTCTGAGCGCATACTTACCCAGCTTCGCACTGAAGGTTATGACGTGGTGCCAAGTTACGATGATGCAGATTTGGTTATTGTTAATACCTGTGGCTTTATTGATTCCGCGGTTCAGGAATCTTTGGACACCATCGGTGAAGCCCTTAAAGAAAATGGTAAGGTTCTGGTTACCGGTTGCCTGGGTGCTAAAGAAGATGAAATTACCGAAATTCATCCTAATGTCCTTGGCGTAACGGGGCCACACGCCTATGAAGAAGTATTGAATCAGGTTCATGAGCATGTGGCGAAACCACTGCACAATCCGTTCGTAGATTTAGTACCGGATCATGGCGTAAAACTGACCCCAAAACACTTTGCCTATTTAAAGATATCGGAAGGCTGTAACCATCGCTGTACCTTCTGCATTATTCCATCAATGCGTGGCGATCTTGATTCCCGCCCTGTTGGCGATGTGCTTAGCGAAGCCAAACGCCTGGCTAATGCTGGAGTAAAAGAGCTGCTGGTTATCTCACAAGATACGTCGGCTTATGGTGTTGACGTAAAACACAAAACCGATTTCTGGGATGGGATGCCGGTGAAAACCAGCATGCTAAAACTGTGTGAAGAGCTAGGTAAGATGGGCGTTTGGGTTCGCCTGCATTATGTATATCCCTACCCTCATGTAGACGATGTTATTCCATTAATGGCGGACGGTAAGATCCTGCCGTATCTGGACATCCCGTTTCAGCATGCCAGCAAACGTATTCTTAAGCTGATGAAACGTCCTGGTAATGCTGACCGCACATTAGAGCGTATCAACAAATGGCGAGAGGTATGTCCTGAACTGGTCATTCGTTCTACGTTTATTGTTGGTTTCCCTGGCGAGACTGAAGAAGAGTTTGAAGAATTGCTCGAGTTCCTTCGCGAAGCTCAGTTAGATCGCGTTGGTGCGTTTGCCTATTCTCCGGTTGAAGGCGCTACTGCCAATGATTTACCGGATCAGATCGATGAAGAGACCAAACAGCAGCGTTTGCAGCGCTTTATGGAAGTACAATCTGAGATCAGTGCCGCCAAATTGCAACAGCGCATTGGCAACGAGTATCAGGTATTGATTGATGAAGTGAATGCTGAAGGCGCCGTTGGTCGTACGTATATGGATGCGCCAGAAATTGATGGCCTGGTTTACCTGAGTGATGAATTTGATGTTAAGCCTGGTGATAAAATCTGGGCTCAGGTAATTCATGCCGATGCTCACGATGTTTGGGCCATTAAAGTCGAAGACTAAGCACAAATTAATCGAAGGCTGATTGATAGCACAACAAAAGAGAAGGTATCGTGAGCAAAGTAAGTATTGGTTTAACCAACCCGAAAAGTCCTGCCAACGTCGGCGCCGTATTGCGTGCTGCAGGTTGCTATCAGGCTGAGCAAATCTTTTACAGCGGCTCACGCTACGATTATGCCTCTAAATTCCATACCGACACCAAAAACGCTCGTCAGGATATTCCCATGCAGCAAACCTCATGTTTGCTAAAGGCTAAACCCGAGGGCGCCAAGCTTATCTGTGTAGATTTGGTAGAAGGTGCGCAGCCGTTACCGGAATTTGTGCATCCAGAACAGGCCTACTACGTGTTTGGCCCAGAAGATGGCACCATTGAACAGGCAGTTATCGATGCCGCGGATGCCGTTGTTTACGTGCCTACAAAAGGTTGTATGAACCTGGCGGCATCCGTAAATGTGCTTTTATATGATAGGCTTGCGAAAAATGTAAATCGTAATCAGGGTGACGAGCTTATCAAAACCAGCCGCGACACGAATAACAAGGTGAAAGTGCGCTAAGCTCTTTCCCTAAAACAAAATCCCATAAATATAGAATATTTATTCTCACCTACCGATTCCTTTTAAAACACATAAAGTCGACACAAATTAAATACATTCAATGAGTTACCAATAAGATCACTTATAAATGGATGAATTATATTTTTGCATACTTATTTTGTTACAGATGTAAGCAATCTGTTAACTCTTTTCGGCCGTAGATCCTCTAGAATGTTAATTGGGGGAAGACTTGAGAGGAGGTTCTATGAATCGCGCACGTCTAATCACCATTTTACTCGCTGGCGCTCTGCCGCTAAGCACCATGGCTTCAGAAGCTCAGTATGAGTTTGTAGCTAACGATAGTTCCATTGCCACCAAAACCTGTATTTCTGCAGCGAGCAACGATGTTTCCTCACTGAAGAAGTACGCTCGCCAAGGTTTTGATGGCAATTTCCAATTAATGGGATTAAGTCTGACCTGTAATGGCGTCGACGTGAATAGCTTTGCGCAAAGCTTTGGCGCATCCGACACCAATGAGTTTTTGAATGGTCGCGTCAGCCGCAAATACCAAGTGGATAGTGATGTCGAGATAATTGACGTCTCAGGCACCTACCCTCCATTGACTGGCAAGGTCCAAGTCATTGTAAGCGGCAAATAGCCCAAATCAGACTATTCGCGGGAGTTACCTCACGGCTCCCGCTCTTTCGCTGTCGGCTTTAAGAGCCCTTCGAGCTTGCACTGGTTTTAGCCATAGCGAGTTTTGCCCTTGATGCGTCCGCATCCTTGATCCAAGGATTCGTCAACTTGTTCCAAACAAGCGATCGCCAGCATCGCCCAGCCCGGGGACGATATAACCGTTCAAATCTAAATGGTCATCAATCGAAGCGGTATATAATTGGATATCGGGGTGATGTTTTGCTAATCGCTCCAGTCCTTCTGGCGATGCGACCAGCACCATTACGGCAATTTGCTTGGCCCCCTGCTGCTTGAGTGAATCTATCGTCGCAATCAAAGTGCCACCGGTAGCCAGCATAGGATCGATGACGAATACCATTCTCTGCTCGAGGTGCGATACTAGCTTTTCGAAATATATGACGGGTTCAAAAGTTTTATGGTTTCGGTACATGCCAATCAAAGAGATTCTGGCATTAGGAATCAAAGTAAGTAAGCCATCCAACATTCCCATCCCAGCTCTTAATATTGGCACTGCCGTTGGTTTCTTACCGGAGATTTGCTCGACTTCAATATCACCACACCAGGTGGTACATTGCTGAAATTCGGTCGGTAAATGACGACTGGCCTCATAGGTAAGCATAATGGAAAGCTCCGTCACCAATTGCCGGAACTTTTGCGTGGAAATGTCTTTATTGCGCAATAATCCAAGCTTATGACGAACCAGAGGATGACTTAATTGCGTGATTTGCATAACAATACGGAACAGGCCTTAAACTTTAAGTATGGTCAAGGATCTCGATATTGCATATTCACGCTACATCTTATCGAACGCCCTCTCCCACAAAAGGGTTAGAGATTCTCTCTTCGCCAAAGGTTCCCATTGGCCCGTGTCCCGGGATAAATTGCACATCATCACCTAACGGCCAAAGCTTGGTTTTAATGGAATCGATAAGCTGTTGTTGATTGCCTCGTGGAAAGTCTGTTCTGCCAATCGAGCCTCTAAACAATACGTCGCCAACCTGGGCGAGCTTAGATTGACGGTGGAAAAATACGACATGGCCAGGTGTGTGACCCGGACAGAAGTAAACTTCAAGTTCTTCGTGCCCGAGGAAAACCTTATCGCCATCATCCAACCAACGGCTGGTGGTAAAAGCTTCTACCGGTTCAAACCCAAAACGTTGCACCTGTTGCGGGAACAGATCAATCCAAAACTGATCATCTTTATGCGGGCCTTCAATGGTCAACTGCATTCGTCTTGCCAGTTCTTCGGTACCGCCAGCATGATCAAGGTGAGCATGGGTGAGAAAGATTTTGGTGAGTTTCACGCCTTGTATATTGACCGCTTCCAATATCCGCTCCACTTCGCCCCCGGGGTCAATAATTGCCCCCTCCATGGTGTTATCACACCAAATCAAGGTACAGTTTTGCTGAAACGGAGTGACCGGGATAATTTGATACTGCAACATACTTTACAAGGCTCACGAAAATAACATGCCTATAAACTAGCATATTCATCTCTTACCCCGCCACCCGAACAAATCAATCTATCAATACTAACGAGCCCTATTTATCCAGCAAAAAGTGATTTTTCAGTCCCTTAAAGCTTGCAAAGGTAGGAGCAATATCGGTAAGCTCATGGGTCTATAAAAACAAACACAGAAGTAACTATGGCCACCGTTCGCGATTCGTTTCACACCCGTATTGGTTTTATTCTTGCAGCCGCAGGCTCCGCTATTGGACTCGGCAATATCTGGGGATTTCCTACTCAGGCAGCCAATAATGGTGGCGGTGCTTTTCTGTTTATCTACCTGATAGTAACCCTGCTTCTCGCCTTACCTGCCCTGTATTCTGAAATGTATATCGGCAACCAGACACAGAAAAATCCGGTAGGAGCTTTAGAAGAAGCCTGCGCATCAAAGTCAGCTCGAATGGGTAAGTTTGCCGGACTATTTGGATTGATGGGTGCCATTTTGATGCTCAGCTTTTATTCCATTGTTGCCGGCTGGATGTTATCCCATGCGTTAGCACCGCTATCAGAGCTTGTTGGTCTTACAGGCGTTGCTACCTGGTTGGAAACCAGCAGCCTTGGCCGCAATATTATTTTCACGCCGATTTTTATCGTTCTCACCGCGTTAATCATATTCCAGGGCATTCACGCCGGTATCGAACGCTGGTCGTCACGCTTGATGCCAGCACTATTTATCATGTTGATAGGTTTGATTATTTATATCCTGCAACAACCGGGTGCCAGCGAAGGTTTAAAAATGTATCTGGTGCCAGACTTTAACCAGATTACCGATCCTAAGTTAATTATTTCCGCCATGGGTCAGGCATTCTTCTCACTATCCATTGGTGTCGGTGGCATGATGGTCTACGGTAGCTACCTGAAAAAAGGCGATAACCTTGGCAAACTGGTGGCGTCTATTACCGCATTGGATACGTTAATTGCCTTCTTAGCAGGTTTGCTTATTATTCCGGCGTTGTTTGTGGCCCAGCATAATGGCTTGAAAGTGTTTGATAACGGCGTGCTTATTGGCGAAGGGCAATTGATTTTCAATATATTGCCTAACTTATTTGATGCCATGGGAGATGTTGGCATCATCGTTGGCCTGGTGTTTTTCTCGCTAATGTCAATGGCAGCTTTAACCTCTACCTTATCATCGACGGAAGTTCCGGTTTCTTACCTGGTTGAAGATAAAAACATGTCACGAAACAAGGCGACGTTCGGTGTTTCGATTGTTGTACTCATCGCGAGCATGACCTTAGTCGCGTTTTTCGACACCCTTTTTGGCATGATTATCACCTGGGTGAACACCTTCCAATTGCCGATTATGGGCTTGTTCTATTTTATCGTCGTTGGCTGGCTATGGAGCCGAGGCAATCGTTTACGTGACGAAGCAAAACGCGGCGATAATCTCTGGATCACACTTTGGGCAAACTACATTCGTTTTGTTTGCCCGATACTACTTAGCATCGTTTTTATTAATGTAGCTTTTAACTGATAACCCCAAGCACAAGGAGTAAAAATAATAATGAAAACTTCAAATTGGACGAATTGCACACTGGTTGCATCATTATCATTATTAGGCGCAAGCGCATGCAGTGACGCTCCTGCAGAGACAGTCGTTAAAGAGATAGTCGCCAGTGACAAAGCCCATCAGCTCGCACAACAGCAATTGATTGTCGATACCCATATCGATGTGCCGTACCGACTAGAAGGCCTGTATGAAGATGTAACCAAAGCCACCGAAAAAGGTGAATTTGATTTACCACGTGCCAGACAAGGTGGCCTGAATGCGGCATTTATGTCGATTTATACACCGCCAAAATTAGAAGATGAGCCAGGTCAACACCCTTATAGCCCAAAAGCCATGGCAGATTTGCTTATCGACCGTGTTGAAGCCATCGTTGGCAGAGCGCCGAATGATTTCGCACTGGCGTATTCAGCCAAAGATATTGAAGATAATTTCGCCGCGGGCAAGATTTCCCTGCCGCTTGGTATGGAAAACGGTAGCCCAATCGAAGGTGATTTGCAGAATCTGGAACATTTTTATAAGCGCGGTGTGCGCTATATTACCTTGGCTCACAGCGAGAGTAACCATATCAGCGACTCATCCTATTCTGACGATAAACACTGGCAGGGATTAAGCCCTTTTGGCAAAGAGTTAGTCACGGCAATGAACGATATGGGCGTAATGATTGATATCTCTCATGTCAGCGACCAGGCTTTTTTTCAGGTTATGGAATTAACCAAAGCCCCGGTTATTGCCTCCCACTCTTCTTTGCGCCATTTCACACCGGGTATGGAACGTAATATGAGCGATGAGATGTTAACAGCCTTAAAAGACAATGGCGGCGTCATACAGATTAACTTTGGCTCATTTTTCCTGACCAATGAGGCTTATCAATGGAATCTGACCAAGGACGAAAAAACTGAAGACTTCATTAAAGAACATGGCTTGGACAAGAATGATGATAAGGTAAAGGCCTTTGCCAAGAATTATCGCACCGAGAACCCTTACCCATTTGCCACCATACAGGACGTGTTAGATCACATCGATCGCGCCGTTGAAATTGCGGGTATCGATTACGTCGGTATTGGCTCTGATTATGATGGTGTTGGCGATAGCCTGCCAACAGGGCTCAAGGACGTTAGTACGTTTCCAAACTTAGTTGAAGGTTTGATTCAACGTGGATATAGCGACGAAGATATTGCCAAAATTCTCGGACAAAACCTGATGCGGGTGTGGCAGCAGGTTGAGGAAGTCGCTGCCAAAACGAGCGAACAAGCATAATTTAATTAACAAGGGCGACAATATCAAAGTCGTCCTTTTCATTACAAGGATGTAGCGATGAAAATCAGACGATTATTACGGCCGATTTCCGCCAATATTAAAGATGAGCGAGAAGTCATATTCTTAGAAGTAGTCATTGCTTTTATTTGCGGTGGTTTTGCTTTCATTGCAAGGGATGCACAGCTAACACTGTTGTTTTACCCAATGTTAATATTGGTCGTTTGTTGCCTGTTATCTGCCCTGTATCACATCGTTCTACTGTTTTTATTTAACCGACCAAATAGCGATGATGACTAATCCTGCTAGTGCAGCGATTTGAATAGCAAGCCATCCGTAACTGGCTTTTCAATAATCAAATTACTGAATGACTCTACTACTCAATAGGTATTTATTAATTATCAATAACGTAGGTGCCTGCAATTTTGTCATGCAAACATTGTTTAGTGGAATTAAAGATAAACAGAATATTAACCAGGTTAATAATGCCACCAATAACCGGGATGAGCGGAACCCCCAGATAAAACGCGTAGCGAGCTACCAACACCCCGAAATCTGCATGTTTACCCTGATCAGTAACAATGCGGATATTAAGAAGCTTCTTGCCAACAGTCTGCCCTGAGCTGATAAGAAAATGGCCATTGATGGCAACAAAAATAATCACGCCGACAAGACCAAGCACCAGGTTATAGATTAGTGAAGGCTCACCACCGGCCATGATGTCGTCAAAAGCTCCGGTAATAAACATCAGAGGAATAATCAAAACCATCATTACAATGGAATCTGCGATTGATGCAAACAGACGGCGCCAGCGGCTTGCCAACCGATATTGCTGATTGGTTTCTACCACTAATTCCGCATCAGGTGCTTTAAAATTGTTATCTTCCATAATTGATTACGTCTCTTAATAATTGAGTTAGGATTGCTTCAAATCGCTAGTGTGTAATGGCGCCAGAAGCCAATATAGCAACCAGGCAAGCCAAGACACAAAAACCACTAAGATCAGCCAGATCACCTTTTCGCCGGCGCGGGTTTTCGATGATGTGGCAATGAATACAATAGGTAATAGCCAGATGATAAAAACGATTAGCAGGCTAAATAAACCGACTCCCGCCATAATTGAACTCCATTAATTCGATATTGATTAGATAAAAGTGAATGTTAGTTGCGGGTATAAACCTGCAATAATGGAAACTTATTTTCACCAAAATTCAGGGTCAGGGACAGAGTTTCGCCTCCCTCAAAATCCTCGGAAAATTCGTATGGCACGATACGCTCACCGTTCGCCAATAATGCCATGACATGTTTTTGGTTTAGGCTTCTTTTTCCCGTTGCCAAATTAGTAAAGGTAACAACCGCCCAACGCTCCCCTGCCTCGTTGCTCATTAACACATTATTTAACACACCAAAGTCGCTAATTTGCGGAACAATATTTTCGTCATTAGGAAACGCGAGCTGGATATCACCGCCCGATATGCCGCGATCAACAACAAGCGGTGGCTGATTAGCTTGAACCGAACAAGATAACAGGGTGAATAACACCATCGTTCGCATCATATGGACTCCATTCTTTAAAAACGCTTAAAAACTCAGCTGATTAATTTTGGCACCGCAATAAAAGCAATTAGAGCGGCGTTTCGAAACCTTGCGCCCACAGTCAGAACATTCATTTGCAGTAGCAACTTTGCCATCCTTTTTGCCATCGCGCAGGTCAATTTCTTCAATCTTTCTCTGAATCTGCGACTTGCTGACACCCAGTTCATTGAGTAGTTCTAACGCCGCAAGATTCATAATGTATAACTGATCGATTTTCTCAGCCAAAGTGTGGGCATGGGCTTCGTTTTGAAAAGACCTGTATTTTGCCTGATCGAGTTTGACATCCTGATCACTAATCCTCAAATCCTGAAACATATTATAAAGATACTGCACCTTATTACTCCTTGTCTGAACTACGACTTGTTAGGTACGTCAATATGTCATACAAAACAAATGGTTGGCAAATTTTTCCAGTTATCGCCAATCGTCCATAGGTTGGTTAATTTTTCATTTCTAACATAGATTCAGAGCTACGCTCGGGCTCATTGAGCATTTCTACCTGATCTATTTTGGTGAAACGGCGACTGATCTTATGGGCGCTGGTGTGAATTTGTTTAACATCAGACGCCGCCTGGTCGATGTGTTTGGCAAGGTTATCAAATCGAGTGGTAAATCGATTGAAATCGTCGGCAAGCAGACCCAAGTGTTCTTGAATAATATGCACCTGTTGGCGGGTGGCTTCATCTTTGAGTACTGAACGCGCCGTGGTCAAAATCGCCATCAAGGTAGTAGGCGATGCCAACCATACCCTGGCCCGATGCGCAGCTTCAACTAAATCCGGGTAGTGGCCGTGAATTTCTGCAAAGATGGCTTCTGCGGGGATAAACATAACCGCCCCATCTGCGGTCTCATTACTGATCAGGTATTTTTCAGAAATGTCTTTAATGTGTTTTTTGATGTCCTGACGAAACTGGGTTTGTGCGGTTTTGCGCTCACTAGCTGTTAACTGTTCGTCCTGCATACGTCGATAAGATTCCAGTGGGAACTTGGAATCAATCACCACATTGCCGGTAGGTTTTGGCAAGAACAATACACAATCGGCTATCTTGCCGTTCGACAGAGTATGTTGAATGGAAAAGTGCTTTTCCGGTAATACGTTACGGATCAGGCCGTTCAGCTGAACCTCTCCGAACGCTCCACGGGAACGTTTATCTGCAAGCACTTCCTGCAGGCTAACAACATTGCTCGACAATTCAGTAATTTTCTTTTGCGCATCGTCAATCAATGCCAGGCGTTTTAAGATGTCATTAAAGGTTTTCGTGGTTTTCTCAAAGCCTTCCGATAACCGGTTTTCCACCTCTTTGGAAATGTCCTTCAAGCGATTATCTGTAGATTCTGTCAGCTCTTTCATACTTTGCGCCAAGGCTTTCGAGCTTTGTTGCATGCTATTTTGCATCTCCTGACGATGCGCCTGGGTGGATTGTTGCAAATGCTCAATTAACTGCTTAAAGCCGCTGGTCTGCAACTGCGCAGATTTTTCTTTATGGTCATGCAGCGCCTGCATTAAATTAACATGGTGTTCATTGCTAACTTTGACCTGTTGCTGTTGTATTTGAAACAACAGTTTTTGCAATTGCGTTTGTTGCTCATGCATACCTTGCACAAAGCAATTTTGCATCGACGCGGTTAGCGCCGGTATCAATGATTCGCTCAATTGCTGATAAGACGACATCTCGAGAGACTGATGAAATAATGAAACCGCTTTTCGATGGCTAAACCAAAGCACAACAACCATGATAAAAAGCAGACTGAAAGCGATAGCGCAGAATAAAAAAAGATGAGTAACCTGTATATTTTCCATGGTTTGGCAATAAAACACTGATTATATTTACAGTTATTTAACCATTAATCTTTCTAACATGCAAAACCCAGCGCCTACACGGTTGTAGTTAAGGGCAATTTATTTTAATTTATTCTCCTAGTCATTTTTTAGTGTAACCCTATGTTATTTAAGAAAGTCACCACTGCAGAACAAAAGACCATCGCCCTGGTTGCCCACGATAATATGAAGCCAGCATTGCTTGATTGGGTTAGTGCTCATGCTGAAAAACTTAGACCGCATAAACTCTATGCCACGGGTACTACAGGCAGCGTTTTAGAGGCAAAAGCCGGGTTGGAAATTAGCAAATTAATTAGCGGCCCTCTTGGCGGTGACCAGCAGATAGGCGCTCTGATCACCGAGCAGGTTATCGATGTTATGATATTTTTCTGGGACCCGTTAGAAGCACAACCCCATGACCCGGACGTAAAAGCATTGTTGCGACTGGCAGCGGTGTGGAATATCCCGGTGGCTTGTAACGTGGCTACCGCGGATCTATTAATTACCTCGAGCCTGTTTGAAAAACCATTCGATAAAGATGTGCCAGATTACGAACGTTATCTATCCGAGCGAACACAATAACGTTTAATTAAAGTTCCTGACCTTATCACGCGTCAGGAACTTTAACTTCATAGATATTTACCTGCACTGTCTCACCATTATCCAAGGTGGCATTTACCAAAACCCGTTGGTAACCACCCCCTTCAAAGGCATCCAGTTGCGACCAGAAATCTGACAGCTGATTTGATGCAAACACCTGCCCATTTACCTCCGGGCCATCTGTATCAAGAACAATTCCCGGAAAGCCCATGGTGGCCCCCCCCAACCAGACTGATATAGCTTTCCTCTGACTGTAGCGTTGAACCACTCACCGGTTAGATCTTTTAGCACATGCTGGTTCGGCTTACCCGGCGCTAACGTCCCATATACAAATAAATATTCCAAAACTAATTTCCGCGTTTACGATTTCTCGATTCATTTTGAATACTATTGACCATTTTGCCAAACGCTTTATCTTTGGCACGTTTTTGCGCCAGGGAAGCGCTGTTAAACGCCTGCTCTTTTAACAGTTTCTGATAGCTTTGATAGCGTCGTTGATCGAGACTACCATCGGCTAGCGCCAGTTGAATGGCGCAACCAGGTTCACTGGTATGGCTACAATCACTGAACCGACAGTTATTTGCTAACTCAACGATTTCCTGAAACGTTTCATTAACCCCTTGCTCGGCAGCTGCCAATTGCAACTCACGCATGCCTGGTGTATCGAGAATTAATGCGCCTGATGGCAGCACCTTTAACGAACGGTGGGTGGTAGTATGGCGCCCTTTACTATCATCTTCGCGGATAGCGGTAGTTTCCATCACCGTCTCTCCCATTAAGGTATTTACCAGCGTTGATTTACCAACGCCAGAAGAGCCCAGTAAGACCAGGGTATCGCCCTGCTTGTAATACTGAGAGATTGCCTCAACCTGATTTGCATCCAAACCATTAACACTAAGGATATGTAAACCATTGTCGAGCTCCTGAACCTGCTGCAGTTTTTCAGAGGCATCATCGGTTAAGTCCGCTTTCGTCAATACAATCAGCGCTTCAACGCCAGCCTCCCGAGCCATTACCAGGTATCTTTCGATTCGACTTAAGTTAAAGTCCTGATTTAACGATGACACCAACAAGGCTAAATCAATATTGGCGGCAATCAACTGAATATCAACCTTGGTTCCCGCGGCTTTTCGTTGAAACAGGGATTGACGTTCCAGCACTCTTACCAGCTGAAAATCATCGTTAAACAGTATCCAGTCGCCCACGCATACACCTTTTTCCTGGGCAGTTATTGCGACATCAAAACTTCCCTCATCAGACGCGACTTTAAGCTGACTACGGTGATGTTCTGCCACCCTGCCTATTTTTACCGTTTCGTATTCATCCAGAGTCAGTTGTTGCTGAAAAAACGGACGCCAACCAAGCTGAACTAAGGTTAAAGGTTGCTCACTCATGGAGTATCTCTTTAGTTAATTATAAGAAGCGAGAAAATCGTTTAACAGCGGTTTTTGCAATTGTTTTACCTGCAGGCACTGCGCCGTTTTGCTGAGCTGTTTTTGTAAGCTGGTTTGAAAAATACTGCGTTTGTCGCTGAAGAAATCATATAAAGATTGGGCGTTATCCCACTGGCAGGATGGTGTAAATACTTCCGGAAGCACACTCTGGTATAGCAAAGGTAAATTCGCAACCCATTTGGAAAAATCATCTTCGAGCCACTGATATAAAATAGCCTGCTCTTTGTTCTGCCAAAACAGGCGTTGCAGAATATACATGCGCTCGCCCGATGAAAAACCGGCCTTAGGACTTTGCTTAAAAATATAATGAATAGCGGTGGAATCGCTAAAATACATGGCCTGCACAATGCTTTTTCGAAGTTGCGGATTGCTGGTCGAGTCCGCGACTTTAAAATAGCGATGTACCAGGTCCTGTTGATTACGGTTTGCGTTTATGGCGCTGATACGCAGGGCTTCGGTACCTAACTCGACACTGATGCCGGAGTCGCCCTGTAAATAAATCGGCGCCAGGCTCTGCAAATAACTGGTAATTTGTTTATTGCGCCCAAACTGCGCCAATGCTCGAAGCAATCGTGCCCGCAGATATACGGTTTCATATGGCTGACCCGCTACTTCCTTTAAACCCACTTTCGATAACCAGGGTTCGAGCACAGAATTTACAAAGTAGGCATACGCAATTAAATTACGGTCATCAAGATACACGTACCCTATACTGATCACTTCATCAACAATCACCTGAGCGGTTGCTATATGCTCAGATGCCGATAAACTCTCAATAAGTATCAGATGATCATTGATGGTTTTATGGCCTTTATCGAGGGCTTTTCGGCTATCACTAATTGCATTTGCTTGTTTAAAGCTCGATTGTTTCAATAAATCTTCATGACCTGCTGACGCCAGTGCATAAGACATGATCAGCATACTTAAACCCACACCGAAAAAAAACACTACCAATTGCGGTAATAGCATTTTGCGACGTGGCGTGCGCGATTTATAGTTGAGGTTGAATTGATACCAACAGAGCAAACCAAATATCCCTTTGTGTGCGTCTGTTTTAGTGTAGTTGTTTCCTGCTATTTTTCCTTTGCTACGCCCGTTAGTGAGCGATAATGGCAATCAACCAATGTGAGTTTATTCGCTATTACCCCAGTCTCGTTGCATTTCGAGAAATAAAAATGACGCGGTCCAGGTAATTAATACCAGTCCGGTAAGAGATGCGATCCCCGTTAAAAATCGGATGTCTCCGGTTGGCGTGATGTCACCGAAGCCAAGTGTTGAATAGGTTGTAAAAGAAAAATACACGCAATCGAGCAGAGTACCTGAAAAATCCCCTGCAAATCCTCCAAAATCCGTATCATGGTGCATCAAATAGAACACAGAACCGAAAATCCAGATTTCGATAGTATGAGCTACCAAAGCGCCGACAATACCTATCAATATCCGATACTTTCGCGCAAAGTGAAACCGAGGTAAAAGTTTCGACAAATACCAAAGAAACTCATAATGAATGAGCACCACTGCAGCTACCACCACGGTATTTATCAGAGTAAGTTTCAGCATAATTTTTCGTCCTTTAGCTTTAAATTATATCTGTCTTTACAGTTTGTTAGAAAATTTTACAATCTTGGTTGCAAAATTTCCGAGCCTTGACTTAACTCAATTTAACCCGGTTATTTAACTGTATTACAAATGTCCGGGAAGTGGCAAAGCTAATATTAACAACTAAACTTCCTTAATAACCTGTTAATCCCAATAAGCTATGCAGTATCTATGAAGTTCTAATAGAGATTAACTTAACGGGTGGAGTATATAATATGTTCCATCAAAATATGACGATAAAGCTGTGGCTGGTTATCTGGCTGACGTTTATCGGATTATATTTCGTTCTCCCACAATCTGAACTGCTAGACCAAGAAAATTTTGTCCTCCCTATCATAGAAAATAACCCTGACGCTGAATTTGAATCTATGTCCAATGGCGCTGGTGGTATCGATAATCGTGAAGAATCGGTTACATCCTCAGAAAGCGTAAATTCTGAGAACACCGAAGTGCTTACCGATAAAGATGAGTTAACCGATACTACGGTGGCTCAAGTCACCAGTAACGGTTATATCCAGAACGCCAACCTTCCTTACATACCGGATTTGGAAGTAGGGGTTACGGAACGAGAGCAGGTGCTCAACACGCTAGGGCAGCCTGCTCGGCAATTGCAAAAGGGCAAAGTTCTGGAATATTATTTTGAACAGCAAAGTGACACCCTGCAGGTCCTTACCGAAGAAGAATCCAACTTGTTATTACGCAACGAGATTGCCCCAAAAACAGACCTTTACCACCTGATGATAGAATTTGATTTTAACAACGTCATTATGGCCATGAACATGCAGCCGCTCTAAACCATCCCCTACCCTTTTATCATCGCTTCGAACTGCTTGACCGAAAATCCATTCAAATATCTGTCGCCAATTTTCAGCACAGGAACACCGCGAAATCCGGTTTTATAGAACTCTTTCTGGCCAGCGGCTGTAGAGACATTGCATAGCCGAAATGGTATGTTCTTTTGCTCTAGATATTTTTTCGCGGTTTCACAATGCGGACAACGATTTTTTGTGTATAAAACGATGCGCTTCACTTCAGGTGCTCTCCCCTATTTCCATCCTAAACGCCATTGCTGGCTGTCTTTTAGCTGACGCCAGTCAATCTCTCGCCTGAACCCGTCGATAACGGCTTCAATTTCGCAGTATTCAACCTTATTTTGCTCGTCAAATTCAACCTCAACAACGATAAAATGCTTGCGTTTATGTTCAATATGACAGGAAGTCCATTTACTATGCAGGAGTTTTCGCGGGTTTATCTGATTACTCATTGTTGTAAAAATTTAATGGTATGGATGTGCAGAGCAAATTCTCCCTGCTGTTTTTCGGAAATCAAAAAGCCGATTTGTTCAATATCACTAAAATCCAGGGCCGGAACGTTATTCAAAACCATGCCGCGATAGGTGGCAATGAAATCCTCAGGTTCAAAGTATAACGTCACCCACTCGTTCTCTATGGTGTTGAAGCTGACTTGATAGGCGTAGCCATCGAAATTTCGATTGGTACGGACCCGGAACTGAAACCGGCCACCGTCGCCTTTCACGCGAATCGAAATCTTCGCAGCGGGTTCACTAACCGGCCCTGAGAACAAACGGCGAATCGATGCAAAACCGCCATTATTTTCCAGAGATAACACCCCGAAAAAAATTCCATTGTTATCCTCCAACAGGAACTGACCATGGGACACGCCGCCCATCACGGTATCGCTGACAACAAGCCACTTTTGCAGTTCATCGACGTCGGAAAAAGCGACGGTCTTCATTTCATTTGCCTGCACTCGTGCCTCCAACGTTAATGTGAACAACAGAATACAAGCCGCTAACTTCATTAAGGCATTCATAATCTATCCAGAGCGGACAACATTCAGTAATTTAAGATTGTTACGAATTTGTCTGGAAAAACGATCAAGCCTGCAATTCCATGCTGCATGCACGAGTGAATTACAGGCGCCCCTAAAGAATAGAAGATGTGGAAAGAAGTGGCGAGTTAAGGAAACTCGATTTCAATGGCTTCGACGATTTTATCCGGACGAGTCAGATACAAATTGTGATTCAATAGCACGATGCGTTCATCCTTGGCCACTAACAGCGCTGGAAATGCGGTAGTTTGAATAATTTCCTGTAACTCGGCGATATCGCCAAGCTGATATTCAGCATCTTTGCTCAGCTTGTCTTTAAAGACTTTACCTGGAATGGAAAGCTGATAGTTTTTAACGATGGCATCGAAATCTTCAGATCCGGTCATCATCAAACCCTGTTGAAAATGCTGGTCCTGCACCATTTGCAGTACCTCAAAGGCGATTTCTGGTTGTTTATTTTCAAGCCATGCCATTAGATTAGCAACGGCAGTTGCATCCTGTGGTTGCTCGCAAAACCGTAGGTAGTCGTCCGAGAAGCTCACTGAACTTTGCTGCGCTACCGATTGCAGCAATTTTTTGCTGACACCATCACTGCCATCGTAATGGGCTACGTGCATTAAATGTAGTTGCATATCCGGGCTCGCTTTTACCAGCTCGCGTACCAATGCAGTTGTTGCGTAGCTCCACGGACAATGGGAGTCATAGATAAAAAACAATTCGCTGTTCATACTTGCTTGTTCTGAGAAAAAAACCGAATTTTAAATAGTTTAGCAGTTTAATGCCAGTCCTTAGGTTTACTGAATAAAATGTCATTTCAATCGCACCGCACGAATCGGATCCTCGGGTGCCGGTTTGTTTCTTATTTCCTGATAATCTGGTAGCTGTTCCAAAGCAACTTTCACCGCCCGTTGCAGTTGTGCATCCATGCCTTTTGCCGACATCAGCAGATTCTCATTCACTTCGATGTCCGGAGCCACCCCCTCATTTTCAACGGCCCACCGGCCCTGGAGATCGTAAAAGCCGCTGCGTGGTGCGGTCATGTAACCACCATCGACAAATGAAGGGACACCCCAGATGCCGACCAAGCCGCCCCAGGTTTTGGTTCCGACAATAGTGCCCAACTTATGAAAGCGAAATAAGTACGGGAACATATCCCCGCCAGAGCCGGCCATTTCATTGATCAGTAATACTTTAGGGCCGTCAATAATTGCGCCAGGGCTGGTTAGAGGCTGGTCGGTTTCCAAAACATTATTGAAATACCCGCTCAACTTTCGATTGAGCACGTCTATCATGTAGTCGGCAATAAACCCGCCGCCATTGTAGCGCTCATCAACGATAACGCCCTTTTTATCGGCTTGAGCGAAGAAGTACCGATTAAAGAAAGCATATCCCTTGGCACCTGTATCCGGAACCCAGATATAGGCGAGCTGATTATCCGATGCCCGGGCAACGAATCGACGATTATCTTCGACCCAGGCCATCTGGCGCAAACTCGACTCATTTTCTATGGGTTTTACCCAAAAATCCTGTTGCTTGCCTGTTGCCGCAGATTTGATGGTGACTTTGGTCTGGCGATTTAAGGTGCCATTCAGATACTGATAGAAATTGCTTTTTGTCGACAGCTTAATGCCGTCAATCGCGATAATTTGATCGCCCTTGCGAATTTGGTTCTTATAAGGGGACATAGGCGCATATTGATTGATCGCCGCGTTCCACGGTTCTCCGGTAAAAACCCTGGCAATCAGGAAGTTATCTCCTTCCTGGGTTAGGTCAATACCGAGCAACCCTACCCGGTTTTCAGGGACATTGGGAAACTCGCCGCCGCCATTAAATGAATGACCAACTGAGGTTTCGGCCCCCAGATTATCGAGCAAATAATTTAGATCCGCCAAGTGATTAATACCATCGAGCAACGGCCGATAATCGTCCCAGATTTGTTGCCAATCGGCGCCATGAAGGTTTTCAACGTAGAAGTAATCCCGCTGATAACGCCAGGCTTCTCGAAATTTCTGCTGCCACTCCTTTTTCGGCTGTAGCCATAAATCCAACGATAAATTCAATCCGGCGGCGTCTTTGATACCGTCGACATTATCACTTATCTTCCACAAACTACCCTGTTGCGCTAATAGCGCTTCACCATTGGCTGCAAGCGCATACTGCTTAATACCTTTTAACAACATGCGCGACTGCTGCTCTTCAAAATCGAATAGATACAGGCTTTGCTCTTTTTCATTAAGCGTTTTCACCATCAACAAACCGGATTCACTGCTACTAAGCTGAGTAAAATGACCAACTCCAACGGGGATCGCGACCATGCGCCGCTGAATACCGGCAAAGTCAATCTTGGTCATTTCGCCTTTATCCTTGGCGTTATCATTCTTTGCAGATGATTTATCCTGCTTGTTCGATTTGCCTTTGGCGTTCGCGGCTTTTTCCGGTTTCACCTCCTCGACATCACGTCGCAACTGCAACGGACTTTCGCCATTTTTATCGAGGATTACCGCATATACCTGATAGTTTTCCTGAGCCTTGCCTGTCGTACTGAGATCCAGCCATGGAGCTTTACTGGCGTAATCAACACTGGCATTTACGTAGAGATACTTACCGTTGCGATCCCATGCAAAACTGCGATTGTCGGCCATACCGTCGGTAACCAGGTAGGATTTGCCAGTATTCGTATCATAGATAAATACATCGCGTAAAAAATTTCGCGCGGATTTGTTGTAAGCCAGATAACGGCTGTCCGGAGACCAGGCTGGTGCATGCATTCCATAAGGAATAACCTGAGTGTCTTGATCAACCTGAGTCAAATCACCAGAATCGATGGTGAGATACCAAATACGTTGTTTTTGATCGGTAAATGACAGTTGCTTATTGTTTGAAGACCAACGCAGATTGTAATAAAACCCCTGTTTATTTAATTCATAACGTTGTCGTTGTTCACCGAATTGATCACTGATCACCAGTTCATATTCACCAGATTCGTCACTAAACCAGGCAATATGTTTACCGTCTGCGGACCATTGAGCATTAACTTCCCGGTGCCAGCTATTCGACAGGTTTCGCTCTTCGCCATGCTCGGACGGAACACTGAATACCTCGCCTCGGGCGACAAACAAAGCACGTTTGCCAGTTGGCGAAATCGCCGCGGTTTCAATAAATTTGTTGGCTTTTACCCATTGCTCTCTGGACCAGGGGAAATCCGCGTGCAAGGTTAGTTCAATAGCTTTTGGTTGCAAGGATTGTGCGGTTACATCACCGTCGATGTTTGCCTGGTAAAGTCGGCCGTGCTGCTCCCACACCAAACGGCTAGCGGAGACGGCATAGGATTTAACGTCATAATCGTTGTAAAAGGTAAGTTGCTGCGCTTGCTCCGCGTTTCGAGCGTTTTTCCCTATTCGGAATACATTGAGTACCCCATCTCTATCCGACAGAAAGTAAATAAAGTTGCCGTGCCATTGCGGTAAGGTTTGCTTTTCCTGAACCCAGGGTAACATAACCTCATCCAGGCTATTTAAATCTGCGATTCGCAGCGGCTGGTTTTGCCCACCCCGATATTTTCGCCAGCCATCATCCCACGGGGTCACTTTTTGATAAACGAATTGCTCACCATCGGGAGAGAATCCTCCGTATTGGCCTCTGGGCATAGGCATGGCTTGGGGGGTTTGCCCGTGAATGGAAACCGTAAAAAATTTTGGTAAGGCTATCGGTGCCCCTTCTCGACTACTGATAAAAACCACCTGCTTTGAATCAGGAGACCAACTTCTGACCAGATCAGTTCCCGGGTGCCAGGTCAACTGCTTAATCTCGCCGCCACCTACGGGAACAATAAACACATCAAAGTTGCCATTAAGCTGTGAACTAAATGCTATCCATTTGCCATCGGGAGAAATTTTTGGCTGTTGTGCCTGATCCTGAAAGGACGTGAGCCTGAATGCAGTTTGCTGTTTTAAACTGCCTTGCCAGATATCCTGGCCATAGGAGAAAACCAGAGTATCATCATGGATATCTACTTGCCTCAACAATAAATTAGTGCCTTTATCGGCAACAACAACGTTGCTAAACAGCGCCAGTAGCAACAACCATGAGAGGAGTTTTAAGATATTCATTGATGATCCATTATTGTTGGTTTTTCAATTAGATAATGAATCAATTTTAGTTTATTGTGGCGATAATGTTAGCGCTGCCAAACGTGCAAAAGTTAATGATTTTAAATGTTTTTTAAAATTTTATCGTTAAGGCTCGATTTCTTAAAATATCGAAAATCACGGTTAACCTCGTATTAACATCCATGAAAATAAATATTTCCCCGTTAACTTATTGAAATATATAGATTTGCATGAAATATGTACAAACTTTCACACTTTTTATGTTAGCTGTATGTTAAATGAACAAATATGGCGTTGATATGTTTTTCCATCAAATTTACATTGCAATTCGGGAAGCGCAATTACAGCCAGAGAACTTAATAATAAAAATAACTCGAAATCTTTTTTTTGATTCACGTCATCATCGATATCCAAACTCCTGAGGACGAACAAAACCAACCTCAATGGATTTTTCTGAGTTATTTTCACCGAATTTGAATTCACTGACCTCTGCGGTATTGCGCGCACTTATATCGGAATTAAATGCTTGCCTGAATATCAGGTAACAGAGGTAAATTTTAATGGGTTTTAAACGACATAAAAACAACAAGGCGTTACCATCGTTCAGCATCGGTTGTCTCGCTCTTGGTCTGGCTACCTCAACATACGCCAGTGATTTTAGTGACGAACGAGAAATTATTATCACTCCTAAAGCTGGTGTGGAAAGTTTCACTCTGGAGCAACAATTAAAGGCAATCGATACAGGTATTGATGCTGGCAAAGAAAAGCGATATCAACGATTTTTAGATCGATTTAATACTCGCATTGCCACCGTAAAAGAGAAACATCTTGAAAAAAAGTTAGCTCAGCTGCAAAGACACCCTCTGATTGAGAGTGCTGAAGTAAACGAAATGGTAGATTTGTCAGCGACACCTAATGATCCTAAATATGGTAATGCCTGGCACCTGAGAAAAATGAATGTCGACAAAGTCTGGAGTACAACCACAGGTAACAATGTCGTCGTTGCCGTTCTCGATACTGGGGTAGATGAAGACCACCCCGACCTGATCAATAACCTGCTTCCAGGATACAATGCCGTAAGTAATAACTCTGATTTAACCGATACCCATGGTCATGGAACCAAGGTCTCTGGGGTTATTGCCGCAACCTCAAATAATAACCAGGGTGTAACCTCTATCGCCTGGGATAGCAAAATATTACCAATCAAAGTGTCTGAGCGCAGCGATGGCGTTGCATCGTTTTTAGATATCGCCGATGCTTTGGTTTATGCCGCCGATAACGGTGCTGATATTGCAAACATCAGCTACCGAGTTACCCAAAGTAGTACGGTAACCAATGCTGCCAAATACTTTTACGAGAAAGGTGGTCTGGTTGTAGCGGCAGCTGGAAACAGCGGTGAAGATCAAAACTGTTCAGATAATCAATACATTATTACCGTTTCTGCAACTACGTCGAAAGACGCTCTTGCCAGATGGTCAAACTACGGCAACTGTATGGACGTAGCCGCACCGGGCAGTGGCATTCAGACCACCACCAAAAATGGCGGTTATGGCAGTGTTAGCGGAACCTCTTTCGCAGCACCCGCTACCGCAGCGGTTTTGGCCTTGCTTAAGGAGAAGAATCCGAAGTTAAGTAATGCTGAACTGGAAAGTTTATTAGAAGCTAATGCTGACACCAGTATGTTTAGTGGCGAATTCAGTAACAAATTCGGCCATGGCCGTGTTGATGCATATGCGGCGGTATTCGAAGGTGTTTATGTACCAGAGCCAGAGCAAGACACGAGTGCGCCAACCGTCTATATCACCACTCCGGTTCATAATCAGAATGTTTCTGATTCCATCAATGTCAGTGTTAATGCTGTCGATAATGTTGGCGTAACCGCTGTAGAACTTTATTTCCGTGGCAACCTATTTGCGACAGACAACAATGCGCCATATGAATTCAATATTGATGCCAGTAAACTAGCTGACGGTGCAAAAACCTTGTATGCCC
Organism: Thalassotalea sp. PS06; assembly: GCF_007197775.1. Classification (NCBI taxonomy): domain Bacteria; kingdom Pseudomonadati; phylum Pseudomonadota; class Gammaproteobacteria; order Alteromonadales; family Colwelliaceae; genus Thalassotalea; species Thalassotalea sp. PS06. The sequence continues at coordinate 1,472,613 of NZ_CP041638.1, read as the reverse complement.
GCGCAATTGATGCAGCTGGCAATGTTGGCGAATCGGATGAAATCATCGTCAACCTGGTAAGCACTCCTGAACCAGAGCCGGTGCCAACACCTGAGCCGGATGTCAGCAATGATACAACACCACCAACCGTTTACTTTGTAACGCCTACTGAGTACGAAGAAGTTACCGGAACCGTTAATATTTCTTTAGAAGCATACGATGATAATGGCATCGATTCTGTCGAAGTGTATTTTAGGAACTCATTGCTAAAAACACTAAAGGATGGACCTTATGAATTAACCATCAATGTTGGCGGCCTTCGTGACGGAAACAAAACGTTAAAAGCCGTGGCTTATGACAAAGCTGGTAATAAAACTGATACAGGTAATTACTACATTACCGTAAATAAATCTTTAGAGCCGACAACGCCAGAACCTGAGCCAGAGCCAGAACCAGAGCCGACGCCAGATCCGGAGCCTGAAGTACCTGAACCAACAGATCCAAGTGTTGATACCGTAGCTCCTCAGGTAACATTTGTTACTCCGGTAGCCAATCAAACGGTGAGCGGTGTTCTGGATATTGAGATTGATGCCTCTGACGATCAAGGATTGGATTATGTTCAATTGTATTTTAGAGGTCGTGCATCGAAGCTGTTTACCGAGGCGCCTTTCACTCATCAAATTAACATCAGTAATCTGCGAAGCGGTGAGAAAACCCTGGAAGCAGTAGCTTTCGACAAAGCGGGAAATTCGACAACTACCTTAATCAAGGTCAACGTTAAGTAATACCGTCAGCGTTAGAAAAGGGTGCCAACAGGCACCCTTTTTTGTAGCGGTATTTTGTATTAATGAATCAGTAAATTTATCCGTCACTTTGTTTGTTGCAACAACCAGTCATATAAATCTGTGGAACGATACACCCGAGTCCAGGCATCATGTTCCATGTCCTCATGCACGGTGAATCTGACTTTCTGGTGACCAAGTTGCTCAAGCTTATCTAATCCCGCATAAAAATTGGTAATTTGTACCGCACTGTCGCGGCCACCAGCAAAGGCCCAAACCGGTAATTGCTGTTTCGCGATTGGTGCCATTAAATCCGGGTGTCCCCAGCCAACAACCGGCACAATGGCTGCAAATCTTTGAGGATGTTGACTGGCCATATACCAAGTACCAAAACCACCATAGCTCAGCCCGGTTAAATAGATTCGATTCGGATCGGTGTTAAATCTTTCCTCTACCCCATCAAGGATAGCGATCAAATCTTTTTCTATCACTTCCCAGCCCCGCGGTAATAATGGTGGTATTTGACTCATATCCTGCGTCGAGGCTTCCCGGATAATTGGCCGATTAGTGGTAAATACAGGGCTTCTTTCAGGCGTCCCGTTTTCGAGGCGTTTGGGTAAATCTTTGAGTTGGCGATCATCGATATAACTGATACCAAGCTGATCCATGCCTAACATAGGCAATTGCGGGGCAATGATAATAAAGGGCAGATCCCGTTTCTGGATCCAGGTTTCGTACAATGGGCCATGACTCATGACAAAACCCAGTTCCGACCTGCCATTACCCCGTCCGCCATTGCCATGCAGAAACAACATGACCGGCCAGGTTTTATCACTCTGTTGATCATAGCCCTTTGGTAAATATACAAAGTATTCTCGTTCACTTTGATCAACCTCGCTGACAAAGGGCGCCCGAATTAATTGTGCGGATTGTTGGGGCTTGCCGGCATTATCGCATCCGGACACAATCAACATCGCAATCAAAGTTAAGATAAAACGCATCGGCAATTCCTATAAAAATGAGTAGATTGCCTGCTACGTTAACAGATTTTACAACTACCTCACAATCGTTGAAGTTACATTGCATCAACCTCATTGGGAGCTTTATCCAGAGCTATAAAGCCAACCTTCCTACCTTCTTCGACGGATGTAATTTTGAACACTCTTTTGGGACGGCGTGGATGTTCGTATTGAGCGACTGCTCTCAATACAATCACTAAGACTACAGGAGGACATATTTACTATAAAAGCCAGCGAAGGTGAGCTACCTTCATTCATACTATTTACAAGTTTATGCATCAGTAAGTCAGCCAAAACTAACTTTTTCTGGTGAACGACTTCACTTCGCTCTGAAAAAGGGGTTCGATGCATGCTGTCGTTGAATAACGATTATTCATTTATAACTTTATTTTGTCACGTATTGGTCAAGCTATCGAGCGCAGAGTCTTGACCTCACCTCTTAACCCATCGGTCAATTCTGTATTTATACCAATCACATTAAATTATTGCCCGTTTCAGTGTGTTTTTTTCACATCAAAAGCGGCTTTGAACAATTGCATATGCACATCTGCAAGTGCATCCATATCGCGTTGATAGCCACCGCCAATAACTGCTGCGACCGGCAAACCTCTTTGCAGACATTGCTCAAATACCAATCGGTCTCGTTGATATACGCCCTCGGTAGTTATGTTTAAATGACCGAGATCATCGTTTTCATGAATATCGACGCCGGCATCATAAATCACCGCATCTACATGGTAACAATTAAGGGCGAGTTGCAACGCCTGCTCAACGGTTTGCAGATACTCGTCATCGTCTAAATGTTTATCCAGGGGAAAATCCATATCGGAATCCTGTTTGCGATATGGGAAGTTTTTCTCGCAATGCAAAGACACGGTAATAATGTCATCCCGGCCTTGTGCCAGTGCCGCAGTGCCATCTCCCTGGTGGACATCGCAATCAAAAATGAGTACCCGGCTGATGTCTTCGCGCTCAAGTAACTGATTAGCAGCAAGGTAAAGGTCGTTAATCATGCAAAAGCCAGAGCCAAAGTTCGCAAATGCATGGTGATAGCCACCGGTAAGGTTAATTGCGATGCCATGTTCATAGGCAAGTTGAGCTGTTAACAAGGTACCGCCAACCGCGGTAAAGGTGCGTCTTACCAATTGCTCAGACCAGGGAAAACCAATGCGGCGCATGGCTTTATGATCGAGTTGATTAGAAACCAGCGCCTGGACATAGTCTTTATCAATTAACGGCGACGCTTTCGTGTGCGGGAACACCTTGGGGGTGTGAAAGCGTTCTGCTGATACACCCTCTGTTATCAAGCGCTCATATATGGTTCGATATTTATCAATGGGAAAGCGATGTCGCGCTGGCAGGTCTAGCTGACTGTATATGGGGTGAAACACCAGTGGAATATCAAATGCTTTCATTAATGCTTAGTATGATCAGGTTGAGCAACCATTGTATATGAGTATCGATACGTTCACACCAGGTAGCAAAGATCAAAAAAGCCCTGGTAACAATACCAGGGCTTATTCCGTCTAAAACGATGTTTAGAGAAACTCTGGTGCTTTGGGCAGATCGCCGCCCCGGGTAACGTAATAAACCCCCGGCTTAACGCCTGTGTTTTCAAAACGACGAACCGACCCAATTGGCGTCGTAAAGTTATCGCCGGCGTTCAATTCAATGGTCTCGCCATCAACGGTAATTGCAAGCTGCCCTTGGTGCACAAAAATTACTTCTTCTTCTGCACGGATATGAGCGGGAATGGTTGCGTCTGGCTCCAACTTCAATGCGCGAACAACAAATCCGTGTTTCCAACCGAGCTTCGAGGCCTTAACCCCCTCTTCTTGGTTAGCACCACCCACTAAAGAAACTTCGCTGACACCAGAAAACTGGCTCAAAATGGTATCCTTCCGCCAGTCAAAATCGCGGGTGCGAATGATAATGTCATTCAACGCATCACTAGATACTACCCGATGCTCATTAATTTGTGCCTGCGTCGTCACTGGCATTGTTTTTTTGCCGTCAGGGACAGTTTCGCCCAAAGTTGTATCGACCAAAGAGCCATCTTCTAACAGTATAAGACCAAAGTCACTGGCCATTTCAAAGACGCTAGGCGCCCACAGAACCCGGCCAGGATCATCACCGCCTAACACAGCATGAAGATAGCCTTTACCGGCATCTACTCCGCTCTCTTCGCCTTTTACGCATTCAAAACCCCGAAAAACATCCATCGGAATCGAAATAATATCCCCAGGCTGTAAGGTAATTCGACCATCGTTTGCATTTACCCCGGTAATAAAATCCCATTCTCCACTTTGCACAACAAAAACTTCTTCGGTCAGGTGACTATGCTGAGAATTAAGACAGTTAGCTGGTTGTCGAGCACCGCCAATATTAAACCCATGGGGTATAGAGATGTGGACATGTTGATCCGGGTTCTCTGCAACGCCCGGACCAATCACCGTAAAGTTTTCTTTTTGATCCGATCCCGGGCTACGAGTATCGATAAACGCATTCGTACAAGGAATTAAATCCTGATAACGTACCACTCTGTTTTCTATAGTCATTAATATTTCCTAATTGTTATTTTAATTATCGGGCTGTCCACCCACCATCGACTTTGATGCTGGTACCGGTAACCATTGCTGACAAGTCACTGAGGAGAAAAATACTGGCATTGGCCACATCTTCTGTGGTTGCCAGCTTCTGCATTGGGATCATGTCAAATACAAACTTTTTAAATTCAGGGTTTGCGAACATGGGTTCGGTCATTGGTGTTAATACAAATGTCGGTGCAACCGTGTTTACGCGAATATTCTCAGTCGCAAGTTCCACTGCCATGGCTTTGCTCAACCCTTCAACACCATGTTTTGAAGCACAATAAAGCGTGCGCCCAGGAGAGCCGACAAAGCCCATTTGAGACGACATATTGACAATTGAACCGCCAGATTTTTGCATCGGAGCTAACGCAGCTTTGGCACAGCGATATAGGCTTTTTATGTTTAAATCGACGACGGCATCAAGGTCGTCATCTAATTGTTCAGTCATTTTCGCGACTCGATTAGTACCAACGTTGTTGATCAGTCCATGCAGTTGTCCGAGGTTTTTCAATCGCTGTAAAAATGCATCCTGGGTCACATCTTCACACCAGATTTCAATGTCGCCGCTGCTATCATCCTTTAATGACAGTAAATCCGATTTGGTGCGAGCGACGGCGATCACGTGCGCCCCGCACTCAGCCGCCATCAAAGCGCAAGCCCTGCCTATGCCCTTTCCAGCACCAGTCACGACAATAGATTTTCCTTTGAGTAGTTCTTTACTGAACCCCATAACGTCACCTTAATTTTTTATTTTGCATTCGAAGTCATTATTAAGTAGGATGCGATCACATTCAAGAAATAATATTAAAATGATCAATAAAAAATCTAATTCGGGAGACAACAAATGATCAATCACCTCAAGAAAGGACCGACTCTAGAAGAGAAAGCAGAGTCAAACAAAAAAGTTCAGACCATTGTTGAAGATATCATTGCCGATATTGAAAAAAATGGTGACCAGGCCGTTAGAAATTACTCAGAAAAGTTCGATAATTGGACTCCGGAGTCATATCGACTTAGCAAAGCTGAAATTGCCGCTTGTTACGAAGAGCTAGACGAACAGGTGATCTCCGACATTCGCTGGGCACAGGAGCAAGTTCGTAATTTTGCGCAGATTCAGCGGGATTCAATGAAAGACGTTGAAGTAGAAACGATTCCTGGTGTGGTTTTGGGTCACAAACATATTCCAATGGAATCCGTCGGTTGTTATGTACCAGGCGGCAAATATCCTTTGGTAGCTTCAGCTCATATGAGTGTAGTTACCGCTAAAGTTGCCGGTGTTAAACGCGTGATCGCCTGTGCCCCACCGTTCGAAGGCAAGCCATCACCAGCGATAGTGGTTGCTATGGACATGGCGGGTGCTGATGAAATCTATTGCTTTGGTGGTGTTCAAGCCGTAGCAGCGATGGCCATAGGTACCGAAACCATCGCCCCGGTTGATATGATTGTCGGCCCGGGTAATGCGTTTGTTGCGGAAGCCAAACGTCAGCTATTTGGCCGAGTTGGAATTGACTTATTCGCCGGACCGACAGAAACATTGGTAATCGCCGATGAAAGTGTCGATGGTGAATTGTGTGCAGCCGACCTATTAGGTCAGGCAGAGCATGGACCAACGTCGCCTGCGGTATTACTAACAAACAGCGAAAAACTTGCCAAAGACACGATGGCAGAAGTAGAACGTCAACTTACCATCCTACCTACCGGTGAAGTTGCAGGCCAGGCATGGAAAGACTTTGGTGAAGTCATTGTTTGCGATACTCATCAAGAAATGCTTCAGGTTGCCAACGAACTGGCGTTTGAGCACGTACAGGTGATGACGGAAAATGTCGATTTCTACAAAGATAACATGCAAAATTTTGGTGCTCTGTTTTTAGGCCCGGAAACCAATGTTTCATATGGTGATAAATGCATTGGTACCAATCACACACTACCAACTAAAAAAGCAGCACGTTATACTGGTGGCCTGTGGGTTGGAAAGTTCATTAAAACCTGTACTTTCCAGAAAGTTACCGAAGAAGCATCAGTGATTGTTGGCAATTATTGTTCGCGCCTTTGTGCCGTTGAAGGATTTGCTGGCCATAAAGAACAAGCTGATATTCGATTAAGAAGATACGAGAAATAACATTGAACAAGAAAAAACGTGTCACCTCCTATGATGTAGCAGAAGCTGCCGGTGTTTCGCAATCGGCTGTTTCACGAGTGTTCCTCAAAGGCAGGAGTGTTTCCAAGAAAACTCGGGAAAAGGTATTAGCAACTGCAAAAGAGTTGGGCTACAAGCCTAATGCCATTGCGCGTATGCTAATAACGAAACGCTCCGGTATGGTGGCCGTTATTCTTTCTTCCAGAGCAAATCTCAACTATCCGGAAGTATTGTCACTGCTTAACAAGCGATTATCGGCAAAGAATGAGCGAGTATTGCTGTTCAACCTTGATGACGCTGATGGCCTTGATGATATCCTCGACCAAATATGGACCTTTCAGGTAGATGGCGTGATTGCTCTGGCGGCACATTTTGATAATGACAGTATCAACCAGTTTAAAGAGCACAACATTCCAGTGGTCTTATACAATCGCCGGGCATCCGGTCATTCTGCCAGTTCCGTTTGTTGTAACCATGAGCAAGGATTAACCGAACTGGTCAACTTGCTTGATGACAATAATCACAAATCTTATTTAATCGTAGGCGGGCCAGAACAGTCTGATGTTGCCCAAGAGCGACTCGAATGTTCGATTTCGGCATTAGCCTCTAAAGGGCATCATAAGGTACCGGTCAAACACGGCGATTATAGTTATGATTCCGGACGAAGAGCTTTTGCTGAATGGATGCAGAAAAACAAAGCACCCACCGCAGTGATTTGTGGTAACGACACCATGGCCATCGGCGTAATCGATGAAGCTCGGGAAAACTTTGGCTTAAAAGTGCCCGAAGATTTATCAGTGGTCGGTTTTGACGGTGTCAATGCTGTTGCCTGGCATAGCTATCGCCTGACCACGATTAAACAACCTCTGGAACAAATGACAAAAGCTGCCGTGGATATACTGTTAGAACAAATTGAATCCCCGGATAACCCGGCTCAATTACGAGTCTGGTCCGGCTCACTCATTCCGGGCAATACTGTTGCCCCAGCTAAACATGAATCCTAAACCATTACTTGTATTTCTTCCCGGTACTCTGTGTACCGGGGCTATCTTCTCCGCGTATTCGAATCACTCACAATATGACTCATTGATTATCGAATTTAGTCATGAGGCCAGCCTTGATGAAATGGCAAATACCGTACTTAGTCAAGTCGGAGATCGCGCATTCATCCCGGTCGGTTTTTCCATGGGTGGCATGGTTGCGTTTGAACTGATCCGCCAGCGTCCTGCACAAATCAACGGCTTGATACTACTCAATAGTAATTGCCTCGCAGATTCGCCTGAGCGCAGCAACGGACGGCAACACCAGCTGCAGTTAGCCAGAGATAAAGGGTTACAGTCACTTTTTCAGGACATCATGTTACCGGTATATTTTGCCAACCCAGAGTGCGAACATGCAAAACTTGTCGTCGAGATGGCGTCTGCATTGGGCATTGCCACCTTTGAGGCACAACTGAATGTGCTGGCTCAACGTCCAGATTCGCTATCGGTGTTGAGTCACTTTCAAAAACCGTCATTAGTCATTGGTTCAGAGCACGACCTCCCCTGCCCGCCAGAGCACCAACAAGTCATGGCATCGGCGCTACCACAAGGTGAGCTGCATATACTCAATCATTGCGGTCATTTTGCGCTTTTAGAGCAAGCCGATGCGATCAAAAACCTTATCAATAACTGGATGGCCCGACATTATGGATAATTTTAAAACCGCTCTGGCTGACAAAAAGCCATTGTTAGGCACTTTCATGAAAACGCCACACCCTCATAACACAGAAGTTATGTCACAGCTGGGATTTAATACTCTGTGTCTGGACGCCGAACATGCGCCATTTGACCGCCGAGATCTAGACAGCTGCATATTGGCGGCGAAAGCCAATAATCAACATATAATTATCCGCACCCCAAATGACCATCACGATACCATTCTGAATGCTCTTGACCTTGGTGCAGATGGTGTATTAATTCCCCATGTAAAAAATGCCTCACAGTTACAAAGCATTATCGATTGCTGTTATTACGGTCCAGGGGGACGCGGATATGCTGGCTCTACCCGTATGGCTGCGTATACCACCCGAGGAATTCAGGAAAACCTTGAGCACAATAAAAATCAAACCACGGTAATAGCGCAAGTAGAGGATCTTGAAGCATTAGATCATATCGATGAAATTTGTCGTATCGAAAAACTTGATTGCCTGTTCATCGGTCGAATGGACCTGACTGTTGCGCTCGGTGAAACCGATGCCAACAGCCCCAAAGTCAAAGATATGGTTAGCAAAATTGTTAACACTGCCAATCATTACAATGTACCTTGTGGGATGTTTATCGCCGATCTCAGTGAACTGGAACACTGGCTAAGCGAAAACGTATCGCTGTTTTTACTCGGCTCTGATCATAGCTTTATGATTGGCGGCGCGAAGCAGCTGCAGCAACGCTTTGAACAGGCGAAACTGGCAAAATGAGTGTAGGTAAAGAATTCATGGGTAAACTTTTGATGTTTGCCGCATTGAGTACACTTTCTGGCTGCCAGGATAAGGCTCTTCAGCAACCATCTTTACCAACAATGAACTGGGCGACGCCTGATACTCCGTCTTTATCTGTGCTGTCTATCGACGCTCTCAGGCAAAGACAATACGGTAGCGAATTTCAATTAATTAACGCCGTTGATTATCAAACCCCTGGTTATCAGTCCTACATGGCTAGCTACAACAGTGATGGCCTGAAGGTGTATGCCCGAATAGATATTCCCGACACACCGATGCCAGATGATGGTTACCCAGTATTGCTGTACAGCCACGGCTGGGTGGGCGAAAAAAATGCGCCTAACTTCAACTTTTTCCTGGATCAGCAAGGTAGTCAGGCAAGGTACATTAGCGCGATGGCAAAACAAGGGCTTATCGTAATAACGCCTGGTTGGCGTGGCCACGGTACTGTCAACGACACTCCAGCAAAGGGCATCGAATTTGTTAATCGCTGGGATAATGCCAGCTATATCAGTCCGATATTTTACGCCATCGATATGCTAAACGCGCTGGATAGCGTGCCGAGTATCGAACAGCTGTTATCGGACAAACAACATATCAACATTAATTCCTCCAAGGTATTTATTGCTGGGCATTCGCAGGGAGGAGATGCAGCACTATTAACACTTGCCATCGCCGGCGAAGGCTCACCAGTGAAAATGTCGATTGCCGGTGCTTCCATATTCGCAGGTTGCTTCCTGCCGCGCATAAAACAGGGCGAGCTATACGGCTCCATGGCGACTAGCCCCCAGGCATTTATGGCAGGTGACGATCAGTGGAACGGCACTGCAACGGGCATCAACGGCGAAATAAACCCAGACTTTCAGTTTCCATTTCCACCTGACTGGATAGGGACAACGGACACTGAGAAATGGACCTGGCAGAAAGATTCCTGGTCCTTGCCAACCGTGCGCGAGGCGTTTGCTAAAAAATATAGTGAAATGTATCAGGTATTAAAAAAGGAAGGATTAAACGTTGGCGATTTTCAGCTTGAAATCGGCGCTGAAGGTCAAACCGTTGTTATACATCCTGAGGCTGTAAAACAGGCTTATCAGGCAACATCAGCCATAGCCTATCCACAGTACCTACAAGAACCCTTAACTCTGCATCATTCTGATCAGGACTACTACTCGCCTTCCTTCTGGAATCAAAAGTTAGTGAAAATAATTAGCGATCATCAAGGTTTTGCGATCAATTACGAATACCCTGAAAACACCCATTCTTTAACCCTATCTCAAAACTCTTGGTTTTCGTCAAAGTCGGCTGAGCCAGGTTTAGAAAAGATGATTGCACGAGATATCAAATGGTTTTCAGAGCTTAGCAAAAAGCCGTAGCACTAATTACGATTGTGCCAAGGCATCGATAAGCGGATTTAATAACTCCTCATATCGTTGCCAGGTACCGATACTGGTATTGTAGATCGGTTGCCGTACCTGCTCCGCACTGGGTGTCATGACAATACGCTCGGTCTTATAAAACTCCTGGGTTTCCTGCTCAAATTCTAATCCAAGAAAGTCCAATAGACGCTGAGTCTGAACCCGCTGGTCTGCAACCGTTTGCTCGTACTCTATCTGCAATATATCTTGCTGGTAATGCCCTTTAAAAAGAGCCATTAATTTTTCATGCTCGCGATAATAATGTCCAAGTGCCTGTAAATCATGGGCATAGCTTTGATTATCATCAAATGGCAATTTAAAAATGGATACACAATTGTCCATCGCCTGACGTTTGCAATAAATAAATTTCGCATCTGGCAGTATCGCTCTGATAAAGCTGACAAAATTATAGTTTAGCGGGTTTTTATCGAGAACAATTTCATGAGAACCAAAGGTGTCCTCAACCCTTTGTTTATACATTGCACCGAGTCTGGTGAGGCTCGAAGACGATAGTTTTTCGAGACAATATGGATACCGGGTTTTCGTTTCCTGTTCAGCAAGTTTCATTAGATCATTGATAAAACCGAGCTCGCCAGCGCCGAACACCCGCGAATGAGATGACAGTATTTGTTCGGTTAAACTGGTCCCTGAACGAGGCATACCAATGATAAATACCGGTTGTATTCCGCTCACGTTACTGCCCTGCGTCTGTTTGGTTAGCAATTGAGTGATCAGCGCTCGATACTTTTCGCTGATATCCGCTCTATAAGGTACTTTTTTCGCTTTCAAAGATTTCCCGGCAACGAAATACTGCATCGCATCTCGATATAGTCGCTGCTTGTCACAATCGACCCCAAGCGCCAGATACAAAGAGGACTTAAACACATCAGGCGTAGTTGGGTCGTCGAGCAATGCTTGGATTTTTGCTTTTTCAGAGCTACTCAGGGACTGCTGCTTGAGCTTGGCTAACTGATAAAAAGAGCTGGCGTGATTAGGCGTATGCTTTAACGCGTTGCGAAAACTCACCGCCGCCTGCTCGAATTCTCCCAATTGCTCCTGCAATACCCCAAAGTGATGATGAGCTTCACTATTGTTCGGTTCCTGGTCAATAACCTGCAATAAACATTGTCTGGCTTGTAAATGCTCTCCCAGCTGTTTCAGCGCTGTCGACAGGTTCACTCTGGCAACAATATTGTTGTCCAGTGCAATTGCCCGGTTAAAACTGCTCTTTGCCGCCAGATACTGGCCCATGAGCAATTCGATTTCGCCCTGAATATTGGCAAAGTAGCTATTCTTGGTTTCAAGTTTTTGCGCCCCAATAATGGCCTTTAATGCCAGAGAATGTTCACCGATTTCTTTCAGTGATTGCGCAAAGTTGGATAAACATTCTGGATATTCAGGTGCGATTTTTAACGCGTTGTCGAAACAGCTTGCTGCTTGTGAGTGCAGATCCTGAGCTGCAAAGACATTACCCAGGTTATTCAAAACCACTGGCTGCCTAGGATTTATTTTCAACGATTGCTCAAGGTGCAGCTGAGCGTTTTTCCAGTCATGGGTATCTTTGAATGCCAGACCAAGATTGGCATGAGTCTCTGGATCCTGATGGTTTACGGTTAACGCCTGGTTTAAAACCTCAATGGCCGATTTCGGATTTGATAATTGCAGATAGGTGACACCTAAAAGGTTTAAGGCAAATTCATTGTCAGGATGTGTTGTCAGAATGTCCTGAAAGCATTTTTCTGCCTGTTCAGGATGCTGATTTTGCAACAACTGAAAGCCTTGTTCTAATTGTTTAACAACTTTTTGGTCCATAAAACCTGATCACCTTACCTTTTCACTAAGCTAACGCTTTATCCGAGAACAAATATCCGCTTGTACAACGAAAAAAGGGCCTACGAATAGGCCCAAAGTTTAACACAAGGAAACAAAGAGGTTAGAAGTTGTATCCAAAGCGAATGCCCATATTTCTTGGCGCTGCATAGTCATACGCCACTCGGGCACGGCTGAGAATTTCCGTGTAGGTCTGAATTAACTCGTCGGTGGCATTATTAACATATGCCTGGACCGTAAAGTCACCATCAACAGATTCCCACTTAACAGAAAGGTCTACTTTGGCATATGCATCCTGTTCACCGAAGAATGCCGGCGCGCGGTTCGTCATGTAGCCACTATTGTAATAGGTATGAACGTAAGGCTTGATAGTACCCATATCACCTAAATCAAAGAAGTAAGAGACGCCTACGCCAACGGTCAGGTCAGGAGTATACGGAGTGTTTTCACCGTCCATTACAAAACCGAAACCACCATCTATCACTTCTGAGCCAATCGGTTTAACAGGATTACCGTCAGAATCATTAATCACTAAATTACCCGCATTAACGACAAATTCATCATATTCAGACATGTCCACAGACACACCAAAATCGACTACTAAGTCATCAGTCACATCCCAGAAACCTTCCAGTTCAATACCACGAGAATTGATAGAACCGCCTGGTACTTGAGTCGCCACGGCAACACCGGTATCACCCTGCTCGATGAACGCGGTCGTGGTTAAACCTTCATATTTAGCATTAAAGATGGCTCCATTCAGTCGGAAGTCACCGTCGAACAACGTTGATTTAAATCCAGCTTCATAAGATTTATTGGTTTGCGGATCCAATAGCTTCTGCGTTGCCGCATCAGTTGCACCGGCGATATAAGCGGTAGAGTATGACGCGTATACCATGACATCGTCATTTATCTGGTAATCGACGCCAAGGCGATAATCCATATTTTCATCTTTACCTACCTCAGTAGGCAAAGCGTCTCCGTTACCATCAACGTATGTAAAGCTAGGTAATTCAGGTCCAAGATAATCATCCCAATTTCCCCATCCTAACGAACCGGCAAGAGAGTTAGAGCGCTGCGATTGACGATCATCTTCGGTGTAACGGATACCGGCAGTGGCATTAAGCTTGTCTGTTAATGAATAGGTAGCCTGACCATATAGGGCGGTTGATTTTGTACCACCACGACCTTCACGATTCCAGTAGGCCCAGGAAGGGGTTTCCGGGGTTGCACCAGCGTAGGCATACCAGGATTCGGTTAAGCTTCCGAATAAATAAGCCGATTTGTTATCTGGATCCTGACTATCGAAGTAGTAGGCACCCAAGGTATATTGCAACGGCCCGTCAAATGTAGAGGAGATAGTGAAATCAACCTGCTCAGATTTTGTCGTGCCATATGTACCATCGACCCAAGACGCCATCGAAGAAAACTCCGCATCCATCAGGTTAATCGCCTGATAATCAAATGCTGCAGCGTTCAATACCAGGCTATGGTTCGCAACTTCCCAGTCAATATTTAAATAAACCGCGGTTTCTTCCAATTCACGAATTGGCGTGTAATCGTAATCTATCTTACGCGGGTCGCTAACAATTGAAGCCGATGCATCACCAGCACAGACATTACCGGCTTGTGAACGGCCACCGGCTCTATCCGGTTCGCCTTCACAGCCTACGTAAATCCCCATACGCGGGTCTAAATAGCCATCAATGGCATTAATTTTGGTCGGGTCATTTTTATCCAGGGGGATCCCTGCAGCTTTATATGCCCAGTTCAAGCTTCCATTACCAGTATCTTTCCAGTGCGACATGGTCAGATTGATTGACAGATCATCGGTAGGAGTAAACAAAAGCTGACCACGTACATAGGTGTAGTCGGAGTCTTTCAGATCGCCATCAGGGTTATTGATATTCTCAACATAGCCATCACGTTGTTCATCGGCAGCCGTTAGTCGGAACGCAACCTTGTCACCAAGCGGGACATTAACAAAACCCTCGGTTTTCAATAACCCATAATCGCCAACTGTAATAGCTGCACCAAAGTCAAACTCTTCCGTGTCTGGCTTTTTAGTGATCACGTTAATCAAACCACCAAACGTATTACGACCAAACAAGGTACCCTGCGGACCACGCAGGGCTTCGATGCGCTCAACATCCATATAGCCTGCAAGTGCCTGACCAGTAGTTGGTAAGTACATATTGTTATGATAAATCGGTACCGCAATATCTGTGGTACCGGCACTACCCGCACCACGCAAAATAACCTGCGGGTTGTTACCAAAACTGGCAACCGTCACACCAGGAATCGCTTTTTCAATTGACAGGATGTCGGTAATTTGCATATCGACTAGTTCATCGCCACCGATAGCAGTAACCGCCAATGGTACTTCCTGAATACTGGTTACACGCTTCGTTGCAGTAACTTCAATTTTTTCGATATCCTGCTCAGATTCATTCTCGGCAAGAGCGTTACCCGCCAGCAGAGCATTGGCAACGGCTAACGCGACCGTTGTTTTAAAGAGATTCTTAGGTTTTCTATTCATTATTTTTTTCCCGAAGCAATTTCTAATTAGCAAAGACCATATGTTCTGCGTGCCAAAACCTTAACCGTTCTGGCGATGATGCTTATCGCCGCTTTGTCGTTGATAAGCAACAGCTACCTCAGCGTTGGTCCTGACCCTGGCTATTGACCTGGTTGGGTTGCCCAACCATCGTCTTCACGTCTAACAATTTTGATCCGCTATGTCGTTTTAATTTCTATATCGCGGACACAACAAAAAGTACTTCGAAATCATTTTAATATCAACCAAAAATTTATTAACACTTCTGCAACAAACCCTATGTATAGCTAAGCAAATACAAGAAAGGTAAAAATAAGGGCGAAAAAACATAATGATAAAATGCCTGGCACTGACTCATTTAGTGACTTCGAAGTCAATCAAACTCAGTGGATTTATCGAAAAAAGACATACAAAGTTATATTATTCAATGGGTAAGCTAAGAGCTCTGAATGAATTGAAGTACTCGACTGCGAAACAGCAAATTAAACCCAGAAGCTTATGAATCACAAAATTGCATCTCTTAGCTGCTGCATTTCTGTTAAAAATATTTTTAAAAATTTACCAAAAATATTATTCATGCAGCGCTTAATAAAGTTCGAGGAGTAAAATATCCCGGCTACAGATTTGTCGAAAACAACAAAATAATTGTTATATTGTGCCACTTTACGTAGATAGCGACATTAAGAGCTTTAGACAGAGATAGTCGCTAAATTTCCTGAGGCTGAGACATGAGAAATGCATATAAGAATTTACATCGCATTTCTCAATGAATAGATGGCGCCTGTTTACGAACAAGCACCATTTGCAGAGAGTTTATCGAATAGATTTAGCCTTGTTAAATTCTCGCATTCGGGCAAGCACATCAACCCCTAGCTGCTGGTAAACCGAGAGCATATCAATCAGCACCCAGTTCTCGCGAATAAGATCGTCCTCGACTCGCCAAAAATCCAGGCTGCGCATACTTATTTTTTGATCCCCGGGAGCGATCCCAAGCCAGCCAGAACCACTAACCGTCATGTACATACCTGGCCAGGCGGTGAATGCGGTATAATTACCGTCCGCAAAAACATGTCCCGCGTGCGGGTCCCCTACTCTGTCAGGTAAACCATTTAGAAAAGGGATTTGGTGCCAGTTTCTAAAGCCGCTAATGGTTCTCGCTGTACCTATCCCCGAAGGTCCGTACCACGAACAACGAGGATGCCAATACTTTTCGAGCTGCATTGCTTCAACACCGCCAGACGCATAATTACCAAGGGCTACACACATATCGGTAACGACTTGTTGTGCATGCTCCGACAGGGAAGGATTTCTCGGTGTGAGAGACAAGCCGTCCTGACTTGCAGGTCCAGGGACATGCCACTCTCTACCAAGACTCGGTACCATCGGCCAGGCTTTGGCCTGCATCATTAATTCGGGTATATCCCAAATGCCCTGAAACTCAATTACCTTACCATTTTCGAATTTGTAAAATTCATGAAAACGCATTGAAACCATGTGGCCAGTGGCTGGAATATCTAACCAGGGTTGAGTAAACGTGCCACAATAATATCCACAACAGCCGACCCATTCTTCACCTTTGTCAGTTGGACCGGACATGATAATGGTATCGCGACGCTCCAGATCCGGTATTGCGTCTGACAAAGGTTTCAAAGCGCTGTCAAACAGACCTTTGCCGCCTTCAAGATCTTCAAATGGAAAGCAAAGCTGAACTTTAGCATTCTCTGCAAACAAGCTTGTTAGGAAATCCCGCACATCGGTTGCGTCAAAGTTATATTGAAGCTTACTCAGGAGATGGATTTTTTGTTTATTTTGCTGATGGTTCTGTGTCATTTATTTTCCTTGAAAAAGCGTTTTATATATCCGATATCAATCGCCATTGCGTCATTAAAATCTTTGCCACTGAGCATATGTTTATCGCTTTGATAAGCGCCATAATACAATTCCAGTTCTGGGAACTGCTGTCGGTAATACTCACTGTTTTGAATCGGCGTCGTCTTATCTTGAACGCCGTGGTGAATAATAAAAGGAACCTCTGTCACGGTTGTTTTATCCTGCTCGAACCGATAAGAAGCAGACGACCATAAAGAGACCAGCCTAACCTTATCCGCCAACTGGTTTCCCGCATAAAAGGCGATTGGTGCGCCCATTGAGTGACCGGCAATAACAATATTATCGAGCGATTCCCCCCTATAGTTCTCAAATGCGCTTACCGCCGCAATCAAATCGCTGGCATAGTAGCGTTCAGGAAAGTCATACTTACCCGCCTGATGGGTAAACTCAAACCCCTCGGAGTCATTATGACCTCGGTAATCTGGCACCAGAACATTAAATCCTGCCAGCCCATAGGCCTCTACCCATTGGCGATAATAATCTCCCGGACGTTTAGATATTTCAGGGGAAGTTTTACCATACATAGGTGGATTTGGATGAAAACCATGGGCAAGCAAGACCAAATCGCGATTTTCAAGACCTTGCTCACTACCAATGATCAATAGCCCGTATTGATGCAACCCCTGATGTTCGAATTCCAGTAAATAACGCGATAGCCCCTGGCTATTGTCAGCAAGCTTGTGCAGTTCAACGGCGCTCATTGGCGAGCAATACAGTAGGCAGGAAAACCAGATAATACGCCACATGATTTACTTATTCCGTTACCGGATTATAAATTGCAGCCGTTCGTTCTAAAATATCGACCCCCTGTTGTTTCAACCAGTACGGGATATCGATTAGCACCCAGTTTTCCAACAGTTTATCGCCTTCACGGTAATAAACATCAACCACTCTCATATCCGCACGAACGTCGCCACTAGGTAACCCCATAAATCCACCTTTGGCTTTATTGGATAAATTTGGCCAACCAAAGAAACAGGCAAACTGACCTTCCGCAAATCGGCATACATGGCCATTAAAGACTTTATCCGTCAATCCTTCTCTAAACGGATACATGTGTTGTTGTTGATATCGCTCAATCGTGTACGTAGCTCCGATTCCGGCAGGACCATACCAACTCATATTATCGTGCCAATTCTTCTGCATCACCTCAGGGCCGGCGCGATCATTGTCGGTCTGATTAAGTTTGCTTAAATCATCAATCATGGTGTTTAACACCAACATCGTCTTCTCTGCCTCATCGGGTTGTTGTTCATCAAACAGCAGACCGTTGTGATGTCTGGGTCCGGGATAAACAAAGGATGCCCCGGTTTGAGGAGGTAAAGGATTTATCCCTAATTGATGCATAAAGCCGATGATATCGAGCCATAAACCTGTTTTGGTAATTTTGCCGTTTTCAACACAGTTAAACTCAGCGTAACGCAACATCACCAGTTTGCGGCTGGCACGGATCCCTAGCCAGTCGCAATCGAACAGCCCCATGAAATGCCCCATACTCATCACCCAGGTTTCGCCCTGAATTTCACTTTGTCCGGCCATAAAAACATCCTGGCGGCGTTGTAATTGACTAAATGCCCGGTATATCGGCTGCCAGACTTTTTCACTAACCTCACTCAAATCATCGATTTTGTTAAATGGATAGACTCCATAAAATTCGTAGTCTTTAGCCATATACGCAGCCTGAACCTGCTGTAGGTTTTCAGCCGTCGCTTGCTCCATCGCTTCAAAATACTGTAATACATAGGCTTTTTCGTTTTGAAAATTTGTCATTCGAACGGATTCACTAAGTTGTAATAATTAAATGTTTAAAAGAATGCTATTTACTAATGACTTCGAAGTCAATTGATAATATGATGCATCCAGCTAATCAATAAATATAACGATAAAAATGGGAAGTAACAGCAAGTCATGATTGAATTTGGCGCATTAAACTGGAGCATTTTGATCGCGTATATCATCGCGAATCTGGCATTAGGCCTGGTTATCGGAAAAAAAATCAAATCCGACCAGGACTTTTATCTTGGACAAAAAACCACCCCCTGGTGGGCAATTGGTATTTCCGTTGTGGCAACCTATGTAAGTGCCATGACATTTCTGGGCGCACCTGCCTGGGCATACAAAGAAGGGTTAAGTGTGATCGCGATTCATCTTAACTACCCTTTGGTGATCATGGCGGTGATTATTTTCTTCTTTCCGTTCTTTTATAACGCTGGCGTTGCCTCCATTTATGAGTATCAGGAAAAACGATTTGGTAAACGCGCCAGAGCATTAATTTCTTCAATCTGGCTGGTATCGCAAACCATGTCCTCTGCGGCAGTGCTATATGCAACGTCTGTAGTATTAAGCTTTATAACCGGCATAGATGTCATCGCTGCAATTGTTATCGTGACAGTTATTGCTTTGGTCTATACGGTCCTGGGTGGAATTACCGCGGTGATCTGGACCGATGTAATTCAGTCGGTCATTTTATTTGTTGGTGCCGGTATTATTTTCTATGCGCTTACCAACGAGAGTGATTTCTCGGTAATGGATTCACTGGCACAATTAAAGGCAGAAGGTAAACTCAATCCCCTCTTGACTGATTGGGACTTTACCGCCACTACGACTGTCTGGAGTGGTATTATCGCAATGACGCTCTATCATACGACCGTCTATGGTACCAATCAGATGATGGTTCAGCGTACTCTTGCAGCGAAAAACATAGGTGATGCGAAAAAGTCTTACTTATTAATGGGTTTTGCCGCTTTCTTTATCTACTTGTTCTTTATTATTCTGGGCGTGCTATTTTACAGCTATTATCAGGGCAAGCCTTTTGATAATGACAATACCATAATCCTGCAATTTGCGGCCGACTATGGCATGCCAGGGTTAATGGGGATAATCGCCGCAGCAGTAATGGCAGCATCGATGTCGAGCCTGGATTCAGCGTTCAATTCCCTGTCGACCGTTTCAACCATCGATTTCTATAAAAAGTACTTTAAGAAAAATCAATCGGAAGCCCATTACCTGAAAGTATCCCGTTTCTTCACCTTATTCTGGGCACTGTTAATCATATTCCCGGCAATTATGTATCACTTACACAGTACCGGCTCTATTTTAGAAGTGCTGAGTAAAGTTGGCTCCTACTTTGTTGGTGCTCAGCTGGGTATGTTTGCGCTTGGATTCTTTTCCAAACAAGCCACCGAAAACGGTCTTTTGGTAGGTACACTTACCGGTTTTATTGTTGTCGCAGCAGTGGCTATCGGCACCGATATTGCCTGGCCGTGGTACTGTCTTATCGGCGCAGGCGTTAATGGCATTGTGACCTTGATTGCGAGTCGTTTGATCGATGGTAAGCAGGAAATCCTTTCGGAGTACACCATAAAAGGACAACAACTTAAGTTTGCCCGAGAAGGTCTTGCCGAAAAAGAGAATGGTTGGTATCGGGTACCAGGAAAAGTCGATCCGATTAACTACTGGCTGTTTGCCTTCTTTATCGCCACCTTACTGTTCCTTGGCGGCTTACAGTTCATGGTTTAAGGAGTTAACACATGTCTATCATCAATCAGTTTTATCAAGCCCTGGACAAGCAACAGCGTTTGTCTGATGTCGCCTGTGAAGATATGCGCCTGCACGCCTCCTACCCTATCGATACAATTCAGGGGTATTCAGAGCTGCAAAAGCAATACTGGCAGTTACTTAAAACTGCATTGCCCGACATTCAGCGCAAAGCGTTTATCGAGTTTTCCAGTGACTATGAAGGCAGTACCTGGATTGCAGCGACAGGCTATTTTGTCGGTACCTTTAAAGCGCCGTTACTGAATATCAGAGCCACGCAAAAGACCTTATACCTGCGCTTTACCGAGCTAGTGAAACTAGAACAAGGTAAAATCAAGGATTACTACATTATTCTCGATTTTCTCGATGTAATGAATCAAGCCGGTGTCAATCCGCTTCGCAAAAGCTTAGGGCATGATGGGCTGATCATGCCGCCTTCGACGATGGACGGCTTAAATCCGCCTGAGGAATCCCCTGAGCAGGCAAATGCATCAGAGCAGCTGGTTATGAACATGCTTGATGAACTGGGTCGTTTCGATGGCAAGTCACTGCAAAGCATGAAACTAGAAAACTACTGGCATCCTGATTTTATGTGGTATGGCCCGGCAGGTATCGGCACGACGCGCGGTATCGAAGGGTTTCGTCGCCACCATCAAGGTCCATTTGTTTTTAGCTTCCCTGACCGCGTAGTTGACCATAAAGCTACCATCGTAAAGCAAGGGAATTACGTTGCAACGGGCGGCTGGCCACATATGCACGGCAGTCACTTGGCTGGCGGCTGGTTGGGATTACCGCCAAGTGGCAAGAATCTAGAATTACGGGTTATGGATATTTGGCGCCGCGAAGGCAGCCTACTGGTCGAGAACTGGGTTGGCATTGATATCATTCATATGTGCAAGCAAATGGGACTCGATGTCTTCGCGATAATGAATGACACATTCAATCAAGCGCACTCTTAATGCCAATTAACTAAAACATAACTTATTGATTTGACTTAAAATGACTTCGAAGTCATGATTTATTGGAAGATAACAAGAATTTTATCATTATGTCGCAGCAAAAGGTTACACAACTTTACTGGAAAAACTTACCTGAGCTCTTATCGCCTGAAGGTAACAAAGTACAGACTTTAAAAGGGTTTGATCCCGAATTTATCGATATTGTCGATTACATTATTCGTATAACCCACCGAATCTGGGAACAAAAGAATATCGGCCTGTGTGTAGATTATTACGGCGAATACTGTCCGGTGCACACGTTAGGTGGTTACTCCGATGACGTTGAAACTGTGGTGAAGAACACCCTAAAAACCATAGGTGCTTTCCCCGATCGCTCGTTAATTGGCGAAAACGTAATTTGGCGGGATCTGGGAGAAGAGTATGGCTATTACTCTTCGCACCGCATTACCAGTATCATGACCAATAAAGGCCCTTCTGAATTTGGGCCTGCTACCGGAAAAACCGGCCGGGTTACGACCATCGCTGACTGTATCTGTTATGAAAATAAAATCGTCTACGAATGGTTAATGCGGGATAACAGTTTCTTGGTTAAACAGCTAGGTCTTGATGTTCTTGAAGCTGCGCATCATTTCGCACAATTACCCGACAATGCCACATTCGAGCAATGGCGTCAGAATGAGATTAAACGAGTCAAAGCCGGGGAGCCCAGTGAACACCAATGGCCGACGAAAATTGCTGATAATGCATTGGCAATAGCAAACCGCTGGATTGATCAATTATTCAATCAAAAATCCTTTAGCCATGCGGCCGAGTTATATCACCTGAATGCAAAAGTGCAATGGCCAGGCGGCGTGGAAGCAGTTGGCATTCCTGGTATTAAAGGCGTTCTGATTCGCTTTTTATCGCAGGTACCGGACGCCAGAGCTACCGTTGATCACGTAGGTGTTACTGATTTTGAAGACAAAGGCGAGGATATCGCTATTCGCTGGTCGATTGCCGGTACATTTCATTCCGGCGACTCTAAGCTGAGTAAATTTAACGGTCAGGATTACTTTGTTTTAGCATCGACGCACTTGCGCATTATTGACAATAAAATACAACAGGAATGGACAGTGTTTGACGAAGTCGCAGCCTATGCCAACTTGATTAAAGATTATCAACGTGCAAATGCAGATACAGGAGTCGCATCATGTTAACAGCCTTGATCAACACTTTTTGTCGTGGCGATATTGCGGTGTTTACAGACAACCTGCTGCACTCGTCAGCCTGGCAGCAACACAACAAAAACCACTATGGCGAAGATCAGCTTCGCTCGGTGCCTCAACACTGGTTATCTATTGCAGGCCGCTGTGAATTAAAACAAACGAAAATGATTCACCAGGATCAATTCATGGCCATTGATCTGACATTTATACAACCGGTAACCAATAAAGATATTCACTACACGTTTTGGCTTGAAACCAATAACAAAGTGATAAAATCTGCATCTGCCACCATAGACACGCTCGCGTTGGCGGACGCCTCTGGAATTGACGAAGCTTCATTAATAAAACAGTTGCCGACACCGGACCCTCTGATCATTGCCGATTACGATCAGCAGGACCATCTGCAATCGGAATTAGTGAAGCCGTCGAGTATTTGTAACGCTGACTCTTCAACCAGCCAATTGCTTGATCTGTGGTGGTCTGTGTGGGCGAAAAGTGAGTTGCACACCATACAACAGGTTTACGACGAAAATGCAAAAATCAAACTGCCAACTATTGAAAGCGAAGTGAATGGCGATGGACTGTTTGATTTTGTACTTGCTAAATTTAATCACCTTACCCGTGTCTTTGTGCAACTTGAACACGTCATCGTTGAGCAAAATAAGGCTGCAGTTAAATGGTATCTTGATGGCGACGATGCGGGACAACGGATCCGTGTGCCAATGACAACACTGCTTAACTTTCACCATGGCAAGGTTAACGAAGAGCTCACCACTACCGATGTATTGGCATTCCAGAAACGCTTTCCGGCTTCAACGCTGTTTGACCGCTAACAAATGACGTTCATCGACTCCCATCACCACCTGTGGGATATGGGTGAGATATCTTACCCCTGGCTAGAGGCCAGGGGCAGTAAGCGTTTTTTTGGTCAGCCTGACCCTATCAGGAAAAATTACTTACCTAAGGATTATCAGAGCGACCATCAACAATCAATTACAACAAGTGTGCATATTCAGGTTGGTTGTATAGAAGAACATAATGTTCGTGAGAGCCAGTTAATAGAAACTTATATAGAACAAGGAGCGCCCATAGGCGCCATTGTTGCGGCCGTTGACGTGCGCCAAAAAAATCTCGAGCAGCAATTACTCGATCAGAGCGTCTGTCCGCATGTAAAAGGCGTGCGGCATATGATTGGTAAAAGCCCGACAGAAAATCATTTATTACCAGAATTTGTAAGCGAAGAATGGTTATCTGGCTGGTCATTAATCAGTGACCGAGGTCTTACGTTCGATCTTCAACTCACCGAGGAGCAATACCAAAGCGTTTTTCAAGCGCTTCGCCAAGTTCCAGAGCTGAAAGTGGTATTGTGTCATTTTGCCTCTCCCTGGGATCAAAGCGCTGACGGATTTTCCCGATGGCAACTTGCAATGAGACAATTTGCTAGCCTCAAAAACTGCCATATTAAGCTATCAGGCTTTTCAATGTTCACCCATAATTTCAATCAGCAAAATTTTCTTAAATATGCCAACGCTGCGATCGACATATTCGGGGCTGAACGCTGCATGCTGGGCTCTAACTTTCCCGTCGATAAACTGCATATGGGTTTCGACCAATTGATACATTCATGGCAAACACTATGTGCAGGACTAGATATCAGGCAAAGCCAGCAAATACGTGTTGAAACCGCTCGTAATTTTTATCAACTTAAATAAAACACGGCAGATTTAAACCTCGAAAAACTGACCACCCCGTTAGCGCCACTTGAAATGAATCACCAACAACGTTTTTCTATGGATTTAGAGATAGACAAAAGTCAGGAACCTTACCAATAGGCTCATTATTTCTTACCTTTCCAGCAATAAAGATTAGTGAGAACCATAGAGCCTCAATAATAAATAGTGCCGCTAAATACCTTTAAAACTGTCGTAATTCGTATAAATCGCCTAGCTTTAATTACGTCTTCCTGTGCTCTGACTGAGTGAGTTAAACATTAAAAGTTAGTGGTTTTTGGAGATTATGACTCTTAGATTTCCTACGATGTGGTACAGCATTTTGTTGATAGAAGCAGCCCTTATCATACCGATAAGCGCAAAGCTTCAGGCTGCAGGGGTAAGTGACAAGCCGATGATCATTGCCCATCGTGGTGCCAGCGGCTATTTACCAGAGCACACGCTGGCCAGCAAAGCACTGGCCCATGCCATGAAGGCAGACTTTCTCGAGCAGGATTTGGTGATGACCAAAGACAATCACCTGATTGTCTTTCATGACCTGACATTGCAGGACAAAACCGATGTCGTTGATAAGTTTCCCGACAAAAAACGAGCGGATAATAATTACTATGTAATCGACTTTACCCTAGACGAAATTCGTCAGTTAGAGTTGCTTTCTACTGAAAGCCCCGGTGCTAGACTGCCATTTAGTACTTTTGCCGCCGCTCCTTCGGAGCTGTCAATGAAGATCCCTACCTTCGAAGAAGAAATCGAGTTTATCCAACGCTTAAATTTGACCCGGGAGGCCCCCGTTGGTCTGTACATTGAAATCAAAGCGCCACAAATGCACCAGGAGCAAGGTAAGGACATCACCAGCAAACTCTATAATCAGCTGATGGATGCACAGCAGCAATTAGCGGACACGCCGATTATCATTCAAAGTTTTGATGCTAAGGCACTGACCAAGCTCAGGGGCAAACTCGATAACGCGAACTGGTATATTCCTATCGTACAATTGATTGGCGAAAATGGCTGGCAACAGGCTTATCAGAATGTTGATGGCAAATCCCAGGCGTTTAATTATCAACGCATGGCAGAGGATTCTGGACTGAAGGAGATCGCCAGTTACGCCCAGGGTATTGGTATTAATGTAAAACACGTATTTGCCGATGACTGCTCGTATCAGGGCGGAAAGCGCTGGATACAACAAGCTCAAAATAGCGGTCTTATGGTTCACGCCTTCACATTTCGGCGCGACAAGCTACCAAACTGCACCACTAGCTTCAAGCAGCTGCATCAGCTGTTTTTTAAGGAACTGAGTATCGACGGTATTTTTACCGATTATCCTGACGTTAGTGCCTATTATCGGGATAATGAATGATACAGCTATCACCCTGTACATATGTTTTGAAACATATTCGATATTGCTAAATTCTTTAGGAAACTCAGTGCCCTTGATCGGAGTTGTTGCCGCAATCATGATGATGTGGACACCTCGCATTACCAATGTACTCAATGCGATTTGATTTATGAATACCGACAAGGAAGCCGTGTGTACTATCATCATGACAAAAAGTGCAAGCTTCACAAAATTACGACACTTTTTCGGTTAATGTATAGCAATCGTTATACGGTCAAGGAAAAACATGTATAAACTCTTGGCATTATTTATATTTTTACCGTTTGTATCATTCGCAGAAAATATTGAGCTGGTTGAAAAATTTATCCAATTAACGGATGCGACCAAAGTAAAAGGCGCATCTCAAAAAGATATTGATAAGGTTGCGGCATTGCTTGGGGATGACATGCGTTATCAACACCCGAATTTCAATGCCGATTTAACCAAGGCGCAATTTATCGAGGGTTTATCTCGATATTTAGGGGCTGTAGATGCGATGGATTCCGTCATAACTACAAAAATTGTTGGTTCTGACGCGATAACCGTGGCCTTTATCTCGACAACAATCAACAATGGTAAAACAGACATCGACGAGCGGCCATTAATGCGCTTGTTCGAGTTCAATCAAGGTAAAATCGCACTCGTTAAAGAGTATTGGTAAACCTGGCACTGCAAAAGTATTGTTCAGGTTATGGTTATAGTTGTGATTTCAGTTCAAGCTACCTGGCCACGATAAATAACACTGACTGGTGGGGGTTTACTCCACTTGAACTAACGTTTAGGTTTACCTTAACCATTACAATACCAGTGGAGAATCCTCGACACGAGATGAATACGCCGCCACAGAAAAATGTATATGTCGCGCATAAAGCATCATTAAGGAGCCTATGATGTCAACATACAAGCTATCCGTCCTGCTGGTTGAGGACAATCAAGAGATTGCCAGTCAGGTTGTGGCTTATCTGGAACAAAAAGGCGTTTTGGTCGATTATGCTGCGAGCGGTAAAGTGGCATTAAACCTGATACAAAACAATGTGTTTGACTTGGTTATTTTAGATTTAATGCTGCCTGATGCTGATGGATACGATTTGTGTGGGCAATTGAAAAATCATGCGAAGCATCACTTGCCGGTTCTGATGTTGACCGCTCGAGACAGCCTAAACGATAAATTACAAGGTTTTGAAAAAGGCGCCGATGATTACCTTACCAAACCCTTTGCGTTAGAAGAAGTATACATGCGCTGCTTAGCGCTAAGTCGGAGAGTGAAACTCCATCAAGAAAAAATCACCGCCGTAGGCGAGCTAACGCTGGACACCGGGCAAAAAACGGTTCAGCGCCAGGGCCAGGCTATCTCGTTATCGCAAACGGATTTTACCATTTTAGAAATTCTGGTTATGGCTTATCCTAATGCGGTTAGCAAAAGAGAGTTGGTTCAAAAAGTATGGGGAGACGATGCCCCGGAAACCGACGCGGTACGCAGCCACATTTATACCCTGAGAAATGGCGTCGATAAACCTTTCGAACAAGCGATGATCAAAACCGTGCATGGTATCGGCTTTAAGCTGGTCATTAACGAATAGAAATCTATGAAGCCAATCAATAAACCAGCCCTAACCGCAAAGAGTGGATCGATAAACACCGCCATCAGTAAGTTGCTGGTATCTGTTGTGCTGATCATTACCCTGTTTTACAGCACACTTTTATTAATTTATTCATGGGTGGTGGAAGACAATATTTTTAATCGTCAGGTAATGGATGAAGCGGCATATATTCAAGAAGTTTACAAAGCCACTGGTGAGATAGTTCAGCCTCGCTCCTCTTACATGACATTGCACCTTAATTGGCAAGGATTACCGCCACAGTTTAAGAAAGAAAAGCAACAAAAGCCGGATAAGGTTGAATTTGATTATCCCGACGGCAGAACCATTCACTTGCAGTTATTTACCATCGAAAACCAAACCTATGTGTTATCCGCAGACGTCGCTGGATTTGAAGTCAGCCGTGATTTTCTGCCGAGAATTTTATGGATGCTGGCGTTATTAAGTTTGTGTTGTTGTCTGGTTGTTGCCGTTGTCGCTATTTTTAAGGCCAGAAGAATCACCCATCCGCTTAATCGATTAGCCGAGCAAGTAAGTAAACACCAACGCATTGAAGACATTCAAGTTCAAGGCCACTACCCGAATAACGAAATTGGTACCTTGGCAGCCCGAATAAAAGATGCTTTTGAGCGCTTGGTTCAAGCCTGGGCCAGAGAAGCCAACTTTACCAAAGATGTGAGCCACGAAATTAGAACGCCGGTTACCATTGCGAAAAACCTTTTAGCAAAGCCTTTTTCTGAAGTGTCACAGAGCGACTGGCACACATTACATGACGCCAATCTCCGGTTAGAACAAACCACCGAAATCTTACTCGCTTTAGCAAGAAATGAATCTACCAAACTAAGCAACACTAACCTGACGCAACTGCTAGAACAGTGCTTATTACAAAATACAGACGTTAATCTAAGTTCAAAAGGACAGGATATCGAGTTTGAAATAGAAGCCGAACAAGACGTTTATCAAACCATTAATGAGAATCTCGTATCGATATTGTTTAACAATGTTTTGTCAAATATCGTGCACTATACATCGGGAAAATCGGTAACGATAAAAATCACCTGCAACGACATCACTTTTACCAACGCCTATCACCAGACGCCACCAACCGAGCTTTTAAAAAGCGGCGAAAAAGGCCAAAACAGCCAGGGTATTGGCCATGGATTGAGTTTAGTGAAACGCATTAGTGATGTATGTGGTTGGCAGGTTTTGGTTTCCGCGACTAAAAAACATTTTGTTTTAACATTAAATTTCGATAAATAGCCCACCGATATATCGCGCCTGCCCGATTTCTTCACAAAAGCACGACACTTCTCACTTTAATATCTAATTATTATCAAAATGGAGACATTAAAATGAGAAGTTTATCATTGGTTATATTCCTGCTTGTCAGTTGCATAGCAACAGCCGCAAGCGCAGACAAGACTACAAAACAGAAAAAAATCGCTTTGGTTATTTCCGGGTATGCAAGTCAGGGCAATCCAGCACTTAGCTATGATCAGGAAGAATTAGCACAAAGTTACCTGACCTTGATTAACAATGGCATCGACATCGATATTATCAGCCCCCAAGGTGGTGCGGTACTGGTTAAAACTAACAAAGATGATTTACCGTATATTCAGCAGTTTAAAAACAACACTCAGGCATTAACCCAGTTAGCGAATACCTTGTCAGCTGAACAAGCCAAGACACAACACTACGATGGCTTGTTCATTGTTGGTGGCGATGGCGCAATGTTCGACTTGCCCAAACACCGAGGCATACAAAGCCTGATACAAAAATTTGCGCAACAAGACAAACCGATAGCGGCGGTTTGCCATGGCCCGGCAGCGCTGGTTGATATAAAACTACAAGATGGCAGTTATTTTGTAGCGGGAAAAACCGTTAATAGTTTTACGCTTACCGAAGATCAGGCCTTTAAAAAAGAACACATTGAGCTGTATCCATTTATCGTACAAACAGAGTTGGAAAAACGTGGCGCTAATTTTGTTGCGAACAAACCCATGTTGCCATACGTGGCACAAGACGGAAATTTAATTACCGCACAAAACCCGATGTCAGTGGCAAAAGCTGCAGAGGCACTAGTACTAAAACTCGGCGTAACACCTAAAGTTCGCAAAATGTTTAAAGACGAAGCCACCTTCGACTTACTTTCTAGAGCTGAAAATGAAGGGTTTAATCTGATTGATGTAGAAATCGCTAAAAACCCTAGTGCATATGATTATAACTACATGGCGCTTTATGGATACTACGCCTTTCAAATTGCCAAAACACCTGAGCAAAAACGGTTCCAACTAAAGTTGATGGCACAGCTAAGAGATCATGTTGTCGAATATCAACCAAGATACCAACTTGCACTGATATCAGCGAACTTAGAGCTCGACCTGCAGGAACAGGCAAAGCAGGAATACGCATGGTGGTTAGTAAACTTTCCAGAGCAGAACATACCCGATGCCCTTTTAACAAAGCTAAAACTATGATTTTTATTGGGCTTAACATATTGAGTTTTGTCTTAGCGGCATTTGTGTAAATGATGTGTTTGCAAACAGTACTCTTTATGTTTTGCCGAGTCATTGCAGCATACTGAGCAGATCATCAGGCGCTATATCCAACATCAGCAATGCGTGTTATGTCACTTAGGGTTTGACTCGCTTAGAGTGGAAAGAAGTAGTGAAAAAAAGGTGAATAAAATTGAGACTATTTGGGTGTACCGAGATCACAAAGCGGTAATCGTTACCAACCTTTCAACAAACCAATAACCTGCTATGCACCCTGTAAACATCAGAATACCATTGCGAACGCGATCGTAATGCTTACCTAAATTGATTACTTTTTGGAATAGTGTAAATGCCATGACAAATAGGATCTGACCAACCTCTACCCCCAAATTGAAAAAAATGAGTGTGGGCCACTTCTGAGTTTCTGCAGCACTGAGCTCTGCAAGTGCACTGGCAAAGCCCAACCCATGAAGCAGACCAAAGGCTCCAATGATGAATATAATTCTCCAATTCCAGTAAAGGTCTTGTTTGCCTTTTGCCATTAGCGACTGCCTGGCCATTAAGATTATTGAAAAGGCAATCAGGCTTTCCACTGGCGCAACCGCTACTGAAAGGACATTGAAATAGCTCAGCCCAAGAGTCAGTGAGTGTCCGAGCGTAAATGCAGTGATTATTGCTATCAACTGGCGACCACGCATAAGAAAACAAAGGCAGAGAATAAAAAGGAGGTGAT
This sequence comes from Thalassotalea sp. PS06, assembly GCF_007197775.1. Taxonomy (NCBI): domain Bacteria; kingdom Pseudomonadati; phylum Pseudomonadota; class Gammaproteobacteria; order Alteromonadales; family Colwelliaceae; genus Thalassotalea; species Thalassotalea sp. PS06. The sequence goes on along the minus strand of NZ_CP041638.1, from coordinate 1,442,302 downwards.
CCCATCCAAACCAGATGTGTTCTATGCCTTCATACAAATAAGTGATCGCGAGTGTTGACAGTGTTTGTAGGCTAGCGCTTTGGTATAAAAGAGGAATATCAATCCCTGCGGGACCCGGTATTAGATTGTGTATATGCTTTGGCTGAGAGGAAACGTCGTTGACAAATCGAGCACCGTCCAAACGCCAGGGCGTTCGAATCGTTCCCTGTAATGGTTCTGAGCAATAAAAATTATAAAAAATGCGAATACTTTGTGAGCGGTCAGTGCGCTTTGTTTCCTTTAGTTCGCATCCCTGTGGAAGAGTAATGCCAGCGCTCGAAAAACTCGATACCGGAATGGTCGCACTCAAGACATAAAACCCATCTCCAGGGGCGCTCGACAATCGCAGGTGGCCGAGTTGAAAAACATCGGCCTGTACAATGCCAGTCCAAAGCAGACATGTCAGTATGTAAGCGGTGCTACCCCTGAGTATCGTTGCGAACATGATATTTCTTACGCAAATTCAGCATGAACTTTTCGATCGACTCTCTCTCCAAAGCCGTTGTTACATCGATTCTAACCTGGTCTCGTATATCTGGGTACGGTATCAGCCTCGGGGCATGCCACTCCCGAACCCTGGTAACAAACCAACCATTGTCTCCGACAGACATAGCAAACCACTTGCCTTGTTCAGCCCTCTCTAACTGCTCCAACTGAGCCTTATCATAAAGCGCACGCAGTACACTTTTTCCGTAGCGGTCAAAGCTACGCCGCTGAACCTTGCCGATGTGTTTCAACTCTGGCTCTTTAGCCAAAAGAAACAATATTTGCGTGGTGTTCTTTGGTGCTTCGGGAAAATGAAACTGGTCAAAACTGATCTCAGATTCCGTTTTGTATATATCGAGATTACTGGAATAGTAATCCAGTAATTCGCCTTCGTCAGGAAGGTTAATATTGCTGACCATGTCCAGACGCATTCGCTCGACTAATACATCCCGAACTCTAGGGTCGTAACGATGAATCCCTTGTTCAAGGGCTTCCAGAAACAGGATTTCCCTATCAATAAACGCTTGAATGGTTCTCGCTTCCTCTTGTTGTTGCAAGGGCCTGCCAAGAAGCATAACTCGCTCTTCAAGTAATTGATTTTTGGTATAGTCGGAAACATCAACAGAATAGGTTGCGGTAGGTTTGTAATAGCTATGGACGCTGAAGATGATGGCACCACATAAGATAAACAGCCAGAGCGGATCCTTGATTAACCGGTCAATGAAAAGCATACCTATTCCCTAAAATCACAAATCAGCGTTCGTTTGGCTCATTACTATTTTTCTTCTCTTCTGGCTTTTTTCCTGTGCCATAGAGAGGGTCTGTTTTTTCCGTTTTTTCCGCTGCAACTGCTTTCATTCCGGCTTCAGGTTGCTGGTGTTCTGTGGTCAGTTCGGAATAGTAGTTTTCTTCAAAAATGCCCTTTTTGTGCATCGCAATGCCCGTCAAACAAGCGTTAACAATATAGTTAGCATTCATGGCAGAACGATAGGTTGGGTCCAGATTTGGCGCTAGCTCAACCAGTTCAAATCCAATAATATCGTTTTGTGCGCAAAGATTTCTGACGATTGGCATCGCTTCACGCATTGTCAGTCCGCCTGGGACTGGTGTACCTGTGCCTGGAATAAAAGCCGGGTCCAGAACATCAACGTCAAATGAAATAAAGAGTTTCTCAGTATTCTCCCGTGCTTCGCGAAGTGCATCTGTCATAACTGCATCCCAGCCACGTTTTTCAACCTCTGCCATGGTATGGTATCGCATGCCATTAGTTCGCATCCATTCAAAACCTTCCTTGCCAGGCCACCCGCCACGCAACCCTACCTGTATGAAATTTTTACCGGGAATGTGACCTTCCTTTATGAGGCGGTATACCGGTTGACCATGGGTAATAAAATGAGCGGCACCTTTGCCGGCATCATAATGTGAGTCAAAGTGAATCACACTAAAACTACCTTTCCCATGAACGTCTGCAAGGCCTGCAACATCGGGGTACTCTAGGCTATGGTCACCGCCGATGATAAAAGGTATAGCGCCAGTTTTAGCAATTTCAGCGACGCGCTCACGCACATGATGTACCGTAACCTCAGTGCTCCAGTTATCGACGGCGATATCGCCGTAATCGACAACCATCAACTCTTTACTGGGGTTGATCATGGTGGTCATATCGATTTCGCCGATCCCTTGCTCATTGCGCATTGCCATTGGCCCAAACTTCTGACCTCGGTGATAGCTCCCCATATCCAGAGGTGCGCCAACAATCGCAACCTCAACCTTACCTGCAATCAGATCTTCTGGGTATAAGGCGATAGGAAACCCACCAAAAGTTGCGATACCGCTCGTTGGTTCAGCGTACCGACTTACGTGAAAAGGCCCTGGTTCACGTTTTGGCTCAACATCCCTTGGACGCGCGACTTTCCACCAATTAAACCATGAGGAATCTGTATTCAATGGAATAGCTGACAAGTCAGAATCTTTGTTGTACGCATATTGGGAAAGGGTCGATTGAACTGCGTCGATGTACGCTTCGATTTCCTCTGTCGATTTTTTTTCGAGAACAACAATAAGTTTTTCTCGTGAACCCGCAAAAATCTCAGCATCCTTTTTTTGCAGAAACATGCGCTTCTCTTCAGGTAACGAAGCAACGCGCTCAGCCAACCAGTCAGGAAGTTGAATAAGTTTTTCTTTCTCCCCTTCCTGAGCCAGTGAAACTATTGAGACAGGTGCGAGTACCATTGTAAATGCTAATGCCTTTAAGCCTCGTCCAATATGCTTGCTTAACCATGGAGTTAATTTTGTACGCATCTTGACTTCACCTTCCCTTAGTTCAATCGTTAGTAACTCTATAATCGACTCGAAAGCAAATAAATTCAAGTTTTACTGCAAGTTGCAGTACTTTACATGATGAATTGACTTGGTTTAACACAAATGAACTTGGACGAAATTTCGACCATTATTAATCACCTTTTTGACAATCAACACTTACCAAATACAGCGAAACTGGCACACGATAATAGAGAGTTTTTTACTGAATAATGGCGGTTATAAACAAGGATGTTTTGTATGCCTACATCACATGAATGTAAAAGATAACGGTTATAAACATGGATGTTTTGTATGCAATCATTCCAGGGATGGAAGAAATGATTGTTATCGACATGGACGTCGTGTATGCCGACATCACATGGATGTAATAGATGTCGGCGACGGAGAGATATATCAAATACGTCCTGTATTTGACCCTGCGGGCGCGCAAGCGCGTGAAAATTTGCTCCAGACAAATTTTTCGAACTCCGAGTTCTCATCTCTCCAAGTATCAATAAAAAAGGCCCTGGTAAAAACCAGAGCCTTATTTATTAATGGCGGTGACGGAGAGATTCGAACTCTCGATACGTTTCCGTATACACACTTTCCAGGCGTGCTCCTTCAGCCACTCGGACACGTCACCTAAAATCGAATTGTAGTTTCAAACACTGTGTGCGTGAATGAGCGCGTATGTTAGGGAAAATTTTGCTTGGAAGCAAGTAGAAATCCGAAAACTTAAGTTTGTTTGCCGCTTTTTTCACCTAAAAAGCGGCAAAGACGGCAGAGCACAGATCGTAACCTTGATTACTCGCAAAGGTCAGGAAAAGCGCTCTGTCTGTCATCTGAATTCTGTGCACTGTCCACTTCGCTTAGACAGCAGACTGCAGATCGTAACCTTGGTTACTCGAAGTGCTCAGAAAAAGCAAACTTGCCAAGATTTCCGTATTCTGTAATCTGTAGTCTTCCATCTCATTCTGTGCACTGTCCACTTCGCTTAGACAGCAGAGCACAGATCCCAACCTCGGTTACTCGCAGAGTGCAGAAAAAGCAACCTTGCCAAGATATCCGTATCCTGTAGTCTGCCATCTTTTAGCCTTTGTCCGATAAACAAAGGCTAAACCGTTATCGATTCTTTAATTGCGCCGAAAAGTCGAGCATGCGGTTTAAGGATTTCAATGCGCCGTCGCGTAGATCCATATCGACAAAGATTTCTCGACCGGTACCATCGATTAGGGCATCATGAATGGCTTTTAAGCCGTTCATTGCCATCCAGGGGCAATGTGCACAGCTTTTACAGGTTGCGCCCTCACCTGCGGTTGGTGCTTCGAAAAATTCTTTTTCCGGGCACAACTGCTGCATCTTGTAGAAGATACCGCGATCGGTAGCCACGATGAATTTGTTGTTATCCAGCTCTTGAGCCGCTTTGATAAGCTGGCTGGTTGAACCAACAGCATCGGCCAAATCGATGACGGAAGCTGGAGACTCTGGATGCACAAGTACGGCCGCATCTGGATGCAAGGCTTTCATGTCTGCCAAAGCTTTGGTTTTGAATTCGTCATGAACGATACAGGCACCATCCCACATCAGCATGTCAGCACCGGTTTGCTTTTCAATGTAAGCGCCAAGGTGCTTGTCCGGGCCCCAGATAATCTTTTCGCCCTGCTCGTCCAGGTGCTCTACGATTTCCAGTGCGCAGGATGAGGTTACAATCCAATCCGCGCGAGCTTTTACTTCGGTAGAGGTATTTGCATAAACCACTACGATGCGATCCGGGTGCTTATCACAAAACTCATTAAATTCTTTGATTGGACAGCCCAGATCCAATGAACAGGTGGCTTCCAAAGTTGGCATTAATACGGTTTTTTCAGGGGTTAACACCTTAGCGGTTTCCCCCATGAACTTAACACCAGCGACAATTAAAGTTTCTGCCGGATGTTGATTACCAAAGCGCGCCATCTCCAGAGAATCGGCAACACAGCCACCGGTTTCTTCCGCCAATGCCTGAATTTCAGGATCGGTGTAATAATGGGCAACTAGAACCGCGTTCTTTTCCTTTAACAGCTGTTTGATTTTATCTTTGTACGCGTCTTTCTCCGCATCGCTCAGCTTTGCCGGCTTGGCAGGAAAGGTGTAATCAAAATCAACGGCTAAGGTGGTCTCTAACATTCGTAAACAACTCGTGGGACTTAAAAACTGCCGCATATTATAAATCAATCGATTTTAAATGCCTATAGTCCTGAAGAGCAGCAAATAGCACGCAATCGAAGATTGCTCCTGGCACACGATGAACGACATCGTTTCTAGCATGCGATAAACGACATCGCTTCGGGTAGCGGGTAAAAGCGGCTCTTAACTCGAAAGGCGTTTAGAATAAGTACACAATCAAAGATTGTTTCGGGTACGTGGCAAACGACGCCACTTCGGGTAGCGGGTAAAAGCGGCTCTTAACTCGAAAGGCGTTTAGAATACGGTACACAATCAAAGATTGCTGCGGGTAGTGAGTAAAGCGGCTCTCACCTCGAAGGGCGTTTTCTGCCCGTACTCGGAGTCAAAATTTATTTTGACGTACTCGGAGTGAATGGAACATTCACGTACTTAAAGTAAATTTGATTAAAATGATAATTTACGTACTGAAGAAAGTGGTGGGTCGTGAAGGATTTGAACCTTCGACAAATTGGTTAAAAGCCAACTGCTCTACCAACTGAGCTAACGACCCTAAGATATGTCAAAACAAATGCAATAACATTATAAAACGTAGTGCATAAAACAAGTTTTGGGAAACTTGAAGAAAGTGGTGGGTCGTGAAGGATTTGAACCTTCGACAAATTGGTTAAAAGCCAACTGCTCTACCAACTGAGCTAACGACCCTTGAGATATGTATTCACTAAATCTAGTGGACAAAGTGAATTTTTGGAAACTTGAAGGTGGTGGGTCGTGAAGGATTTGAACCTTCGACAAATTGGTTAAAAGCCAACTGCTCTACCAACTGAGCTAACGACCCTTATCAAGTTTTCAAATTGTACTTCTGAGGAAGAAGTGGTGGGTCGTGAAGGATTTGAACCTTCGACAAATTGGTTAAAAGCCAACTGCTCTACCAACTGAGCTAACGACCCACTTTGTGCTGCCAAGGCCTTGTGCCTCAACGCGGGGCATATGATACTCATATTAATTTTTAGTGCAACAACAAATTTGTTTTTTTTCGAAAATCCGGTTTGTTTGCACAAAATCTCAGCAGATAGAACATCTTATCGACTAGCACGGTCGATAAGATGCTGATAATACCAAGGTTAAAGGTTGTTTAAACGAGTTTGCGCGAGCTGCGCTGCAGAAGAGTTTGCGTATTCGTTAATGACCTTACGATACATCTGACGGGCTTTGGCCACGTCGTTTTGCTTTTGCGCCACCATACCGGCTTTAAGCATGGCATCGCTGCGCTTATTGGAACCTTCGTGGTTATCAATAACGATATTGAATTCCGCTTCGGCTTCTTGCAACTGACCTTTGTTAAACAACAATTGTCCTAACCAGTAATGGGCATTTGCCGCATAGCTGGAATTCGGATACTGGCGGGTAAAGGCTTTGAATTCCTGAATCGCCTGATCATATTTCTTTTCTTTCAACACCAGGTTAACGGCGCGATCATAAGATTCGTTTTCCGATAAATCGGCGGAATAATTAACGTTTGAGCCACCACCGGTATTATTGGTCGATGCAACCGGTTTTGCAGGCGGTGCACTTTTCATCGACGCGACTCTGTCCAGTTCCTGGTATAGCTCACGTTGACGTTGAAGAATCTGACTAATGGTGTAGGCCTGCTCTTCACTAACGCCCCGAAGTTCACTGACTTCAGTTTGTAATTCGTCAATCTGCAATTGCATATCATTTAGCGCACGGTTACGGGTTTGAACAGCACGTTTTAATGCCTCAACTTCATCCGTGGATGTCGTTGTTGTATTGGCAGACTGGTTGTTGGCAGGAGGTTGGTTAATATCCAGGACTGGAGCGGGTTGAGCAGCCAGTGCCACTGGGGCACCGGCTATAACCGCTAAACCTAATAAAAGATTATACGATTTCATTTAACGTCCTTTTGGAAAAACGTTATTAGTAAACTAGAACCGCACGACGGTTTTTAGCGAATGCTGATTCAGTGCGAGAGTTTACTGCAGGCTTCTCTTCACCGTAGCTAACGGTTTCGATTTGAGAAGAAGAAACACCAGCGTTTTCAAGATAACGTTGAACCGCTTGTGCACGACGCTCACCAAGAGCGATGTTGTACTCAGGAGTACCACGCTCATCGGCGTGACCTTCGATAACAACTTTAGCGTTAGCGTTGTTTGCTAAGAATTCAGCGTGAGCGTTCAACGTAGCAGTAACGTCAGAGCTTAGCTTAGAAGTATCGAAATCGAAGTAAATGGTATTGTCAGCAAGAAGCTTTTGCTTCTCTTCTTCTTTAATTTGCTCAAGACGAGCAGCTTCTGCCGCTGCTGCAGCTTCTGCTTGTGCTTCGCGCTCTGCTTGTGCCTGTGCTTCAGCTTGTGCTTGTGCCTGACGTGCTGCTTCTTCTTCGTCAACAGTTGAAGTTGAAGAACAAGCTGCAAGAGCCATCAATGGCAATGCAACTGCCATACCTTTTACTACTTTATTAAAGCGCATTTTTTTCCTTAATAATTTTAATAACAATGAGTTAACTAATTTTTATTATAAAAATGGTGACCATGCTGGTGATTTAACCTGCCCGTTTAACGCTGGTAAGCGGGCTTTAAATCGACCATCTAAGGAAACCAAGCCCAGAACCTGACGGTTATGGTGCAAAGTACTATAGATTATCATGCCACCATTGGGGGCAATACTTGGCGACTCATCCAATCGGGTTGTTGTTAGAACCTGAAAATTGTTTGAGCCTAATTCTTGCTTCGCAAGATGGTATTGTCCTTGTGTACGGTTAACCATGACTAGTTGACGACCGTCTGGTGTAATCGAACCTCCCAGGTTCATTTCACCGTCAAAAGTTAGCCTTCTCACTTTACCATCTGACAAATTTACTCGATATAGCTGCGCTTTACCACCCCGTTCTGAGGTAAAAACCAGAGAATTTCCATCCGGAGTCCAATTTGGCTCAGTGTCAATAGCCCTGTGGCGCGTTATACGGCGTAATTTTTTCGTTGCCAGCTCCATGACGTACACTTCCGGGTTACCATCTTTTGATAACACCATGGCCATATGTTTGCCGTCCGGAGACCAGCGCGGTGCACCATTAATACCCTTAAAGCTACTTAATAATTCACGCTTAGCCGTGTAAATATCCTGAACATAAATTTGCGCCTGACGATCTTCAAAGGTTACATAAGCAAGCTTACGACCATCCGGAGACCAGGTTGGTGACATCAAAGGTTCACGGGAGCTTAATAATACCTGTTCGTTGTAACCATCGTAATCGGCCATTACCAGCTGGTAAGGACGATCGCCACTGTCACGAACAATGATATAAGCGATACGAGTCTGGAAAGCGCCACGAACGCCAGTTAGCTTTTCATATACGCTGTCAGAAATTTGGTGAGCTTTCGGACGAAACAGGTTGCTAGAGATATATTGCGTCGGAGTTGAGTCAATCAGAATATGTTCATCGGATTGTACCAGTTGACCATTTTGCAATGAACGACGGTCGGAACCCACCAACTGACCTTTAACAATATCAACCAGCTGGAATGATACTAAAAACTGATCAATACCTGCTTCTTCGATATTACCTAAAACAATAGCTTCAACACCGATATCTGCCCAGGCCTGATAATCGATGTCATCAATCGTTGCCGGTATTTGTGGCATGTTCACCTGGCTAATCGGATTAAACTTACCGCTGCGCAGTAAATCATCACTTACTACCTTAGTAATGTTCTCAGGCAGTGGCGTGGTACCCGAATATTTAAATGGCAATACAGCAATTGGGCGAGCGCTGTCGACACCACCGGTGATAACAATATCCAGCTCAGCCATCGCCTTGCCCAGGCCCATGGTGAAAAAGATTAAGATAAACAAACTCTTTTTAAACATAATACTTCTTATTTTCCATTGTTTTCGTGGTTATTTTTCAATGAAACCCAAAACAGGTCAATTAAAATTCCGGTGCGTATTTTAAATTGATTAATGACATTTTCTCAAATACATCCGGATCTTTAGACACAGGTAATGTCCCGGCTTTGTTTACCGCTTTCACCGCTTCCTGGCAGACAATCTGGTCACCTTTTGTCGGCGTTACACTGATCACGAACCCAGAAGGCGCTAACTTAATGCGTAAATCACAGGATTTACCTTTCATGGTATTTTCATCCATGATGAAATTACGCTGAATAGTTTGAGTGATTAACGCTACGTATTTCTGTACTTCCGTCAGAACCTGTTGATTGCGCGCCTGCTGACGGCGTTGCATTTCCTCGGCCATTTGCTGTTCCAGCATACGTTGCTGCTCAGCTCGCTCTGCCGCTTCTTTTTTGCGACGTCGCTCTTCCGCCTCACGTTGCTTGCGGGCTTCTTCAGCTTTTTTCGCAGCTTCTTCCTCTTTTAAGCGTTTAGCTTTTGCATCGGCTGCAGCTTTTTCTGCCTGCTGACGCTCCTGCTCTTTCTTACGTCGCGCTTTCTCTTCCGCGTCGGCTTTAGCTTTTGCTTTTTTCGCCGCATCATCGGCTTTGCGTTTTTCCACTTCTAACCGTTTAATACGCTCCGCTTCCTGCTGACGCTTTTTCTGTGCTTCAGCTGCCCGGCGCTCTAATTCTTTAATGCGCTTGTCTTCTCTTTCTTTTGCTGCGGCTTTTTGTTGCTCAAGCTTTTCAACTTGTTTTTGTAGTTTGCTTTGATCAACCACAACGGCATCGATAACCGGCATACTAGGTTGCGGCATAGCCACAGGTTTCGGCGAAAAATCCGCATTGATTAACAGTGCCGCACCAAGGCCAATATGCAGCATCAATGCTACAGACAAGGCAATGGAATAGGTCTGTTTGCTGGTCTTTCCTTCCGGCAGATAGGTAAAGATCCCCATAAAGAACCCGACGATGCCACCGATTAATTTCTTAAGTACTGCAAACATGGTTTATTCGTTCTCCACCGAATCCGTCATCAGACCGACAGAAGGAACACCGGCTTTTTGCAGTAACACCATTAATTGAATAATGGAGTTGTATGACACGTTACCATCACCATTCACCACCACGGGTGTGTCAGGCTCAACCTGCAGGTGGGCAACCACTAAGGTTGCTAATTCATCAGGCTCTAATGGCTCTGTTTTGCTGTCACCCACATTCAGATAAAAGTTACCATTGATATCTACACTGGCAACCAATGGCGTTTTCGAATCCTGATCCATAGGTTCAGCATCCGCCTGCGGTAAATCCACTTTTACACCCTGGGTGATGAGCGGCGCGGTTACCATAAAGATAATCAGCAATACCAGCATGACATCGATGTAGGGAACAACGTTTATCTCGGCAACGCGTTTTCGTTTGGCTCTAACGTACATGGTTTAGCTCCTAGACGCTTATGCGCGTGGTGTCATCGCCTGACGTTGCAAGATACTGGAGAATTCTTCCATAAAGTTGCCGTAGCTGTTCTCAATCTTTTCAACACTGTGGGAGAAACGGTTAAATGCCATAACCGCCGGAATTGCCGCAAATAGGCCCATCGCCGTTGCGATCAATGCTTCTGCAATACCCGGTGCAACCATTGCTAGGGTAGCTTGTTGAACAGCGCCTAGTGCAATAAAGGAATTCATAATTCCCCATACAGTACCGAATAGCCCAATGTAAGGACTAATCGAACCAACGGTCGCCAGAAAAGACAAATGCGTTTCCAGACCATCGACTTCGCGGGATAAGGCAACGCGCATCGCACGATGGGTGCCATCGACCACCGCCTGCGGGCTGGAATCTGGAGATTTGCGAATTCTTGCGAACTCTTTAAAGCCAGCCATAAACAAGCTTTCGATGCCGGTGACACTGCCACGGGCACTGATTTCTTTATATAGACGCGATAAATCGGCGCCTGACCAGAACTTATCTTCGAATTGTTCAGCTTGAACTTTGGCTTTATTTAGCGCTTTTGAGCGCTGGATGATCATCGTCCAGGAGGCAATAGAAAAACCTAACAGACAAAGCATCACAGATTTTACAAGGACACTGGCCTGCATAAACAGATCGATAAAAGATAATTCAGAGTGCACTGGTTAAAGCTCCTAATATTTGCTCTGGAATAGCACAAGGTTTGGCGCGTTGTAAATTAACGCTGGCGACAAGTACGGTCAGTTGGCACAACAAGGTTCCTTCCTGATTTGTTATCACCTGCTCAAACGTCAAGCTGGCTTTTTTTAATTGTTTAACAGTTGTGGAAATGGTTAACAGATCATCTAGCTTTGCCGATGCTTTGTTATCCATCTCAACACGCCTGACTACAAAACCCAGATTTTGTTCAAGGAAAAATGATTGGGAAATACCTAACGAACGTAGCCATTCAGTTCTGGCGCGCTCGGCAAACTTTAAATAATTTGCATAATAGACGATGCCACCGGCGTCAGTGTCTTCGTAATATACTCTGAGCTGGTAGTCGAAATGGCTTGTTGTGATGTTTTTATCACTCATTAGCGTATTTATTATTAGTCCCAATTGAGTTGACTTATATTAAGCCAAGATTGCCGCGACACTCAAGGGAATAAAGGCGCTATTTGAGAGTTTTTTTGTCGATAGAAAAAGACTTTACAAATTTTCTATGGCATTGGTTTTTCTTACTTTGTAACAAAAGATCCTGTCAATCGCAAAAAGATCATTATTCCAGCTGATTCTAATTACTTTTTTTTAGCCTTATATATCAACAAAGTTACATTTGATTACACTTTAGACGCCCATTGACATTGGCTTTAAGCTGCATTCTCACAAAAACCACTAAAAACCACTAACCCATTAGAAAAACTAATGCGAAAAAATAATTTTTTTAGTTTGTCGAATTCCACCCTCGTCACTAAAATACGCACCATCTTATGAACATCCTTGATTTGGGATACATGTTCCTGGATTTATTTAACTTCCTTCTATCAACTATTTGTTGGCCCGCTACTTAGCGGGCTTTTTTTTTATACAGGGATTGTATTTCGTCGTGAAATAGCCTCCATGATTTCTCGACATTCAATACGTCCATGTATCTTTCCTTGCGATCCATGGATGGTGCTAGCAAGGGTTTGCCGGTAACAAGGGAGGGTTTATACATGGGTTGTTTATGGGGTCAGTGTCAATTATAGAAATAACAAACCTCATAAAAACATGTAGTTAACTTGGATAAGTTAATACTCTGTCCCCCTAAGAATACTCCATCTCCAACAATAATTACTGTCGTAACCTAGTCACAATTGACATCGACCATAAGTAAATTTTCCATACTTTCAGCTTGTTGTCTAAGAGCTCAGTGTAAAGATGATCAAGCATATAACCTTACTTCTTACCCTACCCCTTGCGTTAACTGGCTACTCCCCCCTCTCTTTCGCCGATGACAAACCTAATATCGTCATTATATTCATGGATAATTTGGGTTGGGGCGAGCCTGGATTTAATGGTGGCGGCATCGTCCGCGGAGCAGCTACCCCAAGATTGGATCAAATTGCCAATGAAGGGCTAAGGCTCACTAACTTTAATATCGAAGTGCAATGCACGCCGTCACGCTCCGCTCTAATGACCGGACGTTATGCCATCCGCAGTGGTAACGGCACGGTCCCGCTTGGTGAAGGCGTTTACGGTTTAGTGCAATGGGAAGTCACGATGGCGGAGATGTTATCAGAAGCTAGCTATGCCACGGGGATGTTTGGCAAATGGTATCTGGGCAGAACTAAAGGCAGATTCCCTACGGACCGGGTTTTGACGAATCGTTAGGTGTACCCAACTCTACCGATGAATCGGTTTATACATCGGCGCCAGGTTTTACCGAATCAGGTTTACCTGAAACCTATGTAATGGATGGTACAAAAGGAAAAACACTGAAAAAAGTCAGCCCCTATCGTCTTGATTATCGGCCATTGATTGACCGCGACCTAACCGACCGCGCCCTTGATTTCATGCGCAAACAAGCCAAAGCCGACAAACCATTTTTTGTTTATTTACGTTATACGGCGACCCATTTCCCAACCATGCCCCACCCCGATTTTGCCGGCAAATCCGGTAATGGGTTTGGGCAGATTTATTAATGCAAATTGATGCCTATACCGGTGAAATCATCGACACTCTGGATGAGCTGGATATCAGCGACAACACCATATTAATCTTCACCGCCGATAATGGCCCGGAAGCACTCAATGTTGGTGAGACTAACTTGACGGTAGAAACCGCAGCACATGGCTCAGCGGGCCCATGGCGAGGCAGTTTGTTTACCGGATTTGAAGGTGCTCTGCGAGTGCTTTTGCAATGCGCTGGCCGGATAAAATAAAGCCTGGTGGCGCCAGTGATGAAATTGTTCATGCCATGGACTTGTTCCCTACCCTTGCAAACATCGCCGGCGGCGAGGTACCTGATGACAGAGTCATGGATGGTATTGATGTATCGGATTTTCTGCTTGGCAAGCAGAAAAAATCTGGTCGCGAAGGCTTTGTCGTGTATATGGGCAATGACATTTTCGGGGTGAAATGGCGAAACTGGAAAGTCCACTTTAAAGAACAGGATAGTTGGGATTCAACCCTTCGCACCTTCACTATGCCAAGAGTGTACAACCTACACAGCGATCCATTTGAACGAGACAATGTGTTATTTCCCAATACCTGGGTGCTAAAAGCCGCTTTGCCGCAACTGGAAGAGCATGTTGCTTCGTTACAAGAAGAGCCGCCGATTAAAATGGGCACGCCGGACCCTTATGAGCCGTCCAGTAAGTAAATTGCGATAAAGGACTTTGAGGTCAGAGTGAGTAATAATGACTCTGCCCCCCATGAAAAGGTTTACTCTAGTCGATGAAGTTTTTGCGGTAGCGCTTATTTAATCGCGCTAGCTTTACTTGATCTAACATCAGGCTCACAACCGGGTGAATAGGCCGGGAAATTTTGTTGTGACCGTGGCGGCTCAAATGACGACGAATGGTAGCCATGGTTGCTAAAGCACGAGCTGTTTTACCCTTAAGCTTCACTTTCGGCAACTTAGGTTTGAACTCAGTGCGAGACTGCCACCACAATGGTAGATCTGGTTGCACAGCAAGGGCACTCGCCATACCAATTAATTCAATTTTACTTGCCAGTACTTTTGAAGCAGTACTGTAATTGCTGATACCACCAGTTACCATCAATGGCATCTTCGCCACTTTTAATAACTTCTGCGCAAAGCTAAGGAAATAGGCTTCTCTCGCCAACGTAAATTCATCGGCGACTCGCCCCTGCATCGCCGGTGCTTCATAGTTACCGCCAGAAATTTCTACAAACTCCACCTGATGCTGATTCAGCATCTCGATAACGTCAGCCGCATCTTCGGTTGAAAATCCACCACGTTGGAAATCCGCTGAATTTAGTTTAACCGCAACGATAAACTCCGACCCAACCGCCTCGCGGATCTGGCTAACCACAGCAAGCAACAACCTGGCGCGATTTTCAATATTACCACCCCATTTATCCTGACGCTGATTAGTTTTTGGCGAAAGAAACTGATTGATTAAATAGCCGTGAGCCGCATGAATCTGCACACCATTAAAGCCAGCTAATTGTGCCTGTTTACTGGTGGCAACAAAACGTTCAATAACATCTTCAATATCGGTTTCTGTCATAGCTGTTGGCTCTGCAAACATCGAAGAATGCTTGCCTAAATCCAGGGCAACTGCCGATGGTGCTATTGCTTTACCGCCCTGGCGCTTAAATACCTGACGGCCGGGATGGTTGATTTGCATGATGAGCTTACACTCGCTTTTATCAACCACAGAGCTCCACTCACGAAACGCATCCAGATTTGATTCCGCTTCTAATGCAATGCCACCGGGTCCGGTCATCGCCAAACGATCAACCATAACATTACCGGTGATAATGGCACCTACGCCCCCCCGCACCCATTGCCTGTAAAGATTCACAAGCTCATTGGATGGACCGAGTTTGGCGTCACCTAAATTTTCTTCCATTGCCGCCTTCACCAGACGATTTTTAATCACCTGACCATTGGCTAATTTAAGTGGTGTAAAAGGGCTTAGTAACATAAAGCGTCGACAAATTTTTATTGAATTAATGAATGGCTCGATTTTTACCCGATACACGGGCCAAACACAACGGCCGGTTACAAATTAACGCACTTTTTCCTCTACGCTAGCCATCCCAAAAAAGTTCATTTAATTCAGAGGGTTGAAAAGATTACCAGCAACCCAATATCAAGTATTAATTGAACAAAATGATGAAATACAAAAACTTAGCAAATTTGCAGATAAAGGGATCAAATCCGCATGGAATGGCAAAGATTAACGAAAACTCAAAAATTTCTCATAACCCTGGCTTTTATTGCGGTGTTACCTTTCGCGCCAGATCTTAAGCTGATAGCCGATATCGCCGGCATAGAGGTGTTGCTTTCGTGTTTGCTGATTTACTATCGTCCGGTGCTAATAAAACTGCAAACTGCGCTTAATGAAGGTAAGCAAATGTTGCGGATTTTCCAGTATTGTATTGGCAGTGCAGTGGTGAATCGCCCCGGCGTTTATTTCACTCAGGCCTCGTTTTACACCCTTGCAGTATTTCTATTTGGTACCAGCTCGTTCGCCCTGATATTTCTCATGCCTGGATTGTTGATTAGCGTTTAGGGCTTTTAGGTTGCGCTGAGATTCTGGCATGCCTTGGCGGCTTAGTTTTCGGAATACCTTTCTAGTTTAGATTCCGGATCGGGGTCCGGAATGACGAGTTACACTAAGATCCCGGAACATGGTCCGGGATGACGGTTTGGCGGAGCCCAACCAATCCTATACGTCATACCGGGGTCGCCCGGTATCTCTGGTTTTACATTTAGCTACTACATTAGTTGTGCCATAAAGATTCCGGATCGGAGTCCGGAATGACGAGTTACGCTAAGATCCCGGATCGGAGTCCGGAAAGACGATTCACGCTAAGATCCCGGAACATGGTCCGGGATGACGGTTTGGCGGAGCCCAACCAATCCTATACGTCATACCGGGGTCGCCCGGTATCTCTGGTTTTACATTTAGCTACTACATTAGTTGTGCCATAAAGATTCCGGATCGGAGTCCGGAATGACGAGTTACGCTAAGATCCCGGATCGGAGTCCGGGATGACGGTTTGGCGGAGCCCAACCAATCCTATACGTCATACCGGGGTCGCCCGGTATCTCAGGTTTTACATTTAGCTACTACATTAGTTGTGCCATAAAGATTCCGGATCGGAGTCCGGAATGACGAGTTACGCTTAGATCCCGGAACATGGTCCGGGATGACGGTTTGGCGGAGCCCAACCAATCCTTCACGTCATACCGGGGTCGCCCGGTATCTCAGGTTTTACATTTAGCTACTACATTAGTTGTGCCATAAAGATTCCGGATCGGGGTCCGGAATGACGATTTACGCTAAGATTCCGGATCGGGGTCCGGAATGACGAGTTACGCTTAGATCCCGGAACATGGTCCGGGATGACGGTGCATTATCGGAGTCCGGGATGACGGTACATTATCGGAGTCAGGAATGACGAAAAACTGAATTAGCTACCCGTCAGTTCAATTTCTGCCTGCTCGAGAAGCTGTTCATATCGTGTCTGATCAATCTTGCCTTTTTTCTTCAGTATCCTGGCCCGCTCCAGTTTGTCGTAATAAGCCACTTCCAATGCGCCTAGAACATTGCCGTATTCGCGGTCAGTAATTTGTCCCGATTCATAATAGTGAGCGGCAAGAGCCTGGTCCCACTCATCCCCTTTGGGAGGTTCGGGTACGGTGAAATCAACCGACATAAGCGAGTCATCCTGCAACTGATAACCCTCTTCAATCAGGTTTTTTGCACAATGCATATTGATATAGTCTACGGTTTGATCCGAGACATGCCAGTCGACGTAAAAACCTACACAACTGACCTGACGCTCGGTTTGCTGATGGGACAAAGATACTTCTTTGTACGCACAGCCTCCAAGACCAAATATGGTTAAGAACAGCAACAGTGGGGGTATTCGCTTGTTCCGTTTGAGATAGAGATGTAACTCCATATCGCTAATCCTCATCGGTAAAATTCTGAAGGAAATCCTTCGTTCCGTGAATTTAGTTAAGCTTGATACCAGCTCTTTCCAAACTGGCTCAAAATTCATACTGCCTTGGTTTACAACGATTTTCAACCAGGTTTGTGGGTGACAAGATTGTAGTTTGAGCCGGGATCTCATATCCTTAGCAGAGAACATAGGGGCTAGAGAGATACCTGAAATTTTCTTACCCCTTTAAAAATTATTTTTAAGATATCTATATGCAATTAACGGATTTTGACGTACTCAAGCAGGCCAATGTCTGGTTTGAACAGCGAAAAACGTTCTGGATGTGTACCATCATAGGCACCTACGGAAGCGCCCCCCGCCCTATTGGCTCAATTTTTATCACCGATGGCAACCAGCGTGTTGGTTCAATCTCAGGAGGATGTCTGGAAGATGCCTTCGTTGAAATGCTGGAACGCGGGGAATTTGAGCCTCATGACCAAATTTTTGTCTACGGGAAGCACCTGGACGACACCAATGTGGTTAAGGAACTCCCTTGTGGCGGCACCATTCGTTTATTGGTCGAGCCAATTACCCAAAATGACGACAATCGCGACCACCTGAAAGTCTGGCTCGCAAACGCAGAAGCGAAAAAGCCGTGTCAGCGCATCATCGACTTATCTTCCAAGAACAGTCACAAGCAGCTTATCGAACTTGCTAATGAAACGGCTCAGGTTATTGATGAAACCGAAACCACCATTACTCTCACCTATGGTCAGGTTTGGTCGCTACTACTGCTTGGCATTGGCCAGGTTACCCAACATGTTGCCGAGCTTGGCATTATGGCTGGATACGACGTTAAGCTTTGCGATATGCGCAAAGAGCTGGGAGACAGCTGGACCTTTACCAAAGACAATGGCGGCGTTGATATTGAATGGCGCTCTCCCGATGAGTTTATCGAACAGTATGCCAATGAACGCAGTGCCGTTCTCGCCCTCGCTCACGATCCTCGCATCGATGATGTGGGCTTAATGACCGTTTTTGAAACCGATGCGTTCTACGTTGGCGCTATGGGTTCTTCCAGAACCAGTGCCAAGCGCCAGGAACGCCTGCAGCGTATTTGTGGCTTTAGTGATAAAGAATTTGAACGCCTGCATGCACCGGTGGGCCTTCCTATTGGCAGTAAGACCCCAGTAGAAATTGCGATTGCCATTATGGCCGACATCATTCGGGTAAGAAATGGCAAACCCAAGTAACTCTCCACAACGAAACCAAACAACTAATCAACCAGGCAGCCAATCAGGTAACGAAAAAGTCAGCCAGGTAGAGAAAGTAGCGGGCGATGAGACAGTAGCTATCGTCCTCGCCGCTGGGTTTTCTAAACGCTTTGGTAGTGATAAACGCTTTCACCCGCTGCAACTGAGCAACAAAGAAACCGTGCAATCAAAACCTTTGTTGCAGGCAACTCTGGACAGCATTGTCCCTCAGTTTCAACACATCGTTGTCGTGCATCGCTTTGAAGATGAGGACATTTTAGCACTGTTGAAACATTACCCTGTCAATGCAGTAGCTGCCCCAAAAGCACCAATCGGATTAGGCGTCAGCCTTGCAACTGCAGCAAAATATATACTTGAGAAAACCCAGCCACCAAAACGGTTGATGGTGTTTTTAGGAGACATGCCAAATATCAAACATGCCACCATTGAGCAGTTGTTGGCACAGTCTGCTAAATCTCCAGATGCTGTAGTTCGGCCTCGTTATCAAGGAAAGTCCGGTCATCCGGTTTGCCTGCCTGCCACCTTCTTAAAAGCTCTCACCTCATTAAATCGTGATGAAGGTGCTGCAGCGTTGATCCAAACGTCTAATTGTCCCGTTTTAAGAGTCGACGTGAATGATAGCGGTGTATTGTTCGACATAGATACGCCAGAGCAATCGGGATAACTCCGAACAGGTAGCATCGGCCAGACTTGTTAATATCAAGTACAACGGTTGACGATAGAAAGCCGCGTTGTTATTCCATTTAGGTATATACATATTCACAAAAAATTAACCTTTAGAGCTTGACGAAGCCAAGGTGTAACCTTTAAGGTTATAAAAACATCAAGTAATCACTCTAATTGTTGTTCCCAGTTATGACGATAGAGCGAATCAGAATCCAATTTACAAGAGAGTACAACAGACATGATAAATACCCTGAGCTTGCACCATCACCATCATATCAACGGTTAGCCCTCAGGTTATTCGCTGAGAGGCTATGGACCTTTCAGTGTAAGTGCTCAAAAAGCAGATGCCCCGAAAGAGTCCACTTTTTCGGGTTTTTTATTTTTTGGAGCAATGAAACATGATTAACAATGATAACGGACGATTAAGAATCGCCATTCAAAAATCCGGACGCTTGTCCGACTCTTCTCAAGATTTATTCAAACGCTGTGGTCTGAAAATATCTCTTGCCGACCGCAAACTTCTTGCCCACGTTGGCAATATGCCAATTGATTTAATGTTGGTTCGCTCCAGCGATATTCCAGGCTTGGTCATGGATGGGGTGTGTGATATCGGTATTGTTGGTGACAATACTCTGGAAGAGCACGCACTGCAGCGCAAGCTTAATGGTGAAGCCAGTGCTTATAACAAAATCTGTTCGTTAAAGTTTGGTGGCTGTCGCCTGTCTATCGCCTTACCCGAAGAGGTGGACTATCAGGGCATCAAATCTTTAGACGGCCTGCGTCTGGCAACCACTTACCCTCGCCTGTTAAATCGCTTTGCCGAACAAAACGGCATTAAGTTCGAAACCTGTCGCCTAAATGGCTCGGTTGAAGTTGCACCGCGCGTGGGTCTAGCCGACGGCATTTGTGATTTAGTTTCTACCGGCACTACTCTTGAGGCCAATGGCTTAAAAGAAGTCGAAGTTATCTACACCTCAAAAGCGGCCCTTATCAGCGGCGAAAAGCCTTTGTCAGGTGAAAAAGCAAAGATCTTCGACAAGCTGTTGCCTCGTATTCAAGGGGTACTGAAAGCCAGAGAAAGTAAATACATCATGTTGCACGCGCCTAAAGATAAGCTTTCGGAAGTTATCACCTTAATGCCGGGCTCTGAAACACCGACTGTTTTGCCACTGGCGGAGCGTGATGACAGAGTTGCCGTGCACATGGTAAGCACCGAAACGTTTTTCTGGGAGACCATGGAAGAGCTTAAAGATTTAGGTTGTAACTCCATTCTTGTTTTACCAATTGAAAAAATGATGGGATAACCATGATCACCTGGCAGCAACTCAGTAAACAAGAACAAGTCTCGGTATTAGCTCGCCCTGCGATTAGCGACAACCTGGTACTTGAACAAAACGTTAGAAGCATCATCGACGCGGTTCGCGATAATGGCGATACCGCCTTGCTTGATTTCACCCAGACATTTGATGGCGTGACACTCGATGATTTGCGTCTACCTGAATCTCATGTGCAACGTGCCGAACAAGCGTTAACGGTTGAGCGTAAACAAGCGATTCAAACCGCTTATGAGCAAATCAAAGCATTTCACAGCGCTCAACAATTTCAGGATATCAAGGTTGAAACCCGACCTGGCGTTACCTGTCAGCTAAAATCAGAGCCGATTGAATCGGTTGGTTTATATATTCCCGCAGGCTCTGCGCCACTGCCTTCTACGGTATTAATGTTAGGTGTTCCTGCCGAACTTGCCGGTTGTGAACGTGTGGTATTAGTTTGCCCGCCAGATAAAAACGGCGACTTGGCCAATGAAATCATCTATGCCGCAGCGGTCTGTGGTATCAAAGAGATTTACCGCATTGGTGGCGCGCAGGCGATAGCGGCACTGGCGCTTGGCAGTGAAACCTTAGCGCCGGTTAATAAAGTTTTTGGCCCGGGTAACAAATTCGTCACCGAAGCAAAGAAACAGTTATCACAATCGGTGCCTGGCTTTGCTATCGACATGCCGGCTGGCCCTTCTGAGTTACTAGTCATTGCTGATGCCGGTGCTAACCCAGTATTTGTCACCGCTGACCTATTATCTCAAGCAGAACACGGCCCGGATTCACAAGTGATTCTGTTAAGCGATAGCGAGCAAATGATAGAAGCGGTTGGACAAGAGCTACAAACGCAGCTCTCTACTCTACCCCGCAAAGACATTGCCGAAAAAGCACTTGAACAAAGCCGTTTGATTTTATGCGCCAGCCTCGATGAAGCGGCCATCGTTTCAAATTTATACGGCCCTGAGCACTTAAGCCTGCAGGTTCGTGACACTGACGCATTACTTGGCAAAGTTCGCAACGCCGGATCCATCTTTGTTGGCGATTACTCACCTGAATCTGCTGGTGATTACGCCAGTGGTACTAACCACGTACTACCTACTTATGGCTATTCAAAAGTGATCTCATCATTATCACTTTCGGACTTTAGCCGTCGCTACACGGTGCAAACTCTGACTAAATCGGGATTAGAAAGCCTGGCGCAAACCATTGTTGAGCTGACCGATGCCGAAGGATTGGACGCTCACCAACGAGCAGTAACCTTGCGTGTTAATGCAAGCTCTGAAAACGCAGAGGGGACGCAGGCATGAGTATCGAAATAAACGCAAATCCGCAAAGCGACACCGCTAAAGAAAATACTGACAACAGTGTTCTTAATCTGGTTCGACAGGACGTTATCGATATGGTTGCTTATCAATCGGCGCGCCGCGAACAATCCGGCGGTACCGTATGGCTTAACGCTAATGAGCAAGGTGGCAACAACGTATTCTCACAACCGATTGAACAGTTAAACCGCTATCCGGATTTTCAACCTTCTGCTCTGATTAATGCTTATGCCAGTTACGCTCAGGTAAGCACTAAGCAATTGCTGGCTACACGCGGAGCCGATGAAGCCATCGAAGTTTTGATCCGTACCTTTTGTGAGCCGGGCAAGGACAATATCGTCATTTGTCCGCCAACCTATGGCATGTATGCCATCAGCGCTAAAGGGCATCTGACCGACACCACGACGGTGCAATTAACCTCAGAATTGCAGCTGGATTTAGCGGCGTTAGAGCAACAAATAGGCAAATGTAAACTGGTATTTATTTGCTCACCAAATAACCCAACGGGCGATTTAATCAATCAACAGGACATCATTCAAACACTGAAAATGTTCTCTGGCAAAGCGCTTGTGGTAGTTGATGAGGCTTATATCGATTATTGTATGCAAGCCTCTTGCGTAGAGCTTTTAGAGCAATTTGAGAATCTGGTTATTTTACGAACCCTGTCAAAGGCATTTGGATTAGCCGGGCTTCGTTGTGGTTTTGCCATCGCCAATCCTCAGGTTATCGAGCTGATGAGTAAGATCATTGCCCCTTATCCGATTGCCAAACCTGTGGCAGACATTGCCAGCGCCGCCCTATCCTCTGAAGCCACGTTAACGTTGCAACGTGATATCAAGCGCACACTTGAGCTCAGAGAAGAAATTGTCATCGAGCTCAAAGTGCTGCCTTGGGTTGAACAAGTATTTACCAGCAAAGCTAACTTTGTTTTGTTTCGCACAACAGATACACAAAAGTGCCAGCAGCTGTTTGCATTTATGAGCGAAAACGGGGTGTTAATTCGCAACCAATCCAAACAGTTAACCCTGGAAAATTGTCTGCGAATATCCATTGGCTCGGAGCAGGAACTGAACGAATTTAAGCGTCTGCTAGCAGCGTTTAACCAGACGATTTCATAAATGCCCGGCATTTAACGTATTAGTGTATTTAGAAATTCCGAATTAAGAAAATCCGAAGTAAGAAGATAAACATGCAAACCAATAATATTTTATTTATCGACCGCGATGGCACCTTAATTGAAGAGCCAGTAACGGATAAACAAGTCGATAGTCTGGAAAAGCTGGTGCTTGAACCTCAGGTTATTCCGGTACTGTTGAAACTGATGGAGAAAGGCTACCAGTTGGTACTGGTTTCTAATCAGGACGGTTTAGGGACGGATAGCTTTCCTCAGGAAGATTTTGATCTGGCTCACGATAAAATGCTGGAGATCTTTCTCTCCCAGGGCGTTAAGTTTGCCGACCAGCTGATTTGTCCGCACTTTGAAGAGGACAACTGCAGTTGTCGCAAACCAAAGCTGGGTTTAGTCAGCGACTACCTGCAGCAGCGCCGCATTAATTTTGCCAACTCTTACGTGATTGGCGACCGGGAAACCGATTTACAGCTGGCCGCAAATATGGGCATTCCAGGATTACAGTATCAACGCGATGGCCTTAACTGGCCGGCAATTGCCGAGCTATTGCTCACCAGCCCGCGCGAAGCAACCGTGGTTCGCACCACCAAAGAGACCGATATTCGTGTTAGCGTCAATCTTGATAAGCGCGGTGGCAACAGCATTGAAACCGGCATTGGCTTTTTCGATCACATGCTGGATCAAATTGCCACCCACGGTGGTTTCTCACTGCAATGTAAAGTCGATGGCGATTTACACATTGATGACCATCACAGTGTTGAAGATACCGCTCTGGCGTTAGGTGAAGTATTAAGACAAGCCCTTGGCGATAAGCGTGGCATTAACCGATTTGGTTTTGTCTTGCCTATGGATGAGTGCCGTGCCGAATGTAGCCTGGATTTATCCGGCCGCGCGCACATTGAATTTAACGCCGAATTTACCGATAACCGTGTTGGCGGTATGTCGACGCAAATGGTTGGTCACTTCTTTAAATCATTAAGTGATGCGATGGCGATTACCTTGCACCTATCAACGTCTGAAGGCAACTGTCACCACCAGGTTGAGAGTCTGTTTAAAGTGTTCGGCCGAGCGCTTGGTCAGGCTATCACCGTAAGCTCTGATGAACTGCCTAGCTCGAAAGGTGTGCTATGAGCCAACAGCAAGCCAGTGTAGAAAATAGTGCAGTAACCAATGCAGAAACCAGTGCCGTGATAGTGGATACAAGCTGCGCCAATATCAATTCGTTAAAGTTTGCTATTGAACGCCTGGGTTATAACGTTGCAGTCTCTCGTGATGAAAGCTTGATTCGCCAGGCTCCCCGGGTATTTCTGCCGGGCGTTGGTTCAGCAGAATATGCCATGCAAGGCATTAATGAGCTGGCGTTAAAACAACTTATCACCTCGTTAACCCAACCTGTGCTTGGTATTTGTCTTGGCATGCAATTGCTGACCAGAGAATCCTTTGAAAATGGCGTGCAGACCGATTGTCTGAACCTTATCGATACCGACGTTAGGGGTATCGATATCTCTGGTGCGAGTGACAAACAATCCGATGGTTCTGGATTACGTTTACCGCACATGGGCTGGAACACCTTGAGCAACATCAGTGATAACCCGCTGTTTACTGGCATTAGCGAAGACGATTATTTCTACTTTGTACATAGCTACTGTGCACCGGTATCCGCGCACACCTTAGCCCAATGTCAGTACGGCCAGGATTTTTCCGCCAGCCTTAATCAGAATAATTTTTATGGCGTGCAGTTTCACCCGGAACGTTCCGGACAAAGTGGCGCGCGATTATTACGAAATTTTATGGAGTTAGTTTCATGATCATCCCTGCGATTGATTTAATTGAAGGCACGGTTGTGCGCTTGTTTCAGGGCGATTACCAACAAAAAACCGAATATGCGTTAGAGCCAATGCAGGTTCTGAAAAGCTATGCCGAGCAAGGCGCAAGCTGGCTGCATATTGTCGATTTAACCGGCGCAAAAGATCCGGCAAAACGTCAACTGCCATTAATTAAAGCCCTGACCGATGCCAAACTATTAAAAATCCAAACCGGTGGCGGTATCCGTACCCGTGAAGAAGTCAAAGATTTGCTCGACTCTGGCGTTGAGCGTGTGGTGATTGGCTCGGTTGCGGTGAGCAAGCAAGATGAAGTCAGCCAATGGTTTGAAGAATTTGGCAGTGATAAAATCGTCCTTGCCCTTGATATCAACATTGACGAAGACGGCAATAAAGTTGTGGCAACCCATGGTTGGCAGCAAAGCTCAGGGGTAACGTTAGAAGAGTTAATTGCCACCTATCGCAAAGTCGGTCTGCAACACGTTTTGTGTACCGACATCAGCAAAGATGGCACCTTGCAAGGCTCTAATGTCAGCCTTTACCAAGAAGTAAAAGCTGAGTTTCCTGATATCTGCTGGCAATCTTCAGGCGGCATTGGCGCATTAAGTGATATTGAAGCCCTGATCCCAACAAATGTGGACGGTGTTATTTTGGGCCGCGCATTATTGGAAGGAAAATTCACCTTAACGGAGGCTATCCAATGTTGGCAAAAAGGATAATTCCCTGCCTGGATGTACGCGATGGTCTGGTGGTAAAAGGCGTTAAGTTTCGCAATCATGAAATCATTGGCGATATCGTTCCTCTGGCGCAAAAATACGCCGAGCAAGGCGCCGACGAGTTGGTGTTTTATGATATTACCGCCAGTGCCGATGGCCGCACTCTGGACAGAAGCTGGGTGGAGCGTATTGCCAAAGTTATCGACATTCCTTTTTGTGTCGCTGGTGGCATTAAGAGTGAAGCAGATGCTCAGAAAATGTTATCCATGGGCGCTGACAAAATCTCCATTAACTCACCTGCCCTTGCCGATCCGGATTTGATTAATCGCTTGAATCGCCAGTTTGGCCAGCAATGTGTCGTTATTGGCATCGACTCTTACTTTGATGAGCAAACTGGCCAGTATCAGGTGTATCAATATACCGGTGATGAAACGAAATCCTCGAAAACTCGCTGGCAGACGGTGGACTGGGTTAAGGAAGTTCAAAGCCGTGGTGCTGGAGAAATTGTTCTCAATGTGATGAACCAGGATGGTGTGCGACAGGGATACGATATCGAACAACTTAGCATGGTTCGTGAAGTCGCTAATATACCGCTAATTGCCTCTGGCGGCGCTGGCACTATGGAACACTTTGCCGACGTATTTAAACAAGCCGATGTTGACGGCGCGTTAGCTGCCAGCGTATTTCACAAGGGCATAATTGCCATTGAAGATTTAAAAGCATATTTGCGCCAGCAAAATGTGCCCATGCGAAATTAAATGCGAAATTAGGAAATTACTAATTAATAAAATTAATAATTTAGAATAAAGAATTCCGGATAAAAAATTAAATTCTGTATTCAGAATTGGTGTTAGCCACATTAAAGTCTGAACTCTGAATTCTTTTATCAATAACATTGAGTCCTGCGGTTTAAATCACTTTGATTAAGGAAAGCAGGCGAAATAGAGTAATAAATTATGATAGTTACGGCCGACAACGTTTCAGAACTTGCCTGGGATAAAATGCAAGGCATGATCCCTGCCATAATCCAACACGCAGATACCGGAGCGGTATTGATGCAAGGCTTCATGAATAAAGACGCACTGGACAAGACCTTAGAAATATCAAAAGCGACGTTTTTCTCCCGTTCCAAGCAACGCCTTTGGACCAAAGGTGAAACATCGAATAACACATTGGATGTACAAACCATTTATACCGATTGTGACAAAGACTCGTTATTGCTTGTCTGTCGTCCCAATGGACCTACTTGTCACTTGGGCGATGACTCTTGTTTTCCAGAGCAGGAATTTAATCAAAAACACTTTTTGTCCTTGCTAGAGCAAGTGGTAAAACAGCGTCAGTTTGATAAGCCAGAGGACAGTTATACTGCCAAATTATTGAGCCAGGGCACCAAGCGTTCGGCGCAAAAAGTTGGCGAAGAAGGTGTCGAAGTAGCGCTTGCGGCGGCAACAGGTGATCGCGACGAGTTATTGCAGGAATGTGCCGATTTGTTCTACCACACCCTAGTGTTACTTCGTGATCAGGATGTAGATTTAAGCGAAGTTATGGCAGTATTAAAGAATCGTCATCGTTAACAAGATTTAGGTTTTATCATCCCTATGACATCTCTTGCCATTGAATATCAAGCAAAACATTTTAATGAACTTAGCGCCGCCGAACTTTATCAGGCGCTAAAACTCAGAGTCGACGTGTTTGTCGTTGAGCAAACCTGTTATTACCCAGAGCTGGACAATAAAGATATCGACGCTGAGGTTCTGCATCTGTTTGCTTTTGATAACAACGGCACTGCAAATGAGCTAGGCCTTAAACCACTAGCAGCCTATCTGAGAATTCTCCCGCCGGGCCTTTGTTATCCGGGTATGGTTGCCATTGGCCGGGTAGCAACGGATATGGACTATCGCGGCAAAGGTCTTGGCCATCCTTTAATGAGAGAAGCTTTGCGTCTTTGCCAGCAATATTGGCCAGATTTTAGCGTAAAAATCTCCGCTCAGGAGCACCTTGAAGCCTTCTACAACAAGCATGGATTTACCCGTATCTCTGATATGTATTTAGAAGACGGAATTCCTCATATAGAAATGCTCAAAGATTAGAATAGACGAATAGAACGAACAAAAGTGACCAAGATGAATACCAGCAACGGCGCAATTAAAACAGATAACTGGAACCTCGAACTGTTAGAGGATGATTCCGGCTACCAGGTGCCGTTGGAAGTCTTTCGGCCAGAAGATCATCTTGGCAATTATGTTGAGAGCTCTCTTAAGAGTAATATCGAGTGCGACCTCGAAGGTGAACCAGCAACAAAGCAACACCTGATGTTGTTGCCTGCCATGGGGATGGCTGCCCGGTATTATCGGCCATTTGCTCAGCAACTCGCCAGGCAAAACATTACCGTATATTTGTTTGAGCAACGTGGCCATGGCCACAGCAGTATGCGCCCAGGACGAAAGTGTAATTATGGTTTTAAGGAGTATATCGCTGACATTGAACTCGCCAGCGCTTATGTATCAGAGAAGCATGATAATCAACCGATAAACCTGATGGGCCACAGTTTAGGTGGTCATCTGGCAAGCTGCTTTACTGCGTTAAATCCTAACCAAGTCGATCGAATCATTCTTTCTGGATGCGCATCCCCTTATCACAAAGCGTTTGATCGTAAGACCGGATTTTTACTGCAGGGCCTTTATCACAGCATTCCGCTAATGAATAAGGTACTTGGCTATTATCACGGTGAATTTACTGGATTTGCAGGCAAAGAAGGTCAGCAGTTAATGCTCGATTGGCGCAATCTTGTATTGACCAACATCTATAAAGCTAAAGGTGTAGAAAAGGATTTTGAGCATCATTTGCAAGGCTTTTCTGGCGACATTTTAAGCCTGCAGTTTAGTGAAGATATCTATGCCCCACCCCAGCCAAGTCAGCTGGTATTAGACAAATACCCCGCCGCCAACATCGAAACCATCACCCTTACCTCAGACGATTTAGGCTTTAGCGCCGATCATTTCCGCTGGGCTCGAAAACCAGAAGTTAGCGCGAGTACCGTGCATAACTGGCTGGTGAAGAGTTAGCGAAACCTAAAGTGCGGGACTTGAAACTGCATCAGTACGTATCGTAAACGATACTCCGAGGACGTGGCAGAAAGCGCCACTTCGGGTACACAATCAAAGATTGTTCCGGGTACGCGACACAAAACGTCGCTTCGAGTGAGGTAAGCTTCGCTTCGCAGGTGGAAGTGAAAGGTGGAAGGTGGAAGGTGGAAGGTTTTGGCCAGGGATGGACTATATGCCGAAAATGCACTAATACATGGATGTATGTAGGTAGAATAACGCAGGAGCAGTTATCGAGGAGCAATTTTCGGTGGAAGAAAAAGCAAAAACTCTTGCGTCATACCGTGATACTGCACGGTATCTCAGGTGTGAGACGAGTGTCTCTTAAGTGTCATACTCGGTCTGTTAGCAATTGCTAATATACGTATGTTTGGAGTTGTTAATCCTTTATTGAGACTCTTCCAAAGCAAACTAACATTTCACACCGCGAGGAATTTAATACGAACCAAGGCTTATTTGCTAGCCCCGCCATATAACTCCCTGATGATAAATGACTATTGTTAGTTTTTTGCTTAGAGTCCCCTATAGTTAAATTAAAATTTACACTGAAAATGTCGAAAACCATGAAACCACTTACGAGAAATAGTGCAGTGTTTTTCATTAGCACTCTATTAGTGTCTGCGATTGCCTATAGTGCTAACGAAGACACGATCATTGATGATGTTACCGGTGACGTAGTACAGATGCGAGAAGATGGTCGCGGCGACCGGGTCGTTGGCTCCCCCTGGGCGACACGTTCTCCCGTACTTGCGACTAATGGTATGGCGGCAACATCTCATCCGTTAGCCACACAGGTAGCGATCGATATTCTCAAAAAAGGTGGTACAGCAATGGATGCAGCGATAGCAGCCAATGCTGCTATCGGATTAATGGAACCCACGGGCAACGGTATTGGCGGTGATTTATTTGCCATTGTTTGGGACCCAGTAACCAAAAAGCTGCATGGAATCAACGGTTCCGGACGATCTGCGAAAGGTCAGAGTCTTTCGGAACTAAAAGTAAAAATCGGTGACTTTGAGTATATCCCAGACTGGGGGACGCCATCTGTTACCGTACCCGGCACCGTCGATGCGTGGTTCGAGCTTCATAGCAAATTCGGTAAACTGAAAATGACTGATAACCTTGCCCCGGCGATACAATACGCAAGAGATGGATTTCCAGTTACGGAACTCATTGCCTACGATATGGATTATTATCAAAAACGATTTCCAAGGATATTTAAAGCCGGAGGTGTAGTAGAAGAGATTGATAACTATAAGAAGACCTTTCTGATTAATGGTAAATCGCCTAAAGAAGGAGAGATGTTTAAAAACCCGGATTTAGCCAATACATTGGAAAAAATCGCCAAAAATGGTCGTGATGCCTTTTATCGAGGTGATATTGCCAAAACAATGGATAGTTACTTCAGGCGTATTGGTGGACCGCTGCGCTATGACGATTTTGCAAGTCACAAGAGTGAATGGATTGAACCTGTGTCAGTAAACTATCGTGGTTATGATATTTGGGAGTTACCCCCGAATGGCCAAGGGATTGCAGCTTTGCAAATGCTGACGATACTGGAAAACTACGACCTAAAAAAAATGGGTCATAATAGCGCTGATTACTTGCATGTCATGACAGAAGCGAAAAAGCTTGCTTTTGAAGACCGGGCTCGATTCTATGCCGATCCTGATTATCAAACCATCAATATTGATTATTTACTGTCAAAGGAATATGGAAAGGAAAGAGCAAAACTGATTGACTTTAAGGTTGCTGCTACGAAGGTTGAACACGGTGACCCTAAGCTTATCGAGGGAGATACCATTTATCTTACCGTTGCTGACAAGGACGGGATGATGGTGAGCCTGATCCAGAGCAATTTTTATTTGTTGGGTAGTGGATTGGTGCCCGATGGTCTTGGCTTTATGTTCCAGAATCGTGGCGCCCAATTTTCGTTATCGGAAAACCACCCTAATGCTTATGCACCGGGGAAGCGTCCTTTCCATACCATCATTCCGGCATTTATTACCAAAGATAACAAACCCTATATGAGCTTCGGGTTGATGGGCGGTTCAATGCAACCACAAGGGCATGCCCAGATGATTATCAACATGATTGATTTTGAGATGAACGTACAGCAAGCTGGTGATGCGGCTCGTTTTCGTCATGACGGTTCTACGTCACCGACCTGGGAAGGAAGAATGGATGACGGTGGCGTATTGGTATTAGAGAGTGGTATTAAAGCAGATGTCGTTAAAGACCTTCAGGCTAGAGGCCATAAGGTTCATGTATCAAACCTCAACTTTGGTGGTTACCAGGCAATTATGAGAGCCCCCAATACTGGTGTTTATCACGGTGCCAGTGAAATGCGGAAAGATGGTCAGGCACAAGGTTATTAACTTAGCGAATTCACAGACTGACGCAATCGTATCAGTCCTTCAGTAAAGGGTAATACAAAATTTTACCTTACACGATTTTTCTGTCAGCCCCTTGCTGGTTTAGATAACTTTATTATTTGACAATCCAAGTTGGTTTCACCCCCTCAGATATGGTGTAGATAGTGCCAACAGAGCCGTTAATCATATTTGACCTGTTTAATTCTAATTTGTCCCTGAGTGAATGTGTTGATTCGATTCCAGTGCAGTGAGCGCCGATAAAGTGCTTAACCCCCATTTTTGAAAGAGTGGTCGCAGTGGATGCCAATTGTGCCTCAGAGGCACTCATCAAATGAAATCCTCCTATTACAGCGTTTAGGTTACTTAACTTAGTAACCAATTTAGAATGATGTGCAATATTAATTAACCCAGCATGGCCACAACCAGAGATTATAACGGTGCCCTTGTCAGTTGCGATAAACAGTGACAGGCTTTCGGGCACGGTATCTAGAATCCACTCGTTTTCAATTTGGACTTTTAGCTTTCCATCAGTTGACCAATTTTCTTCGCCACTTTTTCTGGGGATGGGGCCACTCAACCAAACTCCCGGAAAAATCTCTTCCTCAGTATCATAAACAAATACCTTTCCACCCGTTTTTTCATAGGTTTTTCGCTCAGCGACCATTTGGTTGAATTCGCCATCAACGTCAGGGTGGTGTCTATGACTAAACATACCTTTATTAACATGAAGTCTTGACAGAGCTTTAGGGTTCTTAGCTGAAAGTCGTTTGCGCATGTTCAGTAAGCCTCCCGTATGATCGAAATGGTAATGGCTTAGAATTACATCTTCTACGTCCGAGAGTTCTATCCCTAGCGCATCAGCGTTTTCAAGAACTAGGTTCTCACTTCTGCCAGTATCAAACAGGATCTTCTTTCCATCTATCTCAACCAAAGCTGAGAACCCCCACTCACCAAAAAGAGGTTTTTCGGCCGTACCATAGTCCGCGATCATGGTAGATAGAATAGTTACTTTCACATCTTTTACTGTCTGGCCAGATGCTCCTGAAACTAACCCTACCATGGCAAAAAGCAAAATGAATATCTTCATATAAGTCTTCCAAGGCTGAGCGATTTAATTAACTAAGGCTTTAATTGTTAACGAAAACCAGAGCAAAAACAAACCATTAAAACTCAACCAGTTAGTTACAAGCTTTTGTTAATCATCTCAGACGGAAAAGTATAAAATTGGAAAAATAAGAAACAATTCTCAGCTGCCGCTTCACGCTCATTATAGTCCCCTGCCGTTATTCCAAAGTACCGGATTGCGCGGACCGAACTAAAAGTGCCATTTATAGTCTTTTTGCAATTTCTAATGTAAATACATTTTAATGATTTAACGCGAAATGTATTTACATCACAAAAGAGGACCGAGTAAACCTGTCACTATATTGATTTTAATTGTTTTTATTCAATAATTAACTGAGCCAAGCAGTCTGCCAGGAGTGAATGTAAACAAGGAATCTACGTATTAACTCCCAATAGCGTTAGAACTGGCAAGTAATAAAATTAACAACGTTACGTACAGCGGCACATTTATGATAATTAAAAATTTACTGATGGCTTTAGCTATCACCACTGCAATTATTTCTTCGGCCTTTGCCAAGCAAGTGACTCATTATGATTGGATCGTCAAGGGTCAAAAAACTGGTTTTCAAACGGTAACTCAAATTAATGAATATCAATATAGTTCGAATTATGAGTTCACTGATCGTGGACGCGGCCCCAAAGTTACCGAAACAATAACACTTAATGAAAACGGCCTTATCATTGATCAAAAGATTAGTGGAAACTCCTATTATGGAGCAAAAATCGATGAAAGTTATCAGTATAAACAGGGGGAAGCCAAGTGGAGGACCACATACGAAAATGAGTCTCGTAAATTAGATAAAAACTACTTTTACTATTCAGCAGATGGAACATACCTTAACTTAGAGTTGCTCGTGCAAGCGATTGATAAACAAAAAAACAAATCGCTAACCTTATTACCTTCAGGCACAGCGTCCATTCAAAAATTAATGAATACCAGAGTAACTAAAGGCGAAGAATCTAGAGAGGTGACACTTATAGCTATTAATGGCCTAGATTTAACCCCAATCTTTGCCTGGTTT
The DNA here is from genome assembly GCF_007197775.1 of Thalassotalea sp. PS06. Taxonomy (NCBI): domain Bacteria; kingdom Pseudomonadati; phylum Pseudomonadota; class Gammaproteobacteria; order Alteromonadales; family Colwelliaceae; genus Thalassotalea; species Thalassotalea sp. PS06. Next base: position 1,409,446 of record NZ_CP041638.1, on the reverse strand, counting down.
GACCAAGATTTGAATTTCTTCGCTTATGGATCTTCATGGGGCGGATTAGTGCTTCGGGGGTGGGGGGACAACTTAACTCGATTACTTGAATTCGAAAATGAAACAACTATTCAATATTATCAAAAGTTGGCTGAACGTCATACTAAAGAGCTTACTGGCATAACATTATTTACCAACATAAATGTTTTTAATGCTGTAGATGATGAGTTAATAGGTAATACTCAGGTTGCCATTAAAAACGGAAAAATTATAGCTATTGGAGAAGGTGCAAGCGAACTGAAACAAGCTAAAACTATCGACGGCCAAGGCTTAACAATGATGCCAGGACTATGGGATATGCACTCCCATATGAGTTTGATTAGCGGTTTGCTCAATGTAGCTAACGGCGTTACGAGCGTCCGAGATCTAGGAAATGATCATGATCAGCTTATGAAATTGATTAAAGCGTTCGACTCCGCCGAAGCTATAGGGCCAAGTATTTATAGAGGCGGAATGCTCGATAAAAAATCTGCCTATTCCATACCTGTTGGAAAAATAGCAACAACATTAGATGAAGCATTGGAGTATGTTGACTGGTATTCCGAAAGAGGTTATCAACAAATCAAGATTTACAGTTCAATTGAGCCTGAGTGGGTAGAGTCTATCGTAGAACACGCTCATACGCGCAACATGAGGGTAGGTGGTCATATCCCCTCCTTCATGTCTGCGGAGCAGGCTGTAATGGATGGATATAATGAAATTCAGCATATCAACATGGTTTTTCTTAACTTCTTAGCTAGCGATAAGGACGATACCCGGACACCTTTACGATTTATGCTAGTAGCTGAAAAGGCGGGGGATTTGAATCTCAACTCAAAACAAGTAGAAGACTTCATTGCTTTACTCAACGAGAAAAACGTGGTTATAGACCCTACCGTTACAATTTTCCAAAGTATGTTCCTCAATAAAGCAGGAGAAATTGACCCTTCATATGAAGCGGTTGCAGATATCCTACCCGCGAGCTACCAGCGATATTTATTAGGTCAGCAGTTAGATATAACCAAAGAAAACGAAAAGCAATACGAAAGGTCGGCACAAGCATTACTGGATATGGTTCATAAGCTTTATCTTGGGGGCGTTCGTCTTGTTGCTGGAACTGATGGCTTAGCAGGTTTTACCTTACACCGGGAATTAGAACTTTATGTGAAGGCTGGGATACCCAATAGAGAAGTATTGAAAATTGCCACCGTAAATGCCGCACGAATCGCTGGTAGAGATGATGTAGGAACAATCGAAGAGGGAAAAGTGGCCGATCTTATATTGATAGATGGTAACCCGCTTGAGAACATTAGCGAGATCAGAAAAGTTGCTTTAGTCGTGAAAGACGGACGAATGTTCAAGCCACATGAAATGTTCAAATCAATAGGAGTTAAGCCGTTTACCACAGCGTATAGTTTTTAACTCACATAGCTGAGGTAGGGCGATTAGAACGATTAAACTAGATTTGGCCCAGTCAAGACCGATGAACGCGGCAAACTTGCCGGAGTAGAAACCCATCACTAACCTCCTAATACTGAAGTCAGTTACGTGGTCCTGCGCTCTTCGAAAGAAATATAGCTAGCTATCAAAAAGGAGCTTGCCCTGAGTATTCGTTAATGAGCAAAGGTTCTTGCTGAATCGAAGGAAAAACGGAGATCATTAAATGTTTCTCGCTCAATATTCGTAGACAGCAAGTACGTAACCAATAAGTATAATCTATGAATATTTGGGAGGTGAAAGACTATAAATCGCTCTAACTAGCCCGCGAGCTGCCCTACATTATCTGCAACGAAAACATTTGCCAGAAACGATCACTTCCCACAGATTTAAGCTGTTACTACTCAATGGTCGAACGCAATTTGGACAGGTAGAATTTTTGGTCATATATGAGCCAGCAAAAAACCAAAGAAAGAGTAAAACCGCACTCGCATTATTCGTTAAAAAGTAACCCGAAAAAAATAGTCGCAAATGCCACCTAGCACAAAAACCTTAAATACTTTCCTTATATCCATTAAATATTGCTGCCTCCTTTTCACTCAAAGCAGGGCTTATTCCGTAACATTACCATCTATGCCTCTCACCAGCACATCATAAGCTAACGTAAAATCGATAGGTTGCTCTGCTAAATATACGTCCATAGCTCCGGCACCGAATGCAGCCTCTCTAAATGCTTTTTTTTCAATGTTTGTGTAACCACCCTCGCTCAAACCTTGTAGGCAAATTAGTACATCTGGCTTTACCCAGCTTCTGGTAGCTAACTCCCCCATAACTTGTTTCATGTCTTGCTCTAAATGAAAAAAATCACCAGTTAAAGTTCTTGGGTGGGTAGAGGCTCTCACAACGCATGAAACTTTTCGATTAACTAGGTTTTCACCGACTATTTCAGTGGGTGAAACTTTAATTTGATACGCCTCTTTCAGCATTGGAATTTTCGAAATTATTCTTATGATATCCATTTAAAACTCGATCCTTTACTTTCCTTCCCAAACTAATGTCACTTGCTTGCTTTATTGTCATTCCTTAAGAGTTTATTCCGCTGTATTACAAACAAAAGCGAAGTAGCTTTTATCAGGACTCATTACCATGCGGGTGATATTGCCATCACAGCTATCCGAGAAATCATGCCACACGGCCCATTTACTGCCGCTGACTTCCGGTTGTTTCAGGGTGATGGCTTCGGCAGTTGGCGTTAAATTCACTTTCGATTGATATACTTTATTGCCAATCGCGGTTAATAAGGAACCGTCCTGATGCCAGGCGTAATACATGTTTGGCGATGGTAAATTGATATTGCCATAGGTTTTCTTTTCATCTGGGTTGTAGATGAACATTTGCCAGCCCTGTCCATGTTCTTTGTTGTAACTAAACAACTCAGTACCAGGAACCTGACGTAAGGTACGGCCGATATTGATATCCACCAGCTCAGATTCTTTTGCGTCAATATCGGCTCTTTGTAACTCCATCGGATCGCCTAATACAAACAACAATAGCTCTTCTTCGTTCAACCAGACGTGATAACCAATATCAAAAAGCTCAGGGTACAAAGAATTGCCAGGATTCTTGCGTTCCTCTAAAGGGTATTGCCATAACAATTGACGGCCATCGCTACCGACGCGAATCACACTAAAATGCTCGCCATCGGGAGTAACGGTTGGAGAATATTCACTGGCAGTAGACTCGGTAAGGTTCTCAAGCTTAGCGTTGGCGATATCAAAGCGCATGCTGTCGGTTTGCTGCGCCGTTTCCTCACCCTGTTTGGTGGTGAACATGGCAGTAAATAACAAAAACTTGGAATCCGGGGTGAAATGCGGTTGGTTGTCGTAACCTTGCCGGTTGGTTATGTTCACCACATCTGTGGCTTTATCATCGACAAGCGTTGCCAGATAAATTTCATCCTCTGCCTGAGCCGTTAACGCCATTAATAGGGTAAAAGGTAGGGTCACAGCCAATGTTACAGCCAATTTTACAGCCAGTGTTACAGATCGCGCCAAAGGTGCTGCTAGCCGCGATTTCCAAGACGAGCGTTTAGATGATCCGACAATTTTCATAGATGAATTCCTTTACAAACTTGCAACTTAATGTCGCCTGTTCACTATCCTTTGTCAATATCGGAGAGTGACCCGGATTGTCAGGAAGTTTTATCCAGGTAGCTTAGATAATGCTCGACAGCTTTGGCATCACCGGAATTGGTTTGTTTAACACCGCACTGATAACGGTAACTAAACACGTCAAACCATAACGCCAATACATCCCCTGCCTGCGTGTTTTGCGACAACTGTAATACTCTGGCAGCGACTTCAGCCGTTGCCAGTTGTTGTTCTTTAGACGCTGTTCTCACATGATATCGGGATGCGATTATTGAGTCCGATGAATCCGATGAATCCGATGAATCCGAAGAACCTGTCTTTGATTGTGGTTTATCGGCTATAGGTTCCTTTGCCATCAGTTCTGCCGGGATGGAAAGCATAGGAATATTGTGCAGATAAGGACTCTTGCGATACATTTTCCGCGCTTGTCGCCAGGTTGCATCAAGCATGATAAATAATGGCCTTGCCGAACTTTCCTCTGTGAAACACCTGTCTCTTAGCTTCTCAACTGGCAGCAAAGGTTGCTCATCGAGCGCATATTCATCGGGGAAAACCAAAATTGGTTGGTATTTTGGTGAGTTAATTAATGAAATGAATTCCGGCGAAATTTGGGTTCGGTCCCACAAAAATGCCTGGGTATCCGGTAACACATCGGCTATCAAGCGCCCGGTATTGCTGGGTTTTAGAACCTCATCATCAAACATCAGCAACACAAAAGATGCATCGGCGGTTTGCGGTTTGAGTAATTCGCAAATGCAGTGCTTGATATCAATGCGGCAGTATTCGCAGCGTTCAACACCCGAGCCTCTGGCATTGAAAGGTCGAGTGCTAATCGATTTTCGATATTGAAAAAGTTGATGTACGGCGTGGGGGAATGTTGCTGGATAGGTTGGCAATCGGCTAACTACTCTTAATCAACGTCTTCTAATGGCCAGGTAACAAGGTGATCTTCATAATCGTAGATATCCACGTCGTTATCTTTCAAAACCTTACCGCGTACCGACATACCAGCCTTATGCATTTCCGACTTTTTGCCTTTATTTAACAACGGATGCCAGGACGGCAAGCCCCTGCCCTCGTGTAAGCGACGATAACTACAACTCGGCGGCATAAAGAAAATGTCTTCAAGGTTATCCTGAGTCAGTTGCACACAATCGGGAACCAAGCGGGTGCGTTCACTGTACTTTGAACAACTGCAGGTTTTGTCGTTAAGAAGATGGCAGACAATATTGGTATAAAGCAGCTCTTCACCTTCACGAATATAATCCGTCGGACTCAAGGATTCGACCGGCTCATGATCTTCGCCCGGTTCTTCATCACTATCGTCTTCAATGATTTTGTGCAGACAACATTTTGCGCAACCGTCACAAATGGCTTCCCATTCCTGACGGCTCATCTCGGTTAAAGTTTTGTGCTTCCAAAACTCTGGGGGTAAGTTTTTACTCAAAATTTGAATCCAAATACCAACGCTTATGGATTGAATTTAATCCGGTCGGCTAAATGGCCAACACTGGTAACAAAATAATAGGACAAATTCCAATGCATCAAGCATTTGTAATTGTCATAGGCAAGATAAGCGCGCCCTTTTTCACCATCAGGGAAAACCAATGCCGCGGTGATATCAACCTTAGGCAGATCCTGACCGTTAAAACGTCTTACCCCGGCTTTTTGCCAGTCATCTAAAGACATTTCGGTGCGCTTCCAGGCTTTCAGCCAGTTTGAGCGACCACCGGTGTTTTGCGGAATCGCCAGCGAATAATCGAAATCTTCCGGCAGTTGTACCTGACGAGCCCAGGTAATGGAATCGTCCCAGCCGACGGATTTCAAGTATTTAGCAATCGATGCAAACACGTCGGTGGTATTATTCCAGATATCTTTTTTGCCATCGCCATCACCATCTGCAGCATAGGCAAGGAATGAACTTGGCATAAACTGGTTATGGCCCATAGCGCCAGCCCAGGAGCCTTTCATATCTTCGGCTTTGATATGCCCTTGATCAATAATGGTTAATGCGTTCATTAACTCGCGGGTGAAAAAACTTTCGCGGCGGCCTTCATAGGCAAGCGTGCTCAGCGCAGAAATTACATTGTAATTACCGGTGATGGCACCAAAATTGGATTCCAGGCCCCATAGAGCTACGATGAAACGCGGTTGTACACCGTACTCTTTGCCAACTTTCTGCAACTCATCACGGTGCAGTTTCATCATTTCTTTGGCTTTATTTACCTTCCAGTCGGAAACCCGAACCGGTAGATAGGTTTCCAGAGTTTCTACTTTCTCTGGTTGGTTTTTATCGGCTTTGATCGCGCGCTTATATAGCTCGACGTTAGCAAATGTGCTGTCTATAAATTCCTGACTGAAGCCCTTTTCCAGGGCCTGTTGTTTTAGACCTTCAACATATTGTTCAAAACCTTCCTGAGTCAGTTGTTTTTGAGCAATGGCAACATTGGAAAAAGCCGCACAGGAAATTGCGGAAAGGAAAAGTAGTCGACGAATCTTGCTTGTTGAAAACATAGCAACCCCTATAACTATTGTTGTGATAATTGTTCAGCTTTATGCTGTTTTAATAAATCTTCGGTTGGGGGCGGTAACTGCAAATAAAAGCCTTTGTCCAGTAGCTCTGATTGCACTTTATCGATATCGGCCAAAGCCAGTTTATCTCGATTCGCCAAATTTACCAGAGTTACCAGTTGAGGGGTACCAAAAGTAGTGAGTAATGCTTCCGGCACTGCCGAAAAGTCATCACGTTTGACAACATACAAGAAAGTTTGAGGCTTTTTAGGGCTTCGATAAACAGCGCAAATCATAATTCAATCACCGGCTAGAAAATGGCTCAGCAATATACCACGTAACCCTTATCAGGCCAACGTATTACGGCTTCAAATACCAGTCCGCATTGATATTGGAGCTATTCAGAATGTCAGCCGAGGTATTTTTCCAAAGCGTCGATATTTAGGAATGGTTATTCCATTTCAAATAGCGACAATGCAGTAAAAATTCATCTCTGGCATTCCCAGCGGGCGAATTTGAAAACGTAAAAACATTCGCTCTATTACAATACTGAATATTATCTTTGAATTACTCTGCAATGTTTATTGCTCGTTACATTCGCTGAATACTCAGTCTTTAATGCGGATTGGTATAAAGTCAATCTATGCGAAACCGTTTGTGGATGCAATTTTCTTGTTCGAGAAATTGAATTTCTGCTCGTGCTCAGGTCAGCTCTAGGCTTTAAAGTTTAAATCCCTGCTTAGCAAATTCGAGCAGATCTTCTTTGAAAAGTTCCCCGCGCCAACCATTTATCAGATCAACTTGTTCCGGGTGAAGGTCTTGTTCATTGAGCTGCCAGAACCAGGCAAGGTACTGATTCATCTGTTTTTTACCAGCAACTACCGGTAAATCCAGGTTTTGCTTTTCGGCAAGTTTGCCAAGATAGGTTTTAAGGTTTTTAAACACATTTTTGTAGCCTGGGTAGCTGTCCAGACGAGAAATGGGTTTAGGTAGGTGTTCAGGAGGAAGCTTCACCGCTTTTCTGATAACACTCAGCATCGCTTTGCCTTGATGGCGAACATCAAGAATGTCGATGCCTTCATAGTTTGCCATTGCGCCAACATTGGTTGGTTGGCGGCGCGCCAGCGTTAACAGGGTATTATCTTTGGCAATAAAGTTAAGCGGTAAATTGCGCTTAACGGCCAATCGGTACCGCCAGGCGTATAGCTCTTGCAATAACGACAGCTGCGCTGGCGTTAGACGAAAAGCCTGCTTGTTTTCCAGATACAATTGACTTTCATCAATCGGCTGGAATTTTTTGGCGATCATCCGCGTCGATTCCTGCAACGCTTCATCGTACCAACCTGCCTGCTTAATTTCATCAAGCAACTGAGCACTAATCTGATGCAAGTATTTAACATCTGCAGCCGCATACACCAACTGATTGTCGGTTAACGGGCGCTTTAACCAATTGGTACGGGATTCACTTTTATCCAGTTCGATATCCAAGTAATGCAGGATCATCGACGCATACCCCAATGACAGGCCATGACCAAGAAATGCCATCACAATCTGTGTATCTAACATATTTACCGGCTGGCAATTGCCGGCATGGAGAAAGACTTCCAGATCTTCAGAACAGGAATGAATGAGTTTCAGGATTTGTGGATTTTCCAGCAACTGCCAAAAACATGATAAATCGTCAATCGCCAGCGGGTCGATGAGCACCAGGCGATTACCATCGCAGGCCTGGATTAACCCTAAATTTGGAAATAGTGTTCTGGTACGGACAAACTCGGTATCGACAGCAAGCACTGCATCTTCGGAAATAGATTCGCAGAACGAATCCAAGGCGGATTGATCTTGTATGTATTCAGCTTGCACAGTTTCTCCGGGGGCTTGGCAGATTGGCAATATATTTATCACGGCAGACAACATCTACCAAAAACAACATGTTAACAACAAACTAAAAAAAATCACAGAACTAAAAAATCACAGAACTAAAAAAGCGCGGAGCCAGTTACCCTGACGCCGCGCTTATACCAATCACACTAAGTTTGTGCACAACTCAGAGTTAGGGCCGAGGTTCAGTTACAACATAGATTTTATTGATATAGTCATTCTATATTAATGAAATATAGGGCAGTAAATGGGCCTCTCACTAACTCCCTACGGGTGAGTTTTAAAGGCGTTTATCCTGCGTTACTGATTTTGGCTAATTTTGAGAGCGGAATAACCATTCTCTGCAATCAAAGCCTTGTCTAAAAGCCTTTAAATTCTCACTGAGTGAGCAATAATTTAATGTGATTGGTATTACATATCAAAATCACCGTGTATCAGGGTTATCGTAGTTCCCGGCGTAAAATCTTTCCGACATTACTCTTTGGCAACTCATCTTTGAACTCAACCAACTTAGGTACTTTGTAGTTGGTCAAATGTTCTTTACAGTGTTTAATCAAGTCTTTTTCGCAAAGCTCGGAATTACGAGTAACTACGAAAATCTTCACCATTTCGCCACTGACCTCATGGGGTACACCTATCGCTGCAGCTTCAACGATATCAGGATGCATCATTACTACTTCTTCAATTTCGTTCGGGAAAACATTGAAACCAGATACGATGATCATGTCTTTCTTCCGATCAACAATCTTGAAGTAACCATTCTCGTCCATGCAGGCGATATCACCCGTATATAACCAATCGTCTTTTAACACATCAGCCGTTGCCTCTGGACGATTATAATAGCCCTTCATTACCTGTGGGCCTTTAACAATCATCTCACCAGCTTCACCTAGCGGTCGTTCATTGCCTAGCTCATCGACGATTTTTACGTCGGTAGACGGTGCAGGTAAACCAATGGTGCCATTATAAGCTTGCTGATTATAAGGGCTTACGGTTACCAGCGGAGCACACTCGGTTAAGCCGTAACCTTCAAGTAAACGGGTACGGGTAACTTGTTGCCAACGTTCGGCAACCGGCTGCTGAACGGCCATACCACCACCAAGAGAAATCTTCAGGCTGGAGAAGTCCAAATCTTTGAAACCTTCGGTATTTAATAAGCCGTTGAACAAAGTATTTACGCCAGTTAACGCGGTGAACCTGTATTTCTTTAGCTCTTTCACAAAGCTTGGCATATCACGCGGGTTGGTGATCAGTAAGTTGCTACCACCTAACGTAACAAACAGCATGCAGTTCGCGGTTAATGCAAAGATGTGATACAGAGGCAATGCGGTAACCACAAGCTCTTTGCCATCTTCTAACATTGGTCCAAGCACGCCCTTTGCCTGTTCAAGGTTAGCAATCATGTTGCGATGAGTAAGCATTGCACCTTTGGAAACACCTGTGGTGCCGCCGGTGTATTGTAAGAAAGCTAAGTCTTCGCCTGCAACCGCCACTGGCGTGAAATCCAGTTTTGCGCCCTTCTCTAATACCTGATTGAAACTCACGGTATTATTCAATTGATAAGCTGGCACCATTTTCTTTACATGACGCACAACCAGATTGACCAGGTTGCCTTTTAAGAAACCTAAGCGATCACCTAGCGAGGTAAGAATGACTTTCTCTACCGGGGTGTCGGCGATAACGTCCTGAAGGGTTTTTGCGAAGTTTTCGATGATAACAATGGCCTTAGTGCCAGAGTCATTCAACTGATGCTTTAATTCACGAGCCGTGTATAGCGGGTTGACGTTTACAATAGTTAAACCAGCCATCAGACCACCAAACAATGCAATTGGGTACTGCAGTGTATTTGGAACCATGATTGCTAGCTTATCGCCTTTTTTCAGGCCTAAATCCTGTTGTAAGTAAGCGGCAAAAGCAGTGGCTTGTTGTTCCAGCTCGCGATAAGACAACTTAACATCCATATTGATGAATGCCGTTTTATCCGCATATTGCTGGCTGTATTTTGTAAATAGTTGCGCGAGAGACTGATACTTATCAGCATCTATCTCCGCAGGTACTCCGGGAGGATAACTTTTCTCAAGCCAAATTTTCTCCACAATACTTCTCCTAACATTTTTCAAAGCACCGTTTATTATCTGTACCAACTCTGCGGTTTGAACTTATTGTCAAAATAATCATGTTCTTCGCTGGAGATGATATCTGGTTTGTTTTAATCAAGCGTACGTTGTCCGTACTACTCAACTTCAGTGCCGTATCATTATTGTTTTTATATAGCAGGCGTTGTTCATTGAACTTGAGCTTGAAAACCGTCTTTAAATCCATGCCAAAGCGTGCGAAAGCGCAGATAAAAATTAAGTTAGCTCAATTATAGTCGAATTGAATGCCAGTCCCGCTAAAGAACCAAAGTGCTCTATGATTCCACACTGGCATCTAAAAGCAAGAGGTAAGACCAGAAAAATTCACATTCTTGTCATCGGCTGGTCATAATTACCGCAAATAAGCGCTACGACTGGCTCGTAGCAGGTAAATGGCTTGTTAAATGCCTGGCAAGTGATGCCACATCCTGCATATGAACATGATGACCACCGGTTAACTTATAACTTTGCAACTGTTTATAGGTCGATTGCCAATGGCTTAAGCCTTTTTGCACCGACTCAAACCCTTTGTCGCCATAAAATACCGTTACCGGACATTCAATATTAGCGATGATTTGATCTACTTCGGCTTGCGAATAACGAATGACTGAGGTATTTCGAACCCTGGGATCCGATAACCATTGATAGTCATCTTTATCATGGTCTGACTGCTTCATGCTTCTCTTAGTAAGAAGCTCTGCCTGAGCGTATTCGAGATCAGAGACATTAAGACGTGCCTGAATGGCCGATTCCAGGCTTTGGTGACGACTTTTCATGCGAGTTTTGCGGCGACTTAATATGCCATCACGTAATTGCTTAGCCGGATGTTCTGATAGAGGTAGCAAGCCAATACCTTCGATTAAAAATAACGATTCAACTTTTTCAGGAAAGGCTGCGGTGAACAGGTTAGCTACCATGGCGCCCATCGAGTGGCCAAGTAAGATCACTTGCTGCCACCCCTGGGATTCAATCAGTTGGTATAAATCGTCAACCCAGTCGGTGAAATAGTAATAGGCATCGCTTGAACGATGAGAAGATAAACCATGCCCTGCCCAGTCGATGGCAATAAATTGATAGTCGTTAACAAGCTCTGAGTTCGTCTCCTGCAAGTGCTCGAAAAAAGGGACGAAGCTGGCGGCATTATCAAGCCAGCCATGTAGGCATAGAACCACCTTGCCATGGGTATTACCGGTTGTCAGAGCTGCAAGCTCAAATGGTGCGACAGCCTCCATTGACGATTCAGCACTTGTCTGAGAAGATTTTTCTAAGGAAAAGCGGCGAGGTTTAATCGTCATCCTTTCGCTCCTTGATTACGTTTGCTCAACAATAATAGCCCCCAGATTGCCATCGCCAACCAGATAATTATCCAGATAAAACCTGGGATCATGGTGTATTGTGCCAGTAAATAGGCGTCGCTTTTCTGTGGTGTCGACCACAAATACCAGGGGCTTTGCAACGCATTTAATAAAACCACCAGGGAAATAATTTTTAAAATTGGCGCAAGCCAGGTGCTGCGACTGTAGGCTAGCTTTAAAGAGAATATTGCTGTCAGTACCAAACAGATCACTGCGGTTAGCAAATCTTTCACCCACAACAATAAGGTTACAATGATCATAGCGATTAATATGCCGCTGATGATCTTTGCGCCCTGACGATGAACACCTGCGCCCCAATACAAGAGCATGCCAAACAATACGGCGCCAGCATAGCCGCTGAATGCGACGAAAACCGAGTTACCGCCAGCGCTGGTGCAAAGGCCTGCGCCATTGGCGAATAGCTGGATACGGATGATATGTCCGCCAGAGAGAATTGCCGCTAAACCGTGGCTGATTTCATGGAAGAAGGTTTCTAACCACTGAAACGGGATGTTAACGATGGGGATTTGGCTGAACAGCACAGCGATCAATACCAGAAACCAGAAATTCTGTAATGGTAGCCAGCCGGATTTTGTACTCATAGTGCAACCTGTTATTGTTTTGAGTCGCTAATAATTTTATGAAGTTTTGTTTTTAAGGGGACAGAGTCGTCATTGAATGGCACTTAACTATATGAAATATATAACAATGATATTTTGATAATTGACTCTAACCCCATAGGGAATTTAGCTATTCGCGACCCGGGAGTTTTTTCCAGGTCACGGTATCGCGTACATAGACAGGTTGTGCTAACGCCGCATCAACGCCCTCACCGTTGGCAAAAGCGGCAGCGCCGATGGCCAACATGTATTCAGCTTTAGGAAAGCGCACCTGCTCATCAATGCGAGTTAATTTACAATCTGCTAATTGCTCAGGATAGGCCTGCCAGGCAGAGCCAACGCCGGCAACATCACTGGTGTTAATGGATAGCTCTTCCAGCTTTTGCGCCAACAATTCTGGCGAAAATACCTGTTCTGAACTTAGTTCCTGAACAATGCCATTTTCATCGGCTTTAAAACAGCCGCAATAAATTTCTGACATGCGCGCATCAATTGCAGCAACGGCTGTTGATTGACCATGTTGTTCAAAGGCCTGCTGGGCCATTGTCCGCAGTGTGGAAACACCAACCACAGGTAAATCGGCGGAATAGGCTAACCCTTGTGCCACACCAATACCAATGCGAACGCCGGTAAAACTTCCCGGGCCACGACCAAAAATCAAGCCATCTAAATCTTTAAGCTTCACCCCAGCTTCGTTTAGTACCTCATCCACCTGAGGCAATAACAATTTGCTATGAGATTGTGGGCTTAATTCGTAACGGCAAAAACGTTTGCCCTGATATTGAAGGGCGACAGAACAAGCTTCCGTCGATGCATCAATGGCCAGATAGTTCACTCAATTTCTCTCTCTGTTTAGCAATAAACGCTAGCGGTTTATCGCTTCTAAAAATGTTATGGCACGCTTCAGTTCCCGGGTACGCTGCATATCCGGCAGGCTGTTTAAAAACACCTGGCCATAGTGACGATTCACCAGACGAGCGTCACAAATTGCCATCACGCCTCTATCATCGATATCGCGAATCAATCGACCAACCCCCTGTTTTAGGGCAATGACTGCCTGAGGCAGTTGAATTTGCGCGAAAGGATCTTTGCCCTGACTTTTCACATCAGCACTCTTTGCCTGCAACAACGGATCATCCGGTGAGGCAAACGGCAATTTATCAATAATAACACAGGTCAGGTTGTTACCTCGGACATCAACCCCTTCCCAGAAACTTGCAGTGGCCAATAATACCGAATCTGGCTGGTCAATAAAATGATCCAAAAGCACTCTTTTCGCCATTTGCCCCTGAACAAGCAGTGGGTTTTCAATGGCTTCAGTCAATATTTGAGCAACCTGATTCAGCATTCGGTATGAGGTGAAAAGCATAAAACATCGCCCTTCACTCGCTTCTATTAACGGCATGGCAATATCGACCAAGGCCTGAGCGCGATTATGAGCCTGAGCGTCAGGCAAATATCTAGGCACTAACAACAACGACTGGTCGGCATAATCAAAGGGGCTATCAAGCAACATACTCTTTGCATTCGCTAAACCAAGCTGCTTGGAAAAGTGTTCAAATTGACCATCAACTGCAAGTGTTGCCGAGGTAAATACCCAGGCACTGTCGCTTTTCGATACCACTTCAGAGAACTTATCGGCAACACTAAGTGGTGTCAGGTGCAAGGTAATGTGACGGCGTGTAGTTTCATACCACAAACTAGTGCCAGGCTTGTCCACCTGTTGCATTAAATCACACAGGTTTAATAATTGTGTGGCACGTTCAAAGCAGTTATCAATTGTCTCGGTCCGCGATACACAAAGCTTAAGCACCTCGTACAAAAACTTGAGATCATCAACAACATGATTAAAGCCCTGCTTAAAGGTTGTCATTCTCAGGCGCTGACGCCAATCGCCCCGCTCCGGATTTTGCCCAAACAGCAAACGAAAATCCGCGGCAGAACGTTGCAGCTTTTCCGCGGCCTTGCTCAGTTGTTTTACATCGGTTAATTCAGTGCGATATTGCTGCATACAATCACTGGCTAAATCCAGTAATTGCCGTGATGAAAAGCTTTGGCCAAAATATTCTGTGGCAATATCGGGAATTTGATGGGCCTCATCGAAGATAATGGTTTGTGCACTGGGGATAAGTTCGCCAAAGCCGGTATCTTTTAACGCTAAATCAGCGAAAAACAGATGATGGTTCACCACTAACACATCCGCTTCTATCGCCCGTTCCCGCGCTTTTACCAAATAACAGGTTTCATAATCCGGGCACTGTCGACCTAAGCAGTTATCTGTTGTTGATGTCACTTGTGCAAAGATTGCAGAATCTTCAGCGACATCGGTCAGTTCGCCAAGATCGCCTGATTGGGTATGACTGGACCATTGTCGGACTTTTACCAAATCCGCCAATGCCGCAGCATCCAGCTGAACGCCGGCTTGTCTGCGTTTATGGGGCTGACTGGAAAAGTTTTCTTCTAATCGATAGGTACACAGATAATTACTGCGGCCTTTTAACAAGGCAATTTTCAATTTGCTGCCAAGGGCCTTTTTCACCAGGGGTAAATCTTTGTGAAATAGCTGTTCCTGCAGGGTTTTGGTTCCCGTAGAAACAATAGTTTTTTGCTCGCTTAAAAACGCTGGTACCAGATATGCAAAGGTTTTACCGGTACCGGTTCCGGCTTCTACCAACAAGGTCTCTTTGTCGGCGATTACCTGCTCGACTTCAAGACTCATATCGAGCTGTGCCTGGCGAGGGTTAAAACCATTAATCGCTTTTGCCAAAGGGCCGGTAGAAGAAAACGCTTGAGATACGCTTTTTGTTTTATTCATTAGTATTTGATCAAGCGCTGAGAAAACTCTGGCCAGTATAGCGAAAAGCTCTATATCGAGAAAGGGCGTGAATCCGCAGTTGTTGAAATATTGCTAATTTTCAATGACTGAGACCCTTGAGCGATAGAATCAAAAAAGCCACCTCGAAGGTGGCTTTTTCAAAGAAATATTAGCTTGTTAAGGCTTAGCCTAGCTTCTCAGCAAGGATCGCGCTTACCGCTTCAACAGGTTGCGTACCGTCGATAGTCAGGTACTGACAGTTACCTGCCTTTGCTTCTGCCTGATAGTAATCTACAAGTGGCTTAGTTTGCTCGTGGTAGATACCAAGACGCTTGCGAACAGTTGCTTCTTCATCATCCGGACGAATAGCCAGATCTTCACCAGTTTCATCATCTTTACCTTCCACTTTTGGTGGATTGTAAACGATGTGATAAACACGACCAGAACCAGGGTGTACACGACGACCGCCCATACGCTCAACAATAACTTCATCAGCAACGTCAAATTCGATAACGCTGTCGACGGTGATTTCGTTAGCTTTCATTGCATCAGCTTGTGGAATGGTGCGTGGGAAACCATCTAACAGGAAACCATTTTCACAATCCGGCTGAGCGACACGCTCTTTTACCAGGCCAATGATCAATTCGTCAGAAACCAGTTGGCCGGCATCCATAACCTGCTTGGCTTGTTTGCCTAGCTCAGTACCAGCCTTGATCGCTGCACGTAACATATCACCAGTAGAAATCTGTGGGATACCGTACTTGTTCATTAAAAACTGTGCCTGAGTTCCCTTACCGGCACCAGGTGCACCCAATAAAATAATGCGCATATTGCAAAACCCTAAGAAATAGTCGGATTAAATTTTTTCAATGCCAATTGTCAATGACATAGAAGCTGTATTTTTTAAGGCCTAATCATACTTGCATGCAGCAGCGCAAACAAGGGGCGCTGTGTAAATTAAATTTCGGTATGTTGTTATATATAAATTACACGTGAAAATAAAAAACGAGAAACCGAAAAAGGAAGTATTCCTTATCAATTTCTCGCTTTCGCTACCGATTTGAGTGCCGGCTTTAAGCTAAATCTGCCAGACTACCCAATATCATTATTTAGTCAGGCTTAGCATCAATTTATTCAAACGAGCAACAAAAGATGCCGGGTCTTTCAGACTACCGCGCTCGGCTAGCATTGCCTGCTCAAACAACACCTCTGCCCATTCACCGAATTTATCGCCATCGGCCTCATCGGCCATGTGCTTAATCAAATCATGCTCGGCATTGATTTCGAAAATTGGCTTGGACTCGGGTACTTCCTGTCCCACAGACTGCATTAGCTTCATCATCTGCGAGCTCATGTCATTCTCATCGGTAACGATACAGGCTGGAGAGTCGGTCAGACGTTGGGAAATTTTCACATCTTTGACCTTGTCACCAAGACTTTCCTTTAAGCGACTCACAACCGAATCAAATTCTTTTTCCAGCTGCTCCTGAGCTTCTTTTGTCTGTTCATCATCCATATCGCCTAAATCAAGGCCGCCACGAGTTACTGACTGGAACTGCTTGTCAGAGAACTCGGTCAAGTGGCTCATTAACCACTCATCGATACGATCAGACATCAATAACACTTCGATGCCCTTCTTACGGAATACTTCCAGGTGCGGCGAGTTTTTCGCTGCATCAAAGCTATCGGCAACCACGTAGTAAATCTTATCCTGACCTTCTTTCATGCGTTCGATGTATTCGGTCAGGGAAACGTTCTGTACTGGCGTGTCGTTTTCCGTTGACGCAAATCGCAATAACTTAGCAATCGCTTCTTTGTTTGCCATGTCTTCCGACGGACCTTCTTTGATCACCTGACCAAACTCGTCCCAGAAGCCCTGGTATTTCTCTTTGTCGTTTTTGCCAAGACGATCAAGCATGGTTAACACGCGCTTGGTACAACCTTTGCGCATTGCCTGAGTGACTTTGTTGTCCTGCAAAATTTCGCGAGAAACATTTAGTGGTAAATCGTTTGAGTCCAACAAACCTTTCACGAAACGCAGGTATGTCGGCATAAACTGCTCGGCGTCATCCATGATGAATACACGCTGTACGTAAAGTTTTAAGCCGTGCTGACGTTCGCGGTTGTATAAATCGAACGGCGCTTTGCTTGGCACGTATAACAGCGAGGTGTATTCGGTACTGCCTTCCACTTTGTTATGGGCCCATAGAAGTGGCTCGGCAAAATCATGGGATACGTGCTTGTAAAATTCCTGGTACTCTTCGTCTTTGATATCAGATTTTTCACGGGTCCATAGCGCTTCGGCCTTGTTCACCGGTTCCCACTCAGCAGGTTTGCCAGGCACGGCAGGGATCACTTCGCCATCTTCGCCGGTGCTCTCTGGTACTTCAGGAATTTCCGGCGTTAGCATTTCTACCGGAATTGAGATGTGATCGGAGTATTTGGTGACGATCGACTTTAAGCGCCAGTCATCTAAAAATTCCTGCTCATCTTCTTTTAAGAACAGGATGATATCGGTACCTCGTGACGATTTTTCGATATCTTCTACCGAGAAATCACCCTCACCTTTTGACGACCATTCAACGGCCTGATCGGCGTCAACACCTGCGGCACGTGAGCGAACCACCACTTTGTCGGCAACGATAAATGCCGAGTAGAAACCTACACCAAATTGACCGATAAGCTGCGAATCTGCTGCTTGGTCGCCGGATAAACGGCTGAAGAAATCAGCGGTGCCTGATTTGGCGATAGTACCTAAGTGAGTGATGATGTCATCACGGGTCATACCGATTCCATTATCGGAAATGGTAATGGTGTTGTTGTCTTTGTCGGCGCTAATACGCACGCGCAGGTTACCGTCACCGCCATAAAGGCTGGCATCGGATAATGCTTTGAAACGCAGTTTGTCGGCAGCATCAGCTGCGTTGGAAACCAGCTCGCGAAGGAAGATTTCCTTATTGGAATACAGCGAGTGGATCATCAATTGTAGTAATTGCTTTACTTCAGTTTGAAAGCCGTGAACTTCTTTATGACCTGAATCAGACATAAACACGTGTCTCCTAATCTTGTTATTGCCGAAGCATTGGTTCTAGAAATTAATGTGGGGATGGGGAATGGGTTTTAAAGAGGTACAAGAAAATTTTTTTTAAAGAAATTATCAAGGGGTCACTGATTGCTGAGCCCTTGATAAAAGATTAAAGTTTTTTGCGGCCGGAAAAGGCGTGGGATAAGGTGTTGCCGTCAACATAGCCAAGTTCGCCACCAACCGGAACGCCATGGGCGATTCGGGTAACCGACACGTCGTAAGAGCCAGCTAAATCGGCAATGAAGTGCGCGGTTGCCTCGCCTTCTACCGTCGGGTTTGTCGCCAGGATCATTTCATCAAATTCATCGCTGGCCAAAAGGTGTTGTAACTGGTCCAGGCCAAGCTCTTCCGGGCCAATACCATCGATAGGCGATAAATGTCCCATCAATACAAAGTAACGGCCAATGAATTCGCCGGTTTGTTCAATAGCGAGGATGTCCGATGGGGATTCTACGATACAAAGCAAACGGCTTGCCTGACGTTTGGGGCTTGCGCAGATGTCACACTGTTCCAGCTCAGTAAAGGTTCGACAGGTTCGGCAATGGCCAACATTTTCCATGGCACTGGCCATGGAATTGGCAAGCTTAGTTGCACCTTTGCGGTTGCGCTCAAGTAGATGAAACGCCATTCGCTGCGCCGATTTAGGCCCAACTCCAGGTAGGTGCTTCAAGTTATCAATAAGATCCTGTACTAACGGACTAAGTTTCATAAATACATCTGGTCAAATACTAATGTTGGCAAGAATAACACAGGAAAGTTGCAAGAGTGAATTTAAGCGCTTCGGGACTTATTTATAATCACCAGAAAAATGCCGCCTAGTACTAAGACACTGGCGATAATTAGCCGCAATGTGACAACTTCAGCAACGAAAAGTACCCCGCCGACCGCCGCTATCACCGGCACCGATAACTGCACCACGGCAGCTTCAATATTAGAAAGGTTTCGAAGAGCCTGATACCAGATGGTATAGCCCAATGCTGAAGCCACTGCGCCGGATAAACTGGCAAGAACCATACCTTTTACCGACAGGTTAATATCAGACCAGGTAACCAAAACTAGCAAGATTACCAATGGAAATGTCAGTACAAAGTTTCGAGCCGTATCGTTAAACGCTGATATTGAGCCTCTGCCCATAACCGTATAAAAGCCCCAGGCAATCCCGGATAACACCATTAAAATAAAGCCAAAAGCATCGGGTGTTGTTACGGTTGGCGCAACTAAATATGTAAGGCCAGAGAATGAAACCAATACGCCAATCCATTCAGCGAGCGACAATTTATCGCCTTGGAAATAGCTAATCGCGATAATGGTAAGTTGTACTACGCCAAATAGAATCAACGCGCCAGTTCCGGTATCCAATGAAATATAAGCAAAAGAAAAGGTAATAGCATAAAGAAAGAGCATGGAAGCCGAAAGCCATGGCTTTTTACTATTGGTTTGCTGTGTCTGTTGCTTGCCAGGTTTTCCATAGACAAGCATTAACAGCAAAAACATGGTTATGCCAGATACCAGGCGCACTGTGGTAAAACCTGATGCGTCGATAACACCATCTTTAAGCGCCAGTCTGCACAATACCGAATTAGCCGCGAAAGCGATAAGCGCCAATATGGTTAAGCTTGTGGTCTTCAATGTATGTGTCATAAATTCGCGCTGCTAATTACCTGTCTTCCGCTTTACTCCGTTGAAAATGCCCGTGAAATAAGGCTAATCGCACATCAATGGCTGAGTGTTTTGCAATAACGCAATAACGCCATTTTGATTGGAATAAACGTCAAACGTAATTTCCGATTGTGGGCCTGCGGGTGAAGCTGCCAATAACGAATGTTCGATAACGTCAGTGCGCAATCGCTCTCGTTGTTCGTTACAAAACTCGATAAACCAATCGCCGTCTAATTGTACTAACTTGCCCTGGCGCAGTTCATCGGCAAAATCTAAGCCTGCCATTTGCGCTGCATTATGAGCTTCTTCACGCAAGCTTTCGATTAGTTGATTAAAGTTATTCAGCTTTTGCTCCGGCGTACTGGCAGCGATTTCTCTGATCGCAATTTCAGGTCGATTAGAAAGAGGTAATTGCGGCAACGTAATTGCCAGTTGCGGTTGTTTAAGTTCATCCGAAGACAACAAATGCTCGTCAAAAGTCACCTCAGCATAGATCGGCGCTTCGGGATTTATTAACTGGGTTTGCTCTTTTACCAGACTAAACAGCGGCACAATCAGCACTAACGCAATACTGCAAATAATCACCGGTTTGAGGTAATTAAAACGACGATATTGACTCATAAAACCATGGGGAATCGCTTCATCTTGCGCGTTCTCAGCCGATGCCTGTTCCAGTTTACTGAAAAGCTTTTCTTTATCTGTTGAACTTAATCGGTTCTGAGCTTTATGCTCTTGATACGCCGATTGCAGAGTTTGCTCAAAGTCGCGCTTATTACTGCTCATTATTGACACTCCTTACCGGCAACGCAGACATTTTCAGCCTTATCTAGTGAATTAAAATTTACCATGTGTTTTTTCAATGCCTGTTTCGCATAACGTAAACGTGATTTTATGGTTTCGCGTTTTTCCGAGGTAATTGACGCAATTTCCTCAATTGAAAAGCCTTCCAATTGCAGCACCACCGCTTCTCGTTGCGCTAAAGTTAGTGATTGCAGCATATCTTGAAACTCTTGTTGAGAAAGCTCGCGTTGCTCATTATCACTCACTCGTTGTTCTGCAGAAATATGAGATAACTGCGCCTCACATTCAGACCCTGGTTTGCCATCCGCTGATACTTCATCGATATCGCTAAAGTCCCAACGTTGGGTTCTGCGCAATTCATCCACCAAAGTGTTGCGGGCAATGGTAAATAACCAACTTTTTACACTGGTTCCTGCAGCAAAAGATTGGCGTTTTTCTATCACCTTTAACCAGGTTTGCTGCAATACATCATCCGCATATGATGCTCCGGCCTGAGCCATCAGAAAGTGGTAGAGATCATCACTGAATCGTTCCACTAAAGGTTTTAATAGCGCAGGTTCCGGGTTTTGTGCGTATGCCAGCATTTGCTGCTCTGCACTTAATGCCGGGTTTAGCCAACTTTTAATGAGTGAAGATATCTTCGCCAAACTTACATCCTTTTGGTTTTATGGCTTGGAATGGTTTTAAACCGTGCGCTAACTTTGAAACGGATAGCCAGCGCTTAGCTGGCTATCATACAGTATTGAAACTTACGAGCCAGTGGCTTGGTCCATTTTGAAATCCAATTGCACCGTCAAACCCGTTTGCTTTAGTGGCTTGCCATCAACCATTTTTGGTTTATATTTCCAGCGTTTTAACGCTTTGATTGCCGCTTTGTCAAAGGTACGCTTTGGCGAGGAGTCAATGACTTCAATATCGGTTACGCCGCCAGCTTCATCAATGGAAAAGGCTAACTGAACCCAGCCGCTAATACCGTCACGCGCCGCAACAATGGGATATTTAGGACTCACCCGAACAATAGGTCTGGCATCGCCTCCGGCATTTGGCCCCAAAATTGTTGGACCTTCATTTACTAAATCGATTTTTGGCCCGGGAACATTAATTTTTACTGTTGCTTCTGTCGGATCAACCGCCGTCACTTGTTGCGGCGGTTGCGGCATAGGCTTAGGTTGAGGCGGAGGGTCTAACTTTTGCTTTTCCTGAACCTTGCTATCCTTTGGTTGGTCGGTAAATTCAACTGGGATATACGGCACTGGGTCTTGAGTAAAACCGCCGTTGTCTTTAACAAGCGCCGCCATAAACGCAAATAATCCAAAGCTTACTATGGATGCTAAAAAGATAATATTTATTAATCGAGCCATCAGCCTGCCTCACTTTCATCATTGTTAATCAGAGGGTTGGTTCGTGATCACAAGCAACTTTCCCTATTGCCTTGCTAGTAAAACGACTGAGGATTTGAAAAGGGGTTAAGAAATTTATTTTTATTTAAATTTAAATTCAGATGGATGATTATGGAGGTTAAGCTATTGAATATTATAGGCTTAGTATTATTTGGAATTATTTTTTCTTTTTACCAAAATCAATGCGAACGCTAAGATTTTCCTGCTTTACCGGTTTGCCATTATCCATTTTTGGGCGGTATTTCCACCGCGCCAGCGCATCAATTGCGGCCTGGTCGAATATCTGCTCCGGTTGCGACTCCAACACTTCGATATCCTCAGGCACTCCCTGCGGATTAATCGAAAACTTCAATTTCACCCAGCCACGAACCTTTTGTCTGGCCGCAGAAATTGGATACCGGGGTAATGCACGATAAATCGGTGTAGCTCCACCGCTTTCTGGCGTATCCATGGCAAATTCCTGAGACTGCAAACTCGTATCGATATCCATATCTGGCATTTCGATTTGCTTGATGTCTGCGGTAGTTTTGGCCGGAACAGCCCTTACCGAAGAGATCCCTCCGGGTTTTTGGGGTGGTTCAGGAGGCGGTTCTAAAATCCGCTTTTTATAAACCGCTTTGCTATCTTTGCGAGGCTCAGTCAACTCAACCAGTGGGTACTCTTCAACATTCTCAATATATACGTCATCTGACGATACAAGAGCAGCCATGATGGCAAGAATACCCATAGAGATACAGGCCCCGGCAATAATAGCAACGAAGAATTTCACCCTTCCTCCTTCTACAGGGAAATTAACTTGCAAGCTTGCTACCTCTCACTGCCTGGCTCGCATTAATTATAGTTGTTTGTAAGATTGTTTTTACACAAGTTAGTTCGCTATTGTGCGAAGCGCTTTTCGTCAACATATGTTTGCAGTAAACTAATACCAATCCCATTAAATTATTGCTCACTCAGTGAGAATTTAAAGGCTTTTAGACAAGGCTTTGATTGCAGAGAATGGTTATTCCGCTCTCAAAATTAGCCAAAATCAGTAACGTAGTCCAAATGCCTTTAAAACTCACCCGTAGGGAGTTAGTGAGAGGCCCATTTACTACCCTATATTTCATTAATATAGAATGACTATATCAATAAAATCTATGTTGTAACTGAACCTCGGCCCTAACTCTGAGTTGTGCACAAACTTAGTGGGGTTGGTATAACGTCACAAAAAGATTAAGGAAGTTAAAATGGAACATTCTTTAGCCATTACTGGTTTTTACACAGGTATCCTCGCCCTGCTTCACATCACCCTATCTTTCAAGGTCATTGGCCTGCGCCGTCGTTTTCAAGTAGGTTTAGGTGATGGCGAGAATAAAGACTTGAGAAAAGCGATTCGCGTCCATGGTAATTTTATCGAATATGTCCCGATGGCAATGCTTTTGTTCGCAATATTCGAGGTAAACCAGGGCTCACCAATGTTGCTGCACGCGATCGGCGGCGCTTTAGTAACCTGTCGATTTTTGCACGCCATTGGTGTGAGCAAAACTGCGGGAACAAGCTGGCAACGTTTTGTCGGCGTCTTGGGCACTTTTTTAGCGATACTTATTTTGGCAGTAATCAACATCGCTAATATTTTTTTATAAGAAAAGAGAATACAGAATGGGCAGCTGTTAAAGACTCAATACGCTGCCCTGTTTAAAGAAGTTACCGTTCTGGTTTATCCAAGCCAAAGTGCAAATAGGCTCTCTCCGTAACCATGCGGCCACGAGGAGTCCGCTGTAAAAATCCTTGCTGAATCAAAAATGGTTCAATTACATCTTCAATGGTATCGCGCTCTTCACCAATTGCCGCGGCGACATTGTCCAGACCAACCGGTCCGCCCATAAATTTATCAATAATGGCTAGCAGCAGTTTGCGGTCCATTAAATCAAAGCCTTCGCTATCCACTTCCAACATATTCAAAGCTTTTGAAGCGATCTCTTGATCTGCGGTACCATCATTTTTAACTTCAGCGAAATCCCTGACACGACGCAATAAGCGGTTACCAATACGTGGCGTGC
Source organism: Thalassotalea sp. PS06 (assembly GCF_007197775.1). Taxonomy (NCBI): domain Bacteria; kingdom Pseudomonadati; phylum Pseudomonadota; class Gammaproteobacteria; order Alteromonadales; family Colwelliaceae; genus Thalassotalea; species Thalassotalea sp. PS06. The sequence continues at coordinate 1,385,540 of NZ_CP041638.1, read as the reverse complement.
CACGCGAGCGACGAGCAACTTCAATTGCGCCTTCGTTATCCAGTTCAACATTTAAAAAGTGAGCACTGCGGGCAATGATATCGGTTAAATCTTCGACTTTGTAAAATTCCAGACGTTGCACGATACCGAAACGATCGCGCAAAGGAGAAGTTAACGCGCCGGCGCGGGTTGTTGCGCCAATCAAGGTAAAGGGTGGTAAATCTAACTTAATGGAGCGAGCTGCTGGACCCTCACCTATCATGATATCGAGCTGATAATCTTCCATCGCCGGATATAAAACTTCCTCAACCACAGGACTCAAACGGTGAATTTCATCAATAAACAACACGTCATTTTCTTCAAGGTTGGTTAACAGCGCCGCGAGATCGCCGGCCTTTTCCAATACCGGCCCCGAGGTCGTGCGAATATTGACGCCCATCTCGTTAGCAACGATATTCGCTAACGTAGTTTTACCCAAGCCTGGAGGCCCAAAAATCAACAAATGATCCAGCGGTTCATTTCGTTTTTTTGCCGCCTCAATAAAGATTTCCATCTGCTCTTTTACATGCTCCTGGCCGGTGTAATCGGCGAGCATTTTCGGGCGTATTGCCCTGTCGATGGTTTCTTCTTCACGGGTTGTGGAAGTAGGTTGTATTAAACGATCCGCTTCTATCATCTTTATGGTTTGACCAAAGGTTGCTTACAGGTTTTGTTATAACGCTGGTTATAACATAGATTTCAATGCATCACGAATTAACTCTTCCGAGCTCATGCCATCCTGATGCACGCCAGAAACGGCTTTTTCCGCCTGATTCTGTTTGTAGCCTAACGATACCAATGCCGTTATCGCATCGTCTTTTTCATTAGCAACGGAAACAAACGTAGAGCCAACCTCTTCGCTTTGTAAGGCAAACTCATCGGCGTTCGGCGTGGCGATATCCTGCCCCCAGTCTTTTAGTCTGTCGCGCATTTCTATCAATAGGCGCTCAGCGGTTTTCTTACCTACACCTGGAATTTTTACAATGGTGGCTACGTCGTCGATTTGTACACAGTGCACAAATTGAGACGATGACATGTTTGACAGAATGGCCAGAGCCAGTTTTGGCCCGACGCCATTTACTTTAATAAGCAAGCGGAATAGCTTACGTTCGGTAACATTGGCAAAGCCATACAATTGTTGGGCATCTTCCCGTACCGCAAAGTGGGTATAGATAATGGCTTCTTCGTCGAGTTTGGGTAAATGGTAAAAGCTGGTCATGGGTAATGTGACTTCGTATCCCACCCCACCACACTCAATTAAAATTTCCGGTGGTTGTTTATCTACCACGGTTCCTCTTAATCGTCCTATCACGTTGCTTTCCTCGCCCTGATTACATGCGCTCTGGCAGAATTACTGATCACAGGCAATATACCTGTGTGGTTATCAATACCAGATGCGATTGAGTTGTTACTATTCTTGGATAACTCAAATACTATATATATATACAGTGATGTCAATTTTTAATTGCGGAATTTGTGAAATCGCTGGGGATATAAGTGGATTGATTAGCGTAAACGGCCACGAACGGTTTTCGATGCCTGCCCCGCCATTTTCACCAAGGAATCATAACTGTGGCCATGGCAAATAGCGACCGCTAATGCGTCAGCGGCATCGGCTTGTGGCGTACCCGGCAGTTTTAATATCGATGCCACCATATGCTGCACCTGTGTCTTATCTGCAGCACCGGTTCCCACCACAGATTGTTTGATCTGTCTGGCTGAATATTCGGCCACGGGTACATTGTTATTGGTTGCAGCAACCATGGCTGCGCCACGCGCTTGTCCAAGCTTAAGTGCCCCAGAAGGGTTAAGACCCATAAACACTTGCTCAATGGCGAATAAATCCGGTCTATATTGAATAATCAGTTCTGATACGCCGGCAAAAATTATCTGCAAGCGCTTTGATTGGTCATCCCCCGCCGCCAACGTCTTAATACAACCGCTGCCTAGATAGTTGAAGGTGCGACCTTTTTTTTCAATGATGCCATAGCCGGTAATTCTGGAGCCGGGATCTATGCCTAAGATGATGCTCAATGTCTGTATTATTCTTGCCGTTATTATTTGTCGCTAGTTTAAATGAGGCAAGATTTTATGTCATCAGAAAACTGATCGCATAAATGATTGTTTATCTGAAAATAGGATTCCATTAAAAAAGCCGGGGACAAAGTGCTTGTCGCCGGCTTTTGGGATTTAGGTTTTGGCTTCTAGGTTGTAAGGGAATTAGTCTTCAGACTTTTTCTCTTCCGCAACGATTTGGACGCCAAGTTCCGCTAATTGTGCTGGGTTGGCTTTGCCTGGTGCGTTGGTTAATGGGCAAGCCGCTGTCGTGGTTTTCGGGAATGCCATTACGTCACGAATAGAGGTTGCGCCTGTCATTAACATGACCAAACGGTCAAGACCAAATGCTAAACCTGCGTGTGGCGGCGTACCGTAACGCAAAGCTTCAAGTAGGAAGCCAAACTTCTCTTCGGCTTCTTCATCGCTAATACCAAGGATACGGAATACGGCAGCCTGCATTGCCTGGTCGTGGATACGAACAGAACCACCACCTAATTCACAGCCATTGAGAACCATATCGTAGGCATTAGAAAGCGCGCCTACTGGATTTGCTTCCAGCTCTTCTGCGTTTAGTTCAGAAGGTGCAGTGAATGGGTGATGCAGCGCGTGCATGTGACCATCCACTTCTTCAAACATTGGGAAGTCTACAACCCAAAGAGGCTTCCACTCATCGCTAACGATGTCTAAGTCTTCACCAAGCTTAAGGCGTAGCGCGCCCATGGCTTCAGTAACTACGGTGTAGTTATCAGCACCGAAGAAAATGATATCACCACTTTGTGCGTTAGTTCGTTCAAGCAAACCGTTTACCGCATCTTCTGGTAAGAACTTAAGAATTGGCGATTGAATGCCTTCCATGCCAGCAGCACGGTCATTAACCTTCATCCAGGCCAAACCTTTAGCACCGTAGATACCTACGAACTTGCCGTATTCATCAATGTTCTTACGAGAGAACTTCTCTGCACCACCTGGTACACAGATAACGGCAACACGACCTTTCTCATCGTTAGCAGGACCTGAGAATACTTTAAACTCAACGTCTTTTAATAAGTCGGCAACATCGACCAACTCAAGTGGGTTACGTAAATCTGGCTTATCCGAACCGTAACGAGTCATGGCTTCGGCATAAGACATGCGAGGGAAATCGCCCAAATCAACATTCAGTAATTTGCTGAACAAATCGCGGATCATGGTTTCGGTAACTTCCATTACCTGATCAGCGGTCATAAATGAGGTTTCAATATCGATTTGAGTAAATTCAGGCTGACGGTCAGCACGTAAATCTTCATCACGGAAACATTTTACGATTTGATAGTAACGCTCCATACCTGACATCATCAGCAACTGTTTGAACAATTGTGGCGACTGAGGTAGAGCAAAGAAGCTGCCTTTGTGAGTACGGCTCGGTACCAAGTAATCACGTGCACCTTCTGGGGTAGCGGCAGTAAGAATCGGAGTTTCGATATCCATAAAGCCCTGCGACTCCAGTGATTCACGAACCGCAGATGTTACCTTGGCACGAAAGCGCAAACGCTCAGTCATTTCCGGACGACGCAAGTCAAGATAACGATACTTTAAACGCTGCTCTTCAGAATTGTTCTGGTGATCATCTAGCGTTAACGGCAGTGGAGCCGCTTTGTTCAGGATAGTAAGCTCTAAACCAAGTACTTCCACAGCACCGGTCGCCATATCTTTGTTCACCTGACCTTCAGGACGAGCGCGAACCTTACCTTTTACCTGAACACAGAATTCGTTACGTAGGGTGTTGGCCTTTTCCAGTACTTCTGGGAAATCCGGATCGTAAACCACTTGCACAATACCTTCACGGTCACGCAAATCTAGAAAGATTACCGCACCAAGGTCGCGACGACGGTTTACCCAACCACATAGAGTGACTTCCTGACCAATGTGAGATTCATTTACCTCACCACAATATACGCTACGCATTATTGACTGTTCCTGATATGTAAATAGCTTGAACCCGAGTTCATTATAGCGGGATCATCATGGCACCGACGCGATCATCAATACCCATAAAATAATAAAGCGGCACTAAATACCAATCCGCACTGAAGACTGATCATTCAGCGAATAATTGGAATAGTAAACGCGGCCGATTAATTCATCGAAATTATTGATATGAAATCGAATGAATATAACCAGTAGAAATTATATTCGCCCATCCGGGAATGCCCGAGAGGAGTTTCTACGGCGTTGTCGCTATTTGAAATGGAATGGCCATTCCTAAATAACGACGCCTAGTATAAAAACCTCGGCTGACATTCTGAATAGCTCCCATATCAATGCGGATTGGTATTATAAGGAAAACCAGATAGAAGTCACCTGTATTGGCGGTATGTGTGGTGAAAAAAGCAATATTGCATAAATAGCCCGTCATAATTGCCAAATTTGTCCATGAACTTTCAATATCTCAGATATTTAAGATAAAATAAGCCCCATAGTATGCAATTGGACGACATTCATGTCCCGCAAAGATACACAAACCGATACAGACCTTATTTACTCAAAGCCGCAGGTAAAAGTTGCCGACTTTCGCTTTGATGCTCAAGTGGTTGAAGTATTCCCTGATATGATCAAACGCTCGGTACCGGGCTACAACACCATTATCGACACCATCGGCAACCTTGCCGGCCGTTATGCCAAAGACAATACCAATATTTATGATTTGGGTTGTTCTTTAGGTGCAGCAAGTCTCGCCATGCGCCGCAGCATTGAGGCCAAAAACTGTAAGATTGTTGCCATCGATAACTCTGAAGATATGGTAGAGCGCTGTAAAATCCACATTAATGCCTTTAAAGGCGACACCCCGTGTGAGGTTAAACTTGGCGATATCCTCACCGAGCCAATGGAAAACGCTTCGGTGATCGTGTTGAACTTTACCTTGCAATTTATCGCCCCGGAAAAACGTGCGCAATTGATTGAAAATATTGCTAAAGCGCTGGTTCCAGGTGGCTTATTTATTCTCTCTGAGAAAATTTACGATGAAGATGAAGCCTGTAAAGAGCTGCTGAATGAGCTGCACCACGATTTTAAACGCGCCAACGGCTACAGCGAATTGGAAATTGCGCAGAAGCGTTCTGCCATTGAAAACGTAATGAAGCCGGATCATTTGCAAAATCATTTAGACCGCTTAGAACAAGCAGGTTTCTCACACGCCACGCCCTGGTTTCAGTGCTTTAACTTTTTCTCTTTAGTTGCCATCAAATAAAATACCAATCACAACCATGACTATGTTTAATACCTTCTACCAACAAATTGCTACGAATCAGTTAAGTCACTGGTTAACCAGTCTTCCAGCGCAGCTGGAAGACTGGCAGAAAAACCATTTGCATGGTGAATATGGTAAGTGGCTGAAAACCCTGGATGCCCTGCCGCAAACTCAATACTCCTCGCTGGATTTGAAAGACAGTGTCACCATTGGCTCTGCCGATGACATTCCCGAAGGGCAGCGCAAACGCATTGAAGCATTACTGAAGAATTTCAAACCCTGGCGTAAAGGGCCTTTCCATATTCATGGTCTGCACATTGATACCGAATGGCGCTCGGACTTTAAATGGGATCGTTTACTACCCCATATCAGCTCGCTGCAAGGACGCACGGTATTAGACATCGGCTGTGGCAGTGGTTATCACCTGTGGCGGATGCGCGGCGAAGGCGCCGAGTTTGTTGTCGGTATTGACCCAACCCAGTTATTCCTGATGCAGTTTCAGGCAATTCAGCATTTCATCAAAGATCCAAAAGTAAACTTATTACCGTTAGGCGTTGATGACCTGCCGGCATTAAAAACCTTTGATACGGTATTTTCCATGGGGGTGTTATATCACCGTAAATCGCCAATTGATTTTCTGCAGCAGCTAAAAGCTCAGTTGCGTCCGGGCGGTGAACTAGTGTTAGAAACCCTAGTTGTGGAAGGCGACGAGCAAACGGTTCTGGTACCGGGTGAGCGCTACGCCAAGATGCGTAATGTCTGGTTTATCCCGAGTGCTGAAGCCCTGATGTTCTGGATGCGCCGTCTTGGTTTTAAAAATGTGCGCATGGTAAATAGCGACCAAACCGCTTTTGAAGAGCAGCGTAAAACCGACTGGATGGATACCGAATCGCTACAAGACTTTCTCGACCCTGAAGACAGCAATAAGACCATCGAAGGATATCCGGCGCCGCTTCGCGCGATTTTTATCGCCGAAGCGTAAAAAAGAAAGATATGAGGTAAGTTGGAGGTGGAAGAAAAGCAAGCCCCCTTCCCGAAAAATAAAAAGTCTCTTTCCACGTCATCTCCTTGACATAGGAGATCTCAAGCTAAGCTGAGGGCTTTGATTTCCAGTCGTTGCTGGAAATGACGGGGATAGTATGAAGGTGGAAGAGTAAGGTTTTGGCCAGGGATGGACTATATGCCGAAAATGCAGGAGCAATTTTCGGTGGAAGAAAGCTCTGACTCCATCAAAATAGCTCAGAAGCTTCTTAAAACGTCATCTCCTTGAAAAAGGAGATCTCCAGCTTAAGCCAAGGCTTTGATTTCCAGTCGTAGCTGGAAATGACCTAAAGCTATGACGGTAATTCAAAAGCCCCTCTAAACGTCATCTCCTTGAAAAAGGAGATCTCCAGCTTAAGCCAAGGCTTTGATTTCCAGTCGTAGCTGGAAATGACGGCTTCAGGATTAAGGTGGAAGAATGCTCTGACACCTTCCCTTCGCAAACACCTAGATCATTCCTCCGCTTTGACTATTAGCCGCAAATGCATGAAAGCATGGATTAGGTGAATCAAGGCGGCTATCGCCAATAAGCTTAATATCACCGTCATCAACCCTTGCAATGAGAAGCTGGCAATTAACGGCAGGAAAAATGCGAACGGTATCAGGTAAGCCAAGGTTCCGACTATTAAGGCTATTAGCCGCCACAGAAAGTTCATTTTCAAACCAAAGCAAACCGAGCACAGACTCCAGAAACTGAACACAACAGCAATTACCCAGATAACTAGTAAGCTTGCTTGTAATGGCGATTGCGAGGCTGCAGAGAGCTGTTCGTTTGAAAAGCTTCCGGTCATAAAGTTAATGAGCGAAATCATCACCGTCGCTAATAAGGCCAGCGATGGAAGCCAGGCAAAAACAATCGTTAAATTGATAAACATAGTGTTCTAATCATTTGAAAGGTCCTGAGAATTTACTTGTTCAAGACTGAAAATAGAGTAATCATAGGCATAAATGAAAATTAATTGCGCATTTTTATGAACGAAAATTGGTTACAACGTAAATTTTCTCCAAATTCCACTCGTATTCAGGACCATCGTTCGCCGTTCCAGCGAGACAGAGCACGTATCCTGCATTCGGCAGCATTCCGGCGCCTGCAAGCCAAAACTCAGGTGATGGGCGTCGGCGTTAGCGATTTTTATCGCACCCGCTTAACCCATTCCTTGGAAGCGGCGCAAATTGGTTCGGGGATCAGCGCGCAATTAAGAAACAAGCACAGCGATTTGGCAGACAAGTTGTTTCCAAACGATGATGCATTAATAGAAGCCATTTGCCTTGCTCACGACATTGGTCACCCGCCTTTTGGTCATGGTGGTGAAGTTGCTCTGAACTTTATGATGCATAAACATGGTGGTTTTGAAGGTAACGGCCAGACGTTTCGTATTGTCAGTAAACTCGAACCCTATACGGAAGCATTTGGGATGGACCTTACTCGCCGCACCCTACTCGGCTTCCTGAAATATCCGCAAACCATCGACGCTCTGCAGATTTCCTACCCAGAAACATTGCCAAACAATTACCGTCAGCTTAAAGCTGGTGACTGGCATCCACCAAAAGGCATTTACTCCGACGATTTGGATATGCTGCATTGGGTGTTAGAGCCACTGTCATACTCAGATAAAGAATATTTCCAGAGCAGTGTCGCTCGAGATAACAACCACAGAAAGACTCAGTTTAAATCATTGGATTGTTCAATCATGGAACTCGCCGATGATATCGCTTATGGCGTCCATGACTTAGAAGATGCTATCGTAACCGGCGTGGTTTCCAGACATTTATTTGAAGAGTATGTGACCAAACCAATGGCGGAAATCAATGACGCCTGGGTTCAGGATCATCACAACACTATCACCGATAACCTATTCAGCCAGCAGCATCACCTGCAAAAAGATGCGATTGGTTCATTGGTAAATTATCTGATCACGTCCATCGCTATCGTCGATTTAAATGAATTACAGCAAGCCGATTTCAGCGAAGATTTGCTGCGTTATAATGCCAAACTCTCTCCAGCACCGGCGAAAGTGCTCAGCCTATTAAAAGACTTCGTTTATCGATTCGTGATTAAGCAAACCGATATTCAGCGTCTGGAGTACAAAGGCCAGCAAATTGTGATGGAACTGTTTGAAGCCTTTGCCAGTGATCCCGAGCGCCTGTTGCCAGAATCAACCCGTCGTCGCTGGCAAAAAGTTGCCGACAATGGTCAGAATCCGAACCGGGTAATTGCCGACTATCTCAGTGGCATGACCGATGAATTCGCCACTCGGGTATACAACAATCTGTTTATTGCGAATGCCAGTGGTGTTAATGAAAAGCATTGTGTTTAGCGATTATTTTTAACCCCTCTCCTATTTCTTTTAAGGTGGAAGTGGAAGGTGGAAGTAAGCTTTCATATACCTGAAGTTAAGGAGTTACCTTGAGCGCCATTACTGATTTAAATCAACTCATTGCCAGTATGAAACCAGAACTTAGCGGACGAGAGTTTGTCTTTGTGACCCTGGCCGGTGATGTTGGTGATTATCTGGAGCTAAACCCATTGGCAAGTTTTGTCGAATCTGAAGGGTTAACCCTGATATTGGATAAGCATCAGGCAGATAGCGCTAGCATTGACTATCAGGGTGTGTTTAAGCAAATTACATTAACCGTACATTCGAGCTTAGAAGCGGTAGGCCTTACCGCAGCCATCTCCACAGCCCTTGCAAAGGAAGGGATTAGCGCTAATGTTGTCGCTGCCTATTTCCACGATCATATTTTTGTACCAAAAGATAAGGCGCAGCTAGCGCTACAGAGCCTGATAGCATTAAGCAATCTACCAAGCCCCAAAATCGTATAAACAGCCGCAGATAGGAGATGTGGTATCTGCGGGTCATCAATCACTCACCGCCTACTTCGGTGTGCGGTCAATCACCTGATATTTGCTATCTAACGGCAAATTCGTCACTTTCGAAATGTTTTGCAAAGCTTCGGCCAAGTCGATTTTCTCTAATCGCTGACTATCATAGGTTTTAATGTAATAAATAAGGTTTTTAGTATCCGCCACAGAAGTCCAGATGGTGTAGTCCATCGCCACCTCTTCTCCTTCTTCGCTACGAATTGCGCCTTTAGGAATATCAAAGGCATTTAAGATATGAAACGCATGAAAAACACCATCTTCAGCGGTCTTTGATGGAATTGCGGTATTTGCGAATACCGCAGCGCGCACAAACCGAGATGGACCACTGTAATCACCCGGCATGCCAACCAGCCCTGTCCCTTCACCAAATGGCGCAAACAATTTGCCGTTGATTTCTTTTGCAGGGCGATTAACGGGGGTCAATCCTAAATAATTAACCAGATTAGTCATATGCCAGCTGTATCTTGGGCTATTGGTAAATGCGTTGATATCATTGTCATAAAGACTCAAACCGTCTTCGGTGTATTCGATAACAATGCTTTCGCCTGAAGCATCGATTAAACGATAATGAACAGGTACATTGCCTTTGATTGCTTCAATATACGATTCAACTACCGTTGTTTTGGGTATGACTTTCTTTACTTCTTTAACTGTTGCAAAATTTGCTAGTAGCCAGCTTCCCAGCTCGGCGGAATTTATTGCACTAGAGGCATTTTCGTCAGTAAGCTTGGAAAACTTTGCCTGGCCAGTAAAATAGTGAGCGCCGAAATATAATCCCTTCTCGTTAAGGCCATCTACGATAACCGGCTCCTTCATGCCGTTTAAGCCGACAAATCCATATTTGCTTTTATATTTGAATCCTTTGTATTTCTTTTCGGTGATTAATGTTTCAATTTCGGTGCCTGCCGGGATAATGCTGATTTGCGATTGAATATCAAAGCTAAATTCCATAGTGCGACCTGGGATAGCTGCACCGTCTTCACTGTGTAATGTAATTCCAGTACAAGCCTGAGTAATAGGGGTAAAAATTAAACTTAAGGTTGAGAAAAAGGTGACGATAATGGTCATAGAACGCTTCATGATAACTCCTGAAAGTGTTTAATATTCAATCTAGCACAGGAAAAATAAAACGAAGTTGAATCTTGATAGCTCTTTTCCTTACCGGCAACAAGCCTTAAAATACCTCCCATAATTTTCGCCAGGAAGCTTAAATTCAATGTTAGATATTTACGCCGGCAAGAACGCACTTGCAACGCTCAAGCAACAAGGATTCTCCCAGGAATTATTCTCCACCATGATTGGTGCCAGCGGCGGCCCCAAATGGTTTTCTCTTTACGGCCTGGATAAATATCTCTTTGGTGAGCTATTTCAAGACCGGACATCTGAATTAAATTTAATCGGTTCTTCCGCTGGCGCATTTCGATTTGCCGCCCTCTCTCAAAAGGATCCTGTCGCCGGCATCACCCGGTTGGCAGAAAATTATTCACAAACCGTATATTCCGACAAAGCCGATGCCAAAGAAATTACCGGTAAGGCTTATGACTTGATGTCAGCGGTGTTTGGCGATACCGGTATCGACGAAATCATCAATAACCCGGTATATAAAGCACACTTTGTTGCTTGTCGTTGCAACGGCCTTACCAGTTATGAAAATAAAGCCCTGCAAATGCTCGGGCTTGTGGCCAGCTATGGATTAAATCGTATCGATCGGGGATTGTTAAAACATCAGTATCAGCGGGTCATCTACCATCACCCACAAAGCAATCTATCTATCAGCGATCCCTATCAATTTGATACCTCATATCTACCGTTAACCCAGGCAAATACCCTTGATGCATTACTTGCCAGTGGGTCTATACCTGCCGTGATGCAAGGCATAAAAGATGTGCCCGACTCTCCCAAAGGAATGTACCGGGATGGTGGTATTATCGATTATCATTTTGATTTAGACATTGTTGGTAATACCGGCTTGATATTGTACCCGCATTTTAGCGCTATCCCGAAAGCCGGTTGGTTTGATAAATCCTTAAATCGCTTTGTCGATAAGAAACATTATGACAATGTGGTGATGCTGGTACCATCTGAAGATTTTGTGGCGAGCCTGCCTTTTCAAAAAATTCCGGATAGAAAAGATTTCACTGATTTGCCGCCAACCGAGCGGATTAAATACTGGCAAACGGTTCTTGCGGCTACCGATCAGTTAGCAGAAAGTCTGGATGATTTTGTGCAGCACCAGAACCTTGACAGAGTAAAGCCACTGGCCTGGTAGGAATCAGCATTAATTTACGAGGATTCGTTCAAGGGCTCAGAGTTCATTGAGAATCAACACGTTGCCCCTTGATAGTTACAACGCGTACAGTAAAACCAAAAGCAATTGGGATTAATACTGGTTTTTAGGGTTTCTTATAATACAGGGCGCACACGGCGCCGGCAGGATCTTTGATAACCACATATTTATCTTCGCCGCCCATGGATTTTACTTCGGTAAGTAATTCCCCGCCTTTAGCGGTGACTGCGGCAATGGAAGCGTCGATATCGGCAACCAGGAAGTATGGCATCCATACCGGTGGTAAATCGGCATTGACGCCACGAGCATGACAAATCCCAGCTTGTGGTGAATCATTAGCAGGATTATTCATCGCATAATCATCATACTCTCCCATCGAGCAGGCTTCTACTTCCCAGCCAATAACCTGCTGATAAAAGTCCTTCACTTCACCAGCATTTTCAACGGTTAAATCTAACCAGGCCATTTCGGTAATATTATTGTTGCTCATGGATTTTCCTCTTCCGCTAACGTTTTGGGTTTTTAGGATAAAACTTGTCCGGTAACTGATTAATATGCTCAAAAAATCGCGTGTCTTTATAGGGTAGCTTCATAAAGCCAGATATCCCTAATCCTTTAATGGTTGGTAGCAATTCAATGATTTCCTTCAGACACTGAGCAAACTCTGCTTTTTTAGCGTGATTCAGCAGCATCAAATAGCTGTGAATTTTCAAATGGGTTTCCAGCACTTCGAAAATAATACAACCGGTATGATGAATCTTATTTAGCCGGGTTAACACCGCCATTATTTTATCTGGCAGGCGCAGATATTCGTCAGGATCTTTACCGTCTTCAAAATAAGAATGTAATCGTGTTGGCTTATCAACCTCATCAAGATTACTAACCTCAAATGGAATAAACTGCCCCGCTGCAGCCTTAAACGGAACGGCACTGCTCTTGCGCTCAACATGCAGGGTATTACGGGCGTCAAACAAACAGGATTTAAAGATACCGACCCGGAAAATCCCTTGTGCCAGTGTTACCATATTGTTTACCGCCGACTTAAAAGCGGTTTCCAATGTCTGATCAAACAAGGTCAGATTAGAATCCACATAAAGGCCATCTTTTTCCCAGCGAATAGCCAGACCACCCACCACCGGGTAACGGGCAAGCCGGCTAACGGCGGCGATAAATGCCTTTTCAGTTGCACCCATGCCCACTAAGAAATTTTTATAATATTTTTCCAGCTGTACATCGTCGATATCGACGAGCTTATCGCGCTCAGAAGACTCCCTTAAGAAGGATTTGCGGGAACCATAAACAACCGTGTCCATTTCCGCGACTTTGGGTTTGATCCACACCGGAATGACTGATTTGATCAGATTAATTTTAGGGTTTGGTTTTAACACCATGTTTTCCAGCAAAGGTAACTGAGAAAATAGGTAATCGCCGGCCTTTTGGCGCATATCGGCATCATCACCGAGCATGGCATCGAGTGATTTCCCTAAAACTTTTGGTAACCCTAATGACGAAGCGGTTATCACTTTATAACCATAACGACAGGATTGTCCGGAGGCTAACGCGTATAAGGTTGCAGCCATCCCCTGCTCATCAAAACGAGGTGAAGATAAACCGCCATTTAACTGTTCTTCGCCAATAAAATACACATCCCCCATGCGGGCATTAGTGTGCTGTAAATCGCCGCTCATCAAATCCATAACATTTGATGCTGTAGACTGGCCCTGGTTATCCACCTGTGCCCAAACCGATGAGCCCCAGTCAATTAACTGAATTTCGCCAGTAGAGGAATCAAACACCAGGTTTGACGGTTTTATATCGCCATGAACAATAGGCTTGAGTTGTTGATGGTTGGCGGGCTCTCTCAGGTATTTGAGGATTTTAATCAGCTGAATCGCAAGCTTTACCACAAGCTCCGGGGACAGTGGGCCGTGCTGATGGGAATACACTTCCATATCCACACCGGGCGCCCGGCTCATTTGCAAAATCGACTGGCGCTTTATTTTTCGATATTCAACCAGTCTTGGAATATTAGGATGGTCAATGGTCGACTGCATCAAGGCTTCATCAGCAAGGCGATCCTGAACGTGTTGAGGTAAGGTTATTCTGGAGAACTTGAATACCTGAGATTCACCGCCACCGTTTTCACCACAAAAGACAAAGCCATAAGCCCCCTTGCCCAACAATTCGATATTGGTATAGCCCAATTGTCGCAATTGCGATTTACAAAGCTCAATCCACTGCTTTAACTTCTCTGCATCTTTGTGGCTTAACAGGTAAATGGATTGCTCTTCAGCGATATAGAAATGCTGAAGATTTTTGTTTGGCTTGCTGGCTGACAAGGTGCCTTCTCTGGGTTGTTGTCTCTCGCGTATAGTCAACTGAAAAGCACCTTAAGTAAAGAGGCCACTCTTAACAATTACTCCTCTTTGTCCGAACCTGGATCGTTTACTTTATTAAACTTGGCTTTCAAACGACTTCGGTAATTTGCTTTAGCAAGCATTTGTAAGTCTTCTACCGAATCGGTTTCATCGACAATTTCGCGCCCCAAAATGGTCTCTATAGCATCCTCTAAAGTGACGATGCCTGCGGTTTGGCCAAAATGGTCTTCCACTAAAAACAAATGTTCCTGACGCTTTAAGAACAGATCGACCAAATTCAGAACCGGAAAACTTTCCGATATTCGATGCACTGGCATTGCCAGCTCGCGAAGCGCCACATCGGGTTGCCCATTTCGCTCAGACTCATACAACCCATTTTTAATGATAACGCCGGTTATATTATCGATACTGTCCTGATAAACCGGTATCCGAGTGAAAAACTCGGTCTGGGGCGAAGCTAAAGCCTCAGCCACTGTGGTGTCTTCACTCAGCGCGTGTACAACACTTCGAGGCGTCAGAATATCTGCAGCCTTGGCATCGCGCAGCATAAGGATATTTTGCACAAGCTGGCTTTCCTGGGTCGCGATTGTCCCTCCTTTGTGGCCAAGGGATGTAATCGCAACCACTTCTTCACGAGAAATTGCTGGTTGTTTATGTTTACTACTGAACAAACGAGTCAGAAACCCGGAGATCCAAACCAATGGATACACGAGTTTAACCAGAAAGTTGATGATAATGGCTGCAGGGATCGCTAACGCTCGCCAGTAATGGGCACCAATGGTTTTCGGAATAATTTCTGAGAGGTATAAAATCGCCAGCGTCAGTAAAAATGCTATTAACGTTTCCCATTTTTCTCCAAACACCTGCAGTGCCTGGGAGCCAACACCAGCCGCCCCCATGGTGTGGGCAAAGGTGTTCAAAATAAGAATACTGGAAATCGATTGATCAAGCTTTTGTTTTGCTTGTGTCAGCTGCTGATAACCACGAGCCTTTTTTTGTTGCAATTCAGCAACATAGCTCGGGGTAATCGATAAAAGTACAGCTTCAAGGATTGAGCACAGAAAGGATACGCCAATGGCGATACACAAATAAACAATCAATAAAGTCATCAGTTAGCAGCCGTTAATCCGTCAGTGTGCAATTCGTTTCTCCCGGGATTTAAGTTAGTAAAAATTACGACATTAAAAATAAATACAAATTCGTGCCCCAAAGCACAAGCAACCAGATAAACGCCACGAACACTAAGGCCGAACCGATGTCTTTGCAACGGCCAATCAGCGGATCATGTTCGGTACATACCTTATCTGCTAATGCTTCTAGCGCCGAATTAATTAACTCGGCAAACAACAAAAAGATCAAACTAAAAACCATCGCTAGCCAGTTTTCTAGCGATGTTGCCAGAACAAAGCTGAACGGCAACATAATGATAACAAGCAATAATTCCTGGCGAAATGCCGCTTCATATTTAAAGGCATCTCGAAACCCTTGCATAGAACAGAAGAAGGCGCGATAAATGCGCATGATGCCCTGACCATTTGGCTTTGCCGCAGGTTCACTGGGTGTTGTCATTATTGGAAAACCTGATTATTCGTTAAGAAAGTTAATTGTAGATAAAATAACAGCTTAATTAAACACTTCGCAAATAAAAGCTGGGCGCGCATTTTAATCTAAATTGGATTCAATCATATTACGTTTTCAGTATGCTAGTGCAGGTGAGATGATGGCCGTTGCCTCTAATTCTTGGTTATAAGGTATAGCTAAGCATTATGCTGTTGACTCGTAATAAAATATTGACGGAATTTCGCGAAAGCGCAAAGCAGTGAAAACAGATACTCAGGAGGTTAGCTTGTATGCCGCACCAGATAGCGTCAGCCTTCCGCCGCTCAAATATTCAGGAAATCTTTGAAATTATAGTTAGTTACTTAAATTCCTCGATAACGAATTCACACGTCAATATTGCATTGAACGAATAATAACCGTATCGTAGGATCTTGAAGCGAAAAGTCAGTACTGACTATTTGTAAAGGACTGGGAAATAATACTAACTGGGGAATTTTCGCATGTCGACAGTTGCAAAAATTTTGGCAAAAAACATCATCTTTGCCGTTATCTTTCTCATAGGATTTTTTACCCTAAGCCTTACTGGGCTTCAGGGTTTCATTGATCACCAACATCAACAGCACAGAGCGCAGATTCTGACCCATGCTATTACATTCCAAGGCTCTGAATTAGAGCGTTTCTCTACGACTCTACATAATACTTACGATTACGACTATTTGTCGGTTCGTGATCAGGCGAAAAATGACGTTGGCACATTTAGCAAACGTAAAATAGCCTATGCAACTCTGGCAAGTTGGTTACATGCCGATGATCTGCATACGATCACCGCGAAACCATTAACCGCGAAAGTAAGTTATCGCTTAAATCAGGATGAGCTAATCAGTTGGTTTAATACCCTGAGCATTTTCATTCTTCTGGTAACCATCTTTATGGTGATTGTCGGTACTTTTCTTACATCCCGGATGACTGTCCGTGCCAATCGTAAAGCATCGGAAAAGATTTCCAGTATGATCTCCGAAGAAATCAAACAGGCGATCAATAACCAACAGGATATCGAACAGTTCCAGTTGCCGAGTGCTTTTAACGAAGTGAACACTACCATTCAGCAGTTGAAAGAGTTCATTACCACCAAAGTATCAAAAACTGAAGAATTAAAGCAGACTGCGTATGTGGACCCTCTTACCGGTTTGTCTAATCGTAACAGCTTTGCCGAGTTCTTCGCTGCGTACGCTAAGCACACTCGCGGCAGCAGTTTTGGAGTACTTTTCATCACTCGCTGTACCGAGTTAAGAATTCTGAATAAGGTGCATGGCTATCAGGAAGGTGACCGTTACCTGTGTCAGGTAGCAAATATTCTGCAACGACAAATCAAGAATATTGAGGGCGCATCACTGTTCCGCCTTAATGGTTCTGATTTCGCGACCTTTATTCCCAACATTACCTTGAAAGCCTCTCAAACCTATGCCGATGAGTTAACGGGATTGTTTAATGAATATCAGGTACTCGCTGATATTGATTCCGTCGCCTACACCGGTATTGTTAATTTTGAAATTGATCGTCCACTAGGGGAATTACTAGCGCTGGCAGATACGGCAATCAGTATTGCTGAAACCAAACACAAGAATTCCTGGTATATCCAATCCTATGAGAAAATGGATGACAGCAATGCCATGGGCTACGGTAGTCAGAGTTGGGGCAAGGAAATCGACTACGTTATCGAGCATCAGAATGTTTCACTGCTAACTCAGTTGATTCAGCCAAATGCCCGTAACAATCGAATCTACCATGAAATCCTGGCACGTTTTACCAATACCGCAGGTGAACAAATGCCAACCGCGTCGTTTATCGCCATGGCGGAGAAACTCGATAAAATTATTCTGATCGACCGGTTGGTTATCGAAACCGCGTTATCTGAGATACGCAAAAAGAACCTGACTGAGCAATCTTTTGGTATTAACCTGAGCTCTCGCTCTATCCATGATGAGCACTTTATTATTTGGCTTGAGAGACGCCTGTTAAAAGACAAAGACATTAGCCAACGCTTAGTGTTCGAGGTAAGTGAATTTGGTTTACAGCAAAATGTTAAGGACAGTATCTACTTTATCAACATGGTCCATCGTGTTGGTGCGAAAGTATGTGTCGAACATTTTGGCGTTGGTATTACCTCGTTTAAGTTCTTTAGAGAGCTATCGCCTGATTTCATTAAGATGGATGGCAGTTATACCCGCAACATCGAAAACGATAAGAATAACCAATACTTCTTGCGTCTGATGATTGATTTAGCGCATCGTATGAGCATCAAAGTATTGGCTGAGGGTGTGGAAACTCAGGAAGAAAAACATACCTTTGATGAAATTCTGGTAGATGGTTGCCAAGGCTATTACATAGGTAAGCCTGAAGGTATCTAAGCGAAACGCCGAGTACACAATCAAAGATTGTTCATAGTACGTTGCAGAAAACGCCACTCTTAGCACGCTGGTGTTATCAGCTCCTAGCACACGCTGCTCCGAGAAAAAAGCAAAAAACTTGAGTCATACCGTGACTCTGCACGGTATCTAAGTTAATGGGCGAGCGTCTCTGATGTGCCACAAGCGGGAGTTAAAACTCCCTTAGTACGTATCGTAAACGATACTCCTAGAACGTGGCAGAAAGCGCCACTCCGAGTACACAATCGAAGATTGTTCCGGGTTACCGACATGGACGTTGGTATGCAGAATTTGTCTGGAACCGAAATTCTGTACCCGCGACAAAAAACGTCGCTTCGAGTAAAAAGCAAAAACCCTTGCGTCATTCCCTGATACTACAGGGAATCTTAGCTGGAGCCGAATGTCTCTAGTGTGCCACAAGCGGGAGTTAAAACTCCCTGAGTACGTATCGCAAACGATACTCCGGGTACGTGACGGAAAACGTCACTTCGAGTACACAATCAAAGATTGTTCCGGGTTACCGACATGGACGTTGGTATGCAGAATTTGTCTGGAACCGAAATTCTGTACCCGCTAAAAAAAACGTCGCTTCGAGTAAAAAGCAAAAACCCTTGCGTCATTCCCTGATACTACAGGGAATCTTGGCTTGGGCCGAATGACTCTTCAGTGCCAATAGCCGCTTGTTAGCAGTATCTAATATAAAAGCTAAACATTTTTATGTTCCGCGGATTACTTACTCAGAAATTACTAGGCTTACTTTTGTTTAACCAGAGCCGAAATAAGTAATCTGCGAAAATCGCTACAATGATTGATGCTATGAACCCAACTACAACATTATAGTTTCCAATGTTCAGTCCAATTAAGTCAAACAATACGTTGTTTACGATTCCAAAGCGAACGATTGAGGTTAACACCATTATAAGATAGGCCACAATGCCTAAAGCTGACTCATATTGAAGATCCAGTATATAAATGATCAGCGATGCAAAGTAACTTGTTAAAGTCATCAATAAGAAAATGTTTTTGATTGCTAACTTCATTTTTCTAATTTCTGAGGGGCCCTAAAGTGCCATTTAGTGAAAATTAGCTCTCGGCGGATTTAACCGCACTCATCCTAGCAAAAACATAGCCACCAATAGCACCTGCCAATAGTTGCGCATAGAAGCCCCAACCTCTTGCACCCGCAATAATGTTGATATTCATGATGGATTCAATGGCCAGCAATACCGTAATAAACGCGGCGATTCCAGCCAGGATAAATAAGGGCAATCTGTAATTCTCGAGCTTTTTGGAAATCCAACCGGCAATACCAAAAGCTATTAATAAGGCAACGGCGATTATCGTGCCGTATGTCGGTAATAACCCCAGCCAATCGTCGAACGTTAAATTCAGGCGGTCGCCAAATTCGACTACCACGCCAACCTTAACTAATTGATTGACAACATATTGGCTATGGAACAAGCTAGCTAAAGAAAATGTAAGCAACCAAGAAACTAAAAATGGAAGCAGGAAACGTGTCAAAAATTGCATGCTTATCTCAACTTAACGTAAAGTTTTTTTCTTACCCTAACAAAGGCTTGCAGCTTAAACAATTCATCCCTTTTATAGCACTGTCTATATTTACCACCTTTTCCTTGAACGCTCATTCCGCATTGCCCGATGAAGATTATCTGATAACCCCTGTCGCCAGTGAACTGCAATCGCCCTGGAGTATGGTCGCATTGCCGGATGGCACCTGGTTAATCACCGAACGAGACGGTCATGTAGTTATTGCTAAAGGTCCTGAGCAATCCAGAGTTAACCTCAATCTCGATGGTTTATATGTCGCAGGCCAAGGTGGTTTGCTCGACATCCTGTTATCTCCGGATTTTACCGAGTCAAATGAGGTTATTTTTACTTACGCCCAGGGAGAGCTAAAAGCCAACCGCTTGGTGATTGCGAAAGCGACATTTGACGGTGGCAAATTTTCCAAACCGGAAATTATTTATCAGGTAGCCACAGATAAAGGTACCCCTCAACACTATGCGGGTCGTGCGCTTATTCTTCCGGACAATACCCTATTATTCACAAGTGGCGATGGTTTTGATTACCGTGAACAGGCTCAGGTTCCAAGCTCTCAACTTGGTAAAGTATTGCGGATAAATCTAGATGGCAGTATTCCCAAAGATAACCCTTTTATTGATGATGAAAACCCAACCGCTCATGCGGTTTTCTCGATTGGCCACCGGAATACTCAAGGGCTGATTTATGATTACGATAGCAAACAAATTGTCAGCCATGAGCATGGCCCGGCAGGTGGCGACGAATTAAATTACTTAACCCCAGGCACCAACTATGGCTGGCCGGTTATCACCTATGGAAAAGATTACTCGCAAGCGCGTATTTCTCCATTCACCGAGTATGACGGTATGCAAAAGCCAGTTGTTGATTGGACACCTTCAATTGCTCCTTCGGGAATGGCCTACTATGGCTCTGCTGACAATGGCTTTGCGTCCCTGCAAGAACATGCCTTAATCACCACATTGGTAGACCGCAAGCTTTATGCGGTTGATTTAGCCAATGGTAAGTTTTCTCAATACCAGGTATTCCCGGAAGTGACTGGACGCCTAAGAGATGTATTGGTGACAGAAGATGGTAATGTCGCGGTCCTAACCGATGGTAAAGATGCCAAACTTCTGTTGATTGAAGCCGATTAATCAAGATTAGGGGAAAGGATGTTTCTTCGTGCTGCAGAAACATCCTTTATCGCAAAAGCCTTGGCTCATAACTTTTCTTACTTATTCCGAACTTATTCCGAAATACGGATTTTCAACGGTTGAATATCCATTTTCACGTTTTCAAAACTATAGACATCGGCAGTTACATCGGTATTCCAATAACCCTGGCTTTTCTCATCCTGACTAAAGGTCATCTTGATGGCCTTATCGCCATCGATTAACCAGGAAGACACCTGGTTTGTGGCTTTGTTGTCTAACAGGTCATAACCGATAAATTGGTAGAGATTACGATTGGCGTTAACCAAACCGGAAATACTTTGCTCCGGTACATTAAAATATTCTTTAGAGACCGTTTCATAAGCCCCTTGGCGTTTGGTTAATTTACCCGAGGTTAAATCGTAGCTATCACCAGGTTGCAAGAAGCTCAGGCGAATATTGTTGGCTTTAACCGGAAAGGTTCCTGTCTGATAGCCGGTAACATTTTCGACATCAACAATAGTAACGCCCCCTTCCCCAATAACGTTAATACTGCTGCCATCAACGATCATCGCCGTGCCTTCATCAACACCGAAGCCAAGTCCGTACTCTGGTTCGTTCAGCAGAGTAACGAGCAAACGACCGAGACGACCTTTGCGATCAAAGTGCTGATCGATAATTCCATCTTTGAAAAACCCTAGCCCCTTTGTGGTAGCCGCCGGGCCGTATTCCTGCTCATCCATGCTGGTATATTCATGTTTAAAGCCTGAAAATAGCGCGCCCTGGCTGTTACCACCAGCAATCATAATGTTCGACATAATTGCTGCCCCAGCGCTGGTACCGCCGATAGTTGTACCGCTCTCGAACACCTTACGAATCTGCTGTAACACTTTGGTGTCGGAACCATCGTTGTTGAGTAGCACTTTAGTAATTAAGGTTTGGTCGCCACCAATAAACCAGATACCACTTAAGCCGTTAATACTCGCAGCAACCTTTTCGGAATTACCATTATCAATCCAGCTGCCCTCATCAACGTCAGTATTTTTATCGTCTTTGGTCGCCAGTGGTAACAATTGAATGTTATTCAGAGAAACCCCGGCGGCTGAAAATTGTTGCTGCAGTAATTTGTATTGCTTGCCGATTGAACCAGAAGCGGCTGGAATTACCCCAATTTTGGCTTTTTCACCGCCGGATAGTTGGGCAAAGGTTTCAAAAATCTCAATACTTTTATGACTTATCGCCCCGCCAGCAATAACCAATTGCCCTTGATTAGATTCACTCGCTACCGCAGTTAAACTGTAAGCACCTAAAAAGATTACTGAAACAGCCGCCTTTAACATTTTCATTATTTACCTCAAAACCAGGATTAAGCGTTGCTAAATTGAAAACAAACTACGGTTTCAAAAACTAACTGTCAAACCCCAAAAACAAGTCGATTGTTCTTTAACTCGGGTAATTATTCAGGCCTATGACGGCAAATTCCATTGCTTCGCGATGATGACTGTCGGTAAATAATGTGCGAGCAAATACTTATGTACAAAAAGCGAATGAAACTTTTTTCAATCTGCTGGCAAATAACCCTTTTCTATTGAAAATAAGCCGGGATATCAATCCTAATCCCTGCCCTTAAGACAAATACTCAGCATTCTCTGTTTATATTTTCAGCAACTAAAATAACCCCACAAACTACAAGTTGTTAAATCACAGATAAACAAGGATAATAAGAGTAATTTTTCGATGTATTTATGATAAATGACTGATTATCTATTACTTTTAGTTGGCACGGTTTTAGTTAACAATTTCGTTCTGGTAAAATTCCTCGGCTTATGTCCGTTTATGGGGGTATCTTCTAAAACGGAGACCGCTATTGGGATGTCGTTGGCGACCACATTCGTGTTAACCCTGGCCTCATTGCTCAGTTATTTATTCTCTACCTATTTATTAAAACCCTTCGGTCTTGAGTACCTGACAACCATGGGCTTTATCCTGGTTATTGCTGTTGTGGTGCAATTTACCGAAATGGTGGTTCATAAAACCAGTGCCAGCCTCTATCGACTGCTAGGTATCTTTCTTCCTCTTATCACCACTAACTGCGCAGTATTAGGTGTTGCTTTACTCAACATGTACGAACAACATAATTTCTTCGAGTCCATTGTCTACGGATTCGGCGCCGCTGTCGGTTTTTCTCTGGTATTAATTCTTTTCTCGGCAATGCGCGAGCGTCTGGCCAATGCCGACGTTCCTAAGCCATTTCAGGGAGCTGCTATTGCGATGATAACCGCAGGCTTGATGTCATTAGCCTTCATGGGCTTTACCGGGTTGGTGAAATAACCATGAGTATTTTAATTGCCCTGTTAATTTTCGGGTTCATTGCGGTCATATTCGGCGCCATGCTTGGCTATGCATCGGTTCGCTTTAAAGTAGAAGGCGATCCTTTAGTTGAACAAATAGATGCCCTGCTGCCACAAACCCAATGTGGTCAATGTGGTTACCCCGGTTGTAAACCTTATGCAGAAGCTGTTGCCAATGGCGATGCCATCAACAAATGTGCCCCAGGCGGCGATGACACCATCAAACGCATTGCCGATTTAATGGGTGTGGATGCTATCCCAATGGATGAAAGCCATGAGCAGGATAACACGCCAAAAGTGGCATTTATTATTGAAGAAGACTGTATTGGTTGTACCAAATGCATTCAGGCCTGTCCGGTAGACGCTATCACCGGTGCTGCCAAGCAAATGCACACAGTACTAACCGATGAATGCACGGGTTGCGACCTTTGTGTCGACCCTTGCCCGGTCGACTGTATAGAAATGGTTCCGGTTAAACAAACCCTACAGAACTGGCAATGGGATCTCGATGCCATTGAAGTCGTTCAGATAGATTAAGAGGTAGTCATGGAATCTGTCATTGAACGTATTGATAACAATAAATTCTGGTCTTTTAGCGGCGGTATTCACCCGCCGGAACAGAAGTTTTTAAGTAACGATAAGCCTATTCGTCCATTGCCATTGCCGGGACGATTAATCCTGCCGGTGCAACAACACATTGGTAATGTTGCCGATATACTGGTTAAGCCGGGCGATAAGGTATTAAAAGGTCAGCCACTTACCGGCATTGCCACACCAATGACGGTGCCAGTGCATGCCCCGACTTCAGGTACGGTTACCGATATACGTAAATCGACCATTGCCCACCCTTCAGCAATGGCTGAGCTGTGCATCATTATCGAGCCAGATGGTGAAGATAAATGGCAGCCTCGCAAAATCAATACCGATTACCATTTGCTATCTAAAACTGACTTAGTCGCGAAAATTGCCCAGGCGGGTATTGCCGGTATGGGCGGTGCGGGTTTCCCAACCAATATCAAAGTGAATAATCAGGCCGGTGTTAAGTATTTAATTATTAATGCCGCTGAGTGTGAGCCTTATATCACTGCCGATGATTTGTTAATGCGTGAACACGCAGCAACCATTGCCGATGGCATTGAAATCCTCGATTACATGCTCGAACCTGAATATATTCTGATTGGTATTGAAGACAACAAACCGGAAGCAATCCAGGCGCTTAAAACCGTTACTAAGCATATCGAAAAAGTCAGAATTTGCGTGCTGCCGACCAAATATCCAACCGGTGGTGAGAAACAGCTGATTCAAGCCCTGACAGGAAAAGAGGTTGCCAGCGGCTCATTGCCAATTGACCTTGGCATCATCATGCAAAATGTTGCCACGGTATTTGCTATCGCAGAAGCGATTATCCACGACATTCCTCTGATCCGCCGCGTCGTAACCGTAACCGGTACGGCATTGAAAAAACCTCAGAATGTCTGGGCTCTGCTAGGCACAGAAATTCAGCACCTGGTGCAACAATGTGGTTATCAGCATCAGCCGCAACAACGTATTATCATGGGCGGCCCGATGATGGGCTTTACCTTGCCGTCGTTGCAGGTTCCGGTGGTAAAAATTACCAACTGTATCCTGGCGCCAACGACGAAAGAAATTGCGCCAGCCAGCAAAGAAATTGAATGTATCCGTTGTGGCCAATGTGCGGAAGTTTGCCCCAGTAACCTGCTACCTCAGGAATTACAATGGAGCGCCAAAGCTAAGGATTATGATCAACTGGAAGCGTTAAACCTTTCCGATTGTATTGATTGTGGTGCCTGTGCATATGTGTGCCCAAGCCACATTCCTCTGGTTCAATACTACCGGGTAGCAAAAGCTGAAATTAAGGCGAAAAAGGTTCAGGAAGCAAAAGCCGAAAAAGCCAAACTTCGTTTTGAGGCCCGTAAAAAGCGTCTTGAGAAAGAGAAACTTGCCAGGGAAGAGAAACAACGTCTGGCGGCAGAAGCCAGACGCAGTAAAGCGGCAACCAGCGGTGCATCTGATGCCGTTGCCGCTGCCTTAGCCCGCGTTAAAGCCAAGAAAGCGCAACAAGGTGCTACCGATGCAGCTGCCGATGCTAACGCCAATACCGAAGCAACCTCTTCCGTGAAAAGTGCGGCCGCAGCAGCGATCGCCAGGGCCAAAGCCAAACGTCTTGCAGCGCAGAAGAAAGCCGAGAAAGAAGCGGATACAACTAGATTCCAGCGCCCTGCAGATAATGCCGATAATGTAGAAGCTGTTGATTCACAAGCACCTTCAGACGATTCTAAAGAGTCATCCAGCGCTCCGAAAAAGGCAGATCCGAAAGCCGCAGCCATTGCTCGTATAAAAGCGAAGAAAGCTGCGGAAGCCAAAGCAACTGAAACACCAGCAGAATCGGATAAAGAAGATAAAAAAGTCGACGCGAAAGCGGCGGCGATTGCCAGAATCAAAGCTAAGAAGGCGGCAGAAGCTAAGTCAGAAAAGCCGCAAGAAGTACCGTCTGATAGCTCAAATAACAGCGAAGAAACTGCTGAAGCGGATAAAAAAGTCGATGCCAAAGCTGCAGCGATTGCGCGAATTAAAGCTAAGAAAGCAGCAGAAGCTAAGGCTGAAAATCCGCAAGAAGTAACATCTGATAGCTCAAATAACAGCGAAGAAACTTCAGAAGCGGATAAAAAAGTCGATGCGAAAGCGGCGGCTATTGCCAGAATCAAAGCCAAGAAAGCGGCTGAAGCTAAGGCAGAAAAGCCGCAAGAAGTACCGTCTGATAGCTCAAATAACAGTGAAAAAACTTCTGAAGCGGATCAAAAAGTCGATGCCAAAGCGGCAGCGATTGCGCGAATTAAAGCCAAGAAAGCAGCGGCGGCAAAACCTGAAATCGCAGAAGCTAAAGCTGAGATTGAATCGAAAGCTAAGCCTGGCGCGAATAGAGCGGCAGCTGCAGAGGTTGTAACCGAGACAAAACCTGCCGAAGAAAAGTCAGAGGCTGTCGCAGAGGCTGAAAAACCAAAAACCACTCGTAAATCGGCCACAAGAAAAGCGACTAGTAAGATTGAAGCGGTTGCAGAAAAGGCCGAAACGAAAGCTGCGACAACGAAAAAGGCCGCATCTTCAAAAACTCCAGAAGAGAAAGCATTAGCTAAGAAAGCTCCCGTTAAGAAAGCTGCAGTTAAAAAAGCGGCTGCAACCAAAAAAGCAACGACGACAACGAAAAAAGCCGCTGCAACTAAGAAACCAGCGACCGCAAAAGCTGCCGCTAAATCCACTAAAGCGAGCAGTACGGAAAAAGCAAAACCGGCAACTCGCAAAGCCGCGACTAAGGCCGCTGAAAAACCTGTGACGACAAAAGCGGCGAGCAAAACTACAAAGGCGTCAACAGCAAAAACTGCGGCAACAAAAGCCACAGCGACTAAAGCGAAGACAGCTGAACCGAACACAACTGAAACCAAGACAGCCAAAACGAATAGAACCAGCGCTGCGACTAAAACAAGCAGTGATGCCACAGAGGCTAAGGCGACAAAAACGACCGCCACAAAAACCAAAACGGCAGCGAAAAAAACCGTAACTCGAAAGCGCACCACTAAGACCGACGAGTCAAAGGTTAAGGCGACTACCAAAAAAGCCACGACAACCCGAAAAACTGCGGCGAAAGCTAAGCAAGCGGACTTATTCGCTGATGCCGATAGGGCTGACAGAGCCGATCGTCAAGCTACGACAAAAACATCCGCGGCAAAATCAAAAGCCGTGAGTGAAGAAGATAAAAAAGCAAAGATTGCCCAGGCCGTTGAAAAAGCCAGAGCTCGGGCAGATGCAAAGAAACAAGAAAAGGCAGATAGCTAAACATGGCATTTTGGATAGCAAGCTCCCCACATAACCACATCCAGGCGGAAACACCAAAGCTGATGCGCTTGGTCATTCTCGCAACGCTGCCTGGCATCCTTGCGCAATGGTATTTCTTTGGTTGGGGCAATTTAATTCAGATTGCTTTGGCAGTCACCTTTTGCGTTTTGGCTGAAATCACCTTTTTGGCGATTCGCGATAAAAACATAAAGGCACAAATTTCCGATTATTCGGCGGTATTAACCGGCGTACTGATTGGTATCTCCATCCCCTCTTTTGCGCCTTGGTGGATAACCGCCATTGGCAGTGTATTTGCCATAGGCGTAGTGAAACAGCTCTATGGCGGCCTGGGATTTAATATCTTTAACCCGGCAATGGCAGCCTATGTGTTATTACTGGTTTCATTCCCGGTACAAATGACTTCCTGGGCACCAGCAACGGATTTAATCGCTGAACCAGTAAGCTTCTTTAATACCCTGTGGTTGATATTTACCGGTTTTACCTGGGATGGCTTCTCGGTTGAACAGATCCGGATGAACATCGACGGTGTCACCATGGCAACGCCACTAGATACCCTGAAAACCGATATCGGTCGTGGCCTGACGGTTCAGGAAAGTATGGTAAACCCGGTATTCGGTCAGTTTTTCAGCCATGGTTGGGAATGGATTAACTTAGGATTTCTAGTCGGTGGTCTTTACCTGATTTACAAAAAGGCCCTTGATTGGCGCCTGCCAGCGAGCTTCCTTGGTGGCATGTTACTGTTTACCTTTATTGGCTATGTTGCCAGCCCAGACAGCTCAGCTTCAACCATGTTTCACTGGTTGAGCGGTGGTACTATGCTCGGCGCTTTCTTTATCATAACCGACCCGGTAAGTGGTTCGACAACGCAAAAAGGTCGTATTATTTTTGCCCTGCTGATTGCCCTGCTGGTTTGTGTTATTCGTAGCTTTGGCGGCTATCCGGATGCCATCGCATTCGCTGTGCTGTTAGCGAATATGTGCGTACCTTTGATCGATCAATACACCCGCCCTCGTACCTATGGTCACAATCGCGGAGGTGAGTCGTGAAACAAGCTATTCAATCAAACGCGAAGATATTAGCGGTATTTGCTTTAGTTTGTACCCTGATGGTGGCCCTTGTGGATTTGCTTACCGCAGAAACCCGAGCACGTCAGGCGGAGCAGCAACTGTTAAATACCTTGTATCAGGTTATTAACCCATCTCGCTTTAATAATGATATCTACATGGCCTGTCAGCATGTCGAAGACAAAGAGTTACTGGGCAGCACTCAGCCGCAGACCGTCTACACTGCGCGTCAGGATAACCTGACTGTGGCCGTAGCTATCACCAGTGTCGCCCCGGATGGTTACAACGGCAATATTGAATTGTTGGTCGCTATTAACAAAGATGGCAGTTTAAGTGGTGTTCGGGTGCTTGAACATCAGGAGACTCCGGGCTTAGGTGACAAGATTGAACCCCGTAAATCCGATTGGATTTATCGCTTTGAGAATAAAAAAATGACCAGTGACAAAGACAGTCGCTGGGCGGTTAAAAAAGATGGTGGTATGTTTGACCAGTTTACCGGCGCAACCATTACCCCTCGCGCTGTGGTCAATGCCGTTAAAAATACCATGCTATTTTTTGAAAAGAATCAAACCGAGATATTAGATAACACGACGTCCTGCCGAGGTGAAAATGGCTGAACCATCAATTGATACGCCAAACGTTAACCCAGGTGACGAACCTGGCGATAACAGCGTCGACAAGCCAGACACCAGTGAACCAAGAAAACCGGGCGAGTATCGCGAGCTGGTTTGGCAGGGTTTATGGAAAAATAACCCCGGGTTGGTGCAACTTCTCGGCCTTTGTCCGCTGCTTGCAGTAACGACCACCTTCACCAACGCCCTGGGCCTTGGTCTTGCTACCTTGCTGGTATTGATTTGTTCTAATGCCACCGTTTCGGCAATCCGCCAATGGGTGCCAAAAGAAGTTCGTATTCCAATTTTTGTTTTGATCATTGCCGCTTTCGTAACCTGCGTGCAGTTACTAATGAACGCCTATGCCTACGGCATTTATCAGTCGCTTGGTATCTTCTTACCTTTGATTGTGACTAACTGTGCGATCATCGGCCGCGCCGAAGCCTATGCCTCGAAAAATCCAATTAAACAGGCAAGTTTTGACGGTCTAATGATGGGTATCGGCTTTGCCTTAGTATTATTGGCCTTAGGTACACTGCGGGAAATTCTCGGTCAGGGTACGCTATTTGATGGCGCCCATTTATTGCTGGGTGACTGGGCTAAGGTATTAAAAATCCAGGTGTTTGATTTTGACGCTCAGTTCCTGTTGGCGATTCTGCCACCAGGTGCATTTATTGCCATGGGCTTCTTAATTGCCGCAAAAAATGCTATTGATAATCGCCAGGCAGAAAAACTGGCGAAACAAAATAAACCGAAAGAAATCGCCCGTGTACGAGTGAACTTCGAAGGCTAAAAAGAACAATAATGAATAAAGAAAAGCGCTTAGAAATCCTTACCCGGTTACGTGATAACAATCCGCATCCAACCACAGAACTAAATTTCTCCAGTCCGTTTGAACTGCTGATTGCTGTACTGTTATCAGCGCAGGCAACAGACGTTGGCGTTAATAAAGCGACAGACAAACTATTCCCGGTAGCGAATACGCCGCAGGCGATATTAGACCTTGGCCTGGAAAAGCTGAAAAGCTACATCAAGACCATTGGCCTGTTTAATTCAAAAGCCGAAAATACCATCAAAACTTGTCAGATGTTGGTGGATTTACATGGCGGTGAAGTACCGGAAAACAGGGAAGCGCTGGAAGCATTACCAGGCGTTGGACGAAAAACCGCAAATGTGGTGTTAAACACCGCGTTTGGCTGGCCCACCATTGCGGTAGATACCCACATCTTCCGCGTTTCCAATCGTACCAAGTTTGCGATGGGCAAAAATGTCGATTTAGTGGAACAAAAACTATTAAAAGTTGTCCCAAAAGAATTCAAGGTTGATGTTCATCATTGGCTGATCTTGCACGGTCGATATACCTGTGTGGCCAGAAAGCCCAAATGTGCATCTTGCATCATTGAAGATCTTTGTGAATTTAAAGAAAAGACATCAGATTAAGGAATCGACATGAGAATTCTACATACCATGCTCCGTGTAGGCGATCTTGACCGTTCAATTAGCTTTTATCAGGACGTGTTAGGTATGCGTCTGTTGCGCCGTTCCGATAACGAGCAATATCAATACACGCTGGCATTTATGGGCTATGACGACATGGCTAATTCAACAGTACTAGAGCTGACCTATAACTGGGGCGTAACAAATTACGATCTGGGTGGCGCGTTCGGCCACATTGCCATTGAAGTAGATGACGTTTACACCGCCTGTGAAAAAATTAAGTCGTTGGGTGGCGTTATTTCCCGTGAACCAGGACCGGTTAAAGGCGGCACTACCGAAATCGCCTTTGTTAAAGATCCCGATGGCTATGCGATTGAATTGATTCAAGCCAAGGAAGACTAGCTCTTCTGTCCCATATTGTTTGCACTCCTGCCCTTACCTGGAGTGTAAAATTTATCATCCAAAACTCTCGCCCCTTCGTATTTCTTCACTAACAGGTTATCATCTCTGCCCATCGCAACGAAACGATAGCCAAGGAATCAACGTGGCACAAAAATCTACCATTTATAAAGCATCGATGCAGATAACCGACCTGAATCGGGAGATCTACCCGCATGTGCAGTTAACCGTAGCCAGGCACCCTTCAGAAACTGAGCGCCGGATGATGCTCAGACTTCTGGCATTTGCCCATCAATACCACGAGCAATTGGAGTTGTGTAAAGGCATCTCAACCGACGATGAGCCGGATATCTGGGTCAAGAACTACAGTGAAGAGATTGAGCTTTGGGTAGAGCTTGGGCAACTGGACGAAAAGCGATTGAAAAAAGCCAGTAACCGCGCTCAGAAGGTTGTCATTTATGCCTACGGTAGCGCCAGTGATATCTGGTGGCAGAAAATTCAACATAAAGCCTCTCAGTTTTCAAACCTGTCGGTTTACCAGATTAATGAAGAACAATGTAATGCATTAGGCGATTTGATCCAACGCAGTATGGAGTTGCAATTTACCATCGATGGCTCACAAATCTGGGTTGGTAATGAAAGCACAGCGTTATCCATTGACATTAATTTGTTACAAGATGATACATAAACCATGCCAGCTATTGTTCAAACTGGTTAAATTCGATATGTTTCTGGCCTTACGAAAAAGATAACTCATTATAAAGATAACTAAGTCAAGATGAAGAATTCCTTACACTCAACTGTCGGCGCAATCGCCCTTATCCTCGCTCAATGTCTGCCCAAGGCCGCAGCAGAAGCTATCAGCCTCGAAAGCGTAACTGCTGATGTATTGGCCGTTGCTGGTGATCAAACCCTTGGTCGTTCAGCCGATGGAACAGGAATTAAAATTGCCGAAAAGTACATTGCCGATGAGTTAAAAGCAGCAGGCCTGCAGCCGTTTTTTGGCGATAGTTATTTTCAAACCTTCACCTTATATCAATATCAGCCGAAACCTTTCACCGTTTACATCAACGAAAAGCCGGTGGCTGCAGAAAAGCTATTCGCGGTAGGCAGTGCATCTGCCATCGATTGGCAACTTGATGATGTCAACATTACCCGCATCAAAGCAGATGATGACTTTCGCGCGAGAATTAGCGAACTGAATGGCCAAAGTGAAAGCCATCTGGTGTTGGTAGATAAAGCTCATCAACAAATCTTCAGTGGCTTTGCCAATTACTTAAAAGGCGGCAGCAAATCGCTAACGAAGCAAAATGGTAAGGCACTGGTCTTCGCATTAAACGATGCGCAATCCGTAGATTCAGCCTCTATCAAAGGCGGTTTCGAACAACGTAAAGTCGCCCTGAAGAATGTTGCTGCGGTACTTAAAGGTAAATCCCTTGCCGATGAATACGTGGTATTTTCTGCACATCATGACCACATAGGTACTCATGGCCTGTCGAATGAAGACGGTGCCGATATCATTTATAACGGTGCTAACGATGATGCATCTGGCGTTTCAGCGGTATTGAACCTGGCTCGTCATTACAGCGTTAAAAGTAATAACCAACGTAGCATTTTGTTTATCACCTTTACTGCCGAGGAAATGGGCTTGTTGGGCTCTGAGTATTTCGGTACTACCATAGATGCAGCGCAAATGATTTCCATGTTTAACATTGAAATGATTGGTAAAGCATCTGCCTTTGGCCCGGGTAAGATGTGGATGACCGGCATGGACCGTTCTAACCTTGGCACCTTGATAAATGAAAACCTGCCGCAATACCTGAAAGATGAAAATTATCGCATTGAGGCAGATCCGTATCCGGATTTTCAACTATTTTATCGCTCGGACAATGCATCCCTGGCACGCTTAGGTGTACCTGCACACAGTATTTCCAGCACCCAGATCTCTAAAGATCAGGATTACCACCAGGTTAGTGATGAAGTATCGACACTGGACCTTGAACAAATGACCGAAATTATTAAGGTCTTAGCCCATGTCAGTGAGCCGATTATTAATGGTAAGCAGACGCCTGAGCGCATCCAGCCGATGCCGGCTCGTACCAAGGGCAACTTTTTCTAACCCGTAAAGCATTAAAATTAACCCAGGTGATCACAGCCAAGCGGTTTCGCTTCATTATGTGTATCGCCCCAAGACAAAGAGTTGTAGCAAACATGAAAAAATCACTCATTGCTCTTACAGTTTCAGCAAGCTTACTTGCTGGCTGTAACTTAACAGCAAATAATCAAACCACTTCTGCAAAAGCTGAAGAAGCAACAGCACAAGCGGCGGTACAGACAGAATCAGAAAAGCTAAATGCATTTTTTGAGACGGTATTTATGGATGCGGTAATGCGCAGTCCACAATTCCAGACTTACCTAGGTATCAAAAAAGATTATGGCAAATGGGATGATAATTCTGAGCAGGCTGCTGCTGAAGAACTTGAATTAACCAAGCAAAACCTTGCGGCGTTACGTGCCTTCGATTATGAAGCCTTAGACGAGCAAACCAAAATCAGCTACAAGCTAGCTGAACAGCAAATGCAAAAGAGCATTGACGACCACAAGTGGCGTTATCACAACTACCCGGTTAACCAGATGTTTGGTATGCACTCTAACATTCCATCGTTTATGATTAACCAACACGGTGTTAAAAGCCTTGAAGATGCGCAAGCATATGTTAGCCGCTTAAACGGTGTAGACACGGTTATTGAGCAGCTAGTTGCTGGTCTTAAGATCCGTGAAGACAAAGGCATCATTGCCCCGTCGTTTGTATTCCCACACGTGATTCGTGATTCTCAGAACATCTTAGTTGGCGCGCCATTCTCAAAAGGTGAAGATTCAACGTTATTGGCGGATTTTCGTAAGAAAGTAAATGCGCTTGAGATTTCTGACGAAGAAAAAGCAACGCTAATTGACGATGCGTCAAAAGCACTTTTAACCAGCGTCCAGCCTGCCTATCAGGACCTTATCGATTATCTGATTAATCTTGAAACCAAATCATCTCCTGATGCCGGTGCCTGGAAATTCCCGAATGGTCTCGAGTTCTACAACAACGCGTTGAAGAACACCACCACCACTAACCTGACTGCCGAAGAAATTCACCAGATTGGTCTTGACGAAGTTGCCCGTATTCACGGTGAAATGCGTGTCATCAAAGACAAGGTTGGTTTTGAGGGTGACCTACAGGCATTCATGCAGTTTATGCGTGAAGATGACCAGTTCTACTACCCGGATACTGAAGAAGGTAAACAACGCTACCTTGACGAAGCAACGGCTTATATCGACAACATGAAATCTCGTCTTGATGAGCTATTCATTGTTAAGCCAAAAGCGGACTTAGTTGTTAAGCGTGTAGAAGCGTTCCGTGAAAAATCTGCAGGTAAAGCTTTCTATTCAAGCCCGGCTCCAGACGGTTCACGTCCTGGTATGTACTATGCCAACCTCTATGACATGAAAGCTATGCCTATCTATCAGATGGAAGCGCTTGCCTATCACGAAGGTATCCCTGGTCACCACATGCAACTAGCCATTTCTCAGGAATTGGAAGGTCTGCCTAAGTTCCGTAAGTTCTCAGGTTTTACTGCCTACTCTGAAGGCTGGGGCTTATACACCGAGTTTCTACCGAAAGAAATCGGTTTATATGAAGACCCATACTCAGACTTTGGTCGTCTGGCAATGGAATTATGGCGCGCGTGTCGTTTGGTTGTAGATACGGGTATGCACGTTAAGAAATGGACCCGTGAAGAAGGTATCGAGTACTACGTAAACAACACACCAAACGCTAAATCTGATGCCGTTAAGATGGTTGAACGTCATGCGGTAATGCCATCTCAAGCAACCGCTTATAAGATTGGTATGATCAAAATTCTTGAGCTTCGTAACAAAGCTCAAGACGAGCTTGGCGACAAGTTTGATATCCGTGAATTCCACGATGTTTACCTGAAAAATGGTCCGCTACCGCTATTCGTCGTTGAAGACATGGTAGACAGATACATCGCAGAGAAAAAAGACGCGTAGTCGATCAGCCTCAAATGAATATACAAAGCCTGCGTAACGCAGGCTTTGTTTTTTGTACGACGTTATAACTTGGCGTATGGCCTGCTTACCATTTAAATCAACAGCTTAATCGAGCATTAACGCAATTTTTCCTACCATCTGGTTTTCCCCTGATAAACTTAAGCTATGTTTAAACGTTTGCCAATGGCGCCATCCAATGACCCTTAATCGTTTTTTAGTACGATTTTTAATGTTATTGGTGTTTTTAATCGTCGCCAATATCGTTGCCTTTCATTTTTACAATAAAGCGATACAAGAGCTGATCGCTGTTCACGATGATCGTTTGGCTGTGATCGAGTTATCAGGCCTGATGCGCGACACCTCCAACAAACATACCCGTACCTCAAGAACCTATATCACCACCGGCGATACCGCTTACAAAGATTATTTCTATGAAGTCATTGATATTTGGCATGGACGCAGGGAGCGGCCGAAAAACTTTTTCAGTATTTACTGGGATAAGTACCATACAGAGCGACTGAGAAGCATCCATCACAGCATCCCGATTCGTGAACTGGTACAACACTTAATGTCCCCAAAAGAGATATTACTGGAACTGAACCAGGCCGCACTGCTTTCCGATCAGCTTGTCGACATGGAAGAGCGGGCGATCAACATCTTTGAAAATGACCCTGTTAATGGTCAACGTCGCGCCTTGACTATTCTTTATGGCAGTAAGTACCTGAAGACCAAATCCAAGATAATGGATCATATCGATAAATTTGAGGCAGATTACGACGCCTGGCACTTTCTGGAAATCGATAGCCTGGAATCCGAAACTAAGATCTTTCGAATCGGTAAAACTACGGTCCAATTGTCATTAATTTTAGTGCTGTTAATCGGTAGCTTCTTTATCTCCAGGCATGTCAGTCGACCAATATCCCGCTTGGTGGAACTCGCCAAAAACATTTCTGAAGGACATTTTAACTCACGAGTAAAACTCAAGTCTTCGGTTGCTGATATCAAGTGGTTGGTTCGGGCCATGAACCAGATGCAGGATAACATTGCCGAAACCGTGCAGCAGTACGAGCAACAGGCACTGGTTGCCAATGCTGCTAAGCAACAGGCGGAAGCGGCGAACAAAAGCCGGGGTGAATTTCTTGCTAATATGAGCCACGAAATTCGCACGCCGATGAACGGCATCATTGGCCTTAGCCAGCTTTTACAGCAGCAACAGGGTCTATCCTCTGAAGACCGCGCTTATGTCGATAAGATACTGCTTTCGTCCCGACAGCTACTGGATATTCTCAATGACATACTCGACTTTTCGAAAATTGACAGTGACAAATTACAAATTGAAGAACTGGAATTTGACGTGCTGACCATCTTTGAGCGATTGAGCAATGTGCTAGCCATTCAGGCTCAGGAAAAAGGCTTAGGCTTCTATTTTGATATTCCGCCAGGCTTCAATCAATCCTATCAGGGTGACCCAGTAAGAATTGGGCAGATATTGCTCAACCTGTGCTCTAATGCCATTAAGTTTACTAATCATGGCAGGGTTGAGGTGAAACTCGAACTGATGGATGAACAAGACGAAATAGCCTTTCATGTGCAAGATACTGGGATTGGCTTATCCGATGAGCAATTGCAGGCCATTTTTGATCCCTTTAGTCAGGCGGATAATTCCACATCAAGAAAGTTTGGCGGCACCGGCCTTGGACTGGCGATAAGCCAGAGCCTTGCCAATATGATGGGCGGTCGTATAGAGGTTACATCGAGGCAAAACTCCGGCAGTACATTTAGTTTAATTTTACCGAATCGATGCACCGTCCATGATTCTCCGGATGTACCTGACAAGCTGGCCATTTATTTATTTGCCTCTATTAGTCATCACATTAATCTGCTCCGTAATAACTGTGAGCACTATGGCGTCGCATTTCGCTACTCGCCATTAGAAACCCTGGGCGAAGTGCAACCGGACGACGATGAAAACCTATGGATTATCATTGATGCCTGTGGCAGTAATGATCAACCCCTTCAAGAGTTAATCGAAAAGAATCAACACTGGTTAGATAGTGAAAATACGCAGCTGATTCTAATCACCAATATCAATCAACCCGGGATCCGTGAGCTATTTTCATTCAAGGACGAACTGTTGCAGATACAGGCACCAATGGTATTTAAGGATATTGAAAAAATACTGTTCACCAGCGACGGCGAAGCGCTACCGCAATCCGCCAGTGCCTGTTTCCCGGGCACTAAGGTACTGCTTGCAGAAGATTTCAAATTGAACCAACTTGTGGCTAAAGGATTGATGGAAAAACTATGTCTGGAAGTGGATATTGCCGAAAATGGCGAACAGGTTTTAAAAGCATTGCAGCACAACGATTATCAATTGATATTCATGGATGTGCATATGCCGGTTATGGATGGTCATGAAGCCACCCGGGAAATCCGGCGAAACAGTCAATTTGATCATATCCCGATCATTGCCCTGACCGCAGATGCCCAGAGTCACCATATCCAACAATGCCTGGATTCCGGTATGAACGATTTTCTCGCAAAACCTTTCCTACTCGCCGATATCGAGAAAATGTTGCACAAATATGTGCGTTGATGTGTCTGACATGATAGGTTAGCGGCGCAAAAAGAAAAAAGGCGGGCTAAGCAAACCCGCCGAACGGAGCACTTCAAAGATATAGCAATTCAAACGACCAAAAGAATTGGTATACAATACTAAGCTACTGGACAATTGTGACAATTTTATGACAATGATAACAAAAACAATGAGTTTGGCTCTGGGGCTTAGTTTCCTGGCTGGCTGCTCAACCAATATGCAGGTGGAAACCAATCTTGATGAAGACAATTTCACCGAATATTTTGCAGCGGGTTCTGTAGAGGTATTTAACTCTACGAATGAATTGCCAGGACCGGCAAAGTTTATCGGTCTGGTGGAAGGTGAAAGTTGTCAGATGCGAGCTTCCGATGCACCAGCCAGTGAAGCCGATGCTCGAACAGAAGCCCGTAAGAAAGCTGCAGGGCTAAAAGCTAATGCCGTGGTATTTACCTCCTGCATTGATATCGATGAACCGCAGTGTAATCAGTTATTGGTCTGTTACGGCAAAGCGTATCAATTAACTACTGAACCGAAATAAACATGGTTGAAAATAGCACTTTTAACTTTTCGCCAATCGCGGTGGCGCGCACTCCGTATAAAGAGAAATTTGCCATTCCCAGACAACCTGGCCTGGTAACCGCCGCTAAAGGTAAGGTTGAATTCCTTTCCCCATATAACAACCCGGAGATGCTTCGCGATATTGAACAACATTCGCATCTCTGGTTGCTGTTTATCTTCCATGGTACCGCCGGACAAGGCTGGAAACCTCTGATTAAAGCTCCCCGTTTAGGTGGTAATCAAAAAACCGGAGTGCTGGCCTCACGCTCAACCTTTCGCCCTAACCCTGTAGGTATGTCAGTGGTTAAATTCGACGGGGTTGAAACTCATGGGAAGAAGACCTGCTTGCTAATTTCTGGCATGGATTTAATGGATGGCACACCGATAATCGATATCAAACCCTACATTCCCTACTCCGATGCACTCACCGAAGCGACTTCTGAATTTGCTCCACAAGCTCAGCAACATGATATTGACGTGAGTTTTGCGGAACAAGCGCTAGCGGCTTTGAGTAAAGTTGCCAACGCCCGCGAGCTTAAAGAATTAATCTTTCAGGTTCTTAAACAAGACCCTCGCCCGGCCTATAAAAAGAAAGATACCTCCTGGCAGGAATATGGCATGGCACTGGATAGTTACAATATCCGCTGGAAAATTTCTGATACCACCTGTGTCGTTATCGACATTTCACCAAATTAAGAACTTCAACGCATTATTAACTTTTAACAACTAAACTTGCTCTAACTTTTGTAAATCGCGGTTTGGGTAGTGAACAAGCTTTGTGGTGTCTGTGTTGTCGGTGGAATATTGCTCTTGCCTGTAAGCGATTCTAAGGCAGAAGCTGATACTTCGTCATTCACTTTAGGTGGTGCCCTTCGCGGAAATTACTCCTGGCTAGATTACAGCACCGATAGCAATGGCAGCTTCGATTTCGATTTATTTCGCCTTGACCTCAAAGCCGAAAAGAACCAATGGTTTGTTGACGTTCAATATCGTTGGTATAAAGCCTTTGATGCCATCCATCATGCCGAGTTGGGCTATCAATTTAGCGATCAGCAAAGTATTCGCGCCGGTGTTACGCAAGTACCGTTTGGCATTGAGCCTTACGCTTCTCACAGCTTCTGGTTCGGCGGCACTTATTATCTCGGTTTCGAAGACGATTATGATACTGGCATAAAATGGCGTTTTGTGGGTGAACGCTGGACCTTAGACACCGCTTACTTTGTTCATAGTGAATATAACGATGCAGATCGTTGGGACCGCTACTCCTTTGATTTAGCCAACTCCAGCAAGGACGGAATCGGTTTTGAAGAAGACGGTCAGTTTAATATCAGGGGTCAGTACCAGCTTGGCGTCCACCTTATTGGCACCTCTGTACAAATCGGTAGATTCAATAACACCAGCACTAATGAATCTGGTGAACACCGGGCCATAGCCTTTCATATCGATAGTCGTTTTGAGCATGACTGGAACCTGCAACTGCAATACATCAACTACGACTATGAAGCGGAAGAAGCGTTAGGGACTGACAATAAACGCATTACCATGGCAGCCTTTGAAGCGCCCTTTGAGATAGCCACAAGGGCCGATGTTATCAGTGTCAACCTGGCAAAATCCTTTACCGTAAATAATCGTTTTATTGACTCATTCACCTGTTATAACGATCACACCTATATTGCCCCTACCTCTGGGGCAGGACTTACCGATTCCATCCAAAACGTTACCGGTTGTTCATTCGTCAAAGGCGGCCTGTACACCTATGTGGATTGGATTGCCGGTAAAAATATGTGGTTTGTTGGCGGTCCGGGCATTGGCATGACGAAGGCCTGTCAAAATGGCGTTCGCGATTAAATATCAATATCGGTTGGTACTTTTAACGCATTGTTGCATAAGCTTTAAAAAGCATCGCAACGGAGAAAGTACATTGTCCCCATTACCTGTCTTAAAAAAGTTTTTTGCATTGATTACCGCGCTTTTTCTCATAGTAACCCTGAGCTCCTGTGACAGATTGGTAAAAAGTCAGATTAAAAAGCAGATACAACAACTTCAGGAAAGTCAGGAACAGCTATTAACCAGCGAAAACCTACATGTGGTTACTCTCGGCACCGGCGGCCCAATCAGCAATAAAACCCGGGTAAGCAGTGGTATCGCCGTTATCGCCGATGGAAAATTTTTCCTGATAGATGTTGGCCCGGGTATTGTCAGAAACCTGAACCTGGAATCTCTACCTGGTGGCCGTATTACCGCGGTTTTGCTTACTCATTTTCATTCCGACCATATTTCTGAGCTGGGCGAACTGAACTTTATGACCTGGGCTTTGGGTCGCCCTTATCCTTTGGATGTTTATGGCCCTGAAGGCGTTGACGAAATCGTCAACGGATTCAATCAGGCCTATGCACTGGATTCAAGTTATCGAACCGCCCATCATGGTGAAAAGTGGATGCCTTCGAAAAACTCAACCATGCTTCCCAATACTATTGGTATTGCAGCAGGACAAGATTCCTCAGTGATTTATGAAGAGAACGGACTCAAGATCATCGCCTTCCAAACCGATCATTCCCCCGTCAAACCATCTCTTGGTTATCGCTTTGAATATAAGGGCAATGTCGCGGTGATATCCGGCGATACGGTCGCCACCGAGACACTGGCAAAATATGCCGAGAATGCCGATCTTTTCTTTTGTGAAGCCCTTAACAAAGAGTTAATTTCGACCTTCTCTGAGATTGCTGAAGAAGCTGGTAACCCAAGATTGTCGGCGCAAATGCACGATGTTCTCGATTACCACGTCAGTCCGGTTGAGGCGGCAAAATTGGCTCAACAAGCCAAGGTTAAAAAGCTGGTGTTAGTGCACATCGTCCCGCCAGTCGAAAACATGATCGTAAAATCGCTATTTCTTGACGGTACGAGTGAAGCATTTAACGGAGAGATTATTGTTGCTGAAGATGGCGATCATTTTGAGTTAACGCCCAAATAAGGCGAATAAAAAGGCCAATAAAAAAGCCGGCGAACCGGCTTTTTTGATACATTTAGTTAATGGGTAAAGCCTGTGCTTACCACCACGTCGCGTAAAGCGCGGTGAGAATAATCGCCACACCGATAGCTGCAATGTTGAACGTCTTGTCCGTTGCAAAACTAACTTCATCAAGGCTCACACTTTCATCGCTTTGCGGTGGTTTGGTCATCATCGAAACCAGATAACATAAGCCTAAGCAAAGCAGGAATACGATTCCGACACGGTCCATAAATGGCAATTCAGGCCAAAAGTATTTTAGCGTCACTGAAAGCACCGCAGAGCCAATTGCTGCGGTTAGCGCGCCAGCAGAGTTAGCACGTTTCCAGAACATCCCCATAACGAATATCACCACAATACCTGGAGTAAAGAAGCCAGTGAATTCCTGAATATACTGGAATGCCTGGTCAAATTTACCTAATAACGGCTCAGCAACAATCAATGCGATACACAAAGATAATAACGACGCAATTCGGCCAATATGCACATAATGACGCTGGCTCTTACCCGGCTTAACGTGCTGATAAATATCCATAGTGAAGATAGTAGAAATACTGTTGGTCATCGATGCCAGCGATGAAACAATCGCCGCTACTAAGGCTGCAAATACCAGACCTTTGATACCGACCGGCATTAGTCCCATCATCGATGGATATGCTTCATCTGGTCGGGTTAAGTCCGGATACAGGATAACCGCAGCAATACCCGGTAACACGACGATTACTGGCATTAGAAGCTTCAGGTAAGCAGCAAAGGCAATACCCTTTTGCGCTTCTTTGACATCTTTTGCAGCCAACGCGCGTTGGATGATGTATTGGTTAAAGCCCCAGTAACTGAAGTTCATTACCCACATACCACCGATTAAAACGGAAATGCCCGGAAGGTCTTTATAGAAAGGATTGTCTTCAGACAAAATCATATCGAAATGCGACGGTACTTTTTCCGTCAATACCGTAAATCCAGCTATCATGCCTTCGCCATCGCTGACCGCCACAAGCGCCAGGTAACTTAAGAACAAACCACCGAACACTAATAAAACAACTTGCAGAATATCGGTATAGGCAACGGCTTTTAAGCCACCGTATAAAGAGTAGGCAACTGAGAATACCGCCAGGAAAATCATCCCGAACATCCAGTCGACACCAGCCACCGTCTGAATCGCCAGGCCACCTAACCATAAAATTGCAGTCAGGTTTACGAAGATATAAACCCCAAGCCAGAACACCGCCATGGTGGTTTTAACTTCTTTACCAAAACGCTGCTCAAGATACTGCGGCATGGTAAATATCTTGTTTTTCAGGAAAATCGGCAACATGTATTTACCGACAATAATCAACGTGATTGCCGCCATCCATTCATATGAAGCAATCGCCAGGCCAACAGCATAACCTGAGCCTGACATACCAATAATTTGCTCTGCGGAAATATTGGATGCGATGAGTGATGCGCCTATGGCCCACCATGGCAGGGCTTTTGACGCGAGGAAGTAATCTTTGGTATCTGCGCCACCTTGCTTATCGTTTCGGGAAATCCAAAGTGCAAGGCACAATAGACCGATAACGTAAGCAATAAAAACGCTGATATCCAATGTTGCTAATGTTGTTTCCATAACAGGACACCTTAAGTTTTTGTTATTTTTCTGATGTTTCCAACAGTTATCCTTGCAACAACTCTAACCGGAACAAACCGTAATTGAAAGTAGAATGAAACCGCTTTCAACAAGTTCCTCTATGATTTTTTTTCATCCGAACTTGCAAAAATCTCAACAAAATTTATCAAGACCAACTGCAAGTTAGCTTTTCATATTCGCAAAAGTCGGGGGAAATAATAACACCTAATATCCTCAGTCTACGCCCTTGTGGAACCAGTTATTTTTTTCTTAATCGGTATTCCTTCGTTACTCTATGCCGAAAGATTCAGCCTTCGAGCAAGCAATAAATTACTGAGGGTGGTAATTTATGGAGGATTTTTCTTGCTGGAAAACAAACGATCCAACCAATTTTAAGATCTTAATAGTTTGTAAACCAATAACCGCGGTATTGCCCGAACATTACGATTCTTTTATAATTGCCGCCGTTTTATTAACCCTGCGCCAGTTTTACGTTCTGGACAGCAAGAGGAATCTACATGTCACAATACGTTGTTTGTGCTCTGTATAAATTTGTCCGTTTGGAAAATTTTGAGCAAATCCGAAAGCCGCTTCATCAAACCATGGAAAATAATGAAGTTAAAGGTACGTTGTTATTAGCATTGGAAGGGATAAACGGTACTATCGCCGGCCCTCGCCAGGGCATTGATAATGTCTTAGCATTTTTGAAAGCCGATGAACGCTTAGCGGATATTTCTTACAAAGAATCTTATACCGACAACGCGCCATTCAAGCGTTGCAAAGTAAAGCTTAAAAAAGAAATCGTTACTATGGGCGTCGAGGGTATTGACCCGCGTCAGGTAGTAGGTACTTACGTAAAACCAAAAGACTGGAACGAATTAATTTCTGATCCGGAAGTTTTCGTTGTTGATACCCGTAATGATTACGAAGTTGAAATCGGTACCTTTAAAAATGCCGTAAATCCAAATACCGAAACATTCCGTGAATTCCCTGATTATGTTGCGAAAAACATGGATCCGGCGAAACACAAGAAGGTTGCGATGTTCTGTACCGGTGGTATTCGTTGTGAAAAATCTACCGCTTA
Source organism: Thalassotalea sp. PS06 (assembly GCF_007197775.1). Lineage (NCBI taxonomy): Bacteria > Pseudomonadati > Pseudomonadota > Gammaproteobacteria > Alteromonadales > Colwelliaceae > Thalassotalea > Thalassotalea sp. PS06. Next base: position 1,342,324 of record NZ_CP041638.1, on the reverse strand, counting down.
CATGAAAGAACAGGGATTTGAAGAGGTTTATCACTTAGAAGGCGGCATCTTACAGTATCTGGAAGATGTGCCGGAAGCCGAGACCATGTGGGAAGGTGACTGTTTCGTATTTGACGATCGCGTAACCGTAGACCACAGCCTGGAAAAAGGTATCTACGATCAGTGTCACGCGTGCCGTATGCCAATTACCGAAGAAGACAAACTACGTCCTGAATATCAAAAAGGCGTCAGTTGTCATCGTTGTATCGACAAAGTCACTGACGAGCAACGTGCTCGTTATGCTGAGCGTGAAAAGCAGATTAATCTTGCCAAAGAGCGCGGTGAAGACCATATCGGTGGTGGCGTAAGTAAAGTGATTGCTGAGCGTCGCGCTGAGAAAAAAGCTGAAGTTGAGCGTCAGCGTCAAGGCCAGAAAGGCTAATCCCTCCTCTAATGGGCGATATTCAATATCGCCCATTTTTTTAGTGCACAGAATTCAGAGTTCAGAAAGGGCAAGTCATTATTGCCACGACTGCGAATCTTAGCCAACCTGAATGATCGGGTTGTGCCAGGAACGGGAGTTGGAACTCCCTTAGTACGCATCGTAAACGTTACTCCGAGCTGCCGACATGGATGTTGGTACGCAGAATTTGTCTGGAATGTTAATTTGCATTCAGGATTGAGCCGAAAAGACAACAAAGTTGCATTCAAAACTGAGCCAGGTGCGGTGGTACTAATCGTGTGACGAAATTAAAAAAATAATGATTAAAGCGGATCAGTTTTCAATGCAAATCGTGGAGCAATTTTAACTGCAAATTAACAGACCGGGCGTTTTAACCACCAAAATACCAACACAGGTGAAAGCGAAGCCTTGCTCTACATAAAAACTAATGGCGAATACACAATACAATAACGACTAGGCAGACAATTCCACATATTGTCTTGTTTTATCGAATCTTCGCAGCATTATTTCGCATTTTCACCCCGACCGTTAACTCCTGCAAACTTTCGTATCCGGATGATTCAAAAAACAATCGTTTAAAGTTGTAAACAGAGTGGCTCAAAAGTGGCGAAAATAAAGGCTATGTCTTAAAATTTGCTTCGAACTGACCACTTTCGAGGTACCATTGTGGCGGAACACAAATCCGATAATGCCGCGCTAGTCGACGAGCGCATTACCAGCATATTCCCTTCGAAAAAAACAACAAAGCCTACGACCACTGCCGTCGAGCATGGTTTCCAGGCAGTATCCTGGTGGCTTAACAGCCGGCGCCGTTGTCATAAGCACACAGTACATAAACGCAGTGTCGTAAGACGAAAAATCAGACGATAGATAATACCAATCAACAAATCCCAACGCGCGTGACGGAATCCGAAGCGAATCGGAGGGTTGCTGACACTTTTGCAAAATTAGCGCTTTGTCACCTACAGTTGTACTGATAGAATATCCGCCACATTAAATTTCACTCATCAGTATGGATTTGTAGAGCAATGCGTACCAGTAAATATCTTCTTTCTACGCTTAAAGAAACTCCGGCAAACGCCGAAGTCATCAGTCACCAATTTATGTTACGAGCAGGTCTTGTTCGTCCTGTAGCTTCAGGTTTGTACACCTGGTTACCGACAGGTTTAAAGGTGCTGAAAAAAGTAGAAAACATCGTACGCGAAGAAATGGACAAAGCCGGTGCTATCGAAACCCTGATGCCTATGGTTCAGCCGGCTGACCTTTGGGAAGAATCTGGTCGTTGGACCGATTATGGCCCAGAGTTGCTGCGTCTTGAAGACCGTCATCACCGTCCATTCGTGCTAGGTCCAACTCACGAAGAAGTGATCACTAAGTTAATCAGCTCTGAGCTTTCCAGCTACAAGCAATTACCGATTAACTTATATCAGATCCAAACTAAGTTTCGCGATGAAATTCGCCCTCGTTTTGGTGTAATGCGTGGCCGTGAGTTCCTGATGAAAGATGCCTATTCTTTCCACTTATCTCAAGAATGTCTGTCTAACACCTACCAGGATATGCATACCGCGTATTGCAATATCTTTACCCGTTTAGGTTTAGATTTCCGTCCGGTAATCGCTGACACCGGCTCTATTGGTGGCGATGCCTCGCACGAATTCCACGTATTGGCCGATTCTGGTGAAGATGATATTGCTTTCAGTGATGGCAGCGATTACGCAGCTAACATCGAAAAAGCGGAAGCCCTAGCGCCAAATACCGAGCGCGGCGCTGCTACCGCAGAGTTAACTAAGGTAGAAACGCCAAACGTTCACACCATTGAAGAAGTTTCGAAATTCTTTGATGTTGCAGCAGCAGACGTGGTGAAAACCTTATTAGTTCTGGGCGAGCACGAAGAAGGTGAAACCGCGCCGGTGGTTGCTTTGGTATTGCGTGGCGATCATGAGCTAAACGAAATTAAAGCCGAAAAGATTGCTGGTGTTGCCGCACCGCTAACGTTTGCAACTGACGAGCAAATCAAAGCGGTTGCCAATTGCGATGCAGGTTCTATTGGCCCGGCGGGTTTAGATATCGACATCATTGTTGATCGCAGCGCTGCGGTTATGTCTGACTTTATCTGTGGTGCCAATGAAAGTGGTTATCACTTCACTGGTGCAAACTTCGATCGCGATATCAACAACTACAACGTCGAAGATATCCGCAATGTTGTCGCTGGCGACCCAAGCCCTTGTGGTAACGGTAATCTAACCATCAAACGTGGTATTGAAGTAGGTCATATCTTCCAGTTAGGTGAGAAATATGCCGATGCCATGAATGCAGGTGTTCTCACGGAAACCGGTAAAAACCAGACCTTAACCATGGGTTGTTACGGTATCGGTGTTTCCCGAATCGTTGCTGCGGCAATCGAGCAAAACCACGATGAAAACGGCATTATCTGGCCGGATGCTATTGCACCGTTTAAGGTTGTGATCATTCCCATGAATATGCACAAGTCGCATCGAGTTCAGGAAACTGCTGAGAAGCTATACGCAGAACTAACAGCCGCCGGTGTTGAAGTGCTATTTGACGATCGTAAAGAGCGTCCGGGCGTTATGTTCAAAGATATGGAGCTAATCGGTATTCCCCACGCCATCGTTGTTGGTGAGCGTAATATCGACAATGCTCAGGTTGAATACAAAAACCGCCGCAGTGGTGAGAAATCACTTATCGCTATCGATGAAGCGGTTGAGTTTGTTATCAATAAATAATAGAACGACGTTTTTTAGAAGATAGCCAAAAGCTTTAAGCCTCGCGTACTAGATGAGAATCACAGGCTGAAACAAAGACCTAAATCGAATGTCATTCCCTAACACTACAGGGAGTCTGAAGCAAATTTAAGGGCGGTAAACTTAGGATTATCAGAATCTTATGTTACCGCCTTTTCTAATACTAGGTTTAATTTGCCAGGAACTGGTTAAAGTAAGGAATAAGCACTGGCATTGACGCCATCATCAAAACATTCATCGCCACAACAAAGCTGATACCCGCGTATGTTGCTTTGTGAATTTTGTTGTTAATACTTAGGTCGTATCCTACCGGTAATGCGATCAATATAATGGGATATACGGCGAAATACAGCATCACATTGACATCTAACACCTCTAAATATCTTCCTATCGCGGGGCCAATGATAGATAAAGAAGCAATAATGATCATTCGCTTGTGAGTATCAACATTGCCTTTGCTAACTGCATAAATCGCGCTCCCATAAAGGCACAGAAATGTAAACATTGTAAAAGCATTTCCAACCAAAAGGTCGGTTCTTTGATGTTCAAAAAAGAGGTTGATTGAAGCCCACTCGCCAGTAGTTATCATCGCGATAACTAGCAAAATACTGATGCTGCCCAGTTGTTTATGGCGTTTTAGGTTACCCAAAGTAACCAAGCGAGCTTGATAGGCGAACAAAAACAACCAGGCCATCATAAAGCCCGCATGAGCGATAACTAAAGGCGTGTAACGTGCCAGACGAAAAGGATGCACTATAACTTTCAGACTGAAGCCGATTATTACAAATATTGATAAAACAATGGCGCTGTAAAATAAATACTGAGAGCGCGGTTTGACCTCCGTCCCTATGGCTGCTTCCATGTCCCCTCCCAACTTATTAATAAAGTTACAAATTTGATTTATTCATTATGCGAACAACCTGAACAAAAAGCGAACAAGGCTAAATGTTTTGGGTAGAAAGCGCTTCCAATTTCCTCGAAAATATGGCGAAATCCCAACATTAGAAAATCGTGCAGGCTTGCTCTTCTCGCCCCTCAAGTTATAAGTGCTTGCACACAATAAAGGCAGTGTCAGTTTGTTCATTAAATTATTCTCCCGTTTATACCAATTCGGTTTAAAGCTCTTCGTTCTCGTCTTCCCTTTTCCAAAGCCTAAGCTTTATCAAGGCAGTGAAGGCCTGCAAGACTGGGCCAAAACCATTAAAGACAAAGGCGAGACTAAATTATTACTGGTTACCGATGAAACCTTGGTAAACCTCGGGGTCATCAATCCCGTTATTGCCGCTCTGGAAAATGAACAGATAAGCTATTCCCTGTTTAGCCAGGTGCAGCCGAATCCTACCATTGCTAATGTTGAACACGGCTTGCAGCAATACCTTGATAACCAATGTCAGGCGATTGTTGCTATTGGCGGCGGTTCGGTAATGGATTGCGCTAAGCTGATTGGTGCCAGAGCGGTGAAACCGAAAAAGTCCGTTAAACAGCTTAAAGGTCTGTTCAAAATCCTGAAAAAACTTCCGCCTTTCTATGCGATTCCTACCACAGCGGGAACCGGCTCGGAAACAACTATTGTTGCGGTAATCTCTGACCCAGAGGTTCAGCAAAAATATGCGGTAACTGATTTAGTGTTAGCACCGAAAGCTGCGATATTAGTACCGGAGCTTACCACCGGATTACCTGGACATATCACCGCAACAACCGGGATGGACGCCCTTACCCACGCCATTGAATCTTATATTGGCAATAATGCGACACCATTTACCAAAAAGCGCTCGTTAGTGGCCTGTAAGCTCATCTTTGTAAACCTGCCTAAGGCTTATGCGAACGGAAGTGACACCCAGGCACGTCTTGCCATGTTGCAAGGCTCTTTCTATGCAGGTGAAGCTTTTACCCGCGCAAGCGTTGGTTATGTTCATGCCATCGCCCATCAGTTAGGGGCGATATACAATACCCCGCACGGTCTTGCCAACTCGGTGATCCTGCCCAAAGTATTACGTTGGTACGGAAAGTCTGTAGTGCGCAAATTAGCTGAAATATCTGATCACTGCGCTTTAGCATCCCCCTCAAAAACAGCGACCGAGAAAGCACAAGGAGTTATCGAGTTAATTGAATCGATGAATCAGGAAATGGCAATTCCGAATCAGTTATCGGAAGTGCAAAACCAGGATATCGACCAGATAGTCGATGCGGCGCTAAAAGAAGCGCAGCTGGATTATCCGGTGCCTAAATTTATGGAAAAAGCAGATTGTCGCGGTGTGGTTGAAAAGCTGGTAGCTTAGCTTAAAAAATTGATTGAGAGTTTTAGCAATAACTTGTGCAAATATTTGTAAACCTCAATACAGCTTGCCAGCTATTTCGATATTTCTGCGGAGTTACTTCATCGGCGCATAAAACGGTAGACTTGATAGCTGCTCGTCTATCAAAGTCAGCATTTGCTGATAATTTTCAGACTGGGTATTGGTGTAATCAGCGGTAAACTGATTGGCATCAATGCCCTCTGGCAAATCTTTTGGAAACGGTATTAATTGCTGTTCCGTTTGCATTTGCAGAAAGGTTTGTTGAATTGCTTTGGCGCTGGTTTCATTCTCAGTGGCATATTGTGCCAGACGCGTTCCCGCCCTATCTGCGTATAAATCAACGAAGCTAAAACCACTGCCTCCCGGATTCGAATCTAATAATTCTTTAAACTCCCCAAGCGCGAAACCCGCATTGGCATCGCTTAACAATTGCAGTGCCATGGAATAAACAAAGTGCTTTTGCAGATCATTGCGATTTAACAAAGTTGTGGTGCGCTTATGGGTATTACGCAGAACCTGTTGCTCCCTTGTCATCGGCTGCATTTCTCCGGTAAACAGCGCAAACTTATTCGAGCCAAAATATAAGGATAATGCCATCATCGCATCGCGATTTTCATCAACGGTCCGTCGGCCCGACAACTGCGAGTTCTTATTTGCCTCTACAAATTGGTGCTTGAGAAAATACAACAGACTATTGTCTCGCTTTGGCAGTTGTGCAAACGCGAGTAGGTTGGTGTAGTACGCCTGAACATTTTCAAGGTTTACCCCCGGTAGCAAAGAGTTTCGAAGCGATAATAAGCTTGCCAACCGACCCGTATCTGCAAGAGAATTCTCTCCCTGATCCAAATCAATTTGCAGTTGTTTTTCGCTTACCTCCACCGCTTTTACCATTTCTATCACTTCATAGTGTTCTGGTTTTAAGCGACTGCTCAACAGGCTTAGAGTTGTCTCAAACAACCATTGGCCACTTACGGTCAGACCACCAATTTGTGCGTCACCAAACACCAAGCCTTCAGTAGAATCAGGTAAGGCCATGGAGAAGTTTAGATAAATGTCGGTGTTAAAGGGCTTAACGTAACCTTGGAACAGAGCTTTGGAGTCGGATAGATTTACATTGGTGGTAATTTTCGGGCTAAGGTTATTAGCCAACATACTTAAGCTTTGCAGCTCACTTTTGCTAAAAACGTATTTAGACTTTCCACCCTGTTTAATTTGTCTGGCGGTGCGCTGCAAGATAGAGCGGGCATCGGATGCTCTGGCACTGGACAAACGCTCGGGTTTCTGGAGCTCAGGTTGAGTTTCCACTACCACAAATAGCAGTGCCACAGCGGCAATGGTGCTGAGGATGAACAAATACTTAAATAAGCGGAACAAAAACGCCAATCTGAATCCTTGTTATTTTAATACTAACGACCAATAGATTTACCATATCTGATAATGTTAGAGCAACTGTCTATTTCCAACCGTCCCAGCGATCCCAGTAGATGATTCGATTGCTTTTTCGTGACAGGAAATTGTTAAGCAGGTAAAAGGTCGTTAACTCCATTTCCTCGCCATTAATACAAGTCCAGGCAAATCGGTGACAGTTGTTTTTGATCAGGTCGTACTGCTGATAGCTGTATACTAATTTAGCCGCGCGTTCCGCCGTTTCTTCACTGGCGAGCGCCTCACCCTTTGAATCGCAAGCGACATAGATCTCACTGCCCGAGCGCTCCGCCAAAAAACGCTCTGGAGATATGGCTTTTACCAGCCCACTGCCATGCAGTTCGACTATGGTGAAACGGTCGATAAGAATACCGGTGTGCTCCAGCACTCCCCCTAAACCACAACACAATAATGCCCCGGGTTTGATCTTAGCCAGGGTTTCTTTGCCTTTTTCTTTGGCCAGTTTTTGTTTCGGGTATTTACCAATACCACTGGCGTATTTACCCAGGCCTTTTCGAGTATGGCCTTGTGGTGTTGGTCGTCTTAATTCCGCCTGACGATTGCGCTCAGACAATTCGCCCACTGCAACCGCAGAGGCGATTGCCGCACCGACCCATACCAAAGGTAAAACCATAACGCCCTCTAATTTTTTTGAATCCTTTTAATTAATAGTTATAAACAATTCAAAAAATTATGCTGAAATAAATTGTCAGAAAGTGTTGCAATGCGTATGGTTATCAGTCTATTAGTGCAAATATTCAGACAACCAGAAGTTAAACACCCGCGATGAAAACCTTTGAAAAATCTTCCAAGCTCTCCGATGTTTGCTACGACATACGTGGTCAGATAGCGACCGAAGCACGCCGCCTAGAAGAAGAGGGTCATAAGATCCTTAAGCTAAACATTGGCAACCCTGCCCCGTTTGGCTTTCTGGCACCGGACGATATTTTGCGGGATGTGATTCACAATCTACCTACAGCACAGGGCTACAGCGAATCCCAGGGGATATACTCCGCTCGTGTCGCCGTGATGCAGTACTACCAGCAGCGCGGCCTGAAAAACCTCAATGTCGACAACATTTACATTGGTAATGGTGTTAGTGAGTTAATTGTGATGGCGATGCAGGCACTGTTAAATACTGGTGATGAGGTGTTGATACCTGCGCCGGACTATCCGTTATGGACCGCTGCAGTATCGTTATCGTCAGGAAAGCCGGTGCATTATCGTTGTGATGATGAAAACCACTGGTATCCGGATATCGATGATATCAAGAGCAAAATTAATGAGAATACTAAGGCTATTGTCCTTATCAATCCCAATAATCCAACCGGTGCGGTTTACCCACAAGAGGTATTGCAACAAATCATCGATGTTGCCAAACAACATCAACTGATTGTGTTTTCCGATGAAATTTACGACAAGGTCTTATACGATGGTGCTGAGCATGTGCCTACAGCACGCTTAAGTGAAGATGTGTTGGTCGTCACCATGGGGGGGTTGTCGAAAAATTATCGTATCGCCGGATTCCGCGCCGGCTGGATGATGTTAACCGGTCCATTGCTCAGAGCTCAGGGTTATATGGAAGGGCTGAATATGCTCTCTTCAATGCGGCTTTGCGCCAATGTTCCCTGTCAACACGCGATACAAACAGCATTGGGCGGTTATCAAAGTATTAATGAGTTGGTTAATGACGGTGGACGGTTGAAGAACCAATTAGACATTGCTCATTCGATGCTCAATAACATCGACGGCTTGAGTTGTCATAAAGCCAAAGGTGCCATGTATTTGTTTGTGAAGGTTGATGGCGAGCGATTAGGCATCAATAATTGTGAACAGATGGTGTTGGATATTCTGCGTCAGGAAAAGATATTGTTGGTGCACGGCAAAGCCTTTAATTTCAAAGAAGGTATATATTTCCGCCTGGTATTTTTACCACACTCCGAAGATTTGATTGACGCTATCAACCGACTGAAGCACTTCTTCAGCCATTATTCGCAGTATTAAAGGGTTTAATTAGCGGTTTAAACCCTGGATGTGTCGCTGCATCACGCAGCGGCTTCACCTAAACCGGGAGAATCTGATGGAAAGTACCTTTCTAGCCTGGATGTTCCGCATGCCGCTTATCAAACGATGGGCGCTGATGTATTGCGTGAAAAAAGAAAACGTTGCCGAACATTCCCATCAGGTGGCGATTATTGCTCACCTGCTGGCCGTGATTAAAAACGAAAAATTCGGTGGCAATATCAATGCCGATAAAGTGGCGACAATCGCCCTCTACCACGAAGCCTCAGAAACCCAATATGGCGATGTGGTTTCTCCTACCAAATATGCCAACAAAGAAATCTCCCGGGAATTTAAAAAATTGAAGCCCTAGCCGAACAGCAATGTCTTGAATCGTTGCCGGAGGATATTCGCCACGTATTTCACGACATCATTGTTCAGGATAATGTTGATGAGGAATACAAAGCCATCGTCAAGGCCGCCGATAACCTCGCCGCTTATATCAAAACACTGGATGAAATCCGCCATAACAACGTTGAGTTTGAGCATGTAGAACAGCGCCTTCGAGCCAAGTTAATGGTTACTCAACAGCAAATGCCTGAGGTTGGCTACTTTATGGAAACCTTTTTGCAATACTGCACCGCCAGTGTTGATAAGCTCAGTGAAAAGCGCACTTAGCTAGCCATTTAAACGTCATATCGGGGTCGCCATTTAAACGTCATATCGGGTCGCCATTTAAACGTCATATCGGGGTCGCCTCTTAAACGTCATACCGGGGTCGCTGCTTAAACGTCATACCGGGGTCGCCCGGTATCTCTTCCGTTAATCTTAGATTCCGTATCGGAGTACGGAATGACGGTTTGGTTTTGAATAGCCTTACATACGACAGCCATTTCAACGTCATACCGGGGAAGCCCGGTATCTCTACACTTGCCTTAGATTCCGTATCGGAGTACGGAATGACGGCTTGGTATCGGGTACGGAATGACGGCTTGGTTTCAAACAGCCTTTGAAATAGCAGCTTATTAAACGTCATGCCGGGGTCGCCCGGTATCTCTACACTTGCCTTAGATTCCGTATCGGAGTACGGAATGACGACTTGGTATCGGAGTACGGAATGACGGCTTGGTTTCAAACAGCCTTTGATTCAACAGCCAAGTAAACGTCATACCGGGGTCGCCCGGTATCTCTTCTTTTACCTTAGATTCCGTATAGGAGTACGGAATGACGACTTGGTATCGGGTACGGAATGACGACTTGGTGTTGAACAGCCTTTGATTCAACAGCCAAGTAAACGTCATACCGGGGTAGCCCGGTATCTCTACACTTGCCTTAGATTCCGTATCGGAGTACGGAATGACGACTTGGTATCGGAGTACGGAATGACGGCTTGGTTTCAAACAGCCTTTGATTCAACAGCCAAGTAAACGTCATACCGGGGTCGCCCGGTATCTCTACACTTGCCTTAGATTCCGTATAGGAGTACGGAATGACGACTTGGTATCGGGTACGGAATGACGACTTGGTGTTGAACAGCCTTTGATTCAACAGCCAAGTAAACGTCATACCGGGGTCGCCCGGTATCTCTTCTTTTACCTTAGATTCCGTATCGAGTACGGAATGACGTTTTGCGTACTGCTATCTGCAAGCGATTCTGTTTATCGCGTTCTGTACACTGCAGTCTTAGCTAGGGCGATTAAGGTTTTGGTTTTAAATCAGTTTTACTCCTGCTACAATGCTCGGCGCAAAATGGTGCCGCAACTGGCGGCTGAAAAGGGAATGTGGTGCGAGACCTTGTCGAATGCTAAAAGCAAGTCTTTATCCCACAACTGTACCCGCAACTGTAAATAGGGCCAGGTTCAAAATCCACTGACCACACACTTAAGTCAATTAAGTTAAGCTTTTGATGATAGCGATAAGGTTGGGAAGGTTGATACTGGGTTATCTCTATGAGTCAGGATACCTGCCTTTTTGTATACAGCAACTCGTGCGGGAAAACACGATGATGTCTGGCACTGCATTGATTCAATAATAGCTTTTGTGATTGCTCCGTCGGTCTATAGACAAAATGAGTACAATAGGCAAAGTCGCCTCTGGCTGTTATTTAGCAATAATGTTGCCCTTCCATCGGTTCCACCGCGCTTATGTTTAAGCAGTTGTATAAACAGTTATTTAAGCAGTGGAAAACATCTTGGCGGACCAGCCCTTACAAGCAGCACTCGAGGTTCAAAACCTTACCTGGAATGTTGCTGAGCAAAACATACTCACCGATATCAATCTGAGCATTGAACAGGGTGCACGTGTGGCTATTATCGGCCCGAATGGCGCCGGTAAAACCTCCCTGCTCAAATGTATCGCAGGTTTGCAAAAAGACTTTACGGGTGACATCAATATTGGCGGGGAGCCAATATCCTCACTTTCCACCAGGCAGATTGCCCAGCGCCTGGCCTATGTCAGCCAACATCAAAGTACCCCTTTCGACTTAACCGTAAATGACATCGTGCGCATGGGACTGCTCGCCAACAAACCCCTGCTTGCCTTAAATGGCGCTTTTGATGATTCCCATGACGATCAGCACATTGCTGAATCACTGCAATTAGTCGGCCTTAAACACAAACGCTGGCATTCATTTAATACCCTTTCCGGCGGTGAGCAACAGCGAGTATTAATTGCCCGTTCGGTCGTACAATCGCCAAAACTATTAATCATGGATGAGCCAACGAATCATCTGGATATTTACTACCAGCATCAGATTTTAGCGCTTGCCAATGAATTAGATTTAACCCTTATTTTTTCTATTCATAACCTTGAGTTGGCCAGTCAGTATGCAAATACACTAGTACTGCTAAATGAAGGGAAGATCGTTGCCAAAGGAAATGCAGATTCAGTATTAACGTCGAATCTGTTAGAACAGGTATTCAAACTGCCCTGCCTGGTTGAGTCGCATCCAATAAACCCAGGTAAGCGTATTACGTTTGCCGCGAATACACCGGATGCAGCGAGGAAAGCGCAATGATAAAAAGACTCTCTTTGTCGATCAACGCCCTGCTAATTCTCGGGTTGCTGGTAATCTCAATTTTCTTTTCATTGGGTATGGGTACCCAGAGTGTTGGCTTTGAAGCCGTTTATGCTTGCTTGTTTGAGCAATGTAAGGGGCCATTCGACCAGCAAATACTGTTTGATATTCGACTGCCGCGCATTGTCACCGGCTTTCTTGCTGGCTTTGGTCTGGCCATGACTGGCGCCCTGATGCAAAACATCACCCGCAATCCTCTGGCAGACCCTTACCTTTTCGGCATTGTTGCCGGTGCCGGTCTTGGCGTTACTTTGGTGAGTTTTTTCGCCGAGTCTATCGCCCTTTCAATCCCTTTGGCGGCCTTTATCGGCGCATTACTGGCGGTAGTTTTGGTTATTGGCATTGTTTTTAATCGCCATTGGCAGCGCATAGAATTCTTATTACTCGCCGGTGTTGCAGTGTCATTTTTACTCAGCGCCATTACCAGCTTTACCCTGTATATCAGCGATGCCTTTGCAGCCAATCGGGTGATTTTCTGGCTGATGGGTTCACTCGCTCGCACCGACAACCAAGCCATTTACTGGATAACACCAGTCATTATTATTGGCCTGGTTATCTCACTGCTGCTATCAAGACAGTTAGATGCCCTGCTGATCAGTGATGAAAGTGCCCGCAGCTTAGGGGTATCGGTCAATAAGGTCAGGATCAGCATATTAATTTTATCTGCGGCGATCACCGCTGTCATCGTCGCTTTTTGTGGCGGTATTGGCTTTGTGGGATTGATGATCCCGCATTTAATACGCAAATGGGTCGGCATCACCACTGGCAAGTTAATCATCTTTAGTGGTTTGCTCGGTGGCATCTTCCTGATGCTGGTAGATGTGGTTGCCAGAACCGCATTAAACGGTCAGGAAATTCCAATCGGGGTGATCACTGCTGCCATTGGTTCGATATTCTTTTTAGCGCTGATGCGAAAAGAATAGGGAGAAAAGCGTAAGTGGCTAAGTGTAAGGTACAAGTGAGTTAGATGATTAATTGCAAAAACAACATAGCGCCAACTCTGATGATTCAGGGGACGACATCCGATGCTGGAAAATCGACCCTGGTAGCTGCCCTCGCCCGGGTTTGGCAACGCCGCGGCTTGCATGTTGCTCCAATGAAACCCCAGAACATGGCGCTTAATGCCGCGGTTACGCCCTGCGGTGGTGAAGTTGGCCGCGCCCAGGCGATTCAGGCCCAGGCGGCAAAGGTTGACCTTAACGTCCACTTTAACCCGATTTTATTAAAACCCAATTCAGACACCGGAGCTCAGGTAATTGTTCACGGTAAAGCGCTGACAATCATGCAAGCGGCGCAGTACCAGGATTACAAGAAAGCGGCGATGAATGCGGTATTAGAATCGCACCAATATCTGCAGCAAGAATACCAGCGTATTGTGGTTGAAGGTGCTGGTAGTCCCGCAGAAATTAATCTTCGCGAAGGCGATATCGCCAATATGGGCTTTGCAGAGGCCACCGACTGTCCGGTAATTCTGATAGCGGATATCGACAAAGGTGGTGTATTCGCCCACCTGGTTGGTACGCTCGAGCTGTTGAGTGAATCTGAGCAAAATCGGGTGGTCGGTTTTGTGATAAACCGCTTTCGTGGTGATATCAAATTGCTGGAAAGTGGTCTCGACTGGCTTGAAGAAAAAACCGGAAAACCAGTACTTGGTGTCCTGCCCTATTTGCATGGTCTAACGCTATCAGAAGAAGATGCGGTTAATAGCCAAGTAGCTAGCAACAACGGCAATTACCAACGGCTCAAAGTCATAGTTCCTGTCCTGCCAAGTATGAGTAATCATGATGATTTTGATCCATTACGCTGGCATCAGGACATTGATTTTAAATTTATTTACACCAATCCAGATAATCCGAAGCCCTTGCCTGCCGCGGATTTAATTATTTTACCCGGCAGCAAATCCGTTGCCGCAGATCTGCAGTTTTTACGCAGCCAGGGATGGGACAAGTCAATATTGCGCCACCTTCGTTATGGCGGCAAAGTTATCGGTGTTTGTGCTGGAATGCAGATGCTCGGGCAAGAAATTAACGACCCATTGGGCGTGGAAAGCACTGAAATAAAAGCCATCGGATTAGGACTGTTGCCGATCAGTACGACTCTTTCGATGGAGAAAACTTTAACCAACGTCGAATTTCAGCTCAACCCTAGTCTGCAAAACGCAAAGGTTAAAGGCTATGAAATTCATGCCGGACAAAGCCAGCTTATATCACGCACGCAAAGCAAGGCCCTGTATAAAGATGCGCCAATGGAGCTGGGCTTTATCAGTGATGATGGCAAGGTAATGGCAACCTATGTACATGGTTTTTTCAATGAACCTGAGGTTCTACAAGCCATTTCCCGATGGTGTGGACACAACATAGCTCAATCAGATTCCGCCTGGGAGCAGCAGGAAAAAGCCATCGACCGTCTCGCGGATGCCTGTGAACAGGATTTAAATCTTAACCTAATCGAAGACATACTGACTAAGTGGTACCAAGATGACAAATGAAAACCAAGAGCTAGACCATAAAGAGCCAAGCCGCGAAGAGCAGCGCCACAAAGAGCGGCAGCAAAAAATTAAAGAAAAAGTTGATGAGAAAATTGCTCAGGCGCAGGAAGAGCGAGGCCTGCTGGTTGTTATTACCGGTAATGGCAAAGGCAAATCAACGTCTGGGTTTGGTACCGTTGCCCGCGCTGTCGGACATGGTCAAAAAGCTGCCGTCGTGCAGTTTATCAAAGGTACCTGGGAATGTGGCGAAGCGAATCTGTTAAGGCAACATGGCGTTGAGATTTGCGTGATGGCCACAGGCTTTACCTGGGAGACGCAAAACAAAGAAGCGGATATTGCTGCAGCCACAGAAACATGGACAGACGCTAAACGATTGCTGGCAGATCCCAGCATCGATATGGTGCTTCTTGATGAACTTACCTACATGGTTAGCTACCACTATCTGGATTTGGACGAGGTGATCCAGGCCATCGAAAATCGTCCTAAACACCAACATGTTTTGATCACCGGCCGCGCCTGTCATCGTCGTTTAATCGATCTCGCTGATACCGTATCTGAGGTTCAGGAAGTAAAACATGCCTTCCAGGCCGGTATTAAAGCGCAAAAAGGTATGGACTGGTAATGATCAAGTTGGCTCAACAATCGATGCGGTTGGTTATGTTTATGGTTTTGTTTATGCTGGTAGTCTTTTCCAGCATCAGCACCAGTGCGATTGGCAAATCTGACGTTAAACCGAAAGCGGTTCGGATTATCGCCCTGGCCCCGCATATTGTTGAGATGCTTTATGCCATCGACCTGGGTGACAATATCATTGCCACCTTAGAACACGCCGATTACCCAGAAGCTGCCAAAGCTATCCCTAGGGTTGGCAACTATGCGCAGTTAAATATTGAAGCCATTGTCGCTTTGCAAGCGGATGTCATTATCGCCTGGAAAACCGGTAATCCCGATGCCGATATCCAGCGCTTAAAACAACTTGGGCAAACCGTTATCTATTCGCACCCGCAACGCCTTGTTGATGTGGCCAATGAAATTGAAAGTTTTGGGATGCGTTTTGGCAATGCTGATGCGGCAAACGTTAAGGCCGATGAATTTCGACAAGCACTGCAGCAATTACAAGCAAGCTATCAGGATAAAGCGCCGGTAACCGTGTTTTACCAGCTTTGGCCGCAACCGCTAACTACAGTGGCAGGCAACGCCTGGCCACAACAGCAACTGGATTTATGTGGCGCCGAAAACCCTTTCAAGAATGCCGACAATGACTATCCGCAAATCAATATCGAAGACGTGTTGGTGGCGAATCCGCAGCTAATCATTTACCCAACCAGTCGCCATAGCAATGAATCGATGAGCATCAACTGGCAACAATATAAAAATCTGGATGCGGTAAAGCATAAGCAGATGTTACGCCCCGATGCCGATATCTTGCATCGCATGACGTTACGACTGCCAAGCGAGATCACCAAGCTTTGCGAGCAAATCGACCAAAGCCGCCAAGTTTACGATGCGCTAAACAATGGGGTCAGAGTCAATTAGTAGAAATACAAACTTATGAATATCAAAGGGTTAAGTGCCATTAAACAATGACTCTGACCCCATAAAAGGAATTTGCCTGCATAAAACTTGCAGGCAAAATGTGGTACTGACCATTAGGTCAGTGAAGTGAATGCTGAAGTGCTCGTGGCAATGTTTGTTAGAACGAGCAATTAGGGAATCAGGTGCTGGGCTATCGCCCAAAATCCTGGACTGCCCCCGCAACGGTGATAAATGGTGGTTTATAACTGTCGTTTTAAGTCCGGAGACCAGCTTCAGCGAATTTTTTCAGGTGCGGTGGGCGCCTTGTGTGAGGAAAAAATGAAATCTAAAGCAATAAAAACAAATCGACGCAATCAGATTGCGTTGCCTGTAACCGCTGTGTCTCTAGCCTTAATCGCTAACACCTCGGTAATGCAACAAGCGAATGCCGAACAAATATCGTCCGTTGAAGATAGAATCTTAGTTACCGCTAATCGCAGCGAAGAACCAAGATCTTTAAGCTTATCGTCAAACGTGGTGATCACCTCGGTCGATATCGAACGTCTGCAGGCAAAAAATGTCAGTGAGATCCTTGATCAAGTTGCGGGTATGTCAGTGACATCTCAAGGCGGTCCGGGACAAGCCAGTTTCGTATTTACCCGCGGTAGTAATTCCAACCAAACGCTTCTTCTCATCGACGGGGTACGGGTAAATTCTGCAACCCTTGGCTTAACCGACTTTTCACAAATTGCGCCACAGCAAATCGAGCGCATTGAAATCATTAAAGGCCCTCGCTCATCCCTTTGGGGCAGTGATGCAATCGGCGGCGTGATTCAGATATTCACCAAGCACTATTCCCATGGCTCAGGTAATGTTGGCGCCAGTATTGGTAGCCATGGCTATTTGCAGGGCTTTGCCGGTATTGGCTTTGGTAATGACGATCACAATTTAAGCCTGAGCGTGAATGCTGAGCAGAGCGATGGTTTTAATATATTTGAATCGGATTCGAACAATCTTTATGACATCAACGAGCCAGATGAAGATGGCTTTGAACGCATGAATCTGTCGGTAAATGGTGAATCCTATATCAATGACGATTTACGCCTGGAATTAGTGGGCCGCTATCAAAAAAGCAATAATGAATACGATGCTTCCTATCCCGATTCACCTTGCTGGAACGACCCATCGCAATCCTGCCCGGCATTTTACGCCAATGAGCAGGACAGCGAAAACTCGCATATCAAACTTGCCAGTGTTTATGAAACCAGTGCTATCACTTCCAATTTATCGTTAGCAATTATCGAAAACTCCGCCAAGACATTCGGTAATGGCATTGACCGAGCTGACGGTGATGAAATCACTACCAAGCGCCAGCAAGTCGCTTTCATTAATCAATTTAGTGTTGCCGATGGTTTTCGAGTAAACCTTGGCCTTGACTGGTACAACGAAGAAGTCAGTACCAACCAGGATAAAGACCCCTGGACTGAAGGATTTCAGGAGTGGCAAATCGACAGTCGCGATGTCACTGCCGTTTTCGTTCAAGGCCGTCAAACCATTAACTCGTTGATTTTGGAAGGTGCGGTTCGTTATGACGATATCGAGAAAATCGGTGACAAAACCACTTACAACCTATCCGCTGGTTACAAAGTATCGCCAAACCTATTGGTAAGTCTGAACCGCGGCACTGGCTTTAAAGCGCCAAGTTTTAACGACCTATACTGGCCAGGAAGTGGTAACCCGGATCTGGAACCGGAAGAAGCGAGCAGTAATGAATTACTTGTCCGTTATTCTTTCGATTTTGGCCAATTGGAGCTTGCCGCTTTCGATTCTGATATTGATAACTTAATTGCCTGGGCACCAAACGAGTTTGGTTTGTGGCAGCCTAGTAATGTCAATGAAGCGAAAATCAAAGGCATTGAGAGCACACTTGAGTTACTGCTTGGTGCAACCACGAATACCCTGGCGGTATCTTATACCGATGCCAAAGATGCGGTTACCGATGCCGACCTTATTCGTCGTCCGGCGCTTACCGCGAACTACACCTTAGGGTATGAATGGCGAGATTATAACTTTACTGCCATCGCCAGTTATCGTGACAAGAGCTATGACAGTGGTATGCGTGAGCTACCAAGCTTCACCCGTTTTGACCTTGGCGTACAGTACCAGGTTATCGAAGATTTGCAGCTCGACTTTAAAGTGAACAATATCTTCGACCGTGAATATCAAACCGTTAGCCAGTATGTTGCTGACGGCATCAACGGCTATGCTGGGGTAACTTACAAGTTCTAGTCCAGTTTTCGATTTAAGCGGCATGGAATCGATTCATGCCGCTTTGCTCTTCATCTCCCACCTTCCAACCATCGTCCACCTTCCACCTCCCGCCTTCCACCGAAAATAGCTCCTTGCATTTTCGGCATATAGGCTGTTCCTGGCCAAAGCCTTCTAACTGCATCATCAACCCGTCATTTCCAGCTACGACTGGAAATCAAAGCCTTGGCCTAAACTTGAGATCTCCTTTTTCAAGGAGATGACGTGGTTAGAAAATTTTGAGCTAGCGTCATAGACTCCGGTCATTTCCAGCTACGACTGGAAATCAAAGCCTCGGCCTAAGCTTAAGATCTCCTTTTTCAAGGAGATGACGTGGTTAGAAAATTTTGAGCTAGCGTCATAGACTCCGGTCATTTCCAGCTACGACTGGAAATCAAAGCCTTGGCCTAAACTTGAGATCTCCTTTTTCAAGGAGATGACGTGGTTAGAAAATTTTGAGCTAGCGTCATAGACTCCGGTCATTTCCAGCTACGACTGGAAATCAAAGCCTTGGTCTGAGCTTGAGATCTCCTTTTTCAAGGAGATGACGTGGTTAGAAAATTTTGAGCTAGCGTCATAGACTCCGGTCATTTCCAGCTACGACTGGAAATCAAAGCCTTGGTCTGAGCTTGAGATCTCCTTTTTCAAGGAGATGACGTGGTTAGAAAATTTTGAGCTAGCGTCATAGACTCCGGTCATTTCCAGCTACGACTGGAAATCAAAGCCTTGGTCTGAGCTTGAGATCTCCTTTTTCAAGGAGATGACGTGGTTAGAAAATTTTGAGCTAGCGTCATAGACTCCGGTCATTTCCAGCTACGACTGGAAATCAAAGCCTCGGCCTAAGCTTGAGATCTCCTTTTTCAAGGAGATGACGTGGTTAGAAAATTTTGAGCTAGCGTCATAGACTCCGGTCATTTCCAGCTACGACTGGAAATCAAAGCCTTGGTCTGAGCTTGAGATCTCCTTTTTCAAGGAGATGACGTGGTTAGAAAATTTTGAGCTAGCGTCATAGACTCCGGTCATTTCCAGCTACGACTGGAAATCAAAGCCTTGGTCTGAGCTTGAGATCTCCTTTTTCAAGGAGATGACGTGGTAGAAAATTTTGAGCTAGCGTCATAGACTCCGGTCATTTCCAGCTACGACTGGAAATCAAAGCCTTGGTCTGAGCTTGAGATCTCCTTTTTCAAGGAGATGACGTGGTAGAAAATTTTGAGCTAGCGTCATAGACTCCGGTCATTTCCAGCTACGACTGGAAATCAAAGCCTTGGTCTGAGCTTGAGATCTCCTTTTTCAAGGAGATGACGTGGTTAGAAAATTTTGAGCTAGCGTCATAGACTCCGGTCATTTCCAGCTACGACTGGAAATCAAAGCCTTGGTCTGAGCTTGAGATCTCCTTTTTCAAGGAGATGACGTGGTAGAAAATTTTGAGCTAGCGTCATAGACTCCGGTCATTTCCAGCTACGACTGGAAATCAAAGCCTTGGTCTGAGCTTGAGATCTCCTTTTTCAAGGAGATGACGTGGTAAAAAGCTTCTGAGCTATTTTGATGGTGTCAGAACTTTCTTCCTCTTTCCTCTTTCCTCTTTCCTCTTTCCCTACTAGCTTGCAGCTTCCACTTATCCATATTAATCTTGCTGACATCTCCACATTAATGATGCGATACCCTTATCGCCACGGACAAACAGCAAACCATGACTACTTATATCGACTTTCGCAGCGATACCGTTACCCGCCCTACCCCGGAAATGCTAAATGCCATGACGGCTGCTCAACTCGGCGACGACGTTTATGGCGACGACCCAACCGTGAATGCTTTTGAGCAAAAAATGGCTGAACTTAGTGGTTTTGAAGCCGCGATGATAGTGAGCTCAGGCACCCAATCTAACCTTTGTGCCCTGCTTTCCCATTGTCAGCGTGGCGAAGAGTATATTGTTGGTCAGCATTATCACACGTATTTATATGAAGCCGGTGGCGCCGCGGCACTTGGTGGCATTGTGCCGCAACCGATTCCGGTATCCGCCGATGGCAGTCTGGCTGCTGATGCGATTAAAGCGGTGATTAAACCCAACGATCAACACTTTGCGATGAGCAAGCTTATTAGTCTGGAAAATACCCATCACGGGAAAGTGATCCCCGTTGAATACTTTAAAGCCATCAGGGATTTGGCGAATGAGCACCAGTTAAGTGTGCATTTAGACGGCGCCCGGGTATTTAATGCTCTGACTGAACTCAATATTGATTTGAAACAGCTATGCCATTACGTCGATTCAATTTCCGTATGTTTTTCCAAAGGCCTGGGCACGCCCATGGGCTCTGTACTTTGCGGCAGTGAAGCCTTTATCAGTAAAGCCAGACGTTGGCGAAAGATGCTAGGCGGCGGCATGCGTCAGGCAGGTATTATTGCAGCGGCGATGGATTATGCCCTCGACAATCATGTTGCTCAGCTTAAAAACGATCATAAGCGATGCCAGGAATTAAGCTCGAAATTGCAGGGCATTAACGGCGTTACTGTAACCGCCTGCGATACCAATATGCTGTATTTCAAATTAGCAGATAGCTTCAATCCAGCCTTAGTTGCTCAGCTTCTTAAAGCAGAAGGCATTCTGATAAGCGCTGGCGATGAAATTCGGTTGGTTTGTCATCGCGATATTAGCGATGCCGACGTGGTGTACTTTGCGCAAAGCCTGGAAGACATTTTGACGATTATGTCGCAGGTAACAGCCGAATAAGCAGATTAAAGTGGAAAGCTCAAAAATGAGCAGATACAAAACGGGCTTGTCATTAAATACGACAAGCCCTTTCTTAAGTTATTAAAAATAGATTCCGTCATTAACGTTGGAAGCGATACACAGAACCAATATTTAAGATTTGCGTTAATTCATCAAGTGCAGCACGGGATTCAACCAATAGGTTTGGATCACGCAAATCATCAAAGCTCAAACGATCACGATAGTGCTTTTCAACCCAGTTCACTAGTGTGCCGTACAACTCATCGTTCATCACACAGTTTGGATTTACTGCGGCAAGTTCCGCTTCTTTTAACGCCACTCGCAAACGCAGACACGCCGGGCCACCGCCGTTTTTCATTGACTCATTAACGTCAAAATATTTGACCTGTTTGATCGGGGTATTTTGCGTTACCAAATTGTCCAAATAAGCTTTAACACGCTCATTTTCATGACAGTGCATCGGTGCAATGATTGCCATCGTGCCATCCGCTAAGGTGATAATTTGAGTATTGAACAGATACGTATTTACCGCATCCAATACGCTTACATCATCACTGCTTACTTTGATGCAATGTAAATCGTCACCGCTGAACTTCTGACGCAGCTCGCCTAAGAACTCATCGGTATTTAAAAACGCCTGCTCGTGATAGAACAATACGTTTTGGTTACCGACAGCAATAACATCATTGTGGAATACACCCTGATCGATAACCGCAGGATTTTGTTGAACATAAACCACACGGCTGTCATCCAGCTGGTGCAAACGGGCTACTGCCTGGCTGGCTTCTAATGTCTGACGCGCTGGGAATTTGATTGGCATCGGCTTAGAGCGGTTGAACGCATAGCGACCAAAAGTGAAAATCTGCACACCAGCTTCATCGTATTCAGAACATAAACGCGTGTGGTTCGCCGCACCTTCGTCACCGAAGTGGTCGTTATCATTCAGGTGTAAGTGATGCGCGAATACCTTGTCATCATTAAAAACCGCTTTCAGGATATTACCTGTGGTTTCTGGCTCTAATGAACGGTGAAACTTATTGGTTAAGTTGGCGGGCGTGAAATGCACTTTACCATCCGCAGAATCCGCTGACGGGGATACCGTCGCAGCATTGGCAGTCCACATCGAAGATGCTGAACAACAGGCAGACAATACCGCTGGAGAAACTTTTGCTGCCTGCGCAAGTACTGAAGCATCGTCACCACTAAAACCAAGACGACGTAAAGAGAAAATGTCTGGACGTTCCTGAGGCGCCAGCACACCCTGAACCATGCCCATATCGTGCAGGGCCTTCATCTTTTTCAAACCTTGCAAAGCTGCATTTTTCGGACTGGATAAGTCCTGGGCATTGGAAAGCGATGCAACATTTCCTTCTGATAAACCCGCATAATTGTGGGTTGGTCCAACTAAGCCGTCAAAATTTACTTCAAAACTCTTCATACTTCGCCCCATTTGGTGGTTTAATACTCAACAAAAATCTGTTCAGTTTTTGTCATTGTTTGTTAAATTTTGCAGCTATTGTAACGACTTAAATTCCCTTGTAAATGGCACGTTCGGAGCAAAATTGCGAATTTTTCGGCCAATTGTTAATTAGTTGTTGACAACACCAAACAAACCACTTAAATATAAATGAACAATTCTTAATTATAAATCTACAGTGAAATTTATTAACTCAGTCATCACTCTCCTGCTGGTCGTGGTTTTATTACCAAGGGCCGGGTTTTGACTGAATAATTAAGAAACGCATAAAAATTCACGAAACCCTCGCCTAACCACCGAGGGTTTTTTATTTTTTCAGGCTTAAAAAAAGGCAAAAAAAATGACAACAGAGTTGTACAGTGGTTCCCAATTATTGATTAAGGCCCTGGCCGAGTTGGAGGTGGATTACATCTTTGGCTATCCCGGAGGGTCAGTTTTGGATATATATGACGCGATTTTTCAGCAGGACAAAGTCGAACATATCCTCGTCCGTCACGAGCAAGCTGCCACCCATATGGCAGATGGCTACACCCGCGCTACCGGTAAAACCGGTGTGGTGTTGGCAACGTCAGGTCCTGGCAATACCAATTGCATAACCGGTATTGCAACTGCATATATGGATTCCATTCCTATGGTAGTTCTGGCTGGCCAGGTTCCATCACAGTTAATTGGCGACGATGCTTTCCAGGAAACCGATATCATCGGTTGTTCCCGCCCGATTGTTAAACACAGCTTTAACTGTCGCTCTGTTGTTGAATTACCTAATGTCCTTGCCAAGGCTTTTTATCTGGCAGAAACCGGCCGACCAGGCCCGGTCGTTATCGAATTACCGAAAGACATCTTAATGCCGAATAACACGGCGCCATTTGTGTTAGATAAAGAAGTAAAGCTTCGCTCCTATAACCCGAATGTCAAGGGACACAGCAAACAAATTCGTAAAGCGGTTAGCACCATTTTAGGCGCTGAGCGTCTGGTTATTTACACCGGTGGCGGTATCGTTTTGGCTGATGCCAGCGACAAACTAACCGCATTAGTAGAACGTTTAAATGCGCCAACCACCAATACCCTAATGGGCCTTGGTGGTCTGAGTGGCTTACACCCTAATTTCCTTGGAATGCTTGGTATGCATGGTTCGGTTGAGGCCAATAGGGCCATGGCCAATGCCGATGTTATCCTTGCCCTTGGTGCTCGTTTTGACGATCGGGTAACCAACAAGGTTGAGAAATTCTGTCCAAACGCCACCATCATTCATGTTGATATCGACCCAACGTCGATTTCTAAAACCATCAATGCTCACATTCCAATTGTTGGTCTGGTTGATGTCGTCATTGATCAATTGATGGCAGGATTAGATGAAGCCAACCATCAACGTGATGAAAACGCTTATGCCGATTGGTGGCAGCAAATTAATGAATGGCGTTCATTGAACAGCTTCAGCTATGAAAAAGACCCTGAGCGTATTAAGCCCCAGGAAGTGGTCGAGTCCATCTATAAGCATACCGAAGGTAAAGCCTACGTTACCTCTGATGTAGGTCAGCACCAGATGTTTGCAGCGCAGTATTATCCGTTTGATAAACCTCGCCAATGGATAAACTCCGGTGGCCTTGGCACCATGGGCTTTGGTTTCCCTGCCGCCATGGGCGTTAAAGTTGCATTCCCTGACGCAGATGTGGTTTGTGTTACGGGTGATGGTTCGATTCAAATGAACATTCAGGAATTATCCACCTGTTTGCAATACAACCTTCCGGTAAAAATTGTCTCCTTAAATAATCGCTCGCTAGGTATGGTAAGACAGTGGCAGGACATGATTTATGGTGGCCGTCACTCGTCTTCTTATATGGAGTCATTGCCGGATTTTGTAAAACTGGTGGAATCTTATGGTCATGTGGGCATTCAGGTGAATCACCCAAGTGAGCTCGATGAAGCAATGGAACGTGCATTTGCACTGAAAGATCGTCTGGTTTTCGTCGATGTATTGGTTGATGAAACCGAACACGTTTACCCAATGCAAGTGCGTTTTGGCGCGGTTGATGAAATGTGGCTGAAAAAGGGAGAGAAAGTCTAATGCGCCGTATTCTATCTATTTTGCTGGAGAATGAACCCGGCTCTTTATCCCGAATTGTCGGATTGTTTTCGCAACGTGCTTATAACATCGAAAGTTTAAGTGTGGCGCAAACCGATGACGCCAGTTTGTCCCGTATCACCATTACAACTCGCGGAGATGACAAAGTACTTGAGCAGATCACTAAGCAGGTAAACAAGCTTATTGATGTTATCAAGGTTGCCGATTTAACCGAGCGTGCTCACATTGAACGTGAAATTGTTTTAGTTAAAGTGTTGGCGATGAGCGACAAAGCTCGTACTGAAGTAAAACGCATTGCCGATATTTTCCGCGGCGATGTCATCGATATTGGTAAGCAGATATACACCATCCAGCTTACCGGCGATGAGGAAAAAACCTCAGCATTTATCAAAATCCTGAGCCATGAGACGGAAATCATCGAAGTGGTTCGTTCCGGCACCGTCGGCATTGCCCGCGGCGAAAAAGCCCTGCGCGCTTCTTAACCGAAGCGCTTTTGATGAGGGTCAGAGTCAATTATCAAAAAACATTACTGATAATTATCAGTAGTTTACACCTTATAAGTTAACGACTCTGTCCCCCTAAAATTTCCAACTCGATTTCCTATACGATTTTCCATGTCAGATTTTTTCATCGAAACCGCCGATAAATCCGATAAAAAAGCGATTCAACGCTTTTACAAGCAGCAGCGCTATTCCGCCCGCTTTCTTGGTGACGACATGACCTACCTGGTCCGCGATAATCAGGACATCATTGCCTCGGTTATTATCTCTTTTAAAGACAGTCATTCGTTTCTGCATGCTTTGGTCGTAGCAGAATGTTGGCAGCATCAAGGTCTTGCGACAAAATTACTTATCGAATGTCAGAAACATTACCCAAGACTCATATGTTTTTGTGCACCCGAACTAAGCCCCTTGTATACCAAAAATGGCTTTACCGCCGTGTCATTGATTGACCTACCAGAAGATCTACAATTGCGTTTTAAGGCCTACCGTAAAAACCACGAACTAGTGCCCATGATTTGGCGCCATTGCGAATAACCTCATTTTCTTGAATATCTATTGTTAGGTAATTAACAGGTACAAAAAAGCCAGGTCAAATACCTGGCTTTTTCATGCATAAACTAACGGATTAGTTTTTAGCGGATAACATGTATTTTGCTACCGCTAGACGAGTCTCTTCATCAAGATAGTTTTGCGGTGGCATTTCCGGGAAGTCATCACGCTTCTTGGTTGGGTTGGCAATCCACTCAGCTAAGCCTTCAGGATTATCCATGTACAATGCCTGGATGGTTTGTACCGGAGGACCAATCATAGTGCCTGAGTAGGTATGACAACCAGTACAGATACCAAGGTAAGCAATTTTACCACGCTCAGATGGGTCGATATCACGCGGTGGAACTGGAGAATCTAACAGATAAGTGTCAATGTTGTCAGTATTGGTGAAATCACACTCTTTCCAATCATCTACACCAACGGTCACATAACGGTGACGGTTGATGATACATGAATCGATACCACCACCAACTTTTACGATATCCGGCTTACCTTGTTTGAACTCAGTTAGCATTAACGCTTTGACTTCATCAATGGTGTCGTAGCCGTTATCCATCATCAGGTTATCCAAAATCATAGTACGATCTGGGTAAGGTTCTGAGTCTGGGTCACCAGTAGCATTACCAAATGAGATATGGTCAGAAATCAGGATACCTGCGGTTTTGTTGTTAGTGATAATATTGCCTTCAATGATGACATCATCGCCAGCCCAAACTACGATACCTGAACCTGGTGGGATCATCGCAACCATAGAGCCTGGAATTGCGAAGTTTTCGTGGTTGTTATCAACCACAAAGTTGTTACGGATAATAACGTCATAGGTGGTTTTGATTGGCAGACCCGGAGTGATGAACGCCAGGATACCGCCGGTGTTGTTGTGAACATAGTTGTTCTCAACAATGGCATGACGAGAGTTTTCGATTTCAATACCGGCTACCGATTCAAATACGTCGTTGTATGCAACCTGAATATTGTCACTCATACCAACGTAAATCGCCGCATCTTCAATACCAGAGATTACGTTGTGCTCAACCACACCGTTTTTACCAAGTTGCGGGAAGATACCGTAGATACCGGTATCAACGATTACGTTGTTGCGGATCACAAAGTTGTTACCCGCCTGACCCATGATACCGTTACCCTTGTATTGAGTAATTTTCAGGTTCTCAACAACGAAGTTGTTACCTGAATATAAAATCGCATCATTGAGCACGCCTTTACCGTCTAAAGTTGCGCGCTCGCCTTCTTTAATAACACCTACTAAAGAAATGCTTTCTTTGTCGACGTAAACGGTTTCGTGATAGGTACCTGGCATAATTTGAATGGTGTCACCTGGTTGCGCAGCTTTTACCGCGTCCATGATTAACTCACCTTCATTTACGACGATAACATTACCTGTAGCTTTTAAGTCGACAACTTCTGTGGTTCCGGCCTGAGCCTGGATATCCTTCGATTTGTCGTAACCACCGGTAAAGCTCGCGCCACCAGCACTTGAGGTGATCACTGGCGCACTATTTTTACCGCCATAATACGTGCCCCCAGCAAAGGCAGCAGCAATCAGTACTGCCGATAATATAACCTTTCCTTTACTCATAAATATCTCCGCTTACTTCCTCTGTGTGTTCTTGTTGTTGATTGTTAATGGATGATGCCCCCAACTTTTTATTATTGCTCACTGAAGGCATCGGTTTATCCCCTGATAAAACTTTATTGTTCTGCAGACTCGCTGCATATTTTGCATCTACCGCTGGCAAACCTGATGGTAAAACCGATGGTATTTGCGGTGTCAGACTTTCATCCGTTAAAGCATGGAGAAAATCGACAATTCGGTCCAGTTCTTCATCGGTCAGATTTGGTTCCCAAATATGCCAATGAATGATTAACTCTTCCCCTTCCGGCACCGCATGTCCACGGCCCTTGGTATAAAATCCTGCCGCTTCTCTTAAGCTTTTCATACCACCAGAATGCATGTATGGCGCGGTTTTGGCAATATTGCGAAGCGTGGGTACTTTAAACCCGCCACGCATACGCTTGTCATTGAATGGCACTTCCGCACCCGGGTCAAAAGGCATACCTTCTGGCTCTGGCGTACCAATCACCGCAATTTGATTATTGGTAAACAGTGGCGGTTGATGACACTCAGCGCACCTTGCCACGAAGGAACGGAAAATATTCATCCCCTTAATTTCATTTTCACTCAATGCATCATGAAAGCCATGGGCATATTGATCATATCGCGAGTTCAGTGAAATTAATGAGGTCTGGAATGCCGCTAAAGCAGTTGCCACTTGCTCGATTTCAATTTGCTCGGTTTCTGGAAATGCCTGTTTGAACATGCTCGGGTAGCTGTCATTGCCGCGCAACGATGCCAATAGCTGTTGCGGGTTGTTACCCATCTCTTTTGGGTCAAACAATGGGCCAACGGCTTGCTCTTCCAGGGTATCGGCACGACCATCCCAGAAGAATCTATCTAAAAACGCCACGTTCCATAAGGTTGGTGCACTGCGCGGCACTTTCTCCCCGGTTACACCGACGCTTCTGTCCATATCATCACTAAAGCCTTTGTCCGGCTGATGACAACTGGCACAGGATAGTGAACCATCTTTTGACAATAACGGATCGAAAAACAAGTAACGACCTAAATCGATTTGCGCCGGAGTGAAGCCATCACGATGATCAGGCAATGAGGTTTGGGTGCCGCCTACGCCGCGGTTTTGTACCGAGTTATAAAACTCGTACATGGTGCGCAGCATGCAATGGCCTTTGGCGTTTTTCTCAAAACTTGGTGGACAATGTTGCTTTAATTCGAAGTTCGCCGCGTCGCTCGCCTGAGCTTTTGACATGGAGGCGAATACCAGTGCCAAAGACAGTCCTGCGATCAGGGCGATTCCTAAACTTATCAGGTTTTGAAATTTAGATTTAACTGCAATCATAAATTTCATCTCAATTATTTATCTAAGGTTTGGATAAATGAAACGATGTCCTTGAGATTTTTATCATTGCTGATGGTGTTAGCCATCATACGCATTTGACGACCGTATTTATCATCCTGATGATAGCCGCGAATACCCGCTTTGTAATTTTGTAATTGGCGAGTTAAGTAATCTGCTGAAAGTGTGGTGAGATTTGGTGATTTTAACGCTTCGTTTCCTTTAGCGTTATTGCCGTGACAGGCTGCACACTGTGATGTGTATTGGCGGTTACCATTGCGCAGGGTATCGGCATCTAGTTCAGGTTTAGCAGCAGCTTCTACTTCGAAGGTCGCAATGTAGGCCAATACATCAGCTTTGGCTTTTTCATCGGCAACCAGTTTCGCCATCGGTACCATTTGCATACCAGCAGTATCACCTGCTTGGGTACCACGTTTGCCGGCATTGTAATTATCCAGCTGCATCGATAAATACCAGGTGTACTGACCTGCTAACGATGGTGCTTGCATGGCGTCATTACCCTGGCCTTTATCACCATGACAAGCGACACAGGTTTGATATAGATTTTTACCGTTTTCGGCATCACCCTGAGCTTCAGAAAAAGCCATTGCCGAATTAAAAACCAGAGACAGGAATCCCAAAGTAAAAAAAGAGGAAATTGTTTTTGTCATTTTACTTATCACGAAAGTCACCTTTGAGGTCTGCAATATGTTCTATCTTCAATCGTAGTTGGTTCAACTATACAATTTGCAGATTTAAATGCTTACGGATTCGTAAAAAAGTCTGACGGATTCCTTGAAAACCCGCATTATTTATAGGTTATCCCGCTATTTTTACGATATTGGCTTGGGGTGACACCATGGGTGTCTTTAAACGCCTTATTGAACGAACTTAGCGATCGAAAACCGCTATTCATAGCTAACGTCAGGATTGGCGTTGATGAATTTTCCGGCACCAGCAATTGCTTGCTGACTTCTTCGATACGGAAAAAATTCAGGTAGTCATTAAAGTTCCGATAACCTAAAACGCCATTGATTAACGACCGCAGTTTTTGTTCTCCAAAGCCCAAATGGCGGGCAAGTTTTGCTATGGTCAAACCTTCCTGTTGATACAACTTTTCTTCTCGCATTGCTTGTTCGAGTTGTTGCAATGGTGCCTCATTGCTATCAACTATTTCGACATTTTGCTTAGGCGGTTCGAACATGGAGTTAGGTCTGGTTTGCAACAACATGATATTTAACCCGGTTGCAAGAATGGCCAACATACCGAGCTTACCGGTAATCAACCAGAGACCGCTCACCCCTAATAGTTGCTCTACCACAATCACCAATAAGATATATGCTGCGCAAAAACTAATGACAGAACCGCGGATAAAACGACGTTCAGCAACCAAATCGTCACGCCAGAATTTCAGGGCGATAAACAATGCATAGGACATTAGCCCTAGCTCAATCAGCATGACGCAAACTTTAATGACCGATGCCAACATGGCTATTGAATCGGGCGGCGGATTATTCAACGCCAACAAAATTTGTGCCATTGAGGCTAATGCCAGGGGCAGGAAGGCCAGTGAATATTGCCAGGGTTTTATCTCAATGCGGTCACTAAATACACTCAAGCCGACTAGGTAAAACACCCCGGGTAAGATATTCGATGCAACAAAGACCACTACCCAGGCAACACTGTACAACGGCAAGGTGCCGAACATCTGTGGGATCAGGTACAACATTACGGTCGCCATCAGGATGCAATACAAACGTACCTGCAATGACTGCTTTGCTCGGGGAAAAAGAATCAAAAATGCCAGGGTAAATTGGGCAAAAGCAAAGTGACTTAAGAACAGGTTCAATGAACTCATTTAAGGGAAGAAAAACCGGGTTGCTGTTTGAATGTGGGCAGAGATTAACATTGCACCTAAGCATTTGCCAGTGATTTGCCATATTGCAATTGAGTCAATTTTTAGTGAAAACAAAAAATGTTTGTTTTTCAGAATCTTTGTCTAAAAATACGGCACAATTAGATTGATTGCTCTAATTTAACTGGTCCGATCTTGTTGACAGCAAAGGAATTATTTGGGATTTTAGTCCCTGATTTAACCGTGGTTAATATCTAACCAAAATTAGAATATTTGTTCTAGAAGGTTAATTTTAGTGCACCTAAGGATGGGTACATAGAAAGCAAATGTGAGGTAAAAAATCAGGTTTGTTTTTGATTTCTGTAAGAAAATAGGATTAGGTATGCTTGTTTGAAAATGTGCATATCTAATCCTTTTTCTACTATCTTAAAATCTTTTTTCTACTATTTATAATCCATTCTTTGACAGAAAATCGACAAAATGTTGGCGATTGTGCTGGTATGTGCCGTCCACCCCAAGATACGCGATCAGGAAGCTACCTGACTCACCCGCTTTAAACAATAATTCTTGATGAAGTAAGATATCTTCGTTGTAGGTGTAGATGCTTGGCGAATCCCTCACTTGTTTTGCTTTCGCTTGCTGCAGCGAAAATTGCTCAAGCCAATAATCCTGAAACTCTGCAAAATCTTTCGTCGCTGAATTGATAATACCAATTGCACTGCAAGTGTTAATCGATATTGCGAAGTCCTTCCTTTTCTGTTGTTCTTCCTGACATTCAAACCATGGATACACAGGGTTTGTTAAAAACCAATAAACCACAATAAACAAAGGAAATCAAAGAACTACAGGATCATAACAATTCACTGCCGACAGCCTATTTTGACATGTTTTTAAGGTATAAAAAAAAGCGGGTGCTCATCACCCGCTTTTCAAAAGCTTAAATCTGACTTGATTAGAAGCCGTATTTAACTTCTACGCCGGCTTCTAAACCACGGTTTACGGTAACGTATGGCGTACCTAGTACATCAGCAGTACGACCGCCTAAGCTACCTTCAACATAACGGTTATCTAGCAGGTTTTTACCCCAGATAGCCAATTCCCAGTCTTCGTCTTCACTCGCCCAGGAAATACGTGCGTTAAGATCTTTACGGTCATCGAAGTAATTTGGAATGTCTTCAACAAACGCTGGCTGACCTACTTCAAATACACGAGTGTTTTCTGCAAACACATAATCGATGTGTAAACGGGTATCACCAAGGCCAATGTCCATCATCCAGTCATAAGTCAGGGTGTAGTTTACGCTAGACTCACCAGAGATAGTCATTGCAGGGATCAGCTCACCAACCGCATTGTAGAAAGCTTCAGAGTCCTGATCGGTTTCACGATAATCAGTTACCGCACCAAATACCATGCCATCAACGATTTCCCACTCAAGGGTGATTTCCACACCATTAAGCTCAAGATCTTCGTTAACAACCGTAGGCAATGCCTGGTTTTGGCCTGGAGGCTTAGATTCAACGCTACGTTGTCTGCCATCAAGGATGGTGTGGTAGAAAGCTAACGTGGTACGTAAGCTATCCGCTAGTACGCCCTTATAACCAATCTCCAGGTTGTTAACTTCTTCTGGCTCAAATGGCTGTGCGGCACTTGAGATATTCAGAGAATCATAACCACCGGCCTTGTAGCCTGTCGCATAAGAGGCAAATACCATGTGATCATCGTTAATCTGGTAACCGGTACCGATTCGGCCAGTTAACTCGTTCCAGGAATCTTCCGCGCCGAACATAGGTACTGCCGGGAACAGGATATTCGTTACACCCGGACGTTCCTGAGCAAATTCTGTTTCGGTAATTTCCCAGGTGAACTTTTTGTCATCACGGGTATAACGTAAACCAAAGAAAGCATTCCATTTATCAGTAAACTGATAATCGAAATCAGAATAAACACCGTAACTGGTGAATTCACCGGTATTTACAAAATTCTCTGACCAGAACATACCACCAAAGCTAGGGCCGAAAATTCTAGGCTCACCAAACATTTGCGCTGCTAAGTCATAGGTTAAATCGCCTGTTGCAGCTACAAAACCAGCACTCGCGTCCATACCAAAAGCAGACAACACGTTTGCCCACTCATCGGCGTTCCATAGGTGATCCATTTCTAAACCAGAATCAGCGTAGGCTTGATCAACAACATCAGAGAAGCTGATTTGACCGATACAAGCGGTTGGATCCGGAGCACCTTGCAGATTACACGCATAGATTGCCGCCGCAGCGTCAACATCACCGCCTGTCATTGCCAATAAACCCGCCTGTTCAAGGCCAGAAAGTACTTGTCCACCAACAACTTGTTTAACCTGACCGTTAAGGTCTTGGGTTACAAGACGAGCTACGGTATCGGTAGTAACGTTGATTTCAGATTCCTGCCAAACGTCTTCTTTTGAATACGTGAAACCACCCACGTAACTTAACTTGTCACCGGTGTAGTTAAACTGCAATTCGTTATAGAAAATATTGGAATCTTCGTTGTTTGACGTATCAAGATAACGGGTGATATCGGCCGTACCGTCCTCTTCACCGCGGTTTACGGTTTGCCACTCACGGTAGCTGGATACCAACTTCATTGACCAGTACTGGTCAAATTCGTGATTTACTTTCAGGGTGTAAGCCGTCATATCACGACCTTCCTGACCATTACGTAAATCGTTTTCAACTTTATCCGGGAATGGGTTGAAGTTACCTGGAACGCCGTCACCCGGGTTTTCGTCATATGCATAAGGGCTTAAACCGATAGCCATTGGAGGAGCCTGATCCAGGTCATCCCAATCGTATGAGAAAGTAACATCCGTACGATCGCTTACCTGCCATTTGATGGCAACACGCGCTGCATCATGGTTTTCTGCACCAATATCCCAGATTTTCGTACCTTCGTTCCATTCTGGACGGGCAACGTTTTCGATAAATCCGTCTTGTTCGTTGGTTAAGAAGTTTGCACGCACGTATACGTCTTCAACCAATTCGAAGTTGATCATACCTTCGATACGAACCAGGTTATCGGTACCAAATGTACCTTTAACGAAACCTTCAAAATCTTCCTGCGGCGCATTTGGGATCATGTTAACAACACCCATTGCCGCGTTTTTACCAAATAACGTACCTTGTGGCCCTTTCAGTACCTCGATACGTTGCATATCGGAGAACAGCACGTTTTGTGCGGCACGCGGCATGTATACGTCATCAAAGAAGGTTGCAGAAGACGGGTCCTGACCTACGGAAATATTTGGGCTGGAGATACCACGAATGGTTACACCCGCCTGAGTCATACTACCTTCAGAAAAGTCGAATCCCGGAATGAATTTATCGATATCTTTCAAAAGAATCGAGCCAGATTCTTCGATAGTGTCAGAGGATACTGAACCAACGGTAACCGGAACTTTCATGACATTCTGTACACGCTTTTGCGCAGTAACGACGATTACGTCATTAATGTCTTCTTCTGGTTCGTTTTGTTCAGCCGCAAATGCGGTAAAAGAGGCCGCAGCCAGTGAAGTTGCCACTGTCTGAGCAATAAGTTTTTTTCGAAATCTTGCGCCAGATTTCCCTGAGTTTAGTGTTAAGGACACTTCATTTCCCCAATAATTGTTTTTATATTCGGTTCGCTTTTGCATTCACAAAAAGCATTATCAGGTTCTTGAAGGCTAAATTTTAGTGAGCTGCACCCCTTGCAGCTAGGCGTATTGATATCACAAGCGGGTCGGAACAGAAAGTAATATTTGTGAATTTATAGGGGATTTTGTTGGCAAGATGTCAAAAACCGCGCTGATCGAGCAAAAAACGCACAATGCATTTCAATGACTTATCGACAATTTTGTCGATTAATTAGGTAACCAAGAATCTGCCGATAAATTACTGTCAATAAATCCACTGCGCCGTAAAGCATGCTGAGTCCACCAGTCATCAGGGCAATTTCTCTAACCGGTAAGCCGCGCACAAAATCACTGCCAGCATCCATACCAACAAAATTAGCAACCGTAGTTGCAATGAAACAGCCAGTGATAATCAACAGTAATGGGTTGGTAAAAACAGAGATGTTGAATCGTTGAATGAAATCAGCTGTCATAAACCGTGTAAAAAAAAGCGAAGAATATGAGGTCATACTCTTCGCTATTCGATTTGGTTTAGTTTTCGGGTTAGTCAGTGACAGTTAAAAACCGTACTTAACCTCAACACCGGCCTCTAAACCTCTGTTGATGGTAACGTATGGCGTACCTAGTACATCCGCGGTACGTCCACCTAAGCTGCCTTCCACATAGCGATTGTCCAACAGGTTCTTACCCCAGATGGCAAGTTCCCAGTTCTCGTTTTCACTGGCCCAGGATAAACGTGCGTTTAAGTCCTGACGGTCATCGTAGTAGTTCGGGATATTTTCCACAAAGGCAGGTTGGCCAACTTCAAACACACGGGTGTTTTCTGCGAATACATAATCGATGTGTAAACGGGTATCGCCAAGACCGATATCCATCATCCAGTCATAGGTAATGGTATAGTTAACGCTGGACTCACCAGAAATGGTCATCGCCGGGATAAGCTCACCCACGGCATTGTAGAACGCTTCAGATTCCTGGTCTGTCTCACGATAATCGGTAACCGCGCCTAAAATCATGCCATCGATGATTTCCCACTCAAGAGTTACCTCAATACCATTTAGCTCAAGATCCTCGTTAACAACCGTAGGTAGTGCCTGATTCTGACCCGGAGGCTTAGATTCGATACTGCGCTGTCTGCCATCCAAAATGGTGTGGTAGAAGGCAAGTGTCGTTCTTAAGCTATCAGCAAGAACCCCTTTATAACCAATCTCAAGGTTTTTAACTTCTTCCGGCTCAAACGGCATGGTCGCGCTGGAAATGTTTAATGAATCATAACCACCGGCTTTGTAACCCGTCGCGTATGATGCGAACACCATGTGATCATCGGTGATCTGGTAACCCGTACCGATACGACCTGTTAGCTCATTCCAGGATTCGTCGGCGCCAAACATAGGTACAGATGGGAACAGGATGTTGCGCACCCCAGGACGTTCCTCAGCAAATTCCGTTTCAGTAATTTCCCAGGTAAATTCTTTATCGTCACGGGTATAACGAAGGCCAAAGAAGGCATTCCATTTATCGGTGAACTGATAATCGAAATCGGAATAAATACCATAACTGGTGAAATCACCGGTATTGATAAAGTTTTCAGACCAGAACATGCCGGCAAAACTAGGACCAAAAATCAGAGGCTCGCCAAACATCTGCGACGCCAGATCATAGGTTAAATCCCCGGTACCCATGACAAACTCAGGACTCGCATCAATACCAAATGCAGAGAGCACATTGGCCCACTCATCCGCATTCCACAGGTGGTCCATTTCTAGACCAGAATCGGCATAAGCCTGATCGACAACGTCATTAAAGGTCACCTGACCGATACAATTAGATGGGTCAAGTCCCTGTAAGCTACAGGCATAGATGGCTGCGGCGGTATCAACATCGCCCATAGCCATATCGATTAAGCCAGCTTGTTGCAAGCCATTCAGTACTTCACCACCAACAACCTGTTTTACCTGACCATTCAAATCGCCGGTAACAAGGCGGGCAACAGTGTCGGTTGTAACGTTGATTTCAGTTTCCTGGTAAACGTCTTCTTTTGAATAGGTAACACCACCAACGTAACTTAGTTTTTCACCAACATAGTTAAACTGTAATTCGTTATAGAAAATATCGGATTTTTCGTTGTTCGACGTATCCAGATAACGAGTGATTTGTGCGGTACCGTCTTCATCCTGGCGGTTAACCGTTTCCCACTCACGGTAACTTGTTACCAGCTTCATTGACCAGTTTTCATCAAACTCATGGTTAATTTTCAGGGTGTACGCGGTCATATCACGACCTTCGACACCGTTGCGAACATCGTTTTCTGCTTTATCGGCGAATGGGTCGATATTACCCGGAACGCCATCGTTAGGATTTTCCCAGGCATATGGACTCAAACCAATGGCCATCGGTGGCGCTTGCTCAAGATCATCCCAGTCAAAGGAGAAAGTGACATCGGTGCTATCGCTTACCTGCCATTTAATTGCGGCGCGAGCAGCATCGTGGTTTTCCGCCCCCAGCTCCCAAATTTTTGTTCCTTCATTCCATTCCGGGCGAGCAACGTTTTCAACGAATCCATCCTGTTCATTGGTTAGGAAATTGGCTCGAAAATAAACATCTTCCATCAATTCAAAGTTGATCATGCCTTCGATACGTACCAGGTTATCAGTACCAAAGGTGCCTTTGATAAAACCTTCGAAATCTTCCTGAGGCGCATTCGGGATCATGTTCACAACACCCATCGCCGCATTCTTACCAAACAGCGTACCTTGTGGACCTTTCAGTACCTCAATACGTTGCATGTCAGAGAACAATACGTTTTGTGCCGCGCGTGGCATATAAACGTCATCAAAGAAGGTTGCCGAAGATGGGTCGAGGCCGACACTGATGTTCGGACTGGAAACACCACGAATGGTAACCCCAGCCTGAGTCATCGTACCTTCGGAAAAATCAAATCCCGGGATAAATTTATCAATATCCTGTAATAGAATCGAACCGGACTCTTCTATCGTATCCGATGAAACGCTATCTACAGTGACAGGAACTTTCATGACGTTTTGCACACGTTTTTGCGCAGTAACAACGATAACGTCATCAATGTCTTCTTCAGGCTCTGACTGCTCAGCGGCCAATGAGGTGAATGATGCCGCAGCCAGTGAAGCAGCCACTGTCTGTGCGATTAGCTTTTTGCGAAATCTAGCGCCAGATTTCCCTGAGTTGATTGTAAGAGACACTTATTTTCCCCAATAAATTATTGTTATATTTAGCGTTTATTAGGTTCAAAAAGGTTAAGTTTTAGTGAGTCGCAACCCTTGCAACTGATTTATTGATATCACAAGGGAGTATCAAGGCAAAGCAATTTTTGTTATCTTTTTGCAAAATTTGTCTAACGTTCGTTAATTTTCCCCACAATTTCAACGACATTCCATGCCATTAAAAGCCGTAAAAAAATGATTAAATTAAATAACTTCTCTCTCTGCAAACGCATCTCTCATTTTGCAACTGTATGCCTTTTCGCTTTACTTACCTTTGGTTGTGGAGGCCCACAGCTCAGTGCTCTGGATAACGATGCCACGATTCTCGCTTTTGGCGACAGCCTGACCGCAGGTAAAGGTGTGCCAGCTGCACAGAGTTACCCAACGGTGTTACAACAATTAACGGGATTGAATGTGATAAACGCCGGTATTTCCGGGGAAGTCACTGAGGATGGCCTGGCGCGCTTGCCGCAAATCCTGGATACCGAATCGGTAGACTTGATGATACTGATTGAAGGTGGCAATGATATTTTGAGAAATATGGACTTGAATCAAACTAAGCAAAACCTCGATCAGATGATTCAGCTCGCGAAAGCAAGGGGTATTGAGGTTGTATTGTTCGGGGTGCCAAAGAAGAGCCTTTTCTCTGACAGTGCCGACTTTTATCAGGAATTAGCCGACAAACACGATTTAATTTTTGAAGATGAAATAATCGCCTCGATGTTACGCTCTCCAGAGTTAAAATCAGACAGCGTTCACTTTAACCAGCAGGGTTATTACCAACTTGCCGCTCGAGCCCACGAGTTATTGCAGGACCACGGGGCGTTGTAAACATAGAAAATGAGCGCGTAATTAAAATTTAGTTTCGCGCTCAACTTGCTTTCTATTACTTTCACAAGACTCTCCTGAAAAACCCATCAAAGCTTATATAAGTACAAGGCTTATATGTAAACAGCCTGTAATCCCAGGGTAATAAAATGTAAATAGTGCATTTTTTATCCTTGCTTGTTACAAAGATGTAAACAATATTTCTCCGCGATTAATCATTGTAAAACATGATGTTAGAGACATTGTTAACAATACATAGCAATGGTTAATTATCGACCTATTGATGTCTTTTTAAAGAAATCTTAACCTTTCTCCACACTCTTACTGAATCTCCTGTTTTCTCTATTCAGTATCAGCCAAAGTGAGGTTATATGAGCACTGTTTCTAAAAATCGTCGAAATTTTATCCGTGGACTTGGTGGCATTGCGCTACTGGGTGTTACGGCGCCATTAATGAGCAACAAAGCGTATGCCAATATCATTACTGGTAATGGTAAAGCCCTGCGATTTTATAATCGTCATACCCAAGAAAAAGTTCAGGGTGTATTTTGGCAAAATGGTCAATATAACAAACAGGTTTTGGCATCATTTGACCATCACCTGCGCGATCATCGTCAACAGGAAGTGGCAAGTCTGGATCCGAAACTGTTCGATTTTCTCCATGCCATCTGTGAAAAGTTAGGCCTGGACAAAGAAATCCATATTATTTCCGGTTACCGCTCGCCGAAAACCAATGCGATGCTGGCCGGTAAAAGTACAGGTGTTGCCAAGAAAAGCTATCACATGCGCGGCATGGCGATGGATTTTGCTATCCCCGGCGTTGATTTAGCCTTGCTGCGTGATACCGCAAAGGCCTTGAAGCTTGGTGGCGTTGGCTATTACCCGGATTCTGGATTCATCCATATCGATACGGGTCGGGTTCGTAGCTGGTAATTTTTCACTATAATGTCGGGTTTTTGCAGGTAATCTAAAATGTGATGCCATACAATAATACCAATCCCATTAAATTATTGCTCACTCAGTGAGAATTTAAAGGCTTTTAGACAAGGCTTTGATTGCAGAGAATGGTTATTCCATTGTCAAAATCAGTAACGCGGGATAAACGCCTTTAAAACTCACCCGTAGGGAGTTAGTGAGAGGCCCATTTACTGCCCTATATTTCATTAATATAGAATGACTATATCAATAAAATCTATGTTGCAAATGAACCTCGGCCCTAACTCTGAGTTGTGCACAAACTTAGTGGGATTGGTATAGGGTCACTTGGTTGACCATATATTAGCTTTTTTTAGTATGGTGGATTATGAATCGTCCTCGAACTGACGATACACATACTGATTCGGAACCCTCAGAGCAATTTGACTTTACGGTAATTGATCCTGAGGTGTGTCATCGCGCTCGAATGAGTCGCGATGAACGTTTTGATGGCCAGTTTTATACCGCCGTTTTAAGTACTGGTATCTACTGTCGACCAATCTGCCCTGCCCGTTCCCCAAAAGAAGAAAACGTCCGCTATTACTTCAGTGCCGCACAGGCTGAACATCAGGGATACCGTCCCTGCAAACGCTGTCGTCCCGAATTAGCACCTCAATCTCGGCACTCGACATTATCATCCATGCTGAAGCAGGTTAAAGGTGATCCGGGTATTAAGGTTAAAGACCTTGCCAGATCACTTCACATCAGTGAACGGCAATTACAACGTCAATGTCAGGACGCCCTGGGCATGACACCTAAAGCTTTTATCAATCAACAGCGCGGAATTATTGGTCGCAAATATCTGATTGGTTCGAATTTATCGGTTACTGACGTTGCTTATTTAAGTGGTTTTAATAACCTCCGCAGTTTTAATCAACATATAAAAAGCCAATATGGTTGCAGCCCGATAGAACTTCGTGAACAAAAAAATCGACCGGTGGATAATACCCAAAGCTTTGACTATCGACTCAATTATCAAGGGGAGTTGAACTGGCCACTGATGCTGTCATTTTTAAGAGGACGGCAAATTCCCGGGGTTGAATATGTTGACGACAACAGTTATCAACGCAGTATAGAAATTGACGGCATTAGCGGCTGGTTTAAGGTAACCAATGCCAGTGGTGAAAACCTCAATATCAATGCTCTGAATTTAGAAATTTACCTCACTGATTACTCGGTATTAGATAAGGTCGTGCGCCGGGTAAGACATATGTTCGATTTAGACTGTGATCTTGAGCGAATTCGCAAAACGCTAAGTAGTGACAAACGGCTTGCAACGATTGTGGCTGACAATCCAGGACTGCGTCTTCCCGGTTGTTGGGACATTTTTGAATTTACCATTCGTGCCATCCTTGGCCAGCAGATCACCGTTAAAGCGGCGACAACCCTTGCTGGCAGGATTGCCAATCGATTTGGCACACCGGTGACATTACCGGACAGTCTAAACGCTAAAGTCGATAACCTGTTTCCGACGATTGATTCGGTGATGGCTCAGTGTTTCGGCAATTCTGCTGAGCTGAAGGATTTTCAGGATCTTGGCATTACCACCACACGCCAAACCACCTTGCTCGACTGGCTACGCTTTTACCAGCAACATCAGCATTGGTTTAACCCACAGGTAGATTTTGAAAAGTTCGTCGATTTATTGTGCCAGCAAAAAGGTATTGGCCCCTGGACTGCTCATTATATTGCGATGCGTGGTGTCGGCGTTGTCGATGCGTTTCCGGCCGAAGATCTGGGGATCATTAAGGCGCTTGCGGTTGACGGGGTAAGACCGAAGAAAAAAGAGATTTTAGAAAGCGCAGAAAAATGGCGCCCGTGGCGTGCCTATGCGGCCATTTATTTGTGGCACTCGCTTAGTAATTAATAGAGATAACAGAGACAATTAAAAGAGCAAAAACTATGTATTATCATGTTTTTACCAGTAAATTTGGCGATATTGCGTTGCTGGCCAATGAGCAAGGGCTTACGGAACTGAGTTTTCAACAAGGTAATGTACCTATCGACATCAAGGCTGAGTATCAACATGCGCCGGAAAAATTTACTCAGGTATGTGAACAATTGACCGAGTACTTTGACGGCAAGCGCACTGAATTCGATATCAAACTGGCGCCAGTTGGCACTCAATTTCAAAAACAGGTTTGGCAAGCGCTACAGAAAATACCATTTGGCAAAACCAGCAGTTATGGTGAGCTGGCAAACAGCATTGATAACCCGAAAGCCGTTCGCGCCGTGGGCACAGCAAATGGCGCAAATAAAATTGCCATCATCATTCCCTGTCACCGCGTCATCGGCGCCAATAAAACGCTTACCGGCTATGCCGGTGGATTGGATTTAAAGGCAAAATTACTCTCGCTAGAGGGTGCCGAATTTAAAGCGAAGTAACCAAAATCATCTGGCGTAACTTCGCAGATTCAGAATGCGGAGCGCGGCTAAGGCCGCTCGCAGACGGCAGTTATTCTTTATACTTTTTCTAATCACTGAATTCTCCACTCTGCATACTAATTTTGTTATCATCTTTTCACATTGAAACGCTCGATTAGATAACTTAGATAAGATCAAAATGGAAGCAGTACTGGTTAGCCTGGGGCTGGCAATCATCGCCTTTATGGTTTGGAAACTCATTCAGGCCCGACAATACAATGGATTTATCGATTGGTTAAATGTTGAGGTAAAGCCGCAGGTTCTAGAGACCATTGAACAGAAGCTTATCGAATCACGCTGCGAGTTAACGCCAAATAACGAAACCCATATCAAAGCCACCAAAACCTATTATGGCGCCTACCCTATTCGTATTTTTGAAGCGGCGCTGGCCCGAGAAATTATTCCGGTAGAATGGCTCAACGATAGTAAACATAAACGCTTCGCTGCACACATGATGGCAGCGCAAGGGCAATATCGGGCTAAACGGGAGTAGAGACTCGCTGAGTACGTATCGTAAACGATACTTCGAGTGCGTGACAGAAAACGTCACTGCGAGTACACAATCAAAGATTGTTCCGGGTACGCGACACAAAACGTCGCTTCGAGTAAAAAGCAAAAACCCTTGCGTCATTCCCTGATACTACAGGGAATCTTAGCTAGAGCCGAATGTCTCTGAAGTGCCAGGAACGGGAGTTGGAACTCCCTTAGTACGTATAGTAAACGATACTTCGAGTGCGTGACAGAAAACGTCACTGCGAGTACACAATCAAAGATTGTTCCTAGCACGTGACAAACAGACGTCACTCCGAGCACGCTGATTTCATCAGCTCCTGGTACACGTCGTTTTGAGTGAGGTAAGCTTCACTGGTGGAAGGTGGAAGTAAAAACCCTTGCGTCATTCCCTGATACTACAGGGAATCTTGGCTAGAGCCGAATGTCTCTAAAGTGCCAGCCAGAGTCA
This sequence comes from Thalassotalea sp. PS06, assembly GCF_007197775.1. Classification (NCBI taxonomy): domain Bacteria; kingdom Pseudomonadati; phylum Pseudomonadota; class Gammaproteobacteria; order Alteromonadales; family Colwelliaceae; genus Thalassotalea; species Thalassotalea sp. PS06. Next base: position 1,299,817 of record NZ_CP041638.1, on the reverse strand, counting down.
TACGCTACCCCATTTATTTACACCGTCATCCCCTGCTCCGACAGGGGACCTCCCTTCGTTTTACTGATACTTGTTTACTTAGCTCTTTAGTTAAGAAGTTGAAATAAATAGGATCACAGCACGCGATAGGAGGTCCCGCATCAAGTGCGGGATGACGGCGTATTATTAAAAGAAAGTGGGAGGTTCAATAAACTCAAACTTATCAATTTGGTGCAAGCTGATAACACGATAATGTCCGGGCTTACCAAACAATAAATTTTCATCTTCTATCCTCGCAAAGCAGCTCAAAGAATGGTTATTGAACGGTACTACCGAGACGACTGGCTCTTGTCGATCAAATTCGATGTAAGATAACTCGTTTCCTAAAGACTCCAGAAACCTATAATATGCAGGGTACTTACTTAAGATAAAAGTCCCAATCAAGATAGACACTGCTGCAACCGCAAGTACCACCGACAACCATTGAGATAATTCAAATCCAATATGCAGAGCCGCTGCGAGAGCAATGATAACGATTAGAATTTTAATTGAACGTGGGGTGAGCCTTAATCCATTAAATCTTTTTTCCATTTACTTCCTCAACTCAAAAACAATAACCACGATGCACCAGTAAAACACTTGTGTTTAATTACAAGCTGCAACTAAAAATCGTTGATTTGATGTACAAAATTAGAGAACTAATACAAAACGATACGGGCACTAGGATAAAATTTGCAAGTGTTGCCTCAACGAAGGTGAACAATATCATTTCAGGCTCGTACGTTTGCTGGTAGTAAACATCAACGGTTAAAAAAGCCAAAAACAGGAGATAAGTTAGAATGCCAACGCCAACCAGACGCGTGTAAACGCTGCGTTTATGAAAAACAAATCCGGCAAATAACGCATATATAGCTAGTCCTGCTATCAACTCGATAATCCCTTTGTTGTATTACGGTGACCTAGTGCTTTCAACGAACAAAATGGTGACTCAAAACATCGGGTTCATTGAATATACACATTAACTTTTTCAATAGGTTAACGTCAAACCCAGTTCTAGAAAAAGCGCGATATCAACGGTTCATAGAAAATGGGCTTGGAAAGGGTTAGCTGATATTCTGCAATGGTTTTTAAAAAGAACACAGGTGCTAATCTCGATTCAAAAACTTAGCGTATACTTATCCTCGTATCAACTACAGGGGGGCAGTGCTCTGCCTCAATACCTCAGGCGGGGGGGTCCTATGAAAAACGTCAACGTTTTACTTCTTGCAGTGTCTGCAAATTTATTTACCTTTCAACCAGCAATAGCACAAGATGACAACGCAGCTTTGGTGCCATTGCCTTCCCTCGAGGATTTCACTCAGGGAGAGGATGGCTGGGCTTTTGGGCTAGGTTTAGGTGTTGAATACGAGTCTGCGTACGAAGGCTCGGACGAATACGAATTCGAAATCGATCCTGCGGGCGCCGTGCAATGGCGAAGTGGCGATAATATTTTTTACTGGGCAGGTGAAGCTCTTGGATGGCGAGGGTTGCGTTCTGAGATCTGGCTTTTCGAGGCACTATTGGCGTTCGAAGAGGGGCGTGAAGAAGGTGATTCCGACGATGGCCGATTGGATGGTCTAGGCGAAGGAGAGGAAGGTTTAGAGCTGGTATTACAAGCTCGTCGTGCATTTGGTGCCGATTGGCGATATTGGCTGGATGGCCGGATAGTGGCCGGTGAGAATGGAAATCTTGGCCTTTTTGGCATCGGACGTCGTTTGGGTGACCAAATCGATGGCAGCGGCCATGAAATCGCTATCGCGGTGGTATTTCATGACAGCGATTATGCGAATAAAGACTTTGGTATAGACGCTGAGCAATCGATTGCATCTGGCCTGGAACAGACGGATTTAAACGGAGGTTTTCGCTCAATTGGATTTAATTACAATTATCGCCACTACATAAACGACAACTGGCAGATTTTTGGCGAGGCCGTTTATGAGCATTACAGCGGCGACATCAAAGATAGCCCGATCGCGCGTAGCGACTATGAAGCGGAAGTAGGGCTTGGGTTTATCTATATATTCTAAAACCAATTCAATTTAGTCTTTGTGCAGCTCAGAATTAAGGAAGAGGTTCAAGCGAACCTCTGTTGGGCTGATTATGTGAAATTTGAATTCCACTTTAAACAACTCATACTCTTTAAATGCATGGCAAATTGTTGGAGTGAACATGGACCTTGAACAAAGAGACGAAGGCGTTATCGCCGTGATGGTAAAGCGGTTTGAAGACATCACTTACCCGCGAATTGCTGAGATGCGCGAAAAGGTAAATGGTGGCGGTGTGCTTGATGACAGAGACATCGCGTTTCTAGATAAAACCTTCAAAGATGGGCATCAGATGCTGTCCGTGTTAAAACGTCATCCAGACTATGATGCTTTGGCCAAAGGTGTCCTTTTGATGTACGAAGAAATCATGACCAAATCCCAGGAAAACAGCAAAAAGTAGAGCGATGGGGCAGCCGATGCCCCCATAGCCTTGACTAGCGTTTTTTAGGTGCCTGACGACGTTGTTGATGCTTCTTAACGTTGCGGCGAATCTTGCGGCTTTTGGTGTTATCGATGCGTTTTTCGTCGACCTTCACTTTCGATTGGGTTTCAACCGGCAACTGCACCAACTTGCGATAGTAGTTCACATCTTTTAAGCCAAGCTCTAACCAGCCCCCCAGAGGTAAACGGCGCTCCATTGTCATGTCACCATAACGAACTCGGATCAGACGAGATACCTGCACCCCCTGACTTTCCCACAATCGACGAACTTCGCGGTTACGACCTTCCGTTAACACCACATGGAACCAATGGTTGCGTCCTTCACCACCGCGATAGGTGATTTTCTTGAACTTAGCCATACCATCTTCAAGTTGCACACCATTGCGCAAACGCTGCAGCATGGCTTCATCAATCTCGCCAAATACACGAACCGCGTATTCACGTTCAACTTCATGGGATGGATGCATCAGGCGATTAGCTAGCTCACCATCATTGGTAAAAATCAGCATGCCTGAGGTATTGATATCTAAGCGGCCAACAGCAATCCAGCGGCTGCCGGTAAGTTTCGGGAGACGATCAAATACCGTTGGTCTGCCTTCCGGGTCTTTTCGGGTACACATTTCCCCTTCTGGCTTGTTATAAACCAGAACCCGGCAGATTTGCTCTTTTTCATCAACGATTTTAACCGCATGACCATCGAGTCGGATTTGTTCCGTGCCTTCGACACGGTCGCCAAGGTAGGCGACTTTACCATCAACACTGACACGACCAGCGCTGATCATGGCCTCCATCTCACGACGGGAGCCCTTGCCGGCACGAGCCAGCACTTTTTGCAATTTTTCAGACATTTATGTTCTCATAAACAGAAGCTTAAGTTGTTACGCTTCCACTAACTCTTCAACCTGTTCAGAATCGAGGTTAATTTCAGAAACTGGCATGAGTTCTGGTAACTCAGACAGTGATTTTAATGAAAAATAATCAAGAAATTCATCGGTCGTCGCCAACAGAGCTGGACGCCCTGGAACTTCTTTGTGGCCTACCACTTTGACCCAGTTACGTTCTTGCAATGTCTTAATTATATAACTAGACACAGAAACGCCACGAATATCTTCAATTTCGCCGCGAGTAATGGGTTGGCGATAGGCAATTAAAGACAATGTTTCTAACATTGCCCGGGAATAACGCGGTGCTCTTTCTTTCCACAGTAACGCGATCTGTTCAGAGTGTTCATTAGCCGCCTGAAAGCGATAGCCACTGGCCACTTCCACCAGATGAATGCCCCGCTCTGCATAATCCTGCTGCAATTCACTAATAATTGCCTGAAGTTGTTTGCCGGATAATGCGACATCATCTTCCAGGGTCGTTTGCATGGCTTTAATCGACAAAGGACCGTCGGCCACAAACAACATGGATTCAATCAGGTTTTTTAATTGCTTGTTATTATTCATAATTCGCCCTTCCCTTGAATCTACTCTGGTTATCAATACTTAAATTAATAGTTGAACTAAACCTTTAAACGCCTACGCGGATTTGACCTGAATATGGCCAAACACCTGAGATTGCACGCATTCTATCAAAGATTCCTTGATCAACTCCAGAATTGCGAGGAATGTTACCACCACCCCAGCTCGGCCTTCCTGAACCTGAAACAAGTCGCTAAATTCAACGAACTGCCCAGGTTGCAATTTCGCCAGGATCTGACTCATACGCTCGCGGGTCGATAGGTTTTCTCGTTGAATGTGGTGGTGCTCAAACGCTTCAGCGCGTTTCAATACACCCTGCATTGCCAATACTAAATCCTGTAAATCCACCTGAGCCTCGACAACGCGGGGCTTATAGGACTCCGGTAAATCGACATTTGGCAGATGAATATCCCGTTCAAGACGCGGCAACTCATCCATATCTGCAGCGGCCTGCTTGATCACTTCGTATTCCTGTAATCGGCGCACTAGCTCAGCACGAGGATCTTCCTCTTCGTCTTCAACCGTGGTTTTCGGCAGCAATAATCTCGACTTAATTTCCGCGAGAATGGCCGCCATCACCAAATACTCGGCTGCCAGTTCTAACTTCAATGACTTCATGACATCGACATATTCCATGTACTGGCGGGTAATTTCAGCAATCGGTAAATCGACAATATCAAACTTTTGTTTGCGGATAAGATACAACAACAAATCCAGAGGCCCTTCAAAGGACTCAAGGATGATTTCCAGCGCATCAGGGGGAATAAACAGATCCTGAGGCTTTTCTACCACCGCCTCGCCATGGACAAGCGCCAGCGGCAATACTTGCTGCTGCATTTCTCCCTGGTCAGTGTTTAACGCGGTTGTCGTTGCTGTGGTCAATGCCAACTTCCCTTATCTATTGATTTTATTGTCGTTTAACGTCTTCGATTAAGAAAACGGTCTTGGGTCACCTTCACCGAAGCGGATAACAATGGGATAGTCATCTGTCATGTCGACAACGGTTGTTGGTTTTTCTCCAAGATATCCGCCATTTAGGATCAAATCTACCTGTTTCTCTAAGTTATCACGGATCAATTCCGGATCATATTCTGTGCTGTCGTTACCTGGCAGGATCAAACTGGTAGACATCAAAGGCTCACCTAATTCTTCAAGCAGCGCCATGGCGATATTGTTTTCAGGGATCCGAATACCTATGGTTTTCTTCTTCTCATTTAACAAGCGCTTCGGGACTTCCTTGGTGCCTTTAAAAATGAAAGTGTACTTACCCGGTGTGTTGTTTTTCAGTAAACGAAAATGGCTGTTATCAACGCGAGCGTAAGTCGCTAATTCCGATAAATCTTTGCATAACAGAGTGAAGTTATGCTGTTTATCGATATTGCGAATACGGCAGATCCGTTCCAGTGCGGCTTTGTCGCCAATATGACAACCCAATGCATAACCCGAATCTGTAGGGTAAACAATCACTGCCCCCTGGTGGATCATTTCACAGGCTTGCTTAATTAGCCTTGGTTGTGGGTTATCGGGGTGCATATAGAAAAACTGACTCATGGTTTATACCTCGTTATGCCATGTATTTATTATTATTTTTATTCCGACCAGTGTTGCCAGACGACCTGAGTATCTTCGGGTACGCGCAGATTGCGTCCCAGATCACTCCAGCGGGTAGGATAATGAAAGTCTGAGCCCACCGATGCCAGTAAGTCGTACTCTTTGCAAAAAGCGAACAGCAATTGCTGTTGCTGAAGATTCATTTGCGGCGATGCAACTTCCATCGCCTGACCATCTGCGGCTTTAAAATCAACGATAAGGCGACGCAGCCACTTGGTGGATAGATCATATTTCATCGGATGGGCAATCACCGAAATACCGCCTGCAGCGCGAACGGCGGCAACCGCTTCATCAATTTCCACCCAACCTGGCTTTACATAAGCGCGCTTGCCCTTGCCTAAATACTTATCAAAGGCTTTTTGCATACCAGTAACATGGCCTTGATTGAGCAATACCTTGGCAAAATGCGCGCGGGTAATGCTACCCTCTCCCGCCAGTTTTTTCGCTTCATCGTAGGCGTCTTCAAAACCGGCTTTGGCAAGCTTTTCACCAATTCGAATCGCGCGATCTTCACGGGTGTCCTGTTGCCTTTGAACAATATCAATAATGGCGGGATGATTTTCATCAAAATTTAAGCCAACGATGTGAATTTCAAAGCCTTGCCAACTGGTAGATATTTCAATGCCGTTGATAAGTCGGATAGGTAAATCGTTTTCGGCAATATGAGCTTTGGCAATAGGGATTGCAGCCACCGTATCATGGTCGGTAATGGCAAGCTGTTCAATTTGATAAGTACTTGCCCGGTCGATTAATTCCTGAACGGTGAGATGGCCATCCGAACATTGAGTATGGGAATGTAAATCAACGCGAATATCATGCACAGACGCAACCTTATTCGCAGGCGATTCATCTGCGATTTTATCAGCGTTTATTTCACAACCTGAGGTATCCGCCGAGGTTGTTGAATCTGTTTTTGAATGAGTGTCGCCACTTTTTTTCAAGAGTTTTTACTCCAGAGGTTGACTTACAGTAAATTTTGCTGTTTTCTATAAAAAGAATTTTACATTTTACGTGGAAACAGACCGTAATGGTACAGGCAAAGCAAGCAATTACTATGATTATTTGGTGGTGGCATAACTCAACATAGTGGGTTATGAGGCTTTGCGCATTCGCGAAAAATTACTTAAAACCCGCTTTTTAGCGGGTTTTTTCGTTTTTAGGCTTATAAATCAATTAGTTATTAGATATATAGTTTCGGCAAAAAATAATGAATCATTCTCAACCGACACAATCGGCACATACATCAACAGCGAAAGTAGGATTTAAGACACAGGTACAAACCGAAATCCTCGCCGGTACCTATCAGGCAGATCCGCTGTCTTTGTTTGCTCAGCTGACCCGGGACAAGCACCATTGCCTGCTACTCGAGTCCGCAGAAATTAGTGATAAGCGTGCGCTGAAAAGTATTTTGCTTATCGATACCAGTTTAAAACTGGAATGCCACGGTAATCGTGTCGACCTATTTGCCTTAACCAATGACGGCCAAACCTTGTTAGAAGCATTAAAAGTTTACTTTGGCGGCGATGCGTTTAAAAACATCATTGATGTTGAGGATAATCTGGCAACGGCAAACATACCGAATCATTGTCTTGGTCAATGTCATTTAGTTTTTTCCGCGCCTGATTCTACCCTTGATGAAGCTTCACGGCTTCTGGCCAGTAATCCATTTCAGGTATTACGTGTATTGCAAAATATGGCGCCAGATAGCGCTAGTCCTTATGCCACGTTTTTAGGCGGTGCTTTCGCGTTTGATTTAATCAGCGTCAGTGAAGACTTACCCGAAGTCGCGAACAGTGCCAACCAATGCCCGGATTACGTATTTTATCTGGCACAATCTTTGGTATTGATTGATCACCAGCAACAATCGACCGAGTTTATCGCAAATTGTTTTACGGAATCAGAAAGCCTGCAGGTAAAACAAAGCCTGATTGAACTACACCAGCAATGTGAGCAATTAGCTTTGCCCGGTACAGATGGCAGTGGCAAAGCTGGAGCTGACGGCGAGGTAAACGAATTGCCGGTTTGTGTCAATGTCAGTGATGACGAGTTTTGTCAGCAGGTTGAAGCACTAAAAGAGCATATCCGCGCCGGTGATATTTTTCAGGTGGTACCATCGCGTACCTTCTCCATCGAATGTCCTGATACCGTGCAGGCATATCGCCAGTTAAAGAAGACCAACCCAAGCCCTTATATGTTCTACCTCAAGGACGAAAGCTTTGAGTTATTCGGAGCGTCTCCAGAATCGGCATTAAAATTTACCGCCAGCAATCGCCAGGTTGAACTCTACCCTATTGCCGGAACCCGAGGCCGAGGTTTTCGCCGGGACGGCAGTTACAGCGCCGATTTAGATGGTCGTATTGAACTTGAACTGCGCAACGACGTAAAAGAAAAAGCGGAACATTTAATGCTGGTAGATTTGGCTCGTAATGATATCGCCAGAGTGAGTGACGGCGGTACTCGTCATGTTGCCGAACTGCTTAAAGTTGATCGCTACTCCCATGTTATGCATCTGGTTTCTCGGGTTATTGGCACATTGCAGCCGCAGCTTGATGCCCTGCATGCGTATCAGGCATGTATGAATATGGGTACGCTTTCCGGAGCGCCGAAAGTTCGCGCCACCGAATTAATTCGTCAGTTTGAAGGCGAGCGTCGCGGCAGTTATGGCGGTGCAGTCGGCTACTTAAATGGAGACGGCGATATGGATACCTGTATTGTTATTCGTTCAGCATTTGTTCAGGACAATACCGCCCATATCCAAGCGGGCGCGGGCGTTGTTTACGATTCAGACCCACAGGCAGAGGCGGATGAAACCAGGCAAAAAGCGCAAGCGGTGATCCGCGCCATCCAATTAGCAAATAAGGTTAATCGCACTCAAAGCAAAGACGGTTCAGGAGAGAAAGCATAATGGAAAACGTCAAACTATATATGCTGGATAATCTTGATTCCTTTACCTACAACCTGGTCGATGAATTTAAAACATTAGGTTTTGCGCCGGTAATTTACCGAAATACCGTCAGTGCCGAATATATTTACCAAACAATGCTCGCAGAAACGGATCCGGTGATCCTGGTGGTTTCACCAGGTCCCGGTTCTCCGTCCCAGGCCGGCTGTCTGATGGAACTTTTAGCGCTTTGTTGCGGCAAGTTTCCAATACTAGGCATTTGTCTTGGCCATCAGGCATTGGTTGAACATTACGGCGGTAAAGTGGATAGAGCGGGTGAGATTGTGCATGGCAAAGCGTCATTAATAGACCATAGCGGTGAAGGTCCATTTGTAGAACTACCCAGCCCTTTGCCAGTGGCACGTTATCACTCGCTAATCGCGACGAAAATGCCAGAAGCTTTATATGTGATTGCCGATTACCAAGGCATGGCGATGGCCATCGAACATCCTCAGGACAAAGTTCTAGGTTTTCAGTTTCATCCGGAATCACTGCTAACGTCGAAAGGCAGTCAATTACTTGAGCAGAGCTTTGTGCATCTGTTAAACCAAGCGCAACCAACATCGAAATAAAGAATAAAGATTAAGTACTAGGAAACGCATCATGTCACAAATACTCGAACAATTAATGGCTGGCAACGACCTTAGCATTGCTCAGTCTGAACAGTTTTTTTCTCAGGTAGTTAATGGCGAAATTCCTGGCGAATTACTTGCCAGCGTTTTAACCGCATTAAAAATGAAACAAGAAAGTCCTGATGAAATCGCTGGCGCGGCGATTGCCATTCGCGATGCGGCTACCGATTTCCCGTTAAAATGCGACGGTTTAATTGATTGTGTAGGTACCGGCGGTGACGGCGCCCATACCATTAACATTTCAACAACTGCGGCGATTGTGGCTGCGGCCTGTGGCCTTAAGGTTGCCAAACATGGTAATCGCAGCGTTTCCAGTAAATCCGGTTCCGCAGATTTGCTAGAAGCATTTGGCGTAAACCTGCAAATGTCACCGGAAACGGCAGCAAAATGTATTGAAGCATCAAACCTTTGCTTCTTATTTGCGCCTCAATATCACAGTGGTTTTCGCCACGCAGCTCCGGTTCGAAAGGCCATGGGTGTGAGAACCTTGTTTAACATTCTTGGTCCTTTGGTAAATCCAGCAAGCCCGAGCATCATGTTGCTTGGCGTATACAGCCCGGCTTTATTAAAACCAATGGCCGAAGCGTTACAAAAAACCGGGGTGAAACGCGCCTGGGTCGTGCACGGTAGTGGCCTGGATGAAATTGCCATTCATGGTGAGACTCAGGTGATTGAAATTGATGGTGATAGCCTTAGAGAAAAAGTGGTTTCACCAGAAAACTTTGGTCTGGCTCAGTACAAACTTGAAGATATTCAAGGCGGAGAGCCTGAAGAAAATGCCGCTTTCACCAAAGCGATTTTAGCGGGTGATGGCGAGGATGCGCATCGAGATGCCGTGGTGATTAATACCGCCGCCCTACTCTACCTTGCAGGTAAAGCCGACAGCCTAAAACAAGCGGCGGACATGGTATTGACGGTACTGGCCTCAGGTGACGCGTTAAAGACTTTAAACACCATGGTGGAGACCAGCTGTGGCTAATATATTGCAAAAGATTGTTGAAGACAAACGCATTGAAATTGCACAGCGCAAACAGGAATTTCCCCTTGCCAGTTTCATCTACACATTAACACCGAGTCAGAAAAATTTTTACGGGGCGTTAAGCGAGGAAAACGCTGGCTTTATTCTCGAGTGTAAAAAGGCTTCTCCTTCAAAAGGTCTTATTCGTGACGATTTTAATGTCGAAGAAATTGCCGATATTTATCAAAACTATGCGGCGGTTATCTCCGTATTAACTGACGAGAAGTATTTCCAAGGCACCTTTGAATATCTGCAGCAGGTAACGCAACGAGTAAGCTGCCCGGTATTAAACAAAGACTTTTTTGTCGATGAATACCAGATTTATTTAGCCAGATACTATGGCGCTGATGGCGTACTATTGATGTTAAGTGTGCTTGATGACGAAGAATATCTGACGTTAAGCGAGTTAGCGCATTCATTAAACCTTGGGGTGTTAACGGAAGTATCAAACGTTGAAGAAACCGAGCGAGCGATTCGCTTAAACGCTCGCCTTATTGGTATTAACAATCGCAACTTAAGAGACTTAAGCACGGATATCACCCGCACCTTTGAACTGGCGCCGATGATCCCTGAAGATCGTTTGATAATCAGCGAGTCCGGTATTTATCATAACCATCAGGTTCGGGAAATCGCACCGGCAGTTGATGGTTTTTTGGTGGGTAGCTCGATTATGGCGCAAGCGGATATTGACCTTGCCTGTCGAACGCTTATTTATGGCAACCACAAAGTCTGCGGCCTGACTCAAGTAGAAGATGCGATAACCGCCGCCTCAGAAGGCGCGGTATACGGCGGCGTGATTTTCGTTGAAAAGTCGCCACGCTATGTTGAACCAAAGCAAGCCAAGGCCATTATCGATGCGGTGACAGCGAAAGGTCTGGCACTTAATTTTGTCGGTGTATTTGCCGATGATGATATTGAACAGGTTCAGCGCCTTGCTAACGTTTTAAAGCTCAGTGCGGTGCAGCTGCACGGCTCTGAAGACCAGGCGTATATTAATACATTGAAACCCGGGCTGCCATCTGGCTGTCAGATAATTAAGGCGGTTAAAGTTATCGATGCCGCGCCCGAGCTGAATTCGGATGAATTGGGCAACGATTTGTATTTACTTGATAACTACAAAGGCGGCAGCGGCAAGGCATTTGACTGGCAATTGATTGAAGACAGTGATGCCCTGTTTAACAATAGCTTTCTCGCTGGCGGTTTGGCCCCGGATAACCTCGATAAGGCGTTAACCCTGTTGGTTAATCAGGAGTTTTACGGCTTGGATATGAACTCAGGAGTTGAGGGTTCCGCAGGCGTAAAGTCTCCTGAAAAAGTGGCGCTAGCGTTTCGTAAAATCCGACGCTACTAACGCACTTGTAATGACACTCGAGAGACGCATTATAAGAGCTACTCGCAAATTTAGGTAATTGGAATTTAATTCGGACAAAAAAGGCAGGTCCATGAATAACACAGAAACACAATACAATGACGCGTATTTTGGCCAGTTTGGTGGCATGTACGTCAGTGAGTTACTGGTACCAGCGCTTGAGCAGCTGGATCAGGCATTCAAAGATTCTCAACAAGATGAAGCATTCCAACAGGAGTTCAACAACCTTCTGCATAGTTACGCAGGCCGTCCTACGCCACTGACACTTTGTAGAAATTTAGTATCCAATCCGTTAGCGAAGATTTACCTGAAACGTGAAGATTTGCTCCATGGTGGCGCCCATAAAACCAATCAGGTTTTAGGACAGGCACTATTGGCAAAGCGTATGGGTAAAACCGAAATCATCGCCGAAACCGGTGCTGGTCAACATGGTGTAGCTACAGCCCTTGCCTGTGCCCTGTTAGGCCTGAAATGTCGGGTATACATGGGTAAAGTCGATTGTGAGCGTCAACAACCAAACGTGTTTCGAATGAAGTTGATGGGCGCACAAGTGATCCCGGTGACCGCCGGCAGTGGCACCTTAAAAGATGCAGTTAACGAAGCCTTGCGTGACTGGTCTGCAAATTACGATAAAGCCCACTACTTGTTAGGAACGGCAGCGGGTCCTCATCCTTTCCCAACTATTGTTCGTGAGTTTCAGAAAATGATTGGTATTGAAGCCAAACAACAAATTCTCGAAGAACAAGGTCGTCTGCCTGATGTCGTCGTTGCTTGTGTTGGTGGTGGTTCGAATGCCATTGGAATGTTTACTGACTTTATCAAAGAAGACAGCGTCAAGCTGGTTGGCGTTGAAGCCGGTGGTAAAGGGGTTGATACCCATAGCCATGGCGCAACCTTAGTAGCAGGTACCAAGGGCATGCTACACGGTGCTTATACCTACATCATGCAGGATAATTTTGGCCAGATAGAAGAGTCATATTCGGTATCTGCGGGTCTCGATTACCCGGGCGTTGGACCACAACATGCCTATTTGAAGGAAACGGGCAGAGCTGATTATGTGCCTGTCAACGATGACGAAGCCTTAGAAGCCTTTCAGCTACTGGCACAAAAAGAAGGGATTATCCCGGCGCTGGAATCATCCCATGCCTTAGCGCAGGCGCTCAAAATTGCTGATGCAGCAACCGAAGAGACGGTGATTCTGGTGAACCTATCAGGTCGTGGTGATAAAGATTTACAACACGTTTATGACATTTTACAAGGCGATAATTACCGGGAGGGTAACGCATGAGTCAGGCAGGATTAAGATATACCCAATGTTTTGCTGATTTAGCCGAAAACAATCAGGGTGCGTTCATCCCTTTTGTCACCATTGGCGATCCGAATGCCGAGCAATCGTTGAAGATCATAAAAACCTTAATCGATAACGGCGCCGACGCCCTGGAGCTAGGTATTCCCTTTTCAGATCCAAGTGCCGATGGCCTTACTATTCAGTTAGCAGGTAATCGCGCTTTAGAAGCGAAGGTAAATACCGAAACCTGTTTCGATATTCTTAGCAAAGTCAGAGGGTACTCTGAGAAAACACCAATTGGCCTGTTGCTTTACGCCAATCTTGTATTTGCATATGGCGTTGATGAGTTTTACCAAAAGCTTGCGGAAATTGGCGTTGATTCGGTATTGCTTGCCGATGTGCCAATTCGTGAAAGCCGGTTGTTTGTGCAAACCGCCGAAAAGTATGACATCGCGCAAATATTTATCGCCCCACCGAATGCTGATGATGCGACGTTGGAGAAAGTCGCCAAGCTTAGTAAAGGCTATACCTATGTATTGAGCCGTGCAGGGGTTACCGGTACCGAAGTGGCGGCAGCGATGCCATCTGATAAGCTACTTAAAAGACTCGCCGCCTTTGGCGCGCCAGCACCAGTACTTGGTTTTGGTATCTCAACCCCTGAACATGTAAAAGCGGCCATTAGCAGTGGTGCCAAAGGTGCTATCAGTGGTAGCGCAACGGTAAAAATTATTGAAGAAAATCTCGAGCAGCCTGAATTGATGCTGGAAAAACTCGGGGGTTTTGTGCAAAGCCTGAAAGCGGCAACCATTTCCTAGAATCGCTCAGTACTGATATAGTAGGACCTGTTGGTCGTTGATGGATTATTTGCATAATTCTCACTAACTAGTCCTGACAATAAACGCCCTTGAAAACGCAATCAGCTCGAGTAGCCAGTTGCTGACTAAATTGCGATACCCGGACAGCAGATTTTTTACTGACCGGTTATCGCTCATTCAACACCCAAAAGGCTGAAAATATGAGCACAACCCACTGGCTAATCGTTCTGGCTGTATTCGGATTTATCGTCAGCAGCGTTTATTACATTTATAAATCGGCGCGAAAATTCAATCTTACTGAAGAGCAAAAACAGAAGATTGCCGAGCGCAATAAAGCCTGGGAAAAAGAAGAGCGAGAAGAGGATTAGAACTTCGACTTAGCGTTTGAATCGCCCGCCTGTTACCTTTTCTGGCAACCTCTACATAAAAATCAAGCCCTTAAATTCAGGGGTTTAGTGATTTTTAAACTATCCTTTATAGCATCACTGACTTGCAATTGGCGTTACTCCCCCCCTGCCCTAAGTGGCAAACGCGCAACGTTTGCAGGTTTCTTTCTGGTTTTCATTGATTGAGGTGAACTATGGAAACACAAAGTTTAATCGTATTTTTAATTATTGGTGGTGTTGCTGGTTGGTTAGCGGGTCTGCTTATGAAAGGTGGTGGCTTTGGCATTATCGGTAATATTATCGTTGGTATCATTGGTGCAGTAATAGGCGGCTACGTCTTTGGACTATTGGGAATTTCTGCCGGTGGATTTATCGGCTCGATCATTACCGCGACCGTCGGCGCTGCAATACTCTTGTTTATCGTTAAGCTGATAAAAGGTTGATTAGCGACAACTGACTTATCTCATAGAAGGCGACAAATCACTATTATTTGTCGCTTTCAGCATGAAAGCGTAATACCTTTAACATGGTTCGCTGCAGTAGGTAAGCCAAGCGCCTACTGTAGTCATTTATCCTTAATCAATCTTCTAATCCAGCTAATCCACTGGAAAACTGATGAGTGATATTAAAGTAAAGTTCCGTCTGCTCATTGGTTTCCGGGTTCTTTACGTCCATCAAATCATACACCCCATTATCACCATGCAATAGTGACTGACTGATAATCTCCAAACCATGAAGATGGATAAACGCTCTTAACTCATCGGTAGTATAAGTGTGAAAAGCCGTTGTTTCAGATTTACCATCGCCTGTTGACCAGATAGCTTCAATAAATCCGTCTAAAGCAAGTTTGTGTTGCTCACCTAGCCCGACATTACCCAGCTCGAAATTACAAACCATGCTCAAATATTGACCATTCAAGTTGGTATAATTGACATCAATGGCACGACTGGCGTAGCCAACACATTGTGACCAGTTTTCCTCATTCATACTGGCAAAGGCCGATTCAATGTATGCATATTCCGGATTTAAATAAGGTTGGTAACCATCGGAATGAGCGTAGGATACCCGCAAGCGTTGATAGTCTTCGGCTGATGCGGCAACACCTTTGCGAAGAAGGTTCTCTAGCTCTACCATATATGGTTTAGTCACAGTTGCCTTTGGCAGTTGTGCCCCTTCTTTGGCGAAAACGGCCTCTGATAAAATAGTTTCTTGCTTGGTTTCTGCCGGTGCTTCAGCAGTTTTTTTATCGGTACTGGCACAGCCAGTAACGACGAAGACAAACAATAGCCTCAAAATTCTCATAATCATTCCTTTACTCTGCCAGCGTTTTTGGGGGCTATCGTTTGCGATAATGAATGCTGACGAATTGAAAAATCCAGATAATACCAATCCCATTAAGTTTGTGCACAACTCAGAGTTAGGGCCGAGGTTCATTTACAACATAGATTTTATTGATATAGTCATTCTATATTAATGAAATATAGGGCAGTAAATGGGCCTCTCACTAACTCCCTACGGGTGAGTTTTAAAGGCATTTATCCTACGTTACTGATTTTGACAATGGAATAACCATTCTCTGCAATCAAAGCCTTGTCTAAAAGCCTTTAAATTCTCACTGAGTGAGCAATAATTTAATGGGATTGGTATAAGTTATGAGGTTATCAATACCTGTGTATAAAAACAACAATGGTGAATTTGTGAATGGGCTTCGCTGGTGATGTCGAAATTATCGAGTGAGTGATGAGGTGTATAAAGAATTACAGCAGAGCACCTAAGGGTTACGATGCCCTGTTCTTGTTTCGCTGAGGCAATTAGTTACGGTAAATGGTCTGAATCAAATGAAAGCCAAACTGAGTTTTTACCGGTCCGTGAATCTTCAAAATTTCCTTTTTAAACACCACATCGTCAAATGCTTTTACCATTTGTCCTTTGCGAAACTCGCCGAGATCTCCACCACGCTTTCCCGAAGGACATGTCGAATATTTCTTCGCTAATTGCCCAAAATCTTCGCCCTTTTCCAAACGTTTTTTTAGCTTTTCTGCCAAAAACTTATCGTTAACTAAAATGTGTCGGGCACTGGCCATTGCCATTTCTGTTCTCCATTAGATACTTCGAGTAACACAATTTTAATTTAAGTTGAGGTTTTTGCATAACCTTTATCAATTGATATGCGTGGTTTTGAACTGATTAGACCATGTTCTTATCTCTTCACTTAAATCTTTATTTTACCTACAATAGCGAAAATTTAAATTAATCAGGAAATCCCATATGGATGATATTAATTATCTGTTCAATCAAAACAAACTCTGGGCCGAAAAAATCACCCAAGAACAACCCGAGTTTTTTGACCAGCTTGCAAAGCAACAGACCCCTGAATATTTGTGGATCGGTTGTTCTGATTCCCGGGTTCCTGCGAATCAATTGTTGGGATTACCTCCCGGCGAAATATTTGTTCATCGCAATATCGCAAATGTAGTGGTACATACCGATTTAAACTGTTTGTCAGTTATTCAATATGCCGTTGAAGTTTTAAAAGTAAAACACATCTTTGTCTGCGGACATTATGGCTGCGGCGGCGTGGCTGCCTCAATGACCGAAGACCAACACGGCTTAATCGATAACTGGCTACGCCACATCAAAGATGTGCAACGCTTCAATAAATCCGAATTGGACGCCTTAACTGAAGAAGAGAGGTTTAATCGCTTGTGTGAATTAAACGTTGTCGAGCAAGTGAAGAATGTATCGAATACGACTATGGTGCAAAATGCCTGGGATCGTCAGCAACCTCTCACGGTGCATGGCTTTATCTATGACATCAAAAATGGCATTCTTAAAAATCTGGACGTTAGCGTTAGCAATTAATGCCTAATATTGGCACAAAAAATTGGCGTTTAAGTGCCCCAGTAAAAAGCCGATGCTCTAGCATCGGCTTTTTGCTTATTACGAGTGGAGCTAATCAATAATGTTTTTATGGACTTCACCATTTTTCATAATCAACTTAAATTTGGTTTCATACTCATTTAACAATTCCAGCTGTTCTAAAGGATTACCGTCAACCAGCACCAGGTCGGCATAAGCGCCCTCTTTTATCACCCCTAAATCGCCATATTTATAGGGATTCATATCTCCAGACCAACTAAGCACCTCAGCGGCATTTGATGTTCCCATCTTCATAATTTGATAAGGGGTTGCGCCGACTTTTTGCATCCAGACCATGTTATCAGCCTGACGATTATTGTAAGCAGGGCCAAACATATCGCCACCGGTTACAATTAACACATCGTGCTCCAGTGCCCACTTAAACATTTGCGTAGCGCCTTTATTAACAGCTTCAGCTTTTGCTTTTTGATCCGGGCTGAAAAAGGTAATGGATTCCGGGTCGCCAAAAGCTTCTAACGACATAACTGCCTGTGCTGAGAGGGCTACGCCTTCGTCCGCCATGCGTTCAATCGTATCTTCGGAAACCAAAAAGTTATGCTCAATAACTCTGACACCGGCATCGATTGCGCGGTTTACACTACGATCATGATATGCATGAACCAGGACGTAAGAACCATAATCCCTGGCTACTTCTACCGCCGCTTCGAACTCTTCTACAGAGAATTGCGTAGCATGAATGGGATCGAATTCACTGGCTACACCGCCACCAGCCATAAGTTTGATTTGCGTGGCACCGGCTCGGAAATTTTGTCTGGCCGCACGGCGAACTTCGGTTTTGCCGTCAACGATATAACCAAAGCCATGACGCTCTAAATCATCAGTAGAACCAGGTTGGTCGTTAAAACTGCCGGTATCAGCATGACCGCCAGTTTGACTTAAAAAGCCGCCGGAAGGAAAAATTCGTGGACCTTTTAACAGGCCATTATTGATCGCTTTGGCGATGCCTAAATCGTTACACCCGGCACTTCTTGCCGTGGTAAAACCCTGATCCAGGTATTGCAGCATAGCGACATAGGCCCTTGCGCCCATTGCCATCTGATCATAATCATTGCGTCCGACGAGCATGCCTTCCTGAATACAGAAATGTGAATGCATGTCGATTAACCCGGGTATCATGGTCATCTCTTTACCATCGATGACTGTAGCATCATTATTGGCCTTCAGGCCTTTGCCAATGGACTTAATTAATTCGCCTTCGATTAATACATCCTGAGGACCGCTCAGCTTCTTGGAGGTACCATCCCAAACCTTTACGTTTTTAATTAAGGTTTGCGGTAATGGCTCTTCCTCAAAAGAAAAAACCGAAATGGAAAACGTAATACATGACGTGACCAGAGCTAGCTGGGTAATGGATTTGAAACCACGTAAAAACATAGACATCAACCTAAATTCATTGTTTGAATAAAGCGTCGAAGAAAGATAACCATCGAAAGGCTAAAGAGTTTCTTCGTCTGACATTAGGTATAGTCGATATGGGAACAGGTATTGATTTAGCGTTAGATAAAGCGAATAAAATGCTTTCGGGTTGGCGTATTCTGGTCATAAATGCTCAAAATAACAAATCGTTTTGCCATCTTGAAGCAATAAAAAAGCACCAAGACTACAATCTTTGGTGCTTTTCGTTGGGAACAAGGTTCAGGGTTTTAAACCCTTTAGTAGCGCGCTGGAATTAAAGCGTACCACGCTCCATTTGATTCAGCTCAATGGATTCAAACAAGGCCTGGAAGTTACCTTCACCAAAACCAAAATCACCTTCACGCTGGATCATTTCGATGAAAATAGGGCCAAAGATGTTCTTAGTGAAAATCTGTAGCAAATAGGTATTTTCTTTCTGGCTATCAACCAGGATCTGGTGTTCCTGAATACGTTGCTTGTCTTCTTTGATCCATGGGATGCGATCAAAAACATCATCATAATAAGATGGCAGAATATTTAGCGTATCGATGTTATCACGACCTAGTTTGTCTAACGAGCCCACCAAATCTTTGGTGATAAACGCTAAATGTTGTACACCAGGGCCGTTGTATTCATCAAGGTACTCATCAATCTGGTTGTTGTTAGTACCCTTACCTTCATTGATTGGGATACTGAAGTTACCGCATGGAGACTGAAGTGCATATGAAACCAAAGCGGTTTTCTGGCCTTTGATATCAAAGTAACGTACTTCCTGGAAACCAAATACTTCTTTGTAGAAGTTTGCCCATTTCTCCATCGTGCCCTGATAAACATTGTTGGTCAGGTGATCGATTGCCATGAAGCCTTTGTCTTCAACCATGTTACGGTCGGCTTCAGGTAATAATTCGAAATCGTTTTGATAAATGCTGCCTTTATCACCCCATACATCGATGAAGTAAATCAAGCTATCGCCGATACCATAGATTGCCGGATAAGGTAGATCTTTATTGGTAGCATCAGTAGCTGGCTTGGCACCACGACGCACTGCTTCTTCAAACGCGAATTGCGCATCTTTTACGCGCCAGCCCATGGAGCAAATAGCCGGGCCGTGAGACTTTGCAAACTCAGCAGAAAATCCACCACGTTCATTGTTCATCAGAAAGTGGATGTCATTCTGGTTGTAATAAACAATATCTTTGCCTTTAAATTTACGGACACGTGAGAAACCGAATTCCTCGAATACTTTATCCATAAAATCTGTATCTGGTGTGGCGTACTCAGTAAATTCAATACCACATAAACCGATAGGGTTTTTAACGTCTGTCATAATTCTTCTCGAAAACTAGCGATAACTTGATTATTAATCGAAATAAGAGGAGGAAAAAGCCTATGAAAATGCCTGATACAAGCAAAGCGTAAAACAATTTTTACATTATTTTTGAATAACAGGACATCAGCTTGTCGCCAGCGTTTACAGGTGCTGACTGGGAGCTGTAAGGAATTAATTACAGCCTGATTTGTCGCTGATAAAACGGCGGATGATTTCATCAAGGTGCTAAAGATTGCGGCCTCTGTCAAATAGGTTTGCTTAGTCAATTATTGAGTGATGGTCCTCAATTGTAAGCTTCTACTCAATGTCTTCTGCACTGTTAATTTGCACTTAAAACGAAGCCATTAATCAAGACACCCACCTTAATATGCCCGTTATTGACGGGTGTCTTGATAAATAACCATGGGTGTCTTGATAAATAACTATGGGTGTCTTGATAAATAACTATGGGTGTCTTGATAAATAACTATGGGTGTCTTGATAAATAACTATGGGTGTCTTGATAAATAACTATGGGTGTCTTGATAAATAACTATGGGTGTCTTGATATACACCCATAAAAAAACCCGCAAAAATGCGGGCTTTTTTCAGAATACTAAACCGTATTAGCGGCTTTGGCGGTTGGCGCGAGGGCGGCGTTGTTGGGTAACCACAGGTGCTTCTGAGACAGAAATATCCAGTTCCTGACGACGCACACGTACTTTACGCAGCTGGTTGTAAGCTTCTTTAGGCATGCCTTTAGGAAGCTGAA
This sequence comes from Thalassotalea sp. PS06, assembly GCF_007197775.1. Lineage (NCBI taxonomy): Bacteria > Pseudomonadati > Pseudomonadota > Gammaproteobacteria > Alteromonadales > Colwelliaceae > Thalassotalea > Thalassotalea sp. PS06. The sequence continues at coordinate 1,279,374 of NZ_CP041638.1, read as the reverse complement.
CAAAGCTGTGACGATCGTGTAAGTTGATCTGGCCAATATAAGCACTATCCAAAGCAATCTCGTTAGCGATGGCACCAACGATATCACCTGGTTTTGCACCATGCTCTTTACCAACTTCCAGACGGTAGGTCTGCCAATCAACATCAGAGCGAGCTGCCTGACTGCGACGACGCTCTGGACGCTCACCACGACCGCCGCGTTCACCGCGATCACGGTCACGACCACGACGTTCATTGCGGTCACGAGAACGACCTTCACGATCACCGCGCTCACGACGTGGTTTTGGATCTTCTTTCGGCTGGAATGGTTGCTTAAGCTGGGCTTTGTAAAGCATCGCTGCAGCAAGTTGCTCAACACTTAAATCCGACTCTTGGGCCATCTTAGTTAAGATTTCCACCATGTTATCCAGCTCAACATTAGCAACGGTTTCTACTAATTCCTGACGTGAACGTTCGATTCGGCGCTGACCAATTTCCTGAATGCTTGGTAATTCAAAGGTATTGATATTACCTGAGGTAGCACGCTCATAATGACGCAGGTTATACATCTCGCGAGGACGAACGAATGAAATCGCAGTACCTTCACGACCAGCACGGCCGGTACGACCGATGCGATGAACGTAAGATTCGGTATCGCCCGGTAAGTCATAGTTCAATACCAAATCAATACGAGGAATATCTAAACCACGAGCAACAACATCGGTGGCGATCATGATTGAGATCTTGCCATTTTTCAGCTGTTCCACAGTACGCTCACGTTGTGCCTGGTTCATGTCACCGTTTAGTGCCGCACACGGATAACCAAGACGTTCTAATTGCTCTGCAACAGTAATGGTGTCATTACGAGTACGTACGAAAATCAATAACGCGTCGTAATCGTAGGTTTCAACGATACGTTCAACTGCGGTATTTTTGTTGATACCTGTAACTTTCCAGGCCAACTGGGTAATATTCGCTTTTGCCTTTTTCTCGGCAGCAATTTTAACGTGCTCTGGGTCAACCAAAAATCGGTTCGCAACTTTGCGAATTGCCGGTGGCATGGTTGCCGAGAACAATGCCATTTGCGTTTGTTCTGGTAAGTGATCAAGGATCCACTCGATGTCTTCCAAAAAGCCCATGTTCAACATTTCATCGGCTTCATCAAGGGCACAGAAAGAGATATCACCTAACTTTAAGGTTTTACGACGTAAATGGTCCATTAAACGACCTGGCGTGCCTACAACTACCTGAGCACCTTTCTCAAGTTGTGATAATTGTGGACCATAAGATTGACCACCGTATAAGGTCGCGATACGCAGACCACGCATATTTGCGGCAAATTCTTCCAGAGCTTCAGCAACCTGAATCGCCAGCTCACGAGTTGGAGCCAAAACCAGCATTTGCGGCTTGCGGATGCTTACATCAATATTGGCTAGCGCAGGCAAACCAAAAGCAGCGGTTTTACCGGTACCTGTTTGAGCTTCACCAAGCACATGGCGGCCAGCCATCAAAGGTCCAATAGTTTTTTCCTGAATTGGAGTTGGCGTTGCAAAGCCAAGCTTTTCAAGTGAGGAAAGGATAAATTCAGGCAAGCCAAGGGCTTCAAAGCCGTTTTTGGCATTGATAATATCAGTCATTAAATTGTCTTCTCAGTAGGCAGGTAAAACCTGCAGTATAATTAGAGGAAACCACCGGAAGACTTATGGCACATAAAAGAGCATGTTGGAATAATGCTCGGCAAGTCAGTTGGCGGATAAACCCCAATCCCAATTCTGGCCAAACACCTTGTCAAATATGAAAGTGTGAAATTTCGGCGCAGAAGTAATCAAGGCGCGAATCATACCCGCTTAATATTTAAATGCAAGAAAAACCGAACAAAAATCACTCATTAGTAACAATGGATTACATTTATGCAAGGTTTTTCTACTTATCGCGCCTATTTCATCGAATTTAAATCAATTACCTGCTTGGTTTAGCTTTGCTCGACCTATGGTGTTAGCATCCGTTCCAAACCACACGGTATCGTCCTTAGCGTGGTAATACATATAGCGAATGGTTCCGCCGCCGCTTGGAATGTCCGCTGACGAGATAAAGGCTTCTTTTTCGGTATCGAACACTCTCAACTGATTTGGGCTGGTGCCGGTAACGGCAACCCATAACCGCTGTTGATCATCTAATGCCGAGCCATACAAATTAGCCTGAGCGCCTTCAGGCATCTGCCATTGACTAAAGCGCTGGGTCTCTGGCTGATAACGTCCCATATACCCTAACTCATGATCCAGAAACCAAACCTGATCTTTATTGTCAATCTCCAATCGACGTGGTCGCTCCCCTGCTTCTGGCAGAGCATGTAAGGCAAATTGCATACGTTCGCTTTCAACTTTTGCCAACTGATTGGTACCAAACAACACGACCCAGGGGTTGTTGTCAGAATCGATTTTTATGCCATAAGGGCGAGATTCGGGCAAAGGCGAATCCACTAGATCGACCTGTAAACTTTTGACGTTCAGCCGCCCTACTTTGTTTCCCCATTGAGCGGTGAACCAGATATTCCCGGCATTATCAAAGACAAGCGTGTGCGGGTCGATAGGGTTTTTAACTGGCATATCGATACGTTGAATTGCACCATTGTTTGGGTTTAGCCTGCCGATATGGCTATTGCGATTTCCGGCATACCAAATGTAATCGTCTTCATCGATTATCAAATTGTGCGGATAGGTACCATCGGGTAATTCATATTGCTTAAACTCTCCCGATCCAGGATTGAGAGATGCAAGGTAATTGCCTGATTGCCCACAAAACCATACCAATCCGTTGCTATCAACCGCGGGATCCCGTGGTCGGGTATCCGCCCAGGGAACCTGCCACTCTTTAATATCAATCGAAAGTTGAGAATCCGCACCTTTACTCGGTATGGCTGTTAACGTAACAGCGAGAGCCAGACCAAAATTTATCAATCTTTGTAACCTTCTCATCTTATTGCACTTTTTCTATCCACTAATGGACAAAGAATAGCAGACAGTTAAAATAAAAAAGCCACTGAGTATCGCAACCCAGTGGCTAAAATGACAGATCTTCGAAATACTGTGGTTAGCTATCGACGTTGAAGCCACCTTTGACGCCACTGACGTTAAGGCCGCCAGAGCCAGACTCGGTAATTGTCAGGCCTCCAGCATCTTTTACGGTAATTGAGCCAGAGCCATCGTAAATGGTTACTTCACCAACTATGTCTTTGATAACCAGTTCACCTGATCCATCATCAACTTTAACATCGCCGCCAACATTGGCTACGGTTGTAGAACCAGAACCGTCATCAACGTAAACATTGCCACTTACCTGACTGATGCTTAGCGAACCAGAACCATCTTCAACATCTACCTTACCCTGAATACGGGCAATATCCATTGAGCCAGAACCGTCATTAACCTTAAGATCACCATTGAGATCGGTAATCGAAGTTTCACCGGAACCGTCATCAACCGTCAGCATCATGTCTTTCGGTAAGGTAACCTGAACATTGATGTGTGGAGAATTGCCATTCCAGAAACCATCGGTGCTGCCGTGCTCGGCAACTAATACCGCGGTATCTCCGTCCTGCTCCAAGGTAAAGGTAAAGTTTTTGTCGTCAGTGGTGTGAATTTCGGCATTTACAACGATTTCGGTTGCGCCTTCAAGGCCAACAACATTTAAGCTACCCGCACCAGCGCTGATATCTAAATGTGCAATACCTTCAGCTGGCATGGTCAATTCTTCATTTAATTCTACGTCAGCGGAAGCTGCGCCAACGTGAATGATGCAACCGGAAAGTAATAAAGTAGAGGTTAAAACTGCAGCAATGGTTTTATATTTCATGTCCCTGGACCCAATCTTTAATTTGTTAATACGTTAGGTGAATACCTTAACAGTTAATCTATTTACTAGTGTTGTTTAACTAAACGCAATTAATAAATAGATAGCCTTCGTCAGTTATCGACAAAAGTCGCTGTTGGCTTTACGTTTTCAAATTATTCAAATACCAGGCCAAAAAACTTAAATCATTGTATTTATTTGTTTTTTAATTTATTCCATGTCTCTAGGATACTGTAAGGCGAAAGTGTGTTAGTCAAATCGATAAAATTATTACAATTTCTACAACTTTATCGTCAATTCAACCACTCACTATTAAAACTTTTGACTCGCCTCACTAAAAATGACGGTTATTTGTTCGGATTGGAAAATCAATTGACTGGCGAGAATATCCGGAAATAAGCCAAGCAAAAGGATAATCGCCGTAAGCATGGTCATTACCGTAGCGTGAGAGATCGTGAAGTTACCAAGGTTTGTACCCGTCGCTTTATTGACTGGCTCTGTGGCTTTTTCTGGTTTGGCAACAATACAAAAGATGATGCTGAGATAATAATATAAGCCAATACCGCTACCGACGATAAGCGCTGCAATCGCCCCCCAAAGCTGATTTTCGATGGCGACCGTAAACAAATAAAACTTACCAATAAAGCCGGCTGTCAGAGGGATCCCAGCTAAAGATAACAGCGCCAGAATCAGACAACTTGCCTGCAATGGTCGCTGCCAAATCATTCCCTGCCAATCCTGCCACTCATCGTTGTCGTGCTCTCCATGAGCTTTTGAACGCCCGGACAGATAAATCATGATCACCAGTGTCGCGATGATATAGACAAGAATATAAAACACCCCGGATTTTAGTGCCCAGGCGACGGATTGCTGGCTTTGTATTGCCAAAACAATAATTAAATACCCCATATGAGCGATAGATGAATAGGCAAGTAATCGTTTGATATTTTTCTGGGTTAGCGCCAACAAATTGCCCACTAACATTGAAGCTATGGCGATACCAAGGAGCAAGAACTGTAACGTCTGGTTCTCGAATATGGCTGATACCAGCCAGAACTTGATTAAAATGGCGAACATCGCCGCTTTAGAAACGGTAGCAAGCATCAAGGTTACTGGCATGGGTGCGCCGTGATAGACATCGGGTGTCCAGGTATGAAAAGGTACGAGCGAAAGCTTAAAACAAAAACCAACCATGATTAGCACCAGGCCAGCCTGCCCCAGCAGCTGCAAATCCTGTTGCTGTGGTGTCTGATATGCCAGCGTCATGTCTGCCGTGGCGCCATACACAAACGCCATTCCCAGCAACATTATCGAGGACGCGGTGGCACTAAGAATCAAGTACTTGAATCCGGCCTCAAGGGTATGCTCGCGAAGGTGGAGGTAGCCAATCATTCCAACTAACGACAAGGACAGGAGTTCAAAGCCAAGAAAAATCGCGGCGAAATGGTTTGATAACACCAGGATATTGGCACCAAGTACCGCCAGCAATAACAACACATAGTATTCATCATGAAACTCAGCAGCGGAACGCAGGTAACCATAGCTGACCCAAACCGCCACTAGGCTACAGGATAAGATCAACACATTTAACGTTAATGAAAACACGTCAACGAATAGCAGTGGTGTAACGGCTAAATTGACATGGGCGATTGCTGGGTAATGGGCAAATAGAGCCAGCAATATCGCACTAACCGTAAAGAAAGCAATGCTGTGCTGCGAGCGCTTAAAGGCAATTAACAATAGCTGCATAACGATTGCCAAGGACAGTATTAGCTGCGGTGCTATGGCAATAAAATGTTCAATATTCATAGCCTGCCTCCAATGATTTGTGCATCAGCCGTCGCCGGATAAATCGCGTCAAAGTGCATCAGTAACGCTTGTGGAAATAAACCAAGATAAAGCAACAGACCGAACAATAAACTACACAACAACCATTCATGGGCACGGAGATCCTGGATATCGGCATTGGCGCCCGGTTTGCCCTGAAAACTTTGCTGGAACAGATACATGCCATATATCGCTGAACCAATCATCGCTGTTGCCGCGAATACTGTTGCGGTTGGATAATTAGCAAAGGTGCCGGTCAGGGTCATAAATTCGCCGATGAAATTTAACAACCCCGGCATTCCAAATGCACCGGCAACAAATGCTAATAACATACCGCCCATTCTCGGGGCTGAAGCAAACAGCCCGCCCATTTTACTGAGCTCCCGGGTGTGTAAGCGCTGATACAGCATACCTGCCATCGCGAATAATGCAGCACTGCTTAAACCATGGGCAACTAAGGTGACAATAGCGCCATGGTAAGCAATGGTTGAAAAAGAGAATAATGCCAGGGTGACAAAGCCCATATGACTGATAGATGAATAGGCCACCAGGCGTTTAAAATCGGTTTGCGCAAACGCCATTACCGCCCCATAGATTATCGACATCACCCCTAAAGTAATCGCGATCGGAGCGAAACTTATCGCCGCCTGTTCGAACAATGGCAAGACAAAACGCATCAAGCCATAGGCTCCGGTCTTTAATAAAACTCCGGCAAGTAAAACCGAACCGGCGGTGGGCGCCTGGGTATGGGCGTCAGGTAACCAGGTATGAAAAGGAAAAGACGGTAATTTAACGGCGAAAGCAACAAAGAAGCCTATCATCAACCAGTATTGCAATGGCATGGCAATATCAAGTTGTTGCCAGTCAAAATAATTAAAACTCATCTCGCCAAATTGCTGCTGATAGATAAACGCCATGATAATGATGGCAACCAGCATTAACAGGCTGGAGACCTGAGTGAAGATAAAGAACTTTATCGCGGCATAGCGGCGATTTTCATGTCCCCATATTGCAATCAGTGCTGTCATTGGCAACAACATGACTTCCCAGAAGAAAAAAAACAGGAATAAATCGGCGGCGGCGAACACACCGACAATACCGGCTAACGCGGCCAGCAAGTTGAAATAATAAAATGGTTGGTTTTCGGTAATTTCCCGAAAGGACACAAGGATGCACACTAGCGCCAGGATCAGAGTAAGAGCCACCAGAATAAAGCTCAGGCTATCGATGAATGTGGCGTATTCGATACCAAGGCTCGGGATCCAGGACACAGACAACAAAGGCATTGGCTGATGGAAAAGATCATGATTATTATTGGCAAAGCTTGCGAGCAATATGAAGCTAAATATCACCCCGGTTGTTGCCACATACGGTAATGCGCTTACCATGCGTTTGCCAATCAACAAACTTATCAGGGCACTGACCATCAGGATCACGATAATATGCGTAAAAATCATAACATGACTCCTAATAACAATATCCCTGTGCCTATGCCTAGCGTGGCCGCATACCAGCGTAACCGACCACTTTGCACCGCTTTAAAGGCGCTGCTCCAGGTAAAGGTATTCCAACTAATCAGTTTCACTATCTGATCAACAAGATCACTGCGATTGAGGTGTGCTATCCACACAAAAGGTTTGACGAAAAAGGCATTGTAGGTGTCATCAAAGCCAAGGCCACTGCGATTAAACTGATATAGGAATGACATGCCGGGACTGGGTTGTGGCGAATCTTTGTGAGGGAAATAGATAAAATAGGCCACCGCAATACCGATTAAAGGTATAGCGATTGCTGCGGTATGCAGCCAGCCAGGTGTATTGGCTTGCTCTCCTTCTGGCGCAATAAATACCTGTTCCAGCCCGGTTGGGATATATCCGCCGATAATGGCCAGCACGGCGAGCAAGGATAAGGGTAAAACGATAAGAAAGTGGCGCTGTGCATGTAACTGATGTTCACCGCGATAATCACCAAAAAAGGTAATAAACACCAGGCGGAAGCTGTAAACACTGGTAATAAGCGCGCCAATTACCGCCATCCACCAAAATACAGGTCCCGCGGTTGGCGATTGCCAGAGCTCGCCGATGATCGCTTCTTTTGAGACAAACCCCGAAGTCCCCGGAAATGCAATCAAGGCAGCAATACCAATCAGGAACAATACCGAAATCAGAGGCATGCGTTTGAGCAGGCCGCCCATTTTGAAAATATCCTGCTGGTGGTGCACGGCAAGAATAATGGCTCCTGCCCCTAAGAATAATAAGGCTTTGAAAAACGCATGGGTCATCAAATGAGTGATCGCGGCAACATTGGCACCGGCACCGAGACCGAGCATCATGTAACCTATCTGACTCATGGTTGAGTATGCCAGAACACGCTTGATATCTTCCTGTGCAAGCGCGGCAAATCCGGCGATTAATAAGGTAATACTGCCAACCCAGGCGACCAAGTTGAGAATTTCCGGAGCCAGTAAATAGACTCCCTGCATTCTGGCAATCAGATAAACACCGGCGGTAACCATGGTTGCGGCATGAATCAGCGCACTAACGGGTGTGGGTCCAGCCATGGCGTCCGGCAACCAGGTTTGTAGGGGCAATTGTGCAGATTTACCTACAGCACCACCTAATAGCAATAACGCAATCCACCATGCGGCATCTGCTGAAAGCGGTGATTGTTGTTGCTGCGCCAATATCTCCTGAATGTTGAGGGTATTGGTTTCCATAAACAGATAAAACAAGCCCAAGGCCAACAAGGTATCGCCGATTCGGGTTACGATGAAAGCTTTTCGGGCGGCAATGGCATTAGCTGGGTCTTTGTACCAAAAACCAATCAGCAAAAAGCTGCATAAACCAACGCCTTCCCAGCCGAGATACAGCAGTACCAGATTTTCAGCCAGTACCAGTAACAACATGGCGCAGATAAACAAGTTCATATACGCCATAAAACGGCTGTAATCTTGATCATCGCGCATATAAGCGGCGGCGAAACCATGAATCAAAAAGCCAACCCCGGTAACGACAGCGATCATTACGGCGGTTAGATGATCCACATAAAATGCAAACCTGACTTCATGCTCGCCGAGCATAAACCAAGTCCATAACACCCGGGTCAGGCCATTTTCAGCGGCATCACTGCCTTGACTAATTTGGTTTAACTCACCAATAACGGCAATACTCGCAGTAAAGCTAAGCCCTACCCCCACAAGCGCAATGATTGTCGCCAATGTCCAACTCAAACGTTTCGACAATACGATAAGTAGAATAAAGCTCAGTAGCGGAAAGAAAGGTAGCAGGCTTAAGGTATCCATGATCAGCCTCGCAACTGTGACAGACCATCAACGTCGACATTCTGACGTTGATGTTGCATCCGAATGAGTAGTGCCAAACCAATGGCGACTTCGGCAGCGGCCAGGGTCAGGATCAGGATAAACATGATCTGACCGTCAGCTTGTTGCCATAAAGAACCAGCACCAACAAACGCCAGACCAACGGCGTTTAGCATGACTTCCAGGCTCATTAACATAAACAGGGTATTACGTCTGGCGAGTACACCAATAAAGCCAACACAAAATAACAATGCGCTGATCAGAAAAACATGAGTAATGGGAATATCTATCATAGAGGCTCCCCTTCATTGGTAGTTCGGGCAAAGTGGTAGCCGGCAATTAGTCCCGCCAACAATAAGAACGATGCAATTTCCACCGCCAGCAAATAAGGCCCGTATAAAGCGATGCCTACCTGTTTGGCACTGACGATCCCAAGTTCAATATCTTTATCAGCCGAGCCAGTCAGCAAGATATAACCCAGCATTGCCGCAAGACTAACGGTAAGCAGTAATGGTCCTAACCAGGTAGCTGCCCAGGACTGCTGAAACAACACCGGTTGTTTATCGCCCTGTAAATCAAACATCATTACCGCAAATACGAATAGCACGAGAATCGCGCCTGCATAAACAATGACTTCAAGGCCCGCCGCAAATGGTGCACCGAGCAGGTAAAAACAAAGCGCCACGGCAAGCAAAGACACCACCAGATACAACAATGCGTGTATCGCGTTCTCGCCGGTGACTACTTTGATACTGGCAATAAATGCAATGGCTGCGGCCAGATAAAATATCCACTCGAGATTCATAGGCACCTTCCCGTTGTTATCATCATGGCATCAACCCCTTCACGTTTACCGGAGGTTTTTCTCCCTCAGCTTCACCTTTTTGCTTCGACTTAATGGCAATGCCACTGTGCTGATAAAAGCTGTAATCCGGATATTTCCCAGGACCATCTATCAGTAAATGCTCTTTTTCATACACCAGGTTCGGACGTTCATATTCAGCAAGTTCCACGTCTGGAGTTAACTGAATCGCGTAAGTAGGACAGGCTTCTTCACAAAAACCACAGAGAATGCAGCGAGAAAAATTAATACGGAAAAACTCTGGTCGTTTGCGGCCGTCTGGATCTGTGGTTTGTTGCAAGGCGATGCAATCTACCGGACAGGCTACTGCACATAAATTACAGGCAACACAACGCTCTTCTCCGGATGGGTCGCGTGTTAACACAATGCGGCCGCGGTATCTTGGCGCCAGGTAAGGTTTTTGCTCAGGGTATTCGACGGTATCAGCTTTATTAAATGTGTGCTTTAACACTAACCACATGGTTCGAAACTGACTAAACATTGGCACCTCCTAAAACGCCAGTGAGGCGCAAAACAGCGGTAACCAGCAGGTTAATTAACGACAGGGGCAGCATCACTTTCCAGCCAAAGGCTAGTAGCTGGTCGAATCTTGGACGTGGTAATGAGGTACGAAGGAGAATAAAAAACATAATGAAGAACAGCACCTTAAGGGTAAACCAGACAATCCCTGGAATGTCAGCGAACGCAGTGTCGGCGAGAAAACCCGGTGGCAGATAGCCGCCAAAAAATAGAATGACTGTCATCGACGAAATCAAGGTAACCCCCAGATACTCGCCAAGAAAAAACAGGGCAAATTTTAATCCGGAGTATTCGGTATGAAAGCCAGCGGTAAGTTCAGTTTCGGCTTCAGGCAAATCGAAAGGTAAGCGATGACTTTCGGCAATACCGGCAACCAGGAATACCAGGCAACCGAGCCACTGGCTGGTAATGAACCAGCTATGTTGTTGGGCTTCAACGATTTCGCGCAGGCTAAAGCTACCCGCTAATAACACCACACCCATCATCGACAAGCCCATGAATACTTCGTAACTTATGGTTTGCGCCGCCGCCCGCATCGCTCCTAACAGCGCATATTTGTTTTTGGAAGACCAGCCGGCAAGGACAACGCCGTAAACCGCCAGAGATGTCATGGCGAGAAAGAAAAGCAGACCAATATTGAGATCGCTAACGCCAATCGATTGCGAAAATGGCACCACTGCATAGCTCATTAACACCGTGATGGCACCAATAAACGGTGCTAGCAAAAAGGTAAAACGATCGGAAAAGTTTGGCGTGAACTCATCTTTACCGAGAATTTTCAACAAATCGGCAACCGACTGCAGCACGCCGCCCGGGCCTACTCGATTAGGTCCAAGGCGATCCTGCCAGATGCCAATCATGCGTCGCTCTACCCACACCAAAAAAGCAGCGATCAATATCAACGCCAAGATGATGATGATCATCTCAATGAACGGGAATAAAGGCTCGATAAATTTCATTATCTGCCCTCCCCGACAAATTGAATGGGGATGGATTGATCATTTTTCTGCAAACGCTGTAGATCCCGATTCTTCTGTTCAAGAATGTACTGTAGGTTCTCTTTAAGTTGTTGCTTATGGGATTCGATATCTGCTGCTGTAACGTTACTAACCCCTCGAATTTGCTGCAGCAGATTTTCCCGATTCATGCTTGGATGGTGAAGGTAAGCCAACCCTCTGGCGATATCTTCACAGGCTATTAATTGCACCACTAATGAGGTGTTATCTATCAGGTCGATACTGATGTATTCAGGATTATCTGCGGCTAGCTCGGAAACGTCGTTAACATGCACCACAAGACACGGAGGTGGCGACATCAATCGAAACTCGGCGACTTTATCGGTCAGTTCATCGTTAGCAAATAAGTGCTCTAACTTGCGAATAGTGATGCCGTTGATTTTGGTTTCAATGGTTTTTGAATTGGCGGAGGATGGCGTCGTTTCCGTTTCCAGAGCATAGGTAAAGTTACCGGCAACACTGAAAAGCGCCTGTCGTTCGGCGATTGGACCTGACACTCGAATTTGGTATTTACTGACGGATTGATTTGAGTTCCAGCCAGGTGCCCAGGAGAATGGCTTGGGTAAGGTATGTCCGCGATCATCGCTTTTGCCCGGGCCTTCCATGGAAAAACTATAGGGCGAATCGGTATCAATGGGGTTTTTCGGTTCATGCACCGTTTGGTTGGCAATCATCGCTGTCCGGCCTGAATAGCGCATCGGTTGACGGGCGGATTTAAATATCAGTTGTTCGGCTAGCAGCTGACTCATATCCGGGAAGCCAGGCTCTTGCTTGGCAAGAAATGCTCTTAGATGAGAAAGCTTATCTAGCTCGTTAAATATTCCATTACCAATAACATCATCAAGTAATCGACACCATTGCCAGCCCATATGCAGGGGTTGGACCTGAGGTTTGGCGGCATAAAAGGGTTGTGCCAATCCCATGTAATTTACGATTACGCCATCGCTTTCGGTAAAAGGTGTGGAAGGTAATACGATATCCGCCAGTTCAACAAGTTGATGATGACAATGATCGATGACCAATAGCTTTTCAGCGCGTGAAGCAAGGTCTTGTTTTTGCGCATTGGTAAGCATGGTTAGTGAGTTTTCCATGCAAATGAGCATAGTATTACCAAGGTCTCGCTCTACCAGCTGCTCCAGACTCAAAGTATGTTCATCAATAAGCCCGATAAGCCCCATGGCATTGGGCGCATCCGGCAATAAGGCAAACTGCCAGTTATCTGGGGCATTGGCGGCAATTTTTTCGATGGTCGCTAACAGCTCTGTTTGCCAATGACTGCAGCCGCCGATAATTAACGGCCGTTTGGCGTTTTGCAAGGATAATTTAATACTGTCGAGTAAGCTTTGCTCGTTCTCATCTAAGTCGGTGCGGTTACTATTGCTTGCAACAGCAGTGCTATTATCAGCATCCATTGATTGCAGAGCCGCTAACAAAGATTTAGCGATGGCAAGTATGTTTTTAGGTGACATTGGCGCCGCGAAAACCGCGCAATCATCAAGTTTGGAGCTTTTGCTTTGCAGCAAGTAAAGATCTGAGCGTAAATCCTGTGCCGCGGTTCTTACCGCATCATCCTGCCATCGAGGAATGCCCATTTGTTCAGCGCGCTTGAACGCCGCATTGCGACTAGCTTGCCTAACCGCCAGAGCGATTCGCGCCGACGTTTGCGTTAAATCTTCATCAAGGACGATAATACAATCACTTTGCTCAATATCTTTAATGCTTGCCTGGCGGTTATTCAGCATTAATGCCTGACATGATCGCAAGGAAGCAAGTTGCTGCTCGGTCAGTCCACTGCAGAAATTTTCGGCGCCAACCAGTTGTTTCAGGGCGGCATTACTTTCCAGGCTTGCTCGGGTCGAACCTATCCCTAGATAAGCAGATGACTTATGTTTGGCCATGGCGATAGAAAATTCATGGCGAGCAAACGCTCGGGCTAAATCGACACCGTCAAGGCGTTGTACTCTGTCTTCGCTATTTACATAGGCAAAGCCAAAGCGGCCTTTGTCACAGATAAAGTAGCCGTTGATATCATCAAAGTAGCGATTAATTACCCTACGCACACTGCCATAGCGCTCACCAACACTGATATTGCACCCTACTGAGCATCCATGGCATATGGAGGGCGACGATTGTAAATCCCATTTACGTGTGTAGTGGGAGGCAAATGGTTTGTCAGTGAATACGCCCGTGGGGCACACTTCCACTAAGTTACCCGCAAATTCACTTTCTAATACACCGTCTTGCTGACGACCAAAATACACCTGATTTTTAGAGCCACAGGCAGCAAAATCTTTGCCACCGGCGTAATCTTTATAAAAACGCTCACACCGATAACAGGTAATGCAGCGATTCATTTCATGATTAACCAAAGGTCCTAGATATTGATTGGTAAAGGTGCGTTTCTGGCCTTGGTAACGACGATGCGAATGCCCGGTCATGACAGTCATATCCTGTAAATGACAGGCGCCACCTTCACCACATACCGGACAATCGTGGGGATGATTGGTCATCATCGCGGAAATAACCTGCTCCCGAAACTCAACCGCTGGTTCGTGGTTGAGCCCCAGATACATGCCGTCAGCAACCGGTGTCATACAAGCCATAATGGTTTTGCCGCGCTGCTGCTCTTGATCAGCAAATAAAGTAACCGCACATTGCCGGCAGGCACCAATGGACCCCATAGATGGGTGCCAGCAAAAATATGGTAGATTGAGTTTTTGCGATAGTATTGCCGCCAGCAGATTCTCACCCTTGGGTAATTGCCAGGGTTTTCCATCAATATGAACCGTTACTAATTCCTCGGCTAATTCCTGAGCTAAAAGCTTGCTCGGCTCTTGCTTCGACTGCTTTTCAGGTTGAAATTTATCCATTGTCTAAATTCCCCCTAGTGGCGACCATGATATGGGCAACAGTGCTTGGAAATGTGTTGCTCAAAATCGTCATGAAAATATTTCAAAGCACTTTGTAATGGCTCAACGGCGCCGGGAGCCAAAGCACAATGGGTTTTGCCAAGCCACATGAAATCACATAGCTTGTGGAGATTATCGAGATCTTGTTGATTACCCTGACCATTTTCGATTCGGGTTAAGGTTTCCACTGCCCAAGCCGTGCCGTCACGACAAGGGGTACAAAATCCACAGGATTCCTGGGCAAAGAATTTTAAAAGATTGAGTACCATGCCCACCGGGCAATTCTGGTCATCGAGGACAATGATGCCGCCAGTACCAAGACGACTGCCAGCTTTGCTGACTTCGTCATAACCCATCACCAAATCCAGATGTTCGGCGGTTAAAAAATCCGTGGATGCACCGCCGGGTAAAAACCCTTTTAGATTCAGGCCATCCTGCATGCCTCCAGCATGTTCAAACAACAGCTCGCGAACGGTAATACCCATCGGCAGTTCCCATAAGCCGGGGCGTTTTACCCGACCACTGGCACCATAGATTTTGGTACCAGCATCCTGGTTTTTGGATATGTCTTTGAACCAGGCGGCACCCTGGTTAATGATGTGCGGAAGGTTGGATAAGGTTTCGACGTTGTTGACTATGGTTGGCTTGCCAAATAAGCCGCTCACCTGAGGAAATGGTGGCTTTGCCCTGGGGTTTGCGCGCTGCCCTTCTAAAGCATTGATAAGGGCCGTTTCTTCACCACAAATATAACGACCGGCACTGGTATGCAGATATAAATCAAGATTAAAGCCCGACTTTAAAATATCCTTGCCAAGATATCCCTGCTGATAAGCTTCATCGATAGCACTCTGCAAACGCTGAGCGGCAAGATGATATTCTCCTCGCAGAAAGATGAAAGCCTTATTAGCGCCGATGGCGTAACTGCCGATAATCATCGATTCCACCAGTTGATGGGGAACGCCTTCGAGAAGCCACCTATCTTTGAATGTACCGGGCTCCATTTCATCGGCATTACAAATCAGGTATTTGTCTTCACCAAAGCGCGGATGCCCCTCATCAAATTCAGGCACAAAACTCCATTTCATCGCCGTTGGAAAACCCGCCCCACCGCGACCTTTCAAACCCGATTCCTTAACCACTTCCTGAACCTGTTTGGCGGACATTTTCGTCAAAGCAGTCTTCACGCTTTGATAACCACCAACGTCAACATAGCCAGCCAAATTCAATGGCTGCTGCAAATTAATATGCTGGGTTAATGGTTTTTCAAAAGTCATGTAAGCCTCGGTTTATTCGTTGCTGTTCGGCGAGTCCTGACTGCTTTGCTCTCTAAGTTCTTGTAAAATGCCAACAGCGGTGGCTGGTGTTAAATGTTCAAAGTGATCCTCTCCTACCATCATTGCCGGGGCTTTATCACAGCTTCCAAGGCAGGCATTGGTAAGTAAGGTAAACATGCCATCTTCAGTGGTTTGTCCATATTCAATACCTAGATGCGCTTTAATGGCACTGCTAACTTGTTGATAACCGGTAAGATAACAGCTAATCGAATCGCAAATGTGGATGACATAACGACCTACGGGCTGGCGATAAATCAGATTGTAGAAAGTCGCAATACCCTCTAACTGGCTCGCCGGCATTTGCAGAATATCAGCAATGGCATACAGGCTATCATCGGATATCCAGCCGCGATTTTTCTGCACCAATTTTAACGCTTCAATGCCTGCGGCATGGCGTGCCCCCATAATCGCAACTTCATGCTCGATGGCGTTTATTTCATCGGATGTCAGATAGCTTCGATAATCGAGCTGTTGAATTTCAATATTGCCCTCGCCAATGCGAGGTAGTTGCGTAGCTAGTGACACTGAGATTTCCTTATAACGTTTTGTTGCATAACTATGATTTCCTTATCGGTCGACGTCGGCCATGACGTAATCAATACTGCCTAACGTCGCAATTAAATCGGCCACCATTTGCCCACGCGCAATTAACGGGATCATTTGTAAATGAGCAAAAGATGGGGTTCGAATTCGGGTGCGATAACTGATGGTAGAGCCATCACTTACCAGGTGGTAGGCCATAATGCCTTTGGTAGCTTCAACACTGACACTGACTTCGCCAGCAGGGATAACAGGGCCCCAGGAGACATTGACAAAGTGAGGGATCAGGGTGTCGATATCTTTCATCGTCCGGCTTTTATCCGGTGGTGTGGTTTGCGGGTGTTCCGCTTTATAAGGACCTTCCGGCATGTTGTTCAGGCATTGCTCGATAATGCGAATACTTTGTCGCATTTCTTCAACCCGAACCCGGCAACGATCGTAACAATCACCTTTATGGCCCACAGGAACTTCAAACTCTAACTGGTCATAACCACCATATGGGCGTTGTTTGCGAAGATCCCAGGAATAACCCGTAGCCCGTAAGCCTGGGCCTGTAACACCATATTCAATCGCTTCTTCTGTGGTATACGCGCCAACATCAACAGTACGGGCCTTGATTAAGTTGTTTTGCATCACCAGTTTTTCGTATTCATCAAGACGTTTTGGCAAGTAATTAACGTATTCACGAACCAGAGTGTCCCAACCTTTAGGCAGGTCCATGGCAACACCGCCTATGCGAAAATAACTCGGATGCATGCGAGCACCGGTGAACGCTTCAACAATGGCAAACAGCTTTTCACGGTCAATAAACATATAAAAAATCGGTGACAGCGCGCCGATATCCTGAGCGAAAGTGCCGTAAAACAGCAGGTGGCTGAGAATGCGAAACATCTCCGCCATCATGATGCGGATCACCTTTGCCCGTTCCGGTACCTCAATTCCGGCCAGCTTTTCGACCGCCATCACATAGGGGAAGTTGTTCATTACTCCACCGAGATAATCTATGCGGTCGGTGTATGGGATATAGCTATGCCAGGATTGACGCTCCCCCATTTTCTCAGCGCCGCGATGGTGATAACCAATATCCGGCACGCAATCGATTATTTCTTCCCCTTCCATTTGCAGGACAATGCGAAAAGCACCGTGTACAGATGGATGATTTGGACCCAGGTTTAAGAACGTAAAATCGGCATCTTTACTTTGTCGTTTCATGCCCCAGTCTTCGGGGCGAAATTTTAACGCTTCCTGCTCAATATCCTGCTGTTTATCCGGCAGGCTAAATGGCTCCATTTCAGTCGCTCTGGCGGGGTGGTCTTTGAGCAGCGGATGGCCAACCCAGGTGGGTGGCATAAGAATTCTGGCAAGGTGGGGGTGATTGTTAAAGCGAATGCCAAACATATCCCAGACTTCACGTTCATACCAATTTGCATTTGCCCATATACTGCAAACACTGTCGATGGTTTTATCGGAATCTGATAAGGCGACCTTGATACGAATATCCTGGTTGCGTGTCATTGAACGAAGATGATAAACCAGCGTGAAATCAACACACTGACTGGTTAGTTTATTCTCCCGGACCCGTTCATCTACGGCAAACAGATCAAAACACATATCAAAACCGTTGGGGATTTGTTGTTTTAACAATTGCATTAGCGACAGCAATTTATGTTTATCCAGCCAATAGGTTTCAATTTGATCCTGGACTTTCTGATCCTCTAAACCAAGGTCAGGGTTTATATGGGCAATTTCGTCGCGCAGATTAAAGTCATACCCAGGTTGCCAATCACTGACATTTTTTATGTTATTGGCCTGATTCATATCTGGTCAGGCTCCGGCAGATTCTTCACATGAATACGATGCTCATGCTTAATATCTCGTAGTGATGGCTTAGCAATTTCCTGAACCCCCTGCTCCCCTACCATATAACTTAGAGGCCTAGGCTGATGGGCTATTTTTTGTTGTAGTAGTAACAAGCCTTCCATTAACGCTTCCGGGCGAGGTGGACAACCTGGAACATAAACATCGACAGGGATAAACTTATCAACGCCCTGTACCACAGAATAAATGTCATACATGCCGCCGGAATTGGCACATGAGCCCATAGAAATAATCCAGCGCGGCTCCAGTAATTGATCGTATAAATGACGAATAACCGGTGCCATTTTGCGAAAACAGGTTCCGGAAATTACCATTAAATCCGCTTGTCTCGGAGTGGCTCGAATAACCTCGGCGCCAAAGCGTGCAATGTCATGACGAGAAGTAAAGCTAGTGGCCATTTCCACATAGCAGCAGGACAGCCCAAAGTTAAATGGCCATATTGAATTCTTTCGCCCCCAGTTGACCATGTCATCAAGTTTGGCGAAAAACACCGAACGTTTTAAATCCTGTTCAGCAATCTGCTTGGCCGCCGACATTTGTTTGTCTAGTTCGGCTTTGGTGAGAGACCATTCCATAAGCTATTGCCTCATTCGCGCAGGGCGATGTTTGCGAATTAATTCCAGAGCCCCGACTCGCCATAGGTATATCAGCGCTGCCAGTAAAATAGTGATGAAAATACTGGCTTCGATAAACCCGGCAATACCGCTTTCATCAAAGGCGATGACCCAGGCGAATAGGAATATGGTTTCTAAATCAAAAATCACAAAGAAGATGGCGTATAGAAAAAAGTGGTTGGTGAATCGGGTCTTGGGCGCGTCAACGGCGACGATGCCGGATTCGTATGGCGTGTGGGTTCTGCGCCCGCGGGTTTTCGGACCAAGAAACATAGCCAAGGCCAACATTGCCAACAACAGCACCACCAGGATGATGAAGTAGCTTGCTATAGGCCAAATTTGATCGATATTGGTTGCGATAGAATTGTCTGCTGTCACGCCGGATCCCGCCATCAACGATAGACAACCTACCTGTGAATACGACTAAGGCAACAAACTATCTTGACTGATTTCCCGATAAAGAAATCAATCGGTTAATTGTTCTTGCTTAAAGGATAGACAAAAAAGTGGAAAAGCAACAAGTTAGGAGGGCGGGAAGAGTTAGAGAGAGGACGTTGTCGGATTTGGCCATGGATTGGCCTATATGCCGAAAATGCAGGAGCAATTTTCGGTGAGGACTGCGTCGGTGAGGATTTCATCGCTGAGGACGCTGTCGAAATTTTAGTCTTGTCATTGCGGCGAAGGCCGTAATCTCGCTTTTTCAGCTTAAATTTGAGCCTAGTGAACGTCTCTTAAGTGCCACAAGCGGGAGTTAAAATATCGTAAACGATACTCCGAGTACGTGGCGGAATACGCCACTTCGAGCACGCTGATGTCATCAGCTCCGAGCACACGCTATTCCTAGCAAAAGCAAAAACCCCTGAGTCATACCGTGATACTACACGGTATCTAGGTCGAGAGCCGAACGTCTCTAGAGTGCCATTAGCTGCCCGTTAGCTATTGCTAATATAAGCTAGTTTTGGGGTGTTAACGCCAGCGCAAGGGGCTGATAATGAATGGACAAAATCTGTGACATCTAACCAACGTATAGACGTCCTTACCGTTTGTCGACTTGTTAGGTGTCTATTGCACCGAACTAAAATACTGGCGCATGTTTTTTGTTGGCTCTTTACACATTTTCTTCCAGAAGAAATCATAATTTATATCTTGGGGTTTTCTAGCCCACCAACGCTGGGCATCTCTTCGAATTTTAATCGAATGTTCGGCGGATATTTTTGATGCTATTCTAAATTTCTCTAGCAACTCTTCAAAGTCATCTGCGTGACCATCAGCGCTTGACAGTTCTGCGCAAATATAAACCATACCTAAGACGTTTTCATCGGGTGACCTTTGAAACTCGGGTGTTTCGTAATATGACTCTCTGTCAAAATTTTCATCGGCAATTGAGTATAAGCTAACCGACATAATTGTTAACAGAGTAAGAATTTTATTCATGATTTCCTTGATACCTAACAGTTTGTTGTGTTGACGACCCAGTAATTCCCGTTTAGGAGAAGGATGAATGACTGCAGTTCGCTCACAGCCGCCGCTCGACACTGCACTTTTTTATCAATAACTTACGCTAGATTCGTGACTGACGCAAACGTGCCAATAGCTGTATTAAACAATTATTTTTATCCGCTTTTTACTTGTTTAGCAATCTGGCCTGTAATAGAAAAGTGCACTTCGATATCCGTTGGTTCAATATTAGATAATTCATATTTCCCACCAAGCAACCAAGGTGTATTTAAACTAAATATTTGACCAGGGTTTAGACTCTTGCCAGATTGATTTAAATCTCCAATCATTTGGACAGCGAAACAATCAACAACAAACTCTTTATCTGTTAATAGCGAGTTAAATTCTTCAGGCGAGTCAGCTACTTTAGATAACTCACTTCCTCCAGTATCTAACCACCATATTTCGCCATTATCTATATTTTGAACGAATGCGTCGCCGGAAGCTGAAAGTAAAATTGGTAAATAATAGCCACCTAGTAGCCACTCCCAATCGCTTAATAAAGATTCTCTCTGCAAGTGAGAAAAATTAACAGTAAGGTCGTTTAAAGTCATTATTCGCCCGATGAAATTATCATATGAATACTAGATGTGCTGAATTGATGGATTAGCTGAATTAATTGTAAATGCCTCTTGTTCGCTCTAAGAATACATTAACCTTTTCAGTTGGTTAGCGTCAAATTCATGTGATGCGCTATCAAAATCTAGCCAGAGTGGTGTCTTAGAAGTTGATAAAAACGTCAATGACACGAAGTAACTTTTAATTCTGGACGATTTATTTATTGCTCCTCGAAGCTGGCACCTTTCAAGTTTTTCACTACAGCTTTAATTTCCTGAACAAGGTAACTCAAAGATTTCGGATTCACAGGAACACTATCATTGTTGTAGAAGTGAAAATTATAAACATTTGGATCAAATGGGTTTACGCCGATTATCTTGATGTCTTCACGCCAAAGCTGAGTCAGTGAGCTATCTGAATTTGGTCTTGTAGGCGCGCTTCTAATCGCAAATGCATTCGCTTCGGCAAATGCCTCAATGCGCGAATAAAAAACATTCCTAGTGGTAGGAGAAATTTTGAAGGTGATACTATAAATAGGATTTTCAACATCATCTGTATCAGGTATTGTCGAATAACCAAAAGCCACACAAGCAACTGCAACAATAAGCCCCACCAAGCAGTTCCAGAGGTTTTTCCCTGTCATATCAACCCTCCAATCCGTGATATTTTCGTATGTTGGCGATCACCTGTTGATCGACATACCAGAAGCTTACGAACTTGCAGGCCGATTATCACCGTCCTCAATTCGTATTAGATTTGAATCTCCATTAGCGATTTACTTACAGTTAGTTTGAATGACTGTAGATCGCTCACTGCAGCCGTTCGAGACTGACTACTTTTCAATAACTTACGTTATTTATAGCGACGTCGCAATTGTGCCAGGAAAAGTCAGTCATTTTATAATTAGATTTAATCTTCATCATCTAAAACTTGAATAATAAAAGGCCCGTCTGGACCAATTATTTTAGTTTTTAACCAAGAGATACTAAAACCAATAGTTGCCAATAATGCCATACCAAAACCAATAGCAGACCCAAATACAATTGCTAAATAAACATATGTAGATTCCACCCATTCATAATGACTACCGATTAAAAACAACAAACTATATAAGTATATAAATTGGAGCAGCCAATTGAATGTGTATATGATTTTGCGAAGTTTGAAGTTGGAATATAGTTCACCTTCGACAGGTACAGGTCCGAACCAAGCAAAAGCTAATGCGCTAATTGGATTCTTGTAGTAAATCGATAATAGTGCATAGAGCGAAAACGCAACAACATAAAATATTATTATTTTTTCGATCATAATTTAAAGCCTAAAATTATTTTTACACTGCTAGTTGACTGGCCGCTGCTCGCTCACTGCAGCCACTCGTGATTGCATTTTCAATCAATAACTTACGTTATCACCCCGACTGGCGCAAACGTACCATTTTTAGCCAGTGAAAAATAACCAATATTCGATGATTTATTGAGTTAAAGGCGAGCAATTTATTGCAACTCCGGTTCGATAGAGCACGTTTTTATAGGCTTTGTAAGATGCGTAACTTTATACTTTCGATGAATTTTTCTCGGTAGCCATAAAGTCAGAACTGGCAATATCAAGAAAATATAGTTTTCATTTATGAAATCACAAACACTTAGAAAATAAATCATGAAACTATTAAATTCTTCACCTCTACTACTAAGATTTTCAGTAAGGTCCGGAATTATCTTAATTAAAAGCCATGCAAAAGGAGATGCAACCAACTGGAGTAATACAATTATTAAGAATGAATATCCAGTATACAATGCCATAAACAACAATCTATTGTTTACCTTCTTAAAGATATAAATAACTGGGAAGGCTAGCGTGAGAAGCAATAATATCAATATTGAGTATTCAATAAGGCTCACTTGTTAGCTCCTTAAAAATCTTTATTAACATTAAGGTTGCAGCACAAGAAACTGTAAAAAGACCTCCACCTTGCGAGGCGAATATAAACATTTTTTTATAGAAGCCAGTCGATTCAGGAGCTACTACCAGGCTGAAACAAACAGCAAAAAAAGTAAACCCATAAATAAAGAATCTAAGTAATATTGCTAACGTACTGATAATTTCACCTTTCATCTAAAACAATAGAGGTAGACGATTTTGCAATTTTGAGTTCAGACAATCTGAATGTCTCTAGATCGCTCACAACAGTCTCTTCCGACTATGTTTCCCTGTCGTAGCAGGGAATGACTAAGTTTTTTTGCTTTTGCTTTTTGCTCGAAACAGCGAACCCGGAACATCGCTTGCGATACGTCCTACGGGAGCTTCAATCTTTCGACAGCGTCTCCCTCGACGAAGTCCTCTACGACGAAGTCCTCTACGACGGAGTCCTCTACGACGAAGTCCTCTACGACGAAGTCCTCTCACCCGAAGCGTTAAACTCCCGTTTCCCTATTCCTCATCTTCTCCATTAATCATTTGCGATAAGCTGGCAAGCTTAGCAAGTGCCTGGCCGTGAATGGTTTTCTTCATATATCCACCGTTACGACGACGAACACCCGCTTCCACGCCAAGTAAGATTTCCAGCGCCTGGTCAATATTTTCCACCGCATAAATGTGGAACGTACCTTCCTCAACCGCACGAATCACTTCGTCATTAAGCATTAGATTAATGGCATTGGTTTTCGGGATAATAACGCCCTGCTCGCCAGTTAAACCTTTGTCGTAACACAAGCGGTAAAAGCCTTCGATTTTTTCATTAACGCCACCAATGGATTGCACTTCACCATGTTGGTTAATGGAACCAGTAACCGCTAAATCCTGTCGGATGGGCAATTTGGTGATTGCCGATATTAACGCGCAAAGCTCAGCCATTGAGGCGCTATCGCCATCGATATGACCATAGGATTGTTCAATCGCAATGTTGGCGGAAATGGATAGCGGGAAGCCCTGACCGTATTTGTGGCCAAGATAACCAATCAACAACAATACGCCTTTGGAGTGGATAGATTTGCCTAGCTCGGCTTCTCGCTCGATATCGGTTACGCCCTGTGAGCCGGCGTAAACCGTCGCGGAAATTCTCGCAGGGGTACCAAACACCGAATCACCAATTTCCAGAACCGTTAAACCGTTAATTTTGCCAACGGCTTCCCCTTCAGTGGAAATCAGTAGCTGTTCTTCTTTGATTTCCTGTAACCAGGTTTCGCTTAACTGCCCGGTACGACGGGCTTTGGCTTGCAGTGCATTGTGAACATCCTGCTCTTCAATCTCACCGCTCTTGCCTTGCTTTTGATACAGAAAATGTGCTTCATCTAACAAGTCATTGATTTGCACGATGTTGGCGGAAAGTTTCAACTGATGCTCAGCACGACGCAGGGAATAACGAACCAGATAAGCAATGGCTTCATCGCTTATCGGCGGATACTGCATCTTTTCACCATGCTGACGAATCAAGGTGCCGTAGGCAGCAAGATTATCCTCGTCATTCACCAGGTGACGGTCGAAATCCGCCAATACCCGGAACAGCTCAGTAAACTCCTGATCGTATTCCTGCAAGGTGTAATAAAGCTCTGCATTACCGAGTAATACCACTTTCACCTTTAACGGGATCTTCTCAGGAGCCAGGGTAATGCTGCCGCCGTGGGACAGTTCCGCATAGGGGTGTTCAATGGAGATTTCACCGGTTTTCAATGCCAGTTTCAGGTGTGACCAAATGATTGGCTGGGCCAGCAGTTTTTCCACATCTAATAATAAGTAACCGCCATTGGCACGATGCAAAGCGCCGGCCCTAAGAAGTCGATAGCTGGTGTATACAGCACCTTGTACCGCGGTGTAATCTATGCTGCCAAATAAGTTTTGAAACGTTGGGTTTTGCTCGTATACAACCGGTGCACCTTGATCCGGTTCGCGGGAAACCAGCAGGTTTGGCATAAACCTATCGACCATTAATTTGCGACTGGCTTTGTCATCGCGGTTTTCGTTTTCTTCTTCAACCAGGATATCCAGTACGGCGTCTGTCAAATGGCCACTCACATCTTTGAGATATTTCAAAATGCCAAGGTTGCTGGCAAATTCCCGTTCCAGTTCTCTAATTAACGGGCGAATGGTCTGTTCAGCGGTATCATGTTTGAGTTTGCGCAGCTGCACACTTGATTCACGTTTCCAAAGGGGCAGTTCCAACAAGGTTTCGCTTAACAGCTCTTCTAATTCCGCCAACAGCTTGTAAAATTCGGTTCGGTCCGCTTCTGATAAATTCGAGAATTCTTTGTCATTGAGCGGCTTGCCTTCTACTAACGGTGCAAAACTTATCTCGCCTTTCTCTTCATAAACAGCAACGCCCTTACTCAGCGCTAAGGCTTCAACCTGTTCAATGGCACTGTCGTATTTTTCGTTAAACGCTCGGTCGATTGCCGCTTTTTTACGTTGGTAGCCTGGGTTATCAAATATTTCCGGAAACAAATCAAGAAGGTCGTCAATCAGCAGCGACATTTTATCGAGCAATTGCTTTCCTTCGCCGGGATTCAAATACAGCTTTTTCGGCGCCTGCACATCGCTAAAATTATTGATGTAACACCACTCATCGGCAGGTCCATGCTCCGCCGCATAACGCTTTAGCATTTGTTGAATTAAGGTTTTTCGACCCGTCCCATGTTCACCTTTAGCATAGACATTAAACCCGGACGATGGCATCGAAAGGCCAAACTCCAGAGCTTCTTTCGCCCTCTCGTGACCGATAAAAGATTGTGTTTTTTGTTTGTCGACCTGACTCGTTGAGAAAATCGCGGGTGAGAATTGAGCGCTAAGGGAAGATGCGGGAATTTTTCTGGCGTCGTTATTTTTGGTCATGAAATGCTTGGTACCTGGATGGAAGTGAATATGCAAATCCAGTGTAAACCCAGCAAGGCCTCAAATACAATGATTTATACTTTGTTTTTCAACGATCTTATGGAGAAAGTGGCAGGCGTTCAAATTCTTCACCATCGCATTTTACGCAAGGAATGATTTTTGAAGCGTGCAGGACATCAATTTTATGGCCACAGCTAACGCATCGTAGTTGCCCAAATCCAATGAGCTCGCCACTGTGATAAATACCTTTATGTTGAAAATCCTCTTCCAGCTCAGTCCACTCAACCTGAGATTTATCGGTCATCTGCGCCAGCTGCAACCAAATGCCTTCACGAATATTTTTCAGATAAACCGATTGGTTCGCCTGCTCTTTATATTCCTGATAAAACTGCTGCAAATCGTTTTTAAAACCCTGCAGTGAAAGTTGGTATTCATTGACCGACAAATCCTCTGCCGCCTGCAGGTACTCTTCACCTTTTTCCACCAGGTTTTCTATGGTCTTTTCTTCCTCTTCACGGAATTCTTTTAACCAATTCGACATACGCTCATAAAAGCTCTGATATTTTGGATGTTTCTCACTCATCTGATACCTCCCCCGGTGACCGATATCGCGAATTGCGATGGGCTGGTAAGTCAATTTCAATCACTATCTGGATAAAAGTATAGTTAACGAGAATGTAAGCTTGTTGAACCTTGGGATAATAAGGTATTCTATGGCGCAAATTTTTTATATTGGGCAGTTGTCTCTGCAAAAGCGAAAATACGGCATCGGGATAAACGATGCTATCATCTAAACTAAGCTGCAGAGTCGATATTTAGTGTCACACAGATGTTTGAGAATCATTAATGGAATCCACGTATAACCCCCAAGCCATTGAGCAAGATATCCAAAAATATTGGACCGAAAACAATACCTTTGGCGCCAAAGAAAAACCTGGCCAGGAAAAGTTTTATTGTTTGTCTATGTTCCCGTACCCAAGTGGTCGCTTACACATGGGGCACGTGCGCAACTACACCCTGGGTGACGTAATCAGTCGTTACCAACGACTACAGGGTAAAAACGTGCTTCAACCTATGGGTTGGGATGCCTTCGGTTTGCCTGCAGAAAACGCTGCAATTAAGAACAAAACGGCGCCGGCAAAATGGACTTATCAGAATATCGATTACATGCGCGATCAGTTGAAGTCACTTGGTTTTGGCTATGACTGGGATCGTGAATTTGCGACCTGTCGCAAAGAATACTATCGCTGGGAGCAATGGTTCTTCACTAAGCTGCATGAAAAAGGCTTAGTCTACAAAAAGAACGCTACCGTAAACTGGGATCCGGTTGACCAAACCGTACTTGCTAACGAGCAGGTAATCGATGGCCGCGGCTGGCGCTCTGGTGCTCTGGTTGAGCGCAAAGAGATCCCGCAGTGGTTCATCAAAATTACCGATTATGCTGAAGAGTTGTTAAATGACCTAGATCAGCTAGAAGGCTGGCCTGAGCAGGTTAAGACCATGCAGCGTAACTGGATTGGTCGCTCTGAAGGTGTTGAGATGACCTTCCAGGTTGCCGACAGTGATGCGAGTTTCGATATCTACACTACTCGCCCTGATACCTTGATGGGTGTCACTTACGTAGCGCTTGCGGCGCAACACCCATTAGCGTTGGAAGCGGCAAAGAATAATCCTGAGTTGCAGGCATTCATTGACGAATGTAAAAACAACAAAGTGGCTGAAGCCGACATGGCTACCATGGAAAAAGCTGGTGTTGATACCGGTTTGAAAGCGATTCACCCTCTAACCGGTGAATTAGTCAGTGTCTGGGCCGCCAACTTTGTATTAATGGATTACGGTTCAGGTGCGGTTATGTCTGTTCCAGGTCATGACCAACGTGACTGGGAATTTGCCAAGAAATATGGCTTACCGGTTAAACAGGTTATTGCCAGCGACGATGTAAATATCACTGATGAAGCGATCACTGAAAAAGGCACACTAATTAATTCAGGCGACTTTGATGGTCTTGATTTTGACCAGGCATTCAAAGCAATCGCGGATACCTTAACCGAACAAGGCAAAGGTAAAGTGACCGTTAACTACCGTCTTCGTGACTGGGGTGTTTCCCGTCAACGTTACTGGGGTACACCAATCCCAATGTTGAACCTGGAAAATGGCGAATCAGTGCCGGTTCCTGCGGATCAATTGCCGGTAGAATTACCAGAAGATGTGGTAATGGATGGCGTTACCTCGCCAATTAAAGCGGATCCTGAGTGGGCAAAAACCACCTATGAAGGTCAGGCGGCGTTCCGTGAAACCGATACGTTCGATACCTTTATGGAATCTTCCTGGTATTACGCTCGCTATGCGGATCCGAAAAATGACCAAGCCATGTTAGATCCAGCCAAAGCCAATTACTGGTTGCCTGTTGATCAATACATCGGTGGTATCGAGCACGCTATCCTGCACTTATTGTACTCGCGTTTCTTCCACAAACTACTTCGTGATGTAGGTTTGGTTGAATCTGACGAACCATTCAAGAGCCTGTTGTGTCAGGGTATGGTACTTGCTGATACTTTCTATCGTGAAGAAGATAACGGTGCTAAGCACTGGTATTCACCAAGCGATGTTGACGTTGAACGCAATGAAAAAGGTCAGGTAGTTAAGGCTATCTGTAAGACCGACGGCGAAGAAGTTCAATCCGCCGGTATGAGCAAAATGTCAAAGTCGAAAAACAATGGTATCGACCCACAATCGGTTATCGATTTATACGGTGCTGATACGGTTCGTCTATTCATCATGTTTACCGCGCCACCAGAGCAAACTCTGGAATGGTCTGATGCCGGTGTTGAAGGTGCACATCGCTTCTTAAAACGTGTGTGGAAACTGGTATTTGATTACCAACAGGCAGCCGCCGATGTCGACGCTTCTGGCGAGTTGAACTTCACTAGCGTCCATAAAAACCTGCGTCGTGATCTTCATAAAACCATTGCTAAGGTAACCGATGATATTGGTCGTCGTAATACCTTTAACACCGCTATCGCTGCGATCATGGAGCTGATGAACACGCTTGCTAAAGCCAAACTTGCAAGCGCAGAAGACATCGCGGTAATGAAAGAAGCGGTTCAGGCAATCGTGGTAATGCTAACGCCAATCACGCCACATTTAGGTCATCACTTATGGCAGCTTGTGGGTGACGGTAATGCGGTTGAAGATACCGAGTGGCCTCAGGTAGATAAAGACGCGCTTGTTGAAGACGAGAAGCTAGTCATCGTTCAGGTAAACGGCAAATTACGTTGCAAGATCACTGTAGCGGCAGATGCTTCTCAAGAAGATGTTGAAAAACTAGCGTTTTCGCAAGAGAATGTAGTTAAGTTCACTGACGGTAAAACCGTACGTAAGATCATTTACGTACCGGGCAAACTATTAAACATCGTTGCTAATTAATGAAAAATAAAACGTATCGTTTCTCACTACTATCATTGATTCTGGTTGCTACAACGCTGCTTAGCGCTTGTGGCTTCCAGCTTCGCGGTAACTATCTGTTGCCTCAGGAATTACAAACCCTGTACCTGAGCTCAACCGATACCCATGGCGAACTGACCCGATTGGTAAAACAAAACCTGTTGGTCAATGATATCGAAGTATTGAAACAATATCGTACCGACGTTCCGGAACTGCGTATTTTGAACGACAGTCTGGATCGTCGCACTCTTTCATTGTTCGAAAACGGCCAGGTTGCCGAATACGAGTTAACTTACACCGTTCGTTATGAAATTCGCATGCAGGGCAAAGAGAATCAGGATTTCAAATTCGAAATTTATCGTAACTATCAGGACAACCCCGATCAGGCGCTGGCAAAGAGTCGTGAGCTGACCTTACTGCGCAAAGAAATGCGCATAGAAGCCGCCGATCGTATCCTGAGAAATATGGCCTCCATTACCCTATAGATGCGTATATACCATAGCCAACTCGCCCAACAATTGAGTAAACCTCTGGTTCACTTCTTTTTGGTGTTCGGCGACGAGCCCTGGCAAAAAAACGACGCCCTCGAACAAATTAAATCCGTAGCCCTGCAGCAAGGCTTTAGCGAAGTGATTCGCTTTAGCGTCGAAGAAGGCTTTGACTGGCAACAGGTTATGGAGGAATACCAGTCGTTATCACTTTTTGCCAGCCAGCGTATTCTCGAAATCGATATTGGCTCTGGCAAACTGGATGAATCTGCACAAAAAGTGATTTTGCAGATCTCGGAAACGGATCATGCGGATGTGATGCTAATACTTCATGGCAGCAAACTTGATGCAGCAGTTCCTCGCAAGAAATGGTTCAAGGCACTGGATAGCAAAGGTTGCTATATCCCGGTATACGACCTCGAAGGACGCGGTCTCAATATCTGGTTAAATCAGCAATGTAAAAACCTTGGTGTGCAACTCGAAGGCCAGGGATTATCTTTACTCAGCGATTGTTATACCGGGAATTTACCGGGGTTGCACCAGGAGCTGCAGAAACTGGCTATCCTGTACCCTTCGCGCCCGGTAGCGCCAGCAGAGCTGGAAGCTTTATTAATTGACCAGGCAAAATTTACCCCGTTTCAGCTTACCGACACCTTGTTAGCCGGAGACCTGAAACAATGCATGCATATCCTTACCCAGATGAAGCACGAAGGTGTTGCGGTTGGTCAGTTAATCTGGGTACTGCATAAAGAAATCTCTCAGCTGGAAGGCATGTATATTCGTTTAAATCAGGGGCAGGCAATCAATGATGTATTCAAGCATTATAAAGTCTGGGATAAGAAAAAACCGCTGTACCAAAAAGCCCTGAATAACAGCACTCTGGTTAATGTCCAAAAAGCGAAATCAAGATTGGCGAAAGTCGACTTACTCACTAAAACCGACACTGAACTCGATGGTTACTTATTGCTGGCCGATGTTTGCATGGCGCTTTATCACGGTGACACACTTAGTCAGTATCCGTTGCAGATACCAGAGCCTGTTGCAGGACTGTAATGGAAACCAGGCAAGCGATTGGGATTTTTGGCGGTACCTTTGACCCCATTCATTACGGCCACATCAAGCCGGTATTAGAAGCGTCATCAAAACTTGGGTTAACCCAGGTGTTATTAATTCCAAACCGCGAGCCAGTACATAAACCGACCGCTAGTGCCAGCACTGACCAGCGCCTCGATATGTTGAAGCTGATTTGCGAAAACTACCCAGTATTCAAATTAGACACCCGGGAAGTGGAACGTCAGCAAGAGTCTTTTTCCTTGCTAACGCTGCAGGAATTGCGTAAACAATTTCCACAACAAAGAATTTACTTTTTTATTGGTATGGATTCGCTCAACACCCTACCTTGCTGGTTTGGCGGTGAGCAACTCTTTGACTATTGCCACTTTGTGGTCACCCGTCGCCCAGGGTATACGTTAACGCCTGAAGTCGCTGCGACATTTTCCCAACGAATTATTGAAAACCCTGAAACAGCACCACAAAACGATGCCGGTAAGGTCCTAATTTTCGATACAAATCAGCTAGATATTTCCTCTTCACAAATTCGCCAGGCAATTCGCGAAAATAGCCCCATGGAACATTTACTGCCCGACGATGTATTCAGTTACATATCTAAACAAAAACTTTATCAAGAACCTGTATCTTAGTTGTCGTTCACGTTAGAATTGAAGCAACGTTTTAAACAGGAATACTCTTTTGCAAACTGAACAACTCCTTCCTTTCGTAGTTGAACAACTTGAAGAAATTAAAGCCAGAGACATAGTTACGCTCGATGTTCGTGAAAAAGCCAGTTTTACTGACTTCATGGTTATCTGCTGTGGTAACTCTTCCCGCCATGTAAAATCCATCGCCGAACACGTCAATCTCGAGATGAAAAAGCAGGAAGTCGATGTCCTTGGCATTGAAGGAACAGACATTGGTGAGTGGGCGTTAATCGATTTAAACGATGTTGTTGTGCACGTGATGACCGACGATATCCGCGACCTGTATCAGCTGGAAAAACTTTGGGCTGACGAGTAACTTAGCATGCGCATCACCCTGATAGCCGTTGGTAACAAAATGCCAGCCTGGATAGCCCAGGGTTTTAGTGAATATGCCAGACGCTTTCCCCGTGATTTAAGTTTTGACCTGGTTGAAATTACCCCAGGCAAACGCGGTAAGAATGCCGATATTGCGCGAATTCTTGAAAAAGAAGGTGAGCAAACCATGGCGGCGGTACCGAAAGGTAGTCGAATTATCACTCTGGAAGTTGAGGGCAAACCATGGACCACACCGCAGCTTGCCCTGCAATTAGAACGCTGGCAAATGGACGGTAGGGATGTTGCACTACTGGTGGGCGGTCCGGAAGGGTTAGCACCACAGTGTATTCAGGCCTCTGAGCAAAAATGGTCACTTTCACCACTAACACTCCCCCACCCCATGGTTCGCATTATGGTTGCTGAAAGCCTGTATCGCGCCTGGAGCATTAATAATAACCATCCATATCATCGGGAGTAAGATGTGGTAAGAAAACGCGTCACCATAAGAAACCACACCGCTGAGGCAAACCTGTTTGCCCGGCGAGCCCTGATCACCTTTCTCGGGGTGATCGCGCTATTAATGGTGCTTTTGAGTAACGTCTACCAATTAGAAATTAACTCCTACGAACAATACAAAACCCGTTCGAACGAAAACCGCATCAAACTTTTACCGGTTGCTCCCAATCGCGGTTTGATCTACGACAAAAACGGGGTTTTGCTGGCAGAAAACGTACCGGTATTCTCGTTATCAATAATCCCTGAACAGGTTGATGATATTGATGAAACCTTGACAGAGCTGGCCAGTCTCATTGACATCAGTGATGAGCAACTAGAAAGCTTTCGCAAAAGCATTCGCTCTAATCGTCGTTTTAAACCGGTCGAGTTGATCTCACGACTTGACGAAAAAGAAGTGGCCAAACTATCCGTTAATCAACACCTGTTTCCCGGTGTCATCGTTGATGCGCGTTTGAAGCGCTACTACCCGTTTGGCGATTTAACCACCCATAGCCTGGGTTATGTCGCAAGAATCAACCGCAACGATTTAACCAACCTTGAGCTGCAGGGCAAAGGTGAAAACTACAAAGCGACCCGGGATATCGGCAAGCTTGGTCTGGAAAAGTTTTATGAAGATCAGCTCCATGGCACCATAGGTCATCAGGAAGTAGAAGTGAATAACCAGGGTCGGATTCTTCGAACCCTGAACTACACCCCACCAATACCCGGTAACGATCTACATCTGACGCTGGATATCGAACTACAAATGATAGCCAAACGGGCATTAGATGGTAAACGCGGCGCTGTGGTTGCTCTTGATCCGCGCGATGGTGGTGTGTTGGCCCTTTACTCAAACCCAAGTTACGACGGCAATCTGTTTGTGCACGGGATTTCCAGTAAAGAATATAAGAAACTGCAAAATCGAAACCGCCCACTGATTAACCGGGCGACTAAGGGTACTTACCCGCCAGCATCGACGATAAAGCCGTTTTTAGGTCTTTTAGGATTAGATGAAAACCTGATTCACCAAGGCACAAAAATCTGGGATCCAGGTTTCTTTCAGTTAAAAAATGGCACAAGAAAATACCGTGACCATTTGCGCTGGGGTCATGGCTGGGTAAATTTAGATGAAGCCATCATGCGCTCCTGTAATACCTTCTTCTACGATCTCGCCTACAAACTCGGGGTCGACAGAATTTCTGACACTATGGCCAAATTTGGATTCGGTGAAAGCAGCGGATTAGATATCCATGAGGAAAGCCCGGCAATTTTACCTAGCCGAGGCTGGAAACGCGCCAGATATAATCAGCCTTGGTATCACGGCGATACGGTAAATATCGGTATCGGCCAGGGCTTCTGGACGGTAACACCTTTGCAATTAGCTCAGGCCACCTCAATTCTGGTTAATAAAGGCCAGGTAAAAGAGCCGCATTTTCTGGCGGCGACGAAATTATCGGCACCGAATATTACCGCTTCGGCGGAAACTATTATCGAAAATGACGAAAATCTTGACGGTGATAGTGAACTTGCACAACTATTAATCCCCTATGAGGTTAATGAGAAACCACCGATCGAGTTAGCTAATCCTGAGAACTGGGACATCGTCTTAAAGTCGATGCACAATACCGTACAAAAACCTATCGGAACCGGTTATAACGCGTTTTTAAATACCGATTATAATGCCGCTGGCAAGTCCGGTACCGGTGAAATCGTTGGTCTGGGTGAAGATGTAAAATACGATGCCAGCAAGATTGCCGAAGATAAACGGGATAATGCAATGTTTATCGCCTTTGCTCCGTACAAAAATCCGGAGATTGTGGTCGCGGTAGCAATCGAAAACGTTGCCACTGGTGGTGGTGGCTCCAATGCTGGTCCGGTAGCCAGGCAAATCATGGATCAGTATTTTTCAAATCGTAAACTGATTACCAATAACCAAGAATAAAAACGTAAAAGAGATACGGTCTGAAATTATGCAAGCGGTTACTGACGAACCTAAAAAGAAAACATTTTTCGAGCGCATACATATCGATTTTCCGCTGTTGGGACTGCTATTAGTATTAATGGCAGTAGGCCTTGCCGTTATTTACAGCGCTGGCGGTCAGGATACCGGTTTAGTTATCCGTCAAATCACTCGTCTTGGTATTGCTCTGGTAGCTATGTTTATCGTTGCGCAAATCCCGCCTGTGGTGTTTCAACGCTGGGCTGTGGTGGTATTTGTATTCGGCTTGGCAATGTTAGTCGCGGTGCTGCTATTTGGTCATGTGGGTAAAGGTGCGCAGCGCTGGTTAGATCTTGGTTTTATTAAGTTCCAACCATCAGAAATCATGAAACTTGTGGTGCCTATGACGGTCGCCTGGTTCATTAGTCAGTACAATTTGCCGGTTAAGATTCGTCATGTGTTGGTAGCCTTTGCGCTGGTAATAGTGCCGACGCTTTTAATCGCCAAACAACCAGATTTAGGTACATCATTGTTGATTGCCAGTTCAGGGATTTTCGTTATTTTTCTTGCCGGGGCAAGCTGGCGGCTGATTGGCATTTGCGTTGCCGGTGTGGTGGCATTCCTGCCAATACTTTGGTTTTACCTGATGCGTGATTACCAAAAGCAGCGGGTGCTTACTTTTCTCGATCCGGAGCAAGACCCATTAGGTGCCGGTTATCACATTATTCAGTCTAAAATAGCCATTGGTTCTGGCGGTCTCACCGGTAAAGGCTGGTTGCAAGGGACTCAGTCACAACTGGAATTTTTACCAGAGCGCCACACTGATTTTATTTTTGCGGTATTCAGTGAAGAATTCGGATTAATCGGTGTCATCGCCCTGCTCGCCCTTTATTTGTTGATTGTAATGCGCGGACTTTGGATATCGGTAATGGCTCAGGATGCCTTTACCAAATTACTGGCCGGTAGTATCACCTTGACCTTTTTCGTATACGTGTTCGTAAACATTGGTATGGTATCTGGGATCTTGCCGGTTGTCGGTGTGCCTTTGCCACTGATAAGTTACGGCGGAACGTCGATGGTAACTCTGATGATGGCCTTCGGGGTTTTAATGGGAATAAGTACTCATAGACGATTAATTTCCTGATCTAGACAGGACCATCGATAAAAATTACATTATAAAAAACTGCCCAAAGCGGCAAAGAGAACAATAACAATGACACAGACGATGAAGCATTCACGATTTCTTCTTATCTCGGCACTGGTCAGTGCGTTAGCGGCCTGTTCCTCTGCACCGCGGCCTGTCACCGGCGGTGATGAATATCAGCGTACCCGTTACAACCAAAAGCACGACTCTATTCCGACACGCCTGCCAGATCAAACGCAATTGCAGGAGCCTTTACCGCAAATCGTTGCAAAGAGTCGCGGTGGCAACAAAGATTACAAGGTGTTTGGCAAGTCCTATTCGGTGTTACCAAGTGCCGATAATTATGTAAAAGTGGGTATGGCGAGCTGGTATGGCAAAAAATTCCACGGTCATAAAACCTCGAATGGCGAGATCTATGACATGTATGGATTTAGTGCCGCTCATAAAACCCTGCCTATTCCCACCTATGCCCGGGTAACGAATCTTGCTAACAATAAATCGGTGATTGTTCGTATTAACGATCGAGGTCCATTCCACCACAATCGCATTATTGATTTGTCTTATAGCGCCGCATTTAAGCTGGATATGCTCCAGCAAGGTACGGCAAAAGTAAAAGTTGAAGCTATAACGGCCACTAACATTGCCCAGTTTACCAGCGCAAACGCCCAACCTGCCGTTGCCAGCAGACCAACGCCACTGGCGCCAATTACCAGTAATATCGCCAACAAGTACATCCATGTATTGGTTACCCGCGAAAAAGCGCTAGCGGAAAATACCGCTAAAGGCTTGAAATTCCTGCTTCAGGTACCCGTAAATTTGACCCAAAATAATGAACTTTATCGGGTGCAGATAGGACCAATAGATAACAGTTCTGAAGTAGATAGTGTTTTAAGCAACCTGCATCAACAAGGTTACCCGGAAGCCTACCCTACAACAGCCCTGAAATAGTGGCCTCTAGCCCCTATACCTTTGCTCTCAAACTGATATACTGTAGGGCAAATTTCGCGCTAATAACTGCCCTGCAGACGAATGTCTGCCGGCACTTTAGAAAAAAATCACAGGAAAACAATGACTAAGTCAGCTCAAAAATTGATATCTTTTATCAGTGGCATAGTTTTGGCCACGTCTTCATTGACCTCGACCGCAGCCACTATCATTCCCGATGCACCAAAAATTAACGCCGAAGGCTACATTTTACTGGATTTTGATACCGGTAAAATCATCACCGAAGGCAATGCAGATGTACAATTAGAGCCTGCCAGCCTCACCAAAATGATGACCAGCTACATCATAGGTAAAGAGATCCAGGCCGGTAACATCAATAAAACCGATTTAGTACCAATTAGTGAAAATGCCTGGGCCAAGAACTTCCCAGACTCTTCAAAAATGTTCATCGAAGTGGGTACCGAAGTTCCTGTTGATTTACTGAATCAAGGTATTATCGTGGCTTCAGGTAATGATGCCTGTGTAGCGATGGCCGAGCATATTGCTGGTAGTGAAAGTGCCTTCGCGGATTTGATGAACGCCCACTCTCAGCAATTACAGATGTTAGGCACTAACTTCCAGAACAGTCATGGACTAAGTGGTAACGAGCACTATACAACACCACGCGATATGGCAACTCTGGCAGCAGCACTGATTCGTGACGTGCCAGATGAGTATGCCTTGTACAAACAGAAATCTTTCACTTACAACAATATTAAGCAATATAACCGTAACTCTTTGTTATGGGATAAGAGCATGAATGTTGACGGTTTGAAAACCGGCCACCACTCTAAAGCCGGTTATAACCTGGTAACCTCAGCGACTAAAGGTGACATGCGTTTAATCTCTGTTGTTATGGGTGCTAAGAGTGAGCAAGCTCGTAAAATTGAGAGCAAAAAACTGCTTAACTACGGTTTCCGTTTCTTTGAAACTTACACCGCGTTTGAAGCGGGTGATACGTTTGCGACCAACCGTGTTTGGATGGGTGACCAGGAAGAAGTGGACTTAGGTATTATTACCGACGCAAAGATTACCATTCCTCGTGGCCAGCGTAAAAACCTGGAAGCAAACTTTGTTCTTGACCGTCAGTTGGAAGCGCCATTAAGCAAAGGCGAAGTTGTTGGCACCGTTACCCTTGAGCTAGAAGGTGAAACGGTAGCTGAGTACCCGTTAGTGACATTACAGGAAATTAATGAAGGCGGTATGTTCAGTCGCGCGGTTGATTATATCAAGCTTCAGTTTCAATAATTAATGACAGATATTGTTTATCTGAATGGCGAATTCATCGCCAAAGAACACGCAAAAATCTCGGTCCTTGACCGAGGTTTTTTGTTTGCGGACGGGGTTTATGAAGTCATTCCTGTGTATCGAAAGACCCCATTTCGCAGCAAACAACACTTAACTCGTCTGTTTGATTCCCTCAAGAAAATTGATTTGCCCTCCCCTTTTGATGAACAGCGTTGGCTAGACCTTATCGATGAGGTGGTTGCTCTTAATGTTGAGCACCTTGGCGAGAACCAATCAATTTATTTACAGGTAACCCGCGGCTCTGAACCATACAGACAGCACCAGGTAATGGCAAAGCCAAAACCTAGCGTATTGATCATGAGTTCAACACTCAAAGACTCGGCGCAAACATTAACGCCGCAGCGTGCTACCTTGATGGAAGATATCCGCTGGCTGCATTGTGATATCAAATCCATTGCCCTGCTGGCCAATACCTTACTGATAAACCGAGCCAAAGCTCAGGGCTTTGATGAGGCTATACTTTACCGTGATAACGAACTTACCGAAGGCGCAAGTTCAAATGTGTTTGTGGTGAAAAGCGACAAGATTTACACGCCGCCAAAAAGCCAGTTCATTCTTGGTGGTATTACCCGGGATTTAATTATCGAACTTTGTCTGCAACATGGGCTTGAAGTTTACCAACAACGTATCCATATAGAGGAATTGCCTGAGGCCGATGAAATCTGGATTTGCAGCTCTACCCGTGAGATTTCACCTATTGTTGCAATTGATGATAAAATAATCGGCTCAGGAGAAATTGGGCCGTTAACGACACGGATTTCCAGCGCCCTTCAGGATTTTAAATCCCAATTATTGTGACGTAAGTAGTATTTATTATGATGAAAACCAAATTTAACGAACTATTGGAATTCCCATGCGTGCTGAATTTCAAAGTCATGGGTGTTGCCGTTGATCATCTGCCGGATCTGGTTGTCGCTGTATTGCAAAATGACACCCCGGGCGATTATGCGCCGTCTATTAAGCCGAGCAGTAAAGGGACTTATCATTCAGTATCTGTGGCCGTAACCGTTACTAGCCAGGAACACATCGAGAAGTTGTATACGGAACTGTCCGCTATCGAAGAAGTTCGTTACGTATTGTAAGCATTGGTCTTTGGAATTAGAAAGATTATAATGCCGGCACTTAATTTCCCAGGAAGTAGACAGTGAGCCAACCTCTCGTAATACGCCAGTTAGACACCATGGACTATGAAACCGTGTGGCGGGCGATGCAAGATTACACCGATAATCGCGACGAACAGAGCCTTGACGAATTGTGGCTGGTAGAGCACCCGCCAGTATTCACCCAGGGCCAGGCCGGTAAAGAAGAACATTTGTTGATGCCCGGTGATATTCCTGTGGTCAAGGTTGACCGTGGTGGTCAGGTAACCTATCACGGTCCGGGACAGCAGGTAATATATTTTCTCATCGATTTAAAACGCCGTAAGCTCGGTGTTCGCGATTTAGTGACCATGATTGAAAACTCAATCATTAATATGTTGGCACAGTTTGATGTTGAAGCTTTTGCAAGACCTGACGCGCCTGGGGTTTATGTTGACGGTCGTAAGATTGCATCGTTAGGCCTGAGAGTGCGAAAAGGCTGCACTTTCCATGGTTTAGCCATCAACATCAATATGGATTTATCACCGTTTTTACGAATCAACCCATGTGGTTATGCCGGAATGGAAATGATTCAAACTGCCGATATTGGTGGTCCACAACAAGTGAGTGAGGCAGGTGTTGCCTTGGTATCAGAGATTCAACAATTATTGGCAACGCAAGACGTTCGCCATCAAACAGGATTAAACTAAGTTCATGAGCAAAGCAACGACTCGTGTGGCTCCGGGCACAAAATTACGTGACGCGGAAAAAATGGCGCACATTCCGATTCAGGTCATTCCTTCAGAGCGTGAAACCATGTTGCGCAAGCCGGATTGGCTAAAAATCAAATTGCCTCGTACCAGTGAAAACATCGATAAGGTGAAAGCGGGCTTACGTAAAGGCGGTTTGCACTCAGTTTGTGAAGAAGCTTCCTGCCCTAATCTGGCGGAATGTTTTAACCATGGTACCGCCACCTTTATGATCCTGGGTGACATCTGTACCCGCCGTTGTCCTTTCTGTGACGTTGGCCATGGTCGTCCGTTGGCACCGGATGCAGAAGAGCCGAAAAAACTGGCGATGACGTTAAAAGATATGGCGTTGAAATACGTGGTTATCACCTCAGTAGACCGTGATGATCTGCGCGATGGTGGGGCTCAACAATTTGCCGACTGTATTCGTGAAATCGACGAACATGCGCCGCACACCAAAGTCGAAATTCTGGTACCGGATTTCCGCGGTCGTATGGACAGAGCGTTAGAGATATTAAATTCGCATCCGCCACACGTATTCAACCACAATATGGAAACGGCGCCGCGCTTGTACAAAAAGGCTCGTCCGGGTGCAAACTATCAATGGTCATTGGATCTTTTGAAGAAGTTCGGCGAAGCCAATCCTGACGTTCCAACCAAATCAGGTTTGATGGTAGGTTTAGGTGAAACCAATGAAGAGATTCTTGAAGTGATGCGCGATTTACGTGCCCATGGTGTAACCATGCTGACCATAGGTCAGTACCTACAGCCCTCTAAGCATCACTTACCGGTTGAACGTTATGTTCACCCAGATGAGTTTGAAATGTTCCGTCAGGAAGCTGAAAAAATGGGCTTTGAACATGCAGCCTGTGGTCCACTGGTTCGCTCAAGCTACCATGCAGACAAGCAAGCGGCTGGTGAAGAAGTTAAATAATCGCTAGCTGTCGAAGTTCAAAGTATAAAAGGCACTGTTAACCAGTGCCTTTTTTGTATCTGGCTCAGGTAAATGTATTTAGGCAGTTGACTCGCTTTTGAGACTCACTTTTGGCGTGAATATCACAAATATCAGGCCTAGCATTGCCGCGACTGACGCTACCAGGAAGCTGGTTTCACCGGAACCGGATTGATTCCACAACCAACCAGTAACGATAGCACCTACCGCACCACCTACCCCATAGAAAAGCCCGTTGTACATTGCCTGTGCGCGGTTTTGCTGAGAGTGGCTGAAATAGCGCTGAAAAAATGCCATACAGGCGCAGTGATAAAGGGCAAAGCTAACCGCATGCATACTCATCGCAATTGCCAGAATAAGCGCATTATCGGCATATAAGGCGGTCAATAGCCAGCGAACCGAGGTTATCAAAAAGCAAAAGATGAAAATCGTATTTACCGACCATGCTTTGAAAAACAGATAGGCGCCATAGAACATCGCCAGTTCGACAACTATTGCTACGCCCATAAAAACGCCAACATAACTGGTATCAAAGCCAGCATCTCTGAGATAAAGCGCAAAGAAATTATAAAATGGTCCAAAGCTTATTTGCATTAATAAACCGGAGATCAAAAAGCAAATAAACCCAGGGTGGCGAATACGCTTCATTACCGACGTTTGTGGTTCAGACGATGGCGAAGTTACTGCAATGTTAGGATCACGATTGAGTGTTGATACCAAGGTCAATAACACCACCCAGAACATCGCCAGGTAAGGAAAGTATAAAGGTGAGGTTACGGAAAGAATTTCTCCAGAAGTCAGTGTCGCAACGATAAAGCCCAGGCTTCCCCATAAACGAATGCGGGCATAATTCTGACTCGCTCCCTGGATAGAGGTTAATGTAAGGACTTCCAATTGCGGTAAAATGCCATTGAAAAACAACATAAACAAAGAAAAAGTGAACAGCAACGGCCAGAAACCTTCGCTGACAAACACTAGGGTTAACGATGCTACCGTTAATATGCAGCCAAGTAAGATTATTCTCGATAAACGGCCACTTTTGTCGGCAATATGCGCCCAAAGCCCGGGACCGATAATTTTGGTGGCGGCAACAACTGCCAGGATTTCGCCAATTTGTAGTGCATCGAATCCTTTCGCATCCAGATACAGGGAAGCGAACGGCATGAATAGGCCAATCAGGGCAAAATAACAAAAAAAGCCACCGCTAAGGGTGGCATAGGTTTTTCGTCGAAGCGTCAATATACCAATCCACGTTGAAATGTGAGCTATTCAGAATGTCAGCCGAGGGAGTTCTACAAGGCGTTGATATTTAGGAATGGCCATTCCATTTCAAATATCGAGTACGCAGTAGAAATGCCTCTCGGGCATTCCCAGCTGGGCAAATATGAAATACCATTAATTCAATTTACCTTACTATATATCAATAATATTCGATGGTTTAATCAGTGAGCTTGTCATTTCGAATATTTGCTGAATGATCAATCTTTAATGTGGATTGGTATCACTCAATAACAGGTGTAGGACACTGAACGTCGGCATTTTGTGCTCGGTGTCTTAGCACATGATCCATCACGGTGATGGCCATCATGGCTTCGGCAATTGGTACCGCGCGAATACCGACACACGGGTCGTGACGACCACGGGTAATGATGTCTTTTGGGTTACCTTCGATATCAATGGTTTTCCCGGAAACACCGATACTGGAGGTTGGTTTTAGTGCTATGTTAGCCACTAAATCCTGTCCAGAAGAGATACCGCCCAGCACGCCGCCAGCCTGATTAGACAAAAAACCATCTGGTGTCATCTCGTCACGGTGCTCGCTACCACGTTGATTTACGACATCAAAGCCTGAGCCTATTTCAATACCTTTTACCGCATTAATGCTCATCAAGCTATGCGCCAAATCGGCATCCAGGCGATCAAATACCGGTTCACCCAAGCCCACTGGCATGCCTGTTGCGACAACTTTAACCGCGGCGCCGATAGAATCTTTCTCTCGTAAAATGCCACGGATCAATTCATCCAAAGCATCCAGTTTTGACGCATCAGGGAAAAAGAATGGGTTAAGTTCAACTTGCTGCCAGTCATAGTTCTCGGCTTTTATATCACCAATCTGGCTAACACAGGCGCGGATTTCAACACCAAACTTCTGTGCCAGATACTTCTTGGCAATGCTGCCCGCAGCAACGCGCATCGCTGTCTCACGCGCCGACGAGCGGCCGCCGCCACGATAATCGCGAATGCCATATTTTTGCCAATAGGTGTAATCGGCATGGCCGGGGCGGAAACTGTTAGCGATTTCGCTGTAATCTTTCGAGCGTTGATCGGTATTTTCAATCATTAAACCAATCGGCGTACCTGTGGTTTTACCCTCAAACACACCCGATAGAATTTTTACCTGATCCGCTTCGCGTCTGGCTGTTGTGTATCGAGAGGTGCCCGGTTTGCGACGGTCCAAATCCCGTTGTAAATCTTCTTCTGTTATTTCCAGTCCTGGAGGACAACCATCAATGATCGCGCCGAGCGCCAAACCATGACTTTCACCAAAGGTGGTGACCTTGAATAACTGCCCTATCGAATTTCCCGCCATAATTACCCTACTACCTTACTATCCAATGTTTCCTTAAATTCAACTAATTGCGCTTTGGTAATTGCAAAAACTCCTAAACCACCCAGCTCAAAGTCGAGCCATTGAAATGGTACGTCCGGATATTCCTCGATTACATGAACCATAGAGTTTCCGACTTCGCAGATTAACATACCATCATCATTTAAAAACTGGGCACTTTGCGCCAATATTTTTCTTACTAAATCCAAACCATCATGCCCGCAGCCAAGGCCCATTTCCGGCTCATGGTGAAATTCGTCTGGCATATCGGCGATATCTTCATCATCGACATACGGTGGGTTAGTTACAATCAAGTCGTATTTTGCGCCAGCAACACCGGCAAACAAATCCGACTGGATCAGAGATACGCTATGCTCTAACTGGTGATTTTCAACATTGATCGCCGCAACATCCAAGGCATCGGTCGATAAATCAACCGCATCAACCTCAGCTTCAGGGAATTGATACGCACAGGCAATGGCAATACAGGCACTACCAGTACACAAATCTAAAATTCGATTCGGAGCGTGTGCTAACTGTTCGCTGAAACGATTCTGAATTAGCTCGCCAATTGGAGAACGCGGCACCAGTACCCGCTCATC
This sequence comes from Thalassotalea sp. PS06, assembly GCF_007197775.1. Taxonomy (NCBI): domain Bacteria; kingdom Pseudomonadati; phylum Pseudomonadota; class Gammaproteobacteria; order Alteromonadales; family Colwelliaceae; genus Thalassotalea; species Thalassotalea sp. PS06. Next base: position 1,235,989 of record NZ_CP041638.1, on the reverse strand, counting down.
CACATAAAATGGTAATCCCGCAAAGTAAGCCTGATGAGTGATATAGGCTGCGGGGATTCGCTCATCGGCGCGTCTTAAAATCAATTCAATGATGCTAAGTTTTTCTGTACGTGTTAGTCGAGCCGTAAGCAGTGACTCGTCTTTATGTGGAGGCAGGTTCAGGGCAAAGCAAATTAACGTAAAGGCTTCGTCCCATGGGTTATCGGTTCCATGACCATAAAACAAGTCAACTTCATTGAAACGACTGACACTCCATCGCAACATATCCTGAATGGTCTTTAAGTCTTCAACCACTTCATTGACTTTAATTTCTAACACACAAAACTCCAAAATTGGTGACTTTCGGAAAAATTTGTCACCCAAAAACAAACCTAACTATTTTCTCGTCAATCGCTATCAACTAGAATAGCCAGATGAAATCTAAAACTCCCCTTAACCAAGACGATAAAGCGCTTTTTGAACAAGCCATGGGTTCCGTGAAACCCATCTCACAGGATAAGGTAAATTTAAAACAACCTACGCAATCGCAAAAGAAGCAACAAAGCCAACGTTTACGCTTTGAAAAACAACAATTTCATTTTTCCGATGAATTTGAGCCCCAGCTACCAAGCACGGGACCGATGAAATATGTTCGGGAAGATGCCGACAGCTTTGAAGCCAAGCTATTACGTCGTGGAGAATATACTCCGGAGCTTATTTTAGACCTGCATGGCCTCAAACAACAAGAGTCAAAACAAGAAATTGCTGCTTTATTAGCGAGTTGTATCAAACAACATGTGAAATGTGCCTGTATTATCCATGGAATTGGCAATCGGGTACTGAAAACTAAGGTACCACATTGGTTAGTTCAACACCCTGCAGTGCTGGCATTTCATCAGGCACCGCTGGAATGGGGTGGAATGGGAGCGTTATTAGTGCTGCTTGATTTACCGGACGACCCTTTCAGCAAATAACGCTGATACAGCAGCGCGCTTAAGCGCTCTAAATCGCAATAACGCACACTAGCAAAAATCGTCCGGGGTATAAATTCCTAAGAAATTTCCTTTCATTTGCTCAACGTCATAGTCAATTTCGGCAATCGCCGCAGTGGCAAACACTGGTGTACTGCGTTCCAGGCTGAGCTCAGCGGTAAGATAACTTACCAGAGGCATGTGCGAGACAATCAAAATATTTTCCCAGCGTTCAAGGCTTAGAGTGCCATCAAGATAATCATGGCAATCGGTTGCCGAACCAGACGGGGTCAACATCGACAGCGTTTGCAATGACAATTCACCACCTAGCTTTTCATTCATAAGTGCAGCGGTTTGCTGAGTTCGGACATAAGGACTGACGAGAATCGCATCGACAGTTACCGATTTTTTGGTTAGCCAGCGCGCCATAACTTCGGCTTCCAGAGCGCCGAGCTGGGTGAGCTTACGAGACATATCGGATTCGGACTGCAACTCGGCTTCGCCATGTCGCATGATAAATATCTTCATTGAAATAATACCAATTCCATTAAATTTTTGCACAGCTCAGAGTTAGGGCAGAGGTGCAGTTGCAACATAGATTTCATTGATATAGTCATTCTATATTACTGAAATCTAGGGCCGCAAATGAGCCTCTGGTGAACTCCCTACGGGTGAGTTTTAAAGGCGTTTATACTACGTTACTGATTTTGAAAATGGAGCGACCATTCTCTGCAATCAAGGCCTTGCCTAAAAGCCTTTAAATTCTCACTGAGCGAGTAAACACTTAGTGGCATTGGTATAAAGTCTTTATTTCTCTTTTTCATCGATGATACTAGCACCAAAATTTAACAAGTCATACCGTTTAACCGCCCTAATTACGAAATTGTTACGATTGTCAGTTTCGTGAATTTCGGTTCAATCCAGGATCAACGATTTTTTTCAATCAACCTAATCAAAAATAGTCACGAGTAGGCCCGATAATATCTTCTATAGTTAAGCTGACTACTTTGTACTTTTATTAGTTGTACTTTCGTTACTTGTTTAAATGGAGGCATTATGTCTTTAAAAGATTCAAAAACGGAACAAAATCTCAAGGATGCCTTTGCGGGTGAGTCACAGGCGAATCGTCGCTATCTCTATTTTGCTTCTAAAGCCGATGTCGAAGGTTACAACGATGTCGCAGCCGTCTTCCGCTCGACCGCTGAAGGTGAAACCGGCCATGCTCATGGCCATCTTGAATATCTTGAAGAAACTGGCGACCCGGCCACCGGCCTGCCGTTCGGGGGTACTGAAGCCAACCTGAAAACTGCGATTGCCGGTGAGACTCACGAATATACCGACATGTATCCGGGCATGGCGAAGACCGCCCGTGATGAAGGTTTTGATGAAATTGCAGACTGGTTTGAAACGCTTGCCAAAGCAGAGCGTAGTCATGCCAATCGCTTCCAGAAAGCCCTGGACAATTTAGACCAGTAACCTTACGTCCCCTCATCCTTCTCTTTAACGGAGAAGGATGCTCTTAGCCTATTTGCGAGAGTCAAACCATGAGCGAAAACAGAAACCGGGAAGGGAGTCTTGAAGCCCCTACCCGACATCCTATCGACTGGCAATCCGAAGATTACTGGAACAAAGACAGCCTCAACAAAGAGCTTGAGCGGGTCTATGACATTTGCCACGGGTGCCGCCGTTGTGTAAGTCTTTGCGATGCATTTCCAACGTTATTCGATTTGGTAGACGAATCCGAGACGATGGAAGTCGATGGTGTCAGTACCGACGATTATCACAAAGTGGTAGAGCAATGTTACCTGTGTGATATGTGCTACATGAGCAAATGTCCGTACGTGCCTCCGCACGAATGGAATGTCGATTTTCCTCATTTGATGCTAAGAGCAAAAGCAATTCATTTTAAAGAGCAAGGTGCTAGCAAAAGAGACAGTATTATTACCAACACCGATATGGTTGCAAAAATGGGCACCATTCCGGTCGTTGACGTTACCATCAACAAGCTTAATAAAAGTGAAGGCTTTCGAAAAACCCTGGAAAAATCGTTTGGCGTCCATCACAAAGCGCCATTGCCAGAATTTTCATCGAATACTTTGCGCAAACAAGCAGGTAAAGTGATTGAACCTCAGCGTGTGGAAGAGCTTGGCAGAACCAAAGGTAAAGTAGCGCTGTTTACCAGTTGTTATGGCAACAGTTATGACGCGCAAACCGGGTTAGACTTGATCAAGGTATTCCAGCACAACAACATTCAGGTGGAGTTGACGCCGAGTGAAGTATGCTGTGGCATGCCAAAACTGGAACTGGGCGATTTAGATGCCGTACACAAAGCCAAACAAAGCAATATTGCTATGCTGCATGATTTGGTCATGAGAGGCTACGACCTGACGTCTACCATCCCCTCTTGCGTTCTAATGTTCAAACAAGAGATCCCCTTGATGTATCCCGATGATGAGCAGGTTCAAGCGGTGAAAGAGGCCTTCTTTGATCCGTTTGAATACCTGTTCCTACGCCACAAACAAGGGGCTTTCAATACCGAATTTAGTAAAGATTTAGGTGACATCACCTATCAGGTAGCCTGTCATTTGCGGGTGCAGAATATCGGCCTGAAAACCCGGGATATTTTGTCGATGATCCCCAATACTCAGGTGCACGTTCAAGAACGTTGCTCAGGTCATGATGGTACCTACGCGGTGAAAGCGGAATCTTATGATAAGTCAGTAAAAATAGCGCGACCAGTGGTGCGCAAAGTCGACCAGGTTAAGCCTGCATATCACGCCAGCGACTGCCCGATGGCTAGCAAACAAATAGTTCATCTGGCGGAATCGGTAGACACCGCAAGTCACCCGATGACCCTATTGCGAATGGCATACGGGTTAGATTGATACCAATTCCGCTAAGTTTGTGCACAACTCAGAGTTAGGGCAGAGGTTCAGTTACAACATAGATTTTATTGATATAGTCATTCTATATTAATGAAATATAGGGCCGTAAATGGGCCTCTCACTAACTCCCTACGGGTGACTTTTAAAGGCGTTTATCCCGCGTTACTGATTTTGGCCGACTTTGAGATAATGGAATAACCATTCTCTGCAAACAAAGCCTTGTCTAAAAGCCTTTAAATTCTCACTGAGTGAGCAATAATTTAATGGGATTGGTATAAGGAGCAAATTATGGAAAAGTTAGACAGACAACAGCTTTGGTCGTTAGAAGACTACGCGCAGTTTCGACCAGCATTTCGCAATGAGGTAATGGCTCATAAGAAAAACCGGCAACTGACACTTGCAGAACATATAAGAATTTTGTTTGAAGATAGAAAAACTATCCAATATCAGATCCAGGAAATGTTGCGCATTGAACGGATATTTGAAGCGACCGGTATAAACGAAGAGCTTGAAGCATATAACCCGTTAATTCCTGACGGCTCCAACCTTAAAGCAACATTACTAATCGAATACGATGATGTGACAGAACGAAAGGCGCAATTAGCAAAGCTTTTGAATATTGAAAAGGCCGTGTATCTACAGGTGGGAAATTTTGAAAAAGTCCACCCAATTTGCAATGAAGACCTTGATCGGCAAACCGATGAGAAGACGTCATCAGTGCATTTCCTTCGCTTTGAATTTAGCCGTGCGATGATCACCGCCTGGTTCCAAGGCGAGCCAGTGTTTGTGGGTGTCGAGCACGCCAACTACCCACGGGTGCACGAGGCCCTCGCTGACAACGTCAGAGGGGCGTTACAGGAGGACTTCGATCCCCCAGCCCTAAAACACTAAAATACTGGAACACTGAAATACTAACACACCAACAGCCATCAACGACCTTGAGAATGAGTTCTATAGCGCGTTTTTAGAACTCTTTTCTGGATCTCGTTTCTGGAATGGGTTATCGATTTTCACTCGCTGGCCATAGGAAGAGCGATTCCCTTTCTATCCATGGAAAGAGCAAAAGCTTATTCTACCGGAAGAGCAATAGCTTCGTTTGGATCAAGACCAGAAATGATTTCCACTTTATCGCCAAAGGTTCGCCCCAGACGAACATAACGTCGGGTTAGCTGTTGGTTGTTAGCAACCCACACCATATCCATCTGCCCAAACTGGCGCAAATACTCTTGGGGCACCAGCGTACGTTCGACTTTTCCGGTTGTTACCAATACCCGGGCAAACATGCCGGGTAGAAATTTAGGATTAAATTTAATATCAGTTTTTACCTCAAAGCTTCTCGCATTGGCATCAGCCGCGGGGACAATTTCGCCAACGGTGCCATCAAGAATTTCCTGCAAACTATCAATTTTTATTTTTACCGAATCGCCAACAGTTAAATCCAAGGCTATGGATTCACGAATATTGGCAACCACCTGCAAACTGGATGGGTTATATAAACTTAAAAGCGTTTGCCCTGGCGTAGCCATATCACCGGGCTCGGCGAGTCGATCAACAACGCGTCCGGATATCGGCGATTTAATGGTTGCATAAGCTAACGCCGATTCAGCTTCTTGTAAGGCCTGCTTAGCACCAATTAACTGGGCTTTAGTCTGCCTTGCACTGGCACTGGCATTGTCCAGTTCGCTTTTGGAAACCAGCCCCTGACTCTGCAATTCTTTAACCCGAGTAAAGTTTCGCTCTGCTTCATCGGCTCTGGCCTTCACCGCACTTATCTGCGCTTTTGCCTGAGAAACCCGGGCGTCGAGATCGGTACTGTTTAGGGTTATCAGCACATCGCCTTTTTCAATTAATTGCCCGGCGCGAACATTGATGGTTTCAATCCGTGCCAATATCCGACTTGAAACCAATGTCGCATCCCGCGCCTGCAGCGCTGCCGGAAATGACTCAAAGTCATCAAGGGTTTGGCGTTCAACCGTAAACGCGGCCTGGTAAGGCATGTCTTTAGCGGCAACAACCGCAGGCTCAACTTTGTCTTTAAACGCGCCTGCCAACCAGGCAATAGCCAGTAATAACACCGCGATAGCGACCAGCGGCATGACTAATATTTTGATTCGATGAGTAATAGGTTGACTAGTCATTAATCGAAATACCTTCTGGGTTTGAGTCTTTATCAAATACTAAAAAATACACCATGGGAACCACCAACAATGAAAACAATGTCGATGCAATGATGCCGAAGATAATAGCCAGTGCCAGGCCATTAAAAACGGGATCCAGGGTGATGATGAGGTTACCAAGCAAGGTGGTACCGGCGGTCAGCAATACCGGCCGCATCCGCACTTCGCCAGCGGTTAAAATGGCTTCTTTTATGCTCGCCCCCGCGGCTCTGGCCTGAGAAATAAACTCAACCAGGATCAGCGAGTTTCTGACCACTATCCCTGCCAACGCTATCATGCCTATCATCGCTGTAGCGGTGAATAGCACGGGTTCTGGCGCCCCGGCAATAACCCTTTCACCAAACTGATTCATCAGGAAAAAGCCGGGCATGATGCCGATGATGGTCAAGGGAATCGCTGACATAATAATTAACGACAAGGCGGTGCTTTGAGTCTGCCACTTCAGGACAATGAAGATACCCGTTAACGCAAAAGCAAAGGCAATACCCATATCGCGAAATACATCAATGGTAATGCGCCACTCGCCTTCACCGGAAAACGAATAGCTGGTGCCATCGGGTAAACTCCAGCCAAGGCCTGCACCGGAGCTTAAAAATGTGCGTTGCTGCCAGTCTTTGCCTGCCGCTTCAGGTTGATTAAAATCACTACTTATATCGGCGATAACTTCGGCCGGTGTGCGGCCGGAAAGCTCGGCAGTTACGTAGATAACCGGGCGAAGATCTTTACGCATGATCGGCTGCGATACGGATTTCGTTTGCCATGTTCCTAATTCGGCCAAAGGTACAATGGGTTGTGGCGCGTTTTCCAGTCCTAACCCCTGGTTTTGCTGTGCAATACCCATCCGGCCTTTTAACTGCATGGCGGAGATATGAGATAAATCCTGTCTTATTTCAAAAGGAAGTTTTACCTTGATTGGGATTGGCTGAGCATCAAATGGCTGCTGATACACACCCGCAAATGACCCATCAACCGCAATAGCAAGTGCTTGATTCACTTCCTGAGTGGAAATCCCGGAAAGTGCTGCCTTTTGCTTATCAATGACAAACCGGGAGATCTGCTGACTGGCAATCATGCTCGAATCCACTTCGACCACATGAGCTTCTTGTTCTAAACGTGCTTTTACCTTATTCGCGGCTTGATAATGAATATCTTTGTCTACCAAAGGTTCTGCATAGACTTCGGTCACTAAGGTGCTCATCACCGGCGGTCCTGGCGGTACTTCGACAACCTTTATCGAAATATCGTCGGTTTGCAACGGCGCCAAAAGCTGCCGTAACCTCAGGACAACGCCGTGAGATTGATGCTGGCGTTCCTCTTTATCGATTAGAACCACCCGAATGTCACCAAGATGTTGGCCCTGTCGCTGATAATACCCACGTACTAAACCATTAAAATCGATAGGGGAAGACTCGCCCACATAAACGGCCAGAGCCTCGACTTCCGGTAAGCTCTGAGCGATTGTTGAAACCTTTTGTGCTAACGCTGCGGTTTGTTCAAGAGAAGCGCCTTCAGGTAAATCCAGTAAAACCTGAATTTCATTTTTGTTATCAAAAGGCAATAGCTTTAATGGCACCGCTCGGAAGATTGGCAGTGATGCCGAGGCGATGAACAATATGAGTACCGCAACCAATCCCAATTTGATTCGACCGCGGCGCTCGAGAATAGGATTAAGAATACGACGATATAAGCTTGTACCTGTCTGTGTCAGAGCAGATTCGGTTATAGCCGATTCGCTTGCAGCGTGTTCAGATTGAGCTGACTTGGTTTGGGAAGTCTTTTCGGTTCTCAGAAATTTTTTAGCAAGCCAGGGAGTAACCAAAAAGGCGACCAGGGTTGAGATCATCACCGATACCGGAACATTAAATGCCATCGGTGCCATGTAGGGTCCCATCATCCCGGTAATAAAGGCTAAGGGTATAAACGCCAGAATAATGGTTAACGTAGACATCAACAATGCGGGACGAATTTCCTGCATCGCCGCAACAATTTTTTCGCTGGCATTGCGACCTGCCTGCTTAAGCGTACGCTCAATGTTGTCGATACCGGTAATCGGATCATCAACAAGCAGGCCAAGGGATAAAATAAGGGCGAATAAGGTCACGCGGTTAATGGTGTAACCGAACATGTAATCGAGCATCAATGTCAGCCCATAACATACAGGCACCGCCAGACCAACGACGAGTGCCGGACGCCAGCCGAGGAACACGCCAATAAATACCACCACGGTAAATATCGCAAAAGCCAACGATGATGTAAGATTGTTCACTTTATCATTAGCGGTTTGGCCATAATCTCTTAACAGCTTGAATTTAACTTCTTCAGGCAAGATGGTTTGACTTATCTCTTCCATAGACTGCAGTACATTGGCACTAACCGATACCGCATTACTGCCTTTTTGTTTGGCGACACTAATGGTTACCAGGGGTAAGGATTCTGCCTGCTGCGCGAGTGCAAGGTCGTTGGTTTTGCTGTTACTGTCGGTTAGTTGCAACCACTGATAAGATTTTAACTCTTGCGGTCCATCAGTCACTTTTGCCACATCTTTGAGCAGCACAGGTTTGCCATTGATGATATTCACCACCATATTTTGCAACTGTTGGACATTACGAAATACGTCACCAGACTCAATAACAACCTGCTGATGAGAAAGGGTTAGAGAACCGTGGCGAGTCAGTTGATTGGAAATATCAATGGCACTGACAACATCGAGTACGGTGGTTTGTCGGGCAGCAAGCGCCTGAATGTCGAGATCAATTTGCAATGCCCGTTGCCGGCCGCCAACAACGTTAATCTCACTGGTATCATCGATTTGTTGCAATGAAGTAGATATTTCCTGGGCAAATCGACGTAATTGAAAATCGTCATAAAGAGAGGGAACAGTGCTATACAATCCGAGCATTAATATCGGCACATCATCCACTTCCTGAGGTTTAACCTGCCATTTGTCGACGACAACGGGAAGCTTGTCCTGGTTGGAGTAGAGCTTATTGTAAGTATTTACTATCGCTTTTTGTCTTTCTTCACCAACGTGAAAACGCAAGGTTACCAGTAACTTGCCATCCATGGAGGTCGAATAAATGTGTTCGATTCCGGAAATTTGCGATAACAGTTTTTCCAGAGGAATGGTGACCTGTCGCTCTACCTGGTTCGCCGTTAAGTTTGGCGCAAGCACGGAGACATCAATCATTGGAACCACTATCTGCGGTTCTTCTTCACGAGGTGTGATCTTAAGAGCTAATAACCCAAGTACCAGTGACAGGAAAAATATCACCAGCGGAATTCTCCCCTGTAGCGCCCTGGCTACCAGGTTATCGATCGGATGCGAGTTCATTATCGTACTATCTCGGCTTATTAATCGTCATTTTTACAAAACAGTTCATAGAGCTGTTCAATAAGTTTTACGGCTTTGTCATCGCTTATCGCATAGTAAATCGTTTGTGCGTCACGCCTGGTTTTCACGACATTGGCCTTTCTCAGAGCGGCTAGATGCTGTGATAAAGCGGATTGTGCCAAAGGAACCTGCTCATTTAATTCGGTTACTGAACACTCCGAATCCATTAAGCGGCAAAGAAGCATCAAACGATTTTTATTGGCTAAAAGCTTTAGCAATTGTTCCGCCTGTTCGGCATTTCCAGCCATTGCCTGTGCGTCCATTTTCCCTCCTCTCATCGAGGTATTAGTTGATTTATTGGCGTTCAGGAAGACTCGCAATCTAAGGCTGAGAATTCCCATTTAAGGTTGAGTATAAACCATTAAATTAGAAATGACTAATATTAGAGTTTGCTAATTTAAAAATATCTAATATACTGAACGGCGTAACTAGACAATTTTTTGGAGGCTTCATGGAAAGCGATACTGCGACAAGTACTTCTGGATTCAGCATGCATCAGGCTTTACGACTCATAGCCGGGATTATGATTTTAGTCAGCCTGGCATTAACACACTTTGTTCACCCCAACTGGGTATTTTTTACGGTGTTCATTGCACTAAACTTAATTCAGTCAGCCTTCACCAAATGGTGCCCAATGATAACGATATTAAGATCAGTAGGATTTAAGGAGTAAAAATAAATGCTGAAAACTATTCCCGAGTTAGTAAAAGCGGCAAGCGCAAATGTTCGCAAGATCAGTGCTGAGCAGGCACAGCAAGAAATGGCAGAGAAAGATGCTCTGTTTATTGATGTAAGAGAGCCTGGAGAGCATCAAAAAGAAGCGGTTGCCGGCAGCATCAACATTCCTCGCGGTGTTTTGGAAATGCAATTGGTTGAACGTGAAAAAGACCCGATGAGACCGATTTATCTGCACTGTGCTACCTCAGGCCGAGCGACTTTTGCAGCGGAACAGCTGGCCCGAGTTGGCTATCAGGATGTAACAGTAATTAGCTGTAAATTTGCCGACATTCAGCAAGTGTTTAAATAAGTTTTACTATTCAACTTTAAAGGGAAAGTTGGCATTGCCGACTTTTCCTTTGCCATCATAGCTGTAAATAAATAACCGATATTCACCCGCATGCTCTGGGGCTTTAAAACTCAGGCGCACCCCATCCTTAGTCTTCATTGTTTCAATAGTACTTAGTTTCACCGCTTGTGGCTCTTGCTCAAAAGCGCCGCCATCACTTCGCTCGGTAACTTCGGTTAATAAACGCCATTGATGGGTTAAGTCATCGTTCTCGGGATCCTTGACTACAACATCGGCTGTCAGCTCTTCACCAGGAGCGACGATAACACTGGACTGGGGCAATTGTTGATTTAACTTAATAGATTGAGTGAGCGGTGCACGGTTATTAGGATAGCTGCCGGTCCAGAAACGTGTCATTTCGTCTACTCTGGCATTGGCACTGCCATCTTTATTGAACATGCCAAACCAGGTTGGTGTGCGCTCCTGTTTCTGCCCCCAGTAAAATGCGTAATTACCGATAATTTTACCGGTGCGATCATTAACCAGGGTATTCTCAATACGAGCCATCATCGCTTTGGCCTTTACTGCGCTAGGCTCTTCAATCTCCCTACCCCACTGGGTTGTCGGCATCTCCCAAAATCCTGTAGGTCCGTATTCGGTAACCATTACCGGAATGTCGCGATTAATCTCTTCAATCGCTTCTGGCAGAATCTGCAAATCCCCATACACCTGAACCGAGAGGATATCGACAGTTGGCGTAAGCTCAAGCGCAACATCGATATGCTCTTTGATGGCTCCGGCAAAGGTATACGTTACCGGATGGTTGGGGTCGGTTTTGTGAATGTATTCGATCATCTCATTGATAGCCAAATACACTTTCGGATTAACCTTAGCTAAGCTGCCATCTTCAGCGAATAACAGGTTCGGTTCGTTGGCAATTACCCAAAGTAAAAGGTTCGGATGATTTTTGTACTTATCAACCACCGTCTTGAATCGTTCAAATTGTTCACGAACAGTCTGTTCATCGTTATAGTCGAAACCATGTAATTGTTTCTCGGTATCAAATCCCAGGGCTACCATTAACCCCAACTCCTTGGCTTTCGTCAGGATTTCGTCGGCATTATCTGCGCTCCAGGTGCGAAAGCTATTGCCCCCAGCAGCTTTTAACGCTTCCAGGTTTTTCCCTTGGTTCCAGCCAAGCCCAACACCTTTTACCGTGAACGGTTGGCCGTCGACCATGAGTTGATAAGTATTTTGCTGTTTTTCAATTTCTACTTTTTTCGGAGACCAATCGGTTTTTGCATGGCCATGAAAAGCGAAAAGTAACAGCTGTAAAAACATCAATATTGGTAATCGAGTATTGCATCTTTTTCCGCTATTCATTGTTATACCAATCCCATTAAATTATTGCTCACTCAGTGAGAATTTAAAGGCTTTTAGACAAGGCTTTGATTGCAGAGAATGGTCACTCCATTGTCAAAATCAGTAACGCAGGATAAACGCCTTTAAAACTCACCCGTAGGGAGTTAGTGAGAGGCCCATTTACTGCCCTATATTTCATTAATATAGAATGACTATATCAATAAAATCTATGTTGTAAATGAACCTCGGCCCTAACTCTGAGTTGTGCACAAACTTAGTGGGATTGGTATTAGGCGCCTTTTTATCTTATTGTTTCAATTACCTTACTCGAGGAAATTGATTCAAGTCCAATGAAAAACTTGGTCTAAACTTAAAAAAGTTTCGTGATCCCGCCGTACACATCAACCGAACAACAAACTAAGGTACTTCCTATGATCAAACTTAAAATATTGATTGTTGTCGCACTAATTGGCCTTGCCGGCTGTTCCAGCATCAATGACGATATTGAGATCATCTCTGATGTCGATCCCAAAGTGGATTTTATTGGCTATGAGACCTACGCCTGGATGGGATCCGCTGTGGTCGCATTTGATGAACAAGGCCAGTGGGAGCCACCGGGTTTTGACGCTGACAAAGAAGTTAAGTTTTATATTGACCGGGAATTAAGAGCCCGGGAAATGAGCGAAGATTCCTATAACCCAGATATGTTGGTTACTTATGTAGCCGGCGTTGATATGGACCATATTGAAGAAATAGATACCAATGATTCTAACTTGCCGAGCCTGGCCAATGTGCCTAAAGCGGCGCTAGTTGTTGTGTTCTTTGACGCCCAGACCGGTCAGCCAATATGGTATGGCGCCGCCGAAGGTGACGTGCAAGAAGATAAAACCGTGATGGAAACAAAAGAAAGACTCGATTACGCGGTATCGAAGATAATGGATGAATTTCCAAAATAATCATCAGGCCAACTAGCCTGATCTTTAGGCAACCTCAGCCGTATTAGTTGATATGTAATTCAATTTTGGGTGTTAAAGATGGATGGATATCTTTCAGGTTTAGCATTGTTACCTATCCTATTTGTGCAGGGAAAACAGGTACGCAGGCAAACCCCTGTGCTTCCAGAACCTGGTGGCCCGAGAATAGGCGTTGACGGCAATGGCAAGCCACTGAAGTTATTGATTGTCGGTGATTCTGCAGCTGCCGGGGTAGGCACTCAGCAACAGGATACAGCGCTGCTTGGACAAACCTTAAAACACCTCAAGCAGTCATTCGAAGTAAGTTATCAATTAGTGGCGCGTTCTGGCGCCACCACAGCGGAAACCTTAACCGTATTGGAGACACTTCCAAGTCAAAGCTTTGATACGGTTATCACTTCTCTTGGCGTTAACGATGTCACCAGCTCCGTCACTTTATCCACCTGGAGACAACAGCAGGCGATGCTAAGAAGCCTGCTTCAGGATAAATTTAAAGCCAAACAAGCGATTATCACTAAAGTACCGCCGATGCACCGGTTTCCGGCACTACCCAACCCTCTACGCTGGTATCTGGGAGACAGAGCCAAGCGCTTTAACGAGGTGTTGTGTCAGGATGTCGAACTGGAACAAAGGTGTCAGCTTCTTAATTTAGAAACCGCCGAAAAAGACATTCCAATGGCCAGTGACGGTTTTCATCCCGGTCCTGATATCTATCATCGCTGGGGTAAAAGAAGCGCGCATTTGATTAAGCGTTTTCATGCTAGCCCTTCCGAGGAACACTGAGTTCACCTTTTAGTGGGTTAGCCACCACTATTAAATATATCGTAGATGAAATTGCACAATGCATTGTCTCCTTGCGTTTCATACAAGTAGGTTGCTTCTTCCTGCATCATAGCGTGAGATTCAACTTCACCATGGACATCGATGTTTTCAAACCAACGTCGTAATAATCTTTCATCGAACAACATCATCAAGCTGATTGCAGTATTTGTATTTGCATTCGCATCTCTGCGTTGATAAAAGCTTTGTTTTTCGCGTTCAAGTGCTGTAACAATCTCTTCGTTATCCAACGCTTCATAAATTTTCTTCTGCAGCCCAAGCCCCATATGCCAACTGATGAGAGTCTTTCCTCGGTCGGTAAGTTCAGCGCCAAGAGAAATGCAGGCATCTGATATAGCCGCTTGTTCCAGACCTTTTTCACACCAATCAAATACAGGTTTATACGAAAGAAAAGGTACTGCCCCTATTCCCTCATAAGCGGCCAATCTGAAGTCACCAATTTCCGCTCCTGCCAAAGCCTGAGCATAGGTTAAAACCCTCTCGCCATACCTTTCATTAAAAGTCGATGCTTGTTCAATATGCTTAATATGCTCTATGACTTTATCGTCTTCTCCCTTTGAAGCGTAAAATATTGTCGCCGATACGTGCGGCGCGCCATTATTACTGTCTGCCGACACCAGATCGTCAATCAACGAGTCTGAACACCTTTCGTCTTCAGCACCGATACAGGCGTTAATAATATCGACGGAAATTAGAGGGTTACCAGGGAATTGTTGATGGTATTCCATTAATAAATCGAGTCGCGTTTTACCTTCAGGTGGAGGGGCAAAAAGCGAATAGTTAAAAGCATCAGCGTTTGATAAATGCCTTTTGGCTGCGTCCACTCTCTTTTTTTCATAGTCCTCAAAATGTTGTTGCAACTTTTCTTTTCTATCTTCAGCGTCCTCAAATAACTCGGGTAAGCACGCAAGTATTTCGGATTCAGCATCATCATTTTCAATAGAATCTTGCTGCAGTTCAGAGTCTTGAGGTTCTGATGATTCCGGAGGCTTAGGTTCGCTAGTTTGGACGTTAGTAATTTGGTTTTGCGATTGCAGCGGTTCTGTGTTTGCAGTTTCCGGTTTGCCAGTCAAAAACCACAGAAACAAAGCTAGGATAGCGAGTAGTCCTGCTCCTAAAATTCCTTTTTTAGCATTGTTGGGAGCTCTTTATTAAAACAAAGGTAGGGGTTGACTATAAAGCATTGAACCTATGAATTAAATGGCAAACGATTAATCATCATAGAATCAATTTGTTATATACAGTTCAGGAAGTTACCTGCAATAAAATATGTAAACTATATCGTGCCCGAATCAGGTTATTAGAAATTTGTTACAAAACCACATTAACACTAGGGTTATTTGGTGTTATCACGTAAAATTCAGCCATTAATTTATATCAAATCCATTAGAGAATTAAATCGCTGGAAATGCGGTTTAAAGAGCAGTGAGATGATGGCAACCGAAAACACCTTTGTACCCGAATTATTATCCCCAGCTGGTAGCTTAAAGAACATGCGATATGCGTTTGCTTATGGCGCAGACGCCGTTTATGCTGGACAACCCAGATATAGCCTGCGCGTTCGCAACAATGAATTTAACCATGAAAACCTGAAGATAGGCATCGACGAAGCTCACGCCCTGGGGAAGAAGTTATACGTGGTATGTAATATTCAACCTCATAATTCTAAACTTAAGACCTTTATCGATGATTTACGCCCTGTCATTGAGATGGGACCTGATGCACTGATCATGTCAGATCCTGGATTAATTATGATGGTGCGTGAAGCGTTCCCTGAAATGCCAATTCACCTGTCAGTACAAGCGAATGCGGTAAACTGGGCAACGGTAAAATTCTGGGCGGCAAATGGCGTTGAACGGGTTATCGTTTCTCGTGAATTGTCGTTAGAGGAAATCGAGGAGATTCGTGAGCATTGCCCTGAAACAGAGTTAGAGGTATTTGTTCATGGCGCCCTATGTATGGCCTATTCCGGGCGATGCCTGTTATCCGGATATATCAATAAGCGTGACCCGAATCAGGGAACCTGCACCAATGCCTGCCGCTGGGAATACAAGGTAGAAAAAGCGAAAGAGGACGACGTTGGCCAGATTGTTGAAGAATTTGATCCTAACCAAGCTCAAATCGTGGAAGTTCAGGAACAACGCCCTGATGTCGCAATAGGAAAAGGTAAACCTAGTGATGAGATGGTCCTACTTTCTGAAAGTCATCGACCGGATGAAAAAATGGCGGCATATGAAGATGAACATGGTACGTATATCATGAATTCAAAAGATCTGCGCGCTGTCCAACACGTTGAGCGGCTAACGAAAATGGGCGTACATTCGTTAAAAATTGAAGGACGCACTAAGTCTTTCTATTACTGTGCGCGCACCGCTCAGGTTTATCGTAAAGCCATAGACGATGCCGTTGCTGGTAAGCCATTTGATCAAGATTTAATGGGCACACTAGAGAACCTGGCACATCGTGGTTATACGGAAGGTTTTCTGCGTCGACATACCCATGATACCTATCAAAATTACGATTATGGTTATTCTGTTTCTACCAGCCAACAATTTGTTGGTGAATTTACGGGTAATCGCCGTGGCGATTTGGCAGAGCTTGAAGTTAAGAACAAGTTCATTGTTGGTGACAAGCTTGAGTTAATGACGCCACAGGGCAATGTCATCTTTACTCTCGAGCATATGGAAAACCGAAAAGCAGAATCAATCGATGACGCTAAAGGCAGCGGCCATATCGTTTACATTCCGCTACCTAAAGATTTAGATTTGCAATATGCACTGCTAATGCGAAACCTGAACGATGGTCAGGATACCCGCAATCCCCAGGGTAAATAACGATGGCGTTATTAATTACTAAAAAATGTATTAATTGCGATATGTGCGTACCGGAATGCCCAAATGATGCAATTTCTATGGGCAAATCCATCTTTGAAATCAATCCTGACCTATGCACCGAGTGCAAAGGTCATTACAACAAGCCCACGTGCCAGTCTGTATGCCCTATCAGTAAGTGCATCATTACCGACCCAAATCGCATCGAAACCGAAGATCAGCTGTACGAAAAATACGTGGTAGTTCAGGGGTTGGCGTAAATAAAGATTAGGTATGAGGTGGACTTGACGATAGTCGTCAAAGGTGGATTCGAATCAAAAACCGATTCGAGGGTGGAGTTAAAACGATATCGTTTTAATGGTGGAGTTGCAGCCTAGCTGCAATGAAAAAGGTTACTAGGTATCCCAAAACACGAGGAAGTCGAGTGTTTTGCTCCTCAGTAAATTGCTCTTCGATAACTGCTCCTGCGTTATTCTAACCACATACATCCATGTATTAGTGCATTTTCTGCATATAGACCGTCCATGGTCAAAAGCGAATAGGGTTCCTATTCGTCACCCAAAAATACGACGCAGTGGAGTATTTTATCCAACTGTCTTCTTGAGTTGGTCAAGCCTAGGCTTTCTTTGAATTTTCCGCTGATATTTAATACTTACGCGGCCTAGCGATTATGTCCACGGATGGACGGTAAAGCGACGTTTCAGGGATGGTTAAACGTCGCAGACCTACGCTCACATGCGTTCCCGCAAGTGGGGTGTTAGCCTTTATTCGAATGAAGAAGGGCATCTATCCCTTTAACTTTTATTTTGCGCTATTTTATTTTCCGCGCATAACGAAAAAGGGCACCCTTTCGGATGCCCTCTTTCATTTGAATGGGAGCCTAGCGATGACCTACTCTCACATGGGAACTCCCACACTACCATCGGCGCTATTGCGTTTCACTTCTGAGTTCGGCATGGGATCAGGTGGTTCCACAACGCTATTGTCGCTAGACAAAAACTGGTTTAATTTTGAATAAAGTCTAAGTGAATTAACTCTGCTCAAACATCATTTAAAATGAAACTTTACATTTTAAGTTGAAAAGCCCGCTCAGTTGAGCGGGCTTTTGTCGTTAATTAGGAGCCTAGCGATGACCTACTCTCACATGGGAACTCCCACACTACCATCGGCGCTATTGCGTTTCACTTCTGAGTTCGGCATGGGATCAGGTGGTTCCACAACGCTATTGTCGCTAGACAAAAATCGTACGCTAGAAGATTTTTGCCCCGTTGGCGAACGGGGCCTCCTGATGCGTTCTGAGTATTGTTTACTCCGCTATCAAGACGCTTCTAACTTTAATTCGAAAAGCTGTATTAATTTCAATTCTTACTCTATCTATTTGACTGCGTAGCATGTCAAACAACACAATTTTCTTTGGTGTTGTATGGTTAAGCCTCACGGGCAATTAGTATCAGTTAGCTCAATGCCTCGCAGCACTTACACACCTGACCTATCAACGTTGTAGTCTCCAACGACCCTTTAGGGAGCTTAAAGCTCCAGTGAGAACTCATCTCAAAGCCTGCTTCCCGCTTAGATGCTTTCAGCGGTTATCAGTTCCGAACATAGCTACCCGGCAATGCCACTGGCGTGACAACCGGAACACCAGAGGTTCGTCCACTCCGGTCCTCTCGTACTAGGAGCAGCCCTCTTCAATTCTCAAACGCCCACGGCAGATAGGGACCGAACTGTCTCACGACGTTCTAAACCCAGCTCGCGTACCACTTTAAATGGCGAACAGCCATACCCTTGGGACCGACTTCAGCCCCAGGATGTGATGAGCCGACATCGAGGTGCCAAACACCGCCGTCGATATGAACTCTTGGGCGGTATCAGCCTGTTATCCCCGGAGTACCTTTTATCCGTTGAGCGATGGCCCTTCCATACAGAACCACCGGATCACTATGACCTACTTTCGTACCTGCTCGATGTGTCTATCTCGCAGTTAAGCTGGCTTATGCCATTGCACTAACCGTACGATGTCCGACCGTACTTAGCCAACCTTCGTGCTCCTCCGTTACGCTTTGGGAGGAGACCGCCCCAGTCAAACTACCCACCAGACAGTGTCCCCAGCCCCGATTAGGGGCCTAGGTTAGAACATCACGCATACAAGGGTGGTATTTCAAGATTGGCTCCACTCTATCTGGCGACAAAGTTTCAAAGCCTCCCACCTATCCTACACATGTAGGAGCAATGTTCACTGTCAAGCTATAGTAAAGGTTCACGGGGTCTTTCCGTCTAGCCGCGGGTATACGGCATCTTAACCGCAAATTCAATTTCACTGAGTCTCGGGTGGAGACAGTGTGGCCATGATTACGCCATTCGTGCAGGTCGGAACTTACCCGACAAGGAATTTCGCTACCTTAGGACCGTTATAGTTACGGCCGCCGTTTACCGGGGCTTCGATCATGAGCTTCGCTTGCGCTAACCCAATCAATTAACCTTCCGGCACCGGGCAGGCGTCACACCGTATACGTCATCTTTCGATTTTGCACAGTGCTGTGTTTTTAATAAACAGTTCCAGCCACCTGGTTACTTCGACCGACCGAGGCTTAGAGAGCAAGTCTCATCACCCTAGCCGGCGTACCTTCTCCCGAAGTTACGGTACTATTTTGCCTAGTTCCTTCACCCGAGTTCTCTCAAGCGCCTTAGTATTCTCTACCTAACCACCTGTGTCGGTTTGGGGTACGGTTCCTTATAATCTGATGCTTAGAAGCTTTTCCTGGAAGTAGGGCATCAACAACTTCAGCTCCGTAGAGCCTCGTCTCGTATCTCAGCCTTAAGAAGAACCGGATTTACCTAATTCTTCAGCCTACATACTTTCACATGGACAACCAACGCCATGCTTGCCTAGCCTGCTCCGTCCCTCCTTCGCAATTATAAGAAGTACAGAAATATTAATCTGTTTCCCATCGACTACGCGTTTCCGCCTCGCCTTAGGGGCCGACTTACCCTGCCCTGATTAACATGGGACAGGAAACCTTGGTCTTTCGGCGTGGGGGTTTTTCACCCCCATTATCGTTACTCATGTCAGCATTCGCACTTCTGATACCTCCAGCAAACTTCTCAGTTCACCTTCAACGGCTTACAGAACGCTCCCCTACCACTGGAGCATATCCTAAAATCATCTCTATCCGCACAGCCCATCGACTGTTTGGGGACGCTTGAGTGTTTTCTCTTCATTTATCAAAAAGAAGAAAACACAGAAGTCTTAAATAACTTTAGTGATATGCTCCAATCCGCAGCTTCGGTGCATAGTTTAGCCCCGTTACATCTTCCGCGCAGACCGACTCGACTAGTGAGCTATTACGCTTTCTTTAAAGGGTGGCTGCTTCTAAGCCAACCTCCTAGCTGTCTATGCCTTTCCACATCGTTTCCCACTTAACTATGACTTTGGGACCTTAGCTGGCGGTCTGGGTTGTTTCCCTTTCCACTATGGACGTTAGCACCCATAGTGTGTCTCCCGGATAGCACTCATTGGTATTCGGAGTTTGCAAAGGGTTGGTAAGTCGGGATGACCCCCTAGCCTTAACAGTGCTCTACCCCCAATGGTGTTCGTCCGAGGCTCTACCTAAATAGATTTCGGGGAGAACCAGCTATCTCCCGGCTTGATTAGCCTTTCACTCCGACCCACAGGTCATCACCGCATTTTTCAACATACGTGTGTTCGGTCCTCCAGTTGATGTTACTCAACCTTCAACCTGCCCATGGGTAGATCGCCGGGTTTCGGGTCTATGCCCTGCAACTGAACGCGCAGTTAACACTCGCTTTCGCTACGGCTCCCCTATTCGGTTAACCTAGCTACAGAACATAAGTCGCTGACCCATTATACAAAAGGTACGCAGTCACCCCGAAGGGCTTCCACTGCTTGTACGTATGCGGTTTCAGGTTCTATTTCACTCCCCTCACAGGGGTTCTTTTCGCCTTTCCCTCACGGTACTGGTTCACTATCGGTCAGTTAGGAGTATTTAGCCTTGGAGGATGGTCCCCCCATATTCAGTCAAGATTTCTCGTGTCCCGACCTACTCGATTTCACGGTAAGTTCATTTTCGTGTACGGGGCTATCACCCTGTATCGCTGAGCTTTCCAGCTCATTCCACTAACTTACAAACCGCTTAAGGGCTAATTCCCGTTCGCTCGCCGCTACTAAGGAAATCTCGGTTGATTTCTTTTCCTCGGGGTACTTAGATGTTTCAGTTCTCCCGGTTCGCCTCGTTAAGCTATGAATTCACTTAACGATACCCGCCTGATGACGGGTGGGTTTCCCCATTCGGACATCTGAGCCTATAACGCCTTTTATCGGCTTAACTCAGCTTTTCGCAGATTAACACGTCCTTCATCGCCTCTAACTGCCAAGGCATCCACCACATACGCTTAGTCACTTAACCATACAACCCAAAGAAAACTCACGAAGAATCTCTTCAAGACGACAAATGGCAGAATTCAGAAAGCAGAATCTGCTTGCTGTGCTCTGTGCACTGTTGTCTTTCGTTGTATGTCTGACAATTTCACGCAATCTAATAGATTACTTGAGTAAGAATTAATAATCATAAAGATTATTAGCCGGATAACTTACGTTATCCGTTTTGGTATTTATATTTGGCCAACACCTCGCGCGACACGAGTTGTTGAATATAAACACCGGGTTTAATATCAGCTTTCCAAATTGTTAAAGAACATTGAAACTGCACACATTCGGCAACTTCATGGTTAAAAAAACCAAACGTAAATTATAGTTCATCCATAACTTAGGTTTGGCCTTTCTTTCGATGACTCGTTTTCTTTTCGCGTTTAGTCAAGGCGTTTGGTGATGACGTTTATTTTTCAATAAACGAATCGACAAACAACGCAGAATAAACGTGAAATTGGTAGGTCTGAGTAGACTTGAACTACCGACCTCACCCTTATCAGGGGTGCGCTCTAACCAGCTGAGCTACAGACCTACTATGTACTGCAGTCAAATGGTGGAGCTAAGCAGGATCGAACTGCTGACCTCCTGCGTGCAAGGCAGGCGCTCTCCCAGCTGAGCTATAGCCCCATAATTCTGACGTACAGGGTCATCGTCTTAATTTCGTTATCAAAGCAATTTGTGTGAACACTCAAGAAAGTTGTTTTACTTAAGGTAAGGAGGTGATCCAACCCCAGGTTCCCCTAGGGTTACCTTGTTACGACTTCACCCCAGTCATGAATCACAAAGTGGTAACCGTCCCCCCGAAGGTTAAACTAGCTACTTCTTTTGCAACCCACTCCCATGGTGTGACGGGCGGTGTGTACAAGGCCCGGGAACGTATTCACCGTGGCATTCTGATCCACGATTACTAGCGATTCCGACTTCATGGAGTCGAGTTGCAGACTCCAATCCGGACTACGACAGACTTTGTGGGATTCGCTCCACCTCGCGGTCTTGCTGCCCTCTGTATCTGCCATTGTAGCACGTGTGTAGCCCATCCCGTAAGGGCCATGATGACTTGACGTCGTCCCCACCTTCCTCCGGTTTATCACCGGCAGTCTCCTTAAAGTTCCCGACACTACTCGCTGGCAAATAAGGATAGGGGTTGCGCTCGTTGCGGGACTTAACCCAACATTTCACAACACGAGCTGACGACAGCCATGCAGCACCTGTCTCAGAGTTCCCGAAGGCACTAATCTATCTCTAGAAAATTCTCTGGATGTCAAGGGATGGTAAGGTTCTTCGCGTTGCATCGAATTAAACCACATGCTCCACCGCTTGTGCGGGCCCCCGTCAATTCATTTGAGTTTTAACCTTGCGGCCGTACTCCCCAGGCGGTCAACTTAGTGCGTTAGCTGCGCTACCCACGGATCAAGTCCACAGACAGCTAGTTGACATCGTTTACGGCGTGGACTACCAGGGTATCTAATCCTGTTTGCTCCCCACGCTTTCGTGCCTCAGCGTCAGTTTTTGTCCAGGTGGCCGCCTTCGCCACTGATGTTCCTTCCAATCTCTACGCATTTCACCGCTACACTGGAAATTCCACCACCCTCTACAAAACTCTAGTCATACAGTTCGAAATGCAGTTCCCAGGTTAAGCCCGGGGCTTTCACATCTCGCTTATACAACCGCCTACGCACGCTTTACGCCCAGTAATTCCGATTAACGCTCGCACCCTCCGTATTACCGCGGCTGCTGGCACGGAGTTAGCCGGTGCTTCTTCTGCGAGTAACGTCACAGCTAGCAGTTATTAGCTACTAACCTTTCCTCCTCGCTGAAAGTGCTTTACAACCCGAAGGCCTTCTTCACACACGCGGCATGGCTGCATCAGGGTTTCCCCCATTGTGCAATATTCCCCACTGCTGCCTCCCGTAGGAGTCTGGGCCGTGTCTCAGTCCCAGTGTGGCTGATCATCCTCTCAAACCAGCTAGAGATCGTCGCCTTGGTAGGCCATTACCCCACCAACTAGCTAATCTCACTTGGGCTAATCAAAAGGCGAAAGGTCCGAAGATCCCCTCCTTTGGTCCGTAGACATTATGCGGTATTAGCAGTCGTTTCCAACTGTTGTCCCCCACCTTAAGGCATATTCCCAAGCATTACTCACCCGTCCGCCGCTCGACGCCGAAGGTGCAAGCACCTTCTCGTTTCCGCTCGACTTGCATGTGTTAAGCCTGCCGCCAGCGTTCAATCTGAGCCATGATCAAACTCTTCAATTAAAAAGTTGTTGTCCTTGCGGACCATGCTCAATGAATCACTTGTTACCAATTAAGGTAACTGACATATAAACGTATATTAAATAAATTAATAAAGACTCATGTGTCACAAATCATTAAGACTTTTATATTGCTCTTACGAGCTATATGGTAAAACTGTCTTAACTTGAGTGCCCACACAAATTGCTTGATAACTAATTGTTAAAGATCTGCACATGGATGTGCTTACACCGAATCGATTCATGGAAGAATATTGATTCGATGCCTTCCTTTATAGGAAGGAGAATTAAGTCGCATTCGCTTAACTCTCATTTGCTTGCAGGCCTTGCCCGAAGCAGGATGCGCATTCTACGCCATCCAGTTTTGATGTCAACCGCTTTTTGATAATTATTTCGAAAAAGTTGTTTTCGAATATTTCTCAGTTTCGGTCGTGATAACCGGGTTAAACCCTTGAGGTTATCGTATCAAAACACTTCGTTGGGATGTCCCGTGGAAGTGGATGCGCATTTTAGGGATTTTCCGGTCGCCGTCAACACCCAAATCAACAAAAATTACAAAAAAAAGATCGTTCGCCTGAAAAATGAACGATCCTAACATTTGGTTTACCAAATATTGATTAATCGATTAAATACTTCGATACATCTGCCAAAGATTCGATGCGATGTGCATCTACCGAACCATCATCCGGGTAATGTCCCGACAAAAATAAGCGTGTCGGAACGTTTCCAGCTATCGCCGCTTCCATATCCGATCGCTTATCGCCCAGGAAAATACTTTCAGAAAGATTAATATCATGACGACTGGCCGCATCGAGGATCATGCCAGGCCCAGGTTTACGACATAGACAGTCTTTTAAATAGGGAGGATTGGCGCTGGTGGGATGATGAGGGCAATACATAACATCATCGATGGTCACGTCATGTTCCGCAAAACGAGCTTTCATCCAATCTGTCAGGTGATGAAAGTCCTCCTCTGTATATTTGCCACGGCCGATGCCAGATTGGTTAGTTACCACAATTAGCAGGTAGCCTTTTTGCTGCGCGGCAAAACATATTTCAAAAATACCTGGCATAAAATCAAATAATTCGATTTTAGATACATAGCCATGATCAATATTGATAATACCGTCACGATCCAAGAATAAGGCTTTGGTCATTATTTAAGTTCTGCAAGTTATATAAAGAGGGAGAAACCCCGTAAACGTGCACTATATCATAAAGGGCAAGGATAAAGAGTAGCCATAGGTCGCAATTTAAGTTGCCATATCGATATAAGGTTTACGGGTGTAGGCAGCGCTTCAAACGCTGCCTTGGTATTCAATACCAATCACACTAAGTTTGTGCACAACTCAGAGTTAGGGCAGAGGTTCAGTTACAACATAGATTTTATTGATATAGTCATTCTATATTAATGAAATATAGGGCAGTAAATGGGCCTCTCACTAACTCCCTTCGGGTGAGTTTTAAAGGCATTTATCCTGCGTTACTGATTTTGACAATGGAGTGACCATTCTCTGCAATCAAAGCCTTGTCTAAAAGCCTTTAAATTCTCACTGAGTGAGCAATAATTTAATGTGATTGGTATTACATGGCAAGGCCGCCATCAATCTCGACAACACGACCCGTGAAGAAGTCATTTTCGAAAATATAGCGAGCAGTGTGGGCTATTTCTTCAGCCTGACCCAATCGACCGACTGGCTTCATTTTCTCTAAGCGCTCACGCATTTCAGGTTTCATGGCATCTGTCATCGCGGTTTTAATAACACCCGGGGCAATAGCACCGACGCGAATACCGTGGCGTCCAAGTTCACGAGCCCAGGTAACAGTCATCGCAACAACGCCTGCTTTTGAAGCTGAGTAGTTGGTTTGGCCCATATTACCCTGACGCGCAATCGACGACATATTAATGATCACACCCTTGCGATTGTGCTTAATCATTTGCACAGATGCTTCACGACCACACAAGAATACGCCTGTCAGGTTTACATCAATGACTGACTGAAACTGCTGTAACGACATTTTTGCGGTAACTTCACCATCTTTCGCTTTGACAAACATACCATCGCGAAGAATACCGGCGTTATTTACCAGACCATCAATGCCATCAAAGTCACTGGCGATTTGCTCAAAGGTACGCTCGACGTCAGCTTCATCGGTAACATTGGCTCCGTAAGCTTTAACATCAGCGCCACTTTGTTTTAGTTCAGCAACAATATCCTGCAGTGCGTCTTCGGTCATATCGATTAACGCCAGGCGAGCACCGTGATTGGCAAAATCTTTTGCCATTTCGCTACCTAAGCCACCGGCAGCACCAGTGATAACAATTACTTTAGCGGATAAATTCATTAATCTTCCTTTGCGTACATCTTAAAAATACTGGAAAAATCCAGTTTGCCGTTACCCTGGCCAGCATGAAGAGAAAACAGGTTTCTCGATAGTGCGCCCATTGGCGTCGTTGACTGACTCTGCACCGCACAATCCATGGCAAGCCCTAAATCTTTTGCCATCAAATCGACCATAAAGCCGCCTTGATATTCATTACTGGACGGTACATTGTCCATCACATCCGGACATGGATTGTATAGCTCTAAGGTCCAGTTGCGACCAGAGCTTTTTAGCATAATTTCCGATAAGACTTTCGGGTCAAGATCGTTATTGATACCTAGCTGTAGCGCTTCTGCAGTCCCTGCCATCAGGATTGACAACAACATGTTGTTGCATACCTTAGCAACCTGACCGGCGCCGTGACCGCCGGCATGGAATATGTTTTTGCCCATGGCTTCAAGGAACGGCTTCGCGCGATTAAACTCAGCGTCACTGCCGCCTACCATAAAACTCAAGGTGCCAGCAGCAGCTCCCGCGACACCACCGGATACCGGAGCATCGACAAACTCCATCCCTTTTGCCTGCAAGGCCGCGGCGACCTTTACTGCAGTCGCTTTATCGATTGTTGATGAATCAATCGCCAAGGTGCCAGCTTGCATCGAATTGATGATGCCGTTTTCTGACAGGTAGCAAGTTTCCACATGCTTACCCGCTGGCAGCATCGTTACCACAACCTCAGCTAATGCAGCACAATCGCCCGCGTCCTGATGGGCAGTCGCGCCCTGTTCAACCAATGCATTCATCGCATCAGCACTTAAATCAAAAACATGAACCTGGTGTCCGGCTTTAAGTAAGTTAGCGGCCATTGGCCCGCCCATGTTACCTAATCCAATAAACGCGATTGCCGTCATTTATTTTTCCTCTTGTTGTAAGTTAAGCGTCTTTTATTATTAGTTTTAGCTGACGCTTTTATTAACCTTTTGTTCTTTTATTCGTTGCTAGTCGCAACTTAATTATGCGAGTGCTTCTTGTCGCAAACCTAGGCCCGCTAATGGATGGTTAGATACCGTCCAGTTAGGCTCAAAAAACCAATCAACGACTTCGCTTTCTACGTCAGCAATGGTCGCAAACTTCCAGTTAGGTGAATTGTCTTTTTCAATGAGTAAGGCTCTGACACCTTCTTTGAATTCACCAAATTGAGCACATTTGGTTGCCAAGCCCAACTCGAAACGAAAGCAATCAGAAAGCGAATAGGACTTGCTGGTTTGCAGCTGTCGATAAATGATGTGTGCACTTAGCGGACTGCCATTGGCCAAAGTTTTCTGGGCGCGCTGAATCCACTTGTCTTCACTATCAATCAATTGGATCTGCTTTTCTATGGCTTCTAAGGATTCGCCCGTTGTACAGTTTTCAATAAGCTGTTGATGCTGAGCTACATTAGAACGTGGTAGTGAAGATTTCACATCGCCGCTCAATGAAGATAATACCTTGGTCACTTTCTCATGATTTAACGAGATGGTATCGCCCCAATGCACATCAATTAGCTGATCCAGCAGACTTTGCTTTTGAGCATTGGTTAGAAAATGATCGGCAAGATTGACATGCAGCGCATCGGCGGCATTGACACTGGCACCAGTTAAACCAAGAAATAAACCACAACCTTTCGGCATCCGATTTAAGAAGTAACTACCACCAACATCCGGGAATAGTCCGATGGTAATTTCAGGCATGGCAATACGAGAGGTTTCCGTAACCACTCGATGACTCGCACCAGCCATCAAACCAAGGCCACCGCCCATCACAATACCAGCTCCCCAAACAAGAATCGGTTTGGTGTACGCATGAATCAAATAATCAAGCTGATACTCATCGGCAAAATATTGCGAAGCGGCATTAACGCCCTGCTCGCCATCTTGCATGCCTTTATATAAGTGGACGATATCACCGCCAGCACAGAAGGCTTTTTCGCCACTGCCTTGTAGCATCACCATGGCGATATCCGGGTTATTTTGCCATTGCTGCAGTTTTGGCAGCAGCGCATGCACCATATCGTGGCTCAGCGCATTTAAAGACTTTTCAGAGTTTAATGTGGCAATACCAATCTTTTTGCCATGAATGGCGTTTAATTCTTCGAAAATTACGACTTCGGTCATAGGATTTCCCCTGCCCCTTCACTAAGGATCCGGCGAGAAACAATCAGGCGCATAATTTCATTGGTGCCTTCCAGGATCTGGTGAACACGTACGTCTCGGAAATGGCGTTCTAATGGATATTCTTTAATGTAGCCATAACCACCGTGAATTTGCAGGGCAGCGTCACAAACGGCAAAACCTACGTCGGTTGCAAATTGTTTCGCCATCGCACAATAGGCCGTTTTTTCCGGATCGTTATTATCCAGTTTAAATGCCGCTAAGCGCACCATTTGTCTGGCTGCTACTAATTGCGTAGCCATATCCGCCAGCTTAAATTGTAGTCCCTGAAACGATGCCAGAGATTTGCCAAATTGCTTGCGCTCTTGCATATACTCAGTAGCGGTATTTAATGCCTGTTGCGCAGTACCGATGGAACAGGAAGCAATATTGATACGTCCACCATCTAACCCTTTCATGGCAATGGTAAAACCTTCACCTTCAGTGCCAAGTAAATTTTGTTGTGGGATTCGCACATCTTCAAAAGTAATCAAACGGGTTGGCTGGGCGTTCCAGCCTAACTTTTCTTCCGCTTTACCGTAGATGATACCCGGGGTATCTGCAGGAATAACTACAGCAGAAATACCTTTAGCACCTTCACCGCCGGTTCTCACCATAGCGACAAGTACGTCGGTTTCACCGGCACCGGAGATAAACATCTTCGAGCCATTAATGATGTAATCATCACCATCTTTTTTGGCGCTTGTCATCAAGGATGCAGCGTCTGAGCCTGCGCCCGGCTCCGTCAAACAGTAAGAAGCCAGGTATTGACCTGAGACCAGACCGTCGCACCAGCGTTCGCAAACACTGTTGGTGCCCCAACTGGCGATCATCCAGGTAGCCATATTGTGAATGGTGATCATCGCCGTTGTTGCGGTACAACCCATAGATAACTGCTCAAATATGATCGCGGAATCTAAACGACTAAGCGCCATACCGCCTTTATCTTCTGGCGTATAAAGTCCACAAAAGCCCAACTCTCCGGCTTTTTGAATAACGTCTTTTGGAAATATATGTTCAGCGTCCCAGGTACCTGCATGAGGCGCCAGTTCCGCCATGGCAAATTGCTTCGCCATATCTGCAAACATTTGCTGTTCTTCAGATAAGTTAAAATTCATCGGATTATCTCTTCCCCAAATTCATTTTGACCTGTTGTTATTTTCTTTTTAAGGCCAAAAAAAAGCCGCAATCATGCGGCTATTCAGTTTTTGATTTAAAGCATTTCGATAGCAACGGCTGTTGCTTCGCCGCCACCAATACAAAGACTTGCCAGACCTTTCTTAAGGCCTTTATTTTTCAATGCGTGAATCAAAGTCACTAATATAC
Source organism: Thalassotalea sp. PS06 (assembly GCF_007197775.1). NCBI lineage: Bacteria > Pseudomonadati > Pseudomonadota > Gammaproteobacteria > Alteromonadales > Colwelliaceae > Thalassotalea > Thalassotalea sp. PS06. The sequence continues at coordinate 1,207,035 of NZ_CP041638.1, read as the reverse complement.
GAGCACCACTTGCACCGATAGGATGACCTAAGGCACATGCACCACCGTTGATATTCACTTTGCTGTGATCCAGCTCTAATTCGTCCATAGCCAACATAGTTACCATGGCAAAGGCTTCGTTAATTTCGAATAAATCAACGTCGCCGATTGACCAGTTGATGTCTTCTAGCAATTTCTTGATGGCTCCAACTGGCGCAGCCGTGAAGGTTTCTGGTGTTTGCGCGTGCGAGCTATGACCAACAACACGACACAATGGCGTTAAACCGCGAGCAGCCGCTTCACTTTCCGTCATCATAACTAATGCTGCAGCGCCATCTGAAATCGAGCTCGAGTTAGCCGCTGTTACGGTGCCATCTTTCTTAAAGGCTGGACGCAGTGACGGGATCTTTTCCGGACGAGCATTACCTGGTTGCTCATCGATTTCAACGGTTACTTCACCGCGACGAGTGCTGTAAGTTACCGGCGTAATTTCATTTTCAAACGCACCACTGGCAATCGCATCATTGGCACGTTTTAACGATTCTAATGCGAACGCGTCCATCTGCTCACGACTGAATTTCTTCTCATCGGCAGTATCTTGGGCAAAACAACCCATGGCTTTACCGTCATACGCATTTTCCAGGCCATCAAACATCATGTGATCTAAGGTTTGTGCATGACCCATACGCATACCCTGGCGCGCTTTCGGCAGCAGGTATGGTGCATTGGACATACTCTCCATACCTCCGGCAACAACAACGCTGTTGTAACCAAGGCGCAAGGTATCAACGCCCTGCATTACCGCTTTCATGCCGGAACCACAAACTTTCGATACTGTCGTACATGGCGTTCCCATGTCGACATCAGCATAAAGTGCTGCCTGACGAGCCGGAGCCTGTTTCATGCCTGCCGTTAATACACATCCCATTAAAACTTCATCAACCTGATCGTTGCCGATATTCGCGCGCTCAAGCGCGGCACGGATTGCGGCTGCGCCCAGCTTAACCGCGGGTTCTGAGCTCAGGCTGCCCATAAAGCCCCCCATAGGCGTACGGGCGGCGGAGACAATTACAATAGATTCGTTGCTAGACATAATGCTTCCATTTTTCATTTTAATTTTATGATTTCAAGGTTAACGCAATTTCAAAGTTTACGCCAAGGTAAACTTTTTCGAGAAATTTACCCAAGCGTAACTAATTATTGCCAATATCAAGCATAGTCTAGCTTAAGTCGCAGAATATATAGTGCTATAGGTCTATATCCAGACCTTTGCTACGCCTTTCCCGGGCCTTTTTCAGGGCATTGTCTGAATTTGTTTACAGCTTTTAGGCTCACCTTTGCCACGCTCAAGGCAAAACAACTTTACCTTTACGTAAACTTCACCTAAGTTAGAGAAAACGTTTTATCGAAACATCCCTATGAGTGATATCAATAATAAACAAGCGACATTCAGCATTAGTGATCTGGCCAAAGAGTTTGATGTGACCACAAGAAGCATCCGGTTCTACGAAGATCAGGGGCTATTAAGTCCTCAACGTCGTGGACAAACCCGCATCTACAATCGTCGTGACCGGGTAAGACTAAAGCTCATCCTAAGGGGTAAAAGGCTTGGCTTTTCACTGGCGGAAACCGGCAGATTGTTTAACCTTTACGATGCCGATAAGACCAGTACCAATCAACTCGACACCATTATGGACTTAATCGCAGAAAAGAAATCTGCATTGCACCAGCAACTGGATGACATCCAGGTTGTATTAATGGAATTGTCGACATTAGAACAACGCTGTAAACAGGCGCGCCAGGAGCTAACGTCAAAAACCACAGCAACTCCAATAAGCGAATTAAGCAAAACTACTAAATAAGGAAACATTATGATCTCCCGTTTCTCTTCACTGAATTTTAATCTTGGCGAAACCGTTGACATGATCCGCGATCAGGTAAACGCATTTGCCCGCGATGAAATCGCTCCACGCGCTGAACAAATTGATATTGATAATGAGTTTCCAAATGACCTGTGGCGCAAATTTGGCGACATGGGCCTGTTAGGTATGACCGTTGATGAGCAATACGGTGGTAGCGGCCTTGGCTACATTGAACACGCTGTGGCAATGGAAGAAATTAGCCGCGCTTCTGCATCTGTAGGCTTGAGCTATGGCGCCCATTCAAACCTGTGCCTGAACCAAATTAACCGCAACGGTACCCATGAGCAGAAGATGAAGTATCTGCCTAAGCTATGCTCGGGTGAACATATTGGTGCTTTAGCGATGAGTGAACCAAACGCGGGTTCTGACGTGGTTAGCATGAAGATTCGCGCCGAGAAAAAAGGCGATAAGTACGTATTAAACGGCAACAAGATGTGGATCACCAATGGTCCTGATGCCAACACTTATGTCATTTACGCAAAAACCGATATTCACGCCGGTTCTAAAGGTATCACCGCCTTTATCGTTGAGCGTGACTACCCTGGTTTTAGCCGTCACCAAAAACTAGACAAGCTGGGTATGCGCGGCTCAAACACCTGTGAGCTGGTATTTGAAGACTGTGAAGTACCAGAAGAGAACATTCTTGGCGAGCTAAACAAAGGTGTGGCGGTACTGATGAGTGGCCTTGATTACGAGCGTGTGGTTCTGTCTGCCGGACCTCTGGGTATTATGTCTGCATGTATGGACAGCGTAGTGCCTTACATTCACGACCGTAAGCAATTCGGTCAGTCAATTGGTGAGTTCCAGCTTATCCAGGGCAAAGTGGCCGATATGTACACGCAAATGAATGCTGCAAGAGCCTATGTCTATATGGTTGCTCAGGCTTGTGATCGCGGTGAGACAACCCGTAAAGATGCCGCCGGTGCGATTTTGTATGCCGCAGAGCTTGCAACCAAAATGTCACTGGATGCGATCCAAATTTTAGGCGGTAATGGTTATATCAACGAATTCCCTACCGGTCGTCTGTTACGTGATGCCAAGCTTTATGAAATCGGTGCAGGTACGTCGGAAATCCGCCGTATGCTGATTGGCCGTGAGCTATTTAACGAGTCTAAATAATTTAAAGAGCAAGCGTTAAGGAATTACCGTGGCCAAACTACACAGTAAAATTAATACGCGAAGTGAAGACTTCGCCAACAACCAGTCCCATATGCAGGAGCAGGTTGACGATTTAACTGCCCTACTCGGAAAAATTAAACAAGGCGGTGGTGAGAAATATCAACAGCGCCATCTTTCCCGTGGAAAGCTACTGCCAAGAGACCGAGTCTATCAGGTACTTGATGCGGGTTCTCCGTTTCTGGAGTTATCACAACTTGCGGCCTTTGAGGTCTATGACGATTACGTGCCAGCAGCCGGTATTATCACAGGTATTGGCCGGGTGAATGGTCAGGAGTGTGTGATTATCGCCAATGATGCAACAGTGAAAGGTGGAACTTATTACCCGCTAACCGTGAAAAAGCATCTACGCGCGCAAACTATTGCCGAAGAGAACAACCTGCCATGTATTTACCTGGTGGATTCTGGGGGTGCTAACCTGCCAAACCAGGATGAGGTCTTCCCGGATAAAGAGCATTTTGGTCGTATCTTCTTTAACCAAGCCAATATGTCTGCCAAGAACATTCCGCAGATTGCCGCAGTAATGGGCTCTTGTACCGCAGGTGGTGCTTATGTACCAGCGATGGCCGATGAGTCAATCATTGTAAAAGAACAAGGTACGATTTTCCTTGCCGGTCCACCGCTGGTAAAAGCAGCTACCGGCGAAGTCGTTTCTGCCGAAGAGCTCGGCGGAGCCGATGTTCATTGTCGTACTTCTGGTGTTGCCGATCACTACGCGCAAAACGATCAACACGCATTGCAACTAGTCCGTCAGGCCGTTGGTAACCTGAACCGGGTCAAACCGGGTCAATTGGATATCAAACCACCGAAAGAACCTCTGTACGACAGCAAAGAAATTTACGGTGTTATTCCAAAAGATGCGAGACAGCCCTATGACGTCCGAGAAGTCATTGCCCGGGTGGTTGATGGCAGTGAATTTGATGAATTCAAAGCCTTATATGGAACCACGCTAGTGTGTGGCTTTGCCCGCATACACGGCTACCCTGTCGGTATTGTTGCCAATAACGGTATTTTGTTTGGTGAGTCCGCACAAAAAGGGGCGCATTTTGTTGAGCTGTGTGCGCAGCGAAAAATCCCACTGGTATTTTTGCAAAACATCACTGGTTTCATGGTTGGTAAACAATATGAATCTGGCGGTATTGCCAAGCATGGCGCGAAGATGGTAACCGCTGTGGCCTGTGCTCAGGTTCCCAAGTTTACAGTGTTAATAGGCGGCAGTTTTGGTGCGGGTAACTATGGTATGTGTGGCCGTGCTTACGATCCTCGCTTTATGTTCATGTGGCCAAACGCACGAATTTCTGTAATGGGCGGCGAACAGGCAGCTGGTGTTCTGGCGCAGGTTAAACGTGACCAGAAAGCGAAACGCGACGAGCAATGGAGCGAGCAAGAAGAACAGGCATTTAAACAGCCGATTATCGACGAATATGAAAAGCAGGGTCACCCTTATTATGCATCTGCGCGTTTGTGGGATGACGGCGTTATTGACCCGGCGGATACTCGTCAGGTCCTAAGCCTTGCCCTATCCAGTGCATTAAATGCCGAGATTAAAGACACTCGCTTCGGCATTTTTAGGATGTAACATGATTAACAATACAAATCCATTACTGGACATTACCTACCCACAAAACGGGGTGATTGATGTCAGTCTGAATAATCCAGACAAGTTTAATGCCTTCGACGATGCCCTGATTGCAGCGATGACCGATGTCTTTGAACAAGTGGCTAAAGAAGACAGCATCCGAGTGTTGATATTATCGGCTAAAGGTAAACATTTCTCTGCCGGTGCCGATCTATCTTGGATGCAGCGCATGGCCGATTACACTCGCGAGCAAAACCAACAGGATGCGATGGCACTCGCAACCATGCTGTACAAGCTAAATCACTTACCACAAGCGACCATCGCTAAGGTTCAGGGTGCGGCTTTTGGTGGCGCCGTTGGCCTGGTGAGTTGCTGTGATATGGCAATTGCCAGTGAAAACGCCAGTTTTTGTTTATCGGAAGTTAAGCTTGGCCTGATCCCGGCAACCATCAGTCCTTATGTCATTCAGGCGATGGGCGCGCGTGCCAGTCGTCGTTACTTTCAGACCGCCGAGCGATTTAATGTTACGACCGCTCATCAAATCGGTTTGGTAGATGAAATCTGTGATATCGAATCCCTTGACGAAACCGTCGCTCGTCGTTGTCAGCTGATTCTTGGCAATGGCCCACAAGCGGTGCAAAAAGCCAAAGCGTTAGTGCTGGATTTTCAACACCGAGAAATCGATGATTCCGTGCTTGAAGATACCAGTGACCGCATCGCCGAAGTCCGTGTCAGTGAAGAAGGTCAGGAAGGCTTGCAGGCCTTTTTCAATAAACGACCAGCCAACTGGTTAAGCGATAAGGAATAATTATGTTTAGTAAAATACTCATCGCCAACCGTGGCGAAATTGCCTGCCGGGTTATCGAAACGGCTCGTCGCATGGGCATTAAAACGGTCGCGGTATATTCAGATGCCGACCGTCATGCCATGCATGTAACCCTTGCCGATGAAGCGGTTTATATTGGTGAAGCACCAGCAAAAGACAGCTACCTGCAAGGTCAGAAGGTTATCGATGCCGCTTTGAAAACCAATGCCCAGGCGATTCACCCGGGATACGGTTTTCTCTCGGAAAACGCTGAATTTTGTCGACTTTGTCAGACCAACAATCTCACCTTTATCGGTCCTCCGGTTCCTGCGATTGAAGCCATGGGCTCAAAGTCTGCCGCCAAAGCGATTATGGAAAAAGCCAATGTGCCTTTGGTACCTGGTTATCATGGCGAAGACCAATCGGAAGCCTTAATCAAACAACATGCCGATGCCATGGGTTATCCGGTACTGTTAAAAGCGGCTGCCGGTGGCGGTGGTAAAGGTATGCGTCAGGTATGGAGCGAGGAAGAGTTTTCCAGTGCCCTTGCCGCCGCAAAACGTGAATCCATGGCTGCCTTTAACGACGATGTTATGTTGGTTGAAAAGTACCTGACACAACCTCGACATGTGGAGATCCAGGTATTTTGCGATAACTTCGACAATGCCGTGTATCTGTTTGAGCGTGATTGCTCGGTCCAGCGTCGTCACCAAAAGGTGATTGAAGAAGCGCCAGCTCCTGGTTTGAGTGAAGAGGTTCGTGAGCAAATGGGCCAGGCAGCGATTGCCGCAGCTAAGGCTATCGGTTATCGCGGTGCGGGTACCGTAGAGTTTTTGTATGAAAACGATGGGTCATTTTACTTTATGGAAATGAATACCCGTTTACAGGTCGAGCATCCGGTTACAGAAATGATCACCGGCCAGGATTTGGTTGAATGGCAATTTCGTGTGGCTTCAGGGGAAACCTTACCGCTGCAACAGGACGATCTGAAAATAAACGGTCATGCCTTCGAAGCGCGAATTTATGCCGAAGACCCGGATCAAGACTTTCTGCCAGCAACCGGTACTCTGAACTTCTTAAAAACACCAACGGAAAACGCCCATGTGCGCGTTGATACCGGTGTTCGTCAAGGCGATGACGTCAGCGTTTACTATGACCCTATGATTGCTAAGCTGATTGTCTGGGATGAAGACAGAAGCAAAGCATTAGCAAGGCTTCGCGGCGCACTAAAGCATTATCAAATCCAGGGTGTCACCACCAATATTGATTTTCTTTACAACGTTGCCAGTAACGATGCTTTCGCTAACGCCGATATCGATACCAGCTTTATTGAGAAACATCAGCAGAGCCTGTTTAATGAACAGTCTGGGGATATCGAAAGCTATCTGCCGCTTGCAGCTACCTATGTCCTGCTTTCTCAAAAGCGCGATAATCAGGCACTCACCAGCGCCAATGATCCTTACTCGCCGTGGCATAACAATAATGCCTGGCGCGCCAATGAGAAGAACCTTCATAAATTTGAACTTAACGCCATGTCTGAGCGCTATGACATTGAAGTTGAAGAGTGTCGTGAAGGTGAACAGCAGTATTATCTGGTGAAATGTCAGGGGCAAACCTATGATGTTCAGGGGCAATTACTCGATGACGGCTTGTTAGTCACTGTCAATGGCCATCGTCAGCAAGTAGTGATTGCCGCTCAACAACATAGCTTTTCCATTTTCACTGACCTTGGCGCCATCACCTTTGCTAAAGTTGTTGAAGATTTTAATGCTAGCGACGACAACGCTGGTGATGCTGGCTTACAGGCGCCAATGAATGGCACCTTAATCGCCACCTTAGTTGAAGTTGGTGATGAGGTTAGTAAAGGGCAGGCATTGATGATCATGGAAGCGATGAAAATGGAACATACTATCGTTGCGCCTGCAAATGGCAAAGTCAGTGAGTTCTATTATCAAAGTGGTGACATGATTGATGGCGGCTCTGCCCTACTCGCCTTTGACGCTGAGTAAGGCTTAAAAGACAAGCCGTTACGACAATGAGAATCGAGTAATGATTAAGTCAAATCCAAGACTACCTTCCAGTGTAAAACTGGTGGAAGTGGGCCCGCGAGATGGCCTGCAAAATGAAGCCAAAGCCATTGATGCTCAGGTGAAAGTTGAACTGGTAAACCGGTTAACCGATACGGGCCTTTCCTATATCGAAACCGGCAGTTTCGTGTCGTCGAAATGGGTACCGCAGATGGCATCATCGGCGGATGTGTTTGCGCAGATAAAGCGTAAAGACAAAGTAACTTATGCAGCCCTGACACCAAACTTAAAAGGCTTGCAGGCCGCGATAGACGCTGGTGCAACCGAAATTGCTATTTTTGGTGCCGCTTCAGAAAGCTTTAGCCAAAAAAACATTAACTGCTCTATCAAAGAGTCGTTAGAACGTTTTTCAGATGTGGTTGAGCTGGCTAAGCAGCACAATTTAAACATTCGCGGCTACGTGTCCTGTGTTTTAGGTTGCCCTTACGAGGGGGAAATTGCGCCAGAAGCGGTGGCTGACGTTGCCCATGAGCTGTTTTCCATGGGTTGTTACGAAATTTCCCTTGGCGATACCATAGGTGTTGGTACCCCGCACAAAGTGCAGGAAATGTTAGTAGCCGTGAATAAGTACGTACCAATGGATAAATTGGCGGTGCACTTTCACGATACCTATGGTCAGGCGCTGGCAAATATTTATGCTGCTCTGAATATGGGCGTTGCGGTTATCGACAGTTCGGTTGCGGGTTTAGGTGGTTGTCCCTATGCAAAAGGCGCATCGGGCAATGTCGCCACCGAAGATGTGGTATACATGCTTGACGGCATGGGCATTGAGCACGGTGTTAATTTGGATTTATTGCTTGCAGCCGGGTGGTTTATCAGTGACGAATTAGGACGAGCTCCGGTATCAAAAGTATCAAACGCGATGCGAGCGAAACAAAGCTCATAATTCAGCTATCGTTATCGAACGCCAACCAAGACTAAAAAGCCAGCATCAACGCTGGCTTTTTCATGCTGACTTTTTTATATCAGTAGCGAAAATCCCTTATCTATTCCCGCTCGATAACTTCCTGTTTAGCACATTCAATGGTCTCAAGACTTGTATCTGGAAATAGGCGATTGATAATTTGACCGACAATAAAACCACAAATCACACCTGAGGTGTTTGCGGTTAAGTCCAGCCACTCGCCATAGCGATTCACAAATGGTTGGAGCAATTCGATGCCGCCACCGATTAATACAAAAGCTAACACCACGACGGGCCAGTATGAAGGCTTACGCAGTGCCATCGGCATCACCAAGGCAAAATACGCGAGAAAATGATGGGTTTTATCGGTTCCGGGTACGGTAGGCAATGCCTGTAACGGGTAAAGCGACAACAACAAAATTATCGTAAGAAGTATCAAAGTAAGCAGGACCCAATAGGTTCTGACCAGGGCTAACAACTGGGTCATGAGTATTCCGAAAATGCTGAGATAGCTATTATTGTGACCGCCATTGGCAAAGTTTTCAATATTCGCGCAGATCAGATAATCAGATTTACCACAATCAGCTCCCCGGCTTAAGTCCCCAGCGTCTATAGTTTACAAGAAGTTTTAATCCTCACTAACTGGAGATTCTGATGGATAACTCAAACGATAACGCTTCCGGAAAGTGTCCTTTTGTGCATGGTAGCATGACGCGCCAGGGTGGCATGGGGACAGACAATATCGATTGGTGGCCAAATCAACTAAACCTGAAAATTCTGCGCCAACACGATTCAAAATCTAACCCGATGTCAGCAGGCTTTTCCTATCAAGAGGGTTTTAATCAGCTTGATTTGAGCGAAGTAAAACAGGATCTTTATGATTTGATGACAGACTCGCAACCTTGGTGGCCTGCCGATTACGGTCATTATGGTCCGTTCTTTATCCGCATGACCTGGCACGCTGCAGGAACCTATCGTATCGGCGATGGTCGCGGTGGTGCTGGTACCGGAGCACAACGCTTCGCCCCTTTAAATTCCTGGCCGGATAACGGCAACCTCGACAAAGCTCGAAGATTATTATGGCCGGTGAAAAAGAAATATGGTGACAAACTGTCCTGGGCCGATTTACTGGTTCTCGCGGGAAATTGCGCACTCGAATCCATGGGTTTTAAAACCTTTGGCTTTGGCGGCGGTCGTGAAGATATCTGGCATCCGGAAGAAGATATTTACTGGGGCGCGGAAACCGAGTGGCTAACCGACAAACGATACAGTGGCGAGCGTGATCTCGACAATCCTCTGGCGGCCGTAGAAATGGGTCTTATCTATGTAAACCCGGAAGGTCCAAATGGCGAGCCCAGCGTGTTGGCTTCAGGTAAAGATATCCGCGAGACCTTTGGCCGCATGGCGATGGACGATGAGGAAACCGTTGCTCTGGTTGCCGGGGGACATACCTTTGGTAAATGTCATGGCGCTGGTGATGCAGCTAATGTTGGGCCGGAACCGGAAGCGGCAAGCGTGGAAAATATGGGACTTGGCTGGATCAATAAATTTGGTGATGGCCATGGCGATGACACTATTACCAGTGGTATTGAAGGCGCATGGACTGCCAAGCCGACAACCTGGGATAACGGTTATTTTGACGTGCTATTTGGCTACGAATGGGATTTGGTAAAAAGCCCCGCAGGAGCCTGGCAGTGGGTACCGGTAAACCCTGCCGATGAGCACCTGGCACCAAGTGCTCAAAACCCATCGAAGAAAGTTACCACGATAATGACAACCGCCGATATGGCGATGCGTATGGATCCTATCTATGGGCCGATTTCAAAACGCTTCCATGAAAATCCAGACCAATTTGCCGATGCATTTGCCCGCGCCTGGTTTAAATTAACCCACAGGGATATGGGGCCGAAGGTGAGATATTTAGGGCCTGAAGTCCCCGACGAAGATCTGATCTGGCAAGATCCTGTGCCTGAGGTTACTCACTCGTTAATCGACAGCAACGATATAAACGACCTGAAAAAACAAATTGGCGACAGCGGACTGTCGGTTGCGGAGCTGGTGTATACCGCATGGTCATCAGCTGCCAGCTACCGGGATTCTGACAAACGCGGTGGTGCAAATGGTGCAAGGATTCGTCTGGCCCCGCAAAGCGGCTGGCAAATGAATCAACCAGCGCAACTAACTAAAGTGCTGGGTACCCTTGAGAAAATCCAAAATGGATTTAACGTGCAAGGTTCCGATAAACAGGTATCAATTGCCGATATGATTGTACTGGCAGGTTCTGTTGGCATTGAACAAGCCGCTAAAGCTGCCGGTAAAACGGTTGAAGTTCCTTTTAGTCCCGGCCGCACAGATGCTCAGCAGGAGCAAACCGATACCGAATCGTTTGCGGTACTCGAAGGTAAAGCCGATGGTTTTCGCAATTATTGTCAATCGGAGTTTGCCAATATGGCTGAGGATCTGCTTATCGATAAAGCCCAGTTGCTTAATCTGACCGCTCCGGAAATGACGGTTTTGGTAGGAGGCTTAAGGGCGATGGGCATTAGTTATGAAAACTCAGATTTAGGTGTCCTTACCGATAACCCGGGACATCTGACTAATGATTTTTTTGTTAACTTACTGGACATGGATACCATCTGGCAGGGTAACGATTCAGGAACCTATTTTGAGGGTCTGAGCCGTTCCAACCGAGTAACCAAGTGGCGCGCATCGCGTGTAGATTTGCTGTTTGGCTCTAACTCCGAGTTAAGAGCACTTTCGGAAGTTTACGCCAGTGATAATGCCAATGATAAATTTGTCGATGACTTTATTAATGCCTGGGTGAAGGTGATGAATGCCGATCGCTTTGATTTGTAAATGACCTGCCATTATGCGGGTTGTTGCTACTAACAATAACCCGCTCTTTTTAGTCTCAACCGCATTCCAATCCTATTAGCTTTTAACCGAAACTACCCCGCCAGAAATACCATTGATCATTTTTCTTGCATCATTTTTTAAACACTGTTAATTTACTGTACAAATAAACAGTATCTTGTACAGGACGTTTGTTATGTTAACCAATCTTAGTATTCGCAACTTCGCGATTGTTAGCCATGTAGAAATTGACTGGCATCATGGAATGACCACGATAACCGGTGAAACCGGTGCAGGTAAATCTATTGCAATCGATGCTCTAGGGTTATGTTTAGGTGAGCGTGCGACAACATCTGTGGTTCGTCCCGGTACCGACAAAGCCGAGTTAATCGCCAGTTTTGATGTCAGTGGTAATAAAAAAGCAAAGCAGTGGTTAACTGAGCAAGAACTGAATGACGAAAACGACTGTATTATTCGCCGGTTAATTAACAGCGAAGGCCGCTCAAAAGCTTATATCAATGGCACCCCGGTTCCCCTTGCACAACTTAAAATGCTCGGCCAGTTATTGATCAACATTCATGGTCAACACGATCACCAATTACTGTTAAAAACCACTGAGCAACGTCAGCTCCTTGACGATTATGCTCAACACCATGGTTTACTTGATGATATTAAGTTTTTCCAAAAGCAATGGCGCACCAAAAATAACGAATTAAATTCATTGCTGGAAAGTCAGCAACAGCGCCAAGCTCAACAACAACTGCTGCAATATCAGGTTAAAGAGCTGGATGAATTTTCACTGCAACAGGGTGAATTTTCGCAACTTGAAGCGGATTTCAAACGCCACGCCAATGCCCAGCAGTTATTGGTTATATCGGGTCAATGCCTGAATCAACTGAGCGATGAAAACGAATATTCGGTCAGCGCTCAGCTTCAGAAAATTGCCGATGATGTGCAGCAGCTAGCGGCATTAGATAAAGGTGCAGAATCTATTGCCAATATGTTGGTTGATGCCAGCATTCAGATTCAGGAAGCGTCTCGCGACTTAAATTATTATCAGCAAAGCATTGATTTGGATCCTGAAGCATTCAACCTAATTGAAGAGCGTTACTCTACAGCGATTACCCTGGCTCGAAAGCATCAGGTAAATCCTGAAGATTTATTCGATTATCATCAAAAGCTTCAGGCCCAGTTATCGCAGCTAAGTGGCGATGAAGAGCGCCATCAGCATTTGCATGATGAGTTAGATACTATCAAAGAGCAATACCATCAGATTGCTGAAAAACTGCGAGTAAGTCGTGAAAAATCTGCGAAGAAGCTTGCTAAACTGATCACCGAATCTATGCGTGAATTAAGTATGCCTGACGCTCGCTTCAATGTGCAAATTGATCACCAGGTAAATGAGCAGCTATCCAGCCATGGCTATGATGATATTGAATTTCTCGTGAGTATGAACCCAGGGCAACCGATGGAAGCATTACACAAAGTTGCCTCTGGCGGTGAGTTGTCACGAATCAGTCTTGCGATTCAAGTTATTCTTGCTGAAAAAGTCATTACCCCAACCTTAATTTTCGATGAAGTAGACGTTGGTATTAGCGGTCCGACCGCGGCGAAAGTTGGCCAGAAGCTGCAGCAACTTGGCAGCAATACCCAGGTGATATGTGTCACTCACCTGCCGCAGGTTGCCAGTAAAGGTCAGCAACAACTATTTGTTGCAAAACTCACTGATGGCAAACATACGCAAACTTCAGTAACACCTTTGGCACAGGATGCGAGGGAGAGAGAAATTGCGCGTTTATTGGCCGGTGATGAAATTACCGATAATGCGATTGCCAATGCCAAAGAACTTTTAGCGAGCTAATCGGTCCGAACAGGGAATATCACTAAAAAATTCATAAAAAGCCTTTAATCTGCACGGCCCCTTGGTTATTATCCTTGGCAGTAAAATTAAAGGCTGTTGTCGTTAAGGAATAAGAATTAATGAGATCCCGAGCTTTATCTCTTAGCATTTTGCTAGGATTAGCCACCACATTTGCTTCAGGGTGTGTTTACCGTATTGATGTCCCGCAAGGAAATTACATCGAACAAAAACAAATCGATAAGCTGCAGGTTGGCATGACCAAAGAACAGGTAAAATTTGTTCTGGGCAACCCTGTCGTAGTTGACGCGTTTGACGATAATCAGTGGTACTACGTTTACGATTTTAAATCAGGTCGTAACGAAGCATTTAATTCTCAAAAGAAATTGGTATTAACTTTTGAAAATAACCTGTTAGCAAAAGCTGAAGGCGATTTTGAAATACCAGAAAGTTTTTACACACCAATTCAGTAATATTGAATCGGCGCCCTGTCCAGGGTGCCGTTACCTGCCCCCAAGATAATTTAGCTGACACTTGCACTATGCAAGCGGGCTTGATTTTGCATATTCAACCATCAGGGTAAAAAAGATGAAATTTAAACAAATTCTAACCAGCGTTGTCGCCTGTCTTTTGTTATGGGGCTGTGGCCATGGCTATGAAGGTGAGTACCAGATAAAAAGTGCTTCGAAAAATGAGTTTGTGAACGCGTTCGCCGATGCGATTGAAGTTCCTAATATCATCATTGGCGATGATTATATCGAAAAAGAAGGTAAGCGAACGTATTATGACGAGGTCAGCGTACGCGAGCGCGGTGGCGACAGTTACCTGGTTTTTCGCCTCGGTAAAGAAGAACAGGTTTGGAAGATTATTGATGACAATACCTTGCAACAAGGCAAAGGTTTACTTGGCATCACATTAAACCGAGTAACGGCTGATAATAACAACACTAAGGAGAGCTAAATGACAAAGTTAACCACAACTATCCTTGGCCTGATGGTGGCTACACTTGCCGTATCTACTTCCGTTCAAGCCAAAAATGAAAAGTCGCAAAAACTGCCCAAGGGACTAGAGAAAAAAGTTAGTCAGGGTAAAGAGCTTCCTCCGGGGTGGCAGAAAAAATTAGCGCCAGGATACATTCTTAGTAAAGATGTATATCGATACAGAGATATTGTCGTACCGGTAGATAAGCACGGCATAGTCACCGTTAAGATTGACGGTAAGATAATCCGCCTTATCGAAGCGTCACGGGAAATTGTAGAAATTCTCAATTAAAAAAAGGCCAGTTTAAAACTGGCCCTTTTTGTACCCAAATAAATTAGCTCAATGGCTACATTTGATAGCGCGCAGCACCTGATAGTAAGGCTTTCGGGTCGATGGACTGGGTCAGACATTTCATAATATCAGCTTTGGTAAACACCAAAACTCTATCCTGATACCCCCTGCCGTTAGTGCTCATCGCGGCATTTTTAATAATTAGCGATACATGCTCATCAGCAGGAAGTGCACGCAAACCACCGCCATAGGTACACAAGGTCTCACTTAAACTCGACTCAAGCGCGGCGAAATACGCCCGCTGTTGCTTTCGTTGCTCGGCTCTGGCTTTATCTTGCTGCGCTTTTAACTTATTTGAGCGCTGCGCCAACTCCTCTTTGGACTTGAGTAATTCCTTTTTACGCTGTTCCAGCTTCGCCGCTTGTTTTTCTAACTGTTTAAGTTCGTCCTTATCTTCACTGCGTCGTTGATAAGCTAAATCTCGCTGCTCGCGTTCCAGATCCCGTAATTCATAGGCCAGTTCACGCTCTTGTTCACGCAATTGCCGCTGACGCTCAATGTCCTCACGCATATGATCCTGAGCCAGTTCCATTGCAACTGCTGCCTCTTCCATGGCTTCATCGATAACATCCTGCAAGTCTTCACCAAACAGCTCGCTATCTTCAAATCCTCTTGGTGCCATCGGCGCAACCGGTGCTACAGGCATAGGCACGCTAAAACCTGAGAATTGATATTTCCTGTGGGCATTGACCGTAAATACTACCCCTTGTTCCGCCAAGTAAAGAGATTCAATGCCGGCCAGTCCCATACTGTCATTACCGTTACTGTTTTTTATGGCGCTGGTAAAAATATCTTCCATGATGCCAATCTGCTTGGTCAGCACCTGATACTGGTTTTCATTAGCCTGGATGGCGTTGCTGGTAACTGTGCTGACGATAGACAACGCCAGAGGCAGTACTGCTTTTTTTAACTTATTCATCTTATTCATCCTCGTCGTTGAATTTGGTTTGTTGAAATTGCTCTCCCATACCCTGCTTTATCGCCTGGGTCTGCAATGCGTATTCTAAGCGTTGATATTTGAGCTTGTTATCTAGTGCATCTTCACTGCGTTGTTCATCGACATACTGAATGAAGTGCGAGATATCTTCCTGACGCTCCTGACGCGTCGCCGTTAACAAGTAGCCAGCAAGTTGCAGGTTATTGGCCTGTTGTTGGTCTTTAAAATCCGAGACATAGTTGGCCAGAACAATTTCCTGCTCCGCCGCAAACTGCTGCAAACATTGATCGAGCAACTGTTCTAGCTTTTGCTCATCAATTGAATTCGATGACGAGCCAAAGGTAATGGCAAAACCATCCTGCTGTGATGTCACCTGAACGTTCAGTAATACCAAGGCGATGGCAAAACACGAACAGGCCAGTGACGCCAAAGACAAGCCCGGCCATTGCCACCAAGGCGCCTGGGCTTCACCCATTATTGAGGCAGGATCCCAGTTTTCAGGGGTGTGCGCTTCATAGCCATGAACTTGCTGTTCGATATAGCGAGCTGCAGCTAGTCGACTTCTGAGCTCCTCATCTTCACTTGCTAAGGCTTCTAATCGTTGACTTTGTTGCTCATTCAAGTTGCCATCGAGCCACGCCTGAAATAATTGTTCTTTCTCAGACATAATCAATCTCCAATTTATCCTTTAATTTATCCAAAGCACTATATAATCGAGACTTCACGGTATTGCTGGAAATGCCAAGCTGGTTGGCTATCTCGTCAAAAGTGAAATGTTGAAAGAATTTTAATTCCACCACCGTACGCTGATTTAAAGGCAGTAAGCGCATCGCTTTTGCCAGTGCCAAAGCCTGTTGGCTTTGTTGCAACTGATGTTCAGGTTGCGAGCAGCCCTCAGCCTCCATTTCCGTCGGTTCATCATCCAGCGATTGATTGGGACGTTTACGACGATAGAATTCAATACAGCGATAGTGGGCGATTCGATAAAGCCAGTTTTTAAATTTGGCATCTCCACGAAAACTGCTGAGATTGCGAAACACCGCGATAAAAATCTCCTGCATAAGGTCCATGGCATCATCGGGATGCCCAACCATGCGCAAGGCATAATTGTATATTCCTTTTTCATAGCGCCTGACTAATTGCACCCAGGCACTCTTTTTGCCTTTTAACGCCTGTTTAATCAGTGTTTCGTCGCTGCGTTCAAACACAAATTTTCCCTGTTATTTCATTTTCACAGATTATTTACCCTCTATAGTCGAAGGACACGTAGAAATAGTTTGAAAAAAATTAATATTTTTATTGAAACAGATAATTAGCGAATAGAAAACATCAGGTTAGACTAATGGCGAGATTATTTTTTGTAGAATATCAAAGGTTTCCTGACGATAGCTGCGTTGCCGGTAAACTAAGGCAATTTCCCGGTAGGCAGATTCGGGCAGCTTTTCACAGGTTAATTCCGATACACCCGCAATGCCTTTTTTAACTGCCATTTGCGGTAAGAAGGTTAGCCCCTGATGGTAGATGGTCATTTGCATCAGGGTGGTAAGGCTGGTGGGGGCAAAGCTGTTGAGCTTCTCTTTTTGCTCGACTTTACAGGAATTCAAAGCATGACGAGTCAGACAATGCTCTTCGCTAAGGACAAATATCTGGCCGTTTTTAACACCCTGGTAATTTCCTTCATCGACCACCGACTCGACCAGTGATTTGTTGCCAGCCAGGTAAAAAGGATCCTTGCCTAAGGAAGCGAATTGAAAAGCCTGGGTAAACTTTTCATCGATTGGTAACGCCAGTATCGCCGCATCGATTTTCCCGCCCTGTAGGGATGCCAGCAGGTTTTCTGTCGTATCTTCAATGACGTACAGTTCCAGGTGCTGGCAATCCTGTTGGGTTTTTTCGATAACATCGGTCATTAAAAAGGGCGCGATAGTCGGAATACAGCCCAAATATAATTTACCTTGGGTTGGGTTACCCTGAGCCAGACAGTAGTCAACCAGCTCATCGGCCTGATGCAATAGCTGTTCAGCCATATGAACCACTTCGATACCCTGGCGGGTGAAGAGAAAGTTCTTATGATCCCTCTCGATGAGCTGACAATTTAATAGCTGCTCCAATTTGATAATGGCGCTGCTTAAGGTTGACTGGCTGACAAAGCAGGATTCTGCAGCCTTATGAAAATGCTGGTGACGGTGCAACGCCAACAGGTATTGTAAGTGTTTTAAATTCGGTAAGTGATTATTCATAACTGCCGTCAGCCACTAGTACCAATTGCCTTTACCTAAACGATATATCACACTGAATCGAAAGATATCTTCCTGGGTATCGAGTCTGGTAGAGAAATAGCGAGCAATATCGGTTTGGATAGCCAGATTATTATTAAGCTTCATATGCAATCCGACCCCACCATGGCTATAGAAAGACTTTAAATCCCGGTCCTGGTCACGAAGCATTTCACCAATGCCCAAGGTTACATACGGGCGAAAGTCGCTTTCAGAACGAAAGTAATACTGACCGCTCAGGCTATAGTTTTCATAAGTTAGATCTTCGCCATTCGATAATTGTTTGTAGTGCGCGCGGGCATAATTTAACCGAGCTGAATAACGATTGGTAAAATACAGACCAATACTGAACTCACCATACGGGTCGTCTTCAACCTGCCAGACATCATCAAGCCAGGCATACCCAGAACCCAGCCCTATCCCCACCATGCTGTAGTCAATTGGGTCTTTACTAAACTGGTAATATTGAGGCACTGGGGTGGAGCGCAATGGTTTACCATCACCAAACTGGAAGTGCATTTGCACCTGCCATTGGTTTTCATGGAGTAACCCGGCCTCGCCTTCCGACTGAATTACATTAGTACGGTAATTCACAAAGCCAGTACCTGCGCGAAAGATTTCCCGGTTGAACAATTGATTGACGCCGCGCCCCAATGAATCGACAGGATCCAGCATCCAAAGTGAGAATGTACCCAGCCCCTCAGAACCCCATACTTTACCGCCACCCAAACGAATCTCACGTTCCTTCTGAAACATCCACTCACCGAGCCCCCAACCGAGAACCGGAGTAACCACTAAATCCTGTATCGATGGGGTCTCGGCAAAAGCTTCGATGCCGTACTCCCAATAGAAAGTCGACATCAAGGCTGAATAAACGAAGGCATCCCATTGGCGATACCCCGACTTTCGGGCAACCTGATAGTAGATTCCTCCCGCATATGGATGACCAATATAATTGATCCAGAATACATCCCTATCCCAAACCGGCCCCTCGGCAACATTGTTCCCCCATTTTTGCAGCAGTTTGCCCTGCTTATCCCAATTGGAAATATCGTCGGGTAACAAGGCGATAAACCCGGCTACTCCAAAACCATAGATAAATACCGATTTGGTTTGTGACCAGAGTCGGTCTTTGTCTTCGCCGTGTTGAGGATTAAAGATGGAAACCTGGAACGGATCATCGTAAAAGCCCTCAAGCGGGACTTTTTCTTCCCAGGCAGAATTAGTGACACGTTCTACATACGTGTCAGAGTGGCTCGCGCCTGAGTCATCGCTTTCGACGCTCAGAACGTCCACCGGTTGGATGGATTTGTCTACAGGACTGTCGGGCGCTGCCCATACATTGACGCTAATGCCCGTCAATAACATCATGGCCACGGTCTGACAAAACCTCGACGGTTTGCGTAACAACATGGACAATCAACTTATTGCTA
Source organism: Thalassotalea sp. PS06 (assembly GCF_007197775.1). Taxonomy (NCBI): domain Bacteria; kingdom Pseudomonadati; phylum Pseudomonadota; class Gammaproteobacteria; order Alteromonadales; family Colwelliaceae; genus Thalassotalea; species Thalassotalea sp. PS06. The sequence continues at coordinate 1,187,894 of NZ_CP041638.1, read as the reverse complement.
ATCAGTTAGTTAACTGTATGCAGAAATCAACATAGCCGCAAGAAAATGAAGTGTGATGAGGTCGCTAAATTTGCATTTATTGTTTAGCTTCAAAGAGAGCTGATACAAACCCTAACTAGAATCGATTGTACGTTCTCGGCAATTGCTCCATGCATTGCTCTAATAAATTACATCCCTGTAACGACAGACACAATCGATATACCAACATCCTTGTATAAACCCTCCCTTGCTACCTTCCATGGTTCGGGAGGATTAGTAAAGGGATTTACGATATGTCGAGATATCATGGATGGTTATATCTCGACAAGATACATGGACGTATTGAATGTCGAGATATCATGGAGGCAATATCTCGATTAAGTATGTCCATATACAAAAAGCCAGAGCATTTGCTCTGGCTTACAAATCATTCGTCTTACGGATGATTAGGTCAGTGCACCTTTAATCATCCAGAAGAACATGATTGATAAGGTTGCACCAACTGGCAGGGTGATTACCCAGGAAACTACGATATTACGTACCACACCCATGTTGATTGCAGCAATACCACGAGCCATACCTACACCGAGTACCGCACCAACTAAGGTTTGGGTAGTAGAGATAGGAAGACCAGTACCTGATGCAACAACAACGGTACAGGCAGCCGCTAGTTCAGCAGCGAAACCACGGCTCGGTGTTAAGTGAGTGATACCTTTACCGATAGTGGCGATAACGCGATGACCGAAGATAGCAAGACCGGCTACGATACCGAAACCACCAAGTGGAAGAATCCACCACGCCAGAGCGGCTTTAGAAGCGATTTCACCGTTGTTTTCTACGATGCTTACAACCGCAGCTAATGGACCAATCGCGTTAGCAACGTCATTTGAACCGTGGGCAAATGCCATACAACATGCAGTGATTACCATTAGTACCGCAAACACTTTTTCAACGTTGATGTACTGAGCACGGCGGTCAGCTTTCAGGTTTAAATCTAGACGCGAGATGAAGAATTTACCCAAAAGAGCTACCAATAGGGCAACTGCAACGGCATAGATGTAACCTTCTACACTACCGATATCCATACCGATGTGCTTCAGACCTTTTTTGATGGTAACCAAAGAAAGTACGAAACCCGCCAGGAACATATACATCGGCACCCAACGTTTCGCCTGCTCTACCGGCTTGTCGGTATCAAAAATTAGTTTCTGAGCACTGTTAAAAATAACGAAAGCGAAGACACCGGCAATTAATGGCGTTACCACCCAACTACCAACAATGCCTAACACTTTGTCCCAGGCAACGGTATCTACGCTCACACCAACGGCTGAGAAACCGATAATGGCACCAACGATAGAGTGAGTAGTGGATACTGGCCACCCCAGATAAGAGGCAACTAGTAGCCAGGTTGCAGCGGCAAATAGTGCGGCAATCATACCGAACACCAGTTGTTCTGGAATGTCGGTATAGTAGGAGGCATCGATAATACCTTTACGAATGGTAGAGGTAACCTCACCACCGGCCAGGTATGCACCGGCAAATTCGAAAATCATCGCAATGATGATCGCTTGTTTGATTGTTAACGCTTTTGAACCAACGGAAGTACCCATTGCGTTCGCGACGTCATTGGCACCGATACCCCAGGCCATAAAAAAGCCTACTGCGGCGGCTACCAGAACCAGCATGGTTCCATAATTAGCTAAAATATCCATTATTACGAAACCTTACTTTATCTTGCTAACATGATTTCTAAGCGAGCACCTACGCGCTCAGCGATGTCGGCTAAATCGCCAACCCATTCAATGATTTTGTACAGAAACATAACGTCCACTGCGTTCATGTTCTGTTCAATGGCCAATAGGCCCTGACGTAATTCGATTTGCATCAAATCAGTGTCATCTTCGATGGAGTCCAATTCCTGAATCATGGTTTCAACAAAGTCTAATTCACGACCTGAGAAACCTGCTTCTAGCAACTCGTCCATCTCATTAATGGCTTTGTTAGCTTGTTTTACTGCATCCATACAGCGGTGAAGGTACGCATCAAAATCTGTTGATAATTCGCTAGGAATGGTGATTTTACGACCTAGAATACGACCAGCAATGTCTTTGGCTTTGTTAGCAATTTTATCTTGCTGACTGACTAGTTCGAGTAAATCGGTACGCTGAACCGGCATAAAGATACCGCCCGGCATTTCCATACGAATTTTACGTTTTAATTGATCCGCTTCTTTTTCTAATGAAGAAATTTCTTTACGAATATCTTCAGCCTTTGGCCAGTCATCAGCGGCACAAGCAGCAAATAGAGAAGGGAGTAATTGCGCACACTCATGAGCTTTATTGATGTGTGCCTGTAGAGGTTTTAAAGGCGATTTAGCAAATACACCTAGAATGTTATTAGCAGACATATTGTTTCCTGCAACTTCGTTTCTGCGAAATAAAAATCGGGGCAAATATACGCTATTTGCCCCCTATTTCAACCGTTAATTATGGTTTATCTGGGTAAAAACCCCAAAGTTGGTTAATAAACTAACAGTTATTTACCAATATTCAAAATGTTATACCAATCACATTAAGTTTGTGCACAACTCAGAGTTAGGGCAGAGGTTCATTTACAACATAGATTTCATTGATATAGTCATTCTATATTAATGAAATATAGGGCAGTAAATGGGCCTCTCACTAACTCCCTAAGGGTGAGTTTTAAAGGCGTTTGTGCTGCATTACTGATTTTGGCTAATTTTGAAAATGGAATAACCATTCTCTGCAATCAAAGCCTTGTCTAAAAGCCTTTAAATTCTCACTGAGTGAGCAATAATTTAATGGGATTGGTATTATGAGATGAACTCGTCCATATCCTGTTCAGAGATATGACGTACCACTTTACCTTTAACAAAGTAAATTACGTACTCACAAATGTTCTGACAACGATCACCAATTCTTTCCAGTGCTCGAGCCGACCAAATAACACTCATAATGGATGGGATAGAACGTGGATCTTCCATCATGTAGGTCATTAACTGACGCATCATGGCTTCGTATTCACGGTCAATTCGGTCGTCGTTTTGATGCACTTTAAGGGCGGCATCAAAATCCATGCGGGCAAAGGCGTCCAAGGTGTCGTGCAATGTCGACAACACCAGACGGCCTAAATTCTCGAGGTTTAATAAAAAGTCATGCTTTTTACCCGGAAAATGCTCCAAGGTGACTTTCGAGATTTTCTCGGCTTCGTCACCAATACGCTCTAAATCGGCGATGGTTTTGATAATTGCCATGATCAGGCGTAAATCGCTTGCAGCAGGCTGGCGCTTCGCAATAATGCGAGTACACTCTTCATCAATTGACACTTCGAGCTTGTTGATTTTGTAGTCGCTGGTCAGAACTTTCTGCGCCAGGTCTTCATTATGCTCACTGACCGATGTTAATGCGTCTTTTAATTGCTGCTCAACCAATCCGCCCATCGTCATAACGCTGTTGCGAACCGCTTCTAATTCCTGATTGAACTGGCCGGAAATGTGTCTGCCTGTATTAAACTTTTCCATGGGACTGTCTCCTGTCGATTAACCGTAACGGCCGGTAATGTAATCTTCGGTTTTCTTCTTACTAGGCGTAGTAAACAGTGTATTGGTATCTGCATACTCAATCAAATCGCCCATATACATAAATGCGGTCTGGTCACTAACCCGTGCCGCCTGTTGCATGTTATGGGTTACGATAACTACTGTGTATTTTTGCTTTAGATCATTGATTAACTCTTCAATGGTCAATGTAGAAATAGGATCCAATGCTGAGGTCGGCTCATCGAGAAGTAATACTTCAGGCTCAATGGCAATCGCTCGGGCGATAACCAGGCGCTGCTGCTGACCGCCGGATAAGCCTAATGCACTATCATGGATACGATCTTTTACTTCATCCCAAAGGGCTGCTGCACGCAACGAGCGTTCACAGACTTCATCTAAAACCCGGCGATTGTTCTGACCAACCAGACGCATGCCGTAGACTACGTTTTCGTAGATAGATTTAGGGAATGGATTCGGGCGTTGGAATACCATACCGACTTTGCGACGAAGCTGGGCAACGTCAACGTGCTTGGAATAGATATTTTCACCATTTAAATTAATCGCGCCTTCGATAGAACAGCTATCAACCAGATCATTCATACGGTTGATACAGCGCAATAGTGTTGATTTACCACAACCACTTGGGCCGATAAACGCCGTTACCTGACCCTTAGGGATTTTCATGGAAATATTGCTCAGAGCCTGTTTATCACCGTAATGCAGATTCAGGTTCTTAATTTCCAATGCCACTTGCTCAGGACTCAGGTTGTTGATATCCAGCTTGTTGCCTTCGGTTGATAAAACTTGTGGATTTACATTAATCATATCTTTGATTCTCAACTAACTTTTTTTGTGCTTCAGATTAGTGCTCTAAAGCACGGTATTTCTCACGTAGACGGTTACGAATTGATACGGCCGTCATATTCAATGCAACAATGATGGTTACCAATAGCAGCGCGGTTGCATAAACCAGAGGTCTTGCTGCTTCAACGTTCGGGCTCTGGAAGCCTACGTCATAGATGTGGAAACCTAAGTGCATAAACTTACGCTCTAAGTGCAGGAACGGGAAGTTACCGTCAAGTGGCAATGTCGGCGCCATTTTAACCACACCAACCAGCATCAGTGGCGCCACCTCGCCAGCTGCACGGGCGATGGCCAGAATAATACCTGTCATAATCGCCGGACTGGCGATTGGCAAAATAATGCGCCACAAGGTTTCTGCTTTCGTAGCACCAAGCGCCAAAGAACCATGCCGCATTGAAGATGGAATACGAGCTAACCCTTCTTCGGTAGAAACAATAACGACCGGTAGTGTCAGAATTGCCAGTGTAATCGCCGACCACAATACACCTGGAGATCCAAATGTTGGGCTAGGCAGAGATTCTGGGTAGAAGATTTGATCGAGCGAGCCACCTACCATGTAGACGAAGAAGCCAAGACCAAATACCCCGTATACGATTGATGGCACACCGGCGAGGTTGATTACCGCGATTCGTAGCAGCTTAGTGAACGCGTTATTGCCCGCATACTCGTGCAGATAAATGGCCGCAACAACCCCTAATGGCGATACAATTACCGTCATCAACAATACCATCAATACGGTACCGAAGATTGCCGGGAATACCCCACCTTCAGTGTTCGCTTCACGCGGGTCATCACCGATAAAGTTACCGATTTGATGGAAGAACTGACCAAGTTTGGCAAAAAAGCCCATCTGGTTGTTAAAGGTGATTTGTAAAACCTGTTCAAGGTTAATATCAACTCTCTGACCATCCATCGCACGCACTACAATCTTGTCACGCTGCACTTCTTCACGAAGCTTATTCAGGCTTGCCTCTAACCCATTGTACTCTTCGGCAAGTTCAGCACGGCGCTGATCAAAGCCTGCTTGTACCTCGTCGGTTAACTCGCCGTCTAGTTCCGCTTTACGCTCTTTCAGACGGATACGCTCAAGCTCATAGTTAATGGCACCGATATCGGTACTCTGAAGCTGGCCGATGTCGTCCTGTAAATCACTTACGCGGTCGATAAAGGCTTCAAGCTGGTCTAATTCAACCTGTTGACCGTCCATGTATACTTCTTCGATAAAGCCATAGAAGTTACCATTTTTGCGACGTTCAATAACTGCGACATCTTCTGGCTGCGTTTGTTTTTGAACCATAGGCTCTAAAATCCAGCGGAAATCCAGGCTTACCAATTCACGATTACCGGTTTTTACCAGAAATCGTTCTACGGTTTCGGCGTCACCTACATCGACATTTTTGTTATTTAGCTGTCGGGCTGGGATCAGTTCACGGTCATAGATTTCACCGATAACAACTGAAGTTTCACCTTGCACCGTTTGCAATTCAAACTGATGGATTTGTGATGGCCAGAAGTAGGATAAACCTCTTGAGGCAATCAAAAACAACAAACCAACAACAGAGATTAAGCTGATACTTACCCCGGCTGCTGAAAGCCATACCCAAGGTGAGCCTGATTTAAACCATGTTTTCATCGTTATATTAATCCTACTTAAACACTACAGAGAGCTGTACTTTTCACGCAAGCGCTGACGTACAAACTCAGCCAAGGTGTTAAAGACAAAGGTGAAAACAAACAACACAAAGGCTGCAAGGAACAAGATTCGATAGTGAGAACTGCCCACTTCGGACTCTGGCATTTCAACAGCGATATTCGCCGATAAGGTACGCATCCCCTGGAAGATACTCCAGTCGATAACTGGGGTGTTACCCGTTGCCATCAATACAATCATGGTTTCACCAACCGCACGGCCAAGCCCCATCATCACCGCAGAGAAAATGCCCGGGCTGGCAGTAAGCAATACCACTTTAACCAGGGTTTGCCATTGTGTCGCACCAAGTGCCAGTGAACCGGAGGTCAGGTGCTTAGGTACGCTGAAGATAGCATCTTCTGCCATAGAGAAGATGGTTGGGATAACCGCAAAGCCCATAGCGATACCAACAACCAAAGCGTTACGCTGGTCAAAGTCGATACCGAGATCGTTAGTGATGTATTTACGCATATCACCACCAAACATATTGGCTTCAACAATTGGCGATAACTGGAATGCCAGCATGGCGGCAAGAATCAGAATCGGCAGCACAATGATTGGTGCAAAAGCTTCTGGAAGCATTACCTTGATGTTCTTCGGCAACTTGTACCAGGCAAAAGCGGTAATGAAGGTAGCCAATGGCAAAAAGATTAGTAACAGGAATACCGCCGGCAAATACTCTTCAATCAGTGGTGCTAACCAAAGACCCGCAAGGAAACCTAGAATAACGGTCGGCAGTGCTTCCATTAGCTCGATGGTTGGTTTAACCGTACGACGCATCACTGGCGGCATAAAGTAAGCGGTGTAAATAGCCGCTGCTAAGGCAATTGGTACCGCGAACATCATCGCATAGAAAGCCGCTTTCATCGTACCGAAAGAGATCGGCATTAATGAGAACTTAGCTTCAAAGTCATCAGAACCCGAAGTCGATTGCCAGATATAAGCCGGTTCAGGATAACCTTCATACCAGACTTCCTGCCAAAGTGCAGACCAGGTAACTTCTGGGTGTTCGTTGTGAACCGTTAATAATTCAAGTTGGCCGTCAGATGCCAGCATTAAACCATTGGCACGAGGCGCAATTGCCATAATTTGCTGGTCAGAATCCAGCATTTTACCCTGCCAAAGTTCCGCTTCACTGGTGGTGTAGAACAAACCAACCTGGCCAGACGGTGTTGAGGTAAAGAAGCTCTTACGATACAGCTCTGGGTAGATTTTAGTGATGGCTTCATCGTCGCTAGCCTTAAAGCTTCGAATTTGTTGGAATTCGCGACCTTCTTTACCAGCCACTTCAAACCATTGCAATACGTCACCTTCGTCGGTACCAAATAGCACAGAGCTACTGCCCGACAATAGCGCCATCGCCGTGATCTCAGCCTGCTCTTCAATCACTGGGTTAAACTGACCTTTAAGAGGCACATCCCAGTCATCATCAAGTTCAAATACCGAAACCTGATTGTCGACAGCAACAAAGCCTAAGGTCATATCCGGTGTGACTTCCATAAAGTCGATGGCGTCGAAATCTTCCTGAATCAATTGATATTCAGCAGAGAATTCAGGGTCGTAATTAAAGTCGTCTTCGGCAATCAAAGAGGTTTTAATCAATCGATTATCTTCAGTAAGCGCGATAATTACCGCTTTCTCTTCATTCATTACGAAAGAGAAGTCAGTAATTGTCGATTCATCTTCATCAATATAAATCGCATCTTCACCCAAAGGATAACGAACCGCTGGGTTCATGAAACGCTCATCACCTTCAAATGAAACCACAAAAGATGGCTCTACCACTTTAATGGCGCCATCGGTTGTCAGCAGTATGTATTGATTGGACGTTGTCGCCTGAATTTCCTGAAGAGTTTCGCCTTCAGATAAAATCGCTTCAGTTAACAGTTTCTCGCCTACCTCATGCTGCTCAGAAGCCTGCACTTGATAGAAGGACATTTCGCCCTGTTCGTTGATCTGATATCCGATTTCTTTCAGTTCATCGACACCGACGGCAACGGTATTGCCGTTTTCAACCAACTGAATTGTGCTTTCGGGCTCAATGCTTGCGGACTCGAAAATTGGTTTAATTACATAAACCAGGTACATAAAGATAAGCACCAAGGTGAATAATACACTGACACCACCAGCTGATATCAGCCAGCGCGCCAGGGAATTTTTCAACTGCCTTGGCTCAAAAGTTTTAGCGAAAATTGTCACGTTTAAACCTTCAATAGCGACCTAAATTTTTATTGGCTGGGATTATAAGACAGAAATATGACAGTTTTGTTACAGAGCGAATTTTAATGCACGAAAATTAACCTTGATAATTGTGGGTGATTAGTGCTTATTAAAAAATGTTAAAAATACGAGAGGATGGGTAAATACCCATTTTTACTGGCCTTCAATATAATTCAGCCCAGTCTAAATTAACATTGAATTAACAATAAGGTTACACACTTATGGCCACTGTTACAGTGAAATTTTTTGACTAGTCTGCAATAAGAAAAGAGCACCCGAGGTGCTCTTTTAACAAAACAATTAACACGTAGTAAGACTACTTAACCGGTATTACGCATTCCGGTCGCAATTCCTGCCATGGTATGCATCAATAACTGCTCAAAGCCGCAATCATCTGGCGAATTACGCAAACGTTTCAGTGCTTCAATTTGCATTAAGTGCAGTGGCAATAAATACGGTCGCCGCAATTCAAAAGAACTAAGGTTCCACGGATCGTTTTCCATCAATTGCTTATGACCTAAAACTGAAAGTACCGTTTCCTGGTCTTTTGCCAATTGCGCTCGCAAGCCCTCGCCCATGACTTTTAGCTCATCTTCAACAAGCGCCTCGTCATATCGGGTTGCGATCATTGGATTGGATTTTAAATACACCATCTCAATCAAGGACACCCGTGAGCGGAAGTACGGCCACTTCTCCAGCATCTCATCAATCAATGCCTGATACTCGTCTTGATGGTTTGCAATTGCCTGACCAAAGCCTAACCAGCTTGGCAATACCATGCGGTTTTGGCTCCAGGCAAAAATCCACGGGATCGCACGCAAAGATTCGATACCACCATCGGCACGGCGTTTCGCCGGACGCGAGCCAAGAGGTAGCGAAGACAATTCCTGTTCTGGAGTTGCCTGGCGGAAATAACGGACAAAATCTGCCTGCTCCTGCACATAACTGCGATAGGTGTCACAGCTATCCTCGGCCATCTTATCCATCAATTCACGCCATTCAGGCTCTGGAGATTGTGGAGGTGAGATCAAAGATTCCAGTATTGCTGATGCATATAAATGGAAGCTTCGAACCGCAAGGTTAGGTAAACCATATTTATAACGAATAGTTTCACCCTGCTCCGTTACCCGTAAACCACCTTCCAGTGTTCCCGGAGGTTGTGAGGCAACCGCGGCATGCGCTGGCCCGCCGCCGCGACCAATAGTACCGCCGCGGCCATGGAACAACTTCAGTAAGATACCTTTTTCAGCAAACACTTTCGCCAGTGCTTCCTGAGCCTGATACTGAGCCCAGGTAGCAGCAAGTACCCCGGCATCTTTTGCGGAATCACTATAACCAATCATAACCGTTTGTTGGCCCTCACAAGAGCTGACATAGGTATCCATGGACAGTAATTCATTCATTACCGCTGGGGCATGATTCAAATCATCTAAGGTTTCAAATAGCGGCGCGATTGGCATTTGCCAGTTAACGCCACAGATTTTCATAAATAGGCGTACCAGCAACACATCACTGGCAGTACTTGCCATGGAGATAATGTAGATACCCAGAACCTGTTGGGGTTGGGCTGCGATCATCTTGAACGTATCAAGTACTTCCTGGGTATCAGCGCTCCACTGATTATCCGGAAGCAATGGACGATTCGATGCTAGTTCGCTAAGCAAAAATTCCTGGCGTTTGGCCTCATCCCAGGAAAGATAATCTCCAAGGTTCAGGAAGGATAGAATTTCAGCCATTGCCGCATCGTGGCGCTCACTGTGTTGACGAACATCGAGGTTCACCATGGAAATGCCAAAACACTGAACTTTGCGGATCAAATCTAATAATTGCGAATTAGCCGCGCGGGTCATACCATGATTGAGCAGACTCTGGCGACAACGAATTAGCGGCGTTAGAAGCTCATCGGCATCATCAATGGTATTTTCAGTGGTACCATTTTCCAAACTTGCGATGTTATCTTCTAAGCGGGTGATAATCTGCTTTAACTGATGACGATAGGGACCAGAGCCTTTCACATCTTCAGCAATCAAATCTTCGTCGGCTTTATTCATCGACAATTCAAGATAAAGCTCACGAACGTCGCGCCAGTATAATCGTGATGCACGAATTCTGGCATTGCGAATCGCTTCACTACTTAGTTTGGCGGTAACAAATGGGTTACCGTCACGATCGCCTGCCATCCAACTGGCTATATTTACCGGCATAAAGCCATCAGGGAGAGGTTCGCCCAATAATTTTTGTGATGCCTCGTCCAGCTCTCGGATAAACTGTGGCAATGCTGCCCACAAGCTGTCGGATATAACATCAAGTCCCCAACGGGATTCATCAAGCGGCGTTGGTCGCTCCTGACGGATCTCATTGGTAAACCAGGCTTGTTCCACCAGCTCAGCAATGCGAGAAAAATCTTCTTTACCATTATCCAGCTCATCGGCAATCTGGTGATATTTATGGATAAACGTACGGCGATTAATTTCCGTCGGGTGAGCGGTAAGTACTAATTCAATGTTCAGCTTTTGCAACGCATCGCGAATTTTATCGGCATCAGCGTTAGCAATTTTTTCGCTGAGTTCGGTAAGCGGATGAGCAACGTCTAGCTCAGCTAAACCTTGCTCGGAAATGGTGTATTGCTGCTCGGCAATATTGGCCAGATTTAAAAACTGGCTAAAAGCCCGGGCAAGAACCAGCATGTCAGATTCTGACATGTCAGCGAATAGCGCCTGTAATTTGTCCAGGGCTTGTTCATCGCTATTAACTTCTTTTGCCAGTGCACGGATGGCTTCGATACGTTCAACCCACTCCGGCCCTTGCTCAACGGCAATGGTTTCTCCCAAAATTTGCCCGAGTATACGAATATTTTGACGAATAGAATCCAGCATGAATAACCTCAATAAGAATTGCTTTGTTCAATAATTTAACAAAATCAAAGGAATCGGTTTCTAAAGGCTGTTGACGTTAAAATAACCAACAACCTCTAGAGACTAATAGTTTTAATTGATGAAAACCACCTAATTTCAAAAAGTTATCGATATTGAAAACTTTCACTTCAAAACCCATAACTCATAGGTTGCAGCCGCGCACGGCATTACGGGCGCCAATCACAGGTAACTCTGGATTAGCTAACCCCTTTACAGCACATGTCGATAAAGCCTGGTTTAATCTTATACGATTGTTGCTGATTCAATCTCTTGGTTTAACCACCTTTAAATTGTAAAATGTTGACAATTTTTGATTGTGAGAAGAAAAAACGATGAGCGATAGCGTTATATTGCCGAAAAATGGAATCGATCCGCACGGCATGATTATTGGTGAAGGTCAGTTTCAATATCGGGTAAACAACCGTTGGGGGATCTTAGATAAGGAGAAATATCCGGTAGAAAACTGCCATGATTTCGCCATCGATTCACAGCAGCGAATTTATATGGTTACCGATCACCCGGACAATCAGGTCATTGTTTATGACGTAAATGGGAATGTGGTTGATGCCTTTGGCAAAATGTTTCCTGGCGCCCATGCCATTGAAATTGTCAAAGAAGGGAATAAAGAAAACGACAGCGAGCAAGAGTTTATCTATCTGGTGGACAGTGGCTGGATAACCAATCGCAATTGGGATGGGGTATCAACCGATGCCTGGGACTCACCGAAAAATAAAGTTATCGCCCAAGCCGGATTTATTGCCAAGTTAACCTTGGATGGACAACTGCTTTTCACTATCTCGCACCCGCAGACCATAGGTATTTATACCCCAGACATGCCCTACCGGCCCACGGATATTGCCGTTAATAGTAATGGTGATATCTACGTTTGCGATGGTTATGGTTCTGATTATGTCATTCAATACGACAAGCAAGGCAGATACATTCGTCACTTTGGTGGTCATGATAATAAAGACGCTAATCACAATCTGGTCAATGCTCATGGTATCGCTATCGATACACGTAACCCCGAGAAGAAACAGCTGATTATTAGCTCCCGCGCTGAACAATGTCTAAAATTATTTTCCTTAGAAGGGGAATATCAGGGTAAGATAAACACCCCCGGAGCATGGGTACATGGTCCGGTGTTTGCAAAAGATTATTTCGTAACATCAGTATGTTGGTCGGATATCGATGGCAAAAATGTCGATAACTCAGGCTATGTAAGCATATTTGATAACCACGATAAGGTTGTAGTGAATTTAGGTGCAGGAAAACCTGAATACCGAGACAATCAATTGCAACCGATGACGACAACCTGGGATATTTTTAATCATCCCCATGGTATCTGCATCGATAATGACGACAACATATATGTAGGACAATGGCGTGCAGGTCAATCCTACCCGATTAAACTTGAAAAAATTGGATAGATTCCTATGACCTTGAAACAGCAGTCAGATATTGGTGTTATCGGCCTGGCGGTAATGGGCGAAAACCTAATACTGAACATGGCTTCAAAAGGCTTCACGGTAACCGCTTATAACCGTACCACGGAAAAAGTGGATCGTTTTATCAATGGCCGGGCGCAAGGCCAAAGCATTCGCGGCGCTCATAGCGTAGAAGAGTTCGTTAAATCCTTGGCCAGCCCTCGTAAAATCATGCTGATGGTTAAAGCTGGTAGTGCCGTAGACGCAACCATAGAACAGCTTTTACCTTACCTTAGCGAAGGTGACATTCTTATCGACGGTGGCAACAGCCAGTTTGAAGATTCTGACCGTCGTACTAAATATCTTGAAGAGAAAGGCTTTCTTTATATCGGCACGGGTGTTTCCGGCGGCGAAGAAGGTGCTCTTTTAGGCCCATCCATTATGCCTGGCGGTTCAAAAGCAGCCTGGCCACAAGTAAAACCTATCTTCCAGGGCATTGCCGCAAAAGTAAATGGCGATGTACCATGCTGTGACTGGGTTGGTAACGGTGGCGCTGGTCATTTCGTGAAAATGGTCCACAACGGTATCGAATATGGCGATATGCAGTTAATTTGCGAAGCCTATATTTTGATGCGCGATGTGCTTGGTTTGTCAGTCGACGAAATGGCAAAAGTGTTTGCTGACTGGAAGCAAACCGAACTAAGCAGCTACCTGATTGATATCACCGCAGACATCATGGCCTACAAAGAAGATGGCCAGCCACTAATCGATGTAATCTTAGATACTGCAGGCCAAAAAGGTACAGGTAAATGGACGGGTGTTACCGCGTTGCATTTAGGTACGCCGTTAACCTTGATTGGTGAAGCCGTATTTGCCCGTTGTCTGTCGGCATTAAAAGAACAACGTGTTGTTGCCTCAGAGATTATCGATGGCGTTACCACAGAATTTACCGGTGACAAGCAAGCCTTTATCGATGCCCTAAAAGATGCTTTGCTGGCTTCGAAGATGGTCTCCTATGCCCAGGGCTATGCCCTGATGAAACAGGCATCTGAAGATTTTGGCTGGGAATTAGATTATGGCGCAATCGCGCTAATGTGGCGTGGCGGTTGTATTATCCGCAGCGTATTCCTGGATGACATCAAGAACGCTTACGATAAAAACCCAGAGATTGATAACCTGTTGTTGGACGATTACTTTAATCAGGCCATCAAAGCAGCCCAGCCAGGTTGGCGTAAAGTGGTTAGTGAAGCGACATTAGCGGGTATTTCCATTCCATGCCTGGCGTCAGCATTAAGTTATTTTGATGGCTACCGCTGTAAAGATTTACCGGCAAACCTGCTGCAAGCTCAACGGGATTATTTTGGCGCTCACACCTACGAGCGCAAAGACAAACCTCGTGGTGAGTTCTTCCATACCAACTGGACAGGTCGTGGTGGCGATACCTCTTCCACCACCTACGACGTTTAACATTTTCTATTTTGGTATACATAAAGGCAATTGCTGAAAAGCGATTGCCTTTTTTAATTGCCATTTTAAATCACTTTTGAATGCCCTGGGATTCGCGGTAAAATGGCCGAATTCAACGAGCCGGGAACATCCAGCGTATGAACCGCAAAAAGAAAATTAAGTCCATTTTGATGGCCAAAAAGAAAAAGGCCAACAAGAAGCTTCACAACAGCAATAAGCCAAAGTATATTTCGAAGGCCGAACGGGAGGAAATGGCTGAAATTAAGCAACGACCAGCAGAACTTGAAAATCTGAATTCAGAAGATCAGGATGTTAATTCTTAGCCTCTCCAGTATTTTTGCTGCGCAGTGACTATCGCCTCAGTCACTCTAGTTCGCTACCGTTAAGGTAATACCATCGAGTTCTTCAACGATTTCAATCTGACAACTCAAGCGGCTTTGCTCACAAAAATTATCACTAAATTCCAACAGTTCCTGCTCTACCTCACCAGCAGGGCCAACTTTAGCCATATCTTCGCTGGCAACATGCACATGACAGGTTGCACAGGAGCATACGCCGCCGCAATCACCGTCGATACCTTCAACGCCATTCTCAACAGCTAACTCCATTACTGAGCCAGATTCACCTTCAACTTCAATCTTTTCGTTGTCAGAGGTAATAAAGGTTATTTTTGCCATAATGTTGTTCTCACTTATTTGATATCCAAGAGAAATTCAATACCCCAGATAATACGGTTATCCCGATTAACTGGATCGAGCTAATAATTTAACTGAACGAAACGGTTAGCTGTTCAAAACCAACCTTACGCTGAAATTCCTGCCAATCTTCGATATTGTCCTGATGATCGAGAATATCGATATTTTTAACTTTAGCTGATAACGAGCTCTGCAAAATGCTCATAAGCCATTCCAAAGATAGTATTTTTGGGCCTTGCCCAGTCCACGAATTGTCAATAGCGATTTGTATCTTTACAATAAAGCATACGATTGACCAAGGGCAACGACATGGACACATCACGGACTACAAAAATTCTTTCCGTAAAAGACCAAATTGCAGAGCAATTGCGCACAGATATCATCTCTGGTGCATTTCCGCCAAACACTAAGCTAAATGAAACCGAATTGGCGAATCGCTTTGGCTTATCCCGGGGCCCTATTCGTGACGTTATCTTACAGCTAACCAAAGAAGGTTTGCTGATATCCAAAAATAACTGCGGTGCCTCTGTTAATAGCGTGCTCGATCCAAGCATGCAAAAACTGATGATTAAACTTCGTCGTGAAATCGAAGTGTTCGCCATTGAGCAAATCAATGATAGCCTGACTGAGCTGGATATTAGAGATTTGGAAGCGATACTTGCCGATCTGCAAAAAGCTCTGGATGCTGAAGACTACGCAGAAGTTACCAAAATTGATATTTCTTTCCACCGCTACTTAATCAACAAAGCAGGTGGCGACGAATTGGTGAATATCTGGTATCCGTATGTGATGCGTATGCGTTTGAACTACAAGCGTATCAGCAGTAGCTTGCAATGTGTTGATGAGCACAGCCGCATACTTGAGGCGTTGAAAGCTGGTGATATGAAGCTAGCGAGCAAAGCCGTTAAAGCGAATATAAAGTAATAAATATCGCATGAAAGAAATAATCGAGAAACAGCGTCCCGAAAAATCGCAACGCTTCGTTTATAACTGACGAATAATCAGTTGCTTAAACGCGAAATGCGCCCTGCTCAGCGGTGCAGACATAGACATTAGCAACCAGACCAGAGCGTTGCTCGTATTGAGCACTAATCGCCGCTTTTATTGGTTCCACCAATTCATCTGGTGCCAGCGCAACCACACAACCACCAAATCCGCCACCTGTCATTCGGGTGCCACCTTGCTGGCCAATTACCTCAGCAATTATCTCAACCAAGGCATCCATCTGAGGTGTGGTCACTTCAAAGTCGTCTTTTAATGACATGTGAGAGGCCATCATTAACTCGCTCATGGTGGCAATATCATTGCCTTTCAGCGCCTCTAATACCGCCAGCGTTCTATCATTTTCAGAGATAACATGACGGGCACGACGATACTCAACGTCTGATAAGTTCGCCTGTTCAGATTGCAGTTGTTCCAGGGTTAAATCACGTAATGCTTTGACACCGAAATGTTTTGCTACCGCTTCACATTGCTCACGGCGCAAATTGTATTCACTGTCTACCAGGCCGCGTTTAACATTCGAATTTACGATAACGAAAGAGAAGCCTGCCGGAATCGGTGCATCTTCAAAGGTCAATGCCCGACAATCAAGCAACATAGCATTGGACTCCTGCCCCATTGCCGATATCAGTTGATCCATAATGCCGCAGTTACAACCGACGAATTGATTCTCAGCCTGTTGGCCAAGCAATGCTGCCTGAATACCATCAAGTGGCAGCTCATATAAACTGGCGAAGGTCTTTAAAATCGCAATTTCAAAACTGGCAGAAGAACTTAATCCTGCGCCTTGCGGCACATTGCCGGTAACCGCAAGGGTCGCACCGCCAACTTCAGGGAACTTGTTTTGCAGCATGGCAATGGTGCCACGCACATAGTTGCTCCACATCATGTTTTGATCAAATTGAATATCATCTAAAGAGAATTGTGATGTTTGCTGGTCGCAATCATGGGCGTAAACCAAAACCTGGTTATCGTCGCGTTTGGACGCGGCGATAGCGGTACCGTAATTAATTGCCGCCGGCAATACAAAACCATCGTTGTAATCGGTATGATCGCCAATAACGTTCACTCTTCCTGGCGCATAACAAACGATATCGCAAGGCGTCGAAAACTGCTGTTGAAAATGCTGGCTAGCCTGTTGTTTTAAATTCACTTTGATAACTCCTTATAGTGAGTCGCGCTAACACTACGTAAACGCTCGGCGGCTTGTTCGGCGGTAAGATCCCGCTGCGCTTCGGCCATCATTTCATAGCCAACCATAAACTTCTTCACTGTGGCGCTGCGCAATAATGGCGGCAGGAAGCTAGCATGTAAGGTCCATTCTGGATGCTCTTCACCATCGTATGGTGCGCCATGCCACCCCATGGAGTATGGGAATGAACACTGAAACAAATTATCGTAACGAGTGGTAATTTGCTTGAGAATATCGGCAAGGCTTAAGGTCTGCATGGTGGTTAAATCTGTCATGCGCTGCACGTTGAACCTTGGTAATAACAGGGTTTCAAACGGCCATGCCGCCCAGTAAGGAACCACAACGACCCAGTCATCATTGGCAACGACAACTCGCTCCTTCGCTGCAATTTCCCGAGCAACATAGTCCTGCAGCAAACTACTCTTTTGGGTCTGCAAATACTCAAGTTGGGCGTTCTGCTTTTTACTGACTAGTGTTGGTAATTGCGTTTGCGCCCAGATCTGGCCATGCGGGTGCGGGTTAGAACAGCCCATCATTGCGCCCTTATTTTCAAACACCTGTACCGACTGAAACTTTTGTCCCAACTCTGCACATTGCTGTTGCCAGGTTTTTACTACTTGCTGCAGCTTAGTGACGGAAAGCTCAGGCAAAGTTTTGCTGTGATCTTCACTAAAACAAATTACCCGACTTTTGCCCTGCTCTGTCTGCATTTTCAATAACGGATCATCCGTTGCCGTAACCGGGGTGTCTTCTTTTAGCGCCGCAAAATCATTATCAAACACATAGGTGCCCTCGTATTGGTCATTCACTTCACCATTAATTCGAGTATTACCAGCACATAAATAACAGGATTTATCATAAGCCGGACGATCATCTTCAGTAGCAGGCTCAACCTGCCCTTGCCACGGGCGTTTTGCCCGGTGCGGTGAAACCAACACCCATTCACCAGTCAAAGGATTAAAACGACGGTGTGGATGTTCGGTTGGATCAAAAGTATCGGTCATAATTTCTTCCAAATGTGATCATTTCCTGCGAGTGTAAACGTTTTCATATAAAGCTACAATAGCAACTATAAGAATAATAATGAGCATGACAAACAACATTTATCTAGCCATTTAGCTTGTTAATAGCTATGATCCGTTACTATTGAAAAACACTTAAACGTTTACATAACATTCAAAATCATGGCGACAATTAAGGATGTAGCGAAACAAGCAGGGGTTTCCATAGCCACCGTATCCCGGGTCATAAACCTCGG
This sequence comes from Thalassotalea sp. PS06, assembly GCF_007197775.1. NCBI lineage: Bacteria > Pseudomonadati > Pseudomonadota > Gammaproteobacteria > Alteromonadales > Colwelliaceae > Thalassotalea > Thalassotalea sp. PS06. The sequence goes on along the minus strand of NZ_CP041638.1, from coordinate 1,169,626 downwards.
TGAAAAAGTGAATGCGCAAACCCGAGCGAAGGTGACCGCGGCGATGCAGGAATTGGGATATCGTCCTAATGCCAACGCCCGAGCTCTGGTTACCCAGAAAACCGCAACCATCGGTGTTGTCATTCCCGAATTAACAGACCCATTCTTTGCTTCTTTAGCCAGTGGTGTCGATGAGATAGCCAAAGAAAAGCGGTTGCAGTTACTGCTAAGTACCGGTACCGGGAGCGAGGAATCTGAATTACAAGCACTAAATGTTCTGATCGACAGAAACTGTGATGCGATTGTCATCCACAGCAAACATATCGCCAGTGATAAACTAATTGCTTTGGCAAAACAGCACCCGGGGTTAGTACTGATTGACCGCTGTGTTGAAGCAATACAAGAGCGCTGCGTCTGGCTCGATAACCTTGAGGGCGGCAAAATCGCTGCCAGGCATTTTTTGGCCCTTGGCCATAAGCAGTTTGCCTGCATTTCCAGTGAGTATGATATCGAAGATCCACGTCTGCGCTTACAGGGCTTTCAACAATGTCTTATCGAAAACAATATTGACAGTGACAATACGCCGGTTACATTTGCGCCGCCGAATCAACAAGGTGGTGAAATTGCCGTGCAGAAACTGCTCACCGATGGTCATCAATTTACCGCTTTGTTTGTTTATAACGACGCCATGGCCTCTGGTGCTATCAGCACATTGGAAGACAATGGTTTTCGGGTACCTGAAGACATATCGGTCATTGGTTTTGATGATGTCATTCTCGCCAGCTATACCCGGCCAAAACTCACCACCATGCATTACCCGGTAAACGCCATGGCAAAACAAGCAGCGCACCTGGCATTACAGCTAACCGAAACGAATGCGGCACCATTGAAGCAAAAACAAGAATCTGGAAAACACTTACCCCGGCTTGTTAATCGCGCTTCCTGTGTGCGCAGATAATGGTTTAGCAACCGTTTCCTTTAGCAGGAATAGCGATACGCTGCTATGTTTAGGGCATTGATTGATGATTGATTTCGGTTATGCTCGATTACTTTCTGATTTTCCTGGCGATATTGGCATTATTAAGCATCGTTTTTGAAGAAATTACCCACGTCAATAAAGCCAAGACGACATTGTTTTTGGGATGCGTTGCCTGGATGTTGTTATTCATCAACGCCGGTGCCGGATCCGAACGCATCAATCACCAGCTAGAAGAAAACCTATTGGAAATTGCCATACTCTGGTTGTTTCTCATGTCTACCATGACCTTTGTCGCTTATCTCAATGCCCAGGGAATTATCCAGGCGGCGATACAAAAAGTTTTCCCCGCCCGCATCAGTCAGCGCAAATTGATGTTATCCATCGCTGGTTTTGCCCTGGTACTCTCTTCGTTCTGCGATAATGTTACCGCGACTTTAGTATCACTGGCACTGCTGCAATCATTCGACTTACCGCGAGCGGTGAGAATAAAAATGGCGGTACTTGTGGTGTTTGCGGTTAACTCGGGTGGCGTCGCCTTGATAACAGGTGATGTTACGACGTTAATGATTTTTCTTGAAAAACATGTAGAGATCTCGCAACTTTTGATGCTGTTTTTACCTGCCATAATCAGCGTATTATTGCTGGCTTTGGTATTTAGCATTGGCGTAGAAGGTGATGTCGTAACCGAACAGGACGAGCACAATTTCAGCGTCGTTGAACTTGTGATTTCAGCAATTTTCATCAGTACGATATTACTGACGATGGCGTTAAATATCCTTTATGGTGTGCCGCCTGTGCTCACTTTTCTAACTGGCCTGGCAACCATGTTTCTGGCCGGCCGATTTATGCAAAAAGATCGTCAGCGGCCGCCCATGCTCGATTACATTCGCCGTATCGAATACGACACCCTGTTATTCTTTTTAGGCATATTGTTGCTGGTAGGGATGCTCAAAGAGATTGGTATTTTAACCTTGCTTGCCGAGGCCTATGCCCAATATAGCCCCGGCGTTTCCAGCTACTTTGCAGGTATTGGTTCAGCCCTGGTAGATAACGTGCCGCTCACCGCAGCCTTGCTTAAGGCGCAACCAGAACTATCAACGGCCCAGTGGTTGTCCTTAACCTATGCCGTTGGTGTTGGCGGCTCATTGTTAGTCATAGGATCTGCTGCAGGTATTATCGCAATGAGCAAATTATCTGAGCTCACCTTTATGTCCTATTTAAAATATGCGCCGGCACTTCTTATCGCCTACACCGCCGGATATTTAATTACCATGTGGCTAGCTAATGCCCTGTATGCAACTGGCGGGTAATATTTTCCGCCAGCAATAGGATTTTTGCTGACATAATCTATAGTTATACCTATCACTAGTCGTTTCAATGTGCTTGCCCACATTGCCAGTTTTTAGTGTTAAAGGACCCAACACGACTTTCCTTAAGTGTTTATTCATTGCAGTACAGCTTTGTAGACGTTTCGTTTCCCGTGTCTTTATCTAGGTTTCAGGGGCTGAAGGTCGCAAAATTTTAATACATATATTGCGAGAAACACGTGACTAATAAATTAGATTCTTTGCAGGTGCTCCGTGCCCTGGCTGCGTTTGCGGTGGTATTCAGCCATATCCCGATGATTAATCGCGGTGAATTCGGTGTTGATATTTTCTTTATCGTCAGTGGCTTTATCATCTGTTACATCACCGAACGAGACAACGCTAACTTTATGTTAAAGCGTATCTTTCGGGTACTGCCCCTGTACTATGTTGGCACTGTCGGCTTATTTATCATTGCTACCTATGTACCCGCTCTGGTTTCATCGGATCCAGGCAGTTTGCAGGAACTGGCAAAATCCCTGTTTTTTGTCCCCTACCTGAATGCCGATGGTGAAATGGCTCCAGTTTTAAAGCTTGGATGGACACTCAATTATGAAATGTTTTTCTATCTGGCGTTCGCGTTAAGTCTGCGGCTCTCTACAGCCCATGCCAGTTCAATCTGTGCAAGTTTACTGGTGTGTTTGATATGTGCCGGACAATTAGTGGATAACAACAATCTGTTTTTCCGCTTTTACACCGATACCATATTGCTCGAGTTCGTCTATGGCATGGCAATTTATGCCTTGTGGAAAAATACCAACCACTGGCACGTCAACAAAGCCCTTGGTTATTTCTCACTGGTGTTAGCTTTGGTTATTGTTACCTCGATGTTCTTTATCGACAGAGCTGGCATTCGCTTTATTGCCTTTGGGCTACCAGCCATTGCCGTGGTTTGCCTGATGTTGTGGGGAACCAAAAACATACGATTTCCATTTTGGTTGGTGCTGTTAGGTGATGCCAGTTATTCCTTGTATCTGTTCCACCCATATCTGGTCCTTGGCGTAGACCGTCTGCTCTTTAGCATGGACACTTTAACCTTCACCAGCGCAGCGGTCGCGTTTGCGGTAGTCGTCGCCTGTGGTCTGTTTTCCATTGTCTCGTATTACTGGTTAGAGAAACGCAGCAACGAATGGCTTAGAAATCGATTTTTGCCAAAACGTCCAAAGCCGCGTCCAAGAGTACTGCAACCTGCGCCTGCTGCCGAAATCAAACCCATTATTCCGGGAAAGAATATCCCTACCCCATATAACCCGTCTTTACGAAAATAATGCAACCCTGTTCGGAGAAAGGGTTGTGTTTGGAATAAGGCGGGCTGCGTAACCAGGTTCCTTTAGGATACTGACCGAATTCGTCCTCGAATACACCATCGAGGACGAAAATTTCCTCGCCACCGGGATGTACATGGGGCTGAAAATGCGTGCCAGGCTGCCATCTCACCAAAGCGGTATGTTCAGTGCCAAAAGAATGTAGCGGCATTACCGACAGGCCGTCTACTAAGCCAGGTAGCCAGGGCTGCTTGGCGGTTTCGATATGAATTTGCGCATCATCTCCCGGTTGAAATTGATTCAGTTTTACAAATAACTCACACCCCTTGGGGCTTTTTGGGCTATGTTGGCTGCCGGGAGGATTGCGAAAATAAGAACCTTTCGGATATTTGCCATGCTCATCTTCAAACACACCTTCAAGCACAAAAATTTCTTCTCCGTTTGGGTGCGGGTGAGCCGAAAACGCAGTGTTTTTATCATATTTGACGACGCTGGTGGTCAAGCCGCTCTCGACACCTTCGCGTTCCAGTTTTTTGCGAAACACACCTTCGGCTGGAGAATCTTCCCATGCCATCTGCTCAGTATTAATGGCCAAACGAATGTTACGTTCCAAATTTAACAAGGTTTTCTCCTATAACTCTCCGGAAACACTTTAAAGCTCAATGACTCGAGTTAGGTATACCCATGACAATGCGGTATTGATCATTGAGTGGATAATAAACCCGTCGACTTGTCTTTAATTGTAAGCGTTATTTTACACCCAAAGCGCCATCAAAGTACCGACAAATCAATTTACAAACTCTGATGGATGGGATAAAACAGTTGGTTAATTAAATCCCTTGACCTTTTCACCACTCAACGGGTGGTCAATTACCGTCAGATAAAAAGGGATTAAGCACAAGCATATGTGCCCGAAACTGGTTATATGAGAATAGAATAGGAAGAGATATGAAAAAACATCTGTTAACCCCCATTGCTTTGGCAATCGCCCTGGCGGGGTGTCAATCCGAGAATAAAGAACAAGCGGCAAACCAACAGGCTGCTACCGAACAAGTCGCACAAACCAGCGCTAGTGCGGAGCAGTCAAACCCTTTCTATTCCGAGTACGATACGCCATTTGGTATTGCGCCTTTTGAGCAAATCAAAATTGAACACTATATGCCGGCCCTTGAAAAAGGTATCGCTGAGCAAAAAGCCGAAATCCTAGCCATTGCCAACAGTGACGAAGCGCCAACGTTTGAAAACACCATTGAAGCCATGGAAAAAAGCGGTGATCTTCTTACCAAAGTAACCAATGTTTTTTATGGTCTGATCGGCTCTATGTCAACGCCAGAAATGCAGGCGATTTCAAAAGAAGTTTCGCCAAAACTTTCTAAGTTGTCTGATGATGTTTACCTGAATGAAGATTTGTTCAAACGCGTGAAAGCCGTTTATGACCAAAAAGATGAGCTAGAGCTTAATACCGAACAGAATACCCTGTTAGAAAAAACCTACAAAGGTTTTGTTCGCGGTGGCGCTAACTTAAACACCGAAGATAAGGCGACTTTACGTGACCTAAACGAGCAGCTATCGAAGCTAAGTATTCAGTTTGGTGAAAACCTGTTAAATGAAACCAATGATTTCGAATTGGTTATCGACAACGAAGAAGACCTTAATGGTTTACCGGAAGGCATTATTGCGGCGGCAGCGAACACCGCGTCCGAGCGTGGTCACGAAGGTAAGTGGGTATTTACCACACATCGCCCTAGCTTTTATCCGTTTTTAACTTACTCAACGAAACGCGATTTACGTGAGCAGTTGTTCTATGCCTATACCCATCGTGGTGATAATGACAATAAAAACGATAACAAGAAAATTGCCGCTAAAATGGCCTCTCTTCGTTATCAGCGTGCTCAGGTGTTAGGTTATGACACCCATGCCGATTATGTCCTTGAAAATGCGATGGCGAAAACACCCGAAAACGTTTATGGTCTGCTAGATAAAGTATGGCCGGCATCTCTGGCTCGTGCGAAACAGGAAGTTGCCGACATGCAGACCTTCGCCGAATCCGAAGGCGCAGACTTTAAGCTTGAAGCCTGGGACTGGTGGTATTACTCAGAAAAAGTCCGTAAGCAGAAATACGACCTGGATGAAGAAGCAACAAAACCTTACTTCTCATTAGAAAATACCATGCAAGGTGTTTTCTACACCGCAGAAAAGCTGTGGGGCGTGACCTTTAAAGAGCGTGATGATTTACCAAAATATCACCCAGACGTAACCACCTATGAAATGTTCGATAAGGATGGTTCTTCGGTTGGTGTATACATGACGGATTTCTTTGTGCGTCCATCAAAACGTGGCGGCGCCTGGATGAGTTCATTCCGCAAGCAACACAAGATGTATGGTGAAGAGGTTAAGCCAATTATCTACAACGTGCTTAACTACCCGACTCCGGTTGGTGATGAGCCAGTATTACTAACCTTTGATCAGGCATCTACCCTATTCCACGAATTTGGTCATGCAATCCAGGGCTTATTATCTGATGGTTACTATCGTTCATTAACCGGTACGGCGCTGCCTCGTGATTACGTTGAGTATCCGTCTCAGGTAATGGAAAACTGGATGACAGAGCCTGAAGTGCTTGAGCAGTTCGCTAAGCATTACAAAACGGGAGAAGTGATTCCGATGGAAATGGTCGAGAAGATCCAGGCTTCCGGTAAATTCAATCAGGGTTTTGCTACCACCGAATATATGGCAGCAGCCTTGCTAGATTTGAAATGGCATACCTTAAAAACTGCGGAAGAGCAGGATGCTGATAAATTTGAAGCGGACGCGATGGCAGAGATTGGCTTAATTAATGAAATTGCGCCTCGTTATCGTACAACCTACTTCTCGCACATCTTCGCGGGTGGTTACTCTTCTGGTTACTATGGTTATATCTGGTCAAACATTTTCGATGCTGATACCTGGAAAGTGTTTGAAGAAAAAGGTATTTTCGATCAGGACACGGCGACATCTTATCGTAAGAACGTTCTTGAATCGGGCGGTACGGAAGATCCAATGATCATGTACAAACGTTTCCGCGGTCAGGAACCGGATCCAATCCACTTACTTGAGCGCCGGGGTCTGGTAGCTCCTAAGTAGAGTTAAATACATAGGAAAATTTCCTATAATATTAAAAGCCTGCGTTATTCTCCGCAGGCTTTTTTGTTAGAGACGAAAAATAAAAAATGATAACAATTACTGATACTGACCGTCTTACGTTCAGACTCATGGACGAAAACGACAAACAACTGCTTTTTGATTTAGACCAAGACCCTGAGGTGATGCGATTCATCAATGGCGGTACCCCGACATCTTGGGAAGATATTGAGCAACGATTTCTGCCAAGATTGCGAGCTTATCGCAATCCAGAAAACGGTTGGGGCCTGTGGCAAATCAACCTCAAAGACAATGATGCGTTTCTTGGCTGGGTCCTTGTCCGCCCAATGGATTTTTTCTCAGAACAACGCAAAGACAATAACCTGGAAATAGGCTGGCGATTAAAGCAGAAATACTGGGGCAAAGGCTATGCCACTGAAGCTGCAAAAGCGATTATGGAAACGCTTGCTGAGTTGCCAAAAGTCGATAAGATTTCTGCCATCGCCGATCCTGATAATCAAGGTTCAATCAACATCATGAAGAAACTGGGCATGCGTTATCTCAAGACCTATACATACCGAGATGGCGGTCGTGAAGAAGACGTGGTTTATTACCAAATCGATGTCAAAGGAATGGAAAATGGGCAAACCGCAATTTAGCCGACTTTTAGCAGGACTTGCAGGGATAATGTCGTTGGCCGCCTGCCAAACAGTTCCGGAGCGAATTTCCGCTCCGAACAACTATCAATGTCAGGATGGCTGGCGAGTCACCGGTTATTACACGCCCATTGAAAATGATTTTGAGGCTCCGTATCAATCTCTCACCTTGAAAACTCAGGAGAACTATCACTTTAAAAGAAATTTTGTCGATGCGGTGCGCATTGAGGGCTGGGGAAAAACCCGTTTTGGCTGGTATTTAGGCTACTTTTCCGGAAACTGGCATAAAAGCCCGGTACCATTAAATTCAACGGGAAAAATGCTTAATCTCGGGGAAGTTGCTGTCGACAATACCCTTATCGCTAAACAAAGTACGGTGATTATTCCACATACCGCCGAGCACATTCAGCGTTCAACATTTGTGGCTACCGATGTCGGTAGCGCTATCAAACAAAAACATGTGGACGTTTATACCGGAGAGGGAGAGCAAGCTAGGCTGAAAACATACGCCATTACCGGTTATCATCAGGTTTGTTTTGCCGACAGAGCCCCATCAGCCTGATTGATTTACTAACTAATCATTAGTTAATTCGTCACTACTGGGTACAAAGATACAATCAACAGTGCGGCCATCGTCCAGTTAAAAAGCTGCAAACGCCGTGGGTTGGTTAACACCCTCTGCAACTCCTGCCCTAGCATCGCCCAGGCACTGACCGAAGGCAAATTGATTACCCCGAAAATAAACGCGACGAATAACACCGCACTAAACTGTTGAGAAGGTGCATAAGCGCTGATCGAGGTTAACGCCATTGCCCAGGCCTTCGGATTAACCCACTGAAACGCTACGGCCTGCCAAAAACTGATTGGTGTTGGTTTACTTTCGCTCGACTCTTCAGTTGCAGAATCTGAGGTCACCGGATCAGAAGAATGGGCAATTTTATAGGCCAGATACAATAGATAGACAACGCTAATCAGTTTCAGGATTTGGTAACTCAGCGGAAACTGATCAAATAGCTGCATCAGGCCAACGCCGACGAGAATGACCATAACCACAAAACCAATCCCTACGCCTAGCATATGCGGAATGGTGCGACGAAAACCAAAGGTTGCACCTGAAGACATTAACATCAGATTGTTAGGGCCTGGTGTTATTGAGGAGACAAAACAAAATAGCGCTAAGGCGGCAAACATTTCAGCGTTCATTGAAAAATCCGTGAAAATTAATTAGCACAAGTATACGTTGTATGATGAAAAATTATCTTGCAAAGTTTGCCTATACCAATTCCACAGAGTGGGAGAACACTTAGTGGATTTGGTATAAAAGAGTGCCATAACATCACTGGCGCATTTGAGTATCTGTTGTGGGTAGAAACCAGTGACTTAGTTGCCTACAAAGTGTTTTATACCCTTGTGTTGGTTAGCTTGCCGCAGGTACACTCAATTACGACCTATGTGGTTATGGAATCGGTTAAGGAAAACCAGTAGTGGCAATGACCGATTGCGATTATCAGGCGGAGGATGTCTCACTCAAATTGGCAACCAGCATTTTTAACTCCAGCAATAACGGACGTTTTTTATCAAAGCGACGGTTTATCAGGCTTAGTTCCAAACGTCTGCTAGCGTCTGCAAGCTCAACAAAGCCAAACATTTGCGCCGCACCACATAGCTTATGACACAAATCACTCATGGCTTGCCAGTCCTGTTGCTCGTCTGCCAGACAAATACTGTTTATATCGGTTTTCGCACTGGCAACAAAACTCGTTGCTAATATTTCTATCTGAGCATCGCCACTATGTTGCTCTCCATGAGTCTCGGCAGTGAATTTCTCTGCCTCATAAGGTAAATGCTTCTTCAAGGTGTCAATGATATTTTCCCGATTCAAAGGCTTTTCAATATATCCCGAAAAACCAACATTGAGATAATGTTCAATTTCATGGGACATAGCGTTGGCGGTAAACGCATAAACAGGTTTGCTAAATCCAGATTTCGACAAACGTGTCAAGGCGCTAAAGCCATCGAGGTTTGGCATTTGAATATCCATAAACACCAGATCAACCTCGTTGTTTTGTAACCATTGGATTGCCTCAAGGCCGTCACAGACTGTTGATACATCAATACCCAGACGTTGCAGATACAAGCGAATCAAGGCGCGGTTATCGGGGTGATCCTCGGCAACCAGAACACGACCATTAAACTGATAAGCGGTTTTGGCGTGGACGCTGGCACTTAAGGTTTTCTCAACGCCATGATTGCCAACAACGGCAACAGGAAGAGAAACTGAGAATACGCTACCGGTCCCGAGGCGACTATCGACATCGATTTTGGCATCCATTAGCTGACACAAGTTAGAAACTAAATATAAGCCCAGGCCACTACCGCCAAAACGACGGGAAATACTGTTGTCCCCCTGCACAAAACAACCGAACACCTGCTCTACCTGCACCGCGTCCATGCCAATACCAGTATCGGTTACTGTGACCTGCAGTTGCCCATCATGCAGCAACACATCGACCGTCACACTTCCCTGCTCGGTAAATTTGATGGCATTGGAACACAGGTTAAACAATATCTGATTGAATCGCATTGCATCGAGATGAATTCGTACATCATCAGAAAAGTTAAAATTCACTTTGAAGTTCAGACCCTTTTGACGCGCCTGTTCAGCAAACATCGCTTCCAGTTCTGTAAACAAATCAACCAGCAGCACAGGTTTAGGGATGAGCTTAATCTGGTTTGCTTCAATTTTACTCAAATCAAGAATATCGTTGACGATTTCTAATAAGAACAGACTATTAGAATATAACTGTTGATAATGTTTAGGTTTTTCCGAACTTTGAACTTCATCATTTAACAGGGCTTCAGCATTACCGATGACAACAGATAGCGGGGTGCGAATTTCATGGGTTACGTTCGCCAAAAACTGGTTTTTAATACGGTTAGCTTCTTCCAGTTCCTTGGTGGTTTGCAACAACTCTTCAGTACGGGTATCCACCATAGTTTCTAGTTCAGCTTTTGCCTCTCTCGACCGCTTCTTTTGCATCAACAGCAGCAAGATAATGGTGATGAAGATAAGTATAAAAACAATAAAATTGCGCGCCTGATTGGCTTTATCAAATTCTAATTGACTGAGCTTATCCTGTGCTTCTAACTGCGTAATACGTTGTTTTAATTGCTGCGTTTCAAATTCAGCAAGTTTTTCATTTAATTCGTTATTTGATGACTCAACGACACTACGCGCAAACTGTTGCTGAATCAATTGCGCCTGCTGATAATTTCCAACGGCGGCATTTACCAATGCCGACAGCTGCAATATTTCTTCGAGTAAGTCGTTATCATCTACTTTCTTCGCTAGCGTATTGGCCTGCTCAAGGTTTGCAAAGGCTTTGTCGTGCTCGCCAGATACATAATTAACCCTAGCCAGTTCATAATAGCTACCGGCAACCGCGCCATAATGTTGATACTGAGTTCCGTATTCAATTCCTAGCAGGGCAAATGGGCGAGCCTTTTCCGGCTCCCCAAATTCATTGTATAAGCCCGCCAGATTTATGCCCTGAGTCGCTATGTCATAACCCTTATCATTAGCTTTGTAGTGCTCGTAGGCGAGAAGCTGGAATTTTTCTGCTAATTCGAAGTTATCTGCACATTTATAAGCGATACCTAAATCGCTGTGGACCAGGGCAAGACCGTCTAAATCCTGAACCGTTTCACGAAACGCCTTTACTTCCAGGAAAGATTCGATAGCCACATCATAGCGATTCAATTCTACATACAGACCACCAATATTGAAGCGGACATCGATTTGATCGGCTTTATCTCCATATTGAAGGTACAAAGGCTCTGCCTGCTCATAGGCATTTAACGCCAATTCATATCTGGCCATCGCCGTATTGGCTAGACCAATATTATTAAGTAAATTAGCCTGTTGTAAGAAATCAGTTTTAGCGACGTAATACGGTATAGCTTCATTGTAATGCTTAATCGCTAATTTATTGTCGCCGCGATAATAGCGAAACACCCCGAGCATCTTGCTTATTTCAGCTTGTTGTTGCACATCGTCTATCGCCTCGGAAACCAACTTTGCCTGGCCAAATGCGGCAATTGCCATATCAAGGTTGTTAAATTGAAACGCGAACATCCCTTTGCCGCGAAGCACCTGGATTTTGTCTACATCATCAAGCAACGTGTCGGCCAATATTTTATCGTACTCAGCAAGAGCCTTGTTACTATCGGTTTCTGTGGATAAGGTTTGCAGACGTGACGCTAAGCTATCCTCGGACAGAACGCCAGAGGATTGCGATGCTGGTGCTTCAGTTGCGTATGTAAAAGAAGGCGTTGCCGCACTGCAAGTGCACAATATTATCAGCGCCTGAGACACAGATTTCGTTAATCTGCTTGTAGGAGAATCCGGTTGAGATACGATGGCTAATCTTTCCATAACTTTCGCGAGCAATCCTTTATTTATATTTCATACCAATCACATTAAATTATTGCTCACTCAGTGAGAATTTAAAGGCTTTTAGACAAGGCTTTGATTGCAGAGAATGGTTATTCCATTGTCAAAATCAATAACGCAGGATAAACGCCTTTAAAACTCACCCGTAGGGAGTTAGTGAGAGGCCCATTTACGGCCCTATATTTCATTAATATAGAATGACTATATCAATAAAATCTATGTTGTCACTGAACCTCGACCCTAACTCTGAGTTGTGCACAAACTTAGTGTGATTGGTATTACTTCCCTGTGGTTATTTTTATATCATTTAAACGATGCTATGGAAATAAAAAATCACCTTCCAGACCTAATTGCGAAAGAAAGATGACAACTTAGCGCCTCGGGTATTAATAATTGAAATCTTGAGATAAAATATCTGTTTAGAAATCCAGTCCTTAAAGAAAAAGGTTTTATCCATGGCTTTGCCCGATAAATTTATTTACTCCATGCACCGCGTGTCAAAAGTGGTGCCTCCAAAACGTACCATTCTTAAAGATATTTCCCTTTCATTTTTCCCTGGCGCCAAAATCGGTGTTCTCGGTTTAAATGGTGCAGGTAAATCAACATTGCTGCGCATCATGGCCGGCGTTGATACTGAGTTTGAAGGTGAAGCAAAAGCCTTAGCCGGTACCAAAATCGGTTATTTACCGCAGGAGCCAGAGCTTGATGAAGAAGCAACGGTTCGCGAAATTGTCGAGCAAGCAGTAAGTGAAGTTAAAAACGCCCTGACCCGCCTTGACCAGGTTTACATGGAATATGCTGAGGAAGGCGCTGATTTTGACGCTTTGGCGAAAGAACAAGGTGAGCTGGAAGCCATTATTGATTCTCAGGATGGCCACAACATTGATAATGTGTTGGAGCGTGCTGCCGATGCATTGCGTCTTCCTGAGTGGGATCAGAAAGTAAAAGTATTATCTGGTGGTGAGCGTCGTCGTGTCGCCTTATGTCGTTTGCTTTTAGAAAAACCAGACATGCTATTGCTCGACGAACCAACTAACCACCTGGATGCAGAATCGGTCGCCTGGTTAGAGCGCTTCCTACACGATTACAATGGCACTGTTGTCGCCATTACCCACGATCGTTATTTCCTGGATAATGTTGCAGGTTGGATCCTAGAACTTGACCGTGGCCATGGTATTCCATGGGAAGGTAACTACTCATCCTGGCTTGAGCAAAAAGATGCACGCCTTGAACAGGAAAAACGTACTGAAAATGCCCTGCAGAAAACCATCAAGCAAGAGCTTGAATGGGTGCGTTCAAATCCGAAAGCTCGTCAGGCGAAAAGCAAAGCCCGTATGGCGCGCTTTGAAGAATTGTCGAGTCATGAAAATCAAAAGCGTAACGAAACTAATGAGCTTTACATTCCACCTGGCCCGCGTCTAGGTGACAAAGTGCTTGAAGTTGAGAACCTTACCAAGTCATTTAACGACCGCGTATTAATTGATGATTTGAGTTTCTCCATTCCCAAAGGTGCCATCGTTGGGATTATCGGACCAAATGGTGCCGGTAAATCTACCCTGTTTAAAATGCTGAGCGGTACTGAAACCCCGGATTCCGGTAGTGTTACCGTTGGCGAAACGGTCAAACTGGCCAGCGTCGATCAGTTCCGAGACGATATGGATGATAAAAACACCGTATTCCAGGAAATCTCTGAGGGTAATGACATTATCTCTATCGGTGGTTATGAAACTCCGAGCCGTGCTTATGTAAGTCGTTTTAACTTTAAAGGAAATGACCAACAAAAATTTATTGGTGATTTATCCGGTGGTGAGCGTAACCGTGTGCATCTGGCCAAGCTAGTGAAAACCGGTGGTAACTTATTACTGCTCGATGAGCCAACCAATGACCTCGATGTTGAGACCTTGCGTGCTCTTGAAGAGGCGCTGTTGGAATTCCCCGGTTGTGCCATGGTAATTTCCCATGACCGTTGGTTCTTAGACCGAATTGCAACCCATATTATCGATTATCGTGATGAAGGTCAGGTTAATTTCTTTGAAGGTAACTTTACCGAATACGAAGAATGGCTGAAGAAAACCCTTGGGCCACAGGCAGTTGAACCGCACCGTATCAAATACAAGCGCATTACGGCATAGGAATTACCGCACACAACAGCCGACAAACGGGGCATCATTTGCCCCGTTTTCATATCCTTTATTTGACCTGAACAATCACATATCCGATCTCATCCTCTTCAATTCTATTTTTCCAATTCTTGTCTATAGTTAATTCATTACGTAATAACAATGGTTAGCAGTCGGGAAGACTGCAACATAATGAAATGGAAACCTGCATGGTCAAGTATCTGACATCGACCTTTATTTTCTTAACATTAGTGTCCTGCTCCAGCGGCCCCCGGCAAACTGCACCCGTTGCGTATAACTCCGGTATCGCTCTGGAGAACATGTTAATTGAACAAAGCCCAGGTGAAGATTTCCATCGTTACGTAAATGGCCACTGGCAAGACTACGGCATAGTACCGGAAAACCAACATCAATATGATGTCTATGATGAGATCGACCAGCGTGCTCACGAGGCGGTTTTACAAATCATCAAACGCGCCGCCAGAACCCGTTATGGAAACGGCACCGACGAACAGAAAGTTGGCGATTTGTATCAATCATTTCTGGATTTCGAACGTCGGGATAACCTCGGCGTAACCCCTATTCAACCGATATTTGATCGGATCAACAGCATTGAAAGTCGTGCCGATTTTGCTAAATATCTAGCTTATGCCACAAAATACAATTACAACCCACCCTTTGATTTAAGATTCGAAGTCGACTTAGAAGATACCTCGAAATACATGGTAACCACCTGGCAGGCAGGGCTTGGGTTACCAAACAAAGAACACTACCTCAGTACTGAGCAAAAATATCGCGATCTGCGCAGCGCTTATCGCGAGCACATAATGCGCATGTTTGAGCTTGCCGGAATAGCCGATGCGGAACTGGCAGCAAGAAAAGTCGTTTCCCTTGAAACCGAGCTTGCCGGGCATCAGGAAGATAAAGCCGATGATCGCAATATCGACCTGTTATACAACAAGTTTCTTTACCATAACCTGCCGCAAATCATGCCTTATTTCGACTGGAAAGAGTACATGGCGGATGCCGGTATCTTTAATACTGACGGCCTGGTAGTGCCGCAGATAAATTATCTGCGCGGTCTTAACGAAATGCTGGTAACAACTGAGTTAGAGGACTGGAAACTGTATTTCACCTGGCATGCCCTTCATGCCAATGCCACCTATCTGACCCGCAATATCGAGCGCCAGCATTTTGCCTTTTATGGCAAACAGCTCAGACAACAAAAAGGCATGAAACGCGCCGAGTGGCGAGCTGTAGATGCAGTCAATGATGTTCTTGGTGATATTGTCGGCAAGAACTATGTCGCTGAACAAATGACCCGACAAAAACAACAACGTGTTAGTCAAATGTCAACGAACCAAATTCGCGCCCTGACAAATCAGTTAGAAGATATCGAATGGCTTTATGAAAGTACTCAGGAAAACGCTCTCGAAAAATTAGAAGGTTTAAAAGTGCTAGTAGGTGGTCCAACGACCTGGCGTGACTACTCGAATCTCGAGATTAAATTTGGCGACTATTTCGGTAACCGGCAACGTGCAGCTTTGTTTGATTATCAACTACGAAGAATGCGATTGACTCAGGCAGTGAGCGCCAACCAATGGCCCATCCTGCCACAATCGACTCGCATTACTTACCAGCCTGAGGGAAACAAAATTTTTATTCCGGCAGGAAGCATTCAGCCACCATTATTTGATAGCAACGCCGAAGATGCCATTAACTATGGTGCATTTGGAACTGTCCTTGCCGATACGCTTATCGCCAGTATCGATCGTGAAGGCAGAAACTTTAACCGTAAAGGTGTCTATGCCCCATGGTGGCACGGCAGAGATAAGCGCGAATATCGCATTCTTACCGCCAGACTTGGCGACCAATACGACCTGCTTGCCATCAATGAGGAAGATGATGCTGCTATCCATGCCTGGGTATTGCAGGAAAGACAGCGCCAGCAGCTAATCGCCGAACAAAACGCCATTGCTGCCAGCGAAGATAATACTTTAATTGAAGAGGTCCCACAGGCAGAGCCTGCCCCACCAGAAACCGAAACCGCACCTCAGGAACCAGAGAACGAATCCGATGGCAATATCGAAACCATGCCTGCCGTAGCTCCGGAGAATTTACCTGCCAATGATGAGTTACCAGCCAGTAAATCGACAGAAGAAATCAGTACCGATGTTGCTTCCATTCAACCCGATGGTGGAGAAACCGACCAGCAAGCAACCGAGCTTGAAGATCAGAACATTGAGACGGTAGAAGACTCATCCATTGAAGTGCCACAGAGCATGGCTATGCCAGCATTACCTATGGTTAACGGTCGCAAAACCGTGTACAAAGCCATTCGCGATGTTAACGCCCTTCAAGTATCCCTTGACGCTTACCAGTTTTCTTCGGGCAGCAAATCGGCAGCAACAGCCGATGGTTTTACCGGCATACAGCGTTTCTTCATAGGTTATGGTCAACGCTGGCGAGTCCTGTACACGGAAGAAAGACTTCAGGAATTACAACAACAGGATAATTATCTGCCGGTTCGCCATCGCGTTAACGGCGCGGTTCGTAATATCGATGAGTTTTATCAGGCGTTCGATGTAAACGAAAACGATAGAATATACTTGCCAGAGGAGTTACGGGTTAAAGTCTGGTAACCGCCCTCATCGTTAAAAATCCCAAGTTTTTATTGAACGTACTACCTTGTCAAGGGTGTGGTTACCTAACATCAATGAACAGGTTAATTCCTATAAAAACTCGTAAAATGGTTCATTAATTGCACCTTTAAATTTAACAACTTAAATAAATGTTAATCGGCGAATAATGGCAATTTAGATGCGCCAGCAGGATCGATAAAGAAGGTTACATTAACGCCCCATCACATTGAAAAAATTAAGTTTTAATCCGAAAAATCGTCATAAAACACTTTTTACCGTCTCCATGGCGCATCGCACAACCAACATAGTTGGACTATTCTTCACAGAGAGTTGTTAATAAGGAGTTGTCTATGAGACTCAATTTTTTATTCCTGATACCAGTCGCCGTCGTACTGCTCTCACTCAGTGGCTGTAGCAGTAATTCTGATGAAATCGAAGCTCTGGAAAATCGCGTCCAACAGCTTGAGCAAGCTCAGGAAATCAATAACACCCTCGCCCGCGATACCCACACAAAATTGATCGCCACCATGACCGCCGGTCTTGAGGGCCAACAACCCAGTATTTTCCTAACGCCAGAAGCTCGCTTTTTTCTTGCGCCAGAATTCTGGCAAAACAATGTCAGTGATGAATATAGCCAGTGCGTGTATTCCTGTGCGAAAAATGCTTATGCAGGCTATGAAGCCTGTGGACTTAATGATCAAGCCGAGCAAAAAGGCTGTAGTCAGCGGGTTCAGGATGCAGCCAAGGTTTGTCAGCTGACGTGTATCAATCGTTTTCGCCCAGTGACAACGCCCTAGTTGACTCATTATCTAGCATTGATGAGGTAGGTCTTGGAGTTCGCACTTGATCGCAACGTTCAAGATCTATTCTCTTTATTAGTTAATTGCTTTGAGCGATTTTTAAATTAATAAAAGCACCACCACTGCCCACGGCATTAATGGTCCATACGCCAGTGATTTGGTTTTGAATGACTCGACCTTTGAGTTTGTGGACT
The DNA here is from genome assembly GCF_007197775.1 of Thalassotalea sp. PS06. NCBI lineage: Bacteria > Pseudomonadati > Pseudomonadota > Gammaproteobacteria > Alteromonadales > Colwelliaceae > Thalassotalea > Thalassotalea sp. PS06. The sequence continues at coordinate 1,152,054 of NZ_CP041638.1, read as the reverse complement.
CCCTCGCCTTCGACATCAACAGAATACCAATCACACTAAGTTTGTGCACAACTCAGAGTTAGGGCCGAGGTTCAGTTACAACATAGATTTTATTGATATAGTCATTCTATATTAATGAAATATAGGGCAGTAAATGGGCCTCTCACTAGCTCCCTCCGGGTGAGTTTTAAAGGCGTTTGAACTGCATTCCTGATTTTGGCTAATTTTGAGAGCGGAATAACCATTCTCTGCAATCAAAGCCTTGTCTAAAAGCCTTTATATTCTCACTGAGTGAGCAATAATTTAATGTGATTGGTATAGCCATCACAAAAATGGTTGGCCGTCAGCTCGAGGTTTTCAACACAGAGAAGGGTTATGGATTTTTCCCCGTCGGGGGCGCGACGTTTTTGCCAGTCGCAATGGATTATTTCAAAATTAAACATGGAGCCACTTTGTACGAATTCGACTGCCAAGTCCAGTAATTTCAATAAGCGGTGAAGTAAGGTTGCGAGTACGCCAATAAAAGGCATTGGCTTCGAGTACACAAAATCAAGATTTTGTTCCTGGTACGGGCAAACGACGCCCTCCGAGTTGCCTTTAATCTGACGCGATAATGTTTATCGCGTACCCGAGATGAATCTTCGATTCATGTACCCGGAGTATCGCTTGAAGCTGTGAAGCGGGGGCACCCATATGTTTTATCTCTGATTAGTCGTCCTGCCACTCATAAATATCAATGGCAGAACGGGCTTCGGCGATGGTACAGTTGGCAAGCACAACAAGCTCTTTAACACTGATCCCCGGGTTTCTGGAAACCAGGTTAACTAATTCTTTTTCGGTAAGCTGACCACGGCTTTCTTTGATTTTTTTCAGCACCCACTGCCAGCTTACTTCTTCGGTTTGCTCTAGAGAATGGATAAGCGTGGTTAACTGATCGCGATTTGCCGATAGCCGCCAATTGCGTGAACGGCCAATACGACTGAGCTCAGCGCCACTGTCACGAATGATGGCTTTGATTTCATACGCCCGCATTACGCGTCGTAAAAATGAAGGAAGCAATATGTGAATTAACTGCGCCATGTCTATTGAATACATTGCAAAAAATTAGCAAACAGAACCGCAGTATATCAGCAGAAAAAGCACATTAACATGATTAGCACACTGCATTTCTAGCACGTTTCACTCCTAGCACACTTCGTTCCTAGCACATTACATTCCTAGCACGCTAGCGCTGCTAATAGCTAAACGCTAGGCGCAATCTTTGATTGCATGCTAGGAACGATTTCCAATCGTGTGCTAGGAACTAAACCCCTGATTTCGTGTGCCAGAATGATACAAAATGATACACAAGAACCATTGACTCAAACCGGAACTGACCATAAAGATACGGGGAGTAGAAGTAAGTTGTTACGAATAATAAATGTGGTCAATAAGTGGCGACAGAATAAAAACAATACTGCGCAACACCTGTGTCTGTGCCCTGATTATTCTGTCTATATCTAAAACGCAAGCCAATCAGAGCTATGAGGATATTTACCAGGCGCAGTCGGGTTGGCATTTGGGTATGGCTGCTGGCTACGGAAAGGTTGATAACCCAGTGTACCAGGGGCGAGACATACCCTTAGTCCTGATACCAAAACTTGAGTTCTACTGGGGTGATTTTGCGATCAATAACAGTCAGTTGATTTATACTCCCTGGCAAAATCACTCCACCACCTTTTCCTTTTTAACCCGGATCAATGAAGATGGCCTCTATTTTATTGATGATTTGTTAGCGGCTTCTGCGGGTGCCGCATTTCTTCAGCGCCCTTTCATGAGTGACGGAGACCCAAACCAGCAAAAAGGTATCACTCCCCCCCTCCTTAGGCGCGGCGATATGGAACGAATCGATGACAGAAAGATATCCGTGCTCGCTGGAATGGAAGTCAATCATGACTGGCAGGACTGGCGTGTCAGTGCCGCCTGGTATCAGGAGATTAGTAATTATCATCATGGTGATGAAGCGTTTCTGAGTATTGCCAAAGCCTGGCATGGACAATCACACTTATGGTTAACCAGCCTGGAGTTGCAATATCAGAGCGAAGATTTACTTCAGTACTACTACGGTACCAGGTTAACCGACTGGATCGCTGGTTTTAGCCGATTTCAGCCTGATTCTGCGCTCAACACCAGTATTAAGATCAGCTACCGTTTCAACATTAATCCGCAATGGGACTTTATCGCCGAAGCTCGAGCCCAGCACCTTGATTCGAGTCTGAATGATAGCCCCTTGCTGGAGCAGCAACATTTATATTCTTTCTTTGCGGGATTTGCCTGGAGCTATTAGGATGGGGGGATTTGTGAAGCAAAGTACAACTTACCTGATAGCCATGTTGATTCTGAGCTCACAATCAGTTTACGGTCAGCAGACGCGACAGTTTTTTGAGATATCGCCAAACCGTTGTCTTAGTGAAGATAATCAATGCCGCCTGACCACAAACCTATCCTGGCACTTTATCGACCACGTTCAGGTTTGCCTCAAAGTTTATGAACGTCAGGTAAAAATCTTTTGCGATTTGCCAGCCAGTATGGAGAAATTCTCGCTAACGCTATTAAGTCATGAGGACGTCCGTATTGACATTACCGACCGAGAGCAAAGCAAATTGTTAGCAAGTCAGCGCATTGAATTTCTGCACGTAAACGAGCGAAAACCCAGACGTCGTATAGCCTGGAGTATCTTTTAAATGAACCAGCATTCCATACTGTATATCGAAGATGATTGTAAGCTGGCCAATCTTGTCAGCCGTTACCTGCAAAGCCAGGGATTTATAGTCACCCATCATGACCAAGGATATCCTGCGGTGTTTGCCGCCCAAACACAAAGCTTTGACATGGTATTGCTCGATATTGGCCTTGCCGATATGGATGGCTTTGAAGTGTTTCATGAACTCAAACAAGTCAGCACTGCGCCAATAATTTTTATGACCGCAAGACAGAGTCAAATTGACCATATCGCGGGATTAGATCTGGGTGCTGAAGATTACCTGACGAAACCGGTAAGCCCTTCGATCCTGTTAGCAAGAATCAACCGCTGTTTACGCCGCAAACACACGATTCCCTCAATACAGAGTCGCTACCCGGCGATGAAATTTGGCTCCCTGCACATTAACAAATCGCAAATGCAGGCATTTATAGATGGTCAATCTTTACAACTTACCAACGCGGAATTCTCCATTTTAGTACAACTTGCCAGTAAACCCGGTGAAATGGTTAGTCGAGAGCAATTATTCGATAAAACCACAAGTCGCCAATATGATGGCATGAATCGCACCATCGATGGCAGGGTCAGTCGTCTTCGAAAAAAACTGGGAGATGATGTCAACGGTCCGGAAAAAATAAAAACCGTTTGGGGTAAAGGTTACATTTTTATGCCAAATGCCTGGCAATAGCCTATGTTCCGCCTTTACCTTTCACTTTATCTGACTTGCGCTTTATGTCTGGGGACCAGTGCCTGGTTCCTGGAGACCTATTACAGTCAGACCGGACGGCTCAGCGACCTGGAAAAACAGCTAATTGAAAGCTACCTCACCAATGGTGAACAGTTTGCTAAAATCAATGCCGATAACCTATTGAATAAAGTGCCGTTAGACAACCTACACTTGTCACAGGAGCTTTATCAGCAACTGCAGACAGGGCAAATATTGACAGTCGAGAATAGTCAGCAGCAATGGTATTTTTATCAGTTAAATGACAATGCAACTGAGGTCATAATATTTGGCCCATTTAAGGGTGCCGGTGAAGATAATGCCTCATTAATTAAGTTTGTCTTTTACCTGAGCATCGCCGTCGCGGTTTTTCTCGGTAGCTGGCCCCTGTTTCGCGATTTAAATCGCCTACAACATGCAACCTACAACATAAGTCGTGGAGTATTAGGAAACAATATCCAATTCTCACGATTTTCAATGATCAAAGATATTGGTGATACCTTCAATCATATGAGTCAACAACTCAGTCGTCGGGTAACGACGCAAAGGGAACTAATTAACGCCGTCTCGCACGATTTTCTGACGCCAATCTCGAGGGCTAAATTTGCGCTTGAGGTGCATGACGACGAACATTGTCAAAGTCTGAAAAATGTTGACTTAATGCAGGATCTGGTAGAACTGGAAATACTGGTCGAAGAGTTTCTCACTTATGCTGAGTTTCAACAATGCAAACCGCAGTTTGTATACCGGCCACATACCAGCGGTGACCTGATTATGCCATGCATCAGCAAATTTTCTGTCTATCACGATCTGGACATTAACCTGATCGATAAGCAGCCAACTATCTTTGTCGATCAGCGAAGTTTTCAACGGATCCTGCAAAACCTGCTTGGCAATGCGGTTCGATTCGCCCGCAAATGTATTATCGTGTCGATTCAACAAACATCGACATACTGGGAGTTGACAGTAAGTGATGATGGACCTGGCATCGCCGAAAATAAAAAGGCCGATCTACTAAAGGCTTTTAACCAGGAAGAAAAAGGTAATGAAGAAATATATCAAGGGGTTGGTTTAGGACTGGCTATCGTCAAGCAGTTATGTATCTGGCAACAAGGTCAGTTACGGGTCGATACCTGCCCCGACCTGAACGGCGCTCGATTTACCGTACGTATTCCACTACCAGACTGCGTAAAGGATGAATACCAGCGACTACAATCTACATCCGTACTATTTTCGGATAATGATTCGCCGCTAGCTCCCGACGCAAGGTAGTGATACTGCTGACCCGTTTTAAGGCCAATCATTAACGCTCAATTACCAATTTTCAACGCTCGACCAACCAAGACTCATCGCCTTAATTCATGCCACTGAATAATCCCCCTTAATTTGTACCAATTTGTATCAAACTGTACTTTAGTTTGCCAATTCATTGATTGAGTTCGCTAACCACAGGAATCTAACAAAGTTAAAAACCGCAGGATTTATGCATTCAATATGACGGCGAAAACCTGTAAATCATTAATTTAAAAGTTAAAGGACTTTTATGTTTAACTTAAAGAAAGTTTCTGTGCTTATCGCCTCTGCGTTGTATGCGTCCGGGGCCGCAGCAAGTGCAGAAGGTGCGCCTCAACAAGCCTGGATGCAAGCTCCGGCAGACTATGTGGCGCCTCAACCCCTTGACCGCAGTGCCTATTCGGGTATTGCCAACCAACAAGTAAAAAAACAACACAAGGTGTTTGTCCCGGAAGAAGGCATCAGCGGCATACAAACTTATATTGTGCAGCTGAGTGATGAACCGGTTGCAACCTATTCTGGTACTATTGACGGTATTTCTGCGACCCGTGATTACGTCCTCAGCGCTCGAGCTAATAAAGGGCAAAAGCTAAACCTGCAGCAAGTAGAGGTTGCCACATACCAGAATTACCTGGCAGGCAAACGTCAACAAGCAGTGACTGCCGCTCGCTCTTTGCAAGGCGTTGATATCAGAATTTTGCGGGAGTTTTCGGTTACCCTAAATGCGTTTACAACCGAATTAACCCAACAAGAAGCGATGCGTCTTGCTAAGGTACCTGGTATTAAGCATATCACTCGCTCAAAAGTGTATCAGCTGCAAACCAGTGGTACCGTCGGACAAACCGGTGCCGATCAAATTTGGCAAAATCCGGTTCACGGTGACAACATGGGGGAAGGCATGGTAGTTGGTATCATAGATACCGGTATCAATACCGATCACCCATCATTTGCTGCGGTTGGCGGTGACGGCTATGTACACACCAATCCATTAGGGAATAGTATCTACCTTGGTGATTGCGTAGATTCTCCCGAGCTTTGTAACGACAAATTAATCGGTGTCTATTCATATCCAGAAATTACCGACACATTCAGTGATCCTGGCTATAGCGAAACACGTCCGGCTAATGGTGAAGATTATCATAGCCATGGCTCGCATGTAGCAGGAACCGCAGCAGGTAATATCCTGTATGATATTCCATATAAGATGACTGAAAACAAGGCCCAAAGTACCGGTCTGGAAACGAATTTGGTATTTCCACAGGTATCGGGAATGGCGCCCCATGCGAATATCATTTCCTATCAGGTATGTTTCCCAGGAGGACGCGGTGATCTGCACGCAGGCTGTCCACAAACGACCTTGCTAGCGGCCATCGAACAAGCGGCTATCGATAATGTCGATGTTATTAACATGTCGATTGGTGGTATGGAAAATGACCCTTGGATCGATCCGGTTGAACAGGCATTTTTTAATACCGCGCAATCGGGTGTATTTATCGCAACGGCTGCCGGTAACAGTGGCGACCACTTATCAACGGCAGACCACTCATCGCCATGGGTTACCACCGTAGGTGCACATTCGCCAGCAACAAAAGTGGTATTTACTGATAAAACCCTGGAAAACTTCAGTGGTGGTGACAACGAAGCACCTATGCCAATTGATGGCGTATCAGTTACGTTTGAAGAAATTAACGGATTATTGGTCACTGCAACAGATTACCCGAACCCGAATGAAACTTACTCGTGGAATCAGGCAAACTGTGATAAACCTTATCCCGCTGGAACATTTGACTTAGCCGACGATCCGGCAACTGTCGATATTGATGAAAGTCAGCAGAATGTAATCGTCGTTTGTAAGCGCAGCTATTCACCTCTTTATAACAAGGCGCTAAATGTCGCTGAAGGTGGTGCTGAAGGTATCGTCATCTACAATTCCTCGAGCTTCCAGGATCGATACCCTATCCCAGCAGTGCCGCATCCATTGCCAGCAATCCACATAAAAAACAGCGATGGTAAGAATCTGCTTAACTGGATGGCAACTGGCACTACTCATATGGCAACGATCACCGGCACGCAAGCGGTCGAAGAAGACGTTGAAGATGAGTTAATGGCGTACTTCTCCAGCCGAGGCCCTTCTTACTGGGGGTTAGATACTCTCGTTGTCGATGTTGCGGCACCAGGGGTTGATGTCTATGCTCCGGGTTCAGACGACCAACCGTTCTCGAATAATCCATTTACGTCAGACTGGATGAACATGTCAGGTACGTCGATGGCCAGCCCACATGTGGCCGGTGCGGCAACCCTGTTGCGTCAATCTCACCCGGAATGGTCGGCCCTGGAAGTACAGTCGGCGTTAATGTTGACAGCGACTAATGGGCTGAAGAACTCCAGGTTCCTGGACAATTACAATCCTTCAGGTTGGGACTCAGCATTACAGGACATGGGTGCCGGACGTATTAACGTACAACTAGCAGATAAAACCGGCTTAATCATGGATGAATCCATGGAAGCCATGCAGGCTGCTAATCCGAATCTGGGTGGACATGAAAAGCGCCTGAATACGGCATATATGGTTGATACCGATTGTGTTGATGAGTGTTCATTTGTGCGTACTTTTAAAGCCACCAAAGATGGCAGCTATCAGGTATCTACAGAAACCTGGCTGGGAGAGTTCGATATTAGTGTTGAGCCTATGTCATTTTCCATCAAAAAAGGCGAAACCCAGTCGATTCTGGTTACTACCAAACAACGTCATTCAGCAGGTGCGGTCAGCTACAACGACCTGACGGGTAATCAGGGCCAGGTTATTCTGACACCTGAAGATCCTGACTCGCCGGTGCTAGAACTGCCAGTATGGACCTATGATGGTGACTCGGGATTACCGGATCATATTATGATCAATGCCCACCGCACATCCGCTACAACCAATATTGGTCCATTTAACACCCGTGAAATAACCGATTTTACTGCTCGCAGTTATGGTTTGGTTAAAGGTGAAGAGCGCAGCGTCCACCTGTATTATGATGATACCAGTTCAGATCCGTATAACCTGACACTAAACTCTGCAGAAGCGACAGAGCCGACCAACATTAACCATGTTGAACTTACTGAAGTTACCGAAGGCACTAAAATGCTGGTTTCCCGCATCGTTGGGGAAAACACTTCAAACGCATTAATGTTCATGGGTCAGGACCTGAATAACGACGGTCTTGCGAGTCACGATGAATTACTGTGTATGTCGACAAGCTATAACTTTGCTAACTTCTGTTCCATCATAGATCCAAATCCAGGAACATACTGGACGTTAATTATGAATACCGATCGTCCGGGCTGGAACCAGGAAGACATGGGCAAACAAATATCCTTTGTCAGCGCTGTCATTAATAGCGATCAAAGTAATTTATCGATCAATGCCGATCAACAAATTGCCGGATACGCAGAATACAATATTCAACTAGGCTATCAATTACCTGAGATGGAAATTGGTGATGTCTATTTTGGTGGATTTGATATAGGTTCAAACCCTAGTGATCCGGGTAATATTGGCTTTGTGCCAGTAACCATTACCCAGGTTGATCAGGACGTTACCTTTACGGCAAGTCAACATACGGCAAAACCTGGCGATTTAGTTGATTTTAATATCAGCGTGATTGCCAACACTGAGCAGGATGCCCGCGACTTTACATTGGCCGCTTCATTACCTGAAAGCCTGCAAATCGTTCCTGATAGTCTTGATGCTTCTAATGCTACGCCTGTAGAGCCTGCACTTGAAAATAACACGCTTTCTCTGGCTGGCGTACAAATGAGTACAAGAGACGTTGAGCGTAATTATAAGGTGACCACTAACTTAACCGATGAGATGTGTTCACTTGCTGCAGCAAAATCGCCGTACCCTGGTTATCTTGATTTAAGACCGCTAGGCTGGCGTACGCTTGAAGGTGTACAAGGCAGATACTATAACGAGCCAGAATATGCCCTGAAAGATCTGATGAACTGGGACGAAGATATCTCTTTCCCATTCTTCAACAAGTATCACTTCACCTCAATTAAGCTTAACCCTGCTGGTCTGGTTACGTTTGGTTCACAAGGTAGAACAACACCGTTTCATGTAGAGTTCCCACGAGCAGCGAGTTATCCGCCACCGCCGCCATATATGATCGCACCTTTCTGGGTAGGTGATAACACCATCCCTGAGCGATTCGATTCCCAATATGGCCAACACCACCTTAATGCCGGTATCACACCTACCTACACCTGGCAACGTGACTGGCTGGTATTGGAATGGGATAACGTAGAACGATCTTATGCGCCTGGACAATTAATTGATTTTGAGATGTTTATGCGAATGAACATCAATTATGAACCGGGTGAATATGAAATGTTGTTTGCTTATGACAATGTGCAGTTGGCTGATGGTCAAGGCTCTATCGGTTTTAAAGCCTCAGACGGCATGCGTCTGATTGATGGTGATATTCCGATGGCGATTAACATTGGTAACTCTGTTGGTTATAACAACATGGACGAAGTTGTCAGCGATGAACTGGTCGTTTGTATGGATTACACAGGTCCGGAAGAATCACAGTTTAATGTCTCCTTCCAGGCCTATGTATCGGAAGCGGCGGCTGGTCAGACTCACACCATCACTCTGGAAAATGGTCTGGTTGGCTCTGAAAATGAGCAGCTGAATCTGCAGCTTGCCGTAACCGGTAATATCCAGCTGGCTGAAATCGCAGACATCAACATCATCGAAGGCGAGCAGGCAAGCTTTAAAGTCTTGTACGCTGATGAGAATGCGGTAAGTAATGTGATTGAAGTTATCGCTGATAATGTTACAAGCGAGATTTCCGGCAATGATTCCGGTAGCCTAGTAACTCTGACGCCAGATTTTGGCTATCACGGCAGCACTCAAGTGACGGTTAAAGTCTCCGACAGTGTTAACTCTGGTGACATGGCTATGACTGCGTTCACCTTGAATGTTGAGTCTGATGGTATTGAGTATGGTTGTACCGATACTGCGGCAACCAACTTTGATGATAACGCCAATACCGATGACGGTAGCTGTGAATATCCGCCGCAGCCGCCAGGACAGGAAAAGAAAAAATCCGGTGGTAGTAACTCTATCCTGGCGCTTCTTGCCTTGATGGTTATGGCTGGAATGCGCAGACGCATTCGTTAATTAAACCTTAAATCCAAAATCGTTATAAAAAAGCCCGGTTTGTATGAACAAACCGGGCTTTTATTGATTTTCGATTCAGTAAGATACTACAAGGGTATAAGCGACTAAAGTCTAAATCCTTATTCCTGTTCCAGGTAACTATCTGTACGCAAACCAAACTGCGCCAGTAAATCGTCGATAAAGCGGTTTAACTCACCCGTCATCAAGGTGAAATCGGCGTCAATTTTCACTAGCATGTCATCTTTAGGGATATCCGCATTTTGCTCATGGATAACGTCAAAGAACTTCACGCGTTTAACACTTAAGTCTTCGGCTAGCACACAAGATAGGGTTTGGTCCCAATCAAACGCAATTTTCACTACCTGCTTGTCGGTGTTTAAATGCGCCAGGATCTCATCGGATAATAAGTCCTGGTTCTTACAACGGATCACCGCAGCATCTTCGCCTAACGCTTTTAGTTCACCTTCAAAACCAATCAGGAATTGCTCTGGTAAGTTCTGCTCTAATAACCAGCTGGTCATTACTGTTTCGGCACCGGTTTCTGGCGCGAATGAGGTTACCGGCAGGCTACCTAATGATTTACGTAACAATGCCAGGAAATCTTCGGCTTTACCGCGAGAAGAGGTATTGATAACGATGATATTTTTCTCAGGACAAATATATCCTTGAGTGTCGCTAATTCTGGAAAATGCGCGTGGCAACAATTCAAAGGTAATATCTTCTTTAAACTGCTCTTTTTCTTTCTTGGTAGCCTTACGGGAGTGTTCTTGCTCCAGCTGCTCTACTTTTTCATCTAAGGCTTCTTTTACCACAGAAGCTGGAAGAATCTTCTCTTCTTTGCGAGCAGATAACAGATAGCAACCATTGGCATGGTGTATCAGGCGCTGGCCATGTTTTCCTAACGCATTGCTCCAGCCAAAATGAGACAATTCGGTTTTACCACAAGGGCGAAACTGATTTTCCTGAAGTTGGCTTTCAAGCTCTTCTTCGTTTATGGTAAATGGACGAGTAAACGCAAAAATATATAAGTTCTTAAACCACATGGACGTATTCCTGTCCCCTTTCATGGAAATACTGGGGATCTTTATTGAGAAGGATTTGAGATGGGCATCATAACCAATATCTTACTGTTGAGTATATCTATTTTTTTAGTTTCGAAGATGATGTCCGGCATTCATTTAAAAAGCTTCTGGACCGCAGTAGTTGTCGCAATTGTTTACTCTATCGCCGATATCCTTTTGTATTGGTTTTTAGTGATCATTTCCATGCCTTTGATCATTCTCACCTTCGGCTTATTTGTATTTGTTTTAAATGCGTTTTTACTCTGGCTAACCGATCAACTGCTCGACGATTTTGAAATAGAAAGCTTCGGCACAACCTTAGTGGCTTCGTTTATTATTACCGTGATCAACCTGGTATTGGGTTGGATATTTTTACCTGGTGCGTAAAAAAATATAACGGTACAGCCGCATAAAGAAACGACTTATGTGCAAACCATTAAATGTGTTTAACACTCACGTTGCTTTACTACACATCAACAATAACTTCGAATCCGCCAAAAATCATTCGGCTACCATCAAATGGCATCGGGTTATTCTCTGGTTGCAGGCGCGGATCGTTCATAATTTTCTCGATATGTTCATCTCTGAATGTTTTTGACGGCCAGGTAAGCCAGGAAAAACAAACGATTTCATCGCACTGACATATTACCGCCATGGGAAACGACGTGAGTTTGCCTTCGGGAACATCATCTCCCCAACATTCAACAACGCGAATTGCGCCATATTCTTTAAATACTTTTGCAGCTTCACTTGCATTTATACCAATCCCATTAAATTATTGCTCACTCAGTGAGAATTTAAAGGCTTTTAGACAAGGCTTTGATTGCAGAGAATGGTTATTTCCATTGTCAAAATCAGTAACGCAGGATAAACGCCTTTAAAACTCACCCGTAGGGAGTTAGTGAGAGGCCCATTTACTGCCCTATATTTCATTAATATAGAATGACTATATCAATAAAATCTATGTTGTACATGAACCTCGGCCCTAACTCTGAGTTGTGCACAAACTTAGTGGGATTGGTATTATATATTCTTGCTTTTTATCGCGCGGTACAGCCAGCACGAATCCATCTACATAGGCCATCGTAAACTCCCTGGGTTGTCGAAAACGTTGATAATAAAATAAATACTTAACCTTTAATTTCAGCATTACCAACATGAAACTTAAGAAGATTTAATAAATACTCTTCTGTTTCGGGTAATTTTCGCCAATGACAAAACTGTCCTGAGCGGGAAACTCAATCGAAAATGTGGAGCCTTTGTGTAAGGTGCTTTGTATCAGCAACTTTGCGTTATGATGTTGGGCGACATGCTTTACGATGGCAAGGCCAAGTCCGGTACCGCCGGTATCTCGGGAACGCGATTTATCAACTCGATAGAAGCGCTCTGTTAACCGGTCTATGTCTTCCTGACGAATACCGATTCCCGAGTCAGTAACCTGATAAACACAATGTTCGCCGACTCGCTGCCAACTCACTTTAATGTCGCCACCTTCTGGGGTGTAATTGATGGCATTTACCAATAAGTTACTGAAAGCACTTTTCAATTCAGACTCATTGCCCATTAGCCCCAGCGAGGGGTCAATATCGAAGGACAAGCGATGTTGCTTATGTTTGTTCAATACCGACGCATCGTCGATTAGTGTATTGATAAGTTCAGGAACATTGACCATAGCCCGGATATCGATATCGGCATTAACCTCAACCCGGGACAAAATCAATAATTGCTGAACCAACCTGTCCATACGGGTAACCTGCTCTTCTATGGTGTCAAAAGAGCGCGACCAGTGGTCGGAAAAATCATTGTCTTCCTGTATCATCTCAACATAGCCGCGAACCACAGTTAATGGCGTTTTCAACTCATGGGAAACATTAGCAACGAAATCGCTTCGCATCTTTTCAACCCGGCGTAGCTGACTGACATCTCGCGCCAGCATCAGGTATTGCTCATCACCGTAGGGCATGAAACGCAGTTCTAGTTGTTGGTCTTCATTGTCAGGAGAAACCAGCGAGCAAGGCGCGGAAAAGTCTTCCTTGCCAATATAGTTTGCTAGTTCTGGTGAACGCACCAGGTTGGTAATTCGCTGACCATTATCCATTGGCCAACGAATGTCCAATAGATAGCTCGCTTTTTTGTTTGACCAGCGTATACAGTATTCAAGATCGAGGACGATAGCTGCATCAGGCAAGGCTTCGGCGCCATCACGAAATTCTCGAATGCGGGCATTGAGATCGCGCTGTTTGCGCCGATATTTTTGAGTCCTACGATAGATGCCATCGTAAATGTGGCCCCAGATACCTGTGGATTCAGGTGGGGATATTAGATTCTTCTGCCATAGCCAATTGATCAGCTTAAGCAGGTGTTTGTAGTTCCAGATTAGAGCGATAACCGCTCCAATCAGCAGAACCAACTGCAGCTGGTCAAGCAGTAAACCAACTACGATAAGACAACTAATGACAGTTAAAACTCGACTAAAAAACTGCTTTAGTGAAAAGCGGTAGATCATATTTGATTAATTTACCCTGCTGGAGAATCGATAACCAGCTCCACGCACTGTCTGGACAAATTCCTCGTGGCCATTGCCAGCGATAGATTTGCGCAAACGTCGGATATGCACATCAACGGTTCGGTCTTCAACATAAACATTAGTACCCCAAACATTATCAAGTAATTGTTCTCGCGAGTAAACTCTTTCGGGGTGGGTCATAAAGAAGTGCAGCATTTTGAACTCAGTCGGCCCCAAATCAATGGGTTTATCATTGATAGCAACACGGTGAGAAACCGGATCTAAGCTCAGGCCTTTGAACTCAATTAGCTCTTCTAACGCAGTCGGCGCAACACGGCGAATCACCGCTTTAATACGGGCGATAAGTTCTTTCGGCGAAAACGGCTTAGTAACATAATCGTCAACACCAATTTCAAAGCCTTTCACTTTATCGTCTTCATCAGAGCGGGCAGTGAGCATTATAATCGGAATATCGCGAGTATATTCCTGTTGCTTAATTTCTTTGGCAATTTTAATGCCGCTGCCACCAGGCAGCATCCAGTCCAGTAATACTAAGTCGGGAAGTGGATCAACTAAACAGGCTTTTGCCTCTTCATAGTCAGCGGCCTCAATGGTATTAAAACCATTTTGCTCCAACACAAAGGTGATCATTTCACGAATTGGAGTTTCATCTTCAACTACTAATATTTGTCGGTTCATATTCCTTCCTGACAAACTCATTCACTAAACACTTAGTACATTTTGCCAACAGAACGTGACACTTTTATGACAGCATTCATAAAAACATCATTATTTATGCAACTAATTTTAGCAAGCAAAAAGCCGCAATTGTTGCGGCTTTTCTTTTGGACTTATATAAAACTTATTTTAGAACTTATATTCGATACCGGTACCGAAGTAGTTGCGGTCAGTCGCATCATCGAACTGGAAGTCCGTGTAGAAAGCCATTAATTTAGCGTTCTTAGCAAGCTTGTAATCAACACCTACGGTGTAGCCAGACGCATCATCAGAAGAGGTAAAACCTGTCTCTTCTAACTCGAAGTTACCGCTTTGGTACTGACCTTTCAATACCAAGTCGTTAATGCTGTATTTCGCAGAAACGAAGTAGCCGTCCATTTCTTCACCAGATTCTAAATCTTCCTGGTTCTGAATCATTGCACCAAGAGTTACACCAGCTAGCTTGGTAGAAACCGTTGCACGATTTACGTCATAACCTTTAACGTCACGGTCCATAGCAACAGAAGCAAACCAGTTGGTTTTCTTAAGTTGGTTGTCACCGTAGAATAATGCCGCACTGATACCTTCATCATCTTCGTTTGCACTACCGTTAGTTACGTAAGTAAGACCTAACTGGAACTCGCCAAACTTAGGCGTTTTATAAGTTACGGTGTCGCGAAGACGGTTTTCACCTTTAAAGATGTTTTTGATATCGCCTTCCATATCGTTGAATAAATCAACTTTACCTTGCGACTGTTTCGTTACAGTATCGTTCTTCCCTAGTACTAGTTTACCGAAGCTTCCTTCTAAACCTACGTATTGGTTACGGCCTGAGATGTTCTCGTCACCTTCACCATCTACATCAACCTGTACTTCAAATTTAACGATAACTTTTAAATCATCATTGATATCATAGTGCGAGTTAACACCTAAACGTGATGCGTTACTCTTAACTTCTGAGAAGCTACCTTCACCTTCATCTGAAAGTTGAACAGTTACATTAGCTTTACCGTAAAATTCGGTCTCAGCCATTGCGGTTGATGAAAGAGCGGTTAGTACAGCAAAAGCTGTAGAAGATTTTACTAAGTTCATTGCGCTACCCTAAAAAGATTTATTAGCAAGGTGGGATGTATTGCACTCGAGAGTTCAACAATCCCTAGTAATTTTTAATTGAGCGCATTGTGACATCGGAATATGACACTTTTGTGACAATGTAGAATTTTTTTTGCATTTTTTGATAGATTTGTGAAGGTTTACTTTTTTTTAACATAAAGCTTTACGACAATGACTCCTGTTGGTCATATATAAAGGAATCTTTGATTTATCCTGCCATACCTGTATAAAAGTTTTTTTAATTTTTTTCCGTTGTCATAAAAGCGTCATATTTCTTTTTTAAGATGATTTTGAAATTTTTAATCGAGATAAGTCTTTGGAGAATACAATGACTATTAAACGAGTATTAACAGCGGTAAGTTTTGCTGTTGCCACTTTTACCAGCCAATCGGTTTTGGCTTTGGACGAAAACCTACCTGAATATAAGAAAGTAAGCGGTATTTCCGGCAACCTTTCTTCTGTTGGTTCTGATACTCTTGCGAACATGATGACGTTCTGGGCAGAAGAGTTTAAGCGCAATTACCCAAGCGTTAACATTCAAATTCAGGCGGCAGGTTCATCTACTGCGCCACCAGCTCTTACCGAAGCCACTTCAAACATTGGCCCAATGAGCCGTAAGATGAAATCAAAAGAAATTGAAGCTTTTGAAAAGAAATTCGGTTACAAACCAACGCCAGTTCGTGTAGCGATTGATGCGCTTGCCGTATTTGTACACAAAGATAACCCAATCGAAGGCCTTAGCATTCAGCAGGTTGACGCGATATTCTCAAGCAACCGTAAATGTAAAGGCGAAAAAGATATCGACCGTTGGGATGACCTTGGTCTGACAGGCGACTGGGAAGGTAAAGACATCCAGTTATATGGTCGTAATTCAGTATCTGGTACTTACGGTTACTTTAAATCAAAAGCCCTTTGTAAAGGTGACTTTAAAAACACCGTAAACGAGCAACCAGGTTCTGCGTCTGTAGTACAGTCAATTTCTGCTTCTTTAAACGGCATCGGTTATTCAGGTATTGGTTATATGACCTCTGGCGTTCGCACCTTACCTCTAAGTAAAAAAGGTACTGATTACGTAGAAGCTAACATGGAAAATGCTACTTCAGGTGATTACCCACTATCTCGTTACCTATACGTTTATGTGAACAAGCACCCTAGCAAGCCACTTGCTCCAAAAGAAGCTGAGTTCTTAAAAATGATTCTTTCTAAATCAGGCCAGAAGATTGTAGAAAAAGATGGTTATATCCCTCTTCCTGCATCAGTATCTGAGAAAGAAATGAAGAAGCTAGGTCTTCTTTAATCGATAACGATTAATGCCTTATATGTTAAAAGCCACCGTCAGGTGGCTTTTTTGTTTGATTTGAAAAATCTTTTTACGGGTTTGCATCATACAAGCTAATTCGGTATTTTGACTAAACGGCCAACGGCCGTGATGAGCGACAAGCAGTCATAAGGAAGAATCTATAATGAATGATTACTTTGATTCGAAGAGATTGTTTATATTAACGGCTCTTTTATCTTGCCTGTCACTGTTTACCTATATGGACGATGAGATAGCATTAGTTACTGTCTTCTTAGCAGGCTTTCTCTACTCGGCCGTTTTATGGTTTTCATTAAAAGTTAAGCCTGAGTTTTGGAGGTTTGAATTAGTAACTTTAGTGCTAGGAGTTTCTAATGTTCTTTCAACTTTCGCATCTGCTCCTTTAGTATTTCTACCTAAACCAGTAAACGATTTTCTTGCAATTGTTTTTGCAAGTATATTTGGTGCTGTCGTGACTTTGCTTTGCTTGTCTAAAGTATGGAAATTAAAGTTTTCTAGAGAAAAAATAATCTTAATAATCGCTCTAATTTCAATTGCTTCAATTGGATTTTCAAGCTTGAATTTATATATTCGAAATAATTTAGGTAATTATGGGGTAACAGCTTTAATAAACTCTATGATGTGGTGGTGGGCTTTTTCTTTAGGACTTTTATTTTCACCAAGAAAGTTTTGGAATACATCTTTTCAAGCGAGAAATAATTAGATTTCATATGACTGCAAATGGCACTTTAGAGACGTTCGGCTCTCGACCTAGATACCGTGTAGTATCACGGTATGACTCAGGGGTTTTTGCTTTTGCTAGGAATAGCGTGTGCTCGGAGCTGATGACATCAGCGTGCTCGAAGTGGCGTTTTCCGTCACGTACCCGGAGTATCGTTTACGATACGTACTCAGGGAGTTTTAACTCCCGCCTTTGGCACACTAAAGTCATTCAGCCACTTTGAAATACCATCCCGAAAAACGAGATTACGGCCTACGCCGCAAAGACGAATTTAAACCTTTTCGACAGCGTCCTCACAGAAAATTGCTCCTGCATTTTCTGCATATAAGCCATCCATGGCCAAAACCGACGCAGTCCTCTTCTAAAGAAAGTGGTAACTTCAGCTATTGACTCAAGGTTTTTGCTTTTCACTCGAAGCGACGTTTTTTGTCGCGTACCCGGAACAATCTTTGATTGTGTACTCGAAGTGGCGCTTTCCGTCACGTACCCGGAGTATCGTTTGCGATACGTACTAAGGGAGTTTTAACTCCCGCCTTTGGCACACTAGAGACATTCGGCCCAGGTCAAGATTCCCTGTAGTATCAGGGAATGACGCAAAGTTTTTTGATGCATTCTTCCACCTTCCTCTTCCACCAGCGAAGCTTACCTCACTCGAAGCGACGTTTTTTTGTCGCGTACCCGGAACAATCTTTGATTGTGTACTCGAAGTGGCGCTTTCCGTCACGTACCCGGAGTATCGTTTACGATACGTACTCAGGGAGTTTCAACTCCCGCTTGTGGCACTTAAGAGACACTCATCTCACGCCTGAGATACCGTGTAGTATCACGGTATGACGCAAGAGTTTTTGCTTTTTCTTCCACCTTCCACCAGCGAAGCTTACCTCACTCGAAGCGACGTTTTTTGTCGCGTACTCGGAACAATCTTTGATTGTGTACCCGAAGTGACGTTTTCCGTCACGCACTCGAAGTATCGTTTACGATACGTACTAAATAAATTTACAAACGGGAACAATTGTTCCCGTTTTGGTTTTATGAAGTGCTAATTCACCACCACATCAACAATGAGATCATCGGCAATGCCTTCCAAAGCGCCGACCAAAGAATCGATATGATCATCGCCAGTAATGGCAATGGTGGCAGTGGCCTTAAATAGCTTTTGGCCAAAATGCGGAGCGTTACCCTGGGTGCTTACTAGTTTGACTAAGTTACCGCCCTGGGCGTGAATCACTGATGAAATTTCACCAATAATACCGATACGATCATTAGCGGTCAGATCAAGGCGAATGGTTTCATCGGCAAGTGATACTGGCTCTGTTACTTCGGTGGAAATAGACAGGCCTTCAATATCTTTTAGCGCTGCCAGTAAATTCTCACTGTGCTCGTTATCGACAGATACTTCCAAAATACCGGCAAAAAATCCCGACAACTTACGCATACTTGAGGTCTGCCAGTTACCGTGATGCAGCTTAATCGTTTTCGCCAGAGTATCAACGATACCGGGCTTATCCTTGCCTAAAAACGAAATCACAATATGTTTCATAGCTTTTCCCTCTTCAATTATCGAAACGTCTACCCACTAGTTTCAGTAGGTCTTAAATAAGTTAACCTAAATATCAGTACTTTGCTCAATTTTATTCAGCCATTTGCAAGGTTCACGCGCGCTAATACCAATCCCATTAAATTATCGCTCACTCAGTGAGAATTTAAAGGCTTTTAGACAAGGCTTTGATTGCAGAGAATGGTTATTCCGCTCTCAAAATAAGCCAAAATCAGTAACGTAGTCCAAATGCCTTTAAAACTCACCCGTAGGGAGTTAGTGAGAGGCCCATTTACTGCCCTATATTTCATTAATATAGAGTGACTATATCAATAAAATCTATGTTGTAACTGAACCTCTGCCCTAACTCTGAGTTGTGCACAAACTTAATGGGATTGGTATAAGTTGCTATTGTGTTAATAATTTTCTAGTCTTTCGCCTTAACAAAAGATGATAACAAGCGGATTTAGCCACAAGACCGAGTCTGAATGTATCGTCACAAGCCGACAATATTTACCATGGAGTTATGTCATGATGGCTTTAAAATCATTATCACGTTTGAGTGCGGCAATCGTATTCGCCAGCGGTATTAGTGCCTTTAGCGCGGGCGCATTTGCGCAACCACTCAATTTAAAACCGGAAGCGAAAGATCGCCTGAATATCTATCAGGAAGTTGAACTCAATGCCGATCTTACTCACTTAAGCGACAACCAACGCAAGATGCTGTCATTGCTTATCGATGCTTCAAAAATTATGGATGAGCTGTTTTGGCTGCAGGCCTACGGTGAAGGTAAAAAAGACTTACTCAAACAAATTAAAGACCCTGAAGTTAAACGGTTTGTAAAAATCAATTACGGCCCCTGGGATCGCCTCGATGGTGATAAGCCATTTTTAACTTCCGTGGAAAGCAAACCGGAAGGTGCGCAATTCTATCCTGCGGATATGAGCAAGGAAGAGTTTGAAAAAGCGGAATTTAACGGAAAAACCTCGTTGTACACGCTGGTGCGCAAAGACAAAGAAGGCAACCTGTTCTCCATCCCCTATTCCGAGGCCTATTCCGATCACATTAACCGCGCTGCCGCGATTTTAGAAAAAGCCGCGACGTTCGCCGATGATGAGTCGTTTGGCAATTACCTGAAAATGCGTGCCGATGCCCTGCGTAGCGACGAATATCAGGCGTCAGATATGGCTTGGATGGATATGAAAACCAACCCCATTGATGTGGTTATCGGCCCTATTGAAACCTATGAAGATTTATTGTTCGGTTATCGCAGCGCCTTTGAATCTTATGTCTTGATAAAAGATATGAGCTGGAGCGAAAAGCTGGCAAAATATGCGGAATATTTACCGAAACTTCAAAAAGACTTACCGGTTAAAAAAGCTTATAAAAAAGAAGTTCCCGGCTCAGATGCAGATTTAAATGCCTATGATGTTATTTATTATGCCGGCCATTCCAACGCTGGTGGTAAAACGATCGCCATTAACTTACCTAATGACGAAGAAGTGCAGCTTGAGAAAGGCACGCGCCGCCTGCAACTGAAAAACGCCATGCGTGCTAAGTTTGATGCCATCATGGTGCCAATTTCCGAGCAACTGATCAGCGAAGCCGATCGCAAGCACGTTACTTTCAATGCTTTCTTTGCCAATACCATGTTCCACGAAGTCGCCCATGGCTTAGGCATTAAAAACACCATTAATGATAAAGGCACGGTGCGCCAGGCTTTGAAAGAACATGCCTCGGCACTGGAAGAAGGCAAAGCCGATATCCTTGGCCTTTACATGGTACGTCAATTACTGGCTGAAGAAGTTATTAGTGAAGGTGAGCTAAAGGATTACTACACCACCTTTATGGCCGGTATATTCCGTTCGGTTCGCTTTGGCGCCACCAGTGCTCATGGTAAAGCGAATATGGTTCGCTTTAATTACTTTGCCGAAAACGGCGCATTTTCACGTGACGAGAATGGCTTATATCGCGTCGATATGGAAAAGATGACCGCTGCTATCGATTCTCTGTCTGAATTGATCCTGACATTACAGGGCGACGGTGACTATGAAGGCGTTGGCAAATTAATGGATGAATCGGGGATGATCAAAGAAGCGCTTGCCGCCGATTTAGCAAAACTGGAAGAAGCTAAAATACCCGTCGACATTGTCTTTAAACAAGGCAAAATGGTGTTAGGATTATAATCTCGAAAAGACGCTTAACGGCGTCTTTTTTTTTTGCAACTCAACGTTGTTTTCACGACCAATTGCTACAATTGCCTGCCAATTAGCCACAATTCGTCATTTTTTACTTCTATTTTTAATCGCTATTCAATACAGTGGTTACCTCAAAGAGTATTCCCATTTCTTACTGCCGCAAAATTCAGGCGGTCGTTGTGATGTTTTATTCTGCACTTCAAATAATAAAGTTAATGGCCTTCCCGGACAGGTACTCATAACGAGGGTAAGACCAAAGACAATAAAATTAAAGGTAACTTGATGGCTAACTTGTTAGTTAAATCGATAAAAATAATCCTCATCCTTTTGTTGGTGGCAATCGCCGCTATCTATCTGTATTTTCGACAAAGCCTGCCTCAACTTGATGGCAAGGTCGCTGGTAAAATCATCCAGCCGGTTACGGTAACCCGAGATGAGCAAGGTATTGCTCAGGTCTCAGGACAAAGCCGCGAAGATGTGAGTTTTGCGCTTGGCTACTTGCACGGCCAGGAACGTTATTTCCAGATGGATCTGCTGCGCAGGAATTCGGCGGGTGAATTATCCGAGCTGTTTGGCGCTCTGGCATTAAACCACGATAAGAAAATTCGCGTCCATCAGTTCAGAAAACGCGTCGGCCAATTTGTAAAACTGCTAACAGATGAGCAGACCGCGATTTTACAACGCTATACCGCGGGTGTTAACCAGGGCTTAAGTGAACTTGGTGCCAGACCTTTTGAATATGCGCTTTTAAGCGCAGAGCCTAAACCCTGGCTCGCCGAAGACAGCTTGCTAGCGTTGTATTCCATGTATATGGATCTGCAATATGAATACGGTGACAGAGAATTGTTACTTGGCGCCATGTCTGATTTGTTATCTGCGGATGCGTTTCAGTTTTTAATTCCTAAAGGTTCTAACTGGGATGCAGCAGTTGATGGCACCACGTTTGCCACCGCCAATATTCCGCAACAGCAAGTATTCACCTCTGCGGCCAACCGTTCTAAAAGCCAACAAGCTCAGGAATTCACTTTATTTCCTGATAACCAGGAAGGCTTTAAAGGCAGTAATAACTGGGCCGTATCCGGTAAGGTATCAAAAACCGGCAGCGCCATTGTTGCCGATGATATGCACTTAGGAATTGGTGTACCAAATATCTGGTATCGAACCAGCCTGCGCTATAACAGTAACGGTAAAGCTGTCGCTATTGATGGCGTTACTCTACCAGGTACTCCTGCGATTGTGGTTGGTAGTAACCACAACATCGCCTGGGGTTTCACCAATAGCTATGGCGACTGGAATGATTTGATCAAACTTGTGGTATCAGAAGATGGTAATCAATATTTAACTCCAGACGGTTACAAGACATTTGTTGTCGAGCAGGAAACCATCAACATAAAAGAGGGTGATGCCGCGTCAATTGATATTAAGTTAACGCAATGGGGCCCGGTTATCGGTGTAGATCATCAAGGTAACTTGCTCGCCATGCGTTGGGTGGCTCACGATCCACAAGGCGTTAACTTCAACCTGTTTGGCCTTGAATATGCGCAAAACGTTGAACAGGCCATTGCCGCCGCACACACCGCAGGTATCCCAGCACAAAATTTGATGGTCGGTGATAAAGATGGAAACATCGCCTGGACTATCGCCGGCGCCATACCAAGAAAGTTCGGTCTCGATAATACCGGTAGTCAGGGTTGGGCAGTGCCTCAAGACTGGAGTACTGGGGATATCGGTTGGTCCGGTTACCTTACATCCGAAGAATACCCTGTGGTATTAAACCCTGAAAATAACCGTCTTTGGACAGGCAACAGCCGCGTTGTTGGTGGTGAAATGTATCAAAAACTAGGTAACGGTGGTTATGCACTCGGTGCTCGTAGCCAGCAAATCCGCGATGGTTTGATGGCCATTGAAGAATTTAGCGAACAAGACTTATTAGACATTCAAAACGATGACAAAGCGGTGTTCTTAGCGCCTTGGCATAACTATTTGATGGAGACGGTATTAACCGAAGCATTTGTAAGCAAGCAAAACTACGCGCCGCTTGTGAAGCACTTGAACGATTGGCAGGCCAGAGCATCGATCGACTCGGTCGGTTATTTGTTTGTCCGTCAATTTCGACTAAATGTAAGGGATGAATTATTTGCGCCATTGCACGAGATGATAAATTCCGCGGGTGATGTAAATGCGATTCCGTTGTCATTCCGCCCTATCAGAAGTCTGGTGGAAGTACCGATGTGGCAAATGCTGATGCAACAGCCAGAACATTTATTGCCAGAGGGCTTTGAGAGCTGGACGGCATTTAGCCAATCAATCGCAGCTTCTACCTATGATGAGCTGGTTGAAAAATATGGTGCTATTGATAACGCAACCTGGGGTGCTCACAACACCACCAACATTCAGCATCCATTATCAAAAGCCATTCCAGCCCTAGGCTGGTTGTTAGATATGCCAAAAGATGCGGTGCGTGGTGATACATTTATGCCGCGTGTACAGGGGGTTGCTTTTGGATCCTCGCAACGTATGGTGGTATCTCCTGGCCATGAAGAGCAGGCAATTTTCCATATGCCTTCTTCGCAATCAGGTCACCCATTATCACCATTTTATGGCAAAGGCCATGAAGACTGGGTGCAAGGTGTCGCCTCGCCGCTATTACCAGGCAAGACAAAGTACACTCTAGAATTTACTCCTGAATAAAAACCTCTCGCTCAGGTGAAAGAGGATCAAAAAAGCCTTCCATCAGGAAGGCTTTTTCATTTGCGTTAATTATTATTATTAGCGTCGCAAATAACGCTTTGTTTATCGGGCGTTAAAATCTCTTACGGACGGTAAACTTTTACGTTATCAAAGCCATTATCGTGCAGATATAAGGCCTGCAGTTTACTCATTACGCCGCGATCGCAATAAAGCAAATAAGTCTTATCAGACGGCAAGTCACCAAACTGAGTCGCTAGCTTGTAAAACGGTATGTGATGGACTTCGATATCGTCGAGTTCCAACGGATTAGCATCTTCTTCTTCCGGAGAACGAATATCGATAACCACGTTATCATGCCCTGCACTATCGACGGTTTCGACTTTATCAACCGTAGCCACTTCTTCTTCCGTTTCCATGGCGATATCGCGCATATCAAGGATCTTGGTACGACTTACCACATCGGTAAGAATATCCATATCAAAGTTGCCTTCTTCGGCTTCGATACGTGACAGAACCGCTTTTACCGTAGGCTTTTGGGAAATTACACCACAGTACTCAGGCATGGTTTTAGCAAAATCTTCGGTACCGATTTCCCGGGCTATATCGATAATTTCCTGCTTATCCATGGCAACTAATGGACGCAAAATCAGAGTTTCCGTTACCCGGTCGATAACATTCAGATTGGTCAACGTTTGCGAAGAGACCTGACCCAGGGCTTCACCGGTGACCAACGACTGAATACCGCGTTTTTCGGCAATCATTGATGCCGCGCGCATCATCATCCGCTTTAACACCACGCCCATTTGGCCGTTATCGATTTTCTCAAGAATTTCGGCAACCACAGGCTCAAAATCAACCGCAAAAAACTTAACCCGATGCGAGGCGCCGTATTTGTTCCACAAATAGTAACTTACCTGCTTAACACCCACTTCATGAGCACTACCGCCAAGGTTAAAGAAACAGAAATGGGTACGCGCGCCCTTGCGGATCATCTGATAACTGGCAACACCAGAATCAAAACCACCTGACATCAGTGACAATACGTCTTCCTGGGTGGCAATTGGGAAACCGCCAAGACCTTCATGACGTTCAGAAATAATGAATAGCTGGTCTTTATTCACTTCAATGCGAATGGTCACATCAGGTTTGCGTAACTGGACTCTTGCTGAATCTACATGCTGATTTAATCCACCACCGACATATTGCTCAATCTGCAATGAGGTAAAGTCATGCTGGCCGGTGCGCTTAGCGCGAACACAAAAGGATTTGTTCTCAATGGTCTGGGCATGAACAGCGAGCGTTTTCTTGAAGATATCGTCAACATCGGTGTAGGTGCTTTGCTGTACTTCAAGAAAATGCGGAATACCCGGCACACACTTTAATGTATCAATTAATAACTGGCGGTTTTCTTCCGAGGTATTTTTACTGGTCACTTCAATGCTGTCCCAGTTAATTTTGGTACGTACCTGCTCGTCCACACGACGTAAAACATTCTTAATATTGGACTCGAGGATTTTGGTAAAACGCTTGCGAACCGGACGCGATTTAATGGTGATTTCCGATTGCAATTTAACAATAAATTTCATTGATAATGCCAGTTAAGCTTTAAATCCCCGTATTATACACAACCGACTGATAATTGCCTGTGAAGATACACTTTTGCAAATGTTTAAGGAATGTTAACTAATGCAAAAAGGTATAAGTTTAACAACGCTCTACACTTCCACCTTATATCTTCCACCTCCCACCTTCCTAAATGCTATAACTTCCTCTTCATCGCTATACAGGTTAGAATGCCGAAAATCCGTAGAAAAGTTAGCAAAGTAACAGGATACCTATGGCCAAGAAGAAGCCGGAAAACTTAAGTTTCGAAGAGTCGATGACCGAGTTAGAAACCATCGTCGCTCAGCTGGAACAAGGGGATCTATCATTAGAAGATTCAATGAAACTATTCGAGCGAGGATTGGCGCTGAGTCAGCATAGTCAGCAAACGTTAGCCAAAGCGGAACAGAAAATTCAAATTTTGATGAGTAGCGACGAAGACGCTGATTTGCAGTCGTTTACGGATACGGAGTCCGATAGCTAGTGGCAACTTTAGCAAACCTGGATAGTTATCAGGCTCGCATTGATTCCTTCCTAAAACAGCAACTCGATCAACTTAAGGTTAATGATCCAACTTTACTGGCAGCGATGAATTATGGCCTGCTAATTGGCGGCAAACGGATGCGCCCTTTTCTTGCCTACACAACCGGTGAAATGTTGGGTGTAGCATTACCGGACATCGATGCGATTGCCGGGGCCCTGGAATGTATCCATGCATATTCGTTATTGCACGATGATTTGCCAGCCATGGATGATGATGATTTGCGCCGCGGACAACCAACCTGCCACCGTAAATTTGATGAAGCTACGGCTATTTTAGCCGGTGACAGTTTACAGACCCTGGCCTTTGAAATTTTATCCAACCACAAATTTATCGGCGTTAATGCTGGGCAACAGATCCAATTGGTGCGAAAACTCGCCTTCGCTTCTGGTTATCAGGGCATGTGCGGTGGTCAGGCGATGGATCTTGCCGCTACCGATAAAAGCGTTGAGCTAGAGCATTTAGAGCAAATACATCGATTAAAGACAGGTTGTTTGTTACAGGCTGCGATTTTAATGCCAGCGCTATGCGTTGAAGATATGGATCCGGCTCACATTGGATTACTTGAACAATATGCGGCTACAACAGGTCTTTTGTATCAGGTACATGACGATATTATTGATATCACCAGCAGCGAAGATATTCTTGGTAAACCTTCGGGGTCAGATATTGAAGCCAACAAATCGACTTACCCAGCCTTGTTGGGGCTTCAGGGGGCACGTCAAAAAGAGCAGGAGTTATATGCTAATTCGCTTCACGCTTTAGACGCTTTGCCCTACAATACACAGAATTTAGCGAATTTTTCCACGTTTATCATTGAACGTGACCATTAATTGAAAGAATCTATGACTATTGATCTAGAAAATTATCCTTTGTTAGCGCAAATTGATAAGCCACAACAATTGCGCGAGTTCCCCCAGGATCAGCTAAAGCAGATCAGTGATGAATTACGTGGATACTTACTTAATTCCGTGAGTAAAAGCAGTGGCCACTTTGCATCAGGCCTCGGCGCTATCGAATTAACCGTTGCCCTGCACTATGTGTACGACACGCCATTTGATCATTTAGTCTGGGACGTAGGTCATCAGGCATATCCCCATAAAATCCTTACTGGTCGTCGCGACCAACTTCATACCATTCGTCAAAAAGACGGATTACATCCGTTTCCCTGGCGAGAAGAAAGTGAGTATGACGTATTAAGCGTCGGACACTCATCGACATCAATTTCTGCGGCATTAGGTATGGCTGTTGCAGCGGAAAAAGAAGGGTTAAACCGTAAAACTGTCGCGGTAATAGGCGATGGTGCGATGACTGCAGGTATGGCGTTTGAAGCCCTAAACCATGGTGGTGATATCCACAAAGACCTGTTAGTTGTACTAAACGATAATGAAATGTCGATTTCTGAAAACGTGGGCGCGCTTAACAATCACCTGGCGAAATTATTATCAGGTAGTTTGTATACTGGCCTGCGTGAAGGTGGTAAACGCATTTTAGGATCCATTCCGCCGATAAAAGAATTGGCATCGAAAGCCGAAGAACACCTAAAGGGCATGGTAGTACCGAGCACCTTCTTTGAAGAGCTTGGCTTTAACTATATTGGACCGATTGATGGTCATGACGTTAACGGCCTGGTAGATACCATTCGCAATATGCGCAGCCTGAAAGGGCCGCAGATTCTGCATGTGGTTACTCGCAAGGGTAAAGGATATGAGCAGGCTGAGCAGGATCCTATTGGCTACCATGCAGTACCTAAATTTGATCCAGCCAGTAACTCATTACCAAAGAGCAAGCCAAGCCTACCGACCTACTCAAAGATATTTGGCGATTGGTTATGTGCAACCGCTGAGCAGGATGAAAAGCTCATGGCAATCACCCCAGCAATGCGCGAAGGCTCTGGCATGGTCGAGTTCAGTCAGCGTTTTCCGAATCAATACTTTGATGTAGCGATTGCCGAACAACATGCAGTAACCTTTGCAGCTGGCCTTGCTATTGGTGGTTACAACCCGGTAGTGGCCATTTACTCTAGCTTTTTACAGCGTGCCTACGATCAATTAATTCACGATGTGGCGATACAGAATCTGCCGGTACTATTTGCCATTGATCGTGCTGGTATTGTCGGTGCCGATGGCCCTACTCATCAGGGCGCTTTTGACTTGTCATTTATGCGCTGTATCCCGAACCTAGTCATTATGACGCCATCGGATGAAGCTGAGTGCCGTTTAATGCTCAACACCGGTCATCAACTGCAACGACCTGCAGCGGTTCGCTACCCTCGAGGCAGTGGCACAGGAGCTGAACTACCTGGTATCGATGAAACCATCGAAATTGGTAAAGCAAAAGACATTTTGCAGGGCGAAAAAGTGGCAATTCTATCCTTTGGCACTATGTTGGCCGAAGCCAAAAAAGTTGCCGAACAAATGAATGCAACCTTGGTTGATATGCGCTTTGTAAAACCATTGGATGAAGATAGAGTGCAGCAACTTGTCGATAATCACGATTATCTGGTAACCATTGAAGATAATGCTATCGCCGGTGGTGCCGGTTCAGCGGTAAATGAATATCTGCAGGCTAAGCGATTAACCACACCCGTGTTAAATATCGGAATTCCCGATGAGTTTATAAAACACGGAACCCAGCCTGAAATTCATCAGGAACTGGGAATCGATGCTCCTGGTATCAAAAGTCGAATCGACGCATTTATGAATTAATACTGAGCCCTTAAGCCAAAACTTAAGGGCTTTTTTTTGCAATGTAAAATGGAAACATATTATGGCAGGTTCAAGTCTGTTCGCCCTTATCGATAAAATTGCGGTAGCGCTGGATGACGTCGCCCTGATGACCAAAGTCGCGGCTAAGAAAACCGCTGGAGTGCTTGGCGACGACCTGGCGCTAAATGCGCAACAGGTAAGCGGAGTAAAGGCTGACAGAGAAATTCCTGTGGTTTGGGCGGTCGCCAAAGGCTCTTTCGTAAACAAGCTGATTTTAGTTCCTGCGGCCCTACTTCTTAGCGCTTTTCTGCCTTCCCTAATTACTCCATTACTCATAATCGGCGGGGCCTACCTTTGCTATGAAGGGGTAGAAAAAATCTATCATAACCTGCAGGGTGACCATGACGATGAACAGCACCAGAAAGATATTAACGCCCTGGTGGATGACAATATCGATTTGGTCGAGTATGAAAAAGACAAAATTAAAGGCGCGATCAGAACGGATTTTATCCTCTCGGCTGAAATCATCATTATTGCCTTGGGCACAGTTCAACACCGCGCGTTTATAGACCAGGCAACCGTTGTATCATTAATCGCGGTATTGATGACCATAGGGGTTTATGGGTTGGTTGCCGGTATCGTTAAAATTGACGATCTCGGGGTCTATTTGCTGCAGAATCCAAAATCTGGTTTTCGAGGGAAAGTCAGGGAGAAGGTTGGTAACGGTTTACTTAGCTTTGCACCAAAGCTAATGAAGAGCTTATCTTTTCTGGGCACCGCAGCCATGTTCTTAGTAGGTGGTGGTATTCTCGTGCACGGTATTGAATATTTTCATCACCTACAAGTTGCCGCCGAAAATGTCGTTAATAGCTGGCCAG
This sequence comes from Thalassotalea sp. PS06, assembly GCF_007197775.1. Lineage (NCBI taxonomy): Bacteria > Pseudomonadati > Pseudomonadota > Gammaproteobacteria > Alteromonadales > Colwelliaceae > Thalassotalea > Thalassotalea sp. PS06. The sequence goes on along the minus strand of NZ_CP041638.1, from coordinate 1,122,553 downwards.
CGCATAACTGGTATTCCTGGTTGGTCGGGCCAATATTCACCTTGGTTCTTGGGATGTTCCTCGGCTCAATCGTATTACTCTTAGTGAATATGTTTTCGAAACTGAAAGAAACAGTCCAGTCCTCTTAAACACAGGTAACTCCCAAATTCCTCTTACTTTCGCAATGCATATTAAAAGGATATTTATCATTATAATTTTGCAGTAACCTACCCAACAGTACTACCCTTCTGCCTATCCGAATTCCATTTAAAAAGAATTTTGTTAAACATCAAATCGAAAAGGCATGTGAAAGAATCTAGCAAATCAGAGACTATTTATTATTTGCAATAAAACAATATTGCCTCCCGGGTATCTGAATAATATTTATCCAGCCTTGACTCTATTTTAGATAGTAAAATTTTCTCCCTTTTTCAGAATTTAAATAAGCTAAAAAATATTTCGAAATCATTGCTAAATTAAACCCCGCACAGTCTAGTCATGTCACATATATAAACAGCACCTTTCAAACACAACTCACCAAACAACGCTAACCAACTGTATTTAAATAACTTTTAAATCTTGGCATCGAATTTGCCTTCACACAACTGCTCTGCGCGGAGTTCACTTACATTTCCATGCAATCATTATGATAAAGCTTTTGTAATTAGAGTTTAAGGACAAACGTTTTTAGTCACCAAGGTAGATAAATAGGTAAAAATTATGAAAATAAACCATTCTGGGTTGCATGAATAAACACAATAAATTCTTTGGAGGATATATTAATGTTAAAACGCCTAAAAATTTCATTTTTCCGAACTTGTATCGTGAGTTTAGCTTTCGTAATTTCCACGTTTCAAGTTCAAGCAGCGCAAATCAAATCAGACATAATTATGATCGTGGATGAATCTGGTTCAATGGGACCTGTTCAAGACAACCTGCGAGACAATATTGCATTATTTGCATCAATAATGAGTGCTGGAGGTATTGATGTTCGATTTGCGCTAGTCGGCTATGGAGCAAGTTTTGATCAAATCCGAACTGTCACGGACTTCACTGACGCCGCAGGTTTTGGAGCCGCAGCGGCGACATTAATCAGCTCTGGTTCAGATGAAGATGCGTATGATGCAATCGCTTATGCGTTGAATTCATACGGGCCGGAATCATCATCATTTTCTTTTAGAAATGACGCTGTCAAAAATGTGATAATTTTCACTGATGAGCCCGACGGAAATGGCGAATTAAACTTTTCGGATGCAGATTCGATACTTACAGCAAACAATGCCCTTTTCAATGCCGTGTTGAGTGGATTTCATACAATTTCTTCAATCGGCCCTCTAGCTGATAATCACGGAGGTTCAGTATTCGATTTAAATGGTCTGAATACGACAGATCAGTCGGTAGTACAAACATTCGTGACAAATTTTGCGAACGCTAAACTTCAAGAGACCATTGGTTTTTGCACAGCAAACCCACAGGATCCTGCTTGTAGAAATTCAGATACTCCTAACCCAACTGTTCCAGAACCTACCTCATTATTATTATTCGGTTTAGCAGGACTTGCTCTCAAATTTCGAAGAATCTTCTAGATTTACAACTAAACCGCTATAAACAACTTAGTGGCCAGCCCGTCATTTTAGTGATAGGCTGGCTTTAATCAACTAGTCGTGAATATATTCGACGATTTCTAATCCAAAACCGGATAGTGAGTGGTACTTGGTTTGTGAGCTTAACAGGCGCATTTTACTCACGCCCAGATTGGCAAGAATTTGTGAACCAACACCAACATTGCGAGAGCCAACGTGCTTGGTCACTTCTTTCACATCTTCACCAGCATCCTGCAAGGCAAACTTCTTGACCTGTTGAATCAGGGACTGCGGCGTCTGGTGCTTGCCTAGCAAAACCAACACACCGCCCTCTTTGGCTATTTTCTGCAGCGCACTGGCAATAGGCCAGGAGGTGACGTTACCGCGCTGACAGTACAATAAATCTTTAAAGGTATTTTCCAGATGAACTCGAACCAGAGTTGGCTCTTCTGGCTTGATATCCCCTTTGATTAACGCAAAATGGCTTTGGCCGTCGATAGTATCAGTAAATGCCACTAAATCGAATTCACCAAAAGCGGTTGGGAATTTACACTCGCTAACCCGCTGAATCGTGGTTTCGGTAGCATTGCGATATTCAATCAAATCGGCAATGGTACCAATTTTCAGATCGTGTTTTTTGGCAATCACTTCCAAATCATTACGACGCGCCATGGTGCCATCTTCATTAAGAATTTCAACGATGACCGCCGCTGGCTCTAACCCGGCCAGGCGCGCTAAATCGACACCCGCTTCGGTATGTCCGGCGCGGTTTAATACACCACCGTCTTTGGCGACTAAGGGGAAAATATGACCCGGTTGCACAATGGACGTGTGGTCGGCATCTTTAGCCACTGCCGCTAAAATGGTAGTGGCACGATCCGATGCAGAAATCCCGGTAGTAACGCCACTTGCCGCTTCGATAGAAACGGTAAAGTTAGTGGTAAACTGCGCTTCGTTGTTGTCCACCATCAATGGCAGCTTTAATTGTTGACAACGGCTTTTGCTCATTGGCATACAGATTAGTCCGCGGCCATGTGTTGCCATAAAGTTGATCGCCTCTGGCGTCACTTTTTCTGCTGCCATGATAAAGTCGCCTTCATTTTCGCGATCTTCATCGTCCATCAGGATAACCATTTTGCCTAGGGCAATATCTTCGATTAGTTCCTGGGGAGTATTAAATTTCATAGTTACCTCGGGCTTACATCCCATAATGCTTAATCAGGCTTTGATAAAGCCACTTTTTCGTAATAATGATTCACTAACGCCAGAATCGGTAGTGCCTTGCTTTTGACACTGGAGCAGGCGCTCGACGTAGCGGGCAACCACATCGACCTCTAGATTGACTTCCTGACCAAGAGTATATGTCTCAATAATGGTCTCAGCACGAGTATGAGGCACTATGGTCAGTCGGAATTTATCATCGTCAACACTGTTAACCGTCAGGCTAATGCCATCTATTGTCACTGAGCCTTTTTCAGCAATATAGCCTTTTAACGAGTCATCGACCTGTAACCAGTATTCCCAGGCATTACCACGCTCGGTAATCGCGGTAATAGTAGCAATACCATCAACATGGCCACTAACAATATGGCCACCAAATCTAGACGTTGCTAACATGGCTTTTTCCAGATTAACCCGCTGTCCGGTTTGGTAGTTACCAAAGCCGGTGCGCTCCAGGGTCTCAATCGACACATCGGCGACAAAGCTGGCATTGGTAAAAGACACGACGGTCAGACAAATACCATTGGTGGCAATGGAGTCGCCCAGTTGCACATCACTCATGTCCAGGCTCTGAGTATCTATCTCAATTCTGGCACCTGTTGACTGGCGTTGAATCGCTTTAATTCGTCCAGTCGCTTCAATGATTCCGGTAAACATAATTTTGCTTTCTTATTGCTTGTTAAAACTGGCGCGAATGCGAATATCCGCACCAATTTTACGAATATCGTTAATGGCAAGATGCTGTGCCTGAGCCAGTTTTTCAACCCCAGGTAACGCCAATAAGCTAATTGCTTCAGCGCCCATCAATTTTGGCGCCTGATATAACCATAGCTCATCCACTAATTGCGCCTGAATAAATGCCGATGCCAGCTTACCACCGGCCTCAACTAGCAGATTGTTGACGCCATGTGATGCGAGCTGTTCAAGCATCTTCGCTAAATCAACTTTGCCATTTGCCGCTGCATCTACCTCAACAACGCTTACGTTATCTTGCCATGTTGGCTCTTGCTGAGTTTTTCCGTTAATACGAATCAGGATAATCGGCGACGGCTCATTAAATAAGGCAAGATCGGGATGCAATCGGTATTGGCTATCGATCACGATACGAATGGGTTGACGAAAATATTCCGTCTTTATCGCTTGCTGGGCAAAGCCTAATTGCTGATAGCGAACGGTTAATCTGGCATCGTCGGTAATCACCGTATCGGCCCCGGAAATAACGGCGCAACTTCTGGCACGTAATCGTTGCACATCTTCACGAGACTCTGCTGAGGTGATCCACTTACTCTCTCCGCTTTTCATGGCGATTTTGCCATCCAGAGAGCTGGCGAGTTTACAGATAACCCGAGGTATTCCGGTTTCCATACGTTTAATGAAACCAACATTGACTTGTCTGGCAGAGGCTTCAAGCAAGCCAACTTTGGTTTTAATACCGGCCTCTTCGAGCATGCGGATGCCTCGTCCACTTACCTGCGGATTTGGATCCTGCATGGCAATAACAACTTCTTTGACGCCGGCTTCAATCAAAGCCTTAGAACAAGGAGGTGTGCGACCGAAATGACTACAAGGTTCAAGAGTAACGTAGGCTGTGCTTTGAGAGGCATTACTGCCAGCGATTGCCAGCGCGTTTACTTCAGCATGACCAAGGCCCGCCTTTTGATGCCAGCCTTCACCGACAACGGTACCATCTTTAACCAGCACGCAACCAACCATAGGATTTGGAGAGGTGGTATATTCACCTTTTTTTGCCAACTCAATGGCCCGCTGCATGTATTGGTAATCGTTGTTGCTAAAGTTCAAAACGTAACCTGGTTCAAACGTTAATTAAAAAGGATGGGGTTATGAATCGCCGTTACTACCAAGGCGAGCAATCTCTTCGCCGAATTCACGGATATCTTCAAAAGAGCGATAAACCGAAGCAAAGCGAACATAGGCAACTTTATCGAGCTTTTTCAACTCTTCCATAATGATATTACCTAACATTTCTGAAGAGACTTCTCGCTCTCCCGTTGCCCGCAGCTGTGACATTACATGGTTAATCGAGCCTTCAGTTTGTTCGATACTAACAGGTCGCTTTTCTAATGCCCTGAGTAGGCCACTGCGTAATTTTTCTTCATTAAACGGCTCTCGCGAACCATCACGCTTAATGATGCGCGGCATCACCAGCTCTGCGGTTTCAAAGGTAGTAAAGCGCTCCGAACAGTGTAAGCACTGGCGTCGACGGCGTATCTGATGGCCATCGGCAACTAATCGAGAATCGATTACCTTAGTATCGTTGGCAGAGCAAAACGGGCAATGCATAGACTTCCTCGTAATCTTATTAATAGGCAAAAAAAATGGCCGCTAAGGGCGACCATTTTAATCGAAACATCAACAGATTGCGATGTCTTCGTAACCAGTAAGGTTAATTTAAATCAATTAAGCGTAAACCGGGAATTTAGCACAAAGTGCTTTAACTTTTTCCTGAACGTCACTGATAGTGTTTTCATTACTGATATCATCAAGGATGTCACAAATCCAACCAGTAAGGTCACGAGTTTCTGCTTCACCGAAACCACGACGAGTGATCGCCGGCGTACCCAGGCGAAGGCCTGAAGTTACAAACGGAGAACGCGGATCATTTGGAACAGAGTTTTTGTTCACTGTGATGTGTGCTTTACCTAAAGCGGCATCGGCATCTTTACCGGTGATATCTTTATCAATCAGGTCAAGAAGCAATAAGTGGTTTTCAGTACCATTAGAAACAACTTTGTAACCACGTTCCTGGAGAACCGCTACCATGGTTTTGGCGTTATCTAATACTTTCTGCTGGTAATCTTTAAATTCTGGCTCTAATGCTTCTTTGAAAGCTACCGCTTTAGCAGCAATAACGTGCATCAAAGGACCACCCTGACCACCAGGGAATACCGCGCTGTTAAGTTTCTTGTAGATGGTTTCGTCATCACAACCAGAAATAATTAAACCACCACGAGGACCAGCAAGAGTTTTGTGAGTTGTGGTTGTTACAACGTGTGCGTGAGGTACTGGGTTAGGATAAAGACCCGCAGCAACAAGACCGGCAACGTGAGCCATATCCACCATGAAATAGGCGCCAACTTTATCAGCAATTTCACGCATGCGCGCCCAGTCAACGATACCAGAGTATGCAGAGAAACCACCGATAATCATTTCCGGCTTGTGCTCAAGCGCTAAACGCTCTACTTCTTGGTAATCAATTTCGCCCGTTTCAGGGTGCAGACCGTATTGGATGGCTTCGTATAACTTACCAGAGAAGTTTACGTGAGAACCGTGAGTTAAGTGACCACCGTGAGCAAGGCTCATGCCTAATACTTTTGCCCCCGGCGTTACTAGCGCCTGGAACACTGCCGCATTTGCCTGAGAACCGGCGTGTGGCTGAACGTTTGCATAGGTTGCGCCAAATAGTTCACAAGCACGCTCAATCGCTAATTGCTCAGCCTTATCAACGTACTCACAACCACCGTAATAACGCTTACCCGGGTAACCTTCGGCGTATTTGTTGGTTAGCTGTGAACCTTGTGCTTCAAGAACACGTGGGCTGGTGTAGTTTTCAGATGCGATCAATTCGATATGCTGTTCCTGACGAACAACTTCATCAGACATTGCCTGGTACAATTCAGGATCAAAATCAGCGATATTCATATCACGAGTGAGCATGGCTATTCCTCTGTATTAAAGGTGAATTCTGAGCGTGCAGATTAATTATTAGGCCGCTATTTTGCCTGAACAACGTCAGGATGTATAGCGGCTATTATTGATTGGTAAATAAAATTTAATTAAATTTTATTTACGCCAGAACTAGTGGTTTTCGCTAACCATATTTAGGGTGTATTTGGGGATTTCTACCACCAGATCTTCGTCGGCAATCACCGCCTGGCAACCGAGGCGGGACTCAGGATCTAAGCCCCAGGCTTTATCCAGCATATCATCTTCTAATTCATCACTTTCTTCTAACGAATCGAAACCTTCACGGATGATCACGTGACAGGTAGTACAGGCACAGGATTTCTCACAAGCGTGCTCAATATCAATATCGTTCTTTAAAGCAACATCCAGTACCGTCTGACCTGTGTCACCTTCAAGAACCGCCCCTTCCGGGCATAGCTCTTCGTGAGGAAGAAAAATAATTTTTGGCATGATTAAACCTCGTCTACCGAATGCCCTGCCAGCGCGGTCTTAATGGAAGAATCCATCCGGCGCTCAGCAAAGTTCGCTGTAATTGTATCAACCTCTTTTATCGCCTGCTCAATAGCAGAAATCTCAGAAGTCTGACTGATTTTCGTTAATTCATTAATGGCATTTTCTATCTCTGCCCGCTCTTCTGCCGACAGCAACTTATTGCCATCTTGAGCCAATGCGGCTTCGACGCCTTCAACAACGCGCGAGGCCTCAACCTGTTGCTCTTTCAGCATCCGCGCCTGAATATCATCTTTGGCGTGGGTGACACTTTCCTGCAACATTTTAATGATGTCGCCTTCTTCTAAGCCAAATGATGGCTTAACCTGGATTGATGCTTCCACACCCGTGGATTTTTCCATGGCGCTGACGCTAAGCAAGCCATCAGCATCAACGTTAAAGGTGACGCGAATATGGGCAGCACCTGCCGCCATCGCCGGAATGCCGCGCAATTCAAAACGCGCCAGAGAGCGACAATCTTCTACAAGTTCACGCTCACCCTGCAGCACGTGTACCGCCATCGCCGTCTGACCATCTTTAAAGGTGGTGAACTCCTGTGCTTTCGCCACAGGGATCGTGGAATTTCTTGGAATGACTTTCTCGACCAGGCCACCCATGGTTTCAAGGCCCAGAGATAATGGCGTTACATCTAGCAGTAACATTTCACTATCAGGCTTGTTACCCGCTAATACATCGGCCTGAATAGCGGCACCGATAGCAACAACTTTGTCCGGGTCAATAGAGGTAAGTGGCTGACGTTTAAAGTACTGACCAACCTGTTCGCGCACCAGTGGTACACGAGTGGAACCACCAACCATCACTACTTCGTTAACCTCAGAAACGCTAACGTTGGCATCTTTTAACGCACGACGACAAGCTCGTAAGGTCTTGCTTACCAACGGCGAAATCAGCTCATTAAGCTGTTCTTTACTTAACGTCAGGCTGTGGCTTGTCCCCTGATTATCAAGATTGATTTTAATAATTTCATTTGCCGATAATGCTTCTTTGGCGTTACAGGCCTGTTCCAATAGCTGACGTTCAAGTTGCGGCGATAAAGGACGTTGCAGGTTAAATTCAGCAACCAGGTAATCGACAACAGCATTATCAAAATCATCACCACCAAGAGCAGAATCACCGCCGGTGGAGAGTACTTCGAAAATCCCTTTGTTCAAGCGCAGGATAGAAATATCAAAAGTACCGCCGCCTAAATCATAGACCGCAATAACCCCTTCCTGACCGGAATCAAGACCATAAGCGACCGCCGCGGCCGTCGGCTCGTTCAATAAACGAAGTACATTTACGCCTGCTAATGTGGCCGCATCTTTTGTGCTTTGACGCTGGGCATCATCGAAATAAGCGGGCACGGTAATTACCACGCCTTCAAGCTCGCCGCCTAACGCCTGCTTAGCGCGTTCGACCAGACTTGATAATACCTGTGCAGAAACTTGAACCGGGTTAATATCACCAGCAATGGTGTTGATGCTTGGATGCGCTTCATCGCCACTGAAGGTATAGGGTAAATTAGGATATTTTTGTTGAATGTCTGCTAGCGAGCGACCGATTAAGCGTTTCGCTGAAACTATGGTGTTTTCTGGATCCAGAACCGCAAGTGCCTTGGCAGCATCACCAACTAAAATAGCGTCTTTCTGGTAATTGACGATTGAAGGAAGAATATCTTTGCCTTCAGAATCCGGTAAGGTTTTAGGTAGACCACTTTGGACACTGGCAACCAGTGAGTTGGTGGTACCTAAGTCGATACCCGCAGCCAGTCGATGTTGATGAGGAACCGTACTTTGTCCCGGTTCGGCAATTTGTAATAACGCCATAAACTTTTCTTAATGATTAATCGTCGAATAGCGCATCTTCGATGCGTTCGAGCTCAATGTATAATTTGTGGTAAAACTTGAGTTTTCGAAGTGTTTCACCTGCATGCAGGTTTTCCGCCTCACTGTGGGCATTAACCTGCTGTTCGAATTCCTGCCACAGTTGACCAGCCTGAATATCCAGACTCTCCTGGGCTGACATCAACGCCGCATCAACATCCTTGGCGAACTTTATTTCCGCCAGCATTTCCCTCAGCTCCATTTGCACCATTAAAAAGCTGACATCCTGAAACGAGGATTGCTCACTTGGCAACTGTGAACCTCTTTGCAGTAATAGGTATTCACCGCGTCTTATGGGATCTTTGAGGGTATCGTATGCGTCATTGATTTGCGCAGACTTTTGCACCGCAAGCATTTGTTCCTGACTTGACGAATGTGCAAAACGGTCCGGGTGGACCGTTTTTTGTAATGCCTGGTATGTGGTTGCTAGCGAGGTTAAATCAATCGAAAAATCGGCCTCTAAACCAAATAATTCAAAATAATTCAATAGGGGTCACCGTAGGTTGGGTCAGTTTATACGTTAAAGCTTTCGCCACAACCACACTCGCCTTTAGCGTTCGGGTTGGTAAACTGGAAACCTTCGTTTAAGCCTTCTTTGACAAAATCCAGCTCTGTACCATCCAGATAAGCCAGAGACTTGCTGTCGATGATGATATTCACATCATCGACCTCAAAGACTTCATCATCAGCGTTAAGCTCATCAACGAACTCAAGCACGTAGGCAAGACCAGAACAACCGGTGGTTTTGATACCCAAACGCAGTCCAATCCCTTTGCCACGATTAGCCATAAAAGATTTGACGCGTTCAGACGCCGCCGCCGTCATAGTTACAGCCATGATTTACTCCGAATTACTATTTATTTTTCGCGCGATAGTCGTCGATGGCAGCTTTGATTGCATCTTCCGCCAGAATTGAACAGTGAATTTTCACTGGTGGCAATGCTAGCTCTTCAGCAATCGCAGTATTCTTGATTTCTGCGGCTTCATCAATGGACTTGCCTTTCACCCATTCAGTAACCAATGAGCTGGAAGCGATTGCAGAACCACAACCGTAGGTTTTGAACTTGGCATCTTCGATAATGCCCTGCTCGTCAATTTTAAGTTGTAACTTCATCACGTCACCACAAGCCGGTGCGCCAACCATACCAGTGGCAACCTGAGGATCGTTTTTATCGAACGAACCTACGTTGCGTGGATTTTCATAATGATCGATAACTTTTTCGCTGTAAGCCATAATTAACCCCTTTCAGACACTAAACTTAGTGTGCTACCCACTCTACTTTGTCTAAATCTACACCGTCCTGGAACATTTCCCACAAAGGTGACATATCACGTAAATGTGTGATCGCCTTGCGAATTAGCTCAATGGCATAATCCACTTCTTCAACTGTAGTGAAACGTCCAAAACTAAAACGAATTGAACTGTGTGCCATCTCATCATTCAGGCCTAAAGCACGAAGCACATAAGATGGTTCTAAACTTGCTGATGTACAGGCGGAACCAGAAGATACCGCTAAGTCTTTCAAAGACATGATCAGCGACTCACCTTCAACGAAGTTAAAACTTACGTTCAAGTTGCCTGGATAACGTTGATTAAAATCACCGTTAACAAAAACTTGTTCTAAATCTTTGATGCCAGCCATCAAACGGTCACGCATTGCCGTTACGTGTTCAAGGTCCTGCTGCATCTCTTCTTTAGCGATGCGACACGCTTCACCCATACCGACGATTTGGTGAGTAGGCAAAGTACCACTGCGCATGCCACGCTCATGACCACCACCGTGCATTTGCGCTTCAAGGCGAATACGCGGCTTGCGACGAACGTATAGTGCGCCAATACCTTTCGGGCCGTACATTTTGTGAGCTGAAAACGACATCAAATCAACTTTCATTTCCTGTAAGTCGATTGGAATTTTGCCAGCACTTTGCGCCGCATCAACGTGGAAGACAATCTTACGAGAGCGACATAATTCACCAATCGCTGCGATGTCCTGGATGACGCCAATCTCGTTATTCACATGCATAATGCTAACGACCACAGTGTCATCTCGCATTGCAGCTTCGAGTTTCGCAAGATCAACAAGACCGTTGGATTCTGGATCGAGATAGGTTACTTCAAAACCCTGACGTTCTAGTTCACGACAGGTATCAAGAACCGCTTTGTGCTCAGTCTTACAGGTAATGATGTGTTTACCTTTCTTCTGATAAAAACGAGCCGCACCTTTGATAGCCAGGTTGTTTGACTCTGTGGCACCGGAAGTAAATACGATTTCGCGAGGATCCGCATTGATAAGATCAGCAATTTGATTACGAGCGATGTCTACCGCTTCTTCCGCTTGCCAACCGAATTTGTGAGAGCGACTCGCCGGATTACCATAGGTACCGTCGGTCGTTAAGAATTCCATCATTTTTTCAGCAACGCGCTTATCAACAGGCGTGGTTGCCGAGTAATCAAGATAAATTGGTAATTTCATTAATTTATTGCCTCTAATAACGATGGCGTTACCATTCGCTAATAATACTTCTGGTTGAAATCAAGGTGCCGACTTGCTTGTCTTCGCCATGCATTGCATGTTCGAGATCCTGTCGTTGAGCTACTTTCTGAACATCCCCTTGATTCACCAACTCGGACAAGGTGATGCTACTTAAAAAATCGGCGATTCTATTGCTCAGGTCGCTCCACAGATTGTGGGTAAGACATTGATGTCCGCCCTGGCAGTTGCCTTTGCCTAAACATTTCGTCGCATCGACGCTTTCATCAACCGCGTTAATAACATCGGCAATGGCAATTTCGGCGCTACATCGACCGAGGCGGTAACCACCACCAGGCCCCCTGACGCTGCATACTAAACCGTGTTTACGCAACCGCGAAAATAACTGCTCAAGATACGACAAGGAGATGCCCTGCCTCTCGGAGATATCTGCCAAAGGAACGGGCCCTTGTTCAGCATGAATGGCTACATCAAGCATGGCTGTTACCGCATAGCGGCCTTTGGAAGTTAATTTCATCGTGTTACCTTTGAATCGCTGCAACGTGCTCGAACAATTGATAGCGCCCGAATTTACCGTGGAAAATTAAGCGTTAGCGCGAGCTTTGCAGCGCGCATTTTACTTATCCTAGTAAAATAGTCAACTAAATACCCTAGTATTTTACTCAGGTATTTAGCTTACGGTCAAATTAAATTTTTGGATCAAAGGATTCCTGAGCGGATTTTCGACGTTCGGCGGCGGCTTTTTCATCCTCGCTAAACTCACGGATGTGCAACGGTGGTAATTGATCTTCACTGACTTTACCGCCAACATTATTCACCGCAACGGTAACTTCCTGAAGCTTGCTGTCGAGTAATTGTACGTGATCGAGCAAACGACCGATGGCCTTGGCTACCGGGTCTGGATTGTCACTGGAAACCGCATAAGCATCAAATCCATACTTTTTCGCCATTTCCTGACGTTGCTGCTGCTCTGGATCATTGGTACTGACTATGCGGCCTGGTATTCCGACAACGGTAGCCCCTTCAGGAACGTCTTTTACGACTACAGCGTTTGAGCCAATGCGAGCACCGGCTCCGACATTAAGTGGTCCAAGTACTTTAGCGCCGGCACCGATGACGACATTATTGCCTAGTGTTGGATGGCGTTTACCAGCATTCCAGCTGGTCCCACCTAAGGTAACACCGTGATAAACGGTACAGTCGTCACCAATTTCTGCGGTTTCACCAATAACAATGCCCATCCCGTGGTCGATGAAGAATCGGCGACCAATAGTGGCACCCGGGTGGATTTCAACCCCGGTGAACCAGCGAAACAGGGTTGATAGAAACCGAGCCAACCAGCGGAGTTTATGTTCCCAAAGCCATTTCGTCAGACAGTGTCCCCAAATAGCGTGTAAACCGGGATAATTGAATAAAACCTCAAATGCATTGCGTGCCGCCGGGTCGCGGTCGAATACACTATTGATATCTTCTTTTATTCGCTCAAACATAAACATTCCTGAAACCGACTCTATTTCGGCCTATTAATCCTTTTTGGCTGTCGCTACCGTTTTATCAATGGATGCGAGAATGCCTCTTAACATTTTTAATTCTTTGCCATCCGGGCGAGCACGATTGAACAGGCGACGGACTTTAGTCATGATCATGCCCGGGTGCTTGGGAACAATAAAACCTGTGCCTTGTAAAGACTTTTCAAAGTGCTGGTAAAAACGTTCAGTTTCTTCCACCAATGGGTATTGCTCTTCACCCTCTTCTGAAGCGGTTTCGCTAACCGTTTCTTCAGAGCCGTTTTGACCGCGCGACTTTTCCAGATCTTCAAGATAGTTCATGCGAACTTCATAACTTAATGTCTGTACCGCCATTGCCAGATTAAGTGAGCTATATTCCGGGTTGGCCGGAATCGCTACATGATAATGGCAAAGTTGTAACTCTTCATTGGTCAGGCCACTACTTTCACGACCAAAGACCAGAGCTACCGGATATTGCTTTCCTTCCTGCACCATTTTTTCGCCGCAACTGCGCGGCTCCAACATTGGCCAGGGTAAGGTACGAGAGCGTGCACTGGTGCCAACCACAAGTCCGCAATCAAAAATGGCTTCCTCCAACGTTGATACCACAGTAGCATTCGCCAACACATCGGTAGCACCCGCAGCCAAAGCCTGTGCCTGGCCATTTGGCATTTCAATCGGATCAACAAGAACCAGGTTTTTAAGCCCCATGGTTTTCATTGCTCGCGCAGCTGAGCCCATATTTCGGCAATCAGAGGTGTTTACTAACACAATTTTTACGTTTTCTAACATAGATGTAATCTAAATTTTTGCGATGTTCAAATTTGCCGGCAATAGTATCATAAACCACGGATAGAATAAGGTTTTTAACGCAATACCAGATAGCATAATTCAGCGAGCATTATTCTATCGATACTGGTCAATTTCACTAATAATAGTTCGCTCTTGTTAATCAGATACAGATATAAGCAAAATTCCAGCATCTGCAATCGTAGATTTAGGCAAGCAACAGTAACTTAAACTATAGTTTTGCCAGTCAGGTAAATTCCTATCCATTAGGAATTCTCCACTACCAAACAGTTTTATTCGCAACCGCAGATGCTTTCTGGTATGATGCGCGCCGCTTAAAATTGTTCTTTTAAAAATTGGGGTAGTCATCTATGCATCCGATGCTAAATATCGCTGTGCGCGCGGCGCGCAGTGCCGGTAACGTTATATCTCGCGCTTTTGAACAACTTGATAAAGTTGAAATAGAAGCCAAAGGCAGCAACGATTTCGTTACTAATATTGATAAACAAGCTGAAACTATTATTAAAGATATCATTCTCAAGTCTTATCCAGATCATGCCATCATTGGTGAAGAGAGCGGATTAACGGCTGGTAAAGATAGTGATTATCAGTGGATTATTGACCCTCTGGATGGCACCACCAATTTTGTCCGCGGCATTCCACACTTTGCCGTATCGATTGCCTTAAAAGTTAAAGGTAAATTAGATCAAGCCGTTATTTACGATCCGATTCGCGGTGAATTATTCACTGCCAGTCGTGGTAAAGGCGCACAATTAAATAATGTTCGTATCCGTGTTAAAGGCGGTAAGGAACTTTCTGGCAGCATCTTAGCTACCGGTTTTCCATTCAAGCAAAAACACAACACCGAAGCCTACTTCGCAATGTTCACTGATCTATTCGCTAAGACTGCCGATATTCGTCGTGCTGGTAGTGCCGCGCTGGATTTAGCCTATGTTGCTGCAGGTCGGATGGATGGTTACTGGGAGTTAGGCCTCAAACCTTGGGATACCGCAGCTGGTGAGCTATTGGTTATTGAAGCAGGTGGACTGGTTACTGACTTTGTTGGCGGTCATCAACACGGTAACAGCGGCAACATTGTGGCAGCCAACCCTCGTTTGATTAAAGAAATTCTTACCGATATTCGCCCTCACCTTACCCCGGCGATGAAGGCTAAATAAAATAACTTAAACTGCCTGAATGTTTTAGGCGGTTTGTTAACTCAAAAAAAGGGAACCTCTTGGTTCCCTTTTTTATTTTCATTTCACTAGTATCAAGGTTTCCTGCCTTGGATATAAATATTCAACCTTGTCGCCATCAAACCAGGCATCTTCTTCCAACATAATGCGAATATCGCGCTGCCATTCGGGGATTGGCGTTGTCACATTCAGTTCAATAGCATAAGCGGTATTGGCATGTAATGGCCATTCGCCAGAGCCCTTCAAAAATTTCTGATTGTCCCACATGCCGATACTGGTGCCGGCATTGTGACCAAAAGGTCCGATTGGGTGGGAATATATGGTTGGTTTTAAACCCGCTTCTATGGCCTTTGCACGGGTCATTTTCAATAACGTATTACCATCAATACCGACCTTAAAATTGTCGGTAAGCAAGGTTTGCAATTGGTTTCCTTGCTTTAACGCTAAACGCAAGCCCTGCGGTGCGTTATCTTCTTCCGGTTGCAATACATAGGCATGCTGCTGAATATCGGTATTGAGCCTTAAATAGCTGATGCCAAAATCAACGTGGAGTAAATCTCCGTGTTTGATAACCTGACTTTTATCGGCAATGTCTTTGCGTTGAATCGAAACACTCGGTTGAAACCAGGTCTGCAACCCCAGATCCCTTACCTGTTGTCTGAGCCACCAGACAAGATCTTTAGTTTCAGTTTGTCCGACACGAATCACCTTAGTTGAAAAAGCGTCATTGATAAGCGCTTTGGTCAACCCAACAAGCTTTCGATAAATATCAATTTCATCTGAGGTTCTGGTCTCTAACCAGGAAACAGCAAGCGGCTCTGCGGAAATGACTCTTTGCTTGTATATGTTATCCAAATTTTCTAATAACAAGGATTTATCCGTTGCCACCAGACCATCGGCAAGACCGACATTTATCGACTCATTCACGGCAATAGTCTTAACCTGATACTTTTCAATCAGCGCCGTTAAGGCTTGGTATTGGTTAGCGTACTTTTCCATATCCCAGACATTTTGATAAAACTCGCCAACATCATAACGACCCAATGAAAGGGTCAACACCCGGTTATCTTCTGCCTTTTCGCGGATAAACACCAACATGGTGCGGCGCCGGGCATTTAACCAATCCGCTGGTAACAGGGTTTTTAAAATCGGATCTTCATTATACTCGCGGGAAATAATGAGCCACATATCGATATTTTCCCTGGCCATCAACCCGGGTAAAACCGTATCTAAACGTTGTTGTAGTAACTCATCCTGACGAACTGCCTGTTGCTTAACACTAAGCACTAAATCAGCAGCGATGTTGTCGATGCTGGAATGATTATCCGAAGCTTTTGCGGTGACGCTGACGAGAAGCGACAAACTTACCGCCATGATTAACCCGGAAATAAAACCTGTTATTGGTTTCACCGAACAATCGTCATTGATCAATTTACGCTGGTGCATAGAGGTTTCCTTGACCGTGCACAACATCATTAAGGTTCTGTTTGCAAGGTTCGTTATTATTTTGACCGATTTTATCCTTACGTGTTTTTCATCCAAGCGCAAGTACCAACAGGGCTAATTCGGTAAAAGCACAGCGTTCCTCGATAATCACTCGTTTATTGCCGCAATGCTGGCCGTTGGGAGACCTAAAAAGACATGACAATGCACCTCATAGATAACCAAACGGAATATAAAATAGAAATTAAATCGTTAGTGGTTATTAAAAACACGGTTAAACTAAGCATTAACTATGTATTAAGATAAACTACCGTGATAACGACTATGCAACTTCCAGCATCAAAATCTGTATTTAAACCGGGCGAAATCGCATTGATTGGCGCAGGGCCCGGCGATGCTGAGTTATTAACGATAAAAGCGTTACGTTTTTTGCAACAGGCTGACGTTGTTGTATACGATCGATTGGTATCTAAAGATATCCTCGACTTAATGCCGGTAAGCACTCGCCGCATTTATGTTGGTAAAGAATTAAACCGCCATAGTGTTCCGCAGGATAAAATCAATGAAACCCTGGTCAATCTCGCCAATCAGCAACTTAAAGTTGTGCGGTTAAAAGGTGGCGATAGTTTTATTTTCGGGCGAGGTTCGGAAGAGCTAAATTATTTGCTTGAGCATCAGTTAAGCGCTCATGTGATCCCTGGCATTACCGCCGCGTCAGGTTGCACAACCTACGCAGGTATTCCGCTAACCCATCGCGGTGTTGCTCACAGCTGCAGTTTTATTACCGGCCACTTTTCAAAAAATGGCGAGCTCATCCTTCCTTGGGACAACTATGTCGATGCCGGACAAACCCTGGTGTTTTACATGGGCATTAAAAGCTCAGGTGTCATTGCTGAGCAACTGATCAAACATGGACGTGCGGCAACAACACCGGCGGCGATCATTCAAAGTGGTACTCAAAAAGGACAAAGAGTCTGGCGCACAACCTTGCAGGACTTGCCACAACTGATTGACTCCGAGCAGGTAAAATCACCAAGCTTATTGGTCATTGGCGATGTGGTAAATGCGGTGCAATCGGGTGTTGAACCCGATGCCAAAGAAAACGGCGCCATCACCGAAATACCTGCTTACTTTGCCGCAGCTGCCGCCTTGGAAAAAACCGGTTAATCCTGCTGCCAGCCAGCATCGACGCCAGCTTTGTAACCGCCAATCAGCGAATATACCCGGGTATATCCCATGATCTGCAGGTTATGTGCAGCCAGTATTGAGCGATACCCTCCTCCACAGTAAAGCACTATTTTGGTATCGAAGTCTGGATAGAGCTTTTCGATATCCCGTTCGATGATGCCACGTCCCAAGTGTTTTGCTCCTTGTAAACACCCCTGTTGGTATTCATGATCTTCCCTTACATCAATAAATTCATAAGGGCCTTGCAGTTGCGCTAGCTGTTCCAGGGTCATTTCACAAACCTGATCCTGGACACCTTTTACCAACGCCAGAAATTTTGGAGAATGTTCCATATGTTGAATTACCTAATACCAATCCATTAAATTATTGCTTACTCAGTGAGATTTTAAAGACTTTTAGACAAGGCTTTGATTGCATAGAGAATGGTTATACCAATCACATTAAATTATTGCTCACTCAGTGATATTTTAAAGACTTTTAGACAAGGCTTTGATTGCAGAGAATGGTTATTCCGCTCTCAAAATTAGCCAAAATCAGTAATGCAACACAAACGCCTTTAAGATTTAAAAGTGATTCTAGCCTAAGGTATAAACAAAGAAACCACCTATAAGGTGGTTTCTTTCATTTAAAGCACTTAATGGTCGAGCTTAAGGCATAAACTCTTCCTGATCAGCACCTTCTTTTTCGATAACTTCTGGGATCAGGTCTTCTTTCGAAATACCCAAGCCCAGAGCTACGGTGCTGGCAACATAAATTGATGAGTAGGTACCAACAAAGATACCGAACAACAATGCGGTTGCAAAACCATGGATCAGCGCACCACCTTTAAAGAACAGGGCGAGCAATACTAAGAAGGTCGTTAATGATGTGATTAACGTACGGCTTAGCGTTTGCGTCAGTGAAATATTGATCACTTCTTCTGGCGTACCTTTACGGATTTTTCGGAAGTTCTCACGAATACGGTCGGATACTACGATGGTATCGTTGAGTGAATAACCGATAACCGCAAGGATCGCCGCCAGAACCGTCAAATCAAACTCTAACTGTAAGAAAGAGAACAAGCCAAGCGTTAAGATAACATCATGGGCAAGTGCGGCGACGGAGCCCAGAGCGAATCGCCATTCGAATCGGAAGGCAACGTAGATCAAGATACAAATCAATGCCGTTAGCATCGCAAGGCCGCCCTGCTCCGTTAGCTCTTCACCAACATTGGCGCCAACAAATTCGATACGGCGCATTTCGACATTCTGGCTGGTTCCGTCTTTCAATAAAGAAAGAATTTCGTTACCCAGCATTTCTGCTTTCACGTTTTCGCGTTGGCCTAAACGAATTAATACGTCATTGGCACTACCAAAAAGCTGAACAACGGCATCTTCATGACCACCCTGTTCCATGATTTGGCGAATCTCACCTAAATTTGCAGGCTGTTCAAAGCCAACCTCAATCAGCGTACCGCCAGTAAAATCCAAGCCGAGATTCAGCTTATTTGTCGCCAGCGATGCGATTGACGCAATGATAAGTACCAGGCTGAATATCACCGCAGGCTTGCGGAATGACATGAAGGCCACGGTGTCTTTAAGTTTTAATAATTGCATAATTCTCACCTGACCTATATCGATAACTTATCGAGTTTCTTGCCACCCCAGATGGCGTTAACCACTGCACGGGTACCGATTATCGAGGTAAACATTGACGTTACGATACCGATAGATAGAGTAACAGCGAAACCTTTGATTGGACCTGTACCGACTGCAAACAAAATAATTGCGGCAATCAATGTTGTGATATTGGCATCAAAAATGGTCGAGAATGCTGCATCATATCCGCGATGGATAGATTGCTGAACACTTTGCCCGTCGCGAAGTTCCTCGCGTATCCGTTCAAATATCAGAACATTGGCATCAACCGCCATACCTACGGTCAAAACGATACCTGCCATACCTGGTAAGGTAAGTGTCGCACCAGGAATCAGTGACATAATACCAACGATAAGGATTAGGTTAGCTGCCAGCGCAAGGTTGGCGACCACACCAAACTTACGGTAGTAGATCATCATAAAGGCAAGAACCAAGGCAAAGCCCCACATAATGGCTTGCAGACCTAACTGAACATTTTCAGCACCCAATGATGGACCAACGGTGCGCTCTTCAACGATAGCAATTGGCGCAATCAAAGCACCTGCACGAAGAAGTAATGCCAAATTATGAGCAGACGCCGGACTTCTCTCACCGGTGATCTGGAAGCTGCGTCCAAGACGAGATTGAATGGTAGCAACAGAGATAACTTCCATTTCCTTTCTGAACTTCAGGCTGCCATCTGGGTTTTTCTCTCCCGTTGCCACACTTTCGATAAATACCGTCGCCATTGGCTTACCAACATTGCCGCGGGTTCCACGTGACATTTTGTCACCACCAGTAGCATCCAAGTCCACAAATACCGCAGGCTGCTGGGTTTGTTGATCTCGGCCTGAGTTAGCACCAACAATATGCTCACCAGTTAAGATTGCACGTTTCTTCAGTAGCACTGGCTGGTTGTTTTTATCATTAACAACAAAGGAGCCCGGAGGCACACGACCATTAGCGGCTGATATCGGATCGCCTTGCTGATCTACCATGTGGAAACTCAGGGTTGCCGTTGCACCAAGGATTTCCTTAGCCTTTGCGGTATCCTGAACACCAGGTAATTCAACAACGATGTGCTTTTGTCCCTGGCGCTGAACCAAAGGTTCTGCAACACCTAGCTCATTCACACGATTACGGATGATAGTAATGTTTTGTGAGATTGCATTTTCACGGGTTTCTTTGATTTTCTGGTCTGACATAGTGACTTTCAAAGTCAGGCTGTCTTCGTCATCAACGAACACATATCCCGGATCAATGCGTTTTAAAATAGTCTCAGCTTGCTCTAAATCTTCAATGCTTCGCAATTCCACTTCCACACCATTGCCAACTTCGGCAACGCGCTTATAACGAATCTTCTCTTCACGAAGTTTGGCTTTGAAGGTGTCTGACATGTTGAGCTTGGCACGGTCCATTGCGGTTTTCATATCGACTTCCATCAGGAAGTGAACACCACCGGACAAATCAAGACCAAGTTTCATTGGTACCGCACCCAAGTTATCAAGCCATTCTGGCGTTGCCGGTGTCAGGTTTAATGCAACGGAATATTGATCGCCCAATACTGGAATGAGCTTTTCTTGGGCTTTTTTCTGATTTTCGTAATCTTCGAAGCGAATTAAAATCTGGCCATCTTCGAGGACAACGCTACTGAATTTAATGCTCTGTTTATCAAGTTCGCTTCTGACGGTATCTAACGTCGATGCAGAAACCTCAAGACCACGTTTCCCGGAAATCTGCACAGCATGATCTTCACCGTAATAGTTTGGCAGCGCGTAAAGCGCACCAAACATCAGGATGAAAACCACCATCAAGGATTTCCATAATGGATATTTATTTATCACGAGTCTGTCCTTACAGTGACTTCATAGTTCCCTTAGGAAGTACGGCGGTAACTGCTGCTTTTTGCACGGTAACTTCAGTACCTTCAGCAATCGCGACAACGATGAAGTCTTTCTCATCGCTAACTTTTACGATTTTACCGACAACGCCACCCTGAGTTAGCACTTCGTCGTTTTTCGCCAATGCAGACATTAAATTCTTGTGCTCTTTTACACGCTTAGCTTGAGGACGGTAGATCATGAAATAAAAAATCAAACCAAATACCGCCAGCATGATCAGCATTTCAAATCCGCCACTTTGCTGTGGTTGTTGTGCTGCATAAGCTTTACTAATAAAAAAATCCATAACTTCCTCTTTTTACAATGTTTACCTTGCGGTAATTTATTTTCAATTATTCTTCATTACTGCCTGAATTCGGTTCCAGCGGTGGAACGTCCATACCACGCAAGGCATAGAACTCAGCGACAAAGTCGTCTAATTTACCTTGCTCAATGGCATCACGCAAACCCTGCATGACTCGCTGATAAAATCTCAGGTTATGCATGGTGTTTAATTGCGCTCCCAAAATCTCATTACATTTGTCTAAGTGATGTAAATAAGCTTTTGAATAATTCTTACAGGTATAGCAATCACATTCTGGATCCAAAGGCCCGGTATCTGTTTTGTGCTTGGCGTTACGAATTTTCACCACGCCATTAGTTACAAACAGGTGACCGTTGCGGGCGTTTCGTGTTGGCATCACACAATCAAACATGTCAATGCCGCGGCGCACGCCTTCTACCAGGTCTTCAGGTTTCCCTACTCCCATTAGATATCGGGGCTTTTCTTTGGGGATCAAGTCCGGGGTGTGATCAAGAATTTTTATCATCTCTTCCTTCGGCTCACCAACAGATAAACCACCGATGGCGTAACCGTCAAAATCGATATCAAGCAGGCCCTGTGCAGAGATTTCTCGTAAATCTTCATACATGCCCCCCTGAACAATACCAAACAGGGCTGAAGGGTTGTCACCGTGAGCATCTTTAGAACGCTTTGCCCAGCGTAAAGACAACTCCATCGACGCTTTCGCTTCTTCATGGGTTGCCGGATACGGTGTGCATTCATCAAAGATCATTACAATATCGCTGCCAAGGCTGCGTTGAACTTCCATCGAACGCTCTGGGGTAAGCATGATTTTTTCACCATTTACCGGCGAGCGAAATTCAACACCTTTCTCGGTGATTTTACGCATCTCCCCCAGGCTAAATACCTGGAAGCCACCGGAGTCGGTCAGAATTGGCTTATGCCAGTTCATAAAGTCGTGAAGGTCACCATGCTGCTCGATAATCTCGGTACCTGGACGCAACATTAAGTGAAAAGTATTACCTAATAAGATGTGAGCACCGGTAGCTTCGACTTCATCTGTCGTCATACCCTTTACGGTGCCATAGGTACCTACTGGCATAAAAGCTGGCGTTTCAACCACGCCACGATCGAAAATCAAACGGCCACGACGGGCTTTGCCGTCCTGATTAATTAATTCGTACTTCATCTTTTTTCCTCGCCTAGCAGCGAAACAGGCCACTGGCTTATTGGTTTAAGCTCCGGCTAAGTATATCAAAAGCCCACAGAGCGTGTTTTTAAATAACGGCAACTGCTGTTTGTCGTCATCATTAATCTTTGTTTTGTTTACTCAGGAACATCGCATCACCATAACTAAAAAAGCGATACTGTTCGTCGATGGCCTGTTGATAAGCATTCATAATGTGCTCATAACCTGAGAATGCGCTAACTAGCATCAACAGCGTTGATTCGGATAAATGAAAATTAGTGATCAGGCAATCGACAATTTGAAAGTTAAAACCCGGGGTAATAAAAATATCGGTGTCGCCGTAAAACTCAGCCAGAGGCTGTTTTTTATCCGAGTGATGTTTGGCTGCACTCTCAAGGGAGCGCATCGACGTGGTACCCACGGCAACCACGCGGTTGCCCGCAGCTTTGGTCTGGCGAATCTGCTCAATAACTTCCGGACTTACCTCGACATATTCAGAGTGCATGACATGGTCATCAACATTGTCAACACGAACCGGTTGGAAGGTACCGGCGCCTACGTGCAAAGTCACAAACGCTAGTTGCACGCCTTTTGCCTTTATTTTTTCCAGTAAAGGTTCATCAAAATGCAAACCCGCCGTCGGCGCAGCTACTGCTCCGGGCTTTTCGCTGTATACCGTTTGATACCTTTCTTTATCAGAATCTTCATCAGGACGGTCGATATAAGGCGGCAAAGGCATATGACCGATTTCTTCCAGAACCTCCAATACCGACTGTTCACCCTGCACTTCCAGTTCAAACAAGGCATCATGGCGGCCAACCATGGTCGCATTAACTTTATCTTCCAGCAGTAACTCAGCCCCAGGTTTTGGTGATTTACTGGAGCGTACATGGGCAAGAAACCGATGTTGATCGAGAATTCGCTCGACCAAAACTTCAATCTTACCGCCACTTGCTTTGGTACCAAACATTCTTGCCGGAATCACTCGGGTGTTGTTGAACACCAACAAGTCACCGGGATTGAGTTTATCGATAACATTCGTGAAGGTGTTGTGCTCGATCGCTCCGCTGTTGCCATCCAGTACCATTAAGCGGCTTGCGGTCCGCTCTGGCTGTGGGTAACGGGCAATAAGCTCATCAGGTAAATCAAAGGCATAATCACTGACGCGTCGGGTCATAGTTAGGCACCAAAAAACGAGGTTAAAAAATCCGCGACAGTTTAGTGCCCGAGGCCACGAATAGCAAGAGAAATAGAGGGGTTTAGCTGCGCTTTATAAGCAACTTGAGAGTTTGACTAGTCGAGGAGCATTTCATTGAGCCAATGTACATCCGAAAAGATAGATTTTCGGGAGAATAGTGGAAAAATGAATTAGTCGACCTGAGCGGTATCCTGTTCGATATCAGATTTAGGTTTGAAATCTTCCGGAGTAAGTTGCGATTCCACCATATTGATATCAACGTTTACACGTTGTTGCGCTGGCTCAGTTGAGATTTCATTTTTTTGGCGCGTAAGCTTTCGAAGCATATCGATGAATTTCATACTTAAAG
This sequence comes from Thalassotalea sp. PS06, assembly GCF_007197775.1. Lineage (NCBI taxonomy): Bacteria > Pseudomonadati > Pseudomonadota > Gammaproteobacteria > Alteromonadales > Colwelliaceae > Thalassotalea > Thalassotalea sp. PS06. Next base: position 1,098,541 of record NZ_CP041638.1, on the reverse strand, counting down.
TCCTTTAAGTCATTGAAAACGAGCCGTTGGGGGGGACGAGCCAGGTTACAATACTTGCTTGGTTAAAATGAGTACTGCTTAATTAATCAGCATTCTATGGCCAATCACAATACATTTCAACTACAACCTTATGATTTTTTGAACTTTTATTTTAGCTTTAATATCAGAAGGTTAACTCATTATTATCGTTTATTGTTGAGCTGGTTTCTGTGGTTTATTTGCGCTCAGGTGTTAGCCTTGGGAGTTTTAACCAAAAATCTTCAAAAAAAGATTAACCTGAAGGAGATTACATTTGCTTGCAGAGCCCACCTGGCGTGACGATTGAGTAATTATTCAACACTTGAACCAATCCGATAAAAAAATCATAAATTAGCCCTTTACCTTTAACTTTGGTTGGGTATAATGCACAGCCACTGCAGGGGTGTAGTTCCAATTGGTAGAACGGCGGTCTCCAAAACCGACGGTTGGGAGTTCGAGTCTCTCCACCCCTGCCATTTCTTTCTTATCTCTTTATTTCCCTCGTTGCTTAACAAAATCAAGCAATTGCGTTCCATCACCTAAATCTTGTTCGCGAAAAACGATTAAAATTCCAATAAATTTCACACGACTTTCTAGGTTGTTACGATTTTTTCTGTCATTATTAAGTGATATTTCAATCCCCAGTGCCATTGGAAACTGTTTCATGAGCTTAAACCGAAAACAATTCGACTACCTTCAGGAAATGGGGATCAGCGTATGGTCGGCCAGGGAAGAAAAATTTTCCAGTCTCGAATCAGGTGAAGATAATCCAGTAATCATTGACCAAAGTGACAAGATTCTTGCCCGTTTGAACACGTTAAAGAATTCCCCTGACAAGAAACCCGAAGCAAAGGCAAAGCAAGCATCGAAAGCACGACAGACTGCCGAGCAACATTACCAAAGTTGTATCGACAGTCAGTGGTTTAAAGATTTATTACGCTGGTTAGAAATAGAAGCCGACCAGGTTAGATTAGACGCCGATGGAATCCACTTTGATAAATTTACCTGGCAATTTCATCGCAAGCAAAAAATCGAGTTTGTAGATTTTAATATAAAATCACCAAGTTTTGCCGAAATCGCACCCGACGAAAAACAGAAACGACAATTATTTGTCTGGTTTAAATCGAATCGTTAACCGAGTTCGCCGTATAGATTGACGTTATGAGTAGTATTCAGTCGTTTTCCATTGACCACATCAACCAGATTTATGCGATTGAACTAGCCTGTAATCCCTTCCCCTGGTCGCAGAAAATCCTCGAAGGTTGTTTTGGCCCACGCTATTTGACCCGTGGAGTCACCGATGGCAATTTGTGGTTTGGGTTTTACGTCGCGGACTATGTTATTGATGAGATGACGTTAATGGAAATCGCTGTCCACCCTGATTGGCAGAGAATAGGCTATGGAGCGGCTTTACTCGAAGACTTATTTGCGCAAGCCGAGCAATTAAACATTAACCAGGTGTTTTTGGAAGTCAGAGCCAGTAACATCGCTGCGCAATTGCTTTACATTAATCACGGGTTTGAACAAATTGACCGCCGCGTTGGTTATTACCCGGCAGCAACCGGTCACGAAGACGCGATCATCATGCGAAAAACCATGAACGAATTGGTTCTGGCTAAATAGCCACTCACTCCACAGCGATTTTTCAGCTCTTCGCAATTTCCGTTGTAACCTGCCCCTTCCCGCCAAAATTTACTAAAATTTTCGCCATAAGTACTGCTCATTACCACAGCTTTGGGTATAATAGCGCGTTTTTTAATTACATTGGGCACTCGGTAAGCACTTCTGGTGATAAAGATTTCACCTGGTACCGAAAAGCCTCAAATTGATCGGGCTAAGTTTTAGTATGACGATACAACAGCAGGAAGTTGGCAAACGCCGCACTTTCGCCATTATTTCTCACCCGGATGCGGGTAAGACGACGATAACAGAGAAGGTATTGCTTTTCGGTCAGGCTCTGCAAACTGCAGGTACCGTTAAAGGCAAAAAATCTGGTCAGCATGCCAAGTCTGACTGGATGGAAATGGAAAAAGATCGTGGTATTTCAATCACTACCTCAGTAATGCAATTTCCATATGCTGATTGTCTGGTTAACCTATTGGATACCCCAGGTCACGAAGATTTCTCTGAAGACACCTATCGTACACTTACCGCTGTTGACAGTTGTTTGATGGTCATTGACACCGCCAAAGGTGTAGAGGATCGCACCATTAAATTAATGGAGGTTACTCGCTTACGCGATACCCCGATCATTACCTTCATGAATAAAATGGATCGTGATGTGCGCGACCCAATTGAAGTCATGGATGAAGTGGAAAGCGTCCTTAAGATTAAATGCTCGCCGATTACCTGGCCGATTGGCATGGGTAAGGAGTTTAAGGGTGTCTACAACCTGCTTACCGATGAAACCATTCTTTATCAAACTGGTCAGGGCCACACGATTCAGGAGAAGCGTGTTATCAAAGGGCTGGACAATCCAGAGCTAGATACTGCCATTGGCAATTACGCTGACGATTTACGTGAAGAGCTGGAGCTGGTTCTCGGCGCGTGTCACGAATTTAATTTAGAAGAGTTTCTTGCTGGTGAGTTGACCCCGGTTTATTTTGGTACCGCTCTTGGTAACTTTGGTGTTGACCATATGCTTGATGGTTTAACCGAATGGGCACCAAAACCACAACCTCGCCAAACCGATTTACGTCAAGTCCAGGCCGATGAAGAAAAGTTCTCAGGTTTCGTATTTAAAATTCAGGCTAATATGGACCCGAAACACCGTGACCGTATTGCCTTTATGCGTATCTGCTCGGGCAAATACACTAAGGGCATGAAGATGCGTCAGGTGCGTATCGGTAAAGATGTGAAAATCGCCGATGCGGTTACCTTTATGGCGGGCGACCGTGCCAATGTTGAAGAAGCATTTGCCGGCGACATCATCGGCTTACACAACCATGGTTCAATCCAAATTGGTGACACCTTCACTTCAGGTGAAGAAATGAAATTTAGTGGTATCCCGAATTTCGCTCCGGAAATGTTTCGTCGTATTCGCCTCAGGGATCCGCTAAAAGCCAAGCAGCTGCAAAAGGGCCTGATTCAATTATCCGAAGAAGGTGCTGTACAGGTATTCCGACCTATGGCTAACAATGACATGATTGTTGGCGCTGTTGGTGTGCTGCAATTTGAAGTGGTTGTTCATCGTCTGAAAACCGAATATAACGTTGATGCCATCTATGAACCAATTTCCGTTGCAACTGCCCGCTGGGTGAGTTGTGACGATGAGAAAACCATGGCGCAATTTGAAAAGAAAGCCTATGACAACCTAGCCCTTGATGGTGGTGATAACTTGACGTATATCGCCCCGACTATGGTTAACCTGAATCTGACCCAGGAACGTCATCCCGATATTATTTTCCACAAAACCCGTGAACACTAATTATGAATATTCGTCAATTACTGAATGAAAAAGTCAGTGCGGCTATGGTTGCCGCCGGATTACCTGAAGGCACCAACCCTGCGGTTAGTGTTTCCAATCGCCCGCAATTTGGTGATTACCAGGCAAATGGTGTCATGGGTGCGGCAAAGAAACTAAAAACCAACCCAAGAGAACTGGCGCAGAAAGTTGTTGAGCAACTAAACCTTACCGATATTGCTTCGCAAGTGGAAATCGCAGGCCCTGGTTTTATCAACATCCATCTTAAGCCTGAGTGGTTAGGTCAGCAACTTGTGATTGCCAATCAGGACGCTAAATTAAACGTCAGCCAAAGCGCTCAGCCAAAAAATGTTGTGGTCGATTATTCGGCACCAAACCTGGCCAAAGAAATGCACGTTGGTCACTTGCGCTCCACCATCATCGGTGATGCGGTTGTCCGTGCACTAGAGTTTCGTGGCGAAACGGTAATTCGCCAGAACCATATGGGCGACTGGGGTACTCAGTTCGGTATGTTACTGGCGCACCTTAGTGATAAATTGGCTCACGACGAAGTTGCCGAAACCGCGCTAGCGGATTTGGAAGACTTCTATCGGCAGGCAAAAATACGTTTTGACGAAGAAGATGGTTTTGCCGATCGTGCCCGTGAATATGTGGTTAAGCTGCAAGGCGGCGACAGCGATTGTTTGGCTTTGTGGAAGTTATTTATTGATATCTCGATTCACCACAGTGAAGAGATTTATGACAAGCTAAACGTTACCTTAACGCGCGACGACATTATGGGCGAAAGCGCCTATAACCCGGATTTGCCAAAAATCATCGACACCTTGATGGCGAAGAAGATCGCGGTTGAAGACCAGGGTGCAAAAGTTGTATTCATCGAAGAGATGGCCAACAAAGATGGCGAACCTTCGGTATTTATCGTGCAAAAATCTGGTGGCGGTTATTTATATGCGACCACCGATTTATCCGCTTGCCGCTACCGCAGTTTTGACTTAGACGCGGACCGCATCATCATCTTCACCGATGCTCGTCAGGCGCTGCATTTTAAACAAGTTGAGATTACCGCCCGCAAAGCTGGATTCCTGCCAGAACGCACTACCTACGATCACTGCCCATTTGGGATGATGATGGGCAGCGATGGCAAACCATTTAAAACCCGTACCGGTGGCACCGTTAAACTTGCCGAACTGCTCGATGAAGCAGTAAGTCGCGCTGAAACGTTAATGGCCGATAAAATTGCTGATTTCTCAGAACAAGAGCGTGCCGAAATTGCTCGAAAAGTAGGTATTGGCGCGGTTAAATTTGCGGACTTATCGAAGAATCGTACCAGTGATTACATCTTCAACTGGGATACCATGCTGAGCTTTGAAGGTGCTACAGCACCTTATCTTCAATATGCGTACACGCGAATTCAGAGTATTTTCAAGAAAGCTGGTGTAGAGGCAAATAGCCTTACCGGTGAGATCCTTATCGATGCTCCCCAGGAAAAAGCATTGGCGGTAAAATTACTGCAACTTGAAGAAGTCCTGGATGCAGTCATCAGCGAATGTACCCCGAATCTTCTGTGTAACTACCTTTATGAGCTGGCAAGCCTTTATATGAGCTTTTATGAAGCCTGTCCGATTCTTAAAGACGGTATTGAAGAGCCAGTTAAGCAATCCCGCCTGCAGTTATGCCAGTTGATCGCGAAAACCCTACACCAAGGTTTAGATTTACTCGGCATTGACGTCATGGACCGCATGTAAGGTGTAACTATAACTGGATAAGGTTGCCTACAATCGGGTAACTTAACAAACTGAAATTCCATAATGAAAAGGCTAACGTCTAGTTAGCTTTTTTTTTGCTCAATTTATTTCTTTTGAGGAATAATGTGATTGTTTTTGCATCGACAATTGAGTATATTACACGCTTATTGGGATTTAAGGATAATTCAATGAAAATAAGGGAATATTTTCAGCAAGACGGAATCAGCAAAATTGTCATGTTGTTTGTCGCCCTCTCCTTAACGGCTTTGCTGGTCTTGTTTATCGTATTTAACATTCGCAATACTTTAGCTATCACATTCTCATACACCTTATTGCTTTCTAGCACTGCCCTACTCGCTCAGGGTATTTTGTTCTGGTTCGGATATCGATATATCTGGCAAACGGGCAATTAAAGTCCCCCACTCTTTTGCAAATTGACATCAGACGTGCACCTTCTCGCACTGCATAATCCTCTGAATTACTGACAGCGGAACGAATGTTATTTATATTAACGGCATAACTGTTTAATCAGGCCTGTGTATTGAAATTCACTGATAGCCATTGTCATTTTGATTTTCCTGAATTTGATGACAACCGAGAAACCATTGCCGAAGCATTAATAGTTTCCGGCGTGCATCGCCTTATCGTCCCCGGCGTCAGTGCAGAGCACTGGTCTCGACAACTTAACACCTGTAGTAACTTAAGCTCGTGTTATTTTGCCTTCGGTATTCACCCCTGGTGGATTGAAAATGCCAAGGAAGCGGACTTGGATAAGCTGGAACAAAACCTGAAAAACTCTGAAAAAGTTGTAGCTTTGGGTGAAATCGGCCTCGATGCCAAGGTTGCTAATTTTGATAAACAGCAGCGATTTTTTGAACAACAGTTAGCACTGGCAAAACAGCTACAGTTACCGGTACTCGTTCATCATCGGCAAACCCATTCGCCAATCAGTAAAGCGTTGCGCCATTACCAGCTCAGTCGCGGTGGGATCATCCACGCATTTTCGGGCAGTTATCAGCAGGCAAAGTTGTACATTGATTTGGGATATCGTCTGGGAATTGGTGGAGTGATTACCTACGATAGAGCCAAAAAAACCAGAGAAACCGTTAGTCGGGTACCACTGGACGCTCTGGTATTGGAAACCGACGCACCGGCAATGCCTTTGTCAGGCAGGCAGGGAGAAGCGAACTCTCCCCTTTACCTTACAGAAGTATTTAAAACCTTTTGTGATTTGCGGAACGAGAAAGAACAACTAATTGCCGAGCAATTAGAAAAAAACAACGAAAGCTTATTTTCGTTTTAACCCCGGAATATTAAGATTTGGCGTTGTCGGGTGGTTGTACCAATACAACACCACCATAGCACCCAACATAAGCATTAAAATCAACGCTAAGTTATCACGTTGACGCTCATTAAAATCATCGACGAGACTGTCGGCATTAAAATTAATCCTAAGATATCCCAGCAAGTTACCATCACGGATCTCAGCCACGTAAGGTGCCCGATAAGGGCTGCCATTCATTCCTCTGAGTTCCAATTCCTGTACCATTGTCTGAGCCGATTCAGAATGTGCGATTAACTGACCATTTGTATCATAAATCAGTGCCTGCTCTACCCATTCATTTTGTTCGAGTTGTTCGGCAAACTGGCGAAGACCTTTACGATTATTTTCTCTAAGCAGAATTTTTGCACTGAGCACCGCTTGGTTGATAAAACCGCGGGCAATATCTTCGACATGTTGACTCATGATCTGCTGGTTTTTATAAATGCGAACGATTGAGCTATTAAATATGATAAGAAGTAAGACGATAGCCATAAAAATCGGCAGCAGTCGATTAACCGTATGTTTGAGTCGTGAAATCATTGTCGACATGAAATTTTCCTGTGCAAAATCAGGGATAAAGAAAAATAAAAAGAAAATTAAAAATAAGGTTTTAATCATAGTGCTTTATTTGCGAAGATAGAATCCTTTTTTTAATTCTCATCTACGTTTCAGTATTAAGGTACCTATCGTGGCGACTCAAAGCATGCGCACTTCTTTGGCAAAAATTGCCAATCTGGGCTTAAACCAATTGTTAACTCATCAAGATATTAAAGCTCCTACAGTTTTTACAATTGACCAAGATGTTCTCTGCCTCGATAGCGATCTACAAGTGTTGAATCCGGTCATGTTTGAGCAAGGCCAGCCCATCCTCGAACAAGAGGTTACCAATGGCTGGGAGCTAGTTGTATTAAGTCAGATGACATTAGCGCAACTTAACGAATTATGCACTCAAGCCCACCTTAAACTGGTTTATCTAAATCAGATTAATCATCGCCTGGGGGTTTCCAGTTATCGCTTTTCGGTACAAACCTCAGATCCGCAGCAGTCACGTATCAATGCCAACACATTTGCCATGGCGAACAACCTCGAACTGGCGTTTATTGAAAACGCGCCGTCATTAGCACAACCTGGGTTGTTAGTAATGGACATGGATAGCACCACTATCGAAATTGAGTGTATTGACGAAATCGCGAAACTGGCCGGCGTTGGAGAAGAAGTTGCCGAAGTTACTGAACGGGCGATGCTGGGAGAACTCGATTTTGCCGCAAGCCTTAAACAACGAGTCGCGACGTTAAACGGTGCCAGTGAATCAATTCTTGCTGACGTTGCCAGCACCTTACCTTTGATGCCAGGCCTGCGTCCATTATTAGATCTGCTTAAAGAACATCAATGGCGTATAGCTGTAGCCTCCGGAGGCTTCACCTATTTTACCGATTACCTGCAAAAAGAATTAAACCTTGATGCTACCCAGGCCAATGTTTTGGAAATTACCGATGGCAAACTTACCGGTAAAGTCCTTGGCGACATTACCGACGCACAGGTTAAAGCCGAGACCCTGGGCCGCCTTGCTAATGAGTTTGAAATTGCCGCGGGCCAAACCGTCGCTATGGGCGATGGCGCTAACGATTTACTAATGCTTGCAGCCTCTAACCTTGGGGTGGCATACAAAGCCAAACCTGTGGTTTTACAACAAGCCGATTGCGCCATTAACTTCTCCGGCTTGGACTGTCTGGCTCACTGGTTAAAATAAAGGTTTTGCAGGGCGATAAAATTAAAGTACACTAAACAAACACTGTACATTTATACATACCGACAGAGATAAAAAGAGTTTATTTGCATGGCAAAAAGCAAGACGGCATTTGTTTGTAATGATTGTGGCGCAGACTTCCCTCGCTGGCAGGGGCAATGTTCGGAATGTAAAGCATGGAATACCATATCCGAAGTCCGTCTTGGCGCCGCGCCTAAGCGAACCGACAGTTTTTCTGGCTATGCTGGGCAATCCAATGCTCAGGTGCAGGTACTGAATGCCATTGATTTAAGTGATTTACCACGATTTAGTTCCGGATTCGCTGAATTTGACAGGGTATTAGGTGGTGGTATCGTTCCTGGCAGTGCGATACTCATTGGTGGTGAGCCTGGCGCCGGTAAAAGTACCCTATTACTGCAAACCATGTGTGCTCTAGCCGAGCAAATGAACGCTCTTTACATCACCGGGGAAGAATCCCTGCAACAAGTTGCGATGCGCGCGCACCGATTAGAACTCAAAACCGATAAGCTAAAAATGTTATCGGAAACCAGTGTTGAGAATATCTGCAACATTGCCGATCGGGAAAAGCCGAAAATCATGGTGATTGATTCCATTCAGGTAATGCACATGGCTGATGTGCAATCTGCTCCTGGCAGTGTTTCCCAGGTGAGAGAAAGTGCCGCCTATTTAACCCGATTTGCTAAACAGAACCATGTCGCGATGATAATCGTTGGCCACGTAACCAAAGATGGCTCTTTAGCCGGTCCTAAAGTCCTTGAGCACTGCATCGATTGTTCAATCATGCTTGAAGGTAGCACGGATTCGAGATTTAGAACCTTACGGGGTAATAAAAACCGCTTCGGTGCCGTCAATGAACTCGGTGTGTTCGCAATGACTGGCCAAGGATTAAAAGAAGTCAAAAATCCTAGTGCGATATTTCTCTCCCGACAAGAAGAGCAAACCGCTGGCTCAGTGGTCATGGTGTTATGGGAAGGTACAAGGCCTTTATTGATAGAAGTTCAGGCTTTAGTGGACTATTCCGCACTCGCTAACCCGCGCCGTGTGGCGGTAGGCGCTGAACAAAACCGACTATCAATGCTACTCGCCGTACTGCATCGTCATGGTGGTCTGCAGATGAACGATCAGGATGTATTTATAAACGTCGTTGGCGGTGTCAAAGTCACTGAAACCAGCGTTGATTTAGCCTTATTGCTGGCCATGGTGTCGAGTTTTCGCGATAGAGCCCTGCCCCGGGATCTGGTTGCTTTTGGCGAGATTGGTTTATCTGGCGAAATTCGCCCGGTACCAAGTGGCCAGGAACGTATTAATGAAGCCGCTAAGCACGGTTTTAGAAAAGCCATAGTACCCATGGCAAATAAGCCCAAAGAGCCGATAGAAGGCATGGAAATCATCGGCGTAAATACCCTGGCTCAGGCCCTCGAAGCTATCCTGTAGCTCCTGCTTGGGTAATAGCGTTCACATTTTGTAACGACATAATCGCCAATAGTTTGACACAAACCCTTCGACAGGTTTGGTTTTGGTTAGTAGAATAATCAGTTATTTAATTCTATTGACTCTGGCAAACTATGAAAAAAGCAGTATCCGGTATGCTGATGCTGTTGCTAAGTGCAACACTTCATGCCGAAGAACCTCTGGCACAAGACCAGACAGCCCCGTCGACAACTGTCGAGCCAAAGCCGTTAACCATTGATCGCATCTATAGCGCTCCGGCGTTAACCGGTGAAAAGTCGAAAAACTTACAATACTTCCCAGATGGCAGTAAAGTCTCTTATTTAAAGGCCAAACTCGAAGACCAGAATCGTTATGATCTCTGGCAATATGACATTGCCAGCAACGAACATACCTTGTTAGTGGACTCTGACAGTATATTCAGTGGTAAAGAAGAGCTGAGTGACGAAGAAAAAGCCCGCCGTGAGCGCCAGCGAGTTTACGGTTCCGGTATCATGGAATACGTTATCTCCCCTGATGGTTCGAGTATCGTGTTTCCAATCAATGGTGATTTGTACCTTTACGATACCGAGAGCAAAGATGCGCAACAGCTAACCGCAGACAAGGAATGGGAAACGGATATTAAGTTCTCGCCGAAGGGAAAATACGTTTCTTACATCAAGCGCCAGAACATCTATTTAATCGATGTTACTGCAACTAAGAAAAAAGAAGTGACGTTGACCAAAGATGGCAAAGATACCATCAAAAACGGTATGGCCGAATTCGTTGCTCAGGAAGAAATGGATCGAATGACCGGCTATTGGTGGTCGCCGAATGAGAAACACCTGGCCTACATTCAGGTGGATGAGTCCGGTGTCGATATCGCCATTCGTAATGAAATTTATGCCGAAGAAGTAAAGCTTTACGAACAACGCTACCCGGCCACTGGCACCAACAATGTCAGGGTAAAACTAAAGTCAGTGCAAATCAGCAATGGCAAAGTGAAAAACTTTCCACTTGGTGAGGAAACCGACATCTACCTGGCGCGAGTTAACTGGTTGCCAGACTCTAAAGGGTTAAGCTATCAATGGCAAAGCCGCGATCAACAAACGCTTAAACTTCGTTTCCACCAGCTTAAATCCCGTGTTGGCAAAACTGTGCTAACCGAAGCATCTGATCATTGGATCAACCTTAATCATGATTTGACTTTCCTGAAGAAAAACCGCCAGTTTATCTGGGCCTCTGAACGAGACGGTTTTAAACATCTTTATCTCTACAATTATGAAGGGGAAGTATTAGCCCAGTTAACAAAAGGCAAATGGGTTGTCGACGAGTTGGTTGCTGTCGATGAAGAACAAGGCTGGGTGTACTTCACTGGCCGTGCAGATACGCCATTAGAAAAGCATCTTTATAAAGTCACCTTAGATGGCAAGTCACCTGAGCATGTAACCCGCATTAGCAAACGTAGTGGTTTTCATAAAATTCGCTTTGCTAAAGACAAACAAACCTACCTGGATAACTTCTCTAGTGTCAGCGTTGCTCCACAGTTAAGTTTGCACAAAGCAAATGGCGAACGGGTTACTTATTTGATTGAGAATGCACTGGATAGCAACCATCCGGTGGCGCCATATCTGGATGCATTAGTTACACCTAAGTTCGGTACATTGAAATCCGATGATGGTGAGGTCGATCTTTATTACAAACTCTACACCCCGAAAAACTTAAAACCAGGCAAAAAATACCCGGTGATTGTTCATGTTTACGGCGGTCCGATTGCACAGCGCGTTACGAATCAGTGGGGTGGCGCCGATATGATTCAATACATGGTCAGTCAGGGTTACATCGTATTTCAGCTGGACAATCGCGGTTCCAACTATCGCGGTACTGCGTTTGAGTTTCCAATCTACAAAAACCTTGGTGATGTCGAGCTAACCGACCAAATCACCGGTGTGAAATATTTGCGCACCTTACCGTTTGTTGATGCTAACCGAATTGGCATATACGGCCACAGTTACGGTGGTTACATGGCGTTAATGGCTATGTTTAAAGCACCGGAATATTTCCAGGCGGGTGTTAGTGGTGCACCGGTAACAGACTGGTTGTTATACGATACCCATTACACTGAGCGCTATTTGGGTCATCCAGAAAGCAATGCCCAAGGATATGAGCAAAGCTCGGTATTCCCCTATGTTGAAGGTTTCGAGGGTTCGTTATTCCTGTACCATGGTATGGCGGACGACAACGTGTTGTTTACTAACACGACTAAACTGATTAAAGTCATGCAGGATCAAAACAAAATGTTTGATTTGATGACTTACCCAGGCTCTAAGCACAGCATGCGCGGCAAACCGGTAAAAGTGCATTTAAATAACGCTATCATGCGTTTTTTCAATGACAACTTTGAACCGCAAAACTAAATAAAAAAGCCATTAAAAAAGCCCGCTCTGATAGCGGGCTTTTTGTTAACGATTACGAATCTACTTACCAAGGTCAGTAATTAAGGTCTTTAACCAGCGCTCTTCATTGATAAACTGCCAGCTCCAGTCTTTATACTGCTCACCGATACCAGCTTTTAGAATCTCTTCTTCGGTTTTACCCTCTTCTAAAGCCGTTTCTACTAGGTCGATGGAATAAGTAATCATTTCAATAAAAGATTGCAGGCCTATCATATCGGTAAGCTTACCGTGACCCGGAATAATCTTGATGTCCTGGGCGTAGCTTTCACGAATCTTTTTGATGTTTGCCAGATAGCCTTTGACTGTGCCGCCGTGGGTGATGTCGATATACGGGAAACGTCCCTCAAAAAACAGATCGCCCATGTGCAAGACTTTATGCTTCGAAAAGTACACCACGGTATCACCATCGGTATGCCCAGAAGGCAAATGCATCAACTCAATCACTTCATCATCAAGGTAAATCTTCACACCATCTTTGTAGGTAACCACCGGCAAATGGGCACCGGTTTTCTTATTATCTTCAGCTACGCGCTTGCGCACATTCTCATGGGCAAAAATTGGCGCGTGTTGCGCAAAGTAGGCATTAGCACCTGTGTGGTCGCCATGATAGTGAGTATTAACAACATACTTTAACGGCTGATCTTTAATTTCTTTCATTGCCGTTTCGATCTTCTCAGCCAGGGGCTCAAATTGATCATCGACAAGCAATAAGCCTTCATCGGTTGCCAGTACTCCGATGTTTCCACCAGCGCCCTGCAGCATATAAACATCTCCGGCGACTTTATCGGCGATAATGCTTACATCGGAGAAATCCTGTGCCGCCTGTGCCGGCAGACTTAACATGCCGCTTAACAGCAATAAAATTGATAATTTTTTCATAGTGTTACTCTATTTATTTTTGTTACTTTCAGACTATGGGATATTTCTAGCAGAAAATCCAGTCATCGTAGTTATGGGAAAGCCCGGTCTCTTAGTTGCTTAGTAAGTACTCTGAGAAACGGTATTAAGATCAAAGAACAAAGATCAAAGATTAAAGGAAAGCTGTTGTTTATCTTGTTTGGCAGAGAAACCGACGTGAATACCCAGTAACCGCACTGGCTTACCTTGACCTCGGCTCAGAGCCTCTTTTAATAATGAAGGGAAGAGTTCTGGCGTTAACTGCGCACAACTTTGATCGACGGTGGTTTGAGTAAAATCAGCAAATTTCACTTTAATGCCTTGACGACAGATTGCCTGTTCATCAGCTTTATGCAGACGCTGTTCGAATTTCGGTAATAACGAGGTAAGCACTTGCAGACATTCAGACTCACTATCTATATTTTCTGCCAAAGTTGTCTCAATGCCGAGAGATTTTCGAACCCGGTCAGTTTTTACCTCCCGATTATCGATACCCTGGCAACGCTCATATAAGCTGCCGCCAAACTTACCGAACCATTGCTGAATGTCTTCTAAAGAATGACGACGCACATCGGCGCCGGTTCTGAGCCCCTTTTGATGCAAACGCTCTAACGTTTTTGGTCCAACGCCGGGAATTTTCTTTAAATCTAACTCCGCGACAAAGTCGCGAACCTGCTCCGGTTTAATGACACAGATGCCGTTAGGCTTATTTTCATCGGAAGCAATCTTGGCAACGAATTTACAGGGAGCAACCCCGGCGGAGGCGGTTAGATTCAATTCCTGCTGGATATCTTTACGAATTTGCTCGGCGATTAATGTCGCACTGCCGTGACAATGTGGACTGTCAGTAACGTCAAGATAAGCTTCATCTAAGGAAAGGGGTTCAATCAAATCGGTGTAGCGCTGGAATATTCCACGAATTTGCCCTGACACTTCTTTGTAAACCGACATTCGACCTTTAACCATGGTTAAATCAGGGCAGAGACGCAAAGCATGGGCAACCGGCATGGCCGAGCGCACGCCAAATTCACGAGCCGGATAATTACAGGTGGCAATAACGCCACGTTTGCTGCTGCCACCAATGGCAATAGGAATATCCTGCAGCGCCGGGTTATCCCGCATTTCCACCGCAGCATAGAAGCAATCCATATCAATGTGGATGATCTTTTTGATAATTGCCTCGACAACAACAAACCAATAACTGTATATAAATACAGTCTACCGATTTCATAGCTGTAAAGCAAACCCTGGCGAGTGAGCAAATTCAATCAAATGTTCAAGATATAAAAAGCTTGTCTATACTTAGTTCCAACTTTCCGGTGAGCTGTGCTGGCAAGTCGTTGATATTCTCCACAAAGGCTTTGTGTTAGGAGGTGAGCTTTGCCAAACAAACTGCAACCCGAAGGGCTCAATAGAAAAGTCTTTATCAGCTCATCCGCAATTATCCTCGCACTTCTGCTTTATGCTGTGCTCTGGCCCGATTCCGCAGCCGATAACTTTAATAGCCTGCAGGACATCATAATCAAAGATGCCAGCTGGTTTTATATTCTCAGTGTCGCCATCATTCTCATTTACGTTATCTTTCTGTGTATATCAAAATACGGAGATATTCGCCTCGGTCCTGACCACTCCAAGCCGGCCTATTCGATGATGTCGTGGATATCTATGTTGTTTGCAGCAGGTATGGGCATTGGGTTGATGTTCTTTAGTGTTGCAGAACCCATTATGCATTACTCCTCACCACCGGATGCGGCGCCAGAAACCATAGAAGCCGCAAGAGAAGCAATGCGTACTACCTTTTTCCATTGGGGTTTACATGCCTGGGCAATCTACGCAGTAGTCGCGCTGATCCTTGCCTATTTTGCGTTTCGGATGAACCTGCCGTTAACGTTGCGGTCAGCACTCTACCCGTTTATCGGCAATAAAATATATGGCTGGCCGGGACACCTGGTTGATATCTTTGCGGCGGTTGGTACCGTATTTGGCGTTGCGACTTCACTTGGCCTTGGTGCTTCCCAGGTTAATTCCGGCTTTCACTATCTGTTCGGCATTGAAGTAAACAATTTAAACCAAATCATTTTAATGACGGTGATTATTGGCTTTGCCATAGTTTCTGTGGTCAGCGGTCTGGACAAAGGCATCAAACGATTATCTGAAACCAATATGGGGCTCGCGCTAGGCTTGCTTGCCCTAGTTTTCATCCTCGGCCCTACGGTATTCTTGTTGTCCGCTTACGTGCAAAACATCGGCGATTATTTATCTCATATTGTCCGCTCAACCTTTAACCTTTACGCTTACGAAAAAACCGACTGGATTGGTGGCTGGACCCTATTTTACTGGGGTTGGTGGCTAGCCTGGGCACCGTTTGTGGGTTTATTTATTGCCCGTATTTCCCGTGGCAGAACCATTCGTCAATTTATTGTTGGGGTGCTGTTGATCCCAAGCGCGTTTACCATGTTCTGGATGACAATTTTCGGTAATAGCGCTATTGAGATGGTAGGCAGCGGTAATGCTGATGATTTAGTACAGATGGTTTCCGAAAATACGTCTGTCGCCCTGTTTGTCTTCCTCGAGCATTTTCCGTTTACGGAAATACTAGCCGGGCTCACGGTGCTAATGATTGTGATATTTTTTGTCACCAGCTGTGATTCCGGAGCCATGGTCATCGATATGCTGTGCTCCTACGGTAACAACAATACACCGGTTTGGCAGCGTATCTATTGGGCGATTTGTGTTGGCCTGGTTGCTGGTATTTTACTGCTTGCTGGTGGCCTAAACTCGTTACAAACCATGACCATTGCCAGTGCCCTACCCTTTACCATAGTACTGTTGATGTCGATGGGAGGCTTGCTCAAAGCACTGCGGGTGGAAACCTTCAAACAGGAAAGTTTTTTGCTAACCTCGTTCCCTCATACAGGAGCCGAGAATAAATCCTGGCGAGAACGGCTCACTAAGATTAATCATTACCCCACAAAAGATAATATCGACAATTTTATTGAAAACACCATCCTTCCATCGCTAACGGAGATAACCGAAGAATTTATCACATTGGGAGAGAATGCTCACTTAGGTGAAACTGAACTGGGCTGGCAGTTACAAATAAAACTCGAGGATTCTCCGGATTTTGTCTACGCCGTTTACCGCCAGAAAAACGTGCAACCTAATTTAACCGAAGAACAACTCGAATCGCTGGCACAAGACCCGGATGACGATGATCTACATTATTACCGGGCTGTCGTGCACCTAACCGAAGGTGGTCAGGATTACGATGTCATGGGTTGGTCAAAGCTTGGCGTCATTAACGATGTAATCGACCAATATTACAAACATCGTTATTTCATCTATTTACTTAATTAGCCAGTATTAGCCGTTTTCTGATTCAATTTCGACTTCGAAGCCGCCGATCATCGGCGCCAGTAAATTATAGAAAAAGCACATAATGGCGGTACTGATATAAGTGAAGATAAAGTAGATAATCGGCACTACCAGTAATGTCCAGCCGCTAAATTGCTGCATATCCGGGTCCTGGTTGGCAACCTCAGGAGCCATAAATGACAATAGCATCACAGGGATTAAAAAAGGCAAAAATGCTACTGCCATCAAGATACCGGCCATCAATGCGTTTTGATGAATACTTAGTCGGGTCACACGTTTTTTCATAACATCACCTTTTGTCGAATTAGAAAAATTATAGGTGGTTATGAATAAATGCGGATAAATACAGGCTATCATTCAGCCCTTTTTTAAGAAACGACAAACCCAAATCAGAGATTAATCACAGAGACCCCGACATTAACAACCCCTGATGCAATTAAGTTGCGAAATCAAAGAGATCCGTTAAAGTAATACCAATTCCACTAAGTTTTTGCACAACTCAGAGTTAGGGCAGAGGTTCATTTACGACATAGATTTCATTGATATAGCCATTCTATATTAATGAATGGTATAAAAAGATTGATGACTAATAACGTGTTGTCAAAACATCGGTATATTCATGTTGACCTATTTAAATTTATTAGCGAAAAAATCTCTTCCCAGTACCCAGGTTGCCGATTTTCAATGCCACTATTCTCATTGCCAGGCTAATCTGAAGCAGCAACAGGAATTTCGCAAAGCCATGCAGATAGCTCCAGGCCAGGAGTTACCAATCAGTTATGAGTTTTTAACCGCCTTTCCTTACATCCTTAAGGTTTTCGCTGACAAACGATTTGCCTATAAAGCCATTGGCCTGGTACATCTTTCCAGTGAATTCCAACAATTCAACAATTTTGATCGCGCTTTACCCTTTGATTTAGAGATTAATATTTATCAGGGCATTGAGCACCCTAAAGGTAAAGAAGTTAAGATTGTTATCGAATTCCATCAGCAAGGACAGCATTGCCTTAGCAATACTAATGTGATGCTTAAACGCGACAAAACCGATAAACCGACGGCTAAGAAAACTCAGCAAATGCGCCAGTTCCAGCAGGAATACTTTCTGCTAATCAGTCATAAATTGGCCCGTCGTTATGCTAAGGTCAGTGGCGATTACAACCCAATTCATCTTTATGATGTCAGTGCTAAATTGTTTGGCTTTGATCGAGCTATCATCCACGGAATGTACATGTGTCACCGTCTACTGCTCGATAAACAAATCGAAGTTACACATTGCAAAGCCAACTTTAAGATGCCTTGTAAGCTGCCAGCCAAAGTTGGTGTTTGTCAGCAAGAGCAACATTTAATTGCCTTTAGTGACTCAGATAGATTACATATGGATATCGAACTATTTGAGAGTTAAGCGCTTCGTCCATTACACCCGCATCTGGTTGATAAAACAGGTGCAGGAGTCTATAAGCTAATAATAAACAAAAAACGAGGACGCCCTTATGAACCCGCTAAAACGGCAATTTTCCAGCCACTATCAACTGTTGTTAATGAGTCTGCTTGTGCTGCTAATTCAAGGGTGTCAGTCCTCTTCCGCGGTCAGCGATTATGATACCCGAAAAGACTTCAGCGCCATTTCCGAGTTCCAGCAAGGGCCTAGCAAACAGGGGATAAAACCCGATGATCTAACCGAAGAGCGGCTTACAAAATCCATCGAACAGCAACTATTGGCTAAGGGCTTTAGCGTAACTAACAATACCGGCAGCGACCAACACATCATTGTCAGTCATTTCATTACGACCCAGACTAAACAAAACAACTCATCAATTAATATTGGACTTGGTACGGGTCGTCATAGCAGCAATAGTTCTGTAGGGGTTGGGGTAAATACTTCGATTCCAGTTTCCGGCAGGGAAACCGTGGAAATGCGGGTAACCATAGATTTTCATCAAGGTGGAAAGTTAATCTGGCGTGGTTTTGACAGCTTCAATGCCAAAGGAAATGACAAGCCAGAAAAACGCCAACAGGATATTGATAAAGCCGTGGCCAATATCCTTGCACAGTATCCGCCAGGCAAGAAATAATCGGAATAGAATTACTTAATTCTTACTGTCCATTCAAGCGCGATGTATTCGTCAACAGCAATAAAAAAGGGGACGCAAGAGCCAACTTGCATCACCTTATAAAATGGGATACTAAATGTTTTTAATATCGATTTGCTCGCCTTTAAGTTTGGCCTGACGTTCTCTTTCCAGGCGTTTCTCACAAGGATTGTCACAATTACAGGCTTTATCAATACCTAAGGTAGATAAACCGCCACAGCTACCAGCCAAACTTTTCTGTTGAATGATATAGCCTACTGCCATCGCCGCAACGATAATCAGGAAGAAAGCAAACGTTAATAAAAATATCGACATAAGTCTTAACCCATTACTCAGCAATCAATTGCTTAAACGAATCGGTTGCCTGTTCAGCGAAACCGTCATCGGTTTTTGAAATTAAATACACGGCCAAACGATGTTGTTTGGCAAACTTAAAGCCTTTTTCAGGCCCCATCACTTCGATGGCGGTAGCCAGGCCATCAGCAGTCATCGCTGATGGGTGAACGACAGTAACCGAAACCAGTTTATGATCTATCGGCCACCCCGTTGCAGGATCTATGGTGTGTGAATACCTGACCCCATCGACTTCAAAATAATTGCGGTAATCGCCAGAAGTAGCTACCGCGTTATCGCCGGGGATTATAACCTTTTGTACAGCTCTTGTCCCTGATATTGGCTTTTCAACGGCGATTCTCCAGGGTTTGTTATCAATTTTGTTACCTTTGATTCGCATCTCGCCGCCAATATCGACAAGATAGTTCAAATGACCACGTTGTTCTAACAGCTCGGCAACCTTGTCAACCGCATAACCTTTAGCGATAGCGGACAAATCGATATAGATCTCATCCTGCTGTTTACGAAGAACATTCCCCTGCAAAGCGATTTTACCAATACCAATACGCGCCTTGGCATCATTGATGTCCTGCTCCGTAGGGATCGCTTCAGGACGATTCTCCGGGCCGAAACTCCATAAGTTAACTAAAGGGCCCACGGTTACATCTAAACTGCCGTTAGTAAGCTTAGCGAGACGCACAGACTCGCCCATAACCATCAACAGTTCATCGGATATATCGTAACTCTGTTCGGCACTGCCTTGATTTATCAGGGATAGCTCTGAGGATTTATCCCAGGTCGACATCTTTCTATTTAATGACACTAACAAGTCATCAACTTCACCGGCAAGATTGGACTCCTCAACCGCTTGTTTGTCGGCAATTAACTTCACCGTATAAACAATAGGTCCCATGGTGTAACCACTTAGCTGCAACTCCTGGAGTTTTTCAGTGTCAGTGGCGGCGGGCTGTTGTGGCTCGGTACAAGCCAGAAGTAAGGTAGAAATAAAAACTACCAGATAAGGATTTTTCAATAAACGCAAGTTGATTCCTTAACGAGTGACATCGGTAATTGCTGGTAATTATACCAAGTCCATTGAGTTTTTACACAACTCAGAGTTAGGGCAGAGGTTCATATACAACATAGATTTTGTTGATATAGTTATTCTATATTAACGAAATATAGGGCCGTAAATGTGCCTCTGATAAACTCCCTACGGGTGAGTTTTAAAGGCGTTTACCCTGCATTACTGATTTTGACTGACTTTAAAAATGGAGCGACCATTCTCCGCAACCAGAACCTTGCCTAAAGCCTTTAAGTACTCACTGAGTGGGAAAACACTTAGTGGAATTGGTATCCAGATTATACGGGCACTGACACTACCCCATATCTGCCATCAGCACTAAAACACAGGGCTTTAAAAGTAAAAAAGCCGCTAACAAGCGGCTTTTTAAAGAATGCATTTTTAGCGGAAATTAACCACCAAAATCATCCAACATGATGTTTTCATCTTCAACACCTAAGTCTTTTAGCATACCGATAACAGCAGCGTTCATCATAGGTGGACCACACATGTAGAATTCACAATCTTCTGGTGCTTCATGATCACGTAGATAGTTTTCATAAAGAACGTTGTGGATGAAGCCTGTGTAACCTTCCCAGTTATCTTCTGGTTGTGGATCAGACAGAGCAACATGCCAGTCAAAGTTTTCGTTTTCAGCGGCAAGGCCATTGAAATCATCTTCATAGAACATTTCACGTAAAGAACGTGCACCGTACCAGAAGCTGATCTTACGTTGTGATTTAAGGCGCTTTAACTGATCGAAAATGTGTGAACGCATTGGCGCCATACCAGCACCACCACCAACAAATACCATTTCTGCATCAGTTTCTTTAGCGAAGAACTCACCAAACGGACCAGAGATAGTAACTTTATCACCGGCCTTCAGGCTCCAGATGTACGAAGACATCTTACCGGCAGGCAGAGACAGGTTATTAGGTGGCGGCGTAGCGATACGCACGTTCAACATAATAATGCCTTCTTCTTCCGGGTAGTTCGCCATTGAATAAGCACGAAGGGTATCAGTATCAACTTTCGATTCGATATCGAAGAAGCCGAAACGCTCCCAGTCACCACGATATTCTTCAGGAATATCGAAGTCTTTGTATTTAACATGATGCGCAGGCGCTTCAATCTGGATGTAACCACCAGCACGGAACGGTACTGATTCACCATCAGGGATAGCAAGTTTCAATTCTTTGATGAAGGTAGCTTTGTTATCGTTAGAGATAACTTCACACTCCCACTGCTGAACACCGAAGATTTCATCTTCAAGTTCAATATCCATGTCCTGCTTCACGTTTACCTGACAAGATAAACGACAGCCTTCTTTTGCTTCGCGCTTAGTGATGTGACCAAGTTCCGTTGGCAGAATGTCACCGCCGCCTGAATGCACGTGTACACGACACTGACCACAAGTACCACCGCCGCCACAGGCAGATGGAACGAAGATGCCCTGGTTTGCTAATACACCCAGTAGCTTGCCGCCCGCAGCAGTAGTTACCGCTTTTTCCGGGTCGCCATTAATTGCAATGGTAACGTCACCGCTGGCAACAAGTTTGGATTTGGCAAAAAGAATTACCAGTACCAATGCCAGTACGATTGCGGTAAACATCGTTACGCCGAGAATAATTTCCATCGACTTTTCCTTTAAACTTTATGTTGGGCCGGATGATATCCGGCCCGTCTAAACCTTATAACGAGATACCACCGAAGGATAGAAAGCCGAAAGCCATCAAACCTGCAGTAATAAACGTAATTCCTAAACCTTTCAAACCATCTGGAATGTCAGAGTACTTCATTTTCTCGCGCAAACCGGCAAGCAATACGATAGCTAATGCCCAGCCAACACCAGAACCCAGACCGTAAACCACACTCTCACCCAATGTCAGGTTCTTAGCGACCATGAAGGAAACCGCACCAAAGATTGCACAGTTAACGGTGATTAGTGGTAAGAAAATACCCAAAGCGTTATAAAGCGGTGGGAAGTACTTATCTAAAGCCATCTCCAGAATTTGAACCAGTGCCGCGATGACACCGATGAAGGTGATGAACGACAAAAAGCTCAGGTCTACAGACTCTTTCGGGTCAGTAACACCCAAAAGACCGTCTAATGCGCCTGGTGCCAGGATGCCTTGATAGATGATTTGGTTAACAGGAACCGCGATACCAAGTACAACGATAACTGCAACACCAAGACCAATCGCGGTGCTTACTTTCTTCGATACTGCCAGGAATGTACACATCCCCAGGAAGAAGCTCAGCGCGAGGTTCTCGATGAAAATCGTTTTAATAAAAAGACTTAAATAATGTTCCATGAGTTCCTAGTCCTTCTCTACTTGCTCTGGCTTGAATTGACGAATCGCCCAGATGATCAAACCAATGATGAAGAATGAACTGAATGGTAGTACCAACAAACCGTTCGCCTGATACCAGCCACCGTTTTGGATTAGCGGCAGGATTTCAAAACCAAGCAAGGTACCAAAACCAAGTAATTCACGCACTGTAGCAACCAGAATTAGGATTAGACCGTAACCTAAACCGTTACCGATACCGTCAAGGAAAGAAACCACAGGTTTTTCTTTCATTGCGAATGCTTCAGCACGACCCATTACGATACAGTTGGTAATAATCAGACCAACGAATACCGCCAGTTCTTTAGAAAGCGCATAAGAGAAGGCTTTCAGAACCTGGTCAACCACGATTACCAAAGACGCGATAATCGCCATTTGCACGATGATACGTACGCTGGATGGAATGTGGTTACGAATAATTGAGATAAACAGGTTAGAGAACGCCGTTACAAATACTACCGCAGCGGTCATTACTAACGCGTTAACCAAAGAACTTGTTACCGCCAGGGCAGAACAAATACCAAGAACCTGTAAAGCAATCGGATTATTGTCTACGATTGGAGACGTTAATACCTTCTTGCCTGAATTAGCGTCACTCATTAGTTCAGCCCTCCGTTACGGTAGTTAGCGATGAACGGACCGTAGCCCTCGTCACCAAACCAGAATACAAATGTTTTCTCAACACCAACGCTGGTTAGCGTCGCACCAGATAATGCGTCAACGCCGTGGATGTCGCCTTTTTTAGCGCCACCTTTAACGATCTCGATAGCCACATCACCTTGTTCGTCGTAAATCTTTTTGCCCGGCCACAACGCTTTCCAGTTAGGGTTCAGGATTTCTGCGCCCAGGCCCGGAGTTTCCTTGTGGTCAGAGTAAATTACACTCTTAACCGTGTTTAAATCTTTCTCAAGACCAACGTAACCGTGCATTAGATCCCAAAGGCCAGAACCAACAATTGGTAGCACAACCGATTCAACATCACCGGCTTCGTTTTTGATTAGGTAAACCACTGAGTTGTTCGCACGACGGTTAATACCGGCGATATCGTCTTCAGGCTTTGATGATTTGGTTAAATCACGAGCATCACGACGCTCGTCAAAACCATCCGCATCACCTTCAATGAACTCACCAGTGTCTAGGTCAATTAGTTTTGCTTCTACGTAGTTGTTGTAAGTACCAACAATATCGTTGCCAGCCAGTTCTAACAAACCTGAGGCTTCAAGAATTTTGGTTTGCTTATCAAGCAATTTGTTTGCTGCCTGTAATGGCTTTAACTGTACCGCAGAAAAGGATACAAGTGCCGCACACACCAAACATACGGCAACAACGAAACCAACCGTTTTGCCAAAAGATTCTTTATTACTAGACATTACGTGCAAGTCTCCGTTTCACATTGGCTTGAACTACGAAGTAGTCAAACAGTGGTGCAAACAAGTTCGCGAATAGGATTGCCAACATCATACCTTCTGGGAATGCCGGGTTAACAACACGGATAAGAACAACCATGATACCTACCAGCGCACCGAAGAAGTATTTACCAGTGTTGGTGAATGACATGGTTACCGGATCGGTTGCCATGAACATCATACCGAAGGCAAAACCACCTACGACTAAGTGCCAGTACCAAGGCATAGCAAACATTGCATTGGTGTCACTACCGATAGTATTGAACAACCAGGCAGTTGCCACCATACCTAAGAACACGCTCAGAACGATGCGCCATGAGGCGATGCCTTTATAAAGGATGTAAGCGCCACCAAGGAAAATCATTGCCGTTGAAACTTCACCCACAGAACCTGGGATCAGACCCCAGAATGCGTTCCACCAGTCTTGGTTAAGGGCATAAGAAATCTCGCCAGGAGCGGCTGATGCGCCAGCTGCAAGCGCTGTTGCGCCGGTGTAACCATCTACTGCAACCCAAACTGCGTCGCCTGAAATCTCTGCTGGATATGCGAAGAACAGGAACGCACGACCGGCTAGAGCCGGGTTAAGGAAGTTTTTACCTGTACCACCAAAGATCTCTTTAGCAATTACCACACCGAAGGTAATACCCAAGGCTACTTGCCATAGAGGAATCGAAGCGGGAAGAATCAATGCGAAAAGAATTGAGGTTACGAAGAAACCTTCGTTAACTTCGTGCTTACGTACTGCTGCGAATAGTACTTCCCAGAAACCGCCAACGATAAAGGTTGTGGCGTAAATAGGTAGGAAGAACATCGCACCGTAAAGCATCATCTGGAACCAGGTCGCATCCGCGCCTAAGCTACCACCTAATGCTTCAAACAAGCCAACCTGCCATACGTCAGGTAGTGCAAAGCCTGCTGCTAGCGCTTCGTTAGCCTGAAAACCGATATTGTACATACCCCAGAACATTGCTGGGAATACTGCCAACCAAACGGTGATCATGATACGTTTTAAATCGATGCTATCACGAATGTGGGTTTTACCCTTGGTTACATAACCTGGAGTAAATAAACCCGTAGCAACGGCTTCGTATAATGCGAACCATTTCTCGTGTTTACCGCCTTTCTCAAAATGCGGCTCGATATCTTCAATAAAAGTTTTTATACCCATGTCTAACCTTCCTTCTCAATCGTGGTTAGGCAATCACGCAGTAGTACGCCGTAGTCAGTCTTACCCGGACATACGAAAGTACATAGTGCCAAATCTTCTTCATCCAGCTCTAACGCGCCCAGAGACTGAGCACCGTCAGTATCACCTGCGCATAGGTCGCGAAGTAATAAAGTCGGCAGGATATCTAACGGCATTACACGCTCATAGTTGCCAATTGGCACCATAGCACGGGCACTACCATTGGTAGTCGTGGTCATGTTGAACACTTTGTTACGGAAGAAGTGACTCATATAAGCACGAGTAACGGAGAATTTGTTCGGGCCTGGATACATGTAACCAATGAACTCTTTCTCACGACCTTCAAGCAATGCGCTCACCTGTACATGATAACGACCCAGATAAGCGTGAACTGCTTTCGCCTGAGTACCGTTTAACAGAGAACCAGAAACCACGCGAACTTCACCGTCAACTAACTGACCAGCAGTTAGCTCTTCTGTGCTTGCACCTAAAACGGTGCGCACAAGGCGTGGTTCTTTTACTGCAGGACCGGCAACAGCAACAACGCGCTCAGCGTTTAATTTTCCGGTAGTAAATAGCTGACCGAAAGAGATAACGTCCTGATAGCCAAGGTGCCATACGACTTTATCGGCAGAAACCGGGCACAAGTGGTGAATGTGTGTGCCAACAAGGCCAGCCGGGTGCTTACCACCAAACTCATTCACTTCCACACCGTCAGCTACCGCAACATTGGCATTTGGTGCTTTCGAAACGAAAACCTTACCAGAGGTAAGGCGGGCAAGAACCTGTAAACCGTATTTAAAATCTTCAGCCTGCTCGTTGATGATAACAGCAGGGTCTGCAGCTAACGGGTTGGTATCCATTGCGCTCACGAAAATGGCCACTGGCTCAGAACCCAACGCTGGGATCTTGCTGAATGGACGGGTTCTTAAAGCCGTCCACAAACCTGAGTTCACAAGGTTTGCTGCAACATCTTCACGAGACAAAGACGATAATTGATCAACGGAATAGGCGTTGAAGGTTTCTTCTTCGTCACCCTCTACTGCAATCACTACGGACTGAAGAACACGCTTTTCACCGCGATTAATTTCTTTAACAACACCAGCGGCAGAAGCTGTGAACTTAACGCCAGGGTTCTTTTTGTCTTCAAAAAGTACCTGACCTTTTTTAACGCGATCACCTACCCGAACATACATGGTAGGGCGCATGCCCACAAACTCTTCACCAAGCGTTGCGACGGTTTTGATGGCCGGACCATCTGAGATTACTTGCTGGGGAGCTCCACTAACAGGAACATCCAGACCCTTTTTTATTGGAATCATAACCACTTGCACTACTTTAATAGGAGTTTAAAACCAGAGGCGATAAGCCGTCTGGCCCAGTGTTTCCTGAAACAACTGCGTTGAAAATCAACCAGTTGATAAACAGGGGATTTAACTAAAATTTTTTCGGCGCGAATTTTAGCATGAAACGGCCTTCAAAAGCCATTACCGAAGCGTGATTTAATCGTAAATATTCGGTATATATTATTGTCGTTCGAAGATGGAACTGCGAACTGGTGGGTGCAAACAGAGAATTTGACTAATAAGGTATCATACTAAAGTGCTATTCTCTAAAAAAATAAAAAAAGGCAGATAAACATCTGCCTTTTAACGATTTGTAAAAAATTAACCGCAACTAATCCTGAAGCTGGTTAATGGCAACGACAGGGCTAACATCCTGATCGTAATCAACCTGATCCAGACCAAAGCCGAACAAACGTAAAAACTCGTTGTGATAACCTTGATAATCGGTCATCTCATCAATGGTTTCTGTGGTGACATCATCCCAAAGGGTCTGAACACGATCCTGAACCGAATCTTCAAGCTCTTTGACGTTTTGACGCAGACGACCTACTTCATCCAGAGTCGGATTTTCACCATACAGGTTGTCACGGAAAAGCCCTTGAATCTGTTCAATACAGCCTTCGTAGGTGCCATCCTCCTTCATCACTTTAAACAATGCCGAGATATAAAGAGGCATGATTGGAATTGCCGAGCTTGCCTGAGTAACAACGGCGTTAAGGGAGGTAACAAATGCACTGCCGTGTAAATCCTGGTTGGCTTCGTTAATTGCCGCAGCGGCTCTGTCTAAGTCTTCTTTGGCACGACCAATAGTGGCTTTACCATAGATTGGCCAGGTTAACTTTTTACCGATATAGGTGTAAGCGACGGTTTTAAAACTTTTCGCTAGTACGCCTGCTTCTCTCAACGCGTTTAACCACAATTCCCAATCTTCGCCGCCCATTACTTTGATAGTGCCTGCGATTTCTTCTTCATTTGCCGCTTCAACGGAAACTTCATCGATAATGCGCTTGCTGGTATTCAGGTTTTTGGTGGTGACATCCTGGCCAATAGGCTTAAGGGTGGAAGAATAAACTTCACCAGAATCAGGATCGGTACGACGAGGAGATGCTAGTGAATAAACCACCAAATCAATCTGACCTAAGTCTTCTTTGATGACATCAATGGTCTTTTGTTTAATTTCGTGAGAAAACGCATCGCCATTAATATTTTTCGACCACAGGCCTTCTTTTTCAGCGGCTTGTTGAAATGCTGCTGTGTTGTACCAGCCAGCAGATGCGGTGCGTTTTTCCGAAGGTTCCTTTTCAAAGAAAACCCCCAAGGTTTTAGCACCATTACCGAATGCAGCGGTAATACGAGATGCCAGACCGTAACCAGTCGATGCGCCGATAACCAATACGTTCTTGGGTTTTTCGCTCGCCTGAGGCTGAGCTTTTACATATTCAATCTGCTCGTTGACATGGGCAGCACAACCGGTTGGATGGGCGTTAGTACAAATAAATCCACGGATTTTCGGTTGAATAATCATATTCGGGTTAACCTTGTTTTGTTAAATTCATTTATCAAAATTGCGCTTATGATACCTAAGCTTGGCGGGTAATGAGGTCAGAGCAGACAAAAATGCCTGCCCTTTTCTGATTTAAACTATCAATTGGCGCCTATTGGCGATTGATGTAGTAAGCTTGCTCAGACAGCTTGTGATATTCACGAATGTCCTGATAGAAGCTCTGGTACGACTCCCAGACTTTCGCCACCATAGGATCCTGTTTGGCCATATCCTGGATCACTTCTTCACTCAGGGTTTTCAGCTCCTGCATCACCGGCTCAGGGAAGGTTCGAACCTCGACATTATGCTTATTAACTAAGGTTTTCAACGCATTGGCATTGCGGGCTGTGTACTCATCAAGCATATCCTGATTTACCGCTCTGGCTGCGACTGTCACGATTTCCTGCAAATCTGCCGGCAATTCATTGAAGGCTTTTTCATTAATTAAAAATTCTAAGGTTGCCTGCGGCTCTTGCCAGCCAGAAGAGTAGTAAAACTTAGCGGCTTTATAAAAACCAAACGCATTATCGTTGTAAGGCCCTACCCACTCAGACGCATCGAGGGCGCCGCTCTGTAAAGAAGAGAAGATTTCACCGCCCGGCATGTTCACCGGAACACCGCCAGCACGTTTAAAGACTTCACCGCCGATACCACCGATGCGCATTTTCAATCCTTGCAGATCATCAATGGATTTGATTTCTTTATTGAACCAACCGGCAAACTGAACCCCGGAATTACCGCCAGCCATGGGAATAATACCAAACGGTTTGTATAGCTCACGCCATAACTCCAAACCACCGCCGTAGTGCAACCAGGCATTGGTTTCCTGAGCGTTCATACCAAATGGAACCGCAGCAAAGAAGGATGCCGCTGGCGCTTTACCTTTCCAGTAATAGGCTCCGCTGTGGCCCATCTGGGCACCACCAGTTGAGACTTCATCAAATACCTGAAAACCCGGAACCAACTGCCCTGCCCCGAATACTTCGATGGTCAACCGGCCGTTACTCATTGCATTGACATACTTAGCAAATTTCTCGGGGCCCATACCCAAGCCTGGGAAGTTCTTCGGCCAGGACGTAACCAGTTTCCACTTGTAGGTTTTCTGCGGCGCAGCTTCGCTGCCAGATTGTATGTCTTTCTCACCACAGGCCGATAATGCCAGTGTCAGGCAGGCAACAAACAATGCCTTAATCGTTTGGTTCTTCATTATTGTCCTTATTATTTTTAACTACATGACCTTTTAAAATGGCCAATTGCATCAGGAATACAGATTATCAGGTAGCCAGGTTGCGAGTTCCGGGAAAAACGCCAGGGCTAGCAGCAATATCAGCTGAATTACGATAAACGGCAATACACCTTTGTAAATTTGTAGGGTTTTTATACTCTTATCTGCAACACCACGCAAATAAAATAGCGCGAAGCCGAACGGCGGCGTTAAGAATGAGGTTTGCAGGTTTACCGCGATCATGATCCCAAGCCATACCGGGTCTAATCCCATCATTAACAAAATGGGAGCCACAATCGGGATCACCACAAAGGTAATTTCAATAAAGTCGAGAATAAAGCCAAGTAAGAAAATCACCACCATGACCAGGATCGTCGCCGAGAGAACACCACCGGGTAAATCGCTGAAGATACCATGAATCAGGGTTTCACCGCCTAAACCACGAAACACCAGGGAAAACAGGCTAGCGCCAATTAAGATCATGAACACCATCGACGAGATTTTTAAGGTCGATTGCATCACCGCTTTCAGAGCATCAAGGCTTAATTGCTTTTGTATGGTGGCCAGCACCAAAGCGCCAAAAGCGCCAACACCTGCAGCTTCTGTAGGCGTGGCGAAACCAGCTAGAATCGAACCAAGTACGACTACCATCAGAATAAGAGGCGGTAGCAAAGCGCCAAGTAAACTGGACCAGTTGACGGTTTCTTTATCTTCTTCGCGACCAGGCGCCATCTCAGGCTTTAACCAGGTAACCACCACGATATATACGATATACATGGCAACCAGCAATAATCCCGGAATAACCGCGCCGGCAAACAAGTCACCAACACTGACCGTATCCGGATTAAAGTTGCCCATGTCCAATTGCGCGCGCTGATAGGCATTGCTAAGTACATCACCGAGCAATACTAACGCGATAGATGGAGGGATAATTTGTCCTAGTGTACCCGTTGCACAGATAATACCTGTTGAAAACGAGGTGTTGTAACCACGCTTTAACATGGTTGGCAAAGATAACAGCCCCATGGTTACTACGGTTGCACCAACGATGCCGGTACTAGCGGCGAGTAGCATACCAACCAGAGTCACGGAAATCGCCAGACCGCCAGGGAATCTTGAGAACAACTGCGCCATCGACGTTAACAGTTTTTCCGCAATTTGTGCTTTCTCAAGCACCGCCCCCATAAACACAAATAAAGGCACCGCCAATAAGGTCTGGTTATTTAAAATTCCGTAGACGCGACTTGGAAAAGCCGATAAATAAGAGGTATCAAAGGCACCGAAAAAGGCAGCGATTCCGGCAAATAACAAGGATGTTCCAGCTAAGGTCAGCGCTACCGGATAACCGATAAGCAGCATCAGACAGATACAGGCGAACATTAATAACGCTAAATATTCCATTACACCTGCTCCATCTCTTCATTGTCAGCAACGAGCTTACCTTGCAGGATTAACACATTGCGACAAACTTCGCTGATGCCTTGCAAACCCATGGTAAAAGCCAGGGCGTAAATCAGAGATTTATTTAGATAAACAAAGGGTAATCCGCCTGGTTCGCGGGATTTTTCAAGAATGTTCCAGGATGCGGCAATAAAATCGCTGCTGATCCATGCGGTAAAAATCATTACCGGAAAAAGCAGGAATACCGTGCCAAATAGATTGATCCAAGCTTGTGTTTTTGCACTGCAACGATGGTAAAACACATCGACCCGCACATGACCATTATGTTTTAGGGTGTAAGCCGCGCCCAACATGAAAATAGTTGCATGGGCATAGAGTACCGATTCCTGAAGCGCGATAGAGCCAATATTAAAACCATAACGCAACACCACGATTAAAAACGTAAGCACTACGATTATCAGGGTAAGCCAGGCAATTAGCCTTCCAAGAACTTCATTGACCTTATCAATGAATGTAACGACTTTTTCAAGCCACGAGCTGAACATTCAATCCCCCAGTGAAGACACCCGCAAATCCTTGCTGGTGTTTGATTATTATTTTTTAGCTATAGATACCAGAATTGGAGGGAAATAGGAAGATGAAGAAAGAAGGTGGAATCGAATCAAAAAACGATTCGAGGGTGGAGTTGAAGTCAATCTTCAAAGTTGGAGTCAAGGCAAGCCTTGAAGGTGGAGTTTCAACAAAGCTGAAATGGTGGGAGGTGGAAGTTGTGCTTTTTCTCCCACCAGCTTTAGCTTACCTCTTCCACCAGCGAAGCTTACTTCAAAATAAGAACCATGATGGAAGGTGGGAATTGCAAGTAATCTTGGCAATACTCCCACTTGTTCTTTAAAGGCGTTATTTTTTACTTGCGCAATCCGGCGAGCTTGGTACCTGGTCGGCAGACATCTTTTGCCATTGCTCTGGGTCGTAGGCATGTATTGCCAGGGCATGAATATGATTGGCTAACTCATCCGCAAGTACTGCGTTAATTGCACGGTGACGCTGCAATAAGCGCTGGCCAGCAAACTGGTCGCTCACCACGACCACCTTGAAATGCGACTCACTGCCTTCAGGCACATTATGCATGTAGCTTTCATTGATAACCTGCAAGTGAGAAGGTGCTAACTCAGACATTAACTTTTGTTCGATTTGTGCGGCAATTGTCATTTGAAGAACTCTTATTTGATTTGGCAAATTGAAATTAGCTAGATTCGGGCACTACCGGATACTTAATGATGCGATAGGTTAAATTAATACGACCCTGCATGGGTTTGGCGGATTTAGGCAAGCTGTGTTGCCAGTTTTGTTGTAACTCACCATACATGAGTATTAAGCTTCCAGATTTTAATAAGATTGACTGTTTTTCGCCACTGCTTTTGTGTCTTAATGAAAATCGCCGTTCCTGCCCAAACGAGGTACTGGCAATAACCGGATGCTCGCCGAGTGCCTTTTCATCGTCACTGTGCCAGCCCATGGAATCCTGACCATCCCGATACCAATTACCGAGAACGGAATTAAATGGCGTTTGCGCAACAGCATTGAGATCTTCGCGAACCTGCGTTAGCGCTGGTGTCCATGGTTCGGGAATGAGATCCAAACCGGAATAGCGATAGATACATTCTGAGTCACCATGCCAGGCCTGCAATCTGGGGATCAATACCCGTTTTCCAAACATGGCAATTTTTTCCTGTCGCCAGCTCATTTCCTGCGCTAATTTGCTATAAATAATATCTGCCTGCTGCGCCGTATAAAAATCCGGTAAATACAGCAGGTTATCGTCGCAGAAAAATGTAGCATTTCTGCCTCTTTGATCTGAGCGTAAAAAACCTTGTAACTTTTTATGAATCGCCATGGATTGCCTGTGGCATATAGCCTTGAATAATGCGACAATAGCGCCATTGACTAAATATTTAAAGAAAATTTAACACATGGCTAACAGCCAAAGTGTTATACCTAATCTACTAAGTATTTAATCTAAAAATTTAAATTAACAATAATAGTTCGCTGAGTCAGCCTTGTTAAATACCCAGTCTAACTTTAGGTTTCCAGGTATTTATTAGACTTAGCCTTGTAATCACGACGAGACAATAACAACAAATGCTCAGCCCCTGTCTGAATCCGAAAAAAGCGGATGGCTTACTTATTGACCAAGCTCTGGATAGCATAGATAGTGCTCGCCAGAGCGATTTGCTGGTGCTCGAACGTTTTCCTCCAGCACAGGTTACCCGTAGCCTTCAGGCCTGGGATAGCGCCGATGAGTATTTGTTAAAGACCCTGGTTGAGCAATCACTTCTCTATGATGCATCGACTCCAGAAATCGCCATATTCAATGACAGCTTCGGCGCCCTGAGTTGCAGCCTGAGTAATCACAAGGTTAGTGTAATTACCGATTCCTATGTCGCGACTCAGGGGATAAAACACAATCTTGCCAATAATCTAATCGAGCCAGATAATCTTACCTTTTTCGACAGCCTTCATCTTCCTGACAAGAAAGTCGATTTGATCCTGATAAAACTGCCGAAGATCAAAGCCTATTTCCAGCACCAGCTGCAGCAAATCCACCGACTTTGCCATGCCGACACGAAAATTATCATTGCCGGCAAAGCCAAAGAGATACATACCTCAACATTAAAGTTAGTGGAGCAGCAACTCGGGGATTGTAAAACCTCTCTGGCCTGGAAAAAATCACGCCTTATTTTCGTTAACAGAAATGCAAAACTCGAGACAGAATTGATTGCGCCGAACCAGTGGTCAGTCGATGTTCCGGCGCTAAAAGGCGTGCAAGTGAGTAATCACAGCAATGTGTTTTCCAGAGACAGTCTCGATATTGGTGCGCGCTTCATGCTTGAGCACTTACCTAACGTTAAAGCCGGTGCCAAGGTCGCCGACTTAGGCTGTGGTAATGGCGTTTTAGGTATGGCGCTTTTACAGCAACAAGCTGATTTAAATCTACATTTTTTCGACGAATCGTACATGGCGGTGGAATCTGCCCGCGCTAATGTCGCTAAAAACTTTTCCAAACAATTGTCGCAATGTGAGTTTCACTGGAACGATTGTTTAAGCCAGGTCCAGGCGTCCAGTCTCGACCTGGTTTTATGTAATCCCCCATTTCACCAGCAACAGGCGGTTACCGATCATATCGCCTGGCAAATGTTTCAAGATTGTTATCAAGTCTTGGATGCGGGTGGTGAAGTCAGGATAATAGGCAACAGACAATTGGGATACCATATCAAATTAAAAAGATTGTTTGGTAATGCCCGCGTTGTCTCGAGTAATAAGAAATTTGTTGTGTTATCTGCGGTAAAATTATGAAACTAAAAAATCTCTTTGTTATAGGAACATTAGCTCTAACATCTGCCTGCGCTGAGAAGACAGGTATGATTGAGCTACAACCGGATCTAATCAATACTCCGGCGAAAATCTATCAACAGAAAAGCGCTAAAATCTCGGTAACTGATAGCCGTGACAAGGGGCATATTGTTGAAGTGTTAAATATCGATCGTCCGTCAACGACTATCGACTCGTCCGCAGCATTGTCGCAAGTATTAAATCGCCAGTTTACCAACCAGCTTTCTAATCAGGGTCTGAACCTGAATGAAGAAAGTGATCTGAAAGTAATCTTTGATGTCGAGCGCGCGCGTACTTATGTTAACCAGGACGTACTGGATTATCGTGCCAATACCATCATCAAGTTGCAGGTGAAAATGGAAAACTCGGCACAAACCATGTCGAAGACGTTTACCCTTCGTGCAACCAGCCGCGGTCCATTAAATGCTAATATTGAAACCTTACAACGTGACTTCAACACCCAGCTGTCAAAATTGATTGACCAGGTGTTGGAAGATGAACAGTTACAAGAGTTTATCAAAGGGTAATTTATGTCTCTGTTTCAGAGGGTTTTATTCGCAACGTTAATTACGCTTGCCTTTAGTGGGCAAGCGTTTTCACATCCACAGCCGCAAGGTAAGATCATTGCCGCCAATAATTTGTACCCGCAAATTAAAATGGAAACCAACAAAGGCGTGATTATTGTTGAGCTTAATCGTGTTAAAGCGCCTATCGCGGTTAATAACTTTATCAATTACGTAATTTCGGGTGAGTACAACAACACCATATTCCACCGCGTTATCATCGACTTTGTTGTCCAGGGTGGAGGTTACGACCCCAATCATATTCCTCGTAAAAATGGCGACGAGATCTACAACGAATCAGGCAATGGCCTGAAAAATGAGATTGGCAC
Organism: Thalassotalea sp. PS06; assembly: GCF_007197775.1. Lineage (NCBI taxonomy): Bacteria > Pseudomonadati > Pseudomonadota > Gammaproteobacteria > Alteromonadales > Colwelliaceae > Thalassotalea > Thalassotalea sp. PS06. The sequence continues at coordinate 1,063,880 of NZ_CP041638.1, read as the reverse complement.
CATTGCTATGGCTCGCCAAAACGATCCTCACTCAGCAACCCGACAGTTCTATTTTAACGTTGGCGATAACACCAGCTTAGATCCAGGCCGTAACTGGGGCTATACCGTGTTTGGCCATGTCACATTTGGTGAAGAATTGTTGATGCAGATGTCAGAAGTTGAAACCGACTTTAATGAAGATTTGAATCTTGATGACGTTCCGGTCGAGCCGTTAATCCTGATCAAGGCAACCTTAATGCCTGAAGATTATGTTCACGAAGGCTAGAGCCTTCGTGAGCACGTGGTGGAAACACCACTCCTAGCACGTATCGCAAGCGATATTCCGAGCATACAATTAAAGATTGTTCCTAGCACGCGACAAAAAAACGTCGCTTCGAGTAAAAGCAAAAACCCTTGAGTCATTCCCTGAAACTACAGGGAATCTTGGCAAGAGCCGAATGTCTCTAGTGTGCCAATAACGGGAATTGAAATTCCCTCAAGGTGGAGAAAGAAACACGTTTCTTTGGGTGGAGATTACGATAAATCGTAATGGAGGGATAATGCGCAAAACGCATTAGGTGGATAACGTTTCATTTTATGAAACGTTGGTAAAAGCCACAAAAACTGCGTCATTCCCTGCCACGACAGGGAATCTACCACCACAACACTGAACGGCGGCTATGTGCCATTAGCCGTCATTGGAGACTTATTATTTTTCGTAACAATTAACTCTTTTCAGATCCCCTTCTACGGTCAATAGTTGGCTACCCTTTGGGTAACTATTGATAATCAAATCTCCATTCTCTAAAAGCCAGGAAGTACGGGGCATACCAATTAACCCAAAATATTTTTCCAACGTTAAATCTTGATGAAGAATGTATATATAACCGTAGTTATCTGATAGATGAGCCAACCCTGAAGTAATAACAATACCAATAGGCATCCGGTAAATATCTTCAACATTAATTGCCTTTAATGATTTGACTTCGTCATTAGAATCGATGAGCAATAGGTTGCCACCAAACTCCCCATTGTTGTAACTAATGATTAAATTATCTTCAAACGATAAAACAATATGAGGTTGAATTTTTTGATGTTCTACAACGACTTCACTTCCAAACTGTTCGGTTTCTGTTTCTGTTGAACGCCTTAAAAATGACTTTTTAATTTTTGCAGTAGAACGATCTAACAAGGTATAAATTTCTTGAGGACGAGAGGTAGGCTCTTCACCAAAGACTCTAAAAAATCTTTCTAAAGCCTCTTTACCTGCTTCAACTTCTGTCTCAATAGTAAATTTATACCTCGATTTATTGGTATCAAGAGCTTCGTTATATTCTCCACAATCAATATCGATTATGTTTGAAGCGTGAGCATTGAGAGTTATTACTGAAAGTAAGATGAGAATTTTATTCAAAATCATATCCATTTAGGTGGCATTGACTCGTGGAAGCTGAAGGTCTGTAAATTGATCGCTCAAATCAGCCGATCACGACTGCCTATAAATATCTTATGAACTTAGTTCAAATTTGCATGTGGTAATTAGCCCCTTAAGAGACTCGGTTTCACTTGTGGCAATGAAGAACCACTTTTTCACAGCATTTATGCAGCTCTGTTCGAATACGCCTTTTGGCGAGCATTCTAAAACTTTTATATTATGCGGTTTACTCGATTCATTAAGCTTAATATCGAAAGAGACACGGCAATATCCTTCTATGTTTTGTTCAAAAGCATCTTTCGGATACATTGCTTCAATATGTACGACTGGCTTTATTTCATCTCTATTCTCAATTGCGTTCGCAATCACAGGAGAAACACTGCCTGTTTTCTCAGATGTTGTTTGACACCCTGAGAGGAGTATAAAGGCTGAAAGCAACCCTGTTTTTATAATTATTTTCACAACTTATTCCTATTCATTTTACGTCTGCTTGTCGCTCTTCTCAGCCGCTCACGGCTAACAACTTTTCAATAACTTACGCTATTTAAGGAGACGTCGCAATCGTGTCATTAGCTGCCCGTTAGCAATTGCTAATATACGCTGGTTTCGAGGTGATAACGCCGCATTCAGCGGCTTGTCCGCTGCAATGCTTTGTTAGCAGCTACTATTTCTACTTGTGGCTTGATAACTTCTTGATATCCCAAAAGACCAAATGATACAGCATGATCTGGTTCAAAAAGCATTGACTGATTATGCAAGAATGAGCCAACCAATTCTCTTTCACTATCATGATTAAATCTGTGAGCAGCTTTTGCTTTTGCTAGAGTACGAATATCTTCAAGCCATGGAAAATCGTTGTTCGAAAGCTCAACGGAATTAATTTTATCCAATGCCTCTTGAAAGGTTTTCGATGAAAAAGATTCGAACAATGCAATTTTAAAATCATTATATGAAGTTGATCCATTATATTTTCTTATCCGATCTTGCCTAGAGTGTAAAAGCTCTATCATTTTTCTAAAGTCATTATCAAGAATTGCTTCAAGCTCTGTTTTCAAAAAGTCAAAATCATAGTCACGGCAGCAGTTACTAATGTCCGAGGTTACCAACTTAAGGGTTTCTTTATTATCAGATAAAACGCAATGTGCAGCTAAGTGAGACCAGGCAGTACCAAAAAATGGCAACCCTCGTACATATAAAAAGTGATCATCTAATATTTTTACTTCCTTATATATTTCGAAAAATCTATTTAGATACTTAATGCCTCTCTCATATTCTGAAAAAAGATATGCATACCTACTCATAGCCAATGTAAATTCACGAGACACTGTGGGAAATAGACATTCATCGAACAAGGGGAAGGCTTTCTCGGGCTGTCCGAGAAATATATATTCTTGAGCTAAAGAAAATCTGAACTGACTACTTTCAGGGCAAGCATCAAGTCCCTCTTTGAACCTCTCTGAGGCCACTTCATGCTCACCCCTTTGAAAAGCACATATTCCATATAAATGATGCCAAGACTCAGTCTCTTTCTCATTGAGAGGATCTTTTTTAATTTGTAAAAGGCCATCTTCAAGTTTATCGATTTGGCCTTTGTCTTGAAGGTCATTAGCCAACTCATCTACGATATTTCTATCGGGATCAATTGTTTTTTTCCGAAATAGATTCCAAATCACTCTCAACTTTCCTTGTAGCTACTAACAATTTAATAGTGCGCAAGTTGCTCACTTTTCTGATTACTACGTTTTATCAAATTTACTAAGTTTCTGCTAGGTAGGAAAATAATAGATAGTTTGACGAGTGGTATAAGGACAAAAATGCGCAAATTGCTCATATTCCTGAATATGGAGGAAAGCTCGTAGTTCAGAAGCTAAAAAGAACAACTTTACAAAACATCAACGGCTGCAGATCGCTCTTTAGAGTCGTCTGATTTTATACTTTGATTCAAACCAGAGAATACCATGAAAACAAACACCAAGTATGGGTAAACCAATAACCCACAAAGAAATTACAAACAATAATGGAGTTGAATAATATGACGTTACAGAAAATATTAATGAGGCTATAAAAGCTATTAAATGAAAACGCACTTTTTGGCTTTGTGCTCTCATTCTATTTATCCACCAGCTTTTATCTTGCTCTGTCCTAGGCATTTTGATCTTCTTATTCTTCAACGACTGCTACTCGCTGTGAGTTCAAGCGTTGCACTCACCGCTTGAACTCACAGCTCATTAGAGCCTTACACAATTTTGTTAAGCCAGATTAAAACATGTCAAAACAAGAATCGCTATCTCCGTTAATCCACTTAAACACTGATTCAGTAGCAGTTTCCCATTTAGTTGAATCGTTGAGTTGGTACACTTTTATGTATGTTGGGCAAGCTTCTGTACTCTCAATTTCGATGAGCTGTAGAAAACCACCTGCAACCGGATTAATGTGCTCGACTGAAACTTTCGCATAAGTTTGGTCTTTGGATATAAAACCCTCAATGCGATCTTCAGTTGATAAGGCCATATAACCGCCCGAAGCTGGAACAATTGTACCTTCCGACCCACCATGACATCTCGCCGTATGTTTGGCTATAGCTTGATAGGTTTCCGACAAATCATTTTCAACGCACCTCGCTACGATTTGATAATGGTTGGTTTTCAACTCTTTTTCAGATTTTGGGAGTGATATACATCCTACCAACAGGATAACCAGAATCCCGATGCCTAATTTTTTCATAAAAATCTTTAAATCTTCAATTTTGGAAAATGGGGTAAGTCGACACAACAGCCTGTGAATCATTGGTTATATCATCAACTGTAGCAAGCTATTTCTTTTTACGTATTGCTTCAAATATATACTTTATGTTATCAAATGAAACACCAATTGCTTGGAGTAATTGAACAGATATAACCCCATACGTCAAAGCTACCCCTAATGTATAAAACAAACCCACTTTTAGACCATAACTTAAGCATATCAAGAAGCCTGAAATTAAAGTTGCAGGTAAGGCATATAAATTAGGTCTGCTAGAAATTGTTATAACTGTAACTGCGCCTGCAATCAGGCATGCAACCAACGAAACAAGCATTCCAACTATCGACGAATCTACTCTTGAAACAGCTATGACAATCCCAAGTGCTGAACCTATAGCTAGAGATTTAACCAGGTTGTGGTACATGATTTCCTACTCTCATAACAGCTTGAATGAGTCGATAATTAGAACTTACCACCGTCTGCTGTTCGCTCAAAGCAGCCCATTATTAGGCTTTTGATTTTCCCCAAGGAAGTGACTTAGATATTTTCAATCCTTCGTAATTACAATTGATAAAAAACTCAAACTTTATAAGTTTGTCGTCAAAGTTAATCTTGCCAATTGCCTCATTACAGTCGTTTGTAAAAAACGTATATCGCAAAACATCATCAACAGTAATTTTTGTTCCCTCGGATAAATTTGCTATTAACCTTCCCTGGTGACAACAATCGCTTTGCCTCACTAATGAGACATTATAAAAGCTAAAATTACCCTCGGACTTTTCATATAAAGCCATATCTTCAGTCAACTCAAATTCGCCGCCAACATAATTCGAATAATGGCTAGATAAGCTTTGGGTGTTAATTTGCATCGAAAATTGATCCACTTCAACCCCTAATTTGCATCCAAAATTGATCCACTTCTTTAATTAGTTCTCGCACTCAAATTGCGGGAGAAATATTGGAGTGATTGATGTGTCATTACTAAGCGTTATCCGGCGTTGGCATTTTCGGGAGGGGATGTCCCAACGTGAAATAGCCAGAAGAACCGGACTTTCAAGAAATACCGTTAAAAAATACCTGGCCAAGGAATGCGTTGAACCTGCGTATCCCAAACGAACATCGATTAGCAAGCTTGATGGCTACAAAGAGCTGCTATCTGCCTGGTTGCTACGGGAATCGAAGCGTCGGCGCAAAGAAAGAAAATCAGCCAGGAGGCTCCACAAAGAACTCGTTGAGCTGGGCTTTAGTGGCTCTTATGATCGCGTTGCGGCATTCGCTCGGCAATGGCGGGAAGAGCAAAAAATTGCGGCTCACGGTCTGAACAAAAAAGCCTATGTCCCATTAGTGTTTGCACCAGGTGAAGCGTTTCAGTTTGACTGGGGTGAGAATTATTCTTATGTCGGTACTCGCAAGGTAAAGCTTCAGGTTGCTCACTTTGTGTTATCCCATTCCAGAGCGTTCTATCTGCGTGCCTACTGGACTCAGACTCATGAAATGCTATTCGATGCACACAATCATGCCTTTCGCGTATTTCAAGGCGCCGCTGAGCGCGGTATCTACGACAATATGAAAACCGCTGTCGATAGAGTTGGTAAAGGAAAAAGACGTGATGTAAATCGTCGCTTTCAAGCCATGGTTGGCCACTATTTGTTTGAATCGGAGTTTTGTAACCCTGCCGCAGGCTGGGAAAAGGGCCAAGTGGAAAAGATGGTCAGAGATACTCGTCAAAGCATTTGGCACGATGCCCCCAAATGCAAAACGCTCGATGAATTAAATGACTGGCTTGAGCAAAAATGCATGTCACTGTGGCAATCAACCACGCATCCAAATTATGGTGACCGGACGATTGAACAAGTCTGGCTCGACGAGAGGAAACACCTGATGAAGGTCCAGGCACCATTTGATGGATTCATTGAACACACTAAGAAAGTGTCATCGACTTGCCTGGTGAACTTTGAACGCAATAAATACAGTGTCCCTGCCAGTTTTGCTAATCGCTTAGTAAGCCTTCGAGTGTACCCTGATCGCATTCTGTTTATTGCCGAAGGCAATAAAGTCGCAGAGCATGTAAGACAATTCAGCCGAGATCACAATTCAAAAGGGGTTGTGACTTATGACTGGCGTCACTACCTGCTTGTTGCTCAGCGTAAACCTGGCTCACTCCGTAACGGTGCCCCGTTTAAAGAACTCCCCGAGTGCTTCCAGCACCTTCAGGATACCCTGTTGAGATATGAAGGTGGTGATCGAGATATGGTAGATATCTTGTCATTGGTGCTGCATCACGATGAGCAACTGGTTAAAGAAGCCATTGAGCAAAGCCTGAACGTTGGTCTAACGTCAAAACAGCATGTGATCAATTGCCTGCATCGACTGATGGACATACCAACACCGGATCCATTACCCATCAAAAAAGCGTTACAGCTTGAGCAAGAGCCAACGGCAGACACAAGTATCTATGAGCAATTGAAAGGACAACGCCATGCACATTGAAGCCTTATTAAACACCTTAAAAACCCTGAAACTGCATGGTATGAAGGCCAGCGTGAACGATTTATCGATTCAGAGTTCACCAGCGTTCAAACAAGCATTACCCGTTCTCGAAACCCTGCTTAAAGCCGAGGTCGCAGACCGAGAAGTTCGTTCAATCGCTTATCAGATGAAAGTTGCAAAATTCCCTGCCTATCGAGACTTATTCGGCTTCGAATTCCAGTACAGTGCGGTTAACGAAACGGTGATACGGGGCTTACATCGATGTGAGTTTGTCGAAGACAGTCAAAACATCGTATTCATCGGTGGCCCAGGCACAGGCAAGACGCACTTGGCAACGGCCATTGCCGTCCAAGCGGTACAACATCATCACCTCAGAGTACGGTTCTTCTCGACTGTAGAGCTTATCAACGCGCTTGAAAAGGAAAAGTTAGATGGCAAGAGCGGCCGCATTGCCAATCGGCTTAGCAGCGTTGATTTGGTGGTTCTAGATGAGCTTGGCTATGTACCTTTCAGCCAAAATGGCGGTGCACTGCTATTTCATCTTCTAAGTAAGCTCTATGAAAAGACCAGCATCATCATTACGACTAACTTGTCATTTTCTGAATGGGCGAAAGTCTTTGGTGATGCAAAAATGACAACAGCACTGCTCGACAGACTAACTCATCATTGCCATATCATCGAAACTGGCAACGACAGTTATCGATTCAAAGAATCATCGGCTGCAAAAAATAAGGAAAAATAACTGGAGATATTTTCAAGATATTGGTCATAATAAGACCAACTTAGGCGGATCAGTTTTCAATGCAAATCGTGGATCAGTTTTAAGTGCAAATTAACAAGCTTTGGGTATTTGCAGTGCAAGAAATACATAAACTCGAAAACAATAATGTGATTATTATTCGCATTAAATCCCTCGACCTATCTTTACACGTCCGTTTAGCTCATTAGAGACATTAACCTTTTCAGGCAGTTAAGGTCAATTCAAGGAATGCCAGAGATAGTCAACCAAGCCCTAAACTGACAACTTGCATCCGGCGAGACATAAAGTCGCAGCCCCATCAGACGAGAGCAAGGCTCGCAGTTGTCAGCTGATCAGACCTAAAGTCGCAATCTCACCCTACGAGAGTAACACTCGCAGTTGTCACCCGGTGAGACGAAGGTCGCAACCCCACCCGGTGAGACTTTAGGTCGCAACCCCACCTGGTGAGGCCTAAAGTCGCAACCCCTTCCCTTTTCCCCCTAAATACGGTAGGTTAAGTTTTGACTAAAAAGGGATCAGCAAACAGGACGTTATTGGGCGGCCGAACGCTGACATAAAAAATAAATTCGCGCTAAATTATCGAGGTTGCCGTGCCAGTCGACCATTTTATCAACGAAAAAATCTCGCAGTTGATGTACTACCTTAATGCGCTGTTAAAAAATGAAGTACATCCGACCGAACTCAATCTGTTCATCTGGGACTGTTTTGAGGAATGGAATGTATTGCAGGTTACAGACGACACTCCAAACAACGCCAGAGAACGTGTATTCTGGCATTTACTTCATGAGTTAAAACTTGGCTCTGGCTCGTTAAACGATCTGGATAACGACTGGAATCTGAAATTCGAGATTGAAAGCTGCATGGAGTTTTTGCAAGGTCAGGGCCGATACCCAATTCATTGTGTGGGCTGGCGACCGGTATAACCCACCCCTGGTGATCAATAAATTTTAATTTCTCTGCTATTTATACCAATCACATTAAATTATTGCTCACTCAGTGAGAATTTAATGTGATTGATATTATAATTTGCTAGTCTCAGGTCAGTGCTAATAATAAAGAAAATTCTTACGTGCAATCATTTCGAGATACGCTAACTTACTTCTCCAACCCGAAACTTCTTACTATCTTTTGTTTTGGCATCGCCAGTGGTTTTCCCTGGGTATTGATTGGCTCGGCAATGACTGCCTGGCTTACTGATGAAGGGCTCAGTCGTTCATCCGTTGGTTTGTTCGGTCTTATCTTTGTTTCCTATTCGATAAACTTTCTCTGGTCGCCTCTGGTGGATCGATTGCGGTTACCCTTTATTGGCGAAAAATTAGGGCAACGACGCAGTTGGATATTTTTGACTCAAATCATCATTATCGCCTGTGCCTTTTCGCTTTCTTTGTTTGATGCAACTTCGCAATTGGCAACGATGGCGGTGATAGGTATGTGCCTGGCCATTAGCTCGGCAACCCAAGACATAGCTATCGACGCCTATCGTATAGATATTCTCGATAATGATGACGCCAGCATGGCCGCGGGCTCCGCCATGGCAACCTCTGGCTGGTGGACTGGATACGCCGGGCTCGGCGCCATACCGTTTTTATTAGTCGATCATTCCGAGCTTTACTGGCCACAGGTTTACCTGGTACTCACCGTGATCATGGCCGTATTGCTGATAACCGTATTGGTGGTATCTGAGCCGCAAACCAACCGTCAGCAACAACAGGATAAAATTCAACAGGGCTTTTTACAGCTTGTCCCCAGCCACCCGTTACTCAGCTCAGGGATTATTGCCTGTATCAGTTTACTGATCGCCATCATCGCTTATGCTGGCTTTAGTTTCCCCCTTTGGCCTGAACAATTAATCGAACGAAGCAACGCCGCTACTTACAGCAGCGTTTTTGGGATTGCCTTGCTGGGGCTAATGTTTTATTTGTTAAAGTCGCTGCACAGACAACCAATAAATAGCATGGCTACATCATCCGCTATTCACGCCAATGGTTTTCATCGCTTGATCGCCTGGTTGTTAACCACCCTGGTGGCGCCATTGCATGAATTTTTTACCCGCAACGGCACCCGCTTTGCCTTGTCGGTATTGATGTTTATTTTCCTGTTTAAACTTGGCGAAGCTTACCTTGGCCGCATGAGCCTGGTGTTCTACAAAGAGGTGGGCTACTCCAATACCGATATCGCGGTATTTTCAAAATTAATGAACTGGTGGGTAACCATATTATTTTCCTTAATTGGTAGTGTGTTCACTATACGTTTCGGGATTATCAAAGGATTGTTTATTGGTGGTATCGCCATGGCGGTATCGAATCTGTTTTTCTCGATCATTGCCCTGACCGGTCCAAGTCAGTGGTTGTTGGCGGTCGCGGTATTAATTGATGGCTTTACCGGTGCCTGGGGGAGCGTGGCATTCGTAGCATTGTTGTCAGTACTGTGTAACCGAACCTTTACCGCCAGTCAGTATGCGTTGATGGCGTCCATCGGTACCTTTGGCCGGGTAGCTCTCGGTTCTTATTCAGGGGTCATTGTTGATAGCCTGGATGGCAACTGGGCATTATTTTTCGTTTTAACGGCGCTGATGGTGATCCCAAGCCTGTTATTTCTGTATAGCATTAGAAAGCCTTTAGCGAAGATAATTGCAAGCAACAAACAAGCGAGTTAAGCTTAAATACCAAGTCCACTAAGTGTTTTCCCACTCAGTGAGCCTTTAAAGACGTTTAGGCAAGGATTTGATCACAGAGAATGGTCGTTCCATCGTCCAAATAGCCCAAAGTCAGTAACGCAAGAAAAACGCCTTTAAAACTCACCCTTTGGGAGTTTATCAGAGGCCCATTTACTGCCCTAAATTTCAATAATATAGATTAACTATATCAATGAAATTTATGTTGTAACTGAACCTCTGCCATAACTCTGAGCAGTGCAAAAACTTAATGGAATTGATATAACAACCAAAACAAATAAATCAACAACAATCAGATAATTAACATCACTATGATTCGATTATTTTTCCTAATACCAGTTATCATGTGCCTGATTTGGTGGTGGTACCTAAAAACCCATAATTACACGGCCAAACAGGGCTTTAAAGGGTTTATGTATATCGCTGCTTTTAACCTGATCATCATTGGCTTTTTCACCTTAATGATTCATATCACCTCAGAGTGAATAAAACCTTAATCTAAAAAAACCGGAGCTTCAGCTCCGGTTTTTCGTTTATTACAACAAACCAGGTTTATGTCTTTGGTTTTTGCGTTTACTTGGACGTTGGCGCTTTCGCCTCTGGATTGACAATAACCGGTTTTGCCATCCAAAAACCATCATCAGTGAGACGCTTCCACCCCCATTTCACCCAGCCAATAAAGGTAAAGCTTAACCACATCACCCAAAGCAACATTACGGCTTTGTACACTAAGATTGGCAAGCTTAATATCCAAATACTTGAAGTTTCTCCATCACTTCGATCAGCAAACCAGTTTAAGCCATAGCTACCCGAGTTATTACCCGCTATGCCCATATCCGGTGCCGACAGCAATGCCATCGGGATAACAGCCAGCAACGCCAGCATACTGAATAACGCAAACAGGCTGATGGTTAATTTGCCTAGGTTATAGATACGCCAATGCTTGTTATCTTCTGGCTTTTGATAAAAACGGATAGCGGCAAACGTTAGCGCCAGCATCACGATGACCGACCAATTATTGGTACTAATACCAACGCCAAGCAATAACCATTGCCACAGTGATAATGGCGCGATATTGGCTTTAGTGAGGATCAAAGCAACAAAAATAAATACCAGTAATTCGCCCCAATACACCACTGCTGGGCCAACGGCAGGACCGGACGTGGCGAGCAACCAGCGTTCACTCGTTAACGGCATTTGGTTTCTGATATTGCTGATGGGTGCATTGAGATTGAATACCGGGAAGTCGTTACTGACTTCTACCCCCTGGTTGCTTGAAAACGCTAATTGATAGTGATGTTCACCAGGTGTTATCGGCAGCATCAACTCCTGCTCGTTCGATTGCAATTGCAGACGCTTTTCATCAACTATCACTTCGCTCACCTGATAGCCTTCAGGTACAAAAATTTTATGTTGTTGCGCCTGAGTCGCACGATAATCAAACGCTAAATTAAGCTTCGACAAGCGCTTACCTGATTGCCATTCCACGGTCACATTATCTATCGCTAATGACTCGCCAGGGACTGGCGCAGGGCGAGTTACCTGAAATAAGAGTTGTTCGTTGTCCTGAGGGAAAAAGTTATACTCATAGTAATCTTCACGTTCAAAATCGAAGATTGCACTCGGCACACCCGACAATTGCACGTGCCAGCTAGGGCTGACTAAAACCTGCCAGTGCTGATAAAAGCTTTCAGAAGATGGATTATTCCAGCTAAATTCCTCAAGGCGGGGAATATTCGACCGCCAGGTAACAATATCGTCGTCTGCTGACATCGACAGAGTGACATTATCATCCTTTATAACGATATCGGCGGTATAAACCTTTTCACCCGGTAATAGCGGAATATCAAGATTGATAGCGCCTTTAGCCGGGGCTTTTCGGGTAACCGTTGTAAATAAATACCAGTCCTGATCAAAAGCAAGCTTTCGCTGAATTTCCACAAATGGTTTGATCGATTGTTTAAAACTTTCGCCATCGGTTTGCTCACTATCGGCTTTTGGGACTAACTCCAGGGTTCGGTTCTGCATTTTACCGCGATGCAGGCCAGATATTTCCCAATCTCGAATATCGTGAGTAATCGCTTGCGGCCTATCCTGGAAATTAAGGCTGATGGTGTCTTGTTGAAAGACTTTACCTAACAGGCGTATATTCGAGGAGCCAGCAGGCAACAACAAATAGTTATGTGCTCCTTTCTTTATCATTACGCCTGCGGGTTTACCATTGAGTTCAACCGATTGCGGCTGCCATTGCTCCGAATGCGGTAGCGCCATTGCTACGGATTGTTGTGCATGGATACTGATATCTAAGGTCAAGTGCTGACGCTCGGCACTGACTTTAACCCATTGCGTGGTTGCACAATCTGGATGACAGGCTGGAGGTTGAAGAAGCTTTTGTTGCAACTGTTGCAAAAGCTCTTGTTGTGGAAATGTCTGCGCCTGAACCTGCCCTGCTCCACCACTGGTAAATATCATCACCAGTGGTAGTAGCAACGCTGCACTTGTAGAGCCTTTTGCCTTGCTAGCAGAAGATAACAATCGCGTTAAAGTCTGAAGGCCTGAAGAGGGATTACTGGAATTGTTCAAACTACTCTTCCCTAACGTTAACCAAAACAATATTAACAATAAAATCAAACCGGTAATGCGAATTAGGTTATAAACTACCGGATTCAAAATTACCGTGGTCATTTGTTGTCCAGAGGATACCGGGCTATTCCATCTTGCTCCATAGCGGTTCCAGGCCCAATCAGGTCGGCCAGAGCCTGCCTGAATTGGTGCATCAGCCTGATAGCGTGAAATTAAGTCTGAGCGCTTAATTCTCGAACCAGTCACTTCGATACGCTCTGCGTCTTCAAATCCTCGAACTTCCTCAACTGTTGCTCGGGCTTTACGCTCTCTTGCCACATCTTCCAATATCTCAGATGCATCTTGTTGTGGCGCAAAGTGACTTGTCGCGTAGCTGTCCTGTTGGTTTACATACCTGTGTTCGAGTTGCGGATACACCACTAAACGTAACTGCGTTGCGACAAAATAAACACTGACCAATGCTGCAATTATCAGCGTTATTTTACTAAGCCATGATGACAAGGAGCTGACGCGGGTACCATTAAGCTGCCGGTAAAGCGCGATACACAACAGGGCAATACCAATAGCAATGATTGGCGAGCCGGGCTCATGGTATACAAGTACCATAGTGAATAAGCCCAATAGTGCTAACGGTTTGTTATATAAAGACGCAATTAATCCGGTAATGAGCAATACGATAAAACTGTTCCACAAATTCCATTTATCTATCCAGGTATTGGAGGTTTTATCGGCGCCAAATATTGCGAAAAGTCGATATCCAGGAGGTAATTGCAGGTCATATTGAATGGTATCAAACTCCTGCTGCCAGCCGCCGATATCGAAATTTGATAGTTGCTGAAGTTGCCCCTGAGCCTCGATATGAGTTGCAGGGTAACGATTTTCGATACCTCGTATGGCTGAAATTTCACTAACCAGCAACGGGCCATCCTGATCTTGCGCAGATTCAAGAATATAAGGGGCCGGCATCGTTAAACGCCAGTCCTTAATCATATTCCCGGTAATCGAATCACTAAACGTAAACGCTTCGCCATCGAAATTCAGCCAAAGCTTTCGGTTTAACCTAAGTTCATTTCGTATTTGTAAAGGTATGCCTCGATGGCTCACTTCAATGTCCATTACCGCATCGGGCGTCATCATATAGCCCGGTAATTGCTCCCACTCATCCGATAAATAAACTTGTGAGGTATCAATGGCTGGTAAGCCAGTCACCCGAGCTATGCGTGTTTCCGGCGCAGCGGCAAATAGCCACACTTCCTGCTCTGGCCAGGGCGATTTAGATTCAGGGCGACTAATGCTTAACCGTTCCGGCTTGGCTCGGGCGGTTAAATTGATTTCCCAATCACCGGGTAAAGCTTTGAGCCGTAACTCGCCTTTGGAGTCAACATAACTGGCAAGTTCAGAATCAATATCGGTTAAGGTAAACCCTTCAGGAAGTACCTGGCCCAGACTTTCTTCCCGGGCCTGGCCATAAATCTCAATGTCGATTTGTGTCGTTAACGTCAGATACGGACCGTCCTGTAAATGTCTGATCACTTCAATCGACATTTCGTTGGCTTCGACAGACGCGGTTTGTTGCGCCGCTAACCAAAGCTCTCCGTCTTCAACCCGATAATTGGCGGTTTGCTCGTCATTAATGGTCAGAGCGATAAGTGGTGTTTGATGGTCAATTGCCAGTTGTTTGGGTAGTTGCTGCCAGGTAAATTTGCCATTTATCTGGTGTGTTCCTGCCGGTAATAATAGTTGCGGACGCTGATTTTTAACGATCACCGAAGCCGCTTTGTCATTGACGGTTACTTGTGTAGGCCAGTTCCACTTTCCGCCCGGCAAGGTAACCCAGGTTTGAGAAAATAGCTGCCATTGTTGGGAAAATGTGCCTTGAGTTGCGGTTAAATCCAGAACAAGCGGAGAGCCAAAAGCACAGATGTGATTTTTTTCGTTTGCATAGGCTTTGTTATTGATTACCGGACAATCAATGTATGGATAATCCTCCAGCACCCAGCTCTTCCATGGTTCAAGGGACTCAGGAACATAAACTTTGGTATCATCCTGAGCATCCACACTATCTGTTGCAACGACCAGTAACAATCCCAGGATAAACAACAAAAATCGCATAAACATCCTTTTAATTTGTCAATAAAGACATCTGTAATTTCACTAAATTAACAAGTTAATCAATGATTAACAACTTGTTAACTAGCATAGTTAAGCTTTTGTTTTTGCTATCAGATACGCATTCGTATTGCGTATCTGACTGCTATACTGTACCCTGCAGCACCGCTGTCAAAGGGCAAACATTGAAGCCCTTCCCTTATCCCATAATGAGAGTTCTATGAGTTTTGACACGCTGGGTTTGAGCCCAACGATTATCGCTAACCTGCAACGCCAGAATTACCAAAAACCTACCCCAATACAAGAACAGGCTATCCCTGCTGTGCTAAGTGGTCAGGATGTCATGGCTGCGGCACAAACCGGTACAGGAAAAACCGCAGGGTTTACCCTGCCGATATTAGAACGTCTGGCAAAAGGAGAAAGGGTTAAAAGCAACCACATCCGTGCCTTAATACTCACCCCGACCCGTGAGCTGGCAGCGCAAGTTGGTGACAGCGTGCAAACCTATAGCGAAGGTCTAAGTTTATCATCGGCCGTTGTTTTCGGTGGCGTAAAAATTAACCCACAAATGATGCGCCTTCGAAAAGGCGTAGACATTTTAGTGGCGACACCTGGACGCTTGTTAGATTTACACCAGCAAAATGCGGTTAAATTTTCTCAGGTTGAAGTTCTGGTGCTTGATGAAGCGGATCGGATGCTGGACATGGGCTTTATCCGGGACATCAATAAGATCCTCGATTTACTGCCGAAGAAACGTCAGAACCTGTTATTTTCTGCCACCTTCTCAGAGGACATCAAAGCTCTGGCCAAAAAGCTGGTGCGAAACCCGGTGGAAATTTCCGTAAATCCGGCGAATGCCACAGCAGTGACGGTTGAACAATGGGTTTATCCAACCGATAAAAACAAAAAGCCGAAATTGCTTTCCTATTTGATTGGTCATCACAATTGGCAGCAAGTGCTGATCTTCTGTAAAACCAAACATGGTGCTAACCGTTTAACTCGCCATTTGGAAGCTGATGGCATCAGTGCCTTAGCCATTCACGGTAATAAGAGTCAGGGCGCGAGAACCAAAGCGTTGGCACAGTTTAAAGAAGGCAAAATCCGCGCACTTGTTGCCACCGATATTGCCGCCCGCGGTCTTGACATCGACCAGTTACCACAAGTGGTGAACTTTGAGCTACCGCATGTGGCTGAAGATTATGTACACCGAATCGGCCGCACCGGTCGTGCCGGTAGCACTGGCCAGGCAATTTCCCTGGTTTGCGCCGATGAGTTTAAGCTGTTGGTAGCGATTGAACGTTTAAGTCAAAAGTTGATCCCTCGACAGGAGATTGAAGGCTTTGAAGCATCAAACCCAGTGCCGAAATCTCATGATGTACGTCCATTTAAGGCGAAAAAACCGAAGAAGCCGAAAACGCCAAAAGTTGAGCATCAAGATGGGCAACGCAGCGGCGAGGTAGCTCAAGGCCATAAACCTCCTGCGAAAAAACGACCAACTCGCAGCGATAACCCTTACGCGAAGAATACATCTAATCGCCGTCGTGGTAAGCCGACAGGCGGTAATCGAGGGAAACCGATAGGCAAATCACTAAACAAATAGAGTGATCAAGTCACTAAGCCGATAGAGTGCTGTAACTGCCTAATTTCATTAGCAGAGTTATCGTCGAATTGTCTAAGTAAGTTATCTTGGTGTTGCTTAAGTAGGTGAACTTGACTATAAACGAGACATAGCTCTAACTATGGGATAAGCGCATGCAAGACAGGTTCGTCAGCGGAAAAGTTATTGAAATGACACATTTTAATGGGGGCTGTTTCGCTGTAAAGGTGCAAGCCCCCATCCCTCCTTTCTTTGCCGGGCAGTTCTCGAAACTTGGTCTGATGATTGATGACAAACTTATCAGTCGCGCCTATTCGTTTATCAGTCATCCGGATGATAATTTTCAGGAATTTTATCTGGTCGAAGTTGAAGATGGGTTGCTGTCGCCTCGTCTGAAAGCACTGGAAGTTGGTGATGAGGTATTTCTCTACAAAAACGCCAATGGCCTGATCACCCACCAACGCCTGCCAGAAGCCAAAAACCTTTGGTTCTGGGTCACTGGCACTGGCGTCGGATTAGCGTTATCGCTACTAAAAGATCCCGTCATTCGTAACAAGTATCAGGATTTCGTGGTGCTGCATGGTGTTACTGACAGCAGTAAAATCCATTATCAGCAAGAGCTCCGCGAGCTCGGCGATAATGTACACTACTACCCTGTGGTTAGTCGGGAACCACAATCGTCTTTGCTTCAGGGCCGCATCACTCACTTTTACCAGGGGTTAGAAGCACAAATACCGCAACCATTGAGGCCGGAACATTCCCATATCATTCTCTGTGGTAATCCGGCAATGATAACCGACGCCAACACCCTGCTCGGCGAACATGGATTTCGCAAACATCGAATGCGCGAGCCCGGTCATATCACCATGGAGCGATACTGGTAGACTAAACGATTAGAAACGCTTCTTTTTAAGTTTGACGTCCAAGCCATGAAGGTTGCTGTCGTCAATCGTCAGTTTGAATTTTTCAGCGCCGATACGAGTCCGAAACTGCACTTCCTCACCATCTTCTTTATCCACATCATAGCCTTTGACTTCACCATCGAGTTGACGACGGGTGATACGAGCCGCCTGATTCTCGCGGGTACCTTTTTCGATTTCCACCACGGCAGTTAACACTTCATCGCTGCCCTCCTGCTGAAAGGTCAAGGTATAGGATCCATCTTCTTTGGCTTTCCCATCGAAATAAATGCGCCATTTATCCGAGTAATCATCGGCAATGGCATTAAAGCTAAACATGCTGCAGACGATGAGAATTAGGGTGGCAAAATTGCGTTGCTGTAATTTCATAACTACCTCAAAGTAAACTTAAATTACAGCTTAAAACTATAGCAGAGATATTCAATTCAACACCCGAGTGGGCTCAATTAAAACCGTTAATCCTTATCAGTCCATACCGCTAATTCATTACCGTTTGGGTCTTTGAAATGAAAGCGTTTGCCGCCAGGAAACGGGAATACTGGTGTGCTGATTTCACCACCTGCAGCCAAAACCTTTTGTTCGGTGTCGCTAATATCACTGGTATAAATGACCACTAACACGCCACCAGATTGCTGCGTCGACTTAGCCTCAGCTTGATAAAAGCCACCGTCAAAAATCCCGTCATTAAATGCCAGATAGGTATCGCCATACTCGGTAAATTGCCAGGCAAATGCCTGTTCATAGAATGCTCGTACCTTATTTAAATCTTTAGCGGGAAATTCCAGATAGTTAATTTTTTCGTGATTCGCCATGACATTAATCCTTTAAAATTTTTCCTAAATCTAGTTCAGAGGTACCAGATTACTGAATAATTGCTTTTTTAGGCAACAAAAAGGGCAGAAAAATTCTGCCCCTCAATATCTTAATACCTGATGTTGGTAGTTATATTTTGTTACTCGTTTTTTGCGACTTAAGTCTGGTTAAGGTTAGCCAACAAGCGCAAGCAACACACCCGCTGCAACGGCTGAACCAAGTACACCGGCAACGTTTGGACCCATTGCATGCATCAACAGGAAGTTATGACCATTGGATTCAAGGCCTACTTTGTTTACAACACGCGCCGCCATTGGCACCGCTGATACACCTGCTGCACCGATTAATGGGTTAATCGGCTCTTTCGAAACCTTACTCATTAATTTCGCCATCAGAACACCGGCCGCAGTACCGATTGAGAAGGCCACCGCACCTAAGGCTAAAATACCTAAGGTTTCCGCATTCAGGAACATTTCAGCACTCAACTTCGAACCAACACCAAGACCAAGGAAAATGGTAACGATGTTAATCAATTCGTTTTGCGCGGTAGAGCTTAAACGATCAACGACGCCACATTCACGCATCAGGTTACCCAAACAGAACATACCAACCAGAGGTGTTGCCGCAGGCAAGAACAATGCGGTCATCAACAATACGGCAAGTGGGAAAATGATCTTTTCAAACTTGCTAACATGACGCAATTGCTTCATTTCAATCTTACGTTCTTTTTCATTAGTCAGTGCCTTCATAATCGGCGGCTGAATAATAGGAACTAAAGCCATGTAAGAATAAGCGGCTACCGCAATGGCGCCGAGTAAATCTGGTGCCAGTTTCGAGGCTAGGAATATCGCCGTCGGCCCGTCTGCACCACCTATAATGGCAATAGCCGAGGCATCTTTAAGGGTAAACTCAATGCCCGGGATCAGGTTCAATCCGATAGCGCCAAACAAAGTGGCAAAAATACCAAATTGGGCGGCTGCGCCAAGTAGTAACATTCTCGGGTTAGCGATCAATGCGCCGAAATCGGTCATTGCGCCAACGCCCATGAATATTAGTAGCGGGAAGATACCAGTATCGATACCGGCATCGTAGACGTATTTCAATAAGCCGCCAGCTTCGGTGAATCCAGCCAGCGGAATATTGGTAAGGATGGCACCAAAACCAATAGGCAATAACAGTAATGGTTCAAATTTTCGGGCAATCGCCAGATATAATAAGCCAAGGCCCACAGCCATCATGATCAGCTGCTTATAGTGAAAATTCGCCAGCCCCGTTGATTCCCAAAGGGTGATTATCGACTCCATAATAACTACCCTATCCCAGATTCAACAACGGATCGCCAACGGCGACAGAATCACCTTCCTTGACCAGAATTCCTGAAACGGTACCTGGAGAAACGGCGCGAATTTCAGTTTCCATCTTCATCGCTTCCATGATCATCACCACGTCACCCGATTCTACAGATTGCCCTTCACTGACCAATACTTTAAAGATATTACCGGCTAACGGCGCATTTAAGGTATCTGAACAATCCACTGATGCTGATTGCTTGATGGCATCATCACCCGCAGGCGCAATATTCTCAATCGTACCACCTGCAGCAACGACAACATCATAAACCTTGCCATCAACGCGAACCGAGTAACTTTCCGGACCAGCAGCAGTCGAGCTGGCAGCGACAGGAACTGCGGCAGGTTTGACATCATCTTTGCTCGGCGCAGGTTCAAATGCATCTGGATTATTACGATTTTCAAGGAACTTCAAACCAATTTGTGGGAATAACGCATAGGTTAATACGTCGTCAATTTTTTCGTCGGCCAGCTCAATACCTTTTTCAGCCGCTAAACCTTCTAACTCTTCTGACAGTTTATCCATTTCCGGCGTTAATAAATCCGCAGGACGACAGGTCACCGCATCTTCACCTGCTAGCACTCGTTCTTGCAATTCAGCATTCACGGCATCTGGTGTTGCACCGTATTCACCTTTTAAGACACCCGCGGTTTCTTTGGTAATCGACTTATAACGCTCACCGGTTAATACATTAAGCACCGATTGCGTTCCGACGATTTGCGAGGTCGGTGTCACTAATGGGATATAACCTAAATCCTTGCGAACTTTCGGGATCTCAGTCAATACTTCATCAAGCTTATCGGCAGCGCCCTGCTCTTTAAGCTGGTTTTCCATGTTGGTTAACATGCCACCAGGAACCTGAGCAAGTAAGATACGCGCATCAACGCCTTTCAGGCTGCCTTCAAATTTGGCGTATTTTTCGCGAACGTCTCTAAAGTATGCGGCCACTTCGGCAAGCTTAACCATATCAAGGCCTGTATCGCGCTCACGGCCTTCAACGATAGATACAATAGATTCTGTTGGCGAATGACCATAGGTCATACTCATGGAAGAAATTGAGGTATCAATAACATCAACACCGGCATCAATCGCTTTCATGTGAGTGGCAACACTCAAACCTGTCGTTGCATGACAGTGTAAAGAGATTGGCAATGATACCGATTCTTTAATGCCAGTAATTAACGCTTCGGCATCGTAAGGATTCAGCAAGCCAGACATATCTTTGATACACAAAGAATGGGCGCCCATATCTTCTAGCTTACGGGCCATGGTCAACCAACCCTCTAAGGTATGTACCGGGCTTTCGGTGTAAGACAGTGTGCCTTGCGCATGGGCGCCGACTTTAACCGCAGCTTTGATTGCCGTTTCCAGGTTACGGGTATCGTTCATCGCATCGAAGATACGAAATACATCAATACCGTTAACATGAGCACGCTCAACAAATTTTTCTACCACATCGTCGGCATAGTGGCGATAGCCTAAAATATTCTGACCGCGGAACAACATTTGTTGTTTGGTTTTTGGCATTGCCGCTTTTAGCGCACGAATACGATGCCAGGGATCTTCGCCTAAATAACGAATGCATGAATCGAATGTTGCTCCTCCCCAGGATTCAATCGACCAAAATCCTACTTCATCAAGTTTTGGTGCAATCGGCAACATATCTTCCAAACGCATCCGGGTAGCCAACAATGATTGGTGGCCATCCCTTAGCACGAGTTCCGTAATACCTAGTGGATTAGTCATGCAATGCTCCTATTTATTTGTTCTATTTTTTCTATATTGGCTGATGGCCGACGTAATCGCGGCAACCACAGTGGCTGGTACTTCACCGTCACGGGTGGTGTTTGTTGGTACATGTCTTGGTAATTTTTGCGCGACTTTGGCGTCAGGAAAGTTCGTCGCAACTTTTGCCAAAAGGTTGATGGCAATAATAAGCAAACTTAAAAAGGCAAAGACAAACACCATCCCAACTACCATCAATGTGCCGGCTTCAATAAACGTTTCAGCGATATTTTCCATACTGCATACCCGTGCTTAAAAGAAATAGAATAATCACTCCAATTTTTTTAATCAATGAACAATTGTCAATTATATGTAAAAAAAGTGAATAAAAAATAACGATATGTTGGAAAAACGTTCACTAACCGTAAGAAAAACATACGATTTTCATGGGTGAATGAATTTGAATTAAATATGTGAATTATTTTCAGCGACGTAGAAAAGCTTGATCTAAAGGATAGTAGAATTTTGATCTGGGTATAAAAAAAGGCAGAGTTAAAACTCTGCCTTTTAACAAAGAAGTGGCGGACACGGCAGGAGTCGAACCTGCGACCGCCTGGTTCGTAGCCAGGTACTCTATCCAGCTGAGCTACGTGTCCGCAAAAAACTAGCGCTATAAATATAGCTATCTATCGATTAAAAGCGAGTTCTGGATTGTCTGCTTTTAATCTTGGAAGTAAAAAGGCAGAGTATAAACTCTGCCTTTTCTGGAATAAGTGGCGGACACGGCAGGAGTCGAACCTGCGACCGCCTGGTTCGTAGCCAGGTACTCTATCCAGCTGAGCTACGTGTCCGCAATCAAGTGTCACAGTACTTGAGACTGCCCATTTATCTACACGTTAGGATTCGTGCCAACAGAACTGTTGGACTCTATTATTTTACCACTTAGAGAAGTGGCGGACACGGCAGGAGTCGAACCTGCGACCGCCTGGTTCGTAGCCAGGTACTCTATCCAGCTGAGCTACGTGTCCGCAATCGAATCGCCATCTAATCAAACGATTAAATGGCGGTGAGGGAGGGATTCGAACCCTCGATAGGGTATAAAGCCTATACTCCCTTAGCAGGGGAGCGCCTTCAGCCTCTCGGCCACCTCACCGATGGCGTGCATATTAATAGATTCGAAAAATAAGTCAAACGATTTTTTCGGATTTATTTCCGTTTGCTGAATAATCAAACAACCTGATGAATTTTCATGCCAAACAGCACTGAGGGGCTAGGCCTGACTGCCTTTTTTACTGATTACCGACGTTGTCTTCATCCCCTTTTTCAGCTTGTATTCGCATATAAATTTCTTCGCGATGAACTGAAACTTCTTTCGGGGCATTTACGCCGATACGAACCTGGTTACCTTTTACTCCCAAAACTGTGACAGTGACGTCGTCGCCAACCATCAGAGTCTCTCCAACCCGTCTTGTTAAAATAAGCATCCTTCATGCTCTCCTTTAAATTAGAAATCACGCTAATGTTATCAGACTACTGATTTATAAAAAATAAATTAACCGAAAATTTACTTAACGCTTTACCAAAATTTAGCAAAC
Organism: Thalassotalea sp. PS06; assembly: GCF_007197775.1. Lineage (NCBI taxonomy): Bacteria > Pseudomonadati > Pseudomonadota > Gammaproteobacteria > Alteromonadales > Colwelliaceae > Thalassotalea > Thalassotalea sp. PS06. The sequence continues at coordinate 1,041,108 of NZ_CP041638.1, read as the reverse complement.
AATATGGAAAATAGTTATTAAATATCTAATTTAATCAAAAACTTTTTATGAAGTGCCTGAACTGCGCGTGATAAATCATTCTCAACGACCAATACCGAAATCTTAATTTCTGATGTACTGACCAAAAACACTTTGTTCCCGGCTTCCGCGAGTGTTGCAAAAATCTGTGCGGTTATCCCGGTATGACAGCGCATGCCGTTACCAATTACCGAGACTTTGGCTAACTGTTGGTTGCCTTCGATATTCATTAGACCCAGTTCCGCCTCTAAAGTTTGCAGAACCTGCTGAGTCTTTACAAAGTCTTTACGATGTACGGTAAAATTAAGATTAGTTTCACCCGGGCTGGCGAAAGACTGAACTATCATATCCACTTCGATATCGTGTTCAGCCAATTCGGAGAAAATTCTCGCATTTAACGCCACTAGATCGCCCCTGCTTTGCAATGAAAACATGGCTTCGTCTTTATGGGCAGTAACAGCGCTAACCGGGTGAGTGGCAGCCGCTTCCTGTTGAAAATCAATCATAGTGCCCTCCCCGGGCATAAAACTGGATAATACACGAAGGGGTACTTTAAACTTTCCGGCGTATTGTACTGATCGGGTTTGCAATACTTTCGCACCGGCACTGGCCATTTCCAGCATTTCTTCAAAGGTAATGGCGCTTATTTTCCGTGCGCTTGGATCAATTCTAGGATCCGTCGTATAAACCCCGTCAACGTCGGTGTAAATTTGACATTCTTTGGCTTGTAAGGCTGCGGCAATGGCAACCGCAGAGGTATCCGAACCGCCGCGCCCAAGCGTTGTAATGTTGTTTTCATAATCAACCCCCTGGAAGCCGGCGATGATAACGATGTGGCCTTGTTCCAGTTCCGATTTAAGACGCTTGTTATCTACATCAATAATACGGGCGTTATTAAAGCGATTATTGGTGCGAATACCGATTTGATGGCCAAGAAAAGAAACCGCCGAAAAACCCTGCTTGATTAACGACATGGCTAATAAAGATATGGATACCTGTTCGCCACTGGCAAGCAACATATCCAGTTCCCGGCCGCTGGCTGCACTATCAATAGAGCGGGCTAAATCCATTAAACGATTGGTTTCGCCAGACATGGCGGAGAGAACAACAACGACCTGATGCCCTTGTTGACGGGTTGCAATGACCTGAGATGCCACAGCTTCGATACGTTCAGGGGAACCGACTGAGGTTCCCCCGAATTTTTGCACTATGATGGCCATCGATGAAGGTTAAAGCTTAGCTTCTAACCAGGCCTGAACGGAAGCTAATGCAGTATCCAGATTTTCAGGTTGGCTACCGCCAGCCTGAGCCATATCAGGACGACCACCGCCTTTACCACCAACTTGTTGAGCAACCATATTAACCAGTTCACCGGCTTTCACCTGTGCGGTTAAATCTTTGGTTACACCGGCAATTAGGTTGACCTTAGGACCATTAGCAAGGCCAAGCATAACGATGCCGCTACCTAGCTTGTTTTTCAGGTCATCGACCATATCACGCAAGGCTTTCGGATCGCTGCCCTCAACGTTGGCAATCAAGGCTTTCACGCCATTAATGTCAATCGCATTGCTCACTAAGTCAGAGCCGGCTTGTGCCGCCATCTTCTGCTTAAGCTGGGTAATTTCTTTTTCCAGCTGCTTGGCTTTTTGGATCATTTGCTCCACTTTACCAAGGGCATTGCTGCTATCACTTTTCACTAATGCAGAAATAGCATCAAGGGTGTCAGCCTGAGCGTCAACAAACGCCAGCGCTGCTTCACCCGTTACCGCTTCGATACGACGGACACCAGCAGCGATACCCGCTTCAGAGGTGATCTTAAACAAACCAATTTCACCGGTTTGGTCAACGTGAACGCCACCACAAAGCTCAGTAGAAAAATCCCCAAGGGTTACGACGCGAACTTCATCATCATATTTTTCGCCAAAGAGCGCCATCGCGCCTTTAGCTTTCGCTTCATCAATCTGCATGAGAGCTGTTTCACGGGCACTGTTGTTGCGAATTTGCTGGTTCACCAGCTGTTCAATAGTGCGCAGCTCCTCGGCAGTTACACCTTCAAAGTGAGAAAAGTCGAAACGCAGTTTTTCATTGTCGACCAATGAACCTTTCTGGGTTACATGCTCCCCCAACACCTGACGCAAAGCGGCATGTAATAGGTGGGTAGCAGTATGATTTTTAATGATTGCAGAACGACGTTCGGTATCAATGCTGGCTTTAACGCGAGCATTAAGCTGAATATCGCCACGGGCAATACCATGGTGAGCAAAAGCATTACCTAACTTAACCGTATCGGTTACTTCAAATTCGGCATTCGGGGTACTAATTACACCGGTATCACCAACCTGACCACCGGATTCCGCATAGAAAGGTGTATTATCGAGAACCACCACACCTTTTTGGCCGGCACTTAATGTCGATACCTGACCTTCTTCGTTGAATAGCTCAACCACTGTCGCTGAGTAATCACTATTGGTGTAGCCCCTAAAGTTAGTGTGCTGCTCAGACTTTAACTGCTCATTATAATCGGTACCGAACTGGCTCGCCTGCTGCGCACGCTCGCGCTGTGCCTGCATGTGCTGTTCAAAACCAGATTCATCAATGGTCAATTCACGCTCACGGGCGATATCGGCGGTTAAATCGGCCGGGAAGCCATATGTGTCATACAGCTTGAATACATCGGCGCCAGCAATCTGCTTGCTGTCCAAGCCGGAAATAATATCCTCAAGCAACGCCATACCACGGTCTAGGGTGCGGCCAAACTGCTCTTCTTCAATACGTAGGATTTTCTCCAGAACCGCTTGTTGTTTAACAAGCTCTGGGTAAGCTTCACCCATTTGCTCGGCCAACGCAGCCACTAGCTTGTGGAAGAAATGAGATTTCGCTTCGAGTTTGTGACCATGGCGGATTGCACGGCGAATAATACGGCGCAGTACATAGCCACGACCTTCATTTGACGGCATTACCCCGTCGGCAATCATAAAGCTACAGGAGCGAATGTGATCTGCAATAACTTTTAACGAGTTATGAGACAGGTCTTTTACGTCAAGTAAATCTGCAGCCGCTTTAATCAAGCCCTGGAAGATATCAATTTCATAGTTGGAATGAACGCCCTGCATGATTGCCGCAATACGCTCAAGGCCCATACCGGTATCAACGGAAGGCTTAGGCAGTTTATCCATGGTACCGTCGGCCTGACGGTTGAACTGCATAAATACCAGGTTCCAGATCTCGATGAAGCGATCGCCGTCTTCTTCCGGGCTACCTGGAGGACCACCCCAGATGTGCTCGCCGTGATCATAAAAAATTTCAGTACAAGGACCACATGGGCCAGTATCACCCATCGACCAGAAGTTATCGGATTCAAACTTCTTGCCGCCTGGTTTGTCACCGATGCGAACAATTTTGTCTGCCGGCACGCCAATTTCTTCATTCCAGATAGCAAAGGCTTCATCATCAGTTTCATAAACCGTGACCATCAACTTCTCAACGGGCAGCTGCAATGTTTCGGTTAAGAATGACCAGGCAAAGCGAATCGCATCCTGTTTAAAGTAATCACCGAAGCTGAAGTTACCCAGCATTTCAAAAAATGTGTGGTGACGAGCCGTATAACCGACGTTTTCTAAATCATTGTGCTTACCGCCAGCACGAACACAGCGCTGCGACGATGTGGCGCGGGTGTAACTGCGTTGCTCCTGACCCAGGAATGCTTCTTTAAACTGCACCATGCCCGCATTGGTAAATAACAAGGTGGCGTCATTTCCAGGAACCAGCGAACTACTGGCAACTATCTGGTGTTGCTCTTTTGCAAAATGGTCTAAAAATGCCTGTCTAATCTGGGCACTGGATTTAATCATTGTCATTGTCCAACTTCGTCTATTGTCATTGCGGCGGATATTTGTTCAAAATCGAAACCCCGGGATTGTAAAAATCGCACGCGTTTAGCTTTGTCTTTCTGGTCAGCGATGCAGGTTTCACCATAACGTTTTTGATAAACCATTTTCGCCAGTTCAAACCAATCTGTCGGTTCGCTAACCATAGCCTCATGTATTGTAATTGAGGCGAGTCCTTTATGTTTCAACTCATTATTGATATAGGAACGACCATAGCCTTTTACAATACGCTGGCGAATCAAGCTTTGCGCGTAACGCAGGTCACTTTGGATATCCTGCTCAACCAGTTTTTCCAACACCAACTCAATGTCGTCGCTGGAAAACTCTCTGGCTTTTAACTTTTGCCGTAATTCCTGCAAGGAATGTTCTCGCCGAGCTAAAAAGTTATAGGCAGCTTTCTTCACTTCCTTGTTTATGGTTTGCGCTGGTTCGTCCGACACGGGCTTCCTGAATCGATTTATGAAAACTGGCCTATTTTACCTACATAAAAATAAAAATACAGGTGGCAGGCGACGTTTTTACCAGCAACAAACAAATCGGAAACAAAAATGTAAAAAAGCATGAATAGTTCACATATGATAAGTCATCCAAGCTACAATCGATTGCGTATCAAACAATTGCATTCAAATCCTAAGCAACACTAGGGTTTGGCCATAACAAAAACAATAAAGAGATAATGATGAAAATAAAAAAATCCATTGCTCTGTGCCTGTTAGCACTAACCTCCGGCGCCAGTGTCGCTGCCGCAGCGGATCAAAAACTGGGTTATTTCAGCTCCCCTAGCCTGCACAACGATGCCATCGTATTTACTGCCGAAGGCGACCTTTGGCAATCAAACATTAACGAGGGTGTAGCGAAACGCTTAACCACCCACGAAAGTCCGGAACTGATGGCAAGCATCTCTCCAGATGGCAAATATATCGCCTATACCGCTAACTACGCCGGCACCTATGAAGCCTATCTAATGCCAATCAATGGTGGTACACCTACACGTTTAACCTATGAAAATGCAAGGGTGCGCGTGCAGGGCTGGACTCAGGATGGTGAAGTTATTTACGCCACAGATTCAGGTTTTGGTCCGGCGAATTACTGGACCTTAAAAACCGTTAATCCCGAAACATTAAACGTTACCAAGCTGCCATTGTCCGATGCCATTGAAGCGGCAGTAAGTGACAATGGTAAGTATGTCTTTTTCACTCGCTTTGGATTGCAGGTAACTGGCGACAACTCGCGGGTATATCGCGGTGGTGCTCAGGGTCAAATCTGGCGCTGGCGACTGGACTCGTCCAAAGAAGCCGAGCCGTTAACTGAAGATCATCAGGCCTCGGTTCGTGAACCTATGGTCTACAAAGATAAAGTTATCTTCATCTCCGATAAGAGTGGCAGTGCCAATCTTTGGTCGATGAACTTCGACGGTAGCAATAAAAAGCAATTAACCTTCCACAAAGACTGGGAAATTCGTCTTGCCTCAAATCATGCCAATAAAGTGGTTTATCAACTCGGCGCCGATATTCATCAATTCGATTTAAACAGCAATCAGGATTCGGTCTTAGATTTGACCTTAACGTCGGATTTTGCTGAACGTCAGGAGCGCTGGTTAAACAAGCCAATGACGTATTTTAACCATGCAGCAATTGCCGGTAATGGTAAGCAAGTGGTGATCACCGCCCGTGGCAAGCTTGCGGTTGGGGGCTTGAACAAAACTCGCCTGGTTGAGATAGAAACCCCGGCACAAAGCCGCACTCGCGCCGCAGTGTTATCGGTCAAAGGCAAATACGTTTATGCCATTAATGATGCCAGCGGCGAGCAGGAGATCTGGCGCTTTAACGCCGATGGTAGCGGAAAAGGCGAGCAATTAACCAAAGATGGTAAGTCTTTCCGCTGGAACCTATACCCATCTCCAGATGGTAAGTATCTTGCCCATGATGACCGTGACGGCAATCTTTGGCTACTTGATTTAAAAACCCTGAAAAACAAAAAAATTGCCGATCAAGGCGTTGGCTTTTCTGGATTCGATTCCGTTGTCTGGTCGGCTGATAGTCAGTTGCTCGCAATTGCCGGATCGCACAGCGATCGCGAACGCAGCAGCATTCGCTTATATTCTCTGGAGCTCGACAAAGAACAATTTATTGGCAGTGATAAATATGAAGATTTCGCTCCGGCGTTTTCCGCTGATGGTAACTGGATTTACTTTATCTCACAGCGTCATTTCTCTTCCAACCCTCGCTCGCCATGGGGAGATCGAAATATGGGGCCGGCATTTGATAAGCGCTCTTTAGTCTTCGCTTATCCGCTTACCAAAGATGCTAAGTTTGCGTTCGCCAAACCTAATGAGTTAGATAATGAGCTGGATAATGATTTAAGTAAAGAAGATAAAGAGGCCGAGGAAGAAGATGCCAAAGACCAGAAATCATCATTAAACTGGCAGGGAATTACCGATACCCTGTATCAGGTTCCGCTCAAAAATGGTAATTACTCATCGCTAGGCGCAGCAAAATCTGGCCTGTATTTGCTAGAAAGAAATGATCGAAAGCAAGACATCAAGTTTATTAAATTCGATAAACTAGAGGCCAAAGCCGATACCTTCGTAAAAGACGTGGTTGGATTTCAATTAGCTAGTAATGGCGAACAAATACTACTAGCAAAGAAAGCCGGTCAGCAAGTCGATGTATATATCACAGACGCGTTGCCGAAAGCGCCAGCAGATCTTAGCAAAGCGAAAGTGAACAGCAGTGACTGGCAAGTCTCGTTTTCTCCGGTAGATGAATGGCAGCAGCTATTTCAGGATGCCTGGTTAATGCATCGCGAGTTTTTATTCGACCAAAATATGCGCGGTCTGGACTGGCCGGCAACCAAAGAAAAGTATCAGCCTTTGGTAGATAGAATTACCGCACGCAGCGAGCTCAATGATATTTTTGCGCAAATGATGGGTGAGCTTAATGCCCTGCACTCTCAGGTTCGTGGCGGCGATATGCCAGTCGATAAAGAGGCGGCAAAAGGCAGCACCCTGGGTGGCCGATTTGTCGAAGTCAGAAGTGGCATTGAAATAGAAACTATCTATCAAACCGACCCGGAACTGCCTTCTGTAGCTTCACCTTTAGCAAAAGCTGAGGTTGATGCGAAGGTAGGCGATATCATCACCCATATCAACAACAAGCCGGTGGGCACGCTAGTTGGTATGCACAAAGCATTGCGCAACAAAGCAGGTAAGCAGGTACTTCTCACCATCAAACGTGGCAAAAAGTCACACCAGACAGTTATTGTTCCTGGTGATGTTCGCAAAGACGCGTCACTTAGATACCTCGATTGGGTAAATCATAACCAGCAAACGGTTACCAAAGCGGATAACAACATTGGCTATTTGCATATGAATGCGATGACCAGCAATGATATCAATAACTTTGCCCGTGAGTTTTATGCAAACTACGACAAAGATGCTTTGATTATCGATGTGCGTCGCAACCGTGGCGGGAATATTGATAGCTGGTTAATTGAAAAGCTATTGCGTCAGGCGTGGATGTTCTGGCAAGAGCGAGACAACAAGCCGGGCACCAATATGCAGCAAACCTTCCGAGGACATCTAGTGGTGCTGACTGACCAGCTTACCTACTCCGACGGAGAGACCTTCTCTGCCGCAATTAAATCATTGGGCCTTGCACCACTTATTGGCAAGCAAACCTCTGGGGCTGGTGTATGGCTTACCGGCCGTAACCGCCTTAGCGACAATGGTATGGCACGAGTAGCCGAGCTTCCGCAATATTCATTAGATGGTGAATGGGTGGTAGAAGGTACTGGTGTATCTCCGGATATCGAAGTGGATAACCTACCTTACGCGACGTTTATGGGTAAAGATGCGCAGTTAGAAGCGGGCATCGAATATCTGCAGAATAAGATGAAGCAGGAGCCGATGAAAAAGCTTCAGGCTAAGCCAATGCCACAAACCGGACCTGCGGCTGACATCACCAGAATCGAAAACTAGTTCGCGAGCAGCAGATTTCGGAGTTAATCCTAAACAACAAAAAAGGGCATCAATTGATGCCCTTTTCTATTATCTAACTCTGAAATATAAAGTGAGGCCCCGTTTAGAACAATTGCCTAGCTTACAGGCTAAATCTGCGGCTGAAGATAAAGTCATCTTCCACCTTCCTCTTCCACCACAAATGGTTTTCAGAATGAATGTTGCTCAACAGCCATGCATTTCTGAAATACCAATTAGGTAATTAATAATCGAGGTTCGGTGCCAGCCATTTCTCAGCTTCGTCAAGGTTCATGCCTTTACGTTCGGCGTAATCGCTTGCCTGGGTTTTATCGACTTTCGCTACCGCAAAATATTTACTATCCGGGTGTGCGAAATACCAGCCACTAACCGCAGCGCCTGGCCACATTGCATAGCTTGATGTTAGCTCCATGCCAATGTTTTCTTCGACGTTAAGCAATGACCAAAGCTTGCCTTTCTCTGTGTGCTCTGGGCAGGCTGGGTAACCCGGTGCGGGACGAATTCCCTGATACTGTTCACGAATCAAAGCTTCATTATCAAAGCTTTCATCTGCAGCGTAACCCCAGAACTCGGTGCGAACCTGCTCGTGCAGATATTCAGCACTGGCTTCAGCTAAGCGATCGGCCACCGCCTTCAATAAAATGCTGTTATAGGTATCATGCTCGTCATCATAAGCTTTAACCAGTTCGTCAGCACCAAAACCGGCAGAGACCGCAAACGCACCAACATAATCGTTGATCTCCTGATCCTTATCCGCCAGGTAATCACTTAAGCAACGGTTGTATTGCCCGGCTTTCTTCTCAGTTTGCTGACGCAGCTGACAAAGGGTCATTAACGAATCCTGCTTCTCTTCATCAGCGAATACCTCAATATCATCACCGTTGCGATGCGCCGGAAACAGACCAATAACAGCTTTCGCCTGAATTCGTTGATTGGCAATAATGTCATCAATCATCGCATTGGCATCATCAAACAACTTCTGAGCTTCTTCACCAATCAGCGGATGTTCGAGAATTTTCGGGTACTTACCAGACAGCTGCCAGGTTAAGAAAAACGGCGTCCAGTCGATATAGTTGCGAATAACGGTTAAATCCAGATTATCAACAACCGTCACGCCAAGTTTATTGGGTGTTTTTGGTGTGTATTGGTCAAAAGACAAAGGAAAACGGTTAGCTCTGGCAGCTTCAAGGCTTACCAGATTAGAACGAGGTCCTTTCTTGTTATGGCGTTCGCGAATGGTTTCGTATTCGCGGCTCATTCTTTCTAATAGCGGCGTTTTTAACTCTTTTGATAATAACGAACCAACCACGGAAACACTGCGAGATGCATTTGGCACATACACCACACCATGATCATAGTTTTGTTCAATTTTAACAGCGGTATGGGCTTTCGATGTAGTCGCACCACCAATAAGTAGTGGGATATCGAATTCCTGGCGCTGCATTTCAGAGGCTACATGAACCATTTCATCAAGGCTTGGGGTGATCAGCCCCGATAATCCTATGACATCAACATTTTCCTGTCTGGCCACCTGCAGAATCTGCTCACATGGCACCATTACCCCAAGGTCGATAACCTCAAAGTTATTACATTGCAGCACCACCCCAACAATGTTTTTACCGATATCATGAACATCACCCTTCACCGTTGCCAATAGCACCTTACCGTTCGAGCTGGCTTCGGTTTTTTCCAACTCAATAAAAGGTTGTAAGTGCGCAACCGCCTGTTTCATCACCCGCGCCGATTTTACTACCTGCGGCAGGAACATCTGGCCTTCACCGAAAAGATCACCAACCACGTTCATACCATCCATTAATGGACCTTCGATCACATCTAACGGTCTGGATGTATTGACTCTGGCTTCTTCGGTATCTGCAACGATAAATTCGTTGATACCTTTTACCAAAGCATGCTCAAGACGTTTATTTACCGGCAGTTCTCGCCAGGCTAAATCGGCTTTGTTATTGCCGCCAGATTTTTGACCACGATATTGTTCGGCAATGTCGAGTAGGCGCTCGGTCGCACCGTCATCCTTGTTTTGAACCACATCTTCGACGGCCTCTAATAAGTCCGTAGGAATGTCCTGGTAAATTGCCAGCTGGCCGGCATTAACAATCCCCATGTCCATACCATTTTTAATCGCGTGGTATAAAAACACGGCATGAATCGCTTCCCGCACAGGATTGTTACCGCGGAACGAAAAGGAGACGTTAGACACACCACCAGATACCATGGCATGGGGTAAGGTCTTCTTAATATCTTCCGTTGCCTGAATGAAATCTACGGCATAGTTGTCATGCTCTTCGATGCCTGTTGCAATGGCGAAGATGTTCGGGTCAAAGATAATGTCTTCTGGGGGAAAACCAATCTCATCAACAAGAATATGATAGGCACGCTGACAGATTTCTACCTTACGGGCGCGCGTATCTGCCTGTCCCACCTCATCAAAGGCCATAACGATAACGGCAGCACCGTAACGTCTGACAATATTGGCCTGTTCACGAAATGCTTCTTCGCCTTCTTTTAACGATATTGAGTTAACAATACCTTTACCCTGAATGCACTTTAATCCCGCTTCGAGAATATCCCATTTCGATGAGTCCAGCATGATTGGTACTTTAGCAATATCCGGTTCGCCGGCAATCAAATTCAAGAACTGAATCATCGCCGCTTTTGAATCCAGCATGCCTTCATCCATATTGATATCGATGATTTGTGCACCATTTTCTACCTGTTGCAAAGCAACGGCGATGGCTTCGTCGTATTTCTCTTCAGTGATCAAACGTCTGAATATCGCCGAGCCGGTGACATTGGTTCGCTCACCAACGTTTACAAACAAACTGTCTTCATTGATGTTCAGCGCTTCAAGGCCTGATAAGCGACAGGCGACCGGCTTGTCTTCAATCTTACGCGGAGTAATTGCAGCTACGGTATCGGCGATACCTTTAATATGAGCAGGCGTGGTTCCGCAACAACCACCAACGATGTTTAGAAATCCTGATTCTGCCCATTCCTTAATATGGCCATTCATATCGTCAACGGTAAAATCGTACTCACCGAACGCATTAGGTAATCCGGCGTTTGGATGGGCACTAACGGCGCATTCACTGATGCGTGATAACTCCTCGACATATTGGCGAAGCTCTACCGGACCAAGGGCACAGTTCAAACCAAACGAAACTGGGTTTGAATGACGAAGTGAGTTATAAAATGCTTCCGTGGTTTGTCCGGATAGGGTTCGTCCGGACGCGTCGGTAATGGTTCCGGAAATCATAATCGGCAGGCATTTGCCTGAAGATTCGAAAACCTCTTCAATTGCAACAATTGCAGCTTTGGCATTCAGGGTATCGAATATGGTTTCCACCATAATCAAATCCGCACCACCCTCTATCAAAGCCGCGGTTGATTCAATGTAGGCATCTTTTAACTGGTCAAACTCGATGTTTCGAAACGCAGGATTATTTACATCGGGTGATATCGAACAAGTACGGTTAGTTGGCCCTAACACACCGGCTACAAATCGAGGTTTATCTGGTTGCTCGGCAGTCACCTCATCGGCAACTTTTCTCGCTATTTGCGCAGCAACTAAATTGATTTCCCGGCTAATCGATTGCATTTCATAATCGGCCATGGCAATCGTCGTGGCATTAAAGGTGTTGGTTTCAATAATATCAGCACCAGCCAACAAGTACTCGCGGTGGATATCCGCGATGATTTTAGGTTGCGTTAATACCAGAAGATCATTATTCCCCTTTAAGTCACACGGCCAGTCTTTGAATCGCTCACCACGAAAATCCTGCTCATTCAGCTTATGATCTTGGATCATGGTGCCCATAGCGCCATCTAATACCAGAATGCGTTCATTAAGTTGTTGTTGAAATGTTGTATTTGCGTCGGACATTACTGCTGACTTCCTGCATTAGCTTCGGGACTATCCTGTTCAAGGATATAAGGGGTAATTTGATAAACGTAATAATTTAACCAGTTACTGAACAACAGACTACCATGACTGCGCCAATTATTCGCTGGCTCTTGTTCAGGGTTATCTTCCGGAAAATAATCTACCGGTATCGACGGCGATAACTTAGCGTCGATATCTCGATAGTATTCGTCTTTCAACGTGGTGGCATCGTATTCAGGGTGGCCGGTAACAAATACCAGTTTTTTATCCTTGCTTGCTACCAGATAAGCGCCAGCATCCGGTGAATCGGCAAGAATGGTTAATTCATCGATACTCGCATATACCTCAGGCTTGACCTCACCAAATCGAGAATGCGGAACCTGAAAAGAATGATCAAAGCCTCGGGTTAATTCTTCATTATGTTTTCTTGTCAAGTGTTGATAAACCCCGGATAGTTTTTCTTTTCGCAACTCACGGTTGATGCCATAAAAGTGATAAAGGGCAGCATGAGCCGCCCAACAGGAAAACATGGTGGAGGTTACATTGGTGCGTGCCCAATCAAACATTTCAGAAATTTTATCCCAGTAAAGAACCTGCTCGTAATCAATTTGACCAAGCGGCGCTCCGGTAATAATTAAACCGTCATAATGCTTATGTTTGATGTCATCAAAAAGACGATAGAACTGATCGAGATGGGCTTTCGGCGTATTTTTCGACTCATTCAAATGCAGACGCACCAATTCAATATTTATCTGCAGCGGCGTGTTGGAGAGCATCCGCAGTATCTGAATTTCTGCTTCAATTTTATTCGGCATTAAATTCAAAATTGCCACCTGCATTGGACGAATATCCTGAGTATTTGCGCGATTTTGAGACATCACGAAGATATTCTCATTACCGAGAACTTCCAGGGCCGGTAACTGATCAGGAATTTTAATGGGCATGGGAATCTCCAGAGGCAAGCGAAGCGTCCATACTACTGAATCAATAAAGACATTTCAACATCTAAACGTATAGACGTCTAAAACATAATTTTTATTCGTTTTGTAAACAAATGTAAAAAAATATGTAAAACTGGAATCCTGTATTGAGTAATCACCCCCAGAAAAAACAACAATAGTAAGGCAACATCATGAAGTACATCTCTATATTCTTTTGTTTCCTGTTAAGCATATCTAGCGCATCGGCTCTGGAATTGTCGGACTTTACCCGACATATGCAAAATGAACAGGCAAAAATCTCTCCCGATGGTAAACATATAGCAATTCGGACATTACACGAAGGAAAGTACATTCTCGCTTTTGTTCGTACCGATGATAAAAAGCTGACATTTACCTTTAAAATGTCAGGTAAACAGCAAGTAGGGAATTATCGCTGGGTCAATAACGAACGCGTAGTTATCGATGTATTGTCGACTTACGGTGCACTTGGACAAACTTATGACACTGGTCGCTTGTTCGCCATCAACTATGATGGAAGTCGACCTAAGGCTATTTTTGGTACAAGTCAAGGTGTCAGTGAAGGTAAAATTACTCGTAAGAAAAAGGTTGGCAACGGTTGGGCCAGCGTTCTTTCTCTTTATGAGAAAAATGACAAAGAAATTATTATCAGCATTCAACCGTGGAAGCGACGTCACCTCGAACCAAGTCCAGCAGAAGTAATAAAGTTAAATGTATATAACGGTCATCAGAAGAAAATCATGCGTTCGCCTGGCCGCGGTAACAACATTTTACTCGACCATAATGATGAGGTTCGCTTTGCAACTGGTATCGAAGGGTATGGAGAAACCCGACTTTATTACCGTGAACCTAAAGGCGAATGGCAGGATTTTGACACAGGCATAAAAGCCGATGAAACCATCGTACAGGGTTTCAGTGCTGATAATAAAAACGTGTATTTCATCGCCTACAAAGATGGCGACACCGGAACACTTTATTCATTTAATCTGGAAACGAAAAAAGCTAGCAAAATATATAACAATGAGTTTGTTGTTCCAACTTATGTTTTAACCAATTATAAGAATGTTCCCTATGGGATTCGCATCGACGAAGACTATTCTAACTATCTAATATTCAATAAAAAGGTTGAACACGCAAAGCTGCATCAGGATCTATACAAGGCGTTTAAAGGTGACTCTGTAGATATTGCAAGCTCCACAAAGGATGGAGAAAATCTCATTGTCTTCGTACGTGGCGATCGTAATCCTGGAGCTTATTATCTATACAATACCGATAAAAATCAGGCTCGATTTCTATTTAATCGAGCCGACTGGTTGAAAAAAGAGGACCTTGCGGTTGTTGAACCGTTCAAGTTTAAAACCCGTGATGGCATAACATTAAACGGCTATCTGACTCTTCCGAACGGTAAGGAAGTGAAAGATTTACCATTAGTGGTAATGCCGCATGGTGGACCTCGCGCGCGAGATTACTGGAGCTATGATTTTAGAAGTCAGTACTTAGCAGCGAAAGGTTACGCGGTGTTAAAGGTTAACTTCAGAGGCTCTAATGGGTTCGGTGATAAGATCATGCACATGGGTGATAAGCATTGGGGTACCAAAGTTCAATACGACATTATTGATGCCACCAAATGGGCAATCAAGTCTGGTATCGCTGACGCCGATCGAGTTTGTATTTCTGGTGGCAGTTTTGGTGCTTATTCGGCTTTACAAAGCAGCGCAATAGAGCCGGACATGTTCAAATGTACAATTGGCTCATCAGGCGTTTATGATTTGAAAATGATGCATAGTAAAGGCGATATACCTGGTGGCCTCTATGGTCCAACGTACCTGAATGAAGCCGTGGGACAGAGCCCAGAAGTCCTCAAAAATCAATCACCGGTCAACTTAGTGTCGCAGTTAAAGGCGCCGGTATTACTGATTCATGGTAGCGCCGACGTGCGAACGCCAATTGAGCAGGCTGAAGCTTTGGAGGATAAGCTAAATGAGCATAATCATCCATACGAGAAGCTCTATATCGATAACGAATATCATGGCTTTATCGTCGAAGAAAACCGTTTAAAAGCGGCGGAAGCGATTGTAAACTTCCTTGATAAACACATCGGTAGCTAAGGCTCACCGAAATAATAAATGCGCTACGCTTCTCCTTGTGGGTGTGGCGCATTTTCTTCCCTCTCCCAGCAATAAGCTGGATATATTCCCCCCTACTCTTTCCCACCACGCGATTATCAATGCTGGTTTTACATCTTATAGCTTATAGCTGTTACACAGCACTGACTTAATTTTACGAGCCTGTAATTCATAGTCTTGTATTCCAATCTTATATCCATAAACGACTAGGCAAAGTTCATTTTTCAGTTAGATATATTTTTGAATAGTAAAAGCAAAAAGCCGCTCATTTGAGCGGCTTTTTATTATTTTGCAGAAGCTTTGGGGAGAAGTTATTCTTCGGCTTCAGCTTCTTGTTCTTCGCTAGCTTGGTTTACGGTAAGCAACATAGCACGTAGTTTGGTGTCGATGTCCTTCGCCATTGCCGGGTTTTCCGCCAGGTATTTACAAGCATTTGCTTTACCCTGGCCAATACGTTCGCCATTACAGCTGTACCAAGCACCTGCCTTTTCTACCAACTTGTGCTTAACACCTAAATCGATTAGCTCGCCTAGGTTGTTAACACCTTCACCGTAAAGAATTTGGAACTCAGCCTGCTTAAACGGAGGTGCAATTTTGTTCTTAACGACTTTCACGCGGGTTTCGTTACCGGTGATTTCATCACCTTCTTTAACCGCGCCAATACGGCGGATATCAAGACGAACAGATGCGTAGAACTTCAGTGCGTTACCACCAGTTGTGGTTTCAGGGTTACCAAACATAACACCAATCTTCATACGAATCTGGTTAATGAAAATAAGCATGGTGTTAGATTGCTTAAGGTTACCCGTTAATTTACGCATCGCCTGAGATAGCATACGTGCTTGCAGACCCATGTGGCTATCGCCCATGTCGCCTTCAATCTCGGCTTTTGGTGTAAGTGCAGCTACGGAGTCAACAACGATAACATCGACAGCGCCAGAGCGAGTCAGCATGTCACAAATTTCCAACGCCTGCTCACCGGTGTCTGGCTGGGAAACTAATAGGTCATTAATGTTAACACCAAGTTTTTCCGCATAGATTGGGTCAAGCGCGTGCTCAGCATCTACGAACGCACAAACCTTACCGTTGCGTTGTGCTTCAGCAATAACTTCCAATGTCAGGGTTGTTTTACCACTGGATTCCGGACCGTAAATTAATAACGGGGGTCTAAAAAGGGGGTGTTTTGGTCCATTCCGAAGTTGTTTTGTTTTTGATGCGAGTCATTTTCAAATTCCTATTTACTTAAAATTACGATACTACGGTGGAGTATGCAAACACTTGACAAATCTTTTTCGCTCGCTAGAATGTAGATAATTCTCGATTTTATTTACACTTTAAGGTTTGAAATTGTCAAAGATTGGCTTCGCAAGAGTTAGCTCAGAACAAAAGTACTTAACAGACCAGTTGTCTGTTCTCGAAACATATGATTGTGAGAGAGTCTTTTATGCTCAACCTAACTCGACAACACCTTCCAATGAAGACGCCGTCAGCGCTCTCCTTGAGTATCTGCGCAAAGATGACGTTGTTGTGATCACCAGTCTCGACAAGTTGGGTGTGTCTCTATCTTCTGTGTTGTCTTCAATGACAAGCATTCATAAGAAAAGGGCCTCACTCAAAGTTCTCGATAATTCTTTTGATAGCTCTACCAGCAAAATACCGCTCAGCACTTTTGTTGAGTTGTTATCTGTTTTCTCTGAACTTGAATTAACTCTCCTAAATAGGCGCACCGCAGAAGGTAGAGTCAAAGCAAGGGAGCAAGGTAAGCACATGGGGAGGCCGAAAACGATAAAAAAAGAGGTCATCAACAATGTTATGAAGCAACTGCGCCAAGGGGATATGACTGTATCCGAGATTGCGCGAGAAAATAATATTTCTAGACCTACTGTGTACGATATTAAGAAGAAAGGATAATAAGTGAACGGAAAGACAAATTATTACGAATTGTTCGTCGCCTGGGCTGCATCACTGTCTAACCAAGACTTTATCGATATCGCGAATAGCAATGGCGAATTAAATCGAACCGCAATAGCAAAAGCGCTTGGCTGCGGCAGGAGGGTGGTTAACGGTCAGAACGCCCGGATTACTGAAGCCTTAGGGGCATTAGAAGAAAGGTTGCGCAAGGAAGGTGTATTACCGCCACTTGCAGACGAAGACTCCGTAAAGCCGGGAAATGAGCCCAAAGAGTATGATCACACTGAACGTCGTCGCAACTTAGATAGTGCTCGTGCGTCGAAGCTAGAAGTCGAGAACACAGAGCTTAAAGCGCGAGTTAACGAACTAGAGCGCGAGTTGGAGAAAGCCCAAAGTGATCTACGTCGATTTAAAGAGCAACGGGAAGCCTTCGATGAATTGGGGGTTATATTGCGATGAATACGGCTTACTTTCGCATAACTTCGATCCCATGCTTGAAAGATAAGTATGCGATACTACGTGGTATCCCTTTGCTTGAAGAAAATGATCGTATTGCAAGTGCACGACATCAAGTGATGATTGAGTACGATCCCTCTCAGCACATAATCGCGCCCAGCGTTGGTCAGCACTGGAGAGTGACAGGTAAGCACACTGTTGAAAAAGAAGAGCGCAACGGATTTAAATTCGACCTTCATCGATACAAAGATATTGAGCACATGTATTGTGCACTGCCAGAAACTGGAGATCAATTAAAAGACTTTATCGCCAAAAGCCCTGAATTTAAAGGAATTGGGATCGCTAAAATCAGTCAGTTGTGGAGTAAGCACGGTAAACGCCTCATGGATCTTGCTATGAATGACAACGAAGCGACCGACGCAATACTTATTGAAGATTTGACGGCCGCAGCGCTCAAGGGGCTCCGCGAAGGCTTCTCACAGTACAAGAACCTCAAGGACTATCAGTGGATGACAGAGCATGACATCCCAGGATCTGTTCAACAACGCTTACTCAAGCACCACGAGGATAGCGCACTAAAAGCTATCAAAGCCGACCCGTATATTTTGACAGTTTTTGGCATGAGCTTTGAAAAAGTGGATGCGGTGGCGCTGAGTTGCGCTAAAGTAGACTACAAGCCATCTTCCTCCCTGTCACCAGAGGCTTTACCCTTGGAAGATTTTCATGCCGATGAGCGACGTTTAAGAGCCGCCATTGAAGTGGCAATCCGTAAGGAAGTAGACAAAGGCCATACGTACACAGTTCGGGATGACATTATCCCACACCTTAGAGTACTGCTAAAAGACTCTGAATTAATCAAGCAAGCATTAATGACAGCACAAGACGTTCGTCAATTTGTCATTGACCCAACGCGAGGCTCGTATCATCCGACAGCACAACTGGTGATGGAGGCAACCGTTTCAAAGCGCTTGCTAGCCCTTTCACAACTAGAGTCACAGTCTAATGAAGAGGCTGAGTTTGCTTTGGCGCGTGCCTTTGCAGACTTACCTTACCCCTTAATGGATAAGCAAAAAGAGGCTGTACGAACGTCAATACTAAATCATGTCAGTTGTATCACTGGAGGCGCAGGAACAGGCAAAACAACCGTGTTACGGACAGTTCTGAGAACCTATTCAAACATGGGGGCAACGATACATGCGGTTGCCCTGAGTGGCCGAGCAGCAATGCGCCTACATGAGTCGATTGGCTTTGGGACATTGACCATAGCGGCCTTCTTGCGTCAAGAACCAGTCCAGCCGTTACCGGATGATCCATTGCATGTACTAGTTATCGATGAAGCATCAATGATAGACCTACCAACAATGTACAAGCTAGTGACACATATCGATCCTTCAGTGCGTATCATTTTTACGGGCGATCCTAATCAACTCCCGCCAATCGGTTGCGGCAAAGTGTTGTCTGATATTGTTGAAAGCAAGACCATTAAGAACACGACATTAGACATTGTAAAACGTCAAAGCGGTGCTACAGGCATTCCAGAGTATTCATATCTCATAAATCTAGGAGAAGTCCCGACTAACTTAACATCGGGCAACATCACGTTTCATGAGACTTCTGGGGATTTGATTGCGCAAACATGTGCTGAGTTATTCATTGATTCACCGTCGGATAGTCGCGTAATTGCACCTACAAAAGTCCTGGTCGCCGATATTAACAACCTTGTTCAATCACGCACGAATAAAGGCGGGGATAGAATGGAGTTCGCGGGCGCAGATGGATACAACTACTATCGCAACCTACGAAATGGTGATCAGATTCTGTTTACGCAAAATAACTATGAGGCGGGCATTCAAAACGGCTCACTGGGTAAGCTGATTGACGTGACCGCCAGCGATGGATGCTACGGTGTCGTTGAACTAGATACAGGCGAGAGAGTTGAGGTAAATGATTCAATACTCGATTGCATGGAACTTGGCTATGCCATCACCTTACACAAAGCGCAAGGCTCGCAGTTTCCTCGGATAATTATTGCTCTGAAGAAAGGTCGTATCGTAGATAGAGCGTGGCTTTACACCGCAATTACCCGTGCCGAAACTGAAATTCATATCGTTGGCTCTGAGCGTGATTTCAAGCACATTACGATGAATCCTAGCCATTCGCATAAACGAAACAGCTTCTTAATGCAGTTGCTCTCGAATGCAAACGATACGGTTACCTTGTAACCGTAATCGTTCATTACATTTTTGTTAGTGCGGCAGGCAATCTCTCGCTGCAAAAGAAACGTACATTTATTTAACATTTCTGGTTGACTTTTCATCGCCCATCATTACTGTACTTATATACAGCATCCGGGTTGCTTCCAAATCCGCTAACGCTGATCTTCACATTAAACATGAACAAGGAAAAACAATGAAGGAAACTAAGAAGAAAATTGTAAAACGTCAAAGCGGTGCTACAGGCATTCCAGAGTATTCATATCTCATAAATCTAGAAGAAGTCCCGACTAACTTAACATCGGGCAACATCACGTTTCATGAGACTTCTGGGGATTTGATTGCGCAAACATGTGCTGAGTTATTCATTGATTCACCGTCGGATAGTCGCGTAATTGCACCTACAAAAGTCCTGGTCGCCGATATTAACAACCTTGTTCAATCACGCACGAATAAAGACGGGGATAGAATGGAGTTCGCGGGCGCAGATGGATACAACTACTATCGCAACCTACGAAATGGTGATCAGATTCTGTTTACGCAAAATAACTATGAGGCGGGCATTCAAAACGGCTCACTGGGTAAGCTGATTGACGTGACCGCCAGCGATGGATGCTACGGTGTCGTTGAACTAGATACAGGCGAGAGAGTTGAGGTAAATGATTCAATACTCGATTGCATGGAACTTGGCTATGCCATCACCTTACACAAAGCGCAAGGCTCGCAGTTTCCTCGGATAATTATTGCTCTGAAGAAAGGTCGTATCGTAGATAGAGCGTGGCTTTACACCGCAATTACCCGTGCCGAAACTGAAATTCATATCGTTGGCTCTGAGCGTGATTTCAAGCACATTACGATGAATCCTAGCCATTCGCATAAACGAAACAGCTTCTTAATGCAGTTGCTCTCGAATGCAAACGATACGGTTACCTTGTAACCGTAATCGTTCATTACATTTTTGTTAGTGCGGCAGGCAATCTCTCGCTGCAAAAGAAACGTACATTTATTTAACATTTCTGGTTGACTTTTCATCGCCCATCATTACTGTACTTATATACAGCATCCGGGTTGCTTCCAAATCCGCTAACGCTGATCTTCACATTAAACATGAACAAGGAAAAACAATGAAGGAAACTAAGAAGAAAGTTGTCGCCGTAGTTGAGCAGGAATCAGGAAAGGTCTATCCAAACTTAGAGCGGGCTGGCGATGCCTTAGTATTGGAATCATCTTTACGCCGAGCAAAGCAATGCTACGAGTCACAGCAAGCCGATAAGCGCTTAACATATGACGAAGAGGCGCTGTCCTCACTATACAAAGAGTTTGTCCTTAAACGTAAGCTACACAAAGAGCGCACGATGACGTCAGAGTATAGTAAATCTGCTAATTCCGTTGAAGAGGTCGCCGAGACGTAAATTAAACGAAGGTTTAATTTACATCTTTAGTTTGCGTAGTTTCTATGTATCTTTTGCTCGAATCCTTGTAAAGAAACAAGTAAAGAAAACTACGTAAACTTCACCCCCTTTTAATTTACAGGAGTAATTATGAAGATTGGGTATATCCGCGTTTCTACCGACGATCAACTAACAGATCTTCAAAGTGATGCTTTAAGCGAGTTCGGTTGTGACAAGATTTATACTGACAAAATAACAGGTAAGAGTCTTAAACGTCCGGAACTAGAGAAGATGCTTGATACCCTTCGCCCTGGTGACGTAGTTGTGGTGTGGCGTTTAGATAGGCTTGGAAGAAGCCTGAAAGACCTGATCGAGTTGATGGAGAGCTTCAAGCAACAGAATATTCAGTTCGTGAGCCTACAAGAGAACATCGACACGACAAACGCAATGGGTGAGCTTGTCTTCCATTTATTCGCGTCAATCGCACAATTTGAACGTCAGCTTATTAGTGAACGTACAAAGGCTGGATTGAAGGCAGCTCGTGCCCGAGGCCGCAAAGGTGGCCGCAAACCTGCACTATCCAAGCAACAGATACAACTTGCGCATTCCATGTTGTTAGATCCGAACGTTACGAAAGTCACAGTGGCCAAACACCTCGGTGTAAGCAGACCTACGCTAGACAAGGCGTTATCTGACACCGCACATGATGGCCAGCAGTCTATTTTTCAAAAATAAGGAAGTTATGAGCGATTTACGGCCATTGAGTTTTTACTGCGAATTACTAAAGAAAATAGTAATTACTAAATTTCATAGTAATTCATAGTAAAACGACTTTACTGCTGCATAAGAGGTGACTGATTTGTGATGACTATATTATAGTTAATACAGTGTTTTAAAGGAGGTGCATATGAGTTCCGAATATTTATGGATCATTCCCGCAGCCATTATCACTGCCGGCTTATTCATTACCATCTGGAAACAACGTAACGCGAAATAATCGCGCAAGACTTATACAATTTAATGTGTATAAGCCTCAACTTGAACTGTCAGACATGAATAATAGGTCTTAACCAAATCTGACAATCACAATAATCGTAAAGCTGATAAATAGGCTATGACCGCTTTGTGCCATAAGCGGAAATCAGCTCTCCTCGATTCATTCCTATTTTTATTGAAAAGTAGACGTTCGATATTAATAACTTTTCGTAAAAAGCCGCAATACGAATTATTACGGCCTTAATATTCTTGAATCGAGTTGACAATTATTAGTTAAAAATCAATTCTTCAATCCAATCAATGGTATTTAAGTACGCAATAGTTTGATCCGACAGCGGGTTCGCAATTAATCGAGCGTATTCAAGTTTAGTGTTCATATCCAAATTAATATTTGTAAGATTGTTTTCAGCTAAATTGAGATATTCGATGTTCGGGACGAGGCTAAGGTCAATAGCTTCCAACTTATTTGATATTAGCTCTAACCTTTCCAGATTCTTTAAATTTAAATCAACAAACTGTAAGTCAGTACCAACCACGAATAAATGGGTTAGATTGTCTAGACCATCTAACAACAAAGTTTCTAAAGATATATAGGACAGATTCAACTCTTTTAAATTAACGTGCGTAGTCAGATCGATATAATCAATAGGACTTGTAACGTTCCTAATATTTGCTGTAGCTGCATCCGTAGCGACTTCGAGATATTCCAAAGAATCTATTGCTGCTATATCTAATACTTCAATACGAGCATCACGGATACTTAAATCAGACATGTTTGGTAACTGCTCTAATGCTACGTGGCTTAGATTGTTAGAGTTTAGGAATTTGATAATTTTGAGATTTGGTGAGTTTGAAGCCCTAAATGTACTCAGGTTTTCAGCGGATACAACCCAAAGCTCTTCAATATAGAGGTTATCGGCAATCTCAACATTCGTCGTTTCAATTGAATGAAGCGCCACCCCCGTTAAGTTAGGGAACTGATTGAAATCTTCAAAGTTTCCAAAATCAAGACCACTGCCTTTGCAAAGCACTTCTGTCATCTCTTCTACTTTAGTAAATCCTTCAATCTCTGCGCGTTCTTTAATGCAAGTTTCGATTGTATAGCTACTAAAAGATACATCCTTTATCAGTAACTCTTTTTCTGACTCTCCACACCCCCACAGTAAAAACGGCAAAGAGATCGAGTATAGGTACTTCATTTTTATTTCCTTATATTTATTATTCAATATTATATTTAAATGGCTGCAACTCGCTCAACTCGGCCGTTGGCCGCTAAGTAAAATTACCGAATCACATCGGCTGAAGCAAATGTTTTTAGGATTCGGAACCGTGAACAATCAGCTGCAATTCTTTGTTTTTAATTACTTTAAAAGCCATCCAATTTTCTATTTCCTGGAACATTTCCATGGAAGTGAAATCCCAATCCCAAAGTTCCATTACAGATTGGCTCATCTGAGAAATACAGTCCTCACTCAACCTAAATTCACAGTAGACCCACTCGCTATAACTAGATTCATCATCTACCAAGTAATGAATCGAAAAGTAGAAAATAGGTGAAGTATTCGTGCCACCAAAATTGACCTCAGCCATGATTCCCGCATTAGAAACAAATTGAGGTTTGTTCAATTCGAATTCGAGAAATGTCTCCTTAAAAATTGTCCAAACCTCAGCAACGGATTTAGCGTTTCTTGCGGAAATATTAATTTTTAATTTTTCTACTATTGGTGGGTAAATGCTCAATTGAAATCCTTGTTAAACCTAATCCAGAAGTTAAATTTCAGAGCTGTTTCAAGATGAAATTTAGATTTTTGATTTTCCTTGTGAATGACTGCTGCTCGCTCTCAGCGGCCGCTCGCGACTATCAAACTTTCAATAACTTACGTTATTTAAGGCGACGTCGCAAATGTGCCAGCAACGCTTCGTGAACAGTCGCTTAATATAGGGTTATTTAGAGGCTTTGCTGCTAAAATTTTACGTATGTTTATATTGGCAACTTGATTTACTAAGACCAGTACACCTCTATAGAAACGGTAGAAGCTTGCTCGTTTACAACAACTTTTGCGTACTCTGCACCATTCATTGCAGGTCTAATTTCGTAAATCGTTACACCACTCTCTGTGGTAGTCCCATTAGACAAATTAGAATTGGCTAACCAGTCAACCAAATTTACTTTTGAGGTTGTGAAATCCAGTTTAAAACCGCGAGAGAAAGCACTTCCTGTAACTTCTAGCTTAGTTATCTCAGCGTCTTTAGGAAGTGATGGTGTTCCCGACCACTCTAAGGTAGTTTTTACCGCTTCGTTTCTATCCCATGGGAGCAAAACATTATTGAGGTAGGCCAATGAACACAACACAAGTAATAAGACAGCAGTAGAAACTGCAAAGATAAATATCTTTATATTTCGACGTGCAATATTCAAAGTGTGTCACCAAATATTTTGTTAAGCGGTTTATTAACTAAATCTGAACCGAGCGGCTGCTGTTCGCTCTATATAGTCATCCCAACCTGGATCAGACCATTTATTTGCTGTAAGCAGAATAAAATGGCCCTTTTAGTTTCACTACTCCTGACTCAGTGTATGAAATTACAATGGTTATTTCATCGGAGTGCAAGAAAAGCTCGTATTGTTTTCCTTGATATGTTGTATCACAGCTATCAAAGAAAATTTCTTTATCTAATTTTTTGTCGTATAAATTAGCGGTTGGCTCTAACTCTCCTTTTTCAGAAAGTATCTTAACCAAATTATTAAGAGCTGGGTCACATTCTGCTGCGAATAAGGAGGGCGTTAAAAATATTAACGTAAAAGCTAAAATAGATCTCACTTTAGTTGCTCCCTGACTGTCTCTAAATCGCTCATTACAGCCCCTGGCTGCTTATCCAAATTACCGGATTAAGCCTACTTAGGCAATCAACCAAATTCAGTCCTTGAGTAAAAAGGCTTAAATCACATACCTAGACGAACACGGTTGCCTATCGGTTATTACGGTAAGCAATGGAGAACTCTGTTGCATATGTTTTCATATCGAAACCTGGGCAACGTTTCTTAATTTCAGCCAAGAGAAAGGGATTATCTAGCACAGGCTTATTTTTAACCTCAGGATGTTCAGCGTATTGTCCCGAAAATACCTCACAAACAAACCTTTCCAGTTCGTTCCGAAGAGTATTTATCGTCGCTTGCTTCTTTGTACCCATAATAAACTTTAGATCTTCTATGACCGCTGTTCGCTCATTGGAGTCTGTCAGATTACACCTAATCCTGTCAATTACAAGTGTCGGATTAGGTATGAGCTACTACAATTTATGGTTGTGTGAAAACCGCAAACAATATCCCTGAAATAGTAAAAACTGCATATATACTTTGCGGGAACGCTACCTATCACGTTTTCATGCGCCTGATGCCGCTTTAGCGGCATGCAGCGAGGAGTATACGACGAAGCGGTTACTTTACTGACGCTTCGCTCCGGCCTTGGCCAGAACCGCGCTGCGCCATCTCATCACAAACACAAGTTCCGTTGCGTGCCCTGCTGAACCCACGTTCCACAAGGGTTAAGGCTTGTAGAAAGGTATTTACATGCGGAGAGTTGGGCGAAAGCTCCTTCGAAGGAAACTATCTAGGCATAAAATGCACGTAGTTTCTGAACTACCCATCCCCCTCTTCGGGCTAGGTTAAACCGCGATTAACATGCCCTTGTGAGCCTCTTTTTGTGCTTTTATCTCTGCCAACTCAGAGCGTAATGCTCTCTCTCTATCCTCTAGGCATTCTAGAGCGTTATCATCCAGGGTTAAAACTCTGGCTAAATCAATGTAAAACTGTGTTGTAGTAGAAGCATCTGCATGACCAGCAAATTGTGCCACCTTATCTAAGACGGCTTTTTCATCTATCTGATAACGTTCATTACTTTTCGCCTTAGCCCTTTCGATTCGATAGAGTATGCATGCCTTGCGAGTCAATGAGTATCTTCTGCAACCGTGAGGCGGTACATCTTCGCATACATCTGTCAGTAAGTCTGTGAGGGTCGAGGGTTTGAGGGAGCCATTACCATTTGTGTTTGATGATACAAATACAGTAGGAGGATCAAGTTTCGTAATTTCTTCTCTGTCGAAGTCAATGAAGTTATGCGTTTCTTTGATTAAGCTCGCTTCAACTTCAATTGTTCTTGTTTTGCCGTATTTAGTTCCATGCTTTAGGGTAACCTTGTATAAACGGTCCTCGTTTCCATCTCTAATGAATTTAGGGATGTCATCTTTGCGCAATTCAACTACCTCTTCACGACGCAAGGCACCTTCACACATCCAACGAACCATGAGTTGGTTTCGTGCATTTAACTCCTCTTTGTGAAGAATAGCACTCGAAGATGTTGATTCATATAACGCTTCTTTCAATTTTGCGATGTCATCTGACGTAGGGACATGTTGTTTCTCGCGTCTTGGAACCTTCAAAAGAAATGGCATATGAAACTCGGTCAAATGTGAAGTAGGCTTGCGAACTACGATCCGATAACTCCTACCTTTTATCATGTTATTGATCCCAATAACGCCAGAGCACCACCCTTTATCATTCTGTGCGAACCAGTAAAAATGACAGGCATCAGACATTCTAAGGTTGTTAGAACTTTCACTCATATCATCTTCCTGGTTTTTCTTACGATATTCTAAGATGGTTCTGCGAGTAACGGAATATAGCTCTATTCCATTATCGTCCAGGAAGTTAAGCCAATGAACCAAACGGCTTGCTTGAAAGTACACAGTTGATAGCTCAAGAACCCTAACGTCATACAAATACATCAAGTAACGGCTAATATGCTCATGCAACCTACCATCTTGATCAATCACAAGCGGGAAGCCATCTTCTGTTCTAATCATTGAATATGGCATTAATTGCTCCGCCCTAAGCGTGCGACTGTCGCTTTCTCTCGGAACGCAGCCTGCGACAGGCTAATCTTGTCTTCTAAATCTTCGATTTTTTTTAAATACTCCTTTAAATCGCTTGCCAGCCCTCTGTTTTGAGTCTTCAATATATTGTTCTCAGCTTTTAGCCTTTTAATAACGTCCTTCGGTGAGTTGTCGGATTTAAATCGCTGTTTTGCGTTCTCTATGGCGCCTTTAACTCGACGTTGCAGATCTTTGTCCTCTGTGTAGCCCTTTGCAGACTTACTGAAACGCTTATAATCTCCAGACTCCAAATTCGCTAGCCAATTAATCCCAAACTTACCGTTATCTGGCAAGTCAAAATCTGCATCACCAGTTCGTGCATAAGTTTCAAGCGCTAGGATCTTTACTTCGATCTTCTGCTTTAACTCTTGCAAAGACCTTTCGTTATTAATAATTGCTTGCGTTTTTTTCATGTCTTAACACTCCGTCGCGGCTTCTCTACACTTCAAATGATCAGATTTCGCTGCTTTCAAAATAGGGGATTCGGAAGGGATAACGATGTCATCTATGTCGCTTACGGCCACATCACCCTTAATGCTTAAAAGGTTCGCGCAACCTAAGCAGGTTCCTCTAGACGCACTGGATAGCTGTACCGCGCCTTCAAACAAGCACTGACTACGCTCTTCTAAATTCGGTGTTAAACCAAAGCACATACCATCAGGGACCATGTGCAACATAAATCCAGATGACTCGCCTTCTCTGGCAATAATTTTCTTTGCGCGTTTCTCATTTTGGATTTCAATGCTACCGACAAGTTCTGTCAATTCATCCTTCATGCCACCAGAGTAACCATCTGAACCAGCGACATCTTGAGCAAATAGAAGTCCAATTTCGTTCATAGCAGCTTGGAAATCGGCATCGGTAATATACTTTCGTGTCATATTAAAATCGGTGTGTCTGAGATGCCACGAAAGCGTTGATAAATCCGGATTTTCATAACGGTAGTAATACATCATTGCGAATAGCCGACGGAACTGGTGCTCGCTAAACTGAAATGGCTCTTCGTCTTCTGGGGTTACGTCGCAAAATTCTGCAAATTCATTTAAGTGATTTGATCCAATCTCATCCGTCTTTTCACCCACATCATAAAGTGTTGGGAACTCCAGGATCGAGTCACTCCCGGTTTCTCGACGCAATGGTTCGGACAATTGCTCCAATATTTCGATAGCCCTAGCCACTAAATGCGTCGTAGGGAAGGTTTGCGACGCTTGATAAACTTTTGCTGAGTAGGTCGTCAGTACTGGGCCGTTCGGCGTCATCGAACAACAACCGTATTTCATGGCTTGAATTTCACTCTCGCGTCTAGCCGTGAATGTGTATATTATCAGTAAGCAAGCTGCCGGTAGAAAGTGATACACGGCCTTCCCCAAAGCGATACCATTTGTTTCATCTGCACGCTTCGCTTTAATTAAACGAGTTAGACTTCCCTTAGGCACACCAGTCTTTTCTGTTATTTCTTTATAACTCAAACCCTCTTCATGAAGCTTTCGAATGTGCTCCACTGTTTCTAAGGAGATTGAACTTCTTTGATTATAATTAGAGTCAAGCTTTCTAAAGGCTACGAAAGGAAAAGGTGACGCTGGCATATCGTCAAACGGTGTGGTTTGTTCAAGCAGCCATTGACGAACTTGCTTTGAAACATAATGCCTATTTTCTGTTTTTTGATTCGATAGTATTTCTGCCTCTTTTGCACGCGCAGCATCTGCGAGTTCAAGCATAACTGGGGCGTAATCTAGCACCCAGCGTATAGAGCGATCCATCAGAGTTAAGAAAGGCTTAACCGGAATGTTTTTGGTTCTGCCGTTAGGTTTTCCCTGTTTCTTAGCCCATTTCGTTGATTCAGGAACCAACTGTCCCAAATAGTTTTCGGACGGGATATGTTCTTCTGCAAATAAACCGGGAAATGCTCTAAGTAACATGAAAAACGTTTTCAACATATTCATTTGTTTGATGAGTGTGTCAATCGCTTTTCTGTTGCCCTTTTGGGGTTCTGCACGGTTTTTATAACGCTTTCTAATGTCCGGCTTTACTAGGAAACCATTTTCTACCTGGAAGGCGACAATCTTATGAACACACTTAGATTTTTGAGTCGTGATTGCACGCACAGGCATGCCTACTATTTCGGCAAGCTTCTCAGTTTTAAAACCTCCGTCAGGTTTTGTAAAATCGCTCAGTGAGGCACTGGCAGTTTTTAAGCCGGCTTCAACGCGCTTTAAGACTTCAGGCCGATCGCAATCGAACAACGCGAAGTTTTCAAGAAACATCTTGCACACCGATTTATTTACGGATGATATGTGTTGCAGTTCGAGACTGTTAAAGCAAAATCTGATGAACGTTAAGACTACAGACTTAAACTTTTCTTGAGAGGAGCCCGTTATGGTTGAGGTTGTTCTTGCTGAAGCTATATGAGTCTGACGATAAAGTAATGTTGCCCATTTCACAGTCTCCATAAGGTGAGGGTGATCCGATAATCGAGTATGTGGAGCAATAAAATTGTCAAAATGTATGGTTTTGTAGTCACCATTAGGCTCCATCACTTCCCATGTGTCATCAGCGAAGGTGCAATCCTTATGCAGCCATTTGGGGTGTATCTCGTGACCTGAAAGTTCTTCATACTCTTTGGGTTCGAAATGCTTGCGATAACGAGAAAAATCGATAGCAACACTCATTATGACTCCTTGTAGGTTGTTGGGATGATAAGCTCTTGATACGGATTTTTACTACTTTCAGCGATACTTTTCGCTTCCTGCATCAACCTTCGATGTTCACGGGCGCCCTCAAACTTTTCCACCATGAGGCGAGCGAATGCGATCCAAAATGACCATTTCAAAATTTGTTGATCATGAACGCCTTCCCTAAGATCATCTAATGCGTTTTTCAGTAATAACACGTTAGCCAGGTTTTCTTTCGAAGCTAGAAATATATTCCGTCTGTTTACACAAGTCGGACATTTGTGAGGAACAGTGCAAGCCTCACCTTCATTGGTTCCTGGCTGGACACCGGCATAAGGGTCAACACAGTGTATTCCCCCAAACTGTGAATTGATGATCTGTTTTCTTCTTTTTTCATACGCGACTGGGTCGATGCCAACCTTTTCTGCGAAATCATCGATGTTGACTGCCAGTAGAGCTTCATACCAGTCGAGAAAGTCTCGAATATTTTCTTCTCTTCGGAGAACTTCAGGAAGATGACGTGTGTACTTTTCAGCCATCTTAGAGCCTTCATTCCACCGCCCCTTCTCCTGAACAGCAAAAGCATCGCGAGTCACAAGCGCATGAAGAAGCAGCACGCTTCCCCGTATCGCTTTAGGAGTTGACTGCCATTTGCCATTACTGGCTTCGCGGCATAACTGCTTGAACCATTCGTTAAATGTTTTCATAGCAGGGGTTGTTGGGGTGTAATCCACACCTCGCACATTATTCTTGTATCTCTTAATGAATACATTTTGCTCGTCACGAATGCAAAACGAACTGCAAAATGCTAATGATTTTTTTAAGGTCGATAGTGCATCTAAACATGCTTTCTGCTCAGGGGATGGTGATGAATTGCTGATGATTTCACGTTGCCATATTTCAGAACGCGCCTTAAACCACTCAATGGTGGTTACCTCACCATTGTCTCTAATATTGTTCCAACTTAAGCACCGTATAGGATCAGCGTTTGCACTTAAGTTAATTAGAAGCAAGGCATACACCGCAATCATTAAGTCGCTGCTTCCGTTAAGTAGCTCTCTCAATTCATCGGGGCTAGCCTTATATTTCTTTAGGCGAGTGCGAACCTGGTTGTCATCTGAATACAGTGCTTTTTTCACCCGCGACATATATACGTACATGACCGCCAGGGCTCTACCCTCAAAAATTCGATCGTATTCTCGCGATAGATGGTGTGATGAATGTTGGCTTGCTTCACTCGTTAATCGATGGTATTGCCTTGCTAGCTTTAAGAGTTTGGGGTCGGATTCCCACTTTTCGACTTGCTCATGCTTGGCCTTCCATGCTGAAATTCGTTTTAGACTCTCAGCACGCAACAGTTCTATACGCGCATCCAACACTTGAGTAGCACGGTCGATGATATTTACATCATCATTATCATCGTCGGAATCAGTAACAATATTTTCTATGAGAGCAGTTAGGCCATCGGCATCGTCACGTTGATATTCATCATCAGGATCTAACTGTTCTAATAAACGCTTTATTTGTTCTGGGTTGGGGGATGTTAGCAAGTTGACGTCTAGTAGAGTACTGCCCTCGCCAATCACGCTCTTGTCAAAGACGAATCCCTTCATCATGCGACTTGATCCCTGTGGCATTACACCAAAACTTTCGCAGATATTTACGAACTTGCGAGCAGCGGCAATATCATTGTTCTTCGTTACGTTCTTATTCTCATTGCATTGCTGCAGGTGAAGTCGAAAGTCTGATGCGAGTGAGAAAAAGAGTAGCTCTATACGGCTTGGATCTTCATCTAAGTTAGGGTGTTTCATGCAAAGCACACGAAGTTCCTCTTGGGACTCATCATATGCAAAAAAATCTAGAAACTTAAAAACCCTATTTTTAATGGTCAGTCGAGAATCGTGTGAGCTTAACGAATCTTCATAGATGTAAGACGTGAAGCACTCATTGAGCGCTTCGTTGTATGAGGAACCAAATACTTCCCTGTAGTCGAAATGTAGGCTTGCTAGCATCCTTGCACCTTTATTAATTACTTATTCAGATGTCTGAGATTCATCTTCTGACTTTGTCGTTTTAGGCAGAAGGATGTCTCGAAGTTTAACTTCAAGTTCTTCAGCTAATTCTGAGTTTTCATGCAAGTATTTAGTGGCATTAGCTTTGCCCTGGCCAATACGCTCCCCATTACAGCTATACCAAGCACCTGCTTTTTCAATTAATTTGTTCTGAACACCCAGGTCAATCAGTTCGGCAAGCTTATCAACACCTTGACCATATCTGATTTGGAATTCAGCTTGCTTAAAAGGCGGTGCAACTTTGTTTTTAACAACTTTGACGCGAGTCTCATTACCCACTACCTCGTCTCCTTCTTTAACCGCACCAGTGCGACGAATGTCCATACGTACAGACGAGTAGAATTTCAGAGCATTACCACCCGTGGTCGTTTCAGGGTTACCAAACATGACCCCGATCTTCATACGGATCTGGTTAACAAACATCATCATACAATTGGTTTGCTTAACGTTACCGGTTAACTTTCGAAGAGCCTGAGACATGAGGCGTGCTTGTAAGCCCATGTGCGAATCACCCATTTCCCCCTCAATTTCAGCCTTAGGAGTAAGAGCAGCTACAGAGTCAACAATAATAAGATCTACGGATCCGGATCGTACAAGCATATCTGCAATTTCTAACGCTTGCTCGCCTGTATCAGGCTGTGAAATTAAAAGTTCATCAAGGCTAACACCAAGTTTTTGCGCATAGATTGGATCAAGTGCGTGTTCAGCATCAATAAATGCAGCTACTAATCCTTTCTTTTGAGCTTCTGCTACCACCTGTAAACAAAGTGTGGACTTACCGGCACTTTCTGGGCCATATACCTCTACTATTCTGCCTCGCGGCAATCCCCCGACACCAAGTGCGACATCAAGTGTCAAAGAGCCAGTAGAAATGGTATCTACAGCCAATGCGTTTTGGTCGCCCATCTTCATTATCGAGCCTTTACCGAACTGACGCTCAATTTGACTAAGTGCTGATGCTAATGCTGCTTCTTTTTTATTTTCCATCGTAATATTCCTTTTGATTTTTGATTGGTTTTTCGGAATGGACTGGTTCGTGCCGTATTGATGGGCTACAACCCCCTCACTCACTCACTCACTTCGGAGTGGACTGTTTTTTCATCCGTTATTAAAAAATTTCAATTACACGGCCCATCGGTAAACCACCAGCACCCAATGCGATATCCAATCCCAACGAACCTGTTGAAATGGTTTCTACATCCATGCTACGGTTCTCACCCAGCTTCATAATCGAACCTTTACCGAACTGACGCTCAATCTGGCTTAGCGCCGCTGATAAGGCCTTTTCTTTGTTCGTATCCATTAGTTTCTCCAATCGTATTCTTATTTATACAGTAACTTTGCCCAGTATACTGTATAATCGTACAGTATCAATAGTTTATTTGAAAAAACTTTAAAAAAGCTCCTCATGGAAAATATAAACCAATAAAAACAACAACATAAACCAACCTCTTCAAGTCTTACTATGTTTTTACAACTGATTTACGGCACTTTATACAGTAATTAACATACAGTACTTTCACTGATTTTAATTAACCCCGTTGTTGATATAGCCCTTTCTATCCTGGAGCAAATCTTTTAACATCAATTTCAGTAATGCTAATACCGACTGACGGCGAGCTAAGCCAGCGGTCAGCGCCATATAAACAGAATAATTAATGACTCAAAATCCAGACCAATTTTCTAACCATACCCCTATGATGCGTCAATATCTCACCATAAAAAGTGAGTTTGAGCACATTCTGTTGTTTTATCGCATGGGCGATTTTTATGAGTTGTTTTTCGATGATGCAAAAAAGGCAGCGGATCTGCTTGATATCTCGTTAACAGCGCGCGGTAAAACCGGTGGTAATGCCATTCCAATGGCCGGTGTCCCCTATCATGCGGTAGAAAATTATCTGGCACGATTAGTTGCGCTTGGCGAATCCGTCGCCATTTGCGAACAGGTTGGCGATCCTGCGACCAGTAAGGGTCCGGTAGAAAGAAAAGTTGTCAGAATCGTAACGCCGGGAACCCTGAGTGACGAAGCACTATTAAATGATCGTAAAGACAACCTGCTTGTCAGTGTATGTGAAGCTGGTAATAAGTTTGGTGTCTCCTATCTTGATATGAGTTCAGGAAAGTTTCACCTATGTGAGCCACAAACCCCGGAACAACTCAGTGCTGAATTACAACGTTTGTCGCCGGCAGAAATTCTGTACCCAGAATCATTTTCATATAGCGAGCTGCTTAGCGCTTATAAAGGGCTGAGACGTCGCCCGGACTGGGAATTTGATCAACAAACCAGTTATAAGCTTTTAACCAGTCAATTTGCGACCAAAGACTTAAAGGGCTTTGGCGTTGAGCAATATGCACTTGGCATATGTGCCAGTGGCTGTTTATTGCAATACGTAAACGATACGCAAAGAACAGCGTTACCTCATATCCGTAATATCACCGCTCAATCCTATCAGGAAGCGGTAATCTTAGATGCCGCAACCAGACGTAACCTAGAATTAACGGAAAACCTAAGTGGTGGTGTAGAAAATACCTTAGCAAGTGTTCTTGATAGAACGTCCTCACCAATGGGGTCGCGTTTATTTAAGCGCTGGTTACACAGCCCGCTAACCGATATCAATAAGCTGCAACAAAGACAAGAAGCTATCAGTACTCTGATTAATGACGACCTATATCCGGATTTGCAGGATGTCCTTAAAGGCGTTGGTGATATCGAACGCATTATCGCCAGGATCGCTCTTCGAAGTGCTCGTCCAAGAGATCTTGCTCGGCTTAGAAATGCGTTAGGCCTGTTGCCAGAATTACAGCAAATTCTGGAAAACCCGTTACCACCATTACTGGCGTCATTGAAGTCCGACAGTCAGCCTATCGATGATATTTATGGTTTATTGTCGCGAGCGGTAATTGATAATCCACCGGTATTAATTCGCGATGGTGGTGTTATTCGCGACGGGTATCATCAGGAACTTGATGAGCTTCGCGATCTGAGCCAGGGGGCCAGCCAGTTCCTTGCGGATCTAGAAGAACAAGAGCGTGAGCGAACCGGCATCAGCAGCCTTAAAGTCGGTTATAACAAGGTTCATGGTTTCTTTATCGAGATCAGCCGTGCCTCTTCTGATTTGGTGCCAGCGGAGTATATTCGTCGCCAGACATTGAAAAACAACGAGCGTTACATAACCGAAGAGCTCAAAGCTCATGAAGAGAAAGTGCTAAGTTCACAAAGTCGCTTTTTAGCCCTTGAAAAACGCCTTTACGATGAATTGTTTGACCAGCTGTTACCACAGATAGAGGTGCTGCAACGTTGTGCAGATGCACTGGCAACTCTGGATGTCCTTGCCAACCTAAGTGAAAGAGCTGTTTCGCTAAATTATCAGGCGCCAACACTATGTGAAGATCGCATTATCGATATTAAAGATGGCCGCCACCCTGTGGTTGAACAGGTTAGCGAACAGCCATTTATTGCGAATCCGGTTACTCTTAACGAAGCTCAACAAATGCTAATAATTACCGGTCCTAACATGGGCGGTAAATCCACGTATATGCGCCAAACCGCATTGATTGTATTACTAGCACATATCGGCAGTTATGTTCCGGCCCAAAGTGCAGACATCGGTATTGTTGACCGGATCTTTACCCGCATTGGTGCTTCGGACGATTTAGCATCCGGTCGCTCAACATTTATGGTTGAAATGACCGAAACCGCCAATATCCTTCATAACGCCAGTAATAAAAGTCTGGTTCTACTGGATGAGATTGGTCGCGGTACCAGTACCTATGATGGTTTATCTCTGGCCTGGGCCTGTGCAGAATACCTGGCGCAAAAGACTCAAGCCTTTACGTTGTTTGCGACCCATTATTTTGAGTTAACACAATTAGCTGAGCAATTAGATACGCTGGCGAACATTCACTTAGATGCCGTTGAGCACGATGACAATATTGTGTTTATGCACGCGGTTCAACAAGGAGCCGCGAGCAAGAGCTTTGGATTGCAAGTGGCGCAATTAGCAGGTGTACCGAAAGCGGTAGTAAAACGCGCTAAACAACGATTAAAAGAGTTAGAAGCGGTTGATCAAAGCCAGACAGTGAGTGTCGAGAAACAAGTTACTCCTCCACAGGCATCATTCAGTTTTAATGAAGACCATCCGGTGATTGATAAATTGCAGGGTCTTGATGTCGATGCGTTAAGTCCTCGACAAGCATTACAGTATTTGTACGAGCTAAAAGAAACGCTCTAAATAAAAGGTGAGAAACCTCAGGCATTAGAGCCTGAGGTCAACTTCTTCTTTGGGTAATACATATTTAAGATCATAGATGAAATGACCACGCCTTCCCCACTCACGGATTTCATCCGTGGTTAATTCCATATATTCACGGTGGGCAACCGCAAGAATAATCGCATCGTAATGATCCGCTTTCGGGCGTGATATAACATCAATGCCATACAGAGCTTTTGCCTCGTCTTTATTACACCATGGGTCGGTAACATCAACATTCATATTGTATTCATGAAGCTCATTGACGATATCAATAACTTTGGTATTACGAAGATCCGGACAATTTTCTTTGAAGGTTAGCCCCATCACTAACACATTGGCGTGCTCCACCTTGGCATGCTGTTTCATCATATTCTTAACGAGCTGGCTGACAACATATTCGCCCATACCATCATTAAGATGGCGACCGGCCAGGATCATTTGTGGATGATAGCCAATATCCTGAGCTTTCTGGGTAAGATAGTAAGGGTCGACACCGATACAATGACCGCCAACCAGACCTGGACGGAAAGGGAGAAAATTCCACTTAGTACCTGCCGCCTGCAGCACTTCAAGCGTATCAATATTTAGTTTGTTGAAGATAATCGCCAGCTCGTTAATCAAGGCGATATTGACATCACGCTGGGTATTTTCAATCACCTTGGCCGCCTCAGCGACTTTTATCGATGACGCTTTATGGGTACCAGCGCTGATAACCGACTGGTAAACTTCATCAACTTTGTCAGCAATTTCCGGGGTAGATCCTGATGTTACTTTGAGGATTTGCGTAACCGTATGCTGTTTGTCGCCCGGGTTAATGCGTTCAGGAGAATATCCGGCAAAGAAGTCCTCATTGTATTTAAGGCCAGAAACCTTCTCGATTACCGGTATGCAATCGTCTTCAGTGGCGCCTGGATATACGGTTGATTCATAAACTACAATATCGCCCTTCTCCACTACTTTACCCAGCATCTCACTGGCTTTGATTAATGGGGTTAAATCGGGTTGTTTGTGTTTATCGATTGGGGTGGGCACGGTAACGACATAAAAATTACAGGCTCTTATGTCTTCGACATCTGAGGTAAAGGTTAATCGCGACGCGCTTTTCAAATTATCGGCATTAACTTCAAGGGTACTATCTTCGCCATTGTTCAGTTCATCGATACGTGACTGATTGATGTCGAACCCTTTGGTAAGGTACTTTTTACCAAATTCCACAGCAAGGGGAAGACCTACATAACCGAGGCCGATAACTGCGATTTTTGTTGTTGTAAAAGGCATAACACTCTCTTGATGTTACTGTTTGTTTTTATTAATGAAGAGTATAGAAGAGAAACCACAAGCTGCCATTTTATCGTCAGGATTTTTAACGCTTGAAATATCCCTGTTTTCAACAGGAAAATATGGTGCTACCTTCTATAAGTTGTATCTCTTCGCTCATTCACACGCTCTGCAATTTGTATTAATTGCTCTGATTAACTTAGCTCGATTGTTGATGGCGGATTACTTTCAATAATCCCCGCTTCCAGTCACTGGGTCTTACCCGCCAGCGCTCAAAGATTTTGTCATTGCACATCGCTGAAAAGTTTGGTCGCTTTGCTAGCGTTGGGTAATCTTCCGTTCCTATAGGGGAAATATCAGGGTATTCGTCAATCACCGCATTTTGTTCAGCCAGAGCAAAAATTTCCTTCGCAAATTCATACCAGGAAACGGATGTGGCGCCGTTATAGTGAAAGATCCCCCATTTTTTGGTTCCTGAGCTGATAGCATCGACAATATCGACAATACTTAATGCCAAGTCACCGGCATAGGTTGGGTTGCCAATTTGATCATTGACAACGCCAAACTGACGTTTTTGTTGCGCCAGATTAATCATCGAGCGAACAAAGTTATTGCCATATTCGCTAAATACCCAGGCGGTTCGAATAATGACAAACTGACTCAGGTAAGTCATGACTTCCTGCTCTCCCAGATATTTACTCAAACCATATACGTTTTTCGGACACGTCTTATCACCCGGAGAGTATGGTGATTGATTGTCTCCGGAAAAGACGTAGTCCGTAGATATGTGGATCAGGGGGATGTTGAGATTGGCACAAGCAATGGCTACATTTTTACAGCCGAGTTGATTGACCGCAATTGCCTGTTCAATTTCTTCTTCGGCCTTATCAACCTGCGTATAAGCCGCCGTGTTTACGACGATATCCGGTGAAAACTTTGCAAAAGCCTGTTGCACGGATTTGCGTTCTGAAATATTCAATTCCTTTGAAGGAGCAAAATGCCAGACATGCTTATCCGTGATCTCAGTTTGCATAGAGATTACATCTCTGAGGCAAGATGCTAGTTGTCCGTATTTGCCGATGACAAGTATATTCATATATCATTAGTCCATTAACTTATTCGACGATAGACCCATAATAAAATAGGCCGTTGTACCGATATGACGTCATTCAGGATTCATCCGGTGCCATTCTGAAAAAGCCTTAACGCGCTCAATTGTCAGCTCTGAAAATCAGAGATTTTTGTATACATAGACATTGTCGTAGTCTTTACTTAATTCCACTGGCATTAACGATGCCAGGTATTGCCCATACTCGGTTTTTTGGTATCTTTCGATGGAGGTTTGTAATTGTTGCGACGATAACCAACCATTGCGAAAACCAATTTCCTCCAGACAGGCCACTTTCAACCCCTGACGCTTCTCTACCGCCTGCACAAAGTTTCCGGCTTCGGCTAAAGAATCATGGGTGCCCGTATCTAACCAGGCACAACCTCGGCCGAGGATAGTGACATTCAACTCCCCCAGGCGCAGGTATTCGTTATTCACTTCGGTTATTTCCAGCTCGCCGCGGGAGGAAGGTTTAATTTTTTTGGCAATATCAACGACCCGGTTGTCATAAAAATAGAGTCCGGTTACCGCATAGTTCGATTTAGGAATTTTGGGTTTTTCTTCGATACCTGTTGCCTTGCCTTCGGCGTTAAATTCGACGACTCCGAACCTTTCAGGATCTTTTACGTGATAACCGAAAACCATAGCTCCGGTTTCAAATTCCGTCGCAAGTTTCAGTTTTTCAGTAAAGTGCTGGCCATAGAAAATATTGTCTCCCAATACCAGACAGACATTTGAATCAGCGATAAATTCTTCGCCAATGATAAAAGCCTGGGCCAGACCATCTGGAGAGGGTTGCTCGGCGTATTGCAGCTCTAAGCCAAAGCGATTACCGTCTCCCAGTAAGCGCTTAAAACCAGGCAAGTCCTCAGGCGTCGAGATAATTAAAACCTCTTTAATACCGGCCAGCATGAGCACAGAGAGCGGGTAATAAATCATTGGTTTGTCGTAGACGGGTAACAGCTGTTTAGAAACACCCATGGTTATCGGGTGCAAACGGCTGCCCGAACCACCAGCAAGAATAATTCCTTTATAGGGCTTCATGAACTCACATCTCCTGATTAATTTGTGTGAGATTATCGTCGCTGCACAATTAACAGTGATATGGGCTTTCCATAAGATTGCAGCAACATCGAAATAGATTACATTAACCGTCCATTGACGGATTTACGGATAAAGGCGAGCGATACTGCTACAAGGGAATTGATGCGCGAGCTTAGCGCTACTGCAGAATACTAGACTAATCCCTTTAGCCCGGTTTTTGTTATCAATTTTGAGTATAGAAGACAACGAAGAACGTGCCACTTAAAGCGAAACGAACAGGCAGATAAAACTTAGATATTTGAATAAAAGGAGTTTTTAGGAATGATACCGACTACAACCCAGTCTGATAATAGTTAATATTCGCTTCGATTTGCTTATATAAATCGGGATAGAATTGTTTCAAAACTTCGCCGAGACTCTGATATGCCAGCTTTACTTCTTTAGCGTTTTTTCCGGTATTAAAAGCGTTATTCAAATACATCAACATTTCGCCGTCAAATTCCTGCATTCGCCACTTAAGCATGGCTAGTGCCGCCCAGGTATTCGGCCAGGTAGGACGAGATGCTGTCGATTGCAGATAAAGCGCTTTGGCTTGTTGCAACGCTGTTGATCTGGATGACTCGAAACCTTCATCAGCGCCCCACTCCAGAATCTGCGCTTTAATTTCGAGATATTGGTTGTGGCCAGGGTGAAACAGTAACGCATCATTGACATAGGCCATGGCCTGTCGATAGTCCTCGTTACTGGCTATTTGCCCCATCAGTTGCCAACTTTTCACTCGAACTTCAGCCTGTTTAAAGTAAATGTTGGCAAGCCCGAATGAACCTCCTGCCAATAAAAGAATCAGGAGTATCGCTATCAATAATATTTTCTTTAACTGATTCATCATTTACTTAAGCTCGAACCGCTTTGGCTATTGCCCTTGAATGGCCAATTTAACTGCTATAACCATACTGGTCGTAATAGCCTTCAAAAGCCTGATAAGAAATAGCTTTATCCATATCCACCTGATTTAATACAACGCCAGATATGTCTACACCTGAGGTCTTGAGTCGTTTTAGGCCGGCCTTAATTTGTTGCTCTTTAGTATCTTCAGCCTTAACAACGTAAATCAGCGCATCGCTGACGCCGGCAATAAGAATCGTATCGCTGACCGCCAGTATCGGCGGAGTATCGATAATGATGCGATCATAATGTTGTTTTAAATCAGATATCAGAGCTTTAAATCTCGCTGAAGACAATAATTCCTGAGGGTTAGGAGCCATATCCCCTGCAACAATAATATCCATATTATTGTGAACATCCTTAACAATACAGTCGCTCAGCGAATGCGTATCGGCGATATAATTTGCCAATCCGGGTTGAGATTTATCGATAGAAAAGTTTTTCGCAATACTCGGACGGCGCATATCTGCATCGATAATAATGGTTTTTTGTAGCTGACCAATTGCGTAAAACAGGTTTGCACTTAATTGTGTTTTTCCTTCGCCCGGTAATGTCGACGTTATCGCAATGGTTTTTGCATGTGATTCAATGTTTAACATCTGCAAACTAGTGCGAATCGTTCTTACTGCTTCACTAAATCCATATTCTTTATCCTGTAGGTAATAATTTGCTGGTAAGGCTTCCATATTATTGTTTGCAGACCTTAACCCAAATTTCCAACGAGACGAAGATCCTTGATGTGAACCTTTACCCTTCACCAGAGGAATAATTCCCAGTAATGTTTGACCAAGCTTTTGCTCAATGTCATCAGCGCTGCGGATACTCGAATTCAGAGCCTCAAGTAAAAGTACGCTAGCGACACCAAGCATTGAGGACAACATCAGTGCCAACACAATAACCAATTTTTTTCTTGGTTTTGACGGGGTAAATGGAACGGTAGCTGGATCAATAATCCGGCCAACAGAGGTTTCGAAGCCCTCTAGCTGAGCAGTTTCTTTTAATCTTGAAAAAAATGCTTCGTACAAACTTCTGTTGGTTTCGACATCTTGTAGTAAATCGCGATGCTGATTTTCAATTCGGGTTAGTCTTTGAAATTTTGCTTTCGCCTGTTCAATCGCGTTTGCCAGCTGTTTAACCCGCTCCTTGGCCTGGCGGGTATCTGTGCCAAGATTATTTATCAAGCGATTAATCTGTTGTTCAATATTCGCTTCAGCCTTGTTTAATTCAGCGTTTACAACAATCATCTTCGGATGCTTAGGGCCGTAAACAATGGCAAGCTCCTGCTTTTTGTTTTCTATCAATAATTTTTGCTGGTACAAATTCTGTACCGATGGATGATTGAAGATTTCCGGTACGCTATTTATGTATTCAATAGATAAGGCGCCATTTGCTTTGTTATAAGCAATTAGTGAGCTTATCAATTCACTTTGATCAACTTCCTGCTGAGCCTGGGTTAGTTGCGCGGATAAGTCTTCCAACTCTCTCGCTGCCAAGCTTTTAATGCCTCGCACATCGACCAAAGATTCACGCTCTTCAAATGCCGCCAATCGCTCTTCTGCAGTCTCTAACTTTTGTTTCAACCCTGACATACTGGAATTTAACCAGGTCGCGGATTTTTCTATGCGCTCAAGGTTAACTTCCATATGATTGTCTAAATATGCCTGACCAATCGCATTGCTTATCAGCGCTGCTAATTCTGGGGACTCCGATTCAAATCCAATATTAACGACCTGAGTTTTCGAAATAGGTGAGGCCGACATCCCTCCCCACACATAGCCAATTACCGCTTCACGTTTGAGAATAGCTTTTTCCTGTTCCGATAATACTGGAGCCGGAGGCTGCGGGTTAACGATGTCGCGCAACGTTTGAAGTAGACCTGGAGATTGATGATTAGCACGATTGAAGAAAGGGTGAGCAGCTAAATTCAAGTCGTCGACAACTTTTTCTGCGACTCTTCGAGAGCGGATAATTTCTAACTGCGAATAATAATACTCCTGGACACTCGTCGACTCTCCGTAAACATCGTCCAGCTGTAACACCCGTTTTTGTTCTGCTTCCAGCAGTAAACTAGCCGATGCGCTATAAACAGGAGTCTTTGAGGACATAACCATCGCGGTGATCATAGTAACAATCGCAGAAAAACTTAGGATCACTAATTTGTGGCGCCAGATGATTCGAAATAACTTACTCAAATCAATTTCATCATTTCCAAGATTGTGTGTAAGTTCAGATTCCAATGGCGTTCGCACCGGTTCTGATAGCCCTTTATTATTCGAAACCACGGGCACTCCTTAAAAGAAACTTTGTTTAATGGAAATAATGTCGCCAGGACCAATCAGGGTATGAAGGTCGATCGGTTGCGGCGTTTTATCGCTAAGGCCGCTTTTGACGATGAAAATTTTCTCCAGAGACGCCCGCTCAGTAAAACCTCCGGCAACGGCAGCAGCTTTGGCGACAGTCAATCCAGGTTGATAAGGATACCCTCCAGGCTTTTTGACTTCACCATCAATAAAAAATGGCCGATAGGTGATAATACTCACCGATACATTTGGATTAATTAAATAATCACCTTTTAACCCTTGATGAATCTTTTGCTCTACCTGATAAAGGGTTAACCCCTGAATCGTGATCTCACCAAGAAATGGATAGTTTATTTTACCGCTATCATTGAGCAACATTTCTCTGGAAAGCTCAGGTTCGCCATATACTTCAATTGCAATTTTATCGCCACTATCGATCCGGTATTCTCCGGCTTCTTGAGCAAACAGATTGGAAGAAAACGCCAATAGAACAATAAGAAAAATAGTTGAGTATGCAAAGGATGAAAAAGTGTTGAAAGATTGGTTTGCTCGCATGATATTGGTTTACCCGATTCTAAGTTACTTCTCGAGCAATGCGAAGCATTGCCCATCCGGCAAAAAATTTACAATGATACCAGAACAGACAGATTTACCCGCATTCCTGAATAATCGAAGATTTCTTGATTACTGTCTCGGTCGGTGTAATTAATCGCAGCAACAATATCCAGATTACGGCGCATGTGATAATGGGCTTTCGCCTCATACAATCCATTATCATCCTCTCGGGCGGTACCACTATATTTGTCATTACTCGACGCGACATTTAGCGTTGTTGATAATCGATTTAACCATTTGTGATGCCAACTCAAACCAACATAGGTGTTATCAATGGCATTACCCAATCCTTTTTGCTCCGTCGTTTGCCGCGACGTCGAAAAATCGAAATTGGAGTAAGTAAGAGGTGTCCACAATACGCCAACGAGCCAACGGACTCCTGAAGCATCACCGCGATTTTGAGAATCAAATTCTTTGCGCTCATAACCGAATTTTGCGTAACCAGTGGTCAAGCCGGTGGATTCCCACTCAACACCTAAATAGAAAGCATCCTGCTTACTATCAAGGTTATCGATTTGAAAAGGATCATCGGCATAATTGAAATTGCGAATAGTTAGATCTGCGGTTAGCTGAGTTTTCCCGGTAAGGCGACGGAAAAAAGTAGCTCCGATTTCATTCATTGAGTATTCCCGCCAACGGGTGTAATCAATTTCGTCCGGATTTAAACCATTGCCAACGTCGAGAATATCAACATTGAGGTCACTTTCATAAAGGCTTTCCCAGGAAACGTCTTGAACTTTAGCCTTCAAATCAATGCGCGCGAGGGCTGACAATGCCCCGTAACTATACACGGCTCCCGCCTGAGTCACTGTAAACTGGGTAGGCTGTTTGTAATATTCGCCAAAGCCAATGGAATAACCGTCTCCACGTTGTTCATGGTCGATGGTGTAATCTCCGGAGATGCGTAAACGATTGTAGCGATCCAGCACCCATTGGATATCACCTTTTAGCGCCTGATTGGTATAGTTATCATCGGAACTTGAATAATACAGGGCGCTATCAATCTCATATGAAAATCGGTACAGATCACCACCATAGTCCTTCTCTAACAAAAATTTTGGAGAAAATTCGGTGATCCAGGAGTCGATTTCCTCTTTATTCGAACTGGCATTGAGAATATTAGAATCGAAGCTTTGTTTCACTTGCAAGCTTGGAACAAAATCGAAACCACCAAACTTCATCGTTTGAGGTTCAATTGCGACGGATGAGACCGAATAAAGTGCAAGGGTAGCCAGAAAAATTTTATTCTTTTTCGCAAACATCATTGAGGGTGACATTATTGTTATTAGCGCTTGTGACTATGTTAATTAATTAACTGCGCAATCGCAACGACTAAAAATCGACCAGCAATTATTTCATAGAGCTATTAGCTATAGCCATGTAGAAAAACGTCTTGATTAGGTTGTTTTTCAACCCGGCGCGAGGTTTTCGTATGCAAACCAAATCGGCAAATCCAGGCAATACAGAGTATGATAATAAAATAAACAGAGTTGCTCGGTATCTGCAGGTTAAAGTCAACGCTAATATGCAATAGCATCGCAATTATCGCCATTAGACAACCAATCGCCGCTCCTCGAATAAAACTTCGATTTCGCCACCTCATCGCGTTGTAAGCGTGAATTAATGAGATTAAAACGAGAGCTGCAATAGTAATAGTCGCGAAAACGCCATACTCAGTTAGAAATTGTAAATAGTCATTGTGGGCATGGTCGTAAAACCCATTGATTCCCTGCTGAGTAACACGGACATAAGTTCCGTAAAATCCGCCGCCGCCCACTCCGGTTACAGG
The DNA here is from genome assembly GCF_007197775.1 of Thalassotalea sp. PS06. NCBI lineage: Bacteria > Pseudomonadati > Pseudomonadota > Gammaproteobacteria > Alteromonadales > Colwelliaceae > Thalassotalea > Thalassotalea sp. PS06. The sequence continues at coordinate 996,245 of NZ_CP041638.1, read as the reverse complement.
AAAATCAGCAATCAGCTCCAGAGTATCAATGGCAACATTGTCACGAGTTTCTGTGACTATATTCGTGCTCTCTATCCGTTGCTTAACTTTGTCAATACCAAACCAGCTGCCAACGATTAAAGCATCAATGACCAGCACACTAACAAAAAGTACCGCAATTTTATTGCGGTGCGCCAATGATTTTTTCCAGTAAACCGCCAAACAAATAGCAACCGTTAATGTTAAGGCGATAAAAAATGCTGTATTCCCCATTCTGGAATGAGACAGCACTAAAGCGATCACAAAACACGCTAAAGTCAGGCGTAACGTAAATTTACCTGAAATAAAACCGGTTAAAAAATTTCTCAATGCTTGAGAACGGTTGTCACTGGAACGCTTTAACAACAACCCAATTATCCACCCTGTAGCGAGGCTCGCACAAAGTAAAATAAAGTTTGCGAAGTGATTCCTGTAAACAAATGATCCCGTAGCATTCGATGTGACATCCAGAGCTAAAAAGGCGCTTTTGGCATTTAATTCAAACAGGGATAAGCTGCCATAAACAGCTTGAAATACTCCGGCACAAAGCATTACCAGAATTAACTGTTTCAGTCTTTTCAAACAATTGATGTGCCAGAAAACTAGGCATGTGAACGCTAAATATGAGCAGGATTTAATAAACATGATTAAACCTTGCGTAGGATCCAGTGAAATAGGCAACCAATGATATATCGAATCATCTGCTAAAGGTGCAGACACACTTTCATGCAACTCTAAGACTTTGGGAGAGACGATTGACAGGACAGTTTCCGGCAGAGGAATGATTTGTATTAATTGCCACAATACAAAAGATGTTAATAAATACAGAAATAATCGGTATGGTTTCAACCGTGCGGTAAATTGATGCCAGTTACATGAAGTTAAGCACCAAAACATCAAGGTGAAGCTGACTATCTCCATGATAGCCCACGCCCAGGGCCGGTTAGAACCGAGTGGAATCGGTATCCAGAACAGCAAAGCTAGGAACAGGTAAAACTGCACAGGATGAGACGAATTACTCGCACCTCTCATCATTACAACTCCAGCGGAATAAACCGTTAGATCAACAAACTAAACAGAAACAAAGCAATTCTTAGTTGGAAGAAACGCTAATCTGCCCAGAGCCTAAGCCACCATTGCCGTTACCACCACCCAGAGATTTAGGTGCTTTAGGAGGAGCCAAGTTTAATACTCGACGATTTTCAGCAATTTTTTCCTGAGCGGTGCGTTCATCGTCCTTCTTTTCCTTCGCATCAACCGCTTCGGAATCTACCGTATCCGCAGCCACAGCCTCGGAGTTGGCAGGGGCAGTATTTGCTGGCAAAGACGTTGTTTGTTCAGCTTCACTATTGTTAACTTGCTCTTCGCTCGCCTCGGCGGATAGAGGGGCTAATGCCAAACATGCAGCTGTATACAGGAACGCTAATTTTTTATTTTTAATAACTGACATAATTTGCGGGGGCTTTGTTGTTATTGATTATTTTTCAGTCTAACAAGAAAATGGCTAAATGAAAACTCAGGTTAACTGACGTCTATTCGAATAGTTCATTAGGTGTAACTTCAACGTAAAGGTTGATTGCTACCAACTCAGGCTCAACTGCCCGCCCAAAAATCCTGACGACTATCTTTATTGAAAAGCATTTTCAGGTGTCGGGAAAAGTGCTTTAGCCTTCCTTGAAGAACACCAGTAAAACCGCTGACATCGTAGGTAAAGGCAATTTGACCTGCGCTATAACCGGATAACAAGCGACGTAGCTTATACCAAAAACTGCGTAACCAGGATTGATTACAAAACAATTGCATACGTCGCTCGATATGCTGGTTACTTTTGCTGTAGTTACGAGTTATCGCCGTTTCACTATTAAACAATAACAGGACTCCCTGCAGAGCCGCGTGTAATACTTTTTCTTGATCAGCCAATTGAAAATGTTTTTCGACTAATCGCCAATCAATATCTTCGTCGAAATGAGCTATCAAGCAGTGCAAATGGTAAAACTGACGCAGATCTAATTGTTTTTCCGAATAGCCTGAATGAGATATTTCACTGTGAGCGATGCACATGATAATTTGCTGGGTAGGATTCAACTGAGCAACATTAAGTTGCTTATCTAACGTCAGTGGTTGTAAAGATTTAAATATCTGCTCATCAGTCAATACGTTGCTAGCCGGGTATTTCAAGGCATTTTTATGGATTTCTATGCGGCACAAACTGTTCGGCAAACACAGTGAGGGCGCATGGTGATGATTTACGGAATGGATTGCGAATGGGTTTTCATCCGTTTGATATCCGTTACCTAACAGCAACTCGAATGCTTGCTGTTGCTGCTCTTCCGATACCAGAATATCTATATCGCACATATACCTCATCCCCGGAGAAGGATAAGTAGAATTGAACAAGCTGGCAGCGCCCTTAAGTAAAACTTGCTTGATACCGTGGTCATTTAATAGCTGACAAACAGATTTGGCTTCGTTTTTAATATCGACATTACGCTGGCGGTATAGACTGCTTACCTCATTTAGGTATTGTTGAAGAATATGAGGTAACTGAGCAAAGACCTTAAGTTTTTTTAATCGATAACATAAGGAGCTGGTCAGCCAATACTGATTAGATAATTCGATGATGGGAAGATACAGTTCTTCGGTTTGAAGTTTAATAATCAAATCATGATCAATATCGGTAGGCTTGGTATTAGATGACAGCAGTAAACCGAGTTCGAGAAATGTCTGTCGAGTAATTTTTGCCTGTTTGGTGCCCATAAGTTGTTGCCTGTATTATAAAATTTTAATTTTGATGGTTTAGGGGCTAATAAATGGGGGGCATGCTTGCATTATTCTTACTAACGCCAACGCTTATAACATACCTCGCCATGCACTATTTTTAAAGGCTTATCAGGATTTTTTCGTTATTTGTTGAATAGATTTTCAATCCATGAGTAGGCTTGTTCAGAACTCGAGTAAGTCAAAATTTCCCGGCTTGCATTTTGTATATACGAAGATAACTCCGCGACATCCTTAAATAACAGTTCCTTTCCAACCTGGTAACCACCTTTTGTCACCGTTTCAATGGTATCTATTACCGTCAGTGGCTGTGAATTCACATCGCTTTGGTTTACAGCGTCTGCAGAAACCCCAAGACGATAATTGGGAGCAATGAAATGTACGTGTTGATGTTGTGAAAAAACACTTTCAACAGATAGGTCAGCCTGCAGTTGAGAATCCGTCCAAATGTACTTTACTTCCCTGCCATCTAATAATTGCCACACTGGAGCATCCAACAATTGTGGGTATTGTTTGGTAACGGTTTCCCACGCCCCTGATTTAATCGCCACGGGCATGCGAATAGACAGCACTCTAAAATCCTCATCTAAGGTAATCATTTCATCGGAATGAACTGTGAACCCTCGGTTAGCCAGATATGCCGTTAACGTTGACTTACCCACTCCAGACTTGCCGGGTAATAGAAATAAATGCTTGTCTTTAGACAATGCAGCGCCATGAAAACAAAATCGAAACCCGGATATCTGAAAGGTGATTATCTGCATTCGCTCTATCAAAACCGCAGCGATATGTTCGAATAGTAAATCAGTTAAAACCAAGTGTCCGTTTGAATAAAAATCAAATGTGGTATCACCCGGTTGGCTCTCAAAGCGGTTGGTTTCTGTGTGAGTTCTTTTTTTAATCTCAAATGAAAACCGAGGCAAGTTGCTATTGTTGGCTGTGGTATTTATCAATGGCTTGAATAAAGATCTAAGATCCGCCGCCAATTTTGGCTGTTGGCAGTCAATCTGAAATATGCATTGTCCGGTGTCAATATTGAGTAGATTTCTCTTCAAATCAGGCCGCAAATCACCCTGATGAAAATTTTCTGAGTGAAGATTTTTAGTTTCAATAGATTGTAATTGCTGAACCTCTAAATAAATACCATCTCCATAGCGAGTATGGGTATTTACGCTGGTACTCATTGAATCGGTTGATTCGGATAAATCCGAAGTGGAGTGGTAGATATCAAAAAGCGTTCGATAGAGTTTCTGGATGTCGTCTTTGCGGGTTTGGTTCAACGCGATAATATCTTCACAGCATTGATGCTCGTCTAATCCGAGATCGATTGCCAGTAATAAAGAAACGCCTATGGGTTCAAGTTTTCGCAATGAATGGGTAGTTGCGCAATATAACAGGCCGTACTCTGCTTCCAGCAATAAACGAAGCTTAGAGTTATTAAGGCTAACCTGTTGCACTTAAATAGGAATGCTCGCGGCGTTAGTGATTAAAAGCCGCCACCTGGCGGACAATGTTTGTTATCCTGATTTGGCTTGCACGATTTAGGAGCGGCCGATGTTTTTGGTGTCATCAACGCCGTTACCGCTAAAGGAGTTACCGCCGCTAACTTACCGTATTTTTTCATGAACTGACGACGCGCCTGCTCTGGCGTTAACTCATCAATATTGTTCTGATTATTGGTTTTATCTTTATTATCCATCACTGCACACTCGTTATAAGCTTAACTCGTTGAAACTTATGGGGGTTAACCTCATGCCCCACCATAGTAAAAAGGATCCTCACTAAAAGCAAGCAGATTGAGGCTAGAGCCCAAAATCAAAAGATCCGCGAAGCATAAACGAACCGAGCAAGCTGTATTGAACATCGCACAAAAAAGGGAGCTGAAGCTCCCTTTCTCAGTTACCAGATTTTCACCCGTTTGTCCGGAGCGATATACATGTTATCGCCCTCTTTCACACCATAAGTTTCAATAAACTCAGGCATATTGGCAAGCGAACCAATCGCCCTGAAGTGTCCGGGAGAGTGTGGATCGGTTGCTACACGCTCACGCAACGCTTTTTCGGTACGTTTTCCGCGCCAAATCTGGGCATAGCCCATAAAGAACCTTTGATCACCGGTTAAGCCATCAATAACCGGTGCTTCTTCGCCATTTAATGAATTGCGATATGCTCGATATGCGATCGTTAAACCCGAAAGGTCACCAATGTTTTCACCCAGGGTTAACTCGCCGTTCACGTGTAGGTCATCGAATACCTGATAACCATTGTATTGTTCAACAAGCTTGCTAGCGCGCTTTTTAAATTCTGCCAGATCTTCTTCGGTCCACCAGTTGCGAAGATTACCTTCGGCATCATAGCGGCTACCCTGGTCATCAAATCCATGTCCCATTTCATGACCAATAACCGCGCCAATACCGCCATAGTTTACCGCATCATCTGCTTCCATATTAAAAAATGGTGGTTGTAATATCGCCGCTGGAAATACAATTTCATTCACCGTTGGGTTGTAGTAAGCGTTCACCGTTTGTGGAGTCATATGCCATTCCCACTTGCGAATCGGGCCATCAAGCTTTTCCAACTGCTTGCTATAGCTCACCTTATCTGCACTCTGCAAGTTGGCAATTAAGGTGTCTGCATTAATTTCAATGGCAGAATAGTCTTCCCACTTGTCCGGATAACCAATTTTTGGCGTAAAGGCCGCCAGCTTTACCCGGGCAGCTTTTTTGGTTTCATCAGACATCCACTCTAAAGAGTCGATGCTCTCACCGTAAGCATCACGAAGGTTTTCAACAAGTTCATTCATCCGCGCTTTCGCTTCAGGCTTAAAATGACGTTTTACATAAACCTGAGAAATGATCTCTCCCAGATTGCCATTTACCAGACTTACACCACGCTTCCATCGTGGTTTTTGTTGCTGCTGGCCATTAATGTTTTTGCCGTAAAAAGCAAAATTCTGTTGGTCTAACTCTGCAGTCAGGTAAGATGCATAACCATTGATCACTTGCCAGTTAAGGTAGGTCTTCCAGTCTTCTAACGAGACTTTCGCCACCAGTTCACCGAAGCCTTTCACAAAATCAGGCTGGTTAATGATAATATCCTGCTGTTGTTCTGCACCAAGAGTGGTTAGCCAGACATTCCAGTTAAAATTATCCGAAACTGTATTCAAATCAGCAACGGCAAACTTATTGTATCTTGCTTCACTATTTCGGGTTTGAACACGTGTCCAGTGTAACTTAGCCAACTTAGTTTCTAGTGCCATAATACGTTCGGCGGCTTGTTTGCCGTTACTCTGGCCTGCCAGTGTAAACATCTTTTCAATGTGTGCTACGTAGTCATTGCGCATATTCTCAAAGCGTTGTTCTTCTTTGAAGTAGTAGTCTCTATCCGGGAGACCCAGGCCGGAATGCCATACATGACCCGCATATCGTGATGACTGTTTCGCATCAATGCTGACATAGAAATATAACGGCGAATCCAATCCTGTAATCTGTGCTTTCGCGAAGAATGCGGCTAAATCATCAGTACTCTTAATTGCGGAGATCTCGGCAAACAGCGGCTGAACTGGCGTCATACCTAACTCATTAAGCTTGGCCTCATCCATGTAGGAATTAAAAAGGTCGGCAACTTTTTGCTCATCACTGCCTTTTTGCAGGTTCTCAGTAGCCGCAAGCTCCTCAATAATCGCCTTAACATCTTCATCTGCTTTATCACGCAAGTCATAGAAAGAACCGATCGCAGTTTTATCTGCAGGCATCGGATGAGAATCTAACCAACCGCCATTAACATAAAGGTAAAAATCATCTTGTGGTCGAATTGATTGGTCCATATTGGCTTTTTCGATACCCGAAGCCAATGTTGTTTTTTGCGAGGTAATTTCAGCTTTAGCTGGCGCTTCGTTAGTGCTCGCGGGTTCACTATTACATGCACTAAGAAGTAGCAAGGACGAGCAGACCGCGCCCGTTACAATTGTTTTCATTTTGTTTTCCAGTCTTTTGCGTGGATATATTCGCCATTGATACTACGTTGAACGAAATGTCAGATCTAGCAGTACACATGATTTGTTACAAAAGAAAGGCCGGCACCTCAATGAAACGCCGGCCTTGACCTGAAATGAGTTAATCCGTAAATAAAATTTAGTTGATATAACCTTGCGTTTTGAGGTGATCGACAATTTGTTGTGCACAGGCCAGAATATCCTTTTCCGCGGTTTGCACATGAATTTCCGGTTTTACCGGAATATCGTATCCCGAGTCGATACCGGTAAAATCTTTGATCTCACCTGCCCTGGCCTTTTTGTATAGACCTTTTGGATCACGTTGCTCACAGATTTCAATCGGGGTATCGATAAATACTTCGATAAACTCGCCCTGCTCCAGTAGCTCTCTGGCCATATCGCGATCGGACTGAAATGGAGAAATAAACGCGGTAGAAACAATCAGGCCAGAATCAACGAATAACTTGCCAACCTGACTGATGCGGCGGATATTTTCAACTCGGTCTTCGTCTGAAAATCCAAGGTCTCCATTCAGGCCATGGCGAACATTATCGCCATCAAGCAGATAAGTGTGACATTGACGCTCAAATAACAGGTCATCGACAGCATTAGCGATGGTCGACTTACCAGAGCCACTTAACCCTGTATACCAAAGTAAACAAGGACGTTGTTTTTTTAGTCTGGCTCGGTCTGATTTGCTAATTTGTGTTGGGTGCCAAACCGTATTTTCAGTTTTCATTGTTGTTCCTTTCAGTAAGGTTTGCCTCTGTAATATCTTCTGTTTAGATCATTTATTTAAAACGGAAATACTTGCGGAATCATAAACAGAACCACAGCGATATATGTGAGTGATACTGGGATCCCGGCTTTGACGAAATCTTTCAAATGGTAATTTCCAGCATTAAATACCATAACATTGGTCTGATAACCATAAGGGCTGATAAAGCTGCCACTAGCACCAAAGGCGACAGCCATGATAAATGGCACAGGGTTTACGCCGAGACCTATCGCGATGTTATATGCTATCGGGAAAATAAGTGCAGCAGCTGCATTGTTGGTTATCAACTCGGTCATCAACAAGGTAATAATAAATACCGCAGCAAATGCAAATATAGCGCTTTGTCCTGATAGAAAGTTATGAACGTGTAAAGCGATAACTTGCGACAGTCCAGTAGACTCCAGTGCCGTAGCCAGAGTTAATGCACTCACTACGATAACCCAGATTTCTAACGGGAAACGGCGTTTGATCTCATTGATACTCAAACATTTGGTCGCAAATAATGCCGCCGAATAGAAAATAAGACATTTTAGTAACGGCACTTCGAAAATAACCGACGTAGAAATCGAGCCGATAAAACCAAATAAGGTAAGTTTGTCGCGCCAACCCGTCAACATATTGTCTGGCTTAACACCGGTAATGATATAAAAATTCTTACTCAGGTTGGTGCGGGTTATGAAATCTTTACCCACTGCTAGTACCAGGAAATCTCCCGATTGAATCACCAACTCTCCAAGTTTTCCCGATAACGTTGCCCCTTCTCGGCGAATGGCTACAACTGCGGCGTCAAATCTTGCCCTAAAGCCGGCCTGCTTTAAAGTCATTCCAATTATCGCGCTACCGGGTTTAATCAATACTTGGGTCAGGTTATCTCGTAATAAACCATCTTGCTCTGCAAATAGCTTCAGGCCATCGAATTGCTGGAGTACAAAAACCTTGGAAATATCACCGGTAAATATCAGCTTGTCACCGGGACGCAAAAACTCCTCAGGGGTAACCGGTGAGATTAAGTGACCGTGACGAATGATCTCGACAAGAAACAGAGAATCGATATTCCTTAAGCCATTTTCTTCAATCGATTTGCCAATTAAACGGGAATCCTCAGTAACTTCCGCTTCAACGAAATAGTGCTTTTCACTCTTTGTTGTTGCTTCAGTAAAAGGCAGGGTTTTTAATCGAATAAATAGCACGCACAAGCACGCGATTAAGGCAGAAAAACCAATAAGGGTAAAGTCAAAAAACTTCAGGCCGGGGAGTCCTTGGTCAATTAACATCGAATTGACAATCAAGTTAGTCGACGTACCCACTAAGGTTAATGTTCCACCTAATATCGCCGCATAAGAAACCGGTAGCAGCAATTTACCCGGGTTAATAAACTTATTATTCTTAATAGGTGAAATCAGGGTAGCAACAACCGCGGTGTTGTTTAATATTGCAGAGGCAAATGCTGTACCCAGCAAGGTTCTGACGTAAGACTTAAATCGGTGTTTCGAGATCATCCGATTGGCAAGAATACGAAGAAAGCTGGTTCGCTCCAGAGCAAAAGAGCAGGTAATAAGCAGGATTAGGGTGATTAAGCCGGGGTTAACCGCATTAGTAAAGATCTGCTTGGTGCTTACAAAAGAAAAACTCAGACACACCAATGTTGAGACGGCAAAAACGCGCTCAGGAACATTTTGGAATTTAATCAATCCTGCAAAGGTAGCAATAAATACACCTACCATGAACCATTGATCAATGTTTAGCATGAATCGCCTATGACTCTTTGTCAGACCTGCATCCAGAGACGATAGTGGTTTCTATCCGCAGTTCTAACTTATTGTAATAATTCGTTAAAGATAACGTATGAGTTTACGACTAGCAAGTAGATAAAAGCCGGTAATTCAACCGGCTTTTTAACAAGAGCTGTAGCTAAATTAGATAGCCTTACAGTCCCATTCAGGGAAGGTATTACGAATAAAGGCATTGAGATCTTTCTCAGCCTGAGTATATTCGCGCTCAACTATCTGGCCATCGTCAGCAACAACGGTGTCGGTAATCATGCCCGCACCAACGGTGATGTTGGTTAAGCGATCGATAATAACAAAAGAGCCAGTACCTTGAATCTTGCTATATTCATCGATAACCACAGGGCTATTGGTTTGTACCACGCAAGAGGCAATTTCATTGAGTTGCATTTCGCTTTCTTCGGTGTGCTCCATGGTATTCACATCGATTCGATAATCAATGGAATTTACCCGGCCGTACGTGTTCTTGGCACCTACCTTAAACTCATATTCTTTACCAGGTTGCATTGCCGCATCACTCATCCACACAATGGTTGCGCGGAATTTTTCAGAAGCCGTAGAAAGCTTATTTGACTTCACCAAAACATCACCGCGAGAAATGTCAATCTCATCGTTCAAGGTAATGGTTACAGCCTGGCCAACGGATGCAGATTCTAAATCACCATCTGCGGTAACGATACTTTTTACCGTAGAAGTTTTGCCAGAAGGCATCGCGGTGATTACATCACCAATGTGAATAATACCACCGGCAATAGTTCCACAAAAACCGCGGAAATCCAGATTCGGACGAGTTACATACTGAACTGGAAAACGAAAATCATCGGTATTCTTGTCAGTATCAACTTTGACGGTGTCCAGAAGAGCCATTAGTGTGGCACCAGGATACCAATCCATTGCTTCAGATTTATTAACGACATTATCGCCTTTCAACGCCGAAATTGGCACAAAGCGAACGTCAGGTATATTTAACTGCTCTGCGAATGTTTTGTAATCTTCTTTGATTTTACGATATGCATCTTGCGAATAATCCACTAAATCCATCTTGTTTACAGCAACAATCACGTGCTTAATACCAAGGAGTGAGCAGATATAGCTGTGACGTTTGGTTTGAGTCTGGACGCCGTAACGCGCATCGATCATCACGATGGCTAGGTCACAGTTTGATGCACCTGTTGCCATGTTACGGGTGTACTGTTCATGGCCCGGGCAGTCAGCGATGATAAATTTGCGCTTGTCTGTGGCAAAGTAACGATATGCCACATCAATCGTAATCCCCTGCTCACGTTCCGATTGCAAGCCATCAACGAGTAGGGCTAAATCAAATTCCTGGTCGGTAGTGTTGAATTTTTTTGAATCCGACTTAATTGCCGCCATATGATCTTCAAAAATTAATTTTGAGTCATGTAGCAAACGGCCAATCAAAGTAGATTTACCATCATCAACATTACCGCAGGTTAAAAATCGAAGCATGTCTTTGTTCTCATGCACTTTAAGGTACGCTTCGATATCAGTTTCTAATAAAGTTTGTTCGTTCATTGCGTTCATTGTGTTATCCGTGAAATCTTGGGCTTTTCTCTTTAGCCCCATACTCGGGGCATTAAGCTCGTGCTAAACAGGCAGGTTTACACTCTAGAAATAGCCTTCCATTTTTTTCTTCTCCATCGAGCCCGAAGAATCGTGATCAATGACTCGTCCCTGACGTTCAGACGTTTTTGTCAGCAACATTTCCTGAATAACTTCAGGTAAGGTCGTAGCTTCTGATTCCACAGCGCCAGTTAGTGGGTAACAACCCAGGGTACGGAAACGAACCATTTTCTGTTCAGGCACCTCACCTTCATGTAATGGCATACGATCATCATCCACCATGATCAAGGTACCATCTCTTTCTACCACAGGACGTTCTGCAGAGAGGTATAAAGGTACAATCTCGATATTTTCCAGGTAGATATACTGCCAGATATCTAATTCAGTCCAGTTAGATAATGGAAATACGCGGATACTTTCGCCTTTGTTTACTTTACCATTGTAGGTATTCCAAAGCTCTGGGCGTTGGCTTTTCGGATCCCAACGGTGGTTTTTATCCCGGAACGAATAAACGCGTTCTTTCGCTCGAGATTTTTCTTCGTCACGACGTGCTCCACCAAAGGCAGCATCAAACTGATACTTATCAAGGGCCTGTTTAAGAGCCTGGGTCTTCATGATGTCGGTATATTTAGCACTACCATAATCGAATGGGTTTACATTAGCTGCTCGCCCCTCTTCATTAGTGTGCTTAATGAGTTCCATACCGTATTTCTCAGCCATGCGATCACGAAATTCAATCATTTCTCTGAATTTCCATGTTGTATCAACATGCATTAACGGAAACGGTGGCTTGGCAGGGTAAAAAGCTTTCATCGCTAGGTGAAGCATTACCGCAGAGTCTTTACCTACAGAGTACAACATCACAGGGTTATCAAATTCAGCGGCGACTTCCCTGATTATGTGAATAGATTCAGCTTCCAGCTGTTTTAGATGTGTTAAGTTCATGGGTAACCGATATTGTTATTGACGTCAATTTATAGGGTTAGAATTATTCCACAGCAGCGAAACTTATACTACTACCGTGTGTAAACAAATTACATCATTCGTGTATAACTTATAGCTTAAAAATAATGTTAGAGCGAATGCTTTAAAGAAATATTATCAAGAAATAAAAAACCAGCCATGCGGCTGGTTTTTAGTTTAAATCGAAAAGATAACGTTAAATCTTAACGTTTTTACGATCAGCAGTATCTTTAATGTACTGAGCCCAGCTGCGTGCAGCTCGTCTTGATTTTGGATCTTCCTGAGCTTTTTTGATTGCAGCATATGCCTGCTTAAACTTCTCTTGATAGAAGTAAGCTTCAGCCATTGTCATATACACAGCACCTTTGTTGTCTATGTCTAGGTCAATCGCTTTTTGCAAAGCTTTAGTCGCAGCATCATATTGCTCAGATTGTTGCAATAACATGCCTTGACGACGGTAATGCTTAGGGTCGTTAGACAACTTAGCTGTATCACCGAAGTATTTCGCGGCTGTTTTTACTTCCTGAGCTGCGTGGAACGAGTTCGCCATAGTGAACATGTTCTCGCTGGTACGAGGAATTAATCCGTTATCAATGTACTTTTCCATCAGCTTCGCTGACTTAATTGGTACATCGTTGTTAGCGTATAGGTTTGCTAACATTTTGATTTCAGATTCCTTCTCAAGGAAGCCTTGCTTGTAAGCCAGGTCAAGTGTGTAAAGCGCACGGTCATAATCTTCAACCAGGGTATAGAACATACCTAATTGCGTCCACCATGTTTTGTTCTCAGGGAACAATTGCAATACATCTTCCAGAACCTTGACAGACTCAGGATACTTTTTACGCTCATAGAAAGACGTAAGTTTCAAGATATATGGGTTCTGATTTGGCTCTTCGTATAAAGCGATTGCTTTATCGGCAGGCTCAATCATTTTATCCAATTCTTTTAACTCATAATGAGCTTGAGCAATCTTGACGTAAGTATTTGCATCTTCTTCGCCAGTGTATTTCATCCAAGCGTCATAATTGGTTAACGCTTCGCGATACATCTTTTGTTGAATTTGCAGATCCGCAAGAAGTTTGATCGAATCTGAGTGCTCTTTGTCATTCAGAACATCGTCTTTCGTCGCTTTCTCAAGATACTCAATCGCTTTGACGCTGTTGGCATCGCCGCCTTTCGTCGCATACATATTCGCAATAAAGCGATCGACATAAGCTCTGTCGTACTCTTTGGTGGTTTCAATATCAAGAAGAATTGCTAACGCATCATCGATACGGTCTTCAGAATAGGCTTCAAACGCTTTCTGAACCTTTTTACCGACCGACTGACCAACGATCTTGGTCTTTTTCTTCTTCTTTTGTTGCTGTTGCTCAGCAGCAGCGACTTGCGTCGCTAGCGGCAGAGTTGCAGTGGCTACAAAAGCAACCAGCATGGATGAGCCAATGATTTTTTTAAGCATTATTGAGCACCTCCGTCCTGATTCATCTTGAAGTCAAGTTGAACCGTCATACCTGGTTGTTTGATAGGCTTACCATCAACGATTTTCGGCTTGTACTTCCACTTACGTAGAGCACGTTTTGCCTCTTTGTCGAAAATACGCTTAGGCTCGGCTGCGATAACGGTAACGTCTTCAACGCCACCTACTTCGTTAATGGTGAAGCTAAGCTGTACCCAGCCTTCTTTACCATCACGAGCAGCCTGAATCGGGTATTTAGGCTCGATTCGAACGATAGGCGTTGCTTCACCATCTCGGCCAAAGCCTGCACCTGGGGCATCCATACCGGCAGATGTACCGGATAACTCTACGCCAGGGACGTTAAACGCCAAACCATTGTTGTTATTACTCGTATCTGGCTCCGGAGCCTGAGGCTTCGGTGGAACTTTTGGTGGCGGTGGCGGTGGCGGTGGCACACGTTTACGTTCCTGAACATTTGATTTAGGCGGCGTAGACACGATGTCAATAATCACTTGTTCCTGATTATCAGCGTTACGCTTGGCGCCACCAGAGATCAAAAATGCCATAAACACAAACAGACCAAAGGTTACAGCCACGCCCAATAGTATTGATACTAGAAAGCGAACCATATTAAGCACCTGTTGCTGCAGCAATAGAAATCTTATCGATTCCTGCATCCTTAATTGCATCCATAACTTTAACAACGACACCGTGACGAGCGCCTTTATCTGCCTGGATGATTACAATATCAGTTGGTTGTTCAGCGAGTAGTTTTTCAAGGTTTGCAGAAACTCGTTCTACATCAACTACACGCTTGTCCATCCAAATCTCACCGTTTTCACGAATAGCTATGAAGATGTTCGCTGACGGTTTCTTAATCGCATTAGCCGCTGCCGGCTTTTGCACATCGATACCAGCTTCCTTCACGAAGGAAGTGGTTACAATGAAGAAGATAAGCATGATGAATACGATGTCGAGCATCGGCGTCATATCTATCGCTGCTTCTTCCCCTTCACGAATACGTTTACGTGCCATTAGAAACTCTCTCTAGTGATGAGGCAAGCTGTCAACAAGCTTCGCCTTGGCCATTTTCACCTTTGCATCCAAACGAGAGCTGAAAAATACTCCCGATAAGGCTGCAACCATACCGGCCATGGTCGGAATTGTTGCCATCGAAATACCTGCGGCCATCAGGCGCGGGTTACCTGTACCTTGTACAGCCATAATTTCGAATACTGCAATCATACCAGTAACGGTACCCAACAAACCGATAAGGGGACACATAGCTACCAAAGTTTTAATGGTAATCATACGTGCATCTAATATCTCTGCCGCTTCAGAAATCCATGCATCTCTAATTCGATGTGCATACCATGACGTTGTGTCAGTACGGGCGTCCCAACGCGCGATAATATCACGCTTCATTTTTGGGTAGACCGAAGTCAGAAACCAGTACTTCTCAATCATCAAAATCCACATTAAGAAGAGTGCCAAGGCGACGAAGTATAATACGAAGCCGCCTGTCGCAATAAATTCCCTGACAGATTCCCAAAGTTCTATCAGGAACAACATTATTGTTTCTCCTTCTCGGCGATTGAAGCTACGATGCCCGCGCTTTGCTCGTCAAGGATGTGGAAAATAGTTTTAGCACGACCAGCTACGATGCTGTGTACAAGGATTAGAGGCAATGCAGCGATTAGACCCATAGCAGTTGTTACAAGAGCCATAGAGATATCACCAGCCATGATTTTCGGGTCACCCGTACCGTAAAGCGTGATTGATTGGAACGTACCGATCATACCAACAACTGTACCTAGTAGACCTAATAGAGGCGCGATTGCAGCGAAAATCTTGATGATGTTGATACCACGCTCAACCTTCGGTGTCTCACGTAAGATAGCTTCATCCAGTTTCAGTTCAAGAGACTCTGCATCGATGTCTTTGTTTTCTTCGTAAACCGTTAACATACGACCTAGAGGGTTGTTAGTTTTAGGTTGTGAAGTGTTCTTAAGCTGCGCTTTGATCTTCGCACCAACAGCGCCCAAGAATACCATACGCTCGATAGCGATTAGGAAACCCAGGATAAGTACTGCAGTGATTACATAACCAACGGTACCACCTTGGTGATAACGCTCAGACCACGTAGCTTTTTGCGTCTCTAGCTTAAGAATCTGACCTTTTGAAGGGTCAATGAATAGAGGCGCATACCCAGAAGTGTTATCCAGGAAAGGAGCAACATCGCCTACAGCAGTGTCAGGTTGCTTACCTAGAGGTTGGATTTGCTTCTGTACGTCGTTGTAGTTCAGGTAACCCTGGTCTGAAAGAAGGTTGAATGAACCAACACGAGTAACAGACTGGTTAGCTTTACCACCGTCAAGCATAGTAACTTCGGCGTCAAACGTAGAAACTTTGCCTGACTCAGTCATTTCAGTTTGCAGTGCAAACCATAGTTCTTCTAGTTCAGAAAGAACCGGAATTTCTTTGGCGTTTGCAAGCTTGTCAAGAACCGCTTCGCGACCCGGGTATTCAGCACTTACGATTGAAGTAGCGATACGGCCGTATGCGTTACCTGATGCACGACGAACAACACCGAACATCTCACCTAAGTCACCTTTAGCAGCTTCAAGTTCAGCTTCTTTGGTGGTTAGCATAGTTTCGTTATCAGCAAACTGTTTGGTTAAACGAGCGTTGCGATCTTTCTCAGCTTTTAACTCAGCTTGCGCTTTGTTTAGTAGAGCTTGTTTGTCAGCACGAGCAGACAAGAATTCTTGTTCACGCGCTTTATCGATTTTAGCTTCCGACACACGGTCAGCTTTAACTTGCTTTAACAGGTCGTCAAGAGTGTTCGCAGAAGCTACAGACATACCCGCTGTTAATGCTAGAGTTGCAGTGATTACTGCGCTTTTAATAATCGTTTTCATTATTCACCAGCCCCCGCTGCATATACTGGTAGTTTAACTAGATCAGGAGCAGTTTGTTTACGCGCCATACGAATTGCTTTTGTGATTGGGCTTAGGTATTCATCTTCCAAAGCTTTCCACTCACGGTTGCTGTGATCCCAGATCCAAGCGTTTTTCAAATCAAGAGATTGAGCGACAAGAACGGTACGCCCCATGTGAACGAAGTCGACAGTGATGTTAGTACCTTCAAATTCAAGGTCGCCCTGGTAAGCAGAGAACATTGAACCGTAATCGGTTTCAATTTCGTAAGCTTCAAGAACCAAACGGAATTGCTCAGCGACAGAGATACCCTGACGGCTCATCACGTCTTTAAGACGTTCTAAACGCTCAGTACGGTCTTTCAGGTTAACCGGGATGTCTAGTTCGATGAATTGCTCAAGAGATTCGATCATCTTGTACATTAGAGGAACAACACCTTTCTTGGTTTCCTCGATTGTACCAATTTGACGCTCCAGAGAGTCGATACCAGCTTGCTGGTCGTTAACCAAACGCTGAACGTGATCGTTATAAACTTTCAAGTTTTCAGTTTCGTCAACAACAGTGCGGTACTCAGCTAGTAATTCCTGAGTTTGCTCATAGATGCCGTTGATCTTTTTCTGAGAGTTAGCAGAAGCTTTAATAATTGCAGCTTCACCGTTTTGAAGTTCGTTCAGGCTGGCAGCGGAAGCGAAATTGCTACCTGCCAAAGCCATGGCGCCAACAATCGACGAAGCGATTAGGCTTTTCTTGCTTATTTTGGACATAGTTCCCAACCAATTGCTATTTAACTTTATCACTACCAATAAATGGCGGTGCTGAATATCGGAATTCAGTGCTCAGTTGTTTTAAAAATAGAAACACAATCTTGTTAACCTCATTGCAACAAACGCGACAACCAAGTTCCCAAAATTGTTATTTCTATTCTGCTTTTTTTAAAAATACAGCTGTATATAAGACAATAGCTTGACGTTAAAGTCAAACATTTTGCTTTGCTCACACTTAGCGCTTAAAAAATAACCTTTTTTTGCGTTTTTTTTATTAATATCTGTCAATAAATACACAAAAACTTTAATGACATAAACCTTTTTTACTAAGTTGTTCGTAGTAAGTCAAATTTAAATAGAACTGTGTCTGTGGGATTTATACAGATTTATCTGAAAATATCCGTCAAAAGGTGCCCATATATGCACTCACTGCTGGTTAACTCTAGTTTAACAAACAGCCTTTTGCTAAACAGATTTGGCGGAAAATAGATTAAAGATTGGGATTATTATGAAGTGTTGTTTACGAGTCTGAATCGTTCTTAACCTGATTGGATTTTTAAATTGAAATAAAGCTCTACGTTAATAGCAATCACGCCCCCTGCAGGTAAACATATCGATTAACTCTTAAACACCACCAAAAATGTTAAACATACAAGGTTCATTTTAGCATGATATTGAACCAGATGAGATGCGGCACAACGGCAATTTCAGTAAACTCATCTTCTCTGGAAATAAAAAAGCGCCGGAAAATCCGACGCTACTAATACAATATCCAGAATTAGAATTTCATCGTTAAACTAAACTGGAAGTATTGACCGATAACGTCATAAGCTTCTGATACGGTGTTAATACCCGTACCACCACTTGCGAAACCCTGACCCGCGAAAGGCGGCTCTTTGTCAAACAGGTTCTTACATTAATCGTCAGACTTCTGGCCTTTATCGTCATCGTAACCTGTTGCCATGGTAACGCTACGCATATCCCAGCTTATTACCAACGCTCATGTTGCCAACGATTGGCCATACACTATTGAATATAAAACTAGGTTATACCAATCCCATTAAATTATTGCTCACTCAGTGAGAATTTAAAGGCTTTTAGACAAGGCATTGATTGCAGAGAATGGTTATTCCGCTCTTAAAATGAGCCAAAATCAGTAACGTAGTCCAAACGCCTTTGAAACTAACCCGTAGGGAGTTAGTGAGAGACCCATTTACGGCCCTAACTCTGAGTTGTGCACAAACTTAGTGGGATTGGTATTATCAGTCAGAGACTTTGCTACCCGCAATCCTCCAGGCGAGTAACTGACCATTGTTGTCATAAACTTCACTAAAAGTAGAAAGTACCAGGTTGTGTTGTTCACAGGCTGAAATAATTTCTGATTTTCGTTTATCGGAAATTGCTGCCTGAGATAAATCGGCAAGCCGCATCATTGAGCCGGCTAATTCCTCTTTAAACTTGGCAAAATAGCGTTTTTGCAACGTGCTGTCCGAAGTCGATAGCACCGCCTTTGAAAACATTGGAAAATAGGTTGCAATGAATGCGGTTTGATCTTCGGTTAACAATGCCTCTATTTTCTTATTAAGCTTCAGGCGGATAGACTCCGATTTTGGGCTACCTCTACCACTTCGAATAAGCTCTTTTGTAAGGTTTTCTAGCAATGACAATGCACCTTTATTTTCGTTAAGCTTTCTCGACATGTCTAAAATCTGAGTATTGGGCTTAACTATAATCGAATCCGGGTGATGACAAATAAATTGAAACTTTCCGCTACTCGACAGAATGCGTGACACTTCCGAGAACACTTTTTTAATCGCACAGTATTCAATACCAAATTGCGAGATCACCCAGGATTTGGATTCTGAAGTAAAAGGCATATTGGTAGCGTCTATTTTCCCCTGAATGGAAATTTTACCTGAATAATCGTTAATCGAACCAGGTAACGCCACGTCAGCCAGATCGATTCCCACCATTTCGGGCATGTCATCGCTGTTTATGCCTTGGCAAGCCAGTTCAAGCAGTGCACCGTTTCCGGTGCCAATATCAACGAAAGAATCTTGGTTATTCGCCTGTTGAAAAACGTCCTTCCAGACATTTTTTAATGGCCCTTCATAATTGTGTGCGAGGTCCTGTCCAAAAGAAGTTAAATGCCCCTGCTGCCAGTATTGGCTCCAGTAATTGCTCATGATGTTTCCTGAAATTTTAACGCTGCGTTGACCAAACATAAAAATATTAGATCAAGCTTTATGGAATTGTGATGTAGATAGTAGTCGTAGATACGGGTCACAGAGATAAAAAAGGCCGCATAATGCGGCCTTTTATTAGCTTAAACTAAGCAGTTCTTAGAACTTGATAGAGTAGCTTGCACGGTAGTCACGACCAAAGTTGTTGTACAAGTTTTGGTCGGTCCACTGACCGATTGAGTTAAGTACTGGATCTTCGTCAGTTAAGTTAGCAACTTGAAGAGTTAATGCACCCCACTCACCCGCATCGTAGGTGAATGTAACGTTGTGGATTAACCAGCTGTCTAGCTTACCGTCTTTAGTTAGCTTGTTATCAACTACACGAGAAGACTCAGAAGTAGAATCCGTGTAGTTAGCAGTCCAAGCTGCTGAGAAGTCGCCTAAAGACCAACCTAGCGTAGTAACAGACTTGTACTCTGGAGCACCTTCAGTACCAGCAAAGTTGAACTCATCACCGTAATCAAAGATGAAAGAGTTAACCGTGTTGAAACGGAAGTCACCGAAACCAGTTTCGAAACCTGCGTTGAATGTTACGTCAAGACCTTCGACGTTAAGTGTACCACCGTTGAAGTAACCAGTACCCGCTTCGATTAGAGCACCACCTTCAGAACGGATTAGGTAGAAAGTTTCGTCAGAAACGTCTGTACCTACTGGAAGTGCAGTGATTTCACCCTGATCTTCGTCAGTTAGTAGACCTTGAACAGTCTTAGTCGCGATTACGTCATCGATTGACAAGTTGAAGTAATCGAACTTAAGACCCATGTCATCAGTAATATCCCAAGCAAGACCAACGTTAGTGTACTCAGAAGTTTCAGCACCTAAGTCTGGGTTAGACTTATAGTATGTATCGAACTGACGTGAAGGACAATTGTCAGGAGCAACACCGTTTTGCTCACACAGACGGTAATCTGTAGCGGCTTCCGCAGAGAAAGTCGTTGCTGCGTTTAGTTCGTCAAGACCTGGTGCACGGAACGCTTCAGAGTAAGAAGCACGTAGTACAAGACCGTCTAGAAGTTCCCAACGTACAGACGCTTTAGGAGCAAGGTTGTCACCGAAGTCAGAGTAGTCATCGTAACGAGCTGCTACGTTAACTTCGATAGAGTCAGTTACTGGGATAGCTGCTTCGTAGAAGAATGCAGTGATATCACGCTCACCGGCAGCAGAGTTACCTGCAGAACCACCGATTAGACCAGCTTCAGACTGACCGTCATAAGTATCAGCATAAGTCTGCTCCATGTACTCAGCACCAAAGTAGTGGGCAATTGCACCAGCTGGAAGTTCGAATAAGTCGAAACCGATACCAGCGTTGTACTGATCAAATGAAGAGAAAGAATTCTGTAGAGTCGTTGCTTTCATGTTAGCAACACCTTGCTCAGAACCTAGGTCGATGCCGTTAGCTTCGTTGTAAGCTAGACCACCGTATGATAAGTAGTACTCACCAACAGATTTGTTGTCAGCGATATTTTTGTGGTAGTAAGCTTCCCAAGTAGCGTTACCCCAGTCTAGTTCACCACGTAGACCAGTTAGGTAATCTTGGCTGTAATCGTCAACGTTACCGTCACGAGTACCGATACCAACCCAACGGAACAGACCGTATGCACCATCAACACCGTAAGGGTTATTAGGGTTGTCAGCAGACATACCAGGCCATGGAGCCGCTGGTGGAGCGTAACGACCGAAAGAAGAGTTTTGTACGAACATTGCACGGCCGAACCATTCTACGCTGTCAGCAACTTCATAGTTAGCGTCAACGAATAGAGTGTTACGGTCGATAGAAGCAGTGTTGTAAGAAACGTTTGCGTATGCGAATGCACAAACTTCACCTGGGTAACCAGTACCATTTTCAGCGGCCATTTTCTTGAATACGTCATCACCGTACTCAGCGATTAAGTCATCACAAAGAGGAGACGCTTGGATTTCAGAGAAATCAGGTGCTAGTACAGAAGCACCGTACCAAGACCAACCATCAGTATCTGCAGTGTAGATATCGATTTGACCGTTACCGTCAGTATCTTCTGCGCGAGCAGCAGTGTAAGGACGAGCACCGTCTGAAATACCTAAACGCTTCTGGTGATCGAATGCAAAGGTGATGTTACCTTTGTCAGTTGAGTAACCACCTAGGATTGAGAATTCACTTGAAGTAGTGCCTTCGTCCTGATCACGTTGACCAACACCAACGTTGAACTCTAGACCTTCGTAGTTCTTCTTAAGAATGATGTTAACAACACCGGCAATCGCGTCAGAACCGTAAGTAGAAGATGCACCGTCAGTTAGGATTTCGATACGCTCTACAGCAGCGAAAGGAATCGCGTTAAGGTTAGCTGCTTGACCACCAAGCGTTGGAGAACCAGGCATACGCTTACCGTCTAGAAGAACTAGAGTACGGTTAGAACCAGCACCACGTAGGTTAACTGTAGCTTGAGACTGAGCAGAGCTACCAGAACGCTCAGAGAAAGAACCGAAAGAGTTGAATGAGCTACCACGTAGAGCATCAGCTACAGTGAAGTTACCTTCAACTTTGATGTCTTCTGCAGTCATAACGGTTACAGGAGAAGCACCTTCAAGGTCTGTACGCTTGATGCGTGAACCGGTAACTTCAATACGCTCTACTTCATCTTCTTCAACTACTTCGTCAGCTGCAAAAGCATTTGCAGAGATAGCAGCAGTTGCGCTTGCACCAAACATAAGGGCAAGACGAACTGATTTAGCAAGTTTATTATTGCTATACATGTTTACTCCCTGGACCACTTTAAGTGATTCGATTGTTAGAAATCAAAGCTATATTGCTTTGTATTTATTTTTATAATTAGGCCTTACGACCTGATCTGTCGGTCTCGATATTAAACCGATCAACTCAAACAGGTCAACTAGTTAAATCACAATCTGATAAGATTTTTTACAAATTGTCGCCAATTAAAAACATTTTCACTCACTAAAACTGCATAAAATCCACCCGAAACTAGATTTTTATTGACTAATAGCGATGTTAACGAATGTTTACAGAACCCCCTAAAAACCTAACAACTGTATTTAACACGTTGATAAGCAGTAATAAAATGAGCACCTGTTACTCATGAATGTGTCAGATTAATATATTTCAACTGTTACCTCATATTCACTGTAAGAAATATGTTAAAACGTGCAAATTTGTACAATAACCCCTTAACTTTGTAATTAGTTTTGGTGCTTAAAGGTGAAACTGATACAATTTTACTTTGTTTTTTATCACCCACGAAAAACACAGTGCAGCTTAAGCTTCGCGGTAACATTGTCGGGTTCATCATTAACTAAGGTAGTTTTTTGGAACTTTTTTCAGACCCGACATTGTTGATTACTTTATCCATCGTCGGCTTACTCGCCGGATTTATTGACGCGGTCGCTGGCGGCGGCGGGTTACTGACCGTCCCTGCCCTGTTAACTTCGGGTTTGCCTCCGCATGTTGTGCTGGGCACCAACAAGCTGTCAGCGAGCTTTGCATCTTTTACAGCATCGTTGACATTTTTCAAGAAACGGCTTTTTAACCCGCTATTTTGGGTTCAGGCAGCAATAGCAACAGCCATTGGCGCCATTTTAGGAACATTAGTAGTAAACATGATAAGTGCCGATATGCTTGAAAAAGTGCTCCCCCTGATCATTTTACTTTGTGCCCTCTACACCCTCATCGTAAAAAGTACCGCCGAACAGATAAATCAATTACCCGAAAACACCAGGGCATTGAAAATTAAGCAGTGGCTACAGGGTTCGATATTAGGGTTTTATGATGGTGTAGCTGGACCTGGAACCGGAACATTCTGGACGGTATCTTCACTGGCGCTATATAAGATGAATATCCTTCTCAGTTCGGGTTTGGCCCGTTCGATGAACTTTGTCAGCAATTTTACCTCCCTTATCACCTTCATTTATCTGGCTCAGGTAAACTATGCCATCGGCTTGTCTATGGGGCTGTTTATGATTTTAGGAAGTTGGTTGGGGGCGCATTCAGCGATTCGATTCGGCAACCGGTTTATTAGACCCATTTTTATCATTGTGGTAATCATAATGGCTGTTAAGCTGGCATATGACGCCTGGATATAAATAAAGAGTAAGCGATGCAATCCCAGATCAAGCGATTACAACAACTGGTTGAACAGTTGATAATTGATGCCAAAGCGGCCGACCAAAAAAACAAACAACGCAAATCCCATTACTATCTGCAACGCCAAGCTCTATTTGACGACAGGTTATTTACTAAATCCTTTGATACCTACAGCGGCTATATTCCGGGCATTCAACAAAAACTAATTCATCTGGACAAATTACTCGCCAAGGGCCAGCAATCATTGAGTTATACCTTGCTAGAGCAATTGCAACAGCAAATATCGGCGTTAATTACCGCTATCAAAGCCAATGATTCAAGGCACCAAGATAGCGACTATCGGTTAAATCGAAGGCACCGTATCAGCCAGAAACGGATGAAAAACTTCACCGAGCGGGTAATGCAACCAACCAGAGCGTTATATGAAAAGCTTTCCGAGTATCAGGGGTTTGAAAAACGCCTCGAACAAATGCTTTTTGATGAGCAAGCAAAACTTAATAAAGCTGCGACCCAGGATAGCGAGCTACAGCAGAAAGTGCTCACCTTGCACCAGCGTCTTGGTAGGTGTCGTCAGGCCATCGCTAAAATAGAAACGCAAATTGAACAACAAGAAAAGCGCTCTGTTTAATAGATGACATTAGCGGGGAGATATTAACTGCGTTGTAAAACCAGAGAGGAAATTGGTGGCCCCTCCCCCAGCCGCATCCCGGCACATGAGTCGTCTGCTGCGGTTGCTTCCTTCCGGACCTGGCCGAGTTCACAGAGTATCATTGCGGGAGGACCGAGAGAGGCACCTCAGAAGCCGCCTAAAGTGTTAAGCAGCGACGCGCATTATCCGCAATCAAGGCCTGCCATGCAAGCCTTAATCGATAAATTGAGAGAAAAAATTAACGCGGCTAAAGTGCCACAGATTTATTGTCCAATCCGGCAGCTATGTATCGGTGAGATATGGTTAGTTAGCCACTGTGGCGAGTCTTATACCAATCCCATTAAATTATTGCTCACTCAGTGAGAATTTAAAGGCTTTTAGACAAGGCTTTGATTGCAGAGAATGGTTATTCCGCTCTTAAAATGAGCCAAAATCAGTAACGTAGTCCAAACGCCTTTAAAACTCACCCGTAGGGAGTTAGTGAGAGGCCCATTTACGGCCCTATATTTCATTAACATAGAATGACTATATCAATAAAATCTATGTTGTAAATGAACCTCGGCCCTAACTCTGAGTTGTGCACAAACTTAATGGGATTGGTATTATCAGAAGCAGTGAGGACGCCTGGCGTTTTCGGCATTAAACAAAGCTTTTATATCTTTCAATTGCCCTTCTACATCTTCACCGATGTGGTAAGTTGGGTGGAAAATAATGCGTTTGCGCTTAAAATCGAATTCTACCGGAAGTACCGGAATTTTCGCGTCTCTGGCGATAAACATGAAGCCTTTCTTCCATTCCTTGACTTTCTTTCGCGTACCTTCCGGGGCAATAACCAGCATAAGTTGTTCACGACTGGAAAATTCATCGACCATTTGCCCGACCACACCATGTGGGGCGCTGCGATCAATGGCGATACCACCAAGCTTGCGCATCCACCAACCTAACGGCCCTTTGAATAACGCATCTTTACCCAGGAAACTGACTTTAAGATTAAGAGCCCATTTTACCGCCAGGCCTACCATGAAATCCCAGTTCGAGGTATGCGGTGCAACAATAACCATTAACTTGCTCTCGTTAGGAAATGACCCCTTGAGTTGCCAACCGGCGAGATCCAACGACTTTTTGCCAAGCCATTGGCTAAGGCCGCCTCGGGTTTGTGGAACATTTTCGGGAATAACCGGGAAGGAGGTACTCATAAGTCCATTTCTCCTTAAAACATACTAAAGGTTCAGACTATTCTTAAGCTGAAGCACAGCAGATTGCAACTGTAACAGGTTTTCTTCGCCCATTCGAAGCAACAGCTTATCTGCATCCGTCAATGACTCCAGTGCCTCGTCTTCGAATTTATAGACCACGTCTAGTTGTTTCAGCACAGGGCTTTCAAGGGGGTATTCAATCGCCAGTATACGAGCAAACACCTCTTCGGTAACGTCCTCGAAGTTTCGTTCCGGATACCCAAGTTCTTGATAGGCTTCTTCAAAGAGTGGTAACAATTGTTGATAGATGGTGGTTAAATCTTCCGGTTCAAAACTGTTAAGAAGTTCGATATAACCAGTGTACCTGGCATAATTTTCCGGACTGATTACAAATTCGTTTTCTTTAATTTGCGAGGCCTGGAATTTTCCTTCCGGCGGATATACCGGAGCATCCCTAAGTGCGAGATCGCCGCGAGAAAAATTATCTGCGAAGACCACAGTCCGGCGAATGATATCGCTTGGTACCAAAACATCGAGAAGCTCAGGGGTGGTAGTAACTTCACGAATCAGCGAAACCGTTAATTCATCGCTGTTATCTAATTCCGGCAGGACATTAGATTCACTATTTTCCGCCTCTACCTGAGGTTCAGGTGTTGGAACCGGTTCGCTTGGCTCTTCAACAGGCTGTACCTCAATTTCATCTAGCTCCTGTATTTTCGGTTCAGGCTGGAGCTTTTCATCTTTTAAGTCGACGATTTCCGGCTGTGGGCGGCTGGTTGGATTATCGATGTACAGCATGTAATAAGCAGCGCCGATAATCACCAGGACGATGATAAATACAATAATGCCTACCGGTGCAGATTGCTGCTCTGGCTCGTTTTGTTGTTGTTCTGTGCTCATTTATACCAATCCACTTAACGATGAGATCGATGAACTGATTTGTGAATGTTACCCTTCCGAGAATTTGCTAAGTGAGCAGAAATTAATGTGGAATGGCATTACCCCACCGATCAGAATTCGATGATACTGATAAATTACTTACGGTTTATAAAATACTACCCTATTTTATTAGCTTAGTTAACGGTGGAAAAAAGGAAAATGAAAAACGACAGATAACCATCAAATCAATGAGTTATACCAATCACACTAAGTGAGCAATAATTTAATTTGATTGGTATTAACTATCTAAAGATAATCTAAACCGTTGCGTCCGGCTGATTTTCAGGAATGGCTTTAATAAAAGCGTCTAGTTGCAGACAATTATCATTTATCTGTTGGATATGCGGGAAAGGTGATAAATCGACGTTAAAGCGATTGGCATTGTAAACCTGTGGAATCAAACATAAATCGGCCACAGTAATTTGATCGCCATAGCAATACTTACCTGCGGTCTCAGCCAATCGTTTTTCCAGACTCCGAAAACCGACTTCTATCCAATGCTTATACCAGGCTGATTTTTGCTCTGCTTCAGCCGATAATTCCTCGCTTAAATAATTTAACACCCGAAGATTATTTAATGGGTGCAGATCACAGGCGATGTCCAAAGCAAGTGCCTGCACTTCAGCTTTTTGCTCTCGCCCTTTGGGGTATAACGGTGATTGTGGGTATTTATCGTCAAGATAGTCGAGGATCGCCATTGATTGGTTGAGCTTGAAATCTCCATCGATTAACGTCGGCACCAACTCATTTGGATTTAGTGAAATGTAGTCAGGGCTATGTTGTTCGCCGCCATTTTTTACCAGATGAACCGAAATCAGTTGATGTTCAAGCTCTTTAAGATTGAGAGCAATGCGCACACGATATGCTGCCGATGAACGCCAATATCCGTATAAAGAAAGCATGTGTCACTCCTCGTTAAGAGACCAGAGTTTGCGCTCTGGTCCTTGGTGTGTTTTAGATATTACTTCTTATATTCAACGACCGTCTGATCAATGGAACCAAAAATTGAGTCGCCATTAGCATCGAACATTTCAATGCGGACTTTATCACCAAATTGCATGAACGGCGTTGATGCCTGACCGTCGGCAATAATCTCAAGCATGCGTTTTTCTGCTAGACAGCTCGAACCTGCACTGCGGTCATAATTAGAAATAGTGCCTGAACCGACAATACAGCCAGCACCCAAAGGACGAGTTTTTGCGGCATGGGCAACGATAGTTGGAAAGTCAAAGGTCATATCAACGCCGGCATTTGGCTTACCAAATAGCTCATCGTTTAAATGCGTAACTAGTGGCAAGGCCAGTTTTTTACCGTTCCATGCATCACCAAGTTCATCAGGTGTTACTGCAACCGGAGAAAACGCGCTGGATGGTTTTGACTGGAAAAAACCAAAGCCTTTTGCTAACTCACCCGGGATCAGGTTCCTTAACGATACGTCATTTACTAACATCAACAATTTAATGTGTTGCTCTGCTTCATCCGGGGTTGCGCCCATCGGCACGTCATCGGTAATAACAGCGATTTCTGATTCAAAGTCGATGCCCCACTCGGTGGAACCCATTTCAATATTGTCACGTGGGCCAATGAATGCATCGGAACCACCTTGATACATCAACGGATCGGTCCAGAAAGTTTCTGGCATTTCGGCATTTCGCGCTTTACGAACCAATTCAACGTGGTTCACATAGGCACTTCCGTCAGCCCATTGATAGGCACGTGGTAACGGCGATTCACAATCTGCCTCAACAAAGTCAAAACCATCCGCACGGTTTCCAGAATTAAGATCTGCATATACAGACTCTAATTTTGGCGATAATTCTGCCCAGTTATCGATAAGTGCCTGCATAGTAGCGGCAACATCCGCAACGCTTACTGCTTTGCTTAAATCACGAGAAACGACGACTAACTGGCCGTCACGCGTATTGTTTTTTAATGTTGCAAGTTTCATTTAGATATCTCTTCCACAGATTACGGATTATCAAAGATATAGGGATAAACCCGACGATAATCGTTAGTTATGATAATTGAATATATTGGGGCAAAGTGTACGTGAAAACACTAGCTTGACCAAAATAGCTGAGGTGCGGTTGTAGCCGATAATGTGCCTATATGTTTACGATTCAAAACGGCATTTCGTAAACCAAAGTATACAAAAAAGGGAGCAAAAACTTTCGAAAACGTCCTCGTCGATGTTAATCATCCCCGATAACCTGTTAGTGACAGGGTTATCTCCCTCGACGGAGTCTCCCTCTAAAAAAATAACGAGGCATCAGCCTCGTTACTTAACTAGATTTTAACCGTCTTCTTATTGATATTATATTCACGCAGCTTATTGGCAATGGCGGTATGGCTCAAGCTGAGTTTTTTCGCCAATTGCCTTGTACTTGGGTATGCAGGATAAAGCTTTCTAAGCAGGTCGGCTTCGAAACCTTTCACCGCATCTTCCAGGGTGCCAGTAAATTCTTGTTCCAGATACCCATGATCACGGGTAAAGTTTGGCAGTTGTAAATGCTCGATACTGATCGTGTCCCCTTCCACCAATGACGCAGCCCGAAGAATGACATTCTCTAATTGGCGAACGTTACCCGGCCAAGGATAGTGTTCCAAAAATTCCCGGCACTCTTCGTCAATAAACATTTCACCACGATGGTTAAGCTTTGCTGATTTACTCAAAAACGTCTCTGCCAGAGGGATAATATCCGCTCGGCGATCACGTAATGCCGGAATCGTGACTCCAAGAACGTTTAATCGATAATACAAATCTTCGCGGAATTCACCTTTTTGTACCAGTTCCAGTAAATCCTTATTGGTTGCACAGATGATACGAACATTGACTTTGATTTCGTTTTCATCGTCAATGCGACGGAAGCTGCCGTCCTGGAGAACACGAATCAGTTTGGTTTGAAGTTTAGGTGACATTTCCGCGACTTCATCGAGGAAAACACTACCGCCATCAGCCAAATCAAAAAGACCTTTCTTATTCTGGCCGTCACTAAGGTATTTACCAAATAACTCGGTTTCTGCCGCATCATCGGGCAATGCTGCACAGTTAAGCACCATAAATGGACGATCACTGCGATCGCTGGCATTGTGGCAACAACGAGCCAAAAGCTCTTTACCGGTTCCGGTTTCCCCCTGAATTAGCATTGCCGAATCGAGGCCTGCCATACGGCGCGCTTCGCGAATAACTTTGCGCATTTGCGAGGAGCTTGCCTGAATACCAACAAAGTCATTACCCTTAGGATGCTTAAACGCGCTTATTTGCTGACCAAGTCGCGCTTCCGATTTCAGCATTAACAAGGCACCGGTAAATACCTCTTCACGGTCTTCCCCTGGCACATAAATCGGTAGGATATCGGCAACATAATCTTCATCATGCAAACGCAATTTTCGGGTATGGGGAAGGATCTCACCACTATCGAGATATTTGGAGAAGTTAAAGCCTTTAATAAAATGGCTGATCGGCTGACCAACAATTTCCGCTTCGCTTTGACCAAGTTTTTGCTCCGCTAATTCGTTCAGACCATAAACATTGGCGCGAACATCAATAGAGATCAGAGGATCGGGCAGGGTTCGAACGATGGTTTCCAGCAGGTTATGCTCTCGCTCTGAAGGCATGTGAGTGGTGGTTTTGACATCAACGACACCATCAACCAATCGCAATTGCGGCATGAAATCCTGCAACTGCGAAAACTCCAGATCCGGTATATGAACATAAATCTCACCAGACTCAGTGATGGCATCAATGCCTTTTAAATTAATTTCTCTTTCGACAAGAATGGCTAAGACTTCCTGAGCGATACCTACACGGTCCTGACACGTAATTTGTAAGCGCACGTTGCGATTCCTAAAGGGGGCTTTGACTGTAAACCAAATTTTACAAAAAAAAAGCTCCACATGGGAGCTTTTTCTTTCGATTGCTTAAAATTGTCGTGGTAACGGTATTTAGGACAGTAATTCGTCGGTTTTAGCGGCACAAATAAAATCGTTTTTGTGCAGACCATGAATCGCGTGTGTCCACCAGGTAATTGTCACCTTGCCCCACTCTAATAAAATCGAGGGGTGATGGAATTCTGCTTCAGCAAGCTCTGCCACTTGATTGGCAAATGCCAATGCCAGCTTGAAGTTTTTAAACTTGTATTCACGCTCTAACATCATTACGTCGTCACGAACGACCGGAACCCAATCTGGAATTTGTTTGATTAATTGTGCTAATTCTTCTTCGCTTACTTTCGGCGCATCCGCGCGACAGGCTTCACAAACCTGAGTTTTTAATTGTTCTGTCATGAGTTAACTCGCTTGTTGAATAATTTTTGGGGCAAATAATGGTTCGTGTAAGCCAAGCTGTTTGGCTTGTTCTACGAGCGCCATTAAGTCCAGATTACTGATATCGTCCAATTGATTAATATTTTCCAGGAGGAAATAAATTGGCTGCATGATGTCAATGCGATACGGAGTCCGCAATACATCAAGCACATCGAGAGGTTTGCGCAACGGGCTTTCATCATGCATCGCGTATTGTGTCTCGCCGGGAGAGGACAAAATACCGCCGCCATAAATTTTTAAACCGTTCTCGGTTTGCAATAACCCAAACTCTACCGTAAACCAGTATAGACGGGCTAAAAATACCCGGTCTTCTTTACTGGCATTCAGGCCTAACTGGCCATATGTCTGGGTAAAGTTGGCAAACGCCGGATTAGTTAATAAAGGACAATGGCCAAATATCTCATGAAAAATATCTGGTTCTTGTAAGTAATCGAATTCCTCTTCACTACGAATAAAGGTGGCGACCGGAAATTTTTTCTCGGAAAGTAGTTTAAAAAACTCGCCAAATCCTATTAACGCCGGAACCTGGGCACACTGCCAGCCGGTCGTTTGTCTCAATACCTTACTAACTTCCTCAAGTTGTGGTACGCGGTCGGTGGGTAAATCCAGTAATGCCAAGCCGTCCAGGTATTCCTGACAAGCTTTGTCCTGGATACAGTCTATTTGTCGCGCATAAAGCTTTTGCCAGATCCGATTTTCTTGTTCGGTCCAGCTAATAATGCCATTCTCGTCGGCTGCTTTTGACACATATTTTGTGTTCTTAGCCATATTAAACTTCTATTCCTATCTTGTTGCCCTGATGTTTCAGGTTTATTGGCAAACCTCCTGAGGTATCGAATTATTTTGTTTATAACTGAGATCTAAGGATCTCAGCAGATACAGGGGGTTTGCGACTTTATGCTTTAATAGTAAGAAATGTCCGATTAGAAGAGAAACGAATTGGGTTTGATGATTTTTATAGGCTGTAAGGAATTAGATACACCACACTGAAGCGCCTGTAAAACCAGCAGTTATCAGGTTTCTGGATTTGCAAGCATGCGCGAGTTTTCGATAATTTATTAACCCGGTTTAGGCCTGATTGTTGATATTCCTGCCTGGTTAATGAATTCGCCTTCAACCAATTTATCAACCAAGTAGGTAAGACTACCGCACACCGATATTATTTTGCAGCCGCTTTGCTCATTAGTTGCCTGACTTGCCCGACTATCTGGCGACGAACTTGCTTTATGCCCGGAGGATTTTCCACAAAGGGAACCGGACGGCATAATTTAATGGTGCGAATACCGAGTTTCGCGGTAAGCATACCGGCCCCCAGACCTTGTGCTAAGCGGGTCGAAAGTTTACCTAACGTTTCTACCCCCAGCATGTCTACACCGATATCAGCAATGATTTCACTGGCACCGGCATAAACCATATTGACGAATACCTGCTTAATCAGGCTAATTCGACTCCAATAACCAAGGCGAATTCCGTATAACCCGGCAACTTTATCGAGCATTCGCAGATTACGCCACAATAGTACCATCATATCGACGAGGGCAATGGGGCTAATGGCGACCAGCACAACCGCTTCGCTAGAGAATTTAGCTACCTGCTCCATCGCCTGTTTATCTACTTCCGATAAAACCTGCCTTGAATAAAGGGTAACGACTTCTTCATCATTTAAATGCTCACTGAGGCTATCCAGCCACTGTTGATGCAAGGTCTCAACACTATCGATTGGCAGTCGTTGCGTAACGCTCTGGCAAAACTTGCGACTATCACCCTGCCCCTGGTGC
Source organism: Thalassotalea sp. PS06 (assembly GCF_007197775.1). Classification (NCBI taxonomy): domain Bacteria; kingdom Pseudomonadati; phylum Pseudomonadota; class Gammaproteobacteria; order Alteromonadales; family Colwelliaceae; genus Thalassotalea; species Thalassotalea sp. PS06. The sequence goes on along the minus strand of NZ_CP041638.1, from coordinate 963,979 downwards.
TGTAAAAATGCTTCGGCCTGATGTTGATAGTTTTGTTGACGGCGATATTGACGCAAGCCTTTGAGTTCTTTGAATAGGGTTAACAATGCGATAGTGCCAATGGAACCGGCAAGTAACGCATATACACCGGTGATCAAAGGTGAAGAGGCAAAACCGGATATAAAAAAATCCACTAGTTCATAAGTCACAACGCCGGCAAAACTGACACCGGCAATGCGCCATAGCCAATTCGGTCGTTTTTTCGGCAGCTCTTGTTCGTGGTCTTCAAAGATTTCATCCACCGCCTGCCAGGCTTCTTCCGGTAAGATCACAGGAGTGTCAGGTTGCTCAGATTCGGGCGATTTTGTATCGCTATTGGAAAATAATATCTGTTGCTGAAAATCAGGTTGTTTAAATTTATCGGACTGGCTCATTTCAGTTTATCTCCCAATAAAAACTGCAATACCTGATCAAGGCGAATGTGAGGCAACGCCTGATGCTCATCAACCGCTTGCATCGGCTTAAACTGAATATAGTTAAAGGTATTCTGACTGAAGAAACTTGGTTGCGGTAACTTTGCCGGTACTGAACCTGGAAACAAAGTGATAACTTGGTTGTTATCAAGACGCTTGCCTTTTAATACCGGCAGCTCTTTACCCTGATATTCACTCTTGCCTTGCTCAGTGCATTGTATCGAGGCAATCGATAAGGTTTTCATTTTGATACCATCAAAACTGAGTAATTTTTTCGCCTTGATAATCACCTGTTCAAGCAGTGTCGTCATATTCTGGTGTTGATCACTGGTAACATGATCGGCCTTTGTCGCCGCAAACAGAATACGATCTATCTTAGGTGCAAATAAGCGTCTGAGAATATTCGATTTGCCATAAGAAAAACTTTCCATGATTAAGGCAATAGCCTGTTGTAAATCGTTAAACGCCATTGGACCATTGGTTAACGGTGTCAGGCAGTCAGCGAGAATAATCTGGCGGTCAAAATTCACAAAATGCTGTTTGTAGAATTTGCCAACAATGGCATCCCGATATTCCTGATACCTTGCCTCACACATTTTCACCAGGCTTTGCTGATCAGCATTGCTTATGTCCTGTTCGGACAAGCGGTCGAAAAATGGAAAAGGTACAAATTGCAAAATTGGTGCCCCTTGATGCTCTCCCGGCAGAATAAAGCGCCCCGGTTGAATCACCGACAGCCCAAGTTCGTGACGGTATCTCAACAACAATGCGGTGTACTCTTGTGCCAATTCCGCCAACTTTTTTTCGCCCAAAGCCGCGAGAGGGTCTATCTGCTCAACCTTTTTCAAAAATGCTTCAGCAAATGCAAAGCGGGGTTCAGAGGTCAAAAGCTCAGTCATATATTCTGACCATTGACGGTAATTTTGCTTGAGCATGGGTAAATCTAATAACCACTCACCCGGGTAGTCGGTAATATCTAAATATAAGGTCGACATTTGCGACGCATATTTAAGCATGGAATCTTGAGGTGTATAGCGAATCGCTAAACGAATTTGTGAAATACTGCGAGTAGGCTCAGGCCATAGCGGTTCTTCCTCACCAAGTTTTGCCATACCCGCATCATAATCAAAGCGGCTGATTTGTAAGTTTGGTTGTGGTACGCGTTTCGCGGCGATAAACCGGCCCTCATGGACGGCATTGAAAAAACTTAACGGTTTACCATGCCCTTCATTCACTAGTTGATTCACTAACGAGGTGATGAAAGCGGTTTTCCCACTTTGACTCAAACCCGTCACGGCAAGATTAACGTGCTGATCCAGACTGCGGTTTAACAGGTCACTGGCGGTGGACTGCACTTTATGTTTCAGCGCAGACAGTTTTTTTCGATTAATGATTGCCATGGAATAATTTTGAGCTTAGGGACTAACTATTTAATGTATGTGAAAAAAATAGTGTTGAAAAGAAATGCTAGCGTAGTTGTGAAATCACAAAGCCAGGAACTTGTTCCTGGCTTTTTACATTATAACTTATTGATTTCGCGTGAAACGGTGAATTCCGCAGAAGTCACGTATCGCTCCATGCTCTGCAGTTGTGTTTCCAGAGTATGGAACTTGGTACGGATGTCACGAAACGCCTGCTTTGGTGGTTCACCAGATTGCCAGATTCTCGACTTAACCTTAATGTGTTCATTAACGATTTCGTCTTCTTCAATCTTTTGCTTAAAGTTTTCGTGAATCTCACTGGCAGATTTGCGGTTTGGTTTTTTATCCAGGATAAACCAACCTGCAATATACAAAATTACAAACCAGCCCATTCCTAAAAGTACACCAGAGACCACTAAAATCCGCACTAACCAGGTTTCCCAGCCAAAATAGTCAGCAATACCGGCACATACGCCACCTAGCTTGCCTTTTTGCGGATCGCGAAATAATTCGCCTCTGCCCTTACTCATACCTTATCCCTCCAATCAGGGGTTTCAGCATCTAAAATCGCTTCCAGAGTTTTGATTCTCGCCGCCATTTTGTCGGCTAGATCAGAAAGCTCTGATAATTGCTGATACTCGTCCTCTGTTAACCCCTGACTAATTTGCCGCTTTGAGCGATAGTGCAGAACCAACCAGATAGGCGCGACAATAGCCATAAACAGGATGATTGGTACCATTAATAACTCTTCCACGATAATTCTCCTTTTCTAAAACCAGATTACTTCTTAGTGGTGCTTGGTTTTTTCGCCGCCGGTTTCTTTTTCGGACTAAGTTTCGCTTTCAGTGCTTCCAGTTCACTATCTACACTTTCGTCTTTTTCCAGCTCTGCGATTTCGTCCGCCAGTGATTTTGAACCTAAGTCGTAAGATTCAACCTGAGCTTCTAAGTCATCAATTTTACGCTCATAGCGATCGAAACGTGACAGCGCATCATCTACCTTGCCAGAATCGAGTTTGCTCTTCACTTTAAGACGTGAAGATGCGGTTTTACCGCGCAGTACGATAGCTTTCTGACGCGCTTTCGCATCGGCAAGTTTTTCCTGTAACTGAGCAATTTCATCCTGAAGCTTTGCGATGTGATCATCAAAGTGACCGAGCTCATCGCTTAAAGACGCTGCCGCCTCTTCACACTTCTTGCGTTCTACCAGAGCCGACCTTGCAAGATCTTCACGACCTTTGCTTAATGCTAACTCAGCTTTTTGTTGCCATTGCTCAGCATCGGCCTGCAGTTTAGATAGTTGACGAGTCAGCTCTTTTTTGTCTGCTAACGTTTTCGCTGATGAGGAACGAACTTCAACCAGGGTATCTTCCATTTCCTGAATGATTAAGCGCACCATTTTTTCTGGATCTTCAGCCTTGTCCAACAGACTATTGATGTTAGAGTTGATAATATCTGTAAATCTTGAAAAAACACCCATAATGATTACCTCATTTTATTGATTTAGTTGTTTCAATTTCGCCATTTATGACATAAATAACGAATGACTGGGTATTATTATTCATGATTGATGCCAACTTTAAAAAACTCTGCAACCCCCTGTTTTTCATAGGGTTAAAGAAAAGATAAAAAAAACTTCTCTGTGACGCTTTAATAAAATACACTATTTGTTAGTGAAATAAACTAATAATTAGGACGATCATGAGTCGCTTTAAACAACAGGACAATTTAATTGGCCAGTCCAATAGTTTTCTCGAAGTACTTGAGCACATATCTCAAGTTGCACCTTTGTCGAAACCGGTTCTGTTAATTGGCGAGCGCGGAACCGGTAAAGAGCTGGTTGCGGCGCGTTTGCATTACCTGTCTAAGCGCTGGGATCAAAACTACCTTAAGCTTAATTGTGCTGCGCTTAATGAAAACCTGTTAGAAAGTGAATTGTTTGGTTACGAGAGCGGCGCGTTTACTGGCGCCAGCAAACGCCATGAAGGACGGTTTGAAAAAGCCGATGGCGGTACCATGTTTCTTGATGAGCTTGCCAATACATCCGGCTTAATCCAGGAAAAGTTATTAAGGGTTGTCGAATACGGAGAATTTGAACGGGTTGGTGGCTCACGTACCATTAAAACCGACGTACGGTTAATTGCCGCAACCAATGAAGATTTACCAACACTTGCCGATAAAGGTGAATTTCGGGCTGACTTATTGGACCGTCTTGCCTTCGACGTAATTACCCTGCCACCGCTTCGAGAACGCCAGGAAGACATTCTCATTCTTGCTGAACATTTTGCGATTAATATGGCCCGGGAATTAGAATTCGAACTTTTCTCCGGCTTCAATGAGAAAGTCAAACGTGCGCTGTTAGAATACCATTGGCCTGGTAATATCCGGGAATTGAAGAATGTGGTTGAGCGCAGCGTTTATCGTCACAATAATCCGCATATTCCTGTCAATACGTTAGTTATCGATCCGTTTGAGTCGCCCTACCGTCCAGCCGCCAGGGTGAAAACCGCAGACCGTCAGGTTAGCGCGCCACCGGCTCAGGAAAGCGCGGCATTAACAAGCGTCAATGATACCAAGCCTGCACCTCATGAGGTTGCAGAAACTGTCGAATATCCGGTTTCTTTGAAAAGCCTTTCTCAACATTACGAAATCAAATTAATTAAAGATGCATTGGCAGCAAATCAGTTCAATCAGAAAAAAACAGCTCAGGCCCTGGAATTAACGTATCATCAACTACGTGGGTATTTGAAAAAGTACAATTTGTTGGATAGTAGTGACAGTGATGAGTCATAACCTGTTAACAATTCGTTCTGCCGGTTTTATGGTGCTGATGATAGTTCTCATCAGCGCATGCGAACCCGTAGATTATGAAAAATCAATTTTTGCCGATGGTCTCGTGTATTGTTCGGAGGGATCACCTACATCCTTTAACCCACAATTAGTCACTTCCGGTACCACCATAGATGCAACAACCCGGCAACTCTATAACCGACTCATCGAATTTAATCCAGATAATTACCAATTAGAAGCATCACTCGCCAGGTCCTGGCACGTTACCAATGACGGGACCATGGTCACCTTTTATTTGCGTAAAGACGTGCAATTCCATGACACCCGCTATTTTACCCCGACTCGTAATCTCAATGCTGATGACGTCATTTTCAGTTTTCAGCGCATTCTCGATAAAGACAATCCATTTCATAAATCTGTACGTGGCAACTTCCCTTTCTTCCAAAGCATTAATTTCTCACAGCTTGTTGGGGATATCGAAAAGATAGATGACTACACGGTTCGCTTTAAACTGACCCGACCAAATTCGTCATTTTTATCGAATGTTGGCGCCCCGTTTGCGGTGATACTCTCCAAAGAATACGCCGACCAGCTACTCGCCGAAGATTACCCTGGCATGCTACCTATGTTAGATTCACTGCCAATCGGCACCGGTCCGTTCATGTATCGAGAATATCGCAGTAACGCTTTGATTCGTTTTCAACGTAATGACAATTACTGGGCTCATGACGTAGCAATCGAAAAGTTAATCTACAACATTACCCCGAATAACACTGGCCGCCTGACCAAACTATTGACCCATGAATGCGATGTTATTTCGTACCCAATCGCACCACAGGAAATACGCAGCCGCGATGATTTACGGTTAGAAGAAGTCACCTCATTTAATGTGGCATTTATGGCGTTTAATACCGCCAAGCCACCATTCGATAATCCGGTAGTTCGAAAAGCGGTATCTTTAGCGATAAACCGCCAGGCGATAATCAATGCCGTGTATTATGACCAGGCTGAGATTGCTCATTCACTCTTGCCTAGCGCTTCCTGGGCATATCAAAAACCCAGTGAACTATTACCCTACTCGCCCGAACAAGCCAGAGGACTGCTCGACGATGCCGGACTCAGCCAGGGCTTTACCCTGGATCTTTGGGCAATGCCGGTACAACGCGCCTATAACCCTAATGCCATGAAAATGGCAAAGCTTATCCGCTCAGATCTCGCGAAAGTCGGCATCAATGTCAATATCATTACTTATGAGTGGGCAACCTTTTTAAGAAAATTAGCCGATGGAGAACATCAATCGGTACTAATCGGCTGGGCCGCAGATCATCCCGATCCTGACAACTTCTTTTCGCCATTGTTGAGTTGCTCCAGTGCTCGCTCTGGTAGTAATCGTAGTTTTTGGTGTAACCAGGAATTTGATGAATTGCTTGCTAAAGCCCTGTTAACCCGAGATAACCGCAAACGTCGTCAGTTTTACTTACAGGCTCAGGAGTTGCTTGCTGAAGAGCTGCCGCTATTAACCATTGCCCATGCGAAAAGGGCACAGGCTAAAATTGAGACCGTACAAGGGAATATTCTGGCGCCATTTGGTGGCATCAGTTTTGCCGATGCCAGTAAGCAGCCAAAAGAAGGTGAAGAGCAATGATGAATTTTGCCCTGCGCCGCCTCAACCTGCTGTTTTTTACGTTGCTAATGCTAACCCTGGTAGCCTTTAGCCTGAACTACTTCTTCCCGGGTTCGCCGATCGTTAACATCACCGGTCTGGTCAATGCCAACGAAGCACAACTTGCGGAATATGAGCAGGTTTATCGCATGGACCAATCGGTATTCTTTCAGTACCTTGCGTACTTAAGAGAGCTGTTCAACGGAAATCTGGGCGTTTCCATGTCCACCCAAAACCCGATTAGCTCGGAACTAGTTACCTATTTACCCGCCACCATTGAACTGAGCCTGGCGGCATTGTTTCTGGCCATGTTGTTCGGTATACCGCTAGGGTTTATCGCCGCTATTTTCCATAATAAACTTGCGGACAAAAGCATTCTGGTTCTGGCGATGGTCGGTTATTCACTACCGGTATTCTGGCTGTCTCTGATCCTAATTCTGGTATTTTCGATTATCCTGCCCTGGTTTCCATCATCAGGCCAACTCAATCTGCTATTTGAAATTGAACAGGTTACCGGCTTTAAAATTATCGATATCCTAATCAGCGATTCCCCGTATCGCTGGCAGGCATTTTCAGATGCCCTGCAACACCTGGTGCTGCCAGCCATCGCCGTTGCGGTAGCTCCCATGACCATCTTTATTCGCCTGTCGCGTACCTCAATGCTGGAGGTATTGGATTCAAATTACATCAAAGCGGCAAAAGCCAAAGGCTTATCCACCACAAAAATCATTTATCATCACGGAATTCGTAATGCCTTAGTAAAAATTATTCGTGATATGGGATTACAGTTCGCTAACTTAATGACATTAGCGATGATTGCCGAGGTTATTTTTGACTGGCAAGGGGCTGGCAGTTGGTTAATCGACAGTATTTTCCAGCGGGATTATACCGCTATCCAGGGAGGCTTAATCGCGCTCGCCAGTTTCACTTTCTTTATCAATATCCTTGCCGACTTTATTTATGCCGGCTTAAATCCAGTAGAAAGGTATACCCGCCATGGCACGCGATAAGATTTATCTCGAAGAAGAGTTTCCGTCGCCAATCAAGCAACTCTGGCTGACCTTTAAATCTACGCCCGTAGCTATTTGGGCTTTAGGGTGCTATGTGCTGTTAGTATTGTTAGCAATATTCGGCACCTTTATTACCCCGCATTCAGCGATGGAAAACAATCTCGATATGCTGTTAATGCCACCGGCCTGGAATGAAAATGGCGATATCAGTTATTTGCTTGGCACCGATGATTTGGGACGTGACATGTTGTCTCGCCTGGTGCAAGGTACCGCGCTAACCTTCGGATTGAGTATCATCGTCGTTATTCTGGCTTTGGTAATTGGGGTGGTTATTGGTTCCATATCCGCCCTAACCCGTGGTCTCAAAGCGAGCCTTCTTACTCATTTTCTTGATGTTGTGTTATCCATGCCATCATTACTGCTGGCAATTATTATCGTCGCCATTCTTGGGCCTGGATTAACCAACGTGCTCTGGGCAATTGGACTGGTGTTAATTCCGCAATTTATTCACATTACCCGCAATGCGATCAAGGAAGAACAGCAAAAAGGCTATGTACTAATCCCCATTTTGGATGGTGCATCAGAGCTGAGGGTATTAGTCACATCCATATACCCGAATATTATTGACAAAATTATTATTCAGGCGACACTCGCCCAATCAGCAGCCATTCTCGATATTGCCGCGCTAGGCTTTTTAGGGCTTGGTGCTCCTGTTGCATTGCCTGAATGGGGCTCGATGCTAGCCAATAGCCTGGATCGATTTTATACCGCTCCCTGGACCACCTATTTACCGGGGCTGGCAATTTTAATCGCGGTAGTCGTAACCAACTTGGTTGGTGAAGGATTGCGCCATTCATTAAAGCTGCAAAAAGAGAACTAATGAACTTACTGGACATTAAAAACCTAAGTATCACCCTACAGAATGTCGCCGAACCGATTCAGGCGGTAGACCGGGTCAGTTTGTCACTAAAAGAAGGTGAGTTCAGAGGTTTGGTTGGCGAATCCGGCAGCGGTAAATCCCTCTTGGCTAAGGCGATCATGGGGGTATTAGATGACAAATGGAAAGTAGAAGCGGATCGTTTTCACTGGCAGGGGACCGATTTATTGAGGCTCAGCCTCGAAGAGCGCAAGAAAATTATCACCCGTGATATCGCAATAATTTTCCAGGAACCAATGAGTTGTCTGGATCCTACCAACACCATTGGCGAACAAATTGAAGAAGCAATAGATAGTAAGCAACTTTCAGGGTATTTCTGGCAAAAAGCGCAGCAACGCCGAATCGCAGCCATCAAGTTGTTACACAAGGTCGGCATTAAAAAACACACGCTGGTTGCAAAATCCTATCCTCACCAACTTACGACCACCCTTTGTCAGCGGGTAATGATCGCAATGGCACTAGCACGCCAGCCAAAACTGCTTATTGCCGATGAACCAACAGCATCTATGGAATCGGCGAATCAAGCGCAAATATTTCGCTTGTTAGCAAGCTTAAACCAGCTAAAAAACATGTCGGTTCTGCTAATTAGTCATGAGCTGGATAAAATCAGTCACTGGACAGACTATCTGACGGTGATGTATTCGGGACAGTTTGTAGAAGCCGGCACAACATCACAGATTTTCAGAACGCCATTCCATCCATATACCAAGGCATTGATCGCCAGTACGCCAAAACCGCAATTGCAGTGGCAAAAAAAGGCGCATCTGGAAACATTGCCGGGATCAATCCCGGTATTACAGCACTTACCGATTGGCTGTCGCTTGGGGCCAAGATGCCCAAATGCCCGAAAAAAGTGTGTAACGGCACCGCAGATTCGTTCTTTTCATGGTCACCAGGTTAGTTGCCATTTTTCTCACAAGGATGATTATTAATGCCAAGCCTGATTGAAGTTAACAACCTTAGTAAACGCTACAAGGTAAATACAACCTGGTGGAAAAAAGAGTGGAATACGGTTTTAAAGCCGTTGTCCTTTAAGCTTGAAGCGAAAGAAACACTCGCGGTTATCGGCGGTATAGCCTCAGGAAAATCGGTATTGGCCAAACTTTTGGTCGGTGCTGCCCGCCCCACAACCGGCGAAATCACCTTAAATGGCCAACATTTACAAACCGGTAATTTTAAGCAACGTTGTCAGCATGTAAGAATGATATTTCAGGATGCTGGCAATACCTTAAACCCCAGCCTGACCATCAAACAGCAACTGGAAGAACCTTTGTTGTTAAATACCCGCATGGATCCTCAGGAGCGAACATTACATATTCGCCAGACTTTGCAAAAAGTTGGAATGCTTGCCGATCATATGCATTTCTACCCGCACATGTTCTCAGGTGGTCAAAAGCAACGAATCTCCCTTGCCAGAGCCATAATTCTTGAGCCACAGCTGGTAATACTCGATGAGGCACTTGCCGCCTTAGATCTTTCCCTAAGGGCGCAGATGATGAATTTGCTGCTCGATTTGCAGGAACAGATGGGACTGGCCTATCTGCTGATTTCGCACGATTTGGATATCGTCGAACACTTGAGCGATAAAATCATTGTGTTACGAGATGGCGAAGTGGTTGAATCCGGTGCAACCGAGCAAGTTTTAAAAAACCCACGTGACAAATACACGAAAAAGCTGATCATGAGCCAGAGAAAGCGCCCCGCTGTGTAGACCAACCAACAAAAAAGCGAAGCTAATGCTTCGCTTTTTTAACCTTTCACAATCATCAAAAACAATACCAATCCTGCAAGGTGCTTTCATTCTCTTTTCAAGAGGTGTTTGGGTGTCAATGTAAATTGACTACAACCTAAAATGGTATTCCTTTTAAAGACTCTTACTTAAATTTTTTGCGAGACACAACTAAGCCAATTAATGCCAAAGACATCAATAAAATGTTAGTTGGCTCTGGGATACCCTGAGGTGGTAAGCTGCCATCATCAAACCAGATAGAAGACAGATAAATCTCACCCGCAGTAACCACTAAAGAGAATGATTCACTTGGTTCACTCCAGGTATAAACTGGCGAATCATTGGTTGGCATAAACTCACCACCATCACTCATTGAAACCACGGTTCCTTCCATAATGCCGCCTTCAAAATCATGGCCAATGACCAAAATTGAGAAGCCTTCTGGAAGGAAAGCAACACCGTCTAATGCAAATTCAAAGATGAAACCTTCACCAACGTTAGCGTTATCGCTTGGATCGGCGACACAACCTTCTAGGGTGTCACAAATACCAAGGCCTGCGCCTTCATCTAGGTAGTGATAGTTTTCTTCAGGAGTTGCAGTAATGGTTACGGTTAGACCTTCGGCAAAAGCGCTTAGATCAAACGTTGCGGGGTTATCAGGGATAACAGTATCCCCAAGTTCATTAGCAAGGTCGGTAAAATCAATTAACTTAACGAGTTCAGCGTTGGCTGCGCCGCTAATTGATAATATCGCCGCTAAAGCAGTGGCTTTTAACACATTCAGGATTTTCATTAAAAATTACCTCCAAACGTCGAATGAAATCCGATGTAGAAGGAGCAAGTAACAGGCCAACCTGACACTTTTTTTATTTTACTATTGATTTCATAAACATAGCTAAACCCATTGATTTTAATGGGCCGAGACACAGCAGACGGTGTAAAAAATAGCGACATTGAGAGATACGCATAAAGTCGATATCTCTTTCAAAATTGAGATGACTTAGCAGCTTTGCCGACGTTTTTGTAAGTAACAACGCCTGTACCGGAGGATTAGTAAAGGGATTTACGATATTTCGATATATCAGGGATGACAATATATCGACAAGATACAAGGACGTATTGAATGTCGAAATATCATGGATGGCAATATTTCGACGAAGTAAATGGACTTACTGAATGTCGAAATATCAGGGATGACAATATTTCGACGATGTAAAGGGACTTACTGAATGTCGAAATATCATGGATGACAATATTTCGACGATGTAAAGGGACTTACTGAATGTCGAAATATCATGGATGACAATATTTCGACGATGTAAAGGGACTTACTGAATGTCGAAATATCATGGATGACAATATTTCGACGATGTAAAGGGACTTACTGAATGTCGAAATATCATGGATGACAATATTTCGACGATGTAAAGGGACTTACTGAATGTCGAAATATCATGGATGACAATATTTCGACCAAGCACATCCATGTGCAAAAAAAAGTCAGCATAAATGCTGACTTTTTTAACATTGAGCACAGCTCAATAATTAGCGAAGAAGCTTACGACGTGATGCCACAAGTCCTAGTAAGCCTAACGCCATTAATGCAAGGTTAGCTGGCTCTGGAATGCCTTGCGGTGGCAAGCTACCATCGTCAATCCAAATAGAGCCGAGATAAATTTCCCCGGTTGATACTTCAAACGAGAACGTATCTCCACCTTCAGCGTAGGTATAGACAGGCATATCATTGGTTGGTGAGAACGTCATACCGTCACTCATCATAACCATAGTGCCTTCCATAATGCCGCCTTCGTTTTCATGGCCAACAACCAGAATTGAGAAGTCTTCGACACCCAAAGCAACACCATCGAGCATAAACTCAAAGATAAAGCCTTCACCTACGTTTGCATTGTCTTCCGGATCTTTCGCACAACCTTCCTCAAATGGACAAACCCCTAAACCGGAGCCTTTATCCAGATAATGGAATACACCTTCACCAGAACCATCTTTTGTCGCGGTAATGGTTACGTCAAACCCACTAATACCAAGTAAATCTTCAAACGTGAATGGATTTGGAACATTACCTTCACCGATAACATCAGCCAATTCACCAAAGTCCAACAACTTGACCAATGCTGCATTAGCAACGGAGCTGAAGGACAGCACACTTGCCAATGTTACAACTTTTACCAAATTAAGCAGTTTCATTTAATAAAACCTCCGCAATACAAATGAAGTGCAGGCAGGGAACTGCAATCTTCACGCCATTTATGAAATCTTTCGTATTTCCTACGAAAAAACAGGTAGATAAACAAAGGGAGTTAGATGATTCGAGAAGCAGCATCAAGCAAGGTGTAAAAAATTCCTACAAAAACTTCTTTGAAAATAGAGGAATCATCATAAAAGTTTCATTTGCACTGACTACTCAAGCGCCATAAAATAGCGTCAGGATTTTAGAGGCTATCAACTTTCAAGCAGCAATTTGTAACCTATTATGTCGTTTAACCTGCGATAAAGTGGGTTCACCTTATACGATTGGTATTCTCTGAAATTATTTCATACCTTATTATGGCGAATTAGCTATATGACAATAAGATCAACTGGAACAAGTTCAGTAGTACAGGAAAGGGCAGTCAAACAGCTAATAGCGTTGTTAACTTACGGCAAGACTTCCAACGAGGGGGAAGCATGAAAAGGACACAAAACGCGATCTCGTTAACGTTAGCATCCTTGCTAACGTTTTCTGTTTCAACATCGGTGTTCGGTGTTGAAGATTCGAAAGTGCATTTTACCAAAGACATGCACGTAAACATCACCACAGTAACTGGTAACCATTTCACTGCTTACGATGCCTTGATTAATAAGCCATTGGTACAATTAATTGAAGTGCCAAGCTACCGCGTCGTTAGCCAAAGTGCGAGCAAGCCTAACAGTTTTTTTGAAACGGCAATGAAAGCCCAGGATCGGGTGCAATACTTTTTTGCTCTGGTTGAGGAAACATTCAACGGTAAATCTCACGAAGACGATGAACAGTGTCAGTCTTCGAAACTGGCCAAACTTTTCTCTTTCTAAACACTACCCAAAAACTTAGAAAAATTCAGCTGCACATCTTCGCTCAATGTGAAGATGCGCCTCTCTTAAGACTTTCCGCCGCGCAGCGGATTAACTCTGCCACCGGTCACCTTGTCGGCACGACCTTCTTCCTTGGCCTTTTCAGCTCGGCGTTTGCGAACCTCTTTCGGATCGGCAATGAGTGGGCGATAAATTTCAATACGGTCACCATCTTCGAGAATATCGGTCAATTTAGCCGCCTTGTTCCAAACCCCTACCTTATTCTTTTGCAGATCAATTTGTGGATACTGTTCCAAAATACCTGAACACTTAATTGCCTGCTCTATGCTGGAGTTTTCATCCACATGCAATGAAAGCAGGGTCTGTTTATCCGGTAAGGCATACACAACTTCAATTAATAATTGTTCAACACTCATAATTACGAATAAACCTCTTTCGCGCGTTGTGTAAATGCATTAACCATATTATTGGTGAGCGTATTAAATACTTTGCCTATCGCTAATTCGATAAGTTTACTGGAAAATTCATATTCTAACTGCAATGACACTTTACAGGCCGTGTCACTTAACGGCGTGATGATCCAGTCGCCGGTTAATTGTTTGAATGGCCCATCGAGCAAGCTCATACTCACCCGCTCATTAACGACAAGATCATTTTTAGTTGTGAACCACTTTTCGACACCAGCTTTGGAGACCAACAAAGATGCGGTCATGCTATTGCCTTCTTCCGCCAATACCTTAGCGTCTTTACAACCGGGTAAAAATTGTGGATAGGACGGGATATCGTTAATCAACTTAAACATATCCGCGGCACTATACATTACCAGCGCACTTCGATTAATTGCAGGCATTCAACCCCCTAAAAAAATATTGCGCTATGATAACAAAGCCTTGATTAAACCTCATTAAAAATCAATTGCCTGAAAAATGGTACCTGAGCCTGAAGAATTAACCATGAAAAATCGGGATTTTGAGTATCATTCAATATTTGTTTACGTATAATATCCGCCGTTATGGGAAAGAAAAAATCGAAACAATCAAATAGCAACACTATCGCTTTAAACAAAAAGGCAAGGCACAACTATACCCTTACCGACAAATTTGAAGCTGGTATGAGTCTGCAAGGCTGGGAAATCAAGAGCATTCGCAGCGGCAAAGTCAATATCTCCGATTGCTACGTCATGATGAAAGATGGCGAAGCGTATCTGGTAGGTGCCGAGATACTGCCTCTCAATGCCGCATCATCTCATGTGGTGTGCGATCCAACCCGCAGCCGTAAACTATTATTGAACCGCCGTGAATTAGACCGGCTAACCGGTAGCGTCGAGCGCGATGGTTACTCGTTAATTGCAACCGCAATGTACTGGAAGAAGTGTTGGGTAAAACTGGAGTTTTATCTGGGTAAAGGTAAGAAGACTCATGATAAGCGAGCTGATATTAAAGAGCGCGAGTGGAAAGTTGATCAGGGTCGCCTGATGAAGAAAAACTTACAGTAAGCTTTATCAGGAAATAATAGTTACTCATAAAAAAGCTCCGATATCCGGAGCTTTTTTATTTCGTCACCCTTGGGTTTTACTTTTTGGCAGGTTTCAGGCTTACCCATAGTTTGATATGGCCTTGAACAACAACCACATCATTTTCATCATATGCAGTAACCGGCATCAGAAAATCCCCTTCTTCCCAGGTCATATCTCGACAATCTGCAACACAACGGATATCACTGCCCGCTTTGGCGGTATAATCTAAGGTCATACCTTTTGGGATCCAACGTAAATGGTTTGGAATGGTCGCCTCAGCACAAGCACCCATCGCCATTTCCAGACCATTGCAAATAGCAATGACATGGACGGTACCAATATGGTTTTGCACCGCTTTCTTTTTCTTGATCAGAACTTCACATTTACCCGGTTCTAAATCCAACACCAACGGCTTAATGGTTTTAAAATACGGTGCCCACTGGGCGAAAAACCAGGAAAACAATCGCTTGCCAAATGAGAACTTAGTCCACTTGTTGTATACATCGAGAACCTTAGGAGGCTGTGCCATAAAACACCCTTACTTAATTTTTTATCTTTGCTATTTTCATTGTATTGCCGCATCTGGTACGACCACCTAGCATCAATAATACGCTGAACTTGTCGGTTATTACAAGATTAGCGATTGTTTTGATGAATTTACAATCAGTTATTGGCGAAATTACTCTCACGTTGTCTGCGCGCCCAAGAACGGCTACAATAGCGGTTCGGTTGTAGAACTTAATAGCAAATTAAGAGTCTAAACAACCAGCTTACTTTGGGGCGGATTTAGGATTCGACGGGATTCACGAAACCCAAGGTGCATGCCCAGGGGCGGTTGGCCTGGTAAAAAGCCGCAAAACTATAGTTGCAAACGACGAAACGTTCGCACTAGCAGCTTAATGCTAGCCATCCTCACATAGCCTCACCTATTGGCTAGTGATGCGATGGTCATACTAAATGGGTTAGCGAGGGAACTGTGTCTGACGGTGAACCGCGAAACAGTATCAGACTCACCAGAAAGTAGCCTGTCGCTCGGCGACTGACTGGTTAAATAAAAGAGTGACTAAGCATGTAGGACCGAGGATGTAGGTTTTTCGGACGGGGGTTCAACTCCCCCCCGCTCCACCACTTTTAAAACAACTCAAGCCCACCTAGCACGTGGGTTTGCGACCATAAACCCACTACAAAACAACAGCAAGCGCCCCTACATAGGCACTTGCTGGGCACTTGTCAGTATTTATAGCGCTTTCAGAAGAATTGTTAATAATATAAATGAGCAGCGTTTAGAGCCTACTGACACTTAACGGACACTCAGATTAGTGTTGATATAACGAAAATAAAATCTCATTGTGAATTTAAAAACTGGAGATTTTAGTTCGTTAGTCTTAGCAGAATAAGTCTTTCTTGGTTATTTAACCATACGCTATTTTTCATATCCTACTCATTATTCATTTCTGGATTCAATAACAGGATTTTCAACTGCTCGTCTATTAAGCACTTGAATTCAGCCTGAGTAAACAGATGTAAAGCTTCCGCCGCCTGCGCCAACGTTTCATTTTTTT
Organism: Thalassotalea sp. PS06; assembly: GCF_007197775.1. NCBI lineage: Bacteria > Pseudomonadati > Pseudomonadota > Gammaproteobacteria > Alteromonadales > Colwelliaceae > Thalassotalea > Thalassotalea sp. PS06. Next base: position 947,831 of record NZ_CP041638.1, on the reverse strand, counting down.
TATCTGCTCGATGAACAATAGTGGACGCTACGTCATAACCAATTTTAGGTGCAAGCAATGTAATAACTGACAAGTTGTTACGCATATTGACATCAATTTGAGCATGATTGAGCTTTAATCCTCGAATGGTATTTTTCGAAAATGACGTCATTGCATCAGCGAGCAATTCGATGCTCTCCAAAATATTGTGAATAATCACTGGCCGATAAGTGTTTAGTTGTAGCTGCCCATTGGAGGCGGCTAACGACACGGTAAGATCATTACCAAACACCTGTAAGCAAACCATGCTTAACGCTTCGCATTGAGTCGGGTTTACCTTACCAGGCATAATGGAGCTACCCGGCTCATTGGCGGGCAATTTCCATTCATTCAAACCACAGCGCGGCCCACTTCCCAGCAATCGAAAATCATTGGCGATTTTAAATAAGGTCGTTGCAAGTTGTTTAAGTGAACTGCTTAACCGTACTAACGCATCTTCTCCCGAAACCGCCGCATACAGGTTTGGGTGTTGAATAAATGGCAACTGGTACTGCTCAGCCAACAGCGCTATCGCGTGCTGACCGAATAACTCTGGGGCATTAGCACCCGAACCTACTGCAGTTCCACCAAGGGCTAACTGATACACCGGGAAGAGACTCTCTTGTATCGCCCTTTTAGCAGCTGTCACCTGCTGTTCGTGAGCTAACAATAGAACTCCAGCTTTGATGGGTAATGCATCCATTAAGTGAGTGCGTCCTACGGTATAGAAGCTATCAAATTCTGATTGCTTTTGAGATAACTCTCGCGCCATCTGCTCTAATGATGGCACCAGTCGCTCCAATGTCTGCTGAGCTACAACGATATGCATCGCCGTAGGAAAGACATCATTGGACGATTGCGACATATTAATGTGGTCATTGGGATGTAAGCGCGCAACGTCGCTGGAAATACCCTTTGGACTGTTATCGCGCACAAAGGCATTGGCCAGTGACGCAACGACCTCATTGATATTCATGTTGGTTTGTGTGCCCGATCCCGTTTGCCAAACTCGTAATGGAAATTGATCGTAGTGCTCACCATTAAGAATCGCGTCACAGGCATGAATAATCGCTTCAAGCTGCTCGTTGCTAATCAGTTCTAACCCATGATTGACTTGTGCGCAGGCGCGCTTTATTGAAACCAGGGCATCAATAAATTGGTTTTCGAAGGTGTGCTTTCCGATAGCAAAATACTTTAGCGAGAGCTGAGTTTGCTTACCCCAAAGCTCGCCATTTTTATTGACAAAGATATTTTCAGCACTATCGCCCTGTTGGTTTCCCAATGGAGCTTCTTTGCTTTTTTCCTTCGAATTTTTTGTGCTCATGATATCGCTCACCTGTCTCGATTTATTGATTACTTGCCGATAAATTGTTGAGCAACGTAGGGCAGAACGCCTCCAGCAAAAAAGTAGTCAAGTTCTCGAGAATTATCGATTCTTAGAATAACGGAAATAGTCTGACTTGCAGGCGCTGAGCTCTTGCTGGATGATGGATGAACGCTTGTGATTACCAATGACAACCTTTGCTTGGGTTCCAGTTTTTTTTCATCTAAATCAACCGGCCATTGAATGGTAATGCTCTCGTCACCAATCAATTTTAAATCTTTTAGCGTAACTTCAGGTAGGAGTAGCAATGGCATGATACCCATCCCCACCAAATTGCTGCGATGAATGCGTTCAAAGCTTTCTGCGATGACAGCTTTTACATTCAATAGTAAGCATCCTTTGGCTGCCCAGTCCCGGCTTGACCCCGTGCCATATTCTTTACCGGCAAAAATAACCACAGGAATATTATTGTCTGTGTAATACTGACTAGCCGAAAAAATGGAAACAGGCTCAGCCAAATTCAACCCTCTAGAAAAATCATTCGACTGGCGTGTAAACCCGCCTTCCAAGGGCGTCACCATGTTATTTTTTAGGCGCTTATTCGCAAAGGTGCCTCGCACCATCACTTCATGATTACCACGACGTGAGCCATAGCTGTTAAATTGCTCACGTAAAATGTTTTGTTTAGATAAATAGTCACCTGCGGGGCTATCAACACTAATTTCACCGGCGGGAGAAATATGATCCGTTGTAATGGAGTCACCCAGTATCGCTAATATTTTTGCCCCAAAAACGGCGCCAGGTTTATCCTTCCTATCTAAAAAAGGTGGCTTTCGGATATAAGTCGACGCCGAGTCCCATGGGAAGCAGACTGTTTGTTCTACCTGCAAGTCATTCCAAAGCTGATCACCTTGCAATATATTTTTATAAGACTGAGCGTAAAGCGTTTGATTGACCGCTACCATCGCATGCTCTAATTGGGAGTTTTGTGGCCATATATCGCGTAAAAAAACAGGCTGGTTTTCTTTATCAAGGCCTAAAGGCTCGATGTCAAAATTGATGCGAGTATGTCCTACCAATGCAAAAGCGATCACCAACGGCGGCGAAGCCAGCCAGTTGAGCCGAACAGCTGGATGAACTCTGCCTTCAAAATTACGGTTCCCTGACAGCACAGCACTGACTTGCAAATTACCCTGCTTAATCACTGATTCAAGATCGTCGTTTAAAGGGCCTGAGTTGCCAATACAGGTTGTGCAGCCAAAGCCGACCCGCTGAAACCCCAATTGATCAAGATAGGCTTGCAACCCTGACGAATCAAGGTACCGAGCAACTACCTGAGAGCCTGGTGCAAGCGATGTTTTAACATGAGGGTTAACGGTGAGGCCTTTCTCGACTGCTGACTTGGCCAGCAAGCCGGCAAGCAACATAACGCTGGGGTTAGATGTATTGGTGCACGAGGTGATCGCGGCAATCACGAGATCACCATCTATTAACTGTGACTGGCCTTGATTGGATTCTGACTGTCTTTGTTTAGTTTCAACAGGCAAAGCATGCCCGGACAGCTCAATTTCTTCCAGAGTTTTGCGTTTGATGGCCGCTAGTGGCAACCGATCTTGTGGACGCTTGGGGCCCGCAACACTCGGAACAATGTCATTCAAATTAATTGCTAAGCATTCAATATAAATGGGCGATTTTGTTTCATGATCTGTGTCGTAAAACAATCCCTGGGCAACAGCATAGTCATAAACTCGTTTAACTAATGACGCAGGGCGATTCGTTAAGGTTAAATACTCGATCACTTTTGCATCAATTGGAAACAGCGCACAAGTGGCGCCATATTCTGGCGCCATGTTGGCGATGGTAGCGCGATCAGCAACATTCAGAGCGCTAACACCAGCGCCATGAAATTCGACAAACTTACCGACCACACCGTAATTTCTTAAAATTTCAGTAATACTGAGCACTAAGTCGGTCGCTGTCACTCCGGGGGTTAATTCACCCTCTAACTTTACGCCAACAATAATGGGAGCGTTTAAGCTAAGCGGTTGCCCCAACATAACCGCTTCAGCCTCAATGCCGCCCACTCCCCAACCAAGCACACCAAGCCCGTTGATCATTGTTGTATGACTGTCAGTTCCTACTAAGGTATCAGGAAAAAGCACGCCGTCTTTTTCGTTTACCACCTGAGCAAAATATTCGAGGTTAACTTGATGGCAAATGCCATTGCCTGGCGGAACAACGGTAAGATTATCGAAAGAGCCTTGGGCCCATTTTAGAAATTGATAACGTTCTTGATTACGTTCCATTTCACGTTGACGATTATGCTCCAGCGCACCGGCATAACCAGCTTCATCGACTATAACAGAGTGATCGATCACTAGATCCACGGAGCACATAGGATTGATCTTTTCTGCATCGCCTCCTGCAGCAAGTAGAGTGTCGCGCATCGCCGCCAAGTCTGCCAAGGCGGGCACGCCCGTGTAATCCTGCATAAGTACTCGGCCAGGATAGAATTGAAATTCAAAATCACTTGAGTAATCACCGGAGCTCAACGCCTTAATCAAAGTCTGTAAGGATGCTATGTTTGCCTTGTCTGCGAGACTTTCAAAGTTCCGCATGACGTTTTCTAAAAATAGCCTCGTAACAAAAGGCTGTTCACCCAGTACAAAGCCATAATCCTGAGCCAATTTTTTTAAAGACCAAAACCTATTTTCACTGCCGCTTTCGCCCAACGTAGTTAAGTAGCGTTCCCGCCATTGTTTTTTCGTTGTAGGCATCATGTCAATGCTCCTAAATTTTAGGCACCCGCTGATCCTGTTTATGTCAGGAAACGTGCGTCACATCTGCGTTGTTAGTCGACACGGAAAAATACCGTATCACCAGGTAACCCAATAAAGCGGAGAAAACAGACGCCGAGAGGATACCAAGTTTCACGGCATTAATTTGTTCCGAGGAATAAGCCAGGTTGGCAATAAATAGCGCCATAGTGAAACCGATACCCGCCAACATGCCGCCACCGAGGATCATTCGCCAACTTAAATTAGAAGGCAAAACAGCGAATCGCAGTTGCACCGCAACCCAACTGAACAAGAAGACACCGAAGGGTTTGCCTATCACAAAACCAAGAAATACCGCCATGGTGATTGGAGAATTGATGTTTATTCCTGCGAATGATATCCCCGCGTTAGCAAGGGCAAACAAGGGCATCACAACAAATCCTACCCAAGGGTGAAGCATCATCTCTAAACGCTCTACCGGTGACAGTGCTTCACGAGCAGCCGCCTCAGCCGTTTTCAATGCTTTGCGATCGGGGGTATCACCACTCCAATGCTCACCCGGCGGATAAGCCACCACGCAATCCATAATAGTGTGCAGGCGGTCATCGCTTATCCATTTTGTTGTTGGCGTCATTAACCCCAGAATGACGCCAGTGACAGTTGGGTGGATACCTGATGCGTCAACCGCCAACCAGATCAGAATCCCCACTATAAAGAACAAGACCATACTGCGGATTCCGATAAATGCCATGACTTTAACAACGATGAATCCGAGTAACGCGAATCCAATGGCTAGCCAATTAATGTCACTACCATAACCCACGGCGACGACGATAATGGCACCGATGTCATCAACTACAGCTAGTGATAACATGAATATTCTCAAGCTCTTAGGAATTCGCGTGCCCAACAGTGCTAAGCAACCAATCACAAACGCCGTGTCCGTCGCCATAACGGTTCCCCACCCGCTTTGGCCAAGCTCTCCATATTGGAAAAACAGGTAAATCAGTGCGGGCACTAACATTCCGCCTACCGCAGCGGAAATAGATAACATAGCAAGGCGTGGATTACGCAATTCTCCAAGCACTAGCTCTCGCTTGAGTTCTAACGCAATTAAAAAGAAAAACAGCGTCATCACCGCATCATTTATCCAGCCATGCAACGAGCGCTCAAAAGCAATAGTGCCGATGTTTATTCCAAGCGATACATGCCACAAGCTATTAAACGATTCTCGCAGCGGTGAGTTTGCTAGCGATAATGCCAATAGGGTGGATAGCAGCAATACTACTCCTGCAGCTGCTTCAACTTTAATAAAACGAGTGATGGGTTGGACGACCCAATCAATATGCTCTTTTGGCAATTGCGTTGGATGGCCCCGCTTATCGTTCATTAATTCACGATTCATCTTTCCCACTTTGAGATAGTGGCGTTCTTTCCTCGCCATTCAATGTAAAATTGACATCGGGATTAGATTGATCATGCCTTGCATAATTGATGGCATCTTCAAGTTTTCCATATTGATACTGTTTATAGTGGTAAATGTTTACCTGCTCACAAGTAATGTCATATTTTTTCATCTTGACTAAATTATCGTTTTTCATCATCGCTGAATCCGTTTATTTAAAGAGGATCGGATCGTTACTGCTTCCGCTTAGATCCATTCTGACTTTGCATAGTGTTTTGCTGTTTAAGATTTTTGGCTTGAATCCCATTTAGAAATTTAAATAAGTCACTGTTTGTCGATAAAACCAATGTTGTGTTTTCTGAGATAACCGTAGAATAAGATTGCATGGTTCTAGTGAACTCATAGAGATTCGCAGCCTCAGGACTTCGACTGTAAGCGAGCGCATAAATCTCTGTTGCCTTCGCATCTGCCAAGCCACGAATCTCTTCTACTTGTTGATAAGCTTCTGATTGAATTTTGTCGAGTTCTCTGACTCGGTCACCTCTAATCCTCGCCGCCTCGCCATTGCCTTCTGATAAGAAACGTTCAGCAATCTGCCGGCGTTCGCTAATCATTCGTTCGTAAATTTTTGGCCTGACACTCGCGTTGTAATTGATGCGCTTGAACCGAATATCAAGCAGCTCTATACCAAATACCTTGACCTTTTCTGAGGCTGCTGAAAATATCTCTTGTTCAACAAGCTTTCGCCCTTTATGAATTGGCACCAACAGCCCGACATTCAAGTCAGCATCGGCACTATCCAAAATCCCAGCCAGCAATGGTTCTCGATCTTTGGTTGTTCGAATAATTTCTATCAACTCATGTTTTGCTACTGCATTGCGCGTTTCACTGCCTAGAATATCATCGAGCCGAGACTGTGCACTTCGCTCATCTCTCAACCTTAGGAAGTACTGCAATGGGTCAACAATTCTCCAACGAGCAAACAAATCAACGGAAATATAGAGCTTATCTTTGGTTGGCATATCGGACGGATCGCCATCCCATTCCAACACCCGTTTATCGATCGCATTCACCGCTTGTATAAAAGGCATTTTTATATTGAGACCGGCATCGACAACGGGATCTCCTACGGGTTTACCAAACTGGGTAATAATGACTTGTTCAACCTCACTTACAGTATAAAGAGCACTTTTCAAACTCCCCCCAACAAGCACAGTGAGTCCGATTAATAAAGATATATTTAACGTTTTCATTGTTTTCCTCCTGTCTTGCCATCCAGATTAAGCAGAGGTAAAACATTGCTGGTTTGCTCATCAATAATAATTTTGGAACGAACCTTCGGTAACACTTCCTGCATGGTTTCGATGTAAATACGACGCTTGGTCACTTCAGGGGCCTTTATATATTCCGCATAGAGCGCATTGAATCTAGCCGCATCGCCTTCGGCTTCGTTTATCCGCTTTAATCGATAACCATCGGCTTCACGGATCCGCTGATCTTTTTCACCGAGTGCCAGTGGGATAACCTTGTTGTAGTCTCGGCGAGCCTCATTAATCAGTTTTTCTTTTTCCTGTTGCGCCTGGTTAACTTCATTAAACGACTCTTGAACCGGCTTTGGTGGATTAATATTTTTCAACTGAACCTGATCAATACTGAGACGCATCGCATACTTAGTCGACAATTCCTGCATCTTGGTTAACGCTTCAGATTCTATGTCTTGGCGACCAACGGTGATCACCTCATCAACAGTGCGATCACCCACGACTTCACGCATAACCGACTCTGAAACATATCGTAGTGTTTCACTCGGTTCCCTCACCTCGAACAAGAACTTTATTGGATTTGATATTCGGTATTGCACGACCCACTCAACAAGCGCCGCGTTTAGATCGCCAGTCACCATTTGCGTTTCCCGGCTGTGATCATAGGTTCGAGAGGTTTGATAAGGGTCTGTCGCACCGGGCGTGGAAAATCCAAACTCTTGCTTGAGCTGGCGTTTAACGGGAACAATGGTTGCGGCATCAATGCCTAAGGGAAATTTAAGATGTAGACCAGGTGGCACATCGTGCACATACTTACCAAAACGCTGCACGACCGCCACGGAATCACTTGGCACGGTATAAATTGCAGTCCAGACTGAAAAGCCTGACAAAATTAGCACAATGATTATGAAGAAACTGGCGGGGCTTCCACCGGGAAGAAGCTTTTTAAAATGATCGAATGTTTGGATTAAGAGCCGATTTAGGTCTGGAGGAGGTTTATTACCTCCCCAAGGGTCTCCTGGAGGGTCATTATTCTGGGACATGGTATATGCCTCCTTAAGCCGGATGAAAAAGTTTTCACCCGATTATATGAGTATTGGGGCATAAGTAATATTTACAAGGGGAAATCGTTTATTCTAAACAAATATTTTTACCAACCTAAATAGTGATTATTTCTATAGAATCCAATCCAATAGAAGAATTCTAGACATATTTGAACCGCCACCGAGAGTTTCAGGGGAAAGGTCATCATTATCTACGATTATGTCGATTGCTCGCTCCCTATGTTGCAACGAATACTCAACAAACGGAAAAAAGCTATACGGCAATGGGATATCAAATTCCATTCAATAGCGAAGCTCCAGAGCACAGCCAATTTGTCAACCGAGTTTTTGCTAGCTTCTGACAAACGGGGCTCCGAAGCTCCTGCGTAAGCATAAACCCGCATTAGCTTACTAAAGTAATTGAGAGACCAATTCAGTTTCTATAGTGGGAACCAAACCGGCGTCCCACAGCACCACCAATTCATCATAAAAAAAGACGCTCAATTGAGCGTCTTTTTTCGTTTTAGTTTCACTAAAACGGTTACTTTGAACAGCGGGGACAGTCGCTTGCCTTATTCAACTGAAACGCATTAAAGCTCATCTGCCAGGCATCGAACATGGTTAGTTTGCCAAGATGCTCGGTTTTACCGAGCAGCAGGCGTATTGCTTCGGTCGCCTGCAAACTTCCCATAACTCCCAATAATGGCCCTAAAACCCCGGCCGTAGAGCAGTTTTGCGGTAAATTGACCGGCTCAGGATAAAGGCAAGCGTAACATGGGGATTGTTCATTGCTTAAGTCGAAACTCAGTAAATGTCCCTGGCCGTTTATCGCCGCCGCAGACACCAGTTTCAATCCATGTTTTACGCAAAGCTGGTTAATAAAATATCTGGAATCACTGTTATCCGTGCAATCGAGGATCATCGGTTTTGACGCCAAGAGCGGCGAAAGATCTACCTTTAGTACCGACTTATCAATCGCTTCTATGGCAATATCGGGATTGGCAGCGAGTAATTGGTTGGCGGCTACCTGGGCTTTGCTTTTACCAAGATGATTAACTTTGAATAAAATTTGTCGGTGTAAATTGCTACGCTCAACCCTGTCGTGGTCGATTAAGGTAAGGCGCCCTACTCCAGCCGCTGCTAAATACTGAGCTGCCGCACAACCTAAACCGCCAACCCCTACAATAATAATGTGGCTTTGCTTTAACGTCAGTTGTCCGGTTTCGCCTACCTGATCGAGCATGATATGGCGCGAATAGCGTAATTGCTCTTTGTCTGATAATTTCCCGCCATTCATTCAAAAACGTCCTTATTTCATTTCGTTAAGTGGCAAAGATTATATCGTTTACAACCGTTTGCCAACGCCAGTTTGGTCGTTATCACCCGTTTAAGTCTTCGACTTTATATCCCCTTGGTCAGTCGATTTGACCCCTTTCGCCATAATGGCGCCGCCAATTAAGATGGCGCTAAATTCATAAAAAGCAGTCCATAAAGTCCAGCCTTTCGGAATTCCCCACCAAATCAATTCACTACCATGGCTAAAAATTACCATCACGGTTGCTGCGAAGACCGTAAGCGCAAATTTTGAGGAAAAACTATCAAGCTGATTAGGTAGAAGTTTAAACATGGCTAAACCCAGAATCATGGCGATAGCAAAATAATGGAGTAGACCGTTAACAAATATCATCGGATCGAATGCAGGCCTTCCAGGGCTGACCTGAGCGATAACAATAGGGCCTTGCTCATACATGGCCATCACCGCATCCATATCCGCATCGGGAACCATGACCGACGGTAAAACATAGGTACCTGAATTCGGCAAGGTTTGTTCGAGCTGCTGCAATACCTGGCGCTGGTCACTAACCATTTCTGTAGCAGAGTATGGCAATGGACTTTGCCAGAATAGAGCGCCCCAGATGAACATCACAACCGAAGCGATCAAACTTGAGATCAATAATCTTTTCATCGTGTTACCTTATGGTTTTTTACACTATTTTAGATTACGACCTTTGTGCTCTTGTGTACAGTCAGGGCATTATTATTGCGACAGTTCGACTTCCACAAAGATTGTGACAGGGCCTTAATTGACTGCCTGTCGACACCTAAGATCCACTCTACTACTGCAAGCGCAACATCGGGCAATGGTTGAGCTTCAAGTTCCTCGGAGGCAAACACATTTAAAAGCCAGTCGCCGATCATTTGCTTGTCCAGGTGATTCATAACCGTGGCTTTGCCTAATTGTCGCAGCGCTAAAGCATTTGAGACCTGTTCCATTTGCCCCAAAGTCGGCTTAGTCAATATCGGCAGCCCTAAATGTAAACACTCACTAACAAGCTCAAAATACAAATAACACCACTAGATTTTGATAAAGGCTGCATAAATCGATGGTAGCAAGCCTTGCTTAAAAGCCTTTAAATTCTCACTGAGTGAGTAATAATTTAATGTGATTGGTATTATCCAATAATTGCGGCGAATACTGGACGAACTTGTATTGTCTAAATTGATATAAATATGCCCCCAAGAATAAGGGGGCATTATGACAATGACGTGACAGGCTGTTTGCGATTTGATGAAACTTTAATCGCCAGAAAATTCCGCAATCAGCAAACGATTAACCGCGTTTTATTGCTGTTGATGATCCGCTGAAGCGCGAATCAATCCATTTTTAAAGGTGGTAAGCCAGTTACGATAAATGGTTCGCATATCCCCCCAGTTGAAGACTTTGGTGTTTTGCTTCCATTGGTTGATTGCGGCGCCGCGATCCAGTGCCTGAGCCAGGATTTCACCGGTTCCACCGTCTTTAACGCCAGCAGCAATAACCAGGCTACCGGAAGATTCTGTATAGGTGGTACCACCAATGGAATTGTAGCTGCGCCGTGAAGATTCCACCGGAGCGGCCAGACGAATATCAGTAATTTCGACCGCCACAACTAAGGTATTAGCATCTGCCTGTTTGACGATTTGAAAAGGCTGTTCTTCATCGAACACAGTGTGAGCAACCTTTAAGAATTCTTCACCCATTTTCCTTAGCGCGTCGTCATCCAACTCATACGTAGCGTTGGGTCCGTCAGTTCTTGGATCAATGCTTGGCGGGCGGTAATCTTCGGGATGGTTATTATTGACGTTAACCTCCGAAAACATGATTTTGTGATACTTACTCCAATCGACGTTTTCACGGGCATAGGACAAGTCCATAGATGAATTATCAATTCGAGTCAGGCCCGCTTCATTCACTTCTTTATCCGGGCCGGTTTGGAATGATGGTGGTTCAGACGAACATGCCAACAGCATCAATGACAGGCTCATTACAACGGTACTTCGCACCATTCTTGATGTCGAAATTAACGACCGACGAGTAGTGGTTAGTAAGTGCTGGCTGGCAGCAGTTAGTAATTGATTTATAGCCATTAATTTACTCCCAAACAAAAGTTAAGCATATACCAAAAAAGGAAAATGCAAGGATGAAAGCCATACAAATTCGACCGAGAAAATAACAACATGCTTTCGTGCTATGAAAAATCTTGCCTATACTTTCTTTCAGCTATGACTTTTATCCGTACGAATTGACGAAGGTTGCCTATGCCCATTGAAAATCACGCCCTCGATTTAGACTTTCCTGAATACGCAGAAAAAATTCAAACCCTGAAGACTAGCGATGACGCTTTTAAAACTCAAAGTGACGAATATCATCAACTCGACAAACAAATTCGGACGCTGGAACAAAACAATGTGCCCACCGATGACGAGCATTTCAACGAAATGAAAAAACACCGGGCAGCTTTGAAAGACGTGCTCTATGCACGCTTAAAAGCAGAATAAGCAAACCTAATTGATGCCTCACCGGCAGCAAACGTAAACGTGCTGTCGGTTTTGTAATCCTCAGATAATTCTCGTAAGGCAATATTATTAATTGCTAGCGATCACTTTCCTGCCTTTGAGCTAAACTAATACCAATCAAGTTAAATTAATAACAAATCGGAAATCACCGCGGGCTTGACTGCGGCAACTCTACCGATTTGTCCATAACAGGAATAACCCTGGCAAGCATTGCCGACGGGTCTTTTGATATCAACGGAAGATAAACATTTCAGTAATCTTTCTTTGTCCTGACAGGCAAGTTCTGCCAAATGCATTCTGACAAAGCGTTTTAAAGTGCAGCTACTGAGTAATTTTTTGTTCGATAACGAGATTTGACTCTATGATGCATCGCCGACTTATTTCTCTGTTTATTGTTTTTATCACCAGCATCCTGGCCTGCAATCATGTTCAGGCAACAGCGGTGAAATATCGCTCATTCAGCGACCTCATGCACAACGCCGATGCGATTTTAAAGGGACAGGTTTCAGAAATTAGCAGTCGTAGAATGGAAAACGGCACTATTGTCAGCTTTGTCACCTTGAGCGATTTAGAACTGCTGAAAGGTGAGTATGCTGGCGCTGAGTTTACCCTTGCTTTCCATGGCGGTGAAGTAAACGGACTGGTACAGAAAATTCAGGGTTCTCCTGAATTTCATCTCTCGCAACAACTGATTCTGTTTTTGCAGGGCAATGGCAAACGCATGGTGCCATTGAGCGGGTGGGGCCAGGGAATGTTTATTATTAAAGAAAACCGGATCCTCGATTACCAGACAAACCCCGTTGTCGATATCGTTAACGACCAGATTGTAGTCAATCGATTGGTTACGCCAAATATGATAGTTGTTGGTGCCCCACAACCCGAGACCTTTGATGCAAATTCACCGCCTTTGCTGGCATCTTCATTTATCGAACAAATTAAAGCCTTTCCGACGGCAAAATCACAACAACCGCTGGAAAGTGTCGAGCCTCGCAGCTTTTCTCTCCCTAATCGTCAGACAAGTGAAGCAATAATGAGAGGGCAATGAAGTACAATATCTTAACAATCGTTTGTTTTATCCTATTACCACTGACCTCCGTACAGGCCAGCCAGTATTATACCTGCAACAATGGTCAAGGTGCTTTACATTGGCCAAATGGAACAACCACCATCAGCCTATCGGATATCTCCTTTCCCGCAGACTCCGCCTTCAGACAAACGGCGATTGACTCGATCCAAGCCTGGAACCGGATCATTGGCAGTAATCTTGAATATGCCATAACCAGCGATAGCTTCACCTCTTCGTCTTTGGGCGACGGTATAAATAAAATCTATTTCAGCGATGATTTAGACTCAGATACCTTAGGGATAACTCAATTCGAATATTTCCAGAGCCGTTGTGAATTTTCCGAGGCCGATATCAGCCTGAACAGCAGCTATGGATGGTTGACGGAAGATAAAAACCCGGCTTTAACTCAGCAGGATCTGAACGCCAGACGCCATAATCTGCAATCCGTACTTATCCATGAGCTTGGCCACATGTCAGGCCTGGATCACGAAACCGGTAATTTGCCTGCCCCTTCAAATCTGAGACCTAGCTCACCAGGACCAAGCGTAGGTTATTTATATGAGCGCATTCCCGTTGCCGATGAAGTTGCCGGCATCCGCGATTTATACACCTCATCAGAGCAAGCTCTGGATTTAGCCATTTCGTTATATCAAAGCAGCAGTAACGGTCGTTTCAATACGCCTCTTCCCCGACCGCCATCGACTCGAATCCGACAAGGGAAAAGTATAGAAATCAGCTTTGTATATCTGGATTTGGGTTCAATCAAAACTAATGCGACAGCATCTTTTTACTTAGTTAATGCCGATGAATATGACTTACAAGGCTTTAATGCCGACCTACAACTTCCCATAGGCGAACATTTTATCAGCCCTACGGTTAACCATTCTGAAAGCCAGTTATTAAGTAAACGCTTAGTGATGCCTTTTAGTGACGAGTATCCGCCGGGCGAAGAATATCGGATCATTATCGATATTCAGGCCAACTCCAATGATATTGACGTTAATCCTCAGAATAACTTCACCCCCTTCCACTACAGTATCGGTTTACTCGAAGGCGATCCCAATGATATCGATCCACCGGATGAACAGGTTCCGCCAGCCACATCGGATGATTTTGATAACGACGGTCTGGAAAATACCATTGATGATGACGACGACAACGACTCCTACCCGGATAACGAAGATGCGTTTCCGTTAAACCCGTTAGAATGGTTTGATAGTGACAACGATGGTGTGGGCGATAACAGCGATGCGTTTCCGCTGGATAGTTCTGAATCGAAAGACTCTGACAACGACGGTATCGGTGATAATCAGGATGCGTTTCCATTTGATGCCAGCAAGAGCACGACCAGTGATGATGGCGGGGCGAGTATTACGTTTAACCTACTTAGTTTTCTCATACTTATATTGATGTATCGACAAGCCTCGTATCGCAGTAGCCGGGGCGGACATTGTTAATTGAGAGTAATAGATGACATCTTAAAATATTTCGCTAGTATGGGTATAAAAATAAAACCAAGAAGTCGTAGTGATGTTGCCCATTTCCCTGCTGATCACGGTGACAGTTTGTTATCTGTCGCTGTTATTCTTTATCGCATTTATTGGCGATAAGTACCAATTACCCAAGCGTTTTAAGCCTGTCGTATACAGTCTCGGGCTCGGCGTTTATTGTACGTCCTGGGCATTTTTCGGGGTTACCGGACAAGCAGCCACTACCGGATGGTGGTTAACACCGACTTACGCAGGCGCTATTATCGCCTTTATCTTTGCCTGGCCTCTGGTATTAAAAGTCGCAAAAATTTGCCGCCAGCAATCGCTAACATCACTCGCCGATTTCATCTCCTCCCGATACGGAAAATCCACCCGCCTGGCGGGCTTAATCACCCTGGTTTCGGTATGCGCTATCATCCCCTACATCGCTCTGCAATTACGGGCGATGACAGATAGTTTTACCGCGGTAACCCAATATCAATCGATATCCGGGTGGGTTGATATTTCACTAGTGTTCACCGTCATGCTGGCAATATTTGCCATTCTCTTCGGTACTCGTCGTATTCGACCATCGGAGCAAAACCCTGGTCTGTTGCTAGCCATTGGTTTTGAATCCATCGTCAAACTATTTACCTTTTTATTGGTTGGCATATTTGTCTGTTTCTGGATATTTTCTTCACCTGCCGAACTCCTTGATGCGGCTTATGAGCACCAGGCTATCAAATCGATTTCACCACCTCCAGGTTACGTGTACCTGACGCAAACCCTGCTGGGGGTATTAATGATGTTCTGTCTGCCAAGGCAGTTCCATATGGCGTTTATCGAACAAAAAAGTGAGTCAGAGCTAAACAGTGCCCGCTGGTTGTTTCCGGTATTTTTAATTGCCTTAAATATATTTGCGTTGCCAATTGCTTTTGCCGGCCTTATCACCTTTGCCGATCAAAGTGTCGGTAGTGATTCATTCATGCTGCAACTCCCCATCTATGCCAACAATGATTTTATGATTTTGGTGTCTTACCTTGGCGGTTTTTCGGCGGCTACATCCATGGTGATCGTTGCCACTATCGTATTAAGTATCATGGTTTCTAATGACCTGATCACTCCTAAGCTTCTCGCCCGAGAACAAGGAAGCCGGCGCACCTTGCTCGGTAGTCAGCAATTAAGTCCTGACAGACTGCTGATCATCAGGCGTATTACCATCGCCATCATTCTTATTGCCGCCTGGGCCTACTATCAATCGATATCCAATTCCGAATTATTGGCAGTAACGGGATTAATGGCGATGACCTTAGTCGCTCAGTTTGCACCGGCCATGATCCTTGGCCTGGTTTGGTCAAAGGCAAATCATAAGGCGGCTTATCGCAGTATCGTTGTCGGCACCTTGATTTGGGCCTACACCTTGCTATTGCCATCAATGTTTCAGGATACACAATTCTATCAATATTATTTTGCCCACGGTTTATTTGCTCAGGAGTGGTTAACACCGACAGCATTATTTGGGATACAAATCGATTTTATCTCTCACGGCGTATTGATGAGTCTTGGTCTGAATATTCTGGTGTTCATCTATTTCAGCCTGACATCGTCTCCTTCGATGAGTGAGCAGGTTCAGGCTCGAAATTACATCAGCACTAAGCTGGACGCAGACAACTTATCCTACGGCGGCGTTACCCCGCTTACCCTTGGTGATGTGCGTGCCGTTCTCGGACGGTTCTTTGGTAAAGCCTATGCCAATCGCTTGCTTAATAAACATTACCCGCATAAACAGCTACACGACGAATACACCATAACCGGTGAATTAGAGGCTATTGTCGAGCAGGAACTTGCAGGGGTAATCGGTGGTCCATCGGCGAGATTGCTGCTCAATTCCGCCAAAAGTCAGCGTCAGGCCTTGGTTAATGATGTGGTTGATATCGTTGATGAAGCCAGTGAATTATTGCGTTTCAATCGTTCCTTGTTGCAGGCCACCATTCAAAATGTCAATCAGGGTATCTCCGTGGTCGATAAAGAGCTGCGGCTTGTTGCCTGGAATCGACGCTATATCGAAATGTTCAATTACCCGGAGCAGGAGATCTATGTCGGCCGCCCGGTGGAGGAAATTATCCGCTTTAATGCTAACCGTGGTTTCTTTGGCGATAGCCCTAAACAGCAGGAAGTGGAAAAACGTATTACCTTTTTGCGCCAGGGCATTCACTATAAATTCCAGCGGATACAAAAGTCTGGCAAGGTATATGAGATGAACGGTAATCCGTTACCTGGTGGCGGCTTCGTTACTACCTACGCCGACATTACCGAGTTTGTTAATACCCAAAAAGCCCTGGAAGAAATCAATGCGCATCTGGAAAGCCGCGTAGAACAACGCACCGAAGATTTGCAACGACTCAACAAAGCCTTAGGGGAAGCCAAGCAGGATGCCGAGCAGGCAAATATTAATAAATCCCGCTACTTTGCTGCGTTGAGCCATGACTTGTTGCAGCCCTTTAATGCCGCCAATCTATTTTCGTCAATATTGCAGGAAAAGAGTGATAATGAAGAAACCCGGGAACTGAGCAAGAATATCAGCCACTCTCTGGAAAATGCCGAACAATTATTATCCTCAATTCTAGAATTGACCAAACTCGATGCCGGCACCATAAGCCCGCACATCGATGATTTTTATCTGGGCACATTCTTATCCCCTATTTGTGAAGAATTTAACGTACTGGCCGAGGAAAAAGGCCTGCAGTTCAAGGCTGATTTTGATAATGTCGGGACACGTAGCGATAAAAACTTATTACGACGGGTCATTCAAAACCTATTGACCAATGCCATTCGTTACACAGAAAAAGGTAAAGTCGAACTAACACTAAAACGTCAGGATGCCAGTATATTTTTGAGTATCAAAGACAGTGGTATTGGTATCCGGGAAGAAGACCAGCAACGTATTTTTAATGACTTTGAACAAATCAATCAAAATAAAGAACAAGGGTTGGGACTGGGTCTGGCGATCACCTCAAGGATCTGTAAAATTCTTGGTATCGAACTGACCTTAAACTCCACCTATGGCATCGGCAGTGAATTTACCATTCAGCTTCCGATTATTACTCTTACCGAACAGCCAAGCGCCAGTGAATCGATAACCCCGGTTAACCGTCAGGACCTACAATCGCTGAAGGTATTAGTTATCGATAATGATGATGCGGTGTTAGGCGCCATGGATAAGCGTTTGAGTGAATGGGGCTGTCAGGCATGGCAGGCGAAAGATCAGCAAACGGCGTTGCAGGTGACCGAGCAACAACAACCCAACCTGATTATCGCCGACTACCACCTCGACGATGGTGTTACCGGGCTTGACGTGGTGAAATTTATCCACCAAGAATTGGATACCGATATCCCAATCATCATGAATAGTGCCGATCACAGTGAAGAAATTCGTGAAGAAATTCGCTCCCAGGGATTCCAGTTTTTAAATAAACCGGTAAAACCCGCGGCATTGAAGCGTACGATTAAGCAGTTGGTGAAGTAGAAAACTAGAAGAGGTAAGCTGCGCTGGTGGAAGAGGAAGGTGGAAAGAAGAAGTCATTTCCAACCATCGGTTGTTTCAAGTATCCAGCGCAACGCGCCATTCCTCGAGATTGTTATCTCGAATCCACCATTGACGTCTTACGTCAACTCCACCATCGAAGCGCTTTTTGCTTCGACTCCACCCTCAAGACGTTTACTGTCTTGACTCCACCTTCAAGACGTTTACTGTCTTGACTCTACCTTCAAGACGTTTACTGTCTTGACTCCACCTTCTTAAAGCAAAAAAGGACCCGAAGGTCCTTTTTTAAACACCAGCTTGCTTAGAAGCTGTAAGTGACTTTACCGTAGTAGAAACCGCCGTTGTAATCGAACGGACCACTTTCGTAGTACTTACCACCAACACCGTTGAACTCGTCAGGAATACGCTCTGCTTCCTGATCAAATAGGTTATTTGCACCAATAGTAAAGGTGAAGTGCTCAGTCATGAAGTAGCTAACTTCAGCATCGAAAGTGATAGCTGCGTCAGCATCCTGGTTCCAACCACCCGGGCCAGCGTCATCGGCGTGAACCGCCCAGTACTCGCCAAAGTAGTTAGCACGTACGAACATGCCGAACGAATCCCAGCTTTGGCTAACCGTAAAGGTCGCACGATGCTCTGGCATACCTTCTTCAAGGCGACGGACTTTATCTGCGCCAGTGCGCACTGAACCATCTTCCTGAACATCTACGCGATCGACTTCGGTTTTGTTGTAGTTGTATGCAAGACTAAAGCCTGTATCACCACCAAACATTTCCATGTTGTAGTTAGCAACGATATCTAAACCAGTGGTTGTAGTATCAAAGTCATTCGCAAAGTAAGTAACCGCTGAAATAAGCTCTGGATTCGTTACACCTGCTGCACGAAGAGCGTCATAATCTTCGGCCAATACGTCAATTTGACTGGTTTGTGCTAAACGATCTTCAACTTCAATGCTGTAGATATCGGCAGTGATGAATAACTCACCAAACTGCAATACGGTACCAAAGGTATAACTGGTAGATTCTTCAGGCGTTAGCACTTCTGCTCCATAGTAAGCAGAAAGAGGATCGGTTGCTGGTGCCAGGAAGGTCTGAATCAACTCACCATTAATAAGCGAGGTTTGGGTATTAACTACGTTAGCCTGACCAACCGTAGGTGCACGGAAACCGGTACTGTGAGAAGCTCGGATTGACCAGTCATCGGTAATTGAGAACTGACCGCTTAGTTTATAATCAAAGGTGCTACCAAATGAGTCATAATCTTCCCAACGTAGTGCGGCTCCAACCATAAAGGCTTCGCTGAAGTAGAATTCAGTATCAAGGTAAGCAGCTACGTTACGACGAACATTTACGCCTTGCGATTCAGGACCGAAACCTTTAAAACCGTGCGAACCAATGTTGAAACCCTGATCTGCGTAAGGACCTGCTTTCCAGGATGCTTCTTCACCAGATACGATTTCAAAGCTCTCTTCACGCCATTCCAGACCACCGGCAATGTTTACTGGCTCATATAAGCCCCAGTCAAAGCCTTTACTTAAATCAAAGTTAATGGTTTTCTCTAACTGGATGTATTTACCAGTATCAAACTCTGTTGGAGTCGACAGACCTAGTGAAGGGTTAAGGGTATTTTTCAGGTTGAAGTCTGATTCGTTACGACCAACGGACGCGCTTAAATCAAAGTAGAAACCATCCATAAAACCAGACTTAAAATCACCGCGTACACCACCTGTTAGTGAGGTATCTGTGATATTACCACCAAATGCCGGTGTGTAACCGCCAGGGAAGATTTGGTTCATTGAGAAACAGTTTGGATCGGCAACCATGTCTTGGTAAGCCTGCGTATTCAGAACATTTGGAACATTTGACTGAACAAGAGAAGATGAACCATCTCCGCCTAACATTGCTTCAACATAGGCATTGGAAACCGAACAGGTCGGAATTCCATTCGTTGCAAAACCCACATCACCGACAAGAAGTGAGTCGTAATCTTCATTATCGTCGCCACTATCAATAGAGTAGACGTTACCGCGGTTATGTGGGTTACGATAGTAGAAACCACCGGTTACATCGCGCTCAGAGTAGTTACCAAATAAGTACACTTCTTTGTCATCGCCGATATCTAAACCTACATTACCGAATAAGGTAATGTCATCTTCGATTTCTGGCAGACCCCAGATTTGCGCAGGATCGCCAACATCGGTATTACCAGCTTCGATTAGACCGGCTGCATCTGGACGTTGAACACTGCGAGACGTCGGATCGGCATTTTTCAACTGGAAGCTAAAGTTAGCAAAGCCATCATCGCCTAAAGGAAGACCGATGTTACCATCAACGGTTGTTGTGCCGCCGTCGCCTTCATAGTACTCGCCATATTTTGCAGAGATTGAACCACCGTCGGCATCATCTTTAAGAACAAAGTTCATAACACCTGCGATGGCATCAGAACCGTATTGTGCAGAGGCACCGTCACGAAGCACTTCTACTTGCTTTAACGCCACAGAAGGAATTACTGAGATATCCGGACCTTGTGCACCATCGTTCACACCACCACCCTGGAAGGCGATTACCGAAGCACGATGACGGCGCTTGCCGTTTAATAGGATCAAGGTTGAATCGGATGACAAACCACGAAGGTTGACCGGACGGATTAGTGTTGCCGCGTCACTGATAGGCTGTGCACGAGCGGCAAATGAAGGTACCGATGCAACAAGCAAATCAAGCATATCTGAAGAACCAGACTTTCTTAACTCATCGCCATCAACCACATCAACAGGTACCGGTGAATCGGCTACTGAACGAGGTGCTGCACGGCTACCTACAACAACGATTTGCTCGATATCTTCCTCGGCAACCGCTTCTTGTGCAGCTTCTTCTGCTGCCAGTGTTGACTGGCTTGCTAACGCCACCGACACTGCCAACGCTAAACTGCGCTTGCTAAATTTTACTGACATATTAACTCCCTGAATTTTTTATTATTATCACCCGTAACACTGTGACTTGTATGTTGTTGTTTACAACCAGGTGACATCGACGTTTATATAATACTAACAGCCTATTTACAACAGCTTTACCATATGTTCTAGGAAGTTTTTAGTAGAAAAGCGCTAAACGCCTGTTGGTCTCGGGGATGAATTATTTTAATCCTAGGGAAGATTGAAATTGCTTTGTTCAGCAAAATTTACATATTGGTCGCTATTTTATTTCGCGCCTGCGCCATATCCTTGAATCACAGCCCCCTTCTCCCTAATCTAGGTCTCAAACAACAAAGAACAGATACCGACTATTCTTTAGATATCGACGCTAAGATCGATAAAACATCAGTCGGTGTAACAACAACAAAATTACTGGTACGTGCTTAAACGCATATCATGAGGCCAGAAAACAAAGGTTAAATTATGACAATTCGCGAAATTGAATTGCTGATAGATGGTAAAAAAGTCCCTTCAAAATCTCAGCAATATTTAGATGTTCTTAACCCGGCAACCCAGGAAGTTGTGGCCAAGGTGCCAATGGCGACCCTTGATGAAGTAGACGCTGCCGTTGAAAGCGCTCATCGTGCGTTTAAAACCTGGAGCAAGACGTCTTTGACCAAGCGCATGCGCATTATGCTGAAGTTCCAGCAATTGCTTGAAGAGCACACCGAACAGATTGCAGCGCTAATTACCGAAGAGCACGGTAAAACCCTGCCAGATGCAGAGGGTGAAGTAGGTCGCGCATTAGAAGCGGTAGAAAATGCCTGTTCAATTACCCGTTTGCAACTTGGCGAAATGGCCAACAATGCAGCATCAAATGTCGATGTTTATACGTTAAACCAACCGCTTGGTGTTGGCGCCGGTATTACGGCCTTTAACTTCCCGGTAATGCTACCAGCATTTATGTTTCCAGCGGCTATCGCCTGCGGTAACACTTTCGTTTTAAAACCTTCGGAACAAGACCCTTCTGCCTCTATGTTAATGGTAGAGTTGGCGCTTCAGGCTGGTGTTCCGGCAGGCGTTATCAATGTTGTTCATGGTGGTCCGGATGTGGTTAATCGCATCTGTGAGCACCCATTAGTAAAAGCGGTTTCCTTTATCGGTTCCACACCGGTTGGTACCCACATATACAATCACGCCAGCCAACATGGCAAGCGTGCTCAATGTATGATGGGCGCGAAAAACCACATGGTAGTCATGCCAGATGCCAACAAAGAGCGTGCGATTAATGATGTAATCGGTTCAGCATTTGGTGCAGCGGGTCAGCGTTGTATGGCCAATCCGGTGACCATTTTGGTAGGTAAGAGCCAGGAGTGGTTAGATGAGATCGTTGAGAAAACTAAAACCTTAATCATCGATGCCGGTACTAACCGTCGAGCTGATTTAGGCCCTGTCGTATCGCCACAAGCGAAACAACGCATCATCAACATCCTTAATACTGGCGAAGAGCAAGGTGCTAAATTACTGGTTGATGGTCGTGATATTACCGTTCCGGGTTATCCAAACGGCAACTTTGTTGGTCCAACGCTGTTTACTGATGTAACCCCGGACATGGATATTTACCAACAGGAAATTTTCGGACCGGCTCTATGTATCCTGCAGGTAGAAACCCTGGATGAAGCGATTGAGATTATCAATAACAATCCAAACGGTAATGGTACCTCTATCTTTACCTCCTCTGGTTACGTGGCCCGCAAATTCGAAAACGATATCGATGTAGGCCAGGTTGGTATCAATGTGCCAATTCCAGTACCGGTTGCTTATTTCTCGTTTACCGGTTCACGAGGTTCGAAACTGGGCGATCTGGGGCCAAACGGTAAGCAGGTAACGCAATTCTGGACACAGACTAAAACCGTTACTGCCCGTTGGTTTGAGCCAGACCATCAGGAAGGTGATGAGATCCACACGACGATTAGCCTTAAATAATCGAAACGAATAATAACCAAAGGGGAGCTGAAGCTCCCCTTTTCATTGTCTGCAATAAGATTCAGCTTAAAGTTGAATTGGTGCCCGGCTACCTAAGCCCGGTCCGTACACCATAGCGTTAAGCAACAATCTGGCTGTGCCTTTGGTAGCGCCACGGAAGTTTGGTGAGTTGGCGAATAAAATCACCTGGCCATTACCTTTACGCTCTTGGGTCAGGTAAGCAGCATTGGCTATGCGCTGCGCCGCTTCTGGCCATAACAGACCACTCATGCGCAATGATACATCTTTACCTTCAGGGATTGTCGACCATCCAATCATTCGCTCCTTAGCCTCTTTGTTATCGGTATAAACGCCATAACGAGCTACCGCAGAAGTCACTGATTTGGTCATCAACAACGGCGCATCATCCGTTAATACCGGTAACACTCTATCAACACCATAGGTCAACCAATGCTTTTGATCGGTTCGTGTTGCCAGCAAAGCGCCAGACGGCATAAATGCCTGAGTCCATTTATCCCATTGGCTTAACTGTTTCTTATCCATGGGTTTTAAATCTTTAGTATTTTGCCACGGATACCAGACGCTATCGCTTACCTTATGCTGACCAAGCTGTTTAGCGTTATTGATGTTCGCTTGCTCCGATAACCATTGCCGAGTCAAAGCCAGATTGTATTCCTGGATATCTTCAAAGCTGTCACTCAGCAGTTTGGTCTGAATAAAGTCTTCGGCTTTGGCGAATTGACCGACCGAATTCCCGGACACAATCAAGGTGCCGCCAGCACTAACCCAGGTATTAATATTGGCTAAGGTTGCCTTCGACAATTGTCCATACCAACGTCCTGGGATCACGAGCACGTTGTATGCGCGTAGATCTGATCTGGCGATTAGCTCTTGCGCCAAATGCGAGTGACGTACCCCTAATTGCGTGTCAATTAAGTGCCAGATATGACCGTAGTCATAAGGACTAATACCATTTTGAGTGAGCAGCGCAATTTGAGGTTTTCTTAGTAACTGAAAGTGCTCGGAACCAATATCCGGAAGATCTTCATCGCCAAGCCCCTGGCTAATTGCCTGGACATTTACCTGAGTCTCATTAGCAATACGCTTGAGAGTTTCTAACCAGCCCGATTTATGCTGATTATCGGCAACGCTTATCGCCACCGTACCGCGGGCAAATTTTATGTCGTTATATAAGCCCGGTTTATCTAAAACCCGAACATTTAAATTCTGCTCTAATAATCTCGCCGCTGCGGAAACTGACGCATCGTCGTCTCCATCAATCAAATAAGCAATGGCATTATCACGATCGCTAAACTGACCTGATTTTATCTGGTGCTCACCAAGACCACCAGATAAATGCTGGCCCACCTGCCAGGCTTCTAGGCCATACATCATGGTCAGATTCCAGGCGGTAGCGTCATACATCACTGAACTACCATCCCGTAAAGTTTTCTGGCGCTCTTCTAATAACACCGAATCTTTGATGTTGGCATCGAATTCGAGAATGGCTGCAATTAGCGGGGCATTATATTGACGGTTAGGAATGATAATACTGTTTTTCGGAATGGTTTTACGCTTACTGACTTCTCCAAGCTGGTTGGTCACATCACGAACATTCAGCGTTTGCTCATTGCGATAATATTTAATTCCCTGCAGATCCATCAGGTCTAGAAATTCTTGGGTTCGGCTGTGGTTATTATTGGCTAAAACTACAAATGACTGGTCGGCATATTTACCATCTTTGGCAATGTGACTTTTACGATTCTCAACATAGTCGGCAAAAATTGCTTCACGGTTATCCTGTAAGGTTTTTAGATTAGCCAATGCCGAATAGTACTGATGGTGTACCGATTGCTTATAGCTGCGGATAGTACCATTGCGAAGTTTGACACCGTCTTCGGCGGTACGAGCCTGCTCATAAAGAATATGAATGGCGCCTCGATATTCCGCATAATTCGAATACCCTGGGTATAGGTTTTCAAACCATTCCCCGGTGTAATACGGCCAGTTCTGTTTATCAAACGCCGCGGCCTGATCTTCCGAGAACACTTTGCTCCAACGATTGATACTGTCGGCGATATGCTCATTGATGGGCTCGCGAGGTGGACCAAACAGGAAGTTATCCAGTGCCCCCATTTCATGACCATCGATCATTAATAGTGGGTTCCACTGGTTAATGGCCTTGATGCGGCCACGAGATTCCGGGTTCACCGCATAGTAAAAATCACGATTTAGATCGAAATGATAATGGTTGGTGCGACCAAATGGCCAGACTCCGGAATGCAGTAAAGACTGAACATCAAAATTCGGAGCCGTACTGCGGTTCTGCTCAAGCTGCTTGGTAAAGCGAGCGCGACCATCGGGGTTCATCATTGGATCAACAATAACCAGAAGCTGGCCAAGCATTGCCTGAGTTTCGTCATCTTTACTGGCAATCAGATGATAAATCAGTGCCAGCGCCGAATCGGCACCAGAAGATTCATTACCATGGATGCTATAAGCCATCCAGGCGGTTGCCGGTGTATCTTTAAGCAACTGCTTTTGCTGATTGGCCGTTAAAGAATCTGGGGCACTTAAAGCCTGAATGTTTTCTTTGATGCTATCGAGGTTGTTAATATTCTCTTTGCTGGAAATCACCAGATAATGTAAAGACCGTCCCTCATAACTTTTGGCATACTCAACCAGTTTTACCTTATCGCTTTCGCTAGCCCACAGCCTCACTAGTTGATTAATTTGTTCTGGAGTCGCGGTTTTCTGACCGACATCAAACCCCAAAAACGATTCTGGTGTAGTGATATCGGAAACATAATTTCCTTGCAACAAGGCTGGATATTCAGCGCCTGGAACCGGATTTGGCTTCATCAGCACGCTGGCACTGGCGAGTGGTGACAAGCTTGCCAGGCTTAACACTAAAAGCCCTTTTAAAAACAATTTCATAGCTACCCTTTTTGTTGTTTTTTTCCACTATAAGATTGCTTGGAGCAAAGATAAAGAACAAACCCGAATTTAGACCAATCACATTAAGTTTGTGTAATTGAAATTACTCACTCACTTCCGTTGCAAGCGCCTCTGCGTCAGTTTCTGCCTGCTTTTCATCAAGGATTTCGATAATTACCTGATTTCGTCCTTCGCGTTTGGCCTGGTAAAGCTTGTGATCCGCAAGCTTTATCCAGTCCTGAGCATCGTCACTGAACGTCGCCGGCGCCAATAATGCGCCAATACTGGCAGTCACATGGAAAGGCTGATTACTTTCGTTGTATATCACCGTGGCGGCAATTGTGCGCCGTAAGCGCTCAAGTTTATAGGACAGATTCTGTTCGGTTATCTGGGTAACCATCAACACGAACTCTTCACCACCAAAACGGGCGATAAGATCCGTTTCCCGACTAAACTCCTCGCACATGATTTCCGAGACCACTCGTAAGCACTCATCACCAGATAAATGTCCATGTTTATCATTAACCTGTTTAAAGTGATCTAAATCGATTATCACCACGGCCATATTGCCCTGATTACGATAGGAAAGCTTACGGTGCAAGCCAAAATGCTCGTCAAAATAGCGACGATTAAAGACACCTGTCAGGCCATCTTTCTGGGCTAATTGAGTAAGCTTTTCATTGGCTTTTTCCAATTCATCCGTGCGCTCTGCAACTTTATTTTCCAGCTCGGTCTGGTACTCAAAAATCTCGGTCTTATTTCGCTGTAGCTCATCATAAAGCAAGATAACTTCCTGCGGTGCACCTTTAAACAATGGCGCAAATTCGAGCTTATTACTGCGGTCGAATTTCTTCAGCTGTTTGAGAATAAATACCATAGGCTGGGTTAATTCGGTGCCAATCCTTTGAGCCAGGGAAACGGCAATTAAAAATGCCAGGATCAATAACGCAAAAACCAGAATATATTCCCGTTCAACCTGCTTAACGACAGAGCTGGAATCGACTAACACGTATGCTTGCCAACCGTTCTTGAGATGTCCCTGGGAGAGAAAATACTCTGCGGAGTCGCCCTGTTCGGTTCTAAAGCGCACCAACTTAGTCTGAGCAAAGGCATAATCACGTTCGGCAGCAAACTGAAACGGTTTAAGCGGTTCGATGTCAAGCTCTTGCGATGCAAAGACAACATTACCGACGCGATCGGTGATGATATAAGACATCTTATTCATCAAATTGGCGCTCACCAATTTGGAAAATTTATTGCTATCCAAAGCTCCTGCTAACACCGGCTGATAACCTGTTTGTGTCACTTCAGCCGTTGGCAACTCGAGCCTTTGGCTAATCGCAATTATCGGCTTGGCTCCCAGGTATTTGGAATTAAAAACCTTGGAAATATAGCTACTGGAAGTTACCTGCGCACCGATAAAGAATTCATCACCATTAACTTCAACACTGCCCTGTTCATTTTCTAATTTCGTCAACAAACTGCCAGGGCTACTATAAATGAACTTCTTGCTATCAGACACTACGGCGATGCCAAGAAAATCGGGATACTTGCTATGAAATCTTTCGATGATTTTAAGTGGCTCCCTCTCCCCTGCGTCGTTATGTAACAGCGCTGAATGACTATTAAGCATCATCGCCAGATTTTCGATTGCCGAGCGATAGGTGTGCAGATAATTATTGGTGGTATGCACAAAGTAATGTTTTCGCTCAATAATGTTTTGTTGAATGATATCGTGTTGCGATTTTATAACTTTGTGGCTGACAAAAATCGAGATAGTAATAATGGAGAAACTGATAACCAGGGATGATGCATATACCAGTTGATTCTGCAGGGTACGCACCGTCCTTGGCTGCTGCTGATAAGTAATATCGAAAAGCGCTGGAAAAAAATAAACAATTAGGCCAGCCAGACACGCATATACCAATCCATTAAATGCCTGCTTGATCGTCGTTAAAAACCAGAGCTGTTGTGGCATATCGATTTGGTAGAACAGCAAGAATGCGGTAATTGGCATTCCCAGAACAAACCAGAACAGTAGGTCTGCATATAAAATATACCAGCCGCGACGCCGCAACCAGGCGATGAATACCGCTTCTAAACCAAACAGGAAAAAGCCGAAAGGGTGTCCGGTGGATTCAGTCAGAGAGATACAGACGATCAATGCACACAGTAGCGAATAAAGCATACCAAAGCGCATGGCAACAATAACGAAGGCGACATTCCCCAGTACCAGCTCGATATTATTAAACAAAGGGATCGGGTAAAAGTTCAGAGCGTAGCCGAATAACGAAATCAGGGCTACGAACAGAATTGGCTTATACTGCTCTTTAATTTTAACACTAAGCTTTTTCATTTTTTATTTTTAGCTACAACCACTTAAGCCTGGAGCCTGGGGGAAGCTCAGCAATGAACATTTATTGCAATGATAAATCTGTCATAACAATGCAATTGTCAGTCAGTTATCTATAATTTTTTAATCTTGTTTACTTTATTTTAATCATAATCAGATTGCTAGTCGTCGATGATAATTGCGCAGGTAAATGCCCAAAAATCCGACATATATGCACAATAGCAGCAAACTGCGAGGAGTTATCACCAGGGACGGTTAGGAATTCAAATGTCCCAAGCTAATAAAATCATCTTAGCTATGATTGCTGGCCTCGTCATTGGCTTTGCCTCTGGCTATACCAATGATGTCATCAATTATATCGGCCAGGGCTTCGTTATGCTATTACAAATGACGGCTCTGCCCTATATTGCCGTGTCATTGGTTTTCGGCATTGGTTCGATGAGCCGTCAACAGGCCAAACGCCTGGCTAAATACGGCGCTGTTTCCTTTATTATCCTGTTATTTGTAGTTGTCGGGATTATTTTACTTGCCCCCATAGCTTTCCCCGACTGGAGCTCAGCCGCATTTTATTCAGCAAGTATTATTCGCGAGAAAGAAACTTATAATCCACTTGAGTACTTTTTACCTGCAAATCCTTTTTACTCTATGGCCAATGGTGTCGTACCAGCTGTCGTAGTATTCAGCGTGTTTATCGGTATTGGCTTTATTGGTATTCACAATAAGCGTCGCAGCTTATACGTCTTTAAAGACATTCGTCAGGCTTTAACCCGGGTTACTAACACGGTAATGAAAATGGCACCTTATGGGGTGTTAGCCATCGCCTGGAACGCCAGCGCTACTCTGGCGGAAGATGAAATGGATGGCTTGCTGGTGTATTTCGTCACCGCAGCTTCAATGACGCTATTGTTAACCTTTGTGATCCTGCCTTTGATAGTAGCGATATTTACCCCTTTAACCATTAGCCAGGTGTTTCTTGCCTGCCGTTCAGCACTGATAACAGGCTTTGCCACCGGTAGTATATTCGTGGTGATCCCTGTCATTGCCGAAGATGTGAAAAAGCAATTGGTTGTGCATTCTCACAACCATAATTCCAGCACCCGGTTACCTTCAATCATTGCGCCGATTTCCTACAGCCTGCCCATGGGTGGTAAGTTGCTAGTGCTGCTTTTCATTCTTTTTGCAGCCTGGTTCAATGGTGAAGAAATCGCTATATACGATTATCCCAAATTAGTCCTAAATGGGGTTTTGCAACTATTCGGTTCGCAAATGATTGCAGTCCCTAATATCCTCGAACGATTCGCTATTTCCGCATCAATGTTTGAACTTTACGTCGTCGCAGAACAACTATTGGTTAGTCGGTTAGCGGCGCTATTATCGGTAATGTTTATGACCGTACTTTGTATGCTGATACCTATGGTAATCATGCACAAAGTTAAATTTTATACACGGCCATTTATTATCTTCATGATTTCAGTGCCGCTTTGTACATCATTGATTCTGGCGTCCCTTTCATTCACTTTTAATTCCATTAGTCATCAATATGAAGGCTATCAAAAATTCATCGACCGAGATCTGTTGCTCCCTGCCGCCAAGGCCCGGGTATTGAAAGAGCCAGCACCTGATGAAACTCCGGAAATTGATGCCATTGAAAATACCATGGAAAGAATCAATGTCAGGGGGATCTTACGTATGGGTTATTATGCCGATGCCCTGCCATATGCATTCCACAATAAAGACGGGGAATTGGTCGGTTTGGACATTGAAATCGGGCATTTATTAGCACAGGAACTGGAAGTTGATGTTGAATTTGTGCGTATTAAACGAAGAAATATCGAAGAATATCTGAATCGTGGTTACCTGGATATTGTTGCCTCAGTGCCGGTAACACCAGGTAACCTGATTAACCACAACCTTACCAACCCCCATATTCAGGAAACCCTGGCATTGTTAGTTAAAGATAAGGAGCGCAGCAAATATGCCGACTGGCAACGAATTGTCGATGATCCGAGTATTGTCCTGGGTATGCCAGAAACTCATTTTTACGAAAAAACCGTGAAAAAAAATATGCCAAATAATGTAGTACACGAATTATCGTCGCCGCGGCAATTTTTCATCAGTGACGAGTTAGGTATCGATGCAATGATATACGGCGCTGCTGGGGCTTCGGCGTGGACCTTATTGTATCCCGATTACACCGTCGTCATCCCTGAACCCAGATTGCCAGAAATAGGAATGGCTTTCCCGGTACAAAAACAGGACTACGAGTTTGAGCAATTTATGAACAACTGGATAGCAATGAAGGAAAGCGGCAAAACTATTGACGCCCTATTTACCTTCTGGATTGAAGGTAAACGCCCTATTGGCTTTGTGCGATAACCCTGCATGACATTTTAGGAAAATCTGATTACAGAATACCGCTTCACAAATTGATTATAAGGGGGTAGAGTGACGGTAAGTCAATTAATTGGAAGACTATCATGCAAATTACCGAATGGGTCGATGAACTATTTGAAATTTTTGACGAAAATAAAGACGGTGCGATCAGTCGTAGTGAATTTGTCGAATTAATCCATTGCTTGTTGCAGGAAAAAGGCCTGCGCATGTGCGAAAGCATTTTCAAAAAATTTGATGCCAATCATGACAATAGCATTTCCAAAGAAGAATTAACGGAAATGATTATTGATTTAGCACTGTAATTATTTCAAATTCAAAAAAGGGCCTTGGGAAGCTTTCCTACAGGCCCTTTTTGTATGTTTGACGGTGATAAAACCTAGATAGGCTTTATATCCTATTACTCATATTTTCTTGGACGAATTGTTTTTATGGTCGCGATATATGCATGCCAGCTCGCATAGCTTAATAACGGCATAATAATAATAAAACCCACCGCGGAAGTGGCAAAGCCAATTAACACCGAAATAATAATAATCGCCGCCCAAACCACCATGGCGGCAAGGTTTTCCATCACCGCATTATAGGACGTGGCAACGGCAGTAAAAATATCGACCCGACGCTCCATCATAATTTGTGGCGTAAATACCGAGAAAGTAAAGACTACCGCCAATAATGCAGCACCTGCGAGGGTGCCTAGTGTCAGGAATCCCATCATTTCTTCTAAACCAGGATTCAATGTGGTGGGATACAATGCATGAATCAATGCAGCGATACGCATCCAGGCAAGCATCATCAGCATTAATAGAATGGCAAACCCCCACTCGCCGACTGGATTTCGGAACATAGATTTAAGACTGTGCCTAAAGGTGGGTTTGTGACCTTTTTCCAACTCCCATGCGACATCATATAAGCCGGTAGCAAATACCGGACCGATTAGGGCAAAGGCAACAGAAGCCGGTAATATCACCAAATGGGTATCGGTAGCTAACACCAGAACTATTAACGCAGCAGGGATCAGGCTGAATATCAGCCCATACACTAAAGATATTAGCGGTGCTTTGATAAAATCCTGCACCGCCAGAGCTAACCAGTGAAACGGCGCAGATTGATCAATCTTGTGACAGTCGATAGCTTTGGCAAACTTACGTTGTACAAAATAATCATCCGGCCTGTCTTTAAGTGCATCACTGAATTCCGATTCCGCTTTTTTATCTGCGTCTTTTTCGGTTTTCGAACCGGCGGTATGATCTACTGGCATAGAGCCTCCTGACGATATCTACTTGTTTCTCATTACTGTACGTAAACCTGTGCCGTAAAGTTTAGACCATATGTTTTGGCTACGCTCTTTGCTGGTCAGCTTGAATTCGCTCAGACTGACCAATCGCCTGATGCAGGCTCGGTTTATCGATAGGATAAGCGTTAAGATCCTGAGGCAGGTGCGGATTTAGCAAAAACTGGAAATTTTCCACCTGCTGGTAATTCGGATCAAGCCAGGCGGTTAATAAGCCTTCATGCCTGGGGAGAATTAAAGGCATAGCTTTAGAGTGGATGTGGCGTAGTCTATCGTGGGGTGGCAAGGTTATTACCGAGCAGGATAAGCGAACTTCACCGGTATTCGGATGTACCCATTGCCGATACAGGCCCCCAAACGCAATGGCTTCACCATCAAGGGCTTCCAAATCGTAATAATGAACCGGCTTTTTATTCTGAAACTCAGTCTCCCCAAAACCTTTTGCCGGAATAATGCAGCGACTCTGGCGAAAAGGCACGTATCCGGCACTTCGCGGCACATCAAGCTTATCGTAACGAGTATTAAAGCTGGTATATCGAGATGGCTTAAACCCGGTATCGGTTTTATCTAGTAACAACCACCAGGTAGCATCATTGATAACTCTTTGTCCCTGCTCCTCACGAATAATTGAAATTGGATCCGTGGCTCGCTTAAAGCGCCCCCAATTAACTTTTTCTCTCGGGTTTTCAACACCTAACCAGTTGATCAACTCCATTACAAAAGGATCATCACTGATATTTAATCGTCCACACATAGGATCATTGCCTTGCTTTAATAAAAAGATCGAATATACTGTACAAATATACAGGTATTTATACCATTCATTAATATAGAAGACTATACCAATGAAATCTATGTTGTAACTTAACCTCTGCCCTAACTCTGAGTTGTGCAAAAACTCAATGGAATTGGTATTAATGAATAAGTTAATTAAAGATCTCCAGCATCGTCATTTAGTGTGGCACGGCGGCATCAAAACACCAGAACCAAACCTGGAATCTTCAGGTTATTTAGAGCTTGATCAACACCTTAACGGAGGGTTAATCAAAGCTGGCGCTATTGAAATATTAACCGAAACCAGTATCGGCGAGCTACGACTATTATTACCAACCCTAACCGCGGATCCAGAGAGGTTACTGATCTTCATTAACCCACCAGGAAACGTCAGTGCCACTATGCTGGCTTCTCAAGGTATCGATTTACAGCAGGTCATTGTTATCAATCCTGATAAGGAAAAAGATGCCCTGTGGTCAGCAGAAGAGTGTCTGAAAAGCGGCACCTGTGGTTCGGTACTTATCTGGTTAGATCAGGCCATTGAAATTCATCAGGTCAAACGCCTGCAGCTAGCTGCCGAAAAAGGCGCGAGCCGAGTATTTATGCTCAGACAAAAACGTTATGAAACCCTGTCGCTTCCTCTGGATTTAAGCATGTCTTTAACGGCTAGTCCGTCAGGTATCGATGCACAAATTAATAAACGTAAACGAGGCTGGCCATCAAAAGCTTTTCATATTGATATGCAGCATCACTGGCCGACATTAACCCTAGGGAAAATCCCCGATAACCTGGTGTATTTCCCTACTACCAAAGTCAGTTAACATCATGCTGTGGTTATATCTACACTTCCCTTCCCTACAGCTGGATAGCCTATATCAGGCCGATGAGCAATTACCCATCGCTATTGTTCATGGCCGTAACAGCGAAGTATTGCAACTCAATCAAAGTGCCGAAAGTGCTGGGATAAAACAGGGCATGGGCCTGGGCTCTGCGGCAGCGTTGTGCCATAACCTGCAGGTATTGGCATACGATGAAAAACAGGAAAAAACCAAACTTACTTATATTGCCCAATGGCTATATATGGTGACTGCCGATATCAGCTTATTTCCGCCTAACGGCCTGTTGCTACGGGTCAGTCATATGCTGAGCCTGTATCAGGGGCTGGAAAACTACTGGCAGCTGCTGCAACAGCATTTACAGAAACTGGCTCTGAATTATCAGTTTTCCTCGGGCTATTCTCCCTACGCTGCCAGGTTACTGGCCATCGGTGGCTGTAATCAGGTTACCGATGACAAGCAAACGCTAAATCGTTTGTTGAGTCCTTTACCATTACAGGTTAGCGAGCTATCCAACAAAATGATTAACCATCTTAACCGGGTTGGTGTGCAATCGATTGGCGATCTTTTACGTTTACCACTTACCGATATTGCCAAGCGCTTTGATATCGAGCTGGTCACTTACATGGGTCGCCTGCAGGGACAGCTAAAACATCCCGTAGAGTTTTACCATCCGTCGGAGCGATTTAAACACTATCTTGAGCTCATGTTTGAAATATCGAATCTCGAGTACTTACAAAAACCTTTGCTTAAAGTTTTCCATTTGCTCGAACAGTTTTTACGATTTCGCGATAAGCGCTGTAGTCAGCTCAATATCGAACTACATCTTCGCGATACCGACAGCGTGCATTTCCAGGTGCATAGCGCTGAAGGTGCTTATCAGGCAAAACAATGGCTTGGGTTAAGTCAGTTAACCCTGGAATCCATTAAGGTCACGGCTCCTGTTATTGCCATTAGTGTCGAAGCCCGACAGGTCCGTGGTAATGATTTTCAAATGATGGATATGTTTAGCAAGCACTGCGGCGCTATCTCTGCCAACGAGCTGGTATCACGTTTACAGGCCAAACTTGGCAAACAAAACGTGCATGGCATTCGGGTGGTTGATGATCACCGCCCGGAAATAGCTAACGCTAGCTGCCCACCTTTGCAGAAAGTGTCAAAAGCGGCAACCCCTGATGCTGCCCATACTTCATTGCGACCTAGCTTTATCTTACCAAGGCCAATGCCAGTGAAAGAAAAGATAAACATTCAACATGGTCCCGAGCGAATTGTTGCTGGTTGGTGGGATAAGCAACCTGTGGTCCGGGATTACTTTATTGCCAGAAACCCTACAGGTCAATGGTTGTGGGTGTATCGTACACCAGCCCAGAAATGGTTCGTCCATGGCTTGTTTAGCTAATATACCGGGGCTATAACATGAGTAAAATAACATGAGTTACGCCGAGTTATTTTGTCAAAGTAATTTTTCTTTTCTGCAAGGGGCATCCCACCCGGAAGAGCTCATTCATCAGGCGGAATTTTTAGGGTATCAGGCTCTGGCTATTACCGATGAATGTTCGGTGGCGGGTGTTGTCCGTGCCCATACCGCCATAAAGGACCACCAGTTAGGGGTGCGCCTGATCATTGGCAGTATGTTCCACTTAGAGCAACAGCTTCAGGTAATTTTACTATGCCCAAACCGGAAGGCTTATGGGGAGTTATGCCGGATAATTTCCAATGCCAGAAGGCGAAGCGGTAAAGGTGAATATCAATTGGCCGAATGGGATCTGATGTCGATCAAACACTGCTTGGTAATTTGGCTACCATCCGGCGAGAAAACCGACACCAGCTGGGCGGAATGGCTTTGTAAATATCACTATCAACGCCTGTGGATAGGTTACCAACGCCATTTAAGTGCCGATGATGAAAAAGCCAGGCAGCATTGCCAGCAATTGTCGGAGCATTTTGAATTACCGATTACTGTATGCGGCGGCGTACTTATGCATAATGCTAATCGCCTGGCGGTACAACACACATTAACATCGATTCGTAATGGCACACCAATTCAAAAACTTGGTAAAGATTTACTCCCCAATGCTGAACGAGCATTACGCAGCCTGGAAAAACTCAAACGTTTATTTCCACTGCCCTGGTTGCAGGAAACCCAGCGCATTAGTGAATTATGCAATTTTAATTTGCAGGAGTTGCGCTATGAATATCCGGCAGAGCTGGTACCGGAAGGTTTGTCGGCAATGACGTACTTGCGCCAGCTGGTTAAAGAAGGCAGTCAGCGTCGCTTTCCTGAAGGTGTCCCATCGGCTATTCAAAAAGTCATCGACAAAGAGCTAACCCTGATTGAAGAGCTTAATTACCCGTTTTATTTCATTACCATTCACGACATTGTTGTTTTTGCACAACAACAGAAAATCCTTTATCAGGGCCGCGGCTCTGCGGCCAATTCTATCGTCTGTTATTGCCTGGAAATTACCTCCGTTGACCCCAGGCAAATCTCGGTATTATTCGAGCGCTTTATTTCTAAGGAGCGTAATGAGCCACCGGATATTGATGTCGACTTTGAACACCAACGCCGCGAAGAAGTGATTCAATACATTTATCAAAAATATGGTCGTAAGCGCACCGCCATTGCCGCAACCGTGATTACTTATCGCTTAAAGAGTGCTATCCGCGAAGTCGGTAAGGCCTTAGGCATTGCCCTGCCGCAGCTGGAATTCTTTATAAAAAACATTAATCGCCGCGATAAGAGCCTGGGCTGGCAGGGACAGATTATCGAATTAGGGTTACAACCAGACTCGGATCAAGGCCAGCATTTTATTAACCTGGTTAACGAGCTGATGGGCTTTCCAAGGCATTTATCTCAACATGTCGGCGGTTTTGTCATATCCGCAGGCCCATTGTATGAATTGGTTGCCGTGGAAAATGCAGCGATGGAAGATCGTACTGTGATCCAATGGGATAAAGACGACCTCGAGTCGTTAGGGTTACTCAAAGTCGATGTGTTGGCGCTGGGCATGCTAAGCGCCATAAGAAAGTGTTTCGCTTTGGTAGAGCAACTAGAAAAACGGTCACTAACCATCGCTGATATCACCCGGATGCAGGATGACCAAAACGTCTATTCGATGATTCAACAGGCCGATACTGTCGGTGTTTTTCAAATCGAATCCCGGGCGCAAATGAGCATGTTACCGAGATTAAAACCTGCCAGCTATTACGATCTGGTTATTCAGATTGCGATCGTCAGGCCAGGACCAATTCAGGGCGATATGGTGCATCCGTTTTTAAAACGTCGAAATGGTATCGAAGCTATTGATTACCCCTCAGAAGAAGTCAAAGAAGTCCTGGCGCGAACCCTTGGGGTGCCGATATTTCAGGAACAAGTGATTAAACTGGCGATGGTTGCCGCCGGCTTTAGTGGTGGCGAGGCCGATCAATTACGAAGAGCCATGGCCAGCTGGAAAAAAAATGGCCAGTTAGCCAGATTCAAAACCAAACTTATCAGCGGTATGCAACAACGAGGCTACCCAACCGAGTTTGCCGAACGCTTATTTGAGCAAATCTGCGGCTTTGGGGAATATGGTTTTCCGGAAAGTCATTCGGCTTCCTTTGCCGTGCTCGCCTATGTATCCGCCTGGTTAAAGTATTACTACCCGGCAATGTTTTACACCAGTGTATTAAATAGTCTGCCTATGGGGTTTTATAGCGCTTCACAACTGGTTCAGGATGCAAGGCGTCATAATATTCAGGTACTAGCGGTTTGTGTCAATGAGTCTGAGTATGACCATAGTGTGGTGCGTGTTAATCAACAGCATGCCATTCGTTTAGGGCTTCGTATTATCAAAGGTCTCTCTGAGAAAGCCGGGAAAACTATCATCAAGCATAGGCCGACTGAGGGCTATCAACGCTTAAACCAATTACGCCAGCTAAACATCAATAGCAAAGACCTGCAAAACCTCGCCAGTGCCAATGCCCTTCAGGCGATAACCGGTAATCGCTATCAAAGCCGCTGGGCATTAATGAACAATGAAAGTGAGTTACCTTTATTTAAGGAAGCAAGGATAAATGAGCCTCATGAGTTTTCGCCAAATGATGTCGACACCCTCAATGAAGATTATGCGGCAACCGGCCTGACACTTAACAAGCACCCTATCCGTTTATTGGAACAAGCTGGTCGTTTATCCGGTTTTACCCGTATGAAAGAGTTAATGGCTAAGTCCCATAAAAGTATGGTTACAGTTGTTGGTGTTGTCACCGGACGCCAGTCGCCCGGCACCGCATCTGGGGTAACCTTCATGACTCTGGAAGATGATACCGGCAATATTAATGTGGTAGTCTGGGCCGGTACCGCCAGAGCCCAAAAGCAGGCATTTTTGTCTTCACGAGTGCTCGAAGTAAAAGGCATATTGGAGCGTGAAGGTGAAGTTATCCATGTTATTGCCGGTAAGTTAATTGATCGCAGCGATGAGCTGGCAAGGCTAAATACCCAATCCAGGGATTTTCATTAGGTCCTAAAGGTAATGCGAAGTTCAAACAGAAAAAATCGACCTTACCAGGTTAAGAAAACCGGCATAAAAGACGAGTATATTGACCGTCAGGTACTGGCCATTCACGCCGCCATTGCCGATAAGATGCTACACCATCCAGAGCTGGTACCTCAGGTGAGAGAAACCCTTGAGCAACGCCGCGACGTTGGTCGAATGGGGTATGGCGAATACATCACTTGGGATAGCATTCTCGATATCATTGATGATGCTAAAGATTTTCGCAAAGCCATACTGGAAGACACACCGAAAATGCGTCGATTGCGCCGCAAAACCCCATTCGTGAATATCCTTACCGAGGAAGAGCGCCAACAGGCATTAATGGATAATGCCGCGGGAGTCCTCACTAGCCTGGATAATTTGTTTTAGGCTGAGAGCTAGCATACAGAAAAGGCTAGGCCAGAAAGCAAAAAACTAGCCAAAAGGCTGGTTTTTCTAAATGATGGTGCCCTGACGGACTAATTTGTCTGGAACAAATTAGAAACAGCTTTGCTGCCCTTGGGTGAAATACACGGATGTATTTCATTAATCGAACTTGTTCGATTACGCCGTCCTAAAACGACAAAACCCAGCGTAATGCTGGGTTTTGGTAGAATATGGTACCCACGACTACATGGGTGTAGGAGGTAGAGCAACGCCGGGAGCAGTTGCCGAGAGGCGGCTCCGCCGAAGGGCCCAGAAAGCAAAAAACCAGCCATAAGGCTGGTTTTTCTAAATGATGGTGCCCAGAGGCGGAATCGAACCACCGACACGGGGATTTTCAATCCCCTGCTCTACCGACTGAGCTATCTGGGCAAATTATGTTTAAGGGCAATCCCCTGCTCATTCCGGAAACGAATAAATCCGTTTCGTTCGACGGCGCATGAATCAGTGATTCATATAAAACGCTTGTCTCACCCAACTGAGCTATCTGGGCAATATGTTTATAGGGCAATCCCCTAGCAACGCTGTGTTGCTGAATGAGGCCGTATAATAAAGGGTGTTTTGGGGCTTAGCAACCCCTTTTTTCGCAATTTTGTTTAACCGTCTAATATTTACTCGAATTTACCCGAATTTGTTTAATTA
The DNA here is from genome assembly GCF_007197775.1 of Thalassotalea sp. PS06. Classification (NCBI taxonomy): domain Bacteria; kingdom Pseudomonadati; phylum Pseudomonadota; class Gammaproteobacteria; order Alteromonadales; family Colwelliaceae; genus Thalassotalea; species Thalassotalea sp. PS06. The sequence continues at coordinate 909,004 of NZ_CP041638.1, read as the reverse complement.
GAGTTCAAAGTCGTCGAAATCACTGGCGCTAAGATCTTTATCCAACAGATCATTCTTTGGCGTATCTAACAATGAGGGTTGCACAGGCGCAGGTGTAGCGGATTCATTTTCGATTTTTTTCGGCTGATTTCTTCGTTTCTCTCGCTGCTGGCACAACTTAATCACCCGTTGTTTTTCCGCGGCGCTGAAATTTAACCAACCGAAACGCTCATCCCGGGTACGAAAACACCCTTGACAATAACCACGATTATCCGATTTACAAACCCCGCGACAGGGGCTTGGAATATCAAAAAATTCCAGCTGCAAATCTTTCATTTCAAATCGTCAGTTTAATTAGTGAGCAATTTTTTAACTATAACATGGAATCGATTCGGGAGACGACCCCAAGCGTTAGTCTCTTATAGAACACCTCGATAACCACAACCACGGGTGTCTTGATAAATAACTATGGGTGTCTTGATAATTAACCATGGGTGTCTTGATAAATAACCAATGGGTGTCTTGATAAATAACTATGGGTGTCTTGATAAATAACCATGGGTGTCTTGATAAATAACCATGGGTGTCTTGATAAATAACCATGGGTGTCTTGATAAATAACCATGGGTGTCTTGATAAATAACCATGGGTGTCTTGATAAATAACCATGGGTGCCTTGATAAATAACCATGGGTGTCTTGATAAATAACCATGGGTGTCTTGATAAATAACCATGGGTGTCTTGATAAATAACCATGGGTGTCTTGATAAATAACCATGGGTGTCTTGATAGACACCCACAAAAAAACCGCACGTGTGCGGCTTTTTACTAAATCAAAATTAACGATTAAGCAAGCTTATCGGTTGCTACATGATAATTTGGATCTTCAATATAATTCACTTCAACCAGGTCGCCAGCTTTTTTAAGCAATAGCTTACATTCAGGGCTTAAGTGACGAAGGTGTAAGGTTTTACCTTTAGCAATATAACGCTCAGCTAATGTATCGATAGCTTCAATGGCTGAGTGGTCAGCTACGCGTGAATTTTTAAATTCAACAATAACGTCTTGTGAATCATTGCTGATATCAAACTGGTCAAGGAATGAAGAAATCGCACCAAAGAATAACGGGCCATTCACTTCATATACGGTCCAACCGTTTTCATCGGTAGAGCGATTAACCACAACGTGCTTGGCGTGCTCCCAGGCAAATACCAGAGCCGATACGATAACACCCACCACCACAGCTACTGCCAAATCGGAAATTACCGTAACCCCGGAAACTAATACCAGAACAAAGGCATCGGTCTTAGGGATCTTGCCAATGATACGGAATGATGACCATTCAAACGTACCGATAACAACAATAAACATAACCCCGACCAGAGCGGCTAGAGGGATCATTTCAATCAGGCCGGACGCGAATAAAATAAAGCCTAATAGCGCAAGGGCTGCGGTGATACCCGACATACGACCACGACCACCGGAGTTAACGTTTATCATTGACTGGCCAATCATCGCACAGCCACCCATACCACCGAAGAAACCATTAACGGTATTCGCAGCACCTTGGGCAACACACTCACGGTTACCCTGACCACGGGTCTCAGTTAACTCATCAATCAATGTCAGAGTTAATAAAGATTCAATCAAACCGATTGCTGCAAGTACAAGTGCAAATGGGAAGATGATTTTTAAGGTTTCCCAGGTAAATGGTACTTCTGGGATAGCAAAGCTTGGCAATGAACCGGCAATGGTTGCGTTCGGGTCGTTGGTCATATCACGAACGTAATCAACAACGGTGCGCGCGTCTAAATCCAGGCCTAAAACAATCAAGGTGATCACCACAATCGCAACTAGCGATGATGGTACAGCACGAGTAAGTTTTGGCAGGAAGTGAATAATAGCCATGGTTAAAGCTACCAGACCAAGCATGGTGTACATGGCGTCGCCGCTCATCCATTGCAATTCGCCACTTTCGTCGAATACTTTGAATTGTCCAAGCTGAGCCAGGAATATGACGATAGCCAGACCGTTAACGAAGCCCAACATAACGGGATGCGGCACTAAGCGAATGAACTTACCGAGCTTAAATATACCGGCAAGGATTTGCAAAATACCGGTCAATACCACAGTCGCAAACAGGTACTGTACACCGTGCAAAGCAACCAGGGAAACCATGACAACCGCCATCGCGCCAGTCGCACCAGAAATCATACCTGGGCGGCCACCAAAAGCAGCTGTGATCAAACCAACCATAAATGCGGCATATAAACCTACTAAAGGTTCAACACCAGCAACGAATGCAAAGGCGACCGCTTCCGGTACCAATGCCAGAGCAACCGTCAGACCCGACAGAACGTCATTCTTCAGGCTGGTCACTTTACTTGCGTGTAATTCAAACATAATAAACTCATCTTGCCGGACAAAACATCAGACAAAAACAACCAGAGCCCCGGCCTTTATGGCCAAAGCATTAATAGATAATAAATATAGTAGCTATACCAACCACGCGGCGGCGTTGGCATATGTGGCAGCACACCACGGGTATTGAAGGCTTAACGCCTAAAGCCCTGAGAGCTTGATAAAGGTCTAATAAAGCCCTAAAAGTCGCGGCGAAATATACAGGTTATGTAAGAAATTTTCAATCCAAGATTCGAAGTTAGTGTCGACAAATCAATCAATTTCCCGACCTAACCATGCAGTTTATCAGCCTCTGCGTCTGGCAATTTTTTGTCGAAATAACGTCAAGAGGTAATAAACACCAGTGAATGAAAGGAGCAGATACACCAAGGCTAACAGGATATTCCACCAGTGGTTAAAACCGATAGCTCCGACATAATCGCTAAAATGGATACGCAAAAACAGCGCCTTGGTGCGGGTATAATCATTGAACGGTCCAAACAAGCGTCCACTTTTCTCATCCACATAAAATCTTGAATCGACTTCATCACCTAATGCCAGCTGCCAAAGCTTACCTTGATATTCCGGCAAATCTTCGGTTGCAGCGATATAGGTTGGAGAAAGTGTATCTTCAGCCAAATCATATTTGGCGGTTAGTATCGATGTTGCCAGACTTTCATCCACTGCTATCGGCTGCAAGGTATTAGCACTTGCAAGCCAGCTCGCATCAGCGCTATTAAGGCGTAACAGGGGTTCAATTGAAACCTTTTCTGGGAAAGGGTGAAATTCAATTTCAATAACCCCTGGATTATTAGCCATTAAAAGCTTAAACCTTTCGCTATCCATATCTTGCACGGCATTGTTTGTAGCTAACGATTGTCCAGAGGTTTCCACTTTTGGATAGTCAACGTCTGGTAGTGGCTCAATGAGGTTAAAATACCCGGCACTTACTAACCACAGCAGCAAAGCTAAGATAATAATGCTCGCTAATAGCCGATGAGCATTACGGGTTTGTCGTTTAAGCGAGGAAGACAGATAACTCATCAGTTTCTCCCTTTGCCTTGCTCAGCAACTGTCAGTGACACATGATTCGACTGTTCCGGATCACCATGTTCCTTTCGGCGATGCTTTCTTCTCGAGCGCTGGATATGCCCAAACAATAGCATTACTCCAGATAAAAGCGCCGCTAAGGTAGATAAAATGAAAAGGGTAAGCATAGGGTTATCAACATCTGCGCCATCATCATAATCCATGATATGCAGTTGCCACATCAAATCGAATAGACGCCAGTATTGATGGCGAACCGAACGGATATCTCCGGTGCTAGCGTCGATATAGAATCGGGTATTGGCGTTATCGCCAAACTGTATTTGCCAGGCAGGTAGCAGACGCGCAGGAAAATCACTTGGCGCCGATTCAACAAACAAGGTTGCAGATAAGATTTCAGGTTTCGGACCATCAGATTGGTAACCAGTCGCCGCTATCTCACGTGCTAATGCCTCATCAATCCCATTAATCAACTCGCCACTTGAGGCATTTATCAGATAAGTGCGTTCGTTATCACTGGCGCCATTACTGATGTAATTGCTGACACAAGAATTAACACAAGTGCTGACATGGTACACAGGCGTATTGGCAAGTGAGGATAAGCGTAGATTCGAAGTCTTAGGAAATCTTAGATAAATGTCTTTGACTGAAACCGTAACGGCCTCAGGGGTTAGCTCAGATTTTGCCGCTTTGAATGGCGTTCCACGGATATAGTCAATATCCATCAACACCATATATAAGCCAGATATTCCCCAAAGCAACAGCTGGATGAATGTTATCGACAATATTATCTTGTGGAAGCGTCGCCATTGTTTATCGGTTAACCATTTGACTTCCACTGTCTGCCACCAGGGTTACTTGAGGTAAGGGGTTAACATCCCCATCAAGGCATTGATGTGATCATCACGGTCATTGAGTGCGGCGATATACCGGAACTTGTCACCACCTGCCTCCATGAATACTTCGCGACTTTCCACTTCTAATTCTTCCAACGTTTCCAGACAATCGACGCTAAAAGCAGGGCTTATCACCGCCACATCTTTTACGCCTTTGCCCGGCAATTCTGCCAGAACATCGTCAGTATATGGTTTGAGCCACTCGGCTTTACCAAAACGCGACTGGAAGGTCATTTCATACTGCTCTTTTACAAGGCCGAGCTTTTCAGCTACCAACCGAGCGGTTTTATGGCAGAAACAGTAATAGGGATCGCCACGTTCTAAAAACAGGCGCGGCATGCCATGGAACGACATAATCAGTTTGTCTGGGGTACCATTAGCGGCGAAATTTTCGCTAATACTGTTTGCCAGCGCATCAATGTAATCCGGGTTATCGTGATACGAGCTTAAAAAGTGTAAGGAAGGCACGTAGCGCCACTGCTTAACCTCAGCGACAACCTTGTCGAAGGTCGAGCCGGTAGTTGGCCCTGCATATTGGGGATAGAGTGGCAAGACGATAATGCGTTTGACCCCAAGTTGCTGAAATTTTTTCAGCGCCGGGACGATACCCGGATTACCGTAACGCATAGCAATATCGACAACCACGTTATCGCCATAGGCTTGTTTGATTTTCTCAGTGACTTTAGCTTTCTGAGCCAGAGAGTGGACCAATAACGGCGATCCTTCTTCGGTCCAGATGCTTTCGTATAACTTTGCCGATTTCGCCGGACGAATACGCAGAATAATCCCGTGTAGAATGATCATCCATACGAGCCGCGGAATTTCCACAACTCGGGGATCTGACAGGAATTCGCGTAAGTATGTTCTTAACGCGCCTTTAGTGGGCGCATCGGGTGTCCCAAGGTTGGTAAGCAAAACGCCAGTGTCTACCTGAACGTCATGCAATTTTTTCCCCGCTGATACAAAACGCGACATAACTTACTCTTATTATTCCTAAAGTAGCTGAGGTTAAAGTTTTTGTTAGAGCTCTTGTACTCGAGCTCTTGTATTAAAGCTCTTGTTGAATAGCCGCAACCAACTCTTCAGACTGAGGCTCAACTTTTGATGAAAAACGTTGCACGTTTTGGCCATCATTGCTCACTAAGTACTTATAAAAGTTCCAGTAAGGTGCTGCCGTTTTCTCTTCCAACTCTTTAAAGATTGGATGGGCATCATCACCGCGAACAACAGTAGTGGCGAACATAGGGAAGGTCACACCGTAATTAACGTAGCAGACTTCCGCAGTATCTTTTTCTTCATCCTCTTCCTGAAAGAAGTTATCAGAAGGGAATCCTAAAATCACCAGGCCTTCGTCTTTGTAGTCCTGATATAATGCTTCCAACGCCTTAAATTGCGGCGTGTAGCCACAGTTACTGGCGGTATTGACGATTAACAGTGTCTTACCCTGATATGCTTTACACAGGTCGACCTGCTCGCTGGAGTGCAGTTTACGCACTGTGTGCTGCAAAATAGCAGGGCACGCCTGCTGTTCAACTTCTGTCGCTGCGCTCTGTTGCGAATCATCTTTCGCGAAAGCGATAGAGCTTGAAAACATTGCCAGAGTTGCGGTCAACGGCAGAATAAGTCCTTGTTTTAACATAATGTCTCTCTTATCTAGATTCTGTAAAAATCGGAGCAAAGCGCCAGGATTATATAACCCATTATCCTTTGATAAACGCCCTACTCTGTATCCTGCTATTTTACGACGCTATCAATGATCAGGTTCATTTGTTGTTGACCTTCGACATTGATGTTGGCGATTTCCCCTTTAAAATCGCCAGGGTTCATGCCCGGCGTTCCCTGCATCGACAATACCGCATAAATTGTCACTTGCTCTGCACTGCTTAATTGCATTTGCGGGTTCATTGCTTTGCTATCATCCAATATCAGGGTCATGGGTAAGTCGCTGGCTTTGATTTTCACCGCCGCCAATGGAATGCGTGGTCCCTGGCTATTCACCGCGTAGACAAAAATGTTTTTGTCATCTTTATCAGCCATCGCATTAATGATGTCATCGCTCATTGATACATCGAGGGTAAATGATGGTCCATCAGCAACACCGCTAGCATCACCGGCAGCCGAACCCGAATTACCCGCCACAGCAGAATCCGTTGGCGCCGTTTCGGCGGCCGCTAACGCTTCATCAATCGCTTCTTGTAACGCATCGGTGTTAACACCGGCCCGGCCTGAATCAATAATTTTCTGCCAGTTAACGGCTGCTTGCTTAAATCGACCATTCACATAATGGTCCATACCGATAAACATCAACGTTGATGCATCTTCAGGATCCAAAGCTTTGGCTTTATCAATTAAGGCATTGATTTCAGGATTACGCTGTTGATTGTTCTGATAGTATTTGACTTGCGCCTGCAGGGCTAAAATATCCGCCTGTTCCCCTTCCACATCAATCACTTTCTGGTAAGCGATAAAAGCACTTTCATACTGGCCAACCGTGGTGAGAATTTGACCTAACTGGAACCAGGCATCGGTATTTTCCGGGTTGGCTTTAACTTCCTCATGCAAAGCTTTTAATCGATTAATGATCACGTCAGCCTGTGAGCCAGCACCGTGCTCGGCGACCGCAACCGGGTTCATCGCCTGAGGCCAGGCACCAAATTGATAATACCCCAGGCCAGAAAAGCCAATCACAAAGACACTGATCAATACCGGCCATAATTTTGACGTCTGCTTATCACGACTTTGCTGTTCTTTCTCAGTCGCCTGCATGTCTGCCAACAAGCTGCGGTCCAATTCGGATTTCAGATAATCGAAACTTTCCAGATCAATTCGCCCTTTGTCCAGGTCCAGTTGAATTTCCGCCAGATGCTCGTGATATAAATCTTTGTTGGTCTGGCCGCGGTAATTTTGCACACGGTCTTTTAACGAACTGCGCAGGAAATGGCGCCAGATAAACACCATAGCAAGCGCCAGTAGAACTAAAGAGATGATGATGAATGTGGTCATAAAACTTCTTGTTTTCCTGAAATTACCAACGATTAGTCTTTTAAGATATCTTCGAGCTGTTGCTTTTGCTCGGCACTTAAAGGTTGTGCTTTGGTGCTCGATTTACGAACAAAAACCGCAATAATAATGCCGCCGATGATGATAAAAACGATTGGTCCATACCATAATAGATACGTTGCAGCCGTCACTTTGGGCTTGTACAGGACATAGTCGCCGTAGCGCTCCACCATAAAATTCACAATTTCCATGTCCGAACGACCATCCATCAACATGTCATAAATTTGCTTACGCAAATCCACGGCGATCATCGAATTCGAATCGGCAAGGTTCTGATTCTGACATTTTGGGCAACGCAACTCATAGACCAATTGCTGGAATCGTTTTTTGGTTACTTCATCGGGAAACTGATAAGTATCGATTGGGCCTGCATTTACTATGGTGGCTACACCAAGGGTTATCAGCATTGTGGTTAGCGTTTTAAACATCCGCGTTATTATCTTCATTCTCATCCCCTAGGAATCGTTAGCCGCGCTGCGCATTTCCTGTTGCAATTGCAATAGCAAAGGTTCGAACTGTTGCTGCCAAACGGCTTCGTCGAGAATACCGGCAAAGCGTTTACGAATACGGTTATTGTGATCAACAACAAAGGTTTCAGGTGCGCCGTACACGCCAAGATCCATACCTAACTTGCCATCATTATCAAACACGGTAAAAGCAAATGGGTCTTGGTATTGTTGCAGCCATTTCAGCGCATCTTCGCGGCCATCTTTGTAATTTACGCCATACAATGCAAATCGTTTATCGTTGGCAATTTTTAATAAAAACGGGTGCTCATATTTACAGCCCGGACACCAGGTAGCCCAGACATTAACCAGTTTAATACCCTCACCTAAATCGTCTTTGGTCAGGGTTTTACTGTCATCTTGCAACTGAGCTAGCTGGAACTCTGGAAAATCTTTACCTTCCAACGCCGATGGCATGGCGTTTGGGTCCAATGACAAGCCGCGAAACAGCAAGATTGCCAGCAAAATAAACAGGATCAGCGGTAAAAATCGAATCACCTTATTCATTACTCTTATCCTTTATTATTGTTCAGTTGTGGTTCTTCGGCTGCCGTTGCAGACGCGCTGGTATCAGTACTGACAGTCGAAGACACAGTAGCCGCTTGTTCTGCAACTAGGTTGTCCTTAGCCACATTCGCGACAGTTTTTTGTTTGCGCTGACGATAGCGTTTATCCGCCATTGCAAATAAGCCACCTAGACCCATGAAAATCGCGCCTAACCAAATCCAACGCACGAATGGTTTGTAATGCACTCGCACTGCCCAGGCATTTCCTGGAAGTGGGTCGCCAAGTGCTACATATAAATCGCGGAACAGACCTGGATCAATGCCAGCTTCCGTCATTCCCATGGTTTGCACCCGATAAGTCCGACGCTCCGGTTGCAACAACGCAATGACGTCGCCATCCTGACTCACCAGGATTTGGCCCTGTTCAGCGGAGTAATTTGGACCTTCAACGTTTTTAACGCCATCAAAGGTAAACTGATAACCAGCAATGTCAGCGGTCGTGCCTACTTCCATGCGCACATTGTGCTCTTGCTCGTAGTTAGACACTATAGTGACACCGACGATGGACACAGCAACACCGATGTGCGCTATCGCCATACCTAAATGGCTCAGGCTAATACGTTTAAACTGCCAATTACCGTTGCCTAAATAAATCTGATTGTATAAATCACGGCCAGCAACCAGAGCAACCCAAATCGCCAATGTCATCCCAAAGGCAACCAGCAGGTTAAATTCACCGCCATATAGGAATGGGAATGCAATACCCAATACTAAAGCGATCAGAGAGAGCTTGCTAACCTGACGTTGTAAATCCCCTTTTTTCGCCTTCTTCCAGCGAATTAGCGGCCCTAAGCCCATGGCGATAAACAATGGTGTGGTACAGATAATAAATACCAGGTTGAAATACGGAGGACCAACCGAGATTTTGCCTAATCCCAATGCGTCAAACAGCAGTGGATACAAGGTACCCATCAATACCGTTAAACACGAGATAACAAGCAGCACGTTACATACGAGCAGCGCCGTTTCCCGGGAAAACAGGCTAAATCTTGAAAAACTGCCAACTTTCGAGGCGCGAAACGCGAATAACGTCAATGACGCCATCACGGCAATCGCAAGGAGTAACAGGATAAATAAACCGCGAGTTGGATCCGCGGCAAACGAATGAACCGAGGTAATCACGCCAGAACGCACTAAGAAGGTACCGAGCAAACTCAGGCTGAAGGTAAAGATTGCCAGTAACACCGTCCAGTTTCGAAAAGCGCCACGCTTTTCGGTAACCGCTAATGAATGCAGTAAGGCGGTACCGACAAGCCAAGGCATAAATGAAGCGTTTTCTACCGGATCCCAGAACCACCAGCCACCCCAGCCAAGCTCGTAATAAGCCCACCAGCTACCTAACATGATACCTAAGGTTAGAAATATCCAGGCAGCCAATGTCCACGGGCGCGACCAACGAGCCCAGGCTGCATCCATTTTGCCACACATTAATGCCGCCACAGCAAAGGCAAACGCCACGGAAAAGCCAACATATCCCATGTACAACATCGGCGGATGAATAATCAGGCCGATATCCTGCAACAATGGATTTAAGTCGCGACCTTCAAGCGGCGGCGTTGGTAAAATTCGGTCAAATGGATTTGAGGTAAATAAGGTGAACGCCAGAAAGCCTACAGTTATCATCCCCATGATAGCCAGTACCCTTGAGACAAATGCCTGGTCTACGTGGCGGCTAAAGGTGGCAACAGCGATGGTCCAGGCGGTTAATACCCAAACCCAGAGTAATAGTGAGCCTTCGTGGCCACCCCAGACGGCGCTGATTTTAAAATAATACGGTAATTGCGAATTGGAGTGAGAGGCGACATAAGCTACTGAGAAATCATCGCTGACGAAACTATGGCCAAGGAGTATAAGGGAAATGGAAACGAAGACGAACATTCCCGCACTCAACGGCTTGGCCAGCGTGGTTAAACGCTGATTTTGTAAACTAACACCAATTAACGGGATAATGCTTAAAGAAATGGCCAGGGCAAGTGCCACGAAAAGAGAAAAGTGTCCTAACTCAGGGATCATTGATTACTCCAGAATTTAGCAAGGTCAACTTGCAAAACGATGTTAGCGTCCTTGGGGTTCATTTATTTGCATTTCAGTACCCCGCAGATGATTGCAAGTATTATACCCAGTGTTCCCACGAAAACTAGATACTGGGCCTTAAAGTTAAAGAAAATTGCACAATAAATGTAAACATTTCATGCAACTTCATTTTCAACCGTCTCCCTACAGTTGACCTGACAAGGAGGAAAAGACTTGCTAAGCAATCGCCACACATGAGCCATGCCGCCATCTTTTTCTTCTTATTTTTCTGCCAAACTTGTAGAATGGCAAAAACTTAAATAAACCTGTTTCACTTAACAACAATTGAACACATCATCATCACCTGTCTTAAAAGCTGACAACCTCACCTGCATTCGTGAAGAGCGCATTTTATTTGATGCTTTGGATATCGAATTTAACGCCGGTGATATCTGGCAAATTGCTGGCGCCAACGGTACCGGTAAAACCAGTTTATTGCGCATACTTGCAGGATTGATGGAACCAGAAAATGGTGAGGTTTATTACCAGCAAACGGCAATTAACAAATGCGGCGAAGAGTATCATCAGGATTTGTTGTATCTTGGCCATTCTCCGGGGGTGAAATCTGAGCTGACGGTGATGGAAAACCTTAAGTTTAATCTGCAGTTGTGCTCACAGGACACCGAGCAGTGCGAACAATTGCTTGAACAGGTAGATTTATTCGGATTTTCCGATACCCTGGCGGCCCACTTAAGCGCAGGTCAACATCGTCGAATCGCACTGGCAAGACTTTGGCTTACCGACGCGAAAATCTGGATCCTCGATGAACCTTTCACCGCCATCGATAAGTTAGGGGTGAAAAGGCTCGAGCAACGTATGCTTGAGCACGCCGACCAAGGCGGTGTGGTTATCTTAACCACTCATCAGGACTTGTCTTTACCTCCGTCACGATACAACACCCTGACCCTGGAAAGGATATTTGCCTAATGAATCCTGCTCTATCTTATCGCCAGGCGTTTAAAACCATATTACTAAGAGATTTGAAAATCGCGCTTCGCCACCGCGATGATATTCTCAACCCGCTACTGTTTTTTATTATCGTCATTACCTTATTTGCAATCGGTGTTGGCGCCATGCCCAACATACTGATGAAGATAGCCCCCGGCGTTATCTGGGTCGCCGCCTTATTATCGACATTGCTATCACTTGAGCGGTTATTCAAGAATGACTATCAAGACGGTTCACTCGAGCAGTTATTATTAAGCCCTTGTCCGGTCTTTATCTTAGTATTGGCGAAAATATTTGCGCATTGGCTGGGCACTAGCGTGCCCTTGATTCTGCTCGCACCTTTGCTGGCGATGATGATGAATCTGCATCCCGATGGTTATATGGCGTTGTTTTTAACCTTGTTGCTCGGCACCCCGATACTCAGTTTGCTGGGTGCGATTGGCGTTGCCTTAACGGTTTCTCTGAAAAAAGGTGGGGTGTTATTGAGCCTGTTGATCCTGCCGTTGTACATTCCGGTATTGATCTTAGCGACTGCCGCAGTTGAGGCGGCGGCATCGAGCTACCCTTATCAAGGCCACCTTGCTATAATTGCAGCCCTGTTTTTTGCCTCGTTAATCACCGCGCCTTTTGCAGTTGGCGCCGCTTTAAAAGTGAGTACAAACTAACATGTGGAAATGGTTACACCCTTATGCCAACCCAGAAGTGGCATATCAGTTTACCGAGAAACTTATTCCCTGGTTTAATGTCATTGCCGCTATCCTGCTTAGCGTGGGCCTGTTCATGGGCTTAGCCTACTCACCAGCCGATTATCAACAAGGCGAAACCGTTCGTATTTTCTACATTCACGTGCCAGCGGCAATTTTATCCATGGGACTTTACTTCTCTATGGCTATCGCCGGTTTCTGTGCTCTGGTCTGGCAATTGAAACTCGCCCATGCCGCCATTGCTGCAATCGCGCCAGTCGGTGCCGCATTTACCGCCATTGCCTTAATCACAGGCGCTGCCTGGGGCAAGCCGATGTGGGGTACCTGGTGGATTTGGGATGCCCGCTTAACCAGCGAACTGATTCTGTTATTTTTATACCTAGGGGTTATTGCCTTAGATAATGCTTTTGATGATAAAAGTCAGGGCGCAAAAGCGGTCAGTGTTCTAGCCCTGGTTGGGGTGATAAATCTACCGATAATTCACTATTCCGTAGAGTGGTGGAATACCCTGCATCAAGGGGCAACGGTCACCAAATTTGCTGCGCCTTCAATGGCGATGAGCATGTATATTCCATTTGTCATATGCTTTTTCGGGTTTGCTTTTTTAGCCTCAAGCATGATTTGCAAACGATTCCTGGGTCAGGTGTTAGCGCGTAATAGCCTGCGCCCCTGGGTGAAACAATTAGCAACAGCGAAGGAGGGATAATCATGGCATTTGAATCTTTTGCAGAATTTTTAGCGATGGGAAAACACGGATTTTATATCTGGTTATCCTATGGCTGTAGCTTTGTTATCCTCTTGGTAATGGCCATTAACAGCTTTCGCCAGCCGAAAGTTCAGCTTGAAAAAATTCGCCAGAGAATGCAAAGACAACAACAACTGAAAGCCTATCAACAGAAAAAAGCGGCACAGAGCTCAGAAGCTAATTCCGGGGAGGTAGTATGAACCCAAGACGCAAAAAACGTTTAACCATCATCAGCCTAATATTGTTTGGTGTGGCCACAGTAGCCGGCCTTTCTCTTTATGGTTTGAGCAACTTCGTTGATGTTTTTTATACTCCATCCGAAGTCCACAACGGCAAAGAAGATGGAACCTTAAAACCTGAGGTCGGCCAAAATATCCGAGTCGGTGGCCTGGTTGTTGTCGGCAGCGTCAAACGTGATCCTGAAACCTTGAAGGTGTCTTTTGACTTGATTGATTCTGGCCCGATGATCACCGTACAGTACGAAGGCATTTTGCCAGATCTGTTCCGAGAAGGTCAGGGTATCGTCGCTCAGGGCGAATTAATCGAACCAACTACGCTGTTAGCCACCGAAGTTCTGGCAAAGCATGATGAAGAATACATGCCAAAAGAAATTGCCGACGCGGTAGGTAAACACCACAATCCTGATAAATACAATTAGTTTGCACTCGCACGGAAACTACAAGCATCCAAGCATGATTTAAATGGCAAGCTGGTAATCTGGCTTGCCAACCCCTTCCCCTCTATACTGTTAGTCCACCTCCGACAGAAGCTTTCTATTTCTGAATCAACCAAAGACCGGATTCGCCGGCGTCTAACAGCACTTTGCCCCCACAACTAAACACAACAATCTGATTCAAATATATTAGTCACAAAACGTCGTTCAAAAATCTATTAAAAATTTCATTAAAAAACAAAATTGGCCTGACCAAAAATAAAAACACTTAGTACTTAGTGATCGCTCACTTTTTCTTGACCGTCGATAAAATACGCAAGAATTCGATAAAACTCTAAGAAAACCACAAAAAACACGCGGTTAATTACAAAATTTGATCTTTGGTATTACATGGTGCACCATCATACAGTTACCAAAAATTAACAATTTGGTAATACAAATAATAAATATAAAAAAGGTCAAATGATGAAAAACTATAACAAGAGCTATTTATCTAGCTTACTACTGGGGAGCCTGGCGCTTAGCGCTATAGGCTTTACGGCACAGGCAAGCGCCGTAACTATCGAAAATTCAGGGTTTGAAAACAACTGGGATGGCTGGGCTGATACCGATCCATCCGCTATCTCATCGGATTCCTACACTGGCAATCGTGCCGCGAAGATTACCGGCAGCTCCGGAGCATTTGAGCAAACGGTTGCGGTAACGGCCAACACCCAATATGAGCTGCAAGCTTATATCAAAGGTAGCGGAACCATAGGCGCTATCGTCGCTGGTACCAGCCATTCGGCAAGCGGCGGTGGAAGTAGCTATGAAGCGGTAACCGTTTCCTTTAATTCCGGTTCCGCTACACAAATCACTTTGTTTGGTCAATATGGATCTGGTGAAGGTCGTTTCGACGATTTTAGCCTGACAGAAACTTCAGAGCCGGTCGATCCAGGCGATGGCGGCACTACCCCACCAGCAGGCGGCCAGTGTTCGACGAGTGCAGAGCTCACCATCGTCAGTGCCAGTGATAATGGCACCAATGACGGGCATGGGCCTGCCAATACTATCGATGGCGACCTAAGTAATGAATCACGCTGGTCATCGAATGGTTCAGGTAAACAAATTACCTTTGATTTAGGTGCAGAGGCGACCGTCGATGCCGCTCAAATCGTATGGTTCAAAGGCAATACTCGCGTTTCCTACTTTGACATTGATACCTCTGTCGATGGCAGTAGCTGGGATTCAGCGGTAGTAAGTGGCCAGTCTTCTGGTACTAGCAGCAGCTATGAAACCGTAGATGGATTTAATGCTCAGGCTCGTTATGTGCGAATCACAGGTTATGGTAATTCTTCAAATACCTGGAACAGCATTATCGAAGCCAAACTACTTGGTTGCGATCAGGGTGATATAGACGGTGGCACTAATCCACCGGTAGAGCCGCCAACACAACCACCTGTAACAGGCATTGATTTAAGCGACTGGTATCTAGGTGTTCCGGTGGACAATAATGGCGACGGGAAATCTGACTCTATCAGTGAAAATGATCTGGTAGCAGGCTATGAGCATCCACAATGGTTCTATTATGCCGCCGATGGTGGATTGGTATTTAAAGCGCCGATTGATGCACCGAAAACCTCTACCAATACCAGCTATACCCGTTCTGAGTTGCGTGAGATGCTGCGTCGTGGCGACGAGAGTATTTCTACCCAAGGCATTAATAAAAACAACTGGGTATTCTCTACCTATTCATCTGGGGATAAGTCAGCCGCTGGCGGTATTGATGGCGAATTAGTATCTACATTAAAAGTCGATTACGTCACAACGACAGGTAGCAGCAGTCAGGTAGGCCGGGTAATTATCGGTCAAATCCACGCCAAAAACGATGAGCCTGCGCGTTTGTACTATCGAAAATTACCGGGTAACAGTTTAGGTTCCATCTATCTTGCCCACGAACCAAATGGTGGTAGTGACCAGAGATACGATATGATCGGCAGCAGTTCAAGCTCGGCATCAAATCCAAGTGATGGTATCGCCTTAGGTGAAGTGTTTAGTTACTCAATCAAAGTGGTTGGTCACCAACTCACCGTTACCATTATGCGTGATGGCAAAGCCGACGTAGTTCAGACGGTTGATATGAGCAACAGTGGTTATCACGATGGCAGCGACCAGTATATGTACTTTAAAGCTGGCGTTTACAACCAGAACAATACCGGTGATGCCGATGACTACGTGCAAGCGACTTTCTATAGCATCGTAAACACCCACGACGGTTATAACTACTAATCGTTATAAAATCAGAGTTGAGCTGCTCCCTGGCTCAACTCTGTTTATTCAACAGACAGTAATTTCGTTTAAGCTCAGCTAAATTGCAGGTTTTGGACAACCCAGGGTTAAGGTGTTATTGGCAAGCCTGGAACTTTACCTAAAGTTACAAAAATACTGTGATCAGTTGTTGCAACAATGCAACAGTAAGTAATTACGACTTTTCTTTGCGCACCCATCCTCATCAAAACAACAAAACTCATAAAATCAGTAAGTTAAAAACATTCTACCTTGGTGCAAATTTATCCATTTATAAATAAAGCTAACGCTTTGATTACCTTTACAACCACCGTTTTAATCTTCTATCGAGGTTTTACTTTAATAGTTAAAACAGACGGTTAATATCCATAGTTAACATACTGGCAACACGTCTAGCGCAACTGTTACAGACTATTCTCTAAAATTACATTTTCCTCCTAATATGGCCACAAGTCGTTACGAATCTGTTCCTTGGATGATTTGAACGATTATTTTAGGAGTTAAATATGTTCAAAAAAAATTCAATCGTTAAAGCTTTTCTCTTTGGTACCTCCTCGGTATCTGCGCTTTCTGTTACGGCAGTTAATGCCCAGGCACAACAAGATGCTCAACAGATGCAAGATGTAGAACGCATTGAAATCACAGGTTCAAGGATCAACCGCACCGATATGGAAACTGCCAGTCCTGTCGCAATTATCGGCGCAGAGCAAATCGCGAAAAGTGGTTTTACCTCAGTACAGGAAATTTTAAATGTCCAGCCTACCGCAGCAGGTATGAGCCTGGGCGCAACCTCGAATAACGGTTCCGGTGGTAGTGCTACCGTAAACCTTCGCGGCATGGGTTCACAACGTACCCTGGTATTATTGAATGGCCGACGCATGGTGTCTTCAGGCACAGGTGCAGATTCATCTGTAGATTTAAATACCATTCCGGTATCGATGATCCAATCTATCGAGATCCTAAAAGACGGCGCATCTGCCGTTTATGGTTCTGACGCGATTGCCGGTGTTGTTAACATTATCACCAAGAAAGACTTTCAAGGCGCGGAACTGAAGGTCGAAGCAAGTCAAACCGATAAAGGTGATGGCACCAGCTCTGGCTTTAGTGGTTTAACTGGCTTTGAATTCGCCGGTGGTAACCTGGTGTTAGGGGCGCAATATTCAAACCGCGGTGAAATCATCCAGTCAGATCGAGATTTCGTTTCCCCTGGTCAATCGTCATTTGTCCCGGAAGGCACACTTGGCGGCCTGGTTCCAGATGGTGAAGGTGGTTTTAAAGAGCGTGATTATGGTTATGACTATACGCAACAAAGTTATGCCCAAACGCCAAATGACATCTACAGCCTATTCTCAAGTTTTAACCGAGAAATTGACGCTGATACCGAGTTTAATGCCGATGTAATGTATACCCGTCGTGATTCGAAGCAGCAAATGGCGCCGCAGCCAGCAGCAATCGATCTGGATACTTCATTACTCGATAGTAAGTGGACTGAGCAATTTGCCGACGAAAATGGCAATATTCCTGAGGAATTGTTGTACAAGCGTCGTATGACCGATGCTGGACCACGTATCTTTAAACAGCAAACCGACACATTCCGTGCCTCGTTAGGTGTTAAAGGCTATCTGGAAAATGATGCAAGCTGGGACTTTTCAGCCACTTATGGCCGTAACGATTCAAAAGACCAGGTAGAAAACTCGATCCACGCCGGCAATATGGCAAAAAGCATCTATGCCAATCAGGATTTATGGTTCAGCCCAGACCCAATTGCTAACTCACAATTAGTGCAGGACGGTATCTCTTATGTAGAAGAGAACGAAGGTGGTAATGAACAATTTACCCTGGCAGCTGGATACAGCGGTGTTACCGAATCGGATATTGGCTATGCCTTAGGTGTAGAAAGTCGTTACGAAAGTGGCTATTACACACCGGATATCATCACCCAACTTGGGGAAAGTACAGCAGCCCAGCAAGACCCTACCTCAGGTAATTATTCAGTAAGCTCAGCTTATGCCGAAGTTTCGGTACCGCTTAGTGATGCATTTACCGTTGAAGGTGCGGCTCGTTATGATGATTATTCGACCTTTGGTGGCGCAACGACCTGGAAACTTGGTGCGACCTATCGCTTTACCGATGCGTTTATGTTGCGTTCGGTGTTAGCAACGGGCTTCCGCGCACCATCCGTTGCTGAGCTTTATGCGGGTAATTCTGGATCTTATGACTATCTGTCAGATCCCTGGGGTAATGCGCCAGATCCACAAATCCTGGTAAATTACACTGGTGATGAAAACCTGCAGCCAGAGGAAAGTGACTCTTTCACCCTAGGTGCGGTTTGGGAGATCACCGATGGTCTGTCAACCACCTTAGATTACTGGAAGTTCGATATCAGCGATGCAATTTCACGGGTTGATGTACAAAATGAACTGAATCAGTGTTTCGCCGGCGTTCAGGCCTCCTGTGACACCATTAATGTCACACCGGAGGGCGGCCTGTCGAACCTGACTTCTGCACTGACCAACATTGGTTCACAGAACACCTCAGGTATCGACTGGAACGTATCTTATGCGTTCGATCGTTATCGTTTTACCTGGGATACCACATACCTGCTTGAATTTGAACAAGACGGCGTCGACTATACCGGTACAATCGACGGTAATATCGGTGGCTATTCGGAAATTAAATCCACCTTTATGGTGAATGCCGATATCACCGATAACATAAGTGCTCAGTACTATGCACAATACATCAAAGGCATGGAAGGTAATGCCTGGGGTGAAGCGTTCAAAACCGATGATGTGATTTATCACAACCTATCAGCCAGTTACTACCTGGGTGATGAATGGACCTTCAATGCGGGTGTAAAAAACCTGTTGGATACTGAGCCAGAAAATGTACCAAATGGTAACGACATGGATACAGTACCAAGTGTTTATGATGTAATTGGCCGTACATTCTTTGTCAGTACGACCTTTAACTTCTAATTGAGTTGAAGAGATAAAGCGATGGCAACGCCGTCGCTTTTTTTTAAGCACTACTACCGATTACATAAGGTCCAGGGAATTGCAGTTGATGAGCCTTAAAAAATTAATACAACAAGAAAAACAACATATCAGCGTTGCACCAACGTCATATTTCATTTTAATTTTTCTGTCTTTAACCGGGGTATTCACCAGCATTATCGAGCTATCGTTAATGTTTGTAGAAGATGCCACGTTTATCGCGTTACAGGTTTCTATCGTCGCCAGTCTAATCGTTACTGCAGGTGTTTTTATCCTCCTGTTTCAGGCGAATAACGATTTATTAGAAGAAGAAATCGTTGAACAGGATTCGCAAGTAAATCAATCCTGATAACTCGGGTTGAAGTGAATTTACGCAATGTAAGCCAGTCAGAAACTAAGCAATAAAAAAAGGTGTCAGATTACTCTGACACCTTTTTTTCTGTTCGTAACAGGAGGCTTATCGCCTCAGCGGATTATGACTTAGACACAACCGCGATATTCAAACCAAGAGATTTCGCCTGGTCAGCAACGATAACGATAGTTTCGTGAGCCGCATCTTCGTGCGCGTCTAAAACCAACGTTTCAGTCGGGTTTTCCGCTAGCAATGATTCAACATAAGCTGAAACACGCTCAGGGTCTACCTGACGGTTGTTAATGATGATATTACCGTACTCATTAACACGAACTAAAATCGATTTTTTCTTTGGATTTGGCTCAGACTTAGACGCCTTTGGTCTATTTACATCTAAACCAGACTCTTTCACGAAAGAGGTAGTTACAATGAAGAAAATCAACATGATGAAAACGATATCAAGCATCGGTGTCATGTCTACTTCAGCTTCATCCGTTTCGTGGGCACGTTTAATTGCCATTACAGGCCTCCACTAAGGCTATTACTTTTAAAATTATTCCCTACATGATTACGAAAAAAGCGGTAAATTGCAACGCCTAAGTCGGATATCTTGGGAATAAATCGAGAATTTTTTAAGAATTACTGAAATTAGCGGTTAATCCTCACTTAACAGGTAACCTTTACCCCATATGGTTTTAATGTGCGCCTTCTCTGCTCCCTGGCTCATCAACTTGTCTCTAAGCCGCGAAACACGGACATCAACGGAGCGTTCAGAGCCATCATATTCACGTCCTAACAGCAGTTTATAGATGTTATCCCGGGTAATAACTTTACCAACGTTGTACATAAGTAAGGTAAGCAGTTCGAATTCAAAATTAGATAAGGCTACCTCTTCCCCGTTAATGGCACAGCGCTGCTCTGCCGGTGTTAACGAGATTTCCCCAACTTCCAATGTCTGGCGCTTACCGGAATTAATCTGTTCTTTATAGCGGCGCATTAACGCATCAACGTGGGCAAGCACAACCTGCGGACTTGCAGGTTTTACTAAATAATCATCGGCGCCAACATTAAACGCAGCAAGATGCTCGGCTTCACTGGCGTGGGAGGTTAAAAATAATATCGGGCCTTTGTAGGTGCTGCGTAATTCGTGGCAGACCTTGTAGCCGTCTTTACCTGGCAAACCAATATCGAGTATTACTAAGTCAGGCTGAGTTTTGATCTGGGTGCGATACGCCTGATCGCCGCGAAACACCTGCTCAACCACATAGGAGGATTTTTCCAGATAGGTCTTCATCAAAGACGAAAAAACCTGATCATCCTCGACCAACATAATGGTGGAAAACTGGCTGATGTTCCCTTTTTGCTGATTCATTACCCTACCCTAACTGACGCACTTTCGTTTTCGACATGGACTCAAAAAACTGAGACCTTATCGCTGGCGATATACTTTCCAGTTACACATTTTTGTGTAACAGTTTAAAATTCCAGACAAACGGAAATTAACCTATGTTCAAGAATCTAATATTAGCAGTTAGTTTATTATTCACCTTATTTAGCGGTGAGGTGAGCGCGAAAGTGCCGGAATTTAGTAACGGACCGGTAATTGCAGAGTATGGTCCAAAAGTACAAATACCCGGCGCCCTGGAAAATCCAAAGCAGCAGAGCTTCAAAATTTTTTTTGATATCAGCGAACCTTCTGAAGATGGAACAATAAATCGCAATTACAACACCGTAGCCAGATTCATCAATATGCATGTGGCGGCGGGAGTACCAAAAGAAAACCTGAAAATCGCGATGGTTATTCATGGCAAGGCAACTGAAGAAATGTTGCTGAATGAGTTTTATCAAAAGCGCATGGAGATGGATAATGTCAATGATGACCTGCTGGCCGCCTTACTTGATAATGGTGTAGAAATCTATGTCTGTGGTCAGTCAGCGAGTTATTATCAGATAGGTCCGGCGCAGCTAAAACCCGGTATCAATATGGCCTTATCGGCAATGACTGCGAATCTATTGCTACAACAACAAGGCTACATTCTTAACCCTTTTTAACAAGGGAAATTACACCAAAGATTCCGTTTGCTGTTCAACGGATTTCAGTTGCTGATAAATAAGTCCAGCCTGGGTCCGGTTATTAACGTTGAGTTTTTGTAAAATAGCTGACACATGGTTTTTGACGGTGGTTTCCTGAATATTCATTTCATAAGCGATTTGTTTATTCAACAGACCATCGCAAATCATTTGCAGTACATTGAACTGCGCTGGTGTCAGAGATTCCAGCTTTTCAGCTAACTGCTTTTCAGGGCCGTTTACGTCATCCACGGCAATGCCTTCCGGTATCCAGGTTTCGCCGTTTAAAACCGTGGCAATGGCTCTGGATATCTGCTCCAGTGACGATGATTTAGGAATGTAGCCACTTGCACCTAAATCAATTGCCCGACTAATCACTTTGCCATCTTCTATCGCCGAAACCATGATCACCTGAATATCAGGAAAGCCATTTTTGATCCGCGACAAGCCAGAAAATCCATCATTACCTGGCATATTAATATCAAGAAATATCAGCTCCAGATCATCATGTTCCTGCAACAGAGTCTGCAACTGCGCAAAGGATTCTGCTTCAAGAATTTTACTATTAGCTAAGGTTTTCGATGCTGCCTGGATCAACGCAGTACGAAATAATGGATGATCATCGGCGATGGCAATTT
The DNA here is from genome assembly GCF_007197775.1 of Thalassotalea sp. PS06. Classification (NCBI taxonomy): domain Bacteria; kingdom Pseudomonadati; phylum Pseudomonadota; class Gammaproteobacteria; order Alteromonadales; family Colwelliaceae; genus Thalassotalea; species Thalassotalea sp. PS06. Next base: position 887,064 of record NZ_CP041638.1, on the reverse strand, counting down.
TCACAACATCATAACTCATTGGGAAACACGCCTTATTAATAACATAATTTTGAAAATTTCACACCAGTCTTCCCTGGGTGTGAACTGGTACCAGAAAGTGGGAGTAACTTCCTGATACCAGATTTACCAGAAAGGCTCTTAGAATTGATAACCTACTGTTAGTGATACCGTTTGCGGGTCGCCATAATAACCAATCAAGGTATTATCGCCACCGGTGCCTGGCACGTAGTCACCATTTTCATCAACAGTAACAAACTGATAACCACCAACCAGATACTCTTCATCGGTTAAGTTTTTGGCGTGTAGACCAGCGTACCAGTTTCCATCATTACTGAACCAATTAACACTGAAATTTAGCAGACCATAGCCGTCTTGAGACAACAGGTTATCGATTTCATTAATGCCGTAATCATCGCGATAGTAATAATTACCATTAAAGATGAAATCACCAATACCTGTTTCCAGAGTATAATTAGCAGCAAAATTAAAGGTGTACTTAGGGGTATTGGCTACCGTATAGCGGTCTGATAAATCGATCTGAACGATTTCGCCGTTTGTGTCTTCCTCGTAACCAACAACTTCGTTAAATTCGGTATCGATGTAACCAAAGGCAACGTCAAAACGTAGATCTTCCATCACTTGATAGGAAATTTCCGCTTCAATACCTTGCGACTCCGATGAACCAACGTTAGCAAGAATTTGGTTCAAGTCTACGCCACTTTCTACTGGCAATGCCGATACATACTGACGATCTTTGTGATCAAGACTAAACGCTGTGATATTTGTTCTCAGAGAATTTTCAAACCACTCAGCCTTCATACCAATTTCATACGAATCAACATCTTCTGGATCAGCAGCCGGCTCAGCAAAAGTTGCACGCGGATTAAAGGTACCTGATTTGAAGCCCTGAGCAAAACTTGCGAAGAACATCATGTCATCGTTTGCCTGATACTCTACGCCAATACGCGGAGTAAATTTCGACCAATCTTCCGAATCATCGAGTACACTAGGTACTGGAAATCCTACAGGAAGTACAGGATCTGAATCACTTGGGCGCTGATAACCTTCTACCCAACCAGATTCTGGATAAACCGTATCCCACACCAGGCCATTATTTACCGTCGCACGTTTTTCATCTTTGGTGTATCGACCACCGGCGGTTACCGATAGACTATCAGTGAAATCATAACTTAACTGAGCGTATGCTGCCTGCGATTTACCGTTTGAACAGCCACTGACTTCACGGGTTACCGAGGATGCGAATCCTCCGTTCACTAAATCAGGAATGCCAAACGCAGGGCCCAATGCAGCACCGAGGCCTTCCAATATTGCTTCGAATTGACCACATGATTCCGCATCATAGTAATACAAACCAGCGACTAATTTGTGGCGATCACCAACGTTATTCAGTTGCAGTTCGTGGGTTGTTTGTTGATCATCGTAAATCGCTGGAACATCGAAGTTTCTCTGAGTGGTGTTGTCAAAGTCGATGTTTGTCGGAGAATAGCTATCTCGATCTGAGAACGTATATTTAATGCTTGTTGTGTCTGAAAAATTCCAATTAGCCGTTAAGCTGTAACCTTCAAGCTCTACCTTATTCCAGGTAGGAAGCGACGTGTAAGAATCGTATACACTATCCGGAACTGGAGCACTTGGGTCTAATAGACTTGGTAATAATCGATAGCCACCTTTAGAATTTGATTCATCTTCAGTCTTATCGTAGTTGAAACGAATAAACAAATCGTCAATCGGACGGAATTCCACGGTTACCCGGCCGGCCACAACATCTTTGTTGTAGTTTTCCTTGTCCTGCTTCCCTAATTCTGGTGCAATTTCAAGATACTCTCCGAAGCCATCCCTTTGCAAAGAGGCAATGCCAAAACCAACGTAAAGCATATCGTCAATTATTGGAAACTGACCGGTAGCTTTCAAATCTGTCTGACTATATGAACCGATAGTACCCTGAATATTCAATTCAGCATCACCACTCATTTCTTTGGTTACGTACTTGATAGCACCACCGATGGTGTTTTTACCGTAAAGCGTACCTTGTGGACCGCGAAGTACCTCGATGCGCTCGACGTCTAAAAGATCCAGAACCGCACCTTGAGGACGAGCAATGTAAACGTCATCAACATAAATACCGACACCCGGTTCATAGCCCCAAAGAGGATCCTGCTGACCAACACCACGGATAAACGCGGTAATGGTAGAGTTGGTACCGCGGCTGCGCTGTAATGTGGTGTTTGGAGAAAATTGCTGTACTTCGGTTAGTACCTCAATACCATTGGTTGCCAGCTCTTCAGCACCAATCGATGTTACCGCGACCGGAACTTCCTGAAGATTTTCTACCGTTTTACGGGCAGTAACTTCGATGCGCTCCAGACCTTTACTGTCCAGGGCTTCCTGTTCTTCTTCCGCGACAGCTGTGACCGGGCCGAAAATAGCGGCACTGACTGCCAGTGCGCAGAGTGTTTTGCGTGAATTACTATAGGTTGACTTCATATCTCCCCCAATTTATTTGGAATTATTCTTGTTATGTTTCTGTGATTTGTAGCAGCGAGAGGCGCTGATACTTATCATTTGGTTTGCAGTATTTTATTCAATCAAGACACAATCTAGCCGATGACTGAAAAAAAGTAACTCATACTTAAGTACTATACCCATGGCCAGAATTCTGGCGCACAATTTAGCACGGGGTTTAGCTTGGATGCGATAACAAATTTTCCACTAACCCTCTTATGCAGCTCAGTTTATTTCAATCACAAAACAATAATAATTATCACCAACTCAGGAAATACCTATGTTAAGTATGCTGGGCCTGGTCGGCGGATTAGTTTTACTGATTGTGCTGACTATGCGAGGAATGAACCTCTTTATCAGTGCACCTTTGTGTGCATTGATCGTTGCCGTATCTAACCAGATGGCAATACTTACCGGTGACGAATATTTCGTTGCCACTTATATGTCTGGTTTCACCAGCTTTATTGCCTCCTGGTTTTTTATGTTTTTGCTTGGCTCGTTGTTTGGCAAATTCATGGAAGATACCGGAGCTGCCGACAGCGTTGCCCGCTGGATTGTCGATCGCCTGGGAATGAAAAAAGCAGTATTCGCGGTTGTTGCTGCCTGTGCCATTCTCACCTATGGTGGCGTTAACCTTTTCGTAGTGGCGTTCTCCGTATATCCGATGGCATTGAGTTTGTTTAAAGATGCCAACCTGCCGCGTCGTTTTATTCCTGCAGCTTTAGCCTTTGGTTCAGTGACCTTTACCATGACCTCTGCAGGCTCACCGGAAATTCAAAACTGGATCCCAATCAAATATCTGGGTACCTCGCCATATGCTGGCTGGGAAGTAAGCCTGGTTGTTGCGGTATTCATGGCGATGTTCGGTTATTGGTGGTTAAAGAAAATGATCGCCAAAGCGGTAGCCAATGGCGAGCAATTTGAAGGCCGAGATGACGACCCGCATATCCCGGAACGTGACTATCCTCATCCAATCACTGGTTTACTCCCGCTTATCGTTGTACTGGCGTTGTCTTTTAGTTTTCACGATATATTCGGTCACAATGCCCTGATACTTGCCCTTGGTGGCGGTGTACTTAGCATCATGCTGATTAACGGCCGTCATTTTCATAACATCAGTAATGCAGTAACGGAAGGCACAACCGGAGCCCTAATCGCGATTGGTAATACAGCCGCGGTTGTTGGATTTGGAGCGGTGGCAAAATCCACAGCCGCTTTCGGTATGGCCGTAGATGTAATGACACAAATACCGGGTAACGAGTTAATTGGTGCTGCCGTCGCGGTAAGTGTCATTGCCGGCTTAACCGGTTCGGCATCTGGCGGCCAGGCGATTGCCCTGCCGTTAATTGCACCTCACTACATTGATCAGGGAGTCAATCCGGAAGAATTACATCGGGTTGTCGCTATCAGTTCTGGTGCTTTAGATACCTTGCCTCATAACGGTTATGTGGTAACAACCATTCGTGCTATCTGTAAAGAGACCCATGCGAGTGCGTATTGGTCGATGTTTGCGATGACCGGGGTCGTGCCATTAATCGGCTTGGCTTTAGCTATTGGCTTATTTATTCTGTTCTAAACTATGAAGAACCTAAGTTATTAATAAGTCGCAAGAATAAGTACAAGAATAGGAACGTTATAACAATGAAAATCTTGAAACTGCTTTGTCTTACCGTTTGCCTGATTGGCAACCTGGCATTCGCAGAAACCTTGTTGGTACAAAAGCAAAAGTTTACCACTAAAGATTTTAGAACTTTTAATGGTTCGGTAATCGATACCGTAAATATTGGCTGGGAAGCCTATGGAGAACTTAATGAAGATAAGTCGAATGCGATATTAATTACCCATTACTTTACCGGTAACAGTCATGCTGCCGGTAAATACAATGAATCCGACCCACTCCCAGGATACTGGGACGCTATCATTGGACCCGGTAAGGCGATTGATACCAACAAATACTACGTGATCAGTTCCGATACCCTGGTTAATGCCAGTGTTTACGACCCAAATGTCATTACCACTGGCCCGGCAACAATCAACCCGCGCACCGGCAAGCACTACGGTTTGAGTTTTCCAGTAGTGACCATTCGTGATTTTGTTAATGTGCAAAAGGCATTAATCGACAGCCTCGGGATTACTAAGCTACATGCCGTTGTGGGCCCCTCCATGGGTTCGATGCAAGCCATTGACTGGGCGGTTGCCTATCCCGATATGGTAGAGCGAATGGTATCGGTAATTGGCACAGCGCAAGTCGATGCCTGGTTGGTTGCGGGTCTAGAGAAATGGGCATATCCAATCAAGCAGGATCCAAACTGGAAACTTGGCAATTATTACGATGGCGAAAAGCCGATTCAAGGCCTGACGCAATCATTGGCACTAATCACTCAAGAAGCGATGCATCCAATCATCTTTAACGCCTCAAACCCTAATCATAACCCGTTGTCAGAAGGCCCATTGAACGATATTTATACCAGCTATCCCGTGGTTGACTGGCTGTACAATGCGGCCAAAGCCCGTACCGAGGTGATAGATGCGAATCACATCTTATATTTGGTGCGTGCTAATCAAACCTTTATTGCTGGCTACAACAACGACCTTGCCGCGGCGATGAATCAGATAAAAGCAAAAACCCTGTTTCTGCCGGCGACTAATGATTTGCTGTTGTATCCGCAAATGGCTCAACAAGCCCATGAGTTAATTGGTGAGGGTTCTCAATACGAAGAAATCGACGGCATGTGGGGTCATCTCGATGGCATTTTTTCAATTCAAAGCAAAGCAGAAGCATTGACGACATTTTTGGAGCAGTAATTTATGACTTCGCAAACCATGTTAATAACCGGTGCCGCCAGTGGCATTGGTTATGGTGTAGCAAAATCTATGGGCTTGAAAGGCCATGACATTATCATTACCGATATTAATCAGCAGCGGGTTGACGAAGCGCTTAGTCTGTTAGCAAAAGATGGCGTCACCGCGACCGGTTATCCGTTAGATGTTACCAGCAGTGAAGACCTCGACAACCTGATGGCAAATCTCGATGGCGTACGTATCGATGTATTAATTAACAATGCCGGTATCCAGCATGTTTCACGTCTCGAAGATTTTCCAATGGATAAATGGCAACTGATCCTGGATGTTTTATTAGTTGGGCCAACCAGAAGCTGTCAGAAGATATTACCAAAAATGCGTGCCCAGGGTTTTGGCCGCATTATCAATATCGGTTCCATTCATGGCTTGGTTGCTTCTCCTTTCAAATCCGCCTATGTGGCAGCGAAACACGGCCTTATCGGCTTTTCCAAAGTAATCGCCCTGGAAACCGCGGATACCGATATCACCATCAATACAATTTGTCCGGCTTATGTAAAAACGGCTTTAGTAGAAAAGCAAATCGCTGATCAGGCAAAACAGCATGGCATGAGTGAAGCCGATGTGATCGATAAAATTATGCTTGAGCCGATGCCGAAAAAGTCTTTTATCGATATTGAAGAGATTGCCCATACGGTTGAATTTCTCGCTTCAAAGCAGGCTCGCAATATGACTGGCCAGGCATTGGTACTTGATGGTGGCTGGACGGTGAAGTAACCGTTTAACATCTCTATAAATATAATCAGGAGTTAATATGTCAGGGTTTAATAAAGTGGTTAGCAGCTATCAGGAAGCGCTAGCCGGTCTGACCGACAATATGACGGTTATTGCCGGAGGTTTCGGCCTCTGTGGTATCCCCGAAAACCTAATCAAAGAAATCCAGCGTCAGAAAATTAAAGGCCTGACTCTGGTCTCGAATAACTGTGGTGTTGATGACTTTGGTCTTGGCCTGTTGCTGGGCGAAAGACAAATCAAGAAAATCGTTGCCTCTTATGTCGGTGAAAATGCCGAATTTGAGCGCCAGATGATGAATGGCGAATTGGAAGTTGAGCTTACTCCGCAGGGAACATTGGCGGAGAAAATGCGCGCTGGCGGTGCTGGTATTCCAGCATTCTATACCGCAACAGGTTATGGTACCCCGGTGGGCGAAGGTAAAGAAGTTCGCGAATTTGATGGCCGTAAATACATTCTCGAAGAAAGCATCCGCGGCGATTTTGCCATCGTAAAAGCCTACAAAGCCGATACCTACGGTAACCTGGTATTTCGAAAAACAGCCAGAAACTTTAACCCAATGGCCGCGACCGCCGGTAAAATCACCGTTGTTGAGGTTGAAGAAATCGTTCCTGTCGGTAGCCTGGATCCCGATGAGATTCACACCCCAGGCATTTATGTCGATCGTTTAATTCAAGGTACGTTCGAAAAACGTATCGAACAACGCACACTAGCAAAAGGTTAGGAGATCCCATGGCATTATCAAGAGAACAATTGGCCATGCGGGTGGCTCAGGAACTTCAGGATGGGTATTACGTAAATCTAGGCATTGGTATTCCGACATTGGTGGCAAACTATATCCCTGAGGGGATGGAAGTGATGCTGCAATCGGAAAATGGTCTGCTTGGCATGGGCGCTTTTCCAACCGAAGAAGAATTAGATGCGGATTTAATCAATGCCGGTAAACAAACGGTCACTATGATCAAAGGCGCGTCGTTATTCGACAGTGCCGAATCTTTTGCGATGATCCGCGGCGGCCATGTAGATTTAACGGTTTTGGGGGCATTTGAAGTGGACGTTGAAGGCAATATCGCTTCCTACATGATCCCAGGCAAGCTTATCAAAGGTATGGGCGGCGCCATGGATTTGGTGGCTGGTGCCGATAACATTATCGTTACCATGACCCACGCCTCAAAGCATGGTCAGTCAAAGCTTTTAAAGCAATGTACACTGCCATTGACCGGTAAAGGCTGCATTAAGAAAGTCCTGACCGATCTTGCATTTATCGAAATCAAAGACGGTAAATTTCACCTACTTGAAAGAGCACCGGGCGTAAGTGTTGAAGAGATCCAACGCCTTACCGAAGGCGAATTAGTCATTAGTGGTGATGTGCCTGAAATGACCTTTGCTTAATCTGTGGACGGTATTTACCAAACGTGGCGCTAACGATAACCGTTTGCGCCATTTTTTATGCTATTTTCTCGGGTAGTAAGCAAGGTTTTGATGCCAGAAATCGACTACATAATTTACCCTGGCAGTTAACAATTCTCGATATTCCGGCAAATCGCTCAAATGCACCCAGCGGCATTCAATAATGCCCTCTTCAACCTGAGGATCAGTTTGATCGTCATCACCACTATATTTCATCAAAAACCAATGGGTTTTCTTTAAATACTTCGTATTGCCATGACGCGTAGTATGCCAGGTGGAGACTAATTTCCCGGTGATATGCAATTTATCAATATCAAGGCCGGTTTCTTCGTTAACTTCCCGAAGTGCAGTAATCTCAACCTTTTGGTCTTCCTCAATCCGGCCTTTGGGCATATCCCATTTACCGCGCTTGAACATTAATAAGATATGATGGGAATCGTTATAAACAAGGCCCCCGGCAGAGGCAATGGTGGGCAGACCTATGGTGTCCTTCAAGGTCGTTTTTTTGGATGCTGACGTCATATATCGCTACTCAGTATTACTGGCTTGAAAGTTTTCTGCTTTATTGGTCTGGAAGTTATCTGCCTGTTCCTGCAGCTCTTCAAGCACAGCAATTTGTCGTAAACTTAAGCCTTTGAATTTCACTCCGGCAAGCTCAATCTCCTGATTTTTGACGATTCTTTCTCCGGTCATTGGAATAAAATCATCTTCGCCGAGCAGTCTGACTAAATGTAGCATACATGTTAACCGAGCCTCACGTTTTTTATTTCCCTGAACAATTACCCAGGGAGATTTTACCGACGAGGTGCTTGCCAGCATTTGCAGTTTATAATCGGTATAGAGCTTCCATTTTTTTCTGGCTTTTAAATCGTTATCGGAAAACTTCCAATAAGTAAGAGGGTTACGGATCCTGTCTTCAAAGCGCAATAACTGGGTTTCAGCATCCACCGATAAATAAAATTTAACCAGTAATAAACCTTTATCTATTTGCTTGTGCTCCCAGTTTAAAACTTTTTTCATAAAGTACTTGTACTGACTTTCGGTACAATATCCCATCACCGGTTCAATGAGTGCGCGGTTGTACCAGGAGCGATCGAAAAAGGATATATGACCTGCTTCAGGTAAGTGTTTTTCATAACGGCGGAACCAGTATTTAGACTCCGAAGGAGTTGGAATACCAAGGGCAACAATGTCGAAAAAACTGGGAATTAAGAATTCAGTAAAACGCTTTATGGTTGAACCTTTACCTGCAGCATCGCGACCGTCAAAAGTGACGGCTAAACGCTGATTTTCACGTATCAAACGCTGTTGAATCTTCAATAATTCAACCTGTAATCGTTTTTTTTCTATTAGATAATCGGCTTCATTGATACCCTCATAGGGTGTATCAATGTAATGCACACTGTTTAATTTCATGATAGATAACGGGGGCACTAAAAAGTTCTCAGTTTATTATTCTTTTATGACACTTTAATTACAGTACAGATTTTCATAATTGCCAAACTGCATTAGAAAAATACAACGATGTTAGTAAGTTATAGAAATAACAATTGAGTAAAATTCACTCGACGCGTTTGCAGAGGTGACAAACGGTGAAAAAGGTGACGGGTTACGCGACATTGCTAAGCGGTGCTTGCTGTTTCGCTTCGGTGACGAGTTACGCGACATTGCTAAGCAGTGCTTGCCGTTTTCGCTTCGGTGACGAGTTACGCGACATTGCTAAGCGGTGCTTGCTGTTTTCGCTTCAGTGACGAGTTACGCGACATTGCTAAGCGGTGCTTGCCGTTTTCGCTTCGGTGACAAGCCTAAGGCGATTCGTTGACACCTGCTTGAAAGCTTTTCTTTCAAGCTGACACCTCTGACACCTTTGACACCTCTGACACCTTTGACACCTCTGACACCTTTGACACCTTTGACATCTCTGACACCTTTGACACCTTTGACACCTCTGACACCTTTGCTACCTAGTCATTGTCGTTTACTTCCTTCTCTTCACCTATTACTGTTAAAATAAATCTTATTTGCCCTATTTATCGCACTGAACCTAAACCTATGACACTGTTAGAAAAACTACGCTGCTTATTAACCTTTGGCCAGGGGGTTGCTCTGCCGATGGCTGAAATCCCTGAGGACAAATCACCATTTTCAATCTTTGACACCTGGTTTGAAGACGCTAATAAATCGGGATTGTTGTTACCAGAAGCGATGTCGGTCAGTAGTTGCAACAGCGAAGGCCAGCCATCATCAAGAATGGTACTGTTGAAATCCTTCGATGAGCGCGGATTTGTGTTTTATACCAACTACGGTAGTCGCAAGAGCGAAGAGCTAATCGCCAATAATCAGGTCGCATTGTTATTTCACTGGTCTGTATTGCAGCGTCAGGTTCGTATCGAAGGCCGGGTGGAAAAAATCAGTAAACAAGAATCTGAGGCCTATTTCCATAGCCGTGGGCGCGGTAGCCAGATTGGTGCCTGGGCATCGAACCAAAGCAAAAAAATAATTAGCAAACACGAATTGCACCAAAAAGAAAAGCAATATGAGCAAGAGTTTGCCGGTAAGCAAGTGCCATTGCCGGAGTTTTGGGGTGGTTATCGTGTCGTGCCTCATTACATTGAGTTCTGGCAAGGCCGGGCCAATCGCTTACACGATAGACTCTGTTTTGAACGGGTTGATGGAGAATGGCAAACGTATTTGTTGCAACCGTAAAACATCGAGTTGGGTGTCATTTCTAAATCAAAGAGTTAGAAAAGGTGACCAGTTACGTGAATATTCTCAGCATTGCTATTTTATTCACTTCGGTGACAGACTCCAAGGCACTTCGTTGTCACCTGTTTGAAAGGCCTCCCTTTCAAACTGTCACCGTCGTCACCCTTTGACACCTTAAAGGCATTAAAGACCGCAGAAGGCAGAGTGCAGAAAATCTGAGCGTCATTTCCTGAAACTACAGGAAATCAGAGAAATTCGTTGTCACCGTCGTCACCCTTTGACACCTTCCCCGAAGAGCAAAAAAGGCGCTAACAGCGCCTTTTTTGTTTACCTTACATATTCGGGTAATTCGGACCACCGGTCCCTTCTGGGGTAACCCAGGTAATGTTCTGGCTCGGGTCTTTGATATCACAGGTTTTACAGTGAATGCAGTTTTGTGAGTTGATCACAAATTTTGCACCTTCATCACTTTCTTCTACTTCATAAACCCCTGCCGGACAATAACGCTGTGCTGGCTCACCGTATTTTGGCCAGTTGACGGTAATTGGGATTTCCGGGTCTTTAAGTTTTAAGTGACACGGTTGCTCTTCTTCATGGTTGGTATTGGATAAAAATACCGAACTCAGTTTGTCAAAGCTCAATTCACCATCCGGTTTTGGATAGTTAATCATTGGCGCTTCGTTTGCCAGTTTGAGCTGAGCGTAATCTAACGTTTCATCTTGGAAGTTAAATGGCAATTTACCGCCGAAGAAGTTTTGATCGAGCGTGTTATAGGCCCCCCCCATAAAGGTACCGAGCTTGTGCATTGCCGGACCAAAGTTACGAGTGTTGTATAACTCATCATACAACCAGGACGACTCAAATTTGTCTGCAAATGCGGTTAAATCACTACCACCTTCATCACCGCCGGAGATAGCTTCAAAGATAGTTTCCGCAGCCAAAATGCCCGACTTCATTGCCGTATGATTACCTTTGATTTTGGCGTAATTAATGGTACCAGCATCGCAACCAACTAACAGACCACCCGGCATGGTCATTTTAACCAAGGAATTATAACCGCCTTTGGCCAAAGCCCTGGCGCCGTAGGAAACACGCTTGCCGCCTTCCAGGTACTGTTTATAGATTGGATGATGTTTCATGCGTTGAAATTCATCAAACGGGCTTAAGTGCGGGTTCGAATAATTTAAATCGATAATCAACCCAACAAATACCTGGTTGTTTTCAGCATGATAAAGATAACCACCACCGGTAGTATCACTCGTTAACGGCCAACCGGCACTGTGGACCACCAGGCCTTCCTGATGTTTTTCCGGGTCAATATCCCAGATTTCTTTAAAACCAATACCGTAATGCTGCGGCGACTTGCCTTCGTCTAAAGCGAATTTAGCGATTAACTCTTTGCCCAAATGACCACGACAGCCTTCGGCAAAAATCGTATATTTGGCTCTTAGCTCCATCCCCGGCATGTAAGAATCTTTCGGGTTGCCGTCAACGTCCAGGCCCATATCCTGGGTGATCACACCGGCGACTTTGCCGTCTTCGTAAATCACTTGTTGTGCTGGGAAACCCGGGAAAATTTCCACACCTAAAGCTTCGGCCTGCTCGGCTAGCCAGCGACACATGTTGCCCATCGAGACAATATAATTACCTTCATTGTGCATGGTTTTCGGTGTTGCAAAGCCTGGTAGCTTAGTACCTTTTTCTTCACCGGTTAGGTAATAAATATCATCACCGGTAACTTTGGTAGTTACCGGCGCACCCAGCTCTTCATAGTTTGGAAATAATTCGGCGAGCGAACGAGGTTCAAACACAGCACCAGATAAAATATGCGCGCCCACTTCCGAGCCTTTCTCAACCACACAGACCATCAATTCCTGATCTTTTTCCTGGGCTTGTTGCATCAATTTTATTGCTGCTGATAAACCGGACGGTCCGGCCCCTACAATAACGACATCAAAGTCCATCGATTCACGTTCCACGTAAACCCCCTCTTGCTCTAATACTTGCTGTAATAACTTTAGTTTGATTTACCGGCATTAGCTTTTTGTTATCTTGCTCAGTAAATACTTATGTATGTTGTTGTGTACGTTATATCACAGATACCACTCGGAAACCTATCTGAACACTTCAGGCGATTGCTAAAAATCAGTTTCTACCCCCGATTTCATTGATCTTTTGATGAGGGCTGAGTAATCTTTCATGCACACAACAAGAAATTTCAAACGATAATTTAAAACACTTGATTGAATTTAGCCAGCAAGTGCAGTAAGTTATTTGCAAAAATTTCGAACAAATAACGATTCGTGCCACAGGCACCATGGGGTTCATATGAAAATTTTAGTGCCAATCAAACGAGTGATTGACTACAACGTTAAGGTTAGGGTGAAAGCCGATAACAGTAACGTTGATCTAACCAATACCAAAATGGCGATCAACCCATTTTGTGAAATTGCCGTAGAAGAAGCGGTTCGCTTAAAAGAGAAAGGCGTGGCGACAGAAATCGTTGCAGTATCCATTGGCGACAAGAGCTGTCAGGAACAATTACGCACCGCATTAGCACTTGGTGCTGACCGTGCAATCCAGGTTGAAGCCGACGGTGAACTGGACGCGTTGAACATTGCCAAGTTACTACAAAAGGTTGTTGAAGAAGAGCAGCCGCAAATCGTATTAATGGGTAAGCAGGCAATCGATAGCGATAACAATCAGACTGGTCAGATGCTTGCTGCACTAACTGGGTTAGCGCAAGGTACTTTCGCTTCAGAAGTCGTTGTTGATGGCGATAAAGTGTCGGTTACCCGTGAGGTTGACGGAGGTTTGCAAACCCTAAGTTTGAACCTACCTGCAATTATCACTACCGACTTACGTCTGAACGAACCTCGTTATGCATCTTTGCCTAACATTATGAAAGCAAAACGTAAGCCTCTAGATGTAAAATCTGCTGCGGATTTCGGTATCGATTTATCGCCTCGTACTAAATTGTTAAAGGTTACGCCGCCAGCACAGCGTGAAGCCGGTATCGTCGTAGAAACGGTCGATGAGTTAGTCGAAAAATTAAAAAATGAAGCGAAGGTGATCTAATGGCTATATTAGTAATTGCAGAACATGATAATAACAGCCTGAAAGCTGAAACGCTGAAAACGTTAAGCGCGGCGCAACAACTTGGCAGCGATATCGACGTATTAGTTGCAGGTAGCGATTGCCAGGCCGTTGCCGAGCAGGCAGCAAAAGCCAACGGCGTACGCAAAGTACTCGTGGCAGACAATGCCGCTTACGCAGAACAACTGGCAGAAAACGTAAGCTTGTTAGTAAACGAAATCAGCGGTGATTACGACTACCTTCTAGGCTGTGCAACTACCACTGGTAAAAACTTCATGCCACGAGTGGCAGCGCTTTTAGATGTCGCGCAAATCTCTGACATCATCGGCGTAGAATCGGCTGATACCTTTGTTCGTCCAATTTACGCGGGTAATGCCATTGCTACCGTGCAAAGCCTGGATAGCAAAAAGGTTATCACCGTTCGTGCAACAGCATTCGATGCGGTTGCAACCGATGGCGATGCCGCAATTGAAGCGTTAGGCCAGGCAACTGATGCCGGTATCTCCAGCCACGTTAAAGATGAATTCACAGAATCTGAACGCCCTGATTTAGGCGCTGCTTCTGTCGTTATCTCTGGTGGCCGTGGTATGCAAAACGGTGACAACTTCCAGCTACTTGAAGGTATCGCCGATAAGCTAGGCGCTGCGATTGGTGCATCTCGTGCCGCCGTTGATGCTGGCTTCGTACCAAACGATATGCAGGTTGGTCAAACCGGTAAAATCGTGGCTCCTGATTTGTACATTGCAGTGGGTATTTCCGGCGCGATTCAACACCTTGCTGGTATGAAAGATTCCAAAGTCATCGTTGCTATCAACAAAGACGCTGAAGCACCTATCTTCCAGGTTGCTGACTACGGTTTAGTTGCCGACTTATTTGAAGTACTGCCTGAGCTGGAAGGCAAGCTATAAGCTAAAGCTTAGATAAAACACCCGCACATGCGGGTGTTTTTGTTTCTGGGCAGTGAAAAATATAATCGGTATAATCAGGCAACTAGGTTGTCGAAATGTATTAAGTGAGAACGCGATGCGCGATCAATTATCAAAATTAGTCTTCTCTACCGATGGTGGCCGTATCAAAGACGAACCGCAGGAGCCAGAAGTCACTCCCTCTGACGGATTTGCCAGAGTCAGACGTGAAACTAAGGGCCGAAAAGGTAAAGGCGTCGTCACTATTACCGGCTTAGGATTAGCACCCAAAGAGCTGAAAGCATTGGCTAAAACCTTAAAGCAAAAATGTGGCACCGGCGGTACCGTTATCGATGAAACCATCGAAATTCAGGGCGATAAGCGCGATATCATCAAAGCTGAATTAGAAAAAGCCGGCTTTAAAGTAAAGTTCATCGGTGGCTAGTCAAAAGCTGGTTCCGGTTCAGTCATACGATCAAGGAGTCAGAGGTGTTGAAAATTAAATAACTCTGACCCTTTGCATTTTTTCTCCTTATTGAGCTTGCCATTTTTGACTGGTCAGCAATTTACCATCTTGCTTAACCCTGGCCTCGAACACCGACCCGGCGACCACCTCTCCGACACCTTTGGGCGTCCCTGTCATCACAATATCGCCGTCCTCTAGTGTTATAAATTCCCGCAGTTGCTCCAAAATGAAAGCTGGTGAGTACATCATCATGGCTACACTGCCCTGCTGACGTCGCTGCCCATCAATATCCAATTCAATTGATAAATCGTCAACCGAGTCAATTTCGACAAATTCACTAAACAGCGCCGAACCGTCAAAAGCTTTTGCCCGCTCCCATGGCAGACCTTTCTCTTTTAGTTTGCTTTGCAGACCTCGTTTGGTGAGGTCTAACCCGGCTGCTACTGCGCTAAAACGGCCTTGCTGATAAACAAAAGCTAATTCTGCTTCAAAATGCAGGGGCTCTTGATGCACCGCTCGCAGTTGCTGCCTTATCGCTGAGTTTGGCTTTAAAAACACCACCATTTCATCTGGAATCGAATTACCTAACTCCTCGATATGCTCAACATAATTACGCCCAATACAGACGATTTTTGACGGACAAATGGACCTGTTATTGCACAAAATGGATTGCATGAAACCTACCTAACACCTTAATTGCCGCTTAGTTTTCCGGCAACAAAGCAGCTTTAATAATGTCAACTATACTAATCATTATCGAATGAACATCAACAATAAAAACAACGGACTATGAACCTTTCGTATCAAGGGATATTTGAGCAGCGCGGTAAACTCTATCAACAGGCAATGAATCGTTGCCCGCATGCCCGTGATGAAGAGTTTGCAAATTTATTGAAACAATTGCCAGCAAATCGTTCTCAGGTCATTGCCGACCTACCAGCAGGTGGTGGTTACCTGAGCCATTACTTATCCGAGCAGGATATTTCCTACACCGCCATTGAAACCAGCCAGACATTTTTCGACTTTTGTCATGAATCGGATAGCCACCATAAAGTATTGTGTCCATTAAATAAGATTTCTTTGGCTGATCAAAGTCAGGATCTACTATATTCGCTCGCAGGAATGCACCACACATTCGATAGGTTTCCGGTTTATCGGGAAATCTATCGTGTTTTAAGGCCCGGAGGAAAGGCAGTTATTGCCGACGTTCCCGAAGGCTGCAAAGTCGATAAGTTTTTAAACAAGTTCGTTGATAAGTTTAATTCGCTCGGACATCAGGGGATGTTTCTGAATCGCCAGGATCTTCAGGCGATGGAAGCTACCGGATTAATTATCCAATCCCAGGTAAAGGAAGATTACTACTGGCATTTTGATAGTATCGAAGACATGGCAAATTATTGTCAGCTGCTATTTGGCCTGGATTTGGCCAACTTAGATGAAATCGTTTCAGGCATTGATAAATACCTTGGTTATCGTCTGATTGACGGTGAAATTCTAATGAACTGGTCCTTACTTTTCATTACCGTGCAACGCCCTAAAGCATCGAATTCATCAGACAAAGTGACACGTTTCAAGACATTCGGTCATGATCATTTCTGAAATCAGCCACGAAAGCCAAGGCGACAAGCACACGATAAGTGCATACCTAGACAACTTTAAACTGTGGTTTACCTTACCCAAAGATATTGGCCGTACCGACGTTATCGACGCATTCGTTGCTGCGGCGTTACTGCCAGCCATGCAAACTGGCCAACCCATTATTGTGCAATCGAAAAAACCTGTTTCCAGAACCCTTTATTTGGGGCTGATCCAACTTCAGCGGATCTATTGTCAATGGTGGCCTCACCTAAGTATGGTAGATATCGTCGCCGAACAGGACATCAGTGAAATCACCTTAAAATCCAATGCCTGTTTCTTCTCAGGTGGCGTCGATAGTATCTATAGCTTCGTCAAAAACCGCAAACAGCTCGATGCGTTATTATTTGTTGAAGGCATTGATATTCAGCTTGATAACCAAGAACTTCTCGAAGAAGTAAAACGAAAAAATCAGGCCTTTGCCAATACCTTCAGTATTCCACTGATTAATATTCGTTCCAATATTCGCTACCTCCCCCATGCTTTTGGGCTAAGTTGGAAAAAGTATTTTTGCGGAGCTGGCCTTGCTGCAACCGGGCTTTTAAGTGGTTTTCAAATGGTGTTGATCCCTTCCAGTCAACCGTTGATTGATGTTTACCCCGATGGAACTACGCCGGTCACCGACCCTCTTTATGCCAGTGAAGCGACCCGTTTTTTCTACGATACCCCCTTGGTGCGTTATCAAAAGCTTAAGTTTTTAAAAAAGCATCGACTGGCAATGCAAACGCTCAGAGTTTGCTGGATGGACAAAGAATACAACTGTGGTGAATGCGAAAAATGCGTTCGAACCCGCTTGATTCTTAGGTTGCTCAGTACCGATTGTCCGACATTGGAACCACTTGATAGTTTGAAACCGGTGTTAAACTGGCGGCTAAGAACTCTGGAAGATTTTAAAATCGTCGAGAACCTTTTGCGCGCAGCAAAACACCAAAAGGATCGAAAGGTGATAAAAGCGTTACGCTATCTGGTTCGACGAGAAAAGCTTAAAAATCGTTTGGCCAGGATTGAGAAAAACCTGTTCCGCGGTTATTTAAAAACCGGCGTTTACCGTATGTTTCGCATAAACAATCCGTAAGTATCATCGTTTCGTCGATAACCCGTGTTGCCTTAATTTAAGCGCAATGGTGTTGTGCGACACACCAAGTCGTTCTGCCAGTTTTCGCGTGCTTGGATACAGTGGCAGCATGCGTTCAAATAGCTGTTTTTCAAAAACACGATGAGCCTGTCCAAGGTTATCGAAATCCGATTCGCTCCTACCTTTTAGCGAAGTGTTTTCTGCGCTTGCTTTAGTCTCACCAATGCCTACAACCATCTCGTTAGTGGAAAGTGTCGGCTGTGGAATATCTCCATCCAACTCCAATTGATTAACTAGCCCATCCTCAGCCAGAGCTACCGCCCGGAACAAGGTGTTTTGCAACTGACGAACATTTCCTGGCCATCGATAATTTAGCAGTTGTTGTTGGACTCCTGGGGCGATTTCAGGAACAGGTAGATTTATCTGAGTTGCGGCATTTTTTACAAAATGTTCGACCAGCAACGGAATATCGCTCTGGCGTTCACGAAGACCTGGCAGTGAAAGATTCAAGACATTTAAGCGGTAAAACAAATCTTCACGAAAGGATTTACTCTCCACCAACGCCGATAAATTTTCATGGGTAGCACTGATGATCCGCACATCGACATGCTTTTCCTTTAGGCCGCCGACGCGTCGAAAACGATAGTCCTGTAAAAAACGTAACAACTTGGCTTGCAAGTAGACCGACATTTCCGCGATTTCATCTAGAAATACCGTGCCACCATCGGCAAGCTCGAATAGCCCGGGTTTACCGCCACTCTTGGCGCCAGTAAACGCCCCCGCGGCGTAACCAAATAATTCACTTTCCAATAAATGCTCGGCAAGAGACGCACAGTTAATCGCCAAAAATGGCTTACGCGTTCGCCCACTGTTGTCATGAATCGCTCGCGCTAACAGCTCTTTGCCGGTACCAGTTTCTCCCTGAATCAAAACAGGAAGCTCTAAATTCGCAAATTTGCGCGCTTGTTCCAGCGCCTGCATAAGTTTCACAGATTTTCCGATAATGGTATCAAATCCCCCCCGTTCATTGGTTTGCGTTGCCGCCAGGTGGCGCCCTACATCGGTCAATGACCGAAGTACTAAAATTGCCCCCTGAACCTTTCCCCCAACTTTAACTGGAGTAATGTCGCAGAAATATTGAATGCCGGAAAAAGTAATTTCCTGAGTAACCGATTGCTCGGTTAAAAATACCCGCAATTTCTGCTCAACGCAGTTTGAAATCATCGAGCCAATTAGTGGTGATTGCTCGGTATTACCAGAAAAGCTTTTCCAGGCTTGCTGCGCCGAGCGATTCGCCATCAGTATCTGGCCATTGCGATCTATATCTAAAATCGGCTCTGGTATTTTCGCCAACATGGCTTCTAATTGTTTCGCGGTCCGTTCACCGGGCAATAAATCGATCTCGTAAACCTGGTTTACCCCGGCTATCGATAATAATTGGGTTATCAGAGCTGAGCTTACCGTATCAAGATGCAGATACGTATGATAACGCGTCACCTCCATTGCAATGAGGTTCACTTTAAGCACAGCAACTTTCGCCAGGATTTCCTGGGTTATTCCGACTCTATCTTCTGATTCAACCGTTAAACGCATAACACCATATCTTAATTCGAACGCCCAAATGTATCATTTTCATTACGAGCGTAACAAAAATAATACAAAAAATAACAAATAGCAATAATCGTCAGAATTTGTAACAAAATTATTACAATAAAGAACAGAAACAATGAAAACCAACCCCGTAAACAGCTGATATATATAGATTTAAAAACTTTGGCTCACGGTTTGCTATGTAGTTCAGTAGTAATACCCCTTTTAATCAGAAGAATAACAACCGCTATTGGTAAAAGATCATGAAAAATAAGTTTAAGCATTTAGAAACCGCTGCAATTCATGCAGGCAAAGTTAAAGACGAACAGTATGGTTCGCTCACCACGCCTATCTATCAGACATCAACGTTCGTTTTCGACAGCGCTGAACAAGGTGGTGAACGCTTTGCTGGAGAGGCTTCGGGGTATATTTATTCGCGTCTGGGTAATCCAACAGTCAGACAGTTAGAACAGAAAGTAGCGCAGCTTGAAGGTATGGAAGATGCTGCGGCCACGGCAACCGGTATGGGCGCAGTATCTGCGGCGTTACTAACGAATCTGTCAGCGGGTGATCATTTAATCGCTTCAAAAGCCCTATACGGATGCAGCTACTCGTTGATTCGTCACCAGCTTACGCGTTTTGGCATTGATGTAACGTTTGTGGATATGAGAGTTCCTGGCAGCATAGAAAAAGCTGTTCGGGCTAACACTAAAGTCATATTTGCCGAAACGCCGATTAATCCCACTCTCGATGTAATTAATTTGGATATGCTAGGCAAAGTAGCTAAACAACATCAGCTAATATCCATTGTCGATAACACTTTCTTAAGCCCTATTTTGCAACAGCCGGCAAAATTTGGCATCGACATTGTTATCCATAGCGCAACTAAATATTTAAATGGGCACGGTGACGTTGTTGCAGGTATCGTTTGCGGTAGCAAAACCATGATTGAACAAATCAAGCTGACCGTTTTAAAAGACATCGGTGCTACCATCAGCCCACACGATGCCTGGTTAATTCTTCGCGGTCTGAAAACATTGCCAATTCGGGTTAAACAACATTGCGAATCCGCGCAAGTCGTTGCTGAGTACCTGCAATCTCACCCTAAAGTAAAACACGTCTATTATCCCGGTCTTAGCAGCCACCCCGGCAATCCTTACATGGGAACACAAATGCTTGGCGCTGGCGGAGTGATAGGGTTTGAGATAAAAGGTGGAATAGAAGATGGCAAGAAACTCATCAATTCGACCCAGCTGTTCTCCATTGCCGTTAGCCTCGGTGATGCCGAATCGTTGATTCAGCATCCTGCTTCGATGACGCATTCTCCTTACTCTGAGGAAGAGCGACTGGAGGCCGGCATCAGCAATGGTTTAATTCGAATTGCCGTAGGTCTGGAACACGTCGACGATATCATCGCCGATTTAAAACACGCCCTATCCGTAATCCCAGAACCAAAAGACACCGTCGGCTCACAAACCATCGCCGATTGCGCATAAGCATTAAGCCCAACAACCAAGCTTTGCGCATTGCTGACTCCCTCTCCAGACAGCGATGCGCCTTTTCCACCGATCGAAATATGCCCCTTGAGTTATCAAGACACCCACCGTTATAGCCATTCCCCCTTTTATCAAGACACCCACCGTAACAAGTTTTGTTAACAAACCGATATAAAATTTATTCCAGGCAAGTGGAGGAGGAGGAAACCACAATGGCACTTCGAAAATATCAAACCCAAAGCACAGTCAGCTCCCTCACGGTAAATATCAAGTTCGACTCTAAGATTCTTGAAATCCATTGCAGCTAAAGGCTTAAAAGAGAAAGACGGTATAGCGCTATCAAGACACCCACTGTAACCTAGCAATGGATGTATTTAACAATGAAGCTATCAGGAGAATTGATTTCGAATCATTCTTCTAAGTTCTCCAGCATTGAAGTTCATCATTAATGGTAAACAATTCATTTTTGGGACGTTCAATTAGCATGGGTGTCTTGATAATTGCCCTGAACTTACAGTGGATTCCAGGCAATACTCGAGGGTTACAGTGGCTATCTAAGTAATTGGGTCTTAGTAATTTAGTTTTGTTGAATCCGGGTGGCTACGATGGGTGTCTTGTTAAATATTCTTCAAAACTCTATCGCTGTAGTTGGGGTAGAATTTTTGCCAGAAGCTTCTGGCAATGCATTTAGTTTTTAAGTTAAATCTGATATTCGATTGGAAGAACAAATTGCAGAAGCGTTTCATCGATTGGGGATGGGAAGGAAAGGTAGACGGAGCAAAGTTGTAGATCTTCTTCTAACTGCCAGCCGTCTTCAGGTTTAGAGTACAGGCGATCACCGACAATAGGAAAACCAAGCTCAGATAGATGACGGCGAATCTGATGCTTTCTGCCGGTTTCAATCGCAACTTCCACTTTACTGCGCCCAAGCTCTTGGTTGAATTCGAGACAAGTTACACGGCTAATCGCATTTTTACCATCGAGTTCATTGTCAATTTTATAATCTTGTAAAGCCCTCGCATCACCACAGACAATGGCCATGTATCGTTTACCGGTTTGGCGATTTTCAAAGGCTGCCGTCAGCTTGCGAACCGTACCTTTACTGTGCGCAATAACCATCAGACCGGATGTTGCTCTATCCAGGCGATGCACAAGAAAACAAGGGCGCTGTGGCTCTAAATGCTGCTCAGCAAATCGGGTAATGGTGGTGTGATCGCTCCATTTAGAGCCTTGAGACAACATGCCATAGGGCTTATACCAAACGCTGTAATCGCCGCCATCTTCAATCAGAACCGCGGGCGTTACCTGTTGCGAAAGAATGTCTGGATTGTAATAAAGATGCAGTGTTTGACCTTTTGTTAAGGTTCGATTAGCGCGTCGCAATCGATTGGTCTTTTTACCTACGGTCAACCAGACACAACCTTTTTGCATCGCTTGTTTTACCTTCCCTGCCGACAACATCGTTACTGCAGTCAAGATATCAATCGCGGTTACATTATCTGCTGATACTCGATGATGCAGTTCTATTACCTCAGGCTGGCTCATAACTATCCATTATTAAATCACTTGCGGGTAGTTTAATAAGTTGCCAATAGTTTTGCACTTTTTACTAAGCTCAAACAGAGAAACGAGCCGAGAAAAACTCGAGAAAAAAACAAAAAAATTAACGATTCGCCCGCCGCCCGAATACACCTGGGAGTAGTTTTTTACGACGTAGCATTAATAAGCCCACAAGAATTAAGACATAAACCGAAGGCTCGATAATGTCAGATTTAACCGACCAGTAAAAATGTATCACCACCAGAACCGTTGCCAAGTAAACATAGTTATGTAGTTTTTGCCATTTAGGGCCCATCTTGCGTTGCAGATATTTAAAAGAGGTTATTGCCAGCGCCAGCAATACCGCAAAAGCAGCCATGCCAAGACTGATATAAGGACGTTCAATCACTTCATCGACGAATAACGCCATATCGAACTGTAATTCAAAAAAGATAAAGTTGAGCAAGTGCAGGCAAGCAAAGAAAAATGCATAGAGCCCAAGCAAGCGTCGAAACCGCAATAACCAGGGCAATTTAAAGCGTTTGGCCAAGGGACTTATGGCAAGCGCAATTAGCAACATGTTCAGAGCCGACATCCCAGTAAAATGAATAATACCTTTTACCGGGTCACTACCTAACTGATCATTAATGGCGAGAAAATAGTAGTACCCCACCCACACTAATGCGGTGAGATGGACGACAGTTTTTAGCGCAACGATGGTCGCATTAGACGGTCTGAAACTTTGCATCTAATAATATTCTTGCATCTAGTAATATTTTCTCAAATCCATGCCACGATATAGTTCTGATACCTGTTCGCCATAACCGTTAAACATCTGAGTTTCGATACGATTACGGGTGAACAAACCACCAGTGGTGATCCTTCTTTCACTCGCCTGGCTCCAGCGCGGATGATCAACTTCAGGATTTACATTGGCATAAAAGCCGTATTCATTAGGGGCAAGGATATTCCAGGTGGTCGGCGGCATTTTTTCTGTTAGCTTGATCTCAACAATGGATTTAATGCTTTTAAAGCCATATTTCCACGGTACCACCAAACGAATTGGAGCACCATTTTGCGGCGGTAAGGTTTTACCATACAAGCCCACAGACAGCAGTGATAACGAGTTCATCGCCTCATCGATTCTCAAGCCCTCCACATAAGGATAATCAATGCCGCCCCCTAAAAATCGGCTGCGCTGACCGGGCATTTGTTCGGGATCGTATAAGGTTTTAAACGCTACATATTTAGCTTTGCTGGTAGGTTGCGCTTTTTTAATCAATTTGCCCAGCTCAAAACCGAGCCAGGGAATAACCATCGACCATGCCTCGACACAACGCAACCGATAGATTCGCTCTTCTAAATCGAACATACTAAACAGCTGGTCGAAATCGAGCGTAAAGGGTTTTTCAACCTCCCCGGTTACTTCTAGCTGCCATGGGTCAACTTTAAACTCCTGGGCATTTTCCGCGGGTTCATGTTTCTGTGCGCCAAACTCGTAGAAGTTATTATGGCTTATCACTTTCGCCTCAGGAGTGAGGGTTTCATCGACGCTGTTAGCATTGGTTTTAACCACATCCAACGCTTTGGTTTTAAAGGTTGCCGCCTGTGCCTGAGTTACAACACCTGAAGGGTTGATACCGTTTGCCCACAACAAACCACTGGCGCCAACATAACCCATGCCCTTGAGAAGCTTTCGACGTCCCTGATACACCGACTCATCAGTCACATCCGCTTCTGTCAGGTTCCGGGTGCGACCGTTTTCGAAAACCTTAAATTTGTTATCGCGCTTTATGAACATGAGATTTGTCCTGAAATTTCGTTACAGACAAAGACAGAGTATCTGAGCATAATCTTTCTAAACGATTATCAACAGTGGAAATTTTAAACAATGGTATTTGCCCCCATAGCCCTTAAATCCTGTATTCCTCAGCATTACTCCTGTTTTGAGTTTCCAAAAACCACTTATCGCGGATACAAAAAAAGCAGCCCGAAAGCTGCCTTTACTTCATTAAACCTGTTCAGGGTTATTAAGCTGGTTGCGCAACCTGCTTTAAATAATTAACGATATCCGTCGATTCATACAACCACTTGGAAGAACCATCTTCGTTATCGATACGCAAACATGGAACGGTACGTTTACCACCCTGCTCTACCAGCTCGCTCAACCGCTGCTCCTGCTTGATATCACGAAGTTCTATGTTTAGGTTCTCACGACGAATGGTACGACGAACTTTCACACAAAACGGACAGGCGTTGAGCTGATATAAACTAAAATTCTCGGTTTTCGCATCCAGGGCCTGCTGCTCTGCAACTTCTCGCTTTGCCTTTTTCGGGGCAAAAACAAAGTTAAACAATAGAATGAGTCGGCCAAGAATAAATCGAATTAGCGCCATGATAGCTCCTGTAGTTATTTGCTAATGGCCTGATTAACAAGGTTGAATCAGGCCTACTCTGTTCGAGTAAATTGAATATATTGATACGGATAATGGTTAGCGAACGGCTACCACATTAAATCATCAGGAATTTGGTAATCCGCATATGGATCGTCTTCATCAATATCTTGCTGCTGATTCTCATAATTTACCAACACTACCTGTTCATCCAAGGTGGCAATTTTGTCAGCAGTCTGCGATGTCACCACAAACGTCTTTTCATCCAACGCACACAATGCAAGCACACCTTTACTTAACGCCGAGTGAGTTTTCTCGTCAATAAACAGGCTTTTCACTTTGTTGTCCTGAGTGAAGTTGAACTTCACCTCACCATCGATATTTTTCAGGCTATGGTGCTGAAGAATTTGCGCAATACGTTGCTTGAGCTCTTTTTCTGCCTGGGCTTTTTGACGCTCAGCATTTAGCTCCTGATCTTTTTTAGCCTTTTCCTGACGAGCAACTTCCAGCTCCTGTTTTACCTGCTCCTGTAAGCTGGCATCCACCTGAGCACCGCTTCGCTGTTGCTTATTGCGCTTGCGCTTATCGCTATTTGCCTGACGGGCTTTTTGTTTAGTGGTTAAACCCGCTTTTAACAATTGATCTTGTAATGACGCCATCGTGAGTATCAGTTCCTGTGTACAAATCTGGCGCTATTCTACCAAATTTTCAGACAATACCAATGAGTAGCAAAACACTTGTAACAACTGAACCGCGATAGCTAACTACAATGGAATAAAATATGGGTAATTTAAGAGTTGACAGTTTTTAACCACTCCCCTACTGTAAGCATTAAAGTATTAACTCAAATTTTACATCCCTAGAAATAATGGGATCCGAAAGAATCGAGCAAACTAATGACAAGTTTTATCGCTGTGTTTCACTTTATTTTCTTTATTCGGCGTTAGCCGGAGGATTTCTCGTGAGACAGCAACGATGAAAACCTCCTAATGGAGGTTTTTTTATGCAAGCAACACCTGGTGAGTGGCAAATGGAAGAAAAACTGGATTTATTAAAAATACGCGAACAGATCTCGACATTGGATCAGCAATTATTGGGGCTGGCAGCAAAACGCAGAGAACTAACCCTTAATGTCGCGAAAAGCAAAGCTCACATTGTACGCCCGGTCAGGGATCAACAACGCGAGCAAGAGCTGTTAGTCAAACTGATTCAGAAAGGTAAAGAGCTTGGCCTCGATGCCCATTACGTCACCCGTTTGTTTCAGCTGATCATTGAAGATTCGGTGCTCAATCAACAAGCCTATTTGCAGCAGCTAAAAAATCCAAATACGAAAGCGCCAACAGTAAGTGTGGCTTTTTTAGGTGATAAAGGTTCTTATAGTTATCTTGCCAGCTACCGTTATTTCTCGCGTCGCGCCGAAGAAATCATCGAATACGGCTGTGCCAGTTTTACAGATATTCTCAATGAAGTTGAGTCGGGTAATGTCGATTACGGTATGCTGCCAATTGAAAACACCAGCTCAGGCAGTATCAATGAGGTTTACGATTTGTTGCAGCACACCAACTTATCCATTGTTGGCGAACTATCCCAGCCTATCGAACATTGCTTACTATCTGCGGTTAATACCTCACTGGAACAGATCGATACCATCTATGCCCACGCGCAACCGGTTCAACAATGTAGTAACTTCTTGAATAAACAAAGCAATATCCGTATCGAGTATTGTGAGAGCAGCGCTGATGCCATGCAAATGGTAGAAAAGTTTAAGCAGCCAAACGTTGCAGTTATTGGCTCTGAAGAAGGCGGACAATTGTATGGTTTGCAGGCCTTTCAAAAAGGAATCGCCAATCAGGATGAAAATCACTCACGCTTTATTTTAGTGGCGCGCAAACCCGTAGATGTTGCTGAGCAAATCCCTGCAAAAACCACACTGATTCTTGCCACCGGTCAGACACCTGGTGCTCTGGTTGATTGTTTGGTTATCTTAAAGCAATACGACATTAACATGACCAAACTGGAATCTCGCCCGATTCAAGGCCGTCCTTGGGAAGAGATGTTCTACATTGATTTGGAGGCAAATCTTAAGTCGGTGGCGATGCAGGAGTGTTTAACCCAGCTTACCGAGCTGACCCGCTTTATAAAAGTTCTCGGTTGTTATCCGAGCGAGCAGGTAAATCCAACCAGCGTGCCTTTTGCCGCGTTAAATGAAAAATAAGACGGAAAGTTCCGGGCAAAACGACTTTAAACAATTCTTAATGGCCAGTATTCACTGGCCATTTTTTTAATAACAATTGGCGCTAACCCTCACAGCTAACCGATCACAATTACATTTCTTTCCCATACTTTCACCGGCAAACAAAAAATGGCAGCTTCAGCAACTTGCACTTATCCTTAAGAAATTCAAGAAAGTTAATATTAACAGTGATCTAGGCCAAACATTCTGAAGTAAATTTTGCATTGGTCACAAAAATTTTACACACTGTTTTATATCCTAACCTTGGATAACAATAACAAGGGTGCTCTCGTCTTATGACATTAACTCGCAATTTAAATAAATTTAACGCCATTGCCTTGGCAGTCACCCTCTCATTCTCCAGTAACCAGGTATTCGCTGCTGAAGATGCTGGGTCATTAAAAATTTCCGTAAAGACCCAGGCATTTTCAAGGGCAATTAACGATGTAAACCTGTTTCTTAGTGATCGCTCTGGCAACAATTACGAGCTGCAATCTACAGAAAATGGTCTGGCCTTATTTAAGCAATTACCGCCGGGACTATACGATTTGAAAGCTGAAAAAGATGGCTATGTTACTGTTGTTGAGAACAGTATTCGGATTACCCGGGATAAAATTACGTCGGTAAACCTGTTGCTGCCAAAAGGTGATGATATTGAGGTAATAAGCGTTATCGCCACTCAAACCGCGAATGCCCCATCAGAGCCCGTATCTACCTCTTATATGAATAGAGAAGCGCTGCGCAGTGCCATTGGTGGTGGTAGTGATGTGCTAAGAGCCTTGGATGGAATGCCAGGTTTAACCTCAACTGGCGAGTTTGCCAGTTTCAGCGTTCGCGGCCGCGGCCCGAGAGACAACCTCATATATGTCGATAACATGCCATTTGATAAGGTTGTGCATTTCGATGCATCCCTTGGCGAACTTGAAGATGTCGACGGCGGTGGACGATTCTCGATATTCGCACCGAATATGATTGAGGGCGCATACTTTTCTCCAGGTGGCTGGGGCGCCGCTTATGGCGGTAAAGCCGGTTCTTTATTAAGGCTGGATGTTATCGAAGGCGGGGCAACACCGACCGCTTCCATACGGTTTGATATCGCCGGATTTGAGGTAGGTTATGAAGGGCCTAGCGGGTTTGATGATGATACACAATTAGTCTTTAACGCCAGGCAGCTGGATTTTGGTCGATTATTTGAGGTAATTGGCGAAGAGGATATTGGCGAGCCGGTACTTTCCGACGTCCTGTTAAAAACCACGACTGAGGTAAATCCCGATAACAGTATCGAATTTTTATTTCTCTATTCACCTGAGGAGTATCGTCGCGATCTCGAGCACGTTGCGGCATCAGTAAATTTCGAAGAAGTTGAAGTCAGTTACAATGAACAGGACTCGACTTTGGTGGGCTTTACCTGGAATACGTTATTGGGTGAAGATAGTGAGCTACGCAGCAATGTCTACTATCGCAACAGCGACAAATTTACTAGTCAGGGAGAATCGTATCCCGATTTAGTACCTGAAGGCACCCCTTTTGAAGATTTCCCGGTTCGCCGTGATATCCTCACCTTTTCAGAAAAAGAAACCGAACTGGGCTTACGATTTGACTTCACCACCTTAAATCGCTTCGGCGAATTCAGTGCCGGTGCTGAAGCCCGCAGATTTGATCTGGATTTTTTCAAGGAATTATCCGACCCGTGGATTCGCTATATCTACGAGCAAGACGATTTTCGTCCCGATCCTTCACAAAAGTATATCGTCCTGCAACCGGAATTTATCGATTCACAGTATGCCATTAAAGCGACCTCATATGCGGCATACGCAGAGCAGGAATTTCAATATAATGATTGGCAGTTTAATACCGGCCTTCGTTACGACAGAGACGAATTGTCCGACGAAAACCTGTTATCTCCACGCCTGAATATCAGCTGGTCGCCTGTGGTTGGTAGCCAATATACATTTACCTCTGGCATTTTCTATCAAGCACCAAGTTTTGTCGACAGAGCCTCAAGTGAAGCAAACCGTTCTTTGCAAAACGAGCGTATCGCCCACTTCTCCGTTGGTGGTAACTGGCGATTAACCGACACTTATAACTTGTTGGCAGAAGTCTACTATCAACAACTTGATAAGTTAGTGGTTGATGGCAATCGCACCGATGGTGATTTAAGCAATAATGGTGAAGGAACCACTTACGGATTAGATACCGTTCTCACCCGATATTTCGACAATGGCTGGTCGGCAATTGCCACCTATTCTTACAATGATGCGCGCTTAGATGACATGGATGGCGAAGGCGAGTATGACGCCGATTTTAACCGCCCCCATGTGTTTACCTTGGGTGCTCAGTGGGAAATTAACAAAAACTGGAAAGTCGGTGCTCGCTGGAAATACTTTACCGGAACACCAACGGATGAGTTTACCGTTAATGAAAATGTTTTGGGTGATGGAAATCCGTTGCGTTTTTCCCAGGAATACACGACTAACAACACCATCAGAGAAAATAATTTCCACCAATTAAATGTGCGTGTTGATTACTTTAAAACCCTGGGTCCTGTTAACGTTATTGCCTTTTTGGATATCGTTAACGTTCTCGCCACCCCATCGACTGGTGAGGAAGATTTCATTCCAACTACCGGTTTGTCCGAAGAGGATGACGGCGATGTATTCCCGCAAATCGGTTTGAAATTTGAAACCACGTTTTAATCTTTGCTAGCAATAAAAACGCAAAAAGCGCTTACCAGGTAAGCGCTTTTTTAATATTGAAACCGCCGATTATTTTGCTAGTTTCGCAAAGTCTCCGGCTTTAAATACATTCGGCTGCTGCGAAGCAATGTACTTTTTAAATGCGGCGTTCACATCTTCTGTGGTCAGCTGCTTGTATTCAGCCGCTCGCTCATCGTAATAACTTAAATCACGCTGCTCTTCACTGGCATCAATAAGAACACCGGCGACATAGGCATCACTTGCCCATTGACGCTTGCGAGAGCTTAGGTAACCATCGATAGCGGTTTGCACTTCTTCATCGGTGAAGCCTTCATTAACCACCTTGGCAATTTCTTCCTGATAAGCCTTGATAACGTTTTCCATATTTTCCGGTGCCGATATCGCTGTGGCATAAAACACGCCAGTGTCATCCTGGGTGGAGGCTTGTAGCCCAGAACCTACAGAATAGCTGTAGCCTTCTTTCACCCGAATTCGGGCTCCGATTCTTGAGGTAAACGGGTCACCACCGAAAATAGAATTGGCTATATAAAGCGCAGGGTAATCATCATCGGTTGATTTGATCTTAATAGGATTAATCATATAAACCGACGCATTGGCTTTATCTGGCGTTTCTGAACTTACCACCAGGCCTTGCTCATCTTTTAAATTAATTGGAATATATTGGTAATCCATATCCGACGTATATGGGTTTAATACCGCCAGCAGATGCTCAGATACCGCTTCGCTGTTAACATCGCCAACAACCGCAATATGACCATGGTTGATAGCGAAGAATTGCTTATACAGTTTTTCAAGTTTTGCGCTGTCGATAGCCCGAATGGCTTCAATTTGCTCATCAATGGTCATGTAAGCTTTTGGATGTCCTTTAGGATAATCAAACAATGACTCGCGATAACTGTTTAACGCAACCGTGCCTGGCTCGGTACGGCTTTGGTTTAAACCGGCAATCATACCTTTTTTGGTGATATTCAGCTCTTTTTCCGGGAAGCTTGGCTCGGCTAGTAGCTCTCCCATAAAATCAATAACTGCCGGCATATTGTTTACATCGGTTTTGATATTGATACTGAACTCACCCACTGCATTTGAACCAAACGATAAAGAAGATTTCAGTTGATCTAGTCGGTCAGCAATTTCCGACTTGGTATATTTAGCATTGCCCGCTTTAATCTGTGAGCCAATCAACCCCATGGCTGTCGCCTGGCCGGTCAGAGCATCTGCATCGGCATTTGGGAAAAACATTCTGATTAACACTTCTTCACCGCGAAGCTTTTTCGGATAGACGCTGACTTTGGTGCCGGACTCCCAGGTTTGGGTGTAAAGGCGAGCTTTAATGTTTTCGACGCTATTATCGTAAACTTCGCCAGCAACGACGGCTTCGCGGCCAACATAATCGCCAAGGATTTCGCTGGCTACGGGGACTTTAGCAATTTCTGCTCGTTGTGGGTTTTCCGTTGGCAGGAATCGACCTAGGGTTCGGTTTGAACTGATCAGGTATTTTTCCGCAACTGCCTGAACCTGCTCTACAGTAACCTGCTCGACTAAATCGCGGAAATAGAACATATAGCGATAATCACCTTTGGCGATATATTCAGCCAATGCCATACCCACACCGGTTGCGTTGCGCATATCCTGCTCAACCTGTTTCGCAAGTAAAGCTTTTGCAAAATCCACCTCTTCCTGAGTAATCGGCTTGTTTTCGATATTTTCAGCAAGTTTTATCAAACCATTTTCCAGCGGTTTTAATTTCTCGATATTCTGACCTTTCTCACCCTGGACCAGGAACAGGATCTGTGAGCCTTCTTTTAAGAAGAAAGATACCTGAGTACCGCCAGATGTTAGTCCGGTATCAACCAGATCTTTCTTAATTCGGCCTCGACTGCCATCGGCAAGAATTACCTGTAGAACCTGCAATGGCGCGGCATCTGGATCTAATCCGGATGGACCGTGATAGTAAAGGCCAAGAAATGGCACATCGCCGGTACGACGAAGATTTACCACACGCTCACCGTCTTGAGTTGGCTCACGGGTATAAAGTTCTTCAACGGGCTTCTCCGGCTGGTCAATAGCGCCAAAGGTTTCCTCAATCCGGGCTTTGGTTTTGTCGGTGTCGAAACGACCAGCAACAATCAAGGTTGCATTGTCGATACGATAATGGGTTTTGTAGAACTCGCGTAATTTAGGAAATGGGAAGTTTTCTACGTCGGAGCGGGCGCCAATCGTGGAATTGGCATAGTTATGCCAAAGGTTAGCAACCGATGCCAGACGTGCCATCAGGATGCGGCTTGGAGAATTTTCATTACGTTCCATTTCATTGCGAACAACCGTCATTTCGCTCTTTAACTGCTCTTCAGTGAAGGTCGCGTTGATCATCCGATCCG
The DNA here is from genome assembly GCF_007197775.1 of Thalassotalea sp. PS06. Lineage (NCBI taxonomy): Bacteria > Pseudomonadati > Pseudomonadota > Gammaproteobacteria > Alteromonadales > Colwelliaceae > Thalassotalea > Thalassotalea sp. PS06. Next base: position 855,311 of record NZ_CP041638.1, on the reverse strand, counting down.
CTTCCATACCCAATGCCCAGTTTAGTGAGTCTTCATTGGCTTCAAATGACTCAAAATAGCTGGTTCTGTCATACCAGGTATTGGCATTCGACGCCATGCCCCGCTTTTTGAATTCTTTATCGATTTGCTGATAATTCGTAGAGCCCTTAAACAGCATATGCTCGAGCAAATGCGCCATACCAGTTTCGCCATACTTTTCATGGACAGAGCCAACACGGTAGGTAATATTTACCAAAGTTTTCGGCTGCGAATCGTCTTTAAACAATAGGACTTTCAAGCCATTGCTTAGCATATACTCATCGATACCTTCGACATTACGCACATATTCTAGGGTGTGCTTGGGAAGATTCTGGGTTTGATTTACTGATGGAGATGTTTGAGTCGAAGCCTTGTCATCAACACTGGAGCAACCAAAAACTACCGTTGAAAAAGCCAGACAAAAATAAAAATTCTTTTTAAAGATCATTAAGATCACCAATCCTGTGGAATTTCATTTAGTTAAATCATTATGGATAAAAGTGCGAATAATTAAAAGAATATCCAAGGTATAGAAGCAATTAAAATGTAAAGATTTATTGAGTCTGGATTTAATACTTTCTCTACACCAAATCCTAATCACTTTCCTCCTCCTCCGACTCCATTGGCCTGTTCCTGCAGAAAATCGGTGTTCGCCAATCAATAACAGTGGGTGTCTTGTTAACAGTGGATGTCTTGGTAACGGTGGGTATCTTGATAACAGTGGGTGAGTGGGTGTCTTGATAACAGTGGGTGTCTTGTTAACAGTGGGTGTCTTGTTAACAGTGGATGTCTTCGTAACGGTGGGTGTCTTGTTAACGGTGGGTGTCTTGTTAACGGTGGGTGTCTTGTTAACGGTGGGTGTCTTGATAGTGATTAACAAACGCCGGTGATGGATATGAAAAAGCCGACTCACGCCGGCTTGGTTTATCGTTGCAACGGTAACTAGTTGGTAGATATCTGAGTTTCCTGCTTAACAATCTGCTGACTGATGTACTCAGGAGAGTGGGTGTTTCGACACAACCAGTAATATGCGCCCGGTACGATAAACAAGGTGAAGATAGTTGCCAAAGCAACACCACAGAAAATAACCACACCAATCACCATTCGGCTTTCAGAGCCTGGGCCTGAGGCCAATACCAATGGAATCGAGCTCATAATGGTGGTGAAAGACGTCATCACGATTGGACGCAGACGCTGTTTTGAAGCATGAATTAACGCCTGCTCAAACGCTTCGCCTTTATCACGCAACTGGTTGGCAAATTCAACGATAAGGATACCGTTTTTCGCCGCCAGACCAATGAGCATGACGATACCGATTTGACTGTATACGTTGAGGCTCATGCCAGACAAATACAGTCCTGCCAATGCACCTACCAATGCCAATGGTACGGTTATCATGATAACTAGTGGATGAATAAAGCTTTCAAACTGCGCCGCCAGCACAAAGTAAGTGATTAGCAACGCCAGACAGAAAATCAGTAGCATCGAGTTACCGGTTTCTTTAAATTTTTGCGACTGACCGGTGTAATCCACCGCCGCTTCTACTGGCAATTCACTTTTCACGATATCGTTCAAGTAATCCAGGGCTTCGCCCAAGGTGTAATCGTCGGCAACATTACCAGTTAAGGTAATCGAGCGCAGACGGTTATAGCGATTTAATCGCGACGACGTTGCATTTTCTTTGATGGTTACCAGGTTAGAAAGTGCAACTAACTGCCCCGTTGACGACGAGCGAACATACAGATTGTCGATAGAACTTGGGCTACGATAATCGTTTTCATCACCTTCCAGCATGACGTTATATTCTTCGCCACGCTCAAGATAGGTAGTCACCCGGCGATTACCCAACATAGTTTCCAACGTGGCTCCGATATCTCCCACCGAAACCCCAAGGTCAGCGGCACGGGCACGATCGATGTTTACCATTAATTGCGGATAGGTTTCTTTGTAGTCACTGTCGAGGCCAATGATTTTCGGGTTTTCCTGAGCTTTGGCCATGACAATGTCACGCCAGCGCGCCAGTTCTTCGTAATTATTACCTTGAAGCACAAACCCGATCGACTGGCCACCACCGCTGCGACCACCAAGGCCGCCTCGCATCATCACGAACGCGCGAACGTCCGTAAGCTGCGCTAAATCGCGATTAAACATGTTCATAAAATCAAAAGAAGAAACCTTACGCTCTTCCCAATCAGGCAATCCGATAATGGCAATACCGCCAGTACCGCCAAAGCCGGGGACGCGAACTAAAACCCGCTCAAGGATGCCATCGTCGTAATAGTCCATGAGTTTCGATTCGATTTTGGTCATATTCTCAGCGTTACGCTCAAAGCTCGCACCTTCAGCCCCCGACATGATCATAAAGGCACTACCGCGATCTTCTTTTGGCGCATATTCGGAAGGTAATTTATCGAACAATACCCAAAGACTGGCAAAGGCTAACCCCATAACGACAACGATCATGAACGGCTGCTTTACAACCGAAACCAGGCTATTGCCATAACGGGCTTCTAGTTTTGCAAAGCCTTTATCAAGCAGCTGACCTAACGATGAGCTGCGTTGTCTGTGTTTCAATAACTTAGAACACATCATCGGCGTCAGTGATAACGCGGTTACCGAAGAGAAAATTACCGCCGCGGCAATTGCCAAAGCGAATTCGGTAAACAGGCGCCCAATGTCACCGGACAAGAACACTAGCGGTACGAATACCGCAACCAAAACCAATGTGGTCGCGACAACCGCAAAGGCTACTTCACGACCACCGTTGTATGCCGCCATCAGCGGCGTTTCTCCTTCTTCAATGCGGCGGTAAATGTTTTCCAGAACAACAATGGAATCATCCACCACCAGGCCGATAGCCAGCACTAACGCCAATAGTGTTAACAAGTTTATCGAAAACCCGAGCGCCGAAAGGATGATCATTGAGCCAATCAGAGCGACCGGTACAGTAACTGCCGGAATAAAGGTTGCGCGAACATTGCCGAGGAAAATGAATATCACCAGCACCACCATTAACATGGCGATGCCTAGGGTGTTATATACCTCATCGATGGATTGTTTAATGAAAATCGAAGAATCGTAGCTTGGGATGATGGTAGTTCCTGCCGGCAAGTTATCTTTGATCACTGCCATCTCATCACGAGCGGCTTGCACGACTTCGATGGTATTGGCTGTGGACTGCTTGATAATGCCCAGTCCAACCATATTTTCGCCATAACCACGGAACATGGACTCATCATCCTCGGCGGTTACGCTCACGTCAGCGATGTCGCCAAGACGAACCAATGAATTGTTGTCGCCTCGGGCGATAACCATCTGGGCAAAATCTTCTGGGGTGTTGTAACTTCGGGCAACGCGAACGTTAAAGTTACGATCAATTGATTTCACTTCACCCGCTGGCAGTTCGATGTTTTCTTTACGCAACGTGTTTTCAATATCCGCCACGGTGATGCCACGAGCCGCCATTGCCTGGCGATTTAACACAATTTTCATCGCATAGGTGCGGCCGCCGCCAACCATTACCTCGGCAACGCCATTGACCACCGCGAACCGGTCAACAATATAGCGATTCGCATAATCGGTTAATTCCAGCGTATTAAAGACTTCTGACTGCAGGGTGAACCAGACAATAACATCTTCATCATCATTGGCCTTTTGAATTTCAGGTGCTTCAGCCTGCTCAGGCAATCGACCAATTTCCGAAGAAATTTTGTCGCGAACGTCGTTCGCGGCGCCATCAATATCACGGTCGATATTAAATTCGATGGATATTCTCGAACGACCATCACGGGACGATGAGGTGATATTTTTGACCCCTTCAATACCGCTGATCCTGTCCTCGAGAACCTGAGTAATTTTGGTTTCGACAATGGCCGCAGACGCACCATTGTATTTGGTTGACACTGTGATAATTGGCGTATCCGTATCCGGATATTCGCGCAGCGGCAGCATTAAGAAGGCAACGATACCGAAGGTAACAATCAACAGGTTGATTACGGTCGCAAAAACCGGACGTTTTACCGATAAATCAGAAAGGATCATTATTTGCCTCCTTTCACCGTAGCCTGGTTATCATTGACAATTTTGACCTTGGCGCCATCACGGAGCTTCAGAGCCCCTTCAACCACGACATCCTCGGCTAAATCCAGGCCACTGATAATTTCAACAATGCCTGGCTTACGACGACCGATAACTACCGGCTTGCGTTTTGCAACCCCTTGGTCTGCTACAAATACGAAATGACTATCTTCGAATGGGATCACGGCACTTTCAGGCAGCTGCATAATCTCTTCGACTTTGCGCTTAATTGTAATCCCCATCAGCATTCCCGGGCGCAATTTCCCTTCATAATTAGGGAGCTGTGCACGTATCTTTACCGTGCGGGTCAGAGCGTCGATACGCGATGCGATACTGGTTACCGTGCCGCGAAATAATTCGTCTGGGTAGGCAACATTACGCGCTTTAATCGTCTGGCCAACAGACACGGTAGGTAAGAACCGTTCCGGAACTGAAAAATCGACTTTAATCATATCCAGATCATCCAACGAGGTAATGGCCTCACCATTGCTGACCAGAGCGCCGACACTAACCTGACGAAACCCAAGCTGGCCACTAAAAGGCGCCCTGATAGTCAGGTTATCTAATACCGCCTGGGCACTTTTTAGCTGCGCCCGGATTGACTGAGTTTTTGATAATTGCTCATCACGCTGAGAAATACTGCCCACGTTGCGGGCAAGAAGATCATTAAAGCGCCGAAGTTGCGACTCTGCTTCAGCAAGGTCAGACTCAAGTTCTTTGACTTTCGCCACTTCTTCTGTATTGGCAAGCTGTACCAATATATCGCCTTTCTCTACCTTGTCGCCATCATCGAAGTGAATACTCTCAACGATGTCTGAATACTGAGCGGTGATAATCACCTGCTCATTCGCATTTGCGGTACCCAGTGCTTCAAACTCGTCGCTAAATTCAGCGCGAATTACCGGAGACGTTTTGACGGTGACGGTGTGAGCGCGGCGCTCTCGCTCAGAACTTTGTTCTGGCCATTGCAGATATACAATTAATGCTGTTAAAACAACAGCTAATAAGATTAAAGGAAGACGTGAAACGGATTTATTTTCCATAGCAGAAATTCTTGATATAAAAATTGGCGTTAATATAGCTTAGATTGTGAATTAACACGATAATCGAGTAAGCTAAAATCTATGATTTACAGTATTTTTACGATTAACTGCATACGTAAGCGTTGAAGATAAGGTTCAAAAGGAAAACTTATGAAAAAATTAGGCATTGTAGCCCTTATTATTTTACTGATTTGTGGTGGCGCACTTTGGTATCTGGCTTCCCAGGATTGGAACGGATTTATCAAGTCACAAATGGAAATTCGTGGTACCGCGTTAATGGGAGAACCGGTGACGGTGCAGGAAGTCGACCTTAAGTTATTTGAAGGTTACGGCGCTATAAAAGGCTTTAAAGTTGCCAGCCCCAATGGTTACGAAGCCAAGCATGCCATCGATTTTGGTGAAATGGCGCTAAAAATTGATATCAACAGTTTACGTGGCGAGCCGTTGGTGATTGAAGAGGTAACCATCAAAGATCCAAAAGCCTTTATCGAATTTACCGGTACTGGCGGCTCCAATATTCAGGAGCTGATCAGTAACGTTAAAAAGCATCTGCCAAAGGGGCAGGCGCAACCAGAACCAAAACAGGGAGACACAAAAGAAACTCTGATTTCCATTAAAAAAATTACCCTGACGGGTATGGCGGTTCAGGCCGATGTTCGTAAACTCAATTCCAAAGTTTATGATCTGAACGTACCGACTGTGGAGTTAGGTGGCATTGGTGGCGAGAAAGGCCTGCCAGCGGATCAAATTGGCGCTGAGCTCGCGAATCGCGTGCTGAAAGTGGTTCAGGATCAGGCTGAAGATTTGACCAAACAAACCATAAAAGATAAAGCTGAAAAAGAAGGTAAGAAGCTACTCGATAAGTTGTTTAAGAAAGACTAATTGAATAGCGTTATTGAAGAGGCGAGCGTCAAGCTCGCCTTTTTTATGGATGCTAGAATTTGGGGTCACCCATTAGAAAGCTCCGGTCAAGAACGCAGCCGTGTTTTCTTACTCTTTTTAATGGCAAGTACAGGGTTAAAGCTTCAACTCATTGATATTAGTGAATATGCACCTAATTTATGACAATTATTTGGTGTAAATATGCACCAGTCACCCATCTGAATTTAGGCGATTTAGGCAAGCATCAATGATGTTTGCCTAAGGCCCTTAACTTGCGTTTCAGTCATCGTTTAGTACCAACCCCTGGTCCAGTTCCTGGCAAAGCCTTAAGCTCTGCTCAATAACAAATCTTTGGTTATGTAATGGCATCCAACCCTAAATGGCTCCCGGCGTTGGGCATATTTAACAAATCAATATTGAGCGGTTGATGCGAAGGCCTAATCAGATCTTATGGTTTTTCCAACCCCAGTATTAACTCAACGCATCAACCTAAATCATCATAATGTCATTAACTGAATGCTTTGTTATCCTCGAATGCTACGTTACTTTTAAGTACGTGGTAACAAGCTCTCGCGAGCTTATGAGCAACCGTTTTAAGGGCGATGTTGCGATTCGTTCTAGCCAGTTTTCGCTGATAGTACTTTTTTATTGCCGGGTTGTATCGCATAGCAAAATTGGCCGCTTCTATAAACGCCCACGCTAGATAACGGTTACCATTTTTTATATTCGTGGAGCCTTTTTTCTTACCGTTACTTGTCCTGCTGCCATTTACGCAGCGACAATACGAGGCGAAGTTACCCGCACTTGCAAACCGTTCTATCGTTCCTGTTTCTAACATGATGGTCAGCGCAAGCACCTTGCCGATACCATCAATGCTGGTCAGTAAACGAAATTCAGGAGACAGCGATACTTGCTTTAAAACCTGTGATTCTATGTGCTTAATCTGTTGCTGTGCACAGCGCAATAACGCTAGGTTTGAATAGACGGCAGTACTGGTATGTGCCGAAGAGAATGTTTGGTTGATATCATCGATATTCGTCTCTTCAAAGCACTGGGCCATTTGCTTAATTTTATTGCTGCTTGGTTTATAACCCAGGTGGCGCATATAGCAACTTTGGATGGATAACAAATTCTTTGTCGATTGCTGTACGATATCCATTCGCTTGCGCATCAGGTCTCGCACGCTTCGCATTTCTTTTGGGTATATATAGCCTTCAGGCAACACATCAAGCCGTAGCATTTCAGCAAGCCATCGGGCATCCGTTTTATCGTCAGCGTGCTTGAGTCCTGAATATTGTTGAATCGCACTGGGATTAGCTAAGTGCATTTGGAAACCATCTTCCATCAAAGCATCGACAAGCCAGTACCAGTTAAAGGTCGACTCCACAACGAGTCCGGTCAAATCATTTTTGTAGGGTTTTAAGAATGATTGAATAACCGTTAAATCGTTATCTAGCCTTTTGGTCAACAACTTTTCACCGTTACCATTTACAATAGCAATAACACAATTGTTTGAATGCAAATCAATTCCACCATATAGTTTCATCATAAGCTCCTCTCGATACTGTTTATGTTTTGGTCAACACAACTGTATCGATTACAAGAGGAGCTTTCTATATGATTATCAGATCTTGAATTGGAACCCTGTATGGCGAAAACCGTTAGCTTCAAGCGACAAATAAAGAACAATCTAATCGCCCTTATTTCGATATTTATCGCAATATCGTCGCTGGCTTATAACACCTGGCGCAACGAGCAGACGGAATATAATCGCAATATCCGCACTTCTTCCTTTGAAATCATTAAATCTCTCGCACAGCTGCAATTGCTGGTTGATTATGCCCATTACGATGCAACCGACCATGATTCGATAAAGGGCTGGTCACATGTACTCTATATCCGAGATTTGACCACCGCCATGTCTGAGCCAAGTCAGGAATCCGCACAGCAGTTATTTGCAGTATGGCAACGACATTTCTCGAATGTGGAAACCGAAAAGCAAAGTATCGAAGCGATTACCGTAGCGATAACAGATTGTCGCGAGCAGGTATTGTTAGAATTGCGGGAATTAAAATAAAGTGAAAATATCACGAGGTCAGAACCATTGAAATTTCAACCGATTCTGCCCCTTGATTTATGCGTTAAGTAATATTTGCAAACTAACGCTCTGCAGCAAACTTGGCGATATCCTCGCCAATGGAGATTTGTGGACGTTCGATGATACGGCCAATTTCCTGGCCATTCTTAAACACAATAAACGTCGGCGTATACTTCACCTGGTATTTCTCTGCTTTACCATCGGGATCTGATTTTTGATAATCCAAAGAGATAAGTTGAAATTCCAAATCAGGTAGCTGCTCAGCCAGTTTTAGAAAACGCGGTACTTCTCGCTGCGAGTCATGACACCAGGTACCAAATAGCACTTTAACCTTAATCTGGTTTGCATAAGGCTTAAGGGCATCAACCTCTTTTTCTGACAGATTGTAGTTTTCATACGACAAGGTAAATTTTGGATTGCCCGCCAATAATTCATCCGCCTGCATCGGCCCGTAGGACGATTGCACGCTGCCTGGCGATGTCGCTTCACAGGCGAACAGGGTAAACATCGAAACTAATAGAATCGATTTTTTAACGATGGCAATAAGGTTAGACAGCACCATTAGCTCTCCTTGGTTTTGTTAAGTAATTGCTGGCTCTCTTGCAAAAAGCTTTGGGCGTAATCACCGAACCACTCAGATACTTCCGTAAAGGTTTGCAAAAACAGGGCCTTATCCTGACACTCAACAGCGCTAAGCAAGGTCAGGAATCTTTGCGCATATCGTTTCATAACCGCCACATTATTGCTATTAGAAAATATAATATCGGCGTAAAGTTGTTTATCCTGAGCGAATAATCGTCCGACCATGGCCAGCTCTAACCGATATATGGGTGAGCTCATATCTAAAAGTCTCTGTAAATCAGAACCTTCCTGCATCAGGTGATAACCATAGCTGATGGTTGAAAAATGACGCATCACCTGCACCATCGCCATCGTTTCATCATGCTCAGCGGCAGAATAGTATTTTAACTCTGCGCCCCAAACCTGAAGCTGTTGCATGAACCATTCACAAGCAAGCAAATCCCGGCCTTCACAAACAATGACGGTTTGCTTAATCATGCCGGTGACACCTGGACCAAACATCGGGTGTAACCCCACCACAGGACCTTTATGGGCATTTAACATCGCCGTCATCGGCTCAGATTTAATCGAGGTGATATCGGCAAGAATGGACTTAGCATCAAGGAAGGTAAGTTTACTGATAACCTGTTCAGTAACGTTAATTGGTACCGCGACGATAACCAGATTGGCGCCGCTTAAAATGTCTTCTGCCTGTTGCCAGTCATCTTCTTCTAATGTTTCGACTTGATAACCAGAACGCTGAAACAAATCGACAAAAATCGCACCCAACTGCCCTGCACCACCGATTACAACGACTTTATTTATATCAGGGTTCACTTTCTGATAACCCTTTTCATCTTGCGATGAGTATGAGTCGCGCATAATGCGCTTGAATAAATCCTGGATTAACTCTGTCGATACTTCGTAGCTTTTGCATTTATCCCGCAAGCTAGCAAGCAGCGCTTTTTCCCGCACGGGATCAAATATCGCCACGCCCGCTTTACTTTTTAATGCGCCAACCTGACTGGTGACCTTGCGTCTTTTTGCCAGTAAAGAGAGTAACTGATGATCGATTTCATCAATTTGCTCCCGAAGCGCCGAAAGGTCGGCGCTAAATTTTCCATCTGTGGTTGCCATCAATTAACGAATCCGCTCGCTCAACACGACACCGAGTTTATCATTCATCGAGGATAATAGAGTTTCTGTGGTTTGCCAATCAATACAGGCATCGGTCACGGAGACACCATAGGTCAATTCGTCTTTTGGCGTATCGGCACTTTGATTGCCTTCATGCAAATGACTTTCCAGCATCACACCAATGATCGATTTGTTGCCTTCGCAAATTTGATTAACGACATTGTCGGCAACCAGCGGTTGACGATTGTGATCTTTACTTGAATTTGCATGGGAGCAATCAATAACCAACGCCGGGCTTAAGCCTTTAACTTCCAACTGTTCTTCACACAGGGCAACATTTACTGAATCATAGTTAGGCTGTTTACCGCCACGTAAAATAACATGACCATCTGGGTTTCCAGAGGTTTTAATCAATGCCACCTGGCCTTGACGGTTTATCCCCATAAAGCGGTGCGAGGAGGCTGCAGATTGTAGCGCATTGATAGCGACATCTAGGCTGCCATTGGTACCATTTTTAAAACCAATCGGCATCGATAAACCACTCGCCATTTCCCGGTGCGTTTGCGATTCTGTTGTCCGCGCCCCGATCGCTGACCAGCTAAATAGCTCAGCCAAATACTGCGGAGATATTGGATCAAGTGCCTCGGTTGCTAATGGCAAACCAAGCTCGGTGAGATACAACAATAACTCGCGAGCGGTTTTCAAGCCGGTGGTGACATCAAAGGTATTATCCATATGCGGATCGTTTATCAGACCTTTCCAGCCCACTGTAGTACGAGGCTTTTCAAAGTAAACGCGCATGACGATATACAAAGTATCCTTGTACTGATCATGTAGTGCTTTTAAACGTCGACCGTATTCTTTGGCAGCTTCCACATCATGCACCGAGCATGGTCCGGAAATCACCAAAAGTCTTGGATCGCGTTTGTGAATAATGTCCGCAATGATATCCCGGGATTGCATAATTGACTGGCGATGATGCTCAGCCAATGGGAATTGCTTGCGCAATTCTTGTGGGGTAATAAGGACTTCTTCTGAATTGACGTGAACGTCATTGAGTTTAGTGCTGTGCATGTTAACTACTTCCGATCAAAAAATATGAGTAAAACAAAAAATAAATTAAAAAAACGAAAAACGAGGGCTTGGTAAAGGATTACCAATAAAGATAGGTATGGCGGTAATATCGGAAATGTAGATAAAAGTTTTGCATTGCTATGTATTGTTTGTGTTTTCGTTGTTTTATGAGAAACATACTCGCCTGAGTGAAACCTTTTTAACAAGCATTGTTTCAAGTGGCAAGTATTTTTTGCACTTTTTGGCAATTAAATTGTACAAAGGCAAAAATCTAATGATTTTTGGGAAGAGGACTTCGTCGGTTTTGGCCATGGATTGGCCTTTATGCCGAAAATGCACTAATACATGGAAGTATGTAGTTAGAATAACGCAGGAGCAGTTATCGAGGAGCAATTTTCTGTGAGGACGCTGTCGAAAGTTTGAAATTAGTCATCCCGGCGTATGCCGGGATCTCGCTTTTCGAGCTAAAACCTGAATTTGGCTGAATAACTCTAAAGTGCCAGCCAGAGTCATACGCTATCCCGTTTATTTACTCCGTCTTCCCAGCATGTTGTTGGCTGGGATCTCCCTTCGACTTCCAGAGATTTGTTTACTTATCTTTTTGAAAAGTAAAAATAAATGAAACCACAGCACGCGACACGAGATCCCACTCAAAGACATAGTGGGATGACGGCGCATAATAAAAAGAAAGTGAGAGGTTCACTGACTCTAAATCGCTCAAAGCCGCCTGATTGAAAATCAGTAAAGTTACGACAGCGTCCCCAACGACGTCAGTCTGTCACCCGGAAACCTGCCCAAGTAAAGGTTTTCTCACCGACGTAGTCTCCCTCTAAAGCAAAAAGGCAGAGCGTATGCTCTGCCTTTTAAGCTATCGAATTAACCGATTTTCAATCAACTCATCCACCGCACTCGGATCGGCGAGGGTTGAGGTATCACCAAGGTTATCCAACTCGTTCTCAGCAATCTTACGCAAAATACGGCGCATGATTTTACCGGAGCGGGTTTTTGGCAGGCTTGGCGACCATTGCAGTAAATCCGGCTTTGAAAAGCTTCCCAGCTCTTTTGCGACCAGTGCTTTTAACTCGGTATCTAAGGCGTCACCGCCCTCTTCGCCCTTCATCAAGGTAACGTAGGCATAAACCCCTTGTCCTTTGATATCGTGCGGATAACCAACAACGGCAGCTTCTGAGACTTTAGGATGCAGTACCAATGCGCTTTCAATTTCAGCGGTGCCTAAGCGGTGCCCTGAAACATTTAACACATCATCAATACGACCGATGATCCAATAGTAGCCATCTTTATCACGCTTGGCGCCGTCGCCGGCAAAGTAATAACCAGGATATTGCGAGAAATAGGTATCATAAAAGCGTTGCTGATCGCCATAGACAGTGCGCATTTGCCCCGGCCAGCTTCCGGTTAGCACTAAACGACCGCGACACTCGCCTTCAAGCTCGTTACCATCGGCATCTAAAATAGCCGGTTTAATACCAAAGAAAGGCAGACCAGCAGCGCCAGGTTTTGACCCGGCAGAACCCGGAAGGGAGGTAATTAACACACCACCGGTTTCGGTTTGCCACCAGGTATCAACGATAGGACAATTGTTCTTACCAACTACCTCGTAATACCAATGCCAGGCTTCTGGGTTAATTGGCTCACCAACGGTACCAAGAAGACGTAGCGATGATAAGTCCTGTTTATTGACCAGTTCATCCCCTAAGCCCATAAGTGCGCGAATTGCGGTTGGCGCGGTATAAAACACATTTACTTTGTGCTCTTCAATCACCTGCCAGAAACGCGATGCATCAGGATATGTTGGTACCCCTTCAAAGACTAAAGTCGTCGCACCATTTGCTAACGGACCATAGAAGATATAGCTGTGACCGGTGATCCACCCTGCATCTGCGGTACACCAGTAAATTTCGCCGTCACGGTAATCGAAAACATACTTGTGAGTCATTGCCGCATAGAGAATATAACCACCACAGGTGTGCAATACGCCTTTCGGTTTGCCGGTAGAACCTGAGGTATAAAGGATAAATAACGGGTCTTCAGCGTCCATCACTTCCGGCTCGCAATAGTCATCCGCTGCCGCCATTGCCTTTTCATAGTTAACATCAATGGCATCGTTCCAGTTAACGTCACCACCGGTACGTTCCACAACAATAACCGAGTGAACGTTAGGACAATCGGCAACCGCAGCATCGACATTGTTCTTCAATGGAATAATTTTACCGCCACGAACACCCTGGTCGGCAGTGATAACCACTTTACAGTCGGCGTCTAAAATACGGGTTTTGATCGATTCTGTAGAGAAACCTCCAAAGACCACCGAATGCACCGCACCGATACGAGCACAGGCCAACATGGCATAACCAACTTCGACAATCATTGGCATGTAAATACAAACCCGATCGCCTTTTTGCACGCCGCGGCTTTTCAGGACATTGGCAAACTTGTTTACCTGATCGGATAATTCCTGATAACTAACATGGCGGCTATTGCCTGGCTCATCACCTTCAAAAATTAATGCCGTTTGCTCAGCACGTTCTGGCAAGTGACGATCGATACAGTTGTAGCTAACGTTCAGTTTCGCCCCGGCAAACCATTGAATTTGCGCCTGATGATAATCGACTTTGGAAACCTCGTCCCAAGGCTTGTACCAATCGATAAACGTATTGGCTTGCTCAGACCAGAATGCATCAGGCTGTTCAATCGACTGCTGATACATCTGTTTGTATTCTTGTTCACTTAAATGCGAATGGGCTTTGGCGGCATCACTTACCGGATAGAAAGGTTTTAATTCCATGGTCTTCCTGCTCAAAATCATTTGTTTTTTTAAATTATCATCAACAGCACTCTAGTATGTCGCTACTGATTTTCCCTAGGTTTCAGTCACTGAAAACCTGAGGTTTAATGTTGTTTTGTTATGAATTAACTAATAAAGGATAATCAGTATAAACACAAGATGACAACGCTGTCATTAAAAATTAAACAAAGTTATTTTGAAAATCGGGCAAGACTTTGGAATAGATTATTCGTTTAAAAGCTGAATTGTTTTCGACCGAAGCGCGAGATTGAACAGGGATAAAACGTTTCAAAAATGAAAAAAGCCGGCGACTGCCGGCTTTTTCAAAGCAATTAAGTAATGAATTACTTAGCCAACTTTTCCTTGATACGCGCTTTCTTACCAGAAAGTTCACGTAGATAGTAAAGCTTAGCTTGACGTACATCACCGCGACGCTTAACAGCGATTTCTGCTACTAGCGGGCTATGTGTCTGGAATACACGCTCTACGCCTTCACCGTTAGAAATCTTACGAACGGTGAAAGATGAATGCAAACCACGGTTTTTCTTAGCGATTACTACACCTTCGAAGGCTTGAAGACGTTCTTTGTCACCTTCTTTTACTTTAACTTTAACAATTACAGTATCACCAGGTGCGAACGCTGGTACGTCAGTTTTCATTTGCTCGTCTTCGAGCTGCTTAATAATATTGCTCATAATTATACCTTTTGCCTAGAATACACTGCTAGTTATTGCCGGAATCATGTTTCGCTTTGATTTCGCTTAACATTTTTTCCTGCTCATCAGTCAGAGCTAGATCTGTTAATAATTCAGGACGTCGTAACCAGGTTCTTTCTAAAGACTGCTGTAATCGCCACTTGCGTATCCGCTCATGATCGCCGCTTAATAAGACTTTCGGAACCGATTTGCCGTCCAGAACTTCTGGTCGGGTGTAATGTGGACAATCGAGTAAGCCGTCAGAAAATGAATCCTGCTCAGCTGACTGATTGTGTCCCAATACACCGGGAACAAATCGCGCCAGGGCATCGATTACCGTCATCGCCGGAATTTCTCCGCCGCTTAATACGTAATCGCCGATTGACCATTCTTCATCGATTTCCGATTCGATTAGTCGCTCGTCTATGCCTTCATATCGTCCTGCGATGAGAACAATATTCTTATGCTGCGATAATTCACGTACGCCTGTTTGATCCAGTTTACGTCCCTGCGGTGACATATATATCACATGAGCATCGCCACCGGCGGCTTCTCTAGCTGCCTGAATTGCGTCACGTAATGGTTGCACCATCATCAACATTCCCGGACCACCGCCATAAGGTCGGTCATCAACGGTAGAGTGTTTATCATGGGCGAAGTCTCTTGGATTCCGGGTATGGAATTCAATCAACCCATTACGTATTGCCCTGCCTGTCACCCCAAACTCAGTAATAGCGTTAAACATTTCTGGAAAAAGGCTTATCACCTCTAACCGCATCGTGTCGTTAGCCATTGAGTTAGAAACCTGGGTCCCAGTCCACGTCAATTTGTTTATTATCAAGTGATACAGATTTGATCACCTGATCTTCTAAATAAGGAATTAACCTTTCTTTTTTGCCAAACGCATCATTGCGATTAGCTTTAACAACCAAAACGTCATTGGAGCCGGTTTCCATGATGTCGGTCACTTTACCAAAGTTATAACCTTGTTCGTTGACCACATCCATACCAATCAAATCACGCCAGTAAAACTCACCTTCCGGTAATTCTGGTAATTGCTCATCGGCTACGATTATTTCGGCACCGGTGCGCAATTGCGCGTCATTTCTGTCATTGATATCGGAAAACTTGGCAATCAGACCATTATTATGGCGTCGCCACTCACTTACTTCGACATTCAGCTTGTTACCACCCAGATTCAAAATCCAGGGGCTATAATCGAAAATTGCTTCTGGCTCTTCAGTATAAGAATGAATTTTCAACCACCCTTTAATGCCGTAAACAGCACCGATTTTTCCGAGGATGATTTCTTTTTCCATAACCTGATACCCAGTAACAATCGTTGAAAAATCAATTAAGCCGCTGCTTGAGCGTCTTTAACCAATTTAGCAACACGATCAGATAAACCTGCACCTTGACCAACCCAGTGGTTGATACGATCTAGGTCTAAACGAAGCTTTTCCGCTTGACCTTGTGCAGTTGGGTTGAAGAAGCCAACTTTCTCGATGAAACGACCATCGCGAGAGTTGCGGCTGTCAGCAACAACTACTTGGTAAAATGGGCGCTTTTTGGCGCCGCCACGTGCTAAACGAATGGTAACCATACCGTCCTCTATTTAATAAGTTGTAAAACGATTTCCAGACACTTTCCCACCACAGGGGTAAGAAAAGCTCGCAGATTTTACGCTTTTACAGGGAAAAAGCAACCTTAATGCACATATTCGAACAAATTTGTGACGAAACACAAGCTATTGCGACGCATCTGCGCTAGAATCTTCGCCTCGATTTTTAGGGCTGCTACATAAATGCAGTTCTCACTCAAGATTTTAGAGCATGACTGGCAATTCACCACAGAACCTCAAAGGATTAGTTTTAGCCCTTACCACAGCCATTATGTGGGGCTTGTTGCCGCTTGCATTAGTTTCTGTACTACAGCTGATGGATTCTTACACCATTACCTGGTATCGCTTTTTATTCGCAGCGGTACTGGTAGGTATAGGTTTAAAAAACAAGAATCAAATCCCTAAGCTGTTCACCACTGACAGGCAATGGCTAAAACCTTTAGCCATTGCCGCGGTATTTTTGAGCCTTAATTACATCCTTTATTTGTCATCGTTATACTTTGTACCGGCTGAAACCGCACAAATGTTAATACAGATGGCGCCGCTGATGATGCTGATTGGTAGTGTGATCTTTTTAAAAGAATCCTTTAGCCGCGGGCAAATGGTTGGCTCTGTGGTTTTGGTGGTTGGGCTTGCGCTGTTTTTTAATCAACAGTTTACGCAATCGGCAAGCTTAAACCGTGACGATTTTTTAATCGGATTTGTGATTATGCTTGGCGCTTCTGTTACCTGGGCGATTTACGCCATTATGCAAAAGCAGATGCTGCAGAAATTCACCGCCAATCAAATCATGTGGGTAATCTACGTATTCAGTAGTTTGTTCTTTTTGCCGGTATCCAGCCCGGCGCAGGTGATGAGTTTTGACTGGATTGCGGTGTTGTTATTACTATTTTGCTGCGCCAATACACTTATCGCCTACGGCAGCTTTGCAAAGTCACTAGAGTTCTGGCCGGCTTCTAAGGTTAGTGCCGTATTAGCAATCACGCCGCTGTTAACCGTACTGTTCGCAACCATAGCGCAACAATTTTTTCCAGAACATGTAAGTGCGCAACAGTTAAATGCACTGGCATATTTTGGGGCGATATTGGTCGTAACGGGTTCCGTGCTTACCGCTCTTGGTAATAAAATTTTATCAAAACAGGCCATGCAAAAAGTTAAGGTTAAGTTCGGTAAAAGTTAATTTTCGGCACTCTCTGCCAGCCCAAATTCTGCCTGACAATCGTCTGTCAATGTCTGAGCGCGGTATTTATTAAAAGTGCCTTTTCCAACCTTTTCATTAGATCAATACATGGTATTGGGGTTATTTGAAGTTTCCGGGATACGTTGAATCGCGTCCCAGTGCTCAACGATTTTTCCGTTTTCATCAAAGCGGAAAAAATCCATGGTGACGTATTCTTCCGTCTTGTCGTTTTCCGCTGGCCAGGTTTGATGAGTATGCAGTGCCACTAAATCTCCTTCGGCTATCGCCCGGACAAACTCAATGGTTTTGCCGGGGTACGCTTGCTGCATCCGCTGGAAATAATCGATAAATGGTTGTTTACCATCATCGACTAGCGGGTTGTGCTGAATATACTCATCACCTACGTATAGCTCAACCGCGCTAACTGGGTCGCCAAGATAGGCTAGGCGATAAAAAGCGATAGCATTTTGCTTGTTGGTTTCGAGATCGTTGAGCATGGCCATTCCTTAATGTTACGCGGATATCTATTAAGGACAGTCAGGGAATGAAAAGCAGTTTCAAAATTCATCTAAATAGGGACACTGTCGTTGTGTTAACGCCATAACCCATTGATAAATAGGAGGAGGGTCAGAAGTTAATTGACTCTAACCCCTCAGACGGAAATAGAAATATCGATTAGTCGGTAAGCTCGATGTATACCGGATGTGAGTGCAGCGCTTTTTGTGAGCCTTTCAGGGAAAAGTTATAACCACAAAGGCCAAAGTTGCCGCGTTTTGCTAGCGAGTTGACGAGCAAAGAAGTATCCAGTGGCGAGAAGTTAGCGTAGTAATCGCCGCCGTTTTCTACCGAAACATTGAATGGGCGAATTTTATCGCCGTTATTAAACTCGATGAACTGGCAGGTATCATCGCCTTTTGCCGATAGTAATGACCAGATTTCACCATCACGCTGAATATCAGCTTTCCAGTGGATAACCAAGCCATCATGCTCACTCATCATCAGATAAAAATCATCTGGCATTTCCAAACGATGATTACGTTCGGTGGTAGTGCTGGCAAGAACTGGCATCATTAATTGCGTTGCTTCGCTTGGTTGTTGGTCTGCCGTTGGCAAATATGGCCAGGCCATTAACGTAACAACCACAAGGCTCATGGCACTAGCTAGAGACCCGGATAATTTCTTGTGCTGGCTAAACCAGGCATGAAGTTCCTGACGCCATTTGGCAAATTCTGATAATTGCGCCTGTTCGTTGGCCTTGCGATTTGCATACTCATCGCCATGAGCACTGTACGGCGCATCGTTGTATGGATTAGCGCTAGCGTTAGCGCCACCAAACAATACCGGCTCTACCCGGGCATTTAGGGGTTTAGTTGTCACTTTAACGGGTTTAGCAAAGGTCGATAAATCTACTGGCCCTTTGTAACCTAAGGTATAAAACTGGTGATCTTTTGCCGGCAAACTGAACACATACAGCCCCATAAATACCACTAACATTAGTGGTGTGTAGGCGCTCCAGTGTGGCAGAAAAATGGGGAGTAGTAACGACAGACCGCTCAGGCTAACAAAAGTCCAGGCAAGCCCTGCTTTTTGCCCGGCATCACGAACCCGACGAATTGTGGTGTAGAAAACCACAAGAACGCTAGGGACCAGCCATATCAGTTGCGCCCACCAAGAAGTAAATAGATTACTGGTGAGAACAAAGAACAACAGCATCACGGTGACAAAAATTGCCAGAAAACGTTCGCCGTTGTCACGACCTAATAAACAGATTAAAGATTTAAACAATTGCACGGTTCGCCACGCCTTTATTATTCAGGTTATTTGTTGCTATTTGTTCCCATTGTCGGGGAACAACACCCTGAATATACCCTAAACATTACCAATAAAAAACCGAAGTTATGCACCTCGGTTTTTGTCTGCCAGATGGAAACGGATTTCTACCCGGCAGTAATTTTGCTAACCCCTTGATTAGCGACGGAACATACCGCCTGTACCACCCATTCCTGGAGGCATCATGCCTTGCATTGAGCGCATCATTTTTTGCATGCCCCCCTTGCCTGACATCTTCTTCATCATTTTCTGCATTTGCGTAAATTGCTTAAGCAATTTGTTCACATCCTGAATCTGAGTACCAGAACCGGCAGCGATGCGACGCTTTCGAGAACCTTTGATAATTTCCGGACGCTGACGCTCAGCCGGAGTCATTGAGTTGATGATGGCTTCCATACGGACGGTCATTTTATCATCGAGCTGACCTTTAACCTGATCCGACATATTACCCATACCCGGCAATTTATCGAGCAGACCCATCATCCCGCCCATGCTTTTCATTTGTACCAGTTGCTCGCGAAAATCTTCTAAGTCAAAGCCTTTACCGCTTTTTACTTTCTTAGCAAGTTGCTGGGCTTTTTGCTTATCGACCTTTTGTTCAACTTCTTCGATAAGTGACAATACGTCACCCATACCAAGAATTCTTGAAGCGACACGGTCTGGATGAAAAGGCTCTAGTGCGTCGGTTTTCTCGCCGACACCTAAAAATTTGATTGGTTTGCCGGTAATGTGACGGATTGATAACGCGGCACCACCACGGGCATCACCATCGGTTTTGGTCAGAATCACCCCCGTAAGCGGTAACGCATCGTTAAAGGCTTTCGCGGTATTTGC
This sequence comes from Thalassotalea sp. PS06, assembly GCF_007197775.1. Classification (NCBI taxonomy): domain Bacteria; kingdom Pseudomonadati; phylum Pseudomonadota; class Gammaproteobacteria; order Alteromonadales; family Colwelliaceae; genus Thalassotalea; species Thalassotalea sp. PS06. The sequence goes on along the minus strand of NZ_CP041638.1, from coordinate 835,455 downwards.
CGCATCCTGACCTGTCATTGCATCAACAACAAATAACGTCTCTACCGGATCAACTTTTTTGTGAAGCTGCTGGATTTCATCCATCATCTCGCCGTCTACGTGTAAACGACCAGCGGTATCAACTAATACAACGTCAATGAATTGCTTTTTCGCATGCGCAATAGCTGCATCGGCAATGGCTACAGGCTTTTGCGAGATATCACTTGGGAAGAACTCGACACCAATTTCATCTGCAAGCGTTTCTAACTGCTTGATTGCCGCAGGACGATAAACGTCGGCACTGACAACCAATACTTTTTTCTTCTCACGTTCTTTTAAGAACTTAGCCAGCTTACCAACAGAGGTGGTTTTACCCGCACCCTGCAAACCTGCCATTAGTACGACGGCTGGAGGGGTTGCTTTGAGATCCAGGGCTTCGTTGGCGCTGCCCATCGCCGCTTCTAATTCACTGCGAACGATTTTTACAAAGATTTGCCCCGGAGTAAGGCTTTTAGTAACTTCCTGGCCTACCGCACGTTCTTTAACGTTGGCGATAAATTCGCGAATAACCGGTAAAGCGACGTCAGCTTCCAATAAAGCCATACGCACTTCACGTAACGTGTCTTTGATGTTGTCTTCAGTAAGACGACCACGACCACTGATATTTTTTAGCGACCGGGTTAAGCGATCGGAGAGATTTTCGAACATGGATTACCCAGAAAAATATATGTCATTACTCTATTACGCCCTATTATACCCGCACAAAACAGAAGCGAAAGCATATATTTTGGCCATGGCGCAGTAATTTTCTCGATTTCGCTCAGGATACGGTAATCCGCAGCCGAGTTGCAGCATTATTACAATTCCCTTACGATTTACTGATAATTTATTAAGAAAATTGCGGTACAATCAACCTATGTGTCATTAAGGTAAGTGTAATCGAGGTACTATTTGTATATGGATTCATTGCTCGCATTAATCAACAATTTTATTGCCATTATCAACGAAGCCAGCCCCTGGTTGTTGTTAGGCCTGATTATTGCCGGACTAATGAAATCCATGGTACCAACCCAAGTGTTAAGTCAACATCTTGGTGAAGGCAAAATCGCTATCGTCAAAGCCGCTTTTATTGGCGCACCTTTACCCCTGTGTTCCTGTGGAGTAATTCCGGTAGCAACCCAACTGCACCGCTCCGGCGCCTCTTCTCCTGCCACCTCCGCATTTTTAGTGGCAACCCCCGAAACCGGAGTAGATTCCGTTTCCGTATCCTACGCCTTGCTCGGCCCTGTCATGGCTGTTTACCGCCCAATCTCCGCCATCACATCGGCAATATTTACCGGGTTGTTAGTAGACCGTGGCACTAAATCCGACAATGCTCGAATTAACGAGACACCCACTGTAACTTCCACTGAAGTGAATACTGGGTTTAACAAGACACCCACTCTAACGTCTTCGGAAAAAGCAGAGCATCAGCACGGGCAAACTAGCTGTTGCGCCAGCCATTCAGAAGCCGACCCTATTCACCAAACGGTAAAAGAAATAGAAACTGAACAAGCATTAGAGGTAAAGGAAAGCAGTTGTTGTGCATCTACCGCAACCGCTGTTGCAGACGATAGGCCGTCGTTATTGAGTAAATTCAGCACAGGGCTGCGCTATGCTTTTACCAAACTATTAGATGACCTGATTCTTTGGTTATTAATCGGATTGGTATTCGCAACATTGATTCGCACTTTTTTACCGGCCGATTTCCTTTTACAATACGGCAGCGGCATCTCAGCAATGCTATTGATGATTTTGATATCTGTACCCATGTACATCTGTGCAACCGCATCAACGCCGCTTGCAGCGGGATTAATCATGGCCGGTATATCTCCTGGAACCGCACTGGTGTTTATGATGGCGGGCCCTGCTACCAATATTTCTACACTTGGGGTAATTCGCAATGAAATGGGTGGTCGGGTATTAACTCTCTACCTAGCTGGTATCGTAGTTTCATCCATCGCCTTTGGATTAGGGTTAGATTACGCTTTAGGCTATTTTGATATCAGTATTCATGAGCAAATGAGTCATAGTCACGAATTATTACCAATCTGGTTTGCCGGCACCTGCTCTGTCTTGCTATTGCTCTGTGCGATAAAACCGCTACGCAAACGCATCTTAAATGCGTGAATCTCGACGATTGAAAATATTAGTAACATGATTTCGTAGTATTGAGAGTCGTTTCTGATATGATGTCAGCAATTATGTTTTCGAAATAATTCTCAATCACAACGTTAATAACAATAACTGGCTTTGGAGCTACGAAGACCATGACAACGGTCCTTGCAATTATTACAGCCCTGCTATATCTAACCGCTGCATTTTCAGTGTATACAAGATTATTCAAAGCAAAAGGTCCAAACCCGAAACTATTTTTTTCACTGGGTTGTGCCGCTTGTTTCAGCCATTGTTTGCTGATCAGCCATTTAATTTTCTCCGACGCAAAAGTCAACTTTAGCCTGTTAAACGTAACCTCTTTAGTAGCCTTAATCATCGCCTTGTCGGTAACAGCTCTCTCGTTGCGCGCAAAAATCAATTTAATATTGCCCGGGGTATATACCTTTGCCGGTTCATTTTTGCTGATAGCGTTACTCATCCCCGATTCCGGAACTCTGGCCATCGACCCATCCCAAGTAGTACTGGTATTACATATCAGCCTGGCATTGTTGGCATTTGGGGTTTTGGTAATAAGTACCTTGTTTGCGATTCAAGTAAACTTCATTAACTACAAATTGAAAACCAAGAATATTTCTGCGGTAAATCATTTACCGCCATTAATGCAGGTAGAAACCCAGCTGTTTCGCTTACTAATAACCGGAGTGTTATTGCTTATCGCCTCGCAGTTTCTTGGTGGGTTATTTATTGATAGCTTTTTCGCTAAGGATAATCTTCACAAAACCGTATTGTCTTTAATTGCTCTTGTCATCTACCTGGTGATCATCTGGGGACATTATCATCTGGGCTGGCGTGGTCATAGAATCATGATTTTATCAACGATCGCCACAGCGTTTCTTACATTATCCTATTTTGGTAGTAGATTTGTCCGAGAGATTCTTTTATCTTAGACCTCCGGGCTGTCGATATCACAAAGATACATTCACAGACCTGATTATTTGTTAGGCAACTTAGGACCCTTTTTTGGACGCTATCTCTACAAGTATGCTATTTGCGATACTTGCTGTACTTATTTTACTTTCCGCTTATTTCTCTAGCTCCGAAACCGGTATGATGTCGATTAATCGGTACCGCCTGAAACATCTGGAAGAAAACGACCATAAAGGGGCGAAGCGCGTCAGCGACATGCTGAAACGACCTGATCAGCTCATTGGTCTAATTCTTATCGGCAATAATCTGGTTAACGTTTTTGCATCGATTATCGCCGGTCAAATTGGTGCTCGATTATTAGGTCAAGGTGGTGAATTTACCGCTGGTTTAGTGCTGACGATGATCATTCTTATCTTCGCAGAAGTGACACCGAAAACACTGGCAGCATTGCACCCGGAAAAGATCGCTTTTCCAAGTTCAATTATTTTAAAAGCCCTTTTAAAGATCCTTTATCCTGTTGTTGCCGCCGTAAATTGGATAACCAATGGTATCTTGGTATTGTTTCGCGTTAGCCAGGAAGACAGAGAACAGCACAGTTTGAGTTCCGAAGAACTTCGCACCGTTGTGAATGAATCCGCAGCGCTGTTACCTTCACGAGATCAGGATATGCTGGTAAGTATTCTTGATTTAGAAAAGGTCACGGTAGAAGATATCATGATCCCACGTAGTGACATTCAGGGCATAGATATCAACGATGACTGGAAGGTTATCCAAAAACAATTAACTCAGGCCAACCACACCCGTGTCATTTTGTATCGAGATAACATAGACGATGTTGTCGGTTACGTGCACATGCGTGATGCCGTTAAACTGTTGTCTAAAAAACAGTTTACCAAAGCCACCTTGCTCCGCGCGGTAAAAGAGATGTACTTCATCCCTGAAGGTACACAGCTGAATGTTCAGCTTTTGAAATTTCAAAGAGCAAAAGAACGGCTTGGGCTTGTTGTCGATGAATACGGTGATATTCAGGGTCTAGTGACATTAGAAGATATCCTCGAGGAAATCGTTGGCGATTTCACCACTACCATGGAGCCGGCGCCGAGTGAAGAGGTGCAAAAGCAACCAGATGGTAGCTACCTGGTGGATGGCAGCGCCAATATTCGTGATATCAACAAAGAAATGGACTGGCAGTTTCCTACCGATGGACCAAAAACCTTAAATGGCCTGATACTTGAGTACTTAGAAGAAATTCCTGAGCCGAATATCAGTATGCGCATTTCAGGTTACCCAATCGAAATCATTGAAGTCGATGGTAATATGATCAAAACCGTCCGCGTCATGACCGAACATTTCCAGGAACAATAAATCAGATGAGATTCCGTTTATTCTGAATCTCATCTTCTCGCCTTTGCTTTTTTTTAGCTAGACACTCACTGTTATTCCGCCATCCAACCCCCTACAAAGATATTTAGATATATAGTTAATAAGACACCCACCGTAACTTTTCTTCAAACTCTTGCCGAGAAATCAGCAACTGCTAAGGATTTAAATTGAGAATTCAAAAATAACGAATAACCGCCGTATGTCAGGAGTTCATCGCAAGTATTATTTATCCAACCCCTTTGCTAAACTAATTGATTAATGGGGAGAAAAATAACCAAATGACATATGACTTTATAATTGTAGGTGGCGGTTCTTCTGGCTGTGTGCTGGCGAATCGATTATCTGCTAATCCAAACTTTTCTGTATGTTTACTTGAGACGGGTGGCCGAAATCAAAGCAATTTGGTTAAAACTCCTATCGCTATTCCTCTGCTTTTTCGAATCCCAAAATACAACTATGGTTACGAGACTCCGGTACAAATCAATCAGGCCAACCGCCAGATTTATAATCCTAGGGGCCGAGGACTCGGAGGCTCTAGCGCTATCAATGCCATGCTTTATGTTCGCGGAGATAGAAAAGACTACGACGACTGGGCAGCTCAAGGCAATGAAGGCTGGAGCTATGATCAAATACTTCCCTACTTTAAAGAGATTGAACATCAAGAGAGAATTCACGACCAATACCATGGAACCACAGGCGAACTTAATGTCACGGACTCCCGTTCAAACCACCCTATCGGCAAGGAGTTCATAGACGCCGCGACTTCCTTAGGGTACCCATTTAATCCCGATTTCAACGGAGAGAAACAAACTGGAGTTGGCTATTATCAGGTTACCCAGAAAGGTGGGCAGCGGCACAGCGCAGCAGACGCCTTTATTCACCCGTTGCAAAACTCCAAATCTCGAAAAAACTTAACCGTATTGTCTTACAGTCGCGTTGAAAAAATTATATTTGAAGGCGAGAGGGCCGTTGCAGTTCGCTTTCAACAAAGCCAGCTTTTGGAAGCTGATAAAGATAGTTTCAAAACTGTTGAGTTAAGAGCCAGCAAAGAAGTGCTGTTATGCGCCGGTGCAATACATAGCCCACAGCTCTTAATGCTCAGTGGCATCGGTCCAAAAGAGCAACTAGATGCATTGCAAATTCCGGTGGTAAAAGAAATACAGGGCGTTGGTAAAAATTTGCAGGATCATGTTGACGTTTGTTTAGTGAATCAACAAAAGCGAAGCGATTTAATATCCATATTACCTTCCTCTCTTTGGTGGCTAGGCACGCAAGCCGTAGAATATTTCAAATCAAAACGAGGGGCATTCACCACATCGTTAGTCGAAACCGGGGGATTTATTTCAAGCAAAGGTCTTGACCAAAGGCCAGATATACAATGGCAATTTATCGCAGGCGCGATGGATGACCATGGTCGCAACTTGAAAATGTATGGTATTCAGGGGACGACCCTCCACACGTGCATATTACGCCCTAAAAGTCGCGGTGAAATCAGATTAATGTCCGCTGACATAGCGACGCCTCCTGTTATCGATTCCAACATGCTTAGCCACCCAGATGATATAAGGTTAATGGTCGAGGCGGTAAAGCTTTCCCGGCAGGTGCTGCAGCAACCGCCATTATCCCTTGGAAATATAAAAGAAATTTTCCCTGGTGAGCAAGTACAAAGTGATGAACAAATTGCCGCTTTTATCAGAGAGAAAAGCAACAATATTTACCATCCCGTTGGAACTTGTAAAATGGGAATAGACGATATGTCGGTAGTAGATCCGACGCTAAAAATTAGAGGATTAACAGGTATTCGAGTGATTGATGCCTCGATTATGCCTAACTTAGTCAGTGGTAATACCAACGCACCAACAATGATGATTGCCGCGAAGGGTGCGGATTTAATTTTATCCGATTACACCTAGGGCCCGATAGATTTCAAGCCCTATATCAGTCTCTTTTTTGATTAAAGTTTAATAAAACAACACTCGCCATAACCAGCTACTGTCCAATTCGTCTTTGCAGGTTTTCAATTGGGATGAATAGGTAATCGCGCGACTCTCAACCTTTTTTGCTACCGGAATCAACCAGGATTTCTTGGCATAAGTTTTTCGCTTAAAGCCTCCCCAACCTTCATGATAATTCAAGTATTGGTTGTAAGGATCCCACTTAGAAACTCCATTAACTTTTTGGGTTTTGGCAATAAACCACCCCATAAAATCGATTGCGTCGGCAAAATCATCTCTGTCGGCACCCCTATTATCAGTCTCGCGCATGTAATCTTCCCAAGTTAGAGTTTTAGCCTGGGAAAAGCCATACGCCGTGCTCACGCGTCCCCAAGGAATAATCCCCAACAAGTAGTCTCTAGGAGGTAAAGCGTCACTGCGAAAAGAACTTTCCTGATACATCATACTCATTGGCACATGGATAGGAACCCCCCAACGCGACTGCATGTCTCTTGCTCCCTCGTACCAATGATGATGCTCGCGAAAGATCTCGCAAATATTTTCAGGGTTTTGCGGTGGAGGTGTCGCACAGGCCGACAACAAGGTTAAAAAACTAGCGTAAAAACACACTTTTAGAGTTTTCATTGCTTCTCTGAAGTTATTATTTTCAAATTAGTTTGCCAGAAAAATATTTTTTTTTTAGTTATTTTTTAACTTTTTTCAAATTTTTTATAAATAATTTGAACTTTTCCAAATTTTCACGCTCTTACTCTATGAAATGAATATTTCTCCTTGGGTTTTATAGTTTTTTTAGCACCTCTTCTGAGGTGCTTTTTTTTGCCTAGCAAAACTCTCAAGCTCAATTCGACCATGTTTTATCGGCATTTAACGAGACATCCACCTGAATTCTTATCAAGGCTGCTAATCAAGACAGTCACTGGTATTAAAAATGTGTGCGCATTTACATAGACACCCAATGCAAAAGAGTTGGTTTATTGAATTAATCACGAAAGACTCGTAAGCAATGAGTCCGCCCTATATTGTTATTTTGATTTTGAGTTACTAAACAGAGAAAGGTTTCGACTAATGATGCGCTAAAGCGCAAGGGAAGGCTCAGCAATTGCTATGAAACAAGCATTTTTGACGGTCTGATCAAAAAAGTTAACGAAATAGCTTCCGGCAGTTAGAAAGATTTGAACGTCTATTTTTATTACTCGCCATACAATATTTCGCGAGTGAAGAACTCTGCCCCACACAACCTTTAAAGTAATACTCAAATTTAGTCGTTAAACTTAGCCAGTTATGAGGAGATATATTCAATCTTGCAAGAATGACTATTGCTTGATTAGATATTGGTCCGGAGTTGTTTTCACGAATGGATTGCCCAGTTAGCGCAACCAGTTGAAAATAGTCTTCTACCGAGAAAGACATCTCTGGCTCACTTTTCACTGAATCACATTTCAGCGGTAAAAGCGTCTGCGGTTGCTTGCATAAAGTGGCCGCTTCTACACGTTGTTTGAGGCTAGTATATGCAGAATCCTCGGGCTTCACAGCCAAACCCGCTCGAATCGGGTTTAAATCTACGTAGGCCATACACGCAGCTAACGCTGCATCATCCAATAATGCCTGGCATTTAAACCTTCCTTCCCAAAACCGTCCCGTGCATTCATCTTCAGCGTTTGCCATTCTGGCGATGGGTTCATTTAGCAACCGCATAAACCAACTGATATCAAACAAGCGTTTTCGATAAACATTAACCGTTTCTTTAAGCGTTTGCTCTAAATACCCCTCGACTTCGCCAGTTTTTTCAAATTGTTTGGTGACCATGGTGCCCTTACATAGCTTGTGCCATCTGTTAATGACTTCTCTATCAGACAACGACTTGGCGTGTTCAACATCGACACGGAGTACGATATGGCAATGATTGCTCATAACCGCATATGCACATACATCAATGCTAAAAATTTGTGCGAGATAAAGTATCCGGTTCTCCACCCACTGACGACGATGGTTGTAGCATCGATTGGTAGTTGAATCAGTACCGCACAAATACGCTTTTCTAACGCACCGACTGATGCAATGGTAGTATCTGGTAGCTTCCAGACAAATCTGGTTTTTTCTCGGGGTAGGCATTTTCCGCTCCATGGAAAAGACAATGAATTTTTATCTTAGTTAATAATTTTCTGATCGCCAGAACCGATTTTAAGAGAATAGTTTAAACAAAATGATGAAGGTTCATCCTCGAAAGAAAAATAAATAACGATTCCCATCGCTGAACTAAAAATTAGGATTGTTAACGGTGGGTGTCTTATTAAACACATTTACGATGGATGTCTCGCGAACTGGATTCGAAATTAACTGTTGGTATGGTTTATGACCAAATCGGGATGTGTCGTTTACCCGACATAAAAAAATGGCGCGATAAACATCGCGCCGGAATCTTAAGGAAAGTCGTCCAGGGAATAAACGCTTTCAAATTATAAGAGTGGAGAAATCATAAAAAGTTCACCACAAATGTTAAAAAAATGTTTAATTTTTAATCAGAGATGATTTTTTCAATTTCAAATACCTGTTAGTTGATGATTCATATAGTTTTTTTTAAATATTCTCTTATTTGCAAAAAAGTGTAATCAATCGTGCCAATCTTTGAGCGTTCAACAATTAGCCAAACAAAACCCAAAGCCTTGCTGTATAACGGTTCTCGCGTTATATTCTGAAAAAAGTTAATAAAACCATGTCAAAAATATCCACCCTCCCTGCCGATAAATCTATTTTCGAAGAAGCTGATTTACAGCAAGAAAAATCACTCGAACTCGACCAGCAAATGATCTGGGTACAAATTCGCAAAACGGTTCCTGCAACTTGGTTATTAGTTACAGTGGCTGTCTGGTTAACCAGCTGTTTTGCTTATTTTTGGGAATCAATGATCGTTAATACAATCGCAATTAATGCCAACGTGCTGTGGCTAGTCAGTGGCTTTTTTCTACCCTTGATGCATTATGTAGCTATGGGTGTCTTGCCATTTACGGCAAAACGATTAGGTCGCTCATTGGCAACACCAATCAACATCGCAAAACTATCCTGGCGGTTTTATGGATTTGTAATTTTGGCTAGTTGTATTTTTTTAGCGATGTGGAGCGCGTTGCTCGCCTTTAATGTTGGAGTAGATATTAGAGCAGTAGGTTACCTGTTGATGTCGGCAATAATTTCTCTAATTCTTGTGGGGTTCCGGAGACATTACCAGCAGAGCATTCAACTGGATTACTAAACCTGAACTTCCCCTTGGATATGAATAACTAACCAAATCGTCTCAGGGTTGCCTGAGGCACTGATGACTTTGTGTCTTACCATCGACGAAATGAGCACATAGTCGCCAGCCGACAAAGCTAATTCATTTTCAAATCCTAGTACTGCATTTCCCCGTACGACTAATACCCACTCGTCTTGGCTTTGCTCGTACCATCCCTCATCAGGTGAAGACTGGCCGGTGGAGACTATCCTCTCAATGGTAATATTTCATTAATATAGAATGACTATATCAATAAAATCTATGTGGTAAATGAACCTCGGCCCTAACTCTGAGTTGTGCACAAACTTAGTGGGATTGGTATAATTCCTGTCTTTTGGAAGAGTGTTTCAAAAATCTCTTCCTTTTGATTGACTAGCAGGTTGTCAAAAAGATTATTTTTATCACCTGAATCGTCCCAGTTATGCCAATCGCGATCCGTTTGGCACTTTACCATCAGGTACCGCCAGGCAAACCTTGCCATCATCGTTATAAAAACCTGTGATTAGACATTGTGATATAAAGGGGCCTATTTGTTTTTCCGGGAAGTTAATGACACCGACAACTTGCTTACCGAGCAAATCTTCCAACTCATATAACTCGGTAATCTGTGCACTCGATTTTCGAATACCATGCTCACCAAAATCAACGGTTAACTTGTAAGCAGGTTTACGAGCCTCGGGAAAATCCTGTACATCAACGACCGTGCCAACACACAGCTGTACCTTTGAAAAATCCTGCCAATTTATCTCTTCCATAGACACCTCTTAATTAGGCAAGTAAATCACTAACGAGAAAAATAATTATCTAAAAATTCATCGAAACCCACCGTATCTTCGGCTTCAATTTGTGACTGATCCGCGAGCGATTGTGTCGCCAACTCTTGCAAATACTTCTCGTCAAATTCTTGATATTGCCACTGTTCAAGCTCTTTTTGATATTTCCCAGCGTGTATCAGAGACCAACCGATTATACCTCGGCCTTTGGTCAGTAAATCATTAAGAATCTGCCCTGAAGGAGTTAACTCTGGTTGGCTGATTTTCATTTTTTCCTGATCCACGACTTTACTATACATATTCGTTTCATAGGCCTCATCCAAGAGTTTCGCGATTGCCACTAACTCTCCAAAAATCTCTTGTCCCCATTCGGGAATCGACTTCAGCGTGCTTCCATCTAGCAAACGTAACTTAGGATCGCGTCCAGATAAAATGACGTTGTCGGTGTTTTCTGTCGCTACTTGAAACTCTTGAGGACTCATTTGGGGAGAATCTTTAAGATACAAATACGTTAGGAGAACATCCATAAAGTACATTTGTTCACGGCTTATACCCGTGCTGACATAAGGATTCACATCCATCGCCCGAACTTCGATATATTGAACACCACCTTGTGCCAATGCTTCCGACGGTTTTTGACCGGATTTTGCAACGCGCTTAGGCCTTATGGGTGCGTACAACTCATTCTCAATTTGTAATATGTTGGCATTTAACTGCTGATACTCACCGTTCTCTTTCACACCGATAGACGCGAATTTTTCGGAAGGCAAGGTAATCGCTTTTTGTACACTTGCAACATAACTATCAATGTTGTTGTAACAAATATTTAAGGTGGACTGCTCGGAGTTGGTATACCCCAAATCACTCATTCGCAACGAGGTAGCATACTCCATGTAATAACAGCCAGTCGGAGCCTTCTTGAATTCAAAGTTATGCTCTCGCCCTTGCAAAAAGGTAGGACATAATGCCGGAGAACTGCCGAATAAATAGGGAATGAGCCAACCAAATCTTTTATAGTTTCGAATAAGCGCAAAGTATTTGTCAGAGACAAAGTCCTGTAAAGGTCTCTCATCACCTGTAATTGTTTGTACTGTTTGGTGGAAATCATCACTAAAACTAAAGTTAAAGTGGATGCCAGAGATCACCTGCATCATCGAGCCATAGCGGTTTTTCAGGCCCTGACGATAAACCGTTTTCATTTTACCGATGTTGGATGTTCCATACTGAGCAATCTTGATATCATCCTCTTTTTCGACGACACATGGCATGCTCATCGGCCAAAAATGATCGCCACCGATATTCGATAGCGTAAACTTTTGAATGTCCTTTAACTGCGCTATAGACTGCTCAATCGATTGACTAACCGGGGTGATGAACTCAAGTAAACTTTCAGAGTAATCTGTTGTAATCAATGGATTTGTTAGCGCAGACCCCAGTGCTTCGTTGTGCCCCTGATTTGATAAATGACCATCAGCCTTAATACGTAACGTTTCCCGCTCGAGTCCTCGGTTTATGCCCGCCAGCGCTGAAATATTTGAAGGTTTTGAAAATTCAGCAATAAATTCAGAAATAGAAAAAGTCAATTTTGCTCCGAAATCCGCAACATCCGCGAATTTAGTTATGCACCACATTCTGGCAATTTGTCTATTATGTGGGGGAAGATATTGATTTTACAACGACAATATCAACAAAATAAACAAATGAAGAATTTTCTTACACCCAAAAATAGACTAACTTGGGGCAGAAACCAACAAACACTTTGGGGTCATCGAATTTTCCCTTTATAATTTTTTCTTGTTCTCAATTACCTTGGCTCCTTAAATTGTGTCTAAATCTTCTGGTCTCATCTTTGAAAATGATAAATTCATCGTCGCTTATAAACCCGCAGGCGAGAGCTTTCATGACGAAGAAATTGCCGGTAGCGGTTTTTTCAATCAATGGAAACGAGCGTACCAAGAGCTTTATCCTGTTCATAGGCTTGATAAAATGACTTCCGGGTTGATGCTAATGGCTAAAGATTCGAATACTGCTTCGCAACTATCTGCATTGTTTGCCGAGCGAAATGTTTCAAAACTCTATATTGCTCTTGCTTGCGGTAAGCCTAAGAAGAAACAAGGGATCATCAAAGGAGATATGGTTAAATCACGTCGCGGTACTTTCAAACTTGAGAGAACAACCAATAACCCGGCGATTACCCACTTCCAATCGTTTAGTTTAGAGCCCGGCCTGCGACTATATAAGCTGATGCCGAAAACCGGAAAAACCCATCAGTTGCGAGTCGCGATGAATAGTTTAGGCACCGCTATTTTGGGCGATCCAAATTATTCTTTTACGAAAACTGATTCAGCAATTGTAGATAGGGGCTATCTTCATGCCTACCAATTGGCATTTACTCTGGATGGTCATCCTTATGCTTTCAAGGCAGATTTAGCTATGGTCGATGGTGAAATGTTTGAACGTCACCGTGAAGCGATTACCGAACTTATCGACCCTATCTAAAACATTGCTAGTTTTTCTCCGCAACAATTACCGGTAACTAGCCTGCTAGCAAATTGATACCCTAGTTAAGCTTATCAATATTGCTGTGTGTCTTTGCAACTTTTTCTGGTTACAGTGGGTGTCTTTGTAACTTCCTCTAATTACAAAAGGTGTTTTTTGTTAATTTCTCTATTTGCAATGGGTGTCTTGGTAAGCTTTTCGAAATTACGGTGGGTGTCTTTGTAAAAAGACTCAACAGAAACTGAGGAAAATATCCGAGAAATAAAAAATGCGCTGCTGGTATTCCAGCGGCGCACTAGCAACAAAATCGCTGTTGATTACAGCGAATTAATAAACACGGCGGCGATGGCAATCGGGCACACGAATTTGGTGTACCATGGCCAGATTTTCCAGAAGAACGAATGTTCAACACTGTCGTTGCCTTGTTTTAGTTCCTCTAAAATCGAGCTACGGTGCCAAATCCAACCCACGAAGATACAGCACAACATGGCAATGATCGGTTGCCCATACTGCGTAGATAATGTCGCTACGAAGTCCAGACCGGTTTCGATATTAAATACGATAACCACGCTGATACATAAGATCACCAAGCCAATGATGGTTGTCGCTTTTGATCGTGGCACGTCATGGCGCTCAACGGTGTATGACACAGGCCCTTCTAACATCGAAATGGATGACGTTAATGCTGCGATGCTCATCAATACGAAGAACGCCAGACCAATGAAGGTGCCAATCACCCCCATGTCTTCGAACAACTTAGGCAATACATCAAACACCATACCTGGCCCTGAAATCAGCCTGCCATCATCGGCGAAAATCGCAACCCCTTGAGTTTGCGCTACATACATCGCAGGAATGATTAACAGACCCGCTAAGAAAGCGATACTCACATCGATAAGAGTCACCTGAGCGCCCAGACTCACCAAGTTTTCTTTTTTAGAAATATACGAACCATAGATAACCATCACACTGGTACCCAAAGATAACGAGAAGAATGCCTGGCCCAATGCACTAACGATAAGGGATGGGTCTTTAAGCTGTTCAATGTCCGGATTCAGATAGGCGTTTAAACCTTCCATCGCTCCATCCAGGGTCATTACGTAGATGATCAACAACACTAACAGACCAAGCATCATTGGCATTAAGCGCTTCGACCACTTCTCGATGCCGTTTTCAACACCTTTACGAATAATAAAAACGGTCAATACCATAAAGGCTACGGTGAACAATAGGTTGCGTTCTAAACTATTGCCTACGACCCACTCTGCGACAGCATTCATACCGACGATGTTCGCTGCACTTTCAATGGCATAGGACATCATCCAACCGGCGATAATACCATAAAAACTTAAGATCAAGGCAGCACAGATAATACCGCCAAAACCAACGATAAAACCAAAATGTTTTTGCCAGGGGCGGGAGGACATTTTTTGCAGTGAAGTTACAGCGTTAGCCTGACCATATCTACCAATTAGCAATTCAGCCATAAATGCCGGGTAGGCAAGGCAGAAGGCCAATACCAGATACACGAGAACAAAAGCCGCACCGCCATTGGATGCTGTTTGCGTAGGGAATCCCCATATATTCCCAAGACCAACAGCGGAACCGGCCGCCGCCATAATAAAACCGAGTCGTGAACTAAATTCACCGCGAGACGATGCCATAACTACTCTTCTATCATTGTTGTTGTAATTTTATGCGAACCGGCATTGTAAGGGATTAAAGCGATTAAAGTAAAACCCTGCGATTAAAAAATAAGGCTTATGGCTCCCCGCCATCCGTGGTAGAGTGTGACCAGCGAAATTGATTAAAAATCCAGTGACAACGCTCAAGCCGTACCATGCAAAACAAGTTTTCTAAACCAATCATCATCTTATCTGCACCTCGTTCGGGCAGCACCTTGCTGTTTGATACGCTGTCGAAGGCTCCGGACTTGTGGACAATTGGCGATGAAAGTCATGCGGTCATAGAGCATATCCCCGAACTTAGCACTGTCCAGCGAGGGTTTGTGAGTAATGCCCTTGCGGCTGAAGATGCAACTGAGGCTACAAAGACTAAACTGCTCACCAGATTCCAACAGTTACTGCGCGACAGGGATGGTGACACCCAGGCCCAACATTCTCAACAACCTGTGCGTTTTCTAGAAAAAACACCCAAGAACTCGTTACGTGTAGAGTTTCTCAAGCAACTGTTTCCTGATGCATTGTTTATTTACCTGGTGCGCGATCCGAAAGAGAACATCAATAGCATCATCGAAGCCTGGCTTTCAGGTCGCTTTCTGACTTACCCTAACCTTCCAGGGTTTAATGGACGCTGGTCGCTGTTATTAACGCCAAACTGGCAGTCTTTAAAGGACAAACCTTTACCCAATATCGCTGCCAACCAGTGGGCTATCAGCAATCAGGCTATTGTCGATGGCTTGAAGGATATTGCCGATGAACGAAAACTAATCATCAATTATCGTCAACTGGTCGATACACCAGAGGCAGTACTAAAACAGATTTGTCAATTTGCCGACTTATCCTTTGATCACCAACTTAGCGAAAAATGCCGTGACGGACTGCCATTATCGCAATATACGTTAAGAGCGCCGAATCCTGACAAATGGGTACCAAAAGCCCATGTGATAGCACCAGAGCTTGAAGCGTATACGTCCTTGGTTGCAGAAATTAATCAATGGCTTGAAAAGGATGGCAAGCTCAAGTTAAGTACTGACATTAGTGCAGAGCAGATAGAAAATGCCCGACAACATGCTGCCGCGGTAAATACGATTAACACGCCAGCACCGGTAAGCAATCCACAACCCGGTACGACGTCCAGAAATGCGCTCTGCCCTTGTGGCTCGGGCAAACGATTTAAACATTGTCATGGTGCAATGTAGGATACTTTATGAAGCTAACTCACGAATTTTATCGCTTACCATTACGCTTTGATGTTGCCCGAATGCAGCAGGAAATCAGCCAGTTTGCAGAGCCGCAATGGTTACCCCATCACGAGGGGTTTAAGGGCAATTTAGCGATACCGTTAATTAGCGTCAATGGTAAGATAAATAACGATTTCAAAGGACCAATGCAAACTACTGAAGCACTTGAAAAGTGTGAATATCTGCAACAGGTCATTGCTTCGTTTGGAGAAGTGTTTGGTCGCTCAAGGTTGATGGCCTTAGAGCCTGGTTGTGAAGTGCCGTTGCATTCGGATATCAATTACCATTGGTATAAGCGGGTTCGTATTCACATCCCGATAACCACCACTGAGGATGTCATTTTTCATTGTGGCGATAAACAGGTAAACATGCAGCAGGGCGAATGTTGGATTTTCGATTCCTGGAAAAATCACAAGGTTGTAAACCATTCCAATAAGCGCCGGGTCCATTTGGTCATCGACACCACTGGCTCGTCCAAGTTCTGGCGCACCGTTGCCAATTCATTCATCCCAGGTGTTCAGGAACAACAGGCTACAGACTCTTTGCTCGAGTTTCAACCGGAACAACGGCCACAAATCTTAACGGAAAAATTCAATGCCCCCCTGGTCATGTCTCCAGGGGAAGTTGACTGGCTGGTGGCTGAATTATTTTCAGAGCTTGATAGTAACCAGCAAAATGATGAAGGGATAAAACAGGAATTTATGCAAAAGGTAAAAGCGTTTGCCGATGATTGGCGCCAGGCGTTTTCGCAATTTGCCACTGAGGAATCAGGCTGGCCTGTTTATCACAAGCTGCGCGACACCCTCTATCAGCAAACTAGAGAATATAGTAACAACTTGCATCTGGCTAATCACGGTGGCGCAACGCAAATGTTGATTCACTGTCTGATTGACCCATGTTTTAATCCTGAGATTGCTAAATTCAATGTTGCCGCCAATCACGTACCGGCAACCGCTGAACCTTCAAAGGTGGCAGGTAATCAACAACAACCTGTGTCGAAAGCTCAACCGTTACCCGCAAATAGTGAAGGAACTCCATCAGCAACGCCGATAAGTCGCAACGCACCATGCAGCTGCGGCTCAGGCAAAAAGTTTAAGCAATGTTGTGGGCGCCTTGGTTAAAACAATTATCCAAACATTAGCCTCAATTGTTTAACAGCTGCTCTTTCACTTGCCGAAGTTGGGCGAATTTGGGCATCCAGGGCGTTAATTGCGACTGAAAACGAGCGGCGGCGCCCACCGCATTTTTGTTAATTGGTCGCCTAACCTGAGAAACACTGGGGGTTAAAACCGCCCTATCGCTTTTATAAAACTCAAGACAATCAGGTTCGAATTCCAGGCCACAATAGTCGAGGATTTGACGAATTATCGCTTCGCTATCATCCGTTAGTTGCTCGTATCCCACATTCAAAAGTTGATCACCGAACAGGCGTTTCCAGAATGTCATTAATTGCAAATAGCCCTGCCAGTAAAAAATAGTGGCATCTAAGTGGTAGGAATGCTCGTGGCCACGGCTGAAATACTGCTTAAACACGCTCATCGCGTTATCCATCGGGTCCCGTAACAGATTAATGATCCTGGCATTCGGGAAAATAGCCTTAATCAAGCCGATGTGGAGAAAGTTATTGGGGTTCTTATCGATAAAATACCCCCCCTGCTGATGTAGGTAAGGATTAGCCGACTTGAGGTATGCCTTAGCTAATTGTGCACGTTTTTCTTCGGTAAGCTTCACCAATTCCTGACCATAGTTACCCTGCTGACTTACCTCAATTGCCAATCGTTCCATAAACGGCAATTCATCGGTTGCCTGGACATCGGAATGAGCCGTCAGTATCTGTTCAACCAAAGTCGTTCCTGATCTTGGCATACCGACAATAAAAATAGGGGTCAATTCGTTGGGTTCAGGCGATTGCCAACGGGCTGTAACTTGTGGCGTTAACGCCTGCATCAAAGACGTAATGAGCGCATGATAAGGCTGGGCTTTAAACGGGCGATACTTTGCAAGAATCTCATTCGCCTGTTGCCAGCAAGCAAAGGCTTTTTGATAGTCTTTTTGCTGCTCATAATATTTTCCCTGAGCAAAATGAATCAGCGCCTTGTTGCCAACATTTAATGTCGATGAAGCAAGCAACGCCTCCATCGCAGAAAATTCGTCAAGGCTTATCGATTGATCCTTGAGATCGGCAATACTCCAATATCCAACACCGGCTTCTGAGGGGTGCTCATCGATAAACGTCAGATAAGCCTGTTTGGCCTTATCTGAATGCCCCTGGGCTTTATACACATGCCCAAGGTTCAGCATCACAAACGTTAATAATCCGCTTTCCTGACCGGTTCGATGTTCTAAGCAATATTCAAACTGCTCATGTGCCAAGGTAACTTGGCCAGAGCTCAGCGCATTTAGCGCCAATTTACAGGACCAAAGTAAATTTTCGGGTTGCTGTTTATTTAGTAATTTAAGTACCTCAACCGCCTGAAAATAATCCATTTGCTGTTCCAGCAAAGAGAGTTTGGCCTCAAGGGCAATGACATTCATTGCATCGACCCGCAATAGCAACTCAATCAGATTATTGGGAATTGGCTTTTGATGTTCCTTTAACAAGGTTAACTTTTGCGTTAGCGCTTCAATATTTTCCGGCTGCTGGGCAAGAATATTGTCCAACAGTGCTTGGGCCTGGCTAAAATTTTGTTGTTTAATCGCATGCTGAACCTGCGAAAACCTGATATCAGATTCAAAAGACACAGAAACTACCTTTGTTCAAAAAGAGAGAGGCGACAAAAGATTTTTTGTCGCCGAAGTGATTAGTCACGGAAGTTGGTAAATTGGAAAGATTGTTCCAGCTCAGCATCACGTACAATTCGCATCACTGATTGCAAATCATCGCGCTTTTTACCCGTAACCCGAATCTGCTCGCCTTGAATACTGGCCTGAACTTTTAACTTACTGTCTTTAATAAGCTTTACAACTTTCTTCGCCATCGGCTGCTCAATCCCTTCTTTAAAAGTCAGGGTTTGCTGATACGTTTTACCGGTGTGCTCTTCAGCACCAACGGTCATGGCTTTGGCATCAACATTACGCTTAGAAAGCTGCACCCGCAGCATATCTCGTAACTGCTTTAATTGAAAATCGCCTTCGGCTTTGATCTTTACATTTGGTTTAACGAACTCAAAAGAAGCTTCGACACCGCGAAAGTCAAACCGGGTGTCCAGTTCACGGCTGGCATTGTCAACGGCGTTGCGAACTTCTTCGATATTAATTTCAGACACTATATCCATCGATGGCATAACGAAATCTCTCAGTAATTAAGCATTTTTAATGGGGCTAAGGTTATCAGACTGGCCTTTTGCATTGCAATACATTCTCTTTTTCCGCAAACTTATTAACTGGGTTCTGTTGGTGCCTATTTCTCGCCCGATGCGGACAATGGTGTGCTGCTAAACATAGGTTATTTTGTTGGTTTTTTCTGCGTTTTTTTCGACATTGGTTGTTATCTTAGGCGGTGCGTTTGCCTACCTATTCTGGTTTGATGGTATGCAGGCTTTGCATCAGCTAAACCTGTTAGATAAAGCTGCCCATTTTCTTAGCTTCTTTTTACTAAATGGCATTATTTTTGGGTTACTGCGCTTGCAGCAGATTGTGTTACTGCCAGGATTAGTGGCATATGCCGCTTTGACCGAGCTAGGCCAGGGGCTGTTGGATTTTAGAGCTGCGCAATGGCATGATTTTTATGCCGATGTCGCTGGGTGCCTGACGTTTACCCTGATATATGTAGCGTTTACCAAGTTAATCCAGCAGTATCGGATGATAAGAAAGCAAGCTGTCCTGGCAGCATTGGAGCGGAGTAACGGATGAATATTGTCATCATCGGCGCTGGCGCTATGGGAAGCCTGTTATACCAGCAGTTGCAAGGTAACCATCAGGTCAGTTTTTTGCTAAAACCAGACTCGATTCAACAAGGATTACCAAAGTCTTTATCCTTTATCGGCCTGGATAAACAAACCCAGCGTTTGCCATTGCACTATGTCAGTAAACAGCAACTGCCAGATGCCGATCTAATTATTTGCGCACTTAAAGCCTACCAATTCAAAGATGCCATAGCCTACATCGCAGAATATCTGCCACCCCGATGTCCGCTGATCTTACAGCACAATGGCATGGGAGTTTATCAGCAGATACGTCCATTGCTCGATAGTCAACAACCTATCGGTGTCATGCTAAGCACGCAGGCAGCAAGGCGCCTTAACCGCAATCAAATTCAACATACCGGCCAAGGGCAATGGCAATTGGGTAACTATCAAAATCTACACCCGGATCTAGCTTCGATAAAAGCACTGCTGTCACAGTTACAGGATTGTCAGTGGTATGACGAAATCCGAACCATGCAGTGGACAAAATTAGCGATAAATTGCGTCATTAACCCGTTAACAGCAATTCATGATGTGTTAAACGGCGAGCTTTCTCAGGACAAATACAACAGCGACGTTGAGGTATTGCTCCAAGAAGTGATTGGCCAGGCCGAGCTTCGGCAAATACCACTTCAATCTAAAACTCTTCGTGATGTGGTGTATCAGGTGGTGGAAAACACCGCCGAAAACAGCTCTTCTATGCGTGAAGATATTCGCGGACAAAGACTAAGCGAAATCGATTATATCAATGGCTACATCGTAAAATGTGCTCAACAGATGGGAATGTCGGCGCCACATAATGAGCAGTGTGTGACACGAATAAAACGGCTGCAACCCCATTAGCGATTAGCGGGTTCTGCAGCCTTTATAATTTTCTAAACCTATTGCGATAAAATCTCGTCAATTTTCGCTTTTAACACGTTTTTAATCTTTACGATTTCCTCTTCAGGGTATGGCGTTAACGGCAATTGCCCCCAAATAGGTTTTGGCCAGCAAGCATCGTTTTTGAAACGCACAACATGATGGATATGTAGTTGTGGGGTAACGTTGCCAAGCGCCGCGACATTCATTTTGTCGCCATTAAATTCCTGCATTAGCAATTCGCTTACCATGCTCGATTCATTCATAAACTGTTGCAAGTCCTGCCAATCCAATTGATGCAAATCACTGATATCCTGGCGTCTTGGCACCATGATAAACCAAGGATATTTGCTGTCATTACAAAGCAAAAGTTCACACAAAGGTAAGGACACAACTAACACGCAATCGCGCTGTAAATCGGCGTGCAGGGTAAAATCTTGGGTGTCACTCATAATTATCGTTAGCTCCTTTTAGCTCCTCACTCGACTATTTTCTCTTGTTTTTTCGACCGCGGCCTCGAGCCGCTTTGCGCGCCTCTCGCTCCGCCTCTCTTTGGGCTTGCAATTGGGTAAAGTA
This sequence comes from Thalassotalea sp. PS06, assembly GCF_007197775.1. NCBI lineage: Bacteria > Pseudomonadati > Pseudomonadota > Gammaproteobacteria > Alteromonadales > Colwelliaceae > Thalassotalea > Thalassotalea sp. PS06. The sequence continues at coordinate 814,249 of NZ_CP041638.1, read as the reverse complement.
AACTTGTTCTTTTTCCACCATCTGCGGCGTTTCAAAGGTGATAGGACCCAGGGTTTTATCGCGAATTTCATTAACCAAAATTTGTGAAGCTTTATGAAAATCAACATGACCGCCAGCTCTGACACAACCACGTTTACGCCCCATCTCCTCGATAAATTCCACTTCCTGTTCTGGAAGGGGATCGATTTGATAGCGCTGCTGTACACGTTCCGGGTAGGCTTGCAATAAATACTCCGCAGCAAAACAGGCAATTTCATCATGATCAAACGCGGTATCTTTCACTGCTCCGGAAACCGCCAGACGATAACCGCTATTTTCATTAGCAATCTTTGGCCACAACATACCCGGAGTATCAAAAAGATATAAACCATCTTCAAGGCGGATACGCTGTTGCGCTTTTGTCACCGCAGGTTCATTTCCTACTTTGGCTTTAACCTTACCCACGAGAGTATTTAATAATGTCGATTTTCCAACGTTAGGGATCCCCATGATCATTGCATTAATCTGCTTACCGGTTTCATCTTTGTTAGGCACTAGTTTGCGGATAAGACCGGCGATTTGTTTAGCACCTGATGGTTCTTCGGTAGTTAAAGCCAACGCTCTTACATTGTGTTGAGACTGGAAGTAGTCGAGCCAGACCTGAGTTAATTCGGCATCCGCTAAATCCGCTTTGTTAAGGATTTTAATCAGTGGCTTTTCACCGCGGATACTGGTGATCATAGGGTTTTCGCTGCTAAATGGCAGACGAGCGTCGCACACTTCAATCACCACATCAATCTGATGGATGATTTCTTTAATTTCTTTCTGGGCTTTGTGCATGTGCCCAGGGAACCAGTTAATAGCCATATATGAAGGTCTTGGGGAAAATGGTTATGTTAACAAATAATTGAGTGTTGAGTAAGAAAGTGTGAATCCTCAGGATCAATTGTCTGACTATCTGCCAATTAACGACCGCAAAAATGCGATTAACAGCATCAGTAAGCCGCCGCCAAGACAGCCACTGATCAGATCGCTGACAATACTGCCATGATCCAGACCGCTACCATTGAGTGTTACATTGAACTCCAGCAAGATTCGATTGGTCATGCCGCCGCCAATAATACCGACTAAGGAATTACCTAAAAAGCCAAAAGATTGCGCCTGAAGAATACTGCCAGCAATATTGCCACCCACAGCTCCCGCCGCCATTTGAATAATAATTGGTAAATACTCTTCCATCAGCGACTCTCATGAAACGCTGTGACTTGAACAAAAACAACATTCTCAGACTTCATTACAGCAAACTAATTAGTTAAACGAACTTGGGTGTTAAATTGAATTAATCAGGTTTATTTACCAAACAGAGCGCGAACCATGCCAAAAATCGTCATTAACACGCCACCGCCAACCGCGCCACTTGCGACGCTGCCGATTATGCTAGCCAAATCCATACCGCTATCCCCACCCATTGATACGCCAATCATTGACAACAACTGACCACCGAGGCCACCTCCGAGGATACCAACAATAGAATTGCCGAGTGTTCCTAAAGAAAAGTTTTGAAAAATTGAACCCGCAAGATTACCGCCTAAGGCGCCACTGACCAGCTGAATGATTAATGGAATAAACTCCATAAACGTATCCTCGCCCTGTTTTGTGCCCCCTTCGAGGCATGATTAGACGCTGTTAAGTATATATCAGTTCTCTGATTTGGTTGGGGCACCGGCTGACTGCTGGTGCCTGAAGGTTATAATTTTTTGGTGTAACCTTTCGGGGGCGGCGTCCAACCGCGTTCAGAGTCACTGTGCTTATCTAATCTATCTCTGCCCATTTCCGCCTTAATCATTTCTTCTAACCGGATAAACAGCTGTTGATAATCGGTGCCATATTGCTCTTCTTCCGTTTTTGACCATTTCTCATAAAGATCGTCGGACGCATCCTGCTCGACTTTTTCAAATACCGACTTTTTATGTTCAACGAAAAATGGGTGCAACCCAGATTGTCGCATGACCTCGGAGCCTAACTCTAAGGCGGAGTAATAGGTTTCGTTAATGGTATAATCGGCACCAGCCTCACGAAGCTGATAACTGTGGCCCTTATCGAATGCTCGGGCTAGTACTTTTAAATCTGGATGAGAATGCTTGAGGTGTTTCGTTAGCTCCACGGAACTTTCTTTGTTGTCGATTGCGATAACGAACATCATGGCTTCATCAATACCTGCGGTGTGAAGCAGTTCAGGCCGGGTTGCATCACCAAAGTAGCTTTTGATATTTATCTTGCGCATATTATCGATTTGCGTGGCTTCGAGATCTAACAAGATGGTGTTAAAGCCATTGGCAACTAACAGACGGTTGACGATTTGTCCGAACCGGCCGGCACCAGCAATGAGAACCGAGCCCCTATCTTCTATCTCATCGAACTCCTGTTCATTACTGAATTGTTGATATCTTGGGAGAATAACTTTGTCGAATAGGATGAACAACACAGGCGTTAGGAACATTGACAAGGCCACAACCAGCTGAAGTATGGCTGCCATTTGCAGCTCGATGACGTGTTGTTGAATAGTAAAACTCAGCAATACAAAACCAAATTCACCAGCCTGGGCAAGGCTTAACGCAAACAACCAACGATCACTGTTTTTGATCTTAAAGATAATTGCCAGGAGCCAGAGAATTGCGGCTTTAATCAGCATCACCAACAAGGTCAGCCCGACTATCGCCACTATGTTATCGGCGAGGATTGTAAAATTAATCCCGGCGCCAACTGTAATAAAAAATAATCCCAGTAGCAGCCCCTTAAATGGTTCAATATTGGATTCCAACTCGTGTTTAAATTCACTGTTGGCAAGCACGACACCGGCGAGAAATGTACCAAGTGCTGGTGATAAGCCTACCAGACTCATCAGAGCGGCAATGCCCACGACAAGAACCAAGGCCGTTGCGACGAAAATCTCTCGAAGATGAGAACTGGCGACATATTGAAAAAGCGGCCGCGATAGGTAATGGCCAATAACAATGACACCGACAATGCTCGATAAAATCGCCAACGCATATGCCCAATTCGGTAATCCCGCGACCAGGCTGAGCTCCTCATGATGTTCGGTGGCCTCTTTTACCGAAGCCGCTGCTTCTGCAATCTCAGGCAGTGCCAGCATTGGCAAAAATGCCAGCATCGGGATCACGGCAATATCCTGCATCAACAATACCGAAAAAGCGTTTTGCCCCCCTTGGGTTTTCGTCAGGCCTTTTTCATTGAAGGTTTGCAGCACGATAGCGGTCGATGATAGAGAAAAGATGAGTCCGATAGCTAAAGCGGTCTGCCAGGGTAAGCCGAAAAACATAGCAATCAAGGTGATTGCCCCCGTGGTTAAACTGACTTGCAATCCACCAAGCCCGAGTAACCGATGCCGCATTTGCCAAAGCATTTTCGGCTCCAGCTCAAGGCCAACCAAAAACAACATCATTACCACACCAAATTCAGCGAAATGTTGAATGGTTACCGTTTCTTTTCCAACCAATCCTGTCATCGGCCCAATGATCACGCCGGCAATCAGATAACCAAGCACAGAGCCTAAGCCAAGTTTTTTGGCCAGAGGTACGGCGATTACCGCGGCGATAAGATAGATGAATGCCTGAACAAAATAGACAGTCATAGCATTTCCCCCTTATCAGGATTCGCGGCAGGGTTTTGTTGTCCTGTGTTTTCGCTACCACACCAGCCTTGCTGAGCAAGGTATTCATTCAACGTATCGAAGTGCTCCGCGTCTTCTGGATTGATAGCTCCTTGATGTAATTTCTCCAACGCTATTTGCCAGTAATTTAAATGTTGGTTTAAGCGATCATCATCTGCAGCCGTGCGACTGCCAAACAGGGTTAATGGCGGTAAATAATGCATGCCAGTCATAATGGCGGTTTGCTCTAATGGTCGAAAAAGCTCACGAACCGTAAAATTGTTGTGTCCGCCTCTTCGATAGGCATCATTGCTACCGCCTGCGGTAACGGTACATAAGAAGGTTTTGCCCTCAAGCTCTTTGCCATGGTGGCCATAGGCAAAGCCATATTCGAGTACCAAATCCTGCCACTCTTTTAAAATGGCGGGAGTGGAATACCAATAAATAGGGAACTGGAAAATTACTATGTCATGGGCGAGCAATCGCTGTTGCTCTTTATCGATATCGATATTGAGGCGAGGATATTCTGCATATAAATCGACAGCGGTAACATAATCCCTGGTATTGGCCAACTTGAATATTGGCGCATTGACTTCAGAACGGTGTTGAGACGGATGGGCAAAAAGAACAAGGATATTAGCTTGGCTCATCTTATAAAATTCAGGATATCTGCTGGTACAAATTGAATTTATTAAGAATAGTCGTGATTCCGATTAAGGACACGCAATTCATTTTCCCTTCCTTGCTTCGATACAGGCCGTTGAATGCTTGGTAACCGAAGGTGTCTTAATGTTCAAGACCTAGTTTCGATGGGTGTCTTGATAATTCCAAAGCCTGATTAGGGTGGGTGTCTTGATAATTCCAAAGCCTGATTAGGGTGGGTGTCTTGTTAAATCCAAAGTCCGATTACAGTGGGTGTCTTGTTAAATCCAAAGTCCGATTACAGTGGGTGTCTTGTTAAAACCAAAGTTTGGTTACAGTGGGTGTCTTGTTAAATCCAGAGCCTGATTAGGGTGGGTGTCTTGATAATTCCAAAGCCTGATTAGGGTGGGTGTCTTGTTAAATCCAAAGTCCGATTACAGTGGGTGTCTTGTTAAAACCAAAGTTTGGTTACGGTGGGGGTCTTGTTAAATCCAGAGCCTGATTAGGGTGGGTGTCTTGTTAAAACCAAAGCCTGATTACGGTGGGTGTCTTGATAAAATTTTATTGAAGGCATTGGGAAAACAAAAAGGGAGCCGACAGGCTCCCTTTTAGGTGTTGGGTATTGGTGATGCTTATTCGGCTAGCGGGCGCATGTGCGGGAATAAGATCACGTCTTTGATGCTTGGTGAATCGGTGAAAAGCATCACGAGGCGGTCGATACCGATACCTTCACCAGCTGTCGGTGGTAAACCGTACTCTAGTGCGGTGATGTAATCTTCATCGAAGTGCATTGCTTCATCGTCACCTGCGTCTTTTTCTTCAACCTGCTTTTTGAAACGAGCAGCCTGATCTTCAGCATCGTTTAGCTCCGAGAAACCATTTGCCAGTTCACGACCGCCAACGAAGAATTCGAAGCGGTCAGTAATGAACGGGTTGTCGTCGTTACGGCGTGCCAGTGGTGAAACTTCCCATGGGTATTCTGTAATGAAGGTCGGCTGATCTAACTTGTGCTCGGCCACTTCTTCAAAGATTTCACACAGATACTTACCAGCGCCCCAAACGTTTTCACCAGTTGGCTCTTTAACGCCAACTTGCTTAGCAATCGCTTTAAGCTCGTCAAAGCGCTCTTCCGGGTTGCGAATAACGGCTTCGTCCAGCTCTGGAGCATGGGTTAAAATCGCATCCATCATCGACAAACGCACGAAAGGCTTACCGAAGTCATAGAACTTCTCTTCAGTCACTTCGCCTTCAGCATTTTTTACTGTGTTGCGAATTACTGTCGTACCCATCACGTCCTCTGCCAGGGTACGTAACATTTCTTCGGTCAGATTCATCAGATCTTCGTAATCGGCATAGGCCTGATAGAATTCAATCATGGTGAATTCCGGGTTGTGACGAGTCGACAAACCTTCGTTACGGAAGTTACGGTTGATTTCAAAAACTCGCTCAAAACCACCAACTACCAAACGTTTCAGATATAACTCAGGCGCAATACGCAAGAACATTTCAATATCCAAAGCATTGTGGAAGGTTTCAAATGGCTTAGCCGTTGCACCACCTGGAATGGTTTGCAACATCGGCGTTTCCACTTCCATGAAGTTACGCTCGGTTAAGAACTTACGGATACCATTAACGATTTGCGAACGAACCTGGAAAGTGTCGCGGGTTTCCTGATTGATGATTAAATCAACGTAACGCTGACGATACTTGGTTTCCTGATCAGAAAGACCGTGGAATTTTTCTGGAAGCGGACGCAATGATTTAGTCAGTAACGCATACTCTTCCATGTTGACGTACAAATCGCCTTTACCGGATTTGTGTAGCTTACCTTTAACGCCAACGATATCGCCAATATCTAACATGCCGTAGCGCTGCTTGATATCTTTTTGAACGGTCTTATCAGCATAAGCCTGGATGCGACCAGACATATCCTGCAAAACCAGGAATGGACCACGTTTGGCCATAATTCGGCCAGCAACGGCGTACTCTAAGTCCGCTTGCTCCAACGCTTCTTTATCCATATCACCATGCGCTTCCTGAATATCGGCAGCATAGTGCTCACGGTCAAAATCATTTGGGTGTCCATTGGCTGGACAGTTTTCGCGAATCGCCGCTAACTTGGCACGACGTTCAGCAATTAATTTGTTTTCGTCTTTGGCAATTTCAGTCATTGTCACTTCTCAGTTACAGGCCAGACTTAAGGCTGGCTTCAATAAATTGGTCTAATCCACCGTCAAGAACAGCCTGTGTATTTCGACTTTCCACTCCGGTGCGTAAATCTTTAATCCGACTATCGTCCAATACGTAAGAGCGAATCTGGCTACCCCAGCCAATATCGGATTTGCCCTCTTCAAGGACCTGCTTGTCTTCGTTTTGCTTTTGTATTTCCAGCTCGTACAACTTAGCTTTCAACAGCTTCATCGCCTGAGCTTTATTTTTATGTTGTGAGCGATCGCTTTGACACTGAACCACAGTGTTGGTTGGCTCGTGAGTAATACGTATCGCCGAATCGGTTTTGTTTACGTGCTGTCCACCGGCACCAGAGGCCCGGAAGGTATCAATACGCAAATCCGCCGGATTGATATCAATCTCGATACTGTCGTCAATTTCCGGATAAATAAATGCCGATGCAAATGACGTATGACGACGGGCATTGGAATCAAACGGAGATTTTCGAACCAGCCGATGTACGCCCGTTTCGGTGCGCAACCAACCGTAGGCATATTCGCCAGCAAACTTCAGGGTACAGCCTTTGATACCGGCCACATCGCCATCGGTTTCTTCGATAACTTCAACTTTAAAGCCGTGGGCTTCCCCCCAACGCAGATACATACGCATCAGCATGCTCGCCCAGTCCTGAGCTTCGGTACCACCGGAACCTGCCTGAATATCAAGATAACAATCATTGCCATCCTGAGGGCCAGAGAACATCCGACGAAATTCCAGCTTTGCTAACTGCTTTTCCAGCTCTTCAACTTCGGCTTCGGCATCGGTGAAGGTCTCTTCGTCGTCTTCTTCAACTGCAAGCTCCACCAGACCTTCAACGTCTTCACAACCGGTAACCATGTCGTCGATGGTTTTTACCACCAACTCCAGCGATGAGCGTTCCTTGCCTAAAGCCTGGGCTCGCTCTGGTTCATTCCAGACGTCCGGCAGCTCCAGTTCACGATTTACTTCGACCAGACGTTCTGATTTCTGATCGTAGTCAAAGGTACCCCCGAAGCAAATCAGTGCGCTCGCGGATATCTTTTAATTTGTTCAATATCGGATTGGTTTCAAACATTGCTTTTTAAAAAATCTCGTTTTGTTCACATATAAAGCAAAATAGTCGGGCATTGTAGCGCATCCCCTAAGCGGAATACACCGCTAAGACAGGTTAATCCTTAAAAAATAGCAGATTTTTCACCCTCGGTTACCCATGCGATAAATCAGCCAATGGGTTCGAGATGCTCGACCATAAGTTGTAAGTTGCGTTTGCCGCGAAATTCGTTGATATCCAGTTTATATGCCAGTTGTACGTGACGAACCTGATCGTCTGGCCAGACTGTGGTATCGACATTAAAGGCGATTGCATCGAATACCTGATTCTCAAAACGAACCACCATCTTCAAATGCTTTTGAGCCAACAATCGTTGCTGCACGAGTTCAAACTCATTATCAAACACTGGCTCTGGAAAATTCTGCCCCCAGGGACCGGCTTGCTCTATGGTTTCGCATTGTTGCTCTGTCATTTGCAGGATGGTTAAAGGACCATCCGTTATTACGCTGTTTTCCAGCATATCCTGAGTCAGCCAAGCATGAGCAATTTGATTAAACAGGGTTTGAAATTGGGCGAAGCTCGATTCCTCAATGGTTAATCCGGCTGCCATCGCATGACCACCAAATTTCAGTATCAGCCCCGGGTGTTGGGAATCGATGTGTTCGAGTAAATCGCGAATATGCAATCCAGGAATGGAGCGGGCAGAGCCTTTTATTTCTCCTTCGTCGCCACCGGCAAATACTACGGTCGGACGATGATATTTTTCTTTAATACGACCGGCGACAATACCGATCACCCCCTGATGCCAGTCATCCTGATACAAGGCGATTCCGGATGGTAAAGATTGGCCGACAAAATCTAATTTTGTGAGTACTTTCTCAGCCTCTTGCTGCATGCCCTGCTCTATCTCTCGGCGAGCTTTATTTAGCTGATCCAGTTGCATGGCAATGACTCTTGCCTGATTTAAATCCCGGGCAAGTAAACATTGAATGCCAAGCGCCATATCATCAAGGCGCCCTGCCGCATTCAACCTTGGACCTATGGCAAAACCAAAATCGCTGGCCTGCAGACGCTGCGGGTTTTTCTTCGCCACTTCCAATAACGCCAAAATGCCAGGACGGGTGTAACCCGAGCGGATGCGTTTAATACCTTGAGATACCAAGACCCGGTTATTGTGATCAAGACTTACAACGTCAGCTACAGTACCTAGAGCGACTAAATCCAATAATTGCGCCAAATTCGGTTCCGCCAGGCCTTGTTGTTGCAGCCAATTATTCTCCCGCATCACTTTACGAACAGCGAGTAGTAAATAGAAGGCCACACCCACACCGGCAATAGATTTACTGACAAATTCACAACCGCGTTGATTAGGGTTTACAATCGCATCGGCGTCCGGCATCGATTGACCAGGTAAATGGTGATCGGTGACAATGACTTTGGCACCACCTTTTTTAGCGGTTTCAACACCTTGAATACAACTGATACCGTTATCAACGGTAATTAACAGTTGCGCCCCTTTAGCCAGTGCCATTTCTGCAATTTCCGGGGTCAGGCCATAACCATACTCAAAGCGATTTGGCACCAAAAAATCATGATTTTGACTGCCGAGCAGCGCCAGGCCCTCCATCATCACCGCGGTACTGGTGGCACCATCTGCATCAAAATCACCAACGACAATAATGCGCTGTTTAGTTTCAATAGCATTGAACAATATCGCGCCGGCATTTTCCAGGTCCTTCATGGTGGCAGGGCTTAGCAAGGATTTAAGTTCCATATCTAGCTCACCTTGATGCTCAATACCGCGGCTCAGATAAAGACGTGCAATTAAGGGATCAACGCTAAGTTGCAGTGGGTTGTTTTCAGGCAGATCGCGCCTGCGAATGGTTTTGGACATGAATTAGGGAATGTTGTTGGCCTTAGTGATAGCCAGAATATCATGGAACGCCGCCAGAGTTAACGGTCATTCCATGATAAGTGATTACCGATATTAACCGGCTTTCGCTGTAGGGATACTACGCAGAATTTGCTGCAATTGTTCTGGCGTTTTGTAGCCAGGTAGCATGTTGCCGTCTTCAAGCATGATCGCAGGCGTACCATTTACGCCAATTTTGCGTCCAAACTCATACTGCTCTGCAACCGGTTGGGCGCAAATTTTTTGCTGAACCTGTTCCCCGCCTTTAGCATCTGTCATCGCCTGTTGTTGGTCATCACTACACCAAACACTTCTGATATCCACAAAGGATTGACTACCGATACCACCGCGAGGGAATGCAAGATATCTAACTGTAATACCTAAATCGTTGTATTCGGACATCTGCTGGTGCAGCTTACGGCAATAACCACAGGTCAAATCGGTAAATACGGTGATCTCATATTTTTCCTCTTCCGCAGGAAACACGATCATCGATTCTTCGAATTCAGTCATCCCCTGAACTCGCACTTTGGCAAGCGACGATTCGGTTAGGCTGGAAATTTGTGCACCACCGATATCGTAAACTTTGCCCTGAATCAGAAAATTACCATCGCTGCTAGTATAGAAAAGCCCCTGGTCGGTTAACACTTCTACCAGACCTTCCATTTTCGACGCTTGCACCGAATCTGCATTCAAACCAAGTTTGCTCAGTTTGGATTTAATCTTGGACACCTGTTCTACAGTTAAGTCCTGCGCCATTGCTGTGTTGGCTACTACAAGGCTCGCAGACATCAAAGTCACGGCGATTGCCTTTTTCCATACACGAGTTAAATAAGTCATATTAAGCTTCACTTTTATCTTCCTAAACTAACCTTCGGTTTACGCTTTTTGTCCTAAATCTAATTGTTTGTTAGACAGCCATTAGACCGAATTAGGGGCAACTAAATTACTGGCTATACTTAAAAATTACAAGCCTTTTGCGCTTGCCCCAAAAAAGTGTTTCATTCATAAGCATAGCGTTTTATCGTACTGGCAACATAAAACATGGCATGACACCGGTGATCTTGTTAAAATCGCCGCAGTTTTTTTCCATCAATCGTTTCTAACCATGAAAATCGGCTTATTTTACGGCTCAACAACCTGCTACACCGAGATGGCCGCTGAAAAGATTCAGGCCACAATGGGTGCTGAACTGGTAGAAATTTTCAATATAAAAGACGTAGCCCTGGCTGAATGCGAAGCCTTCGATATCATTATTTTTGGTATCTCAACCTGGGATTTTGGCGAATTACAGGAAGACTGGGAATCGAGCTGGGATGATATCGAGTCATTAAATCTAACCGATAAGGTTGTTGCCCTTTATGGATTGGGCGATCAACAGGGTTATGGTGAATGGTTTCAGGATGCCTTAGGCATGTTGCACGAGCAGGTCATACTGCGCGGCCCCGCTATCATTGGCTACTGGCCAAATCAGGGCTATGAATTCAGTGCGTCAAAGGCGCTGACAGAAGATCAGCAATATTTTGTAGGTCTTGCCCTGGATGACGAATGCCAGTACGACCTATCGGAGCAACGTATTGATCAATGGTGTCAGCAAATCCTGCAAGAAATTATTGATCTGCAAGCATAATTAACTCCTATATCGAAACTCTCAGAGATGCCCATTGCGTGGATTAACAACGCGTAACCACCTATAATGAGTCCTCGCTGAACACGAAACACATATTTACTTTCTAAGGTACCTTCTTACCATGTTTGAACAGTTTGATCTCGACGATAAACTCGTTGCTGCCACCCAATCAGCCGGGTATAAAAAACCAACCTCTATCCAAGAGCTGGTATTGCCGGAAGCAATGGCAGGTAAAGACGTACTCGCCAGTGCGCCAACAGGTACCGGAAAAACCGCTGCATTTTTACTGCCGTGTCTTCAGCACCTACTCGACTACCCGCGCACCAAACCGGGTTTTCCTCGAGTATTGATTCTCGCGCCTACTCGCGAGCTAGCAACGCAAATATTTGAACAGGCTGAGCAGCTAAGCGAAAACACCAATATCAAAAGCGGTTTAATTACTGGTGGGGTGAATTATGGTTCCCACAAAGAAATTCTAACCAGTACTACCGATGTATTGATCGCCACCCCTGGCCGATTACTCGAGTACATTGATAACGAACAGTTCGATGCCAGAGAAATTGAAATTCTGGTACTCGATGAAGCCGACCGCATGTTAGATATGGGTTTTGCTGACAATATTAACCGTATCGCTGGTGAAGCCAGATGGCGTAAACAGACCTTTTTATTCAGCGCAACCTTAGCAGGCGCTGGCATTATCCGCTTTTCAAAAGACATTCTTAACGAACCTGTATTTCTAGAATCGCATCCGTCTCGTAAAGAAAAAGCCAAAACTCATCAATGGATCCACCTTGCCGACAGCAAGGAGCATAAAATTCAGCTGCTGTTGAACATCCTGCAGCAAGAGGAAGTGAAACGAGCGGTTGTTTTCGCTAATAAACGCGAAACGGTGCAGTTTTTAGCAGGAAAACTACAAAGCCATGATTTAGCGAATGTCTGGCTTGAAGGGGAAATGCCGCAGGACAAACGCAACGCTGCGGTTGCCCGAGTGAAGAACAATCGAGTCAATATTTTGGTGGCTACTGATATCGCGGCCCGTGGTTTAGACATCGATGAAATCACCCATGTGATTAACTTCGATATGCCACGCAAAGCTGATATTTACGTGCACCGTATCGGCCGTACTGGCCGCGCCGGTAAAAAAGGGACGGCGATTTCTTTGGTAGAAGCCCATGACATGGCGTCCCTTGGTAAAATTGAGCGCTACATCGACGAGCGCCTGCGCCGCCGCGTTATCGAAGAGCTTCGCCCACAACACAAAGAAGCCCGAGTACCACAGAAAAAGCCAAAAACCACAGCGAAGAAAAACGCCGGCCTGAGCAAAAAGCAAAAAGCAGCGAAGAAGGCGAAGAAAGCGAAAAAAGCGGCCAAGAAGAAGTAAGGCGGGAGTTTAAATCTCTAGGTAGAGGACTGCGTCGGTGAGGACGCTGTCGTAGAGGACTTCGTCGGTGAGGATTACATCGGATTTGGCCATGGATTTGCCAGTATGCTGAACATGTCGAAAACGTCACTTCGAGTACACAATCAAAGATTGTTCCGAGTACGTGACGGAAAACGTCACTCCGAGCAAGCTGATTTAATCAGCTCCGGGCACACGTTGTTCCTAGCAAAAGCATCCCCTTGAGTCATTCCCTGCCACGACAGGGAATCTTGACTTACTGATAAATGGGTCAAAAAGTGCCAAATTCGGCCCGTTAGCAAATTCTAATATAAAAGTTTTTAGGCGCTAATTAATTGGGGGGGGACTACGTTAGCGATGCAATGAATTAGAGTCTCTCTATGGCTTCATTATATATTGTATACATTCAATAATGTTGGCTTTATGGATTTTTTCTCTCATACGATTAGAGATCTCATTCTTCAATCCGCTATCGTATTCATTTAGGAAAATTGTGAGCTCCTTATCATTTTGCCTAAGGAAGAGATCTTTATTTCCTGCTATGTTAAATAACTTAATCTCATCAAGAAGTTGTAGATCCAGTTCGATATCATTATTGAGGTAGCTATATGATAATTTCGAGCCTGAAATTTCGATAAATCCTACATTGCTATTGGAATAACAATTCCACGCTGCTAAACCAAATCTGTATAGAACGATAAATAAAACGAAAGCTGCAAATAAATAGTGAAAAGTACCTATAATCAATTTCTTATCGATAAGCCAATAAAATAATAAGCCGACGATCATAAAAGATGTAAAAGCTAAGGTAAGTACAAAAAAATATCTTAATTGAATTACCATACATGACTTGAGGCTTTTCTGTATTGATTGATAAATCAATTTGATACCTCCTCAAAATCAATTTGCGAGCATAAATTTGTGTAAGTTTTTAAATGCATCGATAAAATCCATTTATTCAACTGAGCTTTTTAAGTTAGGAAAACGCACTCCCTTAACATAGAGAGAGTGCTATTTTCGAGGTTAGGAACGTTTACGTCCTTTCTTTTCCTCACATAATTCAAAAAATGGTTTAATGAAAAACTTCAATAACACGGGCAACAAACAAAAAAGTATTACAAATGTTATTAATTCCTCATGGTTAGGAAATTTTTCAATTAAGAATTTTTGAAAAATAGAAAAACCGGAGATAATGACGAACGCCAATAATATATATCCGAAATATTTCCAGTAAAAAAAAGAATGATTTTCCACGGTTACAACCCTTAAGGCCTCGATATATCGTTTTAACGACTACTTGACAGCTTCACCATTTAGGCAATCCATAAAGCCTACAACAGTCTCTGAAAAACAATATTTTCGATACACAATAATACTGTTTCTTGTATTTACCGGATATAGCGTGTTTATTTACGCTCATGTATAAGCAATTGTTGGGTGCATTAATGTATGTCGTCGTGTAATTGAATGACTATAGATCGCTCACTATAGTTATCCCAACCTAAATTAGCCTCAACAACAATCAAGGCCCTTCGTTGTCACCGCGTTAGCTGCCACCCGAAGACCTGAACAACTCAGGTCTTCTCTCGACGTTAGTCTGTCGTCGATGACAGAACGCAAACGCAGTGAGCGTTCTTAGTCTACTTGCTTCCGGGTAAACACCGGCACCGCATCGGTAGATAGCGCCTGATTATACCCATAACCGTCAAGGTCAAAGTTTTTCAACTGCTCAACCTCAGTAATTTGGTTCTGGATGATATAACGAGCCATCAAGCCACGAGCTTTTTTGGCAAAAAAGCTGATCATCTTATATTCGCCGTTTTTCCAGTCTTTAAAGGCAGGAGTGATAATTTCAGCATTGAGCTTTTTCTTTTTCACCACTTTGAAATATTCATTCGAGGCAAGGTTAATCAACACTGGATCAGATTCATCAGCCAGGGTTTCATTAAGCTTATCGGTAACAATCTCGCCCCAGAACTGATACAAGTTGCTGCCGCGATTGTTATCCAGCTTAGTACCCATCTCTAAACGGTAGGCCTGCATTAAATCCAATGGACGCAGAACGCCATATAGGCCAGAAAGAATTCGTAGGTTTTGCTGAGCAAAATCGAAATCGTCATCGCTGAATGTTTTTGCATCCAATCCTGTATAAACATCACCGTTGAACGCTAATACCGCAGGTCTGGCATTGTCCTGATTAAACGGCAGGCTCCACTCGCCGAATCTTGCCGCATTTAGCCCGGCAAGTTTATCGCTGATAGACATCAATGATGCTAAATCGGCAGGGGTTAGCTGACGACAACGCTCAATAAGCTCCTGACTGTCATCTAGTAATTCTGGTTGGCTGTACGCTTGGGTATTGAGAGGCGATTCATAATCAAGATTTTTTGCAGGTGATACAACAATAAGCATTCGCTAAGTTCCATTAATTCTTAGATATCGACAGACTATATCACGATCGGTTTAAAAAAGGATCGCCCAAGAAGTGCAACGTTAACGTCGCCAATAAGCCTTAGCTGTAAATACCAAGCAAATGTAACTTTTGATCCGTCACATTTGGCAATTATCATAATATATTCGATTATTTACTCTATTAGCGCTTGTAAAGGCATACGTTTTTCGTTTCAATGGCTGCAGCTACATTCATTAAGGACAGTACAATGACCGATCAGTTATCTCAATTAAAGGCAATGACCACCGTTGTTGCTGATACAGGCGACGTAGACGCGATCGCCCGTTTTCAACCTCAGGATGCGACGACCAATCCATCACTTCTTCTTAAAGCATCGGATCTAGAGGGTTATCAAAGCCTTTTGGCACAGGCAATCGAGTTTGGTAAAAGCCAGGCTCAGAACGAAGCCGAGCAGATTTCTGAAGCTGCAGATATGTTTTCGGTATTAACTGGTGTTGAAATTCTAAAAATTGTCCCTGGCCGAATCTCCACCGAAGTGGACTCACGTTTATCGTTTGATACCGAAGCCACCGTTGCCAAAGCGCAAAAGCTCATTGGTTTGTATGAACAACATGGTATCAGCAAAGACAAAATCCTGATTAAGATTGCATCTACCTGGGAAGGTATTCGCGCCGCAGAAATTCTTGAGCAGCAAGGTATCAATTGTAACCTTACCTTACTGTTTAGCTTTGCTCAGGCTCAGGCTTGCGCTGAAGCCGGAGTATTTTTGATTTCACCGTTCGTGGGCCGCATTCTTGACTGGTATAAAAAATCTACCGGTAAAGATTCCTACCCGGCAGCTGAAGATCCAGGCGTGGTGTCGGTAACCAGCATTTATAACTATTACAAACAGCATGGTTACAACACCATTGTGATGGGTGCAAGTTTCAGAAACAAAGATGAGATTTTAGAGCTTGCCGGTTGTGATCGCCTAACTATCAGTCCAGCCTTGTTAGCAGAGCTGGAAGAATCAACAGAGACTGTGACTCAAAAACTTAATGATAATGACTCTCCGGTAGCTCCTGGAGAAAAACTATCTGAGAAACAGTTCCGTTGGTTAATGAATGAAGATGCGATGGCAACGGAAAAGCTTGCGGAAGGTATTCGAGGTTTTACCGCCGACCAAATTAAACTTGAAGAAAAATTGCGCAACTTGTTGTAAAACAAAACATTAGAATAATTTATGGTCAAAAAAAGCGGTTTTTAACCGCTTTTTTTGTTTAATTTTTTTGCAATTAATAGTTTTCTTCATTTTTTTTTTGTGATATTAACGAAGTGTCATTGTAATCAATTGTAATCAGCAGGAGCTAATATTATGGATCCAATTGAGAGCTTAATGGAAATTGTCGAAGGTAAAACTAAAACTAAAACTAGCAAGAAGCGAAAATGGCGCGAGATAGAACAATTTAAGGAAAAACTTGCTCTGGAAAAAGAACTTCTAAGCTACGAAAACTCGCTTGAGTATCTGCTGGAAGAGTCCTAAATCTATATCCTAGCTAACAGATAGTTAAACATCCCAAATCACGTCTTGTGAATAGCGTTGGGTTTCCGGGAGCTCGAATGAGGTTAGCTTCCGGTAGCCCTTCTATCCGCTGACCTCGGTATTCACCGAAACTTCATTTGAAATCCCCTGCACATGACTGCATAATTTAATGTGATTGGTATTATTCTCGGAAATTCTCAGGCGCGTTTATGTCAACACAAAGCATTCAAAAAAATCTCCAGCAGAACCTGCGTCAAGGCTATTCATTAGTCGAAGAGCTGGTTAATTCAATCACCCATGGTGTTGGTGCGCTACTAAGTGTTGCTGCTCTTACATTAATGATTATTGTCGCTACCAATGCCGCACAATTGACCAGTGCGATCATCTACGGCACGTCGATGATCCTGTTATTTCTGGCATCAACCCTTTATCACAGCATTACCCATACGTCGGTGAAATCGGTGTTAAAGTTAGTGGATCATTGTGCTATTTATTTATTGATCGCCGGCACCTATACCCCATTTATGTTAATCTCCTTGGAAGGTGCCTGGGGCTACGCTATTTTATCCATCGTTTGGACGCTGGCCATCGCTGGCATTTTCTTCAAACTGATATTCAAACAACGATTCCCGAAGGTATCGTTGGCAACTTACCTGGCTATGGGCTGGCTGGTCGTTATCGCGATGCCGGAAATGATTGCCAATGTCGCAACCGGCGGTTTGATTCTTCTCGCCAGCGGCGGCGCAGCTTATACCCTAGGCGCGGTATTCTACGCCATTAAGAAGATCCCATTTAATCATGCGATTTGGCATGTGTTTGTGCTGGCCGGTAGTGTTTGTCACTTTTTGGCTGTGTATATTTATTTGATGGGATAAGGCTCCTGCTAGTCGCCTTATCCCCAGAATACAGTGCACAGATGGCAGACGGCAGAAAAAGCAAGATCACCCTAAACATCTAAACTCTGTTGCCTGCAGTCCGCTGTCTGTTGTTTACTAGGATAAGGCTCCTGCTAGTCGCCTTATCCGAGAATACAGTGCACAGATGGCAGACTGCAGAAAAAACAACTTCATCCTAAACATTTAATCCTCTGAACTCTGCTATCTGAAATCTATTTGAATGAGGCTCCTGCTAGTCGCCTTATCCCCAGAATACAGTGCACAGATGGCAGACGGCAGAAAAAGCAAGCTCACCCTAAACATCTAAACTCTGTTGTCTGCAGTCCACTGTCTGTTGTTTACTAGGATAAGGCTCCTGCTAGTCGCCTTATCCCCAGAATACAGTGCACAGATGGCAGACTACAGAAAAAGCTAACTCACCCTAACCATCTAAACTCTGTTGTCTGAAATTTATTCGGATAAGGGTTTAGTTAGTCGCCTTATCCGAGAGTACAGTGCACATACGGCAGACGGCAGAAAAAGCAAACTCGCCTTAAACATCGAAACTCTGTAGTCTGTTGTCTGTTGTCTGTTGTCTAATCCGTTGTCTGTTGTCTGATATTTGTCTTTCTTTTCCTTTAACT
Source organism: Thalassotalea sp. PS06 (assembly GCF_007197775.1). Classification (NCBI taxonomy): domain Bacteria; kingdom Pseudomonadati; phylum Pseudomonadota; class Gammaproteobacteria; order Alteromonadales; family Colwelliaceae; genus Thalassotalea; species Thalassotalea sp. PS06. The sequence goes on along the minus strand of NZ_CP041638.1, from coordinate 796,304 downwards.
TGTCGACATTTGTCATTAAACTATCAAATTATTCGTAGTTTTGTTTACCTGATGTCTGGACACAGGTAATTTCCAGGATGCTGTTATGCAATATGCAGAAATCACAGGTTGGGGTAAATATACGCCACCTGCCACGCTAACCAATGACGATTTAGCCACCTTTATCGAAACCTCCGATGAATGGATCACAACCCGTACTGGCATCAAAGAACGTCGCATTTCCCACATTAATACTGCTGAAATGTCTGCCCTGGCAGCAAAGCATGCATTAGCAAGCGCCGGTATTGAAGCCGATGAACTGGATCTAATTATTGTCGCAACGTCCTGTCCAGATACCTTAGTGCCAAATACCGCCTCGAGAGTACAGCAAATTCTCGGCTCTAATAATGCTGCCTGTTTCGATTTAAGTTCAGCGTGTACCGGCTTTTTATATGCCCTGCAAAATGCTACGGCGCAGATCCGCTTTGGCGCGGCGAAAAAGGCATTGGTTATCGGTGCCGAGCGCATGAGCTGGTTTATTAACTGGGCAAAGCGCGATACCGCTGTATTGTTTGGAGATGGTGCTGGAGCCGTTATCCTTGAAGCTACCGATAAAGAATGTGGTTTGCTTAATGCCAAATTAGGTTGTGATTCTAACGCTCGCGATATCTTATCGATTAACAATTTCGGTACCGATATGGATCGCTACGTAAATCCTCCTTCGGCATTAGATATTTCCTTTGAAGGTCCGGATATTTTTAAACGCGCCGTTCGAGGTATGGGACAGGCAACGGAAACCGTGCTTCAACAAACCGGTATCAATGTGGAAGACGTTGATTTGCTGGTTCCGCACCAGGCCAATGTTCGCATTATCGAAACCTTACAAAAGCAGCTTAAACTTCGTGATGACCAGGTGATGGTCAATATTCAACATTACGGTAACACCTCAGCGGCGACGGTTCCTATCGCTCTATGTGAGGCATTGGAGCAAGGCAAGGTGAAACCAGGTGATAACATTATGAGTGCGGCATTCGGTGCCGGTTTAACCTGGGGAGCCGCTTTCATTAAGTGGGGCGATAAAGTAACGCCGACCAATGAATATGTGCAGGAAGCTCAAGAGCCACAAAACGCGAAGGAATTATTGGCGGTATCTATTGAGCATTGCTTGAGCAAAGCTCAATAGTCCTGATTAGAATTGGGATGGTGAACTACCTGTCGCCATCCCAGCTAAATAAATAAGCGCTCATCACCAAAAACACTAACGTCATCCCTAACATTATCCAAAGCTCCATCTGAATATCGACCAGGGTTGCCCCCTCGGTAATTATCTTTCGTCCGGCTGAGACTAAATGTGTCAGTGGAAATACCGCAGCAATGGATTTTACGATTTGCGGTGCCCCTTCTAACGAAAACCAAACACCTGATAACAGCATCATTGGCCAGGTGGCCATATTTAATAAGCCGCCAACCAATTCCTCACTTTTACTTCGCGTAGAAATCACCAAGCCTAAGGATATCAGGCTCATGGCGCCAATCAGAGCGACAATAAACAAATCGACGTAACTGCCCAACATGTAAAAATCGAAAACGAAATCGCAGCCGATATACACAATGCTTGCCATGAATAAAACGATAAACAAACGGGAAATGAGCTGTGCGGCAACAAATTCAAGCGCCGATAATGGTGTCGCTTTTAATCGTTTAAGCACGGAATTTTTCCGGTAACGAACAATCACATAGCCAACACCGAATAAACAGGAGAACATGATGTTCATGCCAAGGATCCCTGGCAACACCCAATCGATGTAGCGAATGGCTCGTCCCTGGGTAACCTGCCTGGTGAAGCCTTGCTCTTCACTTAGCAACATCTTCTCCACCAGATAGCCTTTCGGGGATTCTTCATTAACCCAATATTCAGATTTTCGCTGATCAATAACTAAATCAATTTCATGTTGCTGAAGCTTAATTTTCGCCTTATCCAATTGTTGGTAGTCAATAAAATCAATGTATCGGGTCTCCAGAAACGTTAAGGTTTGGGGATCTTTATCAAGCACGCCGATTTTATAAACCGAGCGGCCATCACCGGAAAATACCAATGCAAATATCGCCAGCAACAATACCGGAAACAGCAAATTCCAACCAAGTGAAGACTTGTCGCGAAAGAATTCGAGATTTCTTGCTTTAACTACCGCCCAGAATCGATGTAAATCAAACACAATTAACCTCGCAAACTATGGCCGGTAAGTTTCAAAAATAAATCATCGAGATTAGCAGATTTAACATGTAAACCGGTTAATGGGATCTGTGCCGATATCAAACGTTTAACGGTACTTTCGACATGTTCGGTGACAATCTCGACACGCTGTTGGCTAATATGCCATTCGTCATCATCGAGAATCTTGTTGAGCTCTCCGATATCAATATCAACCGCCGGCAGGGTCAGGAATACCCGATTAAAATGTCGGTCTAATAAATCCTTCGGGGCCCCCTGTTCAATCACTTTACCGTGATCCATGATCACTATCTGATCACAGAGCCGCTCTGCTTCGTCCATATAATGGGTAGTAAGGATCACGGTTTTTTGTTGCTCTTTAATATTATCAATCAGCTGCCAGAAGTGCCGCCGCGATTGCGGATCCAGACCGGTTGTCGGCTCATCCAAAAATACGATTTGCGGATCGTTAATTAATGCCAGAGCCAATAATAATCGCTGCCGTTGGCCGCCGGATAGTAAACGGTTGTCTCGATCGATGATGTCTTCGAGGTCACACCATTCAATTAAGGTGTCGACGTCCAGAGAATGTTTATAAAAGGCTTTAAACAAAGCCAGCGTTTCTTTAACCGTTAAATAATCCTGAAGTGCCGTATGTTGAAACTGAATACCAATATACTGATTCACTTCACCGGCGCTCAGCCCCTGAAAATCAACGGTTCCGGAAGTAGGGGTCAATATGCCTTCCATGATTTCAATGGTTGTCGTTTTGCCCGCGCCGTTAGGACCCAGCAAACCAAAACAATGGCCTTTTTCAACATTAAAACTCACGTCGTCGACGGCTTTTAGCTGTTTGTAATGTTTTGATAATTGCCTGACCTGAATCACTGGTACCCGTTACCCCTTATTCTGAAGATTTTTCATGTCGCGCTAAAAGTTGCTGGCAACCCTGTTGTAAAACTTTCGTCAAAGCTTTTTGACCGCTTACTCCAGATAATTTAGCTAGTTCAGCAACTGACCAGTTTTGCAATGTTTTAGCGATAACTACGAAAAGTGGCGTTATCTCCGACTCTTGTTCGCCTTGCAGGTTTTTAACATAACTATAGTCAGCTTTATCAAGGGCGAGTAACAATCGATAGATGGCGGGCTTACAATTGCTGTACTGCCGGGAACCATCAATAAACCTGGTAACAACAGAGATATCCGAATCTCTTATTTGGGTTTGGCGCAGTGTTTCCTCAGTCAATTCAGCCGTTGCGCAAAGCAGCATAGTCATTAACCTTGTTGAAAGCTCAGCATATTCATCACTCAGATAAATGGCAGAATCCTGTCGCCACTGGCTTTGTAACTCTTTAGCTTTGGTTTTTGCGTCCGTCGAAACCCCATGTAGTAACAATATCGAATGTTCACCACTGGCCTTATCTTTGTTAAAACCAAGGCGAGCCACCTTAAACCCGGCCGCCTGCCAAAAATGAAATAACTGAGGATTTACCCCGAAACTGGTGGCCAGAAAATCCAGTTGCTGATGGTCGGCATAGTCCTTACATTCGCGCAAAAAAGCGTTTCCAAGCCCAAGGTTTTGTAGCTTTGGATGCACGGCAATACGTACGATTCGTCCATATCGATAGGAAAATGCCCAATCGACATTGGCCTGAGTAAGCAAAGACTGTGGTGTAAACTGGCCGCGAATTCGCCGCTTCCCTTGACTAATATCTTCCACCAACTGTTCTGACAATCGCCCTTCTTTGACCAGCAAACAAACTGATGCCAGAACTGGTTGCGATCCTCTTGTATCACTCGTCTGTTTAGCATCAACATCGAAAAACTGCAGACCGAGAGTAATTTGTTCATCGTCCAACAGTAGCGCCAGGTCTGAGGGCTCGGTCTGATAGTGAGCACTGACCAGCAAAGCAAAAGCATCCGATAACAAAGCCGGCTCTTGCAAAAGCTCATAGCCCTGAAGCCAACGATAGTGCATAGCTTTTGAGGCAATATCAGGCAATTCATCTGCAACTTGGTTGCTAAGTTCAGGAAGCTCAGCGTTTAAATAAAAGCGTTCAAACAACAGCTTTTCTAGCTGATCGTCAGCCGACCAACGTATTGGCTCATCGAGATGCAAGTGAGAACCTTGCGGGTATAGCCGATTAATAAATGGTAAAAACTTGTAGGTAAAGCCCCTGCCCGCGCCTTCATAACCATGCACCGTTGATGCAAGCACCAATCGATGATTTGTTTGACTGATGGCCATTAACTGCGGCGCAGGTATGGCTGCAGCTTCATCAACCAATAATAAGTTGCAAGCAGGTTTTGCTCGTAACAACTCATCGACGGCGATAAAGCGAATTTGGTGTTGCTGATAGCGAGCATTTAATCCATCTATCTCTATGCCTTCAAGGGTTTTCAGATGCTTGAAATAGGTATTAATCGAAGCCGGTGATGGCGCGGTAATCAAGATAAGTTGTTTACGTTCCGCCTCAGTGATTATTTTGATGGTTGCCAATGCCAGGGCGGTGGTTTTTCCCCTACCGCGATCAGCGGTGATAACTAGAGGTTTATTGCGTTTTCCCAAAGCAACGTTAACAACCTGTTCAATAACCTGTTGCTGAGCAGGATTTGTCGCACCAAAAGAGCGAGGTGCATCAAAGGCATGTTCCGAGTCATCAGGGTTAAAACCTAACGGTTTTGAATCAGGAAAGTCATTAGCCTCAATTTTTAGAGCATCGCCGAACAATAACAACTCAGCGGCTCTACTATCTTCACTCGCGTTGCTGTCAGTACCGATGTTATTAAGTAGCTGGATATGATGGCAGCAATCTCGTGACGAAAACCCGCCGAAAAGGTGCTGCAAGGTATTGGAACTATGCAATTGTTGTGGCTTTAAAAACAACAATAACAGGCCACCACCGACGACAGTACCCGCCAATGCGGTAAAAACATCGGCATTAAAATCGGCCCTGGCATCAATCATCACTAAACGGTTTTCCCGACCTAATTGCGATCGGTATTGCTGGCCTGTCAGGCTGGCAACAGTAAACCCAGGGGATGGATTTTCAGGATCCACCGATTGAATTTCTTGCAGGTAGGAAACGAGAGGCTTAAGGCTACTAGCATCCGAACGATTAAACCCAGAAAATTTGTCAGGATTACCGGCTCGAGGGCTGGCCTCAAAAAACACCGAATTGACAGTATTTAGAGCTTCTGAGTCAGGATCCGACTTACTGTCGAATAATTCCCAATATGCACTATTCTGACGCTGAAAGTAATTAGACAAATCATCGGCAAGACGCGTCGATATCAAAGAAACATTTTCATCATCCGTTTCGATACACAACAATCGACGTTGTAATTTCGCTGACCATTGCAGCCATTGATATGCTGGCTCGCCCATGCACTCACTTCTAACCTATTAATATTTATGCTTTAGTCTAACAGAATTGCAGCGTCGGATAACAACTCTTATGCCGTCAATAAGCGGCTGACCAAGGTAAAAAAGAAATTATGCTAATTCTGCTATTTTCCGGTTCCTCTGCTAACTTTAAGTTAAGACCACCCCGAATTTATTTGCGTTCCGCAAAACAATCCGCGGAACCCCGTACAAAAGTTGTGAGCACCCGTATATGTCAGATCCTGATTCTGTGGGCAGGGATGAAAACTTGGGGCCGGATGCCGAAAGTAAAAAGTCTGTTGAACGAAATACGTTTATCTTTTTAACCGTATTTTTGTTCCCGATCCTATCGGTGATTATCGTCGGCAGCTATGGTTTTATCGTTTGGATGAGCCACATTATATACGGCCCTCCCGGGGGACATTAATGGCAACACTGCGACACGTAGATTTGTCACGCAGACGTTTCCTGCGGGTTCAGGCTCGTCAGGCCGTTACTCATTTCCGTTTGCCTTGGAGCATAAGCGAGCAGCACTTTGTGTCCCATTGCACCCAGTGCCAACAATGCCTGGATGTTTGCGAAACTAACATCATTGAGCTCGACAGCGATGGCCTGCCGTATCTCAATTTCAGTAAAAATGAATGCACCTTTTGCGGCGCTTGCTTTGACAAGTGTCCTGAACCTTTGTTTCGCGATAAAAGCGAACCAGCATTTTTTGGTCAGCTTAATATCAAAACATCCTGTCTTGCCCAACAGCAAATTTTTTGTCAAAGCTGTGCCGACAGCTGCGATCAACAGGCTATCCGCTTTGCCTACAAGCAGGCAGTACCGACGCCGGAAATTGACCAACAAGCCTGCAACCAATGTGGCGCCTGCATTAGCGTATGTCCGAATCAATCGACTGAATTGATTAACACCGAGAATATTGACTTAAACCGAAGGAGCCGTTTATGAGCACCGGTGATGAATATCATGTTGCCAGTTTTGTTGCTTTGGTAGACCACGATGAAGTCAGCAACGTCAGATCCCATATTGAAACCTTGCCGGGTGGCGAGGTGCATATTCAGTCGGAGACGGGAAAGCTGGTGTTTACCATCGAGGCACCAACACACAATCATATAGCCAAACAAATGGATTTACTCAAAGACCTGCAGGGGATGTTGTCTCTTGCCCCGGTTTATCACCAATATATCAGCGAGTAGCGGAGAGTTAACCCATGAAATTAGATCGCCGAGCGTTTATCAAAGCCAATGCGGTAGCAGCTGCAGCCACAGCCGCTGGCTTGAGTATTCCAGCAAGCGCTTCAAACTTAATCACCGCAAAAGATATTACCAAGCTCAAATGGGACAAGGCGCCTTGTCGCTTTTGTGGCACCGGTTGCAGCGTTAATGTCGCCACATTAGACGGCAAAGTGGTCGCTACCCATGGCGATATCAAATCGCCAGTCAACAGGGGACTGAACTGTATCAAAGGCTATTTCCTGTCGAAAATTATGTACGGCAAAGACCGATTACAAAAACCATTGCTGAGAATGAGCAATGGTCAATACGACAAAAACGGTGAATTCACTGAAGTTAGTTGGGATCAGGCTTTCGATATCATGGCAGAGAAAGCCAAGAAAGCGCTAAAAGACATAGGCCCGGAAGGGGTCGGTATGTTTGGCTCTGGTCAGTGGACAGTGCAGGAAGGCTACGCCGCGGTTAAGCTGATTAAAGCCGGATTTCGCAGCAACAACATCGACCCAAACGCCCGCCATTGTATGGCATCCGCAGTCGTTGGCTTTATGCGCACTTTTGGTATCGATGAGCCGATGGGGTGTTATGACGATATCGAGGCAGCCGATGCTTTCGTGCTCTGGGGTTCTAATATGGCGGAAATGCACCCGATTCTCTGGACCCGGGTAACGGACCGACGTTTAAGCGCGCCGCATGTGAAAGTTGCCGTACTTTCAACCTTCACCCATCGCAGTTTCGATTTGGCCGACAACGGCATGATTTTCACCCCGCAAACGGATCTGGCAATTCTCAACTACATTGCCAACTACATCATCGAAAATGACAAGGTGAACAAAGACTTTGTTAACAAGCACACCAATTTCCGCATGGGTACTACCGATATTGGTTATGGCATGCGTCCAGAAACCAAACAGGAACAGGATGCCAAGCATAATGACGACACCTCAGGCGATTCGGTAGAAATCGATTTTGACCAGTACGCAAAATTTGTCAGCAAATACACCTTAGACTACGTATCGAAACTATCCGGAGTAGGCAAGAAGAAATTAATAGAGCTTGCCAAGTTGTATGCGGACCCGGACATTAAGGTAACATCATTCTGGACCATGGGCTTTAACCAGCATACTCGAGGTGTATGGGCCAATAATCTGGTTTATAACATTCATCTGTTAACCGGTAAAATTTCCACTCCCGGCAATAGCCCGTTCTCATTAACCGGACAACCGTCCGCTTGTGGTACCGCTCGAGAAGTTGGTACCTTCGCGCATCGTTTACCCGCCGACATGGTGGTTAACAAACCTGAGCACAGAGCCAAGGCGGAAAAAGTCTGGAAGCTTCCAAAAGACACCATTAATCCAGTGCCTGGATACCATGCGGTTTTGCAAAACCGAATGTTAAAAGATGGCAAACTCAATTTCTACTGGGTGCAATGTAACAACAACATGCAGGCCGCCGCCAACATCAATGAAGAGGGCTTACCGGGTTACCGCAACCCGAAAAACTTTATCGTGGTTTCCGATGTTTACCCAACGGTAACGGCTCAGGCTGCGGACTTGATTCTACCGACCGCAATGTGGGTAGAAAAAGAAGGAGTTTATGGTAATGCCGAGCGCCGAACCCAGTCCTGGTATCAACAAGTGCCACCGCCTGAAGGCTGCCATTCAGATTTATGGCAGGTCGTTGAATTTAGTAAACGCTTCAAAATTGAAGAGGTTTGGCCAAAAGAGCTGATTGCTCAAGGCGATTATGCCGGCAAGACGATGTATGAGGTGTTATTTAAAAACGGTAGCGTTGATAAATATCCGTTGTCAGAGGTTGCTCAAGACCAACTCAATGACGATGCCCGTCATTTCAATTTCTACATCCAAAAAGGCTTGTTTGAAGAATACGCACAATTTGGTCGCGGCCATGGTCACGATCTGGCGCCTTATGACAGATACCATCAAGAACGCGGTTTGCGCTGGCCGGTAGTAGACGGTAAAGAAACCCTGCGCCGCTTCAAAGAAGGTTCAGACCCATATGTGGAAGAAGGCAAAGACTGGCAGTTTTACGGGCAACCGGATGACCGTGCGATTATCTTCGCCCTGCCCTATGAGCCGCCTGCCGAGTCTCCTGATGATGAATACGATTTATGGCTGTCAACTGGCCGGGTTCTTGAGCATTGGCATAGTGGTTCCATGACCCAACGTGTACCGGAACTATATCGTTCAATACCCGACGCACTGTTATATATGCATCCGGATGATGCGAAAAAACGAAATATTCGTCGCGGTGAGCGGGTCAAAATAATATCAAGGCGCGGCGAAATGCTCACTCGCCTTGAAACCAGAGGTCGGAATAAACCTCCTAAAGGCTTAGTTTTCGTCCCTTGGTTTGATGCCAGTCGGCTGATCAACAAAGTAACGTTAGACGCAACGGATCCCCTTTCAAAACAAACGGACTTTAAAAAGTGTGCCGTTAAAGTTGAGAAAGCGTAAGGAGCTGTGTGATGAAATATCTTAAGGTTATCCTCTTGCCTGTGCTGGTCTTATGCTTCGCCGCATTTGCCGATGAAATTGCCACACTTCGTAATAACACGGCTATCGACCAGGAAGGCAACCCTGAATACATACCGAAAATTACCAATGATGACATCAAGCAGGGTCGCAACTACCCGATGCAGCCGCCGTTGATCCCTCATACCGACCGGGATTATGAGGTCAATCTGAACGTCAACAAGTGCATGGCTTGTCACGCCCGTAACCGCACGGATGATTCTCAGGCGCCTATGGTAAGTGTCACTCACTATATGGACCGTGATGGTAATTTTCTCGCCGAAATTTCACCACGGCGATATTTTTGTAATCAGTGCCACGTCCCACAACTGTCAACGGAGCCGAAAGTCGGTAACGACTTCGTAGACATGCACAGCATTCTGTCGAAGAAAGCCGCTGAAAAGGCGAAAAGCGAATAATTCAGGAGTACCTATGAAAGCATTCATTCTCCGCATATGGCACACCCTAACCCGACCCAGCGTTCATTATTCGCTGGGCTTTCTCACCCTGGGTGGATTTATTGCCGGGATAATCTTCTGGGGCGGATTCAACACCGCGATGGAGCTGACTAACACAGAAGAGTTCTGTACGGGTTGCCATGAAATGTCTGCAAACCCCTACGAAGAAATGAAAACTACGATTCACTTCAGTAACCGCTCCGGCGTTCGTGCTACCTGCCCTGATTGTCATGTACCCCACGAGTGGACCGATAAAATTGCCCGAAAAATGCAAGCCTCCAAAGAAGTCTGGGGTAAGGTTTTCGGTACCATTAATACCCGCGAAAAGTTTCTGGCCAAACGCCGTGAACTTGCCGAACACGAGTGGGCACGGTTAAAAGCTAATGATTCGCTAGAGTGTCGAAACTGTCACGACTTCAGTTATATGGATTTTACGTCACAAAGTATTCGCGCTGCGAAGCAGCACAGCACATCTCTGGCATCTGGAGAAAAAACCTGTATCGATTGCCATAAAGGTATTGCGCACCATTTACCGGATATGGAAGGGGTAAGCGGGTGGTAGAAAAACGGGCCTCTGGCAGAAAAACGGGCCGTACGGCCCGTTTTTGTTTTGAGAGGGAGACTGCGTCGGCGAGGACGTTGTCGTAGAGGATTTCATCGGTTTTGGCCATGGATTGGCCTATATGCCGAAAATGCACAAGGACATGGATGTGCGCAGGTAGAATAACGCAGGAGCAGTTATCGAGGAGCAATTTTCGGTTTTGGCCATGGATTGGCCTATATGCAGAAAATGCAGGAGCAATTTTCTGTGAGGACTCCGTCGCGACAGGTTGTTTGTTAAAGATTCCCACCGACGTTAGTCTGTCACCCGAACACCTTTCTAACAAAAAGGTGTTCTCGCCCGGCGGATGCCTGTCACCGTATAACAAGCAACGATATTGATTGCGTTGCGTAGGGTTATTGCTCCAAGTTCCCACCGACGTTAGTCTGTCACAGTATAACAAGCAACGATATTGATTGCTTTGCCTAGGGTTATTGCTCCAAGTTCCCACCGACGTTAGTCTGTCACCCGAACACCTTTCTAACAAAAAGGTGTTCTCTCTCGACGGATGTTTCCCACCCTACAACAAGTAACGATACGTCAGTTTCGTTACTTGAAGTTCGTATCGTTACTTAAACTTCACCGCCTTTTCGCTGCGCACATAAACCCGCATCTGCGGCTTTGTCCATTCGCCATTTTTCAGATAACTGGTCGATACAGTAATTTTATTCTCAGACAATTCGCTCGTGGATTTAACCTGAGTAATGCCTTGCTCCGAACCGCTAACATCTTCGTAGGCCGTAAATTCATTATCACCGGTTATTTCCATCCAGCCAGAGGTATAAAAACTTGCAGTTGTGAAATAATAAAACTTCACCTTTTTCTCAGACTCATCCCAAAAGATCAGCGATTCGCCACCGTAGGCACCATCATTGATAGAATGCAATGTCCGCAAGGCATTGCCATTGAGTGCCCGCTGCCAAACCGATACATCGGTCATTTGCTCGCCCTGCTGATTTTTTCCCATATCCGATTGCCAGCCCCCTAGATAGGGTTTAAACATGGCAAGTTTTGGGTGCAGTTCGCCTTGTTGATTGCTATCAGGAATATAAACTTCATCATCAGAAAAAGCCTGAAAAGACAAGACTAATGTACTCATTACCAATAACAAAGATGCCAATGTATTTTTCAATTTGCCCGTTAAAAACATAATCTTCCCCATTTTACTTTCGTTAACTAACCCCATGCTAATTTAGCCATGCCGGAAAGGGCTCAACCCAAACCGACTCACCAGCCTTGACGCTGCTCTGCTCTGCCGCCAAAACGATAAAGCAATTGGCTTTTGCCAAACTGGTTAAAATACCTGACCCTTGGGCACCGGTGGATGTTACCTTTGGCAAACCGGTTTCAGAAAACTCATAAATTCCACGCTGAAAATCACGTCTACCGATGGATTTTCGTAAATTCGATGTTGCCTCAGCCCAAAAGCCAATTCGTTTTTGCTTGCTCTTACCTTGCATGGTCTCAATCCCCGGCACGGCTAATTGCATGAAGGTTACCAATGCCGATACCGGATTTCCCGGCAAACCGAAAAACACACTGTCGCTAAGTTTGCCACAGGCGAAAGGCTTTCCTGGCTTCATCGCGATTTTGTAAAAATCAATTTCGCCGATGTCATCCAAAACCTGCTTGGTGTAATCGGCTTCCCCGACAGAAACGCCGCCCGAAGAAATCACGATATCGCATTCCTGGTTAGCTTTTGAGAAAGCGTCTGTAAGTGCTTTTGGATCATCGGGAATTATGCCTAAGTCCAGCACTTCACAGCCGAGCTTAGTCAACATGGTTGCAATGGAAATTCGGTTACTCTCATAAATCTCACCGCTCGCTAATGGCTCTCCCGGAGATTTAAGCTCATCGCCACTGGCCAACACCGCGACTTTAACCTGTCGAGTCACTTCAACGTGACTAACGCCCAGTGACGATAACAGTCCAATATCGACGGCATTAATAATTTTGCCTTTGGCGACGACCTCGCTGCCAAGGTTAATATCTTCACCACGACAACGAATGCTGTTGCCAGGCTTTGGCAAGCGATTTATTGTTATTTTTCCATCATTAACTGCGCAATCTTCCTGCATTAGTACGGTGTCGCAGCCATCGGGAACCAGTCCACCTGTCATGATCCGAACACTTTGTCCAGGTTGCACGGTCCCTGCAAATGGGTGGCCTGCAAAACTTTCGCCGATAAGCTCAAAGCTAACCGTGGTGACATCAACGTCGCCAGGATGGACAAAAGCAAAACCATCCATCGCCGAATTGTCAGCAGGTGGTACGTAAACCGGAGACAATACCGGGCTTGCGCAGATACGGCCAATGGCATCTTCGATGGCGACTTTTTCAGTTTGTTGAACCGGTGAAACTAAAGAATGAATGCGTTCGACGGCCTGGTCGAAAGATAAGAGTTTTGGTGCGGCGCAGACATCAGAGGGCATGAATTGGGTTTCCAGTTACGGGCAATGATATACAGATTTGTGCATATCGAGTCGGACATTGTTTTAATAATAAGAGCCTTTCGCATCTAAAACAATAAGTTGGGATCAGATCTTGAATTTTGCATCATCAATGCACAATTCAGGTTCTGACCCCATATTTTTGATCCACGGATTAAAAAAACTCGTTCAACTATTTGCCTCTGAAAGTTGGTTGTTTGTGACGCAAGTGTTAATCTTAAGGCTACAACTAATTATCGCCGAGCTTTGTATTCTACGGGGTTGTGAACAACGCAATTCTATGAATGCTCAGCCGTGGCTGCGGCCACCAGGGTTAACCGGGAAACGGGTTAGCCTCCCGAATTTGGAAAGGTGAACATGCTTCAAGATGCGTTTGGTCGTAAGTTTTATTATTTACGGCTCTCCATAACCGACGTCTGCAACTTCCGTTGCAACTACTGCCTGCCTGATGGTTATCAATGTGACCATGATCGGGATTTTTTGTCGTTGTCTGAAATAACCCGTCTGGCGAATGGTTTTTCCCAACTAGGAACCGAAAAAATCCGTATCACCGGAGGCGAACCAGCGCTTCGTAAAGACCTGCCTGAAATTATTCAAGCCTGTAAAGGCACCGATGGTATCGAGCACGTGGCGATGACCAGCAATGGTTTTAATCTTTTACAAAAAGCCAAAGACTGGATTGATGCCGGATTAGATAGCTTAAACATCAGTATCGATTCCCTCGACCCGCGTCAGTTCGAAGCCATTACCGGTAAAAATAAGCTTGATGACATTCTTGCGGGTATTGATAAATGCCTGACGCTTGGGTTAACCAACATCAAGATTAACTCGGTGTTAATGCGGGAATTTAATCAACACGACCTCAATCAGTTTTTTGATTTTGTCAGCAAAACCCCGATTACCCTGCGCTTTATCGAGTTAATGCAAACCGGCAATAACCTCGAATTTTATAATGCCCAGCATGTCAGCGGTCAACAAATCGAAAACACCCTGCTCGAAAAAGGCTGGCGTTTAACGACGCGGCCGAAAACAGCCGGCCCGGCACTGGAATATCAACATGACAACTTCGCCGGAAAAATCGGTTTGATTCGCCCTTACAGCAAAGACTTTTGCAGTACCTGTAATCGCCTGAGAGTAAGCGCGCTCGGAAAATTACACCTTTGTCTTTTTGCTGACGAGGGTTTGTCCATTCGCGAATATCTCGATAGCGATAACTCACTGGCACTGCAAAACGCGATTCGCGAGATGCTAGCCGAGAAAAAACCAACCCATTATCTGCAGCAAGGTCACACTGGCGCTACCACCCAATTATCCATGCTGGGAGGTTAACGTGACGCCGATATCAACGACTGCATCTAAGCCTGCACAAGTTTCAGCGCCGCTCCTTGGTGTAGTGCTCGCTGGTGGTAGATCGCAACGCATGGGACAAGACAAGGCTTTATTGCCAGCCCTGCAGCAAATAAGCGCAAAAAACCAAGCTGCCAATACCGCATCGCAATCCATGCTGCAGTTCAGCCAAAACCTATTAGTTAAATCTGGTATCAACCAGGTGGTTATCAGTGGCCGTGCGGATACGCCATCGGTTATCGACGATATTGCTTACGCAGGACCATTGATGGGCTTGTATTCGGTGATTCAAGCCCTGCGCCCGAAGGCGATTTTAGCGCTACCTGTGGATATGCCACTGCTTAATAGTGACGATCTGAATCAGCTGAAAATAGCAGGCGAGTTAAGTGGAAAATGCACATGTTTTAGCGATAACCCATTACCTTTGTATCTGCCGGTAAACGCCATTGTCGTCGAATTTCTGAATCAGCAATACCAACAGTTGCAAGCAAACCCGAATTCCAAAGGTCCCTCTTTCAAGCAACTGTTTGCACAAGCCGGGGTTAACCGGATTTCATCTCAATCGCAACAAAGATTGCAAAATACCAATACGCCCCAAGAGTGGCAACAAGCCCAGCGCCATGCTCGGCAATTAGAACAACAACGAGGTTTTCACCGTTATGTCGACTAAACCCGCGCGCCCATTTGCGCCATTAAATATTGCCGTTTTAACCGTTTCCGACACTCGGGATATGGACACAGACACGTCCGGTCAGGTACTGGTGGATAGGTTAACTGAGGCCGGCCACACGCTGGCGGCCCGCGGTATTTGTAAAGACGATATCTATCAATTGCGCAGCCAGGTTTCACAATGGATTGCTGATAGCGATATTCACGCAATCCTGCTTACCGGCGGAACCGGGTTTTCCGAGCGTGACAATACCCCACAAGCTATCAGCCCGTTATTTGATAAAGAAATCGAAGGCTTTGGTGAATTGTTTCGCAACATTTCCTATGGCGAGATTGGTACTTCAACCATTCAATCCCGTGCCATCGGTGGCATGGCCAATCATACGGTAATTTTCTGTCTGCCAGGCTCTACCAATGCTTGTCGTACCGGCTGGGACAAAATCATTAAAGAACAGTTAGATGCGACTCACAAACCATGTAACTTTATTTGTCACTTAAAAGTGGCGGCGCCTTGCGAGCCAAGAGGCTAACCATGGGATTGAGTCATATTAATCAGGCCGGTGAAGCCAACATGGTAGATGTTAGCGAAAAAGCGGTGACCGCCAGGGAAGCCAAAGCTGAAGGCTTTGTAAAAATGCAGCCTGAAACCTTAAAGCTAATTGTTGAAGGTAAGCATCATAAAGGTGATGTTTTCTCTGTCGCTCGTATCGCCGGCATTCAAGGCGCAAAGAAATGCAGTGATCTGATCCCCCTTTGTCATCCGTTAATGCTTTCTAAAGTTCAGGTGGATTTTGATATTGATGAAGCCAACAGCCAGGTAAGGATATCCAGCTTATGCAAGCTTGCCGGTCAAACCGGCGTTGAAATGGAAGCACTGACAGCAGTTTCGGTAGCAGCATTAACCTTATTTGATATGTGCAAAGCGGTTGACCCATCGATGGTGTTAAGCGACATCAGGGTATTAGAAAAACGTGGAGGCAAAAGTGGCCATTGGCAAAACTAAACAAAATATTAAGGTGTTGTTTTTCGCCCAGTTTCGTGAGCAGCTTGGGTGCGAACAGATCGCCTTGAGTGCGAGCGAAGCCGGTTCAATTGAAGAGATAAAAGCGAACCTGATAAGTCGCGGCGGCCAGTTTGAAAAGGTTTTCTCCAGCGCTAACCTTCTGGTTGCAGTAAACCAACAAATGGTATCGAGTAACTCAACCATCCAAGGTGGTGATGAAGTTGCCTTTTTTCCGCCGGTAACTGGTGGTTAAGTTAACGCCCGGAATACAAGCTTAGTTATTGTTATGAATACAAAAATCACCATACAGACCAAAGACTTTTCTCCAGGGGACGAAATTAACTGGCTGGAACAGGAGACTTCGGGAGATGGTGCGCTGGTTACCTTCATCGGCAAGGTTCGTGACCACAATCAGGGTCAAGAGGTTGCGAACTTGTTTCTCGAGCATTATGCTGGCATGGCTGAACGTTGTCTGGAAAATATTGCCGATCAAGCCAGAGCCCGTTGGCAGGTTGGAAAAATTTGTATCATCCACCGTGTCGGTGAACTCAACATTAATGATAATATTGTTTTTGTTGGTGTCACCAGTGCTCACAGACAAGATGCATTTTACGCCAGTCAATTTATAATGGACTATCTGAAAATAAACGCCCCCTTTTGGAAAAAAGAGCAAACCCCACGCGGTAGCCGCTGGGTAGAAGCTAAACAACAAGATCAATCCGAGGCGCAAAAGTGGTAAATATTCTCCGTTCCCTGACAATTCTTCTTACCTTATGTTTATCATATCTTGCTAATGCTAATGAACAACCGTTAAAAATTGGTGTTGCTGCAAATTTTGCTGAGCCTTTAAGAAAACTGATTGAAACCTACAATCAACAAAACGATACCAAAATTGACGTTAAGATATCCGTCGCCGCTACCGCGGTGCTTTACCAACAGGTCCGCCATGGTGCCCCATTTGATATGGTGTTTGCCGCCGATAAGAAACGCCCTAGATTGATTGAAGAAGAGGGACTTGGCCTTGCTGACACTCGTTTTACTTATGCTATCGGCCAGCTAGCCTTGTGGTCTGCCATCAATGACAAGACAAGTATTGACCTGTTGCAAGAACACGACAGAAGAATAGCGATTGCGGCCCCGCATTTAGCGCCATACGGGAAAGCAGCGAAAGAGGCGTTATTGTCCCTTGGACTATGGCGCAAATATCACAACCGGGTGATAACCGGTAATAACATTAATCAAACCTATCAGCATACCCGCACCGGCGCCGTCGAATTTGGTATTATCTCTCATTCGCAATTTTTACTTTCCGATATCGGTAGTGGTGTGTTGATTGATAGTTCTTTACACGAACCTATTGAACAGCAAATGATCATCTTAAGTTCTTCGAACCAGATTGAGTTAGCACGAAAATTTCAGCAATTCATTCTCAGTGACAGTAGTCAGAAAATGATCATTAAAATGGGATACGCCGACTCAGGGATCAGTGTCGATGATAAGCAATGACGAATGGCTGGCGCTGTACACCACAATAAAACTGGCGGGACTAACAACGCTTATTCTATTGTTGATAGGTACGCCTCTTGCCTGGTATCTGAGCAAGCTTAAAAGTCGCTATAAAGTTATCCTCGAGGCAATCGTCGCCTTGCCGTTGGTATTGCCACCAACGGTATTAGGGTTTTACTTGTTAGTACTTTTTTCACCAACCAACTCGCCTGGCAAGCTATGGATGGAAACTACTGGTTATTCTCTGGCATTCAGCTTTACCGGTATCCTTATTGGTTCAGTGATATATTCCCTACCTTTCGTTGTGCAACCATTACAAAAAGCCTTTGAACAGCTTGGTGATCATTTATTAGAAGCCGGAGCCATGCTTTCGGCAAATAGCGTTGATCGTTTTTTTACCATTGTGATGCCAATGACCAAGGCCAGTTTTATAACTGCTGCCAGTCTGGGTTTTGCCCATACGGTAGGTGAATTTGGCGTGGTATTAATGATTGGTGGCAATATTCCGGGGGAAACCCGCGTACTCTCCATTGCACTATTCGACCATGTGGAAGCCTTAAATTACGGTACCGCACACTGGATAGCCGCATTGTTGCTAATTGGTTCCATGGTCTTGCTAGCACTTATCTATCTACTCAACTTCAACCATGAACGCAGTATTCAGGTTCGTTCGGAGCACTAATTACTGTGGAATTAGCCAATACGCACGACCATGAACACCAACATTTGAGTATCGATGTAGAGCTGGATTTCGACAGTTTTCATCTGCAATGCCAGTTTGATTTTAACGTTAACGGTATCACCGGTATTCTCGGCCATTCTGGCTCGGGAAAAACCAGCTTGCTGCGAGTCATCGCTGGCCTGAACAGTGACGCCAGAGGCCGGGTTATACTGAATAGCCGTGCATTGCAGAGCAATAAAACCTTTATAAAACCAGAGCACCGCAGAATCGGATTTGTGTTTCAGGATGCGAGATTATTCCCGCACCTGTCCGTTGCCGGAAACCTGCAATATGCACGAAAACGCTGTAAACCCACCAGTTTAAATTTCGATGAAATCGTTCAGCTTACGCAAATAGAAAAGTTGTTAAATCGCGATGTCTTAAAATTGTCAGCCGGTGAAAAACAACGGGTTGCTATCGCCAGGGCATTGTTAGCAGAACCGGAATTGCTATTAATGGACGAGCCGTTATCGAATCTTGATAATCGTGCCCGTGGCAAAATGGTGCAACTATTACGACATATCCACCAGCAATTAGATCTACCGATTTTATATGTCAGTCACAACATAATCGAAATCCAGCAATTGGCAGATGATGTGGTAGTGATGGAAAACGGCCGGATCATTCAACATGGCCATGTTCATCAAGTGTTGAACAACCTTAATGAGCGCATGGCTACCGAGTTTAGCAGCCCGACGTCGCTCACCCTAAAAGTAAAGCAACATCTGGTTAATTTTGGTCTGACGCAACTGGACTTCTTACCACCGAACAATAATCAGGTGAAGTTGTTTGCGCCACTGATGAATCAGCCCTTAGGAGAAGAGCTCAGGTGCTACATACTTGCGGACGATCTGAGCATTAGCCTTAACAAACCAGAAGCAAGTTCCATCATTAATTGTCTGCCCGGGAAAATCAGCCAGTTACACCGATTAAGTCGAAACGGCATGCTGATTAAAGTGCAGGTAATGGATTTCACCTTCGCGATAAATACCTCACGTTATGCGGTGGAGTTTTTACAGCTTAAGCACGGTACCGAGGTATTTATTCAGTTTCAGGCTGACGCGGTGCGCTGTTATTAATACCAATCCCATTAAATTATTGCTCACTCAGTGAGAATTTAAAGGCTTTTAGACAAGGCTTTGATTGCAGAGAATGGTCATTCCATTGTCAAAATCAGTAACGCAGGATAAACGCCTTTAAAACTCACCCGTAGGGAGTTAGTGAGAGGCCCATTTACGGCCCTATACTTCAGTGATATAGAATGACTATACCAATGAAATCTATGTTGTAACTGAACCTCTGCCCTAACTCTGAGTTGTGCACAAACTTAGTGGGATTGGTATAAAGGCTTTATAAAAACCAACGCCCAGGCTTGCTGAGCGTTTTTTCATTGGCTTAAGCGTTATTTAAATAACCCCATACTTCGATCGGACATTGCTTCGCGCCAACCACCGAGCCATTCGGATTTTGCATCGAGATTCTGGTAGGGACATTCCTCTTTGTTTTTGCCGTGTAAACCGGCTTGATAACCATGGGAATGTGCTCGTTGCAGACGGTCGCGCTTTTGTCTCTTCATTGAAAACTCCTAATGATTAATACATTTTTTGCGGGGATGGGCCACTCTTGTCAGATCGCAAGTGAACCTGTAAAGAAACCTGACCCTAACTCCTAATTTAAGTCCACAATTGCCGAGCTAGCAACCAAAAAGCGGCGCAAAAAAGCGTTTTTTGTCATTTTCATGACAGTTTTTTGACAAGCCTAATTTGGCAAAAAATCAAGAAAGAAGTATCGAGTGTCAACAACTGTTGCGTTGGCTGTTACAGGGGCGTGAAACGGAATGTTAAATCCCCTATATAGAGATAAATACAGCAGTGAGTTGCAACACGCCATGACCATATACTGACTCATCCAGAGGTTAGTAGTCATCCCTAAGTAAAGGCATAAGCATGGCTTCCAATCCATTAAGCTTCACTTCATAAATTAACGCTAGTTGTCGGCCTAATTTAGAATCTGGAAAGCCTTTGGTTTTAAACCACACCAGATAAGGTTCAGGAAGTTTAAGCAATGGTCGCCCCTGATATTTGCCAAACGGCATTTTCTGGTTAACGGCGTCGATTAATTCTTGTTGATCCATAGTGCTACTGCTGCGTGTATGAATATTTGATGGTAACTTTAAGTATTCTGGGTTTAAAGTAATATTTGATGCTTGATACGGGAAGGTTGATGATGTCTGAACAAAATGTACAAACCGCAACCATCGCGGGCGGCTGTTTTTGGTGCCTGGAAGCACCCTATCAGCGCGTGCCGGGTGTGATTAGCGCAATCAGCGGTTATATGGGTGGTGAAATTGAAAACCCAACCTACGCACAAGTTTGTTCCGGCACCACAGGACATGCGGAAGTCGTACAAGTTACGTTTAACCCGGACAAGATAAGCTTTGAAGAGATCCTGGATATCTTTTTTATTCTTCACGACCCAACCCAGTTAAATCGGCAGGGAAATGATACCGGTACTCAGTATCGAAGTGCGATTTTCCCCCATAACGATGAACAGTTACAACAAGCTAAAGCAAAAATCGACGCGCTAAACCAAGAAGGTGAATACACTTTGGAGATTGTCACCACCATTGAACCACTGGCCACCTTTTATCGCGCCGAAGATTATCACCAGGATTATTACGATACCAACCCACACCAATCCTATTGCCAGGTGATCGTTGCTCCGAAACTGGAAAAGTTGAAGCGTTATTTGCAGGGCAAATAGAAAGTGGAAGAGGAAGGTGGGAGGTGGAAGACGAATTTGCTGTTACCAATCGAGCGCAAAGCGCTCGATTATCCCTCATCGAAACGTCATTCGTTTCGACTCCACCCAATCGAGTGTCGTTTACTCGATTCTCCACCATCGAAATATCTTATATTTCGAATCCACCTTTAATAAAATACAATTCACAGAGTATTTTGTGAAAGTTAATACATCAATGTGTATAGCTTGCGTCGATACTTACCAGCCAAAGCGTCACCTGCCGGCAGTGCGGTTAGAATATCTAACAGCATTTTTCTCGATTCACTGTCGCCCATATCTTTTTGCAGAAGCTTAAACAGCATTTCCAATGCTTCTTCCTGACGATTGTTCTGGCTGTATTGCGCTGCTAACTGGCGCTGGATATCAATGTTCTCAGGATCGGCGGTAAGCTTTTCTTCCAATGCGGTTATTTCCGGAGACTGACTTGCCTCGCGCGCCAGTTCCAGTTTCGAAACCAGACTCTGATAGTAACTATCCTGATCGACCATTTTAATGGTGGCTAACAAGACATCGGCATCATCAAGTTTGCCCAGTTGGATATAACAATCGATTAAAGCAAGAGCGATATCGGCTCGCTGGTCATCAAGGTTTCGAGCCTGCTGTAAGAAGTTTAAGGCGTCGCCCGGTTGCTGTTGTTGCAACGCATCCATACCTTGTCTAAGCATTTCATCTTCTGGCTTAGGTAAGTGCTTATCAAGAAATTGATTCAAGGTTTCATCGGTTTGTGGCCCGGCGATACCATCAATCGGCTGACCATCTTTAACCACAATCGCGGTTGGCAGCGATTGAATACCAAATTGCGCGGCTATTTGTTGCTGTTGCTGACAATCAACGCCGGCAAAAATAATTGCCTGCTCTTTACCGGCTAAACTGCTTGCTAAGGCGTCTCGCAATTGCACACTTTCCGGGATTTGGTCGGCCCAAAACGCGACAACGACCAATTTCTCTTTCGAGTCCTCAAACATTAACTGTTGAAAATTTTCCGGGGTAACTTGAATCATATATCCTGCTGTTCAAAAAGATTTATTAGTTGCTACAAGCTAATTTAAGGGCTATTTGAAAAATAACAAGTAATCGTTGCAATTGCTTGGGTATCGGCATCAAATTCAACGGCTTTACAAAAGTTGTAAAGTTGAAGTTACGCTTGATGATACAAATCGCTATCGATGAAACCACAAATTTATTGGGGTCATTAATTCTCCAGACTTTTTACGTTAAGATTTAGTTATCCATCGCAATGATAATAAATAAAGGAAGTCATAATGTCGGTCGCTGATTCATTAACCTACATGACTGGATTTGGAAACGAGTTTGAAACCGAAGCACTGCCAGGGGCTTTGCCAAAGGGGCAATTTAACCCGCAACGTGTAAGCTACGATTTATACACGGAGCAATTCAGTACCACCGCTTTTACCGCGCCTCGCGATAGCAACCGACGCACCTGGTTTTATCGAATTCGTCCAAGCGCCATTCAAGGTGAATACCAGCTTATGGACAATGGCTTGATTCGCACCGCACCAATTACCGAAGCGATTACGCCACCAAGTATGCTGCGCTGGGATCCGATTGCCATTCCCGAACAAAAAACCGATTTTATCGATGGTTTAATCACCATGGCAGCCAATGGTTCTGCCAATGGCCAAACAGGCATGGCGGTGCATCATTACGCTTTCAATGCCGATATGGACAGCCGATATTTTTGTAATGCCGATGGTGAACTGTTGTTCGTACCACAACAAGGTGAATTATTACTTGCCACTGAATGTGGAAAGCTCACCGTAAAAGCCGGTGAAATTGCGGTAATTCCTCGCGGTATCAAGTTCCAGGTAAGTTTATTATCAGACGATGCTCGCGGTTATCTTTGTGAAAACTACGGTGACCCGCTGCATTTGCCTGAGCGAGGACCAGTAGGCGCCAACGGTTATAGCAATGATCGTGATTTCCAATACCCGGTAGCGGCCTATGAAGATAAAGAAGGTGACTTTACCTTAATCACCAAATTCAACGGCAATATGTTCCAGTGTGATATTGGCCATTCACCATTGGATGTGGTTGCCTGGACCGGTAATTCGGCGCCATACAAATACGATTTATCCAACTTTAATGTCATCAACACCGTAAGTTACGATCACCCGGATCCGTCAATTTTCACGGTATTAACCTCGCAAACTGCAACTGCAGGTGTCGCCAATCTCGATTTCGTCATCTTCCCGCCGCGCTGGATGGTTGCCGAAAATACTTTCCGTCCGCCATGGTATCACCGTAACCTGATGAGCGAATACATGGGTCTTATCGAAGGCGTATATGATGCGAAAGAACATGGTTTTGTACCAGGTGGTGCAAGCCTGCATAACTGCATGTCGCCGCACGGACCGGAAGCGGATGTGTTTGAAAAAGCCAGTACGGTGGAATTAAAGCCGCAGCGCTACCAGAACACCCTGGCATTTATGTTTGAATCTCGCTATATCATTTCTCCAACCGCCTATGCGTTAAATGGTAAAGAGCGTCAAACAAACTACATCGATTGCTGGCAGACAATTGAGAAAAAATTCAATCCAAACAAACCGTGATACCAATCACATTAAATTATTGCTCACTCAGTGAGAATTTAAAGGCTTTAGACAAGGCTTTGATTGCAGAGAATGGTTATTCCGCTCTCAAAATGAGCCAAAACCAGTAACGTAGTCCAAATGCCTTTAAAACTCACCCGTAGGGAGTTAGTGAGAGGCCCATTTACTGCCCTATATTTCATTAATATAGAATGACTATATCAATAAAATCTATGTTGTAACTGAACCTCGGCCCTAACTCTGAGTTGTGCACAAACTTAGTGTGATTGGTATGATGGCGAAACAATGTGATCATGCCCTATGCTAAAGGGCATGATTGCATCTGCCTGTCACCGCTATATAATCTCCATCCTGCTCCTGTGTGGCTTGTTATCAGGCCTGCTCAGCTTTTCGATTTACGGGCAAAATCAACCGCAGCAAATTGACGATAGTGAGTATTTCACTTTTACTCGTATTTACCATGGCGAAAGAGTGATTCAGCACTTGCGCCAGTTTGGCGCCAATCGTTTCGCCACACCAGTATCGTTAAAACCTGTTGATTTTACCGTACCGGGTACCCATCACCTTGTCGCCATAGCCGATTTAAATGTAGTCCCGGCGGTCATTACCTTACCGGAACAGTTCGGCCCCTACCGTAGCCTGCAAATTATCGATCTTAACTATCAACAGATTTTTTATCAGCTGGTTACCGAAGGTAGTCATAAATTCGTGCTTAGCCATCAAAACCACAGGCGACAAACGCCCCAGGGAAAAACGATTATCAGCAAATCCCGTTATGTTATGGTCGTTCTCAGAACTCTGTCAGGTTATCCAAAAGCCACCTATTCTGAGCGGGAAGTTCGCAGGCAAATCAGTCTGTCGGGGTTTAGTGAAGGGATAATAAGGCCGAGCGAACAAAAACAAAGAGTATCGTCTGTATTAAAACCTCAGGAGACAATTCAATGGCTGCGTGAACATCATGATTTTGGCGCTCTTGAAGATATCTGGCTGGAAATGCAGCAACAAACCTTTAACGACAACAGCAAAGTTCGGGTCTTAAACCGGCTTCAGTCCACCCTGGCTACCAGGGCTCATTGGCATAACGTCGGGCTGATGACGAGTGTCAGTGATAGCGAACAAGTGCCACACTCAGAAGAAGCGTTGAGCCTGTTAATTAACTACCCTTCTGTTAACGCGAGTAATCGTTTAGAAACGGCTTCAAGAATTGAAATGGATGAGAGGACATCGCTGGTCCAAGAATCGATATTGTCTGTCGACCCAGCGGCTATCGCGGCATTGTTCTGGGGAATAGATGCGCTACCGAAAAGCAGTGAACAACACCAACCGGGCTATCATAGCTACAACACCAGCAAAGACTACCAGGGTCAGGTAAATTTTGCCCTAATCAATTATCAGTCGAACCAGCACATTTCCCAGCACTACCGAAATCCTGGCTATCCAATTGTGTTTTCCCCTGAACAACCGTTTATCCGCAGTTATTACTACCAACCGCAAGTCTCATTGGTAATGACGAATAAACAGCGCAATACCTCGCCCCAAAAATAGCGAGCTAACTAGCGCTGATGAACGCTTAACTCGGCAATCGCTGAGAAATACTCTCTTTTTGCAGAACTGTCATCGGGTTGGGTACCACCGGGAACCCCAATAATTCGAATCGCCTGACTGGTAACCGGCTTAAACTGAATAATATGGTCGATGACTTTCCCTTGCAGGTATTTGTTGTTGTGAAGGCTAAGCATGGGGGTAATAGCAAGTTGTTCGACATTCTGCCATTGTTGCTGGGCATTTAGATATTGAACTTCAATGCTGGTAAACCAGCCACCATCTTCTTTTACATAGCCAGGATTGAATAATAACACTGACATTTCCTTAGGCTCCGCAAAGCGATATCCGTAGGAATCGGCCGTAGCCGGAGCTCTGTCCTGCGGCTTTGAGTAGAAGGTGTCGCCATTGGTATAGCCATCAATTAAGCCACGCTTACCATCACGAATCAGATTGATTGTCGCCTCTGGTGCATCAAACTCATCATCATTGTGAATAATGGCAACCGCCTCGGGGGCCAGATTTTTACTGTGTACCGACAACAGGTATTGTTGACGATTAATCATCCCAGGGGTTACGCCCTGAATGGTAAATGAATATTCACCCACTTTATCGACACTACCGGTTAAGGCATTACCTTTTAAGGTAAGGCCTTCAGGTAAAGCCCCTTCACCCTCAACGATGGAAAACTTCAGGTAATCCAGAGACTGATGATTAAGAAGTGGATAGAACTCAAATCTATAATCGGTATTGGCTTCGATAAACTGAGCAGGCGCTTTTGGTAATTCCATCGGCGCAATAAAATCCGCATCTTGTTTGATAACATAAACCTCCTTGCCATCAACAAGTTGCTTTTTACCGCCATTGGCGATAATAATTTTCTCCCCCAATAACGCCATGCGTCTGGCCATATCGCGGATACTGGCGTCAGGTAAATCTTCACGGGTGACGTTGATGTACTTATCGTTTAACGGCTGCTGCCAGGTATCTTTACCGAATGGAAATAATAAAGATTCGGGGATAGCATCAAGGCCACCGATGATCCCTAATAATCCAGCCAGAGTTGCCGCCTGATTATCGGCGTCATAACCAAGTGCTGCAGACATATCCATGGTTCGTTGAAAATCCCCTTCCCCATAGAGCAAAGCCAAAATGGCGCAGGCACCATTTAGGGTAGCGTCAATGGGATACCAGGAATTCGGATTGTAATCGAAATTCTTGGCGTAGGTAGCGGCCATTTCCTGACGTGCCTGCTGCCAGTTTTGTGGATATTTTTCATGAAGCGATTGCATATGCGCCACAACTTTCGAAAACTTCGAGTCTCTTGGCAGAGCTTTGACACCTATTTCAATCAAGGTAGGGATATCTGTTTCATAAAAAGCAGCACTATACATAGCCGCGTAGTGCATTGCCGGTTCAACGCCAAAACTATCATTGGTCACTCGTGCCGCCCAATCGGTTTTTTGTACCGCATAATTGACCATACCCGGCGATGTCACCGACCAGATTTCATTAACCAGTTGCGGGTCAATCTGAAACCATTCGCTGTTAAAGTTCCGATGTCCTGTTAATGGTGGCGTATAGCCGGCTCGCATTAATGTCAGGGCCTGGCGATTTGCCGCCCAAACCCGTTGGCGCACCTGATGTTGCCATTCATCGGCAAGTTGGTAGTAATAAGGCGTAGTGCCATACTTTTCCATTGCCAGCAGATACATATATTCAATATCGGTATCATCATCGGAAAACGCGCCATCGACCTCTTTTAAGCGTTCAAGACTGGAATCATAACCATAGGGAAATGCATCCGGGCCCGGCTGCTCAATGTATTTAAATTCGTAAGGTAGCCCATAGAAGTTGCCGACCATTTGCCCTAGCCAGGACGCATAAACTTTTTGATGGTAATCATCCACGGATATGGAAATGGTATCGTGCTTATCTTTAGCGTAGGTAGGGATATAACATGAAAGGGCCAAAACGCAGGTGATCGCACCTGACAACATTCGTGAGCGAATAAACGAGCTATTCATAACAACCACCTAATTTTTTAAATCTGTTTATTTAGTGTTGCCTGAAGACTATCGCATGAGTCACTACCTATCAGGGATACCATTTAGTGTAATTAACAGCATGGGATAAGCCAAGCTTCTAAAATTATGCGCCAAAGACTGTTTAATAAAATCACCAAAAAAGTTGTTAGGGCCAAACAAAAAAACTCATAAAAACAAAAACGTTCACCTCAAAACGGCACAAACACCACAAGCCCAAACCACAAAAGCAATATTTCATCTTAATTAACTTTTAATTTACCTTAATGATAACGCCAACACACAAACCATGATTAATTCTTAAAAAAGCGGCAAAATGGCGATCAGGGTCGGTTCCGCATCACGTGATGAAAACAAGAAAAACCCAAACGAAAACAATATGAAAAAACATCAAAACTTAAGAAAAAATTGGCGGAAAAACCATTTCTAGGCGAGCAGTTTCCCCTAACTGAAGACCACGAAATGGTTAATTTTCAATCAACTTTACATTAACAATTAATGTTGACCTAATGTAAATAACGTATTAGTTTATAAATAACCGCATTTTTTCGACGTACAAGAACTAAAAATGTAAGCGGTTACAAAACAAAAACAACAGGGATTAATTTCCCAGGGGAGAATCAGATGACGAACTTGACGTTCAAGAAGTCTAAGTTAGCAACCACGCTGTCGATAGTGCTGGGTGCAACCACCATGGCCAGTGCCGGTGCTGAAGAGAACACTGCTTCTGTTGAAGAAGAAGTAGAAGTTATTGAAGTTACTGGTATTCGCGGCAGTTTAACGAAATCAATGGATATCAAACGCAGCGCGAAAGGTATCGTTGAGGCCATCAACGCCGAAGACATCGGTAAATTTCCAGATACTAACCTTGCAGAATCCTTACAACGTATCACCGGTGTAGCTATTGACCGTGATAACGGTGAAGGTAGCCGGGTAACGGTTCGTGGTTTTGGCCCTGACCGTAACCTAGTTTTATTAAACGGTCGTCAGATGCCAACTTCTACCGGTGGACGTTCGTTCGATTTTGACAACATCGCATCTGAACTGGTTACTGGTGCAGAGATTTATAAATCCAGCGACGCTACCATCGCAACAGGTGGTATCGGTGCAACCATTAACATCCTTACTCATCGTCCTCTTAACACCCCGGGTCTGAAGGCCACCGTTGGTGTAAAAGCAATGGATGATAGTTCAACCCTAGAAGGTGGTGTTACTCCTGAATTATCAGGCTTGTACTCAAACACTTTCCTGGACGACAAGTTTGGTATTTCAATTTCTGGTAGTTACGCTGAGCGTGAAAGTGGTAGCCAGCAAGCTGAAGTTGGCACCGGCTGGCGTTCATTCCCAGCAAGAATTAACCAGGACTGGTCCGGCGGTAATGCTGACTGGGGTGGGGTTCCTTATGAGAACCAAATCGACCGTCCTGACCCGTCATTAGATGACAGCAATATTTACTCGGTTCCGCAAACAACCGCGTATCGTTTTGAAGAGCAACAACGTACCCGTATTAATGGTCAGTTGGTATTACAATATGAAATCACTGAAGATTTCGTAGCTACCGTTGATTACACCTACATGACTAACGAGATTGATCGTCAGTTTAACGATGTATCGGCCTGGTATCAGTTCTTCCCTTCAGAAAACGTTTGGACCGAAGCTGAACCTGGCGTGTTCTCACCGCTTTATTACTCAGAAGATTATGGTGATGCAATTCAGGATTTCTCAATGGGTGGTAGTGTTTCTGGCGTAAAAGCTGAATCAAACTCCATTGGTCTTAACTTAGCATGGCAAGTTAATGAAAACTTAAGCCTTGAATTTGACTATCACTCTTCTGACGCCGAAGAAACACCAAATAGCCCATATGGTAGCTCAAACGTATTGTCTACTGCAGCATTCATTCGTGAAGCTTCAGCCACAGACTTTACTGGTACCATTCCAACATTAGCGGTACGCGGCTCAGCAGGCTTAACTCCTGCGGATATGCAACTTACCGGTGGTTTCTTCCGAAATGATGACAACCGTTCTGAAATCGATCAGGCGCAATTAAGCGGTACCTACGAGCTAGATGAGTTTGGTAGCATTGATTTTGGTATCAACATGATGACCGCTAACAAGACCAACCTAGCAGTTCAGGTACAGCGTGATGAGTGGGGTGGTGTTGGTAATGCTGGCGATATTCCTGCAGAATTCTTCCCTGAGCAAAGCATTCAGGATAAGTTCGATGACGTAAGTGGCGGTAACTTCGAAAACCACCCTACTATGTCTGCGGATGAGTTTGAAATCGTAGATACCTTCTACATGTGGGACTTCGAATCAGTCTTGCAATATGCCCGTGACAACTATGCGATGATGGTAGACCCTGCCATTGCTGGTGACTGTGGCACTTTGTACTGCCCTTCAACCAATTATGCCCGTGATACCAACCGCTTTGTTGAAGAAGAAATCATGTCTTACTACGTACAGTGGAACTATGACGGTGAAATTGGCGACATGCCATTTGACGTGCATATCGGTCTTCGTTACGAAGAAACGGAAATCTTCGCGGAATCTGCGGTATTGGATTACACGGGTGCGACAGCTAGATGGGTCGGTTCGAATGAAACCGTTTTTGCTCAGCCTGAAGGTAATAGCCAGATATTCCTGAGCCAGAAAGGTGATTACGATCATTTACTTCCGAACTTTAACTTTAACCTTGAAGTAACAGACGACATTATCTTACGTGCTGCTTATAGCGAAACTATCGGTCGTGCCGATTACTCGCAATTACAAGGTGGTACTACTGTTGCCACGCTTTATAGCGCCGCTGGTGCCGACGGTAATTCCGGTAACCCAGATTTACTACCTCTTGAGTCAACCAACTACGATTTATCCGCAGAATGGTACTACGATGAGTCCAGCTATGTTGCTTTGGGCTGGTTCCAGAAAGATGTGAAAAACTGGATTGGACAGGATCGTGGAACTGCTGAGCTATTCGGTATTTACGACCCGCGTAATGGTCCTAAAGTAGACGCAGCCCGTGCTGCCGGTGCAGGTGATGATGCGGCAATTCGTCAATATATCTTCGATAACTTTAGCGACAACCCAGAAGTTTACATGGATGGTGGACAAATCGTCATTGAAGGTGTTCCTGGCGATGATCTGTTAACCTTTAATACTACAACCCCAGGTAACAGTGATTTTGAAAACACCTTCGACGGTTGGGAATTCGCAATTCAGCACGTATTCTGGGATACCGGTTTCGGTGCGTTTGCTAACTTCACCATTGTTGATGCCGGTGATGACTACAACAACCGCATCCTGGTAAACCCTCCTTACGACAACACTGCTGTGGTTGGTGATACTAATGACGGTGTACAAGAAGGTATTTCTGATACTGCTAACTTCGTACTTTTCTATGAAAAATATGGCATTTCAGCACGTTTAGCCTATAACTGGCGTGATGACTACCTAGAGGCTACTGGTAACGGTGCGGGTGCTCACCCGGTATATGTTGAAGAATACGAGCAGTTCGACTTCAACGTAAGCTACACGTTCCAGGATCTTGAAGGTTTGTCTATCTTCGTAGAAGGTATCAACATTACAGAAGAGTACCGTCGTAAGCACGGTCGTTCTGAGTACCAGGTACTTAATGTGTATCAACAAGGAGCGCGTTACAGCATTGGTGCACGCTACGTGTTCTAAACCAGCGTTTACTCCCCGTAGACGTAATAAAAAAGCCGCCTCGTGCGGCTTTTTATTTTGCATTTTCAGCTTGTTAAAAATTGACCAAAAATTAATTCTCAGATATTGAATTTTCCTGTAGATAGATGACAAAAACCCAGATATAGTAAGGGTTGTCGTCACATTTGCACTATCAAAAACAACGTTAAAAAAAGTGCATTGTTGGCTTAAATAAAGATAGAAGTTTTACAACAATTCAAAGCCGAATGAATCAACCCGTTAAAAGAATAATTATCGTTGGCGGCGGTTCCGCAGGATGGCTCAGTGCCGGATTGATTGCCGCTGAACACGAAACCAAAAATTCCAATAGTATTGAAGTAGTACTTATTGAATCAGCCAATATACCAACCGTCGGTGTCGGTGAAGGTACCTGGCCGTCAATGCGTGCCAGTCTGAAAAAAATGGGGATCAGTGAAACCCAGTTTTTAACGGAATGCGACGCCAGTTTCAAGCAAGGCTCAAAGTTCAGTAATTGGCTGCATGGTGATGGTGACAGCTACTATCATCCATTTACGCCACCGGTCGGTTTTTTCGAAACCAATATCGCCCAACACTGGTATCCTCATCGTGACAAAGTATCCTTTGCCGATGCGGTCACGTGCCAGGGACAACTATGCGATAACAACCTGGCACCTAAGCAAATCGCAACACCGGAATATGCGTTCCACGCCAACTATGGTTATCATTTGGATGCTGCAAAATTCAGTAAGCTTTTGCAGCAGCACTGTACCCAAGCGCTTGGTGTTAAACATATTCTTGACGATGTAACCGATATCAATTCCTGCCCTCAGTCTAATGATATCGCCAGTGTATCGACACTAGAACATGGCGATATCGAGGGCGATTTATTCATTGATTGTACCGGTAGCAAATCTTTGTTACTTGGCGGCTATTATGGCGTTGAGTTTATCGATCAATCGGCAGTGTTATTCAATGATTCAGCACTTGCAGTGCATGTACCGTATCAAACGCCTGATGCTGAAATTGCCTCGCACACCCTGTCGACTGCCCAAACGAGTGGCTGGATTTGGGATATAGGCCTACCCTCTCGCCGGGGCGTCGGCCACGTATATGCCAGTGATTACATTAGTGACGAGCAGGCTGAGCAACAATTAAGGGATTATATCCGTGCCGATATTGGCGATCAGGCCGACACCCTTGATATTCGCAAAATATCAATAAAACCAGGACACCGTAAAACCTTCTGGCATCAAAACTGTGTCGCCGTTGGCATGTCTGCAGGTTTCATAGAACCCCTTGAAGCATCCGCGCTGGCGCTTATCGAACAATCGGCAAAAATGATAGCCGAACAGCTTCCGGCGAACCGTCAGATCATGGATATTACCGCGAAACGGTTTAACCAACGCTTCAGCCATCACTGGCAACGCATAATCGAATTTTTGAAATTACATTACGTACTATCAAAACGCAGCGAGCCATATTGGCAAGATAACCGTGCCCAACATTCGATTCCTGAACCACTTCAGGAATTGTTGACCCTATGGCAATACCAAACGCCATTCACGTTCGACAGTTCACGCACAGAAGAATTATTTCCAGCAGCAAGCTTTCAGTATGTCCTCTATGGGATGGGGTTTGATACTGATTTGAGCTGGTTACAAAAACGCCATGTTCCGATGCAATCGGTGCAGCAGTACTTTAATGAAAACAACAAGAAAACGCAGCATTTACTGCGAACATTACCGAGCAATCGGGAATTACTAAACAAGATTAGACAATTCGGATTGAACAAAGTGTAGCGCTCACTGCCTACCGTATTGTCAATAAAACCGAAAAGGGAGAACACCATGGCTAAACACGTCATCGTCAATAACGAAGAACATAAAGACATAAAGATCATTACCAAACGCAGTGCAGAGCTTGGCGATAACATTTGGTACGCGCAAACCTTTCCACAGGAGTTTCGTGCGGTACAGGCCCACTATCCAATCTTTTTCAGCAAGAATCCGGAAACTGGTCAGTTCCTACCGGTTGCCCTATTCGGCTTTAAACATCAGGAAAACCTGTTTTTAGACGACCAGGGCTGGCACGCCAGTTACATTCCGGCGGCGGTAATGCGCCAGCCTTTCTTAATTGCTCAGCAAACTATCACTGAAAATGGTGAAGAAAAACAACAGCGTATGCTAAGCATGGATATGGATAATCCACGCGTCAGCACCGAAGAAGGTGAACCTCTGTTCTTGCCTTATGGTGGCAACAGTGAATTTTTGGATAAAGTTGCCAACATGTTAGAAGCCCTGCACTTTGGGGTCAGTGACGGTACCCAGTTTTGTCAGGCATTATCTGACATGGAATTGTTAGAGCCTTTCACCCTGGATGTGCAGTTACAGACCGGTGAAAAGCATCAAATGATTGGTTTTTACACCATTAATGAAGACAAGCTGGCAGCCCTTAGCAACGAACAACTTGAACGTTTACACAAGGACAATTATTTACAAGCGATATATATGGCATTGGCTTCGCAAAGCAATGTTCGTACCTTGTTAAACAAGAAAAATACCTTAGAAGCGGCGGCACAACCGGCTTAAAGAGCAAATACTATGTTGGATATCAACTCGCAAGTAAAAGAAATTGAAGGTATCACCCTGGATGATATCCCAGAGGCAGTGTTTGCTTCTGAGCAACCTTTAATTTTAAAAGGCGCCGCTCGCCACTGGCCTTTAGTCGAGGCGGGAATGCAGTCAGCGGCCGATGCTTGCGATTATCTGCGAACACTTTACACCGGCAATCCGGTGATTGCCTGTTATGGTGATCCTGAGATTAACGGTCGGGTGTTTTACAACGATACCTTTGACGGTTTTAATTATCGCGCCTCGAAAATCGATTTAAATCCGGTACTCGACAAACTGTTAAGCCATGCGGATGAATCTGAATCGCCCACTATGTATGTGGGCTCAACGGAAGTAACCCGCTTTCTGCCTGGGTTTAAAGAAGCGCACAGTATCGATTTAGAAGGTCATCAGGCACTAACCAGTATCTGGATTGGTAATCAAAGTCGAATCGCCGCGCATTTTGATTTTCCACATAATATTGCCGTATCGGCTGTCGGCAGACGCCGCTTTACCCTATTCCCACCGGATCAAATTCATAATTTGTACGTGGGGCCAATGGACTTTGCTCCGGGTGGCCAGGATATTTCTCTGGTCGATTTCGCAGCGCCGGATCTACAAAAATATCCAAAGTTTGCCGATGCCATTGAAGCCGCGCAGGTGGCCGAACTTGATGCTGGTGACGCATTATATTTACCGAGCATGTGGTGGCACCATGTGGAAGCCCTTGATCCGATAAATATGTTAGTCACCCATTGGTGGCGAGATAGTCCAGGGTTTATGGGCCGTCCCAACAATGCCTTGTTATTAGCAATTCTTTCGATAAGAAGCTTACCAAAAGCACAGCGAAAAGCCTGGCAGCAACTGTTCAATCACTATATTTTTGAACACGATGAAGTGGGTCCAGAGCATTTCCCAACCGAGAAGCATGAACGGTTAGAATTACCGTTACAGGAATCAACCGCAAGAAGAATCCGTGCAGAATTAATAGAGAAGCTGAAAAGATGACAGATAAAAAAATTCAAAATGTGGTTATTGCAGGTGGTGGCACCGCCGGCTGGATGGCAGCTGCAGCATTAACCAAACTACTTGGCAAAACCATTTCAGTCACTCTTGTGGAGTCCGATGAGATCCCAACCGTTGGCGTTGGCGAAGCCACGATCCCAACCCTGCATATATTCCATCGTATGCTCGGCATCAATGAAGCGGAAGTGATGGCGGCTACCAATGCCACCTTCAAGCTTGGTATCTCCTTTGAAAACTGGCGCGATGTTAACAAGGACTACATCCATTCATTTGGTTTTCTAGGCCAGGATTGCTGGGCCTGCGGTTTCCATCACTTTTGGTTAAAAGGCCTGCAAAAAGGCTTAGTTGGTGACATCGGCGATTATTGTCCAGAGCATCTAGCTTCCAGAGAGGGCAAATTCGCGGTGATGGCAAACCAGGATCTTAATCATGCTTATCACCTGGACGCCGGCCTGTACGCTAAATTCTTGCGCAATATCGCTGAGCAACATGGTTGCCAGCGAGTTGAAGGAAAAATTCAGGACGTGGTTCTCAATTCCGATAATGGTTACATTGAAAAGTTACATCTTGCCAATGGCAAAACCGTAGAAGGTGATTTGTACCTCGACTGTACCGGTTTTCGAGGACTGCTGATCGAGCAGGCCTTGCACAGTGGTTACGACGACTGGAGTCATTATCTGCCCTGTGATAGCGCGATTGCGGTGCAGACCAAATCCACAGAACGTCCGGTTCCATATACCCGCTCTATCGCTCGCGATGCGGGTTGGCAGTGGCGTATCCCGTTACAAAACCGTACCGGTAATGGCTTGGTTTTCTGCAGTAAATACATGAGTGATGAAGAGGCTAAGCAAACCCTGCTTGATAACATTGATGGCGAATTATTGAATGAGCCAAGAGTGATCAAATACAAAACTGGTGCCCGTCGCACTCACTGGAAAAAGAACTGTATTGCTGTGGGTCTCGCATCCGGTTTTATCGAGCCGCTGGAATCAACCGGTATCCACCTTTTCCAGAAAGCCATTGTGCGCCTGATGCAATTGTTCCCTCACCATGGCATTCAGCAGTCAGATGTTGATGAGTACAATGCTCAAACCCGCGAAGAGGCTAACAATATTCGCGATTTCATTATCCTCCATTACCATCTGACCGATCGCCGTGATACTCCATTCTGGCGTTATTGTGCAAACATGGATATTCCAGAGTCTTTGCAACACCGAATGAAGCTATTTAAAGAGTCAGGTCGCAATTTCAAAAAACAAGATGATTTATTTGGTGAGTCATCCTGGGTGCAAGTGATGCTAGGTCAGGGATTGATGCCTGAACAGTATCACCCAATTGTCGACATGATGGGCGATAAGGAACTGGAAGCGTTTCTTAACAAGATAAAAAATGGGGTTCGCAAGAAAGTCGATAGCTGGCCGGATCACAATGATTTTATCCAGCACTATTGTCGGGCAGCAAATACTTAACTGAGCAACAGATACGCGAATCACTGATGGGTAACGATAAATGCAACCGATAGCCGACATCAATGCTGATTTTACGCCAGAGGTGATTCGGGTTGGTAATGAGCAGACCCCGGTGATTATTATCGATGATTTTCTTTCATCATCGACCGTATTGGAGGAGCTTGCTCAGCAAATCAGCTTTGAACCGGATAAATTTTCGTTATACCCCGGGGTTCGGGCGAAAATTCCGCCCGAGTATTATGTACCGCTGTTACAGGCGGTATATCAAGGTATATACAAGGTTTATCAGGTGCCGAGAACGCTCAGATTAAAACCTATGGATGCTTACCTGTCGCTGTTAAGTACTGAGCAGGAAAACCTACAACTTTTGCAGAGAATGCCGCATTTTGATACCGAACGTCCCTTTTATTTCGCGGTATTGATTTACTTAAATAACGGTGTTCATGGCGATACAGGCCTGTTTCGACACAAACCCAGTGGCTTCGAACGTATCCATCAAAACCGTTTCCAGACCTACCAAAACTATCGGCAACAACATTTGCAGCAATTTGGTGAGCCTGAAAGTCAGTACATTACCGCCAGCAATGACCAATACGAGTTATATCAACGCCTCGAATACAAGCCGAATCGGTTAGTGATTTATCCGGGAAATTTATTACATTCTACGATCGTCGATATCGACAGGGATATTGACGCGAATCCACAAACAGGAAGACTCACCTGCAACCTGTTTGTAGAATTCGTCTAAAGATTCAAACCAGAGGTTAACCGCTGAAAAGCAAGTGTTTGGGTAGGGTTAAGATTACGGTTTTGCTACAATTGGCGCTTCCTCTGAAATCGCTTCACAGCCTTTACCCGTTGCTACATCTTTCGAACATTGATAGACGCGAACGTAATCAACGACCATACGAGCTTCTGTTATAGAACTATCAACGCCTTTTTCATTCACATTTTCAGCCCAGCTACCACCGATAGCTACGTTAAGTAATAAATGAAAATCCTGGTTAAAAGGTGCGGTGTCCTCTGCAATCACAACCACACCACTATCATTAGTGTATTGACTGTACCAACCGTCACTGGTTTGCGTTGCATAGTGAATATCATCCATATACCAACGGATTTCACCTTCTTGCCATTCCAAGGCGTAGGTGTGGAAATCTTCCCAGGGTTTTACCCCATTCTGAAGAAAGTCCTGCCCCGAATAAACATTATTTGGCCAGCTTCCACCATAATGCAACGTGCCATGGACACGCGTTTCAATATCGCCAGGTTGCGCCCAGCTAGCATCGCTTGCGGCACCTAAATTGACTGCTTCCATGATATCGATTTCGCCAGATGCTGCCCAGCCACCATAAACATAATCCGTGGGCAACATCCAGATAGCTGGCCACGTTCCCTGTCCGTGTGGCAATTTTGCTCGGATTTCGACTCGTCCATAGCGCCAGTCTTTAAGACCTTTCGAGCGCAAGCGTGCCGAGGTATAGGGTAATGTTTTAGTGATATTGTCATTGTAATCTGGCGAATCATCTTGCTCAGCCGGTCCGGTAAAGGTTTCCTTGCGAGCAATGATATGCAGACTGCCCTGCTCGATAACCGCGTTATCTACTCGATTGGTATAACACTGTTTTTCGTTATTGCCGCCACCCCAGCAGTTTTGTTCAAACTGCCAGTTTTGTGCATTGATTTCAGGACCATCAAATTCGTCCTGCCACAATAACTGCCAATCAGTACTTTTGGTAACGACTTTGGTTGGGAAATCGGGTTGAGATGGTTGAGGAGGTGCAGGTGTCGGTGTAGAAGAGTTATTGTCTGACAAGTCATTTTCACTCCCTCCTCCTCCGCATCCTGACATTGTCAGCATAAATACTACCGTCACTAACAAGCTGTATTGTCGGGCTTGGTGATTAATCATTTGGTATTCCTCTTACTTATGATTAAAGGTTAGGGTATGAAATAGGTTTACCTCATACCCTCGAACATTAAAGGTAAGTAGTTACAGCGATTGTTTTTTACAAAATACTCACCTATAAATTTACCTGCCGACAAACAATTATCGACAGGTAATTTTTGCTGTTTCCCCTTGGTTTGGCACCATTCTAATTTTGGCAAATGACACCACACCGCTACCTTGCGTTGCAATACCAAACGGCACGGTCACCCGGGCGAAATTTAGCCCTTGTTGAGAAAAACACTGCAGATCAACCGTTAATTCTTGCCATTCATGGATAGTAAAGCCTTTTATCGCTGAGGTGATATCTACCTGCTTGTTACAATCACTTTCGTCACAGCGCATTTCCAGGAAGACCGAGTCGCTAAACTCCTGATCCTTGCGCACTAACAAGGTTAACGCAGAATCGTTCTCGGTATAATTACGCAAGTCTTCAACAAAGTTACTGCGCAAAGCAACCGCCGCCGTCTCTTTACCTGCAAAGGTGATGGTACGAGCATCTTCCTGCACATCTTTATCCATGGTTTGTAGCTTTATGCTATCAAGCTCAACAATTGAACTATTTACCCCGGATGTGTTATTCCCTGAAACAAGCGTTAATGCCCAAGGGGCTTTTGCTGCATGTTCAAATAACACCAGAGGTTGATCCGCATCGGCAAATTTTGCAACCGTCTCATCCAAATCATCAGCTAATACATTGTTATCGCCATACTTCAGGCCAAAACCGTAAGGTAGTAACGGATCATAATTTTCATCGTTGCGGTTTACTGTGGTTTGCGTCGCAGATTTCGGCCACGAGAACGACAGCTTACCAACGAAATCGTGCTGAGCATTACCGTCAGCATCGGTTAGCAATACATCGGCAACACCCTGACCTTCACTACCTGGTAACCAGACAGCGACAAAAGCATCGGAGGCATTTAACTCAGCGTTAACCCACATTGGGCGACCGGAAATAAATACAGAAACGACTGGAATACCTTCCGCTTTAAATTTTTGCAGTAATGCCAAATCTTTTTTATTTCCGCGCTGATATTCAAGGTTATCGATATCACCAATACCTTCTGCATATGGCTCTTCACCGAAGACCACAACGGCGACGTCTGGCTTAGCTTTGTAGTTACCATCAGCGGCTAATTCAATTTCACCGCCAGCAGCATTAACCGCTTGTTCAAAACCGCCATAGATTGAAGTGCCGCCAGGGAAGTCTGCGTTGGTATTTCCCGTACCTTGCCAGGTAATAGTCCAGCCACCAGACTGCTTACCAATATTGTCGGCGCCGTCACCAGCTAATAAAATTTTCTTAGTCGGATTAAGCGGCAATAGATTGTCTTTGTTCTTTAACAGAACTAACGATTCTCTTACTGCCTGACGGGCAACGGCTCTGTGCTCAGCGGCGCCGATTAGCTCAAGCTTGCCGGAAACCGGGCGGTTAGCCGGGCTCGGTTTATCGAACAGACCGGCACGAAGTTTAACGCGAAGAATACGAGATACCGCGTCATCGATACGAGACATTGGAATTTCGCCGGATTTCACCTGAGCAATGGTATTCTCATATAACGGCTTCCAGGCATCGGTTGGTACCATAAAGATATCGAGGCCAGCATTGATGGTCTGGCTACAGTTGTCATTAGTACACCCTGGGATCTGACCATGACCATTCCAGTCACCAACTACGAAGCCATCAAAGCCCATTTTGTCTTTTAATACATCTGTTAACAGGTATCTATTACCGTGGTTTTTCTCGCCGTGCCAGCTATTAAACGAAGCCATTACACTTTGCGAGCCGGCACTTAAACCGCCAACATAACCTTGAGCATGAATATCGAATAGCTCTTGTTCTGAGGCAATATTGTTACCCTGGTCATCACCGTCGATGGTTCCACCATCACCCACGAAATGTTTAACGGTTGAAATCACCCGGCTATCGCCCAGAAAATCTTTATCGGCAGCGCCCTGCAAACCACGGACAATGGCCGCTGAATATTCGCGAACAATCTCCGGATCTTCGGAATAACCTTCATAGGTTCGACCCCAGCGATCATCGCGAACAACCGCTACGGTAGGAGCAAATACCCAATCGATACCGGTAACCATAACTTCGGTTGCGGTAATTGCAGCAATCTCTTCAAGCAACTCGGCGTTGTTGGCCGCACCTAAGCCGATATTGTGTGGAAATAAGGTTGCACCAATGACATTGTTGTGACCATGCACCGCATCGGTACCCCACATAGTAGGAATCGCGATACCATCTGCACTGTCATCAACAGATGCCTGATACATATCCTCTGCTAATTTGATCCAATCCGCAGGTGTCGCGTGCTTGTCATTATTTGGAAATGCGCCACCACCATTTAGGAATGAACCGAAGCCATATTTGCGCATATCTTCGACGGTAATATCACGAATTTCCGGTTGGATCATCTGCGCAACTTTCTGCTCCAGGGTCATTTTTGCCAGATACTCAGAGATTTTTTGCTCTATCTCTGGATCCTTTTTCACTGGCAAATCCAGCTCTGGCCAGACGTCGATATTGTGTTCCATGGCCGCAGGTTTTGATTGCGGAACTTGCTGCTCGGCAACGGCTTGTTTATCAGCCTGGTTACAACCGACCATTAAGGTAGACGTGGCGCCAAGTACTAACAAAGAGGCTAGCCGAGATTTATTCTCATGTTTTTTCAATGTAGTCATAATATTTCTCAATTAAACGCTTGCCTGATCAGGCTTTGAACCCTTCAAGCCGTAGTAACAAATATAGGCATAGCAGAAAATCGGTAAAATAAACGATAATTGGATGCCAATAGTATCAGCAAGTACGCCCTGCAGGAGCGGCACAATAGCACCACCAACAATTGCCAGACAAAGAATACCCGAGCCTTGTGCGGTATGAGCACCGAGACCATTTAATGCCAGAGAGAAAATGGTCGGGAACATAATCGAGTTAAATAAACCCACTAATAAAATGGCCCACATTGCTACTTCGCCTGAGCTTATAACCGTAACCACAATCAATACACATGCCATCAACGCATTAAACGCCAGCACTTTACCGGCGGCAATTTTTTGCATCACGCCGGCACCAACAAATCGACCGACCATGGCACCCCCCCAATAATAGGCCAGGTATTTCGCCGCTTCCGCTTCTTCAAGACCAGCAATATTAGCTTAACCAAAAAAGTTAACCATAAAGCTGCCGATCGCCACTTCAGCGCCGACATAAACAAAAATACCTAAAGCACCTAACACTAAGTGTTGATAATTCCATGCACTGCCTGATAAGGGCTCTGAAGTTTCATTCTGTTGCTCTACTTTCGGTAGCTTTAACCAGGCGAAAACCGCTGCAAGAACTAATAAGGTGGCCGCAAGACCTACGTAAGGCATTTGCACAGACGCTGCTTTTTCGGCCGCCGTTGCCATCGAAGAAGCAACGTTATCGAGGATCAGGTAAGCACCAAAATATGGCGCAATAGTGGTACCAAAGGAATTAAACGCCTGGGTTAAGGTAAGGCGTGACGACGCCGTTTCGCTTTTTCCCAGTAAGGTAACGTAAGGGTTGGCTGAAACCTGTAACAGGGTGATGCCCGATGCAAGAATAAACAAAGCTAACAAAAATACCGGATAGCTGTGCATCGACGCTGCGGGATAAAAGGCTAAACAGCCGAGGGCAGCAATAATAAGACCAACCACAATACCTTTTTGATAGCCTATTTT
The DNA here is from genome assembly GCF_007197775.1 of Thalassotalea sp. PS06. Lineage (NCBI taxonomy): Bacteria > Pseudomonadati > Pseudomonadota > Gammaproteobacteria > Alteromonadales > Colwelliaceae > Thalassotalea > Thalassotalea sp. PS06. The sequence goes on along the minus strand of NZ_CP041638.1, from coordinate 754,801 downwards.
CTTAACCAGTGCGCCACTAGGCAGTGAACAAATGAAATATGCACCAAAGAAACAAAACTGTACCAGCATTGCCTGGGTATAACTTAAATCAAAAACCGCTTTTAAATGCGGTATCAAAATATCGTTAAGACAGGTAATAAAACCCCACATAAAAAACAGTGTGGTTAACGATGTCAGTGCAAAAAGATAATTGCCGCCACTATGAGCCGCTTGCACAGGTGGATTAGCCGTGCTCGTTGAATTCATGTTAATTCCCCAGATGTTTTATTAGCCGCAATTTTGTGATTTTTTGACTGCTTAACTAATTATTTTTTCGGACTATTTACAGCAAAGAGTATTGACCTTTGATAATGAAAGCTCTAATCTTTGTGCAAATGTAAGCGGTTTCATTTATAGCATGATTTTGAATTTACGAGCAATGCTTTTATTATGCAGCAGCAATTTTTGCATTCAACTGGTCAAGTAATGAGCACAGTGATTACTTACTAGCAATGAAACCACAGCGGTAACTGTAGCAAGAGAAAACATGAAACTATCTTTACCTGAAAATTCCAGAATGCTGGAGAAAGATTTTACGTTTGGTGTGGCAACGGCGTCGTTCCAAATTGAAGGCGGCATTGACCATCGCCAACCATGTATTTGGGATACGTTTTGTGCAAAATCTGGCACCATCGCCGACAAATCCGATGGCAGTGTCGCATGCAATCACTTCAACCTCTGGCAACAGGATGTGCAATTAATTGCCGATATGGGCGTTGATGCCTATCGCTTATCCATCGCCTGGGGTCGGGTTTTAAACGAAGATGGCAGCAAGAATTCTGCAGGTGTCGAATTTTACCGCAATTTGCTCCGTGGATTAAAAACCAAAAATATCAAAACCTTCGTAACTCTGTATCACTGGGATCTGCCGCAACACCTGGAAGATAATGGCGGTTGGTTAAACCGCCAGACGGCGTATGCATTCCGAGACTATGCCGACCTTATCAGTCGCGAGCTTGGCGATTTAGTTGATTCCTGGGCAACCCTGAACGAACCATTTTGTAGCTCCTACCTGGGTTACGAAGCGGGAATTCATGCACCAGGCAAGGGCCAACAATCTTATGGGCGAAAATCGGCCCATCACCTGCTGCTAGCCCACGGTCTGGCAATGCAGGTTTTACAGAAAAACTGTCCAGATAGCATGAATGGTATTGTCCTGAATTTCACTCCTGGCTACTCGGTATCTGATAGTGCTGAGGACATGCAGGCAACCGCCTATGCCAATGATTATTTTAACTGGTGGTACAGTCGTCCTATTTTCGAAGGTAAATATCCAGACATCATCGATAGCTTCGATGACAGCATTAAGCCAGATATTGAATCGGGAGATATGGAAATCATTGCGACACCAATCGATTTTCTCGGTGTCAACTTTTATACCCGTGCGGTATACAAAGCCCACCCAACGAGTATTTTTGAAGAAATTCCACCATCGGATGTACCACTAACCGATATGGGCTGGGAGATCTATCCGCAAGCATTTACCCAGTTATTATCGGAATTGCATAGTCGCTATTCATTGCCGCCGATTTACATTACCGAGAATGGCGCCGCCATGCCGGATCAGTTAACTGCAGGTGTCGTAAACGACTTGGGCCGAATCCAGTATTATCAGGATCATATGAATGCCGTGAATGCCGCCATAGATGTAGGGGTAAATGTTCAGGGATATTTTGGCTGGAGCCTGATGGATAACTTTGAGTGGGCCTTAGGCTATACCAAACGCTTTGGTCTGGTTTACGTTGACTACGACACACAACAGCGTTACGTCAAAGAAAGTGGCAAAGCTTATACCAAGTTGATCACCAGCAGAAGCTGATTTGGTATTTGCCAAATTACAAAACTAGCTGATGCTAAACCTTTTTCTGTGTTAACTTAACACTTCATTTTATCTTTAGCCTATTTAAAAACGCATGAGTACCATCTACGAAGTATCAAAGTTAGCCGGAGTATCTTCGGCTACCGTATCCCGGGTAATGAACGACAGTTCCAGAGTCAGCCCGAAAACCCGGGATAAGGTACTCAAAGCGATGGAAGAATTGGGCTTTCGACCGAATTCCATCGCCCAATCACTGGCCTCAAAACGCTCTAACTCAATAGGTGTGGTTATTTCTGAGCTCCAGGGCTCCTATTACGGTATGCTTCTAAACGAAATTGAGATAACCCTGAGAAATGCCAAAAAGCATGTGATGATAGCCGCGGGTCATGCCGATGCTGCTATCGAAGAGGATTCTATTGAATTCCTTCTACAGCGAAATTGTGATGCGTTAATATTGTTTGTTGAGGCGGTCAGTGATCAATATCTGCGTGATCTGAAAAAACGTGGCGTGTTATTTACCCTGATCAATCGCCAGGTGGAAGGTTTGCAAACTCAATGTATTTCTATCGACAATTACCAGGGTGGCTACCTTGCCTGTCAGAAAATGATCGACGCAGGACACACAAGCATTGCCTATATTTCCGGCCCTGATTGGAAACTCGACGCCATGGAGCGTTTGCGTGGCCATCGTCAGGCACTACTTGATAACGGTTTGACCTTTGCCGATGAATTATATTACCTCGGTGATTACAGTGAACAAAGCGGGGAACAAGGGTTAGCCCACATTCATAAATCCGGCGTTGAGTTTACCGGAGTTATTTGCGGTAATGATGAGATGGCAGCGGGTGCGATTGTTACCGCAAGAAGTCTTGGCATTACCATGCCGCAACAACTTTCTATTATCGGTTTCGATGACGCGTATTTTTCAAGATTTATTTATCCGCGTCTGACCACCATCAAAAACCCTATCAAGGAAATCGGTGCGGTTTCTGCCAACCGAGTACTGAATTCGACTTACGGTTTAAAATCAAAGAACCTCGAATACGATAACAAACCTGTGTTAATCGAACGAGATTCACTGACGACCCCGCAAGCCTGATTCAGAACTGATAATTTACTGATTGCGGATTAAACCGAGACGTAATCTTTCGAGCAACAATAACGTAACGGATTTCCGTTGTACTTCCTGAATATGGGCTATGTAAAATTAGCCAGGAAAATTTATCCCGTTCGGCCATACTTTGCTGTCTGTCAAACCACTCCCTCAGGGCCGATTCGCTCAACAACATAATATTAACGATTTGATACCTTCCAGGGCCGAATAACTCATCCTGTAAATACACGGTTTCTGAAGGATTCAGGTAACGTAAGCTTTTCTGGTAGGCGTCGAGATCCAGTGTTAAAGATACACCTCCTGACCAGCGATAAAGGTTGCTCTGATGCATTGGTTCCGGACCGGCAATTGTCGAGTTATCGATATAACCCGATGTAGTGCTGGAGCCATCGGCATGGTTATCATTGTTATTCCCGATAAAAGAGTCGGTATAAAAAAACGCTCTGGCCTCACTTTCGCTCTGTTCATTAACGGCCGTAGCGAACTTTTGAACGGCTAGTTGAGCCACTGTCGAGGAATCGTTGATTAGATGAGAAGGCTGGCTCAGGCGATTCAACACCGTTACCGCTGAAGTTGTATTGGCAACCGCCACCCAATGCGTCAAAATGCCAGTGACAATAAATATATACAATGCCCACCATAAAAAATGGCTGGCAAAGCGGGCGATTACAGGTAATTTCATCATCATTTCTCTTGTCTGAACTTAAGTTCATTTAACAACAGAAATATGTCGTTATTGGGTAGCGATTGCTGATAAATTAACAACAATCATGATCAATTATGACACCCGGAATTGCTAACGCGTCCCTTCAATCAATACCAGTACATAGGCACAAACCAGCGCTGGTAACGACACCAAAACAATGGTCGAAATCGAAAATTCCTTACTGGTAATTGCGTGTGCTAAATCAAACATTGCAGAAAATGGAAAAGATATAAGCAATGCAAAAATAGCAATCAAGGTACATATGGTGAGCACCCAGAACCGCTGTTTAACTCGGCTTTGATAACTGGCTGATGCTCGCTGCAAAAACGCTTGTCTTTGTACAGGCGAATCGGCAACAAAATCACGCTGTAATTGCTGTAATAAGTTGTCAGGTGAAGGATTCATCAAGCCGCTCCTCGTTGTTGACGCAGGGAAAAAGCGATGAGCTTATCTTTACCACGTTTGCCATGGGATTTTACCGTTCCCAGTGGCATATCTAATAATGCGGCAATCTGTGGCTGGGAATAGCCCAAGGTATGATTCAAAGTGATGACGGCCCTTTCTTCACTGTTCAATAATGCCATTAATTGCATAATGTAACGCTCATCAAGGCAAGGGTTATTGCTGTCACCGACTTGCTCTCCTTGTAAAAGCACTTCAAGTTCATCTTCTTCAAGGCATTGCCAGCGTTTTTCCGTTTGCTGAAGTCGCAAAAAGTGTCGATAGGCAATTCGGTATAACCAGGACTTAAATGCATCGAGATTCTGTAACTGACCAAACTGCTGGTAAACACTTATCAAGGTTTCCTGGGCAATGTCATCGGCCATATCGAAATCGCCGGCAGTAAGACGTCGGCAATAACCTTGTAATTGTGTCTGGCACTGGCTGACAACCTGAGCGAACGACTGACTATCACCCTGACGGCGAAATTGCTGCAACCAGTCTTTTAGCATGTCAATGTCACTGCCCTGAAATTACGACCCATAGAGAAATTATGACGCTTGCTGATCGAATTTCCAAACTAACAGGTAACCGGCACCTAAGGCCAATGGGAAAAGGCTCAAGCCAATAATGGTGGTATCAAACCCTTCAAGCATACCGAACAGACCGATTGCCACGGCGAGGCTTACCAATAAGATGCCGCGTTTAAAATCCTTCTGTGGCGCCGCCTGGCTTTGTAATATCTGTTCGATACTTTCTGGCGACAGGTTCTGGCCTTTTTCCATGGCCAGGCGAATGGTTTCTTGTAAAGCCATTTTGTTGCGATAGGCAAAATATAAAAATGAAAATGCGACCGCCGCAAAACTAAAAAATATGATTCCAACAATAATACCGTCTTGCATGTTTTTTTCCCTCAATAAATAAAGTAGTTAATAGTAAGAGAGCGGTAGCGATGAATTTGGATGCAAAAAATTTAAATTAATTAAAAATTTTTTATAAAAGCTAAAGTAAAAAACTCGTTCGATTGGAATCGAACGAGTTTTTCTACCTAATATACAAAGCGTTAATTTAGCTTTTCCCTAACTCTTCATAGAGCAATCCATGTCCGTCGTTTTCCAGACAATTGGCTCCCAGTATTCACCGGTTTTAAGCTTTGAACGGTTCTTACGAACATATTTGGCGCCAAGATAATACTTCTTGTTTGGCTCAATGACGATTTCGAAATCCTTAAAGTTTTTCATATCGCCACGACGTCTGGTGAAATAAGAGTCGCTGATTAATTCAATTAACTTGATCTTGTGAGTGCCCGGGCTCAACTGAAACTGCGCACTTTTATCAGGCACCACAAAGTTATCAATTTTATTAATGTTCACCGGGTAAATATTTTTCGCCTCCGGAGGCTGACGGTACACGGAAATGATACCGCAACTGTTATCAACTACCGGCTCAAGCGTCTGCTCATCGCCCTTTTCAGATGCTTTCGCTGACATCGCTATGCTCGTCATCACCAATGCGGCAGGTAGCCATGCTAAAACGTTCCGTACTTTGTTCTTCATCGTTAAATCCTTGCTAAATAAATGACCTTTCCTATTTAGTTATAATGTACTGAGGAAATTTGACAATCGATTACAGCGGCAAAGTGTAACAGTGTTTTTCAAATAAAATCATTTGGTTACATTTATCTAAATAAACGCTTTTGAGAAGAGAGTACCTTCAATATAAAAAAAGGCGCCCAAAGGCGCCTGACGTAACGTTAACCAATGTTTGAGAGATGTAATTTAGTTTTTTGCTACCTCCGTATTTGTTGAAGTTAATTGCATGACCACGCGGCGGTCAAAGGAGTTGGGGACCACTTTTTCTTCCTCCTTTAATGCGACCTCGCCAATGGCTTCACTATGAATTTGAATTTCACTAACGCCCTGCTCTACCAGCAGTTGTTTTACTGCCGATACGCGGTTTTTCGCCAGCGTCAGATTATTGTCTTTAGTACCTAATGCATCGGTATAGCCGGAGAGGTTGATGGCAATTTCCGGGTTCTGTTTTAATAAGCTGGCCATTGCGACGATTTGCGGATGGTATTGTTCGGCAACCTCGCTCGAACCCTTTGCAAACATCAGGCTCATTAAGAAATTTTCTGCCTGCTCTACCATCACCTGACGATGCTGTAATTGTGCAGCGACTAATTCCTGGCGATGCTCTTGCTCGAGTCTGGCCAGCTTGTCTTGATAGGATAATGTTGTGGTATTCAATGCCAGTTTTGCGGTTTCCAGCTCGTCATCCATCATCATGTTTTTGGCAATCAGGTCACCAACGATAGCGACAATAAATGCCCCAGGAGGACCACCGAAGATTGCACCGATCACAGCACCACTGCTAATGCCGATGGCCTGCTCTTTGGATAGGTCTTGCGAAGGTTCGGTTTCAGTATTTGCCCGTGCCTGCAATGGTTGTGCAACTAAAGCGGCAATAAAGAGACTAAAGGTAAGTGTTTTAAATTGAGTAAGTGTCATGGTAACCCCTATTGTGTGTTTGTAATCACTTTGTTAATCGCTACCGTTAAGTAGGATATGGAGTTATTAAACACTGGGAGTTTGACTTAAAAGCTGTTAAAAAGTGATGGGTGAGCGATTAATTATGACGAATTGTGATTTGTCACCCTGATCTGTGTTTTTCAGATCTATGAACGGTATATTAACCATAAACCAGCGCAACAAAAATAAGACTATGAGTAAGCGAATTGCAATTGTAGAAGATGATGAAGGTATCCGTGAAAACTACGCGGAAGCACTCAGACAACAGGGCTTTAGCGTGCAGACTTATGCCTGCAAAGATTCGGCAATGTCGGCATTCGAGCTCGCCCTTCCGCATTTAGCGATTTTGGATATTGGTCTTCATGATCAATTCGATGGTGGCTTTGAATTGTGTCAGTGGCTACGCAATAAATCGAAAGTCTTACCGATTATCTTTTTAACGGCGCGCGACAGCGACGCCGACCAAATAAGTGGCTTGCGTTTGGGAGCCAATGACTTTGTCAGCAAAACCATGAGCTTTGATAACCTCAGCGCCCGCATCCATGCCACCTTGAATTATTTATCCCGGTTAACGCAACCGCAGCAAGCGGACCAGGAATTTGCTCGTGGCGACCTCAGTGTCAATCTCGACAGATTAACCCTGCACTGGCAAGACCAACTGGTAAAAACTACGATAACCGAATTTTGGATGGTACATGCATTGGCGAAAAATCCAGGACATGTGAAATCCAAACAACAGTTGATGGATGATGCCAAAATCGTCGTCGACGATAATACCGTAACCGCCCATATCAAACGCATCCGTAAAAAGTTTATGGCGGTCGATCCTGCATTTGATTGCATCGATACGGTTTATGGCATGGGCTACCGTTGGCATGACGTGGAGTAAATAAACGACTCATGTGGCGGAAACTGCGATTAAACCTGTGGAGTAAGCTAATGCTGGTAGCCAGTTTATTACTGGCTATCCCGTTTATTGGCTACTACTACATCTGGGATATGGAAACTTTTCTCAGAAAAGGCCAGGAACAAACCTTGATGGGTACCGCAAGAGCGCTGGCCACCGCCTTACATGAACGCCCAAACCTGTTTAACCAACAGGCTTCTTTTAAAAAGCAATTGGAAACCGGTAAGGATTTTCTGCCGGGTAAAATCGCCCGCCCGATTCGCTTAGATGGCGACCTTTCGGACTGGTTCTATGAAACCCGAAGAATTAACAGTTACGATTATCAGCACCAGATTGACAGTGAATATAACGCGGAACAGGTAACCGTGAGCTTTAGTTCGCAAATAGGCCGATACCAAGACTTTGTCTATGCCTATTTTCAGGTAACTGACGATCAGCTTATGTTTCGCCGCAAGAACCAGCTGAGCGTAACCAACAATGATTATCTGGAAATTGCCACCTTAGATCAGAATCAGGTATTGCAGCGTTACGTGGTTAGCAGTTATGAAAACGGCTGGGTAAATGGTTATCGCTTGCCCGCGCCGGGGGAAAATCAGCGTTTTCCACAACCGCAAAGTAATATTCAGGGACACTGGAAAGCGAACGATACCGGCTATGTAATTGAGCTAAGAATTCCGGAAAAACTGCTCGGTGAAAAGGTAGCATTTGCTATTACCGATTACGATGGTCAGCACCTGCCGAAAATCACCATAGGTTCTGCAGATACCAAAAGCAGTGAACAGCTAGGTACTTTCACGGTACCGTCACCGGATATCGAACGCATCATCAAAGGCATGGGCCGCAGTCAATCGAGTATTCTGGTGATTGACCAACACCAGCGCCCTTTAACTCAGCACGGTAATATCCATACCGCCCGCGGTGTTTTTGATTCTAGCCTCTATATCCGCCAGGAGCTTTCCTGGCTGGAAACCATGAAATCCTGGATTATGGCGCCTTTTTACTATTTCATTCTCACCAAACCTAGTAGTGACTTTACCAGCGAGAAATTTGAATTTCGCGAAAATAAACAAGCCCATGTTGACCAGGCACTTGCGGGTAGCCCTGCGAGTATGTGGTGGACCACCAAAGACAATAAAGCAGTAATACTATCGGCCGCCCATCCTATTTATGTAGACAACCAGGTTAAAGGCGCAGTAATTGTCGAAGAGACCACCCATGGTATCCGCGATATTCGCAACAGCGCCATCGAGGGCGTCGTGATCACTTCGTTGATGATCTACATTTCCGTTGCCGCGTTATTGTTTTACGCGTTGCGCATCTCATTGAGAATTCGCCGCCTACGCAATGCCACAGAAGCTGTGGTGGATGAACAAGGCCGGATTATTCAGCCGTTATCGCGCCTGCCTGCCAAAGATGAAATCGGTGACTTATCACGAAGTTTTGCCAATATTCTCAGTCAACTTGGCCAATACAATAACTACTTACAAACCATGTCATCGCGTTTGTCCCACGAGCTGAAAACGCCGGTGGCATTGGTGCGATCATCACTGGAGAATTTAAATCATCATGCCACCAGTGATACCCAACAGCGCTATCTGACCCGCGCCCATCAGGGAATTGAGCGCTTAAATACCATGCTACAAACCATGAGCGAAGCCACACAGCTAGAGCAAGCATTGCAGTCGTGCGAATTAATCACCTTCGATTTAGCCAAATTAGTTCAAGGTTGCAGTTATGGTTATCAGCAAATTTATCCAAACCACGCTTTTACCGTGAATATCCATGAACAGCCGGTGAACATAACCGGTAGTGATGATCATCTGGCGCAGTTGCTCGATAAACTAGTATCTAATGCCGTGGACTTTAGTGCTGCTAACGAGCCCATCGTTATCGACCTGGAGCTTGATAAGAGAATTGCCAGAATCCGCGTCACTAACTTTGGCTCTAGTTTGCCAGAGGATATGAGTCAGAATATTTTTGATGCCATGGTTTCCTTGCGTGGCGTCAACAATGACACCTCACACCTGGGTATCGGCCTGTACATCAGCCGCCTGATTGTCGATCATCACCGAGGCAGCATTAATGCCCATAATCTTGAAGACGGCAGCGGCGTTTGTTTTGTGGTTGAGCTTCCGGTCACAAATTCGCCATAAAATAACCATAAAAGCACCATCAAAACGACACCTCATCTTTCTATGCTGAATGTGCTAAATCACATTTTCTCCGCTAAAGTTATTGTTTCTCAATGGAAGACCATGGCCGTTTTTGGTTGAAAGGTCAGAGCACTGTTTGCCCCACTCGGGAATGTTTCTTGCACAATTTTTTGTGAACCTGAAAATTCCGGCGGATTTGCGAGTACTTTGCTTTAACATTGTGCAAAGCCAAGGAATATTGCACAGTTTTATGCCAGATAGTCGAGCAAAAACGCAGTGATCCGACCATTCCAGGGGAAATTAATAACATAACAATAATGCCAATTCGTTTAATTTATTAACAGGAATGGCATACTCGTCCAAGGAGCTAGTAATGTTAACCAAGCGTTTTTTTAAAACTAAAGATGAAACAGAAGTCACTTTTGAGTTCGCTCGCCCCGACGTCACTTCCGTGGCCTTAGTTGGTGAGTTCACTGACTGGCAGCCGGTCGCAATGAAGTTTAGTAAAAAAGCGAATGCCTTCAGAACCAAAGTGCGCCTGCCTAAAGATCAAAGCTTCCACTTCCGTTATTTACTTAACGAATCCGAGTGGGAAAATGATTATGCCGCTGATTCCTACTTACCCAATGAATTTGGCAGTGACAACAGCGTCGTTGTAACCCACGCATAATCAATGCTAATCTGCAGTAATACCAATCAGCTTTTTAGCTGATTGGTATATTAAGTCCCAGCCTTTCGAGGCTCGCCTCATTCAAAGTGATGCTGTATTTGTCTGAGCGCTCTAACAAGGAATTGCGCACAGGAATAAATAAATGCCGAATAAAACCAATCGTCACATCTCTAACCTAACCCGGGACACCTACGCCTTAGTTCTTGCCGGAGGCCGCGGCTCCAGACTTCACGAGTTAACGCAATGGCGTGCCAAGCCCGCGGTATTTTTTGGTGGTAAATTCCGTATCATCGATTTCCCACTATCTAACTGTATTAACTCTGGTATTCGTCGGGTGGGTATTGCGACTCAATATAAGTCGCACTCACTGATCCGGCATATTAATCGCGCCTGGAGTCACTTTAAAAAAGAACTAGGGGAATCAGTGGAAATATTACCGGCATCACAGCGTTACGGTGACGAATGGTACCGAGGCACCGCCAATGCGGTATTTCAGAATATCGACATTATCCGCCATGAATTGCCCAAATATGTAATGATCTTATCCGGTGATCACGTTTATCGAATGGACTATGGTCCGTTAATCGCTAAGCACGTAGCCCAGGGCGCGGATATGACGGTTTGTTGTATCGAAGTACCGGTTGAAGAAGCCGCCGGAGCGTTTGGGGTAATGACGGTAGATGAGAACCATAAGGTTCTGCGCTTTGATGAAAAGCCTGAGAAACCCTCGGAAATCCCTGGCAAGCCGGGATACTGCCTGGCATCAATGGGTAACTACGTATTTAATACTGAATTTTTATTTGAACAGTTGCAGGTAGATGATGAGAAGGATAATTCCAGTGGCGACTTTGGCCACGACATTATCCCCAGCATTATTAAATCTCATCAGGTCTACGCCTACCCATTTAGAGATCCTGACAACGAGAAACAACCTTACTGGCGCGATGTCGGTACCTTAGATTCATTCTGGGAAGCCAACATGGAACTGGTTGAGCTCGATCCGCAATTGAATATGTATGATGAGGATTGGCCAATCTGGACCTATCAGGAACAAACTGCGCCAGCAAAATTTGTATTTGATGAAGATAAACGTCGCGGTATCGCCATCAACTCAACGGTTGCCGGTGGGGTTATCGTCTCTGGTTCTACCATTAAACGTTCACTGTTATTCAATAAAGTCCGGGTTAGCTCATACTGTTATATCGAAGAGAGTGTGGTACTTCCGGGAGCTATTATCGGTCGCAATTGCCAAATCCATAAAGCGATTATTGACCGCAATGTGCAAATTCCTGAAAACCTGGTGATAGGTAAAGATCACGAGCAGGACAAAGCTAATGGCTTTCGGGTTACCGACAAGGGCATTGTATTAATAACCCGGGACATGATCGCTGAGTATCTGGCGAAACAAGCGGTGCAGGCCGCACAATCAGAATCGATTGAATAATACCAATCACACTAAGTTTGTGCACAACTTAGTGTGATTGGCATAGCGCCTGTGGTATCCCTAATCAATTACCCGTAAACTGAGGCCCGTTTCACTGGGCCTGTGCGTAATAACAATGAGCAGCAATAAACAAAAACAACAATCAAAGCCAAGTAGCATATTACACATTGCTTCAGAAAACGATGCGTTAATCGCTGGTAAGGTCGGTGGTATTGGTGACGTTATTCGTGATGTCCCGAAATTCAGCGTCGAACAAGGACTGCAAGCCGATGTCATTACCCCGGGTTACGGCATCCATACGCAACATCAAAAATCAACGCTGATCCGTCAGATCAATGTCAGCTTTCGTGGTCAGATCGAATTGGTTGAATTGCACCGCATTGAATTAACTCAAGACCCAAGCGCAACATCAATTCCCGGTGTCACCCATTGGGTTCTCGAACACCCACAGTTTTATAGCCATGGCCGCGGCAAAATTTATGTTGACGATGGCGCCGATCGTCCGTTTGCCAGTGATGCTAATAAGTTCGCGTTATTTTGTGCTGCGGTTTGTGAACTATTAAGCGGCTTTTGGCAACGCCAGTTTGATGTCATTCATTTGCACGATTGGCATTGCGGTCTGATCCCGACCTTAGCCGCTTTTGTTGATAAGTTTGAACCGGTAAAACAGCTTCGCTCGGTCTACTCTATCCATAATCTCGCCCTGCAGGGAATTCGCCCTCTCGATGGCGATGATTCCAGCTTAAAAGCCTGGTTTCCAAACTTAATCATCGACGAAACTAAGGTCTGCGATCCCAGATACCCAAATTGTTTTAACCCTACCCGAGCCGCCATCAATTATTGCGACGCCATTCATGTGGTGTCACCAACCTATGCCAAAGAAGTGATTCTGCCATCGAATCCACAACAAGGGTTTATTGGCGGAGAAGGATTGCATCTGGATTTGCAACGGGCAGAACAACAGGGGCGTTTACATGGCATCTTAAATGGTTGCGACTATGATTATGCGCCAATGTTAAATGCCAGACCGGAAACCGCAATTCCGGCATCGCATTTTGACCAGGTTGTATATGAGAAAATCGCAGCGGTAGTTGATCGCTGGCAAGCCAGCCATCATTTCGTGCATTCGGCACATTTAGTTGCCCTCCAGCGCCTTGCCAGTTGGCAAGAACAGGAATTTACTGGCCCTCTGGTTACCAGTATTGGCCGATTGACTAGCCAGAAGGTTGCGTTATTGCTGCACCCAATAGATATGGAAAATGTGCTGGATATTTTGTTACAGAATTTGGCAAGTAGACATGGCCGCATGATCATTCTTGGTTCCGGCGATCCCGAGCTTGAAGATCAGGTGACGCAAGCAATGCACCGCAATAATAACCTGCTGTTCATCAATGGATATGATCACGTGCTGCCCAAGTATTTATTTGAAGGTGGCGATTTATTCTTGATGCCAAGTTCATTTGAACCTTGCGGTATCAGCCAGATGTTGGCACTTCGCTCCGGTCAACCATGCCTGGTGCATGATATCGGTGGCTTGCACGATACCGTCATCAACAATAAGTCGGGTTACACCTTCCATGGCAAAGATGTGGACAAACAATGTCAGGCATTAATCGCCTGTTTTGCTGAGGCATTGAAAGTATTTAGTGAGCAACCAAAAGACTGGAAGGAAATGCGCGCCTTTTCAAGCAAGCAACGTTTTTTATGGCAGGATAGTATCAAGGCGTATTTGGAGAGGTTGTATAGAGGCTAAAAGGTGTCAAGGTGTCAAGGTGTCAAGGTGTCAAGGTGTCAAGGTGTCAAGCAAGAGCTTTAAACTTAACGTGAATACTGTCACCCTGATTCGGATTTAATATCGAATCTGTCAGCTTATGAGAACTTCCGTTCGAATTGTCACCCTATGAAAACTTCAGTTCGAATTGTCACCCTATGAGAACTTCCGTTCGAATTGACACCCTATGAGAACTTCAGTTCGAATTGTCACCCTATGAAAACTTCAGTTCGAATTGTCACCCTGACGAAGTCTGTCACCAAATGACAAACGTCCCTGCAGATGCAGGGCGTTTAAGCTTAACCGATTTGCGCTTTAAAGTTACTCGACTGAGTAATATACGGATGGTCTTCTAAGAAAATTTCGATGGCTTTTTTCACCTTTTGGCCGATAAATTCAATTTTGTCATCGAAGAAACGTTTACGATGATCTTCACTATCAAAAATACCAATCACCTGACCATTGGCAGCGAAAATTGGGCAACAAAGTTCGGATTTCACCTTGGCATCGCAGCGATAATAAGGGCCATCATGGTTCTCAACATCGGGGATGTAGTAATGCTGTTTTTCCATGATCACCCGGGTGTTAATCGATTTTTGCAGATACTCTTCAGAAATCGGAAATTCGGCTTTTGACATCTCGCCGTTATACACGTATTTGACCAGCTTATCGCCATGACGCAGATAAATACCAAACCAGGCAACGTCGGTTTGCAGGTGAATCCAGCGAACCAGACGATTTAAACGCGCCAACAAATCGACCAGATTCTTTAGCTGTGTTGCATCTTCTGCGTATTGACGCAGGTCATAACGATCTCCTTCCACTTTATAAATTGGACAACTGCCATCAGGATTCAACTCAGGCTGAATGTAACTTAATAAATGGTCGTGATTATCTAATTCATTAATAGGTTCATAAAGAACAGATAAAATATCAAACAAGCGCATGGTAACTCCGAAACAAAAAGACGTTTAGACGTCTAAACTTCCACGCATTATACACAAGGATTTTAATTGCGCTACAAAAAATTGAACTTCACCCCCTATACGTTTCGTACAACGCTCTAGTTTAGCGATAGTATGTCGCTTTGAGTGACTGATTGTTATACTGATTTTAAAAACAAGGGAAATTTATGAATACTGTGCACAATATCAACCCGGCGAATCCTGATTTTGAAATGACAGAAGCACGCATCGACATTATTAATTTGAGATTGCGAACCTACATAGGTTTCAATCCGGAAGAGCTCACCAAGCAGCAGGACATCGTGATCAATGCGCAAATCTATTATCCTGCCAGCAATGCCTGTGAGTCCGACGAAGAAGCTCAGGCGTTAAACTATAAAACCATCACCAAGAAAATGATCGCCCACGTAGAAGATGGTCATTTCAAGCTGTTGGAAAAACTCACCGCCGATTTGTTGGAAATCACTATGGAGGCGCCAATTGTCAGTCACGCGACCGTGCAGGTAGAAAAGCCTCATGCGCTGCGCTTCGCCGATTCAGTTTCCCTTACCCTAACAGGCAAACGAGCAGGCTAACATGACAACTCCTAACATGATTATAACCGGCGCCGGCAAGCGTTTCGGTTTTCATTTGGCGAAAGCCTACCAACAAAAAGGTTTCCAGGTATATGTCAGCTACCGTAGTCATCGTCCACAAATCGACGAGCTACGGGAATTCGGTGTAAACTGCTTTCAGGCTGACTTTCAAAGCGATGAGGATATACATGGTTTTGCCGCTCATATCGAAAAACACTGCAGCAATGTTCGCGCGCTAGTACACAACGCCTCGGACTGGTTACCTGACAACAACGATTTGCCACCTGCTGAAACCTTAGCTCGAATGCTGCAGGTACATGTACAGGCTCCCTATCAGCTTACACATCGCCTGACACCACTGCTTAAGGCAAGTAAAACCGAGCTCGGCCAGTGTGCCGACTTGATCCACATGACTGATTACATCGTAGACACAGGAAGCAAAAAGCATATGGCTTATGCAGCCAGTAAAGCGGCTCTGGCCAACATGACGCTGTCATTTGCCAGTTTGCTTGCACCCGATGTGAAGGTAAATAGTATCGCACCGGCGCTACTTAAGTTTAACGATTACGACGATCAAACCTATCGCCTGAAGACTTTGAAAAAGTCAGCGATGCAAATAGAACCGGGATGGCAGGAAGGCATCGCCACTGTCGACTATTTACTGCAGAGTGTCTATATGACCGGCCGTACCCTACACTTAGATGGTGGCAGGAACGTCGTTTAACAGCGGTAAATAAACTACAAATGTCACTATCAACCACTGAAAAGAGAGATAAGTATGAAATCAGGTTCGTTGAAAAAGCCCCTTTCGGTTGTTTCGAAGCATGATGAAAACGCTGCCGGCTCTGGCATCGGTGAGAACATCAGCGCTGAGGCCGCCAGGGTTCGCAAAGCACTGCTTGAGACAGGAATTGAAACACCAGTTTCGGTACCGAGCGAAAGCAGTAAAGCCTTTCAATTAACTGATGAAGAAAAGCTGGTCAGACTCGAATCAGCATTTGTTGAAGTACTCGACATTCTTGGCCTTGATCGCCGCGATGACAGCTTGCAGGAAACACCGAAACGCATTGCCAAAATGTACCTCAAAGAAATCTTCTCGGGCCTTAATTACAGTAATTTCCCGAAAATCACCCTGATTGAAAACAAGATGGGCAACGATGAAATGATTGCTGTTAGTGATATTAATGTCACCAGTACCTGCGAGCACCACTTTGTGACCATCGATGGGTTTGCGAAGGTAGCGTACATCCCCAACAAAACCATCATAGGTTTATCGAAGATTAACCGTATTGTTCGCTTTTTCTCACAGCGCCCGCAGGTTCAGGAGCGTTTAACCCAGCAGATTCTGGTGGCGTTACAAACCCTGCTTGATACGGAACATGTTGCGGTAACCATTAGCGCTGTGCATTACTGCGTAAAATCTCGCGGCGTTATGGATAGCACCTCTAGCACAACAACTACCTCACTTGGTGGCTGCTTCAAATCAAACCCCGCTTCTCGCGCGGAGTTTTTAAGCTCTTAACTTTTACGACGTCCACAGCTAATATCCAAGGCCCGTCACTGACGGGCTTTTTGGTATTGCAATGTCGGCACTTAGATTCCGGTTCGGAGACCGGAATGACGTTAAACTCTAACTTCGTCACACCGGAATGACGCGCTTGGGTTCGAAGACCGAATGACGCTGAAACCTGACATCGTCATACCGGAGTCGTCCGGTATCTCATACTGGAAACATAGATTCCGGTTCGGGGACCGGAATGACGCTCTAGGGTAAGGGACCGGATTGACGTTGAAGTGATTAGAAGGTGGAGTTGACGTAAACCGTCAAAGGTGGAGTCGAATCATTAGTGATTCGAGGGTGGATTTGAAGCGGCGCTTCAAAGGAAGTTTCTAAACATCGTCAGAATCCACCCAAAATACGACGCTAGGAAGTATTTTCTCCACCAGCGACGCTTACCTCTTAAACAGTAGCTGAGGTTTGAAGGTGGTTCTAAACATCGTCAGACTCCACCTAAAATACGACGCTAGGAAGTATTTTCTCCACCAGCGACGCTTACCTCTTAAACAGTAGCTGTGGTTTGAAGGTGGTTCTAAACATCGTCAGACTCCACCCAAAATACGACGCTCGGGAGTATTTTCTCCACCAGCGACGCTTACCTCTTAAACAGTAGCTGAGGTTTGAAGGTGGTTCTAAACATCGTCAGACTCCACCTAAAATACGACGCTAGGAAGTATTTTCTCCACCAGCGACGCTTACCTCTTAAACAGTAGCTGTGGTTTGAAGGTGGTTCTAAACATCGTCAGACTCCACCCAAAATACGACGCTAGGAAGTATTTTCTCAACCAGCGAAGCTTACCTCTTAAACAGTAGCTGTGGTTTGAAGGTGGTTCTAAACATCGTCAGACTCCACCTAAAATACGACGCTAGGAAGTATTTTCTCCACCAGCGAAGCTTACCTCTTAAACAGTAGCTGTGGTTTGAAGGTGGTTCTAAACATCGTCAGACTCCACCTAAAATACGACGCTAGGAAGTATTTTCTCCACCAGCGAAGCTTACCTCTTATAACAGTGGCGATGCGTAAGCATCGCCACTTAACTATTTCCCCATCGCTTTTTTCACCAACTGTTGTTTTAACAGCGGCAGGTTATTCAAAGCGCGCATGCCCAGGCCGCGAATAAACTTAGGGAGCTTTTGTTGCACCGCAAACCCCTGCTTAATTGACGCCATGGCAACGACCATTTGTGTTGCTTCAGCTTTGCGAAAACGGGAAAATTCGCCAAGTTTTTTATTCAGCAGACTCTGGCTTTTCGCTTGTGAAAACACCTGCTCGGGGTTTTGGGTAGAAAACACCATCTCTAAAGTTTTAGCTAAGGCTTTGGCGTCCTGAAGGCCAAGATTTACCCCCTGCCCTGCCAGCGGATGAATGGTATGCGCCGCATCGCCAATCAGAACGACTTTTTGCTGCACAAAGTTATCGACTAATTGCATTTTCAAAGGAAAGCTTAACCGCTCCGATTGCAAGGTTACTAACCCCAGCTTGCCATCGGTCACTCCGGTAATGGCTTTATTAAATTCGGTTTCGCTAAGTGCTTTTAAGTATTCAACCTTCTCGGGCGGTGCCGACCAGACAATGGAACATAATGCGGGATCATAAAGCGGCAACAGTGCCAGTGGGCCTGAATCTAAAAACACCTGCCAGGCAGTATTGTCATGGTGTTTTTCTACGTTAACGGTCGCGACCAGGGCTTGATGATCGTAATCACGAAAGGTCATCGGTAACTTTAATTGCCGACGCACCCAGGAGTTGCCGCCATCTGCGGCAATGACCAGCCTTGCCAGAACCGGAACCTGCTGCTCAAAGCTTAAAAACACTTCACTGTCACCAACGGCGATATTACTGAGCGGCTGGGTGATAATATCGATGCCAGATTGCTGCTCGGCTCTTTCATATAACGCCCGGCGCACCACATCATTTTCAATGATCCAGCCAAGATCTTCGGTATTACCATCTTCTGCAAAGGTCAGCAAACCAGGTCCATCTTTATCCCAGACATGCATCTGCTGATAACCTTGCAGGCGTTGCTGTTGCATTGCTTGCCAAACACCAAGTTCGCCAAAAAATTCCTGACTTGCGGCATTAATGGCGCTAACCCGAAGCTTCGGGGTTTCGCTCTTTTCCGGCAAAGGTTGTGGTTCAATCACTACCACCTGCAATCGGGTACGGCCGCATATTGCCAGCGCTGCTGCCAGCCCGACAATGCCACCACCTACAATTGCAATATCATATCTTTTCATCGATTAACGAAACGTCCTATATATACCAATCACATTAAATTATTGCCCACTCAGTGAGAAATTAAAGGCTTTTAAGCAAGGCTTTGATTGCAGAGAATGGTCGTTCCATTTTCAAAATTAACCAAAATCAGTAACGCAGTATAAACGCCTTTAAAACTCACCCGTAGGGAGTTTATCAGAGGCCCATTTACGGCCCTATATTTCATTAATATAGGATGACTATATCAATAAAATCTATGTTGTAACTGAACCTCTGCCCTAACTCTGAATTGTGCACAAACTTAGTGTGATTGGTATTAGCTTCCAATATGCCCCATCGTCGTATTGGCAAGGGATGCTTTTATCCCAGCCATATAATTTAATGCTTTGAGGCCAATATTTCGACCAATAACCAGCGGCAGATAGTGATTAGAAAAACAGTGTACCAAAGCGTCGGTTAATTGAATGATGGCCTTTTGATCACTCATTCGCTGTTGTTGGTAGGCATTTAACAGTGCGAACTCACCCAAGTCTTCGCCATTTTTTAACGCCTGACTCACCAGTGATGACATACAAGCAACATCGCGAATCGATAGATTAAAACCCTGCCCGGCAATGGGGTGCAAGGTATGGCAGGCGTTGCCCAATAAGGCCATACGATGTTGAGTGATTTGCTTAGCATGAACCAGTTTTAGCCCAAAACTCTGGCGTTTGCCGATTTTCGTAAATGGTCCCAACCAATCACCAAAAGCGGCTTGTAAAGTGTCGGCGAACTCTTCATCGGTTAACGCCATATGATCTTGCGCCTGCTGTGGCGATAAGGTCCAGACCAGCGAACAACGGTTGTCGGTCATCGGCAGCATAGCTATCGGCCCGGTTTCACTGAAGCGTTCAAATGCTTTATGTTGATGCGGCAACGCGGTTTTTACGTTTGCGACAATCGCCACCTGACCATAGTCTTTGCTTTGCGTGTCTATCTTTGCTAATTGCCGACATTTCGAGTGGCCGCCATCGCAGGCAAGTAATAGCTCGGCAGAAAGCTGCAGCCCCTGTTGTAATTCAACATTCACCTGATTGCGCTGCCAGTCAATGCTTTCAATACCATTGGCGAAGTATTCGTCGATAACCGAATCTTTGCTCACAGACACCTGCAACTGCGCATAAAGACTGCTGGCAATCGATTGTAGCGGCGCCACATACCCCAACGCATCGAGTTGGTAATCCTGACTGTCAATTCGCGCTTTACCATAATAACTGCGGTCAGAAACATGGATATTTTTGATCGCACAAGCATCGTTTTTAAGGTTGGTCCATGCGCCAAGTTGCTGCAAATATTCAGCGCTTCCATAAGACAGGGCGATGACCCGCTCATCAAAGCCGCCGCTAGCCTGTTGTTTATCCGCAGAGTCAACAATGGCGATACGAAGCGGTTTGCAAGACTTTGAAAACAACGACAGCGCCATCGCCGCGCCGGTCAATCCGCCGCCGGAAATAATGATGTCGTAATGTGTCTTAGTGTTTGTCATCTTGTCGGTTTACCTGTCCGTTAGGCGCATAAAATGAGCGCTTAACCAGCCATTAGCGATTCAATTTCGGCAATCGTTTTTGGTGCATTTACCGTCAGATTCTCATGGCCATTTGCCGTTACCAGAATATTATCTTCAATACGAATCCCGATACCTTTCCAGCGCTCTTCAACATCGGCTTCTGCATCGATATATAAGCCCGGTTCAATGGTCATAACCATACCCGGTTCAAAGCTACGTAACTGGCGACGGTTTTCATCCATCTGATAATCGCCAACATCATGCACATCCAGCCCCAGCCAGTGGCCAAGCCCATGAATGAAATACTGCTTACAGGCATTTTCGGCAACCAACTCATCAATATCACCGGATAAGATACCAAGCTGATGCAAACCTCTGGTCAACACCTCATTGGCGGCATCGTTAGCAATGGCAAAATTACTGCCCGGTTTAATGGTGGCGATAGCAGCTAACTGGGATTCCAATACCAGATTATAAAGCGCTGCCTGTTCATCACTGAACTTGCCATTTACTGGGAACGTACGAGTGATATCGGCGGCATAGCCACAAAGCTCAGCGCCGGCGTCAATCAATAGTAACTCACCATCAAGCAATACATCCTGGTTATCCGTGTAATGCAGGATTGTGGCATTTTCGCCGCCACCGACAATCGAGCCATAAGCGGCTGTTCGGGCGCCATTGCTGGCAAATTCGTGGAGAATTTCCGCTTCCACCTGATATTCAAATTTACCCGGTTTGGTAAATTTCATCGCTCGCTGATGGGCATTGCCAGAAATTTCATTGGCGCTGCGCATAATGTCTAACTCAGCATCTGATTTGATCAGACGCATCTCAGCAAGCATCGGACGAATATCGTGCAAACTAGCGGGCGCAGAAAAGCCTTGTTTGACGCCATTTCTGAGGATATCGAGAATCGCAAAAATCATCTCATCAAAGGTCTTATCCTGGCCTTGGGCAAAGAACAGCGACTGTTGAGCATTGATATACATTGGCAGAACCTGTTCCAGTTCTGATAATCCGTATGTGTGTTGCAACCCATATTCGTCTTGTGCAGCTTCCGGGCCGACGCGACGACCTTGCCAGACTTCCGCCTGCGGATCTTTATCGCGGCAGAATAAAATACTTTCGTTCACGTCGACATTGGCCGCAACCTGTTCTGCGGTATCAGAAGCGTCGCCTTTTACCAATACCAATAAGGCGTCTGGCTCATGAAAGCCACTTAGGTAGAAAAAGTCTTTATCCTGGCAGAATAAAAATTCGGTATCCCGGGAACGGGTAACTTCTTTGGCAGCGGGAATGAGTGCCACTGAATTTGCAGGCATTTGCGCTAGCAAACGGTTTCGACGTTGTTGATATTCGGTCAAATCGATGTGAGTTTTGTTCATAAGCGTTATGATTTCTGGTGCAGAACCTGATAACAATTTCAAGCCCTGGGAGTTAGAAGGAATTAATGCAGAATTTTTGGCGTTTCGGTAGCAGGTTTGTCTCCCAGTTCAGCGAAACACAATAGAGATGAAATACGAACATACTCAAGAATTTCAAAATAGGCTTCTTCGGTTTCTTCGTCTTCTTCAAGGTCGTTGGACAAATTGGCGATGTCAGCAAAGTCACGGATGATTTCCTGCACATCTTCCGAATAGCTGCTGCTTTGTTTTTGCTTTAAGCCAAATCCAAGATTAAACCCCTGTACCCATAAGCTGATTGCCTGGCCACGTTCAATAATGGATTCTTCATCGTCCGGCAATAAAAGTTGGAAACTGAAATTTTCATCAATAATCGATTGTACGATTTCACCGAACAGCACCGTCATCTGCCGTTCAGTAGCTTTTGACAGGTGCTCCCCATTGTTAAAAAAATCTTCAAGAAGTGGCATGTAATCGCTGTTTTCATGAGAGTGTCCTGCGCATAAAATACCGGTTAGGAAACCGTGTATTTCCGAAGCATGGGTTTGCAGGTTTTCGCCGCCTAAAAAAGCCTGGAGTTGAGTAAATGTAATTTGCTTAGTTAATGTCATGGCACGTCATTAAATATGTGGAATAAAGGTATCCTACCACTGCAGTAAAACCTAAACCAGTTTCCCCTAAAATAATCATTATTAAGAATAGAATATTTATGCCAATCCACATTAATTACTGATCATTCAGCAAACTTCGAAACGCTAAATTGGATCGGTCGTATATTCATATCTGCGTAGAGGAAAGCAGGGTAAGGTGACAATACAGGAGCACATTGCCATTTCCCATAAGGGAATACCCGAGACGCCTTTATCATGCGTACTCGCTATTTAAAATGGAATGACCATGCCTAAATATCGAGGCCTTGTACACACTTCTCCCGGCTCCAGACGGCCGTAATATACAAGCATCCCTGCCATAAAACCCTCGGCTGACATTCTGAGTTACTCCCAATTTAACAGGATTGGCATAGCAATTTTTCTCCGTTATCCTTTTAAGTTATGTTTTATTACGATCTTTTTCGTTGCAATGTAAAAATCGTATTGCGTCGAACAACGCTCTGCGTTAAAGTGCACCCGATCTGTCGAAGGGGCTGTTTTTGCTGATAAAGCAAGACATTTCCTGCTCGTGGTGAGAGTACATTTTTTGTCGATTGTATGTGGTTTAATTACATACAAGGAACACCAATACACTATGATATGCTCGCTACATTTATTCACCTCTCACCACGATTTTTCACCCTTGACTACAAATTTATACAGGCCATCCTGTTCGATGTTTTGTATACTTAGATGTATTGTTCCCTGGGATGTTTGATATCAACTATGTCCCTGAGCCGATAATTTCTACTTAAGGGGGTTTATCGGTTGCTATTGAGCAAGCCCGGCTCGTACCGGGAAGCCTAAGGCAAGCGCGCAACCTCCGCCTTGAACACACGGTTGTTCAAGGGCTGACGTTGGTGCCGGCATTTCGGGGAACCCTTCTTTTCAAACGAATGTATTTTACATTGTTTTCTATATTCGTTTCGGTGACAGACACCAGAAAACGGTGTCTGGTGTCATTTTCAAAATCCTAGATTTCGAAAAGGTAACGAGTTACGCGAAATTGCCAGGCGTTACTTGCCCTATTCGCTTCGGTGACAAAAACCAAGGCGTTTCGTTGACACCGCTTGAAAGCTTTTCATTTCAAGCTGACACCGTAGACACCCGAGTCACCTAATGAATCAAACCTAGTGTCTGGTGTCATTTTCAAAATCCTAGATTTCGAAAAGGTGACGAGTTACGCGAAATTGCCAGGCGTTGCTTGCCCTATTCGCTTCGGTGACAAAAACCAAGGCTCTTCGTTGACACCGCTTGAAAGCTTTTCATTTCAAGCTGACACCGTATACACCGTGGTCACCTCCATAACTTCTCTACGCTTTTTTTACATCTCCTCTACATTTTTTTTTCAAATTGAGTTAATGTGTGGCTGTAGTCCTATCTTGATAAAGATAACAATAACCAAAAGAAGTAAAGTCATGAAAAAACTCGCCTTAGCAACAACGTTAGCCCTCAGTTCGTTTTTCGCCCAGGCCGATACTATCGCCGGTGTTTACATTGGTGGTCAGGTTTGGGATATGGAAGCAGAAGGTAGCTTTGGAAGCTCCGAGCAATTACAAGCCTTTGAATTGGAGGATGATAAAAAGTCCAGTTACTGGGCAGCATTAGAACATCCAATCCCTTTACTACCTAACCTGAAACTACGTCAGAATGAATTAGATACCATGGGTATGGCTGATGTCGAAGATTTTGCATTCGGCGACAGAGTATATAACGGCGATACGCTGGTTGATGCGGAATTAGACCACCTTGACGTAATCATGTATTACGAGCTATTCGATAATTCAATTTTCAGCATCGATTTCGGTCTGAACTTTAAGTACGCTGAATACTCAGTTTCGGTAAGTGCCAACGATCCGAATCCAATTTTCACCGAAGAGACCGTTGACTACAACGGTGTTATCCCTATGGTTTACCTGGCCACTGAAGTTGGCATTTTAGGTACTGATCTTGATGTATTCGCCGAGGGTTCCTGGATTGGTTTTGACGACCATAATGTCTATGACGCCATGGCCGGTTTGAAATACTCATTTGTAGACAACATCATTGTCGATCTTGATATTCGTCTTGGTTACCGTACGATGAAATTTGATATCCAGGATTTAGACAATATGTATGTAGACGCCCAGTTTGATGGCGCCTTTGCCGGAATCGAATTCCATTTCTAAATTGCAATCTAACGCATTTCAAACATAATACCAATCACACTGAGTTTGTGCACAACTCAGAGTTAGGGCAGAGGTTCATTTACAACATAGATTTTATTGATATAGTCATTCTATATTAATGAAATATAGGGCCGTAAATGGGCCTCTGGTAAACTCCCTACGGGTGAGTTTTAAAGGCGTTTGTGCTGCATTACTGATTTTGGCTCATTTTGAAAATGGAATAACCATTCTCTGCAATCAAAGCCTTGCCTAAAAGCCTTTAAATTCTCACGGAGTGGGCAATAATTTAATGTGATTGGTATAATAGGGTCAGAATGTTTCTGGCTCTTTTTTATTTAACCTGATGAAAGAATTCGATTATTTTTCGCTTCGCAACGAGCTCAAACAAAAACGCAAGGCACTGTCGTTAACAGAGCAATCCCTAGCGGCAGAACAACTTTCTTTATCACTGCAATCATACTGCCGGACAAAAAACATCACTAGGGTTGCAGGCTATATCGCGGCCAATGGGGAAATCGATTTAGCCCCGTTTTTTACCTGGTGCGATGAAAGCCATATTCAGGTTTGCGTGCCGGTGTTGCACCCGTTTAGCAAGGGGCATTTGTTATTTCTGCAATACGACAAAAATACACCAATGATCACCAATCGCTACCAGTTAAAGGAACCGCAATTAGACGTTGGCAAAGTCATCCCAACGCAGCAAATTGATTTACTGGTAACACCTTTGGTGGGTTTTGATATAAACGGCAACCGGTTAGGGATGGGCGGCGGTTATTACGATAGAACCTTAGCGTCTAACCCTGCTTTACAAGACAAGGCTATCGGCGTTGCTCACAAGTGTCAGCAAGTTGAAAGCTTAAAACCACAACCCTGGGACATTCCGCTAAAAAAAATCATCGCTGTTTGACCAATAACGCTGGTCTAAAAAAATGCCGCTGTCAGGTTAAAGGCAACGACATTTTTAGGTTTGTTGAGATAACGGCTACAATAAGGCGGGCACTATTTACTCATCACATAAACAGTAACCTTTCCTTGGTTTGTTGAATCAGCTTTGCTGACATCAATGATTTCTATTGACTCATCAACCCGGTATGCTGCTGATACCCTATTATTCAAATAACCTGCAGTGCCTTCAGCGCCGTAGGTGTGTGCAAACGTATTGATATCCTGGTCATTGCACCTAAGCAGCTGGCTCATATAACGAACATTATTATCGTAAGAACGTCGCACTTGTTTTTTCAATCCCTGTAAATCATCCGCTGCTGCGTAAACACATGTTTTAGTTTCCACGGAATTATCGGCAGCAATAAACTCATACTCTGCGGCCTGGCTGGTTGCTAAACCTAGCGCAAGAGCGGCACCTATGACCATTGAAATAACATTTCTCATAACAAACTCCTGGGTAAATACTTCACCTTGTTAACCTACGATGAGGGTAATTTACTTTCCTGCCACGTAGATAGTAACGCCCCCCTCTACATTAGGAACATAAGCACTGACATCGATAATTTCTACTGAGTCATCAATTCTCATTTTTCTTGGTACCACCCGATTCAAATAGTTGCCAGTTTCAACCGCACCATATGCATGGGCAAACGCATTAATATCCTGGTCATTACATAAAACAGTCAAACTCATCAAATCTGCATTGCTATTGAATGAACGATTTACGGTTTTCTTCAATTCGCTTACGTCGTCACTTGCTGCAGACACACACGCTCGCGTTGCTGGTGAATTGTCAGTTGCCACAAATCGGTACTCCAGAGCCTGAGTATTGGCTGATGCAATTAAAAACCCAGCCGTTACCATTGACGTTAATATTTTCATAACTCTCTCCTTGCTACTAAATCCGTATTTACCTCAAAAGCCCTTTTCTCCATTCGCAGTAAATATCAGATATTTGCTTTCAGGCTTTGACAACTGCCATCAATCTCAAAGTTTCCGATTAGGATACACCGGGCCAATGCCACAGGTTGTTGTCTTGTAAATCGATGTACTTGTCTCAAAACACCCCTAATTAAATAGCGTTAACGCCCAAAAAACCTGAGGAAAAGCTGAGGATTAGCCTATTTATTTATATGTAATACAATGACAATCAATGAGTTACGAAAATACTTTTGAAAATTATGAGAAACCAATGAAATTGCCTCAAATTCCTCTCTCTCGCATCTCAATGCAACCCGAAGAAATAATTACGACAGACAGTTTTTCATCTATCAAATCGCCTTAAGTTATGTCTAAGTTATTTCGATAGGTGCTTATAATTTGTCCCGTCGTTAAGGCGACAAACCACAAACGTTCACGCTATAATCCCGGCATCGCGTCGAATAAGGAAACAAAATGACTCAAGATGAAATGAAAAAAGCAGCTGCCGAGGCTGCTCTCGCTTATGTAACACCAGGCAGTATTGTTGGCGTCGGGACGGGGTCTACGGTCAATTTCTTTATCGATGCACTGGCGACCATGAAAAATGACATTGAGGGCGCCGTATCTAGCTCAGAAGCATCGACCGAAAAACTAAAAGCCCATGGCATTGACGTATTCGATTTAAACCACGTTGATGTTCTTGACGTGTATATCGATGGCGCTGATGAGATCACCGAACACATGCATATGATCAAAGGCGGTGGTGCGGCGTTAACCCGTGAAAAAATCGTTGCCGCGGTTGCGAAAAAATTCGTTTGTATTGCTGATGCCAGCAAACAGGTTGGGGTCTTAGGAAATTTCCCACTTCCCGTCGAAGTGATTCCAATGGCACGCAGTTATGTTGCCCGCGAACTGGTGAAACTTGGCGGCGATCCTGTTTACCGTGAAGGTGTGGTTACTGACAACGGTAACGTCATTCTTGATGTTCATAATATGGAAATTCTTAACCCGGTAGAGCTTGAAGCAAAAATCAATGCCATTGTCGGTGTGGTTACCAATGGGCTTTTCGCCGACCGCGGCGCTGATGTCTTGATTCTTGGTACCGAGCAAGGCGCCAAAGTATTTGCATAACGTGATTGCATAAAACAGTTTTTCAGCAATTAACAAGCCTTGTTCAGACAACATAGAGAGAAAGCGTAAAAAACACTTTTGAGTTTTCACTCTATATGGTAGTTTAGCTGTCTAGCCATCCAAACAGTATTATTAACAGAGTTAGTACCCATGACCCGACAATCGCTGCACAAAGATAAAATTCGTATTTTATTGCTTGAAGGCGTGCACCCAAGTGCCGTAGAAACGTTAAAAGACAACGGTTATAGCAACATTGAATATCTGAAAAGCTCATTGCCAGACGAAGAGCTGAAAGAAAAGATCGCCAATGTGCACTTTGTAGGTATTCGTTCACGGACGCAATTGTCGGACGACGTATTAAGCCATGCGAAAAAACTGGCGGCGATCGGCTGCTTCTGTATTGGTACTAACCAGGTGGATTTAGCGGCCGCGCAAATTCGTGGTATTCCGGTATTCAACGCGCCATTTTCCAACACCCGTTCTGTTGCTGAGCTGGTCATTGGCGAATTGTTATTACTATTTCGTGGCGTTCCGGAAAAAAGCGCTCTTGCCCACCGTGGCGAATGGTTAAAATCGGCAGCGGGTTCTGTTGAAGCCCGCGGCAAAACCTTAGGTATCATTGGTTACGGTCATATCGGTACACAACTAGGTATTCTCGCTGAGCACTTAGGTATGCGAGTAAAGTTTTACGATATCGAAACTAAATTACCGTTAGGAAATGCCAGC
This sequence comes from Thalassotalea sp. PS06, assembly GCF_007197775.1. NCBI lineage: Bacteria > Pseudomonadati > Pseudomonadota > Gammaproteobacteria > Alteromonadales > Colwelliaceae > Thalassotalea > Thalassotalea sp. PS06. The sequence continues at coordinate 726,400 of NZ_CP041638.1, read as the reverse complement.
CCGTGCCGCAGCCTGAAAGAACTGCTTAATTGTGCCGATGTGGTTTCATTACATGTACCAGAAACCGTCGACACTCAGGATATGATCAGCACTGAGCAATTTGCACAGATGAAAGATGGCGTTATTTTCATTAATGCTTCTCGCGGTACTGTGGTGGATATCGATGCCCTGGCAGCAGCGGTGAAAAGCAAAAAGGTGGGAGGCGCTGCTATCGACGTATTCCCGGTTGAGCCAAAATCGAACGACGATGAGTTCATCTCACCGCTTCGTGAATTCGATAACGTTATCCTGACGCCTCATATTGGTGGCAGTACTCAGGAAGCTCAGGAAAACATCGGCATTGAAGTTGCCAGCAAAATCATTAAATACTCAGACAATGGTTCTACGGTTTCTGCAGTTAACTTCCCGGAAGTATCGCTACCAGCAAACGTCGATCGTTCCCGTTTATTCCATATCCACCATAACCGCCCGGGTGTGTTAACTCAGATCAACCAGGCGTTTGCAGACCGCGGCATTAACATCGCTTCACAGTACCTGCAAACCGACGACAAAATCGGTTATGTGGTTATCGACCTGGATTCCAAAGACAGTGACACCGCCTTGAAAGAATTAAAGGCAATTGAAGGCACCATCCGCGCCCGATTAATTCACTAGTTTTAAGAAATGCTACAAAAAGGACCTGCAGGTCCTTTTTTTGTTTTCAGGGACAGCCAAAATTGCTCTTCGGACAAGCCAACAAACAAAGCTATGATTTCCAGTCATAGCTGGAAATGACGGTTCTTCCCGCTGGGGGAGAAACTGGCCTTCGGGAACAAATCTGCTCTGCGGCGCAGCTCGAACTACAAAGCTATAATTTCCAGTCGTAGCTGGAAATGACGAACAGCTCAGTTGACTCCCCTTCCAATTCATAGCAAGCTGAATCATCCATTACGAAGTATTAAACCCATTACGTGTAATTGAATCCATGACGTGTTTTTGAATCCATATGGAAGATGTATCAGCCCCCACAATCGATGCGGATATCAGCCTGACACCACCACCTAGTGCCAGATTAATTTTCCAACCGCTAAATGCCGCGAGTAAGGATGACAGAAGCTTTTACCATAACCTGTATCTGTGCCTGGACACTTGTCGCCATATCGGTGGTGTAAAGTCGCCTGAAAAAATCAGCAAGCTATTTAAGTACATTTGCAGAAACCATAGTCACGGTAAGTTACTGCAATTTAAGATCATCGAAAAAGATTCTAGTCATGCTATCGGTGTTTGTGCGCTTATCTGGGCGAAACAATGTAAAGCCGTTGAAGCAGGAATTCATTTGCACGCCAAATACCACAGAGCAGGTTATGGCCAGGAGATTCTCAATCACCTGATTACACACGCATTTTCAACGTTGCAGGTCGACGAAATTCTGTGCCGATATGAAGCAGATAATACCGCGTCAAAAAAACTTGTGGAGAACCTGCCTTTTCATCGAATTCAGGTTTCAGAAACCGACTGGATCATCGTACCTCGATGCCAGTCAACACCTCAAAGCAAGAATCAAAAAGCTTCAGCTTAATCGTTTTCAATAAGGAAGTAGTATGAATAAAAAAGGCAGTTTAACTTGTGTGGGAACGGGTATTACTCTCGGAGCACATTTAACCCCGAACGCCCGCAAGCATATCGAACAGGCTGATATCGTATTTAGCGCGATGAACTCTAGTCTCGCCCGCCTTTGGCTGAGTGAAATGAATCCAAACGTCCATGATTTACAGCAGTATTACCAAAAAGGTAAACCCCGCAAACAAACCTACAAGGAAATGGTCGAGGCAATGCTGAAGGCGGTGCGAGATGGTAAAAACGTCGTTGGCGCTTTTTATGGACACCCGGGAATATTCGCCTCACCGCCACACTGGGCCATTGAACAAGCCAGAGAAGAAGGCTATCAAGCACAAATGCTACCGGGTATTTCCGCCGATGATTGTTTATTAGCAGACTGTGGCGTTGATCCTGGACAACGAGGATGTGCCAGTTTTGAAGCCAGCCAGTTTATTCGTAACCACCGCCCTGTAGATAACAGCGCCTACCTGATCCTCTGGCAGGTCGGCATTCTCGGCGATAGTGACTATCAATTTACAACCTCGACTCCATATAAACAATTGTTGGTCGATGTACTGAGTGAATATTACCCACTGGATCACCAAATAACCTTATATGAAGCCCAGACCCTTGCCATTGAATCCACTCGCATTACTCAGATAAAGCTCGGGGAATTCCCAGTAACGGCAACCTCGCAAATAACAACCATGTTATTGCCACCATCGGCAAAGCTAAAAGCTAATAAGGAAATACGCGCAAAGTTAGCGCAACTGGATGCAATTTCGCTGCAGAATTGCGGTTAAGTCACCTTGATTGAAAAACTGCTACAAACTGGTACAAAAGTTTTGCAATTGTAACTTTCTGTAAACAAAGTACTTTTTCTTAAGTTTATATCAGTACGTTTTCAAGGATAAAATTATCATTGATTATTCTGAAAATAATGTGATTATGTAGATAATTATTCTAATTAAAATAGTTTCAAGGTTGTTGAATAACTATCTAATTTATCAGCGAATTTCTGAAGTATTGATTAACACTTAATCCACATTCACAGCGAAATATGCAAAGTCGTTAAAAAAAACATATTTGGGCTTTTAACTTGCAATCGATAGTGGGAATATAAGTCTTTGTGGCAAAACGAAGGTTATCGTTTTACACCATAAAAACATCAACAATAACATCAACATGGAACACATAAGTGTTTGTTAACAATAACAAAAAGGGGAAATCCTATGTCAAATGTCATCCAGTTATTAGAGCGTTTAGGTGAAGATGCCAACCTTTCCGACCACACTTTGGAAAACCTAAAACAGCAAATGCAAGATTTGGAGCTTTCAGAAGTTACGCAAAAAGCCATTCTAGAAGGTGATGCCAATGCGCTCGAAACTCTAATGAATCTGTCCCCAATTGTCTGTGGCATCATTATCGAAGATGATGAAGATAGTCCTGATGAAAATGAAGATGAACCGCAGCAACCTAGCCAAGCAGTTGCCGTTTAAGAATTAAATAAAAACTCAGCGCCGTGTCATATTACACATACAAAAATGAAACGATAACTTATGCAATAGCAAATTTGTATAAGACACTGCGCGACTTTACTTCTAAGCCTCTAACTTTATTTCCCTCACTTTATCTAACTTGTATTGTTGTTGGCTTTAGCACCATTTCATTGCAAGTTGTTGCCGCTACAAGCGCTAACAAAGTAAACCTTGAAGAAAAATCAATTAGTTCGGAGCAAAACTTAACAAATATCGAAATCTGGATTCAATCCTGGAGAAATAAGACATCTCTAACTGAACCCGAACGGCTTCGCTTTAATCGTGAATTATCGATATCAATTGACGGTATCGAAAGTATACGTACCCAATATTTACCGCGCTTTATTAATTTAGTTCAGCTAATCGATGAATTCGTAGCTCGGACAGATCTCTCCCTAACTCCAATTAACGATACAGAACTAAAGTACTTTAAAGCACATCGAGCGATATTGCTAAAAGATACAAAATTAGCAATTTCACTTCATCGCGAATTGTCTAATCATACCAATGTTCAAGTGCGGTTGAGAGCTCATTACAACTTATTAAATGTAGGTATCATCACTGAAAATTACGCGCTAGCAGTTGAATACCAGCAAAAAGTGAGAGAAACGTTATCTGGTTTTCAAGAGGGCGATCTCAAAAATCAGGGCCTGCTAACACTGGGATATTTTTACAATCACGTTGGTGAATTCTCGCTCGCCTCGAAAGTTTTGTCGCAGGTAAAATATGTACGGCTCTCTCCTCGAGATCGTTGTATTTTATCAATGCATCGATTGATCAACACTATAGGATTTGGCCGAAAGAATGCTATAAGCACAAGCTTTCACGAAGGTGAATTTAGGTGTTTAGAAGCTAATGAACACTTGTTGTTTAATGCAGTACTTTTGGAAGCTTCAAAATACTATCTAGACAATGGTATGGTTGAACAAGTTGGCAAGCTACTTGACCAGTACCAAGCAATTATCGTCGGTAATCAATTTCATTATCTCGATAATCAGAGAACCTTACTAGAGTATCATTGGCGAACGAATGATTACGAAAAATCTAAGGTCCATTCTCAACTTTTGATTGAAGAGTTGGAAAGGTTAGAAACCAAAAACTATAACAGTCGTTGGGTGGCTACCAGTTACAAAGTCTTAGCAGACTACTTTAAAAGTCAAGATAATATCGAAAAGGCGCAATATTTTTTAGACCATTATCAACGTCATCTCGAATTTACTCTAAATAAGGAAATCGCTAAAGCTCAAGCTAGAGAGCAAATTCGTCTAGCACAACTTTTAGACGAATCCAAACGTCTCGAGCTTAAACAAAGCTTGTTACAAGCTAACGAAAAGCAGCAGGAAGCGCACTTAGCTCTGCAAGATAGCGTCCAAAATCGTGTCGCAGTGCAATTTTTATTGTTCGCCATCGCCGTGATAATACTGGTGTTGTACGTCTATATGCGACGTTACTTGCGCATTTTGGGACCATTGAAGAAGCAACAGCTGCTAGATAGCGTCAGCGGTGCCCTATCCCGGGAAAGCTTTGTAACGCTTGCAGAATTAAACCTTCCCAAATGGCACAACCACCAAAGCAAGGTGGGTGCCATTGTGATTCGTATTCCGGCAACGCAAGAGTCTTTGATACCGGTATCGGATAACGAACTTCAAGGTGAATATCGTGCCATTAATGAATCGGGCAGTGAAGGTAATTTCTCGGTAAATAAGCAACCTGAATCTACTGCTTCGGAAACGAAAACGAGCGAGCAGGCGAACTTTTCAAAACACCGCTTGTTGGAATACCAGAACCAGTTAATGATGCAAGAAACCGTTTCTGTCACAGCCGAACTGGTCAATAAAACCCTTGGTACAAATCAACCTGAGCCTTGGCCCTGTGCGCCTGATTTTTTCAGTAAACTTAAGATGCTGTACTTTGCCCTATTTAAAGATGGCGAGTATCGTGAATCGAAAAAATCGTTTTTATTGGCCAGAACCAGTTACAGCAAGTTTACCCTGCTCTTGAGCGATACCGACAAAGAGCAGACCCTGGCATTGGCCAATGCGCTGCACAAAAGATTAAGCCTGCATCTAGCCAGAGAAAACGTCGAAATTGGTGTGACTCATAGTGACAATAGTGGTCATCGTTTCCGCTATATCATGATGGATCTGATTGCCGCCCTGCACACGGTAACGGCGAAGAAAAAGGCTAATGAGCAGGATATAGCGTTTTGCCCGCACCCCATTATTGAAAGCCCGAACTATCGGGATAACCAGTCAGCATCCTTGTTTAAGCAGGATCATCCTGGCACTGGAAACCATCAATGTATGGAGGTAGCGGATGCTGAAGATGCCTAAACAACAGATTACAGACGTATTGTTGGCCAGGACAAGGAAATTAAGTCGACGCCCAATTTCCCAAGGAGTTTTAAGGGTTGTAAAGGGGATTTTACCTCTCCCGGTTATGGTTATGAGCTTTTTCATTGCAGTGTCTGTATCGGCTCATGATGCTGCGCCGGATTATCGTGCATGGCAAAACAAAGACCTGCTTGATGAAGCAACGCAGGTACGCTCCACCGACATTGAACTGAGCGCTACGTTACTTGAGATCTTAAAAAATCGAAGCCTGAGTGAACAGGAAAAGGCTCACTATGATCACCTTCAAGCCTATCGTCTGATTCTTGAAGGTAAGTATCAGGACTCTTTAGAAGCCTATCAAAAATTAAAAAAAAGTGATGATGTAAACATCCGCCTTCAGGCATTGAGTTACATCATGAATTTGCACCTCTTACAACGCGATCATCAGCTCGCGGTTGATCAACTCAACGATATTCTTGGCTTATTGCCACATCCGCAAATCGAGCCTGAGCTTTATACCAAAACCTTAATGGGGATTGGTTACTTTCATAATCAATTAGGGGCACATAAACAAGCTCTGGAGTACCTCGGCCGTTTAACCAATCGTCACCTGACGGAACGCCAACAATGCCTGGTGTTTTCCCATAAGCTCAGTGCCTTAATTGGTTTAAATTCAACTTCTCCAGATGACGTGCTTTACCACTCAACGATGAATTTCTGTAAAGACATTGGCGAGACGATTATCGTTGAAGGGGTGATGGCGGATATGGCCGAACTGCAGGTTCGCGAAGGCAATTATGCTTGGGTAATCGACAACCTGGCACCTCGTTTATCGTCAGTAGAAAAAGGCAATTACCCGATGAATAAGGCGGAGTTTTATGCCCATTTGGCGGTGAGTTTTTATCATACGGGTGATACCGAGCGCGCCTGGGAGTTTAGCGTTAAAGCTATGGAATATGCGAGCCAGTTCAGGGTTAATCATGGCCTTTACGAGGCGTCTAAAGTTGCCACAAAACTGGCACGATCAAAAGGTACGCCCGAGCAGGTATACGTGTATATGGCGGATCAACTTGAGCGCCAGCATAATCATTACCTACAACAACGTGCCCAGGAATCGGTGCGCAAACACTTAGAATTTGAGCTAGATAAGAATAAGCAGCTGATAACCGAGCTAAGTGATCACCTGGCAAAACAGCATTCGCAACTGAAAATTGTTAATCGTGAGATTGATGCACTAAGCCAGCAAAACCTTATCAGTATCGGTTACATCGCTCTGGGTGGTATCGTAATTGCTGGTTTGATGCTGAGTGTGTTTGGTATTCGCAGCTCTCGCAACGCGTTGTTAGATAAATTACAACTTGATCCATTAACCAAGGTTTTTCATCGCGCCAATTTATTAAAGCATTTCTCTATAAAGTGGCAGGAGTTACAACAACAGCAGCATAACGCCACGCTACTGTGTTTACAGCTGGATCAGTTATCGGAAATTAACTATCGCAGTGGACACACCTTAACCGATTGGTTGATTGAAAGAACTACGGAAATTCTTCAAGACAATGCGCCACATGGTGCATTAATAGGCCGCTATAAGGGCGATATGCTGGTCATGCTATTACCGAATACCAATATGCATACGCTAATGTTGCTGCACAGCAAAATTATAAAAACCATCGATACGTTAAACCCAAGAATGTTCCTTACCTATCGCTTCCCGTATCACACCACCAGCATGTTGGTCGATTTAAGCGAACGTAAAGAAACCATCTATTCGTTGTTGGCAAGTTGTGAAGCCCGGATGCAAGTGGATTGTCATAAGGATGGGCATAAGCTGATTGTTGATGGCAATAGCGACGCTAGCGACAATTCGGTGAAAGTAGATGCTAAAGCACCTGGGATTGGCGAAGTTAGTAGTACTTAGTTAACTAGCTGTATTGACTCTCAAACCAGCTTTCAAGAATAACCACCGCGGACTGGCAATCAATATTATCTTTTTGCAGATTCCGATAACCACCCTGATTAAACAGGCTTTGTTTTGCATCAGCTGTGGTTAAACGCTCATCCTGCATTTCTACCGGCAAGCCAAAACGGCCGTGTAAGCGATTGGCAAACTTCTTGGCGCGAGCAGTGAATGGTTGCTCGGTGCCGTCCATATTCAAAGGCAGGCCAATTATAAGAATATCCGGCTGCCACTCTTTGATAAGAGCTTCGATTAAATCAAAATTGGGTACTCCATCTTTTGCCTTAATCGCTTTTAATGGCCTGGCGCTACCGGTTATCTCCTGCCCATAGGCAATACCGATATGACGGGTACCAAAGTCAAAACCAAGGGCAGTGCGAGAACCAATAGATGCGGGCAAAACTAAATCTCCAAAGAAAAAGGCAAGTGTAAAAGGAACCCACCCTTTTCACAAGCCAAAGCCTTTTATTGAGACACCCACCTTAAATAGACACCCACCTTAAACAGACACCCACCTTAAATAGACACTCACCTTAAACAGACACCCACCTTAAATAGACACCAACCTTAAACAGACAACTCTAATGAGTCATTAACAAATAGGATTGCTGGCGAACGAAAAAGGCCGATGATTCATCGGCCTCCTGGGTTGTTCAAGTTAGGGGATAACTGAAAGTTTATGCGTGCCCCACTTCGCTGGATAAATGGCCTAGGTCGATACCCAGCTTTTCAGCGGCGCGCTGCCAGCGCAACTCAATTGGGGTTTCAAACAAAATTTGTTTGTCGGCATCCGTATTCAGCCAGGAGTTTTGCTGCAATTCCTGCTCTAACTGACCTGCTGACCAGCCTGCATACCCTAAGGCAACTATAAACTGGTCAGGTGCTTTTTCAGTGCCTAGTGACTGGAGAATATCTTTCGAGGTGGTGATCATGATGTCATCATGCAGTGGCATCGACGAATGCCATCCGGACTGACTGCTATGCAATACAAAGCCACGGTCGGGTGAAACCGGGCCGCCAGCCAACACTCTTTGATTACTGATATCCTGTAGCGGGTGCTCTGTATCGATTTGTTTTAACAATTCTTTAAGGGTGATACGAACGGGAATATTTATGACCAGGCCCATCGCGCCGTTATCATTATGCTCGCAGATGTAGGTCACCGTCTTAGTAAAGTACGGATCATTTAAACTAGGCATGGCTATCAACAACTGGTTTTCTAAACTTTGCACGCAACTCTTCCTATTCTGAGGACCAGGAAGCCAGCGGTTAGCTGGCTTTGCGTTTGTTGTTGTTATTGAGGCGTATTCTGGTTGATGTTTTCTTCAATAGCATCCATCAATTTACCACTGATATTAATTGGGTATGCCGCTTCAATTTCACGAATACAGGTTGGGCTGGTAACATTGATTTCAGTGACTTTATCACCAATAACGTCAAGACCAACAAAATACAAACCACGTTTTTTCAGCTCTGGGGCTATGGTTTCGGCAATTAAGCGATCACTCGCTGACAATGGTCGCGCTTCACCACGTCCACCTGCAGCCAAATTACCTCGGGTTTCTCCTTGGGCAGGAATGCGCGCCAGACAGTACGGCATGGGCTCGCCATTAACGATTAGAATGCGCTTATCGCCATCCACAATCTCAGGCATGTACTCTTGGATCATAGCATACTGGCTACCATGTGCAGTTAAAGTTTCAATGATTACACCAACATTGGCTTCGTCACTTTTCATTCGGAAAATTGACGACCCTCCCATGCCATCAAGAGGTTTTACGATAACGTCTTGATACTGCTTATGAAAGTCTCGGATCTGCTGACTCTTTCGGGTAACAAGGGTTGCCGCTGTTAATTCAGGGAACCAGGCAGTAAATAATTTTTCGTTACAATCGCGAAGGCTCTGAGGCTTATTAACAATCAGAGTACCTTCAATCTCCGCACGTTCAAGAATGTAAGTTGCATAAATATATTCAGTATCAAACGGCGGATCTTTACGCATAATAACGGCATCAAGTTCCTTCAGGGCAATATCCTGCTCGTTATGAAATTCATACCATTTGTTGGCATCGTCAAATACCGTCAGGGTTTTGGTCGTCGCCCTGGCTTCGCCCTGTGTTAAATACAGATCATCCATTTCCATATAATGCAGTTCGTAACCACGCTTTTGCGCTTCAAGCATCATCGCCATGCTGGAGTCTTTGGCAATTTTCACCGTGGTTATCGGATCCATTACTACGCCAAGTTTAATCGTCATCTGAATTTCCTGAATTTTAATGCCATAAGGGCTCATCGAGCCGGAATTGTGTTTGCTATTCTAGTTAAGTAATTTCAACAAGTTAATAGCTTATTGTAAATCACCGAAGCGACACTGTAGAGCAGTAATTGCAGTTAACGCTGCGGTTTCCGTTCTCAATACCCGTGGCCCTAGTAACACTTCGGTGTACCCCAGGGTGTTAGCCTTATCAATCTCCTCGGTAGATAAGCCGCCCTCAGGGCCAATCAATAATCGTACTTTGCTTTGGTGTTGTTCAGCCAAATCTGCCATCGGCAGTGTCATGATGGAATGCTCTGCACGCGGGTGCAGGTTTAGCTTCAAAGCTTGCGTTGATTGAGCCAAAAAGGTGTCCAGCTCTATCGCATCATTTACCTTAGGAACATAGGCACGGCCGGACTGCTCGCAGGCGGAGATGACGATTTTCTGCCATTGCGCTACGCGCTTTTGTAAACGCTCGCCGCTCAGTTTAACCCCACAACGCTCGCTAAATAATGGCGTTATTGAGCGAACACCAAGCTCAACCGACTTTTGTAAGGTAAAGTCCATGCGATCGCCCCGGGATATCACCTGACCTAAGTGCAAATCTAACGGCGATTCATTAGCAACTTCCGATTTATCGACAATCTCGATACGCGCTCTTTTTTTGGCTACCTCGGTTAGTCTGGCCAGGTAATCAAAACCATCGCCATTAAATACACTAATGGCATCACCCTGGATTAATCGCAATACCCTGACAACGTGACCAAAAGCTTCTTCCGATAGCTCAAGGTTTTCACCGGTTGCGTATGTGCCAGGCAGATAGATTCGTGTTTTTGGTGTCATCGCAAAATTATAAATGAAGGTAATTAAACTGCCTGCATTGTACGGAAAAACAAAATAAAAGTCAGATTGTTGCAAGGTTACGTTGCAAAGTCGGTGGTGATGAGGGGCTCCGTGCCCCAGGAAGTTTATCCGTAACGCTTGTTTGCTAGCTTATCGTTGATTGCGTGTAAATAGACAAAAGTAGAATGCTAAACGGTAAAAGGTACTTAATGAATATTCGATATTTTAACGGCATGGGTTACTCCTTGTTTGTTAACGTCACAAAGGAAATGCGCTACAACTAACCACTGCGAGACTATAGCGAGAAACAAGCGTTTTACCAACGCGAGCCATAAGTGGGTATATCAAGCATGATCTATGCCTGAATGAAATCAGATGTATTTACAGTGTGTTAGGGAAGATATCCAGTAATCTCGAGATGATGTGTTAATTCTGCTGACATCGCAGATGTCGGCCAGAGTTGATTTTCGACTAATCCAATTTAGACGTCTAGACGTAAAAAAGTAGATTTATAAACTTTGAGCAGGTAGAATTCGCACTATGTTGATTCTGGCATATGCTTTTTACAGCAAAGCTGGAGAGTCGTTGCGAGTAATACCACGACTGACTTTATTTTTATTACAGAGGCGTTATGGCAAAGCAATACTTTACTTCAGAATCAGTTTCTGAAGGCCACCCAGATAAAATCGCAGACCAGATTTCCGATGCCGTACTGGATGCAATTATCGCCCAGGACAAGCACGCTCGTGTTGCTTGTGAAACTATGGTTAAAACTGGTGTCGCAATCATTTCCGGTGAAGTTACCACCGAAGCCTGGGTTGATTTAGAGAAAATCACCCGTCAGGTAATCTGCGATATTGGTTACACTTCATCCGATGTAGGCTTCGATGGTGAAACCTGCGGTATTATGAACCTGATTGGTCAGCAATCTCCTGAAATCGCTCAGGGTGTTGATCGCGCTAAGCCTGAAGATCAGGGCGCTGGCGACCAGGGTCTGATGTTTGGCTATGCCACCAATGAAACCGAATCGTTAATGCCGGCTCCGCTCTATTACTCTCACCGTTTGGTTGAGCGTCAGGCGGAAGCTCGTAAGTCAGGTATCTTGCCTTGGTTGCGTCCAGATGCGAAATCTCAGGTAACTTTCGTTTACGAAGATGGCAAGCCAATTGCTATCGATACCGTTGTTCTGTCTACACAGCACAATCCGGATATCAAGCAACAGGATCTGTTTGATGCGGTGATGGAAAACATCATTAAGCATACGCTGCCGGCAGAGCTTTTGACCGAAGACACTAAGTACCATATTAACCCGACAGGCCGATTTGTTATCGGTGGTCCCGTTGGTGATTGTGGCCTTACTGGCCGTAAGATCATTGTTGATACTTATGGTGGTATGGCACGTCACGGTGGTGGTGCATTCTCTGGTAAAGATCCATCGAAAGTAGACCGCAGTGCAGCTTATGCTGGCCGTTACGTAGCAAAGAATATTGTTGCTGCTGGTCTTGCCGACCGTTGTGAAATTCAGGTTTCTTATGCTATCGGTGTTGCCGAGCCAACTTCCATTGCCATTGAAACTTTCGGTACCGGTAAAGTTAGCGAAGAAACACTGGTGGAATTGGTACGAGAGCACTTTGATTTACGCCCATACGGCATTACCAAGATGCTTGATTTGCTGCACCCTATGTATCAGCAAACTGCAGCATACGGACACTTTGGTCGTGAGCCGTATGAGATGACCGTGGGTGAAGATACCTTTACCGCATTTAGCTGGGAAAAAACTGACAAAGCGGACGCATTGCGTAAAGCGGCGGGTTTGGATTAAATTTCCTGAAGGTTATTGTAAAAAAGGCAGAGCGTTAGCTCTGCCTTTTTTGGTTTCTTAGCTGACAATTAATCGTCGTCAAGGCCATCAAGGGTGGCGCCTTTAAGTCCGCCCATACCGGTCTGCTCGTTAGAGCGAAGTTTGATCATCAAACGCAGATCGTTCGGTGAATCGGCATGATGCAACGCATCGGTGTAACTGATTTTGCCCGCCTCATACAGGTCAAATAATGCCTGGTCAAAGGTTTGCATACCCAGCTCACGAGATTTTGCCATCACCTCTTTGATATCCCCTACTTCACCCTTCTTAATCAATTCAGCGATATAAGGAGAATTTAAAAGGATCTCGATAGCCGCAGCCCGGCCATTACCGTCACGCGTTGGCACCAGTTGTTGAGCGATGATACCGCGCAGGTTTAATGCTAAGTCGAATAACAACTTACCATGCTGCTCAGCTGGTACCAGGTGCATAATACGGTCTATCGCCTGGTTAGCGTTGTTGGCGTGGAGTGTAGCAATACACAAATGACCAGTTTCTGCGAAACTCAGGGCATGCTCCATGATCTCCTGAGAACGGATTTCACCAATCAGGATAACGTCAGGTGCCTGACGTAGGGAACTTTTCAGTGCCGCGTCAAACGACTCAGTATCCATCCCTACTTCCCGTTGGGTGATCATTGACTTACCGTGCTCGTGAACAAATTCTACCGGATCCTCGATAGTAAGAATGTGGCCACGGGCATTACGGTTTCGATAACCAATCAAAGATGCCATCGAGGTTGATTTACCGGTACCGGTACCACCTACGAATAACACCAGACCGCGCTTTGACATCACCACATCTTTTAGGACCTGTGGTAAACCAAGCTTATCTACATCAGGAATTTCGGTAACGATACGACGGATAACCATCCCCGGCATTTCTCGTTGCCAGAATGCTGAGATACGAAAACGGCCAATACCATCAACCGCTATCGCATAGTTACACTCTTTGGTTTCTTCATATTCCTTCAACTGCTTTTCATTCATTGAACCTTCAACAAGCTCAAGTGCAGAACCATAGTTCATCACCTGGTCATCAATCGGTGTTAATTCACCATTGATTTTTGCACTTGGTGGCAGGTTTACGGTAATGAATAAATCGGAACCATCCTTTTCAATCATGGTTTGCAGTAATTGATGAAAATACATTATCGATTCCCTGATTAGTAAACTTTAAACTGATTTTTATCGGCGGCTTTAGACATTGCATCCTCGCGGGAAATCACACCACGGCTCAATAAGTCCTGCAGACACTGATCCATCGTTTGCATACCATGTTGCATACCGGTCTGAATCGCCGAGTACATTTGTGCAATCTTATCTTCACGAATCAAATTACGAATCGCTGGAACACCAATCATAATTTCATGAGCAGCAACTCGACCACCACCCACTTTCTTGATCAGCGTTTGCGAAATTACTGCGCGTAACGATTCAGAAAGCATTGAACGCACCATATCTTTTTCCGCAGCTGGGAATACATCGATAATACGGTCAATGGTTTTCGGTGCGGAGGTGGTGTGCAAGGTGCCAAAAACCAAGTGACCGGTTTCTGCTGCGGTCATTGCCAGGCGAATGGTTTCAAGGTCACGCATCTCACCAACCAGAATTACATCTGGATCTTCACGAAGTGCTGAACGCAGAGCGTTGTTAAAGCTCAGGGTATCCCGATGAACTTCACGTTGGTTAATCAAACATTGCTTGTTTGGATGCACAAATTCGATTGGATCTTCGATGGTTAAAATGTGATGACGTTTGGTGTCATTAATGTAATCGACCATCGCCGCCAGCGTTGTTGATTTACCAGAACCAGTCGGTCCTGTAACCAGCACCAGGCCACGAGGATTTTCGGAAATAGAACGGAAAATATCCGGACACCCTAATTGGTCCAAAGATAATATTTCACTTGGAATGGTACGGAATACCGCAGCAGGCCCACGATTCTGGTTGAATGCATTTACCCTGAAACGCGCCAGGTTTGGCACTTCAAAGGAGAAATCCACTTCCAAATTTTCTTCGTATTCTTTTCGCTGGCGATCGGTCATAATATCGTAAACCAGCGCGTTGACGTCTTTATCTTCAAGGGCGGGTACGTTAACTTTACGTACATCACCGTCTACTCGAATGGCGGGGGGCATGCCTGTAGATAGATGTAAATCGGATGCATTATGTTCGACACTAAATGCTAATAGTTCGGTAATATCCATACATTCCCTTAACTTATAATCATTATTATAAAGAAATAAAACATGACAGAAGTTGCGACCAAGCTGACGCAGGTACAGAAGCAAATCAATGATGCCTGTAACCAGGCAAACAGAGACCCACAACGAGTAACTCTTCTGGCGGTCAGCAAAACAAAATCAGCGCAGTTAATTCAACAGGCTATTGACGCAGGTCAGCGTCATTTCGGTGAAAACTATGTTCAGGAAGCTGTGGAAAAAATTCAGCAACTTGCCCATAACCCCGAGTTAATCTGGCACTTTATCGGCCCGATACAGGCCAATAAAACCCGCCTGATTGCCGAAAACTTTTCCTGGGTCCACAGTGTTGACCGGGAAAAAATCGCCAAACGCCTAAATGAACAACGTGCTCCTAACATTACCCCCCTGAACGTTTGTTTACAAGTGAATATTAGTGGTGAGCAAAGTAAATCCGGTGTTAATCAGGATGATATTTCCGCTCTTGCAGATTTTATCAACAATTGTAAACACTTACGTTTACGAGGCATTATGGCAATCCCTGAGAAAACCGATGATTCCGAGCAACGTTTACATCGCTTTAACAGCCTGTTTAGCTTGTATCAGCAATTACAACAACGCTATCCTGATGTGGACACCTTATCGATGGGAATGAGTAATGATATGCCAGAAGCAATAGCCAGTGGTTCCACTATGGTGCGCATCGGTACCGCGATTTTTGGCAAGCGCGATTAAACGCTAACCATTCAATATCTCTCTCGCGACTTTTTGGAACTTATATGACAAACACAGAATCGACAATCGCTTTCATCGGCGCCGGCAATATGAGTCACGCTATTATTGCAGGCCTTGTGGCCAAAGGTTACCCGGCGGAAAATATCATTGCCGCGAATCCAAGTACGCCCAAGTTAAAAGCCCTCGAAGCGGACTATGGCATTCAAACCACTCAGGATAATGTTCAGGCATGTAAGCATGCAGACCTTGTAGTTTTAGCGGTTAAGCCCCATCTTATTCAACAGGTATGTCAGCATTTGGCAGCGTCGGTAGATTTGGCAGACAAGTGCTTTGTTAGTGTTGCCGCTGGCGTTGATATTAAGCCAATGCAAACCGCATTAGGCTTTGCTGCGCCGGTCATTCGCTGTATGCCAAATACGCCTTCGCAATTAGGTCTTGGGGTTAGCGGTATGTTTGCCTCAGCTGAAGTCAGCGAGAAACAAAAACAGCAAGCCGATAAGCTAATGGCCAGCGTCGGTATAGTGCAATGGCTGCCAACGGAAGCCAGCATCGACGATTTAATTGCCGTATCAGGCTCAGGACCCGCTTATTTCTTTGCCTTTATGGAAGCGATGCAAAGCAAAGCGATGGCGCTGGGGTTTACACCCGAACAGGCTCGCGCCCTGGTGCAGCAAACCGCACTTGGTGCCGCCCAGATGGTAGTTAACAACAGCAATGATGATATTGCCACCTTGCGTGAAAATGTTACCTCTAAGGGTGGCACGACGCAGCAGGCATTGACGACATTCGCCGAAGGTGGCCTTGCAGAACTGGTCGACAAAGCGATGCAGGCAGCAAAAGACAGAGCCATAGAAATGGCAAAAGCAAACTCGTAAAAACGCTATACTTACTTGAAAATTATTAAAAATTAATAAAATTTGGAGAATCGATGGAAGCGGTAAATTTTCTGCTAAATTTCCTATTTGATACCTATGTATTACTACTGTTACTGCGTGTTTGGCTGCAGGCTGCTCGAGCGGATTTTTACAATCCTTTCAGCCAGTTTGTGGTTAAAGTAACAGCACCGGTCGTTAACCCTTTCCGACGTATCATTCCGGGATTCGGGGGCATTGATGTCGCCACTATTGTCGTTGCAATTATCTTCGGCACTGCTAAGTTCCTGGTACTTTCCGCGGTTAATGGTGCGCCGATCGATTGGCTATCATTCGCGTTCATCGGACTTTTGTACACGATCAAACAGGCTGGCTATCTGATTTTTTGGGTAATGATTTTAATGGCTCTGATGAGTTGGGTGGTACAACAAGGCAATCCGGTACAATTCGTTTTCCACCAATTGACTCAGCCGTTACTCAACCCAATTCGCCGAGTTTTACCGGATATGGGGGGCCTGGACCTGTCAGTGTTAATTGCTTTGGTGGCGTTAAATTTCCTCAACCTGTTTATTGGCGGCGCCTTGCCAATTTGGCGAGTGCTTTAGCAACGAACCGCAGCACCTGAAAATGTCATCAAAACTAATACCAATCCCACTAAGTTTGTGCACCACTCAGAGTTAGGGCCGAGGTTCAGTTACAACATAGATTTTATTGATATAGTCATTCTATATTAATGAAATATAGGGCAGTAAATGGGCCTCTCACTAACTCCCTACGGGTGAGTTTTAAAGGCATTTATTCTGCGTTATTGATTTTGACAATGGAATAACCATTCTCTGCAATCAAAGCCTTGTCTAAAAGCCTTTAAATTCTCACTGAGTGAGCAATAATTTAATGGGATTGGTATAAACGCCCTGCTCCGGGCGTTTTTTATTTACCCATATCAAATTCAGCATAAAATCAGTAACATATTTGAATGTTCAGGCAATCCTCGGTCGATGTCGTTTTTACCGTCTGGTATCAGGGCTTGGTTTTTAAGCTGCCGATTCGATAATTCGCAATGCCCGATTGCTGTTATAATTAATTTAGTTTTGATGAGCTGGAAATAAATATGTTTAAGCCTTGGTTATTGTTAGTTACATGTCTTGTATTTATGAGTACTGCCTCTGCGCAACAACAGGAAAGATACGTTAAGCAACTGGGCGATATGGAAGTCCACTACATTGGCATACCCACCTCCTTTTTGACACCTGAAGTGGCACAAAGCTATAAAATCGAGCGAAGCCGATATCGTGGCCTGGTGAATATTGTCGCTCTGGATACCACCGATGAAGACAAGAAACCTCTGAATGTGGGTATTTCCGGTACCGCTACTAACCTGGTGGGCCAGTCCTTTAATCTCGAATTCACGAAAGTATCCGAAGGCGGTGCCATCTATTACCTTGCCACTGTCGACTATCCAAATGATGAAACCTATCGCTTTGATATTCTCATTAACAACAAAGGCGATGAACAACGTCTTAAGTTCACCCAAAAATTTTATGTTGAAGAGTAAGCCGGGCTTATTGATAGCTGACGGTAATTAGTCTCGGTATAATCCCGAAAATGCGGTATGATGCCGCATTTTTAGTATCTAAGCCTTATTCACGGAACACAATGATGAAACAGTCTTTGGTATTAGCCACCGGTAACCCGGGCAAAGTTAACGAGCTTTCAGAACTTTTGGCAGAGCACCATATTGAAGTGCTTCCGCAAAGTGACTTTGACGTACCGGATGTGCCAGAAACCGGTACAACCTTTGTTGAAAATGCCATCATTAAAGCCCGTCATGCAGCGAAATGCACAGGTCTGCCTGCTATCGCTGATGATTCCGGCCTGGAAGTCGATTTTCTTAAAGGCCAACCCGGTATTTATTCGGCACGCTACGCAGGAGAAGCCGGCAACGATGCTGCCAATAATGAAAAACTGATGCAAGCGATGGAAATCGCTCCTGAAAATCAGCGAAGTGCTCGTTTTCAATGCGTATTGGTTTATATGCGCCATGCCGATGACCCTACCCCAGTTATTTGTCAGGGAACCTGGGAAGGCAGCATAGTCACCGAGCCTCAAGGCGATGAAGGCTTTGGCTATGATCCGCTGTTCTGGGTGGATGCGCACAAATGTACCTCAGCAGAATTGCCCCGTGCGGTTAAAAACCAGTTGAGTCATCGTGGTAAAGCCCTTAAACAACTTTTGAGCCATTTTAAACATCTGGATTAATCATTCGTGCTAGCTGTTCAACCTCTGTCTTTGTACATCCATATTCCCTGGTGTGTGCAAAAATGTCCGTATTGTGATTTTAATTCCCATGCCTTGAAGCAGGATATTGATGAGCCCGCCTATGTTAGGGCGCTGCTAAAAGATCTCGATGATGATATCGAGCGCTTTAAACTAAACCGGCCATTACATTCAATATTTATCGGTGGCGGCACCCCTAGCCTGTTCTCAGCAAAAGCTATTGGCGACATACTCGAAGGTGTTGGTAAACGATTAACCATTAGCGCTGATACCGAGATAACTTTAGAAGCAAACCCTGGCACGGTTGAAGCAGATAAATTTAAAGGTTTTGCCGCTGCCGGTGTAAACCGTCTGTCCATTGGCGTGCAGAGCTTTGCTTCTGACAAGCTGATAAAACTTGGCCGCATTCACGATACTAACCAAGCAATTCGTGCCGCCGAATTAGCCCATCAAGCGGGTATTCGCAGTTTTAACCTGGACTTAATGCACGGTCTGGAGCAACAAAGCGTTACTGCGGCGATGGATGATTTGCGTCAGGCCATCAACCTGAATCCTCAGCATCTGTCCTGGTATCAGTTGACCATTGAACCGAATACCGCGTTTTATTCAAAACCCCCGACGTTACCGGAAGATGAAATTCTCTGGGATATACAGGAGGCAGGGTTTGAACTGCTGGCAAGTGCTGGCTATCAGCAATATGAGATATCGGCGTTCAGCAAAGGTGAAGCGTTTCAAAGCCGTCACAATTTAAATTACTGGCAGAACGGTGATTATCTGGGAATAGGTTGTGGTGCCCACGGTAAGATAACCGATATTAACGGGCAAACGATTCATCGCACGGTGAAAATAAAACACCCGAAAGGTTATTTAGAGCCTGGACGATCGGCGTTGGATCATTGGCATCAGGTAGCGGAAGCGGAGCGCCCATTTGAATACATGATGAATCGCCTGCGCTTATTCAAACCTTTTAGCCTGTCAGACTATCAACAGGCTACGGGATTAGGCGCAGACAGCATCGATGACGCCCTTCAACAGGCCTGCGGCAAAGGGCTGCTGGAGGCCAGGAATAATCACTTTCAGGTCACCCCACAAGGGCACCGATATTTAAACGATTTACTGTCGTTGTTCTTATAAATTATCGATTTCGCTTTTTAAATCGTAGCCTTTGTCGGTTACGATTTTTTCAAGAGTCTCAACCCGTGTTTTCAGCTCGCCAATCTCATTCATCAATTCATCATGTTGTTTTTTTGAATGCTTACTATTGTGCTGTAATTTCTGACGTTGATTGAAATATTCATAAATCAACGAACAAACCACGATAATAATGACAAAATTAAATACGCTCATCTTGCTTTTCTTCCCCTCTTCGAAACTGAATTTTAGATTAAGTTAATTGACTACTATAGAATAAGCAATAAGCAGACCAATGCCGATTTATTTGCGAAAAATGGCGTTAAACCAGAAGATTAGCGCTATCAGACAAATATACGATAAAACGAAAGTGAAGTAGAATTAACCAACTTCGACCAATTATTAGTTAAATTTACCAATTTACGAGATTATTCATGACCCAAGAGACATTAGCCCAGGATCAAGCGTTTATGCGTGCCGCCATGGAGGAAGCCGAACGTGCTGCCGAATTTGGGGAAATTCCTGTGGGTGCTGTGCTTGTGCATCAAGGTG
Organism: Thalassotalea sp. PS06; assembly: GCF_007197775.1. Lineage (NCBI taxonomy): Bacteria > Pseudomonadati > Pseudomonadota > Gammaproteobacteria > Alteromonadales > Colwelliaceae > Thalassotalea > Thalassotalea sp. PS06. Next base: position 706,263 of record NZ_CP041638.1, on the reverse strand, counting down.
AAATAATCGCCCGAGGCTGTAACCAGAGCATTACCTTGAACGATCCGTCCGCTCATGCTGAAATGCAGGCGATCCGCGCAGCCGGCGAGGTTTTGAATAACTATCGAATGCTCGATTGTACCTTGTATGTCACTCTGGAGCCTTGCCCGATGTGCGCCGGCTTGTTGGTTCATAGTCGAATCAAACGATTGGTGTTTGGGGCCAGTGATTTAAAAACCGGTTCTTGTGGCAGTGTATTTAATTTAACCCAATCGGAAAAATTGAATCACCAGCTTGAGGTTACATCTGGTGTTTTAGGTGAGGAATGCTCTGCTAATCTCTCGGCATTTTTTAAGAAACGTCGTGACGAGAAAAAACAACAAAAGTTAGCGAAGCGTTCTCAACGCTAGCACTAAGACTTGTGATTAAAAATTTGGTCGAAAGACCTGATGGAACTGACCAGAAGACTAGTGCTAAGTCTAGTTACCTTCCTGATTTTGTAGTACGACCCGAAAGAACACCCGGTAACGAGCATTGACTTTACGATGGGTTGAACGGGCCTGACGACGTCGATGGTTAGCTCTTAACGCTTTTCTTTTCATGACAACCTCCGTTTCCCAATACCAATTTAGTCCACTCAGCTTTGTATCAATCATATTCATTGAATTGAATAGTGAAATATACCATCACAAAAATTTGCTAAGTGTTCAGAAATTGATGTTGATTGGTATAAGTATACAAAACCAATATGACACTTTTGTTACTAAGTTGTCTATTGCTGATTTCAGGCTTCGGAGAAAAACCGGAAAATAAGCGTTAATTCTTTTCTTTTCATAATCTTAAACTGCACCAGATTTTATTAATTTTGATGCAGATTTTCGTCGTCTAAATGCACTAAGGTGTCGTAATAAGCGCGAATATTCTCAACATAGCGCACCGGCTCATCACCGCGAACATAACCAAATTTGGCGTCCTGATAGTACTTGCGCTGTTTCAATAACGGTAAGGTTTCTTTGACATCTAGCCATCGATCCGGGTCACCACCACGTTCTTCCGTTAACAGTCTGGCATCATCAAGGTGTCCCCAGCCGATATTGTATGCGGCTAGTGCAAACCACTGGCGATCAGGGTTACTGATACGGTGTGGAATGCGCGAAAACATTTGCTGAAATAATTTAGCAGAACCACGAATACTTTGCTCGGCATCCAAACGTGAGTGAACATCCAGCTGTCTGGCGGTTTTCTTATCCAGCATCATAATGCCGCGCCCGCCAGTGTGTGATCTTGCTGTTGGTTGCCACTGTGATTCCTGATACGAAATAGCTGCCAATAAACGCCAATCCATGCCTTCGGCATGACGACGAAACATGGATTCGAACTGCGGTAATTTAACTTTCGCAGCGTTGATAAAACCACTGTTATCAATGCCGGCTATGCTGATGGCATCGGTATAATATTTTTGCGTCAGGGTAAGCAAGGTACCGTTATGATGAACCTCGCCGAAGAACTCAATCAACGATGAAAGAAAAGCGTCATCCGCCTCCTGACTGAGCATCCAGGCAATGGGCTGCGCTTTTTGAATGGTAAAGGCAACGCTGAGCTGCGGATAGTGTTGCTGGTTTAACGCTAAGGTATTTGAATCAACGACGGTGAAATCGATGTCACCTTCAACAACCGCTCTTAATAACTCTTCGCTATCGTGCTTGTCGGTTTCCTGCCAGCTCAGGTTAGGTTGTAGTTTTTTTAGCTGCACCAGATTCTGAGCATGGGATGAATCTTTCATCACCACAAAATCGCCATCAATTTCGTTGATGGATTGCGGCCACTTTCCGCCCTGTTTAAACACCAGTTCCTGAGAAACCTGGCCATAGCCTGGCGCGAAGCGATAGTGTTGTTGTCTTTCTTTGGTAACGGTAATGCCAGCGGCAATAACATCCACCTGGCCTTTATCCAATTTAGAGATTAAATCGCTGAGGTTATGTACCGAAACCATTTGCAATTCTATCCCCAGATACTCACTGTATTTTTGCGCCAGCTCATATTCAAAACCGGCTTCATTTGAACCTTTGCGATAATAGTTTCCAGGGCCATGCAAGGTACCGACGCGCAGGGTTTTGCGTTCGAGAATTTGTTTTAACGAGCTGGGCTTTTGTGGATCGCTACAGGCACTAAGAGACATAACCAGAACGGAGATCAAAGCGATACGAAGATATTGAGCGATAAGGATAAAATTTTTCATAACAATTTTATTGTGTCGTGAATTATCAAAATTTTACAGTACTTTTTCGAATTTGTTTGTTCTCAGGCCGTTTTTGTCTTATCAAAGGTCATCTTTTCTTCTATAATGCGCACCAAAATTACCCCTTCAATCTAACCATGGTATTTAGTTTATGGAAATCCTACGCGGCGCTCCGGCGTTATCCGATTTCAGAATAAAAAAGCTCCTGGCGCAATGTGCGCAATTGAACCTGCCCGTTAAAGACGTTTACGCAGAGTTTATGCACTTCTCGCACAACAGTGCGGCGTTGACCAGCGATGAGCTCAGCAAACTTGAAAAGCTGCTGACCTACGGGCCGACAATCGAAGAACACGAACCTCAAGGTACATTATTCCTCGTCACTCCCCGCCCCGGCACCATCTCCCCCTGGTCCTCCAAATCTACCGACATCGCACACAACTGTGGCTTAGATAAAATAATCCGACTTGAACGTGGTATCGCCTACTACGTAGAAACCAGCGAAGCATTAACGGCTGAACAAACCAATGCGTTAACGGCTTTGTTCCACGATCGCATGATGGAAGTGGTATTTAGTAAATTTGAACAAGTTGAATCTTTATTTGCCAGCGCTGAACCGGGTTCTCTAACCTCGGTTGACATCATTGGTGGTGGCCGTGAAGCGCTAGCGACCGCCAATATCGATTTAGGCCTGGCCTTAGCGGACGATGAAATCGACTACTTAGTGGATAATTTCACTAAGCTTGGCCGCAATCCGAACGACATCGAATTGTATATGTTTGCCCAGGCAAATTCGGAACACTGTCGTCATAAGATTTTTAACGCCGACTGGACCATCGACGGCGAAGCGCAGCCAAAATCATTATTCAAAATGATTAAAAACACCTATGAGCAAAACAGCGATTACGTGTTAAGTGCTTATAAAGATAACGCTGCGGTTATGACAGGTTCTGAAGCCGGCCGTTTCTTCCCGAACCCGGTTAGCAAAGAATACGAATACACTCAGGAAGACATTCATATCCTGATGAAGGTTGAAACCCACAACCACCCAACGGCTATCTCACCTTACCCAGGTGCTGCTACCGGTTCTGGTGGTGAAATTCGTGATGAAGGTGCTACCGGTATTGGTTCTAAGCCAAAAGCGGGTCTGGTTGGTTTTACCGTATCGAACCTTCGCATTCCAGGTTTTGAACAGCCATGGGAAACCGATTTTGGCAAGCCCGGTCGTATCGTATCGGCACTGGATATTATGATCGAAGGTCCATTAGGTGGCGCTGCGTTTAACAACGAATTTGGTCGCCCGAATATCCTTGGTTACTTCCGTACCTACGAAGAACAGGTTCACTCGTTCAATGGTGAAGAAGTTCGTGGTTACCACAAGCCAATCATGCTTGCTGGTGGTTTAGGTAATATCCGTGAAGAGCACGTGCAAAAAGGTGAAATCGTAGTTGGTGCCAGCCTGATTGCATTAGGTGGCCCGGCAATGAACATTGGTCTTGGTGGCGGCGCGGCTTCCTCCATGGCTTCAGGTCAGTCAAACGAAGATTTAGACTTTGCTTCTGTACAACGTGAAAACCCAGAAATGGAGCGTCGTTGTCAGGAAGTTATCGACCGCTGTTGGCAGTTGGGTGATGACAACCCAATTCTGTTTATCCACGATGTGGGTGCTGGTGGCCTTTCTAATGCATTCCCAGAGCTGGTCGCTGATGCTGGCCGTGGTGGTAAATTTGAGCTGCGCAATGTACCAAACGATGAGCGTAGCATGTCACCACTGGAAATCTGGTGTAACGAATCTCAGGAACGTTATGTATTAGCAGTAGCACCAGAGCGCATGGATGAGTTTAAAGCCATCTGTGATCGCGAGCGTGCCCCATTCGCCGTTGTCGGCTATGCCACTGAAGAAGAACATCTAACCCTTACTGACGAACATTTTGCTGATGACGCGGATAAGAATACGCCAATCGATTTGTCACTTGATTTATTGCTTGGTAAGCCGCCGAAGATGCACCGTCAGGTAGAAAGCAAAAGCGAAACCGGTAAAGACTTATCACTTGCAGACGTTGATTTAAACGATGCAGCGGATCGTATTTTAAGCTTGCCAACGGTTGCTGAGAAAACCTTCCTTATCACCATTGGTGATCGCACCGTAACCGGTATGGTTAATCGTGATCAGATGGTTGGTCCCTGGCAGGTACCAGTGGCAGATTGTGCGGTTACCGCGGCTGCCCTTGATAGCTACCATGGTGAAGCTATGTCCATGGGTGAGCGCACGCCAGTTGCTTTGCTTAACTATGGCGCCTCTGCACGCTTAGCGGTAGCAGAATCTCTAACCAACATCGCCAGTGCCGATATCGGTGATTTAAACCGTATCAAGCTTTCTGCAAACTGGATGGCTGCAGCTGGTCATCCAGGTGAAGATGCCGGCCTTTACGAAGCCGTAAAAGCCGTTGGTGAAGAGTTATGTCCAGCCTTAGGCTTGACCATCCCTGTTGGTAAAGACTCGATGTCAATGAAGACTAAGTGGCAGGACGAGAGCGGCGCTGATAAAGCCGTTACTGCACCACTTTCATTGATTATCACTGCCTTTGGCCGTGTAGAAGACATTCGCAAAACGGTAACTCCTCAGCTTCGTACTGATAAAGGCGATTCACGTATCGTTGCTATCGATTTGTCTGGCGGTAAGAACCGTTTAGGTGGTTCGTGTCTGGCACAGGTTTACAAGCAACTGGGTACACAAACACCTGATGTTGACGATCCACAAGTTCTGAAAGGTTTCTTCAACGCCATTCAGCATTTGGTTCGTGAACAAAAACTGCTTGCATACCATGACCGTTCAGACGGTGGTTTATTCACTGCTGTCGCGGAAATGGCATTTGCCGGTCACACTGGTGTTGATATTGATATCAGCAAACTTGCCGGTGATGACTTAAGCGTTCTATTCCACGAAGAGCTGGGCGCGGTGATTCAAATCCGTGAGTCAGATGTTGATGCAATCCATGCCATCTTCGAAGAGCACGGCATCTTAGAATACTGCGCTGATATTGGTCGCTTAAACAATGACGATCAAATTCGCTTTAGCCGTGACGGTAAAGAAGTACTAACCAACACTCGTACTCACTTCCGTACTACCTGGGCAAATACTACGTACAAGATGCAATCGTTACGTGATAACCCAGAGTGTGCCGAGCAAGAGCACATGCTTAAGTTCGATACCGAAGATCCGGGTCTTAACGTACACCTGACTTTTGACATCAACGAAGATATCGTTGCCGGTCACATTGCTGCAGACGCCGAAGATGAAAGCAATCCGAAAGTTGCCATTTTACGTGAGCAAGGTGTTAACTCGCATGTTGAAATGGCAGCGGCATTTGATCGCGCAGGCTTTATCACTGTCGACGTTCACATGTCAGATGTATTAGCTGGCCGCGTTGATTTGGCCGACTTTAAAGGCCTTGTTGCCTGTGGTGGTTTCTCTTACGGTGACGTACTAGGTGCTGGTGAAGGTTGGGCGAAGTCAATTTTATTCAACGACAAAGCCCGCGAGATGTTCAAAACCTTCTTCCACCGTGAAGATACCTTCTCATTAGGTGTGTGTAATGGTTGTCAGATGCTGTCGAACCTACATGAGATTATCCCGGGTTCTGATGCATGGCCGCGTTTCGTGCAGAATAGATCTGAGCGTTTTGAAGCACGTTTCTCGTTGGTAGAGATTCAGGAAAGCCCGTCAATCTTCTTTAAAGATATGGAAGGTTCACGTATGCCAATCGCGGTATCACACGGTGAAGGTCGCGCAGAATTTGCATCTGATGATGCCATTGCAAACGCCAACGACTCTGGCACAGTAGCAATGCGTTATGTCGACAACTACGGTCAGGTTACCGAAACCTATCCTTCGAACCCGAATGGTTCTCCGGACGGTATCACCTCGTTAACCACAACCGATGGTCGCGTAACCATTATGATGCCTCACCCTGAGCGAGTATTCAGAACCGTTGCTAACTCATGGCATCCAGATGAGTGGCAGGAAGACTCACCTTGGGTCCGCATGTTCCGCAACGCCAGAAAATTTGTTGGCTAAGCCGCCGCCAAACTGACGTTAAAAAAAGCGCCTTTCGGCGCTTTTTTTGTTTTGGGGTCAGCCAACTTGCTCTTCGGGGTCGGACGCATTTTTAGCTTTCCATAAAAATGGCTCTGAACCCATGATCTGCTGTTTACTCAAAACACTCAGCAATTAAACGCTTTTCCTAGTTGCTGAGTGGCGAATTTCCCAAATTCGTTAAACGGCAGCCGCTCTTACCGCTCTTGATTTCCAGTCGAGGCTAGAAATGACGAAGTTGCTCTCCCGTTCGGCCAACTTGCTCTTGGACAGGCCATTGGGGTCAGATCCTGGCAAGTAGGCTTTTTCTGAATGCTGCTGTCTGCAGTCTGTTCTAACCTATACTTACCCAAGCACCTGAATACTGAGCGGGGGAGCTCATGTTACGACGTCAATTCTTAAACCGTCTGGGCCTTGGTCTGGGCGCAACCTTTCTTACCACAAAACAAGCCTTAGCTTTTGCCTCTGACTCAGCTAGCAGCAAAGGCAACAGCGGACTTCCCAGCACAGAGCCGATATCGCCGGCAGACTGGAAAGCGCTCAGAGACTTATTCCCTTTAACCCAGGATTACATCCAACTTGCCACTTTCCTGCTTGCCTCGCATCCAAAACCGGTTAGTGACGCCATTAATTATCACCGTAAAGCCCTTGATGAGAATCCTGCCGATTACTGGCACAGTAAGTATCTGACCATAGATGGTGATATCGCCAAATCCGCGGCCGATTACATGGGCGGCGACCCGAAATGTATAGCCCTGACCGATAGCACCACCATGGGCCTGGGTCTGGTTTACAGCGGCTTGTTATTAAATCCAGACGAAGAAATCCTCCATACCACCCATGATCATTATTCCACCGATATGTCACTCGCCCACCGCGCCAAAAGAACCGGTGCTAAAGTGCGACAAATCGATCTTTATGAAAACGCCTGGGAAGTCAGTGTTGATGATGTCTGCAAACGCTTGAAATCATCAATACAACCACAAACCCGGGTATTCGCCTGTACCTGGGTACATTCATCTACCGGAGTAAAACTGCCAGTAAGCGATATGGCTGATGTAATTAAAGACATTAACAAAAGCCGGGGCGAAGATGAGCAAATCCTGTTTTGTGTTGATGGTGTGCATGGCTTTGGCATTGAGGATCAGGACGTCAGCAAACTTGGTTGTGATTTCTTTATCGCCGGCACCCATAAATGGATATTTGGTCCAAGGGGCACGGGGGTGATATGGGGAACGGAACAAGCCTGGCAGCGCAGCGAGGTAGTTATTCCAAGCTTTAGCGCCTCTTACGATGTCTGGCTCGGTAACCTTACCCAGGATAAGGTACCGGTTGGCGAACATATGACACCTGGTGGCTTCCACTCCTTTGAACATCGCTGGGCATTACCTGAGGCTTTTAAACTGCATCAGCAACTTGGTAAAGCCAATGTTCAGCAGCGTATCCATCAGCTCAATACGCAAACCAAAGAAGGTTTGGCAAAAATGTCCCATGTAAAACTGCACACACCGATGGCGACGGAGATTTCATCGGGCTTAGTGTGTTTTGAAGTCGATGGTATGCACCCGGAAGAGGTGGTGAAAACCTTACATGGCAAAGGCGTGATTATGAGTAACACACCATATCGTAAAACCTATGCCCGTTTTGCCCCTTCACTGCTAAATAATGAAAAAGAGATTGATGTAGCGCTCGCACAAATACGAGCCCTTGCATAACAACAAATTACGCTTTTGTTGTTACCGGTTTTCCGCCAGGTTGAAGCGCTTGGCTATGTGGGTGAGGAATAATCTTCACCCACTGACTGGCAATCAATGAGCAAGCGGCAATGGCGGCACCACTGTAAAATACCCAGGAAGGTTCAACTAACCACATCAGGCCAAAAGATGCAGGGATAATCACAGCTGCAATATGGTTGATAGTGAAACTCACGCCGGCATTGGAGGCAATATCTGCCGGGTCGGCAATTTTCTGAAAGTAGGTTTTTATAGCAATCGCCATCGCGAAAAAGATGTGGTCGATAACATACAGCGCTGCTGCCACATAGGCGTTTTCCACCAAACCATAGCCAGTAAAGACAATAATCAGGCCAACGTATTCAATCGTCAGGGCTTTGCGCTCGCCAACTTTGCCAATCCATTCACCAATTTTCGGTGCGATATAAATATTCAATAAGTGGTTCAGCATATACAACAAGGTGATATCGGCAACCGAATAACCGAACTTTTCCACCATCATAAAACCCGCAAATACCACGAATATCTGCCGACGAGCACCACTTAAAAAAGTCAGAAAATAGTAAAGCGAATAGCGCTTACGCAGAACGATATGCTTGTGCTGAGCAACTTTTACTGGAAACAATGGCATATACAGCCACAACCAGGCCGTGAGCGCCAAACCAAGACCGCCAAGAATCAAATAGGCGGTTGCAAACGGCATCGAGAAGTATTCAAATGCCACGTAAATAAAGGCGTATACCACCAGCGCGGCGATGGATTTTACCGACAGTAGTTTACCAAGTTTGGCCGGAGCCTCTTCTTTGCTAAACCATTGCAGGCTAAGAGATTGGTTTACGGTTTCAAAGTAATGAAAGCCCACCGACATCAGGACCGTAGTCGCGTACAAGCCATATTCGAACGGAAATAAACCGGTGATGGCAACACCTACGGTTAATAAACATAAGGACACCAGCGCAAAGTGTTGTTCTTTGATCACCAACAGTATGAAAACCGCCGTAAAAGCAAGAAACCCTGGAATTTCACGCAAAGATTGCAGCATACCGATTTCCGCGCCGGTAAATCCTGCCGCTTCAATGGTGAAATTGTTTAACAGCGCCTGCCAACCAGAAAAGCTTAATGTCATGATGACAGAAGAAACGATTAAAAATACAAAGGGGGTTCGCCAAGTTGAAGAAGCAGGCTGGGTCATATCAAACTCTTTGAAATGGGGGCAAAAACACTAAAGGGTAGAGCTTAAGATTAACAGGAAATAATACCAATCACATTAAATTATTGCTCGCTCAGTGAGAATTTAAAGGCTTTTAGACAAGGCTTTGATTGCAGAGAATGGTCATTCCACTTTCAAAATTAGCCAAAATCAGTAACGCAGGATAAACGCCTTTAAAACTCACCCGTAGGGAGTTAGTGAGAGGCCCATTTCCTGCCCTATATTTCATTAATATAGAATGACTATATCAATAAAATCTATGTTGCAAATGAACCTCGGCTCTAACTCTGAGTTGTGCACAAACTTAGTGTGATTGGTATACCAACATTGATATGTATTGTTCTGCCATTCACTTATGCGTATGCTTTAGGGCAATAACCACAAGAAGTAAAAGAGTCCCTTATGAAAGACCATGCCAATGTTCCTTTATCGGATTACATTGAATACTCACCCGAAGAAATGCTGAAGCGTTCTGAGAACTTCTATAACGATATCAAGCGACGTCATTCGATTCGTAAATTCAGCGACCGTGCGGTAGATAAAGCCGTTATTGAAAACTGCATCAAAGCCGCAGGCAGAGCCCCAAGCGGTGCGAACCACCAGCCATGGCATTTTGTTGCCATCGAATCGGCTGAGGTAAAAAAACAAATCCGCGAACAAGCCGAAGCGCTGGAACAAAGCTTCTATCAGGGACGCGCAGGAGATGAATGGCTAGATGCATTAAAACCACTGGGCACCGATTCGCAAAAACCTTATCTCGAACATGCCCCTTGGTTAATCGCGGTATTTAGTCAGAAAAAAGGTGGGATCCACGCCGAAGATAAAAGTACCAATTATTATGTGCATGAATCCGTGGGCCTCGCGACAGGGTTTCTGTTAAATGCCCTGCACCACAGTGGGCTGGTGACCTTAACTCATACGCCAAAGCCTATGTCGTTTTTGAGTAAGGTCTGTGAACGTGATGATAACGAACGTCCATATATGCTGATTATTGCCGGTTACCCTGCCGAAGATGCAACGGTGCCAGAGCACGCACTGGTGAAGAAAAGTATCGACGATATCGCTACATTTCTATAACGAAACGGATGTGAAGGAAAGTGTCCAATAACAATCCAGGTTAAAGCATGATCAGTAATTAATGTGGATTGGTATACTTAGGCGCCTTCGATATTCACTTTATCTACGTGAACGAGCAACTCAGGAAAAAATGCTGCGAAGGTTGATTGATAAATCTGGTAGTTTTCTCTTACGGGTTCAATGGCCCGATGCAGCGGATTTGCAAATCGCATCCGCATACCAATGCCGTTCAATGCTCTATCGATATTATTGAGATGCTGATAGCCAGAAAGCCAATCCTGACTCGTCATTCTCTGAACCATAATTTGCATCCTCTCAGGCATCAAATCGATTTTGGTTAACAACTGCTGATAACTTTGAGTTCGAAATTCAGTAAACGCTTGCTCACTGTAATCCTGCCAGTGCAATGCCAGAAAATGATCAAACACGACATCCGCAATAATGCCAGAATAACGGCGCATATCCTTAGGTAAATGCCCTTTTAGTTCACGTACCAATAGGTGGTTATCGGTGAATCGGTCAATACTGCGGTGGTTTTCGATACCTAACTGGATTGGTTCGGGAAGTGCGGCGATATCCAGTCCCTGACAAAAGTCCCCCATCAGGTTTCCCGTTAATGAGTCGCTGTTGTTTTGCGCCAGAAAAAGATGAGCCAGATAATTCATCGACAAGACACCAATTCAATTCAGCTAAAACCTATAACCTAAAACCTAAGGATTTTTGCAATCGATTATGACCGACGATCGGATCTGTGTTTGATTCTCGGGTATCGATTAATTCAAACCCCTTTCGCAGATATAACTGCTCTGCACGCGGATTACTGTGGGCCACATCGAGAGTGACGGATTGATAACCTTTGTCCCTGGCCTGGTCGTTTACAAATTCCATAAGCTGTTGTCCTATGCCTTTGCCCTGAAACTCGCTATCCACGCCCAAATGCGCCAGATACAGAGTGTTTTTCGCAGGTTTTGGGCAAATTCGTTCAAATGCCAGACCGCGTTTGGCGGCAACAGGAAAACGCCAGCGACAATAGTTCAACATATCAAGGATACAGCCGACTTCCAATTTCAATAATTGCTGACGATCGAAGCAGGCCACGGAACCGACAATATTGCCATCGATAAGCGCCACATAATGGTTTTGATAGCCAAATTGGCTCCGACCTTTAACCACACTGTATTGCAAAAAGCCCTCACCGTCACCAAACACGTAATCAAAAGCGACGGGGCCAGAGCTGTATATGAGCTTGGCTAATTTTTCGCTTTGTTCAGCAATTAAGGATGGATTGGCGCGGACAATGGTTACTTCAGACATTAAATTAGCTTAAGTCCAGTTCGATATCTGTACAACCTTTCGCACAGGAGATCTTAGCGACAGAGTCGTCTTTCGATGCCAGAAATTGCAGCGATTGCTGGCAATCTGGACATTTTGCGGGCTTGCCCATCAAAACACGTTTAATCAGGGCTTTTTGGTCATTATACGATTTGGCGGTTTGTTTGCTTAATTGTTTTAGTTGTTGCAGATCCATTTACTACTTCTCGATACCGAATGGGCCTAATCTAGATTTTGCGGTGGACAATACCAACCATCATATATGCCATCAAATTTTCGGGCATGGGTTTCTAACAACATTTGGTAGCCAATAATGTTGTCATAACTTGCCGGCATTTCCGGATAAGCGGTAATTTCCCATGGATGTTCCGGGTTATCCAGATACGGACAAAACGACAATTTCTGGTTGTTTTCAAGCAGAATTTGCCCGAATTGTAACGCCTTTTCCTGACTTGGAAAAATCACGGAAAATTGTATTTCCCTTGGGTTTGCCAGATTGTCTCCGGTTTGCAACATATGCCAAAGCATGTTGCCGTTGGAGTCAGTTGGAAATTTAGAAAGATCTCTAGCCACGGTGCACCTTACTATGAATCTTATATGAAATAACGAGTTAGATAATTTTACTACCCTAACTTATCTAGCTTAGCAAGGGTTGTCGGATTTCGAAACTCGTTTCAGGGTAAATTTTTCGCCGCTAACAATGTGTTCGTAGGTAAATTGTTGCGCATCAAGCGCCAGCACCCGATAAGCGTGATAGTTGTCAGGATCGGCTCTATCCGCCGGATATTCTGTGCTGTGTTCAATTTCCGAATGGGTAATGGTGAAATGAATATCCCCCACTAATCCCCAGTCGCCAGTTTCACTAATTTGCGACAACAACTTTCCTTCGAGATTATAGGTGTAGAAGGTAAAAACAAAGGTGCCATCTTCACGCAATTCGGCAAATTCACTAAATTGCTCTTCGCCCAGATCTTCGCTTCGATGCCAGACGCCGAGCAATTGCTGACGATCATACATGGTTAACCCACATTACATTTGGCTGGATAATTGCTACTTACTTTAACAAAATTTTCAGCATCTTATCGTTAAAAACCCGCATTTGGCACGTTTTCAGTTGATTTAACCGGGTTAACCCAGTTTAATCGGGGCTAAACTACTAAAAACAGGTTTAAAAATCACGCTTATGTTCAAATCAAAGCAATTTTTCGGTGCCCTGTTAATTCTTGGATTATCCACGAGTGTTGTTGCCCAAAATGAGCAACGTCCGTTAACGGTCACCGACATCATGAAGTTTCGCAGCATTGACGATGCGAGTTTGTCAGACAATGGTAAGTGGCTTGGCTACAGTGCCGAGCCAGATCGCGGCGATGCAACCTTTTATGTGCAATCGGTAAGTAGCGATGTTCGCTATCAGGTGGAGCGCGGTACGTCCGGTTATTTCAGTGACGATTCTCAGTTTGTGGCGATTAGTCAAAAGCCAGCATTACTGACCCTTGAAAAAGTCAGCAAAAAAGCCCGTAAAGATCTGAAAAACGAACTGACGGTGATTAATCTGGTCACTGGCGAAAAACATCACTTTCTCGATGTCGAAGATTTTCAACTTCATGCCAACGGTCCATGGCTTGCCTTCTCTCAACCCCTAAAGAAGAAAGAAGAGAAAAAAAAACAGAAAGACGCGGAAGCTGAAGAAAACAAAAGCGACGGTAAACAGGATTACCTGGCCCTGGATATCGATAGTGGTAGCGATAAAGAAACCCCAGAAAAATCTGCCGAAAATGCAGAACAAAAGGCAGCCGATGAAGAAGCGCCTGAGCTTTTCAATAAAAAGCAGATTAATAAGTCGTTAACCCTGGTAAATCTTACCAATGGCGAGCAACAGGTTATTGAACACGTCGATCAATTCAAGTTCTCTCCTGAACTTGCCGTTATCGCTTATAGCCTTTCCAGCAAAGATGGAAAAGACAATGGATTGCAATTGCTTGAGCTAGGTGCGGCTGACGCCAAGGCTGTTGTTGTCAAAGAAAACGCCAGTTTCACGCAATTAAGCTGGAATGAAGAAGGCGATACTCTCGCTTATTTGCAAGGTGACTTTAGCGAAAAAGCCGAGCGTCGTTCGCATCAACTGGCTTTACTTGATGCCAAAAAAGGCAAAGTAAAAACCGTTAAGCTTGATAAAAATCTTCCTGATTTAACCTCGCCTTATGTTCCTGCAGTTAGCAAACTTGTCTGGAGTCAGGACGATGAGCGCCTGTTCTTTGGTTTTAAATCATTACCGGCAGAAAAGCCTGAAATGGCAAAAATTGAATCACAAGACGATCTATTTGATATCGAGCGTTTAACCAGCGACCGTGGCCTTCAGGTTTGGCACGGTGAAGATCCGTTGATTAAAACCAATGAAAAGTTTCAATACAACCGCGATAAAAAACACAGCTATCAGGCGGTTTACCATGTCAGCAAAAACAAAGTTGTACCATTGGCAGGCAAAGATATTCCGTATCTTCGTGCAACGGAAAATGAACAAGCGATGATTGCCAGCAGTGATTTAAAATATCGTAAGCTGCGCACCTGGGAAGGATTTTTCAGCGACTTTTATTTAGTCGACCTTGATGACGGCGAAGCAAAGCTTATCAAAGAAAAGTTAAGCTCATACAACGATATGAAGGTTAGTGAATCCGGTCGTTATGTCGCTTATTACGACCAGGGCCACATCTGGGTTTGGGATAGCCGTAAAGACCGTCATCAAAATATCAGTGAAGGTATGCAAGTCAGTTTTGCCGACGAAGATCACGATTACCCGTCTAAGGTTCCTGGTTATGGTATTGCCGGTTGGATGGAAGATGACGAAGGCTTTTTCGCCTATGACAAATTTGATATCTGGTTTTTCTCAGCGGATGGCGACGATAAAAACTGTTTAACCTGTGACATGGGGCGTGTCGAAAAACGACAATTTCGTATCAATATTGAAGACCAAGACCATGACTTTTTCGATGAAGAACAAACTCTGTTACTAACCAGCTACAACGATGCCAAGAAAAACTTTGGTTTTTATCAATTGGCGCTTGAGTCAAATACGCTGACAAGGCTGGTAGAAGAAGATAAGAAATTCGAGTATCTGGCAACGGCTGAAGATGCCGATGCGATTCTTTATACCCGTGAAGATTTCAATGAATTTCCGGATCTTTGGGTTAGCCAACACAACTTTTCCGATGCCCGAAAACTTACCGACGTAAACCCGCAAAAAGACGAGTTTTTATGGGGTGATGCTGAGCTGGTAGAGTGGACATCAACCATGGGCGAACCGCACCAGGGTGTGTTAATTAAGCCAGCGAACTATGTTGAAGGGCAAACCTATCCAGTACTTGTTTACTACTACCGTTTGTTCTCACAACGCATGTATGAATTTAATGCGATGAAGGTCAATCACAGACCGAACTTCCCATTCTATTCATCAAATGGTTACGCGATTTTCTTACCGGATGTGCACTTTGAAATCGGCAGTGTTGGTCAATCGACTAACAAGTCCATTTTACCGGGTATTCAAAAGATAATTGATATGGGTGTTGCTGATAAAGATGCCATTGGTCTCCATGGCCATAGCTGGAGTGGTTATCAAACCCTGTTTTCAATTACTGAAACTGACATGTTTGCCGCCGCTGTTTCAGGGGCGCCAGTATCTAACATGACAAGTGCGTATTCAGGCATTCGCCTCGGTACCGGCCTTGCTCGTCAATTCCAGTATGAGAAAGGACAAAGCCGAATTGGCGCCAGCATGTTTGAGCGTCGCGATCTATACATTGAAAACTCACCGGTATTTTTCGCCGAACGCATTAACACGCCATTGCTAATGCAATTCGGAGATATTGATGATGCCGTGCCATGGCAGCAAGGTGTTGAGATGTATCTGGCGATGCGTCGATTGGGTAAAGAGGTTATTTTCTTACAGTATGAGGGTGAACCACATCATCTGAAGAAGTATCCGAATAAAGTTGATTACACCATTAAAATGAAGCAGTACTTTGATCATTACCTTAAAGGTGCACCAGCTCCTGAGTGGATGACAAAAGGCGAAGCTTACAGCGAGTAATCATTGTTATTTTTTGAAAAGCGGCTTTGAAAGCCGCTTTTTTTTTGATTTTAATCACTGGAAGCGTCGTCTTCATCAACGACCATTTTGATGTCGCTAAAGCCCATTCGAGTAAATTCATTCTGACGAAAATCCTTTACCGCATGTTTACCTTTTGAGGTCATTCGCACCTGCTCTTCCATCGCCAAAAAACCTGAGATATCGACATTCTCTGCAGCCGCTGCGGCCTCGTAGATATCGTGATGTCGAGAGTAGGAAAATGGCAGTTCCTTACGAACGCCTTTATAGACATAGGTTAATTTTCTGGGCATCGGAATTCCTTAATCTTCAACGGATTTTATTATAGCGATGAAAATCCTTCATAGGTGACAATTGCGAACAAAGTTCTCACAGGGTGACAGATACGAGCAGGGCTGCATCTGCTGACAGCGCGAAGTGTGAATTCGCGCTGCTGACAATTCAATGTGCTTTCTTCATTTTGAATTCTGAGCATTGAATATTGGGTGGACTCTAGCTTAAGCGCTGTTGTAGCCAGTCAGAGATATCTCTGACCTGTGGGGCGCAAACGGAATGTGGCATTGGGTAGGTATAATATTCCGGATTAAAGCCCAAGGTTTCCAATACCGATTTTGCCTGGGTGCCAAGCACAGGGTTCACCACCGGATCCTGGCTACCGTGCATGATGCAAATATCGATATTACGATTGGCATCATTTAATTGGATAGAATCTTTAGTCGCGAAATAGGTCGACATGGTTAGCAAACCGCCCAAGGTTTTCGGGTAGGTTAATGCTGCCTGGTAGGCAACGGCACCGCCTTGTGAAAAGCCCGCCAAAATGATTCGTTCTGCCGGTATGCCTGATGCAATTTGCTCATCAACTAACGCCTGAACCGCCGTTGCGGATTGCGTTAACTGAGCGACATCAACTTTACGTTCAACACTCATATCAAGAATGTCATACCAGGCAGGCATCACCATGCCACCATTGATGGTTACCGGCATTTTTGGTGAATGGGGAAAGATAAAGCGAATTGGCAGAGCTTGTGGTAAACGCAGCTCAGGCACGATAGGTTCAAAATCATGGCCATCAGCGCCAAGGCCATGTAACCAGATAACACAAGCCGAAGCCTGCTGCTTGGGTTCAACCTTAATGGTTTGTAATACTAAATCGCTCATTAACGACTTCCTGCGATTGGCAAATAAACAAGCCGATTATACACATAAAATTCATGGGTAAATCGGTTCTTATCAAGATTTCATTTTTTTGCCATGTTAATTAATGTAGGGTAAAAAGAAAAAGGCGGAATTATGGATAAGCAGCTACCTAAAGCAATAACGTTAAGTATTGCATTGCTACAAGGAATTATATTGTGGTTACTGTATTACAGTTTTGAACAACAAGTATTTCCAGCAACGGATCCTGTTTGGTTTAATCCTTTGGTAAGCATAAGCGCAGTAATACCTGTCCTTTTTCTCGTGGCTGCAACGCCTCAGAATTGGCAGCGCCTGACGAAATTTCTGATTGGCTTTAGCGCAATCCTTATCATGACGTCCGCTTTTGTCGGCACTCAACAAAAACCAATAGAGATAATCGAATCCGCGGGATTGGTTTTTATCCTGGCGATCACAACAGGTATCGCTTCTTTTAAAGCGGTTATGTATGGACAATTATGGAGTGAAAAAAGTGATTTTAGTTATCACAAGTTATTTGACCTATCATGGCGTAATTTCTTAATCGGCGTTGAGTCGGCACTATTTACCGGCATTTTTTACGGGATACTAGGCCTGGGCGCAGCACTATTTCATGTCATCGGTATCGACGTATTCAGCGAATTATTAGAAAAGGCATGGTTTAACATCCCTGTGATCTGCATGGCATTCGGATTTGCCATTATTACATTTAGACGTATATCCAAAACCGTAGATATCGTCGCAAATATCCTGCAAACCCTCATTAAATTTTTACTGCCTATGCTGGCGGTAGTTGCCTTAGTGTTCTTAATTACATTGCCATTTACAGGCTTGGAAAAGCTTTGGGATACAGGCCGGGGCAGCACACTGCTATTGATCATGCAGGCGGTCACCCTATTTTTTGTTAACGCCGTCTATCAAAACCGTAAACAGCACCCATATCCCCTATTCTGGCATCGTTTTATCTACATTAGTGTCGCGGTTTTACCCATTTATAGTATGATTATCGCTTATGGCTTATGGTTACGAATCGACCAATACGGATGGAGTGTCGGCCGTTGCTGGGGCGTGGTAATTTGGGCACTATTAGCCAGTTTTTGTTTGGGTTATCTGCAGGGCATTGTTCGCAAAAAAGATGATTGGTTGCAATCTCTAGGATGGATAAATGTACGCATGGGGATTGTAATACTGTTCGTGTTATTGGCTGTGAACACACCTATATTGAATTTTCAGAAAATCGCCGCTAACAGTCAAATATCACGAATATCCGCCAATCAATCAGACATTGAAAACTTAGATACCTATTATTTTAAATGGAACCTGGCGCGACCCGGTTATCTGGCACTGCAGGAGTTTAAGAGTAACCTTGATGACTCTCAAAATGAACTCGTCGCGAAAATTAACAAACTATATTTACCTAAGCGTAAAGAAGGCGAACAAATAACGCAGGAGCAGTTTGTTAAACATCTGCACTATTGGCCAGCGAAGGACATTTTCCCTGCTGCGCTTTCTACCTCTCTCTATAAACAGCAGACCAATCGTTGGTTTGTACTTGGCCAGCAAGAGTATTATTTGTTAGCTATTGATCTGAATAAAGATAAGCAAAAAGAATTCCTCAGCGTTAAAGAAGAAACAGAGGTTATTGAAGTACGAATTTGGCGCAAAAATAACGAGAATGAGTGGATTAGTGCGGTCGTAGATCGTATTTACCAGTCTGGAAATTCCCAAGACAAAGTCGACATAAAATCAATTATTACTGAGAACAACTTAGGTGTGACTGAGCCTGAGTGGCAGGATTTGATGTTAGGAAATGTTAGGATGCAAATTCCTAATAAATAAAGTAGGGCAAGTAATAATTACCTGCCCTGCTCAACGTTGAGGTCGATTAAGTCGCTTTATTTCTTCATGACTCGAATCGAACCATTAACGCTTTCTAAATCCAGTGATGAGCTGCCATCACCAAATTTACCATTTAGGTCGGTACCATAGTACTTGCCTTTTTCACCGGTTAAGCCGAACTCGGTACGGATTGAACCGTTACCAGTACTGGCGTCGATATTGGCACCAAAGTTTTCAGGAAGGTAGATGCGAATACCACCATTAACGGTTTCTACTTCAATATCCAGGTTCTTAGCATCATCTGCAAAGGTCAGCTCAATACCGCCATTTACCGCATCCACTTCAACATCAGAGGCCAGCTCTGTGGCTTCAATTGAACCGTTTACCATATCGGCGTTCAGTTCACCGCGAACCCCTTCAACTCGCAACGCACCGTTAACTAAATCGATTTCTTTTAAATCAATGTTTGCCGGTACCTGGATAATGTATTCAACGCTACCTGAGCTATTGCCGCCACCCCAGCCGCCGCGCTCTTTATAGTCAGTTTCAACACTGATGCGGTCGCCGCTTTGACGCATTTTCACTTCGATGTTTTCCAAATCGTCTTCATCATCGGCAGTAACAATGGCTTTTACCATTACCTGATTCTGATCCCAGGCGGTGATTTCCACGTTGCCATTAACGTTATCAACCAACAACTCGCCTTTTCCGCTTAAATCGAAGGTCTTTTCTTCGGTTCTGTCAGCATCGGCATGGGCCTGAAATGTCATTAAGCTTGCCAACGTCAGGCTGATTAGAGAAAGTTTTTTCATTGTTCTGTCCTTTAAAAATTTGTTGATTAATGACGATTTACATCATTGAGTTGTTGGTTAAGATGCACCATGTTTGTAAAAGGTTTAAAAGAAATTTTATTTTTTATTAAAATATTGCCGTTATGATAAATAAGCAAACGACCAGAATAGGTCGGAAAAACAACGGCCAAACTACGACAATGCAATCTGGGGATTTTCGATGTTAAAAGTGCAACTGCTATTAACCGGTAATGAGTTAATGAGCGGCGATATCACCGATACCAATTCGGTATTTATGGCTCAGCAATTAAAAAACCTGGGCGTAGAAGTCCACAAAAAAGTTACGGTCGGCGATGAGTTAGAATTGTTGGTAAATGAAATTAGCGCATTATCATCGAGCGCCGACGTATTGATCATCAATGGCGGGCTAGGACCTACGGTTGACGATTTAACCGCGCAAGCGCTGGCACAGTCGAAAGGCGTTGAGCTCAGCGTTCACCCCCAAGCTTTACAGGAACTTCAAGCCTGGTGCGATCGCCGCCAATATCCTCTGACTGAGCCGAATCGCAAGCAGGCCATACTTCCCGATGGTTGCAACATTGTGTCTAACCCGATTGGTAGTGCGCCTGGTTTTTCATTGACCTTAAATGATTGCCTGGTGATCTGCACCCCAGGTGTACCAAGGGAAATGAAGATGATGTTTGAGCAAAGCATTTTGCCGATTATCAAAGGTAAGATGCCGGCTGGCCTAAGTAATAAAACCAACAAACTGAGGGTATTCGGTATTGGCGAGTCTGGTTTGCAAAAAATCATCAATGAGCAATTTACTGACTGGCCAGAACATATCGACTTAGGGTTTAGAGCCAGTCAGCCACTGCTGGAAATAAAACTCACCGCCCATTATCAATCCCATCATCAAGATTTACAGGACTGGACCGACAAACTCAAAACGCTATTTGCTCAACACATTGTTTGTGAGGGCGATGGTGATTTACCGTCAACGGTGATTGATATTCTAAAATCCCAGGGCAAATTTATTACCACCGCAGAATCCTGCACCGGAGGTTTGATTGCCGCGTCGATCACCTCGGTTGCCGGCTCATCGGCAGTATTTGAAGCCGGATACACCACCTATTCGAATCGAATTAAACATCAATTACTTGGTGTTAGTGAACAGACTCTGCAAATACATGGGGCGGTGAGTGAACCTGTGGTCAGGCAAATGTTAATTGGCGCATTGAACGCTTCTGGCGCCGATGTTGGTGTCAGTGTTTCCGGTATCGCCGGTCCTGATGGCGGCAGCGATGAAAAACCGGTTGGTACGGTTTGGCTTGCCTGGGGAGACATACAAACCCAATATGCGCAAGAATTGTATTTTCCGGGGCCGCGGCGCTTTTTCCAAAACTATATTGCTTATGCAGGCCTGGATTTAGTACGCAGATTCCTGCTCGATTATCGTGACACTCCCCGCTATGTTATTGAACGACAACGAAAACCAACAACATAGTTTTAACTAAAAAGTAGTGTTTTTCACTAACTATTGTTTGAAAAGCTAATTACTCATCACCCACAACTTAGCCCAAGCCCTTGTAATTATTGATATTTAAAAACTGGCAAGGGCTTTGCTTTATTAGCGATAACTTATCAATTCTGAACAAGTATGGTCAGAGAGAAAATAACAAATTTCGGTGTTATCGCCGTCATTCATTTTTAGGAGTGAAATATGAAAAAGTTGATGTTAGCCAGTGTGATCGGTTCAGTATGTTTGCTGGGCACAGCCAATGCTCATGAAGACAAGGATCACCTAACCTTTAGTTCTGATCATTGTTCAATCAATATGAATTACGGCGTCGTTGTTGAAAACGATACCATTCGCTTTTTGGACAACGATAACACCATAGTGCAAATCAACAACCAAAAAGACCTGTTCGTTAAGGGCAAGCAGATTGACCTTACTGATGATCAACAGGCACTAGTTTCTGACTACGCCAGTGGCGTAAACCAGCAAATTCCTAAAGTCGTCAATATTGCGCTTGATGCGGTAGAAATTGCTTTTTCAGCGTTATCTCACGTAGCCACTGGCTTAACGGGCGAAGATAGCAGTTCCGCAGAATCACTTAACCAGTCATTTGCGAAAATCAAAGAAAAGGTGAGCACTCGCTTTCATGCTGAAGACGGTTCGGTATACCTTGCTGAACAAGACTTTGATGATATCGACCAGTTTATTGAAGACGAGTTAGAGGGCGAGATTGAAAATCTGGTAGTCAACTCAGTAGGTGATATTCTGATTGCCGTAGGTCAGGCGATGAATGATGAGGAAGGCGATTTCGAGCAAAAAATGGAAGCCTTTGGCGAGCGCATGGAACGCATGGGTGAAGAGATTGAAGTGGCTGTTGAAGATCAGGCTGAAGAGTTAGGAGCTCAGGCGGAAACTCTATGTGCTGACTTACACGACCTCAACGAATTGGAAGACGAGCTGACCAGTAACGTCGACGCACTTGCAGACTTCAACCTGATTGAAGTAGAAGACTAATTCAAATATGACTCTATTAAGAGGAAGCTTATGCTTCCTCTTTTTTCCACTCGAAAACGCTCCCTAAACATCACAAAAACCATATATATACTCTTACAAATCATATAATTAACTTTGAACTTCCGATATACTGCTGAGTCTCAAAGACACCTGTAAAGCTGCAAAAACAGTTGTGGATTCGTTTAAAAGGAAATTTCATGTTAACTATCAAGTCTGCCGCAATGGCAGTTATCCTGGCTTTATTGTCATTTCAATCTTATGCAAATACGCAATTAAACGCCGAAGACTATGACTGGACCCTTGGGCTTGGTTACGGAACCATGTATAGCGGTATTGGAGCGAACTACGGACTAAGATCGGATACCGATATTAAATATGTATCACTCGGGTATTTCGGGTACAGTTCCACCTATGGCAGCAAATACGGTGTTGGTATAGGCTGGATAAACAGCGACTGGATAATCCCTGATAGCAAGCATCATGCGATGTCTACCTTTATCGGTACAGCCGGAGTAGAGAGCAGTACTGAAATAACCAGCAATGGTACATATAAATCGGAAAGCAAAACCATCTATGGCATAGGGCTCGGCTATCAGTACTTTATGAACGGAATTAATGAGCCTGGATTTACCATTGGTTTCGCTTTGGTGGCACGGGATGCTGAATATGACGATAAACTGGTGCCAGCAATCAATATTGGCTACCAGTTTTAATCAATACCTGGAAAAGTGGGGGTAATCGCCCCTACTTTATCGGGGGTCGGTAGCAACCGCATCCGGACGTTGCTTTTGGGTATCATGGAATCTGACCAATGATGGATAAGGCAGGAAGTCTACTAACTCGCGAAACATCGCCCAATCAATCAAACAGTACAAACAAATCGCTGGATAATTCCAATCATCGTACTCGCCCTGCTCAACCTGCTTTTCCAGTTCGGCAAATATTTGCGTTAACCGCTCACGTTGCAGATTAAAAAACAGAGCATTTTGCGATGGGTCGATGCCACTTCGCATTAACAGTAAAATTTCTACTAAGGAATCACTGGCAGCATCAATTAGCGTCAATTGATTTTCCTGCGGCCAGGTTAATGGTTCAAGAGCATATTTTTCAGTTAAATAACGAAAAACTACCCGCGAGTCGTAAATATGCTGCTCACCATCAACAACAAATGGCACTTTCAGCGTTGGGTTATGGCGAGTAAGTAACTCCCGGCCTTTTGCATCAAAAATATCCATATCATGAAAAGTTAGGGCATTATTTAATTTTGCAGCTGACAGCAACCTGGTGCGGCGCACAAAGGGTGATGTGGTTGAACCATATAAATCCATTGGTAAAATCCTCAATCGTTTACATCCCCACATAATACCAATCCCATTAAGTTTGTGCACAACTCAGAGTTAGGGCAGAGGTTCAGTTACAACATAAATTTCGTTGATATAGTCATTCTATATTAATGAAATATAGGGCAGTAAATGGGCCTCTCACTAACTCCCTACGGGTGAGTTTTAAAGGCATTTATCCTGCGTTACTGATTTTGACAATGGAATAACCATTCTCTGCAATCAAAGCCTTGTCTAAAAGCCTTTAAATTCTCACTGAGTGAGCAATAATTTAATGGGATTGGTATAATTGCATCGATTGCCCGAACAGGAAAGTGTAATTCGGTTAAAATAAAGGTTTTATTGCCACATCATTTTGGAGCGAAGATGCTGAATCCTTGTTTCGCCTATCTAATTGTTAGCTTATTTATCAGTTTTTCCTTATCGGCTATCGCTTTTGAGCAAAGTCAGGAAGTTCAAAAGCGGCCGAAGTTCTTTGCCAATGCAAAGTTACAGGAAAAAGCGCCGGCAGCATTCGTCCTGCAACCTCAGGCTAGGGATTTTCTAAACAACGTAACTGCCGAAAGCTATCAGCAGGCGGATAAATTAGTCGAAGGTTATTCTTGCAGATAGTGAATTAAAACAGGCTCTGGAAAAATAGCCAGAACTATCAATCACTTAACAACTCCCTTATTTGCGAAAAATTTTCGCTCTGCAATGTGAAGTGATGGCAATTGAACCGCCTACCCTGTTAATCGATAATACGACCTACCCTAATCGCGCCGTTAATTTTGTGTTTGACAACAATTTTTTATCGGTACAGTTAACGATACTGGTACCGTTTATCTGAACCCAGAAAACCTAATACCAATACACAGGGGATGCAAACACGATTTGCTGATAGCAAAGACACAAATCAACCAACTCCATAGAACCATCATTTTGATTGAGATTGTCATAGCAATATGGGCGAATTTTAAAATCGTTAATATCGATGATTGGCGCCTTGATATCCTTGGCGACCTGCCTCGCTAATCTGCCGGTATTACCATTCGCATGGCTGCTCGCCAGCAATATTAATGTATCGTTTATTTATTCACTTCCATACCTTCTCTCCTAGTAGCGGTTTCGCTCAGACGGTAAGTCACTTAGGTACTCAACAAATTCAACTTCATAACCGCTTGGGTCGATAAAATAAACATGGCGTCGAAACGGGTCATCGGCACCAAGGCGTGAAATGAGTGCGCAAAGATCAGAGGTAACAAATGCGAAGTGGACAAGACCCAGTTGACTGGAGGTCAGGTCGCGATTGTTACCCTGACCATGGTCGTTAAACGTTAAGTATTGATAATCGTCCCCGAAACGAATCCAGTTTCGTTGGGTACCATACCAGGTGTCACTATCACCACCTCTTACTGACCAATGGGGAAAAGCGGCTTGATAGAAAACTAATGTGGAAGGTAAATCTTTGACGACTAGGTTTATATGTTCGAGATGTAACATGGCATTGTCCTTGTATTTCAACGTAAATATTGCCTGGGATATCAGGACGTTATTGATAGAATGACGCCATGCTAAAACCTCAACTATGGTTTAGGTAAAGAGCTGATTTAAGTATTTTATTCGCTGCTTATTTGTCTCCTTAACTGTCTGCTCCTTTTCTGCCCAAAGGCATCCAACGCAAATAAGTCATTAAAAAATATAGGTTTATTTTTCACGCTACATTTTGTATATTCTTTGCACGTTGTTGGCTTAGAAGAGCCAGTTGTTATCTATTAGGGATGATTATGAAGTATTTAAAGTTTCTGTCATTAGCACCTTTGCTAATGCTTACCACCGCATGTCTTTCGACTACCACGCCTGAAGTTTCCATGGGGAAAACCCGGTTTCAAAGCCCAGAGGTTAATTCCAAGCCATTCGATGTAAAAGTCAATATGAGTACGGCTACCAGAAGTGTAGTGGTTTTGTCGGATCTGCAATCAGATATATTGTCACGCGGCGAAGGACCAGATGAGAATGGTAATTGTTTTTCTCCTTGTTTCAGACCAACTGCCGATGTCAATGACAATGATGGAGAAGCGGATTTACGGATCGAAGGTTCAGTGAGTGTAGGAAAAGGGTTTGAGGTTATTGTCAGTGGCGGCGATAGCAATAAAATATCGTTAAAATATCAGTTTTACGGTGCCCATGAAGATCAGTCAGGCACAGGTAATGTATCACAAGCGATCGCCATCGGTTACGAGTCTTTTGAAGATTCAAACTCAGGCGTTAACTGGAAAACCGAAACCAAAACCTATGATATCGCCTACATCATCGGTAGGCGATTATCAAAACGTACCATCGTCTATGGCGGACCTTTCGTTCAGATTGCCGATGCTCAGGGTGACGGCTACTTAAGTTTTCGAGAGCAACCCGATTACCTGTTTAGTTACGGCGTCGATGGCCATATGCTGGGAGCAAACCTGGCAATTGAGCAGCGATTTAGCAGTGGCCTTGGTTGGGGCGTTGAAGGGGTAGTAAGCAAATCCGATTGGGGTGACGACGACTATACCGACGGTGCGGTACATCTAAGATTTGGGTACCAGTTTTAACGATTTAGACTAATAATTATTAACGAGCCGTTCGCTCTAGGCGATACACCAGATCGTAAAAGGCCCGCATCAAGCGGGCCTTTTCATTTGGTACTGTGTAATTAATTACTTATTCCCATTCGATAGTCGCAGGTGGCTTACCTGAGATATCGTAAACAACACGGGAAATACCATCGATTTCGTTAATGATTCGGTTTGAAACCAGACCCAAGAAATCGTAAGGCAAATGTGCCCAGTGTGCCGTCATAAAGTCGATAGTTTCCACCGCACGCAGGGAAACAACCCAGTCATACTTGCGACCATCGCCCATGACGCCAACAGAGCGTACCGGCAAGAATACCGTAAATGCCTGGCTGACTTTATGATAAAGATCGGCTTTGTGTAGCTCTTCAATGAAGATCGCATCAGCACGACGCAACAAATCGCAGTATTCTTTCTTAACTTCGCCAAGAACACGAACACCTAAACCTGGCCCCGGGAATGGATGACGATAAAGCATGTCATATGGAAGACCCAGCTCTAAACCAATTTTGCGAACTTCATCTTTGAATAGTTCACGTAGCGGCTCAACCAAACCTAATTCCATATCTTCTGGCAAGCCCCCCACATTGTGGTGCGACTTAATCACATGAGCTTTACCGGTTTTCGACGCTGCTGATTCAATAACGTCTGGGTAAATCGTACCCTGTGCTAACCACTTAGCGTTCGCAAGTTTACTCGCTTCTTCGTCGAATACTTCAACGAAAACATTACCGATAATCTTACGTTTTGCTTCCGGCTCATCAACGCCAGCAAGACGGTCAAGAAATCGGTCTTCGGCATTAACATGGACGATATTCAAACCAAAGTGGTCACCAAACATATCCATGACCTGCTGGCCTTCGTTGAGACGAAGCAAGCCGTTGTCAACGAATACGCAGGTAAGCTTGTCACCAATTGCGCGGTGCAACAGCATGGCAACAACGGAAGAATCAACGCCACCTGACAGACCAAGTACCACTTCATCATCACCGATTTGTTGCTTCATCTTGTCGATAGCATCTTCGATGATAGAGCTTGGTGTCCAAAGCTTTTCACAATGACAGATATCGATAACAAAATGCTCAAGAATACGCTTACCCTGTTTGGTATGAGTAACTTCCGGGTGAAATTGAACGCCGTAAAATTGCTTATCTTCGTTCGCCATTGCTGCATATTTACAGCTTGGTGTCTGGGCAATGGTAGTAAAGCCTTCGGGAATGTCAGAAACTTTATCGCCGTGGCTCATCCACACATCTAAAAGCGCATTGCCATTAGCGCCGATGCTATCTTCAATAAGCTTAAACAATGAAGACTCTTTGATGATTTCTACTGCCGCGTAACCGAACTCTTTATGTTCAGAACTTTCAACGCTACCACCAAGCTGTTCTGCCATGGTCTGCATACCATAACAAATCCCTAATACCGGAACATTTGCATTAAATACATATTCCGGTGCCCGTGGTGAATTTGCTTCGGTAACAGATTCCGGGCCACCCGCTAAGATAATCCCTGATGGATTAAATTCACGGATTTGCTCTTCGGTTACGTCCCAGGCCCAAAGCTCACAATAAACACCAATTTCGCGCACGCGACGGGCAATTAACTGGGTGTATTGGGAACCGAAGTCCAATATTAATATTCGATGATCATGAATATCTTGACTCATTCGTCTCTTCTCTTAGTAAGCTGGCTGTTTTTCACAGCAAAATTTTGTAAACAGGTACAATCAAAATAGGCCCTTGCGGGCCCATTCTCTTAGCCTAATCGATAGTTAGGCGCTTCCTTGGTAATGGTGACATCGTGAACATGTGATTCCCCCATACCAGCAGCAGTAATCTTCACGAACTGTGGCTTAGTGCGCATTTCATCAATGCTTGCACAACCGGTTAAGCCCATTGCTGAACGAATACCACCAATTTGTTGGTGGATGATCGCCGCCATTGGCCCTTTATAAGCAACGCGACCTTCGATACCTTCAGGTACCAACTTGTCGGCTTCATCGGCTTTTTGGAAATAACGATCGCTTGAGCCTTCTTTCTGGTTCATTGCACCTAAAGAGCCCATGCCACGGTAAGACTTGTAGTAACGGCCCTGATACAGTTCAACTTCACCCGGCGCTTCTTCGGTACCGGCAAGCATACTGCCAACCATGACACAGTGAGCACCAGCAACAAGAGCTTTAGCGATATCACCAGAGAAACGAATACCACCATCAGCAATGATTGGAACATTAAGACCTGCAACACCTTTAACGGCTTCAGAAATCGCGGTAATTTGTGGTACACCACAACCGGTTACGATACGGGTAGTACAGATTGAGCCTGGGCCGATACCGACTTTAACGGCATTGGCACCGGCTTCAGCCAGGGCCTTAGCGCCTTCAGCAGTTGCAACGTTACCAGCAACGATTTGTAAGTCAGGATATTCAGCACGAGTTTTCTTAACGCGATCAATAACCCCTTGTGAATGACCGTGAGAGGTATCAATCAGCAGAATATCAACACCAGCGGCAACTAATGCGGCGATACGCTCATCGGTACCAGCACCAACGCCAACAGCGGCACCAACACGTAAGCGACCGAACTCATCCTTACAGGCGTTTGGCTTGCTTTCCGCTTTTTGGTAATCCTTAACGGTGATCATACCCACCAACTCAAAATCGTCATTGATCATTAGGATCTTTTCGATACGATTGGTGTGCATCAGGTTTAAGATTTCTTCACGGGTTGCATCTGGCTTTACCGTGATTAACCGATCTTTGCTGGTCATCAATTCTGAAACCGGCTTTTCAGAGTTAGTTTCAAAACGCATATCGCGACCGGTGATAATACCCACCAAATTATTGTCAGCATCGACAACAGGGAAACCTGAAAATTTCAGTTCATCAGCCAGTTTACGAACTTCACCGATGCTCATATCAGGACCAACGGTTACCGGATCACTGACGATACCACTCTCGAACTTCTTAACCTGGCGAACATTCGCAGCTTGTTGTTCAGCGGTCATGTTTTTATGGATAAAACCTAAACCACCTTCCTGAGCAAGAGCAATGGCTAAACGTGCGTCGGTAACTGTATCCATGGATGCAGATAAAATTGGCACATTAAGTTCTATCTTTTCGGTTAATTTGGTTTTAAGATTTGCGGTGTGGGGTAAGACAGTCGAGTGGGCAGGTACGAGCAGTACATCGTCGAATGTCAGGGCTTCTTGAGCGATTCTTAGCATGGCAACATCTCACCTAAAGTGATTAAAATATTGCGGTCGGATTTTAACGGTTTACATCCGCGCAGTAAACTTAATTTTTGAATTTGATCGATAAAACTACCAAAACTTAACAAAAATTTATCATGACACCGAATTATCAGCAAAAACGCCACATATTGCAGGTTAGCGAACTGACCAAAAAGGTACGATTCCTGTTAGAATCGGAAATGCGCACGTTATGGCTATGCGGCGAAATTTCTAACTTTCTTGCTGCCGGTTCCGGACACTGGTATCTATCGTTAAAGGATAGTAAAGCTCAGGTGCGCTGCGCGATGTTTCGGGGCAATAATCGTCATGTCAGAATAAAGCCGGCGAACGGCCAACAGGTTCTGGTAAAGGCAAAGGTGACTTTGTATGAGCCTCGCGGTGATTTCCAATTAATTATTGAACAAATGGAAGATGCCGGAGAAGGTTTACTCCGGCAAAAATTCGAGCAACTGAAAGCTCAACTGCATCAGGAGGGGTTATTTGATCAAAGATACAAACAGCCGATTCCTGAATCGATTCGCACTGTTGGGGTAATCACCTCGGCAACCGGCGCTGCTGTACACGATATTCTAACGGTAATGAAACGTCGAAACCCAGGTGTTAAGGTAATTATCTACCCGACTCTGGTTCAGGGTGATGGTGCTGCCGAGCAAATTGCTGAAACTATCGAGGTTGCCGATCTTCGTGACGAATGTGATGTGTTGATCGTCGGCCGAGGTGGCGGTTCTCTCGAAGATCTCTGGTCATTTAATGAGGAAGTCGTGGTTCGTGCTATCTTTGCCTGTGAAATTCCGGTGATCAGTGCCGTAGGTCACGAAGTCGATGTCAGCCTCAGCGATTACGTTGCCGATATGCGCGCGGCAACACCATCTGCGGCTGCAGAAATAGTAACTAAAGACAACAAAGCGTTATTCGATAAATTAAAGCACTATCAGCAACGCCTCAGTCATATTGCCAAGCAAAAGCTATTCGGTTTACAACGACTACAGGAAAGACTGCAACATCGTCTTGCTCTTACTCATCCGCAACAGCAGCTGCAAAAACAGCAACAATTGGCGGATGATTTACAACAACGCCTGTCCATGGCACTGCTCAATCAATTGCAACAAAAACAGCTTAGGTTTGAACGTTTGCAAGTGCAGTTAGACAAGCTGTCGCCTGCCTCATCATTGCCACTGAATAGGACGCGCTTACAGGTTCTCGATAATCGATTGCGAACGGCAATGCTCGCCACTCAGGATAAAAGCCGGATGGCGCTGGCAAATATCGCCCATAACCTGAATATTGTCAGCCCTCTGGCAACCATCGCCCGAGGTTACAGTATTACCCGAGACGAAGCGGGCAATATTATTCGCTCCGTTGCAAGTACTGACGTTGGCAGGGAAATAAACGTACAGTTTAGCGATGGACACGTTCAGGCGAAGGTGTTAAATAAACAATCTGACTAATACGTTGCCGGCAGGGCTTGTGCTATCTATGCTTAATAGCATGAAACGTGCATTACTTTTTATTTTGCTTCTAGCCTTACTGGTCTCTTTTTCAGTCGCGGCGATGTAATACCAATCACATTACGAATGAGTCGGGTCAGATCTTGAATTTTGCAAACCATTGCACAATTCAAGATGTGACCCCAATTTCTGTCTTGCCAAGATATCCGCAGTCTGCCGTCTGTCATCTTTCATCTATTGCCGAACGAACGTAAAAAAGGCTGCAAACTGCAGCCTTTTTTACGTTCGTTGTTAATCTTTAGTTTTATAACCCTGCGTAGCCCTTGCACGCTTTTTTTGCTCTGTGTAGGTGAGCTTGCGCTTATTCGAAAATGGGTTAGAGGTGCCTCTGAATTCTACCTTAATTGGTGTCCCCATAATTTTTAGCGCTTTGCGGAAATAGTTCATCAAATAACGCTTGTAGGATTGCGGCAGAGCATTCACCTGATTGCCGTGGATTACAATAATTGGCGGATTATAGCCACCAGCATGGGCGTATTTTAGTTTGATACGACGGCCATTCACCATTGGCGGCTGGTGATCAAAGACCGCCATATCCATGATTTTAGTCAGCATTGCCGTTGATGTGCGACGGGTTGCTGAATCAAATGCTTCTTCCACCGATTCAAACAAATGTCCGACACCAGTACCGTGAAGGGCGGAAATAAAGTGTAATCGGGCAAAGTCGATAAAACCTAAGCGACGATCAAGCTCGGATTTAACACGGTCTTTAATATCATTATCAAGACCATCCCATTTATTGACAACCAACACTAGCGAGCGACCGGATTCAAGAACATATCCTAATAAGGATAAATCCTGGTCGGTTATGCCGTCTCTGGCATCGATAACCAATAATACGACGTTGGCATCTTCAATCGCTTGCAGGGTTTTAATAACCGAAAACTTTTCAACGGCATCGGTAACATTTTTACGGCGACGAATACCTGCGGTATCAATTAAGGTGTACTCGCGATCACCTCGTTCCATGGGAATGTACACACTGTCGCGTGTTGTGCCAGGCATATCATAAACAACCACACGCTCTTCACCGAGAATGCGGTTAGTCAGAGTCGATTTACCAACATTTGGTTTACCGATGATCGCCAGCTTGATTTTGTCGTCTTGAGCGGTTTCTTCACTGTCATCAAACTCTTCACCTTCTTCCAGGTGCACACCTGAATCGTAGTCGTGATCAAGGTCAGAATTTTCGTCGTCATCGCTGTGCGCCAAACCATCGATATGTGGCGCCAAAGCAAGGTTTAATAATTGGGTTACACCTCGGTTATGTGCCGCAGCTATTTGATGAACGGTGTCGCCAAGTCCCAGATGATAAAATTCAGCCACCGCAGAATCTGCGTCGATGCCATCAATTTTATTCGCCACTAAAAAGACTTTTTTGCTTTGCTTACGAAGGTAATCGGCAATCGATTCATCCGCAGAAGTTAAACCCGCCCTTGCGTCAACCAAAAACAATACCGCGTCAGCTTCATCAATGGCCATAAGCGATTGTTCCGCCATCAATGCATCAATACCTTCCTCATTGCCGACGATACCACCGGTATCGATGACAATAAAAGCTTGCCCTTCGACTTCCGCCTGTCCATATTGACGATCGCGGGTAAGGCCCGGGTAATCTGCCACAAGTGCATCTCGAGTCCTGGTTAAACGGTTAAAAAGAGTTGATTTACCTACATTAGGCCGCCCAACCAGAGCAACAACAGGAAGCATGGCTACCTCAAAAATAATCTTAATAAAATAATAGCGGCCCCGTAAAACTTACGGGGCCGCTGATAACTTTAGCAAACTTTGGCTTTTATTGCCTTTGGCAAAAATTTGCTTTTCCTATAAAACCCGATGTTAAACAACGGGTTCAGAGTCTACTCTGGGGTTTTGATAACCTGCAGTTCACCGTCACGTGACTGTGCGTATATAAGACCCTCACTCACCACTGGCGTTACATAGATGGCACTGTTATCGACTCGATATCGGGCTACAATAGTACCATCAGTTTTGCTTAACCAATGCAAATAGCCTTCAACATCACCAACGACAACATAATCGCCAACACTCACAGCACCAGTAGTGTCACGGTTAGTAAATGATAACTGACTCCACATCTCAGTCCCGTCGTTGCGGTTTAAGGCGTAAATATGGCCTTTGTCATCGGTAGCGAAAATCTGATTCCCATCGACGGTTAGCTGTCGATAAGATGAATATTTGCGTTTCCAGATTTCACGCCCCGAACGAAGGTCTAGGGCTGCCAGATTACCATTAGAAGAAATACCGTAAAGCTTGTCGCCAAAAACAACTGGTGTTACATCAACATCAACGATGCGTTGTAATTCGGTAGCTCCTGAAGGCTCACCAATTTCAGTCGCCCAGCCCTGTTGGCCGCTATCAACGATATAAACAACGACTTCACCCTTAGCGTTACCAATAAATGCACCACCAGAACTACCAACAACGCCACTTGCGCCACGCAACGTCAATGGCGGGACACTTTGATCCGCTTTCCACTTTTCTTCACCCGTTTGTGCATCCAGGGCGATTAAAGACCCGGAAACGGTATTAACCAGAACCATATTGGCTTCCAGTGCTGGGTTAGAAATCACTTCCCCTGGCACTTTTGCCTGCCACAATAACTCACCAGTTTCCTGGTCAAGGGCGTAGACAATACCATTCTCGCTGCCCCAGACAACCATGTTGTACCCAGCGACACCGCCACCGGAAATACGTGCAGTCTCGCGGTCATCAAAGAACCCACGGGTGCCTTCGATATCGCTTAAATCGATTTCCCAAAGTTTATTACCGGTCTCCTGGTCGAAAGCATAAGCCTCACCAAGACGTTCGGCAGTAAACACTTTGCCATAAGCAACAACTGGGTTTAAGCGCGAAAAATAATGCTGAACACCTTTTTTCGTAGACTGTTCCCACAACACTTCTGGGGTAAACTTCGCATCGATTTCGGTAAGTTCAGCAACCAGCGTACTGGTATCTTCTTCGTCATCATCAGAGGCACAACCAAACAGCAAGGATGTTGCCAGCATGGTGCTTAATAATTTTTTGTTCAGGTTTTTCACACCAGTTCCCTCAAATTAACCAGCAACGTTTACGGCAATCGCTAAATCGTCCAGTTTCATTTGTAATTGCGGGCTTGATTCCAAACCACCTGCAACAACCGCAGATTGATACGCACTGCGCGCCTGTTGCTTGTCGCCGCTTAACAGGTAGGCATCACCTTTCGTTTCAGCTACGGTTGCCGCGAACTTTTCAGGGAAAGGTTTCGCTAACGTTGCTAGTGCTGCGTCGATATTCTCTTGTTGAATTTGCACACGTGCCAAACGCAGCTGAGCGATAGCTTTAACTTCTTCGCTTGGTGCAAGTTCGGCAGCACTGCTAAGTTGCTTCTCAGCTTCTTTGTAATCACCATGTGATGCCGCATCTTTTGCCAACGCAAGTGCGGTGAACGAGGCATAGCTTGAATCTTTATGCTCGTTGATAAACGTTTTGCTGTTGGTGCGGAATTCTTCACCGTTAGTATTCATCACTTCGATGTTTTGCTGATACTGGCTAGAAGCGGATTCCATCGCTTCGATTTGGCTATTTTGGTAATAGTTAAAGCCGATAAAGCCCCCTAATCCGATTACCAGACCAGCGATAATGGAATTACCGTTATCTTTCCAAAACTTCTTAATTGCTTCTACTTGTTGTTCTTCAGATTGATAAATTTCCACAACGTTACCCTTCTAATAAATTCGTTAACAGCACTGCGACTTGCTCAAAAGGCAGGCTG
Source organism: Thalassotalea sp. PS06 (assembly GCF_007197775.1). Classification (NCBI taxonomy): domain Bacteria; kingdom Pseudomonadati; phylum Pseudomonadota; class Gammaproteobacteria; order Alteromonadales; family Colwelliaceae; genus Thalassotalea; species Thalassotalea sp. PS06. The sequence goes on along the minus strand of NZ_CP041638.1, from coordinate 671,696 downwards.
ACTTGTTCTTTTTGTTGCCGTAAATATTTTACGGTCACTGTTTGTTGTTCTACTTCAGATTCGCCTAGAATTATGGCGATCTCGGCACCGGATTTATCGGCGCGCTTTAACTGTTTCTGGAATTTTCCACCACCACAGTGAGTCTGAATGCGAATACCTGGTACGGCATCTCGCCATTGTTCAGACAGAGATAACGCCGCCATTTCTGCTGCATCACCCATGCTCACTACGTAAACATCTGCTGCGGGACGTAGATCGTTAAATTTATCCAGACTCGACAATAGCAATACCAGGCGCTCAATGCCCAGTGCAAAACCTACTGCCGGAGTAGCTTTACCACCCAACTGCTCTACCAGGCCATCATAACGACCACCGGCACACACAGTCCCCTGAGCACCCAGAGATTCGGTTACCCATTCGAAAACCGTGCGGTTGTAATAATCCAAACCACGAACCAACTTATCATTTAAGCGATAAGAAATCCCTGCAGCATCCAGACGCTTACAAACGTCGGCAAAATGCTCGGCTGATTCAGCATCTAAGTACTCGGAAAGCTTAGGAGCATCAACTAACAACGCCTGAACATCAGGATTCTTGCTATCTAAAACGCGAAGCGGATTCGAATGCATACGACGGCGTGAGTCATCATCTAACTTTTCTTGGTGCTGAGTCAAAAACTCAACTAAAGCCTGACGGTATTCTGCACGAGCCTCATTCGAGCCTAGCGAGTTTAGCTCTAGTGTGACAAATTCTTCGATGCCAAGTTCCCGCCATAGGCGAGCACTCAAAATAATGACTTCAGCATCAATATCGGCACTACCAATACCGAAGCTTTCCAGACCAAACTGATGAAACTGTCGATAACGCCCCTTTTGCGGACGTTCATGACGGAACATTGGCCCCATATACCACAGACGCTGTTCCTGGTTATAAAGCAGGCCATGCTGATTACCGGCACGCACACAACTGGCTGTACCTTCCGGTCTCAAGGTTAGAGAATCGCCATTACGATCCTCGAAGGTATACATTTCTTTTTCAACAATATCAGTTACTTCACCAATACCACGTTTGAAAAGTGCAGTGGATTCCACCACCGGCATGCGAATTTCCGAGTAGCCATAATTACTGGCAACCTTGCGCAATACCTGTTCAACCCGTTGCCATTTCTCTGTCTCGCCCGGTAAACAATCGTTCATTCCACGAATGGCTTGAATAGCTTTACTCACTCGAATATTCTCTTAAATCTTTGTTGGTAAATTCGCCACAAGGGCGGCATTATAGGCAAATCAGCGACAAACGTAAAACCTTATCGCCCTACAGTTCTTTAATGTCGATTTTGCGTTGTTCGGATAACAAATCCGCTCTGGCGCGAATTTTCTTTTCTAACTGATTGACGATGTCGGTGTTATCGATACGTTCTTTTTGACGAACCCCATCTAAGTAAAAGCCACTCTTTCGATTAGAGCCGGTTAAACCAAGATCGGAAACCGTCGCTTCACCTGGACCGTTGACCACACAACCAATAATGGAAACATCCATTGGTGTGAGTATGTCTTCGAGCCTCTCCTCCAGAGCATTTACTGTAGAAATGACATCAAATTCCTGACGTGAGCAGCTTGGGCAAGCGATAAAATTGATGCCACGGGAACGTAAGCGCAAAGATTTTAAAATATCAAAGCCTACCTTGATTTCTTCTACTGGGTTAGCAGCCAGGGATACCCGCAGGGTATCGCCAATGCCTTCGGCCAATAGCATTCCTAACCCTACGGATGATTTTACCGCCCCTGAGCGAAAACCACCGGCTTCGGTAATTCCAAGGTGCAACGGGTTATCGATTTGCTTTGCTAACAGGCGATAGGCGCCGACTGCTAAAAACACATCGGAAGCTTTGACACTCACCTTAAACTGATCGAAGTTCAGGCGGTCTAAAATGTCGACGTGGCGAAGTGCTGACTCCAATAATGCATCAGGCGTTGGCTCTTTATACTTTTCCTGAAGGTCTCGTTCTAGTGACCCACCGTTAACACCGATACGGATTGGGATATTTTTATCTCGAGCGGCATCGACTACGGCACGTATACGGTCTTCACGGCCAATGTTGCCGGGATTGATACGTAAACAGTCTACGCCATATTCGGCAACTTTCAGGGCAATGCGGTAGTCAAAATGAATATCCGCAACTAAAGGTACCTTTACCTGTTGCTTGATTTGCTTAAACGCTTCGGCGGCGTCCATAGTAGGCACCGATACACGAACAATATCAGCACCAACGTTTTCCAGATCGCGGATCTGCCTGACCGTTGCTGCTACATCGGTGGTTAGGGTATTGGTCATAGATTGCACCGAAATTGGTGCATCGCCGCCAACCGGTACATTACCCACCATAATCTGCGTGGATTTGCGACGTTTTATAGGATTTTCTGTAAACATGTTTTGTCTATTAATTTAACGTGTTAAATGCGCTTGGCGATTTATTCGGCAGCTTCTTCAACAACAGGCTCAGGGACTAGCATTTTTGCTATCTGGCCAACTTTATATTGGCTCAGAGAAACGTTTTCTCCCTGATACGACATCTGTACCAGCTCTGGTTTGCCTAAAGTAACATTAAAAGGAGGCTTGCCTGTCAATGTCATCACGTAATCGTTTTTCTTAATACCCCAGGCTAATCGGTTGCCATCGGCATCAAAGATATTTACCCAACAATCACCACTAAATACGAACTTTAATTCCGCCTGCAATACAGGCTGGAGATCGGCTTGCGTGTCAGCTGCAGGAATCTGACCGGTAACTGCTGAGGCAAGGCTTTCCTCATCAGAGGCTGAAACGTCGTTGCTATTAGCCGGCTCAGCATTGATAACGGCTACCGATGCTAATGTTTCTTCCTGCATCACTTCGTTACTATCTTGGGATGCTTCAGGTTGAATTGCCTCCACACCATTGTCGCCAGTTTGCGCCGTATCATTGTCAATGGAGACGGCCGATAATGCGACCATTTCGGAATTGGTTGAGTTGCTTGCAACTCGTTCACCCGATGCCTCGGCAACAGGCGCTTCGCTATGCAGCTCCTCGTCCGTATCGACGTTACCGGTAATAATATCGTCTTGTTTGGTTTCAACCGTTGAACCAGAGCCAACAACCTGAGTTTCTCCGCTATCTTCCATAATAAAATGGTACACGGAAACGCCAATCATTAACGCGGCAATCACTGTGCTGGAAACCATTAATAATTTGTTTTCTGCTTTTTTAGCGGTGCTTCGCGAAAAACTCTTCATCTCAGCTCGTTGCTGACGGGCAACGCCAAGCGTCTCATAGCTCGCAAGTACGTCTTTTTCATTAAGACCGAGGAACTTCGCATAGTTGCGTAAATATCCGCGTAGAAAAGTAGTCGGCGTCGCCGAATCAAACGATTCCGTCTCGAGTTCATTAACCAATGCCAGACGGAAATTTAAATGCGTAGCCACGTCTTTTTGACTCAAGCCCCTCGATTCCCGGGCCTCCCGGAGCATTTGTCCCGGCCCTACTACTTCGATATCTTCACTGATATCAATAGGTTGGTTTTGTTCGCTCATAATATTCTGTTAACTCTGACTACTTTTTGGGTCGGCTCAGGCGAATCGCCTGACCAACATTTATATTCTCATCCACCAGATCATTCCAGCGTCGCAGGGTGCTGATGGTGATGTTGTACTTTAATGAAATTCGGTACAAGTTATCACCTTTCGCGACAATATGCACTGGTCCATCGATAGGGACTGCAGATGGCGTGGCAGTTGTCGTTACATTTGCTGCCACTGGCGTCGTTGTAGAAACCGCCTTAGTGGTCGCCTGACTATTCGGTTTGCTGGCAGGTTTTGCAGCGCTAACCACTTGCGTAGTGGCATTGGCCACAGTCTGCGTTGTCGCAGGCGTTTCCTGTTTAGCAGGCTTTGCTGGCACGTCAGGCTCAGCCCTGGTTTGTGCCGCAGGCAAAACCTTTGGCGTTGTCGCTGGCGTGATTACCGCGGCAACGACAGGTGTCGGTTTCTGTTCTTTAGGCTGCACTTTCTTAACGGCAAGTATATTTTTATTCGACGTGTTCGGGTTCGACTTTTTCACCACATAAGCAAAGTAACGATCCGCTAGCTTGTCTTCAGCGATACGTGATAACTCATCTTCAAGATATCGCTGTGCTTCATCGGACTCAGGGAACATGTTCATCAGCATTTTTGCGTAGTTTTCAGCAATTTCCCCATTCCCCATCTTTTGCTGAATCTTAAACGCCAGCGCCATAGCCTGCGGAGTGAAACGACGCGTTGCTAATTCGAAACGGCTCATATAAAGACCCGCCTGGTCGTAGTCTCGTTTAGCATAATTAAACTGCGCTAACTGCAATAATCCTGAGGCTCGATTCGGACTATGGGCGAGGCTTCTTTCCAGCGCATCTTCGGCTTTACCAAAGTTATTCATTTTCAAATGACACAAAGCGATATTTTCGTAGGTCTCCGAAATACGAAGATAACTAGGTACTCTGATAGCAGCTTTGAAATATTTTTCGGCTTCATCGACACGTTCCTGTCTACACAAGAACACGCCAAAATTATTTAAGGTGTCGGCATCATTGCCTTCAATCGATAATGCTTTTCGGTAGGCTTGTTCAGCCTGTTCGTCTTCACTCACCACTTCAAAATAGTGGGCGAACGCGGTATATACTTCGACGGACTTGGGCGCAAATTCTTTGGCTCGCTCAAGATTGAACTTTGCCTGAGCCATATTCCCCATGTTCAGATAACTCAGAGCCAGGGAGATCCGCGTTTTTGCTTTTTGTTGATCATCGACAGCGCGATCAACGACCGGCTTTTCTTCTGCGTAGTTTTGCGTAACACAACCGCTAGTGCCAACCAAAGTGATCGCACCAAACGCTATCGCAGAAAATATCTTCACTGATTTTTGCATCTTCCTGCCCTTATCGGGTTATTGTTCTAATTACACCATTTTTACCGAAATCGCATCGCCTTGCATCTGTTTTTTTCCGGTACGCTTGGTTCGGTCTAAAACGTCTCCGGCAAGCTGTCCACAAGCGGCATCGATATCATCACCACGAGTACGGCGAGTGATAACGGTAAGTCCATAGGATTGCAGAACTTTATCAAAGCGATCAATGCGAGAATTGCTGGAACGCTTATACGGCGAGCCTGGGTATGGATTAAAAGGAATAAGGTTAATCTTACTTGGTGTACCTTCTAATACTTTCGCCAATTCGTGGGCTTGATCGGTAGAATCGTTAACGTGATCTATCATCACGTACTCAACCGTTACCTGCTTATTTGCTTTTGAACCTTCGATATAGCGACGGCTGGCGGCAAGGAAATCTGTTAGCGGATATTTCTTATTAATTGGCACCAATACATCACGCAATTCGTCATTTGGCGCATGCACTGAAATAGCCAGCGCACAATCAATCTTGTCTTTAAGCATATCTAATGCCGGTACAACACCAGATGTACTTACCGTCACACGACGCTTAGATAGGCCATAGGCCAGATCATTAAGCATGTTGTCCAGTGCCGGGATAAGGTTTTTCATATTCAATAAAGGTTCGCCCATGCCCATCATTACGATGTTGGTAATAGGACGAGTACCGGCAATACGGGTAGCGCCGATGTCATTGGCAACACGCCATACCTGACCAATGATTTCAGAAACCGATAAATTACGGTTAAAACCTTGTTGCGCGGTTGAGCAGAATGAACATTCCAGGGCACAGCCTACCTGAGAGGAAACGCATAAGGTTGCACGACCATTTTCTGGGATCCAGACAGTTTCAACTTCCTGACCGCCTTCCAGTTTTAACGCATATTTAATGGTGCCATCGTTAGAGACTTGTTTTTGCGAGATTTCCGGAGCCTTAATTTCACACAGGCGCGCAAGCTTTTGACGCAACCCTTTATTGAGGTTAGTCATTTTTTCAAAGTCATCGTAACCGAAATGATAAATCCACTTCATCAATTGATCGGCGCGAAATGGCTTTTCGCCAATACTGGCTAAATACTCACGCATCATCTGATGATCAAAATTCAATAAATTGACCTTAGGCTGGCTCGCAGATTCCTGGATTTCAACTGGATTGGCAGACATTAAACACTCAAATATTCAGGTTATAAAAACGGGGGTAATTGTACACATTTTAGCCTCATCAAACAATTTGCAAATGTAAGCAAATCGTAAGCAGGAGGTACTATCTTGGTTAAAAACAACACGATTCAGCGTGCGTTATTTTTCGGCGTTTAGAAACGACAAAAGGATTTTACCAAGGTCTGGCAAAATCCTTTCTTATCCTCTAGAAGCACCGTCTGAAAATGACAATCTCTTCTAGTCACTCAAATTAGCGAGTGCGAGGGCAGATTTCTTCGTCGCTGAAGAAGTATGCGATTTCACGAGCAGCTGACTCAAGAGCGTCAGAACCGTGAACAGCATTCTCGTCGATAGACTCGGCGTAGTCGTGACGTAAAGTACCCGCTAAAGCTTCAGCTGGGTTGGTTGCGCCCATGATTTCACGGTTTTTAAGAACAGCGTTCTCGCCTTCTAAAACCTGAACCATAACCGGACCAGAAGTCATGAAATCAACCAAAGCGCCAAAGAAAGGACGCTCTTTGTGTTCAGCATAGAAACCTTCAGCTTTTTCACGGCTAAGGTGAACCATTTTAGAAGCGATGATCTTAAGACCAGCAGACTCAAAACGGTTGTAGATAGCGCCGATTGCATTCTTTGCAACAGCATCTGGTTTAACGATAGAAAAAGTACGTTCGATAGCCATGATAAGCCCTCAATAAACAGATATTAAAAATTTGGCGCGAATTATAGACGAAACCCCTGCCAGATACTAGAGGCTGATACGGCTTCCCAGCCTTATTTTCTCGAATAAGATTTTTAGAACAAAAAAAAGGAGCCCAAAGGCTCCTTTAACGCGAAAAACAGATTTTCAATTATTTAAGAGATACGAACTCAGGATAAGCTTCAATACCACAATCTGACTTATCAACACCGTTGTACTCTTCTTCGTCCGTTACACGGATACCCATAGTCTTCTTAAGGATCATCCACACAACGAAGCTCGCCGCGAATACCCAACCGAAGATTACAGCAGCACCGTATAATTGTGCGCCGAAAGACGCATCACCGTTGCTGAAAGGAACTGCTAGCAGACCGAATAGACCTACAACACCATGAACAGAGATAGCACCTACTGGATCATCAATCTTCAACTTGTCGAAAGTAACGATTGAGAATACAACGAGTACGCCGCCTAAAGCACCGATTAAAGAAGCGAATAGTGGTGATGGAGACAGAGGATCTGCAGTGATAGCAACAAGACCTGCTAATGCACCGTTAAGAATCATCGTAAGGTCAGCTTTGCCCCAAACTGCTTTGTTAAGCAATAATGCAGCAACCGCACCAGCCGCCGCAGCAGCGTTAGTATTAAGGAAGATTTGACCTACCGCCGTTGCGTTTTCAGCATCAGAAACCATTAGCTGAGAACCACCGTTGAAACCGAACCAACCCATCCAAAGAATAAAGGTACCTAAGGTTGCAAGAGGCATGTTCGAACCAGGAATCGGGAAGATCTCGCCGTTTTTACCGTACTTACCTTTACGAGCACCCAGAAGCACTACACCCGCTAATGCTGCAGCGGCACCAGCCATGTGAACGATACCTGAACCTGCAAAGTCAGAGAAGCCAGCTTCTGAAAGGAAACCGCCACCCCAAGTCCAGTAACCTTCAACCGGGTAGATAACACCAGTAAGAACTACTGCGAAGATGAGGAAAGACCAAAGTTTCATACGCTCAGCTACCGCACCTGAAACGATGGACATAGCTGTAGCAACGAAAACTACCTGGAAGAAGAAATCAGATTCAAGAGAGTGATCAGCATCACTCGCTTGAGTACCAATCAAGCTTCCGAATGAAGGTAAAACTCCACCTTCAACATTATCAACATACATGATGTTGTAGCCTATCAATAGGAACATTACACAGGCAATTGAATAAAGACAGATGTTTTTAGTTAGTATTTCTGTCGTGTTTTTAGAGCGAACTAAACCAGCTTCCAGCATTGCAAAACCTGCAGCCATCCACATAACTAGCGCGCCTGAAATTAAAAAGTAAAAAGTATCTAGTGCAAATCTCAACTCGGAGACTGTTGTTGATACTGATGCTAACTCTTCCATTATTATCTCCCGGTTATAGTGCAGCTACATCAAGTTCACCGGTACGAATACGTACCGCTTGTTCTAGGTCGTAAACGAAAATCTTACCGTCACCAATTTTGCCTGTGTGTGCAGACTTAGTGATCGCTTCGATGATGCGATCTGCATCTTCCGCTTTAACCGCTATTTCTAATTTAACTTTCGGTAAGAAGTCGACCTGGTATTCAGCACCACGGTACAACTCGGTGTGACCTTTTTGACGACCAAAGCCACGAACTTCACTTACAGTCAAACCTTCGATACCTACTTCGGAAATTGCTTCACGAACATCATCGAGTTTGAATGGTTTTATTATTGCGTTGATTAATTTCATTTCGCCCCCTATTAAAAGTTAGTGCTACCGTTACAAGTGCCGTGCCAACTTTTTGAAGCCCAATAAATCAGGGCGATAGAGCAGCAATGTAATTCCTCACCATTTTGACGCACCACAACAGTGCAATAAAAGTGCAATCCATGTGCAGGGTTGCGTGGCGATGCTAACGCACCGTCACGGTTTTGGGATCTGTCACTCGATATGAGATTCTCAGTCAAGAAGTGAAAAATCGGCTAGAAATTCAATAGCTGTTGATAAATCCAAATCTGAAGATAAAACAAGTGGATTTCAGGAATACTACGGAGTTTTACGAATTTTTGGCTTCGAAAATATCAAAAACACTCAGCCATATGGAAATTAGGCTAGTGCGTTCGTTATTCGCAAATCCGCTGGTACAAGCGGAACAGACTCAACTAAAGTAACCCTACAATTAGCGAAAAATGGTAGTCCCGTGATAAGCGATTACCACTTTGCTTCTACGGAAAAGTCAGGAACCCCGCTTGGTGTCCTACGCTAGACATTCCGTTATCACTGAAAGGTGATATTGGTGGGTGGATAATGAATGAAAGCAAGCTTATCAATTGCGACATCGGCGTGATGCACTTTATATACATCGTATTTGAGGTGGCTCCGAATGACCGTTGTGCCAGCCAGAGTCATACGCAATTTCGTTTATTTATTCCGTCATCCCGTGCTCCGACACGGGACCTCCCTTCGGTATACTGAGACTTGTTTACGTAGTTCTTAAACTAAGGGGTTGAAATAAACACGATCACAGCATGCGATAGGAGATCCCGCATCAAGTACGGGATGACGGTGCATAATAAAAAGAAAGTGGGAGATTAAATGACTCAGACTCGCTCATTACAGTCCCTGATTACTCACTTAAATTACAAAATTATACCAATAAGAGCAATCGTAACAATCTCGACCTATATTTAATAAACACTTTAACCACATGAATAGCTTGAAATAAATTCACGACTTGTATCGCTAATGCGTGAGGACGGAAAAGTTATAAATGGCAGGATATGATGAATAAAAATCAACAAACAAGACGGCGTTTTTTAGGTTCAAGCACTGCTCTTCTAGCCACTGCTCTAATTGGATTTCCTGCGTGGAGTGTCAACCAAAAAAAGATTTTCCTGGATTACACAGAGGAAGAATTGGACGCTGCATACAACCAAGGTTATTGGGCATCCAATATTAAAGAAGTTTATAAACGTTTAGGGGTGAAAAACGCAGAAACCCTTAAAGCTATTGGTGAACCTTTTCGGCTTCAATATGGTTCCTTGTCTCACCAAGGGTTAGATTGGTATCCTGCGCCAGTGCCAAATGCGCCTATTCACGTACACCTGCATGGGGGAGCGTGGAAAATTGGAACAGCTCGCGACAATGCATTCATGGCTCGTGTTTTTCACGCCGCAGGGATACATTTAGTCGTGCCAGATTACATAAAAGTATTAGAAACCAATGGCAGATTAGGGCCAGTTGTTGAAGATGTATGTACAGCGTTGGCGTGGATATATAAGAATGCAGAAAAACACAATGGCGATCCCGAAGAAATATATTTGTCTGGACATTCCGCGGGGGGGCATTTGGCAGGCGCAGCGCTCGTGGCTGACTGGGATAAATATGGTGTGCCGGATACTATTGTAAATAAAGCTCTCTGTGTGAGTGGTATGTACGAAATGCATCCCGTGAGCCTTTCTTCCCGCAATGAATACGTCAATTTTTTGGAAGACGATATTGAGCGACTTAGCCCAATACGGCATGTGGATAAGGTGAAAGCCAAACAGATCATAGTCGCTTATGGAACCAATGAGAGCCCCGAATTCATAAGGCAATCTAAAGAATGGTTTTATGCATTACAAAAAGCCGGGAAGAACGCCAGCGAACTAGTCGCCAAAGACAATAATCATTTTGAAATCTTAGAAACCTTTGGAGACCCAAATGGGCTTATGGCTTACGCGTCTCTGAAGCAGGCAGGTGTATCAATTAATACTTAATTTAAAACCAGTACCTTGAACACACAGACTTAGTTGATAACGATTAATAGGAGAAAGACTATAAATCGCTCATGATGGTCTTCTCAACCTCAATCGGACCGTACTCAGTAATATTTTATAAAATGGAGAAATGGCATTGAAAACTATTAAAAAAGTAATAGCAATGAGTTTAATATTTGGCCTTTGGGGCACTGCATTAGCAGGAGAGATGGAAGACCCCTATATATGGCTGGAGGAAGTTGAAGGCGCGAAGGCGTTAGCCTGGGTGGAAAAGCAAAATGAGGTCTCTTTAGAACAAATAAAATCTCACCCTAGCTACAAAAGTTTGTATGAGAATTCTCTCGCAATCCTAAATGATAAATCTCGAATTCCACATCCTATTACCAAAGGTAACAGCGAATACTTGTACAACTTCTGGAAGGACGAAACTCACGTTCGAGGGATTTTCCGTCGTACAACCCAAAAAGAATACAAAAAAGAAAACCCTAGATGGGAAACTATTCTTGATATTGATGAACTCGCAAAAAAAGAAAATGAGAATTGGGTTTATAAGGGTATGAACTGCCTACGCCCAACCTATCTTCGCTGCATGGTGTCACTCTCTCGCGGCGGTGCAGATGCGGTCGAGATGCGTGAGTTTGATATTGCTACAAAGTCATTTGTTAAAGACGGTTTTTTCTTACCAGAAGCAAAGTCAATTATAAGTTGGATAAATGAAGACCAGATTTTTGTTGGCACTGATTTTGGCGAAGGTTCATTAACTGATTCAGGTTATCCAAGAATAGTAAAACAATGGAGCAGAGGAACACCTTTAACATCGGCAAAAACTGCTTTTGAGGTTGGTGAAAAATCAGTTGGTGTATGGGGTGATACTCTCCATGACCAAGACAAAGACTACCAATTGCTATACGAATATAAAACCATCCACGAAATTTTGTATCACCTATTTCAAGACAATAAATTAGTCACATTAGACTTACCTATCGATTCGACAATTAAAGATATCTACAAGGGTAATATCTTCGTCGAACTTAAGTCGGATTGGAAGGGCTTTAAACAGGGGCAGGTTATCTACTCAAACTTAGATAAATTGCTGGTAGCGAAACCTAACTTTGAGACCTTCTTCGAGCCAACAGACTCTAGCTTTTTGTCTTCAATGAGTTTTACCAAATCTACAATATTGGTAACAGTCATGAACGATGTAAAAGAAACGTTATATCGTTATACCCCTAAAGACGGCGATTGGATTAAAGAACAAATAGAGTTTGACCCAAATGGTTCTATAGATGTGCTTAACACCAACCGTGAAACAAATGATTTTTATGTCTATTACGAGAGTTTTTTAGAACCAGAAACCCTTTACACGGTAAGCGGTTCAAACTTAAAAGTGGAAAAAGTTAAAGCTGCTCCGCATAAATTTGACTCATCCAAGTACATTTCGAAACAACACTTTGCAATTTCAAAAGACGGCACAAAGATACCGTATTTCTTAATCATGGCTAAAGATGCCAAGCTCGATGGTAAAAATCCTACTTTACTTTATGGATACGGTGGGTTTGAAATCTCTCTTCAGCCTTCTTATTCCGCAACCATAGGTAAAAATTGGTTGGAGCAAGGCGGCATCTATGTGCTTGCAAATATTCGCGGTGGTGGAGAGTATGGTCCGAAGTGGCACCAAGCTGCTTTAAAGCAAAACCGTCATAAAGCTTATGAAGATTTTGAAGCTATTGCTGAAGACCTGATAAATCGCAACGTGACCAGTCCAAAACACCTAGGTATTCACGGTGGCAGTAACGGTGGCCTGTTAGTCGGAGCTACCTTTACCAGGAGAGCGGATTTGTATAATGCTGTAATCTGCCAAGTTCCTTTACTTGATATGAAGCGTTACAACAAGCTTTTAGCTGGGGCAAGTTGGATGGGCGAATTCGGTGATCCTGACATTGCCGAAGAATGGGACTACATCAAAACTTATTCCCCCTATCACAATGTTGCTAAAACTACTAAGTACCCGAAAGTATTTTTCACAACATCAACCAGAGATGACAGAGTACACCCTGGCCATGCAAGAAAAATGGTCGCCAAAATGAAAGATATGGGACATGACGTGCTGTACTTTGAAAACATGGAAGGCGGTCACGCTGGTGCAGCAAACAATGAACAAAGAGCTATGGTCAGTAGCCTTGCATACGCATATTTACTTGAACAACTTAGCTACAAGTAAAATTTGGAGAATTGATAGCTAAAAAGGGGCCAGTCGACTGTTTGCTGTTCATATGTCAGAATTAGGCTACTTAAATTACTTAAGTTAATATTACTATTTATCCATTGATGTGAATTCTCTGGCAGTGATGTATATCTGTACTTTGAGAATGGTGGATATATCATGGTCTCTATGGATGACGGCGAGATCGATGACCCCAGTTATATTGTTGTTACGACTTCGAGAGAGGGAACTACTGGGATCTAGATGTTGATCTCTAATTGCTTTAACAATTTTAACCTTGTGAGTTAATGGCGATTAGCGTTTTAATAGCTGTTTGATCGGGTGCTCAGGTCGCTGGTACGGGGCTGCACCAAGCGCTTCTCGCCCTAGTTTGTCTATTAGCTTAATGACATCCTTTGAGTAAACCATTGAAGTGTGGGTTTGCTGCACCAAAATGTGTTCAGACATACCATCAATACAGGTTTCTTCAACACTTACCGTACCGTCAGACTCTTCCACACCATCTCGCCAGACTCTATCGAGCAGAGGCCTGGCACCAATTTTAAGATTACCAGCAATGGAAATGAGTTTGTTTGGTAGATTCCACTCAGGCTCATAATGGCTCGGCAATAATCCAAACTGTGGTGAAGAGCCAAGCATGCCCTGAATATTCAGTTTCGCCAGATCTTCGGCAATGGTCGCACCCTGATGGGGTGTACCCAGGGTAATCACTAACGGCACCTGAGCAGAGCCGATATTGCGATGATTTAAAAAATCGCGAATCACCAGACCACCAAGTGAGTGACCGACCATAATTACCGGACCTGCTCCAACCGCTTGTTGCAGGGTGTCAAACAAGACCTGTTTATCCGAGCTGGTGCTGGGGTAAGACAAATTATCCACTTCCCAGCCCATTTTTTCCAAACGCAACGCCATTGGCGCCATGATCAGACGGTTCATGAATATTCCATGTAGCAAGACTATTTTCATTGTTTCGTACCGTCCGTCACTCTTACTGGTTTTCCAATTGTTTTGCCGCACTTCGCCCGAATAATCGGATGTTCTGGATGTCTTCTTTAATCAAATATAACGCAGGGATCAGGAACAGAGTTATCACGGTCGCAAATAAGATACCGAAACCCAGAGATATGGCCATTGGAATGATGAACTGCGCCTGTAGGCTAGTCTCAAGATAAATCGGCAATACACCAAAGAAGGTGGTCAATGACGTTAATAAGATCGCGCGAAAACGTTGCATGCCGGCATTCACGACGACATCAAATAACCGCATGCCCTGATTTTTCGCTTTATTGATAAAGTCGACCAGAATCAAACTGTCGTTAACGACAACCCCGGATAACGCAATAAATCCAAACATCGACATCATGTTAATAGTTTTACCAAGTACCATATGGCCAAAGATGGCACCGATAATACCAAAAGGTATTACCGACATTATGATCAATGGCTGAATATAAGATTTGGTGGGGATTGCAATTAGACCGTAAATCAGGAATAGCGATGTCATGGTTGCGATCGCCAATTGCACCAACAAGTCCTGCTGCTCTTTACCTGCACCTTCCATACCGTATTTGACACTTGGGTACTTGCTTAAAATCGCAGGAATAATCTCGTTATTCACATCTTCGATAATTTTTCTCGATTCTACTTTGGCAGAGTCAATTTCCGCAGCGATGGTAATTGAACGCTTTTGATTGATGCGGGTAATTTGCGAGAACCCTTGGCCAAGCTCGATATCAGCTACCTGGAAAAATGGTACTTCGTCACCGCTAGGTGTGCGAACCCACATGTTTTCCAAATCAGCCAGAGAACGACGCTCATCTTCCGGATAACGAACCATCACTTTTAACTCATCACGGCCACGCTGAATCCGTTGCGCTTCTTCACCATAAAACGCCTGGCGAGTCTGCCGGGCAAGATCCGTTAAGGTTAAGCCCAGAGCTTCTGCAGCTGGCTTTATCTTTAACTTGATTTCTTCCTGGCCACGACTAAAGGAGTTACGGATATCGTAGACACCGTCGTATTCAGATAACTGTGTCTGCAGTTGCAAAGCCGCAAGTTCAAGTTCATCGTCATTTTTACCGGTTAGCTGAAATTCCAGTGCAGAACCACCACCAGCGTTGGTGCCGGCAAACAGACGTAATTCACGCACCCCCGGCAGATCGCCGACTTCTTCGCGCCAGAGCTTCTCAATTTCAAAGGAACTCAACTCGCGAAATTCTGGTTTGTTCAATTCCAAGAACATGCCACCGCCAAGATCGCCCTGGGTCCAGACCATGCTGTGATCGATAAATGACTGACCTTCATCACTATGTTTCCCGGCAGTGCGATAAGCGGCATCGATTACCGCGTCTATTGCACGATTACGCTGCTCCGGCGGTGTGCCGTCGACCATGGTAATTTGCCCCTGAATAAAATCACTTGGAACATTCGGGAATACCTCAACTTTCACCAACGACCCGGCAACGAGGCCAATCGAAACAAACAGAATGGCGATAAACGTGGCAAGGGTGTTGTAGCGATTACGCAGGGCTAGCTCAAGGGTATTTTTGTAGCTGTTTTTAATAAACTTATCGAGCCAGTTTTTGAACCACAATTGCATACGATGGATAACATGGGCATTCTCAGGATCAATTTCTTTGTATTTAATATGGGCCAAATGCGCTGGCAATATCCATTTCGATTCGATGATCGAGAAAATCAAACACAAGGCAACGACCACGGCGATTGCCCTGAAAAACGCTGCAGCGCCGACATCGATAAAGATCATCGGCAAGAAAGCAGCAATGGTAGTTAGTACACCAAAGGTGGCCGGCATTGCAACGCGATGGGCACCACGAATAACACTGTTTTGAGAGTGGCCGCTGGTTTGGATTTCAGAATAGACGCTTTCACCGATGACAATCGCATCATCAACGACAATCCCGAGCACCATGATAAAGGCAAACAAACTGAGTAAGTTCACCGTTACTGAGTATTCGCCTAGCAAAGGCATAAACATAAAGGCGCCGAGGAAACAGATAGGAATACCTACCATTACCCAGAACGCTACGCGAATTCTCAAGAACAAAGTCAGAACAATAAAAACCAGAAGCGCACCAAGCAACAGGTTGTTTAACATCATGCTCAAACGTTCAGACAGGTAAAATGAACTATCTCCGTAAACATCAAGATACACGCCTTCAGGAAGGGTTTCGCGTTTGTCGGCTACAAACTTTCTTACTGCCTCGGCAATTGCCAGGTCATTTTGATCAGCGGTAGATTTAATGCGGATGTTCGATGCAGGCTTACCATCAAACCTGGCAAACCCCTCTCCTTCAACAAATTCGTCTCTGATGGTCGCCACATCTTTTAACAACAACCGGGTACCATCGGGATCGGTTCTTAGTACCAGATTTCCATATTCCTCGCCGGTATAAGCCTGGCCCTCAGTCCGTAACTGGATATACCCGCCGGCAGATTTGATGGTTCCCCCGGGTAAATCCAGGGAAGAACTGCGAATCGCCTGACTGATTTGATCAAACGTCAGACCGTATTCAATCAGGGTCAGTTCTGAAACCTCAACGCTAATCTCATAATCGCGATTACCTACCACTGAAGCAATATTCACTTCCGGTAGTAACATGATCTCATCACGAATTGTCTGGGCTAATTCCTGCCTGGTACGGCGCTCCATATCTCCATAGACAGATACCCAGAGTACATCGGCTTCAAATTCTTGTTTGACAACTAAAGGACGTTCGATCTGATCAGGAAAGGTTCGGATGGTGTTAATCTGCATCTGGATTTCATCCAGCTTTTCAGACAACGAGAAACCATTTTTAATCTCTATGGTGACGGAACCAAAACCTTCTCGGGATTGCGAGGTGATGCGCTTGATTCCTTTAATATTCTCCAGCACATCTTCGATTTTAATCACCACCGATTGTTCGACATCTTCCGGCGCCGCACCAGGATGCACCACACTAACCTGGATACTATTGGTGGTAAATTCCGGGAACATTTTCTTGGTAATGGTGAAATAGGAATAAACTCCCATCACCAGGATAAACACCATTAACAAGTTGGCAGCAACACTGTTGCGAGTGAACCAGGCAATAATCCCGGTTAATTTCTCATCGACCGGCTGCATATTATTGTTCTACCCGTGAACTGGATTGTTTAGCAATGGCAACTTCTGCTTCCGTCGCTTCGGTTTTATCAGGCTCTTCGCTGTTAACACGCAATTCCATGCCCTGAATTGGCATTTCCAGACGCGTAGTGATAACGCGACTACCATCGACGAGTTCGCCGCGCACATAGGCGTAATCTTTATCGGAGCGCAGGACATCAACGGTGATGATTTTCAGCTTGTTATCTTTGTCGATTAAGTGAACCTGGCCGGCACCACGGATAGCGCTTCTTGGTATTGCGGTAATATCTGGATAAGTTTTGCCTTTAATTGAGGCTCTTACGAACATTCCCATCCGCAATTCGGCATCGCGGTCTTCGGTTAACAAATTATAAGGGTCGTTAATTTTAGCAACCAGGTAGTGCACACGAGAACGGTCATTAACAACACCTTCATAGCGGGAAATAAACGAATCCCACTGCAATGTTCTTAAACCCTGTTGAGAAGAGATAACCACAGTATTGGTTTCATCGCCTTCCTGATTCACTTTCGGTAGCTTGATAAAGCCAATATCCTGTTGCTTAACGGGCAAGCGAACTTCCGCGTAATCTACCGCGAAGGTATCAACTAATTGGGTACCGGTTCCCACATACTGGCCAATATCAACGTACTTGGCTTTCACAAGTGCGTCGTATGGAGCGATTATTTTGGTACGTTTCAGCTTTAATTGAGCTTCCTGTAAATCCGCTGCAGCAGCTTCGACATCGGCCTGGGCACGCTGTAACTGCGGTAAACGAAGGGCCAAAACCGGTGCCGAAGATAATGGCTTACCGGTCAATTCCCACTCATCTTCGGCTTGATCAGCCCGGGCTTTTTCTTCCACCAATGTGGCCTTTGCAGCATCTAAACGTGATTGCGCTTCGAGAACCCCGACCTTGTAGGTGATAGGATCAATTTCCATCAACACTTCACCTTTTTGGAAAAAGCCACCAACACGCATTTTGTTAGCAACAAAGGTGATTTGTCCGGCAACTTCGGAAATAAGAGAGGTTTCGGTGTGGGGCATGACTGTGCCTTGACTGCTAATCGTGAAAGTAACATCACGTTTTTGCAATTGGGCCACGTCTACCACGGGTAATTGCACCTGGCTTGGCTTTTTCTCGGGTTTTTGCGCCAGGGCAGACAAACCGCTGCAGCCAACAAAGCCAAGGACGATAATCATTACAGGAGCCAAATAAACCATCACCGAACGTTTCGGTTTGCTTTGCGTGTATTGCTGTTCAAAGTCGTTATTAAAACTACTCATAAAGTTCTCAAATTTTCTAGTTTTCTGCGCGCATTCAATGTCTTAAATGACATCCTCTTATGCGGCTATTATACGCACTTTTATCAAGGATGGATCCGCTTCTAGTTTAAAAACTCAAGCCACGAATCTAACATATCAGCAAAATCTTCTAAACCACACTGGGCGAACGAAAAGCTTTGGTCCTGTTCAAATTCATCATCGGGTTGTTCAGCCCCGTCATCAGGCTCTTCATCTACCGAAGGATTTGTTGCATCAGCGAAACCATCATTAGCGGTTATCGTCACATCCTGAATATCCGCCTCTAAACTAAATTCCTTGCCCGGTATTTGCAATTGCCCATAGCCGTCATTAATAATTTGTTGCAATTGCTCGCGAACTACTGACAACTTACTGACATTGCGGCCAATTTCCTGCTCTAACCAGAAACCAACAGTTTCGTGACCAAATGAAAATTTTGCCTTTGGGCTACCGTCAATAAAGTCGCGATTAAATTCGTACTCCATAACCGATCTAATATTTATGAAAAATGCTTCCTATAGTTTAACCGAGAACTTTTCTGGTCACTAATAGTCTGAACAGAGAATTTGCTGGAATACGATCTGCACACAGATGAAAATACAAACGGATACATACAGAGCTTATGCTTTACCGCTTACGACAGCGGTGTGTTTGCACGTCATCGTTTTGCTGTTTCTGTTACCAAAACCGGCAACCATCATCGATAAAGACCTGCTTCCCGATGCGCCCCAAAAAATTGAAAGTTATTTATATCAGCCAGAAATTAAACAAGTTGATGTTGCAGAAACCAAACCAATAGCTAAACCAGAAACCAAGGCTATAGTCGAAAGCCCTTCTCCCGAAGAAGCGAAAACTATCGCTACAAATACTGAAATCAAAGAAACACTGCCATTGCCATCGGATGTAAACGAACAACGACAACAATCAATGCCTAAAGCGCTGACTTCGAATCAGGAGAGCCGGTCATCGTCCGCTGTTATCCAAACGGCAGACAAGCCCAAAACCACATTCAACCCGTTTAAGGGGCTGCAAGAGCAAAACGCCAGCAAAGATCGAGAGTTGTCTGCGCCAACAAATAAGGGTCAATACGGTTATTCGGTATTTCAGGAATTACCTGAACCTGTACCAGAAAGTATTGTTCGCAAAAGCACTGAACAAATTCGCCGCGAAAGAACCATGATTGTCGGTAATGAAACCATTGAGAAAAGAGATGGCTATTGTTATCAGGAAACGGATTTAATACCAATCACATTAAATTATTGCTCACTCAGTGAGAATTTAAAGGCTTTTAGACAAGGCTTTGATTGCAGGGAATGGTTATTCCATTGTCAAAATCAGTAACGCGGGATAAACGCCTTTAAAACTCACCCGTAGGGAGTTAGTGAGAGGCCCATTTACGACCCTATATTTCATTAATATAGAATGACTATATCAATAAAATCTATGTTGTAAATGAACCTCTGCCCTAACTCTGAGTTGTGCACAAACTTAGTGTGATTGGTATAAGCTTTATCAATGATGAATTTGGTAAAACAGCCTCGGTCAGTGCCTGCGGGGAAAGCAGCAAAGACAAGTATTTTCGTGAATTTATGGAAGGGGTCGCTAAAAGGCGATAAATAAACGTTAATTGCGTTTATTTATCATACTACAGACGGCAGACTACAGACGGCAGAGTTGAGTTTTATTAAACTTAAAAGGAAAAATGCGCAGCATCCAGAATCTAGCATAAACACTGAACTCTGAATTCTGCGCACTTTGTACCTTGAGCTATCGGATTGCACCGATACCTCTGCTGGTTATGCTACGTTTTGAGCAATAACCACTTCTTTGGCTTTGCTGGTATAGCTATCCATTTTGTGGAAGTTCAGATAGCGATAGGTATCCGCAGCCGTTGCATCAATCAACTTGGCGTATTCCATGTACTCATCAACGGTAGGCAAACGACCAACGATAGCACCAACAGCTGCAAGTTCTGCAGAAGTCAGATAAACGTTAGCACCATTACCAAGACGGTTCGGGAAGTTACGGGTTGAAGTAGATAGTACCGTAGACTTCTCAGCAACACGCGCCTGGTTACCCATACATAGTGAACAACCCGGAGTTTCGATACGAACGCCAGCCTTGCCGTAAGTTGAGTAGTAACCTTCTTCGGTTAACTGGTCGCGGTCCATCTTCGTTGGTGGAGCAACCCACATACGGGTGTTCAATACGCCACCGAAGTTTTCAAGCAACTTACCTGCGGCACGGAAGTGACCGATGTTAGTCATACAAGAACCGATGAATACTTCGTCTACCTTGTCGCCAGCAACGTCAGAAAGCAACTTAGCGTCATCTGGGTCATTTGGACAACAAACGATTGGCTCGTTGATTTCACTTAAATCAATTTCAAGTACGTGGGCATACTCGGCATCGCTGTCAGCTTCCATTAATGATGGATTGTCCAACCATTCCTGCATAGCATTGATACGACGCTCGATAGTGCGAACATCACCGTAGCCTTCGCTGATCATCCACTTAAGCATAACGATGTTAGATTCCAGGTACTCAGCTACCGCTTCTTCTTCAAGCTTGATAGTACAACCTGCAGCTGAACGCTCAGCAGATGCATCAGATAATTCAAATGCCTGCTCAACGGTCAGACCTTTTAGACCTTCAATCTCCAGAACGCGGCCAGAGAATTCATTGATCTTACCGGCTTTTTCAACCGTCAACAGACCGTTTTTGATGCCGTAGTAAGGAATCGCATGTACTAAGTCACGTAAGGTAATACCCGGCTTCATTTCGCCTTTAAAACGAACCAATACTGACTCAGGCATATCAAGAGGCATAACACCGGTTGCCGCTGCAAAAGCGACCAAACCAGAACCCGCCGGGAATGAAATACCGAGAGGGAAACGAGTGTGAGAGTCACCACCAGTACCAACAGTGTCTGGTAACAACATGCGGTTTAACCACGAGTGGATTACACCGTCACCAGGACGAAGAGATACACCGCCACGGTTCATGATGAAATCAGGAAGGGTGTGGTGAGTTTGTACGTCAACTGGTTTTGGATACGCAGATGTGTGACAGAATGACTGCATGGTTAAATCGGCAGAGAAACCAAGACATGCTAAGTCTTTTAGCTCGTCACGGGTCATAGGGCCAGTGGTATCCTGTGAACCAACGGTAGTCATTTTCGGCTCGCAGTATTGACCGGCACGAACACCTTCAACACCACATGCTTTACCAACCATCTTCTGAGCTAAGGTGTAACCTTTGCTAGATTCGGCAACATCGACTGGTTTTGCGAATAAGTCAGTTTCACCTAAACCTAACGCTTCACGGGCACGGCCAGTAAGACCACGACCGATGATTAGCGGGATACGGCCGCCAGCACGAACTTCATCAAGAAGTACCGGGCTTAGTTCGAAGGTAGAGATAACTTCATCAGTACCAGAACGCTTAACCACACCTTCGTATGGGAAGATATCGATTACATCGCCCATGTGCATTTTCTGAACGTCTAATTCAATTGGCAATGCACCAGAGTCTTCCATGGTGTTGTAGAAGATAGGTGCGATTTTACCGCCAAGACATACACCACCACCACGCTTGTTTGGAACGTGAGGGATATCTTCACCCATGAACCAAAGCACAGAGTTGGTTGCCGACTTACGTGAAGAACCTGTACCTACTACGTCACCAACATACGCTAACTGAATACCGTCTTGTTGAAGTTCTTCGATTTGCTTGATAGGACCAACCGTACCGTCGTCATCAGGATTGATACCATCGCGGCCAATTTTCAGCATCGCTTTTGCGTGCAGAGGGATATCCGGACGCGACCATGCATCAGGTGCCGGAGATAAGTCATCGGTGTTTGTCTCACCAGTCACTTTAAATACTTTAACGGTGATTTTCTCAGCAACGGCTGGCTTGTTTAAGAACCATTCAGCGTTCGCCCATGATTCCATCACTTTCTGAGCTGGCGCATTACCGGCTTCTGCTTTTTCTTTTACGTCATAAAACGCATCGAACATTAGCAAGGTTTTTGATAGGCCTTGAGCCGCAATGTCAGCATTTGCAGCATCGTCAAGCAGGTCAATCATTGGCTGGATGTTATATCCACCTAGCATAGTACCGAGTAATTCAGTTGCTTTTGCAGCATCAACAATTGGAGAGCTTGCTTCGCCTTTGGCAACAGCAGCAAGGAATGCAGCTTTTACATAGGCAGCGTCATCAACGCCCGGTGGTACTCGATTAGTAATTAGGTCAAGAAGAAACGCTTCTTCACCGGCAGGTGGGTTTTTAATTAGTTCTACAAGCTGGGAAACTTGTTCCGCATCAAGTGGTTTAGGAACGATGCCTTCAGCGGCACGCTCTTCAACGTGTTTACGATAATCTTGAAGCACAGTGCTTTCCTCTCTTCAGTAAATACTGGAATACCCCCGAAGTCTTCAGGGGCTTTTAAGCTGGCGGCATTATACGTGAATTGGCCTTTAAACTGAACCGCATTTCAAAAACTTTAAATTATATCCGCTATAAATTTAATTTATACATATAACAACGTTGCAACATCCATTTCCAATAACAAAGTTTCGCAAAAGTAACCACTTAGCGCCTTATAAATTGGGATTTAACGCAGTTTTAGACTAGTTTTAATAGATGGTGTTTTGGTTAACTTCAGGCATCTGATTTGAATAAGAAAATTTCTCATCAGGATAATTTTATCTACTTAATTATCGCCTTAATTTTACTGCTGGCTGGTATGGCATTGGCACAGCAGTTCTTTGAAGGTCCAATGCAGCGTTTAATGCAGTCAGCCACGGTTGTAACCTTGCTGGTCGCAGTCTGGGGCGTGCATGATAAAAACTATCTGGTTCGTCGCGGTATTATTTTTCCCATCGCTATCATCGTCATATCCGTGGCCAGCTATTTCCTCGAAAGTTTAGACAGATTGCATCTGCATTTATTTCTACTCCTTATATTTTTCCTGATCACCGCTCGTAAAACGGCTTCGCAAGTATTGTTTACCGGGGCAATTACCTGGAACAAAATTCTTGGCTCTATTTGCCTTTACATGATGATGGCAATGATCTGGGCGATTCTGTACACCCTGGCACAATTGTATGCGGGTAATGCATTCAACGGCGTTAGCGCCAAGTTACAATGGTATCAATTGTTACCTGATTTCATGTACTTCTCTTTTGTCACCATAACTACCTTAGGTTTCGGCGACATATCTCCATCAATACCCATGACCAAATTTCTGGTTTATATGGAAGCCATCTTTGGTCAGTTTTACCTGGCAATCATGGTCGCAAGTTTAGTTGGTGCGCGGATGACGAGCACCCCCCACCACAACGAGGCAAACAATGACTGAGCCGAAAAACAAACAATCAGAACTATCGCTACAAGATCTGCTTTTTACGCGCAGAATGATTGATACCGCAATTAAGCTTGCTGCTATTTTCATTGTGCTTATTTGGTGCAGTGCGATTCTGCGCCCTTTCATAATGCTAATATTGTGGGGGGGCATTATCGCCATCGCCCTGTACCCGTTTTTTGCCAAAATCAGTAATGCTCTCGGTAATAGCCCTAAGCTGGCAGCATTTATCATCGCAATTCTGGGTTTAGCACTGTTAGTCGTTCCCACAATCAATATCTCAGCATCCACCATAGACAGCGCACAAGCAGTTTCTGACAGTATTAAAGAAGGAACTTTCTCAGTCCCTCAGCCGACAGAGGCCGTTAAATCCTGGCCAATTATCGGCGGAAAGGTTTATCAGATATGGGCGCATGCTTCGACCAACTTTGAAGCCTTTGTCATTGAACATTCAGAGGCCTTCAAAACACTCACAGAAACCTTATTTAGTGCAATTGCTGGCATTGGCGCGACGGTGCTGCAGTTCATCGTCTCACTGCTGATTGCTGCGGTGATGCTAGTGAACCACGAAAAATGTCTTTATGGCAGCCGCCTGGTGTTTAACCGAATCATGTCGGAGAACGGCGAAGCGGCAATTCAGGACTCGGTCGCCACGATTCGCTCGGTTGCGCAAGGGATCCTTGGTATCGCCGTAATCCAGGCTTTGCTGGCTGGTATCGGTATGTTTATCGCTGGCATTCCTGGTGCCGGAGTGTGGGCATTGTTGGTGTTAATTCTGGCTATCGTGCAGTTGCCGCCGTTGTTGGTACTTGGCCCTATCGCTGCTTATTACTTTTCGATTACGACAACAACACCAGCCACGATTTTCCTGATTTGGGCGTTATTAGTAAGTTTCAGTGACGCCATTTTAAAACCCATGTTACTTGGCCGCGGCATTGATATTCCGATGTTAGTGATTCTGTTGGGTGCGATTGGTGGCATGCTGTTATCGGGGATCATAGGTCTGTTTGTAGGTGCGGTGGTATTAGCTCTGGGTTACAAGCTAACCATGTACTGGTTGCAACATTCTACGGTCCAAATTGAAAAACCCTATTCCGATTAAGGTATGCAGTTGCTCATTCTGCCAATAGGCAAACCTAAACAGCGAACAATCGATGACAAATGACGAACACAGTATAGAGCCACAGCAACATGAAGATGCTGATAAAGAATTAGCAGACACTGCAAAATCTGAAAGCTCAGAAAAGCAGAAACCGGATCTTGCTAATCGCCTGACCCGTATCATTCTGGTCATCGCGGCGCTGTACTTTATCTGGTACGTGGCTGGAGACAGATTAACACCAATTACCGATCAAGCCAGGGTACGGGGATTTGTCATTCCTATCGTGCCAGAGGTTTCCGGACGAATTTCCCGTATTCATGTCGGTGGTGACAAGCCGGTTGAAAAAGGCGAAGTACTGTTTGAGATTGACCCCAGAGATTATGAACTCGCTGTTGAAAAAGCCGAAGCCGCCCTGGAGCAGGCTGGGCAAGATGTTGGCGCTAGTACGGCAAATGTAGATTCAGCACTGGCGATTCTGGAAAAAGCCAAAGCTAACTTAAAAACCATTCAGGAAAATGCCGATCGTATTTTTGCATTGGAAAAACAGGGAATTATTTCAACCGCACAGGCGGATGAAACTCGGGGTACGGTGACCCAAGCGGAGTTAGAAATCGCTAATGCCCAGGCCGCCTACGAACAGGCCAAGCAACAACTCGGAGCTACCGGCCAGGATAATCCGGCAATCCAAACCGCGTTAACCCAGTTATCTGATGCTCGTCTCGATTTACAACGCACCAAAGTTGTCGCTCCCAATGATGGCGTCGTTTCCTATGCCAAGGTAAACGTGGGTTATTATGCTGCTGCCGGGGCAAAGATAATGACCTTCATTTCTACAGAAATTGCCTGGATTGAAGCTTCTTATCGGGAAAATAACCTGGGAAACATCAAAGAAGGTGATGAAGTTGATATAGCTTTGGATTCCGCCCCAGGCAAAGTGTTTAAAGGTCAGGTAAAGTCCGTTGGTTATGGCGTGAGCTTTGATAAAACTCAGCCTGGCGAACTATCAACCCCGGAAAAACCTAAGGGCTGGATGCGCGACCCACAGCGGTTCATCGTTGTTATATCTTTTAAAGATGAAGGAGTAAGAGGTTACCTCAGAGAAGGTGGCCAGGCTGATGTCATCACCTATACCGGTGATAATTTTGTCCTTAATAGCATCGGCAAACTCTACATGCGCCTGGTCAGCTTCATGTCTTATGTTTACTAGAAAGCTGATGTTTTCTTATCTAGAGTCGCAACCGGTAAACACCATTCGTACCATACGCCTGGTTGTCGGCCTCGGCGCTGCTATTGCCATTGCTTTTGGTTTTAATTGGCCACTGGCATTTCTCTGCCCGGTGCTGGCTTCAAAATTTTTAGCCACCGACAAACCCAAAGTTCCCTTTAAAACTCTGGGCAACATTTTTCTGATTGTCGTCGTCGCCTTTTCATCTGGTATTTTAGTTACCCGATTCCTACTGCCCTTCCCTGTGGTGTTTATGCTGGTTACCCTGATATTGATTTTCTGGCTGTCTTACTGGAGTCATAGCGGCGGCAACGAATTTGTTATCACGATGTTGTTGATTGGCTTTACCATTATTCCGTTATTGGCTTTGTTACATCAAGCGGTAGTGATTGAAGTAACCTATGGGTTTATTTTTTCCTGCTTAATGGCGCTAATGATTACCATGATGGCCCATGAGATCATTCCCGACAAACCCGGAACCAGTTATGTGAATGCGCAAAAAGCGGCGCAGGCAGAGCGTAACCTACCAAAACAAACACGATTACAATTAGCCTTTTTGTCGACCATTATCATCATGCCGGTACTTTCCATGTTTCTGCTTATGGATTTAAGCAATGCCATTCTGGTATTGGTATTTGTCGCGATTCTCGCCCAAAAACCAGATTTACTGGTTGGAATTCAAGGAGCTAAAGCCCTGTTAGTAGGAAATACCATCGGTGGTATCTTTGCGATGCTGATGTATGCGACGTTAGTCATGGTGCCACAATACAGCTTTCTGATTTTGTTATTTTTATTGTTGTTTTTATTTTTTGGGAAATTGATATTTTCCGAGCGGCCACTTGCTCCCTTATACGCGATGGGAATGACAACGGTGATTATTCTTGTCTCTTCGGCGACTCTTGGAAATGCTGATGCCGATGAAAAGTTTTATACCCGTATCATTCAGGTTGCGATGGCTTGTGGTTATATCATCTTTGCGACTATGCTGACTCGCCCATACTTAGACAAAATTCAAACCAGCGCCCCGTAACAAAGATGGCATTTTTCAGTGCATTGGTAAGCCAACAGATAGTATTCAAGTCTAGGTTCTTTTGGCCGCTGTCTGCAGTCTGCCCTCTTTTCTTATTAAAAAAAAACCGGCGCATGGCGCCGGCTTTTTATTAGAACAATAAGAAACGTTATTTCTTTTTCTTAACCGCTTTTGCGTTTGGTAAGTCAGTGATGGAACCTTCGAAGATTTCCGCTGCCATACCGATAGACTCGTTCAACGTTGGGTGAGCGTGGATAGTTAATCCTACGTCTTCCGCATCGGCGCCCATTTCTACAGCTAAACCGATTTCCCCTAGCATTTCACCAGCGTTGATACCGATGATCGCACCACCCAGAACACGACCACTTTCTTTATCAAAGATAAGTTTAGTTTTGCCTTCGGTACGAGCTGAAGCGATTGCGCGACCGGATGCCGCCCAAGGGAAGTTAGCCACTTCAAAGTTCAAGCCTTGTTCTTTCGCTTCACGCTCAGTAACACCAACCCATGCAATTTCAGGATCTGTATAAGCGATAGAAGGAATACAACGAGGTTCAAATACGTGCTTCTTACCAGAGATAACTTCAGCAGCAACATGACCTTCATGAACGGCTTTGTGAGCAAGCATTGGCTGGCCAACAACATCACCGATAGCGAAGATGTGATTTACGTTAGTACGTAATTCGTTAGTCACGTTAATGAAACCACGCTCATCAACATTAACGCCAGCTTTATCAGCATCGATCATATGACCATTCGGCTTACGACCAACAGCAACTAAGATCTTGTCGTAACGAACCTGACCTTCAGGTGCGTTCTTACCTTCGAACGTTACGTATAAGCCATCGTCTTTGGCATCAACGGCAACCACTTTAGTGGATAACATCAGGTTGAAACGGTTTTTCACGTACTTAGTGTAAATCTTCATGATGTCTGCATCAGCTGCTGGAACTAGCTGGTCAGCAAATTCAACAACAGATACGTTTGCACCAAGAGTGCTGTACACAGTACCCATTTCCAGACCGATGATACCACCACCAAGAACCAGCATTTCACCTGGTACGTCTTCTAGCTCAAGTGCGCCAGTAGAATCTAGTACACGAGGATCGTCAGTAGGGATAAACGGAAGGTTAACAACAGAAGAACCGGCAGCGATAATGGCATTATCAAAGTTAACCGTTGTCGTACCCTTGTCACCTTCTACGGCGATGCTGTTAGGACCGGTGAATTTACCGTAACCATTAACGACAGTAACTTTACGTTGCTTGGCCATACCAGCAAGACCACCCGTTAACTGACCAACAACTTTTTCTTTCCAGCTGCGGATTTTATCAAGATCAATTTGTGGCTCGCCAAAGGTAACCCCGTGACCAGCCATTTCTTTGGCGTCATCAATAACCTTGGCAACATGAAGTAATGCTTTAGAAGGGATACAACCTACGTTAAGACATACACCACCCAAAGATGAATAGCGCTCGATTAATACTACGTCTAAACCTAAATCAGCCGCACGGAAAGCTGCGGAATAACCACCAGGTCCAGAACCTAAAACAACGACTTGAGTTTTAATATCGTTACTCATGTTAACCTCAAATTTTGAATATCAGCCCATTGTGGGCTGTTTATAACAGCAAATGGGATGCTTAATTTATTAATTTTTTAACGTGCTTCGTTTGATATTTGTAATTTTCCTTAGAAACTTTACAACATAAAACCAAACACAATAATTTGGCGCGCCAAGTGTACCTTGTGTAACAAATTTTCGCCAACATTAGTGGCAAATATTGGTAATAAATACTATCTATGACGCTGTTATCCCAGCACCGTAACCATTTTCTGTACGGAGCCGGGAAATTTGCAATCGATGATTACAAGATTAGTTGACGGATATCAGACATTACCGACGAAAGATGTACGCTGAACCGTGCCGCTACGGCGCCATCAATAACTCGATGGTCGTAGGACAATGACAGAGGCAACATCAGACGAGGATCGAAGTCTTTACCATTCCACTTAGGTTTCATTTCTGATTTTGAAACCCCTAAGATAGCAACGTCAGGCGCGTTAACGATTGGCGTAAACGCAGTACCACCAATTCCGCCAAGGCTGGATATGGTGAAACAGGAACCTTGCATGTCTTTTGCGGTAAGTTTGCCATCACGAGCCTTCTTAGAAATTTCTAATAGTTCTTTGGAAAGCTCATGAATGCCTTTTTGATCGACATCGCGAACAACTGGAACGACAAGACCGTTCGGTGTATCTACGGCAACACCAATGTGTACGTATTTTTTCATAATCAAGCTTTCGCCTGATTCACTCAAACTTGAGTTAAATACCGGATAGGCTTTTAACGCACTGGCCGCGGCTTTCATGATAAATACCAATGGCGTAATTTTAAAACCTAGTTGCTGTTTCTCAGCAATTACGTTTTGCTCTTTACGGAAAGCTTCAACATCAGTGATATCGGCTTCGTCAAATTGAGTAACATGAGGAATGGTTACCCAGTTACGATGCAGATTCGGGCCAGAGATTTTCTGGATACGGGTTAACGCAACCTCTTCCACTTCACCGAACTTACTGAAGTCAACTTTCGGTTGTGCGATAACCTGAAGACCACCAGCACCACCAGTAACACTGCTGCTTGCTGTCGCTTTCGGACGAGATAGCTCATATTTAACATACGACTGAACGTCTTCTTTTAAA
Organism: Thalassotalea sp. PS06; assembly: GCF_007197775.1. Lineage (NCBI taxonomy): Bacteria > Pseudomonadati > Pseudomonadota > Gammaproteobacteria > Alteromonadales > Colwelliaceae > Thalassotalea > Thalassotalea sp. PS06. Next base: position 642,047 of record NZ_CP041638.1, on the reverse strand, counting down.
ATACGACCTTTGTTACCCGACCCTTTAACCAGGGTTAAATCAACACCGAATTCACGGGCTAAACGGCGAATTGAAGGGGATGCATAAATGTTGCCTTTACTTTGTAATTGGCCCGCACTTGGGTGGTGCGGTACCGGCGCCGCTTTTTGCGGTTTTTCCGCAGGTGCAGCAACAACGGTTTGCTCTTTCACGGCCGGCGCAGGTTCTGGCGCAGACGTAGCGGGAGCAGCTGGTGCCTCAGCACTGCCAGCCGTTTGCAAGGTGATTATCAGTGAGCCTTCACTAACTTTATCACCTGCAGAAACTTTAACTGCAACCACTTTACCCGCTTCAGGTGCAGGCACATCCATTGTGGCTTTATCCGTCTCCAGGGTGATCAGGCCATCTTCCGCTTCAATCTCATCGCCTGGGCTGACAAGCACTTCAATAACATCGACTTCGCCATCTTCACCAATATCAGGCACATGAACATCGATAACTGCTGACGCTTTACTAGCTGCTGCCGGAGCAGTCTCCGGCTCAGAAGCCGGTGCACTGGCTACGGGCTCTGATGGCGCTTCGGGCGCTGCTTCAGCGACAGGCGCTGGCGCGCTTTCCTCGCTAGCAGAAGCTGATGTTGATTCCATTAACACGATTAAATCGCCTTCAGAAATCTTGGCGCCAACATCTACCTTAATCTCTTTGATAACACCCGCCATTGGAGCTGGGATGTCCATAGACGCTTTGTCGGTTTCAACACTAACAAGTGCATCCTCGGCTTCGACGCTATCGCCAACGGCAACACAAAGCTCAATGACTTCAACTTCATCGCCGCCTACATCAGGGACTAGAATTTCTTGTATATCTGACATCTATATTTCCTTACTAGTCAATTATGCGTAAAGCGGGTTAATTTTATCGGTGTTGATACCAAAATCAGCAATCGCTTTGCTTACAATACTCATTTCAATGTCACCGCGTTGCGCTAACTCGTATAACGAGGCAACAACAATGTAATTGTGGTCAACTTCAAAATGACGACGTAAATTTGCACGGCTATCCGAACGACCGAAACCGTCAGTACCAAGCACGCGATAATCGGTATCGATAAATGCACGTAACTGGTCAGAATAGGCTTTCACATAATCAGTTGCAGAAATTGCAGGGCCTGCATCTTTAGTGATCACTGAAGAGATATATGGAACTTTAGGTTCAGCTTCTGGGTGCAACATGTTGAAACGCGCCGCTTCCTGACCTTCTCGAGCCAATTCATTGTAAGAGGTCACAGAATAAACATCAGAAGAGATACCAAAATCTTCGGCAAGAATACGAGCTGCCTCGCGCACCTGAATCAAGATAGTACCAGAGCCCATGAGCTGAACATTGGCTTTCGCTTTTTTGCCCGGCTTAACCGTATCTAGCTTATAGATCCCTTTGATGATGCCTTCTTCTGCACCTTCAGGAATAGCCGGGTGCTCATAGTTTTCATTCATCAGAGTCAGGTAATAGAAAATATTTTCATTTTCTTCATACATACGACGTAAACCTTCACGCACGATGACCGCCACTTCGTAACCATAGGTAGGATCATAGGTGACACAATTAGGGATCAGGTTTGCCTGTACGTGTGAGTGACCATCCTGGTGTTGTAAACCTTCACCATTTAGGGTTGTTCTTCCTGCAGTTGCACCTAGCAAGAAGCCTCGCGCCTGGCTATCACCTGCAGCCCAGGCTAAATCGCCAACGCGTTGGAAACCGAACATCGAGTAATAGATGTAAAATGGAATGGTTGTGGTATTACAAGTGGAATAAGAGGTGCCTGATGCAACCCATGACGCCATCGCGCCTAGTTCGTTAATACCTTCCTGTAAAACCTGACCTTTTTTATCTTCACGATAATAAGCAACCTGGTCGGCATCCTGAGGTACGTATTTTTGCCCTTCATGGGCATAGATACCTACCTGACGGAACAGACCTTCCATACCGAAGGTACGTGCTTCATCGGGGATGATTGGCACGATTCGCTTACCAATTTTCTTATCTTTAAGTAGGCTATTCAAGACACGAACAAACGTCATGGTAGATGAAATTTCGCGACCATTTGAGCCTTTCAAGATAGCATCAAAAATACTTAACTTAGGTATTTCTAAGGTTTCTTCAGCTTGTTCTAAACGAGCTGGTAATGCGCCACCTAAAGCCGCACGGCGCTCTTGCATGTATTTGTATTCCGCGGAATCTTCCGGGAATTTAAAATATGGTAAGTCGGCAATATCTTCGTCGCTAACCGGAATGTTAAAACGATCACGATATTGTTTAACCGATTCAATATCCATTTTCTTGACGTTGTGAGCAATATTCAGTGCTTCACCAGAAGCGCCCAGACCAAAACCTTTAACGGTTTTTGCCAAGATAACCGTTGGACGGCCTTTGGTTTCCATCGCTTTCTTATAAGCCGAATAGACTTTAACCGGATCGTGTCCACCACGATTCAAACGATAAATATCTTCATCGGACATATTGGCAACAAGCGCTGCCGTTTCTGGATATTTGTTAAAGAAGTTTTCGCGGGTGTATTTGCCGCCTTTGGCTTTACAGTTCTGATATTCACCATCAACTGTTTCATTCATTAACTGCAACAGCTTACCTGAGGTATCACGAGCTAATAAAGCATCCCAATACGAACCCCAGATAACTTTAACAACTTCCCAGCCAGCACCGCGGAAAGTACCTTCAAGTTCCTGGATGATTTTGCCGTTACCACGAACCGGACCATCAAGACGTTGCAGGTTACAGTTGATTATGAAAGTAAGGTTGTCTAAGCCTTCACGAGAAGCCAGGCCTATAGCACCTAATGATTCTGGCTCATCGGTTTCACCGTCACCCAGGAAACAATATACGCGCTGACCGGAACAATCTTTAATACCACGGTCGGTCAGATATTTAAGGAAACGAGCCGTATAAATGGCCTGTAATGGACCTAAGCCCATGGAAACCGTTGGGAACTGCCAGAAGTCCGGCATTAAGTGCGGATGCGGGTATGAGGATAAGCCATTGCCGTCTACTTCCTGACGGAAATTATTCATTTGCTCTTCGGTTAAACGACCTTCGACAAATGCGCGTGAATAGATGCCCGGAGAGATGTGACCCTGAGCAAAAATAAAGTCGCCGCCGTCTTTTTCCGTTGCCGCTTTGAAAAAGTGGTTAAAACCTACATCGTACAACATTGCTGAAGATGCGAACGAACCGATATGACCGCCAAGCTCCAGGTCTTTCTTAGACGCTCGTAATACCAATACCAAAGCATTCCAGCGAATTGCTGCGCGAATGCGTGCTTCGATGGTCAAATCACCAGGCATGTTTGGTTCCTGACCCGCAGGGATAGTGTTTACATAAGCAGTTGTGGCATCAAATGGTAAGTGAGTACCGCCACGGCGCGCTCGGTCAATCAGGGTTTCCAGTAATTGATGGGCGCGTTCAGGACCTTCCTGCTCCAGCACCGCTTCCATGGACTCTAGCCATTCTTGTGTTTCTTGCGGATCGATATCGTGGTTGAGGATCTCAGACATAACGATGTTCTAACTCCAAATTATAAAAAAATACGGCGAAATTTTTTGTATTAAAGATAGTTGAAAATCAGCAACTGTCTTTAGTTTCACCATGAAAAATTAAGTCTTTGAGAATTTGAGTGAAACCAGTGTTCTATCTGGTTTGTAATCGTCTCAAAGAACGTTTAACCCGGCTGTTTTCTTCACCAAGTTTTAGTAATACTTCTTCGATGTAAGCCAGATTTTTGTGACTGGCTCCCCATGCTTTATTCGGTTCGCCACTTAAAATGGCTTCTAACAGGCGTTTACGGTATTCGGCAATTTTGCCCGGTACTTCTGGCCTTTTTGCCAGCACCTGTAAGTTTTTCTCAATATTATCAATCAATAACGTCGACATTGAGCGTGACAAATGCAATAGCACCGCATTGTGAGAGGCGTTGCAAATTGCCAGATAAAACTCAAATACGGCAACCGCTTCACCATGAAAATTTTCACTAATCGCGGTGTTTTCAATTTGCGCATCGGTCATGGCGTCATACTTTTGCTGGATATTGGCAAAATCCGTTTTAGTACCGCGCATCGCTGCGTAATATGCAGCCATCCCCTGGATACCATGACGAAATTCAAGCAAGTCATATTGCGATTCGCCCTTTTTTGCCAACAAATCAAACATGGGATCACCCATGCCGCTCAAAAGCTGTTCATTAACAAAAGTGCCGCCACCCTGGCGACGATATACCAGTTCTTTACTTTCCAGTTTTTGAATCGCCTCGCGTAAAGATGGTCTGGAAACCTGAAACTGCTCCGCCAATTCCCGTTCAGGGGGCAATTTTTGTCCGGCTTTAAGACTACCCTCGAGGATCATAGCTTCGAGATGTTCAACAATGACATCGGATATCTTTGCCTGTTGTACCTTTTTAAAAGCCATGGTTATCGCCTCATACTGTCTTTTTTAGCTTACTAATGCCGCCCAATCACCGGGAAACTAATGGTAAAATGGTCTTACCAATTTAGGTAAATATAGGGTAAAACATAACACGAGATCTCTTTGATGTAAAATTTTGTCGAAAAATTGAGGACTAGACAGGCAATAATTTTTGCTAAATATTCCACTCTGAAGTCATTGGTCAGACCAATATAAAGAGGGGTTTCAGGTCACAATGGAGGAAGGTTTAGGATTTCAGTTTTCGTGCCTCGTAGGGAGAATAGACTTAGACAGGGCAAAGCAAACGCGATTTCTAGCACTCTGGCAAATCAGCTTCAAACACTTATACCAATCCCACTAAGTTTGTGCACAACTCAGAGTTAGGGCCGAGGTTCAGTTACAACATAGATTTTATTGATTTAGTCATTCTATATTAATGATATATAGGGCAGTAAATGGGCCTCTCACTAACTCCCTGTGGGTGAGTTTTAATGGGATTGGTATTAGTTCCTGAGAAGCAAAATTCAGAACCTTGCGACTGGCGATAGCAAAAGGTAGAGATCCCGGTCGACACCGGGATGACAAAGTTTTTGCGTTAATTGTTGCGCTAGCGGCAGTTGCCTACACTTACGCTGAGGTGTAGAAAAGGTTTGGCTTCAGATCGCGGAGGGCATTACCACTTCCACCCTCCGCAATCCAATTTCGCAGTCCACCTTCCTCTTCCACCTTCGAATTAGATAGCTTTTAATACACCTAGCCAATAAGTCAGCCTTTTGATTTGGCCATACCTTGCTACGTCAAGGTACCTTAGTCAAAAGGTTAGAGAGAAGAGCGCCACTTGCGCGAAGCTGACGTAAAAGTTAGATTGCAGGTCGTGGAGTGCATTACCCCTTCCACCTTCCTCTTCCACCTTCGAATTAGATAGCCTTTGATACCCCCCAATTGCCAAATTAGCTCTTGGTTTCGTCATACCCTGCTACGACAGGGTATCTAAGCCAAAGGGTTTGAGAAAAGATTTCCACTTGCGCGAAGCTGACCTAAAACACAGATTGCAGGTCGCGGAGGGCATTACCACTTCCACCTTCGAATTAGATAGCCTTTGATACCCCCAATTGCCAAATTGGCTCTTGGTTTCGTCATACCCTGCTACGACAGGGTATCTAAGCCAAAGGGTTTGAGAAAAGATTTCCACTTACGCGAAGCTGACGTAAAACACAGATTGCAGGTCGCGGAGAGGACTACCACTTCCACCCTGCGAAATCCAATTTCGCAATCCACCATATGAAACTCTGTTTCATACTCCACCTTACGAAACTAGCTTTCGTACTCCACCTTAGCAAACTTTGTTTGCTACTCCACCTCCGAAAACGCGAAGAGTTTGCGCTTTCGGCCAGTTCGCGCTTTCGGCCAGTTCGCGCTTTCGGCCAGTTCGCGCTTTCGGCCAGTTCGCGTTTTCGGCTAGTTCGCCACTCCGGCTATCGTCATAAACGCCGTCGCTGCTAACAACAACAGGACATTTCGTTTGGCCAACCTGACCAGCAAGCATGGTTCGGCTGTGCAATCTTCATCATCGATTTGATAGTCTTCAGCGATTTCAGCGACTTCACATAAATACTGGCGAGGGCTTTGTTTAAAGTTAAGCATCCCTTCCAGCCACAGCGTCGATGCTTTAGAGAAGTGACCTACCAGCATGTAACCAAAGGCAACGGCTCGGCTTGGAATGATATCAAGGTAGAATAATATTTTCTGAGCGTTCTCTGAGGCAGTGTCTGGCAGGAAACTTTCGCCGTCTACTTCACCGCTGTGATTGGCTACGGCTACCAGGATTCGATAGAAGACTACGCCTAAAATACCAAAAAATATAAAGACCAGCATTAACGCCATGTAGTATTGATAATTCATCCAGACAAGCGTTTGCCCAAAACTCTCACCTTCAAATTTCTGCCCCTGTTGTAATTCGTCCTGATGCAATGCTACCGCAGTTTGATCGCCTCGCATTGCCGCATTCAAGTAGTTTTTGTAACTGTCTCGAATTCTCTGGCTGCCGACACAAACGATTAATATCAGGGTAACTAATACGAATTGAATCAGGCTGTTATCGAATAACCAAAGAATGATTGAAAGAATAGCGACGGGAAGGAGCGCGAAAACGGTGATATTTAACACGTTCTTGCTAATTTCTCCTTTGGAGACAAAGCCTCGGGCAAAGCCAACGTACTGGCCAAAGTAAAAGTTAAATTGCCAGTATTTGGAGAGTAAAATTCGCTCTGCAGCCAGAGCAATTAGCAAGCTAATTAAAGTCATTGAAAAACCTACTGATATTTTATTGGTATCTTTTTTCACATAACAATCAAGATTGAAATGGGATCCATTCAAAGCGTCTGTTGGACATTTTAAGTATGGACGAATAAGAGTAATCCGAAAATTTCTGTGCCTAATTGTTAAACACGCAAATTCACTAATTGAATTAGCATCTTACTGTTTTCGATATTGGTTGAATGTTCCGCATCAAATCGTAAATGGTATTAACAAAAATTCTACAAGTAGATTGTCAGGATTACCAGAAACAATTGTAACTTCATACCAGTTACAATCTTTGTTCACCTAAGGAGGGACAAATAATATTGCCAGTCGAAACTATCGCCAGGATCGGTTTTTCTTCCAGGGGCGATATCACAATGGCCGGTAATGTGTTCATTTAGAATCTCAGGGTATTGTTTTTGAATCGCTTTTGTCAGATTGGCAAGGGCCTGGTATTGCTCTTGTGTATAAGGAATATCATCGCACCCTTCCAATTCAATACCAATAGAAAAATCATTACATTTATCACGGCCTTTAAACGATGAAACCCCGGCGTGCCAGGCGCGTTTATCAAAAGGAACATATTGCACGATCTCACCGGTTCGTTTAATCAGGCAATGAGCTGACACCCGCAATTGGTAAATTTCCTGAAAATATTCGTGTTCATCCGGATTCAAGCAGCCGGTAAATAACTGATCAATATAGTTGCCGCCAAACTGACCTGGCGGCAGGGAAATATTATGAATCACCAACAAGCTGATATCATCGCTCTCGCGTTCGTCACAAAAAGATGAGGCACACAGGCGAAACGTCTGGTTAGGTGAAGCTGCGGAAGAGGATGATAAATCAACCAGTAATCCATCAGCAATTTGGTAAGATTCAGGCATAAATACAGTGGAATCACAGATTATGGATACCCGCACCATACTTATTGTTTAGTTCTAGTGCAACTGAAATGGCGTTTTCTCAGATGCAGGCGCATGAGATGAACGATTGAGATGAAAATTTCTGTCCCTATATATAGTGTAAGAAAACGGATTATGTTCTTAAATTCAGTATTATTGATGCTGTTGAGGAAGTTTCTATAGCGGTTGTACGATTACTGATGACAGAAAATATTTTCAGTAGTATCGTTTTTTTTAAACCACCAATTGAGAGAGTGATATGCAGCAACAGGATGATACCAAGAAAATCGGCAAAGTGATGATTTGGTTAGCCTGGATTATTGGACTACTTCTATTGGTGTGGTTCTTTCAGACAAAATTAGATGCCGACTATAACCCTAATCAAAATCCTGAAAACAGAATTTCCGCAAGTGGTTCGAAGCAAGTGGTATTGGAGCGAAACCGCTATGGCCATTATGTTACCGCCGGAACCATCAATCGAGAAAACGCATTGTTTATGCTCGACACTGGAGCTACGAGCGTATCAATTCCTCAGGAAATCGCTGATAGATATGGACTTCAACGTCAGGGAAGTCATATGGTTCAGACGGCTAATGGCACAGTTCGGGTGTATGCAACGGTAATCGATGAGTTGAGTATCGGGGATATAAACCTTTATAATGTGCGCGCCAATATTAACCCGGGCATGAGCGGTCAGGAAATACTGCTTGGTATGAGTGCATTGAAGCAACTCGAATTTAGCCAAAAAGGCAAATACCTTCACCTAACCGTGCCACAGACCTATTAGTGACAACACAGTAGTACATTTAAAAGCACAGGTAATTTATGCTGGAACACTTAGAAAACGAAATCAAACAGAGCGTAACACTGGCATTAGCAGAGGATTTAGGCGGTACTCCTGACGCTGAAAACGATATTACCGCAAGTTTAATCCCGGAACAGCATAGCGCCGTTGCCACCATAATCTGTCGTGAAGATTGCGTAATTGCCGGTGTCGCTTGGGTCAATGAGGTATTTCGTCAACTCGATGAATCTGCGGCGAATATTGAGAATACTGAAATTACCTGGTTTGTTAACGATGGCCAGGCTGTTAAGGCAAACAATACCCTGTGTGAAATTAAAGGCAATGCCAGATTATTGCTTACCGGGGAACGAACCGCGCTGAATTTTCTGCAATCTTTAAGTGGTACAGCAACCATTACCTCAAAATACGTTAAAGAAATTGCAGATACCAATACTCGTCTATTGGATACCCGCAAAACCATACCCGGTATGCGCAATGCGCAAAAGTACGCGGTAACCTGCGGCGGTGGTCATAATCATCGCATTGGATTGTTTGATGCGTTTCTAATTAAAGAAAACCATGTCAATGCCTGCGGTGGCATCGCTCAGGCAATTGCGGTTGCTAAAAATAACTTCCCGGGAAAAACCGTAGAAGTGGAAGTAGAAAGTCTCGATGAGCTTAAGGAAGGTATCGACGCTGGTGCTGATATCATCATGCTCGATAACTTCACCACCGAAATGATCGAACAGGCCGTAGCAATTAATAAAGGTCGAGCGAAGTTAGAAGTGTCGGGAAATATGACTCTGGATACGTTGAAACAATATGCCAAGGCCGGTGTCGATTTCATTTCAGTAGGCGCTTTGACTAAGCATATAAAAGCCGTCGACCTTTCTATGCGTTTTTTTTAAACAAAACGCATAGTAGACGGCAGATTGCAGATGGCAGACGGCAGAAATCTTGGCAAGTAGGCTAGCCATGATAAATCGCGTTCGCTTTAAAACAGGGTTAGCTCTTTTTACAGCAAACCAACCTAATTTCCCCTAGGCCTCTCTTAGACAACGTATTTCCCGACGCAGTCCTTTACGACGGAGTCCTCACCGATGAAATCCTCTACGACAGCGTCCTCACCCTATTAGTGTCTCCGGCGCCCCTTTGTCCTGCGCTGTCATCTCGATTTTAGGTTTGTATATTTGTGCAATAAATGTTTCATCAAATGTTAAAAAATGTTACCTAAGCTATTAATATTCATTGTTTTTTATGGAGGAAAGAATTTTCCCTGATTAACAAACGTGTATTTTTTCAGCAAATAAACAGTATTTAAGGAAAAAAGCTAATTTATTGTTAAAAAAAGTTTTACAGCCATTTAATTTTGAAGCATATTAGAAAAGGCCCCCTAAACATAAAAATAACGTTAATGGATGTTTAACATGAAAACTATGAAAAACAACAAAGGTTTTACCTTAATCGAATTGATGATCGTTGTTGCGATCATCGGTATTCTTGCAGCGGTAGCACTTCCTGCTTACCAAACCTACACCAAGAAAGCTACATTTACCGAGGTAGTAATGGCTACTCAAGCTATTAAGACCTCAGTTGACGTTTGTCATCAAACTGGCGGTACTTGTACAGCTTTAGGTACTGAAGGTCTTCCAACTGCAGCCTCCGCTGAAGCTGGGGCAGCAGTAGCATCTGTAGCGTTAGCTGCAGCAGGTACCGGTTATACAATTACGGCTACCGCCGCTACATATGGTGGTTTAGACGGCGAAACATATACTCTAACAGGTACGGCAAACTCAACAACAGGTCAATTGTCATGGGCTGGTGTTTGTTCTGATACTACTCTTTGTTAATATCGGAACAGAGTTAAAAAAAGCCTCAAAAAAGGGGCTTTTTTTATGCCTGAAATTAGGTACACTGATTTCATAGTTTCCGGGGTATAAAATCTATGAAAGGACTTCATCGTCAATCTAACTTATTATCAAAGTTTGTTCGTACAGAATTAATAGATCAACAACAGGCAGCTGACACCTTTAAAGTATGTCAGCAATCCAAGCAGCCGATTCTCGATTATATTATCGATGAGTTAAAGATTGACTCACACACGATTGCCAAAACATTGTCAAAGAGTTTCGGTTACCCTCTGGTCGAAATCAAAGATTTTGACTTAGATAGCCTGCCTGAAGGTCTGCGCAATCAAAAGCTAATTATCAAACACCGCGCAATGCCACTTTATCTTAGAGCAGGCGTCCTTCACATTGCCGTATCCGACCCAACCAATCATGATGCACTGGAAGAGTTCCAGTTCAATACCGGCCATACCACTGAATTCGTACTTGTCGATCGTTCCAGCCTTGAAAAGCAAATTGAAGCCTACCTGGATAACGAAGCGGATGCGCTAGAAATTACCGAACTTGATAACGAAGAGCTCAGCGGTATAGACGTTGCTGAAACAGAAGACAAAGACGATGACTCCGGTGGTGAAAATGATGCACCTATCGTTGTTTATATTAATAAAATCTTACTTGATTCAATAAAAAAAGGCGCATCTGATTTACATTTTGAGCCATTTGAGAAGAAGTTTCGCATCCGCTTTCGTATCGATGGGGTGTTACAAGAGGTCGCCACTCCACCGGTAGGCCTCGCCAGCCGGTTAACCGCCCGATTAAAAGTTATGTCGAAACTCGATATTGCCGAACGTCGGGTTCCTCAGGATGGTCGAATAAAGCTAAATATTACTAAGAATAAAGCTATCGATTTTCGTGTTTCCACCCTGCCCACCATGTGGGGCGAAAAGGTAGTAATGCGTATCCTGGATTCTTCCAGCGCAAAACTTGGTATCGATATTCTCGGTTACGAAGAACAACAAAAAGCCATGTATCTGGAGGCACTCAGTAAGCCTCAGGGTATGATCCTGGTAACCGGTCCAACCGGTTCCGGTAAAACCGTATCCCTGTACACAGGTTTGAACATTCTCAATACTGAAGAACGCAATATCTCCACCGCCGAAGACCCGGTAGAAATTAACCTTGAAGGGGTGAACCAGGTTCAGATCAATAACAAGGCAGGGTTGACTTTCGCAGAAGCGTTAAAATCTTTCCTGCGTCAGGATCCGGATATCGTCATGGTGGGTGAGATACGGGATTTGGAAACCGCAGAAATCGCCATTAAAGCCGCGCAAACCGGTCACTTAGTATTATCTACCCTGCACACTAACTCTGCGGCAGAAACCTTAACCCGCTTGCTAAATATGGGGGTGCCTTCCTATAACGTTGCCAGTTCAGTGAGTCTGATTATTGCCCAGCGACTCGCCAGACGTTTGTGTAACCATTGTAAAGAAGAAGACCATGTCAATGATGAGGCGTTACTGGAAATCGGCTTTAAACCGGAAGAGTTAAACGATTTGATCATATACAAACCAGTTGGTTGTGAGGAATGCACTGCCGGTTATAAAGGCCGAGTCGGCATCTACGAAGTGATGAAAATTTCTGAAAAAACTGCGGAAATTATTATGCAGGGCGGTAACTCTCTGCAGATTGCCAATCAGGCCCAACAGGAGGGTTATAACAACCTTCGCCAATCGGCATTGCAAAAAGCAAAAGCAGGTGTCACTAGTCTTGCAGAAGTCAGCAGGGTTACGGCATAGACACGACACAATAAAGCGCAGAAAGTATTAAATTGAGTTGCCCCCTAACAACAAGAGAATAACAGGTAATTATCCATGGCAGTGACTGCAGCAAAAAAAGCGCCAAAAGTAAAAGAGCTGGAGACCTTCATTTGGGAAGGGGTAAACCGCAAAGGCAAGAAAATTAAAGGGGAGCTGTCGGCTTCCAATATCGGTGAGTTAAAGGCCCAACTGCGAGCACAGGGTGTCACCCCTTTAAAGCATAAGAAGAAGCCAAAACCGTTATTTGGCATGGGGGGTGGTAATAAAAAAATTGTCCCCAAAGATATCGCCATTATGACCCGACAAATAGCGACGATGTTGGGTGCCGGTGTGCCTTTAGTGCAATCCATTGAGATGATTGGTAAAGGCTCCGAAAAACCTGCTATGCAGCAGCTACTGGGAGAAATAGGTGCTCGTGTACAGGCCGGTATCCCGCTCTCCGATGCGTTGCGTGAGCATCCAAAATATTTTGATGGTCTCTACTGTGATTTAGTACAATCTGGTGAGCAATCCGGTGCTCTGGAAACTATCTACGATAGAATCGCTCTTTATAAAGAAAAAGCCGAAGCCCTTAAATCAAAAATTAAAAAGGCAATGACCTATCCGATTGCGGTTATCGTGGTAGCAGCAATCGTGACCTCTATCTTGTTAATAAAAGTTGTTCCGACCTTTGTTGATATTTTTGCAAGCTTTGACGCGGAGCTGCCAGCATTTACTCGTTTCGTAGTGAGTATTTCCGATATGATGGTGGCCTCCTGGTACTTTGTGTTGGCAGGCTTATTCATCGCTGGCTACCTGTTTAAGCAAGCGCACTTAAAGAGTCAGGATTTTCGCGATAAGGTTGATAAAGCAGTACTGAAAATACCGGTAATCGGGATGATCTTAGATAAAGCCGCTGTTGCCCGATTTTCCCGTACTCTATCGACGACCTTTGCCGCCGGTGTGCCATTAATTGACGCCTTGGAATCAGCGGCCGGTGCTTCCGGTAATGCCGTTTACCGGGATGCTATACGAGAAATTCGCACCGAGGTTGCAGCTGGTATGCAAATGAACCTTGCGATGCGAAATGTAAACGTATTTCCCGATATGGTTATTCAAATGGTTAGCATTGGTGAGGAATCTGGTGCCTTGGATGATATGCTTGCCAAGGTCGCGACCGTTTATGAACAGGAAGTTGATGATGCGGTAGACGGATTAACTGCCCTGCTTGAACCTATGATTATGGCGGTGTTAGGTGTGGTGATTGGTGGCCTGATTATTGCCATGTACCTGCCTATTTTCCAAATTGGTATGGTTGTCTAACCTCCACAACATCTTGTATGCCTATAAAGGGTAAGCCGGTTGCTTACCCTTTCTGTTTTAAGGATTATATTTTGTTTTCCGATTTTATTACCCTGTTTGAACAATTACCTTACGTTTATTATGTCGCCGTGTTAATTCTCGGTCTACTGATTGGCAGTTTCCTGAATGTGGTCATTTTACGCTTACCGAAAATGATGGAAGCCGAATGGTATCAAGAATGTTGCGAGTTCCTCGCCGACAAGCTTTCAAAAGACACCCAGAAAACGCTAAAACAACAGGCACCTGAAAAAATTACCCTTATTCACCCAGCGTCTACCTGCCCAAAATGCCAGCATAAAATTAAACCCTGGGAGAATATTCCGGTTGTGAGCTGGATATTCCTGCGTGGCAAATGCTCTTCCTGCAAAACATCAATATCTCCTCGCTATCCAATCATTGAGCTGGTAACGGGATTGTTGTCTTTGTATGTCGCTTATCACTATGGCGTATCCTGGCAAGCCCTGGCTATGCTTTTGCTTACCTGGTGTCTTGTCGCGTTAACCATGATTGATTTCGATAAGATGATTTTACCGGATCAAATCACTCTGCCATTGATATGGATAGGTCTGCTATTAAATTTAAATGGCATGTTTGTAGATATTGAGCAGGCCGTGCTGGGCGCCGTTGCTGGCTACATGAGTTTGTACACGATATTTTGGCTATTTAAGCTGATAACCGGCAAGGAAGGTATGGGTTTTGGAGATTTTAAGCTGGTAGCGGTATTTGGCGCATGGTTTGGATATGCATTACTGCCATTACTGATATTAATGGCATCTTTAGTAGGTGCTGTTATCGGTATCGCACTGATGGTATTTAAAAACCATGAAGGTTCAAAACCGATTCCGTTTGGTCCTTATCTCGCCATTGCTGGCTGGATAACGGCTTTGTTTGGTGAAGATATCTGGTCCTGGTATATGGGACTACTGGTATAGTCGAATCGTAAAGTGCCAGCGTGATATCTTAAAATTTGATTAGGAACCCAATTTGTCTGAATTAATCATAGGTCTGACCGGCGGTATAGGTTCGGGTAAAACCACGGTCGCAAATTTATTTGAGCAATATGACATCGAAATTATCGACGCCGATATCGTTGCCCGACAAGTGGTAGAAAAAGGTTCTGAAGCGCTAAACCAGATAAAGAATCAGTTTGGTAATGATTATCTGTTGGCAGATGGGTCTTTAAACCGTGCCAAGCTGCGTACTAAGGTTTTTTCTGACCAAAAGGCAAAAGAATGGCTGAATGCGCTTTTACATCCACTTATTCGTAAATCAATGCTGGAACAATGTCAGCAGGCTAAAAGCCCGTATTGTCTGTTAGTGGCACCTCTTCTAATCGAAAACGGCCTTAACCGATTAGTCGACAAAGTGCTGGTTATTGACGTGTCCGTCGAAGAACAAATAAAACGGACAGTCGAAAGAGACAACAACAACAGGGAGCAAGTAGAGGCCATCATATCCTCACAGGTTGAACGTCAGGAACGTTTGAAACATGCGGACTTTGTCATTGAAAATACCACCGGAGAGCAACAACAATTGCTCTCTAAAGTGGAGAGTATGCATAGGGAATTTATAAAATTACTCGTAAAAGAGTAATAACCCCACCCGCTCTCCGATAAAAATAACCTTAAAGCCCAAAGAGTTAGGATCAGCGTAAATTTTTCTTCAAAAATTTAAAAGGTTTCGAATCTTTTTTCATATTTATCACTTTTTGCACAATTTTTACTGTCCCCTAGTTTAAAAAATTGTTAAGTTACTAAAATCAGGTGTGGATCAGAAGCACTAAATTAGTAAGTATCGCGCTATTTCCCCCAGATACGCCAAAAGAATAATAAGAAAAAATTGCATATGTCCGAGATACTGTACGAGCATCCGATGAATGAGAGGATTCGTAGCTACCTGAGGCTGGAACAATTGTTCGAGCAGGTGCACGGATCACTCGGTGATGACTTCGAAAATAGTTACCCTCTGTTTTTTAACGCTTTATTCGCGATTCTGGATACCCTTGATCGCCATGATATCCGTGGTGATTTGATCAAAGATTTGGAAAAACTGGAGCGTAACCTGACAACCTGGGGAACCTCGCCAAACGTTGACAATAAAACGTTGCAACAAAATCTGCATGCTGCGAAAGCGTTATCGACTATTTTTCGCTCCAAAAACCCACTTTGGTCGGAGCTCAAAAATGATAAGTTTTTGGACGGATTAAGAAAACGATTTACGCTTCAGGGCGCATATTCAGGTTTCGACCTTCCGGCCTTGACCTTCTGGTTCCACCAACCGCCTATTTTGATTCGCGAAGATATTAATCGCTGGCTCGCCGAAATTAACTGCCTTGAACATGCGTTAACCCTGATCCTGAAATTTATCAGACAACGATCAGAATTTGAAAATATCGAATCAGATAACAGTTTTTATCAGGACAGCGGTGAAGGTTTACAAATGCTTAGGGTAAAGCTCAACAAAAGTGTCGATTATTTCCCTAGCGTAAGTGGTAATCATTTTCGTTATTCGATTCGATTTATGGAATTGTGCGAGCGCAAAGGACAGCAATATATCAACGACAAAGTAAGCTTTAAATTAGCGAAGTGTTAAATAGACTTTGATGATAAATTAATGTTTAACAATATTTCACTGAAATTATTAATTTTATCTTCTTTCGGGTTAAGTCTGATACTTTATTCAGAATATCAGCAAATAAAAGATAGAAATATCCCCATACCTGAGTCTGAATTTCCAGTATTTCGAATAGCGCACGCCGGCGGCAATGTGGGAGGGCAGTCATACACTAACTCTATACAAGCACTAGAGGTTAACGCAGAAAAATCTTTTAAATATTTTGAAATAGACTTTTCTTTTACTAAAGACGATCAACTTGTTTGCCTACACAATTGGACTAGCAATTTTGAGGATATATTTGGCTATAGAACAAAAGAAAAATTAACCCTTGAAGAATTCAATTATTTGTTAGACTCAAAAAAAGGGCGGTTTCAAAACTGTACATTAGAATCACTTTCTTATTGGATGAAAAAATATCCAGATACTATTCTTGTGACTGACGCGAAAGAAAGGAACTTAGAAGCATTGACGATGATTTTTAACAGTATTCCACACGCAGCTGATAGAGTTATTCCGCAAATCTACAATCCAGAAGATTTTTATACTGTTAGGGAAATCGGCTTTAATTATGTCATTTGGACGCTTTACAAATTCAAAGAAGATGACAAAACGGTACTATCCTGGGCCAAGCAATTTGATAACAAAGTTGCGGTAACTATGCCACTGTACAGAGCTAACACGACATTACCTAAAGAATTGAATAAATTAAACATTCCCAGTTATTCACATACAATAAACGATTTAAATTTATTTAAATATCTTCAGCAAAAGGGGATCAGCGAAATATATACGGATATAATTCAACCCAGTCCCCCTGAATCCTAATGAGTCAAACTATCTAAATTAGAATTTGGATACCCAATAAATTTTTGCAATTTCATAAAGTTCATAAGGTGCTTAGATTGTTCGATTTTCGACACATCTTCGGGATCTGCCAACCGACACAAAAAGCGTTCATCGGCATAACATTCCCCGCTGAAATTGTCACAATATGAAGGCGAATTAAAGCAACTACTGTCCCCATATTTTAATGCATAGTCGTTGAAACCAAGATTAAATACTATTCTGTCAACATTTGTAGCATATTCACCTAACAAAGGCCTGCCAATAACTGACATAGACTTGTTGTAACCCAACATAGACAAGATTGTTGGCATTATATCAAGATGACTTGTTAATATTTGGGAACGATTTGGATTGATACCATAATGCCAAAACAGTAAAGGGGTTTGAAATAAAGCGTCTTGCTGTTCTATCTCATCCACGAGATGGTTTGGATAAACTGGTACTCCATGGTCACCAGTAATTACAATCAGTGTATTCTGATACAAAGGTGAACGCTCGAATTCTTCCCAAAATTCCCCTAACGCCAGATCAAAATATGTAACCCCCTTGACATAATCGTTATATTCGGGATTTTCATTGTCAATATGTAAGGAATTTATGGATTCATCTTGATAATCCCAGTTAAATGGCTTGTGGTTTGTGACTGTTAGAATTTGAGCAAAAAACGGCTCAGGCTCGTTTTCAAGCTCAGCTAGGGCGTACCTAAATACAGCCTTATCACTGATTCCCCATCCAATCATTTCATCATTTAATTCTGGGGAAGTTGCAAGCATCGCATTTAAGTCAATAAGCTCCTGGAAACCAAGACTAGGATGAAACACCCCACGATTATAAAACTCTATCTCATTTCCATGAAAAAATTTCGTTTTGTATCCTTGCCTGGTTAATACGTTTGGTAAACAATCACCGTTAAAAGCTCCATACCTGACCGAATATGGAACTTCCATATTCAAATCCAAATTACTACATAGTATCGATTGCTCTGATTTAATGGTATATAAAGACGTGCTATAGGCATTAGTAAACGAAGCAGATTCTTTGACAATGCGATTAAAATTTGGAGTGAATGATTGTTTTCTTTGGTTTTGACCAACTTCAAAAGCTCGTAAGCTCTCTGCGATTATAAGAATAACGTTTAGCTTATTTTCGGTTTCTCTAGCTTCAACTGGAACTACTTTGAAAGGATCTCCTTCCACTGGTACAGATACATGATTTGGATATGCAGCGATTAATTCTGTAAAATTTGAATAGTTATATTTATCTGGTAATCGAGTAGCTGGATTCTGGAGAATTGAATTTGCTAATAATGTATCTTCGGCTGAAATGTCGTGCTCATTTTTAAACAGTGCGCTTCTAGCTAAATACATAATAGGGTTTTCATCTTCAAATTTATAGTGTTGAAATTGATTGATGTTTAGAGGGTCGCTGATTCGCTCCTTATCCGAAAAAATCGATATTGTGTATGTTGTCAAAGTTAAATTAATAGCAACGATTGCAGATGTTGCAATAGGAGAGAATTTAAAGTGTAAAGGCTGAGAGAGTTTCCTGACAATAAAGAACACTAAAACAAGAGCAGTTGTCGCAATTGCAAGTTGTAAAATTCCAAAATGCTTAATTGCTATCAGAAATTCCTGAAACATAAACAAAGATCGAATTGAAATGTAGCCCTTATAATGCTCATAGAACAAAAAAGAAACTTGTAACCACATCAATTGAACTCCAACCAACAGAACAACTACATACACCCCCCTTCTTCCCAGTAAGATGAGCAGCACCTTTATAAGCAATATATTTATCAACACTAAAGTTGTAGAATCAACTAATGAGAAAATGCTTTTATGAAAGCCAAAAAATTGAGGGAAAAATATAAGTAGCACAGATAAAACTACTATAAACCAGTTTATTTTTCTTTCTTTAAACACTACTAAACCCGTTAAACCAATTGAAAATATTCATTAAAGCGGATGAAAACATGATACCAATCAGGAGCACCTATTGAAAACAGTAAATTGTCCCACTTGCCAAAAGCAAGTAGTGTGGTGTAGCGAGAATAAATTTCGCCCATTTTGTTGTAAACGCTGCCAATTGATTGACCTTGGCGAATGGGCAGAAGAAAATCATAAAATTTCACAGCCAATGCAAAGCAATGAGCCATTAAATGAGGAAATGCTGGACGCATTGGAGGAGCAATTCCTGCAACACAACAAATTTTTTGTGGATTCCGAGTAGCAACAATTTTAGGTCTAAATAAAATTCCTTGCAGACATGGTTAAGAGATAATAAAAAATGCGAATGGTCTATTAATAAACCATTCGCATTCGTTGTTGATCAGACATGTTGTAACCTTAGTTTTCCTTATTTTTACCTTTGCACCGCTCCTAATGGCGGGCCCATTTTCAAAAAATAAGTCGACTAAGGGGTAACTTGTGATCGTAAGTGTGCGACATTTAAACGTGTCAGGTTATCCATAACAATCTCGTCGTCACTTAGCTCCAGAGCTTTATTGATATCCGTAAACGCCCCTAAGGTATCATCCAGAAAATAACGAACTATCGCTCGATTACTGTATGCCATTGCCGACAAGTATTGAGAGGTTCGATTCTTTTCATTTAACCCAGAGATAGCGGATATCGCCTCACTGCAGGCGGTTTTCGCCGTTAAATATTCTTGGGTCTTAATGTGCAAGGCACACAATCCCATCGATTTTTCATAGTTACGAGATTGCTCTGGTAACGCCGCATTTAATTCAACAGCCCCCGCATCCAAACGACCTGAAGCGATTGCATCGCTACCAGGAGCATCTTTCACTACCGCAACCTTAAACGGTTTCTCGAGGACAGAAAGTCCCGCAAGCTCTTCTGAGTTTGACGCCGCTGACGCCGTGATTAAAGAAAACAGGATTGCACGATAAGCGAATTTCTTTTTCTTTGACATGATTTATTCCTCCCAGGAATGATAAAAATTAACTGTTGCCGTATAGCAACAATGCAACTTTAGTGAAAGAGGTATAAATCTGACAAACGAAAAATGTTGTAGATATAACGTGAATTAAATTCACTCAGCTTTTAAAGTACTTTGATATAGCAAATTCATACTGGGAGTTGTTGGTAGTTAAAGCTGGGATTTCGTTATGTAAAAGGGCCGCCATGATGAAAAGCAGCCCATATGGTTAGTTAATTATCTGTATTCTGAGAATGCCTGCTTTACCCACAAAGCAAAGGTTTCCAATTCCTTGGAGTTTTCAATGTTTTCATGTTGCAGCAGGAAGTATTTATCATTGGTCACTAATTCCTGCTCAAACAACCGGACCAGGTGTTGCTCCTGAAACCAGCTTTGGCTAATAGGCATTGGCACTAGCGCAATACCCATTCCCTGTTGTGCAGCTCGCGCCAGACCAAACATACTGTCAAACTGAATAATTTGTTTAGGGTCAAAATCAATAACCCCAGCCCTTTCTGCCCATTGATGCCAGGACCATGGACGAGACTGGTGCAATATCAGAGGTATTTTCTGCAAAGCCTGAAATCCATCCTGAGCAAATTTTCGGTAAAGTTTTTTACTACAAGCTGGCACATATCGCAAAGGGAAAAGTTCGGTAACGATACTGCCATTAGGTTTGCCATTGGCCAGAACGACGCTTAAGTCGCCACGAGCTGAAGTTGCGCCGGCTTTAGCCGTCTCTAGCTGTAGATTGATATCGGGATTAACATCTGTCCACTCACTCAGTTTTGGTACAAACAATTCGCTTGCAAAAAACTCAGGTAAGCTAACCGTAATCGTTTTATTTTGCTGATTATTGGTAAAATCTGAAATCGTTGTTTCTAAGTCAGTAATAATTGGCTGGACGGCCTTATAAAACTGTTTACCTGCATTAGTTAACTCAATGGACCGAGTCTGTCGTTTGAACAGGTCGGTGCCAAGCTGGTCTTCTAGCTGCTTAATTTGATGGCTAACTGCAGAGGGTGTGAGAAAAAGTTGCCCGGCAGCATGCTTAAAGCTTAAGCATTTAGCGGCAATACAAAAAGATCTGAGTCCACGAATAGGAGTTTGAACGGCCATAATAAGTCATTTATGTTATTGGAATTCCATTAAGTTAAAGCAAATCTTGCGCCAATTTAAATAGCCCGATATCCCCCCTTTTGCATCCCATCCGATGTATTTATCGCACCAAAAACAAGAAGCCGCACCAAAGTCGTGCAACAAATGTAAGATTCATAGGTTAAGAATGAGTTTCGACTCGCCTGCCCGGCCAGGCTGAAATAGTAACCTCTGCTTTTCACTATCCCTTTAGGGGAAATGCCGAAATGCGTTAACCAGCACCGGTCGTTCAGAGAGATACATGGACGTATTGAATGTCGGGATATCATGGATGGCAATATCCCGACGAAATACATGGACGTATTGAATGTAGGGATATCATGGATGACAATATCCCGACTAAATACATGTATAAACCCTCCCTTGCTACCATCCATGGTACGGGAGGATAAATACATCCCTGTGCAAACCCTCCCTTGCTACCATCCATGGTACGGGAGGATAAGCACGTCCGTGTATAAACCCTCCCTTGCTACCATCCATGGTTCGGGAGGATAAGCACGTCCGTGTGCAAAAAAAAAGGGCATCAAAGATGCCCTATAAAAAACCAAATGATACTTTGAAAAATCTGGGGAGATTTCGAAAGCAAAGTTAGAGTAAACAATCTAACTGTTTTTCACAAACAAGAAGAACTAAACTAATGGTTCGAATTTTTTCACTTATAGATTTATCGATATTTTAACCTCTGATGTGAGTTGATATGCCTCGAAACAAAAACCTATCCAGTAAAAATGTTATTACCGGCGTTATTCTTGTTTTTATTGTTGCTTACGTTATTAATCAACCAAGCCCCACTAATCAGCCCGACACTCCTAGAGAGCAACCTGTTGAATTAACAAACAGAGGGGCTGGCATTGAAGCAATTGAGCAAGCGTTCCAAAACCGTCAAGGGGACTTGCAGGTTCAGGCGCAAGGTAAGGTAGAAAGAGTACTTAGCGATGATAATAAAGGCAGTAGACACCAAAGGTTCATTATCCGATTAACCGATACCCAGACGCTGTTGGTTGCCCATAACATTGATTTAGCACCTCGCATAAACAATCTTAAGCCAGGTGATGTTGTCGAGTTTTATGGTGAGTACGAATGGAATGCCAAAGGAGGTGTGATCCATTGGACCCACCACGACCCTCACAAAAGACATGTGGATGGATGGTTAAAGCACAAAGGTAAGATCTATCAGTAGGCTAGTATCTGCTTGCAAATTTAAGTACTTCGTCAACAATAGCAGTATTAGCTTCGGGAAATTCGAGATCTTTTAGTTCGCTAACCTTAAACCAGCCTTGTTCCATCCCCTCCTGGGATTCTGGTTCTGAAGAAAACTGGTCAACGATGAAAACCTCAAGACAAACAGATTTGTCATGGTAATCATGGTTAATTGTTATTAGTGGCTGCATTGCTAAAACATCGATCGCCACTTCTTCCATTAATTCGCGATGAAGTGCCTGGTGTACCGTTTCTCCTTGCTCAACCTTACCCCCAGGAAATTCCCATTTGCCACCTTGATGCTGATGATGATGGCGACGAGTCAGAAACACCTGCTGATCACGGTAAATAACACCTACCGCAACATGCACTCTATTTACCATTGCTTTACCCAAACCCCGTTTAAAGAAAAGGCCGGATAATTCCGGCCTTTCGAATAAATGCTTAGCTTAACTTAACTTACCGTGACACTGTTTATATTTCTTGCCGGAACCACATGGGCAAGGGTCGTTACGGCCTACACGTTGCGCAGGCGCTTCAGAAACCAACGGCCCTGTTGCCGCTTCATGCTGAAGCTTTTGTTGCATTTCCTCAGCCTGTTTACGACGCTGTTCTTCCAGAGCATCGACATCAGATTGCTGCTGAATACGAACTTTAGAAAGAATACTTACGACGTCGTATTTGAGGTTCTCCAGCATATCGGAGAATAATGCAAACGACTCTTTTTTGTATTCTTGCTTAGGGTTCTTTTGAGCATATCCACGTAAGTGAATACCCTGACGTAAATGATCCATCGCAGCCAAGTGCTCTTTCCAATGTGAATCGAGACTCTGTAGCATGATGGCTTTTTCAATTTGACGCAGCGCATCAGGGCCTACTTGAGCTTCTTTTTCAAGATACGCCTGTTCAACGCTATCTATGATCTTTTGTCGTAGGGATTCCTCATGAAGTTTTTCGTCTTCTTCAAGCCATTTTGCAATCGGCAGGTCGATAGTCAGTTCGCCACGTAATTGCTCTTCTAATCCTTGGATATCCCACATTTCTTCCAAAGACTGAGGAGGGATATGCTGAGAAATCATGCCATCTAACACATCCTCACGAACCACTTTAATGGTCTCACCGATATCGCCATCTTCTAGTAATTCATTACGTTGCTCGTAAATGACTTTACGCTGATCATTGGCAACATCATCGTATTCTAGCAATTGTTTACGAATGTCAAAGTTACGTTGTTCAACCTTACGCTGAGCATTCTCAATACTGCGGGTAACCCACGGATGTTCGATCGCTTCTCCGTGCTCCATGCCAAGTTTACGCATCATATTAGCAATACGCTCTGATGCAAAGATACGCATCAGGCCATCTTCCATAGAGAGATAAAAGCGGGTTGAACCCGGATCACCCTGACGACCAGAACGACCACGTAATTGGTTATCTATCCGGCGGGATTCATGACGTTCAGTGGCGACAATATGCAATCCGCCCAGCTCAAGCACTTTGTTATGCTCTTCTTGCCACTGTTCGCTCACTTTGGCAATTTGAGCTTGATCAGCACCGTCGATTTTCGCCAACTCCGATGATAAGTTACCACCTAATACGATATCGGTACCACGGCCTGCCATGTTAGTGGCAATTGTGACAGCGCCAATTTTACCAGCCTGCGCAACAATTTCGGCTTCCTCAGCATGGAACTTAGCATTCAGAACTTTATGCTTAATTTTCTCTTTGCGGAGGAACTTAGACAACATCTCTGATGTTTCAATACTGATGGTACCAACAAGTACTGGCTGGCCTCGCTCAACACAATCTTTAATATCGGCAAGAATCGCTTCAAACTTTTCTTCGGTGGTCAGATAGATCAAATCGGCCATATCATCACGGATCATTGGACGATTGGTTGGGATCACAACGGTTTCAAGACCGTAAATGTGATTGAATTCAAACGCTTCGGTATCTGCAGTACCAGTCATACCGGATAGCTTTTGGTATAAGCGGAAATAATTTTGGAACGTAATCGATGCTAACGTCTGGTTTTCATTTTGAATATTCACACCCTCTTTAGCTTCAACCGCCTGGTGTAAACCTTCTGACCAGCGACGTCCTTCCATCGTACGACCAGTATGTTCGTCAACGATAACGATTTCACCTTCTTTTACGATGTAATCGACATCCTTTTGGAAAAGCTTATGTGCACGTAATGCTGCCATTACATGGTGTAATAGAGCAATCGAGCTTGCTGCGTATAAAGATTCGGATTCTTGCAACAAACCACGTTGCTGAAGAATTTCTTCGACACGAACCTGACCTCGCTCGGTTAAATAAACCTGTTTAGCCTTTTCATCAATGGTGTAATCGCCGGTACTTTCTTCAAATTCCTTGTCTTCCTCTTCCTGGACTTCGAGCTCAGGTACAACAGCATCAATCATTTTGTACAGCTCAGAGCTGTCCTCAGCCTGACCAGAAATAACCAACGGCGTTCTGGCTTCATCAATCAGGATTGAATCAACTTCATCGATGATCGCGTAATGCAGCGGGCGCTGCACACGTTGTGCAGTAGAAAACGCCATATTGTCGCGCAGATAATCGAAACCAAACTCGTTATTGGTACCGTATGTGATATCTGCCGCATAGGCGTTTTGTTTTTCCTGCTGAGAAATATTTGGAATATTACATCCTACCGTCAGCCCCAGGAATTCAAATAACGGACGGGACCAATCTGCATCGCGTCTCGCCAGATAATCGTTAACGGTAATAACGTGAACACCTTTGCCTGTTAAGGCATTAAGGTAAGCGGGCAAGGTTGCAGTGAGGGTTTTACCTTCACCGGTACGCATTTCCGCAATTTTACCTTGATGCAGAACCGTACCACCAATCATTTGCACATCAAAATGACGCATACCAAAGACACGAACCGAGGCTTCACGAACTACGGCAAACGCTTCAACAATTAAACTCTGCAGAGTTTCACCATCTTCAATACGCTGCTTGAATTCGGCAGTTTTCGCTTTTAATTCTTCGTCCGAAAGCGCTTGCAACCCTTCTTCGAGGGCATTAATTTTCTTTACGTCTTTTCCCATTTGTTTGATTAGTCGGTCATTTCGACTACCAAACAACTTTGTCATCATTTTTACAAACATGTTAAATCAAACCATTTCCCTGAAGCCTTGCTTCAGTTTCAATATTTATAAACTTCTTAGTTTAATGTTTAAATTGTTGGTACCGTTTATTTTTTAGGCTTTCGATAAACGTACTTAATCGGATTAATCTGTTGATTATCGCGCAGGATTTCGTAATGAACGTGAGGACCTGTTGAGCGACCTGTACTTCCCATGCGGGCAATAACCTGCCCCTTACTAACCACATCACCAACTTTTACTAATAGCGCCCTATTATGCCCATATCTGGTTTTAAAGCCAGTACCATGATCAATTTCTATCAATTTTCCGTAGCCATAACGCTCAGAAGCCCAACTAACAACACCAGAACCGGTTGCAATTACGTTCGCATTCTCTTTGCCGGCAAAGTCTACACCCTTGTGCATAGTCGGGTTGCCGGTAAATGGGTCCTTACGAATACCATAATATGAAGATAACCAACCTTTACTAATCGGTCTGCCAGATAAGTAACTGTTATCTTCTATGTGGTGACCAAGAGCGAGAGATTCAAGTAGGCTGAATTGATTTTGTTGCTGTTCAACATTTACCGCCAACAAGCCAAGCTGGGATTCCAGTTCGGTTAACGAATTTCGACTAACAATCGTTTCCGTCTGCAATGGTCCACCTGCTGAAGGTAAGGTACTCATATTAAATTCATCTTCAGGAATATTCGCTTCTTTAGCCAGACGTCGTGCAAGTGCATTCAGGCGCAGGATATGACTTTGTAATTCGGCAATTCTGGCAGTTAGTGCCGTGACCTGCAGGGCATCATGATTAATTTCACTTTCGGGCAGTTGTTGCGCCTCAACTAAGGCTACTTCGAGATGATTTGGTACGTCGACAGGCTTTAAGATCCAGTGCATAACAAAACCAGACAATAGAGTAAAACTGGCCAGGATAGCCACCCAGCGTGCTTTACTTAATTGCAGGGAAAATCGAACATTCTTTCCACGGTATAAAACTGTTAAACTCATAATTATTATTCTTTATCGCTTCTTTGGAACTCGCGTTTATCATGTCCCGTATCGAAAAAACGCCTCAGGATTTAGCCAACTTAATTCGCCAGTCTTCTGGCAATTTAGCTGGGTTTAGCGCGAAGGCAAAAACACTGCAAACCCTGGGTACCATTATTGCTGATATCTGCCCGGATATTCCCGATGAAATTTGGCAAGTAGCTAATTGTAGACAAGAAACGGTGATATTAGAAGTCAAATCAGCTGTTTGGGGGCAAAGATTACAATTTGAACGTAATCGTATTTGCCAACAACTGGCAAAGGCAAGCCAAGGGCAACTTACCAAGCTTGAACTTAAAGTAAATCCCTACGGCCATCGCCGGGAAGAGCCGCAAAAAGCCGTAAAAGAAGCGGATAAGCCAGGTAAATACATGTCGGAGAATACCGCCGAACAGCTGCAAGCGGTAGCCAAAAACGCCCCGGCAGGCTTGAAAGAAAAGTTAGAAAAACTCGCTAAACACGCAAACAAAAAGCCTTAACCGGTAAACCCGTTGTAACCCCTGCGATGCAGGATAATTTCGTCCATGTAATCACCCGTGCATCAATCCGTCCATGTGAACCAGGATACTTACGTATATGTATAAAAAAACCGGAGCCAGGCTCCGGTTTTTTCGTAATATTGCTGTTCACAAAAATTTAGTTGTGAGCTAACGCATCCGCATAAGCAATTGGTGCCGGGCGGTTATCTTCATAAGTTACCCACTCCCAGTTTTCGCTTTGCTTAAACACTTCACGCAATAATAAATTATTTAATCCATGTCCTGACTTAAACGCATTAAGTTCACCTAAGATGCTAACGCCAGACATATACAAGTCACCAATCGCGTCCAGGATCTTATGCTTTACAAACTCGTCATCATAACGCAGGTCATCAGCGTTAAGCATGCGATATTCATCAAGAACGATTGCATTTTCCAAGCTGCCACCTAAAGCCAGGTTGTGAGAGCGCAAGAACTCGATATCTTTCATAAAACCGAAGGTTCTGGCGCGGCTAATTTCTTTGATGAATGAGCTACTGGAAAAATCCATGCTCATGGTTTGAGCCGTGTTAGCAATAACCGGGTGATCAAAGTCAATGGCAAAGTTTACCTTAAACCCTTCATAAGGACGAAGTTCTGCCCACTTATCACCTTCTTCAACACGAATCGTTTTCTTAATACGTAAGAAACGTTTTGCAACGGATGCCTCTTCGATCCCAACGGACTGAATCAGATAAACAAATGGTAATGAACTACCATCCATAATTGGGATTTCCGGAGAGTCGACGTCGATAATCAGGTTATCAATACCAAGCCCCGCAACGGCAGCAAGCAAATGTTCAACGGTGGAAATCTGAACACCTTGCTCGTTAACCAGACAGGTACACAACGTCGTCTCGCCCACAGCTTCCGGGCAAGCTTTGATATCGACTACCGGGTCAAGATCTACACGGCGAAAAATAATGCCAGTATTGGCAGGAGCAGGACGGAGAGTGATCTGCACCTTTTCACCTTTGTGTAAACCGACACCTGTTGCCGAAATACTATCTTTTATCGTACGTTGTTTAATCATAATTCGCCTTAATGCTGCGCAAAATTAATCTTTTTTTGTTAACTCAATGTCCAAACAATCCTGAATTTAAACAGTTCAGACCAGTGAGCCGGGGGCGTAATATAACAAAACTCTCATTGGCAGTCAAAATTCCCCCCTCTCAGTTATATAAAAGTGAGAACTTTCAACCGCTTAATTTTTCCCCAAACAGGAGACTTTGGTTAATCTGCCTGCTTACGCAAAAATGCCGGGATATCTAAATAATCCGGGTCAGCACTATTTGCCTGTTGCGGCGCAACCTTCTCTTCCACGTATGGATTTGCTACCGGCTCAGCTTCGGCCGTGTTACCGGCAAAACCACCATTAACAACCATAGGTTCCTGAGCAGGTATATTCGGCACTATGGTGATTTCTGGCTTTTGCGTCACACCAATACCGGTTGCAACAACGGTTACGCGAAGTTCATCAGACATATCCGGGTCAATAACCGCACCAACAACAACCGTGGCATTTTCTGAAGCAAATGCCTTTACAGCATTACCAACGGTTTCAAATTCGTCGATGGAAATATCCATACCTGCTGTGATGTTAACCAGGATACCACGGGCACCCGCCAAATCGACATCTTCTAGTAACGGACTGGAAATTGCAGCTTCAGCCGCTTCTTCAGCACGATCTTCACCAGATGCAATACCTGAGCCCATCATCGCCGTTCCCATTTCTGACATGACAGTGCGAACGTCAGCAAAATCCACGTTAATCAAACCTGGACGGGTAATTAACTCAGCAATACCTTGAACAGCGCCCAACAACACATTGTTTGCGGCTTTGAAAGCGTCAAGAAGACTGGTACCCGGACCAAGCACTTTAAGAAGCTTTTCATTTGGAATTGTGATCAGAGAATCAACATTGCCAGCAAGGAACTCAATGCCCTGTTCGGCATAGTTCATACGCTTTTTCCCTTCAAACGGGAATGGTTTAGTTACGACAGCAACGGTCAAGATGCCCATTTCCTTCGCTACTTCGGCAACGACAGGTGCAGCACCAGTACCGGTGCCACCGCCCATACCGGCAGCAATAAATACCATATCCGACCCTTGTAGAGTCTGGCGAATGGTCTCTCTGTCTTCTTCTGCAGCACGGCGGCCAATTTCAGGGTTGGCGCCCGCACCCAAACCTTTGGTGACATCAGCACCAAGTTGCAAGGTAATGTTTGCAGATGAATTGCGTAAAGCCTGGGAATCGGTGTTAGCAGTGATAAACTCAACCCCTTCAATGGTTTGGTTTACCATATGCTCTACCGCGTTACCGCCGCCGCCGCCGACACCGATAACTTTGATGACCGCTTCCTCGTTGTGGTCGTCCATAAGTTCAAACATAGTTTTCTCCGTCTTTGTTACTTTTTTTGTTCCACCAAAAACTGTATTTCTAAAATTCCTTTAGCAGGGTGCGAAACTTACTCCAAAGCCCCGCCATACCCTCATTACTGCCCGCTTCGGTATTACCCTGATTACTGTGTTGTAAACCATAGTGGAGCAAACCCACTACTGTACTATAACTTGGGTCGTTTACATAGTCCGTTAAGCCTTTAATATTTAACGGAGTTCCTATGCGAACCGGCATCTGGAATATTTCTTCGGCAAATTCTACAACGCCTTCCATTTTCGCTGTACCACCAGTTAATACAATACCAGCAGCGATCTGGTCTTCTAAACCGGTTTCTCTTAATTCTTCCTGAATTAATTCGAACAGCTCATGATACCTAGGTTCGACGACTTCTGCCAGCGTGTGGCGTGACATACTTCTTGCAGGTCGACCGCCAACACTTGGCACTTCGATATTTTCTTCCATCGAAACCATATTTCTTAGCGCACAGGCGTATTGTACCTTGATTTCTTCCGCATGACTCAAAGGTGTACGAAAAATTTTTGCAATATCACTACTTACCTGGTTACCGCCAACGGCAATGACCGCGCTGTGTCGCAGTGCGCCACCAGTAAACACCGAAATATCCATGGTGCCCGCGCCCATATCGACAACACATACACCGAGCTCTTTCTCATCTTCGGTTAATACCGCATAACTTGAGGCGAGTGCAGAAAATATCAACTGGTCGGCATGAAGATCGCAACGTTCAACACACTTGACGATATTTCGTGCCATGTCATTAGCACAGGTAACAATATGGACTTTGGCTTCCATACGAACACCGGACATGCCAATCGGGCTCTTGATCCCTTCCTGACAATCAACGGTATATTCCTGAGGCAATACGTGTAGCATTCTCCGTTCCGCTGACAGCGGCACCGAGCGCGCGGTGTGAATGACGTTATCGACATCTTCTTGCATCACTTCGCTGTCATTAATGGGTACCATGCCATTTTCATTCTGACATTTAATGTGCTTACCGGAGATCCCCAGATAAACATTACCAATTCGACAGTCAGACATTAGCTCGGCTTCATTGATTGCGCGTTGAATGGATTGCATCACTAAAGTCAGGTCGTTGACGCCACCTTTGTCCATGCCCCGGGCAGCATGATGACCAACACCAACAATACTCAGGGTATTATCCGGCGTGACTTCACCAACAACGGCAACGATCTTTGACGTACCGATATCCAGTCCAACCACTAAATTTCTTTCCATTGCTTTAGGCATTACCATTGTGCTCATCTTTTTGTTGTTTGGGTTTAAAGCCGACTGCTAAACCTGTGTCGTAACGCAAATCGACATAATCCACTTGCTGCTGTTCTGTCTGTTGTGCCTTAATTTGTGGATAGGCGTCCATATATCTTTGTAATCGCTTAACCCGGTCTTCACGTCCCAGGTTAAGATAAATACCGTCACTCAATGTCAGCTGCCAGGCAAAGCGCTCGGTCAATACCAGTTCACTAATATCTGACTGAATAAACGTCAGCAGCTCGCTGAGATTACGGTAATTCTCCAGCGCCACTTTTTCGCTGCCCTCCGGGCCGAATAACTTAGGCAATGGATGCGTCACCCGCTCCTGTGCCGCCTGAAAAATGGTGCCATGTTCGTTGATGAAAAAATCCCGATTCCATTGCGCCACCGGTTTTTGATCTTCGACATAAACTCTAAGTTCATTAGGCCATTGCTTTCTGACGGTTACCGAATAAACCCAGGGAAGCGCTTCTACCTGACGCTGGATCTGATTGACATCCAATTGAAAAAAGTTATCCAGCTTCGCCCTGGTAATCGCCGAGACAATTTCATCCCTTTGGGTGTAAGGCATGTTGCCATTAATCACCAAAGACGACACTGGAGCCACATTTTCCTGCATCATCCCCTGCAATACCCGACTCAGGCCAAATACCAAGCCAATACAGGTGACAATAAAAAACACCAACCCAAACCAAAACCGTAGATTTGGTTGCGAGTTTGTCTCTATAACTGTCAGTTCCTTACCCATATTGCCCACACGTGTAATTTTACTTTGCCTATTCCTTGTCCTGGTAACCCAATCAGATTACGCTAAACTGCGCTAAGCTGCAGGATGCGCTCAGTTAAATCAGCAAAGCTCAACCCGGCTTGTTTAGCCGCTTTTGGCACCAAGGACGTTTCTGTCATGCCCGGTACGGTATTTACTTCTAATACTTGCCAGTTACCATCTGAATCCTGCATGACATCAACACGTCCCCAGCCTTTTGCGCCGGTAGATTTAAATGCCTGTAACGCCAGAGCCTGTAATTTAGATTCCTCTGTCTCAGTTAAACCACATGGACAATGGTACATGGTGGTTTGACTCTGATATTTCGCCTGGTAATCATAAAACGCATTTGGCGTTTCCATCCGAATCGCCGGCAACGCCTGGTCGCCTAGAATGGAAACCGTATATTCCGCTCCACTTAGCCACTGTTCGATCAACACCTGCTGGTCATACTCGAATGCGGTGGTTAACGCATTAGCGAGTTCTTGTTCAGAAGTTGCTATGCTCATACCAATACTTGAGCCTTCTTTTGCAGGCTTGACCATCACTTTGCCGCTAAGAGAAGACAATATCTTTGACAAATCAGCCTGCTGAAAATTTTCCCGGCTTAATACATGAAACGGTGCGGTGGGAATATTGCTCGCGGCAAACAATTGCTTCGAGCGGACTTTATCCATAGACAAGGCCGAACCCAATACCCCGGACCCGGTGTACGGTATTTTCATATATTCAAGAGCACCTTGCAGGCAGCCGTCTTCACCGCCTCGACCATGCAGGGCGATAAATACCCGATTGATTTTCAGCGCATGTAAATCTGCCAGGGCAAAACCCTGGGTATCAATAGCCAGTACCTCGTAGCCTTTTTGTTCAAGACCTTTAACGACAGCTTCGCCGGAATTCAGCGATACTTCCCGCTCAGCGCTATCACCGCCAAACAATACGGCAATTTTTTCATTGTGTAATTGGTCAATCGAAAGTAATGATTGGTTACTCATCCTTACCCCCTTGATCTTTTAATGCTCTGTCCGTTTTGACATTGAGCACTTTTGCATCAATGAGCTCCCGGGCAATGGCACCAATGTTACCTGCACCCTGGGTGATCAACATATCACCATCTTGCAGAATTGACGCCAGAATGTCTGCCACTTGATCCGGTGAGCTCACATAAATAGGCTCTAACGAGCCACGCGAGCGAATGCTTCGAGCCAAGGATTTAGAATCGGCGTTAACAATCGGTTCTTCGCCAGCAGCGTATACGTCGAGCAATACTAACGCATCGGTCTGTGACAACACCTCGACAAAGTCTTCATACAAATCCCGGGTACGGGAATAACGATGCGGTTGGAACATCATGACCAGACGCTTACCTGGCCATCCGTTGCGCATCGCTTTAATCGTTGCATCAACCTCACTAGGGTGATGACCATAATCATCAATTACCTGCATTTCACCCTGTTCGGTGTTCAGTGTTGCTAAAAACTCAAAACGTCGGCCGATACCTTCAAACTTACTGAGGGAATTAACAATGGCTTCATCACTTACACCTTCATCGGTAGCAACGGCTATCGCTGCCAGCGCGTTTAAAACATTGTGTCGGCCCGGCAGGTTCAGGGAAATATCAAGATCGGCTTTGCCATTGCGATGCACCGTAAAAGAAGAGGTTTGTGAACGTTGCTGATAATTGGTTGCCCGCACGTCGGCGTCTGATGAAAAACCATAGGTGATGGTTTGGCGGGAAATACGCGGCAATAATTCTTTTACAACCGGATTGTCCAGACACACAACCGCGAGCCCATAAAACGGCAGATTGTGTAAAAATTCGATATAGGTGTCTTTGAGTTTTTCAAAATCACCTTCATAGGTTTCCATGTGGTCAGCATCAATATTGGTTACCACGGAAACCATAGGTTGAAGATGCAGGAAGGAAGCATCACTTTCATCGGCTTCAGCAACCAGATAACGGCTGCTTCCCAAACGCGCGTTAGTACCGGCACTATTTAACAAGCCACCGATAACGAATGTCGGGTCAAGTTCGCCTTCGGCCAGAATACTGGCTATCAAACTTGTGGTTGTGGTTTTTCCGTGGGTACCGGCAATGGCAATACCATGTCGAAAACGCATTAGCTCTGCGAGCATTTCTGCGCGACGCACCACAGGAATACGCATTTTTTGGGCCGCTTGCAGCTCAACATTATTGGCATCAATTGCCGTCGATACCACGATAACACTGGCACCTTTAATATTGTCGGCGTTATGACCAATGGCGATCTGTGCCCCTAAAGACGTTAACCGGTTTACAACAGCGTTTACGCCAATATCAGAACCGGTTATCTGATAACCTTCATTCAAAAGTACTTCGGCAATGCCTCCCATTCCGGCACCACCAATGCCGACAAAGTGAATCGTTTTCACTCGGCGCATTTCTGGAATATGGGCTGTTAATTGTTTCATACGTGTACCATTGATTGACAGATTTTACTTACATGTTCAGTGGCATCGGGCCTGGCCGCCTGCACACTGGCTTTTCCCATATTAATTAAGTTTTGCTCAGAACTAAACAAGGTTGTCAGTTGTTGAGCCAACGCTGTTGCGGACAGCTGTGTTTGCGGCATTAACGTTGCCGCACCAGCATTAACCAAAAACATCGCGTTCTTGGTTTGATGATCATCAACTGCATGTGGCAAAGGCACAAAAATCGCCGGTTTCCCGGCAAGCGCCAGCTCAGATACCGTTAGCGCCCCAGCCCGGCAAATTACTACATCGGCCCAGGCGTAGGCAGCTGCCATATCATCAATAAATTCACTTACCTTTACTTGCTCAGCATCGATACCAAGTGATTCGTAAGTTTCATTTACCGCGGCAAAGTGTCCAGCACCCGTTTGGTGCCATAAGGCAATGTTCTGCGATTTCATTTGCGAGACAGCTAGAGGCACAGTGTCATTCAATACCTTGGCTCCCAGGCTGCCGCCGACAACCAATACATTGCGGCTAACTGTAGTTTTGTCTTCAGACGATATATTTGACTGCAACAATTCGATAATGTCAGCTCTTACTGGATTGCCAACCACCTCGACGTTCGCCATCGATTGAAACGCACCAGGAAATGCCGCTAATACTTTACTGGCAATTTTCGCCAACAACCGATTTGATAACCCAGCCGCTGCATTTTGCTCATGTAACACCAGTGGAATGCCACGAATTTTGCTCGCCAAGCCACCAGGCGCGGATGCATAACCGCCCATACCAAGAACAACGTCAGGTTTGACTTTATCAATAACCGCTAATGATTGTTTGACTGAGTGAATAATTTTAAATGGTGCGCTCAACCAGGAACGCATACCTTTACCGCGCAGTCCGGCAATGTCGATAAAGGAAATGTCATAGCCATGGTTCGGAACCACTTTTGCTTCCATTCTTGCCGCTGTGCCCAGCCAATGTACCTGCCAGCCTTGTTGTTTAAGGTAATCAGCAACTGCAAGGCCCGGGAATATATGCCCGCCTGTGCCACCCGCCATGATTAAAATCGAAGGTGCTTTATTCATCTTCACCTCCAACGGATTTCTTACGTCGTTTCGCTTTGGTTGCGGTTTTGTTGGTTGCATTAATCGCCTGCACTCGTAATTCATGATCGATGCGGATCAGGACAACTATTGCTAATGTCATTACTATCATTGAACTACCGCCATAACTGATTAATGGCATAGTTAAACCTTTGGTAGGAAAGACACCAGCACTTGCGCCTACATTTACCGCTATCTGGAAACTGAACCAGATGCCGATGGCGTAGGCAAAATAGCCTTCAAAATATTTTTCATTAAGTAGGGCGCGTTTCCCCAAAAACAAGGCCTTAATGACTAAAGTCAGGCAAATTAATAAAATTACCAAAATTCCAAGGAAGCCAAACTCTTCGCCAATTACCGCCATAACAAAATCAGTATGGGCTTCCGGTAAATATTCCAGTTTTTGAATACTATTACCTAAACCCTGCCCGAAGGTTTCGCCACGGCCATACGCCATCAACGACTGGGTCAGCTGATAGCCTTCATCAAAAGGTCTGGCCCAGGGATCTAAAAACGCGGTGATACGGCGCCAACGATAAGGTGAAATAACAACAAGTAAAGAAATGGAAGCCAGGCCAATTACCGCCACACCGATAAACTGCCAAAGTTTGGCACCAGCAAGGAACAACAAACCAATGGTGGTAATGAACATCACTACCGCAGTTCCCAAGTCTGGCTGCATTAGCAATAAAAACCCAAGAAAACCTAGCACCAAAAGGGGCTTAATAAAACCCTTAATCTGCTCTTTGATTTCGTCTTTTTTACGCACCAGATACGCTGACAGGTAACAGAAGAAGAATAACTTCGCCGGCTCCGCCGCCTGAATGTTAATCGGCCCCAATGCAATCCATCGGGTTGAACCATTTACGGTTCGGCCAATTACCAGTACCGCAGCCAGCATTACAATGGCCAGAACCAATAAGTAACCGCTGGCCTGATGCCATTGTTGCATTGGTCGGGTAAGGGCTGCGACGGCAATGATTAAACTAACGACGATAAAAAAGCCGTGACGAAAAACAAAATGAAAAGGGTTGTCGAACAGGCGCTCAGCGACAGGCATCGAGGAACTGGCCACCATGACCATACCAATCAGATACAAGGCTAACGCCAACAGTAAGAAACCACGGTCGAATGTCAGAGGTTGTTGATTGTTGTCTTTGAAGTTAAACCACTGCTCCCACACTGGCATACCTGTTGCCGGCAATCCCGGAGTTGCTTTAGTCATTTAGCACCTCCTCAATGCAACGGCGAAAATCTTCACCGCGGGCCATGTAATTTGGGTACATATCAATACTGGCGCAAGCGGGAGACAATAACACCATATCCCCGGGTTGAGCTTCGGATTTCGCGACTCGAACCGCTTCCATCATCGAATCAACGACAGAGGTGTTAGCTTTTAAATTCGCCAGAGCGTGTCTGTCCTGACCTAAAGTGATCAGAGTATCGACCCGATCGTTAAGTGCCGCTTCCAACGGTGAAAAGTCTGCGCCTTTACCATCGCCACCAGCGATTAACACCAGTTTATTGGTCGTTGGCGCTAAACCATCGATAGCTGCCAGGGTGGCACCGACATTGGTGGCTTTTGAATCATTGACCCAGGCAACACCATCAGAAGATTCAATTCGTTGGCATCGATGTTCAAGTCCGGAAAAGGTTTTTAACCCGGCAAGCATTTGCGCCATCGGCCAACCGAGTAGTTGCCCATAGGCCAGTGCTGCCATGCAATTCAACAAATTATGCTGACCTGCAACAGGAAGTTCATCGGCGGCGATTAAGCTCTGGTCGCCAAAACTAATGTAAGTTTTATCGGTGGTAACCAGGCCAAAATGCCCGGTTTTTCCTTGCTGCAAACCAAAACTAATCGCTTGAGCTTTTGCGTTTTCAGGGTATGTCAGCACATCTTCACGATTAAAAACAAAAGACTTACTCATCCCATAAATGCGTTGTTTTATCGCCTGATAGTTTGTCATGGTTTTGTGACGATCGAGATGATCATCACAAATATTGAGAATGCCGCCAACCTCAGCGCGCATGCTCGACATGATTTCTAATTGAAAACTGGATAACTCTAAGATGACGATATCGGCGCTATCATCAACCGTATCAAGTACTGGCACTCCGATATTACCGGCAAGTATGCTGTTAATGTTGCATGCTTTTGCGAGGTGCGCGATTAGGCTCACTACGGTAGATTTACCATTAGAACCGGTTAGTGCTACAACCGGCTTGTTATTGACGCGAATAAATAACTCAACGTCACCGATTAGCTCGGCAGAAGCCGCAACAGCATCATGGATTTGCGGTTGCTGCACGTCTACGCCCGGGCTGGCAATAATGACATCGCTGCTGGCAATAACATCGCTATCCCAGCCACCAAGGTGAACCCCCTGGCACTGCTCTAACGCATTAACCTCGGCAAAGGCAGGAACACAGGAACGCGAGTCCATCACTGCAAACGGAATTTGCTGTCGCTCAAGATAGCGGGCACAGGACATCCCGGTCGCACCCAGACCGAGAATCGTTATCCGTTTATCTTGCAGAAAATCCAGTTCCTTCATCCTGTGTTGTATTCCTGATTTTTTTATCTGAGTTTCAGCGTTGCCAGGCCAATAAGCACCAGCACGATAGAAATAATCCAAAAGCGCACGATAACCCGAGGTTCCGGCCAGCCTTTTAATTCATAATGATGATGAATGGGCGCCATACGGAAAATTCGCTGGCCTCTGAGCTTGTATGAACCAACCTGTAAAATTACCGATAGGGTTTCGACAACGAACACGCCACCCATAATAAATAAGACAATTTCCTGTTTTACCAATACGGCAATAACACCAAGAGCTGCTCCAAGGGCTAACGAGCCAACATCACCCATAAATACCTGAGCCGGGTATGTGTTAAACCATAAGAATCCTAAACCCGCGCCAACAATCGCGGTGCAGACTACGACCAACTCACTGGCATTTCTCAAGTGCGGTAAATGCAAATACTCGGAGAAATTAAGGTTACCGGTAACGTATGCGAAAACCGCGAAAGCACCGGCAACTAAAATGGTCGGTACTATGGCCAAACCGTCGAGGCCATCGGTTAGGTTTACCGCATTAGAGGTACCGACAATAACTAAATAAGCAAACACAATGTAAAAGATCCCCAGCTGCGGCATGACGTCTTTTACGAACGGGATTAACAAAGAGGTTTCTGTTGGCGAAGCTGCAATGTAGTAGACAAAAAATGCCGTAATCAAACCCACTACGGTTTGCCAGAAATACTTCCATCTGGCGATCAGGCCATTGGGGTCTTTGCGAATCACTTTCCGATAATCATCGACGAAACCAATCAGGCCGAAACTGATGATCACAAACAACACGATTTGTACGTACTGATTTGTTAAGTCTGTCCATAACAAAATACTGGTAACAATGGAGCCTAGAATTAAAATCCCGCCCATGGTGGGCGTGCCGGATTTTGATAAATGGCTCTCTGGACCATCATCACGAACCGTCTGGCCAATTTGCATTTTTTGTAATGCCCGAATCAGTTTCGGTCCGAAATAAAGTGACAACCCCAAGGCGGTCAGGGTGCTGACAATCGCCCGAAAGGTTAAATATGAAAATACGTTAAAAACGCTAAAGTACTGGGTAAGATATTCACCCAACCAAACTAGCATGTTGTTCCCCCTGTCGTACTGCGTCGCCATTCGGCGATATCTGCAACGACTAATTCCATCCGCGCACTGCGCGAACCTTTGACTAATATTGTTATTGGCTGACGTTCAGTCTCTAACAACTGCTTTAAATAATCTAAAAGCAGTTCTCGCGATGAGAAATGTCGGCCTTTTTGTTCGTAGACATCGGATGCTGACTGGCTCAGCACACCCAAGGTAAGTAAGTTATCAATACCCTGTTTTTGCGCATATTCGCCGATTTCCTGGTGGTATGCACGGGCATCTTCACCAAGTTCTGCCATGTCACCCAATATCAATAAGGTACGACCATCGTAACCGGATAAGAGTTCCGCTGCAGCTCTGGTCGATTCCACATTGGCATTGTAGGTATCGTCAATCAGCGTCATTTCACCCGGTAATTGGTGCAGGTTTAAACGTCCTTTAACCGGCTGCATGCTTTGCAGCCCCTGCTTAACCTGCTCGAGTGTCGCGCCCATTGCCATGCAAACGGTAGCGGCAGCAACGGCATTACTGACATTGTGGATGCCGGGTAATGGTAGCTGCAACGCTGTGCTTGCTGTGGGGGTATGCAGTACGAACGCAGCACATCCTAAAGAATCCATTTCAATATCACTGGCAAAATAATCCGCTTGTTGCTGATTATCACTGCCAGAGAAAGTTTTTGTCTCTTTGCCTTGCAGGCGCCATAACCACTTATCGGCATATGGCGTATCAAAGTTATAGGCACCTACACCATGTTCACCAAGACCATCAAAAATCTCACCTTTGGCTCTGGCAACACCGTTAAGATCGCCAAACCCTTCCAGATGCGCGGCAGCAATGTTATTGATCATCGCTACATCTGGCTTAGTCAGGTTTGTCGTATACGCAATTTCACCTAAATGATTAGCACCTAGCTCAATAACCGCATACTCATCGCCTTCGGTTAAGCGCATTAAGGTAAGAGGTACGCCAATATCGTTATTGAAATTGCCACCTGTTGCTAATACCTGGCCAAGTTGCGCCAGAATCGCCGCAGACATCTCTTTCACCGTAGTTTTGCCACTACTACCGGTTATCGCCAGAGTCTTTGGATTCACTCTGGCTTTAACCAGAGCGCCGAGTTGTCCAAGGGCTTTGTGAGTATCGGCGACAACCAACTGAGGAATGTTAATAGCCTGCACAGATTCAACAATGGCAGCGCTACATTTTGCATCTTCGGCCTGTTGAATAAAATTGTGGGCGTCAAAGTTAGGGCCTTTAAGGGCAATAAACAAATCGCCTTGTTTTAGGGCTCGGGTATCGGTGCTGACTGATTCTATCGTGGTATCAGAACCAATCAGGTTTGCGCCCAGATGGTTAGCAATTTCAGATAAGGTTAACTGGATCATGACTGACTCCCGGAAAAATAGTCGGCAACCAACGCTCGCTCATCATAGTCAATGCGCTCTTCACCAATAATCATGTAATCTTCATGGCCTTTACCGGCAAGTAAAACCATGTCTTGTGGACCTGCATTGCTTAATGATGCAGAAACGGCCTGACGACGATCGAGGATAATCTCGGCTCGACTCTGATTGCTTAATCCGGCGAGGATCTCATCGGCAATGGTTTGCGGATTCTCAGAGCGAGGGTTGTCGTTGGTAATGATGATATGGTCGGCATGTTGTTCTGCCACCTGCGCCATTAATGGTCTTTTGCCTTTGTCGCGATCGCCACCGCAGCCAAATACTACCCAAAGATTTGCCGGATTATGATAACGACATGCTTTTAAGGCGTTTTCAAGGGCGTCGGGCGTATGAGCGTAGTCAACGACAGCGGTGGTGGTATCAATGCCACTGAAAGCTTCCATCCTTCCAGCTACGGCATGAAGTTTGGTTGCGGCATTTGCAATATCATCTAGTGCATAGCCTTCAATCAACAGGGCACTAAAACATGCCAGTAAGTTATCGACGTTAAACCTACCGAGTAATGGCGTTGCTACCGCGACGCTTCCCCAACTTGATTTAAGGGTAAAATTAAGGCCTTTGGAGTGACACTTGATATCGCTGGCAATCACGTAATGGTTCGCTTGCGTAAATTGTTGTTGCAGCTCATCCAGATTTTTTGTCGAGGAAAACATTACAATCGGATTGCTGCCGCAAGCTTTAGCTAAATAACGAAGGGATTGTTTGTCATCGGCATTTAACACCCAGCGTTGAGTGTCATTGGCGACAAATAATTTGCCTTTGGCATCACCATAAGCGCGCATCGAACCATGATAATCAAGGTGATCACGACTTAAGTTGGTGAAAATTG
Organism: Thalassotalea sp. PS06; assembly: GCF_007197775.1. Classification (NCBI taxonomy): domain Bacteria; kingdom Pseudomonadati; phylum Pseudomonadota; class Gammaproteobacteria; order Alteromonadales; family Colwelliaceae; genus Thalassotalea; species Thalassotalea sp. PS06. The sequence goes on along the minus strand of NZ_CP041638.1, from coordinate 601,172 downwards.
CGACATCAATTAGCTCTGGTAGCAGTCGCTTTTGCTCAAGCGCATGGGAAGAAACTTCCATCGCCACGTTTTCTCTGCTACCGGCTTTGAAACCCGCTAACAGAGATTGCAACAAGGTAGGTCCTGGGGTGGTATTATTGATATCAACCAGATTATCAACGGCGCCTGCACCTAAGGTGCCAATCATCGCCGAAGGTTTGTTTAGGATATCAAGAGATTGGGCGATAAGCTGGCAACAACTGGTCTTGCCATTCGTGCCCGTCACACCGTACAAGGTCATGTCTTTGGCCGGATGCTGATAATATTCTGCCGCTAACTGTGCCAGATTGGCACCGAGTTGATAAAATTCCACCGCAGCAACCGGTCCCGATGGCCCTTCTAACCAGCGTAACTGGCCGTGACCCGCTTCATCATCAACATCAATCAACACCATAGCTGCGCCTGCAGCAATAGCTGATTCGATAAAGACATGTCCCTGGCCAAGGGTGCCGCGAACCGCGGCAAATATATCTCCCGCCATGATCTGGCGTGAGTCATTAACTATCTGTTTTTTATCCGCATCCAGCTTAGGGTCAAGGGCAATCTTGAACTTAGCTAGTGCCGAGGTAATGGAATAAGCAGTTACATCACCCATTGCTCACTCCTGTGCTACTTGATTGTGTACTTGTTGCCTGTGTTGACAACTGCGGGATATCATCCGGCGCTATATTAAGATAGCGCAGCGTTCCCGCCATAATTTTTGAAAATACCGGGGCGGCGATTTCGCCGCCATGATATAGATCACCAGCAGGATCATCGATAACAACGACAACCACTACTTTGGGATCCGATAAGGGCGCAATACCGGCAAATAAGCCGCGGTAATCATTACCATAACCTCCGGCAATCGATTTCTTTGCGGTTCCGGTTTTACCACCGACCCGATAGCCTTCAACTTTTGCCCGCTTACCGCCGCCATCTTTGACAGCCAACTCTAGCATATCAACCAGTATTTTTACGTTTTCCTCAGAGGCAACCCGCTCTCCCTGACTAAATTTTGGATCTTTTAATACCGACAGTGGTTTCTTAATGCCACCATTACCCAGGGCGGCGTAAAAACGAGCCAGTTGCAAAGGGCTTATCGCCAAATTATACCCATATGACAAGGCGGCTATTTCATGTTTTGACCAACGATTACTATCCGAAATCATCCCTGAGGTTTCGCCAATCAGACCGGTGCCGGTATCCTCGGAAAAGCCCATCTCATAAAACTTCCCGATAAAGTAATCTTTCGGCATGTCTAAAGCAAGACGTGCAGAGCCCACATTCGAAGAATTTTTCAAAATATCCGCTAACGTCTGCTCTCCATACCCTCGAGTGTCGGTTACACGGCGACCACCAATGCGCATTGTCTGACCGGTTTTAATCACAGTTTCGGTATCTGCACTGCCAAATTCCAATGCACTTAGCACCGTTAACGCCTTCATCGTTGAACCAGGCTCGACGACATCGGTTATTGCCCGGTTCCGGAATCTGTGGGTTGCGACCCCTTTACGGTTATTAGGATTAAATGACGGGCCATTGACCAGGGCGAGAATTTCACCGGTATGCACATCGACCACGACGGCGCTGCCGGAATCCGCTTTAAATGATTTAATACCGGCAACTAATTCCCGGTAAGCGAGAGCCTGAATGCGTTGGTCAATCGAAAGAATGATATCCTGAGGCTGCTGAGCTTCTTGCTCCTCGAGAAGTTCAATCAGGTTGCCTTTGGCATCTTTTCGGTATTGTTTTTTGCCCGATTTACCGGTCAATACATCATTATAAACACGCTCAAGACCTTCAATGCCGTTATCATCAACGTCAGTAAAGCCAATCAAATGGGCGGTAATTTCACCTGCTGGATAAAAGCGTTTAGATTCTTTACGTAAATGAATGCCCGGGATCTTGAGCTCTTTCACATATTGGGCGATCGCCGGATTAATTTGTCTGGCAAGGTACACAAATCGTTTTTTCGGGTTAGTACCGATACGTTTTCTTAAGGTGGTAATATCCATACCAAGGACATCGGCTAGCGCTTGCAAGCGCCGTGTCTTCGACAGACCATCTTTTTCAATGACATATTTAGGATCGGCGTATACGGTTTGCACGGGAACGCTTACCGCGAGTTCTTCGCCATTGCGGTCAACAATAGAGCCACGGTGGGTATCTTTAGTTGCGGTTCGCAGTGAGCGCAGATCCCCTTGGGCTTTTAGCATGTCCGGTTCGATGACCTGAATGTAAGCCGCGCGCAAAATCAGACCGAAAAAAACCAAAGCAATGCCACCAATCACCAGATTGAATCGCCAGGCGATGGTCATCGGTTGCACGTTGTCTTTATTTTTCCGTGGTTTCTTTGCCGTCATGGTATTTTTATTATTTTTTCGTCTTTGGGTAACGGTCTGGTCATCAGTAAAAAGCTTTCTGCTTTTTGCTCAATTTCGCTATGTTCCGCCAAGGCACTCTGTTCAAGTATCAAATTGCGCCATTGGATATCCAGCTGATCTTTTTGACTCAGTAACTGATCCAGTTCTGTCGTAGTCTGGCGATTCAAATGGGTAAAATAAATGACAGCGAACGCCGACATCAGCAGCACAAACATCAATACATAGGTCGTCTTGTACTGATAAATATCCTGCCAAATTTGTTTAACCAGTCCTTGATTATCCATTGCCATTGCCGCCTGTTCGTTATTTGATTTATAGCGCCATGAATCGCAGTTTACTTACTCAACCGCTCAGCTACGCGTAACACGGAACTTCGCGATCGAACGTTTTCTTCTACTTCTGATTTACTCGGTTTTTGCTTACGTCCAACAAGAGATAATTTCTTGCCTTTTTGCAATTCCTGCTCAGATATTGGTAAGCCCCGAGGTACCTGTTTCCCCTGGCTTTGTTTCTTCATAAACTGTTTAACCATTCTGTCTTCTAAAGAATGGAAACTAATGACCACTAAACGGCCACCGGCTTTTAATACATCCAAAGACGCGTTCAACGCATCTTCAATTTGCTCTAATTCACTATTGATGTAGATGCGTATTGCCTGAAAACTTCGGGTTGCCGGGTGCTTTTTGATTTCTCGTTGCGGTGCCGCAGTTGCAATAATTTTTGCCAGTTGGGAAGTGGTGACAATATCTTGCTCTTCACGGGCATCGACAATGGCATTGGCAATTCGCCAGGCATGCTTTTCTTCGCCAAAGGTGCGCAGCACCCAGGTAATATCTTCAACGTCGGCTTTGGCAATCCACTGAGCAGCAGTTTGCCCTGTACTGGTATCCATGCGCATATCCAGCGGGCCATCTTTCATAAAGCTGAACCCCCGGTTGGCATCATCTAATTGCGGTGAAGACACTCCCAGATCCAACAAAATACCGTCAACTTTATCGGTTAGCGAAAGCTCTGAAGCGATACTGGCTAATTCGGCAAATCCATTGTGAACAATTTGAAATCTTGGGTCATCCGCATACTTTTTCGCTGCGGCAATTGCTGTAGGATCGCGATCGATGGCAATCAGACGGCCGTCATTATTGAGATTATTGAGAATTAATCCGGAGTGGCCGCCACGGCCAAAGGTACAATCGATATAAGTCCCGTCCGGCTTGATCGCCAGACCATCAATTGCTTCATCAAGCAGCACTGAAATATGTTTAAAGTTTTGTTCCATGACTATAAAGAGAAGTCCTGTAACCGTTCGGTTAATTCAAAATCGCCGGACTGAATACTGGCGATCCCCTGCTGCATTTGTTGTTGCCATCTGGCTTCGTGCCAGATTTCGAATTTGTTAAATTGGCCGACCAGCATACATGCCTTATCAAGACCAGCATGTTCTCTAAGCACGGGAGCAATTAGCAAGCGGCCATTTTTGTCCATTTCACACTCGGTTGCGTTCCCTAACAATACCTGTTGGAACATGCGTTCTTCAGGGATCATGCTCGAGAGCCGGGAAAGTTTCAGTTCAACCTCTTCCCATTCCGATAATGGGTAAAGCAACAGACATGGGTTCTGAATGTCGACCGTGCAAACCAACTTCCCTGAAAAATCCCCATACAAAACCTCACGGTACCGTGTTGGTATCGTGAGCCGGGATTTACTGTCCAGGGTTACCTTGTTTGCGCCTCTAAACATCAGCCTTATTCTTATATCTTCCGTTGCTAACTAGGTGAGTAAAACATTTTAAATATAGTTAAGATCACACAAAGATCCACTTTTTTCCACTTTTCCCCACAATTACACAGTTTAGTGAGTTTGTTAAAGGCCTGTCAAGTAACCTTAGGGATTAAAATCTGACTCGAAAGTCTAATAACAATGGGCGTTAGCGAGAAGTTTTTGAATTCGTGGGGTTTTGTGACCGAACCGCGCAAAAACCAGGATCACATACCAAGTTCGATTGATATTATTCGACAAATGCGTGGGGGATTTTAACATAACCGGGTTCGTAACGTCATAATCGATTACGTAAAATTACAAGTTTCAAAGGCTAAACAGGCGATGACCGGATCGGCGATAAATCCTTCTATCTACAGAAGACAAGCCGGCACTCTAGCTCTAAGATTGATACCACTCCTATCACCACTAGTATCAGCGCCAAGTAAAATGGCGCTACGCTTTCATCTCTTCGAGCTCTTTGCCCTTGGTTTCATGGACATACTTAAATACGAAGATTGCCGATAAAACAGCGCCGAGGGTGTAGAAACCGTAAGCACCTGCCAAACCAATACCGGTTAGCATTACTGGGAATGAAATAGTAATTAAGAAATTGGCCAACCATTGCGCCAAGCCAGCAATTGCCAGTCCTGAACCGCGCAATTGATTTGGGAACATTTCCCCGAGCATCACCCACATCACAGGTCCCCAGGAGAAGTTAAAGAAGATTACATAAGCATTGGCACCGATTAACGCCAGGGTGCCGTATTCCCCGAGATCTAGCTTGCCATTGTCGCCAAGGTCAGCATTGGCAAATGCAAACACCATTAGCCCCAGGGATATCGCCATCCCTACAGAACCAATCAGTAAGATAGGTTTGCGGCCAATTCGGTCAATTAATAATACCGTAGCAATACAGGCGGCAATGCTCACAGCACCAGAGATAATATTAATCTGTAGGGCGTCGGATTCAGTAAAGCCCACCGCCTGCCAAAGCACGGCACCGTAGTAAAATACCACGTTAATGCCCACGAACTGCTGAAATACCGCAAGACCAATTCCCACCCAAACCAGAGGTCGTATCTTTCCTGTAGCTTTGTCGATAAGATCGGCCATCGATGGCGTATGGTCGAATTTTTCCACCGATTCACGAATCGTTTTTAAATGGCTTTTACCTTCGACATCGCCATAAAGCTTGAACAGGACTTTTTCGGCTTTTACGTAGCGTTGTTTGATAATCAGATAACGGGGACTTTCCGGAATAAACATCAACAGGATCAGAAATAACGAGGCAGGAATCAACTCCATCCAGAACATCCAGCGCCAGGCTTCAAATCCAAACCAAAACTCTGCCGTCGATTGCCCTGCAGCGTTTGCGAGAAAATAATTGCTTACAAAGGCGAGAAATAAACCGGTAATAATGGCGATTTGTTGTATGGTTGCCAGGCTGCCACGGATCCTGGCGGGAGCTACCTCGGCAATGTAAGCGGGCGCTAACACACTGGCGGCACCAACAGCAAGGCCACCAATAATTCGAAAAACAATAAATTCGCCACTACTGGTGGCAATCCCGGAACCATAGGCGCTGATGATAAAGAAGATTGCAGCGACGATAAGCAAGGTTTTACGGCCAAAGATATCAGCCATGCGGGCCGCGAAAAATGCCCCGACGGCGCAACCAAGAAGCATACTGGCAACATTAAAACCAGTGCCTACGCTGTCGGAATTAAACGCTTTTTGTAAACCATCAACCGTGCCATTAATAACACCGGAATCAAAACCAAAGAGAAAACCACCAATCGTCGCCACACAGCTTATTAATAAAATAAAACCGATGTTTTCCTGATTTTCCTGAGTGGCAACTTGATTCACGATGGCCCCTTTAAAACGACGACAACAAATCTTGTTGCTTTATTGTAGTCGAATCAGGACCATACCTTTTGCTAATTGTGAAGAATTTTAGCTTAGATTCGATTGCGTTTTGTTTTCGAGATAATGGAAAAACTCAAAATCTGCCGCTTTTTTCATGCCAGTTAAGTGCTGAAACCAAAAACATAAAATTATGCCGCGCCAAGGCCAATGAAAACCATTCCTTGCTTAAAATTATTGATCAATGTTTATTCTAAATTAAATACTTGCCGTTGACAGAAGATGAAATTTAAACAGCCATGTTAGACACAAAAACAATTAAAAATATTTGTTTCAACTTATACCTTATCCTTGGTAAAGGCGCGGGCAATACGACACGCGCTTACTAATCGTCTTCATTATGCTTTAATCGGCACCAGTTCCCGTTCAATTTGTTCAAGTGTTTTATTTTTAGTTTCCGGCAATAGCCATATCACTAATACCAAACCTATCACCGCAAAACCACCGTAGAGCATAAATGTCATGGCATTACCCAGGTTATTTATCTCCCAGGGTAATAACAGCTGTACAGTAAAGCTCACGCCGGAATTAATTAAGCCTGTCGCTGCTATAGCAATTCCGCGCAGATGATTTGGAAATATTTCCGCCAGTAATACCCACATAACCGGACCAAGGCTAATCGCAAACGAAGCTACAAAGCTAAGAATGCCGAACAACACTAATTCAGGTTGAATGTTAATCGCCGCCTGAATCAATTGTGCTTCATTGGCTTTATATTCTCTTGGCGTTAACCTTTCTCGAAGTGCCGACTTAAACGCTAGATCGTCACTAAACTTAACGCCAACCACGCCATCCAACTTTGCAGATTCAATTTGAATTTGCTCAACAGTCTCTGGGGTCAACTCATAGGTTGCGTTTTTAAAGCCATAAGAGGCAATACTCATGCTGATAAAAATCCCTGCAAGACCGGCAATAAGCAGCGGTTTACGTCCAACTTTATCGATCAACAACATAGCGATAATGGTAAATACGACATTAATAATTCCCACCCAAATCGCTTGCGCAAACGCAGCATTAGTACCAACCCCACTCTGCTCGAAAATAGAAGGAGCATAGAAATAAATGGCATTAACCCCGGTAATTTGCTGAATGACCGCAATCACAATGCCAATGGTAAGAACTAATCGCATGTTTTTAGAGAATAAATCTTTGAAGCTATCAAGAATGCGAGCTTCTTTTTGATGGGATTTTTGTTCGATCTCGGCCATTTCCATTTCCATGGCCTGCTCACCATGTAATTGTGTCAGAACTTCACGGGCCTGCTGCTTCTGACCATTCAAGGCAAGAAATCTGGGACTTTCAGGAATAAGTGTCAGCAACAATAAAAATATCGTGGCGGGCACCAATTCAATGCCGAGCATCCAGCGCCAGACGTTTTCAGTAATACCTAAACTAACAGCCAGCTCAGAGCCACTCTCAGCAACATTCAGTAAAAAGTAATTGGCGAAATAGGCCGCGGATAAACCAATAACGATATTGAATTGGTTTATCGAGATCATCTTGCCACGATTACTAGGGGCTGAAATCTCAGCAATGTAGACCGGCGCCAGAATCAAAGAAGCAAAAGCAAACCCGCCGATTGCTCTGGCGATAACCAACATCCAGTAACTTGTCGCCAGTGCAGAAAACAATGCGGAAATCACATAAAGCGCCGCAATACCAAGCAACACTTTCTTTCGCCCGATACGATCACTTAGGGTGCCCGCGATTAATGATGCGATAGCAGCCCCAAGGGTTGGCGCACTAACGACGAACCCCTGCTCCCACTCGTTAAGATCAAACTCAACGGCGACGAAATTGACGACGCCGGATATCACCGAAGCGTCAAAACCAAAAACGAATCCGCCCAGGGAAACAATAACGGCAATGAATAAACTAGAAGGTAATGCTTTTGTCATTATTATACTCTTAGCTGTTAACGCTATCATTTACTCGTCTATAGACATAGTTTCTAGCTCTATATAACAGCGAATTTGCTGATTGTTGTAATTTTGCTGATTGTTGTAATAAAGGTTAGTTTCAGTTGTTGACCTATATTTTATTTTTTGTTCTGCTAACCACTCGCCCCGTTTTTTTTTACAAAAAGTTAACGTATTGACTTAGAGTTGGTTAATTGATTTGCCATGAGGCTTTCTGCATAAAAACAGATCAGCAATTAGCCTAACACTAAGCCGTTCAAGATGCACCCGCCCGTGTTTCACTTAAACCAATAAACGGTTAAACTCGTCCCCCATTGATTAACTGGTTTATTATCACCACCTGTTTATAAACCAGTCCCCTGGCATCTCACCGCACGAATTGATAGCGTTAACATTTTAAACTTATTCCTAAGCGATAAATTTAGGTGTCTAGGTATTGACCTTGGCATCAAACGTAAGTCCCCCTGAGCACTGAACATAGCGTTCGGTGCTATTTTATAGCCATTATCATGGTGACATCTTTTATCAACATGCTAATATGCCGGCTTAACCCGCGATCTATCGCAGGTTTATTGCCTACTTAAAATAAAAACCCATCAATTCAATATTTAAACTAAGGTAAGTAACAGATGACCTCGCGCAAACAATTAGCCAATGCTATCCGTGCATTAAGCATGGATGCCGTACAACAAGCCAATTCTGGTCACCCAGGAGCGCCAATGGGAATGGCGGATATTGCTGAAGTGCTATGGAATGATTTCTTAAAGCACAACCCGGCAAATCCAGGCTTCCCGGATCGCGACCGTTTTGTATTATCCAATGGTCACGGGTCGATGCTAATTTATTCACTGTTACACCTTAGCGGTTATGACTTACCGATTGCAGAGCTGAAAAACTTCCGCCAGTTGCATTCAAAAACCCCAGGTCACCCGGAATACGGTTACACTCCGGGTGTTGAAACCACGACTGGCCCACTTGGCGCCGGTATTGCCAATGCCGTAGGTATGGCTATTGCAGAGAAAACCTTAGCGGCACAATTTAACCGTGAAGGCCACGATATTGTTGATCACTTTACCTATTGCTTTATGGGTGATGGTTGTTTGATGGAAGGTATTTCCCATGAAGCCTGTTCACTTGCCGGCACCTTAGGCCTTGGCAAGCTAATCGCCTTTTGGGATGACAATGGTATTTCCATCGATGGTGAAGTTGAGGGTTGGTTTACCGACAACACACCTGGCCGTTTTGCCGCTTATGGCTGGCACGTTATCGCGGATGTTGATGGTCACGATCCAGAGCAAATCAGCGCAGCGATTAAAGAAGCACAATCTATTACCGACAAGCCGACACTAATTTGTACTAAAACCATTATCGGTTTTGGCTCGCCAAACAAATCCGGTTCTCACGACTGTCACGGCGCGCCATTGGGTAAAGAAGAAATTGCCGCAGCCCGTGATTTCCTTAACTGGAACGAATCTGAGTTTGTGATTCCAGACGAAGTGTATCAAGGTTGGGATAACAAACAAGCCGGCGCTGAGGCAGAACAAGACTGGCAACAGCGTTTTGATGCCTATCAACAAGCTCATCCAGAGCTTGCGAAAGAATTTACCCGTCGAGTTATCGACAAGAAACTACCCGAAGATTTTTCTGCAAAAGCCGATGAATTTATTGCCCAGTGCCAGGCTGATATGGCGAACATCGCCAGCCGTAAAGCCTCGCAAAATAGCATCGAAGCCTTTGCCCCTATGTTACCTGAATTGCTAGGTGGTAGTGCCGACCTTGCGGGCTCTAACCTGACATTATGGTCTGGCTCTAAAGGCATCGAAGCCAATGACGCGAGCGGCAACTACCTATTTTACGGTGTTCGTGAATTTGGTATGAGCGCAATCATGAACGGTATCTCCCTTCACGATGGTTTTATCAACTACGGTGCTACCTTCTTAATGTTTATGGAATATGCTCGTAATGCGGTGCGCATGTCAGCATTGATGGGCGTACAAAACATTTTTGTTTATACCCATGACTCCATTGGTCAGGGTGAAGATGGTCCAACCCACCAACCAATCGAGCAACTAGCTAACCTACGCATGACGCCAAACCTTACTACATGGCGCCCATGTGATGCGGCGGAATCTGCAGTTGCCTGGAAAGCGGCAATTGAAAACCAAAAAGCGCCTTCGGCATTAGTATTTTCACGTCAGGGCCTAACCCATCAAGCGCGAACTGACGAGCAATTAGCAAACGTTGCTAAAGGCGGTTATGTGCTGATCGACAGTGACGGTACGCCAGATATTATCTTGATTGCTACCGGTTCAGAAGTGGAACTAGCGGCGCAAAGTGTGAATACCTTAAAAGAGCAAGGCATTAATGCGCGTCTGGTATCTATGCCAAGTACCACGGTTTTCGACCAACAAGATAGAGCGTATCAGCAGCAGGTTCTGCCAGATAGCGTCGTAAATGTACTGGCGGTAGAAGCTGCCCATGTGGATTACTGGTTTAAGTACGTAGGTAAGCATGGTGACGTTGTTGGCATGACCACCTTTGGTGAGTCTGCGCCGGGTGGTGTATTAATGAATCACTTTGGTTTTAATCTGGATAATGTTGTAAGCAAAGCCAAGCAACTGATCGAGCGCAATCAATAAGGGACAATAGGAAATACTGATGGTATTACGTACGCAATTACCGGGTTGGCAGGCAGTGGAAGCTCAGGCTGAAGCAATGAAATCGATGCATATGAAAGACTTGTTTGCGAGTGACGCCGAGCGTTTCAACAAGTTTTCTTTATCACTTCCGTCGATGTTATTTGATTACTCGAAAAACCTGGTGGATGAATCTACCATGGCGGCGCTGTTCAACCTGGCACGCGAATGTGAGTTAGAGAACTGGCGTGAAAAAATGTTCAGCGGTGAGCGGATTAATATTACCGAAGACCGCTCTGTACTTCATGTTGCCCTTCGCAATCGCAGCGACGATGCATTAATGGTTGATGGCGTTAATGTACGAGCCCAGGTTAAAGCTGAGCTAAACAAAATGCGTTCCTTCACCAATACCGTGCGCAGCGGCGACTGGAAAGGCTATACAGGAAAATCCATCACCGATGTAGTAAGCATTGGTGTTGGTGGTTCCAACCTTGGTCCGCAAATGACCACGGAAGCGCTAAAAAGCTATGGCGACGGCACCTTAAAAGTACACTATGTATCGAATGTCGATGGCAACCAAATTGCCGACGTTTTGGCTCCACTTAATCCAGAAACCGTGTTGTTTGTGGTTTCCAGTAAAACCTTTACCACTTCAGAAACCATGACTAATGCCAATACTGCAGTGACTTGGTTTCTGGATGCTGCCACGGATAAAGCGGCAATCGCTAAGCATTTCGTAGCGGTTTCTACAAACACCGAAAAAGTTACTGAGTTTGGTATTGATGCCGAGAATATCTTCGATATGTGGGATTGGGTTGGCGGACGCTTCTCACTTTGGTCGGCAATTGGCTTACCGATTGCCCTATATCTTGGATTTGAGCAATTTGTTGAGCTACTTGATGGCGCCCACCTTGTTGATAACCATTTCGAACAAGCACCACTAGAAGAGAATGTACCTGTGATCATGGCGTTACTGAGCCTGTGGAACTGTACTTTTTTAGGCGCGCAATCGCAGGCCATCCTACCATACGATCAGCCATTACACCGTTTAACCGCTTATTTGCAGCAGGCAGAAATGGAAAGTAATGGTAAACACGTGAATATGGCAGGTGAGGTTGTACCTTATCCGACAGTGCCAACCATTTGGGGTGAGATTGGTATTAATGGTCAGCATGCGTTTTATCAGTATTTGCACCAAAGCAATAATATTGTGCCAGCAGATTTCATCGGTTCGGTTGAGAGTGTTGCAAACGTTAATGGTCACCACGATATCCTGATGGCAAATTTCTTTGCGCAATCGGAAGCAATGATGACTGGTGTTACCGAAGACGAAATCAGAGCAGACCTTGCCAGCAAAGGTCATAGTCAGGCTTATATCGATAACGTTGCGCCCCATAAGGTGCATGAAGGCAACCGCCCTACCAACACCATATTAATGGATAAACTTGAGCCAAAAACCATGGGTATGCTAATCGCCCTGTATGAACACAAAATCTTTACGCAAGGTATTTTGTTAGACATCTGCTCATTTGATCAATGGGGTGTTGAGCTAGGTAAAGGCCTGGCGAATCGTATCCATAGCGAAATCGCCAGCAATCAGGTGAGCCCTCATCACGATAGCTCGACCGCTTCGTTAGTTCGCTACTACAACGATAAAAAGTAATTTTGGTCGGTTAAATCAAGCGTTGCAAAGCCCGGCAGAAGCCGGGCTTATTTATCCGTTTTGCCGACGCATCCCCCGCAGCTGCAATAACTTCTGGTGATTTTCCAATACAGATAATTTAGCTAACACCAATCACACTAAGTTTGTGCACAACTCAGAGTTAGGGCAGAGGTTCATTTGCAACATAGATTTTATTGATATAGTCATTCTATATTAATGAAATATAGGGCCGTAAATGGGCCTCTCACTAACTCCCTACGGGTGAGCTTTAAAGGCGTTTATCCTGCGTTAAAGATTTTGACAATGGAACGACCATTCTCTGCAATCAAAGCCTTGTCTAAAAGCCTTTAAATTCTCACTGAGTGAGCAATAATTTAATGTGATTGGTATAAATAATAACAAAGTGATGCAAAATATGGACACGACGTCATCTATCCAGCAAACTGCTATTATTAAAGCAATCGTGAGCCACCAGCCGCATTCATTTTGACCGAATCCCTTATCGCCATAATCATTCTCCTTATCGCCATCCTGGCGTTGGTGATTAATAGCCTGAGAAATCATGTCAAACAGCTGAACAAACCCATACTCGATGACAGCCAATCACGACGGCTCGTGCTCGGCGCACTAATGATTTTTGTGGTCATTATTGTGGTTATAATAGTCTTTGGCCTGCAGCGCATCAAAATGCAAACCAATGAGCAGGTTGGTAAGGCTCTGCAAGCCATGGTAGAAACCACCGAAACCGCATTGGAAAACTGGTACGAGGGGCGAAAAACACTGCTCAGGTACATGGCCGACAATCCTCAAATGGTGCGCCAGACACAACAGCTATTGAGCATCGAAAAAAATTACCTTCAAGGTAGCGGGCCTCTTAAGACCATCCGCGAGTTTTATCAAAATCTCCCGAATGATTATTACGGCTCTCTCGGCTTTTTTATCATCTCCAAAGACTACATAAATTATGGTTCGATGCGTAACGAAAATCTTGGCCAGGAAAGTATTATCTACAAGCAACGACCCGAATATTTAAACCGGGTATTTCAGGGGCAAACCATACTGATCCCACCGATGCTTTCTGATGTGCCTTTGCACAAGCTTCAACGAGGCGCCGGTTCTCACAACACAACGATGTTTGTGGCGTCACCAATTTTTAATAATGACGGCGACATTATTGCTGCGCTGGCTCTTCGTCTTGATCCATTTAAAGAGCTGGTTGGTATCACTCAAATAGGTTACCTGGGGCAATCTGGTGAAACTTATCTGGTAGATAACCGAGCGATATTGATTTCATCGTCTCGGTTTGAAAAGCAACTCGCCGATTTAAACCTTTTGCAGCAGGGCCAGGCCAGTATTCTTAATTTGAAGGTATTGGATCCTGGCAGGCAATTAACCAAAGACAAGCCTTTTGACGCTTTGCGAGACGAACTCCCCCCCACATACAGTGTTCAGCAAGCCTTAAATAAAAGTGAAGGTTTTTCAACTGATGGCTACCGGGATTATCGGGGTATTCCCGTCATTGGTGCCTGGAACTGGAACGAAGAGTTAAACCTCGGAATAATTTCCGAGATTGACTATCAGGAAATACAAGCGGGGCACCTAGCCTTAAGAAATACCGTTACCGCGGTGTTGATCAGCATTTTAGTGCTGTTCACCCTACTGGGAAATTTTTCCCTGCGCATAGTTCGTACCATGAACCACAGACTCAATGAAGCCAATGCCCGGCTTGAACAAAGGGTTGAGGAACGTACCCGCGATCTTACCGACAGAGAGCGAAGGTTATTTGATATCTATGAACATTCCCCCATTGCTTATGCGACCATTAGTCCGAGTGGCCGCTTCGATAAGCACAACCAGGTATTCGCAGAGTTAACCGGATACCCAAGAGAAGCCTTTGAGAGCATAGATTTTTGGCAATTATTACCTGGAGGTATCGATAACGAAGATGGTAAGGCACTGTTAATCAACGCCCAAAAAGCGCCGCAAAAGGATATCGGGTTGACGATTATCGATTACCGCGGTCAGGAAAAGCAGGTTTCAGCGTCGGCCACCTTCACCAAACAAAATCATGAAATACGCCTATCGCTGCTGGATATCACCAGCCGTGTTCAGGCATTGCGAAAAGTTGCCCTGAACGAACAACAAATTCGCTCGATAGTCACCAACCTGCCAGGGGCAGTGTTTCGTTTTGAAATGGACGATGACCGGTGGCAAGAGCGAGGTAAATTGAAATTTCTCAGTGAAAAAATTGAGGCGCTAACCGGCTACCCCCGAGAAACCTTCACTAAGGAAAAACCGGATATGTTGTTGTCGCAGCTTATCATTGAAGAGGACAGAGACCGCGTGATCAAGCAATTTTCCGATGCGATATTCAATCAACAGCCTCTTCTCACGTCCTTCAAGTTGATTGATAAAAGCGGTTATGAACGGGTAGTCCAGGTGCGGGCCAATGCCAGCAATGATGAATACAGCAATAAAGTCTATTTCGATGGTGCGCTATTAGATATCACTCAACAGGAAAGCCTGAAAGCGGAACTAAAAGAAAGTGAAAATCGCTTTGCGACAATTTTAGACAGCGTCGCCGATGGCGTGGTGGTAATCGACCGCAAAGGCGTGATTCAAAATTTTAGCCGAAGTGCAGAAACTATTTTTGGTTACGATCGCACAGAAGTTGTCGGCCGCCCTGTCGCCATATTACAGCCCGATGAAATGGGTGATACCCACGATATTTTCCTTTCTCATTATCATAGTCGTAAGGATTCCGATGTGGTCAATCACGTCCGACAGTTGACCGCACAACGCAAGAATAAAGAAGTATTTCCAATGGAAATTGCGGTTCGTGAAGCGGTATTGGATCACCAGCAGGTTTTCATTGGAATACTCAGGGATATCACTGAACGTAACCGCCAGCAACAGCGGCTTATCGAGAGTGAGGAACGCCTCGATAGCGCCACTCACGGTGCCAAGATTGGTTTATGGGAACTCTACCCACAGGAGGGCTGGGCATTAATCAATTCGGTATGGGCAACCATGCTCGGTTACGAACCACAGGATATTCTCGAAAGTGATAGCAAATGGTCGAAATTAAAAGGTGGTTATGAAACCTGGATGGGCTTGTTTTTATCGGAAGACCAGCAGATGTTAAAGCAGTTGGTAAAAGACTACATGAGCCAGAAAATTGTCGAGCATAGCAATGAGATCCGAATGCGCTGTAAAGATGGCAGCTATAAATGGATTCTGACCATGGGTCGGGTTATAGAAACCGATAACCATAATGTACCAACGCGAATTTCCGGCGTTCACATTGATATTAACGAAAGGAAGAAGCTCGAGCTAAATTACGAATCGGCAAAAGAGGTCGCGGAAAATGCAAACCGGGCAAAATCCGACTTCCTTGCCAATATGTCCCACGAAATTCGCACCCCAATGAATGCCATAATCGGCATGTCGCACCTGGCGTTGAGTACGGATTTGAATCCGCAACAACGGGGCTATATCGATAAAGTCCACCGCTCTGCAGAATCGTTATTGGGCATCATTAACGACATCCTTGATTTCTCGAAAATTGAAGCCGGTAAACTGGAAGTTGAGGCGAGCAACTTTGATCTTGCAGAAGTTCTGGAAGATTTGGTCAATTTTGTCGGTATTAAAGCCGAGGAGAAACACCTGGAACTGTTATTTGATATTCAAAATGATCTGCCGATGGCGCTTGTCGGCGACTCATTGCGACTCACTCAGGTACTTATAAACCTTACCAATAATGCAGTGAAGTTTACTCAGGAAGGGGAAGTGCTGTTACAGGTTTCGTCACTACGTACCACTCATTCCGATGTAGAGATTAATTTCGCCGTCCAGGATACCGGTATTGGCATGAGTGAAGAGCAACAGGCAGATTTATTCAAGCCTTTTACTCAGGCAGACGCTTCGACAACCCGAGTCCATGGCGGAACTGGATTAGGGCTGGCGATATCGAAGAAACTGATAAATTTAATGGGCGGTGAAATCAGTGTCCGCAGTAAACTCGGTCGCGGCAGTACGTTTTCGTTTTCAATCAAATTTAAACGCCAGACCAATGCGCCAAACAGGGTCGTTTCAAAAGTCAGTAAAATACAACATATTTTGGTTGTCGATGATAATCCCCATGCCCAAGATATTTTTGCTCGAATTCTCGAATCTATGGGCTATCGATACAAATTAGCCAGCAGTGCCAAAGATGCGCTGGCATTAATTAATCAAAATGATGAATCCGATCCGTTTCAACTATTGCTATTAGATTGGCAAATGCCGATAGTTGATGGCGTCTCGATGGCGAGAATCGTACTAACTGAATTAACGCTGAAAAATCCACCTTTAGTGTTTATGGTGACGGCTTTCGGACGTGAGGAATTAAGTTTGCAACTCAACGACCTGGCAGTCGATGACATATTAACCAAACCGGTAACTCGCAATAAACTGCATCAGGCTATTATCCAGGCCAGTGGTGAGCGCCATGTCATCAGCCCACAGTTTGCGACCCCGAAATTAAAAATGAAAACGGCAATAAAGCAGCTTAAAGGTGCGAAAATTCTGGCGGTAGAAGACAATGAAGTTAATCAACAATTGATAACTGCCCTGCTTACTAAAAATAATATCGATTGCGATATTGCTGAGAACGGCCTGATCGCTCTGGACATGCTCAAGCCTGGACGTTACGACGGCATATTAATGGATTGTCAGATGCCGGTCATGGACGGATATACCGCAACCAAAAAGATTCGTGAGCAAGAACAATATAAAGATTTACCGATTCTGGCTATGACCGCTAATGCCATGGCCGGAGATAAAGAAAAAGCAATTCAAGCTGGCATGAATGACCATATTGCTAAACCAATCAATGTCGAAACTATGTTTCAGATAATGGCGAATTGGATCAATACAGATAGAGACAATTCTGCTACGGATGTCGCAGTTTCTCACCCTTCACTAGTACGAGACATTATTCCTCACAAAATGATCACCATAAATGTTTCTGACGGCCTGCGCCGGGCAATGAATAATCAGTTACTGTATCAAAAACTGTTATTGGGCTTTAGCAAAGGGCAAAGTAACTTTAAAGAGAAATTCCGAGCCGCTATTGAAAAAAATGATGTTGATGAAGCCATTTATCTTGCCCATACATTGAAAGGATTAGCCGGGAATATTGGTGCCTTTGATGTTCAGCAAAATGCCGAAGTTCTGGAGCAACAGGTGAGATCCGGTAATCTGAATTTTTCGGCAATGCAGCTCGTTACCGTACCTCTGGAAATGGCAATAAAAGAAATCGATGTGAAGATCCCGAAGCTTGGCAAAAATATCGAAATATCTAAGGCCAGTGACGAGCCCTCGCAGTCTCCTCAAAAGTGTCTTTCTGAGCTAAGAACCATGTTAGCCGAGTATGATACTGCCACTGCGGATTTTATTGGCAAGCATCAACAAGCGTTGCAAACCGAGCTCGGTGCCAGCCTTTTTAGTCAAATCAGTAAAGCCGTAATCCGATATGATTACGAAGCGGCGCTTAACGCCCTGAACAGTAAAGAGTAGTTGCGCAAGGATTACGCGAGCCACCGCTTTTTGTTGCGCACTTTCCTTAAAAGCAAAAAACCCGACCTGAGTTAACAAGTCGGGTTTTGTGAAATTATTGAGCTGGCCGTATAAGCCGGGTTCTGTTCTCTTTTTCAAGAGCGACAATCATTCGTCTAGGCCTTAAATCGCTCTAAGGCTCAAGCAACCTACCCGGTTCTCGCGCGAGCCACGCGTTAATTCCTAAGAATCGTAGAACCCTATTTGGTCTTGCTCCGGGTGGAGTTTACCCTGCTGCCAACTGTTACCAGCGGCCCGGTGCGCTCTTACCGCACCCTTTCACCCTTACCGGCCTTCCGAAAAAGGCTTAGGCGGTCTTCTCTCTGCTGCACTTGTCGTAGGCTTGCGCCCCCCAGACGTTATCTGGCACCCTGCTCTTTGGAGCCCGGACTTTCCTCCCCTGCTTAACCGAAATTAAACAGCAGCGATTGTCTGGCCAACTCGGGCGGCATTGTACCCATTGCCAGTATACAAGGCAATATTAATCCTGTTTTTCGGCAAGGGTTAGTGCATATAAATCGTTTTTCTTCAGGCCGAATATTTCCGCGGTTACCGCACAAGCTTTTTTCGGCTTCATCTCTTTTAAAAGCAGATTCAAGGTTTTCTTGGCGATAGGCGGGATGTCATCAATAACGGCAGTTTTCCCTTCGATCATCAATACCAATTCGCCTTTTTCCTGATTGGCATCCTGCTGTAACCAGGCTAAAAGTTCACTGGCAGTAGCGTCATGGATGGTCTCAAAGGTTTTGGTAATTTCTCTGGCAATAACCACGTAACGGTCTTCGCCCATTGCACTAATAATGTCTTCAACCGTATCGATAATGCGTCTCGGCGCGTCATAAAACACCATGGTTCTAGGTTCATCTTTCAGTGCCTCTAGCACACTCAGGCGTGCTCCCTGTTTTGACGGTAAAAAACCCTCAAAGGTAAATCTATCGGTTGGCAGACCAGCAACACACAAAGCCGCTATGGCCGCACAGGCACCAGGAACTGGCACAACGTTGAGGTTTTGCTGACGGCAATGACGCACCAGGTGAAACCCAGGATCTGATATCAAAGGTGTTCCAGCATCACTAACTAAAGCTACTGACTGTCCTTCTTTGAGCCAATTGCTAATTTGTTCCTGGCGTTGTCTTTCATTGTGGTCATGTAATGAGATGGTGCGGTTACTGATACTAAAGTGCTGCAATAAGCGTGCACTGTGGCGCGTATCTTCACAGGCCACGACATCTACCTGAGCCAAAACTTCAATTGCCCTTTGGGTGATATCAAGTAAATTACCTATCGGTGTTGCCACCACGTATAACGTACCTGCTTCGACCATGTATTGATTCATAATTTGCCTGTTTTCATACAACCCATTGGTATGGGTGCGATTACCTTGGTTAAGACTATGCTATTTGCGAGTCAATTGATTACACCTTGTAACATCTAGCTGTTGCCCTTATCCCTCACGGCGGTTTATTATAAAGATAATTACAACAATTATCTGCTATCTGATTAATGATATAGGCGATTCGTTCAAATCGACCTAATGTTCATGAATAAGCATCAAGATAATAATAAACCTAGCCCCCTTACGCTAAAGCGAAAGTCAGACTTTATGAAAGCAAAATCCCTGCTGTTTTTTGGTATTGCCGTATTGATATTAAATGGTTGTGCGACCCCAGAGCCTAAAAAAGCACAAAAGAAAGCACCGAAAACAGAACAACAGATAGAAAGTGTTGAGGAACAACCAGTAACGGTTGAAGAGCTACTGGCCCAAGCCAAAGGACAAGACAACCAGCAAGCAATCATATTGCTACTTCAGGCTGGGCAAAAACTGTTAAAGCAACAGCAACCTGAAAAATCACTGTTTCTTTCCCAGCAGTTGGCGAACCTCCCTCTTAATCAAATCCAAAGCAATTACAATTTGCTGAATATGGCAGAAGCGAGCCTGATGCTAGGGGATGCCGATTTATGCTTATCGCTACTTTCAAACATTAAAGCCTCAAGTACCGCTAAACGTAAATTACGACTAACCGCCGATGCTTTGCTAGAACAAGGTAAATTGCCTCAGGCTATCAATGCCTATCTACTGCAATACCAAAGCTTTCCTACTGACGATATTGAAGAGCTCGAACAACTAAAAAACCTGATCGGCCAACTGATGCCATGGCAACTTGATTATCTGAAGAAGCAAAATCCGCCACAATTATCCGGCTGGTTAGCGTTAATCGGGATTGAAAGCAGTAACGTGCAACAGTTACAAAGCTCCAATGCTTACCAGGTTTGGCAAAATCGTTATCGAACCCATTTGGCAGCCCCATTAGTGGCAAACTATCTCAATCCGGAGCCACAACCGGTGCCAGAAACAGATGTTGGATTAGACCGTGAAACCGTGGCGTTAACCCTGATCCCCGAGCAACAGTCGATTGACAATATCACTGTCATAATCCCGCTGTCAGGTCGAGAAGCCAGCATCGGGCAGGCAATTCAGCGAGGTTTGTTAGCGGCTTACCAAAAAAATGATAATCAAAGAAAACTGTCATTTATTGATAGCAACAGCGCAACCATGACAGAAATCTCACAGCAACTTATGCTCACACCTCCGGACTTTGTCATTGGCCCATTATTAAAACAAAAAGTAGATGCTTATATCGCGACTGAACAGGTGCTGATGCCCCATACCTGGCCGACCCTTTTGTTAAACCTGCCAGAGCAGCAGCAATTAGGTGATAAGCATTATGTGTTTTCGATGCGACCAGAAGATGAAGCGAAGCAGGCTGCATTCACCCTATTCCACAAAGGCTATCAGCATCCAGTAATCCTTAGTCAGGATTCCAGTCTCGGCAAGCGTCTGGCTGATACCTTCCAGAACCAATGGTTTTTACAAAGCGGTAATACGCCACAGGTGATTTACTATCAGACCAGTAAGGAGATGGAACAAGCCGTTAAAAATGCGCTTGATGTCAATCTTTCCAAAGAGCGAATTTTCCTGATGCGTAATCGCATGAACGAAAACCTTGAAGCTGAGCCTCGAAATCGTCGTGACATCGATATGATCTACATCTTCGCAAGCGCCGATGACGCCAGATTATTAAAGCCGTATGTTGACGTTAATATCAGCCCCTTTGCTAAAGCAATTCCAATTTTTGCCAGCTCGCGAAGCCACAATATTAATCGCGATAAGAATACCAGTCGCGACTTGAATGGCCTGACTTTCACAGAAATTCCATGGTTGTTACCAAAACAAGCCAGAGCACAGGACCTTTCCGAGCAGGCGAGAGAGCTATGGCCTACCAGTTCCAGCACCATGCAACGTCTTTATGCGATGGGTATCGACAGTATGAACCTGGTTGATAAAGTGCAGGTGATGGCGAAGAACCCCGCACAACATCATCGCGGAGAGACAGGTACTTTACAGATGGACAGCGATAAAGTTATCAGCCGTTCATTGTCCTGGGGGAAATATGGTTTTCGACAGGTTACGGCGACTTCGATGGAGTAACATTTCACGAACACCAATCGCTGCGGCGATGG
The DNA here is from genome assembly GCF_007197775.1 of Thalassotalea sp. PS06. NCBI lineage: Bacteria > Pseudomonadati > Pseudomonadota > Gammaproteobacteria > Alteromonadales > Colwelliaceae > Thalassotalea > Thalassotalea sp. PS06. The sequence continues at coordinate 579,745 of NZ_CP041638.1, read as the reverse complement.
AGAAGCGCGCCAGTCGCTTTTTAACTGCACAGGGACTAACCTTTGTAACGGCAAACTATCACAGTAAATTCGGCGAAATAGATTTGATTTTTAAAGAACTGGATTGCTGGGTTTTTGTCGAAGTAAAATTTCGGTCCCATGATGATTATGGCGACGCTAGTTCACAAGTCGTCAAAAGCAAACAACGGAAAATCATTCGCACCGCGCAAGTTTTTCTGCAAAAACAGGGGTTGAACGAGTACAATACGAGCTGTCGTTTTGATGTCGTAAGCCTAAATGGTTTAGCCATCAACCCTAGAATATCCTGGCTTAAAAATGCCTTTTATGGAGCTTGATTATGTTAGAACGAGTTAAAGACAATTTCCGCGAAAGTATTGAAACAAAAATCGCGGCCAGTGAAGCCTTACCTGTAGCTATTGAAAAAGCTGGCATGGTGATGGTGGAATGTCTTTTAGCAGGGCAAAAGATTCTGTCATGCGGTAATGGTGGCTCCGCAGGCGATGCTCAGCACTTTTCATCAGAGTTACTCAACCGCTATGAGACCGAGCGCCCAAGCTTACCTGCGATTGCCTTAACGACAGATAGTTCAACCTTGACGTCTATTGCCAACGATTATAGTTACGAAGAAGTATTCTCCAAACAAGTTCGTGCCCTTGGTAGCGCTGGCGACATACTGCTGGCGATCTCAACCTCAGGTAACTCAGGAAATGTTATCAAGGCAATCGAAGCCGCGGTAGCAAGAGATATGAAGATTATCGCCTTGACTGGTAAAGATGGTGGTGAGATTGCAGGGTTACTTGGTGAAAACGACGTAGAAATACGTGTGCCGTCGAATCGTACCGCAAGAATTCAGGAAGTACACTTGCTAGCCATACACTGTTTATGCGAAATTATTGATACAACCTTATTTCCGCAAGCGGAAAACTAAACCTTAACCCCGCCTTTAACTCGCTAAAGGCACCAACAAGTTAACAAGAAGAATATTATGTTGAAGCAGATTATTTTTGTTGCTGCTATAGCCAGCACACTTCAAGGATGCGCTGTGGCTCTGGTCGGTGCCGCTGCGGGTGGAGCGATGTCATACAATGATCGCCGCACGTTAGGAGCCCAGGTTGATGATCAGGCTATTGAAGTTAAAGCCTATGGCCGCATTCGCAACGAGCCACTATTAGAAGAAGCCACTAATGTTAAGTTTACCAGTGTAAACGGACACCTTTTAGTTGTTGGCCAGGCGCCTACTCAGGCACTAAAAGATCAGGTAATTCGCCTGGTTAGTGATATCCCAGGGATCCGCAAGCTGCATAATCAAGTTCGCGTCGGCAAACTCCTTTCTATCTCCAGTAAAGGCGCTGATTCGTGGCTAACGACAAAAGTTAAAACCGAATTGCTGATGGATGAACGCATTGATGCCTCAGCGATTAAAGTTGTCACTGAAGATTCTGAAGTCTTCTTAATGGGTCTGGTAAATCAACAGGAAAGTCAGATAGCGGTAGACATCGTTCGTAATGTCTATGGTGTTGCTATGGTTTACCGGGCATTTGAATACTTATAGTCTTTGAAACTTAAGTAATAAAAAACGGGCTAAGTGCCCGTTTTTTGTATCTGAAATGTAAGCCTACTTAACGATAGAAAGCGTAGGTTTGCCTTTTTTTGGTGGTTTGGGATCTTCTTCTACTGTCTCTGGTTCTTCTTCAGATAGCGGTGGGTAGTTCACTTCAAAAGATGTACCTACACCGTTTTCACGGGCATATATTGCCGCAACCGCCTCGTAAGGGACAATAAGATGTTCCAGTTTACCGCCGAATCGGGCACTAAATTCAATCGCATGTTCACCCATCGCAAAACCACCGACACTCACCGGCGCAATGTTTAGAACGATTTGTCCATCGGTAACATAAGCAACAGGAACCTCAACGTCTGGAAAATAGGCATCAACCGCAATATATGGGGTCAATTCGTTATCTACTATCCATTCAAAAAAAGCCCTGATTAAGTAGGGCTTATTTGACGTCATTACGATATTCATACAACCAAATACCGGTTTATTATGCTGGATGACCGAAACGCAATTCGCGTTCCGCTTCAGTTAATGAAGCCTGGAATGACTCCCGGTCAAATAAACGCAGCATATAAGATTTAAGCTCTTTACTCCCCTGGCCTGATAACTCAATACCAAAAGCAGGTAAACGCCATAACAGCGGAGCAAGATAACAATCGACCAGACTAAATTCTTCGCTCATAAAATATGGTGCTTCGTTTAGAATAGGAGCAATTGATAACAGGCTTTCACGCAATTCATTGCGCGCCGATTCTGCTTCCGCAGCAGAACCATTTAAAATCTTGTCGGCTAGTGTATACCAGTCATTTTCAATACGGTGCATCATTAAGCGACTACGACCGCGGCTAACCGGATATACGGGCATTAATGGCGGATGCGGAAAACGTTCATCCAGATATTCCATAATGATCTTAGCTTCGTAAAGCGCTAACTCACGATCAATAAGGGTTGGGACAGTTCCGTAAGGATTTAAGTCAATTAAATCTTCCGGAAGGTTATCCATGTCCACTAAGTGGATATCTACACCGACACCTTTCTCGGCCAGCACAATACGTGTCTGGTGAGAGTACATGTCATCGGCGTTTGAAAACAAAGTCATGACAGAGCGTTTGTTTGCGGCTACAGCCATATATCCTCCAAAAATATTCTTATTAATGAGTATCGGTTCAAAAAGACCTGATACGACAAAGGGGCTGAAACTAATATCCCTGATTCGATATTAGTATAGCCCCTGAATTAACCCTAACTGAAGACGTCAGGGTAAACCAATTTAGTGAACGTCACGCCAGTATTCTTTCTTAAGCAAGTAGCTCAGGATAAACAGAATAAACAGGAATCCTAAGACCCAGTAGCCAAGACGTTTGCGCTCAGCTTTACCTGGCTCACCTGTGTACTCAAGGAAGTTCGCAAGATCACGCACCATAACATCGTACTCGGCTGGCGTCATTGAACCTTCCTGCACCAATACCAAGTCTTCAGTAGATAAAGGACGTTGTTCTTTTGAAGGCAACGCCAGCATAGCTTGCGCTTCTTCAGATAACTCCTGAACACCCTGAAGGTTCTGGAATACGTGTGGCATACCAACATCTTTGAACGTTACATTGTTAACACCGAATGGACGCGCTGGATCGACATAGAAACCACGTAGATACGTGTAAATCCAGTCAGCTCCGCCTTTACGGGAACGGGCAACAAGTGTTAGATCCGGTGGCGCCGCACCAAACCAGGCCGCAGCTTCTGCCGCTGGCATGTTATTGGTAATGTGATCACCTGGCTTTTCACCGGTAAACATCAAGGTTGCCATGCCTTCCTTTTCGTCAATGCCCAAATCCTTAAAGGTACGATTGTAGCGTTGAAATTTCAAAGAGTGACAGCCCAGACAATAGTTCATAAAGGTTTCAGCACCGTTGCGCAATGAAGCCTTGTCAGTAATGTCGTTGTTAGCTTTATCCAATGGTCCGGTTGCGCCGGCAGCAAGTGCCAACGCAGGGAATAGACATAATAGGGTTACTAGAATTTTTTTCATTATTAAGACATCCTTTCCGGAACTGGCTTGGTATCTTCGTTTTTCGAATAGAACCAAAGCGCAATGAAGAAACCAAAGTAACCTAGAGATGCGATACGACCAATCAGGTTCGCTAAATCAGACGCAGGCATGGTTCCTAAAACACCCAGAATCACAAAACAAATCGCAAATTGGGTTAAGTTTAGCACGTGCCACTTGCTACGATAGCGGATAGAACGCACCGTACCGCGGTCGAACCAAGGAAGGGCGAACAGCATACCGATAGCCGCGAACATACCAACCATACCAAGTAACTTGTCCGGGATTACACGTAAGATGGTGTAGAACGGACCGAAGTACCAAACTGGAACGATGTTTTCAGGCGTTTTCAAGGCATTTGCTGGTTCGAAGTTAGGTGCTTCAAGGAAGTAACCACCGCCTTCTGGTGCGAAGAACATCACCCAACAGAATAAGATTAAGAAACCAACAACGCCCATGATATCTTTTACTGAGTAATACGGGTGGAACGGCACCGCATCAACGATGTCATATTTCTTGGTGTAGCTCTCGTGGAACTTGAACTGACTCTGCTCAGACTCTGGAACACTGCCCTTAGGCTTCTTGATGTCAGTACCTTCTGGGTTGTTTGAACCTACTTCGTGCAATGCAAGAATATGTAGGAAAACCAGTACAACTAGGACTAGCGGTAGAGCAATAACATGAAGTGCGAAGAAACGGTTTAGCGTTGCACCAGAGATAACGTAATCACCACGAATCCAGGTAGTCAGGTCATCACCAATGATTGGAATCGCACCAAACAAGGAGATGATAACCTGGGCACCCCAGTAAGACATATTACCCCAAGGTAGTAAGTAACCCATGAAGGCTTCAGCCATAAGCACTAAGAAGATCAACATACCGAAGATCCATAGAAGCTCGCGAGGCTTTTGATAAGAACCGTACATTAATCCACGGAACATGTGCAGATATACGACGACAAAGAACGCCGAAGCACCAGTGGAGTGCATGTAACGCAACAACCAGCCGTAATCGACATCACGCATGATGTACTCAACGGAGGCGAATGCACCATCACCTGATGGTTCATAATTCATCGTTAACCAGATACCAGTAACGATTTGGTTTACTAGTACCAACATGGCTAGAGAGCCGAAAAAGTACCAGAAATTGAAGTTTTTAGGAGCGGGATACTGACCGACGTGCTTGTTCCACGCTTCAGTAACCGGTAGGCGCTGGTCAATCCAGGCCATGAAATTAGCGAACATTATGCATCTCCCTTACCAACACCAATGATTAGGGTGTTGTCATCTAAGAATGAATGCTCAGGAACCACAAGGTTTAACGGAGCAGGTACACCAGAGAATACTCGGCCTGCCATATCAAACTTGGAACCGTGGCACGGACAGAAGAAGCCATAATCAACGCCCTCGACCTGTTCTGCGAAATCACCTTTTTGATAAGATGGTGCGCAACCCAAGTGCGTACAAACCCCTTCAGCAACCAGATATTCTGGGTTAATGGAGCGATATTGATTTTGCGCGTATTCAGGCTGTTGCGCTTCGTTTGATTGCGGATCGCTTAGTTGATCTTCGTGACCACCTAAGGCGTCAATCACGTCCTGACCACGGCGTACTATATAAATCGGTTTACCACGATAGTTTGTACGAACCAACTGGCCAGTAGCAATTTTACTGATATTAACTTCCACAGGGGCACCGGCAGCTTTCGCTTTTTCGCTCGGATTCCAGGAAGCAATGAAAGGCACAGCTGCACCAACAACACCTGCTCCGCCTACTACCGAAGTAGCGACTGTCAGAAAGCGTCGACGGCCGTTATCCACGGGCGCATTGCTCATTCCATCTCTCCATTATTAACTAGACAATAAATTTTAAGTTTTTATTTCGTTCCCTTTTGCATTGCTCAATTTCAGCGAATTGCAACAAGGTGTTTCAGGGACTAAAAAATTTTGCCTATGATAATGAAATAGCCTTTTTTTTACAAGGTAAAACAATCATCACGGCCGATAAACCGTAAAATAAGTACGGGAATAAAATTCAACGGGAATGGGAGTTTTGAAAGTGTCGCAGAAGTTTTAAGCAGATGTTAAAAGTTTAGAGTGTTCAGCGACAGGGATCAGTGTTTGGCGCCTGTTTAGACAGTTCAGTAGGAGGTGCTGGTAAATTCAGATATAAACCCTGACTAGCACCATCCATGGCTCGTGAGGAGATGTAAAGGGATGGTTCTATTAACGTTAATTGTTGAAGTGGTACGTATACCAAAATAGGTCATCTACGGACGTTATGTGCCACAAGCGGGAGTAGAAACTCCCTGAGTACGTATCGTAAACGATACTCCGGGTACGTGACGGAAAACGTCACTTCGAGTACACAATCAAAGATTGTTCCGGGTTACCGACATGGATGTTGGTATGCAGAATTTGTCTGGAACCGAAATTCTGTACCCGCGACAAAAACGTCGCTTCGAGTAAAAAGCAAAAACCCTTGCGTCATTCCCTGATACTACAGGGAATCTTGGCTTGGGCCGAATGTCTCTAGTGTGCCAGGAGCTTCAGTTAACTTTTTATTGGGGTGAGGACTGCGTCGGTGAGGATTTCATCGCTGAGGACGCTGTCGGTGAGGACGCTGTCGAAGTTTTATTCGAGTCATTGCGGCGTAGGCCGTAATCTCGTTTTTTTGGCAAAATTCCAGTCTACCCGAACGTCTCTGAAGTGCCATTCAGAGTCGTTCAGATATTCCTTGCAATTAAGTGCGTTTTACAAAAGCAGACGTTCTGTAACGCCCCGCCCAGGGGCAAAAATAATGTGGGCTATCATAACGAGCGGAGCGAGGACAGCCCACATATTTTTGTCCAAGCCCTGCTTTTTTTTGGGCGAATGAAGCGACTTGTTATGCGTCTTTTTGACTTTCACAGAAATCCTCTGTAAAAAAGTTACCATAGTGAACGCTATTAGGATCCCATACGTCGTCAAGTAGCCCGTAATGCAAATCGACTTTCGATTGCTGAATATTTAACTCTGATAGTTTCGTTGAAAATTCGGTAGGATCATAAAATTCCAAGACTTTTCCAGTGTCAATTTGAAGAACAAAGTATCCTTTTTTCTTTTCTGCAATGGCATAAGGAAACTTTCCACAAATCTTATCGTGTACTGGAGTATGTATACCGATAACGAAGTCGCCTATTTTCTGATAGTCATGGATTGTAGGCCCAACAATAACCTCACCATGTCTTTCAATTTTCCAATCGTCATACCTTCCTAGTTTCACTTCATAACCGTATCCAATTTCCCAAATAGTGTCATGGGCTAAATACAGAAGAGCAAATAAAGGAATTAGATAGATAAATTTATTGGTCAATGTACCCCATGCTCCATGACTCATAACAATTTAATAGTGCGCAAATCGCGCATATTTCTGATTTGCGGTCGCGCACTTTTTTGAATGGGTTAGTTTTAACAAAGTTGATAACTAGTTGCCAGCGTTATTAAAAATATGCGGTATTAATTTTTTGAGAGAGACAAAAGTAAGCAAATTGCTCATTTTCATGAATATAGGGGAAAGTTACTAAATTCTGTATTTACACAGTGCCGTTAATTGACAATTTATGAGTTTGTTAGCAATCCGTCCGCTTTGTAGAACTTACCAAATATTGCCTTATATTCATAACCGTCTGTAGAACGCTCTTTATAGTCATCCCTGGTATGAGAGGATTAGTAAAAGGATTTACGATATGTCGATATATCAGGGATGACAATATATCGACTAAGCACGTTCCTAATGCAAACCCTTGCTAGCACCATCCATGGCTCGCAAGGATAAATACAATCCCTGTATAAAAAAAAGCCGGTAAAAACCGGCTTTTTTGCAATATAGAAGTAAAATTAACGCTTCGAGAATTGTGGACGTTTACGCGCTTTGTGTAAACCAACTTTCTTACGTTCAACTTTACGAGCATCACGAGTAACGAAACCAGCTTTACGCAGGTCACTACGTAGGCTTTCGTCGAATTGCATCAATGCACGAGTGATACCGTGACGGATAGCACCAGCTTGACCAGAGATACCACCACCAACAACAGTGATGTTAAGGTCAAACTTTTCAATCATCTCAACTAGCTCAAGCGGTTGACGAACAACCATACGAGCAGTCTCACGACCGAAGTACTCAGAGATGTCTTTTTTGTTGATTGTGATGGTACCGTTACCAGCTTTCAAGAACACACGAGCAGTTGAGCTCTTGCGACGACCAGTACCGTAATATTGATTATCAGCCATTGCTTAAAGCTCCAAAACTTTAGGTTGTTGTGCCGCATGCTTGTGCTCAGGACCAGCATACACTTTTAATTTACGATACATGTCACGACCTAGAGGGCCTTTAGGTAACATGCCTTTAACTGCAAACTCAATTGCACGCTCAGGCGCTTTCTCGATTAGCTTTTCAAAGCTAATTTGCTTCAAACCACCAGGGAACTCAGTGTGCGAGTAGTAAATTTTACCTTTCGCTTTGTTACCAGTAACGTGAACTTTCTCAGCGTTAACAACAACGATGTAATCGCCAGTGTCAGCGTGAGGAGTGTATTCTGGCTTGTGCTTACCACGTAAACGACGAGCAATCTCAGTAGCGATACGACCTAAAGTTTTACCTTCAGCGTCCACTACAAACCATTCGCGTTGTACGCTGTCTGGCTTAGCTACAAAAGTTTTCATTAAAAAAACCCATAATTAAAAAAGTTACATTAAAAAGCAGAATTGATTCTGCCGGTTAATAAAGACTTCGCTATTACCCCTTCGAGTATCGAGTCTGTTGCCTGAAAACAGGCGTTGTAACGTTGGGAGGCGCGAATTATAGAGAAATTTTATCAAAAGATCACGTATAAATTTCAAACAATGAGAAAAAACTTAATATTTGAGGAGGTAAGCTTCGCTGGTGGAAGGTGGAAGGTGGAAGGTTATGGCCAGGGATTGGCCGGTATGCCGAAAATGCACAAGAACATGGATGTTCGCAGGTAGAATAACGCACTAATACATGGATGTATGTAGCTAGAATAACGCAGGAGCAGTTTTCGAGGAGCAGTTATCGAGGAGCAATTTTCGGTGGAAGAATAAATCAACTTGCCTACAAATGAACCTCAATCTCAAATGCACTCGGGCCTCGGAGACTCCAACCTAAAATATGACGCAGCGGAATATTTTACTCCCTCTTCGTCAGAGTCCACCATAAAACACGAGGAAATCGAGTGTTTTACTCCACCCTCGTTAAAATCCACCATAAAACACGAGGAAATCGAGTGTTTTACTCTACCCTCGTTAGAATCCACCATAAAACACGAGGAAATCGAGTGTTTTACTCCACCCTCGTTAGACTCCACCTTAAAACACGAGGAAATCGAGTGTTTTACTCCACCCTCGTTAGACTCCACCTTAAAACACGAGGAAATCGAGTGTTTTACTCCACCTGCTACGGAATATGTTCTGCGGCCAGATAATCCACCGACTGCATTTCCTGTAGGCGACTCAAGCAGCGTTTAAATTCGAAATTTAAGGTGCCATCGGTATATAACGCTTCCATCGCAACTTCGGCTGAGATAATCAATTTAACCTTGCGCTCATAAAACTCATCCACCAAGGCGATAAAACGGCGCGCCGCATCATCATTGCTCTGCCCCATTACTTTCACGTCGCTGACAATTACCGTCTGGTAAAGCCTGGATATTTCCATGTAATCGGTTTGGCTTCGAGCAGTTTCACACAACTCGTGAAAACTGAAATAAACGATACCGTCGGCTTCCAATACCGTTTCTAGCTCGCGATTACTGATTTCGATAACCTGACCTGCCCGCCCTGCTTCCGGCGCCAGCTGCTTAAAATACTTCTGTAATTGGGTAGACGCTTCGTCATTCAAAGGATGATGGAAGAGGTTTGCCTGCTGCAAGGTGCGTAATCGATAATCGACGCCGCTATCCACATTCACAACCTCAGTGTGCTCATTTATCAATTTTATCGCCGGTAAGAAACGAGCCCGTTGAAGACCATTTCTGTATAAGTCATCGGGAATAATGTTTGAGGTAGCAACCAGGGTAACCCCATGGGAAAACAGATTCTCAAATAAAGTACCAAGAATCATTGCATCGGTGATATCAGAGACAAAGAATTCATCAAAACATATAATTCGGGTTTCATCGGCAAACTTTTTAGCGATGATCTGCAACGGGTCGGACTGCCCCGACAACGACTTCATTTCTTGGTGCACCCGATGCATGAAGCGATGAAAATGAACGCGCATTTTATCTTCAAACGGTAAGCAATCGTAAAAGGTATCAACCAGATAGGTTTTACCGCGACCGACGCCGCCCCAGAAATAGAGGCCTTTTACCGGCTGCGGTTTAGATTTACTGTAGACTTTTTTCCAACCCGACCAGACCTTTCTAAAACCACTAACCGCCACCGGTTGCACCATCAGATCATCGTACAGGCGCTGTAAATGTTTGATGGCGTTTTCCTGTGCCGGGTCGTAACTAAAATCGTCGCGTTGCAGATCCTGTTGATATTTTTGTAATGGCGTAAGCTTGAGCATAATCGTCTACAGGGCTGGTTTTACCAGCCGCTTTTGCAAAATAAGTTAATGTACTGAAGTCAATTTGCGGCTATTATAAAAGAATATAAGAACAAGTGGCACTGTTGTTTTCACAGCCAATTGTCCGCCACACGTATCGCTATTATAAGGGTAAAATATGGATATCATTATTTCGCTAAGTATCTTTGTTGCCGGTTTAGTTATCGGAATCGTTGCAACTCGTCTGTTGTCCAGTGCCAGCCAGGAAAACCAACGTTTAGAAAAAGAAGTTGAAGAGAGTCGTACATCATTGGAGTCCTATCAACAAGACGTGGCCGTTCATTTGAAAAGCTCGATGGAGCTATTGGGACAAATGAATGAAGCCTGTACCAAAGCCATGTTACAAATGGAAAAAAGCACGGAATTACTTAACAAAGTAAATCAGGAAACCAATGGCATGCCATTTTTTGGGGCCGAAACAGAAGCAGAATTACAAGCCGTTGCTAAAATGCAACGCCGTAAGAAAAAAGTAGAAAACCTTACCGAAGCGCCTCGCGACTATTCCTCTGATCCAAGCGGACTGTTTGACAAATAAAAACAATTCGTTACATTTAGGTTCGGCTCAATTTGGAACTTTCAATTGAGCCCGGAGTCTTTACCTCCTGAGGGGCTATCAGTCTGCCTGTGCCATTGGCGCCACCGGCTTCAGATTGGTTTGTTCACAACCCTTGAGTTTTGCTAAATAAATACCAATAAATATGCAATAGGATGAAAAACCTCATCTGGCACGGCATTTTTATATGTTTGTAGTAAATTTTGGAGTCTCGATACCTATGAAAAAACTCTCTTCTATTACTTCACTGGCACTGATTGTCGGCTCACTGGCACTGTCAGCACCGAACAGCTACGCAGCCTTACCACAATTCTTCGAAGATGAACCCATGCCAAGTCTGGCGCCAATGCTGGAAATGACAACTCCCGCAGTGGTCAGTATTTCTGTTGCCGGTACCCAGGAGGTACAGCAACAGATCCCAGACGCCTTTAAGTTTTTCTTCGGTCAGCGTCGCGGCCAGCAACCTCAGGAAAGACCATTCAGAGGCCTGGGTTCTGGTGTCATCATCGACGCTAAGAAAGGATATATCGTTACCAACAACCATGTGGTTGATGAAGCAGACGAAATTCAGATTAACTTAAAAGACGGTCGCCAGTTTGAAGCGAAGAAAATTGGTAGCGATGCCGAAAGCGATATCGCCTTGCTGCAAATAAAAGCCGACGATCTGACAGAAATCAAACTTGCCGATTCCGATGATTTACGAGTTGGCGATTTTGCCGTTGCTATCGGTAGTCCTTTTGGTCTAGGTCAGACGGTAACATCAGGAATCGTTTCAGCTTTGGGTCGAAGTGGCCTTAATATTGAAAACTTCGAAGACTTTATCCAAACCGACGCTGCTATCAATTCAGGTAACTCAGGTGGCGCTCTGGTTAACCTCAAAGGCGAATTGATTGGTATTAACACGGCTATTTTAGGCCCGAGTGGTGGTAATGTTGGTATCGGTTTTGCCATTCCATCGAATATGATGCGCAATCTTACCAACCAGATCATTGAATTTGGTGAGGTCCGCCGCGGTGTCCTAGGTGTTACCGGTAATAGCATCAATGCCGAATTAGCCAAAGCCATGGATTTAGATACCAATCAAGGTGGCTTTATCAGCCAGGTCGCGCCAGATTCGGCGGCTGAAAACGCCGGTATTAAAGCCGGTGACATCATCATTGCGGTTAATGGCAAGAAAGTAAAAACCTTTAATGAGCTGCGTGGAAAGATTGGTTCGATTGGCGCCGGCAAAGAAGTTGAGCTTACTATCTTGCGTGATGGTCGGGAAAAGGACGTTACTGCAAAACTGAAACCTGCCGCGGATGCTAACATTGCTGCAGCAACCATGCACCCAATGCTGAAAGGCGCACAATTCAGTAGCGCTGAAAACAACCAGGGGGTTGAGGTCACCGAGCTAGAAGGGAATTCTCCAGCTCAGGCGGTGGGCCTTCGTAAAGGCGATACTATCATCGGCGTTAACCGTAAAAAGGTCAGCAATCTGGCCCAACTTCGCAGCGCTTTAGAAGGCGTTAAAGGCGTTGTGGCACTGAATGTTGTACGCGGAAATACCGAACTCTACTTAATGATCCGCTAATCATATCGCTGCCTGTGTCCCATGGCCCAGGCAGCACCCTTACCTCTTTTACCTACTACAATCCCCTGCAAATAAATGCTACTCTTTAGACTATACCAATAACAACTTACTGAAATCTTTTGAAAATAGTTCCCGCACTTACCTATATCCTGCGTGCCACCAGCTATGGGCTGTTAACCGCAGTTGTGTTACTTATTCTTGTGCCTGAATTGCGCTCTGGCAGTTCCGCATCGCTGAACATTTTCAAACCGGTCGATGAAAAACCCAAGCCAGTCTCCTACGCCAGTGCCGTTGCCAAAGCGGCGCCTGCAGTAGTGAATATTTACAGTGAAAGCATAGAAACGAATCCAAGATACCGCAGCCGCTCATTACAGCGAATAAAGCTGGGCTCCGGCGTTATCATGGACAGTCGCGGCTATATCCTGACTAATTATCATGTGGTATTAAACGCGGATCTAATTACCGTGGTTTTACAAAATCAAACTGAGCTAACGGCGGAACTAATTGGCAGTGATGAATTAACCGATTTAGCGGTTCTTAAAGTTCAGGCAAGCAACCTGCCGGTGATCCCAATGGATGACTCACAAACGCCATTAGTCGGCGATGTAGTTTTAGCTATTGGCAATCCTTTAAACCTTGGCCAGACAATTACCCAGGGAATAATTTCCGCGACTGGGAGAAGTGGTTTAAGCAGCACCAGTTATCGAGAATTTCTACAAATGGATGCTGCCATCAATGATGGTAATTCCGGCGGCGCGTTAGTAAATTCTAATGGCGATCTGGTCGGCATCACAACCGCACAATTCAAACGCTTAAACCCGCAGATAAATATTCAGGGTATATTTTTCGCAATACCTTATAAGTTAGCGAAAAAAGTCATGTTGGAGTTGATAAGTAATGGGCGCGTTGTCCGCGGTTGGTTGGGCATTAGTTCGCAGCGTTATAATCCGCAATTAAAAGGCTTTGTTATTGACGCTACAACGCCTGGAAGTCCTGCTCAGGTTGCTGGTCTACAAAAGGATGATGTGGTTTATAAAATCGATGGTACCGCGATAGTAAGTATTAACCATGCCCTGGATATTGTTGCCGAAACCAAACCTGGGACCGTACTTAATTTTTCAGTGATTCGTAATAAACAAGCGATAGAAGTACCGGTAAAAATCGTTGAACTTAATCGTTAAAATCCAAATAAAGCTTCAGGCACAAAAAAGGCGCACCTAAAGTGCGCCTTTTTATTCACTGTTTAGCCGTTACTACATTTACTTATCAAAACGAGTGATATCTGCACCTAGCTTTTGAAGCTTATCTTCGATGTGCTGGTAACCACGGTCAATATGATAAATTCTATCGACAATGGTTTCACCTTGAGCAACCAGACCTGCAATTACCAGACTCGCAGAGGCTCTGAGATCTGTTGCCATCACCTGTGCGCCCGTTAAGGTTTCTACACCTACAGATATCGCAGTGTTGCCTTCCAGTTTCATATCGGCTCCCATGCGTTGAAGCTCAGGAACATGCATGAAACGATTTTCAAAAATCGTTTCTACGGTCGTTGCTGTGCCCTCGGCGATAGCATTTAGGGTGACGAACTGAGCCTGCATATCAGTAGGGAATGCCGGGTGTGGTGCGGTACGAATATTTACCGCTTTTGGACGCTGGGTCATTTCCAACTCGATCCAGTCATCACCAGTCGTCACATTTGCACCCGCTTCCTGAAGCTTACTGATAACCGCTTCTAAGGCAGTTGCGTCAGTATTCAAACAACGAATCTTACCGCCAGTAACCGCAGCTGCTACCAGGAAGGTACCGGTTTCAATACGATCAGGCATTACCGGGTAATCAGCTCCTTGTAATGCTTCTACACCTTCAATGGTCAGAGTGTCGGTACCCGCTCCGGATACTTTAGCACCCATCAGATTGAGGAAATTCGCTAAATCGACAATTTCAGGTTCTCTGGCCGCATTCTCAATAACGGTTGTACCTTCGGCAAGCGCTGCCGCCATCATCAGGTTTTCAGTGCCTGTTACGCTAACCGCATCCATAAAGAATCTGGCACCCTGCAATCGACCTTCTTTACGAGCGATGATATAACCATTTTCTACAGTAATTTCAGCACCCATAGCCTTAAGGCCCTGGATATGCAAATCCACGGGTCGAGCGCCAATAGCGCAACCGCCTGGAAGCGAAACTTCGGCGTGACCAAATCTTGCAAGCAGAGGTCCTAGCACTAAAATCGATGCGCGCATGGTTTTTACCAACTCATACGGCGCCAGGCAGTTATTGATATTACTGGCGTCAATTGCCACGCTGTTGTGCGAAGACCAGTCGACTTTAGCACCGAGCTCTGCCAGTAATTTAAGCGTTGTATTGATGTCGTTCAGGCGTGGAACATTGCTCACCTGCAGAGGCGATTCTGCGAGAATGGTGGCAAAAAGAATGGGTAAAGCGGCGTTCTTTGCGCCAGAAATGGTAACGTCCCCATGTAATTCGTTACCGCTGTGAATTCTAAATGCTTGCAAAGTAGTTCTTCTTTTCAGGTTAACTTAAGACGGTAGTAAAAATTTCTTTTCCCGTTGCCACTGGCTATTGGTAAAAGTTTTGATACTGACGGCATGAATATGGCCCTGATTGATGGCCTCGGTTAGGGGGGCGTAAACAGTTTGTTGCTTTTTGACGCGACTCATTTCTTCAAATTCATCGGAAACAGCAATAATACTGCATTGTGAACCGTCAAAGGTTACGTGCAGATCATCAAGACTTAGTGCGTCATTTAAAATTTTTTCGATATCGGCGGCTTGCAATGTCCATTCTCCAATATTAGTTATCTTTAATCGGCAATAGCTGCTCGACTCGGCTCAGTCTGGCGAGTTTAACCAATTCTGCAGGCGGATTGGAATAGCTAATTACAATTTGTTTTTTAGTTGCCAGCTCTACCAAGGCCAGTAGCCAGCTAAGTCCCGCCGTATCTACCTTGTTTAGAGCTTTAAGATCAACACGTTGCTGATTCGACGCTAATATTTCGAGAAAGTTTTTGTTTTGGTTACCAATAATGGATTTTCTCGTCAGCTCACCATTTAATTGCACATTTTCGCCATCAATTCGCGCAATGGTCAGCGATTCACTGCTCATTATTTTTCAATTCCTATCTCTTTCATGGCGTCGTCTTTACCGTTTTTCTTGAAAACGATGTCGCGTTTACTTTTCTCAAGCAACATTTCAGTAACTTTAGGCACCCCATTTTGAGCCAGTATACTGCGCAGTTCTTTTTGTTTTGCATCTAAAAGGCTTACACCTTCGGCAACCAGATCAAACGCCTGCCATTCGTTCGTTTTGGTGTTCTTACGTACCTTAAACTTCAGATTTATCGGAGGTCGATTACCATCAATAACGTCGACACCAACCATAACTATCTTTTCTTTGTCGAAACTTTTTTCCGGTTCAAACTGGATCTTCTGGTGATCATACAGGGTAAAAACCTGCGCGTAGGACGTTATCAGATACTCGCGAAACGCAACAATAAAGGCTTTAATCTCTTCGTTACTCGCATTTTTACGATAGTTACCTAACACTTTCAGCGCCGCATACTGATAGAACACGTAAGGCATCATTTCTTCCTCTACAATGCCTTTTAGCAAGTTCGGATCGGCTTTAATCTGTGCTTCTTCTTTGGCTAACCGATCAAAAGTAATCTGCGATACTTCGTTGATCATCTTATAGGGATCTTCTTTGCTCACCTCTGCCGCAAAAGCATTCGCTGTGAAAACCAAAACGCTTAGTAATACCGCTTTTAAAGATATAAATTTCATCATTTCCTCTTAATCGTCGCTTCCCTGACTAAATAAAAACTGGCCAATCATTTCTTCTAAGACCAGAGCCGACTTGGTATCTTCAATATAATCACCCGGTTGCAAAGTACCAATTCCCAGGTCTTCATCAATAAATCCAGGTTCCAATCCAAGATATTGTTCACCAAGCAAACCCGCCGTTAAGATCGACAGCGACGATGACTCGGAAAAACCTTCGTATTGAGAATAAATGCTCAATGTAACCACTGGCATATAATCGTCAGAATCCAGGGCAATCTTTTCCACTCTTCCTATGATTACACCGCCAACTTTGATCGGGGATCTGACTTTAAGCCCGCCTATATTGTCGAATTTAGCATACAGATTATACGTTTGGCCATTGCCCTGGATGCCTGCATCTGCAACTTTCAATGCTAACATCAGTAATGCCGCAATCCCTGCCGCTACGAATAAACCAACCATTAATTCAATTTTTTTTGACACCATGTCAATTCACCAATTTTCCTAACTTTCAATAACGCATCAAGCTACCTTAGCTGGTAAACATCAATGCCGTTAAAATAAAATCTAAACCTAAAACGCAAAGCGACGATTGCACTACGGTTGCCGTTGTCGCGCGACTAATGCCCTCAGAAGTAGGCACGCAATCGTAACCTTTATAGACGGCAATCCAGGTAACAACAAAAGCAAACACCACGGACTTGATCACGCCATTGAGAATATCATTATACAAGTCTACCTGGGCCTGCATAACAGACCAGAATGTCCCTTGATCGACACCTAACCAGTCGACACCGACTAAGTGAGCGCCGAGAATACCAACCGCGGAGAAAATCGCCGCAAGCAAAGGTAAACTGATAAAACCGGCCCAGAATCGTGGTGCAATAATCTGGCGCAACGGATCAACCGCCATCATTTCCAGACTACTCAACTGCTCAGTAGCCTTCATCAAACCTATTTCAGCGGTAAGTGCAGAACCTGCGCGACCGGCAAAAAGCAATGCCGCGACAACAGGCCCCAGTTCTCTTAATAAGGATAATGCTACTAATGGTCCTAAACTTGCCTCGGCGCCAAAGCCTACCAATATGGTATAGCCCTGCAACGATAACACCATACCGATAAACGTACCCGACACTAAAATAATCACCAGAGACAACACACCTACTGAATATAGTTGCGTCATTAATAACGGCATGCCTTTTCTTGGTGAAGGCCGATGTACGATTGCTGAAAGCAACATCAACATGGCTCTTCCTAACCCGGAGATAAGGGCAATGGTGTTGTGCCCTAACCTTTGAAAATATTCTAACATCCTTATTATTTTCCTATTAACTGCTTGGCGTAAGGCTCAGCCGGAAAATGAAACGGTACCGGACCATCATCTTCACCTTTGATAAACTGTTGTACCAGTGGTGATTGTTGCTGTCGAATTTCGTCTGCGGTGCCATGACCGATAATTTTCTGTTCGGCAATGATATAAATATAATCGGCGATGCTCATGACCTCAGGAACATCGTGAGATACGACAATAGAAGTTAACCCCAGGGCATCATTGAGGTCACGAATCAGGCGAACGATGACGCCCATGGAAATGGGATCCTGACCGGCGAATGGCTCATCGTACATGATAAGTTCAGGATCTAAGGCAATAGCCCGGGCCAGAGCCGCTCGTCTTGCCATACCACCGGAAAGCTCAGAGGGCTTCAAGTGCATAGCGCCACGTAAACCAACCACTTCAAGTTTCATCATTACCATCTTTTCAATGATGTCTTCGGGCAACTTGCTGTGCTCGCGAATTGGAAATGCGACGTTGTCGAAAACCGTCATATCGGTAAACAAGGCGCCTGATTGAAACAGCATGCTCATACGCTTGCGGCTTTCATAGAGATCATGGCGAGAAAGTTTATTGATGTCGTTGCCGGCAAACTCGATGTTACCCCGGGTTGGCTTTAACTGCCCGCCAATAAGTTTCAACAAGGTAGTTTTACCGATACCACTAGGGCCCATGATAGCCGTGACCTTGCCCTTCGGGATCGTCAAATTGATGCCGTTATAAATACAGCGTTGTTCACGATAGAACGACAGGTCGTTGATATTTACCAGATTATCCGTCATAAGGTAGCGAGATGTGTTCTCATTATCAGTTATCCAAACAACAGGATTCTACCTAAGCAGAATCGCCGCTGCAGCTTTAAATCGTAATAATTTGTAAACTATATCATTATTGAGCAGCAAGTGACCATTTCATCAATGATATAAGTTAGTTCGATTAAATCGATTGAATAGATCATTTAGAACGTTGAATTATTTCATCGAATGATAGCAAATGTCGGGTCACCGACCTGAGAATTCAAGCCAGTGACAACGATAGTTGTGAGCAATAATGCTAAGTGGAAGAGCATGACAGAAATTTTTGCATCAATCTCTTAGCGATTTTAAAACCCTGTAAGTGGATAGATGAATTAATTTTCTTTAAGCCAGACATCAACACATGGTGACTTTAAAAGTGATAACCAATTCGCCAGATTAACGCATCACCGTAATCGTCAACGCCAAGTTTATTAGAAAAGTAGCGATACTGCAGGCCGACATAAAACTTTTTCGAAACGTCATACCAGAGCCCGAACGCGCCATTCAACCCGGTATCACCGTTTTGGTAATCGGCATATTCGTGGTTGCGGGCAAACTCTATTTCATTCCAGTTAGTCAGCATAAAACTGGCACTACCAATATTGAAAAACCATCCCAGGTTCCAGCCCAACATTCCGCCGTTGTAACCGGAAATATTGTTACCAAATGGATCACTGAATGGTGAGGTAACATGATGGAAGCCCAGAAACGGTTTGAACCAATAGTTATCGCTACTCCACCCCAGATAACCAAAACCAAGTACCCGATTCTGTTCATCGACAAAACCACCAGATTCAGAATAATCATAAACCTGCCCGTATAAAGTCAGGTTGGTATGAACTCGGTAATGAGCGCTTGCTTTGAATGCTTGAGATCTGACTTCCGCGTCCTTATCTAATTTCTCCGCTTCCATAAAGCCATAAGCTTCGCCCCAGTCAAAGGTTATCCCGGCCTCTATTCCCCAGGTTATGTGGTCGTCTCGATCTTCGCTGACATCGATTCCATTATATCCCTGAGTCCCCTGTTTCCAGGATAAGTAATCAACATAGGTATTGGCGAAACCAAACTGATACTCAGCAGTAGAACCAGAAAACGACGCAAGTGTTGTCAGTAAGATAAGCGTTTTTCGCATTGAGCACCCTGGATATCGAATGATTAAAGCGTTGATTTATTGATTATTAAACGGATACCACGGCGGTTAAATATAGTGCGGCCGTATTTACAACTATCCATTCGCTAATACTAGCTGCAATTACGAAAAATCTTACCTTAGGTCAATGCCTTATTGGTCAAAACATGTACATTTTGTCGTTCTGATATGATTTTTGTGAATTTTACCCGGTTTATGCTTTTCATTTTGATGCTGACAAGCGACAATTTAGACAGCGAATATGGAGTACTGAATGTTCACAGAAATACTAATATTAATTATCTCACTGGCTATTCTGGTCTGGAGTGCTGATAAGTTTGTCTATGGCGCAGCTTCGGTCGCCAGAAATTTAGGAATCGCGCCGATGATTATCGGCTTAACCATTGTGGCAATGGGCTCTTCCGCTCCGGAAATGGTTGTAGCGGCAACGGCAGCCCTGCAGGGAGCACCGGATACCGCAATAGGTAACGCCATTGGTTCGAATATTACCAATATCGCATTGGTATTGGGTATAACCGCAATATGTAAACCTCTTCTGGTTTCTTCTTCAACCCTAAAACGAGAAATCCCGCTCCTACTTATCGTTACCTTTTTCGCCAGCGTGATGCTTTATAACCTTTATTTCAGTTTTGCTGAGGGTCTGGCACTATTGATAGGGTTCATTCTGTTTATCACCGTGTTGGTAATCATTTCCTTGCGTCAGAGCAAAGAAGAGCGAGACAAAGATCCAATGCTAGCTGACGCAGTTTCGGAAATACCCGAAGACGTTGGCACGATGGCAGCTTTGTTCTGGCTTATCCTTGGGATGACATTGCTCCCCTTGAGCGCAAACTTTCTGGTAGATTCGGCCACTAGTATCGCCAAGGATTTTGGCGTTAGTGATTTGGTCATCGGCTTGACCATCATCGCTATTGGCACCAGTTTGCCTGAATTAGCGGCTAGTGTCGTCAGTATCATCAAGAAAGAGGATGACCTGGCACTAGGCAATATCATTGGTTCAAATATCTTTAATATTCTCGCCGTACTGGCAATTCCTGGACTCCTCTCACCAGGTGATGTAGATCCACAGGTTGCCAGTCGCGATGTACCTTATATGATGGGGCTTACCCTACTTTTATTCTTCCTTTGTTTCAGTTTAAAGGGTAAATTTGTTATTCGACGCATTGAAGGCGGTATACTAGTTGCCGCGTTTATATTCTATCAATATCTGATTTTTTCCCAGATGGCATAGATAATGGCCGAATAAGGAATCCATATGACGTCTAATAACGAATTTATTGAGCTCGCAAAGCAGGTCATTGCCATAGAGCAAGAGGCCGTTGCTAACCTGGATCAATACATTGACGAGCGTTTCGCCAATGCCTGCCAGTTGATTTTTAAAACCCGCGGGCGGGTTATCGTTATTGGCATGGGTAAATCCGGGCACATTGGTGGCAAAATTGCCGCGACGTTGGCGAGCACAGGCACTCCGGCATTTTTTGTACACCCGGGTGAAGCCAGTCATGGTGACCTGGGGATGATAACCAGTGACGACGTGGTGTTGGCGATCTCCAATTCTGGGCGCACTAATGAAGTGCTGGCAATAATGCCGGTATTAAAACGTATTGGCTGTAATATCATTGCCATGACGTCTAATCCTTCGTCAACTTTGGCAACCCTTGCAGACGAGCATATCTGTATCAGCGTACCTAAAGAAGCTTGTCCGCTCGGATTGGCGCCGACTTCGAGTACCACGGCGACATTAGTAATGGGCGATGCTATAGCGGTAGCACTATTAAATGCTAAAGGATTCAGCGCTGACGATTTCGCCTTATCCCACCCAGGTGGCAGTTTAGGGAAACGGTTATTATTACGCTTAATCGATATCATGCATACCAAAGAGCGGTTACCGGTTGTTCGAGAACAAGCAAGTATCAAGGAAGCATTATTGGAAATGTCAGAAAAAGGTCTGGGCATGACCGCGATAATAAATTCCGAAGGGGTTCTGGTTGGTTTATTTACAGATGGTGATTTGCGGCGTATTCTCGAAACCGATGTAAACATCCATTCCGATACCATCGTTGAGGTAATGACTAAAAATCCAATTGTTGCTAAACAGGATATGCTTGCCGCTCAGGCGTTGAAAATGATGGAAGATAAAAGAATCAATGGCTTAATCATTGTCGATGAGCAACAGCGTCCAACAGGTGCAATGAACATGCACGATATTTTAAAAGCAGGAGTTTTGTAAACATGGCTGGATCGCAAACCGATACCTTATATGGACCGGTTGAAAGCAGAATTTTAAAGATTGCCAGTAAGATCAAATTGCTGGTGTGCGATGTAGACGGCGTTTTTTCCGATGGACGCATTTATTTAGGTAATGACGGCGAAGAACTGAAATGCTTCAATACCAAAGACGGGTTTGGTATCAAAGCATTGCAAAAAGCCGGGGTTGAAGTTGCTATAATCACTGGACGAACTTCAAATATCGTAACCAATCGTATGACCAACTTGGGCGTAAAACATCTGGTACAGGGAGAAGAAGATAAGCTTCCGGCGATGAAGAAAATTATGGAAACCTGTAAGGTATCCATGGATCAAGTCGCATACATCGGTGATGATGTTCCAGATATGCCTTGCATTATCGAAGCGGCGCTAGGCGTTGCGGTTAGCGATGCCCACCCACTGGTGAGTCAGCACGCTAACTACATCACCTTTTTAAATGGTGGGTGCGGCGCTGTCCGCGAGCTTTGTGATTTAATCATCCAGGCAAAAGGGGTAAGTGCTTCGGTGATAGGAAAAAGTCAATGACCCGTACACACGCCATTTCAACATTAATTTTCGTGATCGCCCTGGGTATTTACGGATATATGCAATGGCAAAACGCCAATATGCTTGATGCTCTATTGGCAACTGATGAAGAAAAGCCCGATTTTATCGCTAATGATTTACAGACCAGTAAGTTTGATAGTGATGGTAACCTGAGTCATACCATTTATGCGGAGCAAATGAGTCATTACGCCAACAGCGAAGAGACTTTGTTTAAGCATCCTTCTTATACCTTATATCCAAATGATGGCACGACACCTTGGAATATTTCTGCAATTGAAGGTAAGTTAATCTCCAATCAGGAATTGCTGCTTCAACGCCGGGTCAGAGCGGTTGCCGACCAGGGTGACAACTTTATTTCAGAAATCCACTCAAAAGCGTTACAGTTAGATTTAATTAACAATACTATTAGCTCGGATCAGACCATCATGATCAAAGGTCGTGATTTTACTATGTATGGGTCCGGACTGTTCGTCGATATCGACACGACAAAGATGACAATAAATGAACATGTACAAACCATCTACAAGAATCAATAAACCACTTTGGTCCCTGTTATTATCCCTTGTTGTGCTGATGCCTTCAGCACACGGTGCGCAATCCGACTTTGAACAGGAAGTGGTAATTCAGGCCAAACGTCAGGCCAGCGATTTGAAGAATAAAATCGCTAGGTACCTCGATGATGTAAAAATAACCCAGGGTAGCCTTACCATTACCGCTGACGTTGTTCAGGTTGTCAACGACCCGAAAACGCAGAATAAAAGTTATCAGGCCAAGGGTGAACCAACCCGCTTTAGTCAGCGTCTGGATGACGGCAAACTGATCGAAATCGAAGCGGAGGAAATTACCTATACACCCAGCACCAATACCCTGGTTATCAAAGGTAATGCTAAAGTGAGCCAGGAAGGCAGCATGGTTCAAGGTGACATCATTACCTACAACATGGTGACAGAACAACTCACAGCAGAAAGTCTTGATGATACGGTGACCACCATTTTGCAACCAGAGAAAAAGGACGAGCCGCAAAAGTCAGGTAGCGAACAACAACCTGAAGATGAACAGCAACAGCCAGAGCAGAACGAAGAACAACAGCAGAACACTGAGTCAGGTGAGGAGCAATAGCGTGGCAAATCGTTTAGAAGCCCGTCACCTGGCAAAATCCTATAAAAATCGTCAGGTGGTTAAAGATGTGAGCCTCGCGGTGAGTGCCGGCCAGGTGGTTGGATTGCTTGGTCCAAATGGTGCCGGAAAAACAACGTCGTTCTATATGATTGTAGGTCTGGTTCCCAGTGATTCCGGTTCCGTTACTCTCGATGAGGAAGACCTGACACTTTTGCCGATGCATGAAAGAGCGCGGCAAGGTATAGGTTACCTGCCCCAGGAAGCATCAATTTTTCGCAAACTCTCGGTGCGCGACAACATCATGGCAATATTACAGACTCGAAAAGATTTAGATAATGATGGTCGTGAAGAAAAACTGGAAAGCCTGGTTGAAGAGTTTAATATAGGTCATATTATTGATAATACAGGGCAAAGTTTGTCTGGCGGGGAACGTAGACGCGTAGAAATTGCGCGAGCTTTAGCGGCTGACCCGCACTTTATTCTCCTGGACGAACCCTTTGCGGGTGTCGACCCTATCTCCGTTAGCGATATCAAGAAAATTATTCTGCACTTAAAGCAACGCGGTATTGGTGTACTCATTACTGACCATAACGTCCGTGAAACTCTCGATGTTTGCGAACATGCTTATATTGTTAGTCGCGGCGAATTGATCGCCGAAGGAAACGCCGAACAAGTATTGAGTAACCAGCAAGTACGCGATGTCTATCTAGGTGAGAAATTCACGCTATAGTTAAATACGGAAGACATAAATTTTGATTATTGGAAGAAGTAAGTAGACTCAGATGAGACCCAGTCTCCAGCTCCGAATGGGGCAACACTTAACCATGACGCCGCAGTTGCAGCAAGCGATCAAGTTGCTGCAACTATCGACGCTTGACCTGCAACAGGAAATCCAGGAAGCCCTGGATAGCAACCCGTTGCTGGAAGTCGACGAATCAAGCCTGAATGCTGACAGTGACAATTCTGAAACAAATAATCTTGACTCGCTTGAAGCAAGCAGTAACGTCAATGGCGAAGGCGACGAAATCTCTACCAGTGATGCCCTGAAAACCGACAATATCCCTGAAGAATTACCTACCGATTCACAATGGGAAGATTCTTATAGTGCCTCGGTTTCGTCCGCAAGTTCCCAGCCTGCAGATGACAGTTACGTTTTTCAGGGTGAGACCAAAGATTCAATTCAAGACCACCTGCTGTGGCAAATGGAACTAACCCCATTTTCTGAAACCGATAAATCCATCGCCATTGCCATCATTGATGCCATTGACGATAAAGGTTATTTGACCATCAGCAGTGAAGATGTATTAGAAAGCCTGGGCAATGATGAGGTCGAGCTTGATGAAGTTGAGGCGGTACTTAAACGTATCAATATGTTTGATCCTATCGGTGTTGGGGCTCGCTCAATTGCAGAGTGCCTGATTATCCAGTTGAATCAATTTGCCAAAGATACCCCTTATCTGGAAGAAGCGAAAATGCTAATCGATAAGTATATCGATTTATTGGCGATACGCGATTTTCGACAAATCATGCGCAAAACCAAGCTCAAAGAGCCACAACTCAAAGAGACCATGCGTCTAATCCATTCTTTAAACCCGCGGCCGGGTGATGTCATTAATGAAAGTGACGACCAATATGTTATCCCAGATGTTAGCGTGTTTAAAAAAGGTGGCCGCTGGGTGGTAGAGCTAAACGCTGACAGTGCGCCAAAACTGGCAATCAATAACCAATATGCAGCCCTTGCCCGCTCAACATCTTCCAGTGATAGTCAATTTATTCGTTCTCATTTACAAGAAGCGAAATGGTTCATCAAAAGCCTGGAATCACGTAATGATACCTTGCTGAAAGTCTCCAATTGTATCGTTCAGCAACAACAGGCATTTTTTGAATATGGTCCAGAGGCCATGCGCCCTATGGTCCTGAATGACATCGCCGAAGCCGTTGATATGCACGAATCAACCATTTCCCGGGTTACCACTCAAAAATACATGCACACCCCACGGGGCATTTTCGAATTAAAATATTTCTTCTCCAGCCATGTCAGTACTGAAAATGGCGGCGAATGTTCATCCACTGCGATCAGGGCACTGATTAAAAAAATGGTGGATGCAGAAATACCAAGTAAGCCACTAAGCGATAGTAAAATTGCCGACCTTCTTGCCGATCAAGGCATTAATGTCGCCCGTCGAACTATTGCTAAATATCGGGAATCCTTGGCAATCCCGCCCTCAAATCAGAGGAAGAGCTTACTTTAACAGCCAAAACCGTTCTGAGGAGCCGAAAAATGCAAATTAATTTGTCAGGTCACCATGTTGAGATTACGGACTCTTTAAAAGGATTTGTGGATAGTAAATTTGAAAAGCTAGAGCGACATTTTGACCACATAAATAATGTCTATGTGGTACTGACCGTCGAAAAACTCCAGCAAATTGCCGAAGCCACCGTCAATGTAAATGGTGGCGAAATCCACGCTTCCTCAGAACATCAGGATATGTATGCCGCGATAGATAGCTTAATCGACAAACTCGATCGGCAAGTGATTAAACACAAAGAAAAAATATCGAAACATTAACTATATAACCCAATGAAATTAGAACAATTATTATCCCCGGACTGTACTGTGTGTGCAGTACCGGGAACCAGTAAAAAGGGTGTGCTACAACAAATTAGTCGAATCGCGGCAAATGCGTTTAAAAATGCCACGGAAAAAGAATTATTAAACGCCTTGGTTGCCCGGGAAAAGCTGTCCAGTACAGGTATTGGTAAAGGTATCGCAATTCCCCATGGGCGCTTACAGCAGCATCAGCAAATCATTGCCGTTTTAGTGACGACCGAAAAACCGGTTTCGTTTGATGCAATTGACGACCAACCTGTAGATATTTTCTTTGCGCTTTTCGTTCCCGAAGACCATTGCCAGCAACATTTGCAAACCCTGGCAGCCATTGCTGCTTTTCTTGGGGATAAAAGCAATGCTAAGCGCTTGCGTCGGTGTAAAAGCTCCGAGCAATTATTTAAGATAGCCACGGGTCAGGAAGACTAAGGAAGCTTCAATGAAATTGCTAATCGTCAGTGGCCGTTCAGGTTCAGGTAAGTCCGTTGCATTGCGAGTACTTGAAGATCTTGGTTATTACTGTGTCGATAATATACCGGTAAACCTGTTACCGGCATTAACCCATACGGTAATCAACGATTACGATAAAGTAGCGGTGTCTCTCGATGTGCGTAACTTACCAAGTAACCCAGAAGACGCCCGGGAAATTATCAATTACCTGCCAAATACCGTTGAACTCAACGTCCTTTATCTCGACGCCGATGATGATGAATTGATTCGCCGCTATAGCGAAACCCGCCGCCTACATCCATTGATCAAGAAAGATATGGCTCTTGATCAGGCGATTGAAATGGAGAAAACCCTTCTCGAACCTGTCGCCGAACGCACCGATCTGTATATTGATACCTCAATGCTTACCCCCCATCAACTTGCAGATATTGTTCGCGAGCGGGTGCTTGGTTCAAAGACCGGAAATATGGTTATTGTCTTTGAATCCTTTGGTTTTAAAAACGGTGTACCTAATGATGCCGATTTTGTCTTCGATGGGCGATTCCTGCCTAACCCATTTTGGGAACAAGACCTCAAGCATAAAACCGGCGCAGATCAGGAAGTAAAAGATTTCTTTGCCAGTCAACCGATCGTCACCAAGTTCATATGGCAAATCAATAGTTTCCTGATGACCTGGTTACCGCATCTGGAGCGTAACAACCGCAGTTACCTCACTATTGCCATCGGTTGTACCGGTGGACAGCATCGCAGTGTTTATATTGCCGAAACCCTCGCCAAGCATTTTGATAAGCAGGAAAATGATGTGCAAATACGGCACCGGGATCTCAATGAAAAATGAGTAAATATCAGCAGAAAGTCACCATAGTTAACAAGCTGGGTTTACATGCAAGGGCAGCAACGAAGCTAGCTAAACTCACCCAAAAGTTTAGCGCTGCGATTACCTTACAACTCGGTGATAAACACGCTCAGGCCGACTCGATAATGGCGTTAATGCTGCTAACCGGCAGCCAGGGTAAAGAAGTATTAGTAACTGCGGAAGGTGACGATGCAGAGGCAGCATTACAGGCTGTTTGTCAGCTATTTAGCGATCGTTTTGACGAACCGGAATAAAAATTCCGCTCCGACCATAAAATAGCTGAACATCTCGTTAACATAAGATACACTTGCCCTAACCAACTAAATAAAATCATTAAGATTTTTAATCGATCGCTTTTGCGCAGAAAAGCAACAAGTTAGACCGCAGCTCAGGGTGATTCATGCCAGAAACTTCAGAGCAAGAAATTAGTCAACAACGTTTTTTGGAAATCAATACCGCTCTACAAAGTGGTATGTTCGTTTACGTCCGAAAAATGTTTCAGACTATGCCTCCTTACGATATTGCTCTGTTACTGGAATCCTCGACATCAAAATCCCGTAACCTGCTTTGGCAATTAGTCGATCCTGATTTACACGGTGAAATCCTCGAAGAACTTTCTGAAGAAGTTCGTAAAGGCATTCTCAAAAGCATGGACCCGGAAAAGGTCGCCGCCGTTGCCGAAGGCATGGACATCGATGACTTAGCCGAGGTTTTACGCACCTTACCCGATGCGGTTTATCAGGAAGTTTTGCGCTCAATGGATTCCCAGGATCGAGCCCGGGTTGAGCAGGCATTATCCTACGATGAGGATACCGCCGGCGGTATCATGAATACCGATACCATTACCCTGCGCCCGGATGTCACCATTGACGTAATTCTTCGTTATCTGCGCTTAAAAGGTGAATTACCAGAAGCGACAGATTCCTTTTACGTGGTATCAAGAAACGATAAGTTTATCGGCTCGGTTTCCTTAGCCGACTTGGTGACAGCTCGCCCGGAGCAAACCATTGCCGATATCACCGACTACAATACGGTTCCGGTGCAGGTAAACATGTCCGATACCGAAGTGGCGACATTGTTTGAACGGTACGATTGGTTTTCAGCCCCTGTTCTAGACGAAGAAGGTCATTTGCTTGGCCGTATCACCATTGATGATGTCATTGATATTATTCGTGAGGACGCCGAACACTCGATGTTGAGCATGGCCGGTCTAGACGATGAGGCAGATACCTTTGCACCGGTTTTCAAGAGTACCAGGCAGCGTTCTGTATGGCTTGGCGTCAATCTGGTTACGGCCTTAATGGCTGTCGCCGTGTCTTCAATGTTCGAGGGGATATTGGCACAAATGGCGATTCTCGCAGTACTTAACACCCTTGTACCTAGCATGGGCGGTGTCGCCGGTGGACAGACGTTAACCCTGGTGATTCGTGGTATGGCACTCGGCCATATCAGTGACAGCAACGCCCGCAGTATATTTACCAAAGAGCTGGCGATTGGTTTTCTTAACGGTCTAATCTGGGCGATTCTGGTAGCCGGCATTGTCGCTATTTGGAAACAGGATTTAATGCTCGGCGGGATCATTGCCTTTGCTATGCTAATGAACCTGACGGCTGCCGGGGTAGCGGGCGTAAGTGTACCTATTCTATTAAAACGAATGAATATCGATCCAGCATTAGCTGGAAGTGTGATTCTCACCACCGTCACTGATGTGGTCGGTATCTTTGCATTTCTTGGCACAGCAACCTTGTTGCTCGGCCAGTAACAAACAATTATTGCCAATGAAGGAAAGTAGTTAACGTGGCTTTGTGGTTATCAGTAACGATTCTGTGCCTGGGCGCAGTAGGATTAATGTTATTAATCGTTGGCGGTCTGTTCAGTGCAATTGACGCCCTTGGTAAAAAGCACTATGTGTTTGGCTGGCTGAATTTTTTAATTATTCCAGCCATTGTTTATTGCGCATTACACTGGCGCGATGCCCGATATCCGGCAAAACTAACCTTTTCGGGTTTAGCTTTGCTTTTGCTTACCGGGCTTATTATTGTAATTTCTGAATTACTATAAACGCTATTGACCGGATACCTGCATCTGTTCAATTAATACCGAACCGGTTCTGATTGAGCCTCGCTCATCAAAATCGCTACCAGTTGACACCAAGCCTTTGAACATATCTTTGAGGTTTCCGGCGATCGTGACTTCCGCGACCGGGTAGGCAATTCCACCATTTTCTACCCAAAATCCAGCAGCACCTCGTGAATAATCACCATTAACGATATTCACCCCTTGTCCCATCAGCTCGGTAACCAATAACCCAGTTCCCAATTGTTTTAACATGGCATCAAAATCACCACCATTGGCCGATATTTGCCAGTTATGGATGCCACCAGCGTGACCATTGGTCTGGCGTTGTAGTTTACGTGCTGAATAACTGGTTAACAGAAAGTTTTGTAATACCCCATCGTTGATGATTTCCATATCAGCGGTTTTTACCCCTTCAGAATCAAAGCTGCTACTCGCCAATCCTTTGAGGATATGTGGGCGCTCGACGACATTCAGGTGCGATGGGAATACTTCCTCGCCCAGCGCGTCCAGTAAAAATGACGATTTACGATATAAATTGCCGCCACTGATTGCCGCGATTAAATGTCCAAATAACCCATTGGCTATATCTGCACGGAATAATACTGGCACTTTTTGGGTAGCAATCTTTCGGGTACCGAGGCGATTAAGTGTTTCCTTTGCTGCCAACTCTCCAACCCGCTTTGGCGACCATAATTGTTGATAATCACGACTTACACTGTAGGCGTAATCTCGCTGCATTTCGTCACCTTCACTGGCAATCAGCATACAGCTCAGTGAATGGCGGCTGCTCGGATAACTAACTAATTGTCCATGGGTATTACCATAAACCTTGAAGCCCTCATAGCTAGCAAAGTTAGCGCCGTCAGAGTTGGTCAGCCTTGTATCCAATTGTAACGCCGTCATTTCGGTTTCTTTGGCGATATCAATCGCTTGTTCAGATGTAAAGGCATGGGGATGGTATAGGTCTAAATCTGCTGGCTGATATTCCAGAAGCTCGGCATCAGCCAACCCTGAACAAGGATCTACCGATGTATATTTAGCAATTTCGATTGCCGCCTGAACCGCCTGTTCAAGAGCCGAATCAGATAAATCTGCCGTTGACGCAGAACCCTTTCGGCCTTGTTGATACACGGTAATACCTAACGCCCCATCATTGGTAAACTCGACCGTTTCTACTTCACCAAACCGGGTCGCTACACTCAATCCCTGTTGCTTACTCATTGAAGCTTCTGCAGCATCCGCGCCTAATTTTTTGGCTTTATCTAGGACATCCGCGAGGCGTTGTTTCACCAGTTGCATTTGTTCGGTCAGGGTTTGTGACTCCGACATGATTTAATCCAATTAAATAATCCACATTCTTTGATGCAAGCTTAACATAGACATCACCTTGATGATGAATAAAGTCAGGGTAATGATGTATAATTTTGCCATTACTTATTTATAAGCAGTCATCAATGAGCAAAAAACACGATATCGACGACCAACAAGATGAGGAAATCATCTACGTCAGCAAATCTGAATTAAAGCGAGACATGAAAGAATTGCAGGAATTTTCGGTAAAGATAACTAAGTTAAACAATAAGCAACGCGATTTGTTGCCGCTAAATGAAGAAGTTCGCGAAGCTCTGGTAATCGCCGATAAAATCCGCAACAAACATGATGCCTTTCATCGTAACATTCAGTTTATCGCTAAACAGTTATACAGCGACAATTTCGAAGAAGTCAAAACGGCTTACGATAAAATCACCAACAAACATGCCCAGGAACTTATTAAAGTTTCCAAACTGGAAAAAATCCGTGAGGATTTAATTAACGGTGGCAATGATATCATCGAAGAATTGTTGGCAGAAAACCAAGGCTTCGAACGCCAACGCTTGCGACAACTGACAAGGCAGGCGGCGAAAGAGGTAAAAACAGGAAAGCCCGGCAAAAGCTTTAAGGAGTTGTACAAATATCTGTCGGAGAATGTTTCGATTTAAATTAACTGCCAGGTATGACACAGCTTTGCATACGAGTCTGATTCTCGCTTACTGCATGCGGTGATGTTAGTTTTTCAGGAATTTGCGACAGGATACGTTGTTTACAGATATCTTCAAAAGCATAAGCAGTATCGAGACAGTTGTAATAATCAACACTGTCTGAATGCCCACCGGCAACGCTAAGACACAAGCGTTCCACGCCTGCCATGGCATCACCAAGCACAGAATCCGAAGATCGCTGAAATTCGGGTTCTGACGATGCGAATATGATGTCTAATTTATATAATGCTAAAGCCGATACTACCAGCAGGCCAAGCAGAAATTTGTTCATGCCTACTTCCCTGTTTGCAAAACCTTGAGACTACTTCCATTTGCTCAATATTCAACCTTAACGTGTTTAAGGAAAAATGACAACGCTAACTTGCTCCCTCGGCGGGAAAGTAAAATCGCTGTTAGCTGGCTAATTCTATAGAGGCGCCAGTGCTCGGAAATTAGTTTAAAAAGCAAACACTGTTAACTGGTGCCACCTACGGTCAACTCGTCGACCTTTAAGGTCGGCTGACCAACCCCTACCGGTACACTTTGACCATCTTTACCACATACGCCAACACCATGATCCAAGGCTAAGTCATCGGCGACCATACTTACTTTCTGCATGGCTTCAGGACCCGAGCCAATTAATGTTGCGCCTTTTACTGGTGAAGTGATTTTACCATTCTCAATTAAATAGGCTTCGGCGGTGGTAAACACGAATTTGCCACTGGTGATGTCTACCTGACCACCGGCAAAATTTGGGGCATAAATACCTTTTTCAACGGAAGCAATGATATCATCTTTGCTATGTGGACCGTTCAGCATATAGGTATTGGTCATACGAGGCATGGGCAAATGCGCATAAGATTCACGTCGGCCATTACCGGTTGGCGATACGCCCATTAACCGGGCATTTTGCTTATCCTGCATATAGCCTTTAAGAATACCGTCTTGAATTAATACATTATATTGTCCCGGCGTTCCTTCATCATCAATCGATAACGATCCGCGGCGATTGCTCATCGTCCCGTCGTCGACCACTGTGCATAATTCAGATGCAACTTTTTCACCAACTTTTCCGGAAAATGCCGATGAGCCTTTACGATTGAAATCTCCTTCAAGACCGTGCCCTACCGCTTCATGCAGTAATACGCCCGGCCAACCAGCACCAAGCACCACAGGTAATGTACCTGCTGGTGCGTCAACAGCGCTGAGATTCACTAGTGCCTGACGAACCGCTTCTTTGGCATAGAAATGGAATCGAGGCTCATTATTTTGTGCTTCAAAGAAATAATCGTAGCCAAATCGACCACCGCCACCACTACTTCCGCGCTCACGTTTACCATTCTCTTCCACTAACACAGAACAATTTAAGCGCACCAACGGGCGAATGTCGGTGGCATAGGTGCCGTCGCTGGCGGCAACGAGAACTTTCTCGTAAACACCAGAAAGGCTGACGATAACCTGTTTTACCCGCCCATCCGTTTGTCGGGCACAGGCTTCGACATCATGTAACAAGGCAATTTTTTGCTGCTGATTGAGACTACCAAGTGGGTTATGGGCGCTATAAAAACTATGCACTGACTGCTGAGAAAATGCATTTATCGTAAAGCTTTGATTCTCTCGAGTGATACCTCGAGCCGCATCTGCGGCTCTGTTCAGGGCGTTAAGATTTATGTCATCGGAATAAGCGAATCCGGTTTTTTCACCGCTAATGGCTCGCACGCCAACGCCACGCTCGATATTAAAAGAACCTTCTTTAACAATGCCATCTTCCAGCACCCAAGACTCATGATTTGAAGACTGAAAATACAGATCGGCGTAATCTATCTGCTTTTGACAAATAAAACTCAATGTTGATTGCAGATCATCTGCAGTCAACTGGCTACTATCTAATAGTTCTTGTTCAACAAGGTTCATAATTATCGAATTAAAACTTAATTTCGGAGATTGAAGAATATAGAGGCTATTTTACACTGTCTGGCAACATTTCGCTCAGATAATTAGCACCACCGTGCAGGAAATCAGCTTAAGGGTGCCCGCTTATATTGAGTTATCAATCCGACTTAAGGTCGACGATAAAACGATTATGTTCGTTAACCGGGATATTGCGCCTGACGGTCTCCAGAAAATCAGCATCGAATTGCAGTGACGCGAAGCCCTCTCCTGCTCCTGCAAACACAGTGCACTCGCCCCAGGGATCAACGATCATTGCATGACCAAAGGTTTCCCGACCATTGGCATGCACCCCTTGTTGTGCTGCGGCGACGATATAAACCTGATTTTCTATCGCCCTGGCTTTTAATAAGGCAAACCAGTGCGCTTCTCCTGTCACCCGGGTAAACGCGCTCGGTACACAAATGACCTTCGCCCCCAGTTGCCGATAAGCGCGAAA
Source organism: Thalassotalea sp. PS06 (assembly GCF_007197775.1). Taxonomy (NCBI): domain Bacteria; kingdom Pseudomonadati; phylum Pseudomonadota; class Gammaproteobacteria; order Alteromonadales; family Colwelliaceae; genus Thalassotalea; species Thalassotalea sp. PS06. The sequence continues at coordinate 545,987 of NZ_CP041638.1, read as the reverse complement.
CAATTCTGGAAAACGTAAGTCATAGCAAATTGCCAAGCCAACCTGAATACCCGCAATGTTGACGCAGCTCAATTTTGTTCCCGCTTCGGTCAGATTGGACTCACGATATTGCCGGGTGCCATCATCAACATTAACGTCAAACAGGTGCAGTTTTTGGTAATCGGCAATTAACTTGCCATCGGGTGAGTAAAGCAAGCTGTTGGCATAAAATTTATTAGCTAACGGGCTTTTCACCGGCACTGACCCTGCGAGTAAAAAACATTGGTACTGGCGCGCCAAAGCCGCCAATTGAGTCTGCATACAGTTATCGGCAGCATCGCTTAGAGGCTCGGCGATCTGAGATTGCTGCTTATCACTTCCCCCAAAATACAGACAACATTCTGGCAACACCACCAGATGCTCTGATTGTGTATCAAAGGTTTGTTGATGCTGTTGTAACAAGCGCTCGATTTGCGCGAGATTCTCACTGACATCCGGAACAGAGGTCATCTGCATAGCGGTAAGCAACATTGCTATTGTTTTCCTTTGCCTTCTTGCTTAACGTTTTGTTTATTTTCTGGTAGAGATGCAACCGGTTTTCCGACACTCGGTGCGGGAGATACAATTTCAGTTGTGGGTTTGCGATCGTCGACTTTGATTCTGCGACTCTTACGTTCAAGTTCTTTAAATACTGGCTCATCAATGGTACCGGTTAGTTCAAAGCTTATCACCGAGATAACTTCCGATTGCTGCAGGACTTCATCCACAACCATAGCGCCGAGTCCTGCCGCCGGGTTAACCGCAAACGCGAGGATAATTGGAATCGACGAAGTCACTTTCGGTGCAAATGACATACGATAATCAAGGCTTTCATCGATAAGGTTGGTATTACCTTTGATGGTAACGTTACCGGCTACGCCATCCATGCGCAGATTATCGGTATAGATGACACCATTATTTAAAATAAAATCGCCTTTGATATCGTTGTAGAACATGCCTTTGGCGAATACATCGCGAAAATCGAGAGTGAGTTTACGAACCAGAGACTGGATACTAAACAGCGCCAGTAATCTCGCTCCTTTGTCATCAACATCCGCGAGATAACCGTCGTCAAGACGAGCACTTACCTTGCCATGCAAGCTTTCAAGCTCAAAATTTTGCGGACCACCCTGCCAGTTAAAACTAAAGGTAGAACTGATACCACTATCGCGGATTTCCGAGCCAAAACCCAGTCGGTCCATTTCCGAACCGAGATCTTTGGCGGTAAACTTACCTTGTATATCGGTAATGTTCGCTTCGTCATTAACCAGCCATTGCCCAGTCAGGTTGAGGTTGAAGCCTTTGCGCGAAGCAGTAAAGCTCTCTAATTTCGCGACATTTGTTCCTGTTTTAACTAAGGAAAAGTTAACCTTACCAAGGTCAAGACTTTGATATTTGCAGCTTGCGCACTTGAACAGAATTTTTGGCATATCCTCCGGCAGAAAAGCCACTTCAGAAATCGCTTCTTCTATTTCCACTATTTCCTGCTCAAGCTGCTCTTCGGTTTCAGGAATGTCTTCCATCAGGTGAATGAAATCCGCATCAATCTCAATTCCCTGGCGGGCAAAATCGTGATGAAATTTAACCCGGCTGCGAGCCTCATCAGAATTTAGCTGCAGTAGCCACCACGCTTCTTTATCAACCAAATTAAACGATACATCATTTAAATCCTGATCTAACAGCTGCAATTGCGCGATGCTGCCACGAATCCGCTCTGGAGCCTGAATAAAGCTTGGTGCCGAAGACTCGCCGGCAGTGCTGGGAATACTCTCTAAAATATCACTGACCAGGGTATACCAGGGTTGTAACTCTATTTGTGGTAAATCCGTGGTGATATGAAAGCCTTCAAGCGGTAAAAACATTTTCTCCCGGCCGAGAATTAAGTGGGAACGTTTAAATCGGACCTGTTGATGAAGTAATTCACCAAAAAATTTCAGGTCTTCACCCAGATTAACTTCGATATTTGAGTTGCTAACCCTGCCGCTGGCTTTGGCATTTAATGCCAGAGTTTGGCCTTCAGGTTTCCGGTATGGTTTCGGTAAGGTCAGGTCGGCATTTTGTAAATCGGAGTTAATGTCCAGCTTGTAGCTAAATTGCCCTTCTTCAGGCATAAAAAGGGCGAGTTTCCCCTGCCAATCCAGGCCTCCGGAAAGGTAGTGTTGCAGTGGCTCAGGGATCTCATTTTGATAATGCTGCGGCTGCCAATTGCCGGCCAGGTCTAAATCCACCTGATAGAAGTTATCTTCTATGCGACCATCCACGTTCATGTTAAGTGGCAGGTTACGCCAAAGCATATTCAGGCCGGTAGCTTTTATCGCTGAGTTTTCAAAGCTTAGTTTTCCACTGATGTTATTAAACTGCATCGCTGGCGCATTAAGGCTAGCCGATAAATTCGTGAAGTTTACGTCACCTTTGGCAACCGCTTTACTCGTATCAGTAAGCGGCAAATCCAGAGAAAACCAACCAGAGACATCACCTTGGGGATTAATAAATGTCAGCGTTTCGCCAACACTCTCTTGCAATGGGCTGTCCAGCATCAAGGCTTTTAAACGTTCACCATTAGTAGAGACCGGAGTTCTCACCGTAAGCATACCTGCAGCGCTTTTTAATTCAGGTATACCAACTTTTACGTTACGAGTTGGGATCCCCTTTAACCGGCCATCATGGGCGGTAATCATCATCGAGTTATTGGTGAAATTCAGATTAGCTTTTAAATTTTCAATCGCCGGCCAATCTTTGTGGAACTGGTATTTACTCTGCTCTATTTGTGCATCGACAACGAATACACCGGATTTATCGGTAAATGGAAAGTCCTGCAGATCGCCATTGAACAACACCTTAGCTTCAGTGAGGTTGCCATAAAAAATTGACTGGTTCAGATACGCTACCAGCGCCGGTGACATCTTCTTGAGCGGTAGATAATATTTCGCCCGGCTAACATCGCCATCAGTGACTTTTACGGCAAGCGCCATATTCATTGGCGCATTTTTCGGACTGGCGAGTTTCATCTGACCATCAACAGACAACTCATCAGAATCGAGATTTATCTTATCCGCCTCGAGACGCCAAAAGCCTTTTCCGTAATTTACTCTGACGTTGGCATTCAGCTCGGTGACCGGTATTGGCCTTGCAAAGTGCTCGCCAAAATCTAGTTCGCTGTCACTACTGGTTACGCTGGCAAAAATCTTATTATTAACGCGAGTCACAGTGCCGTGGAAGTTTTCGATGCCCGGTATGGCACCCACATTTTTCCAGCTAAAGTCTTGCATTTTCATTGACGCGAGTTGGTATCTGGGGCGCTGCTGCACATGCAGTTGTGCTACGTCGCCTTTAAGCTGCAGTTGTGAGACAAGCTCATATTGTTCAAACAGGCCTTCCGTTACTGGCAGGATTTGTGACCACTCTGAGACCGAAATTCTTGGTACATAGGTATGGCGAATACCTTTATCCTGCAAGATCGACAGACGCAACGGTGACAATGGCTGATTGTTGAGGGTTAATTGCAGTGGTGAAGACTGTAACCGAAAATTATTACCCTGACCGATACGTTGCCAATCGATTTGCCCTTGAGTCAGGCGAAGATCTAAAGGTTGTTCACCTTGCTCCCATTGCAGTGAATTCTCGCCAAGCTTGAGACGCATCGAAGTTACCAGTCCCTGAGAAACTTCAAACCAGGATTGGAAGTTAATGTTAGATGCTAACTCGTTACCCCGTTCACCTAAAAAGGTATCCAAAAATGGCGTGATATTAAGATTTGAAGCCTGCAGATACATTTTTCCAGCAAGCCCCTGTTCGGTGCCAGAGCGCAAATCTATGAGTAATTTGGCGGAATTATCAGCTAGTCCCTGCAAGTGAATATTACCGACTCCGCGATGGCGCTTACCCTCATTGAGCCAGGCCATCTGCGCAATTTCAAACGTGTGCTGTTGCTCGCCTTTGTCGACGACAAAGAAGCTGTCCTCAACCGTAAAGCGGCGAGTTTTCTGCAGGAATATATCGACAATAGATTGTACATCCGTGTTCGACTGTTTGTTTTGTTGCTGAATAAGTTGTTGCGGATTTACTGTTAACTGAGCACCGATCAGATGAAAGTTTTTGGCGATGAATGCACGCTGTTGAGCACTATTTATAATATCCAAAGAAACATCGATTTGTTGAATCTGCAGATCCAATGCCTGTTCTTGAGATACCGTCACATCTTTAACGACCAACGCCGGTCCAAAATTTTTCCAGCCTGCTGAAAGTTCCCCTATGGTGATTTCGCCGTCATACAGTTCATTGACGTAATCTTCAAGGCTGGCTTTGTAGGTGTGAGCATAAGGCAGAAACAAACGTGCAGCTGAAAACAGCACTGCGAACAGCACGAGCAACACCGCCAAGGTTTTGTAGAGGCGGTTGAGCCAGATGTTAAGCCATCGCTTCACGCCTTTCACTACATCATCACCACATCAAATTGTTCCTGGTTGTACATAGCCTCTGCCTGCACTTTGATCTGTTTGCCGACAAATACCTCTAGTTCTGCCAAATGATGGTATTCATCTTCGTTGAGAGATTCACTCACTGCGGGAGATGCATAAACAATAAACTTGTCGGCATCATAGGCACGGTTTACCCGAACAATTTCCCGTAATATTTCAAAACAGACCGTTTCTACCGTCTTCATATTGCCGCGGCCATCACAAACCGGGCATTGTGAGCACAATACGTGCTCGAGACTTTCACGTGTACGCTTTCGGGTCATTTCCACTAACCCGAGAGACGAAAAGCCGCTTACAGAATACTTCACCTTGTCTTTAGACATGGCTAATTCCAAACTGTTCAATACCCGTTTTTGATGCTCATTATTAGTCATATCTATAAAATCAACAATGATGATACCGCCGAGGTTTCTCAGTCTTAATTGCCGGGCGATCGCCTGAGTGGCTTCTATGTTGGTATTGAAAATGGTTTGTTCGAGGTTACGGTGACCAACAAATGCGCCGGTATTTATGTCGATAGTGGTCATAGCTTCGGTCTGATCGATGATCAGATACCCACCGGACTTGAGTTCGACTTTACGCTGTAAGGCTCGCTGTATTTCATTTTCAACATCGAATAAATCGAAAATAGGCCTTTCCCCCGGGTAATACTCAATGATTGGCGACATTTCGGGCACAAATTCCTGGGTAAATTCTTTGATTTCTTCGAAGCTTAGTTTTGAGTCAACCCGAATTCGCTCCAGGCCGCCACCGACAAAATCACGAATAACCCGAACCGCGAGGTCAAGATCCTGGTAAAGAGGCAGTTTGGTTTGTTTACGTTGCTTTCGCTCAGCAACTTTTTTCCAGACTCTTCGCAAAAATTCGGCATCGTGTCGAACTTCTTCATCCCCCGCGCCCTCTGCCGCAGTGCGGACAATAAAGCCACTTTGTTCATCACAATATGGGGTAACAATAGATTTTAAGCGTGCTCGTTCCTGTTCGCCGTCAATACGCTGGGAAACGCCGGCATGACTAGCGTTTGGCATCATAACCAGGTAACGCGAGGCAATGGTGATGTCAGTTGTGAGTCGGGCGCCTTTAGTGCCAAGCGGATCTTTTACCACTTGTACCATCAGATACTGGCCTTCGTGAACTAAGCTTCGGATATCTTTTTCGCTATCGTCTTTCTCGGTTCTGTCAGCAGTTATGAGGCGGGTGCGGATATCACTGGCGTGGAGAAATGCGGCTTTATCAAGGTTTATATCGACAAATGCCGCCTGCATACCAGGTAGTACACGAATGATTTTACCCAGATAGATGTTACCGACAATGCCGCGTTTACCATTACGTTCAATGTGCACTTCCTGCAAGGTGCCATTTTCTATCAGGGCAACACGAGTTTCACTTGGGGTAACGTTTATCAGAAGCTCGCCACTCATCGACTTATCGGTATCCTTTATTTTAAAAAGCGATTTAATACTTGTTCGGTCTCGTATAAGGGTAGGCCAACTATTGCAGAATAGCTGCCATCAATGCGGGTTACGAATTTGCCACCAATACCCTGAATTGCATAGCCGCCGGCTTTGTCGCAAGGCTCAGTGGTTTGCCAATAGGCTAGCATTTCTTGCTCATCGATTGACCGAAAATACACACTGGATTCGACTAACACTTCCTCGAGGCGTTCAGCGCAACGAACCGCAACCGCGGTTAGTACCCGGTGACGGTTGCCAGATAATCGTATAAACATGCGTCTAAAATCGTCATAATCCTGGGGCTTTTCGAGCACCGTATCATCGACCACCACTATGGTATCTGAGCCCAACACCAATGCTGATGAATCGAGATTTTTCTGACCTGCAGCAGACTTTTCCCGAGCCAGACGAACCACATATTGCTCTGGTGTTTCTCCGACAACAGGAAACTCTTCCACTGAACCGTCAATCAGTTGAAATTCTACACCGAGTTGACTTAATAGCTCCTGTCGCCTTGGCGATTTTGAAGCGAGATATAACATATCGGGGCCTAACGAACCTTAAACTGTCGTCGTATTTTCCGTAACAGTAGAAATATCACCCACCAAAGACTGGCACTGGTTATAACCGGTATCAGGTAGGTCATGGAAAAATCAACGCCGAATACAAACCGCTGTACCCAGAAAATAATCAAATGATAAAAAGCGGTTAATAATCCGATGATAAGCGATTGTTGCCAAAGAGAAAAGTTTCTAATGGTCTGATAATTATTGACCATCACATAAACCACTACCGCAAGCGCAAATGCATTGATTCCAAGAACACTACCAAGCAGTACATCGAGGAGCAGGCCTACGAACCAAGCCGTCAATACACTGACTCGATTAGGCAAAGCCATCGACCAGTAACACAGCACCAACAGCGCCCAGTTTGGACGGTAGGCGTCGACAGCTATCGGTAAAGGAATAATTGAAAAAATTAATGAGATAAAGATGGTGATATAAATCACCTTGGTATTATGTTTTGCCTTCATCCCTGACCTTCCTGGCTTTTCTCATTTGCTTCTTTATCGGGAGAATTCGGAGATACCTGTTGATTTGGCATATCTGGCCAAAGCAGCAATAAATAGCGCAAACGATCAATTTGTACCAGAGGTTTAATAGTGACTTCGGCGAACTCCCGGAAACTGTTAGCACTAATTTTGGTAACATTTGCAACCGGATAGCCCTCAGGGAATTTACCGCCAAGTCCTGAAGTCACCAACAAATCACCTTCTTGGATGTCTGTCGATAAAGGCACATGAATGACTTCCATGACATTTACACTACCGGTACCTTTACCAATCAGGCGAATTCCATTGCGATGAATGCGCAAAGGGATTGCATGGGAAATATCGGTAAGTAGCAGAACCCGGGAGTTATTCACTCCGACATGAAGAATTTGACCAGCAACACCATGGTCATCAACCACAGGTTGTCCTTCATAGAGTCCATCTTCCAACCCCCGATTAATTACTACCTGATGGGAATATGGATCTGAGTCAACGGCGAGTATTTCCGCGACCATTTTTTTGTAGTCCTGACGAACTGGTGATGCTAAAAGATTGCGAAGACGATCGTTCTCCTGCTTGAGAATATCCATCTGCAACAACTTTTCTTTTAACTTGAGTTCGTTTACCTGATAACGTTGATTTTCGGTCATCAGTTGCTTGCGACTCACCAGATTTTCAGCAGTGGAGTCCAGAAACTGCTTAGGTGCGTTGGCAAGATATTGCAAAGGGCTAACCAGGGACTGCATAAACCCCCTGGCCACTTCGAAACTCTCCAGCTCGTGATCGCAATACATAAAAGCTCCGGACAGAACCAGAGCTAAGAACATGCGTCGATGGCTGGAAAACCCTTCAACAAAAATTGGATTCATGGTTATTTCTCTTCCTTAATGTCGAGAAATGTGACTATTCATCAGAGAATATATCACCACCATGCATATCGATCATTTCTAAAGCTTTACCACCACCTCGAGCCACACAGGTCAATGGATCTTCAGCAACGATAACCGGGATACCGGTTTCTTCGGCCAACAGGCGGTCAAGATCTTTCAATAAAGCACCACCACCAGTCAATACCATACCGCGTTCAGAAATATCTGAGGCTAGTTCTGGTGGAGACTGTTCAAGGGCAACCATAATCGCACTAACGATACCTGTAAGAGGCTCTTGCAAGGCTTCAAGAATTTCATTGCTGTTCAAGGTAAAGCTGCGCGGTACACCTTCTGCCAGATTGCGACCACGAACCTCAATTTCAACCAGCTCTTCACCCGGATAGGCAGAACCAATTTCATGCTTGATGCGCTCAGCAGTAGCTTCACCGATAAGGCTACCGAAATTACGACGAACGTAGTTAATGATGGCTTCATCAAACTTGTCACCGCCAATACGAACCGACGACGAATAAACCAAACCATTTAGAGAAATGATACCCACTTCGGTTGTACCACCACCGATATCGACAACCATAGAACCAGTTGCTGCAGATACTGGCATATCAGCACCGATTGCCGCTGCCATTGGCTCATCAATCAAGTACACGTCACGTGCGCCAGCACCCAATGCTGACTCTTTAATCGCACGACGTTCAACCTGAGTAGAACCACAAGGAACACATACCAATACACGTGGGCTTGGACGAAGTAAGTTATTTGAGTGAACCTGCTTGATGAAATGCTGAAGCATTTTCTCGGTCACAAAGAAGTTGGCAATTACGCCGTCTTTCATCGGACGAATCGCTTCAATGTTGCCAGGTGTACGACCTAACATTTGTTTTGCAGCGGTACCTACGGCGGCAACGCTTTTCTGACCACCAGCGCGCTCCTGACGGATAGCGACAACCGATGGTTCGTCAAGGACAATGCCCTGATCTTTTACGTAAATAAGTGTATTAGCGGTTCCCAGATCGATAGATAGATCATTAGAGAACATGCCACGTAAATATTTAAACATGGTCGTATTTTCCTCTCGATACCACAAGGTATTTTTGCAACCCACAACCTGGACTTGCCGTGGGTGTGTACAACCAAGAATGGGGGTTCTTGAGTGAGTAATTAATTGGCCTAATCATACCCCAGTAAAATCAGTATGTATCGCCTAAATTTGAAAAAATAAGTAAAATTTTGCATTTTTTTTCGGAACACAAAACAAGCTCTTAAATTTCAGTTTGTTAGACTAGGTTTAGCGCCGTTTTTTATGACCAAAAAGTTAATAAAAAGTTGCCCTGGAAACAAATTTCTTTATCTAAACCATATCTCATTGCGGTTTTCTGAGAGGCCAGATTAAACAGAGTGCCCTGTTCACAAGCTGTTTAAATTTCAATCGCACAACATTAACCTACTGTGTTGGCGCACTGACGATTATTTTGGGTACAATAACAATATGCCCATCAATAAAAGTGTGTAATTGTGTCATTCGATCTGACATTGCCTTCGCCGATTCAGACTCTTTCGCATCCTTTGCTGGAACAAAAATCCATTAAGGTCTGGATAAAACGGGATGATTTAATCCACCCTGTCCTTTCAGGCAATAAATGGCGCAAATTAGTCGCTAATGTCGAACACTGTAAAGACAACAATATAAAACGCATCATAAGTTTTGGTGGTGCATATTCTAACCATATACATGCTCTGGCTTACGTTGGTATGCAATTTGGGATTAAGACCACGGGCATCATTCGGGGTGAATCACATTACGCCGATAACTATACGCTGCGCTGGGCCAGGCACTGGGGGATGGAACTGGAGTTTGTCGACCGTAAAACTTATCGCCTCAGAGATGATGCTGAATATGTTGCGCAGTTGCAGCAGCGTTTCCCAAATGCGGTGATTATCCCAGAGGGAGGCAGTAATGATCTTGCGCTCAATGGCGTTGGTAACATCATTAGAGAATTGGCAGATCAGGTAGACTACCAATATCTGCTTTGCCCGGTTGGCAGCGGTGGCACTATTGCCGGCCTTATTAACGCTGCTGACAACAAGAAAACGATAATTGGCATCAGTGCCTTAAAACAAGATGGTTATCTCAATGATCAGGTAACTGAGTTAATTGGTGACAAGGTTACTGGTGCAAAATGGGAAATTCGAAACGACTATCACTGTGGCGGTTATGGCAAATTTAAACCCCAGCATTTACAGCAAATGATTGAGCTAAAAGATCAGTTAAATATCCCTCTTGAGCCGGTTTATTCCGGAAAAATGATGCTCGGCTTTTTGGATTTGCTACGAAACGATAAGTTTCCCCCTGGCAGTCGCATTGTTTTACTGCACACAGGAGGCTTGCAGGGCCTTGGCGGAATGGCTGAACGCGGATTGATTGATGGCAAGCAATGGCCGATTCCTGAATTGCCTGCGGCAGATTAGTCGAGGGTTAGTCCTCGGCAATTGCTCCACACATTGCTCTAATAGGTTACTTCCCTGTACGACCGACACAATCGATATACCAACATCCTTGTAGGTAACCATTCATGGCTCGTAAGGAAATGTAAAGGGATTTACGGAATGTCGAGATATCATGGATGACAATATCTCGACGAAATACATCCATGTATAAACCCTCACTATCACCATCCATGGCTCGTGAGGATAAATACATCCATGTATAAAAAAAGCCGGCATTGCCGGCTTTTCCTTAAACAACTTTAGTTGCTTATGCTTCTGGGATAACAACTAGCTTGATAGCAGTGTCAACGTCCGCGTGTAAGTGAATTGCGATTTCGAACTCACCAGTTTCACGGATTGTACCTAGAGGCAAACGAACTTCAGCTTTAGTTACTTCTACGCCAGCTTCAGTGATCGCGTCAGCGATGTCACGAGTACCGATAGAACCGAAAAGCTTACCTTCGTCACCAGCTTTTGAAGCGATAGTCACTTCAGCTAGTTCGTTAAGCTTAGCAGCGCGAGCTTCAGCAGCAGCTAAAACTTCACCTAATTGCTTTTCAAGTTCAGCACGACGTGCTTCGAAGTGTTCAACGTTAGCTTTTGATGCAATAACAGCCTTACCTTTAGGTAGAAGGTAGTTACGTGCATATCCAGACTTAACAGTTACCTGATCACCCAGGCCGCCTAATTTGGCGATTTTATCTAGAAGAATTACTTCCATTTTAACAGCCCCTTTAGGTTACTTGTGAAGATCAGTATATGGTAATAGAGATAAGTAACGAGCACGCTTGATCGCACGACCAAGTTGACGTTGATACTTAGCTGAAGTACCAGTGATACGGCTAGGAACGATTTTACCACTTTCAGTGATATAGTTTTTCAACGTTGCGATATCTTTGTAATCGATTTCGCTTACGCCTTCTGCGCTGAAGCGACAGAACTTACGACGTCTAAAGAAACGAGACATTTAATTTCTCCTAATTAATCATTTCAATCTGTTGGGCATGTAACACCAGAATGGGATTGCCATTTCGGCTTTCATGGCGATTAATAAAGCCACGAATTTTTACGTTACAGCCTGCAGTTAAATCACGAGTTAAGCTTTGTGACCATTGTCCCGTTGCCACCACCTGCATTCTGACAAATGCGTTACGGGTTAAGCCATCTTCTGTTTGCACTGATTTGTGGTCAATCACAAATTGACAATGATGAATCCCGGCGGGGCTGGTTGATAACTTTGGTGGTTTAACCACCTCACCTGTCAACTCAAGACAATTATCAGTCACTTAAGTACTATTCTTCGCTTGCAGCTTCTTCGGCTTTTGCTTCAGGTGCTGGAGCAGCTTCAGTAGTCACTTCTTTTTAGCTTCGCGGCGCTCATCGCGACGGTCTTCTTTAGCCATTGGAGAGGCTTCAGATACCGCGCCTTTAGTGCGCATGATCATGTTACGAATAACAACGTCGTTATAACGGAAAGAAGTTTCTAATTCATCAATCACAGCTTGTGGAGCTTCAACGTTCATAAGAACGTAGTGAGCTTTGTGCAGCTTGTTGATTGGGTAAGCTAACTGACGACGACCCCAGTCTTCTAGACGGTGGATCTGGCCTTCAGCGCCTTTGATCAGGTCGGTATAACGTTGGATCATACCAGTAACTTGTTCACTCTGATCAGGGTGAACCATAAATACGATTTCGTAATGACGCATTACGAGCTCCTTACGGTTGTAGCCTCTTGCTGGCTCAGCCATCACCAGTATAAAGGCAAGGAACAAAATATTAAGGCTGAATTAAGGTCGCGTATTGTAGGGAAAATAGTCAGCTAACGCAAGTAAAAGTGAAACGGGGGTTGGAAGTTCTTCAGAACGCATCGCAAGCGATGCTTCGAGCACGTGACGGAAAACGTCACTTCGGGTACACAATCAAAGATTGTTCCGGGTACGCGACAAAAAACGTCGCTTCGAGTAAAAAGCAAAAAACCTTGCGTCATTCCCTGATACTACAGGGAATCTTAGCTAGAGCCGAATGACTCTAGTGTGCCATAAGCCGAAGTTACCACTTTCTTTAGAAGAGGACAGCGTCGAAGAGAACGTTGTCGTAGAGGACTCCGTCGGTTTTGGCCATGGATGGCTTATATGCAGAAAATGCAGGAGCAATTTTCTGTGAGGACGCTGTCGAAATTCGTCATTGCGGCGACGGCCGTAATCTCGTTTTTCGGGATGGAATTTCAAAGTGCCTGAATGACTCTAGTGTGCCACAAGCGGGAGTTTAAACTCCCTGAGTATGTATCGTAAACGATACTCCGGGTACGCGACAAAAAAACGTCGCTTCGAGTGAGGTAAGCTTCGCTGAGGGAGGTGGGAGGTTTTGGCCAGGGATTGGCCTATATGCCGAAAATGCAGGAGCAATTTTCGGTGGAAGAATGCATCAAAAAACTTTGCGTCATTCCCTGATACTACCGGGAATCTTAGCTAGGGCCGAATGTCTCTAGTGTGCCAATAGCTGCCCGTTAGCAATTGCTAATATACGCTGGTTTCGAGGTGATAACGCCTCGTTAAGAGGCAATAAAATTGTTGGCTAAAATTAAGCGACGAAGGAGTAAAAGCCAACAGTTTTTTGTCCTTTTTTAAACGACTTGTTAGGGATATTACTCCAACAAAGCCTCTTTAGTTTCAATGAGTAAGCGAGCAACTTCAAGTGCCTTTTTACTATTTGCGGACATTCCCATTGAGCCTGACTCTACTTTAATTAAATAAGCTGAAACCTCATGATCTTTCGAGTTGTTAAGTAACAATTTAAAAACTTGCGGTAAATAGGATTGGTACTCATCACGAGCCATCGGTATATCGCAAACACCTATAGGATCCCAAAGGTAAAATAGGATTTCATCAACTCGACGATATAGCCCTTTTTCTGAAGTACTGAGCTTATTATTCATATATCCCTAACAGTTTATTATGTAGACGGCTTAGTAATTCCCGTCTATTTTGGTCCCCTTAAATTACCAGAAAGAAACTAAAATTCAATCAGTTAAAAATCATCCAAGCGCCAATGTGCCAGTTTTCGCGGAAATTACTGAGAAGGCTTAGTAATCACTCTCATGAAAGGTTGAGAATTTTCTTTCATTTTAGGTGGTTAGCTAGATTTTCGATAAACGTCAGGAATTACTTAGAATTCTTAGTAATTCTCGTTTGGGGGAATTCTGAATGACTGCAGATCGCTCCAATCAGCCGATCACGACTGCCTATAAATATCTTATGAACTTAGTTCAAATTTGCATGTGGTAATTAGCCCCTTAGGAGACTCGGTTTCACTTGTGGCAATGAAGAACCACTTTTTCACAGCATTTATGCAGCTCTGTTCGAATACGCCTTTTGGCGAGCATTCTAAAACTTCTATATTATGCGGTTTACTCGATTCATTAAGCTTAATATCGAAAGAGACACGGCAATATCCTTCTATGTTTTGTTCAAAAGCATCTTTCGGATACATTGCTTCAATATGTACGACTGGCTTTATCTCATCTCTATTCTCAATTGCGTTCGCAATCACAGGAGAAACACTGCTTGTTTTCTCAGATGTTGTTTGACACCCTGAGAGTAGTAAAAAGGCTGAAAGTAACCCTGTTTTTATAATTATTTTCACAACTTATTCCTATTCATTTTACGTCTGCTTCTCGCTCTTCTGAGACATTAACCGTTTCTTACTGTTAACGTCAATCGAGTAATTCAATTACAACTGACGGATTGTAATTATGTATATTGACGAGCTATTTTATTTCTTTAACTCGGCGATAATTTTGTCTGCGCGTGCAGGTGAATGATTCCTTTCAACGGTTAAATATTCATATAACGAAGCCGCCGTTCTGCCACCCAAAGAGTAGCTTTCAATCGTTGCTCCATGATTCAGCAGCGTTTTCGCATTCCTATAGTTGCCGATCATTACAGCTAGTAAAAGAGGTGAATAGCCAGATTCGTTAATTGTATTCACATTGATTTTATTGAGACTAAGGAGATATTCGAGCGTGGTCTCATGGGCAGCAGACGCATGTAGTAAATTGGAACCATGAGAATTTGTTTCAGTTACAACTTCTGGGGACGATTCAACGATCGACTTTAAAATGTCTAAACGTTCCCAGTCAACAGCGTAAAGGGCCTTGGTAATATCGGGAACATTCATAGCCAAAATATCCGGAGTAAAATCGATAATTTCCACCCCTTCAAAATCATCTATAAAAACCAAACGATTATCGATTATCTTATGTGGAGGCACCATAAGCCTCAGATTGCTGTAACCAGAGTGATTATCAACCTTGCCCGCATAATCAAAGCTAACACCATTACATGGGTCCATAAAGCCACCGTCTGTTTTGGAAACAGAACAGCCTAATATGGGGCTGGACATACTATAAATTCCAAATTCAGGGTTCTCGCTCATGTAAACATTATTCTCTGTTATATATTGTTCTGTGAACTGACGAATCGCGCTAGCAAATTCATTGCCCCGTACCCTTGCAATAGATTGATAATAAGTAAAACGGTCACGCTTATCTGGAGTGTTTTCAAAAGACTCCTGAATTAATTTTAATTGTGCCGGAGTTCTTCGATGAATCAGTATAGGGTATCCGTTCCAAGAAGTTTTCTGTATTGAATCTAAGGGTGGATTTACTAAATTTATCTGTTCTGGTTTTAGGGAAGTCCCTTCAGAAATAAAGGAAAGTGATAATAGCGCGATAGCTAAGCAGGCATGCGTTTTAGTAATTAGTCTAGAGTCCAATTTAAAAATAAAATTCATCCTAATCCTTGAGGAATTATCCCTCTCTTTAAGCTTTTTCCGTAATTAAAGTTCAATACAATTAGAGATAAACCTATACGTGACGAATGTCTCTAGATCGCTCATTTCAGCCCCTGGTGCCTACTTATTCAAGCTACCACTGAATAGCTTGGGTTTAATATACAAAATAACTGAGCCAATACAAAATGACACGGGTACAACAATCAAATTTGTAACTGTCGCCTCAATGAGCGAGGCCATAATCATTTCAGGCTCGTAGGTTTTGTAGTAGTAAACATCAAATGTTAGATAGGCGAAGAACACTAAGTAAGTTAATACACCTGTCCCTACAAGGCGTGTGTAGATACTGCGCTTATGAAATACAAAACCGACAACTGTTGAATAAATTATTAGACCTGTAAACAACTCAATGATCCTTATGTTTTAGTTGCCGGAAACTCTTCTCTTCAATATAAAAACTAACGAACCGGAATGTCTCTGATTCGCTCACACCAGCCGCTCGCGACTAGCAATGTTTCAATAATTTACGTTATTTATGGCGACGTCGCAAATGTGCCAACAGCCGCCCGTTAGCTATTGCAAATATACGTTGGTTTTGAGGTGCGTTAACGCCCCTGCCATAGTGATCTTGTTAGTAACGACCAAATTTAGCTAACTTAATTATTTCCAATATTTCAGAGTCTGAATAAGGCGAAAGCTGTATGCTAAGAAGTAGGCTAGCTGTATCAATAGCCTTTGAGCCATTTCTCGATAGTACATTTCTATTGTATTTAACCCTTAGTTTCAAAAACCTTCCACTTTTGAACCTAAACACGGATGCATCTAAAATACTTCCCCAAGGAATTAGGTTTTTAAACCCATATTTATTCAGTCCATTTTGGACGATACCTTCCTCATGAATTTCAACTCGTGCTGCTCGTGCTGAAAGAAGAGTTACACAAACAAATACAATACTTATTCCAAAAGGAACGAGAAACATCACAATGAGAAGTTCACCGTTATTTAGAATATCAGTAATATTCCCGACCTTATAAAATAGCGCACCAAAGAATAGTGTGTTTATCATCAGGCTTGTAAACAAAATAGAATTTTTGATGGTAGCTTTTGTTGGTTTTAACTTAATAGGTAACTTCATCGTAAAGTCGCTAACAATTTTATAGTACGCAAGTTGCGCATATTTTTGGGTGTGGAAGAAAGCTCGAAGTTCAGCAGCTAAAAAAGAACAGCTTTCCAAAACATCAACGGCTGCAGATCGCTCAATCCTGCCCTTCGGCTTTCAGCAAAGTTTTTTCAAGACTTCGTTTCTTATAGTTTCTTCGCCCAGCCAAGTACCCAAATAGATAAATTAACGGCATACTCAGAACAATTACAGTGGAAATGTTTACAAATAGCTTGGGAACGTGGATTTCCAATGTACGTGCGCTTCTGACTTCAATTAAGTCAGCAAGTTGTTCCGTGGTTAATTGAACCTCTCCTGTTCTAAGATCTTTCGCGAGTTCAGTACCTGATTGCTCTTGCTGGAATTGAGAATCCAGGTAAGTTTCTAGAGTTGAATTCAACTTAAAACTAATTACTATCGAACATGCTATTAGCACTATGACCTGTAACAATACTCTATGCATTTCATTCTCAATTAATTATTTTTATAAGTCTAAAACGGCTGTTTATCGCTCATCAGAGACATTAACCTTTTCAAACTATTGACGTCAAATCTATGCCAACCAGAGTCATTCAACATTTCTATTGCATCGGAAAAGCGAGAAAACTAAACAGCTATTCCCCAACAGGTAATGCATCCCAGCCCAAGTCTTCAACCAGCTTTTGCAATTGCGGCGGACGATAGCTGCTGTCGCTTTCATAGCGCGACTTTACACTAGGATGAATCAAGGTTGGCTTATCAGCAATTAGCAAGGGCCTGTCTAAGGGTTTCTTTACCCGATACACATGCTTTCGAGAACGGTGAATGGGAGCCAGAGTACCATCGGTTAATTCTTCATTGATATGAGGTTCAAGCTCAAGACCCGTTGCTTGTGCCTCTTTTAACATCCAGGCTAGAGGCGTATCTGCGGCCACCCGCCCCGTATCTTTCTCAGGCGGATAAGAACCGCCTACATCAGAGTGCACTCCGGCAAACCAAACCTGTTTTAAATCAACGCCTGGTCTTGGTACCCAAACCGTAGGCTCAAAATCCTGACGTTTCTCATCGATTGCCAGGGCGTGGCGGGCAAAACTAATGTTCGATCCCATCTTGGTATCGTAAAACTCATCATGACTTTCAAATAAGCCCATGAAGCTAAACGGGATCCCTAAGGCTCCGACGGTGTCCCAGACACCAACGAAGTGGATATGTTTTGATGGATGGCAGTAATCATTAAAGAAAGCTTTGGCGTGGTCGCCTTTTGGATTGTTTTTATCGACCGGGCTTTTATAGATTTGCCAGGCCTCACTAATACGGTTTGCGTGTTGGCGCTTTAAAATTCCACAATTGTTTATTAATCCACTTAATGCTCTTACCGTATAGGCACCACGGCTAAAGCCAAACAGATAAATCTGGTCACCTTCCGCGTAGTTTTGCACGATATAACGATAACCATCGAGAATGTTTTTATGGATACCTGCGCCAGTTGCGCCCGCGCCGGCAGAGTTGTGATAGGAACCCAGACCCCAGTCATAGAATACGTGTTGTTTATTTTCACTGCTACCCGGAGAAATTGCTCGTGCCAGTTTTAATACGTTGGTAGGGAAGTCTTTTTGCAAGTCTTCTTCAGGTCGATTCCAGGTACCATCAGCACAGATAATAATGTTTGCCATGAGTAATCTCTCAAAGAGCCATAACATTAGTGTACCCAGATTTATAAGTTTCTCAATAAAAGCAGATAGATGGAGAGGTAAATACCAAGAGGGCAAAGTCGTTAATGTTGTCAACCACCCTGCCCCCCTTTCGCAACGAGAGGGGCTCAAGGTGATTATGAACTTAGATTCTGGCGAACAATCTCAAATAGGCAGATACCACAGGCAACGGAAACATTTAAGCTTGAAACCGCCCCAGCCATAGGGAGTTTTACCAACTCATCACAGGTTTCTCGAGTCAGTCGGCGCATGCCTTTACCTTCAGCTCCCATCACTAAGGCAATTGGGCCGGTAAGTTTGCAATCATAAATCGATTGTTGTGCTTCTCCGGCAGTACCCACTAACCAGACACCAAGTTCCTGCATGGCTTTCATTGAGCGGGCTAAGTTCGTTACCTGTACCAACGGAATTGTTTCGGCGGCGCCTACGGCGACTTTTCTTACTGTGGAAGTAATGCGTGCAGCGTTATCTTTTGGAACAACAATAGCATCGACACCAGCGGCATCGGCATTACGCAAACAAGCACCGAGATTATGCGGATCGGTAACCCCATCAAGAATTAGTAGAAAAGGATTCTTTCCCGATTGCTTAGCGTTTTCAATAATAGCGTCCAGATCGTTTTCGGTGTATGTCTTACCGGGTTTTACCCGAGCAATGACTCCCTGATGCTGCTCTCCCTGGCTTTTATCATCAAGCGCTTTACGGTGCACAAACTGCACTGACACACCATATTTGCGCGCCAGGTTAATAATCGGCAGCAGGCGCTCATCTTCGCGGCCTTTTAAAAACCAGATTTCAATAAACCGCTCTGGTGCGCGTTTAATTAACGCGTTTACGGCATGGATACCGAAGACAAGTTCGTCGTGTTTTGCCATATCTGTTACTAAATTACCTTTGATATATCAATATTATGTCGTTTTGCAGGGCGTTGTTATTTTTTCTGCGGTTATTTCGACGTCTTCTTGCGAGCATTTTTTCCCTGGCGACTTCGGCGTTTTTTTACACTGCCTTTTTTGGCCTTTGGTCCTCGTTTATCTGCGGGTTTATTCGCAGAATCCTTATCTGCTTGCCCTCTGGAGTTTGTTGGTTTGGCTTGAGAGGTCGTATTTGAACCACCCGCCCCCGGCTTAGTCCGACGTCGCAGACCTTTGGCTTTGCCTTTTGATTTGGCCTTACCGCCATTAACGGGATCTTTAATGGTTAAATCAATTTTTTTATCGTCAATATTAACCGCTGCCACCTGCACTTCGATAATATCACCGACATGATACTTGACCCGGCTATTTTCGCCAATCAAACACATCCGCACTTCATCATGATGGAAAAAGTCCTGACCTAAAGAGCTAATATGTACCAGCCCCTCAATGTGAAAGTCCTGGAGCCGTACAAACATACCAAAATTAGTCACCGTAGCAATAACACCCATGAATGAATCACCGACGTGATCTTGCATAAACTCACATTTTAAGAAGTCTGCTACGTCACGGGTGGCTTCATCGGCACGACGCTCTGTCATCGAACAGTGTTCACCTAGCTCAGTCACCTGCCCCAAGTCATATTCGTAAAAACCGACATTAACCTTATCGTTTTGTTGTTGTTCCAGAATCGATTTGATCACTCTGTGCACGACTAAATCCGGATACCGTCGGATCGGTGAGGTGAAATGGGCATAGGACTGTAGGGCTAAACCAAAATGACCAATATTTTCCGCCTGATAAACGGCCTGCTTCATCGAGCGCAGCAACATGGTTTGAATCAGTTCCTGGTCCGGGCGTTCACTAATTTTATCAATGATATCGCCAAAATCCGCCGGCTCTGGGTCTTTCTTTTTCTCCAGTTGAATGCCGAGCTCGCCCAGATAACCTAGTAAATTGCCGTATTTTTCTTCATTGGGCTTGTCATGAACCCGGAACAACCCGGGTTTTTGATGTTTTTCAATAAACTTGGCAGTCGCAACGTTGGCCAGAATCATGCACTCTTCAATGATTTTGTGAGCATCGTTACGAACCACAGGTTCAACCGATTCAATCTTGCGATTAGCATTAAAGATAAAGCGAACTTCTTCAGTTTCAAATTCGATAGCACCACGATTACGGCGAGCTTGTACTAAGCAATGATAAAGCTTATGCAGATTTTCTAAATCTGTTACCTGGGCCTGATATTGCTCTCGAAGCTCAACATCACCATCTAAAATCTTCGCCACTTTGGTATAGGTGAAACGTGCATGGGAGCGCATTAATGCAGGATAAAATTTCGCGCCGGATAACTTACCACGCGCACTCACCGTCATTTCAGCAACCATACATAAGCGGTCAACATGAGGATTTAACGAACATAATCCATTTGATAACACTTCCGGCAGCATCGGGATCACCTGCTCCGGGAAATATACCGAGTTACCGCGCTTTATGGCTTCACCATCTAAAGCCGTCCCTGGGCGAACGTAATAACTGACATCAGCGATAGCAACCCACAATCGCCAACCGCCTGATGGATTCGGCTGACAATAAACCGCATCATCAAAATCGCGGGCATCTTCGCCATCGATGGTGACAAGGGGTAGCTTGGTTAAATCAATTCGTCCCTGCTTTGCCGATTCAGGTACTTCTTCGGTTAAGCTCGAGGTTTCCGCCAGCAATTCATCACTCCAGGTATGGGGTAAATCGTGCTGATGAATGGCAACCTGAATTTCCATCCCTGGGGCCATATGATCGCCCAGAACTTCGGTGATTTTACCAATGGCAGAAGAACGTTTCGATGGCCGTTGTAATAAATCAACGATCACCATCTGGCCATGTCGGGCGGCACCACGTTTGTCCTGGGGAATAATGATTTCGTGAGTTATTCGCGCATCTTCTGGAACCACAACCAGAGTCTGATGCTCAACAAATAAACGACCGATAATGCCTTCTTTTCTCGGCACTAATACATCCAGGATTTTAACTTCCTGCTTGCCCTTATTATCGACACCTTCAACAACACGAGCTTCAACGATATCGCCATGAATCACATTGCGCATTTCGTGGAATGGGATAAATAGATCTTTATCGCCTTCATCGGGCTTTAGGAACCCAAAACCATCACGATGACCGATAATTTCCCCGGTAATAATCGTGGCTTCACTCGCTTTTGCATATTGTTTAAACTTGGTAAAAACCAATTGCCCGGCATTTTCCATCGCCCGCAATCGCCTTTTCAGGGCGACTTTTTGTGTTTCGTCTTTGTAGGACAGGAGTTTACATATCTGGACAAAGGTAAGCGGATGGCCTTTTTCTTCAATCAAAGACACCAGGAATTCTCGACTGGCTATTGGCTTGTCGTATTTTTGTGCCTCGCGGCTAAAGTGGGGATCTTTGGATTTCACTATGTCCGAACGTCCTATCCAAGTTGAGAACAGCGCAACTGAGGTAACTGACAATGACTCGTCATAAGTCGCCGTGTGCGTAGGAAAACTTTTTCAACAGTATATCGTAGATAGGTTGCTATCACCTAACTTTGTATAAATGTAAAACTTTTTGCTTCGAGACGAAGCGTCGAATATAACCTATGAATAGTATTGAATATTCCAGGTAAGACCTGTATAAATTTGCCCTCTAAGCAGAATTCTTTTAATTAGAACGAGAACGAAATATGAAAAAGTTATTAATCTCCAGCTTAATTTGTGCGGTTGCATTTTCTTCACAAGCGATGGCAAACGACGTACACCCGATGTGCGGCGAAACCGAACTTGCTGACATCATGGGCGATATGAAAGACAACATGAAAGCTTATAAAAAAGCGATGAAAGCTGGCGATACTGAAGCGATGAACGCAGTAGTAACAGACCTACTTGCCAACATCGATAAAAGTGATGACTTAATCCCACTACAAATCTCAGATAACAAAGAGTTAAGCGCTGAACAGCAGGCTGACTTTGAAAAGTATCAAAAAGGTATGGCATTTTTACAAGGCGCGGTTGAAGAGCTAGGCAAAGCGACAAACGATGATGAGCGCAAAGCGGCACTAGGTAAAATAGGTAAAGCCAGTAAGCAAGGCCATAAAGCCTACAAAATGGATTGTGAAGACTAATTAGTTAGTTAATTTAAGTTTATGTCGAGTAATACTGTAAAAATCTGGGATAGTTTTACCCGAGTTTACCATCTGAGCCAGCTGATTTTGCTGGCTTTGCTTTGGTATACGGGTGAAGAAGGGATGTTCGAATGGCATTTTATTGCGGGTTTTACCCTGCTTGCACTTTGGCTAACCCGGATATTCTGGGGCTTTGCTGGCAGTCATACATCAAGGTTCGTTAACTTTGTTAAATCGCCGGTAACCGTATTTAAGGCCTGGCGCTGCAATGACATTGCCCGTCCACATGTTGGCCATAACCCGGTTGGCGCGTATATGGTTATGGCATTATTACTCACCTTAGGCTTACAGCTTACCACCGGATTGTTCAGCTCTGACGATGTATTCAGTGAAGGGCCACTGTATGCCTTTGTCGGTGAAGATACCGCGTCATTTATGGTGTCATGGCACAAAACCCTGTTTGATGTACTGCTGGTATTGATTGCTATTCATGCACTCGCTGGCATCTTACATGTTATCCGTGGCGATAATGTCATTGGCGCGATTATTACCGGTCGTAAGAAACAAAAAGCCTTGCCGGTAAATGACAATGAGATAAGGTTCAAGAATGGCCTGATTGCGATCACCGTGTGGTTACTGCTAGCCGCGGTGGTTAACTACTTTGGTCTGAACTTCTCTAGCTACTAAACCACAGATACTGCAATCAAAGAGTTAGCGACAGATTGCCTGCCTTTTTGTCGCTAACAATAAAATTTCCCATAAAATCAATAACTCCCCTTTGCATTTCGTTAAGCTTGTGTTGCAATGAAACCTCAATGAAGCAGTAACCTTGAAATCCCCATGAAAATACCCGCAGCATTTATCTCTATCTTTTCCTGCCTTTACTGTGTATGCATGGTCTCTCTGGCCAATCCATCAGCAGCGCAACCGCAACAATGTGGCAATGTTCCGGAAGCGGAAGCTTTGGTGACATTAATCGCAAATGATCCTCAACAGCAGCGTCCTCATCTTCGTTGCAATGGATTATTAACAAAGCTGGCGTTAGAAAAAGCCAAGGTTATGGCTGAAAGAGGATTAGTGATGCATAACTTAAATGGTAGCCCTAACTCCCATCTTAGAAATGGCGGTTATCAGTTACCGAACTATTATGGGGGAATGATGAGTAATCAGGTAGAAGCCATCGCTGGTGGCTACAGCTCTGCGGAACAAGTCTGGCGAGCGTTTAAGCTATCTGATGCGCACCGCCAGCATTTGCTTGGCGAGTTACCGTTTTACCGGGAACAGGATGAAATTGGTGTCGGATTTTTCCTTG
Source organism: Thalassotalea sp. PS06 (assembly GCF_007197775.1). NCBI lineage: Bacteria > Pseudomonadati > Pseudomonadota > Gammaproteobacteria > Alteromonadales > Colwelliaceae > Thalassotalea > Thalassotalea sp. PS06. The sequence continues at coordinate 522,591 of NZ_CP041638.1, read as the reverse complement.
ATGAGAATGCTCCTCATGTTCAGTACTGGGTGGTGTACGTGAGTAAAGGCGATAGTCCTGATCAACAAAGTGAATTTACCAAAGAGCAGATCCCCAATAAATCAATATTTGATCCTGTCTTAGAATCTGATAACAATCAGGAGGGTTTCTAACATGCCGAGCCAACCAATAACTGTCTGGGTAGATGCCGATGCCTGCCCGGTAGCCATAAAAGAGATACTTTTTAAAGCGGCAGATCGTACCCAGACTCCAACCCGATTACTGGCTAATCACTCAATGCGGGTGCCACCATCGCGATACATACACTTTACTCAGGTAAGTGCTGGTTTTGATGTGGCAGATAATGAAATCGTGCGCAGGGTGCAAGCAAATGATCTGGTGATCACTCAGGATATTCCCTTGGCAAAAGAAGTCATCGACAAAGGCGCAATCGCACTGTCCCCCAGAGGTGAACTATTCAGTAAAGAAAATATCGGTGCTCGCCTTAATATGCGCGACTTTTACGACACTATGCGTGCCAGTGGCGTACAGACATCCGGTCCAGCGGCTTTATCTGCGGCTGATAAACAACAGTTTGCCAATCAACTGGATAGATATTTACAGCAACACCGAAAATAAAAGCGGTTGAACGCTTTCATGTGTCGACAAACGGCGTTAACTTATAAAAAACAACAATGCCGTATCCGTAACATGTCAGAAATACAACAAACCACCCCCTCTAAATTTCGTCAACAGCTTTGGTTCAAGGTATTAATTGCCCTAATTCTCGGCTTCGCTGTTGGCACACTATTTAGTGAAAACCTTGCTCTTATCGACAGCGCTACGGCCAAATCTATCGGTCAGTGGCTGGCATTACCCGGCACTATTTTTATGATGCTACTGAAATTTATCGTGTTACCTTTGGTGCTCAGCTCGGTGATATTGGGTATCGCCAGTTCCAATGATGTCAGAGCTATTAAAACCCTGGGCTTTGGCGTTATTTACATTCTCCTCACTAGCACAATAGCGATTGCATTAGCCTTTCTATTAGCAGGTTGGATCCAACCAGGCGCGGTGATGAACTCAGATTATCTGGGCAGCCTGACGAATCCCGATATGAAACAACTAGACCTTACTGAAAATGGTTTGATTGGCATCATTACCGGCATATTCCCCAATAACGTGTTTAGCCATTTAAGCAAAAACCAAATGCTTCAGGTTGTCGTTGCGGCGATTATTTTTGGCTTTGGGTTGTTGCACATGGACAGAAAAAGCGCGCGACCGTTACTTGAATTAATGGAAAGTGTGCAGTCGTTATGCATGACTATCGTATTGTGGTTAATGAAATACACCCCGATTGTAGTGTTTGGCCTGATTGCCAATGTCATTATTACTAAAGGGTTAGGAGCAATTAGTGCGGTGTCGATGTTTTTCGCCAATGTTCTCATTGGATTGTTGTGTATCATCGCACTGTACCTTGTGCTCGTTGCCCTCGTTGCCAACAAATCTCCAATGACATTTCTGAAGAATTGCCGGGAAGTGATGGCGCTGGCATTAGCGACTTCATCGTCAAGTGCAACCATGCCTGTCACTTTACGAGTTACCGAAACCCTGCACGGCGTCAAACCTCAGGTTAGTCGACTCATCGTGCCATTAGGTACCACCATTAATATGGATGCTACGGCTATGTATCAGGCGACTGTGGTGCTATTTATCGCTCAGGCATTTGGTATTGATTTAACCAACACACAAATGGTGACTATCGTCTTGCTAAGCCTGGTCGCCTCGATTGGTGCCCCCGGCATTCCTTCATCTTCTCTACCAATACTTGCTGGAACATTAGCCAGTCAGGGACTGCCCGTTGAAGGTATGGCGCTGATTTTAGGTGTTGATCGGTTATTAGATATGGGCCGCTCGGTGGTTAATGTCACGGGCGATATGACAGCGGCAACGGTAATGAATCGCTTTATCAATGATGACAGTGCTGTGCCCAATAAGAAAACTTAGCCTCACCATGTTAACCCGATAACCGGCTGAATGTGCAACCAAGCCTATGCTCGACAATTGGTAAGAGTTTCACTGTCGAAAATTCTTTCTCCGGTGCCTATTGATGATTAATTAAAGCACCGGAAAAAGAATAGTTATATTGGCTTTTCTGAGAAGGCTACAGCAATTGTTCGACAGTTCCATTTTCATCCAGCAATACCGCTTCGCTCATCAGGTTATTGTTATTTAAATAGCGTGCGATTGACGTAAATGTTGCCGTGTAAATCTTACCACTATGGTCTTTCATGGTTAGATCCTTCATAAACGCAGAGCCTAGCATTAAGGTTATAGGGCTGGTTTTTATCCGTTGCGGCTGAAAATGCGCTTCGGCATTGGCTTTTAGCTTCGCCATATCGGTCGTCTGATAAATACTGGCATTAATCAGATCTAACGTATGCTCGGTACAGTTTTGATATTCGTTATTGAACGGATTCGACATTACCGAATACTCTGCGTTATGTACCTTAACGTTGTCACCCCGGGCAATCGCCTGTATCAGCCTTTGCTGCAGCGCCGGCTCAGGAATAATGATCCCGGCTTTAAGCTCATGCACACCCCAGAAGAAATCTATCGGGTAATCGGTAACTAACTCACTCTTACTCTTATCATCCTCCTTGGTATATAAGTTGTGAACGGCGTAACCCTGCACCTTATCACCATTATCCAGCTGTATTTGCGAATACACAGCGATTGCCGCATGGGTAAATGTTACTCCGTCTGGCAATTGCGATTTAGGTCGGCCAACTCTGCCGATAATAAACGCTCTGGCTCCCTGCTCTGCGGCGTAACGCTCCACGTTCTTCGCAAAAGACTTTAATACCTCTACATCATGTTGATTATCCTCTGGGCTGGCACTGCCAGCCCAACTGCTGTTAATCGAAAGGCTTAATATCAAGCCAAGTGCTATTGATTTAATCCAGGATAAGTTTCGCATCAGTATTACTCCTGACCATCATTGTCTTGCTGACCGACATTGGCCTGTTGATTGTCAATGTTGATCACGACATTTGGCGCTGGATCGGCATTAACCGTTTCTACCGGAGATGAGGTAACCGTAAGGTCGCTGATAAGCAAGGGTTCGGTAGTAATGGCATTGGTCATTAACGCATCGCCGGCTTTACCACTGGCGTTACCAGCCACGCCAAGCACGGTTAACGGCACCGCCACCACACCACTTACGGCTTTGCCACTGGCAACACCGGCATTGGATACCGCCAAGCTAGTATGCTTACCCGCTTGCCCGGAATGTTCAGATACACCGCCAGCCGCAATTGCCGAGCCAGACATCAATGCCAGAATCATTGTTGAGATAGTTGAGATAATCGTTAGAGTTTTCATAATGGTTTCCTTCTAAAAGTTTGTTATCTACTTCAATCGATGAAGCACGGTAACTATGGAAGGGGAATGCAATTATGTATACCAACAATGTTAACGTCGTGTTAATCTCAACCTAAGGTATTATAAAAATGTACTTTTGATAAGAATTGAACTTTCTTGAGGCGAAAATAAGACATGTCACAAATTCCCAAGACAATGCAATTGCTTAAAAAGCTGCTAAAACAGCAACACTTAACCTATGCCGATATTGCCCGGCGTTTTTCGATGAGTGAAGCCAATGTAAAGCGATTCTTTTCGCAGCAAAAGCTAACCATGGATCGCCTCGAACAACTTTGCCAATTACTGGAACTTAGCCTGTCGGACTTTTTTCTTCTGGTAGAGCAGCAAGAACAGAAAATCTCCCAGTTAACCCTGGAGCAGGAGCAGGAATTGGTTGATGATCCCAGGCTTTTATTGGTTGCCGCCTGCGTCCGCGATGGCTGGAGTTACCAGGAAATTATCGAGCAATATCAAATAGAGCCTCTTGAGGCGGTACGATTAATGGTGCGTCTCGATAAATTAAACATGATTCAGCTGTTGCCGAACAATCACTATAAGCTTCTTATCGCTCAGGATTTTCAGTGGATTAATCGCGGTCCACTGGAACGATTTATTGCTAATGACGTAATGAATAAGTTTCTGATGTCCGATTTTCAGGATGATCATGCTTTTCGGTTTTACTTAAGAGGCAGCTATAGCGCTTCGAGTATCAATCTGATTAAGAAAAAACTTCAATACCTGAAACAGGAATGCGCAGAATTGAATCAACAGGACAGTCATATTCCCCCATCCGACAGACAGAATATCGGCGTGCTTTTAGCCATGCGTCCATGGGAGCTTTCCACCTTCCGGAAACTGCGTCGGGACACATAGCAATTACCGCCTAATTCAGGCACACTATAGCGAAATTTAAAACGGACATGGACTACTTCAAATATGGCTGATTTATCCGTTGCGGTAACGCAAATAAAACAAATGTTAACGATGCAAGATGCGATGAATTCACGTGTCAGCGAAACTTGGCGCGAAAACGGTTTTGAGTGGTATCGCGCAATCTGGGTAGAATGTGCAGAAATGCTCGATCATCACGGTTGGAAATGGTGGAAGCATCAGGAATGTGACGTGCCACAAGTACAACTTGAACTGGTTGATATCTTCCACTTTGGATTAAGTTTACGTCTAATGCAGGAAGCAGATACCAATAAAATCGCAGAAACCCTGGCGACGGAAATTCAACAACCGTTAGCGGGTGATGATTTTAAAAAAGTGTTAGAGGTGTTAGCGGGCGCAGCAGTTAGTGAGCAGCGTTTCGATGGCCCAAGTTTCGCTGCCTGTTTGCAATTGATGGAAATGGATCTGGACGAACTATTCCGCCAGTATGTAGGTAAAAACACCCTTAACTTCTTCCGCCAGGATCATGGCTATAAAGATGGGACTTACATCAAAGTCTGGAATGGTAAAGAGGACAATGAAGTGTTAGCCGATTTAGTCGACTCATTGGATAGCAGCGCCAGCGACTTCCAGCAGCAGGTCTACAACGGCTTGAAAGCGGCCTACCCAGCTTAAGCAAACAAGCAAAACAATAATTCATACGAAAAGACCTGAGCAATATACCTCGGGTCTTTTTTTATGCCTAGCTCTCACCTTTTGTGGCTCAATACTTTATAATCCGCACACTTAACTAATTTCCAAAGGTCATTGCATGAAAGTCGGTATCATTGGGGCGATGGAGCCCGAAGTTGCTATTTTGAAATCGAAACTGGAAAATCCAGTGGAATCTACCCATGCGGGTTACACCTTCTACAGCGGCACCATTGAGGGTACTGACGTAGTTTTAGTACAATCGGGCATCGGCAAAGTTGCATCTGCCCTTGCGACCGCCTTATTGATTGATAAGTTCTCTCCAGATTACGTGGTAAATACTGGTAGCGCCGGCGGCTTTGAGCAGTCGTTAAAAGTTGGTGATATCGTGATCAGTTCAGAAGTTCGTTATCATGACGCCGACGTAACTGCATTTGGTTACGAAATTGGTCAACTCCCGGCAATGCCAGCAGCGTTTATTCCGCACCCGACGCTGGTAGAAGCGGCACAAACAGGAATTAATCAGCTAGAAGGTATCCAGACCCTCACTGGACTTATCACTACGGGTGATACCTTTATGACTAAAGACGAAGATATCGCTAAAGCGCGCGCAAATTTCCCAACCATGGCTGCGGTAGAAATGGAAGGCGCGGCGATCGCGCAAACCTGTCATCAGTTTTCTGTGCCATTTGTAGTGATCCGTTCAATGTCAGATATTGCTGGTAAAGAATCACCGACATCATTTGAAGCCTACCTTGAGACGGCGTCGGTTAATTCATCACAAATTGTTCTGAATATGCTAAATGCGCTAAAAGACAAGACCTTATAGGGCGTTAGCAATTCGGAAACCGCCGGTTTATCATCCGCCGCCGTAACACTTCAATGGGTTTCGGTGGTAATATGCGCCACTAACCATTAAACTTCAAGTTAAGCTTGCCAATAAGGGAGTGAACATGAAAAAGCCGCTTTCTCTGGCGCTATTAGCGCTGTTTCTGTTTGCCTGTGCCGAAAAACTACCTATTAGCCCAACCGATTTATCCGAGGAAACGACACAAAGTCAGTTGTTGGTGATGCTGGAAAGTGACGAAGACTTTTTGCTGCTCGATGTCAGAAGTATTGAAGAGTTTACCGAGAGTCACATTACTGGTGCGGTCAACATCCCTCACGAACAAATCGAACAGAACATTTCCCTGCTAGCTCCATATAAAGATAAAAATATTGTGGTGTATTGTCGCTCCGGACGTCGGGCACAAATCGCGATAGATGCCCTCAACAAAAATAACTTTCAAAGGGTCAGCCATTTACAGGGAGATTTTCAGCAATGGCAGGCCAATAAGCTACCCTTAACAGAAGAGACGATTAACACTGAAACTATAGACTGATATCGCGATGGAAGAACACCACATCTCGGCTTTTATCGAGTATTCAAACTCTATCGCGATTGTGGCGTTTGCATTATCTGGTGCGTTAACTGCTGGGCGTTATCGCCTCGATCCTTTCGGAGTCATGGTGCTTGCTGCGGTTACGGCAGTCGGAGGCGGTACTATACGTGATTTGATCATGGGAGTTGAAGTATTCTGGCTGTCGCGAAACGACTACATATACTCTATCGTCATAACATCCCTGGTAACCATGTTATTTGTGCGGCGGCCTAGCCACGTACCGATGCGATTATTAATGGTTGTTGATGCCTTTGGATTGGCTATGTTTGCGGTTTTAAGTGCACAAAAAGCGCTCGATTATCAAATGACCGGACTGATGGCAGTCATCATGGGAACCATTACAGGTGTAGCCGGGGGGATAATTCGTGACATTATATGTAATCAAATCCCGTTATTACTGCGCCGCGAATTCTATGCGGTTGTCGCGTTATTTTCCGCCAGTTTATTCGTTATATTTGATGGCCTGGGATTAAGTGAAAACTTTTCGCTGTTTGTAGCGATGGCTTGTGGATTGATGTTAAGGCTAGCTGCCATTTATTGGGGATTTTCGTTACCAGCATTTTCTATCGATGACGATGACGATGTTCATAACCAGCGTGGTCACGAGGATGAAGAGGAACACTAAGCCAGTCAGACGAGGCGACTATTCGCTCTCGTCGAAATGTACACCCCAGCCATCGTTATAGCCATCATATTGGCGCGCCAGTTTTTCAAAGTACGCTTCTTTGACGCGGATATTGTCATAGCTAGGTATCATTTTTACCGTGCAATCCACATCCCAAACCTCAGGGGTTTGATCCGGGTGCAATTTAACCTCAATGACTTCTTCCTGAGTTTTCAAAAAGTCTGCCATTGCCTGAGCATTATCCTTTACTTCAAACAGCTGAAAAAATTCAACAACCACAGGCTGACTCAAATCCATACCAGCATCCTGCATATCCAGTAATACCGAGCCAATTTCATCATTAGGAATGGTCATAGTTTGTCTCGTTTATATAAATTGCCGCCATTATACTCAAACCCACCGATGGGACAACTACTTGCTGTTCGCTCTGAGTCTAGATAAATCCAGTAAAGATTCCTGAACTGCTTCAATAATCAACTGACGATTTTCGTCGGAAGTGTTTTTCGGCTTCATTTTCAACGGACTGCTCTGACGGTAAACCGAGCGCATGTTTGAGGTGGAAATCAAATCGATAATTAACATATCGGTACGGATCTTCCTGTTAAGGCTGCGCTGCTCTTTCTCTGTACAAATAAGGCAAGCCTTTACTTTACGATTGTAGTTCTTCAACTCCTGCAAACTGGTTTGTACCAGAAAGTAGCTAACAACCACATCAGCTTCGTCCTGCTCCGTATAGGAAAACGCCAGCTCATCCATAGCATGCTCAATAGCAAGCTCAATGCGATTGCGTTGAAAATCACTTAATCGTTGCACATCATTGAACTCATGGTGGCGCGGGAACAGGCTATAGCTGGATATATCAACAAAGTCATAATCCGCATTGTATTGTGCACTAGGCTGGCTAGAGCAGCCTGTTATTAACAGGCACAAAAAAAGCCAGGAGAAGATAATTTGCAGGGGAGATCGACGGTAACTCAATGTTATTCTTAATTTGTTGCCCTAGTTTTTACTTTATACCAAATCCTAAAATTAATCACTCACTGAGTGTCTCGCAAATCGCCCTATGACATAAGTTTTAACGATTATATGCAAATTCAGGTTAGTAATTTCAGATGATTCGAAAATTGTTTTACTAATTTACAGGCAATTAAAAAGCCGGCAACGCCGGCTTTAAGAATCACTATAAGCAATTACAATTAGCTCAGGGTAACCTTGGCAAACTTACGTTTACCTACCTGGTAAATCGCCGTGGTGCCCGCTAAACATGCCTGTTTATTATCGGTAACTTTTTCACCATCAAGCTTAACCGCGCCTTGCTTGACCATACGCATCGCTTCGGACGTTGAAGATACTAATCCCGCTTCTTTAAGCAGATTACTAATACCTATTTCACCATTTTCCGTGGCGATATCCATTTCTGGGATATCGTCAGGCATCGCGCCTTTTTGGAAACGATTGATAAACTCCTGATGCGCCGCATCAGCTGCTTGCTGATCATGGAAACGGGCAATTAGCTCTTTGGCTAATTCAATTTTGATATCGCGCGGATTTGCACCCTGCTCTACCTGAGATTTGTAACCTTCAATTACCTCAAGTTCTTTGAACGACAATAAGTCGTAATAACGCCACATCAGATCATCGGAAATTGACATCACTTTACCAAACATTTCCGTTGGCGAATCAGTGATACCGATATAGTTACCTAAGGATTTTGACATTTTCTGAACGCCATCAAGACCTTCAAGCAATGGCATCATAAGTACAGTTTGTGGGCGTTGGCCTTCGGCCTTTTGTAACTCACGCCCCATTAACAGGTTGAACTTTTGATCGGTTCCACCCAATTCAACGTCGGCTTCTAATGCTACGGAATCCCAACCTTGCACCAGTGGATACATAAACTCATGAATAGCAATTGACTGGCCTTCTTTAAAACGTTTTTTAAAGTCATCACGTTCCATCATCCGCGCAACCGTTTGCCGAGCAGCAAGTTTAAGCATGCCAGCAGCGCCTAGCTTCTCCATCCAGGTAGAGTTAAATTCAACGCGGGTTTTCGCTGGATCAAGAATTTTGAATACCTGCTCTTTGTAAGTCTGAGCGTTGGCAAGCACATCTTCTTGAGTCAACGGCTTACGAGTAACATTTTTACCCGTAGGGTCACCAATCATGCCGGTGAAATCACCAATCAGGAAAATGACTTCGTGGCCCTGCTGCTGAAATTGACGCAGTTTATTAATTAATACCGTATGACCTAAGTGCAAATCTGGCGCGGTTGGATCGAAGCCAGCTTTAATTTTTAACGGCTTGCCGGTTTTTAGCTTTTCCAATAACTCATCTTCAAGCAATATTTCTTCGGCGCCACGTTTAATCTCAGCAAACGCCTTGTTGATATCGGTCATTAAGTTGTCTCATTTGAATTCGAATAAATCACTATTGGTTACAATTCTACTGTATATTTTCGGGCAATTTAAGTGTAAAAGTTATGTGGATTTTGCTTTTTTTGTTATAGTTTAAAATGATACACCCATGAAAATCCCAAGAAATAGCGTTAATACTTTGAATAATATAATTAATCTTTATTCACAACTTCCCCGTAAGCATCAAATGTTAATCATTTGTTGCAGCTTTTTCGTGCTATTTTTGCTGCTTTTGCCATCAAAGTCCGGCAAGGACCATAAAGTTGCAGGTTTACCATCAGTCGCGATCGGTGAGAAAAACAAGTTAGAGCTTACCCATCTGGCAGTAACAAGCGAACAGAGCGAAGCTAGCAATGCTTCAGACTCAGTTCATTGGCAAACCGTTACGGTCAATGGTGGCGATTCCCTCGGCAAAATTCTTTCCCGTTTGGGTTTTAGCGCAAAAACTACGCATCAAATTGCTAATACCGAAGGCGCTGACGTTCTCAAACGACTCAAAGTTGGTGATGAAATAGAAATCGCCAGCAATGATGATAAACAATTAATCGCGCTGAAATATGCAGTATCGCCGATTAAAACCTTATTGCTCAACGAGCAAGATAGCGGCTATGCAGTAACCTACGACGAGAAACAAGTTGAGCGTCGCATTTCTTATGCTCAAGCTACCATTAAGTCAAACTTCTGGAACGCAGCTCTAGGTGCTGGCATGACTAATGCCCAGATCATGAATCTGGCCAATATTTTTGGTTGGGATATTGATTTCGCTTTAGATATTCGTGCTGGAGACAACTTCAGTGTGATGTACGAAAACGAATACATTGATGGTGAATTTGTCGGCCATGGTGCAATCCTTGCCGCAGAATTCGAAAACCAGGGCGAAATGTTCCAGGCGGTGCGTTTTAAAGATGGCGAGTACTACACGCCTAGTGGTAAAAGCATGCGCAAATCCTTCTTACGAGCGCCGGTTAGCTTTAACTACATCAGTTCCAATTTCAAACCTAAACGTTATCATCCAATCTTAAAACGATATAAAGCCCACAATGGTGTTGATTATCGAGCGCCAACAGGAACTCCTGTAAAAGCTGCGGGTAATGGCCGAGTTATCGCCTCGACGTACAACAAGTACAACGGTAACTATGTGTTTATTCAGCACGCCAATAATATCGTAACCAAATATCTGCACTTTTCTAAACGTGCGGTTAAAAAGGGTCAACGCGTGAAACAGGGCCAGGTAATCGGATACGTCGGTTCAACTGGATTATCACAAGCACCACATTTGCATTACGAATTCCTGCTAAACGGCGTACATCGTAATCCACGTACCGTTAAACTGCCTGACGCCTTACCTATCGATAAGAAATATCAGGAAGAGTTTACCGCTTCGGCAACTCAGTTATTAACCGAACTTCAGGGTTCAAAACGCACTTTATTGGCCGCTACGGATGTCAGCCAAGAACCAGTCGCCGAATAACCAAACCAGCCTTTATATTGGCTTAATGTCTGGAACCAGCGCTGATGGTATCGATTTGGCGCTGGTCGATTTTGCCCATTCACAGCCGCAATTAATCGCCAGCTATTTCACCCCATACAGCAAAGAAATCCGCGAGCAAATTACCTCGCTTTATGTACCCGGTGACAATGAGATTGATCGTGCCGGCTCTCTGGATAAAGCTTTGGCAGTGTACTTTTCTAACGCAATCAATGAATTTTTGGTGCAGCAGAACTTAACGGCTTCCGATATCTGCGCAATCGCCAATCATGGCCAGACTATCCGCCATCGCCCTGAAGGCAAAACCCCATTTACCCTGCAAATCGGTTGCAACCAAACATTAGCCTGCCAGACAGGTATTCGTGTTATCGGTCAATTTCGACAAAAAGACATGGCTCTCGGCGGCCAGGGTGCACCTTTGGTGCCAGCTTATCATCAGGCGATTTTTCACCGTGATAATGCCAATGTATGTGTCATTAATATCGGCGGCATTAGTAATATTACTTTCCTGCCGGCACATAGTGAGCAAGACATATGCGGCTTCGATATTGGCCCTGGCAATGCATTACTCGATGACTGGTACCGCCAGCACAATCCTGACTGCAGCCATGGCATCGACATCAATAGCGACTGGGCGAATCAGGGTAATGTGATAGCTGAGTTATTGAAAATATTTAAACGCGATCCTTTTTTCGCATTGCCTTATCCGAAAAGTACAGGCCGTGAGTATTTTCAGATGGACTGGTTAAACGAGAGGTTAGCTGAATTTACCTCGGGTGCTATGGAAAATGCACCACAGGATATACAGGCAACTTTATTGGCACTAACGTGTGAAACCATTGCCGATACCGTGCTTGAGCTTAGTAGCTCTGGCGAGGTTATCATTTGTGGTGGCGGCGCTAACAACCAACGTTTACTTGACGCCCTTGCGCAATTACTACCTAAGCATCAAGTGATGAATTCGTCCGATAAAGGCGTCGATAATGAAACTCTTGAAGCCGAAGTATTTGCCTGGTTAGGCCGACAATTTGACCTTAAATTACCATCCAATTTGCCGTGTGTAACCGGTGCGTCTAAAGCCGTCCCACTGGGTATTGAATACCTGCCTTAAATTACTTTTCTCAAAACTTAGAAATTAATTTGAACTATTACGCCAAAGCTGAGTCTTAATCTTCGTTGTCGGCATAACGCCGGCCCATATCTATCACTTTCACTAAAACTCGGAGGAAGTATGGATTTTGACAAGATTCGCATAGGAATGATCTGCGGTAGTCGAAAGGGAAGTGGCACGGTAACCTGGGTTGATGGTGCAACTCAGACGGTTTATCTCACGGATTTACAGGACAACCACAGTTTTGAAGTGGGACTTGAAGAGATAATAGACGACCCGCAAATACACAATCATGACGATTATTATTACTAAATCGTAGTATCGATTTAAACAGTTTCTCCCTCTCACGCCAGAGTCGCGGTTACGGACTCTGGCGTGTTTTTATCTACTAATACATTCCACTATCCATTAAATCCGATTCCGGTTACTCTAGAATTATTGTTTAACAAAGAGCTGTGATCTTGGTTGAAAAAGAACTTGCCGTTGGTGAACTCGCCAAGCGCACCGGCGTCGCTATCTCCACGCTACATTTTTATGAGAATAAAGGATTGATCAAATCCTTTCTTGACAGCAGCAATCATCGCCGTTAACACGATTCGGGTCATAACCGTAATTAAAATTTCCATTAGCCTGGCACAAATAAAACAACAATTCGATCAGTTACCCAACCACAAGAAAGTCACCACCAGCGACTGGCAACAATTATCCCGCAATTGGCATCAGCAGTTAGACGAGCAAATAAAGGCGTTAACAGCGCTAAGGGACAATATTGATGGTTGCATCGGCTGTGGATGTTTATCAATGAAACGTTGTCAATTGGTTAATCCAGGTGATATTGCCGCAGAACAAGGCCCGGGCCTACATATCGAAACCCAATAAATGGTCGTTTAAAGTACTGGCGCGAACAAGCGACATGCATTAACAGCAAATTTAAACCAGATAGATTTATTACTGTAATCGTCATCATTCATCATCGTACTTCGGCCAAAATCCGATTCGAACATTGACTGGACATCTTTTGCAAATTCCTCACTACCGACGAGCGCCGTTATTTCGAAGTTGAGTCGAAAGGAGCGATTATCAAAATTGGCTGTACCTATGGATGACAAGTTATCATCGACTAATAAAACTTTCTGGTGAGTAAACCCTACCTGATAGCGATAAAAATTGACGCCACTGTTTACCAAATCGTCGAAAAAACTGAAAGCGGCAAAATAGGTGAGTAGATTGTCAGGAACCTCTGGTACGATTATTCGAACATCAACGCCGCGAAGCCTTGCTAATTTTAGAGCGAGAATAACCGATTCATCGGGAACAAAATACGGTGTCGATATCCAGATACGATGTTCGGCATTATTGATGATATGGGAGAACATCAACAAAGCCGTATCCATTTCGTCGGCGGGTCCCGTAGGCACGATAAGTACGGGTTGTTGTTCGTCATGTTGAGCGGTGATTTGCCAGGTTAGATCCGGAAAGTAATCCGCCGCCCAGCGGAAGTCTTCCAAAAACGAAACCTGCGCCGCAAGTGCTGCAGGTCCAGAGATTTTTACATGGGTATCTCGCCAAGGGCTCATTTTTTCATCTTTCCCAAGATATTCATCACCGACATTATGGCCACCAATCCAGGCAACCTGGCCATCGACAACCACCACTTTGCGGTGATTTCGAAAATTAACCTGAAATAAGTTATGAATGCCTTTGCGGGTATTGAATGGATGCACAACGACATTCGCTTCCTGCAATTGTTGAATATAAGACGTACCAATACCGACTGAGCCAAGTTCATCATATAAAAAGAATACCCGCACCCCCTGCCTGGCTTTTTCAATCAGCAGGTTTTTTAAGCGATTCCCTAAGCCATCTGGGCGGACAATGTAAAACTGCACCAGCACATAATCCTTAGCTTGTTCTATCCCAGCAAAAATAGAGTCAAATGTGGCTTCGCCATTTATCAATAATTCACAATAATTCCCGGTAACCAATGGCACTCTTGCCATCCGTTCAGCAGCGTGAATCTGAGGGTTAAGTTCCTGTTGTGATACAACGTATGGCTTGATATGGGTTACCATATCGGCAGGGTCGTCCTCTTGATTATCAAGCAACTTTTTCCGCGCCAGCACATAGCCTTCAAATTTTTTACGCCCGAAGATCCAATAGGCGGGAACGGCGATAAAAGGAAAGGACAACAACGAAAGTGCCCAGGCAATAGCGCCCTGAGATGTACGATTATAAATGACAGCATGAAATGCTGAGATAATACCCAGTACGTAGAGTACCGATAAAACTATACCGATAATGATCAAGATTTAGGCCGAACGCGCTTTAGAAATTCCCAGATTAATATCGAAGAAAATCCGCCAACAACACCGGATACGTAATCAGGCAGGGAAAAACCTAAAATACTGCGCACTAGCAAACCAATTAAAAAGCTTACTACTAACATGACGGCAAGCGTAATGAGACAGCGTTTCCACAAAGGCAGCATAGTCGAGGTAGATTTAATGTCAGTCATGATAATCCTCGAATGAATATAATCACTTATACCAATTTCACCGGGTGTTTTCCTTACTCGGTGAGAATTTAATCGAATTGGTATTAGTCTAGTCGGCGATTATCATAAGGAGCAACTTGTCAGGGTTTATCTACCAAGATTTTAGGTGGAATTGTCTGAGGTTTAAGAATAATCAACGGTCATCAAAAAAGCCGATGCGATGCATCGGCTTTTTCATGTTATTCAGGTATCACTGCAAATCAATCGATTAGAAGCGACCAACCAGGGTAACCATCGCATTTAGTGGCGCACCTACGGTTGCCTGGTGCGTTGAATGCGCATTCGGGAAGTAAAGCTCGTCAGTTAAGTTTTCAATGTTTAACTGTACGCGCAACTCGTCGCTTACATCGTAATAAGCTGAGGCATCAACGCGAGTATAGCTTGGTAATACACGGGTGTTACCATTGTCGATGAAGCTATCATCCTGATAAATCGCGCCCAAACCAAAACCGAAGGCATGGGTTACCTGATAAGTAGACCATACAGAGAAGGTGTTTTCTGGCAATTCACGAGGTGTTTTGCCGGTACTGCCATTCTCACCTTCAAGGTTGCTGTAGTTAACAGAAAGTGACCAGTCGTCTGTCAACTGACCGGCAAGTTGCAATTCAAAACCAGAGATTTCTGACTCGATGACATCAAGCTTTGAAGAATCATTATCGGAAACCTGTGGCGATTTCTGTTCATTTTCAAATACCGCCGCCGTAAAACTTAAGCCTTGCGCGAAATCCCACTTAAGACCGATTTCTTTACTCTTGTAGGTATCAGGATCTAGTTGATCATTATCACCATTGATGTTGGCGTACTGCTCACCACTGCGAGGTAAAAATGATTCGCTGTAGCTCGCATAAAGCGAGATATTCTCTTTTGGCTTATAGATTAAACCGGCACGAGGAGACACTTCTTCATCGGTACGTGAGCGTGTTTCAAGTACATCCGGGTCAGCATTGAAAACTTCGATATCGAAGCTGTCAAAACGCGCCCCTAAAACTAAATCAAAGTTATCGGTTAACTGAATTTCATCCTGAATATAAACCGAGTAAACATCCAAAGTTACTCGAGTATCATCATTGAGGTCGCTAAAGGTAGCTGTAACTGCAAGACCCTGAGCATTTACACCAGCTAAACTGCTAAAATCCAGTGGTCGGCTAGCGATGAAGCTTTCTTTGTCATTGCCAGTGGAAGAAAATACTGGATTGATTCGGTCCTGATCGGAATTAGTCTGAATATATTCACCACCAAAGATTAAGGTATGCTCAAGAGAGCCTGTCATGAAATCACCAACCAAATTAGCAGACAAGATTAGATTGTCGCGTTCGGTGCTATCGACATAACCATCAAGCGTCACGATATTGGTGGTCTGGTCATAGCCGCTTGCGTAAAAGTTGGAATAAACTTTATCGTATTCACCGTAAAAGGCGTTGAAGTTACCTTTTAGGTTGTCATTAAATTCTTGCTCTAAAGACGCTCGGAATACATGTGCATCAAGAGTTTGATAGTTATTATCCGGGTCGCCAAATACCACATCTTTTAACGCTTCAACTGGCTTGCCATCAATACCGGTTGGAATACCACGATCGATAAAGCGATCATGATTAATATACTCGTAAGATAAATCTAAGGTTGAATAATCACTTAATTGAAAGCGAGCCGTTGGGTTGAAACCGATGCGCTCACCGTCAAAAAAATCACGATCATTCTCTAATTGCTCGTACATGGCATTGATACGAACCGCTGAAGATTTAGAGGTAGAAAAGTTAGTATCGATTTCCGCATCCCAGCCACCGAAGGAATTCGCATAGGCTTTATAACCGGTAAATTGATCACCAATTTCGGCTTTTTTAGTTACACGGTTTAAAATACCGCCTGTACCGCCACGACCGAACAATAAAGCATTTGGGCCACGTAGGATTTCAACCTGCTCGATGTTGTAAAGCGCACGGTAGTACTGAACGTCATCACGATTACCGTCAATAAAGAAATCTGCAGTTGAACGCACACCACGGAACACTACCGAGTCACGATGACCTTCACCTTGAGAGGTATTTACACCCGGGGTGTAATCAATGATATCGCCAATGCTGGTAAAACCCTGCTCGGTGATTTGCTGTGCAGTAACAATGGAAAGACTTTGTGGTACATCGATGATAGGCGTCGGAGATTTAATCGAATTGGATTCATTGATAGAAAGGTATCGCCCTTCAACTACAATTTTCTCAATATCTTTGTGATCATCCGCAATTACAGAATTACTTACAATCAAAGCAGCTGCGATACTTGTCAGTTTAAATTTCACTTTATTAGCCTTTGTTAGTCGTTGTACCAGATAAGATCGGTATCCGTCGCAAGTGAGCGATAATTCGCTAGTTTACACCTGCGCTTTCGGAGTTAAGAAGAATTGGGCGTAATATTAATGCGAACTATTATCATTTGCAAATAAAATTTAAGAATATTCACAAACTAAAATTTTATCAAATCACCTGACGAAAAAAGCAATGGAGCTAATTGGGGTTTCCTGAGGATCACCAATAACGGAAGGCATTAAAACAACGATAGTTTATAGCGATATTCTCGCCCAAATAAGGTTAGCTATAACTCATGCTATTATTAAGGAACTTCAACACCAAAAAAAAAGGCCTGCAAAAACAGGCCTTTATTATAAAAATCAACAAAGTCAATTTTGTTAGTCGTTAAAACGGAATATCGTCGTCAAAATCCATTACCGGCTCTTGTGGGTTTACCTTAGGAGCCTGCTGTTGGTTATTTTGCTGGAAACCGCCCTGGTTTTGCTGGAAGCCACCCTGTTGTTGTGGTTGCTGAGCCGCAGGTTGTGAAGATTGCTGATTAAAGCCACCCTGGTTTTGCTGATAACCACCCTGCTGCATTGCTGGTTGTTGAGCAGATTGCTGGTTGAATCCACCAGCCTGGCTTTGGTTAAAACCACCACCTTGGCCAGCGCCCTGGCCTGCACCACGAGAATCTAACATTTGCATTTCGTTAGCACGGATTTCCGTAGTGTACTGATCCTGTCCCTGCTGATTCTGCCATTTACGTGTCTGTAAGCGACCTTCAACATAAACTTTTGAACCTTTTTTCAGGTACTCGCCAGCAATTTCCGCCAGGCGATTGTTGAATACGACGCGATGCCACTCGGTGATCTCTTTTTGCTCACCGGTTTGCTTGTCTTTCCAGCTTTCTGAGGTTGCGATCGTTACGTTACATACCGCACCACCGCTAGGGAAAAAACGAACTTCAGGGTCTTGCCCTAAATTACCTACAATAATTACTTTATTTACACCACGACTGGCCATGATTAAATCCTGTATTGTCTTTTGCTAATTATGATAATAACTCGCCGTTAAGGAGTGTGTACGAGCTACATTCGCTGTGTCCTTCGCGACAAAATCTGCGAAGAAGAAAATCAGTTTATCACTCGAAAGCGAGATTCTAAAGTAAAAATATGCACCTTTAAAGACACTTTTTCAGCTACTAATTTTTTGCCTTATTCAGCGCTTTTTTCGATGAAAAAACAAAAGCCACGCAATGCGTGGCTTTTGTAATAAATATCAAGATGTAACCCTCTATTTTTCAATCTTCATTGACAGAGTTACACGTCGACAAGCTTAGTCTTCAAAGAAAAATGGCTGACGCTCATTATCATAATTGCCAACTTCATTCATGGTGTTGGCATCGTATAATCGACCATTGATCATCACTTGCTCAACACGATCAGACTTACGGATATCCTGAGTAACGTCGCCATCAACAACGATAATATCGGCAAGCTTGCCTGCGCTAAGAGAACCTAGCTGCTTATCAAGACCTAAATGCTTTGCCGGATCTATGGTTGCTGTGCGGATTGCTTCCAGAGCGGTCATGCCACCCTGAGCCATCATCCACATCTCCCAGTGAGCACCTAAACCTTCGCGCTGACCATGGGCACCGATTCCCACAAGAATATCCATATCCAGCATTTCTTTAGCCACTTCAGCAACACTGATGTGATTGTAGTGATGCTCAGGCGCTGTAGTGCGACGCATAGAGCGCGGTGCTAGTACGTCCATTGGCACATACTTGCTCAATAGCGGATGTTTCCAGACTTCAGTTTTATCATACCAGTAGTGCTCGCCAGAGATACCACCGTAGGCGACAACCAAGGTTGGAACGTATGCGGTATCCGTCGCTTTCCAGAACTGACGAATATCATCATAAATCTTAGCGGTGGAAATCGAGTGCTCAAGGGAAGTATGACCGTCGGCAACCATGGTCAGGTTGTGTTGCAATAACGAACCACCCTCTGGTACCACCATTACGCCCATTTCACGACCAGCCTGAATAATTTGCTGACGTTGGTTACGACGCGGTTGGTTATACGATTTCACCGTAAATGCACCAACTGACTTTAATCGTTCCACCTGAAAACGGGCATCATCGAGGCTATCTACATGAGACGTATAACCAGGTGCAGAGGCACCGTATAGGATACTACCGGTTGAGAAAATACGCGGCGCGACAATTTGACCATTTTTCTGCAATTCACTGGCAGCGAAAATCTCTGTCGTGTCATTAGACGGGTCATGGATTGTGGTAACACCCAAGGCTAATGTTGCGTAATTTTTCCAGTTTTGCTGAGGAATGATTTCATTGCTACCCTGTGCACCATGAGCATGCGCATCAATTAACCCAGGCATAACGGTTTTGCCACTAGTATCGATAACTTTTGCCGATTTAGGGATAGTAATATCGGCCTTGGTACCAACGGCTTTAATGTGATTACCTTCAACTAAAACCACACCATCGTTAATAACTTTATCACCTTCCATCGTCACGACTTTACCACCGACAAAGGCGACTAAACCTTCTGGCGCATCAGTTTTCTTCTCAAAACCGATTGCGGTTACCACAGGCTCAGACGCTTCGGCTGTATCTGCGTCTGTATCTGCATCTGCGGATTTGATATCAAACATCCCCGATAAAGAAGCCTGATAAAGATTTGGTCCAAGGCTCCAGTAGATTTCATCACTGTCGCCATTGAAACTGATACTCTCACCAGCTCGGGCAGAAAGCTTGCGAACCGGAATATTAGTCGCTGATGGACCGATGTTGATCACATCACCGCGTTCCACGAGAGGCGTGACAAATACTTTGAAGCGCTCAGCAAAAGCCAGATACTGACCATTTGGTGCTACGCGAAACTCGGTTGCATACTTACCTGTGTACAAGGTTTTTTCATTCTTGCCATCAAGATCAATGCGCGCTAGTTCTGGCATTTCACCGTAACGTTGCAGATAAATACGATCATTACGATCGGCAAATTGTGGCTGAATACCGTTCTCGGTAATTAGATTGGCATCACCACCTTTAGCAGAAACCGCATAAATACCAGGCTCCAAGCTATGAGCCGGTGGGGTGATAAATCCTCCCTGGGCTTTTCGGTAAACCACGGTTTTACCGTCCGGAGAAAATACCGGTTCGATATATTTACCCGGCTCTTCTAATAGGTTTTTACCACGGCCACTGCGTGCTGATACCACACGAATATTGCCTTGTTTTTGATCATTCCAGGTAGCAAAAACAATTTGCTTACCATCGCGAGAAAAGCTCGGGTTTAATTCAAAATGGCTAGTCTGCTTAGTTAAGCGCTTAGGCTTACCATCCGGCAGAGAGCGCACATAGACATGACCTAATGCTTCGAACACCACTTTGCTGCCATCAGGTGAAATTTCAACATCGCGAAGCATCTTCACGTCAAAGTTTTCAACGTCGATATCCTGCTCAAAACGCACGGTTTCCTGCATTTGCTTTTCAGTTTTTACATGAAAATCAATCACGCTGGATTCTTGGCTATCAACATCCAATTTATGGATTTTACCGCCGGCCCAGAAAATAATCTCGTCGTTATCTGGTGTCCAGGCCATGGTTGGATAAACACCGTGAATCGCCCAGGTTTCCTGCATGTCACGATCTAGCTTGTCGTAGACTGCGATTTTTTCACCGGTTTCAATATCGTAGATAAATAGGGTGCTCTGAAAATCAACACGGCTGATATAAGCAAGCTTCTTACCGTCGGGAGATGGCGTTGGGCGAATCGCACCACCGCGGCCTGACAAGATCACTTCGATATCGCCGGTTTCACGATCCAGACGCTTAATTTTATAAATGCCCTTTTCACTATCTTTTGAGTAGTGGAAGGTCTTACCCGGGGTCGCATCCTGTGAGAAATAGACATAACGGCCATCAGGAGAAAATGCCGGCTCACCCAAATCTTTTTGTTGATTCGGACGTTTGGTCAACATCATGCCACTACCACCGGTCTTGTGGTACATCCAGACTTCACCGGCGCCAAGTGAGCGAGAACCGGTAAAATGTTTACGGCCAACTAAATAGTTGCCATCTGGACTCCAGGCTGGAGAGTTCACAAGACGAAATGTTTCTTTGGTAACGGCAACAGGGTTTGAACCATCAGCTTCCATCACCCAAAGGTTATCTCCACCGCCCTGATCCGATGTAAATGCGATGTACTTGCCGTCAGGAGAAAAGGTTGGCTGCATTTGCCAGGCGATATCGGTCATTAGCGCTTTCGCTTCACCGCCAGTCACCGGCATGGTGTAAATGTCACCGAGCAAATCAAATACCAGTGTTTTACCATCAGGACTGATATCCACATTCATCCAGGTCCCTTCAGTAACATCAATGGTTACTGATTTAAATTCACCCATAGGATCATTTACCGACCATTCAGCCTTTGCTTTTTCAGAATTTTCTGTCGCCTTTTCAGCAGCGATTGCACTGCCTTGCGATGCAAAGAACAGAGAAAGACTCGCCGCAATCAGCGACGGCTTTAAACCTCGATATGACATAGCGCCTACCTTGTTATTTTCTTGAAGTAAGTATTTATACCAATCCCACTAAGTTTGTGCACAACTCAGAGTTAGGGCCGAGGTTCATTTGCAACATAGATTTTATTGATATAGTCATTCTATATTAATGAAATATAGGGCAGTAAATGGGCCTCTCACTAACTCCCTACGGGTGAGTTTTAAAGGCGTTTATCCTGCGTTACTGATTTTGACAATGGAATAACCATTCTCTGCAATCAAAGCCTTGTCTAAAAGCCTTTAAATTCTCACTGAGTGAGCAATAATTTAATAGGATTGGTATTACGTTATGGCAATAAACCATAAAGGCAAGAGGGAGTAAAGAAACTGGGAGTTAAAGGCGAGGAAATATGAGATAAAACGGAAATTATTTTCGACAGCTAGCATTATATGCAGGAAAAAATGGCAATTATTGTTACTTAACCGAATAATTGCCACATAACCGAATAATCGCCAAATACCAGATTAATTACTGTAACCCCAACGTGGCATAATATCTTGATCTATGCCTAAATGATCGAGCATGCGTCCAACCATAAAATCAATCAAGTCTTCAATAGACGTTGGATTGTGATAAAACCCTGGCGCTGCCGGCATAATGGTGACGCCCATTTGCGACAAGCTGTGCATATTGGCTAAGTGAATGGTTGAAAATGGGGTTTCTCTGGGCACCAGAATTAATTGCCCTCTTTCTTTAATGACCACATCGGCTGCGCGTTCAATCAGGTTATCACTCATGCCCTGACTAATGGCCGCCAGAGTTCCGGTACTGCAGGGACACACCACCATTTGTCTGGGTGCCGCTGAACCTGAAGCCACTGGTGAAAACCACTGATCTTTACCAAACACCTGAATCTGTTCATCTTTACAATCAAAATGCTTGATTAAAAACTCACTTGCCTTTTCCGGGTTTCCTGGAATTTTCACGCCAATTTCGGTATCAAAAACCACCCTGGCAGCGGAAGATACCAGAACATAAACCTGATAGTCCGCATGTAATAGGCATTCGAGTAACCGCATGGCATAAGCACTACCGGATGCACCGGTTATGGCCAACGTAATTTTGCCCTTAAATTCAGCCAATTGAATTTCCTTTGTTGATCCGTAACTAATTTATTTCTTTAAGATATCTAGAAGCTTAGTATGAAAGCCTGAAAAGCCGCCATTACTCATCACCACAATGTGATCGCCGCTTTGTGCATAGTCACTGACTTCACCAAGCAATTCGTCAATATCATTATGAGCACTTGCGCTGTTGCTGATCTGCTCACAGACGTCATCAACTGACCAGTCAAACGATGAGTCTTTGAAAATAAACACCCGATCGGCATCAGTAAACGCCTGCGCCAATGTATCTTTATGAACACCGGCTTTCATAGTGTTAGATCTTGGCTCTAAAACGGCTATTAATCGCTTATCACCAATATGGCTGCGCATTGCATTTAAGGTTTTGGTGATGGCCGTTGGGTGGTGGGCAAAATCATCGTAGACATGAATGTCATTTGGGGAACCCAATAATTCCTGGCGGCGTTTGGTATTGATAAATCCGGCTAACGCCTCACAGGATACCGAAACCGGAACCCCGGCATGACGAGCGGCACCGATAGCCATCAGGGCGTTATCAATATTAAAGTCACCTAATAATGACCAATGCACTTCACCTTGCTTTTCGCTATTAAAAAACACTTCAAACGCACTGCCATCACCGTGGATCTTATTTGCCTGCCAGCCCTGAGAACTGCGGCTTAACTCAGTCTCAGTCCACAATCCCTGGGCCAGGGTTTCTTGAATATAATTTTCATTATCCGGCGCCAGAATCAAACCGTTCCCCGGAACCATCCGAATCAAGTGATGGAGCTGGCGCTGGATATCTTTGATCGAGTCAAAGATATCAGCATGGTCGAATTCTAAATTGTTAATCACCAGGGTTCTTGGACGGTAATGAACAAACTTCGAGCGCTTATCAAAAAACGCAGTGTCATATTCATCGGCTTCGATCACGAAAAAAGGCGCATTGCCAAGACGTGCGGATTTATCGAAGTTCTGTGGCACACCACCGATTAAAAAACCTGGTGTTAGTTTCGCGTATTCGAGAATCCAGGTCAGCATACTGCTGGTCGTGGTTTTGCCGTGGGTTCCAGACACAGCCAAAACCCATCGCTGTTGCAGAACGTTATCCTGAAGCCACTGCGGGCCGGAGGTATAGGGAATGTTACGCTCTAGAACATATTCAACCATAGGATTGCCACGGGACATGGCGTTGCCAATAATAACCAAATCGGGTTCATCAGCAAGATGCTCTGGCAGATAACCGGATTTAAGCTCAATGCCCAATGCTTCAAGCTGAGTGCTCATCGGTGGGTAAACATTGGCATCGGAGCCAGAAACCCGAAATCCCAATTCCTTAGCTATAGCGGCGATACCTCCCATAAAGGTACCGCACACCCCTAAAATATGAATATGTTTGCTCATTAACGCGACAGCCTGTTAATCACTTCCTATTGGTGAACCCGGTGGTAATTTTACTTTTGCTTCCGGGGTAAACACCTTACCTTGCTGCAGACTATACATGATCTGGCCTGCAAGCAAGTGATACTGGCTTGATAACTTATCGTTTCCGGCTCTGTCAGCATTAATCTGCAACCAGTCTTTTAAACCCAAAAGATGTTTGTGAACATCAGCTCGCACTTCTCCAACAAGCTCTGGGTGATGATACAAGCCAAGAAGGCTGTCCAGGGTTTGCTGGTTAACTCGTTGTTGCACAATAAATTCCATTCCACCTGCAGCACCCGCTTTGATGGTTTTGGTGGTTAATTGGTTGAGTAAATCTGTTACGCCTGGGATGGTGTTATCCCGGGCATTATGCTGTTGTAAGCGAGCTAAACGTTGCGGTTCGAGCATCAGGCTAATCGTGTGTTTAGCACTCGCTTGTGCCGCCGATACCGGATCGAACGCTACTCCGGTTTTGCTCGGAAAACTCTCACGATCGCGATAATAGCCATAGGCTTTCGGTGGTATTAACGCCAGAATCGATTCCGGTAAGGTTAAAAATTTGCTATCCAGCGTTGATAACAGGGCATAAATAGCCTGTTGCTGTTTGGCGGCAGGAATTAATTTAACCGGTGATTTGTCCTCACCTTTTACCGCATACTGATAATCAAGGCCGGCGATAAGTTTAACCGCCGCTTCCACCTGGTAGCGATGAAAGTTATAGATAGGGACTAAGGTGTTTTCTAGCTCCGAAAACGGCGTACCCGCAGGGATACTGTCAGTACCAAAACTTTCCAATGCTTTTTGACGAACGTCGCTGACTCTGGTTAATTCTTTAACAGCATCTTCACCATTATCCCAAAGATGACCGTGGGCGTCAGCGCCAGAACGAGGACGAGCATCAGGATCTGACATATATTTCAGTCCCTTGTCTTTAGCGTCGCGAATCACATTCTTTAAAGCTTTATCTTCGTCTTTATAAATGCCATAAGCATAAGCGATAACATGTTTATCCCAGGCGCCAATTCCAACATCATAGGCGTTCGATAAATCGATTTCACCGGTTTCATTCAAGGTTACATAAGGATGTGGATAATCCATAACTGAGGCGCGGTTGTTAGCACTCGCTGAGAAGTTATGAGCAATACCTAAGGTGTGTCCCACTTCATGCGCAGACAATTGACGGATTCGCGCTAACGCCATCTCTTTCATCTCTGAGGTATCGGTTTGTGCTCCACCTTTAAATGGCGAGGTTAAACCAAGGGCAATTAAATAATCCTGCCGGACTCGCAATGAGCCGAGAGTTACGTGACCTTTTAAAATTTCCCCGGTTCTCGGGTCAATAACCGAAGCTCCATATGACCAACCGCGAGTGGCACGGTGAACCCATTGAATGACGTTATAGCGAACGTCCATAGGGTCGGCGTCTTTCGGCAACATTTTCACTTGGAATGCATCGATAAAACCAAGCTCTGCAAACGCTTCATTCCACCACATGGCACCATCTATCAGCGCACTTTTTACTGGCTCAGGAACACCTGGATCCAAGTAGTAGATAATCGGCTCAACCGCTTCACTTCGCTCGGCATTTGGGTTTTTCTTTACTAAGCGATGACGAGGGATTAGGCGTTGGATTAAGTTATCTTCAATAGCGCTGGCGTAATCGGCAAATTCCACCGACCACATTCCCGAGAACGGGTGAAACGTGCGGGTCTGGTAATTATCATCGGGAAGACGAATCATCGAATGATGCAGATTAACCGAGACGGCATTGGCATCCGGTGTCACCGATTTTAAATAGCTGCCGGTCCCCTGTCCTTTAAAGGTAACGATCGCTTCTAGCTCAGTATTATCAACAAACGCTTTCGTTCGTTCCTGATAAACTGCACTACGACTTTTATCAACACTAAAACTCCCTTGTTTGCGCTGTTTCAGGGTATTAGCTAAATCATGAATATCCGATAGAAGAAAATCGGTGTAATCGATAATCACTCGATTTTTATCTGAGGTTACAACACTAAACCCCTGAATGATGGAACTCGCGAAGGCTTCACCTACCGCCTGGCGCTCCATGGCATTGTCACTGTTGGCTCGATAGTAAGTGTTCAGCTGCCTTAAGAAAACTTTATCGCCGCGCTTTTCAAACTGAACCAATCGGGTATCACCAAGTTGGCCGCGATCCAGACCTATATCATTAGAACCGACACCATGGGGAAGGCTGCTTTGAAACAAAAATGGTTCATTGAATTCTGTGATTTGTAAATATACCTTGCCGGAATCATTGTCCAAATAAAATGGGACAAAACCGTCAAAGTATTGTTTGCCGTTAGAAAATTCCGACAAAGATTGAGCATTGAGCTGTGAACTCACTACAACCACAAGAAATATAAGGATTTTATAGATGCGCATGACTAGCCTTTAAAATTATTCTTAGAAGTTCAATATACATTAATTCCGTTTGTACAACTAATACAAAACCGTATAGAACTATCAGTATTAGGACAAATTACGCGTAGTGATTTTTTGGGATCTTTTGTACAATAAATGCTCTTAACAATAAATTCATAAATATCAGGCAAAATTATGCAACGTCTCGCTCCTGCTCTTCGTGAAGATAACGTCCCTCTGGATCTGATCTCATTAATCAAAACCATCCTGGCCGCGACTAAAGAAATTTCATTTCGTGTAGGTCAAGGTCACTTAAGTGAGGTTATGGGTTCTACGCTCGATGAAAACATTCAAGGTGAAGTTCAAAAACAATTGGATGTCGTAGCTAACCAACTCCTTAAAGATATTTTACTTGAGTCTGGTTTCGTCAAAGCCATTTCATCAGAAGAAGAGGATACATCGGTAGCCGGAAGCGAAAACGGCAAATACCTGGTTTCATTTGATCCACTAGATGGTAGTTCCAACATCGAAATCAACTCTCTGATTGGTACGATTTTCTCAATCATGGAATCCCCTGAAGGTATGGATGGCGCGAATCCAGATATCTTCAAGCAACCGGGTCACAAGCAGGTTTGTGCCGGTTATGTATTGTATGGACCTAGCACTACATTGGCAATGACCACAGGTAACGGTACACATTTTTATACGCTGGATAAAACTCATGGTAGTTACATGCTCACTGAGCGCAATATTCAGGTACCACAGGAAACCTCTGAATTTGCCATCAACATGTCCAATCAACGTTTCTGGGAAGCGCCAATGGCCGCTTACATTAACGATTTATTATTGGGTAAAGAAGGACCTAGAGGACGTAACTTCAATATGCGCTGGAACGGCGCCATGGTTGGCGACGTGCATCGTATTTTAACCCGAGGCGGTTTCTTCAGTTATCCGGTAGATAACAAAAACCCGGAAAAACCGGCAAAATTACGCCTTATGTATGAAGCCAATCCAATGAGCTTTCTAATTGAACAAGCCGGTGGTTTAAGTGTTACCAGTCAAGGCCGTATCATGGATATTGAACCTGATGATATCCATCAACGTGTTGAAGTAATCCTTGGCTCTAAGCAAGAAGTAGAACAATGCTTAAATTATTACACCGACAAGTAGCCTAATTTAGCAACCTTTTAAAACCGGCAACCGCCGGTTTTTTTTTCGCTTCGTATTTACTTTCTTTCTCGCAAAAACGTCAGCCTGAACCATACTAATAGATTGTCAATTCTCTACTGTAAATGACTTTTTATTTTAATGATGTCAAATGGTTAAGGTTTTTTGAGATGCAAGGTCAACCGCACAATAAAACTATACTTGTTGCCATTAGCATGGCACTGTTGTTAGCAATCTTCCTTTCCCCTTGTATCAGTGCCGCCCCGCCCAAACCTAACGTACTATATCAAGACCTATATGTTGAAGAGGAAAGTCAGGAACAGCCAGTCTCTCAGCAAGAGGAAGACGAAGATCAAATACAAAAGCCTGACAGCATTTTACCCGAACCTGAAAGTGTCGCTAATGCCGAAGATAATCCGCAAGGCCAACTAGAACAATTTGAAACAGAATTTGCCGAACTGAAAGATAAAGTCGACAATTTAACCCGAAGCCCCAATGACTATAAGGAGTTTTATTTTCGACTAAGACCCGTTATTGAAGAAAAAGTCGCTCAATTTGAAAAGGATTTACTCTCCGACAAAACAGATTTGAGCCTTTTTGCACAAATAAACAACGACGAGTACTTTCAACATTTATTCGCACAGGCTATCGAAGTAAAAAACCTGTTTTATCTTCGCGAAAAAATATTCAATGAAGCCCCTCCAGAGTTTGTCTCTTTACACACCAGCACTAAACTCGATGGTATTAAAGAGGCCAGGCTTGAAGCTAGTTATATAAAGCTGGAGCTGTTGGTTATCGCCAAAGCAACCTATGACCGCTTCAAGGAAATACCAAAGCGATTTGAGCTGGCTCCTTTAGGCATAATTACCACGATTTTAAAAATGCTACTGGCGATTTTTCTTTTTTACATGTGGCGTTCATGGTCTAAGGATGGCTTTCCAGATTGGCGAAAACGGATTCTAGATAAAAAGCCGGTTAGTAGTATCAAGCGCAAATATGCGCGTTTTATCTGGTATTTCGACAAAACTCGCAGCCCTTTAGAATGGCTAATCTTTATAAACATAATTTTAGCTTTTTTAGACGTGCTGCAAATCCCTATCTCAAAAGCGACCATATCCACCGTTGCGTTTTGGACCTGTATCACCATATTCATTTTCAAACTCTTAGAGAAAATGATCGAAAGGGGAAAACAAGGGTTATTGAAGGGCATTAGTAAGCAGCAATCCCGTTCGATTAAATTGTTAATCTGGTGGTTTGGCCTATTTATGATGATGGACTCTTTATTGAGTCTTTATATCGGTGAGGTCACCATCTTCGCATGGCTTTCAAGGCTTTTTCTGCTGCTCTTTATTCCTGTATATCTATATTTGATTAGCAAATGGCGAAAGGATGCTTTCCAGGTCGTAGGACAGGAAAGGGATGCACCTGAATGGATAAAGCGCATACACAACAATCAAACCGGTTTAAAAGGCTTTATCAGCGCCAATATTTGTGTGCTCTACTCGATATACATGGGCACTATACATATCTTTTTACAGATCATATCCAAAGCCGAAACCGGTCGGCGATTTACGACGGAAATATACCGGAAAAAGTTCATCAACGATAATCAGGAAGCGATCGATAAACACAGTCATTTGCCAGATATAGATGCGTCTTTAAAGGAAAAGTTAATATCCGCTGATGGCGGTGAAGTAAAAAGTGTCCATGCCAAGCATATAAAACTTGTGAAAAGGATGATGGATAGCGGCGACTTGAGTCATGTCTCGGTAGTCGGAGAAAGAGGAATTGGAAAAACATTCTTGCTGAACTCGTTAAGTAAAATTACCCCAAATCATTTGCGACTAAACTGCAAACCGAGCTTCAAAAATCTCCTTTGCGATCTTGCCCAACAGCTTAATGTACCCATTAACCAGTCAATGATGGAGCAGGTTCGAAACGCTATAGTAGAAAAAAACATTCGACTTATCCTAATCGACAATTGTCATTTGTTATTATCTCCCAAGGCAAACGGTCAAAAACAAATTAGAAGGCTTTGCTCATGGGTCAATAACCTGTCTGGACAATGTTTATGTGTACTTACCTTCAATAGTAGCTCCTGGCCTCTTGTCAAAGCATTGGGATTAGAGCCAGAACACAACACGACCTCCATCAAACTTAGTCCATGGAGCCAAAATGAAATTGAAACATTGCTTGATCAACGAACAGCTCAGAATAATATTGACCCGGATTTTTCGCAGTTAATCATTCCGCGGCAACTCGCTGACAATGAGGGTGAGGAACCCGAAAATCAGAAAAAGAGTGGCGTATATCGAGTCATTTGGGGCTATGCCGATGGTAATCCAGCGATTAGCTGTCGGTTACTTTCGGATTCTTTAGCTCAGGACAAAGACAAGATTATCGTTAGATTACCTGATTATCCAGATACCACGTTGATGGAGGGGTACGAAATAACAACGTTATTATTGTTAAGGGTCATTTGTCAGTTTGGGGCAATCTCATTAAAAGAAATTAAGGGGAATCTCGGTTATCGCAACTTTGCCGTAAAAAGCGCACTGGCGAGATGTCAGGCGAATGGGATGATTGGTTTTCATGATAATAAATACTCAATAAGCTGGCTTTGGTATCGCTCAGTATCCCGATACCTGTCTCGTCAAAATTTATTAATCAGGTAGAAGTCCATGCAGATAATTCATAGATTACTTAGTACCTTAATGATGATGCTATTTATTAACCCTGCCTATGGTGAAGAGGCTTCGCAAGAACTTCAGGTCATTACGACTCTCGCAGATGTTATCAGACCCGCAGGCCTTTTCGTTTCATTAATTCTTATTATCGTCGTTTGGATTTTACTCAATGTCATCAAAAAAATTGTTACTGAGTTAACTGATGTTTTTGCTGAACGACGCTTACTATTTCAAAAAGTTCTTCTTTTTGTTCAGTTTATTATCTATTTTGCCACCTTCGCTACTGTCATCTTACTGAGTTTCGACATAAGTAAAGAGCTCCTGGCAATCATGGGCGGTACACTCGCTGTAGCAATTGGATTTGCGATGAAAGATTTGGCAGCATCGATCGTTGCCGGCATTACCATTATGTTTGACCGCCCCTTTCAGGTTGGTGACCGAGTAAGATTTGGCGGAGAATACGGTGATGTCATCAATATAGGTTTGCGATCCGTTAAACTCCAAACACTCAACGACGATGTGGTAACCATACCAAATAACGTGTTCCTTAGTGATATCACCGCATCTGGCAATTATGGTGAATTGGACATGCAAATTCAGATAGAGTTTTTTGTCGACCCTTATCAAGACCTTATTAAGGCAGAAAGAATCATTAGGGAAAACGCGGCATTAAGTAAATTTGTTTATCTAAATAAGCCAATAGTGGTTAATATCTCTCAAGTGTTAAAGCATAACTTTGTTGTATATCAGCTAGTTCTCAAACTCTATGTACTCGATACCCGGTATGAAAAAAATCTTCAAACCGATATAACTTTGAGAGTTAAAGAGCAATTTGAATTGCACGGCATTAAACTACCAAGTATTGAACTCAACAGAGTTCCACGCGATTCAAGGGTGGAGTCGAATCCGTAACCGATTCGAAGGTCTTGGTCATAGATGACCTTTATGCAAAAATGCACATATACATGGAAGTATGCAGTTAGAATAACGCAGGAGCAGTTATCGAGGAGCAGTTATCGAGGAGCAATTTTTGGTGGAGTTGCAGCAAAGCTGCAATGAAAAAGGTTATTAGGTATCCCAAAACTCGAGGAAGTCGAGTGTTTTGCTCCACCCTCGTTAGACTCCACCCAAAATGCGACGCAGGGAGTATTTTATCCACCTGCGCTAGCGTCCCTCAAACGCAAAAAGCCCGCTCAACTGAGCGGGCTTTATAATTTTTCTGATTCTTCAGCCAATATTAAATACTTACGCGGCCTAGCGATAAGCTACAGGGATGTAGTGAATGTCGAAAATGCAGGAGCAACTTTTCGACTACCTGCGCTCACATGCGTTCCCGCAAGTAGTTTTCTCGGCCCTATTAACGACAAAAGCCCACTCGATTGAGTGGGCTTTTGTCGTTAATTAGAAGCCTAGCGATGACCTACTCTCACATGGGAACTCCCACACTACCATCGGCGCTATTGCGTTTCACTTCTGAGTTCGGCATGGGATCAGGTGGTTCCACAACGCTATTGTCGCTAGACAAAAATCGTACGCTAGAAGATTTTTGCCCCGTTGGCGAACGGGGCCTCCTGATGCGTTCTGAGTATTGTTTACTCCGCTATCAAGACGCTTCTAACTTTAATTCGAAAAGCTGTATTAATTTCAATTCTTACTCTATCTATTTGACTGCGTAGCATGTCAAACAACACAATTTTCTTTGGTGTTGTATGGTTAAGCCTCACGGGCAATTAGTATCAGTTAGCTCAATGCCTCGCAGCACTTACACACCTGACCTATCAACGTTGTAGTCTCCAACGACCCTTTAGGGAGCTTAAAGCTCCAGTGAGAACTCATCTCAAAGCCTGCTTCCCGCTTAGATGCTTTCAGCGGTTATCAGTTCCGAACATAGCTACCCGGCAATGCCACTGGCGTGACAACCGGAACACCAGAGGTTCGTCCACTCCGGTCCTCTCGTACTAGGAGCAGCCCTCTTCAATTCTCAAACGCCCACGGCAGATAGGGACCGAACTGTCTCACGACGTTCTAAACCCAGCTCGCGTACCACTTTAAATGGCGAACAGCCATACCCTTGGGACCGACTTCAGCCCCAGGATGTGATGAGCCGACATCGAGGTGCCAAACACCGCCGTCGATATGAACTCTTGGGCGGTATCAGCCTGTTATCCCCGGAGTACCTTTTATCCGTTGAGCGATGGCCCTTCCATACAGAACCACCGGATCACTATGACCTACTTTCGTACCTGCTCGACGTGTCTGTCTCGCAGTTAAGCTGGCTTATGCCATTGCACTAACCGTATGATGTCCGACCATACTTAGCCAACCTTCGTGCTCCTCCGTTACGCTTTGGGAGGAGACCGCCCCAGTCAAACTACCCACCAGACAGTGTCCCCAAGCCCGATTAGGGCCCCAGGTTAGAACATCACGCATACAAGGGTGGTATTTCAAGATTGGCTCCACTCTATCTGGCGACAAAGTTTCAAAGCCTCCCACCTATCCTACACATGTAGGAGCAATGTTCACTGTCAAGCTATAGTAAAGGTTCACGGGGTCTTTCCGTCTAGCCGCGGGTATACGGCATCTTAACCGCAAATTCAATTTCACTGAGTCTCGGGTGGAGACAGTGTGGCCATGATTACGCCATTCGTGCAGGTCGGAACTTACCCGACAAGGAATTTCGCTACCTTAGGACCGTTATAGTTACGGCCGCCGTTTACCGGGGCTTCGATCATGAGCTTCGCTTACGCTAACCCAATCAATTAACCTTCCGGCACCGGGCAGGCGTCACACCGTATACGTCATCTTTCGATTTTGCACAGTGCTGTGTTTTTAATAAACAGTTCCAGCCACCTGGTTACTTCGACCGACCGAGGCTTAGAGAGCAAGTCTCATCACCCTAGCCGGCGTACCTTCTCCCGAAGTTACGGTACTATTTTGCCTAGTTCCTTCACCCGAGTTCTCTCAAGCGCCTTAGTATTCTCTACCTAACCACCTGTGTCGGTTTGGGGTACGGTTCCTTATAATCTGATGCTTAGAAGCTTTTCCTGGAAGTAGGGCATCAACAACTTCAGCTCCGTAGAGCCTCGTCTCGTATCTCAGCCTTAAGAAGAACCGGATTTACCTAATTCTTCAGCCTACATACTTTCACATGGACAACCAACGCCATGCTTGCCTAGCCTGCTCCGTCCCTCCTTCGCAATTATAAGAAGTACAGAAATATTAATCTGTTTCCCATCGACTACGCGTTTCCGCCTCGCCTTAGGGGCCGACTTACCCTGCCCTGATTAACATGGGACAGGAAACCTTGGTCTTTCGGCGTGGGGGTTTTTCACCCCCATTATCGTTACTCATGTCAGCATTCGCACTTCTGATACCTCCAGCAAACTTCTCAGTTCACCTTCAACGGCTTACAGAACGCTCCCCTACCACTGGAGCATATCCTAAAATCATCTCTATCCGCACAGCCCATCGACTGTTTGGGGACGCTTGAGTGTTTTCTCTTCATTTATCAAAAAGAAGAAAACACAGAAGTCTTAAATAACTTTAGTGATATGCTCCAATCCGCAGCTTCGGTGCATAGTTTAGCCCCGTTACATCTTCCGCGCAGACCGACTCGACTAGTGAGCTATTACGCTTTCTTTAAAGGGTGGCTGCTTCTAAGCCAACCTCCTAGCTGTCTATGCCTTTCCACATCGTTTCCCACTTAACTATGACTTTGGGACCTTAGCTGGCGGTCTGGGTTGTTTCCCTTTCCACTATGGACGTTAGCACCCATAGTGTGTCTCCCGGATAGCACTCATTGGTATTCGGAGTTTGCAAAGGGTTGGTAAGTCGGGATGACCCCCTAGCCTTAACAGTGCTCTACCCCCAATGGTGTTCGTCCGAGGCTCTACCTAAATAGATTTCGGGGAGAACCAGCTATCTCCCGGCTTGATTAGCCTTTCACTCCGACCCACAGGTCATCACCGCATTTTTCAACATACGTGTGTTCGGTCCTCCAGTTGATGTTACTCAACCTTCAACCTGCCCATGGGTAGATCGCCGGGTTTCGGGTCTATGCCCTGCAACTGAACGCGCAGTTAACACTCGCTTTCGCTACGGCTCCCCTATTCGGTTAACCTAGCTACAGAACATAAGTCGCTGACCCATTATACAAAAGGTACGCAGTCACCCCATCTCAAATGACTCTTGTCATTTGAACCATCATCGGTTCTATTTCTTCGGTGTGTCTTTGAGTGAGCAAGCAAAGCTTCTCACAGAAAGAACCCATAAAGAGTTATTCGAAATAAACCTTTAACTCTGCTAGGTTGCAGAATTGGTTCTATTTCTTCGGTGTGTCTTTGAGTGAGCAAGCAAAGCTTCTCACAGAAAGAACCCATAAAAGCCATTTGATGATGGGGCTTCCACTGCTTGTACGTATGCGGTTTCAGGTTCTATTTCACTCCCCTCACAGGGGTTCTTTTCGCCTTTCCCTCACGGTACTGGTTCACTATCGGTCAGTTAGGAGTATTTAGCCTTGGAGGATGGTCCCCCCATATTCAGTCAAGATTTCTCGTGTCCCGACCTACTCGATTTCACGGTAAGTTCATTTTCGTGTACGGGGCTATCACCCTGTATCGCTGAGCTTTCCAGCTCATTCCACTAACTTACAAACCGCTTAAGGGCTAATTCCCGTTCGCTCGCCGCTACTAAGGAAATCTCGGTTGATTTCTTTTCCTCGGGGTACTTAGATGTTTCAGTTCTCCCGGTTCGCCTCGTTAAGCTATGAATTCACTTAACGATACCCGCCTGATGACGGGTGGGTTTCCCCATTCGGACATCTGAGCCTATAACGCCTTTTATCGGCTTAACTCAGCTTTTCGCAGATTAACACGTCCTTCATCGCCTCTAACTGCCAAGGCATCCACCACATACGCTTAGTCACTTAACCATACAACCCAAAGAAAACTCACGAAGAATCTCTTCAAGACGACAGACGGCATAATTCAGCGAGCAGAAACTGCTTACTGTGCTCTGTTGTCTTTTGTTGTATGTCTGACAATTTCACGCAATCTAATAGATTACTTGAGTAAGAATTAATAATCATAAAGATTATTAGCCGGATAACTTACGTTATCCGATTTGGTATTTATATTGAACCAACACCTCGCGCGACACGAGTTGTTGAATATAAACACCGGGTTTAATATCAGCTTTCCAAATTGTTAAAGAACAGGTTTCTAAAGATAGAAACTAAAGATAAAAACTCGCCAATTAAGCTTAGCTCTTATCTTTAATTTCTTGATGACAATGTAATTTCGGTTTTATCAAGGCGTTTTGGCGCGACGTTTATTTTTCAATAAACGAGTGGCAAAACAACGCAGAGAAAATGAAATTTGGTAGGTCTGAGTAGACTTGAACTACCGACCTCACCCTTATCAGGGGTGCGCTCTAACCAGCTGAGCTACAGACCTACAGTATTTTCAAACCTGTCAGTCGTGAAATGGTGGAGCTAAGCAGGATCGAACTGCTGACCTCCTGCGTGCAAGGCAGGCGCTCTCCCAGCTGAGCTATAGCCCCATAATTCTGACGTACAGGGTCATCGTCTTTATTCGTTATCAAAGCAATTTGTGTGAACACTCAAGAAAGTTGTTTTACTTAAGGTAAGGAGGTGATCCAACCCCAGGTTCCCCTAGGGTTACCTTGTTACGACTTCACCCCAGTCATGAATCACAAAGTGGTAACCGTCCCCCCGAAGGTTAAACTAGCTACTTCTTTTGCAACCCACTCCCATGGTGTGACGGGCGGTGTGTACAAGGCCCGGGAACGTATTCACCGTGGCATTCTGATCCACGATTACTAGCGATTCCGACTTCATGGAGTCGAGTTGCAGACTCCAATCCGGACTACGACAGACTTTGTGGGATTCGCTCCACCTCGCGGTCTTGCTGCCCTCTGTATCTGCCATTGTAGCACGTGTGTAGCCCATCCCGTAAGGGCCATGATGACTTGACGTCGTCCCCACCTTCCTCCGGTTTATCACCGGCAGTCTCCTTAAAGTTCCCGCCATGACGCGCTGGCAAATAAGGATAGGGGTTGCGCTCGTTGCGGGACTTAACCCAACATTTCACAACACGAGCTGACGACAGCCATGCAGCACCTGTCTCAGAGTTCCCGAAGGCACCAATCTATCTCTAGAAAGTTCTCTGGATGTCAAGGGATGGTAAGGTTCTTCGCGTTGCATCGAATTAAACCACATGCTCCACCGCTTGTGCGGGCCCCCGTCAATTCATTTGAGTTTTAACCTTGCGGCCGTACTCCCCAGGCGGTCAACTTAGTGCGTTAGCTGCGCTACCCACGGATCAAGTCCACAGACAGCTAGTTGACATCGTTTACGGCGTGGACTACCAGGGTATCTAATCCTGTTTGCTCCCCACGCTTTCGTGCCTCAGCGTCAGTTTTTGTCCAGGTGGCCGCCTTCGCCACTGATGTTCCTTCCAATCTCTACGCATTTCACCGCTACACTGGAAATTCCACCACCCTCTACAAAACTCTAGTCATACAGTTCGAAATGCAGTTCCCAGGTTAAGCCCGGGGCTTTCACATCTCGCTTATACAACCGCCTACGCACGCTTTACGCCCAGTAATTCCGATTAACGCTCGCACCCTCCGTATTACCGCGGCTGCTGGCACGGAGTTAGCCGGTGCTTCTTCTGCGAGTAACGTCACAGCTAGCAGTTATTAGCTACTAACCTTTCCTCCTCGCTGAAAGTGCTTTACAACCCGAAGGCCTTCTTCACACACGCGGCATGGCTGCATCAGGGTTTCCCCCATTGTGCAATATTCCCCACTGCTGCCTCCCGTAGGAGTCTGGGCCGTGTCTCAGTCCCAGTGTGGCTGATCATCCTCTCAAACCAGCTAGAGATCGTCGCCTTGGTAGGCCATTACCCCACCAACTAGCTAATCTCACTTGGGCTAATCAAAAGGCGAAAGGTCCGAAGATCCCCTCCTTTGGTCCGTAGACATTATGCGGTATTAGCAGTCGTTTCCAACTGTTGTCCCCCACCTTAAGGCATATTCCCAAGCATTACTCACCCGTCCGCCGCTCGACGCCGAAGGTGCAAGCACCTTCTCGTTTCCGCTCGACTTGCATGTGTTAAGCCTGCCGCCAGCGTTCAATCTGAGCCATGATCAAACTCTTCAATTAAAAAGTTGTTGTCCTTGCGGACCATGCTCAATGAATCACTTGTTACCAATTAAGGTAACTGACATATAAACGTATATTAAATAAATTAATAAAGACTCATGTGTCACAAATCATTAAGACTTTTATATTGCTCTTACGAGCTATATGGTAAAACTGTCTTAACTTGAGTGCCCACACAAATTGCTTGATAACTAATTGTTAAAGATGCGCTTTTAAAAAAGCCGAGAATTAATCGCATTCGTTAATCTCGTTGTTTCGCTGCAGGCCTTGCCCGAAGCAGGATGCGCATTCTACGCCATCCAGTTTTGATGTCAACCGCTTTTTGATAATTATTTCGAAAAAGTTGTTTTCGAATATTTCTCAGTTTCGGTCGTGATAACCGGGTTAAACCCTTGAGGTTATCGTATCAAAACACTTCGTTGGGATGTCCCGTGGAAGTGGATGCGCATTTTAGGGATTTTGAATTTCCCGTCAACTCTTTTTTTCAAAAAATTTCATTTATTTGCTTACTTGAACAATAATTAAGCAAAAGGGATTTTATGTTGATTATTAATTGTCCTTGTAGTTAGATAGGAGGGGCAAAGTATGAAGAATTAACCTAAAAGAACATTAATATATGAAACGCCTATTTTGCTTAGTTTTACTAATATGCTGTAACCTGACGCTCTCCTCTACTAGTTTCGCTAACGAAGCAAGCAAACAGGAGCAACTGTTACAAAACCTGATTGAAGCTCAGTTGTCGAATACTAACTCGATGAAACGAAGTGTTAGTAGTTTAATCAAACATTACCCCCACCACGAAGCCTTCATACTCAATTACACCTTTAAAAACTATCCGGAACAATACAAACAAATTATCCATGGTGCATTATCAGCTAACCCGCATTCCAGCGATGATGTTGTATCCACAGCATTAGCCTACGAAGTCGCGGCCTGTGATGAAGTCATAGCAACAGCTATTGATGCCGAGCCAGGATACGCTGGCGATATTGTAAAAACTGCTACACAACTAAGGCCGAATCAGCTTGACCAGATAATACGCGTTGCGATAACGACAAAGCCGATCATGGCGGATACTATTATCAACAGCGCAGCCAAAGAAAATCCTGATGCGTTCGAACTTATTATGACCATGGCTTTTGAAGAATTGCCAGATAGGTTTATGTCACTTTTAAGCAATGCTTTCTCGAACTTCCCGGAAAACTCTGAAGAAGTGGTAGAGATAGCTGTATCGTCATCGGAAAATGTAGATGCCAGATTAGTCGTAGATAAAGCGGTCGAAGCGGGCTTAAGTCAGGAAGCTGCGGTTAAGGCAGCACTTGCCGGAGGTGCTAAACAAGACACGTTAGTTAAAAACAACTAACATGTGTCCGCCAGCGTCGTTAAAAACGTAAGAACAAAAAAGCCAGCTTGACGCTGGCTTTTTTAATTTGGTGTCTAGAGATTAAACTCTTTCGAATACCGTTGCGATACCCTGACCTAAACCGATACACATAGTTGCAAGACCAATGTTAACGTCTTTTGACTCCATCAGGTTAATCAAAGTACCGGATATACGCGAACCAGAACAACCAAGCGGGTGACCTAAAGCGATCGCGCCACCATTTAAGTTTATCTTGTCGTCGATTTGATCCAACATGCCAAGCGACTTGATACAAGACAGAGCCTGAGCCGCGAACGCTTCGTTGAACTCAGCAAGTTCAATATCAGCAACCGTCAAGCCTGCGCGCTGTAATGCTTTCTTTGTTGCAGGAACAGGGCCGAAGCCCATAGTTGCTGGATCGCAACCTGCGACACCCATGCCACGGATCTTAACGCGAGGGGTTAAGCCAAGCTGTTTTGCTTTTTCAGCAGACATTACCAACATCGCACTGGCGCCATCGGAAATCGCCGAAGACGTACCTGCAGTCACGGTACCATTAGCTGGATCGAATACCGGGCGTAAACCAGACAAGCTTTCAACAGTACATTCTGGGCGAACCACTTCATCGTAATCAACCATAGTCAATGCGCCCTGCTGATCGTGACCGGCGATCGATACAATCTCATTTGCCCAGCGGCCTTCAAGATGTGCGGCGTAAGCTCTCTGATGAGAACGTGCTGCAAACTCATCCTGCATTTCACGACTAATGCCGTGCTGACGACCAAGAAGTTCGGCGGTTAAACCCATGTTACCTGCAGCTTTTGCCATATATTTGGCCATTGCCGGAGCAAAATCGATGTCATACATCATAGGAACATGGCCCATGTGCTCAACACCACCGATTAGGTATACGTCACCAATGCCTGCCATGA
This sequence comes from Thalassotalea sp. PS06, assembly GCF_007197775.1. Classification (NCBI taxonomy): domain Bacteria; kingdom Pseudomonadati; phylum Pseudomonadota; class Gammaproteobacteria; order Alteromonadales; family Colwelliaceae; genus Thalassotalea; species Thalassotalea sp. PS06. The sequence goes on along the minus strand of NZ_CP041638.1, from coordinate 482,885 downwards.
TGCTGGTAGATGCATCATGAAGCGCCTGCATCGAAGAACCACATAAACGGTTAACCGTTACACCAGCTACTTGTTTTGGAATGCCAGCCATCAATGCGGCATTACGGGCAATATTAAAACCCTGTTCTTTGGTTTGCTTTACACAGCCCCAGATCACGTCTTCAATATCTGCCGGATCAAGTGCAGGATTGCGAATTAACAGAGCACGCATTAACTGTGCAGATAACTCTTCAGCGCGAACGTTCCTGAAAACACCACCTTTGGAGCGACCCATAGGTGAACGTACGCAATCGACTATTACTACTTCATTCATCATAATTTGTGCTCCCTTAACCTTTTTTCACATCAGTTGAAAAATAAGATTTACCTGATGCTGCCATTTCACGTAATCCATCAGTGACCTGATAGTACTCGCCTAAATGGGCGTAGTTATCGGCCATTGCGATAAACTCGTTCAAACCTAGGGTTTCAAGATAACGAATTGGACCACCTCTAAATGGCGGGAAACCAAGACCATAAATCATTCCCATGTCGGCTTCTGCGGCAGAAGCTACAATGCCCTCTTCCAGACAACGGATGGTTTCGTTAACCATAGGGATCATTAAGCGGGCAATGATTTCATCTTTGCTGAATTCTTCGCCTTGCTTAGTAACCCCGCTCAACAGGTTCAGGCTGTCAGCGCTCAGGACTTTCTGAGGACGACCACGTTTGTCTTTCGAGTACTCATAGAAACCTACGCCATTTTTCTGACCGTAACGGCTGTCATTAACCAAAAGCGAAATTGGATCATTCTCAATTTGCGCCATACGGGTTGGGAAACCTTCTGCCATCACATGAGTACAGTGATTTGCGGTATCTAAACCAACCACGTCTAACAAATATGCAGGACCCATTGGCCAGCCAAATTCTTTTTCCATCACTTTATCGACGGTGGCGATATCGGCACCATCTAATACCAGCTGACTAAAGCCGGCAAGATATGGGAATAACACACGGTTAATGTAAAAACCCGGGCAGTCGTTTACGACAATTGGTGATTTACCCATGCTTGCTGCGTATGCAACGACAGTCGCAACCGTTTCATCACTGGTATCTTTACCGCGAATAACTTCTACTAATGGCATCTTATGCACTGGGTTAAAAAAGTGCATGCCACAAAAACGCTCAGGCTTGTTGACACTTTTAGCGAGTAAATCGATAGAGATGGTTGATGTGTTTGAAGCAATAATGGCGTCAGCAGAAACCACACCTTCAACTTCTTTTAATACAGAAGCTTTAACATCAGGGTTTTCGACAACCGCTTCAACGACGATATCGGTATCTTTGATACTGTCGTAGTTAAGGCTTGGGGTAATATTATTCAATACACCTGCCATTTTCTTGGCATTTAAGCGACCGCGCTCAACCTGCTTACCTAAAATATCGGCAGCAGTGCTAAGGCCTAAATCAAGGGCTTTATTGCTAATGTCTTTCATTACAATCGGCGTACCTTTATAAGCCGACTGATAAGCAATACCACCCCCCATGATGCCCGCGCCTAACACTGCAGCACGTTCAACTTTCTTGTCGACAGATTTCGCCGCTTTCTTAGCTTTGCTTTTTACTACCTGATCAGACAGGAACAGGCCAACCTGAGCTGCTGCCGCATCGGTTTTTGCCAGCATGCCAAATGCCTGGTTTTCCATAAGCATGGCTTCAGTTCGGTTAACTAAGACCGATTTTTCCAGTAACTTGACCATTGCCATTGGCGCTGGATAATGCTTACCAGCTTTTGCCGCTACCATACCTTTAGCGGTATTGAAGCTCATGATGTGTTCAATTTCAGAAAGCTTAACTGGTTCCAGTTTTTCCTGACGTTTTGCCTGCCAGTCTAATGTTCCAGCGATCGCCTGCTTAAGCATTTTGATTGCCGCATCACGCAAGTCTTCCGGAGCAACAACGGCGTCGATGGCGTTGAATGCCAGCGCTTGTTCCGCTTTATACGGCTTACCTGTGGTCATCCACTCTAACGCGTTATCAACACCAATAATTCTTGGCAGCCGAACGGTACCACCAAAACCAGGCATTAAACCTAATTTAACTTCCGGCAAACCGATTCTGGCTGTAGTGTCCGCGACACGATAGTCACACACTAATGCCGTTTCACAACCACCACCTAACGCAAATCCAGTGATCGCAGCAATGGTTGGAACTTGCAGGTCTTCGAACATATCGAAGATATCGCTGCTACTTTTAAACACGCCGGCAATTTCTTCGTCCGGGGTTTTGAACATCTCGGTAAATTCAGTAATGTCAGCACCAGCGATAAATGCCGATTTTGCTGAGGTTACCACCACACCTTTTGCTTCGCTGCTCCCAGCAATAGCTTCGATGGCTTGTTTGTATTCCTGTAAGGTTGCCAGATTAAGGACGTTTACTGACCCTTTGGCATTGAATTGCAACTCAACGATACCACCGTCAAGCAACTGGGCAGTTAGGCTATCGCCTTGATATAACATGCCGGAACTCCTTCTTTGAATATGAGGATTGTCTTGTTGTAACGAGAATTTGTGTTAATTCTAGACGTCCGAGTTTGCCTTGTCCTGTATCGCAAAGCAAGTTTTTTTAAACAACCGTTTTAATTTGGCGTTTAAATGTGAATACTTGCATATTTCACACTGAATCTATTACTAAAAATATGAAAAATAAGAACAGTACTTGTTAAAAATTATTCCGGTGTTGAATCGTGTTTTTATTTCAAAAACGACAAAAGCACCCGAAGGTGCTTTTGTTTAATACGGCTTTATTATTTTAGAATGCAGGCTTTTCGTCCGCCTCTTCATAACGTTTAACGCTAGACAAAATTTCATCTTTTGCCGCTTGAGCGTCTGCCCAACCGTCAATCTTAACCCATTTGTTTGGCTCAAGATCTTTATAACGCTCAAAGAAGTGAGAAATTTGGTTAAGCAATAGCTCAGGCATTTCGGTCGCTTCGTTAATGCCACGGTAGATAGTCGATAACTTATCTACTGGAACCGCTAATACTTTTGCATCTTCGCCTGACTCATCAGTCATGTTCAATACGCCGATTGGACGACAACGAATAACAGCACCTGGCATTAATGGGAATGGAGTAGGAACCAGAACGTCTACCGGGTCGCCATCTAAAGATAGGGTGTGAGGAACATAACCGTAGTTAGTTGGGTAGTGCATACAAGTGGACATGAAGCGGTCTACGAAAATAGCACCAGACTCTTTATCAACTTCATACTTCACCGGATCCGCGTGAGCCGGGATTTCGATGATTACATTAATTTCATCAGGTAAGTTCTTACCTGCAGGTACTTTGTTAAGGCTCATGGCTCTTCCTACTTGTTAGGCTGATTTTTAAAAGGGCATTATTATACCCACATTAAATTTAAATTCGAGATATTCGCTGTGAAAATAAGCAATATTTTCGGGAATTTTCGTCAGTTTTCCTAAAGAAAACCTAAGATTAACTACACTTTTTACAAAACTAGGAGTAATGTAAGTAAACAAAGGTAGTTAAAACCGGGGTCAGCAGTACCAGTATTTTCGGAAAATTTTCGTGATACTACCAAGGTTCGCTGTTTACTATCGGGGTTCCACCGACTGTCCATGTTGTCTTATCGGTAACTCTTAAGAGATCGAATATAAGAACAAGTATCGCAAAACCTGTGATAACAAGAACAATGGGGATTCTATGGATAATCTACTTTATCTACCACCTATCCTGGGCCTGGTCGGCCTGATCTTCGCATATATTCTCTACAGTATTATTAAATCCTACAGCGCCGGAAATGCCACTTTAGAGAAAATTGCCGAACAAATTCATATCGGTGCCATGGTATTTATGCATCGAGAATACAAAATGCTGGCACTATTCTCACTAGCGCTGATCATTCTTTTATATTTTTTCGTCAGTGAAAATACAGCACTGGCATTCTTTGTTGGTGCTGTATCATCAGCACTAGCCGGATATATCGGGATGTTCACTGCCACCAAGGCTAATGTCAGGACTACCAATGCAGCCCATGAGAAGGGAGCCGGCCCTGCGCTTACCGTTGCCTTCTTTGGCGGTTCCGTGATGGGGTTATGTGTCGCTTCACTTGGCCTGATTGGTTTAGGTACTTTGTACTGGTACTTTGGCGGCGATCCAACGACGACTCACTATATTCACGGTTTCGGTATGGGTGCTTCCTCGGTGGCTCTATTCTCGCGTGTTGGGGGCGGTATCTACACAAAAAGTGCCGACGTAGGCGCAGACCTAGTGGGTAAAATTGAAGCCGGCATTCCAGAAGATGATCCAAGAAACCCCGGAGTTATCGCCGATAACGTTGGTGACAACGTTGGTGATGTTGCCGGTATGGGGTCTGATATCTTCGAATCTTACTGTGGCTCGATGATTGCCTCTATCGCGATTGCATCGACAATGGCAGTGGATATGCTAGGTGATCGCAGTGCGCTAATGGCTCTGCCACTCATGTTGGCCTCTCTCGGTTTAGTCTGTTCGATACTGGGTATTTTGATTGTAAAATCCATGTCCGGTAACAAGGCCGAATTAGCCCTTCGCGCCGGCACCATATCTTCAGCAGTAATATTTATCATAACCTCTTACTTTCTGGTGCAATGGATGGGTATTAACTCTGCTATCTGGGGAGCCGTCTTAGTAGGTGCTATCGGCGGCATCATTATCGGTCTGGTAACTGAGTTTTATACGTCCGCAGCGCCGGTTCGAAAAATTGCCCGTGCTGGTGAAACGGGTCCTGCTACGGTAATGATTACTGGTCTGTCCGTCGGCATGGAGTCGGTTGTGGTACCCATTCTTACCATCTGCGCCATTATCTTCACTTCCACATATTTAGCCGGCCTATATGGGGTCGGTATTGCCGCTGTGGGTATGCTAGCAACGGTTGGTATCACGATGGCAATTGATGCCTATGGTCCGGTCGCGGATAACGCCGGCGGTATTGCAGAAATGGCCGGTCTTGGCCAAGAAACCCGGGAAATCACCGACTCCTTGGATGAGCTAGGTAATACTACGGCTGCAATCGGTAAAGGTTTTGCCATCGGTGCAGCAGCGTTGGCTGCTCTGGCGATTATCGCTGCCTATGTAGAAACCATGGGACAGAAAATCGATAATTTTAGTCTTCACCTCGGAGACCCACAGGTATTGGTTGGCCTATTCATTGGTGGCATGGTGCCTTTTTTCATCGCCTCTATCACCATGACAGCTGTCGGTGATGCGGCGTTTGCAATGATCCATGAAATTCGTCGGCAATTCAGAGAAATCGACGGTTTGCTGGAAGGTAAAGCCGAACCAGATACTGCCAGATGTGTAGATATCGCCACTACGGCTGCCCTGAAGAAAATGATTTTTCCAGGAGTGGTAGCTGTCTCAGTTCCTGTTATAGTCGGTTTTGGTATTAGCCCGCAGGCATTAGGCGGAATGTTAGGCGGCGCATTATTAGGCTGCGTATTGATGGCACTAATGATGGCCAATGCTGGTGGTGCCTGGGATAATGCTAAAAAATACGTTGAGAAAGGTAACTTGGGCGGTAAGGGATCTGAAACCCACGCAGCAACGGTTGTCGGCGATACCGTTGGCGATCCGTTTAAAGATACCTCAGGCCCATCAATGAATATCTTGATTAACGTAATGGCGATTGTTTCTTTGGTAATCGCACCGGTTTTATAGAATCAAACCTGAGTTATCTTTTGAGAGGGAGCAATCCAGCTCCTTCTCAAAACTAAACTCCGATAGCCCACCGGCCATGCTGGCTACACCAAACACCTCAATACAGGCGGTCCGGCATTCAGACTCTTAGCGTGAATTGGCGTACCTTTATCTATTAGATAATAATGATAAATCGAATAATATTTATACCAATTTCATTAATATAGAATGACTATATCAATAAAATTTATGTTGTAACTGAACCTCTGCCCTAACTCTGAGTTGTGCACAAACTTAGTGTGATTGGTATTAGTCATTAACGTTGTGGCGTGTTAGTATGCGAGCGTTAAATTTGTTCTACCCCATGTCGATCACCGCTGTATTGCATTAATTCTTCGTTAGTCACTAATGTTTCTCTCTTGAATAATTGTTTATGAGCTACTCGCGTCAGTTAGTTCCTATTTAGCAAGATTGTTAATTTTATTTTGGAGTATTTTATGTCTAAAACAACAGGCACCGTAAAGTGGTTTAACGAAACAAAAGGTTTTGGTTTTATTTCTCAGGAAAACGGTGGTAAAGACGTTTTTGTTCATTATCGTGCAATTGCCTCTGAGGGTTTCAGGAGCCTGACTGAAGGGCAGCAAGTTGCATTTTCAGTAGAAGAAGGCCAAAAAGGTCCTCAAGCTGCTGACGTAACTGTGATCTCGTAGTTTATTCAAAGCCAGGCATTCGTCTGGCTTTTGTCCCAGGCCTCTTTTAAACACACACAATTTAACAACATCTCGTTTTGTCATTTATCTGACCTTTATGGTAGCTGGCTTTGCGCTTTGCACTAGGAACAGTAATGACCTGCATACGTCTTAAATATCAAACAATCGAATTCGGTAACACCGATATCCACCTTTGCGGATTACGCAATAAGCAAGAGTTTCATGACCCTGACGGAATTGCAGCGAAAATGGGAATTTCATCTGCGTCCTGGCCAATCTTTGGCATTTTGTGGCCCTCCAGTATCGTACTTGCTAAATTCATCCAGGATTTTGATACCGATAAAAAAAGAATTCTTGAGGTAGGTTGTGGGTTAGGTTTAACCAGCCTGATGTTGAACAAACAAGGCGATGATATAACCGCCACAGACCATCACCCTGAAGTAAATCGGTTTCTTAAACGAAATACAACCTTAAACAACGACCCGGAAATTCCTTTTGAACGAGTAGACTGGACAGATAAGACTGACACTCTGGGATTATTCGACTTAATTATTGGCAGTGATTTATTGTATGAAGATGAGCATATTGAACTACTCGCCAAGTTTATAGAGTCCCACGCTCTTCAGACCTGTCAAATTGTCATTGTCGACCCTGGCCGGGGAAGAAAAGCCAAATTAGTAAAAAGACTGAGCTTGTCAGGTTTTTCGAACCACACACAATCGGCAGAAAACTCTCCCGAATTACCGGATGGATACAAGGGTTACGTATTAATATTTACTCGCGTATTAGCTAGCAAATGATTTAACAAAGATATTTTCACGTTTCGTCATTCGTGTTGCCGCCTCCTTTAAATCGCAAACACCATGAAAAGCAAAGACATTAAAAGTGATTATCGCTTCCACCGTTTTAGTAAACAAAGAGTGTCGAGGTCAACTTACCTCTAAGGTGTGACTAATAATGATACGGGAGCGAAACTCCCGTTATATCCCATCACCATCAGTATGCAAACCACACTCGCGCTGCATACCGTTAAAGCGAGTATCCTGCTCTTCCATCTGTGCCGACAATGGCAAACTGGAATGCTTATCTCCTACGGAAACATAACCCTGTTCCCAAAGCGGATGATATGGCAGGTTGTTGGCGGTTAGATATTCATGCACCTGTTTGTTGTTCCAATCAATGATTGGATGCACTTTAAAGCGACCACGGATAACTTGCAGCACAGACAGGCTCTTTCGATGATCGGTTTGGCTGCGACGTACACCGGAAAACCAGGTATTTACGCTTAATTGTTCAAGCCCACGTTCTAACGGCTCAACCTTATTGCGTTGATTGTAATCCTTAAGCGCATTTTCGTCTTGCTGCCATTGTTCGCCATAGCGGGCACGTTGCCAGGCTGGAGAAATATCTGCGCGAACCACATGCAGGTTCAGGTTAAAACGGTCGGTTAACTCATCGATAAAGCGATAAGTTTCCTCAAACAGATAACCGGTATCGGTAAGGATCACCGGAATATCAGGTTGAATTTGCGTCATCATATGCAACATGACCGCTGACTGAATACCAAAACTGGATGTGAGTGCAAAGTGGGTTGGTAAATTTTCCAACGCCCACTCTACCCGCTCAACGGCAGATTTTTGCTCCAATTGCTGATTCCACTGCAACAACAGGGAATCGGGCAATGAAGCAGGAAAGCGATTATTTACAGCGAGATTCGTCATAATCATTACCCATAAAAATCAGTTGCACTGACTTTCACTTCTTTTACTATCCCTTCACGAATAACAAAGTCACCAAATGCCTCTTCAGCATTACGCTTGGCAACCCATAAGCCAATTAGCTCGTCAATGTGGCCGAGGATTTCTGTCGAGTTGATGTTGTCTTTGTACAACTTAGGTACACGAGTACCAGCAATATTGCCGCCCAAATACAGGTTGTACTTATCTGGTCCACGACCTACCAGGCCAATTTCCGCCAACATGGCGCGTCCACAGCCGTTAGGACAACCGGTAACACGGAAAATAATGTGCTCATCGGCAATACCATGTTTGGCCAGCAAGCCTTCAATCTGAGTAACATAACCCGGAAGAAAACGTTCAGCTTCTGCCATCGCAAGTGGACAGGTTGGAAACGCCACACAAGCCATCGAGTTTTTACGCTGGTTACTCACCGTTGCATCCATCAAACCGTGAGCTACCGCGATTTCTTCAATGCGTGCTTTATCCGCTTCATTGACACCAGCAACAATCAGGTTCTGGTTTGCGGTCATGCGAAAATCACCGCTATGGATTTCAGCGATTTTGCGAACACCGGTTTTCAGCGGTGCGTCATCATTATCTTTGATGCGGCCATTTTCGATGAATAAGGTTAAATGATGCTTGTTATCTACACCTTCAACCCAACCAATACGATCACCTCGCTCGGTAAATTCATAAGGTTTTGACGCTTCGAATTTAATACCCGCGCGGTTTTCCACTTCTTCTTTAAAACGATCACTGCCTACACGATCCAGGGTGTATTTGGTTTTCGCATTTTTACGATTAACACGATTACCCCAGTCACGCTGGGTAGTTACCACAGCGGCAGCTACATCTAAAGTTTTTTCCAGTGGAATAAAGCCAAAGTCATCGGCGCGGCGCGGATAGGTTGACTCATCACCGAAGGTCATTGCCAGACCGCCACCAACAAGAACGTTAAAGCCAATCAATTTATCGCCATCGCCAATGGCTACAAAGTTCAAATCATTGGCGTGCACATCGACATCATTTTGCGGTGGGATCACTACCGTGGTTTTAAACTTACGCGGCAGATAGGTCTTGCCCAGAATTGGCTCGACATCATCGCTGGTCTGTTCAACTTTCTCACCATCAAGCCAGATTTCTGCGTAAGCTTTGGTTTTAGGAAGTAAGTGCTCGCTAATTTTGATAGCCCACTCATAGGCTTCCTGATGTAGTTTCGACTCAACCGGATTCGAGGTACAAAGCACGTTACGGTTTACATCACCAGCAGTAGCAATGGAATCAATACCAATTTTGTTCAGTGTCTGGTGCATCAATTTGATTTTCGGCTTTAACACGCCGTGAAACTGGAACGTCTGACGCGTCGTCAAGCGGATGCTGCCATAGCTAGTATGATCATCGGCAAAGGTATCGATAGCTAACCATTGCTCAGGGGTGATCACGCCACCTGGCATACGGGCACGTAGCATTACATTATGCAATGGCTCAAGCTTTTGCTTGCTGCGTTCAGCACGGATATCACGGTCGTCCTGCTGGTACATCCCGTGGAATCGAATCAACTGGAAATTATCAGCGGTAAAGCCTCCGGTGATCTCATCTTTAAGATCGTCGGCAATGGTGCCACGCAAATATTTGCTTTCAGTCTTAATGCGTTCGTTTTCCGCTAAAGCACCCTGGACAATAACGTCTTCTGGAATATTGCCTTTCATTAATAAACGTCCTTTTGATAGCGCTTTTCAATTCGCATTTGTTTCAAATACTCTTCTGCCTGCTCTTGGTTCTTACCACCCTGTTCGGCGATAATTTCTACCAGAGCCTGATGCACGTCTTTGGCCATACGCGACATATCACCACAAATGTATAAATGAGCGCCCTGCTCCAGCCACTGATACACTTGTTCAGCGTTTTGCTTGAGCTTATGTTGTACATACACTTTTTGTTCCTGATCGCGGGAGAAGGCCACATCTAAACGGGTCAACTCACCAGATTTCAGGTAAGCCTGCCATTCGGTTTGATACAGGAAATCCTGAGTAAATGTCTGGTCGCCAAAGAACAACCAGCTCTTGCCATCGGCGTCACGAGCGCTGCGCTCCTGGACAAAAGCACGGAATGGTGCAACACCTGTGCCCGGGCCAATCATGATGACGTCAGTAGAATCATTTTCAGGCAGACGGAAGTTATTGTTGTGTTCAATAAACACATCGATTTCTGCGTCTGCTTCTAGCTGCTCAATCAGGTACGAAGATGCGGTACCGCTGCGCAATTCACCATCGATTTCAAATTGCATCAAACCAACCGTTAAATGCACTTCTTCATCAACTTCCTGCTGAGACGAAGCAATGGAATATAAACGTGGCGTTAACGCCGGAAGCAACTCAACCAAGGCTTGTGCGGATACAGTGCCTGGGTAAAGCTTTACAACATCGATAAATTGTTTTTGATTAATAAGCGCACGAGTCTGCTCGCCATCGGCTAATAGCTGTGCAAGCTCGTCACTATCACAAAGCTGTTGCCAACGGATCAGTGTCGCTTTCGCCAACGGACCAATTTCACGTTTAGCAGTCAGTGCTTCAGCCAATGAAAGTTCAGCACCATCGATAGACACGGTTTCTTCTGCTGACAGAGATAAAGCTTCAATAAGCGCTGCTACACTCGATGGTGAGTTTTTCGGCCAGATACCCAAGGCATCGCCGGGCTGATATTGAATACCACTTTCGGCCAAATCAATTTCAAGGTGCTGCACGACCTTATTAGAATCACGACCAGTAATTTTTTGATTCTCAAGAATCACCGCCGTAAACGGGTTTTCCTTAGAGTAAGAGCTGGTGTATACAGAACTTGCTACTTCATTACCGGCAACTGGAAGTTGCACAACCTGAGCGGTATTGGCCGCAAACAGCTCTTTTACTTTTTCAAGCTGAGCGTTTTGCCAGGCATCGGCGTCAGACTGATAGTCAACATCACAATCAACACGCTCGCCCAAGCGTTTAGCACCAAGCTTTTGCAGATACTGATCGAAGTCTTTACCCGTCTGACAATAGAATTCGTAGCTGGAATCACCCAAGGCCAATACCGAGTAATGTAAGTTTTCTAACTGAGGCGCACGTTTTGACGATAAGAATTCATGCAATGCCATGGCATCATCAGGTGGCTCACCCTCACCATTAGTACTGGTAACGATCAATAAATGGGTTTCGTTTTTGATGTTCTTCGGCTTGTAATCACCCATGTTTGCCAATGTGGCAGCAATACCCATGGATTGAGCTGATTGCAGCACTTTTTCAGCAACACCTTTAGCATTACCGGTTTGTGAACCATATAAAATTGTCAGGCTGGACTGTGTCTCAGCACCTGCTGCAGGCAGCGCGGTTGCCCCTGCACCTTCACTTTTTGCCGCCAGATAGCCACTAGCCCAGGCTAGCTGCAATGGCGAATACTGATGAATAACCTGCTGTAACTGCTTGAGCTGATCGGCGCTCAAGCTGGCAGCGTTATCATTATTTGCTTTAACCAACATGCGTTGTCCAAATAGAAGACGGATGAATAATGGCTAAAGGATAAACATTGCTTAGTAAAACATAAAAGAATAGATAACCATTTTTTATTCCAAAATGGCATACATGAGATATTTGGTTTTATAGATTTGTCAAAATCAGTCGATTTCAGGAATATTACATGGTTTTAGGAATTTCTCGCCTAAATTTACCCCGTAACAGTCTCCCCATAATGAAGAGGTGCGATTCGCGCTTCTTTAAAAAAAGATAGAAGTTTTTAAAAAAGACAGAAGCTTTTTTAATCAACACGAGGTCTTCCGTGCTTTAAGTAAGTAATCCCTCACCAAGCAAATTACTATCTGTCTGAATTTAAAATGGCACAGCAATCAAAAAAGGATTACCGATAGGTGACCGTGCCGAGATAATCCTGCTGTGATTACACAATGGTAATCATTTGTCGGTTACTAAATTGAATTAATACATCTGAGGAAGGATTCCAAAGTGAGTTCGAATGACTGTTATGTCGACTTACCACTACATTTCGCGGACACACTACAACTGTTGTGGGAACACAACAGGAGGTGTTAATGACAAATGGTTAAAGTTGCAAACGATATCCTGCCGAATTTAAGAAGTTGGTTACTATTTAACGGTTTTCCAGTTCCTAGCAGATGTTCTTCCTGCCAATGACGTAATTACTGAGTTTCCTACCCCATCCGAAGAGTTGTGCAGTTTCTTAGCTTTTTTGCGTTTTTTCTTTTTAGATTTGTTAATATTTTTTTGTCGGGACTTAAAACTCTCTATGGCTTCAGATATCGAACAACCAGATATTCGGCGAATTTTCAAAATGGAGAGTTTTTCTTTCCGGCCATAAATTTCTAATAAACAGAACTCTGGGTCTTTAAAGGCAGGAACTAGCTCATAAGATTTCCGTTCAATTACATCAAGGCATAAAAATTTGTTTGATGGCGACTTTTTCATAAAACCTCCGATATATTGTAGCGAGCGAATCTCGCATTTTTCTGACCGGGATTCGATCGCTTTCCTGAGCATTAGAGAAAAATATTAATTTAGTGCTTGTATACTAAGTTAAATTGATCACTTTAATACTCATACGACTTCGGAAAATCCCTTATCAGCGATTAGTTTATCGAAGTATGAATTATTTAGTAGGCGTTTAGCTTCTGCATGCAATTGTTCAAAGTTAGCCTCCTGGTCTAATGTTATGAAAAGTTTATCACCACTTTTCTGTACTTTTGTAACGAACTCTAATAGTTCGATATCTTGAATGAACGCAGATAAGTGCATTTCAAAATTTTCTTCTTCTGGCAAAAATGGACGATTCACATTCAAATCTGATTCGGAAACTTTTCTGACTGATAATTTATACTGCATGATACTCCTTTACTGTTTATTTGCATCCTAAATTGAGCCAGTTTTAACGAAAGATTGCATTAGAAAGTCAGCCATCAATGTTACACCAACAGACTGATTTGTAGGATATAAAATCATCTGGGGTGGGTCAAATTTCAATGCAACTTGTGGATCAGTTTTAAGTGCAAATTAACAGGCATTGGGGGCATTCCCGATGAGTTTATGCTCGATAATGGGACAGCATACACCGCCAATCGTGTTCTCGAATTCATCACACAACTAACAGACCTGAAATTCGCGCGGGCACATCATGGTGACGATAAACCTCATGTTGAGCGTTTTTTTGGGACTTTGATCACCCACTTTCTTGAAACTTATCCAGGGTATATGCCAAAACGTTTTTCCAGAAATAGTGCTGAAGCCAAAGAAATTGGCAAGAAAAAATTATGGACGTTTGATGAATTCGAACGTGAGTTAAAAAACTTCCTTGATGATTATAACCACCGTGAGGACCTAAATGAAACTCGATAAGCGGCTTTTTAAAAACCCAGGCGATGCATTCAAATCACTAATCAATGAAAGTGAATGGTATTCCGATAAGAATATTCCCGCCGAAAATCTTCGCATTGGCTTTAAAGCCAATGTGAAAATGGATCGCAAAAATGGGTTTCGCATAGGGCATCAAAAATTCGCAACCAATTCGGACGTATTCTTTAAGCTAGGTGCAACGAATTCAGTAAAATCAATCGTCATAGAAGTGTATTTTGACCCTTATGACTGCCGCAATGTAAGTTGCATTGCCTATGACCAAAAAGAACACCCTATTGAATTCGAAACACATAATGTGGTCTATAAATATAGTGAGCACCCAATCTCTTTTGATGATGCTATCCCTTATCAAACAGCGTACCAAAACAAACTTGCTTACCACGAGCCAAGTACGGAAGGTAAGCATGTCAAAAAAGACAAGCAGGACCATTCCAGAGACAAAACCACCTCCGTCAATCTGGAGAATGATACTTTCATTCCAGCCGACACAATAAAAAATGGCGGAAAAAAACCATCGAAACAGATCAAAAACAAGAAAGCTAACAAAGATTTATTAAAAAGCGGTACAAGCCAAACTGGACGTACCCTCATTCGTAAAAAAAATTATGGGGAAATAGACAATAATGACTGATAGTTCACCTATCGATTATGCGGCTACATTTGAGAAACGGCCGACATTCACATATCCACAGTTCGACACGGCGTTAGAGCAATTATCATTTACCTACAACATGCAGAGCTATTCAAAACGCCTGGCTTTGGTGGTGGGAGTCTCGGGCACGGGTAAGTCGATGGTTGCTCAAGCTTTCGTCAACAAACTGAATCGAGGAAACGAATACCCGATAGCTTATAGGGTTGAACTAAATCGGCCTAAAAGTATTACTGTGTTACTGGAACAAATCGCCGCCCCACTGGTCACTCTAAGCACAAAGGTCGGGGAATCTAGCATGCGATACGGTCTGTGCGCGGCCATCCAATCTCAGAACATTAAATTTATCGCCATAGATAATGCTCATCACGCTCTGCCTATAGATGAGAACTGCTCTCTGAAGCAGGCTTTGTCGGAAGAGTTTAATCACCTTAATGATTCTTGTGATGCGACGTTTGTTTTATTCGGCACCGAGCCAACTGAAAGTAATATGCTGGAGGCAGAATACAAAAAGTTATCATTTGGGCGGCTAGAAACTCGTACCAATGCCATCGTAAGAATGCATAGCTTTAAATTCGATGAAACTTGGTTCGAGGCAATGAAATACATGCTGTCACACATCGCTGCACCGCATGTTTTGAAGCTAAATAACGAGTTGTTATTTAAAATGTTTGTGGCAACAGATGGCAATTTTATGGTTTTGAACGATTTGCTAATTGGTGCACATGTACTGGTTGATCAGGGTCAGTTTAATGTAATCGATGACGATACTCTAGCTTGGGCTTTTGACCATGTATGCAGCAAGACGGCAGCAAACCCGTTTCTCACTGACTTCAATTCCCTAAAAGAAATTTTTAGTTACCTCGAATATCAAACAAGCCCAGAGGAATAAGGTTAATGAAACTTACTCAGAGCTTAATCAGTTTACTCGCCGAGAAAGCCAAAGTACTAGGTGGGATGAGATTCTTCGAACTTGTGAGTGAGCGGGATTATCTCGCTCTTATTCGAAATCGATTTTACAAGTTGAGTTTTGCCGTCAAGAACCTGCTTGACTTAAACAACAACAACTTTAATGAATTTGAAATCACTACACCGCGAGTATGTGTAAAGTGCCTACATGAAAAAAAGCATTATGAAGAATTTCAAAGTGCAAATCTGGTAATTTGCCCCAAACATCATCTTTTACTGGAAGATCACTGTCATCAATGCAGGAAAGCGCTAGTCTTTGACGTAAACCTATTTCGGGGTATTTGTCCAAACCCTCGGTGTTTTACCAGATTACCCATAAACTCGGGGACCAAAGAGATAGCATCACTCCTTCCTCGCCAAGTACGTGACTGCATTCAGGTCGGAGTAATTTCAATAGCGATTCGACATGGAGATGTCACATCCCAAAGCTGTTCTGAACCAAAAGCAGAATTTTCCAATGGTTTTGATACATTAAGCTGCCAGCATAATTTCGATAAGTTATTAGCCGA
The DNA here is from genome assembly GCF_007197775.1 of Thalassotalea sp. PS06. NCBI lineage: Bacteria > Pseudomonadati > Pseudomonadota > Gammaproteobacteria > Alteromonadales > Colwelliaceae > Thalassotalea > Thalassotalea sp. PS06. Next base: position 467,215 of record NZ_CP041638.1, on the reverse strand, counting down.
TATCTATACATACTTGAAAGCGGAATACCTGCCACAACACTTTTTTAGGAACGCGGTTAAAGGGCTATTGGGTGGTGTAGATATGAATACTTGGCCTGTAAATTCAGACGCCTTTAACAAGCCAAACAATCGTGAGCTTTCAGCTCTTAACTCACCAACTCATATGCAATTTGGCGAATTTTGCGAGTATTTAGGGATTTCTAAAAATACTGGGAAATTTTTGATTCGTTCTAATCATATTGAATGTTCAAGCGGTTCTCGTGTGACCAAAAAATCAGTCATCAACATTACTCCGTTCCTGCAATGGCTTTCAAACTGTCAGTTTAAATCTGCAGGGAAGTTGTTAGATGTTCACAGTTTTAACATACACCACCCTGGATTTAATGCCACTGCATGTGATGTATTCACCGCGGCAATTAACGGAAAACTTACCTTAAGTTATAAAGCAAATACAACGCTGGAAGACAGTTTAAAATTTGACCCGCAAGATTTGATTGACTACTACTTGAACAACGGTCAGTCCGAACATGGCGATACGATTGATTTTAAAAGTGCCTGTGACGTTTTGAAAAAAAGCCCTCCAGAGCTGGAACTTTTGATCCGCAATAGGCGGTTAATTATGAAATACGAAAAAGAACATGGCGGCTACGTGTTAGACCGAAAACAAGTCATGGACTACCTATCATCGAACCGCTCTATCCACCAACAGTCTCTCCTTTTTTAAAAAATCACCTTCATTTAAAAACGACATCCATGATGTCGTTTTTTGCCATCGACGTCTCTAGTTAATTTGCTATATTACTGAAATTGTGCAAACTTAGGTTGTGCAAGTAAAGGTAATAAGTAGCGCCTGAATCTCTCGGGAAGAGCCCTTATAAATATTCCTGAAAATTATGAAATAAATCATAAATATTCACGAATTATTTGAAATTCTCATTTTGAGAATATCAATTAAATCAATCCAATAAAATTCCTAGAATTCCTAAAAACAAAATATTTAACAGATTGTTGTTGTCAAAATCAGTCGATTTCAGGAATATTACATGGTTTTAGGAATTTCTCGCCTAAATTTACCCCGTAACAGTCTCCCCATAATGAAGAGGTGCGATTCGCGCTTCTTTAAAAAAAGATAGAAGTTTTTAAAAAAGACAGAAGCTTTTTTAATCAACACGAGGTCTTCCGTGCTTTAAGTAAGTAATCCCTCACCAAGCAAATTACTATCTGTCTGAATTTAAAATGGCACAGCAATCGTTTGTCGGTTACTAAATTGAATTAATACGACTGCTGAACGATTTAATGAGTGTGTTGCGTCCATCGGTTGAACTCACAGCCAGGAACGGTCTGTTAGCAATTGCTAATATACCAATATGTTACTACTACCAGCGAGGTAAATATTGAAGAAAAGTTCAAGAAATATTTTACGGAGTCGATTAACTGCACATGCTCAATCCTTCTCACTTCAGATATTACAATGCCCAATACCACACAATATAGCTGTACCAAAAGGAAGAATTGATATAGACCACCGAATTAGAGGATGATAACACTATTTTCTGTTTATCAGGAGCTTACGCTAGATTAGACAAGCAAACTGGGAAGAAAAAGCACTTACGTTAACGCTTGGGTTATCGCAATTGAATTTTCGAGTCATCTACTATCAATCTGCTGGTGTAATATAGCAAGTAACTAAAAACCACCCAGTGTTTGCGTTATGCCAGATAAACTGCTTTCAGGTATACAAAAAACTAAAAAATTAAGTAGGGCGACAATAATCAGCCCCAATTTAATTCGAGCCCATAATTTAGGGGTGCCGCCCCACATTTTTACTTATTTATTTCCCTGGTAATCACCCCAAAAATACAGTACAAAGAGATAACCCCCTGTTTCTTCAGGATAGTTGCACTTCGTTCAATCTCGTTGATTAATAGAGCAAATTTTCAATCCAATCAATGTTACTTAAATATTCTAAAGAAGCATCAGTCCATTTATTATTCGTAAGATCAACTTCGGCTAGCGAAGGGTTAAACGAAAAATCAATTTCAGTGAGATGATTTGAAGAAAGATTTAAATTCTCGATATTAGGTAATAGGCTGAGATCTATATTTCCCAACTCGTTACTTTCTAAATTCAACGTTATTAAAGACGGTAAATCTAAATCTACAAATTGAATATCACCTTCAACAATCAATTGAGTTAAAGCCTCATGATTTTTAAGAGTTAAAGAAGAAAACCTTGCTCCTGTAATAACTACTTCAGTTAGCTTCTCGTTATATTCCAATGAAAGTGATATTAAACTTCCTTCACTAACTAGCCCATTTCCGTCTTCATCAATGTAAAAAAACTTCGTATACAAATGCAAAGATTCCAGCTCACTTAAATTAATTAAATCAATTGCTTCCAGAGGACTCTCGCTAATAGTAATTTCTTTTAACTTAACCGCATTGGAAACATCGACTGTGGTTAGTAATAGGTTATTTTGCAGATCAAGTTCTACTAGGTTTTCTAAATTATTAACATCGAGATAATTCAGTTTTGAAGATGTTAGAGCGAAGTTCCTAATCCCAGGAAAGTCATATGCATTAATGATGCTGCTATTACCTACTCCATGGAAACCAACACTCGCTAGGTTTGGAAAGTTTGCAAGATCTGCAGTTGTGTCTATATACGTAGCATTACAGAAAAATTCAACTAACTCGTCCGCATAAACAAGTCCATCATCTGAAGATGATGCCAACACACATTCTTTAACGATATCTGAAGTAAAATCAATATCTTCTATTTTAACCGTTTGTCATTATCGTCAGAACAAGCCGACGCCAATAAGGTTGAAAGTAACAATAAATAAATTCTGTACATGTTGTTAATCGCTAGCATTAAAAGGCTAGCTCCTCCTGAAGTATTAAAGACCTGCTTGCTGTTTTAAGCTTGCGAGAGATGAAGTGTAATTTGCGCCTTTAAATTGATCTTTATATGACGAAATCAGTTGATTCTTCTTATTATTCGCTGCATTGTAACCAAACGAACCATGATGTTGGTATCTATACCAATATGTAGCGCCGTCTATTTCGTCACGTACCTTATAGTCATAACAAATGGCTCGAATTGTACAGTTTGTGGTTTGATGGGAAGTCATTCGAACTTCACCATTAATATAGCTATCCGTGTCATTCCCTGCTTGAAGGTATTTATTGTAGAGGGGTTGTAATGAAGACTCTAAGTCTTGTTGATCAAACTCCCCTGTGTTAACTAATTCCTCGAAGAAAGAAACTCTCAACCCAATAGCTACGCCAAGGTGACCAGTTAATAAATAATGATCTGTTACATTGATAGGGTTAAAAGCGGCGTGATTAACGGCGTTTGAGGTTTGATTTTCTACACTATCTAAATTGAAACCACTACTGCTTTTCGAATATACAGACATACTATCCGCAGCCGAATCAATAGTCTGTTGCAAAGCAGAGACTTGAGTTACGCTCAAAGAGCCGACAACAGTATCTTTGATCTCTTGGACTTGTGCATTAGAAAGTCCCGTATAGACGTTAACTTCAAACAGACTATTTATAATTCCAAAATTACCAGGGGAAGCAGTTACAAGATTTTCTGCAATATCATCAAATATGAAAATTGATGCGTTCGCTTGAGAAGTAAATGCTAACGATGCAGCTAAAACTACATTTTTTATTTTCGTAGACAGTTTCATTTTGATTTTTGTCCTTCAAACGTAATGAATTTTTATTATGCAAGTTGAAGCAAAGCCAACTTCAAATTCATTCTCACGTCATCAACAAAAGAATTAAAGAGGGGAGCGGCACTCCCCATAAAATCAAAATATTTTTTACTGAGGCAATATTTTCCCAATAAAAGCTCTGTGCATAGGCTAGTCCTCTTTTTCACACCAAGGTTTAGGTTGGCAAAGAGTTTCAGGATCATCAACACTCAGTTCGATATGAGCAACGACACTCGTGCTAATGCTGGCCATAAATAGACAATTTGCGGTTATCAATAAAGCAAAAGTTTTTTGATCAACATAACAATGTACTCCTAACTATGAATTCATCACAGATAGTACGCAAATTCATTAAATTATCGTGTATAAAATTCACTCTATTTTATTGGGAATTTATTGCTAGTTATTTATATAGCTTATATTTAGTGCCTTTTTAATGTGTAACTGCTTACGTGAGAGTTGTTTGCGGTATGTTTACTAAAAAGAATAGAATCATCATAAAGTGAAAAGTTCCATACCCCTTTAAATGGCAAATTTATGTTTTCTATCTCATCAGTATCCATATCAAACTTAAGAAGCGACTCCGCAGATGCAAAATAGAGCTTCCCGTTCGAATATTCCCAACTATTGTTGGAAGAGATTTCATGTTTAGCTTTGTACTTAACTACATCTTCTAGTTTCATTGAAGAGTTGAATATTTTAATTAATTGATCCCCAGTCAAGTACCCCGCATATTTATTCTCAAGACAATCACTTTTAACTAAATCCACATTGGAATTAATTAGAGATACTTTACCCTCTTGATTTAAATAAAGGTTAGTCAAGCCTTTCGAGTGAATAGTATATAATATCGCTCGACCATCGCATGCAAAAACAGCACTCATAACCTTTCCTTCAAAGGTATGAATAGGTTTAATAACTAAATTTTGAATGTTGAGTGTGAATACATTGAAATTTTTGATGAAAAGAAGGTTTTCGCCATCATTAGAAAACGATAAATTGCTTAAATTTTTATCTTCATCATAAGAGGTCAGTTGAGTTAATTTTTCTTTACTCTTTAAATAAATTTGAGAAACTCCTGTGCGGTTTGAAGTGAATGCAATTTGGTTATGTTTATTCATTACAGGTTCTTTATCTAAAAACGACGACGAAATTACTTGAGAATATGTCGCAGCGCCTTTACCTATCAGCCCATGATAGATGTTATTTTTTAAACTCCTACCTTCGACAACAAGTAACTCCTCTGGCGCGATGAGTTCAGCAAAAGAAATGCGATCATCTAATGTTAAAAATGATGACTCTTTATTCGTTTTTAAATCGAAAACCATCAACTCTTCTTTTTTAGGAAATACAATTTGATTTTCATCTAACCAAAAAGCCGAAAAAACAGGATAATCTACAGTATGAAGACTCTTTGTAACACCGTCACTAAGATTTAATTTTACTAAGGAATAAACTTTAGAATTTTCTTTCCTAACTATTAATAAATCGTCTTTATTCAAATGGTGAAAATAATTAAAATCAGTCGAATGGATATCACCAGTTTTTGATTCGATTTCACCTGTATTGATATCTAGTTCATAGATATTAATTCCGATATCTTCATTTACTTTCCCAGAAAAGTAGATCTTATTTTTCAGGTTACTTATAGGTGATGTAATGATATTAGACCCACAACTAACTAAATGTGCTGTTTCTCTAAATTCAAACTTGTTTTCGTGTGTGTAAGCTACTTTATATAGTTCACAACTATCGCTCTCATGCTTTTGAATGAATATATCTTTGGTACCCTTCGCAAAACCAACTGAAGTTATATTTTCTTCGACATCGCTTTCATAGAGTATTTCCGTACTTTTAAAATCTTTGATTACAAGTTGGAACTGCCCAGAACCTTCATGCATCCGGATATAACTAATATATTTTTTATCACTTGAAATGCTCGGATAAGATATTTGACCATCTTTATAAGAAAGAAACTTCTTGCCCGTAATTTCAATGTTCTCAGGGTGAGAATTGCCCACAAAAAAAACAAAAACCAAGAGAGTGATGAAAAATAATGATAAGGCTATAATTTTTTCTGTTAATTTATTCTCTTTGGCTACTGGAGGTTGAGATTGCTCCTTTTCAATAGTGGTTTTAATTGCCGCAACAAATGAATAGCCAATTTTAGGATGAGTTTTTATATATTTGTTTCTTTCTTTGCTGCCTTCTATGTTCAACAGCTTTCTAAGTTCAGATATTGTGGAATTGATTGTGTAATCTGAGACAATTCGTTTATCCCACACATGCTCTAGTAATTCATCTCTCGTTATAACTTTATTTGGGTTAGCCAAAAAGTACATTAGAAGCTTAGCTATTTTAGCTTCCATAATAATGGACTCACCACTTTCATGAACTAAAAGAGCCTCACGCGCCTTAAAAGTCCACTTTTCAAATAAATCTTTTTCTTCCATTAACTTAGCACAAATACAACATCTAGCTTGCTAGAACTTTAACAGATATTAGTTTACTTCAACAGACCAAGTTGTTTTTTGGGGAGCGCTATTATCAATGCAGCCCCTGAGGAATAACACGGCATGTCATTCAATAAACCGATATTTGACGAATGTTTCTAGATCGCTCATTACAGCCCCTGGCTGCTTATCCAAATTACCGGATTAAGCCTACTTAGGCAATCAACCAAATTCAGTCCTTAAGTAAAAAGTGTTAATTTGCACTTAAACCTGATCCACAATTTGCATTGAAATTTGACCCACCCCAGATGAGTTTATATCCTACAAATCAGTCTGTTGGTGTTAGATTGATGGCTGACTTTCTAATGCAATCTTTCGTTAAAACTGGCTCAATTTAGGATGCAAATCAACATTGGCCACTATAGATCGTTATGAGTACCTATCCTGATTGTCTTTCCGATTGAAACTGACTGTTGAACAATAGGACTCAGTAAGAATGAGTATTGATAATCTTTTGGCTTCAATTGATATTTTTCCCATGCGGTTGCGCCCCAGCTATTGTCGCCACCGACCCCCGTTTGCTTATAATCCACATTCACACTAACTAAGTCTTTTTTCACAATATCAATATAGTGACGCTGGGCTTTTTTAATGCCTGGATCAAAGTCCTGTAATGGTTGATGATGTGCGCTAAAATCAAACGTCGGGAGGCCGGATATTTTTACGCCGAAGCCATCATTATTCACGAAAGAAGCCCAGCGTATATCACTGCGGTTGCCGTTTTCCTGAGGGCGAATATAGTTAAATGCCAGATCTTCAACTTTGCCCTGATAAAGCCCTACAAATGATGAGCTTTTGCGATCCCAATAATTCTCATGCGGGCCCCGGCCATAATAGGTGACATTGTCAAATTCACTCAGCAATTGAAAATTGCTACCGATGCGCGGTATCGAACTAAATGAATTTTTAGTTCGGTCACCATGAAAGGAAAATGCCACATCAACTTTAATGACACCATCGCTGCTGATGTTATAACGGTAGCTCATCGTTGAATCCACTTCTTGCAATTCCACTTGTTGTTCGAGTACAAGAAGTTTGTCCGTGTGCGAAATGACACTTATACCAAGCGCTTTTTGATTATAAGTTGCTCTTTTCCAGGGCTGCGCCTTAATTACGTAGGCATTTTCATCTCCTCCAAAATCATTGTCTGTCGGCGCTCGCCATAAATTAAACTTAAGAGGTTGTTTGATTAGTTGAGTTTCTCTCACCTGATAACCAGATAGGTAACCTAATCGATCAAACGTTATTAACGTTTCTCCCGCGTCAATAACGGTCTGCTCACGCTCGCGAACAATTGATATTCCGGCTTCATTTTCTGTAATAAGCTTATTCAATTCACCCTTTTGTAATTGAATTTGCTCACTTGAAAGTAAGTGGCCTGCATCGATTATCGGTAACCCTTCTTTGGCATAAGCATAGAAATTAATGAAATACTCTTTGCCCTTTTTAAACTTTGGTAATTGACTGGCTAAATCTATCAATGCAGTGCTTTGAGCTCGAACTTCTTTGTTGACGATACCTTCTTTAATCACTTTGCCATCTTCAATAAGGCGCCATTTGATGCTCACATCAGATGAATCTGCAAAGAAACGTTCATTATAAATACTGAACGTCGACTTTGATTGCTTAGCAAAGTGAAAGTCTTGGTAAACCTTTTTAACTTCAAAAAGTGCTGGATGAGGCGTCCTATCCGGATTTACTAACCCGTTTAAGCAAAAGTTATTATCGTGATGCACGCCTTCAGGTTCAAAGTCTCCACCATATCCCCAAAACTCTTCTCCATTATGGTTTTGTGTGATTAAGCCTTGATCCATCCAGTCCCATATAAAGCCGCCTTGCAACTGTCTTTCATTGCGAACAGTGTCCCAGTAATCTTTAAAGTTGCCACTAGAGTTCCCCATCGCATGGGAATACTCTATCCAGAAAAATGGTCGATTGGGATAATGTCCCAAATATTGTAGCTTAATCCAGTCCATTGATGCATACATCCATGTGACGGCATCTTGATGAGGTCGAGTGTCTTTAGTGTAAATGGATTTCTGTTCAGCTCTTTCGTAAATTGTTAATCGAGAGTCGTCTCGTTGTTTTAGCCAATCGTAACCTTTTACAAAGGTTAAGCCATCACCCGCTTCGTTTCCCATTGACCAAAAAGTTATCGATGGATGGTTTTTATCGCGCTCGACCATTTGCTGTATTCGAGCTAAATGCATCGCTTCAAACTCAGGTTTATTAGCAGGTGTATCCTCTGGCTCATAATAAAACCCGTGCGACTCTATGTTGGCCTCATTTATTACATATAAACCATATTTATCAGCAAGGTGGTAAAAGTAAGGGTCATTCGGGTAATGAGATGTGCGAACAGCATTAATATTATTTTCTTTAAACATTTTAACGTCAGCAAGCATGTCTTCTTTACTCACTACGTGTGCTGTGCGCTCGTTATGTTCATGACGATTAACGCCTTTCAATAATAGAGCTTTACCATTTAACAAAAGTTGACCATCGCTAAGCTCGACTTTTTTAAATCCGATCTGTTCACCGATATATTGAGACGGAGTGCCATCTTGATAACTTATTTTCAGTGAAAGCTGATAGAGGCTAGGCATTTCTGCCGACCAGGCATTGACATGCTTAACAGTCAGCTTCGTATTTATCTCATGTTGCTGATTGGACAAGATTGTGACTGTACGTCTATCTTTTACGACAGGTTTACTAGTCTCAGCCTCGCTTAATTCAATATCAACAGTTAACTGCTTAGCCAGTGCGTCATTGTTTTCAAAAGCAAGTGATAAATCCAACTGACCATTTTGATAATTATCTGATAGGGTTGTTTTTGCAAAGAAGTCCCTCAAGTATGCATTTGGCGTAGTAAACAAAAATACATCACGTTCAATTCCGGATACTCGCCAAAAATCCTGATCTTCTAAGTAACTACCGTCACTAAATCGAATCACTTTTACCGCCAATAAATTCTCGTCGGGTTGCAAATACTCAGTGATATTAAATTCTGCTGGAGTCTTAGACCCTTCACTGTAACCAACTTGTTGTCCATTCACGTATAAATAAAATGCTGAATTTACTGCTCCAAAGTGAATAAATACTTGTTTGTTTCTCCATTCTGGCGGTATTTGGAACGATTTCCGGTAAACCCCTGTAGGATTATCATCGCTTGGTACATAAGGTGGATTTTTAGGAAAAGGATATTTGATATTGCTATATATTGGATAATCATAACCGTGCATTTGCCAATTGCTTGGCACCGGGAGTTGATCCCAAGACGAGTCTTCATACTCTATCTCATAAAAGTTGTCCGGCACCGCAGTCGGATTAGCTGACCATAAAAACTTCCAGTTATCATTTAGTAATCTGTAATAGGGTGAGCGACTATAATCATCGGCTTTGAGTTTTTCAGCACTATCAAATGGAATAAAAGTTGCGCGAGGTAGCTCTGTGTTAACTTTATAAACACTTAAATCTTGCCAGTACTCTGATTTCTTTGCGTTAAGATTAACTGCACCAAATTGTGCGATTAAAAATGTAAATAAAATAGTTAATCGTTTCATTATCGTTTCCGTTTAAGCGAAAGACATTTCAGGGATGTCTCCCGGAACGATAAGTGTGCCCGCGGTTTTGGCGACTATCTCTTCAACTGAAACGCCAGGAGCTCTCTCTCTTAGAACAAACTCACCATTGGCAATTTCAAGGTAAGCCAAATCGGTAATAACTTTGGTGATACAGTTAACGCCTGTTAAAGGTAGCGAGCATTTAGCCATTAATTTAGACTCTCCGTCCTTGCTGGCATGTGTCATTGTGACGATAATATTTTCAGCACCAGCAACTAAATCCATAGCACCTCCCATGCCTTTAACTAACTTCCCTGGGATCATGTATGATGCGATATTTCCTTGTTGATCAACTTCAAAAGCGCCAAGCACGGTTACATCAACATGACCGCCACGAATCATCGCAAAAGATTGTGCAGAACTAAAAATAGCCGCTCCAGTGGCAGCGGTGACGGTTTCTTTACCGGCGTTTATCATATCTGCATCGACATTGTCTTTTTCTGGGTAAGGCCCCATTCCCAACAACCCATTTTCAGATTGCAACATCACTTCTACACCATCAGGGATATAGTTAGCAGCAAGTGTCGGAATACCTATTCCCAAATTGATGTAGTCACCGTCGTTAAACTCTTTCGCAACACGCATAGCAATTTGTTTTCTTGTTAATGCCATAAATTTACCTTTAGTTGCTTAATGTTATTTTTTCGATACGTTTTTCAAAATCACCTTTTATAACGCGATCTACGTATATTCCCGGAGTATGAATGATGGAGGGTTCTAGCTCGCCAGGCTCAACGATTTCTTCGGCTTCGACAACGGTGATCTTAGCGGCGGTTGCGGCCATAGGATTGAAATTTTGCGCGGTGTGACGATAAATGCAGTTGCCATAGCGATCAGCTTTCCACGCTTTGATAATGGCAAAGTCACCAACAATGCTTTGCTCAAGAATATAATTTTTTCCATTGAAACATTTCGTTTCTTTACCTTCACCTACTAAGGTGCCATAACCAGTTGCGGTATAAAATGCAGGAATTCCGGCACCGCCAGCTCTCATTTTTTCGGCTAATGTTCCTTGTGGTGTTAGCTCTACCTCTAGTTCCCCATCTAACAACTGCTGCTCAAACAATGCATTTTCACCGACGTAAGATGAGATCATTTTTTTAATTTGTTTATCTTTGAGTAAAATGCCCAGGCCGAAGCCATCGATACCACAATTATTGGACACGACGGTTAATCCTTTAGTGCCTTTACGTTTGATCTCGCTAATCAATCCCTCGGGAATGCCACAAATCCCAAAGCCACCGGAAATTACAACCATATCGTCTTCCAGACCACTCATTGCTTGCGAGTAATCGGTGACAACTTTGTCAAACCCAGCCATAAACACCTTACTTTTTCTAATTCTAAATAAGGCTTACTATGAAGTTTTAACTAAAGAAAACAATTGATAAATTTGAAGGGGTTGTTTAGAAAAACTAAACAAATTAAAAAAGACAAGATGTTGGCATTACTTTCTCAGCCTTGATAGGTCAGCACTTTCTTCAATTTGTTTGATTAACCAAGATTGAAATACTTTTATCTTTTTAAAATGTGACTTCTCTTTTCTACAAACAAAGTACCAACTGTATAGGTGAGAACAGCGTAATTCAGGAAATGGCTCAATTAACATACCGCTTGCTAACTCCGTCTGCAGGTAAGGTTGCATACCAATAGCAATTCCAAACCCTTGTAACGCAGTCGATAACGCGTGATCATAACTATCGAATTGCAATCCTGAATCAGGGTCAACATTCTCAAGTTTGGCATTTTTCAACCAGAACAACCAGTCATGTTTTGACGGGTGTACCTGCAGTAGCGACGCATCTTTAAGGTTATCAATAGTAAGTTGAGCTGGAAATTTTTGCAGGTAACCGGGGCTACAAACAGGAAATAACTCTGAAGTAAATAAATAGCTATAATCGAGGTCAGCCTCCCTTGCCGAACCAATTTTTATGCAAGCATCAACATCACTATGAGAAAAATCAACATCTTCATGAGATGTATGTAATCTGACATTTATTTCCGGATAGCGCCTCTGAAAATCTGGTAACTTGGGGATTAACCAACGAATAGCGATAGTGGAATACAGCTGAATTGTGAGCGTTTTTGAATCCTGTGGCTTCAGCAGTTTTTCGGTACCATAAGCGAGCAAATCAAATGCTTCCCTTAAGACCGGATAATATTTTATGCCAGCATCTGTTAACTCAATATTTCGGTTTTTACGACTAAACAGATCAACGCCCACATAAGCCTCTAATTGTTTTATTTGATGGCTAATTGCGGAAACAGAAACACAGAGTTCATCAGCAGCGCCATTAAAAGAACCTTGCCTCGCTGCCGCCTCAAAACTTTTTAGAGAATTAAGTGGTGGTATTTTTCTCATTATTATTTACTCAATTCCAGTTGAATAAAACTCAAGTTAATTAGGTAACTTCAATTTGTCAAATGGCAATAACACTGTCAATATCATCAAAAACAATAATAAATTTAATATGACACAATCTGAAATCATGCATTTAATTCAACGAGGGCAAAAGCTATTGGCGAGCGGGCAATCGCGAGAAGCATACAGTATTGGCCTAGCCGCAGTAGCAAACTCACCTGATTCAACGGACTCTCATCTTCTGGTTGCGATAGCGGCTCAACAACTTAAAAAACTTGAAATCGCATTTGATTCAATCACCAAAGTTATTAAATTAAATCCCAATATCGAATTAGCGCACGTCGTTCGTGCAAACATTTCGAGCCAACTTAATTCTGTTAAAACTACCGTGGAATTGTGTAAAAACAGTATCCAGTACTTTCCTAACAATTCGCAGATTTGGTTTCAATTAAGTCAAAGTGAATATAAGTTAAATAATCATGCTTCAGCCGACACCGCTTTTAAAAAGCATTTGGTATTATCCGCCAGCTCTCCAGTATTAGGTGAAGCACTAAAGCAGTTTTTTAAACAGGATTTTTTATCCAGCGAAAAAGCAGTCAGACAGCACCTAAATAAACATCCAAATGATGTAAGTGCCCTAAGACTGCTGGGTGAAATCGCATTAAATTTAGGGGTTTTCGACGACGCCCAACGTTTGTTTGAAAAAGCACTTTCCTTAGCACCTAAATATAGTTTAGCCCGCCTTAATTACGCTCATGTGCTGACCAAGCGAGAACGAAACAAAGAAGCCTTAAAGCAAATTCAATTGCTGGAAAAACAGCAACCAAATCACCCTCCAATACTAACAATTAAAGCTGCTACATTAGTGAAGTTAGGCCGATATAAGGAATCTATATCGTTATATCAGGAATTGTTAGAAGCACAGCCTAATCAACCCGAGTTATGGGCATCATTAGGTCATACATATAAAACCACAGGGGAAAAGCAAAAGTGCGTTAGCGCTTACCTTAACGCATTGAAATTCAACCCGGATTATGGTGACGCATACTGGAGCTTAGCAAATCTAAAGACGTATGAATTTAATGAAGAACAAGTCACTCAAATGCATCAAAGCTACGCACGGTGTCATCAACATCAAAATGAAAATCTCGCACAAATATGTTTTGCACTTGCAAAAGCATTAGAATCAAAAAAGAAAATTGATGAGTCATTTTCTTATTATCAAATCGGTAACCAAATAAAAAGTGAACTTGAGCCTTATGATAGAAAGGAGTTAGAACAGCTGGTTCAACGAAGCAAAGCTTATTTTAATCGAGAAAAAATATCTGCGATTTCAACCTTGAAGCACAGCAAACCACATAAAACCACGCCAATATTTATTGTTGGTCTCCCTCGATCTGGTTCGACGTTGTTAGAACAAATCCTTGCAACTCATAGTCAAGTCGACGGAACTAAAGAATTAGCAGACATAGTTTCACTCGCTCGAAAATTAGGTAATAGAAAGAAAAAGCAAGATAATGATGAGTATCCGCAATCGATTGCTAAATTAACGGAACGAGAAAAGTGGTTATTAGGTCAAGAATATATAAATAGCAGTGCTCATTTGCGTAACGACGCTCCGTATTTTATCGATAAAATGCCAAATAATTTTCAGCACATAGGTTTAATTAAAACCATTTTACCCAACGCTAAAATAATAGATGCGAGAAGAAACCCTGTCGCTTCCGGCTTCAGTTGCTATAAACAGCTTTTCGCCACGGGACAAAACTTCAGCTACGATTTGAAAAATATTCAACATTACTATCAACACTATTTGTTGCAAATGGAGTTTTGGCAATCCTGCTTTCCAGACGATATTATTACCATCCAATATGAAAATGTTATCCATCAAACCGAGCAACAAATTCGGAAACTATTAGAATTCCTTAATCTTAATTTTGAAGTTAATTGTCTAGATTTTTATAAAAATGAACGTGCTGTTGCAACAGCAAGCGCTGAACAGGTTCGTCAGCCTATCAATACTAAGGGACTTGACGCCTGGCAACCATATCAACATCACTTATCAATATTGCTCTCAATATAATATTCACACTACTGTTTAGATTTTCTAAACAGTAGTTAACAATAACTCGTTTGAACTTCACTTTAATCGCTTGATAGTCTGAAACAGCTATTTAGTAAAAAACCAAAAAAATAAACCGGTTAGCTAACACTTTAAGTGAAGGTTGCCGCGCCATAAGAATAAATAAAAAATTATAAAACGGGGAAGGTTTATGAAAAGAGCAACCACAATAGTTCAAAACAAAACCAAAATTTCATTAGCCATTAATCATGCGCTTTACGGTTCAGTCATAGCTGGCTCCATTTTATCGACAACAATTTTTACCCCTATTGCGCATGCTCAACCTCAAGAGAACAACGCAAAAGATGTTTCAGGGATTGAAATCATTGAAGTTACCTCTCGAAAACGCGTTGAGAATATTCAAAATGTCCCAAGTAGTGTTCAAGCGTTATCGAGTTCAGACCTTGAAGAGCAAGGCATTGAAAACTTTGAAGACTATGCGTTGTTACTACCCAGCTTATCATTTACCAGTGCAGGTCCAGGTCAAGCTCAGGTATACATGCGCGGTGCTGCTGACGGTGGTGACGGCAATGCTTCAGGTTCTCAACCGAGTGTAGCAATCTATCTGGATGAACAGCCTGTCACAGCGATTGGCAGAAACTTAGATTTACACATATATGATATTGAGCGAATAGAGGCATTAGCAGGTCCTCAAAGCACACTATTTGGGGCAAGTTCACAATCAGGTACTCTGCGCATAATTACCAATAAACCAGACGTCGACGCATTCGAATCTGGCGTTAGTGTTGATTTTAGTACAACTAAAGAGGGCGAACCTAGCCATACCATTGAAGGTTTCGTCAATTTACCACTAACGGACAATACTGCGATCAGAGTTGTTGGTTGGAATAAACATGACGGTGGTTATATAGATAATGTTGCCGGCACACATACGTCTGCGTTATTTACTAATGGTGGAGAGTTATCTTTTGTTGAAAACACCAACGAACGCTTCGTAGAAGAAGACTTTAACACGCTTGATAATTCGGGATTAAGGGCTAGTTTAAAAACTGAAATAAATAATGACTGGGAAGCTGTACTGACAGCTATATATCAAAAACAAGAAACAAATGGCGTGTGGTATCACGACCCTGATGCACCAAACGGAGAAGTTGGGGATTTAGAAGTGCAACGATTCAATCCCGAGACCATGGATGACGAATTTACTCAAGCATCTTTGACCATTACCGGAGACTTGGGGGATACCGAACTTGTGTATGCCGGCTCCCTCATGGAACGCGATGTTCAATTTAACAGTGATTATTCCGATTATACCGATTATTACTCCACGAGCTGGATACAGTATTACGGCTGTGAATACTATGGCAGTGCAACAGCCGACTGCACCAATATGATGATCGCCTATAACGATGACAATAAATACGAGCGCGATACTCACGAGCTGCGATTGCAAAGCATCAGCGATTCGAACTTTCAATTTACCATAGGCCTATATCATGAGAGCTCGAGCCATGATTACAGACAAGAATGGGTAATGGAAGGTATCGCGAAAGGCCCTGACTTTGAACAGTTTGGCGTTCCAGATCTTTGGTATCTTACCGATCAAAAACGAGAAGACAATCAATCTGCAGTTTTCGGCGAATTTACCTACGATCTAAACGAAAAACTATCTCTGACTTTAGGTGGACGATATTTTGAAAATGAAAGTAAATTATCAGGTACATCTGGATATGGTGTGATAGCCCCAGGGTTTCCAATTATCGATGTAGATACAGATATTGACGATAGTGGCTCTATATTTAAAGCCAATACCAGTTACCAACTTACTGACAATCAACTCATTTATTTAACATGGTCAGAAGGTTATCGTCCCGGCGGTATTAACCGTGATGAGACAGAGGTAGTTCCTCGTACCTATAAAGCCGATTTTGTCGAAAATATTGAGCTTGGTTGGAAAACCATGTCTGAAGATCAAAACCTGCGATTCAATGGTGCCATCTACACAATGAGTTGGGACGATATGCAGTTGACTCGCTATGATGCCTCGTTTGGCTCTCCGGTCGGCCTGACAATAAACGTCACCGAGTCTTCTATTATCGGCATCGAATCAGATTTAACTTATATGTTAACAGCTAATCTTCGACTCAGTGCTGCCGCAAGTTACAACCAAGCTGAATTGGCAGAAGATCTAACCGTTGGCAATAATTTTTCGCCAGAGGGTACTGAGTTACCAAACGTTCCTGAATTTAAAGGCAACATCTCTGCCCGATATTATGTGCCTGTGATGACTTACGATGGATACATTCAAGCAACCTACTCGTATGTTGGCGAACGCCAAAGCGACATATTCAAATATTCAGGAGGCGATTTTGACACTGACCAACGTGAAGATCTAGCAGCGTATAGTATTACAAATCTTTCTGCAGGTATTGAAGCTGGTAACTGGACAGCCTCCATTTACGTCAGAAATCTAACCGATGAGCGTGCGGAGTTATCAAAAGGAATCGCAAGTTGGGACTCTACTATAACTGTCAATCGTCCAAGAACGATAGGAGTATCGTTTAGTTACCTTTTTGAATAAACCATCAATTTAAGCGATTTAGGATAAGGATAGATAATGACAAAGCCCATTATCACATTAAGCGATAATTTTGTTGCTTTGATTTCCGCTGGCGCAAGCGGTATCGGTAAAGTGATTGCTGAACATTTGCTGGCACTAGGAGCAAATGTACACATTTGCGACATCTCAGAAAAAGCCATTTCAGATTTTATTGAGGCAAACCCTAGTGCATCTGCCTCGTTGTGCGATGTGTCAGATTATCAACAGGTTAACAAGGTTTACAATGAGTTAAGAGATACCTATGGTAAATTAGATTTATTAGTTAACAATGCTGGTATTGCTGGTCCAACAGCAAAAGTCGAAGACATCGACCCCACAGATTGGCGTGCGACAGTTGAAGTAGATTTACATGCGCAGTTTTATTTTACGAAGCTTGCTGTACCACTTTTAAAACATAACCCGCAAGGAGGGAGTATTATCAATATTTCCTCAAATGCTGCATTTTTCGGTTTTCCATTACGCTCCCCTTATACGGCTTGCAAATGGGCGCTTATTGGCTTAACCAAAACCTGGGCGATGGAGTTGGGCCCAGATAATATTCGCGTAAACGCCATATGTCCCGGGAGTGTAAAAGGCTCAAGGATAGATGGCGTTATAGAGAGAGACGCCGCAGAGCGAGGAGTTAGCAGTGATAAAATTCGTGAAATTTACCAAATGCAAAGCTCAATGAGATTATTTGTTGGACCAGAAGATATCGCCAATACTATCGCGTTTTTAGCGTCACCACTCGGGGCATGTATTTCAGGCCAAGCAATTGGATTAGACGGGCATACTGAAAGCCTGTCGAATAATTTATAAAATTTAGGAGTAATTATGAAAGCCGCATGGTTTAAAACATTTGGAGCACCAGCTGAAACCATAGTTTTAGGAGATCTTGAAAAGCCCACCCCGAAAGCCGGCGAAGTATTAGTCAAAATCAAAACAACCGGAGTTAACCCTTCTGATACTAAAAAACGTGCTGGGGCATTTCCTGACTTGCTCGATGATGGTTTGGTCGTTCCTCACAGTGATGGCGCAGGAATGATTGAAGCAGTCGGTGAAGGTGTAGACCCAGGGAGAGTTGGCGAGCGTGTGTGGCTATATCAAGCTCAATTTGGCCGACGTTTTGGAACAGCCGCTGAATATATTGCTATTGATGCAAGCCGTGCCCCTAAACTGGCAGATAAAGCCTCCTTTGAGGTTGGCGCGGTACTAGGTATTCCGGTAATGACCGCACACCGCTGTGTATTCGCCGATGGTCCAGTTGAAGGCAAAATCATACTAGTAACAGGAGGCGCTGGCCGTGTGGGGTATTATGCTATTCAATGGGCTAAATACGGTGGAGCTACTGTCGTAGCGACGGCCAGTAACGACTCAGATAAAGCCCTTTGCCTGGAGATGGGTGCGGATCATGTAGTGAATCACCGGGAAATTAATTGGGCTCAACACGTACTGGAGGCGACAGGGGGTAAAAAAGTAGATCGCGTGGTAGAGGTTGAATTTGGTCAAAATTTACCACAAGTTTTAGATTGTATTGCGGTTGGCGGCACCATTGCGACTTACTCCTCTATGGTAGTCCCTGAGCCACAATTGCCTTTTAAACGCATGATGTTCATGGATCTTACCATACGTATGGTTATCGTTTACGCAATCCCTGAAGAAGCTAAACAGCAAGCAATCTCTGATATTGATACGGTTTTATCAAAACAGCTTTTCTCTCACCGTATTGCTCATAGTTTGCCATTCGAAGAGATGGCTGCTTCACATGAGCTAATAGAGAAAGGTGGCTTTGGTGGTTGCGTAGTAGTAAATATTGCTTAGCAGATTCTCCCTAAATGGTAGTCTAAGAGTTCTTTTTAAAAAAGCTGTTCTTAAACTACCATTTTCTTTTTATTTAATACGACTTAATTGATAGTCTTTGATTTACGTAAGTAAATTAAATAAACCCTCCAAGAAAAGTAGCAGTATTTGCACCGCAATAAGACTGCGACGTTTTTAAGAATAATAAAAATACCAAAGGATTTATTAATGAGCGGTAGTCAAATAGATCGGCCAATGTTTATTACCACGCTGATGGTAATTATTGGTATAACTTTTCCCATTGTGGTTTTTAATGAGAGTTCAGGCAGCTTTATAACCTCCCTCTATGATAGCATTACCAGCCATTTTGGTTGGATTTACCAATGGTATGCCTTATTGGCTTTAGTATTTTTACTATGGTTGGCGTTTAGCAAATACGGATCAGTTAAACTCGCTTATCGCCAAGATGAAACCCCTGAGTACAGTACACTCGCCTGGATAACCATGATTTTCTGTGCTGGTGTCGGAGCTGGACTTTTATATTGGGCAGTCATTGAATGGTCATATTATTTAAAAACTCCGCCGTTAGGTATAGCCCAAGGCAGCAATGCAGCTAAAGAATGGGCAACGACTTACCCTTTGTTTCATTGGGGGATCAGTGCTTGGGCAATATACTGCTTACCGGCAGTTGCAATCGCCTACCCATTTTACGTTCGTAAAATTCCGTTTCTAAGACTAAGTACAGGTTGCGGTCACTTTTATTCGAGTGCAGAAGCCAACAATGCTGGTGGCCGGAAAGGACGCATTGTCGACTTTCTTTATATGTTAAGTTTAATCGGTGGTGCGGGTACCTCTTTAGGTCTATCGACCCCAATGATTGCAGCGAGTATTGCGGAAATTTTAGGTGTAAGCCACGACTTAGTATTAGAGATTGCCGTGGTCCTATTTTGCATAGTAATCTTTGGTAGCAGCGCTTTTTTGGGGTTAGATAAAGGCTTTAAACGCTTATCAGAGCTAAATTTAATAGCAACTTTTTCCCTTCTATTATTTGTGTTAGTTGCAGGTCCAAGTCTCTACATTCTTAAATCTGGAACGAATAGCATAGGTTTAATCATCCAACACTTTTTTGAGATGAGTTTGTGGACTGATCCTGTAAGCAATAGCGGTTTTGTTGAAAGTTGGACAGTTTTTTACTGGGCATGGTGGGTTGCCTATGGCCCATTTGTTGGCTTATTTGTAACCCGGATTTCAAAAGGTCGAACCATTAAGCAGTTAATATTAGGTATGTTATGCTTCGGTAGCCTGGGTGCTTGGTTATTTTTTATTGTCTTTGGCAACTACGCAATCGATTTACAGCTTTCGAATACGCTCAATATTAATGCCCTTATAGCCACATCAGGTGAAGCCACAGCCATATCAAAAATTATTCTCGCGCTACCTTTAGGTCAATTCGCTTTACTATTGTTTGCGATTGTTTCTGTCGTTTTTCTAGTTACCACATATGACTCAGCCTCTTATACCTTGGCTTCGGTAACTACCGCAAAATTGAAAGAAGGACAAAACCCGAATCGATGGAATCGACTTTTTTGGGCTTGCGCTCTGGGTATTGTGCCTGTTGCTCTAATGTATATTGATGGCGGATTAAAAGTGATTTTATCAACAACCATTGTCGTTTCTCTGCCTTTACTCGTTGTCAGTGCATTTCTCGCTTATTCGTTGGTAAAAATGTTGCAAGCCGATCATTTGTCATCTGAAGAGCTTTACAAATGACAACTCGAATTTTTAATTACTTCTTCAGTTTAATTTTTCTCAGTATTTTTAGCAGCCAACTATTGGCGATTGAAATATTGAAGAGTCAAATGGTAAAAATGCGTGATGGCATTCATCTCTCGACTGACGTTTATTTTAAAGGAGATTCAACGGTACCTAGACCAACAATTTTGATCAGAACAGTCTACAACAAAAATAAAACCTTTGATTGGAATCCCGTTTGGCGACAACTCATTGAACAAGGATATATTGTTGTTATACAAGATATCCGGGGAAGATTTGAATCAGAAGGCCACTATAAAGTCGGTTATGGCCGAAGAGAAGATGGAATAGATACATTAGATTGGATTGTTGCTCAACCTTGGTCTAATGGTAAGGTTGGTCTAAGTGGATGCTCCTATTTGGGCGAGGCGCAAGTGGTTCTCGAAACCACAAAACATCCAGCTTTAGTTGTCGGCCAACCACAGTCAGCCGCATCCGGTTATTATCGACCAGGTCGAGCGTGGCAGTCTTTTAGCGGTGGTGCGTTCGAATTAGCCCAAACTGCTGGTTGGTTTGCCAGTAACGGCTCAATCATTTTTTATGGTCCGAATTTAACTGGCCAGGCCCGAAGCCATTGGTTCAATTCTCCACAAGCAAAGCATTTTAGGATGCTACCGGACTATGATTTCAAAAAACATTTGGCGAACTTAAAGTCATTACCAACGATTGATTTGCTTGCTAAAAGCCACGCATACCCTAGTGATTACCAATTGTGGCGAAATCGTTCTCCCGACGACGTATATTTTCGGAATATGGATTTAGTAAAGCAAGATGACACAGTGTCCGTACCCAATCTATTTTTTGATACTTGGTATGATTATGGCGCTCGCGAAACGTTAATGATGGCCGAACAATTTCGTCAGTCAGCCCAAAACAAAAACACCCAGCATCAGTATGTCATTATTGGACCTGGTACCCATTGTAATTTCCCGCAAAAAGATGACGAGTTAACTGCTGGCAACAGACCGCTTGCAAATACCGCGCAACCTTATAATCAAATTCAGCTCGATTGGTTCAATTATTGGCTTAAAGGTCAGGAAAATAGTGCCACACAGCGCCCTTTCCTTACTTACTATGTGTTAGGTGCCGATGAATGGCGCACAGCTAACGAATGGCCAATAAAAAATACACAGTATCAGAAGTGGTTCTTAAGTCATACTTCCGAAGCCAACTCGCGATTAGGTGGAGGCCGATTAGTGACATCTCCTAAAAGCTCTGTTGCTCAAGATCAATTTATCTATACACCTGAAAATCCTGTACCTTCTCTCGGTGGACATACTTGTTGCACGGGTACTGATACCGGAGCGGGTGGCTATGACCAGTCAACCATAGAATTGCGACAAGATGTGCTTGTCTATACTTCAGTCCCACTTAAACAGGGAATTGAAATGACAGGGTTAATCAAAGCAAACATTTATGTCAGCTCATCAACTACCGACACCGATTTTACGGTAAAGCTAGTGGACGTATATCCAGATGGTACGGCATATAATATTCAAGAAGGCATTACCCGTATGCGTTACAGGAACTCTTTACGTGAGCCGTCTTTAATTACACCCAATCAAATATATGAGATTCAAGTCGACTTAAATGCCAGTAGTAACTACTTTGCTGAGGGACATCGAATTCGTGTAGAAATTAGCAGCTCGAACTTTCCTCGGTTTGAACGTAATCTAAATACTGGTCAACCTAACCACTTAGGCACAACCTTTGTAAACGCAGTCAATAGTGTTTTTCACGGTGGAGACAAAGCTTCTTATATTGAGCTACCAATAATTCCTTAACCATTTCAAATCCTGAAATAAGCATCGCATTTACGTGGTTATCTAACGTTAAAATTTACTCAACAAAGATTGAAAAATCATCAAGTTAAAACATATCGATTTGCATTGCACAGACATACATAACACGTGATATTCATATAATCCTGTTTATAAATATTAATAAAACTAAGACAAACCAAGCTGGGGAAATATGAAAATGACGAATATTAATAAAGGTGTAGTACTGGCGCTTTTATGCGCTCTCACACCATTGGCTAATGCGGAGGTCATAGATCCTGCAGATCCCAACATCCAATACACAGGGCGCTGGAACTTTGATAACCCATCCACACCCAAAGTAACCTGGCATGGTTCTAAACTAGTTTTTCGCTTTAATGGAACGAGTGCCTCAATAGATATTGATGCTGGTGCCCGCAGTCCATACGGCAATCAATGGCAGGAACAATACCGTGTAATTATTGACGGTGTGCCAAGCCCTGATCGCATTTTTATGCCACGTGGACGAAGCACCTACACATTAGCAAATAACCTCCCTGCGGGCGACCATACCATAGAGCTGTTTAAAGAAACCACCTATGCATATACCTCAGCCAGTACCATATACGGCATTAATATTGATGGCTCATTGCTTGCCCCACCACCGAGGCCTACTCTTAGAATTGAGTTTTTAGGTGATTCGAATATGGATGGTACCTCTAACTATAGTGAGCAAGATCAAGGTGAATCCGGTGGGTATTACGCGTATCCGGCAATGGTTACACGTATGTTAAACGCCGAAATGAACTTGCAAGCTGTTGGCGGCGCAACGCTAGACGCTAATGGTGACAACGACGTGCAATCCTTTATCTTTTCACAAAATTATAAAGATCAAGATATTAACTATCGAAGCGGTTTTAACCCGCATGTCATTGTTGTCAATGCCGGTGCTAATGACGTGGGCGCCGGAAAGGAGGAAATAAAAAGTCGTTATAAAAAGGTAATCGCTGATTTACGTACGGTATATGGAGACACCCCACATATTGTTTTGTGGAATGCTTATGGCTGGAATCTTGACGAACCTGCCAATTACAGTCATGAAGTAGTGGCTGAAGTCGGTGGTAATTTAACGGCGGTGAAATATCCCTGGATGTGGGAACAGTTCCACGGTTCTATGTGGGATCACAGTGGCCAAGCTCATATGTTAGCGGAACATATTGCGTCATTAAACCCCGCTTGGTCTATCCAAAATACCAATGATATCGCGGATGCCTACACGAAAAATGGCAACGTTGCTAACGGTAGTTTCGAGCACGTTGCGCCATTTGGCAGCTTCGGTTGGCGTTATTTTGATGATCCCGGCGTTGAACGGGTTTACGACCCTGCCGGAGCAGTTGATGGTAACTACTATGTTCGCCTAACTGCTGACACTCAAGCTCGTGGAGTTCATCAAGCGACCGATGCAACCGGTGATTTACTCCGTGGTGCAACTCAAGGTGGAGAGACATATACTATTACCGCTAAAGTCAGAGGTACAGCTCCCGGCGCCCAGGCAAAGTTTGAAACGCACTTCCAGGGTCAAGCTATGTGGACACACAAAACTGAAGATGGCAGCCCTTGGCCCTATGCAATTAAAGCTTTCGATGTAACGACAGACTGGCAAGAATATAGCCATACCTTTACCGCTGAGGCGGGTGTCTGGATGCTATTTAACTATATTTTTGCCACCCAGGGCTCAGTAGAGTTTGACGATGTACAACTTACCGTGGGAGCAGGGCAACCACCAACAAACCAAGCGCCTACAGCCAGTTTTACTGTTGATACAAACGAATTAACCGCCAGCTTTACAGATACCAGCTCAGATTCAGACGGTAGTATAGTGGGCTATAGTTGGGATTTTGGTGATGGAAATACATCTGTTAGCCAACATCCAGTTCACAACTACGCAGCTAATGGTATTTATACGGTTGAGTTAACAGTAACCGATGACGATGGTGCGAGTAGTATCAGTAGCCAGCAAGTAGACGTAGCTCAAGCATCGGGTAGCGATATTACGATGGAAATTACATCAGGCTCGCTCAGCCAAAAGGGCCGTTTAGTCGTAAACCTTTCCTGGACGAATGCAACAGGCTCTAACGTCGATATTTACCGCAATGGCGAATTTCTATGGACAACTACTAATGATGGTAGTTACAAAGACGTATCTAATGGAATGAATAGTGGTACTTATACCTACCAGGTTTGTGAACAAAACAGTAGCGTTTGTTCGTCAGAACAGTCAATTAATTTATAAAGCGTTGCCATTATCCAGGTCGGTGAAACTATGTTTACCGACCTGTCTATTCATTTCCTGCGTTAAACATAAGTGTTAAGAATTACACTCATTGGGCTATATTCAGCTAGTTCTTTTTTCAAATCTATCTGCTTAGAAAAACGAATTTCGCTCCCCGTCTGCGATAGAAAACCAGAGCATAATAATCAAATGATCTAGATAAAATCTACGTTACAGCTATGCGCTATCAACATCACGCTAATGAATAGTTAACCTGGTCAACCAGTTGACAGCCAATGTAAGCCATTGATCGGTACCATGCTCTTCATGTCCAGCGCCAAAGCCATGACTTCCTGTCGCAAATAAATGCAACTCTGCAGGCACACGGTTCTTTTGTAATGCTTCGGCATATAAGGTTGATTCAGTGTAATGGCAAGTGTCATCATCCATCGCATGTACTAAAAACGCGGGAGGAGTATTAACATCCACATGATTCAATAAGGTGTTATAGCTAACTTCCTGTGCAGTAAGAGGCCTGTGATAAAGCGTATCTTGTAACCATTGTTGGTTTTCTTTGTTTAACTTAGTTACCCCGTAAATCAGCATTGAAAAGTTGGGGTTTTCTTGGCTGTTTTCGGACAAATGTACGCTAGCAACAGTTGCCAAATGACTGCCCGCAGAAAAACCCAAGACGCCGACTTTACCTGGATTAATTTCGAATCGAGGAGCCTGCTCTCGCAGTAAGCTTAACGCCTTGCGAACATCGGTAACGGGTACTAGCTCAGGCGAGTTTGATGACTTTGGGTTAGGCAAACGATATTTCAATACTGCAGCAGTAATTCCTTTATGAGCCAACTCCTTAGCAACATCGAACCCTTCGTGATAAATGGCTTCCACTTCGTATCCACCACCGGGAAGTATGACAACAGCAACCCCTGTATTATTTCCTTGTGCAGGAAATACGGTCATTTCAGCTTCGGTCACGTCCGTTACTACAGTCGTGCCCCACAACTGTTTTTCATGCTCTACCAGATCATTACTTTTATAATACGGTGGCGTTTGGCTTTGCCATAAAAGCCACTTTTCTACCTTCGGTGTTGAATGGGCGTAGCTCGTCAATAGCGTACTTAAAACTAACCCATTCAATAGTTTTCTTATTAGATCCCACTTCAACACGGCCATTACTTAAAAGGCTTAAATGCAAATGAAAAGCGATAATCTAACCAAGGTAAAATATAGTTAGGTAGTGGCGCAGAACCCCAAGAATCTGTGCCACCAACACCACGCTGACGATAATCGATATTAACGAAAATTCTGTCTTGTTTTTCCAGCTCATGCGGGTGCAGATTACGTCTTACGTGATCGTCTTTTGATGCATCGTAATCGTCAGTGGCGTAGAATTCGGCACCAAAACCTATTACACCTTTTCGCTTACTTCCCTCTTTATCGACACCAGCAAAAGTAATGCCCTTACCGTGTTTATTGATAAAAGAGACATGCCGGACATCAGTTCGATAACCGTTTTCTGACGGACGTACATACGGTACATACATATCCTCGACATTAGTCTCATATAAACCAACAAATGCAGATGATTTTCTATCATCATAATTTTCATGTGGCCCACGACCATAGTAACTGATTTGTTCAAACTCTGGCGCTATCTGGAACATATTGCCAATACGCGGTAGCTCGCTGTATTTTTTATGCGGCGCAGCATAAAACCAATTATCTACCTGGACCTCACCATTGCCATAAATATGGTAGGTCAGTAAATAACGGCTCTCTACCGCTTCAAGCGCCAGCTCAACATCAACCTTGGCATAAGAGTCAGACACCTGTTTAACCACCATACTGGTTAATTTGCTATTACGGCCTAGTTGCTGCCAAACGGCGAAGCTACTTTCATAACTTGCAATTTCTAGGTCGTTATAAACCGGCGCTCGCCAGAACTCAGGGCGTGCTTGTGCTTTTAGGAACTCAGTGCCTTGATAATTAATCGATGAAATTAATCCAGATGTATTGTTGATGCTTATCGAAAAGCCTTCACCACTAAATTGCGTTTGCTTAATTTGGCGGTTTATCTTTAATAGTTGTTGGTTAGCTTTAGTTACAGCTACATTCACCGCGTCAAACGCTAACTGCTCTTGAGCAACAATATGGCCTTTGGCTAATAAGCCGTCTTGTGTTTTTAAGCTAACATCAAGGTTTAAGAAATATTCATGCCCTGCTTTACGCGAAGTTTTAATCGCTAAGCTGTGCAGTTCAATCTCACCCGCTTTGGCAGATAAGCTACCTATCTTACCTTGTTCAACTTGCTTGCCGTTTTCTAACAAGCGCCAAGATAATTGATAATCAGTTAAGTCTTTAAAATAGTGTTTATTAATAACCTTTATTTTGCCTTGGTTTAAGTCGACAGCTTCAACACTAATATTTTGTTGTACTTGTTTTACTTCCCACAAATAAGGGTAAGGAGAGCGATCGGCAAATACTAAGCCGTTGGCACAAAAACTATCACTGTTAGGTGTTCCTGCTGGTTCTAAATCACCGCCGTAAGCTTGGAAAACTATGCCGTCATCTGTCGTTTGCTCGATAGTTTGATCAACCCAATCCCACACGAAGCCTCCTTGCAAGCTGTCGTACTTTTCAAAGGCGTCCCAGTATTCCTGGAAATTCCCCAGCGAGTTACCCATCGCATGTTCATATTCAATTAAAATAACCGGACGATCATCATGCGCGGTTTCTGCATAACGAATAATATCAGGCAATGGTGCATACATTTGTCCGTAAGCATCGGTATGCCGTCGTAGCTGCGCTTGTTCAGACATTACAGGCGAATTTTCTTGAGCCTTAAGCCAATCATAAGTTGCTTCTAAGTTGGGGCCATCGCCCGATTCATTACCCAGTGAACGAATAATGACAGATGGATTGTTTTTACTGCGTTCGTACATATTGGAAACACGGTCAATGTATGCTGCTTTCCACTCGGGCTTGTTGACAATATGTTTATCAGGATCATACGAACTTCCTTGATTCGATGCTCCTAGACCATGAGATTCAGTATTGGCTTCATCCATTACATATAAGCCGTATTTATCCGCCAAATCATAGATGTACTGATTTTGTGGATAATGCGCCATACGCACGGCATTGATGTTAAACTCTTTCATTAACCTAACATCGTGTTCCATAGATTCACGTGAGACGACATGGCCAGTTTTAGGATCATGCTCGTGACGGTTAACCCCTTTAAATAGTACCGGCTTTCCATTTACTAAGAAGTTACCGTTTTTATATTCAGTTGAGCGGAATCCGATATGACGGCGAATATACTGAGTGCCTTGCCCTTTCGCATTCAATAAGGTTAAACGAATATCATATAAATCAGGCTGCTCAGCACTCCATAAGTTAGGAGAGTCAATTTTCGCGGTAAAACTAACACGAGTTTTTTCCTGATATTTAAGAGATTTGACTTTAAGTGCTTTAGTGTAAATTACTCGTTGGTTATCATCTAATAGTTCAACTTTTAAGGATTGAACTTGAGAGTTTTGTTTTCCACGGTTATCAATATCAGCGTCGAATTTTAAAATGCCATTTTGATATGAATCGTCCAAAGTTGTATAAGCGTGAAAATCACGAATTGCTGTTTTAGGCGTACTGTAAACATATACATCGCGTTCTATACCACTAACTCGCCACATATCCTGACACTCAAAATAAGAACCATCGGAATAACGATAAACTTCCAGAGCTAACAAGTTTTCACCAGGCTGGATGTACTTAGTTATATCAAAGGCTGCCTCAGTCTTTGAATCTTGTGAATATCCTACTTTTTTGCCATTGACCCAGATATAGAACGCTGATTTAACTGCGCCAAAGTGAATAAATACTTGTTGGCCGTTCCAGCTTTCCGGCACATCAAATGCTTTTCGGTACGAGCCAACCGGATTGTAGTCTACGCCCTTTTCAGGTAACACTAAGTCATCATCAAAGCAGGCATGACTGTGATAAAACGGTATGCCGTAGCCATTTAATTCCCAATTTGCTGGAACAGGGAACATTCCCCAGTTGCTGTCATCATAATCTGTTTGAAAAAACTTTTGTGGACGTTTGCTTGGATGATCTACCCAGTTAAATTTCCAATCACCATTTAGTAATAAGTGATTACTTTGTTGCCATGGCAATTCAGAAGCCAGCGCCTGTTCATTGTTTAAGGAATAAAAAAAACTCCGAGCAGGCTCTTTGTTAATTCTAAATATTTCTGGATTGCGCCACTCTTCGACAGCAACACTAGTAAACGATGTCACTGCCAATACAAACAACAAGCAATTTAAATTAAATAATTTCATTTACTAATGTCTCTAATTGTTATTTCTCTTTTTTGGGATAAACAGCCTTGCACATGCTAATAGGTATAAAAGTGACCAGGACGCACCTGAGTCATCAGATTTATTAGTTTCGGGCGTGGGCTCTGGGTCAGGATTCGTATTCGAGTTATCGTCAATAGTGAAACGTGTTAAATGGGCTGCTGTAATAGGTCTCTCTAATGCACCATCAGGTAGTTGCCAGCCTACTGAGAGGTTATCCCCGCCGTTATGCTCTTTGTGCAAGGTTTCAACATAATATTTTTGACCAGCGATTAAATAAATAGCTTCCGATTGCTGAGATTCGTACTTATCCCACTCTCGAAAGTTGTTCCAATCGCTGCTGTAAGCAATTTTTTGCTTATTTGCCGGATCTTCATCCGTACTTAACCACAATTCACCTTGGTTGTCCGATGCAATCCAGAACTTGTACTCACCACTTGCGGGAGCACATACATAGCCTCGAATTCGTGTACCATAGTTATCCCCCGTATCAGCTTCTATTTCAAAAACACTAATCGTTGTTTCTGTCGCTGGTTCGCTGAATGGGATGCTTGAAGGCGACGAGTCTTGGCTGTAATCACCTGTCTCGACAATATTCATCCACGTCTCAAGATTGAGGTATCCGTCAGATTCACATTCTTGTTCAGCTAAAACGGTAACCGCCTGCGTTTGAATATAGGTGTCTGAGCCAAAGTTGTTGGTAGCAGTTAGTTCAACGTCATAACTTCCTGCTCTCGCATAGGTGATTTCCGGAGACGTCAAGTTGCTCGCTTCAGGAGAACCTCCCGGAAATGACCACAATAAACTATCCGGCGCGTTAGTTGTCGTGCTAGAAAAACTGACAACGCCTCCTTCTGCCACCTTCACGCGATTTTGGATAAAACTTGGATGAGGTGATGAAGAAACATCGGTTAAATCCGCCACTAAGGTCACAATTGATTTGGCAGGAACAGTATACCCATCCAATAGTTGCTCACTGGCCAGCATACTCAAGTCTTCGGCGTTATTGGTGAGATACGGTACGAATGAGCTAACCACTTTATCTTGTGGCAAACCCAACATTTCAAAAGAAATATCTTGCGCAGCGCCACTTGCATTTGCCAGAACAACTACAATTCTTTCATCACTATCACTTTTATAGGCTGACGCCATCAAACCATTCAGGTTATCGACTCGGTCTAGACCTATACGGACGTAGCCCGGGCGAATGAATCGGCTGTAATGCCCCAGAGTCCACAGCACTTTAGATGTTTGCAAAGATTCCGCATCGAGTTCGCTATTAACTTTAATTAAACCATCTTTGTAGTTATAAGCAGTTACCCCGAGCCACCAGTGCCATGCACTCGCATTTAAACGTGTTAAATCTCTGTGAAGTACTTTAGACACGTGCAATGCATAGTCGATATCGTTGACATCCCATCCATTGCCGTCAAAATTACGCGCATCACCAGTACCACCTAGAATGGAAAATTCACTCATCCATATTTTCGCATCTGGGGATACAGCTGTTACATTTTCATTAACGAGATCTCTTAACTCACCCATACGATCAGCCCATATATCGGAGAAATAACCGTGAAGTGAGATCTTATTACCTAGCTTTTCACGCAACCCTTCATCGCCTAGCAATTTATCAATATAATTACGATAAAGACCAAGCCCTTTGCTATTCATGCCACCGCCATAGTTACTATGGCTGTTACTAAAATCACGATAGCGACTATCACTAAGGGCTGCGGTATATTCAGCAACTTCACCGGCATCGATCTCTACTTGGTGGTTTAAACCTGCTCGTTGCAAAGCATTATAAAGCTCACTGTATACTCTAATTAAATCCTCGTTGTTGTATCGATTGCCTTCTTGTGATTTGCCCTGCCACTCCCAACTAGGTTCATTTACAGGGCTAATATAATTTACAGGTACGCCAACAATATCGCCTCGCAAGTACTCAAGCACATCGACTAAAAATTCAGCATATTGCGTCACTTTATCGGGATCTAAATTGGTTGAACCTATACCACTTCCGTCATTGGGATGAGCTAAGCCATTTTTTGTTGCCCACACAGGAGGACTATTAGAGAATGCGACGAAGTCTGAAACACCACGATGGTAGGCTTCCTGTAAAAATCGTATCTGGCCGGATTGTTTTTCAGGTTCAATATCTGCACCGGAATCAGGCTGCAATAATTCGGCCCTACGATAATCTTTATTTAGGTTATCTAAACCTATCAGGCTATTAGCTCCCTGTTCGCTACTTCCCGCCCCTATATTAAAACGCCACCCAGACAATCCTATTCCTGACTCCTCAGAAAATAATAGGTTTGCTAATTTTTCGATATCCTTTTCTTTACCTTGTCTTTGCCATTTGCTAATCAGAGGATTGATAATCCACGCATCTGATGCTCCAAAATTATCTATCGTTTGGAATTCCTTGTCGTATTCAATGGTTAACTTCGTTTCGGCATTAGATAGGAAATGCATACCCAAACATCCAAACAGCACTATTAGCCTTTTTTGTTTAGTTATATTTAAATGTTTCATGTTGCTATCCCTCGAATTAGCCAAGCTGTAATCGTTAAAAAACACTTAACTGATAATCTGTAACTATCATTTAACGTCTTATGTTACTAAAGAAATTTTCCCCTTGAATATCAAAAAAAACTCAACAATCGATGAGAAAATATCACCAATTAAATTTATCTACGATTTCGGCTCTAACACCTGCCCCCTAAGTTCCTCTGTAGCTCCCGACATACTTAGCCTTGCGTTTTTCATAACAATATTAAGCACCAGTTACACATCACCTTTTTTGAATTTAAGGACCTTTGTCCTTGATTGACATCGGATAAGCCATAAAGCAGTTTTAGTAGGCATACAAAATCGGGGTGATTTAATAATTTGAGATAACAACATGAAAAAAACGATTATAAAATATCCATGGATTATCCTATCCATTCTCGCGTTGACAGCCTGCGGAGAAGGCGCTGAAGACGTATCTATAGACTATGACCCGTCTTCTTTGACATCAGAGAATGCGTCAAACGTATATGAAGAGCCGCCACGCGCACCTGATGGATTCAAAGTAATTTACTATGTAGACGCTGGTGACGGAACTCCCGGAAAACTGGAAGTTCTAGAAACATTTGGAACGCGCAGTAGCAACGAAGATCAAGCTTTCAGTCCAGATATAACCACCGGGTACTCATGGGGATATACCGCAGAAGCCTCACAATATTATGCTGATGCTGATAAATGGGGAAGTATTCGAGGTGATGAACGCGACACTCCTGGCCTTGGTGTTGAATATGCCTTTGAGTTAGATCAAGGCAGTTATACCGTAGTCATTGGTTTTGATGATCCTTGGGATGCTGAAGGTACTCGCCACGTTGATATCGTACTTGATGGAAATGTTGTTAGCGAAGGCTTTTTTATTCCTGCAGATGCCGCATATGAACGCTTTGATGATATTGAGGTCACTGATGGTGTTTTAGAGCTTTCAGTACAACGTACAGCAAGTAACACCGATGGCAGTGCCGATCCGCAAATTTCCTGGATTGAAATCTGGGGCGACACTGATGAAGAAGTCGCTGCTCCTGTACAAAAAATTTGGATTTCTGGTGAATTTCAAATAAATGATTGGGAGTTAAGCCAAGCGCCTGAAATGAAGCCGGAAGCTGATAGCTGGTATGAAATGACCGTTCACTTCCAAGATGCAGGCACCTTTAACTTTGTTGATCAAACAGCAAACTGGGATGAATACTACGGGACTGACGATAACGGCAATATCATCTACTCAGGCAGTGGCGGTTCTATGTCTGTTGATGCTGCAGGTTATTACACTATTCGCTTTAACTTAGAGTCGCTTGAGTACTCTGTTACTGAAACTGACCTATCGGCAGTGACTCCACAAGAGACTATGTACATTTGGGGTAAAGGCTTCCCTCAGTACCCTGATCACGACTGGTGGGATGAAAGCACTTCATATTTTGACATTGCCGACGCCATACCTTTGACCAAAAACTTTAACGATATGGGCGAACATGTATTTGGAATTCAAGGTTTAGATTTTTCAGATGCTATTGAACTGCAATTTGTCAATTCTACCGATGCTGACACTGCCGTTCAGTTTGGCTTTAGCGGAATTGATCTATTAAATGCTAGTGCGTCTGAATTTTATTGGCATGAGACAGTACAGGAAGACTGGCAATATATCACCTATAACGGTGCAGCAGGTACTTACACACTAATCTTTGACTATGCAGTAGGAAGAGCAACCCTAATAAAAGAATCAACCTCAATCTATATGGTTGGCGCAGGAACTCCAGGGGACTGGGACATTTCTCAGGCGGTAGAGTTAACACCATCGAATGAATGGCCGGGCTGGTATTATATTGACATCCGCTTTACCAATGAAGATTCAGGTGATGCGCTTAAACCTTACGGAGACTATAAATTTGTTAGCGAACAAAGCTGGAATGGCGACAATTATGGTTTAGCTGATATCACTGTTGACACAACCACAATGGAAAACTCTGGTGACAGCGATGGCATTCCAGCCCCAGCTCCGGGTTATTATACCGTATGGTTTGAGCCTTCAACATTGACCTACGAGTTATACGACTTATCCGCAGAAACCACTCATAGTGAAATGTTCATCGTTGGTAAAGGCTATGTCGATTACCCAGATCTAGACTGGAATCCAGACGCAGCCATACCTATGAACATCAACTTCCAGGGCGAAGGTGACTATGTCTTTGGTCTCGATTGCTTAGAGTTTAGTGACGCTGTTGATATGAAATTTTTGGGTCAAACATCCTGGGATGGTTTAGACGTGGGCTTTGTTAAAGGTGGAGAACAAACAGCTCCTATTGTTTGGGCTAAAACTGCAAGTGGTGATGGTACGTCAGACCTAAAGATTAACGGCCAAGCTGGATTTTATGATGTCTCGTTCGATTACCTATTAGGACGAGCCAGCGTTTTGCCAAATGACACCGGCACCTGTAATTAGAGCCCGAATAATTACCCAACAAGAATAAAAATGTGGCCACCGACTATATGTCGGTGGCATGCAGGAGCAAACTTATGAATTACTCAAAAACAATAAAAAAAAATTCTAAACGCTTATTTTGTTTAAGCTTTCTATCTATTTGTATCAGTAACGCTCTAGCCCAAGAGCAACTTGATTCGTCAGATGAAAACCTCAATGATATAGAAGTTATCGAGGTTAACGGCTATACAGATAGCGTGAAAAAATCCATTTTATCTAAAAAAGCGGCTGATAGTATTATCGATACTATCGAAGCTGAAGATTTAGGAAAATTTCCCGATACTAATATTGCAGAATCTTTACAACGGGTTACTGGTATATCCATAGATAGAAACGGTGGTGAAGGTAGTAAAGTCAGTGTTAGGGGCTTAGGCCCTGAATTTAGTGTTACTACGTTCAATAACCGGGTTTTGCCTAACCCTGATGGCACACGTTCATTTAGTTATGACATTTTAGCTTCTGAAATGGTATCAGGCGTAGATGTATTCAAAACGTCAAAAGCAGAGCTATACGATGGCGGTATTGGTGGTGTCATAAACGTAAGAAGTTTAAAACCACTCAATTTGGAACAAGGAATAACAGGCGCAGCATCAGTTAAAGCGATGCATGATGAGTTGTCGGGCGAAACTGATCCTCAATACTCAGCGGTTACCAGTTATAAAAATGATTCTGGCACTTTCGGTGTTTCTGCTTCATTCGCATCACATCAACGCACAGCACGCGCAGATTATATGGGCACCGGAGGTTGGGGCGAGGTAAGATTTGACTTAGATTCTAATGGGGCCAGAGAACTAGTAGCATTAACGCCTTCATATGTTGATTATGGCGTAGAGGAAGTCGATAGAGATAGAAACTCTGGCATGGTAGTTGTTCAGTTTGCCCCGAACGACGACATTACCTTTACCGTTGACGGTTTATACTCACAATACGATACATATTCCAATTACAACTCCTTTACTCATTATTGGGGCGGGATTAACACTAACCACGCTGGTCCTGGTAGCGTCAAAATAGACGAAGAAGGAACCATGGTTTATTGGGCCGGTCATGCAGCACCATCCGAAATGGTTCATTCTACCGGTCACAGACCTACTGAAACTTATATGCTTGGCTTTAACGTTGAAAAGTACTTTGACGATGGCGCTTTATTATCCTTTGATATATCCCATGCTAAATCGCAAAACACAGCAGGTGGAACCCAAAGCTTTGCCGTAAGTGGTTTTAGAAACACCACTGAGAGTTCAAGTATTTTCGAAATTAGGCCGGGCGATACGATTCCATCAATTACTTTTCCTGCCTATGATGAGAATGGCATACCTACGGGCGAGTATGTATCGAGTCCTTCTTATTTAACGGATAATTCTCTGTTGGCAAATCACTTTATGGTTGTTGAAGGTGATGATAATGAGGATACCATCAATGACGTAAAAGTTGACTGGTTCAAACCGCTAGAGCTAGGGCCAATAGTTGCTGTTAAGGCTGGTGCATTTGGCAACGAAAGAGAATTTCAACGAACTCGAATCCGTAGCGCCGACGAAGTAAATAATGGCACATCAACGGGTTTCGGTGATGATATTCCCGATCATATTGGCTCAATAATTAAACCTAGTGACTTTTTAAGTGGCGTTTCTGGTAGCTTCCCTATGGCTTGGCTGCAAACTGATAACGAAGCATTACGCGCTTATTATGAATCTGACGAATTTATCAAAAATGGGGAATACTATAATCAAAGAGTGGATGAAAATGGCAATCCCATCCCTAATCTAGATTACACTCCAGCGGTGGAACTTGCTAATAGTCCAGGAGTTAAAGAGCGCAATATTGGTGCCTACGTACAATTAGATCTCGAAGGTGAACTAGGTACGATGCTGTGGTCTGGTAATGTGGGGGTACGTTACGTTGAAACAAAGCAAACCTCAACGGGTTGGGGAGAAGAGATAATTAGCATTACACCCAACCCTGATGATCCAACCGTAAGCATCATGGAAACAACTGATCCATCCCCTCGAGAAGTAGTTCGTACTTATGACGAAGTATTACCTTCTATGAACCTCAAACTGGAAACTACTGATAATACAGATATTCGTTTATCTATTTCTGAAACGATAACGCGCCCTGAGTTATGGCGTATTGGAGTAGATACTGGTTACAATACCAGACCTAGCGATCCCGATGGCGAAGGTATCATGTATTTTGGCGTATCTGGTGGTAACCCCTATTTAAAACCTTATACTGCGCTTAGCTTAGATTTAGCTGCCAACTGGTATATCAATGATTCTTCATATTTAGGGATTACATATATGAAGAAAGATATTGACGACTTTATCGTTAATACCACTCAAAAGGTAGTAATTAATGGTTACAACTTTATATCCTCCCAAGACGATAATTTAGAGAACATTACCATTTCTTCAGTTGAAGTCGCTGCAAACTTTATTTTTGATTTTCTACCTGGCGCATTCAGTGGTTTAGGTACGCAAATCAACTACACCTTTGTTGACAGTGCCGATTCATATGTAACTACCGAGTTTTATAGTGTAGGGATAGATGGTTTTTCTGACACAGGAAACTTCATCTTATTCTACGAGTATGGTGGTTTAGAATTACGAGCTTCTTATAACTGGCGAGACAAAACAATCTCAGGCGCGAGCCAAACTGATTCATACTGGAATACAGCTTACGGTCAATGGGACGCTAGTGCCAGTTATGATATCACTGAAAATATTTCAATCTTCGCAGAAGGAGTAAACTTAACTGAAGAGGCCACTGCAGGTTATCAGGGCAGCGCTAATAGATTAACGAATTACGCGTATTATGGCCGTAGATTTTCACTAGGAGTAAGAGCTGAATTTTAATAAATTACACTCGCAGATTCTCTATGGGGTTCAGTTAACGTTTAACCGTTGCCGCCCTTAACCTTAAAATGTAAAAAAGCCACTTGCTAAAAGTGGCTTTTGTTTTTGTGCGCAATTCAATGGCAAATTTATAGAAACTCCACTAGGATTTACCAGCTTAAAGTCAGGGCAGAGATTCTTTGGGACATAGTATTCAATTCGACCTTTCCTTAATTCCCGTTTAATCGTCGA
The DNA here is from genome assembly GCF_007197775.1 of Thalassotalea sp. PS06. NCBI lineage: Bacteria > Pseudomonadati > Pseudomonadota > Gammaproteobacteria > Alteromonadales > Colwelliaceae > Thalassotalea > Thalassotalea sp. PS06. Next base: position 430,164 of record NZ_CP041638.1, on the reverse strand, counting down.
TTAAAGGTAATAAAGGATCAGGATCCCTGCCAGCAGAAATGCTACCCAAAAGACCATGGTTTCAATAGGCCAAAGTTTGGCAAAGTAACCTTTCGGTTGGTTTTTATCGTCATCATAAGAAGTGCTGATTAATCGGCGAATACCAATCGTTGCCAACCTTTCCAACTTATCCATCGCCTGAGTGATTGAATAGTAAATAGGCACCACAATTCCAGGCGCTAGCTTACGATAAAACCAGTCGCTATCGAGGTTAGTCGATGGCAATTCCGGCGGATACAGATTTCTTAAATTCAACCACACAAAGGCAAGCGCCGAGAAAAACAGTAACTGCAGCTGCGTCAGCACGTGAGTGATATCATAAGGCTGGTAATCCACTTCCCAAGGCAATAACGCATATACAGTTTGTGCAGGGAAGGTACCTATGATGATACACAATGCTGCGGCAATCGCCATTGCCGCCAACATGTTCTTCGGTGGTTCAGTTGTGCGAATACCTGAATCATGGGCAAAGAATGCAAAGTAAGGAATTTTAATACCGGCATGGTGGAATACACCGGCAGCGGCAAATAATAACGCCAACCAGACATAATCATAACCTTCAGCGACGGCGGCGCTCATGATCATCGATTTTGACACAAAGCCACTGAATAGTGGGAAGGCGGATATCGATGCTGCGCCGACAATACAGAGTATGGTGGTTTTCGGCATGCTTTTATAAAGGCCACCGAGCTCCGAGCCATTGATGCGCCCTGTCATATGCAGCACCGCACCCATGCTCATCATTAGCAAGCCTTTAAAGATAACATCGTTAAAGGCGTGGGCAACGGCGCCGTTTAGGGAAAGTGCGGTACCAATACCAACACCAACGACCATAAAGCCTACCTGGTTAATCATGCTGTATGCCAATACCCGGCGCAGATCATTTTCAATTACCGCATAGAAGATTGGGAAACAGGCCATGGTAACCCCAATCCAAACCAGAAGTTCGGTGCCAGGAAAGCCTCGGGCCAATGAGTATACGGCAACTTTAGTGGTAAATGATGCCAGGAATATCGCCCCGGTCGGTGTTGATTCCGGATAGGCATCGGTTAACCAGTTATGGAAGAATGGGAAGGCACACTTGATGCCAAAGGCAATAAATATTAACCAGGCACCCAGGCTTATTATGCCATCATGCTCAAGGCCGATTTCTGCAAATCTGACGCTACCGGTTTGGGTAATAATAATGACCGCACCGGTTAATAGCAAAATCCCCGACAGCACTTTCATCACGATATAGCGCATACCGGCACCATAGGCACGATCGGTACGGCGAGCCCAGATCAAAAATACTGAGGTTAATGCCAGCATTTCCCAAAAAATAAACAGGGTAATTAAATCGCCGGCAAATACCGCACCAACGGCGCTGGCCGCATAGCTTAAACCGGCAACATGCTGCAATGTATCTTTTAGATGCAGGGCATACACCACAGCGATAAATGCGGCTAAGTGGAACAGGTAGCCAAACATCAGGCTGAGCTTATCGACTCTGACAGGCTCTAGCTCAAACCCCAGTAGTTGGAACGTCCAGTAGACGCCCGGATCTAATACCAGAAGTTGCAGTGCACCCCAAATTGGCGCCAATAACATAATGACACTGCGGATGTGACCACGAAGAAAAATCGCCGCTAATGAGCCGATTAATAGCGGCAGGAATGGCGGCAACTGTGGCAATAGCTGCGACAGAAATTCGGAAAGGCTATTTATCATAATAATCTTCCCCACGCATCAGCACTTTGCGCATCACTTTGGCAATCAATACCAAGATCACACAACCGACAAAACCATAGATTGCATAAAATGCCGGGACGTTTTCCCAGTCATGATAAATGTGGCGATGGACGATGAAATCGGCGATCACTAACAGCACACAAATCGTATAGAACACCTTAAGTATCTTGCTGATATTCTTCGGCTTATCGAAGAAGCCCGGCTTGTTTTGCTCGTCACTCATTAAGACTGCCCTCTGAAATCGGTAGACACGCCAGGTATCAAATTAATCAAATCGATAATCGGTTGCGGATAGAAAAACAGCACCACACAAAGGGTTGAGGTAATGCTGATAGCAATCAGGCTAGGTAACGGTGTTTTTATCGTCTCAGCCCTGGTCCATGGCTGTTGATTATCGTCTTTCGGGGTTAAAAACGCTTTTATCGGAATCGGTAAAAGGTAAGCGATGTTCAGCAGCGTACTTATGGTTAGTACCACAACAATAATCAATTTATCGGCTTCCAATGCACCTGCAACCAAATACCATTTACTCCAGGTGCCCGCCATTGGTGGCAAACCGATGATGCTAAGAGAACCAATGGCAAACGCTACCATAGTTAACGGCATTTTCCGGCCCAAACCGACCATCTCGCTAATATTCTTTTTATGGGCGGCAACCATGATGGCGCCAGCACAGAAGAATAAGGTAATTTTACCAACCGCATGGGTAACGATGTGCAAGGTAGCACCAGCGGCGGCAATCGAAGACGCTAATAAGGCGCCAACGACAATGTAGCTAAGCTGACTAACGGTTGAATAGGCTAATCGTGCTTTTAAGTTGTCTTTGGTCATGGCAACACATGAAGAAAGCAGAACCGTCGCCGCGGCAATATACAGCATCAAATCAGTTGTCATTATCTGACTCAGATTTTCAATGCCAAAGATATAAATAACCACTTTGAGAATGGTAAACACACCGGCTTTTACAACAGCAACCGCATGCAATAACGCACTTACCGGCGTGGGTGCGACCATTGCTGCAGGCAACCAACGGTGAAAAGGCATCAACGCCGCTTTACCAATACCGTAACAGAACAGCACCAGTAGCATGGCAATTAAGCCATCAGATTGTGCGTCGGTGAAAATCCCGCCTGGAGTGAATTCTAACGTTCCAGCACTAACCCAGGTACCCAAAATGGCAAACAGTAAAAATGCGATAGAGGTACCAAGGAGAATGCCTAAGTAAACCCTACCACCGCGTTTGGCATCTTCGGTGCCTGCATGGGTAACCAGCGAATAAGTCGACAGCGTCAGTAGCTCGTAAAAGATGAATAAGGTTAACAGGTTGGCGGAAAAACAAATCGCCATAACCGTACTGATTGCCAGCGCAAAGCAGCAATAAAAGCGGGTCTGGTTTTGCTCATTATGACCACGCATATAGCCAATGGCGTAAATGGTAGTGATAATCCATAAAAAGCTCGCGACTAACGCAAACAGCACACCCAGGGGTTCGACGGAAAATGAGATTTCTAATCCGGATAATAAGCTTGCCCAGGTTGTCGCCATCGCGACCTGTTTAAAGGTGTTATCGGCAATGCTTAACACTAAGGTGAACAGTACAATGGCAACTGCAATCGATACGGTTTCCCGAAGGTTCGGATATTTGCCGGTCAATACAACAAGTGCGGCGCCAATCAGCGGCACAATGATAGTAAGGTTTATCAGTAAAGATGGCTCCAGAGCTGACCAGATATTCATCGCGCCGCTCCCATTTCAGAAGCCGCTTGGGCTGACGTTTGAGACACCGCCTGTGCCGCTGACTGGGCGCCAGGCTCAAACAACCAGTTCGCAGCCGCATCGGCAGCGGTAACACTCAGCGAGGTATCAATGCCAAAATAGATATTGGCCAGAACCAAAATCCACATCGGCACTAGCATCATTAATGGTGCTTCTTTTATGGTTTTCTCTGAAACAGGTTCCACCGCTTCTTTGAAATAGGCCGCTTCAAGAATTCGGCCGATATAAACCACCGCTAACAATGAGCCGATAAGCACTAAAAATGCAATCACCCAATGTTGCTGCTCAAGTGCTGCGGTCACTAAATACCATTTACTGACAAAACCGGCGGTAAGAGGAACACCGATAATACTTAAACCGGCAATGGTAAATGCCGCCATGGTCCATGGCATGGTTTTGCCAAGGCCACGAAACGCTTTAATATCGACAGAACCGGTTCTGTAAAACACGGCGCCAACGGCCATAAACAGCGCCCCTTTCATTAGCGCGTGATTAAAGATATGCAGTAAGCCGGCCATTAAACCTGCAGCGGTGACCAAACTAATACCGAGAATCATATAGCCAATTTGCGCCACACTACTGTATGCCAGCATGGTTTTTACGTTGCTTTGGACGGTCGCGACATATGAGCAATTGAAGATAGCGACAATCGCCAGTACCAACAGGATCACGTCCATGCCCATTCGATAAAATACGTATTCGGCACCGTAGATGGTAAAGATGAAACGGATCATCACGTACACCGCAACCTTAGTTGCGGTACTGGCCAAAAATGCACTGACTGCCGATGGCGCGTGGGTGTACGCTGGTGGCAACCACATATGCAGTGGGAACAAAGCTAACTTGATACATACACCAATAAGGATGAACGCCAAACCGGTATTTAGAGTGCGGTTATAATCGTATTCGCCGATAAGCGCCGCCAAGTCCAGCATGTTCAAGGTACCGGTTTTCATATACATCATGCCAACGCCGATGAGTATGAACGTGGCACCTATGGTTCCCATTACCAGATAGCGGAATGCGGCGGTAAGTGCGCGTCGATCAGACGCAAGGCTCACCAGGGTATAAGTGGCAAGAGAAGAAATCTCTAAAAATACAAACAGGTTGAAAGCATCGCCGGTGGTTAAGATCCCCGACAAACCGGCAAGACACATTAGATGTGCGGTATAGAACAAGGTATGTTGGTTTACCGGAATTTCTTTAGCAACACTGGCTTTTGCATACACCAAAACCAGGGTAGAGATACCGGTGACAACGCTTAATACCAAAGCGTTGGCGACATCAAGGCGCATTTCAATGCCCCAGGGTGCCTCCCAGCCACCTAAGGCATAACTCAATACGCCCTGATCCAGTGTCATCACCAACAAGGCAGCAGCCATACAAAAACTTATACCGCTTACGATAGTTGCCAGTAACCAGGCTAGCTGGCTTCTGCCTAGCAGCATACATAAAGGTGCCGCAATTAACGGCAATATAATAGGTAAAACAGGAAAGTGCTGTTCAAACATCAGATTAGCGCGTCCTTGTCTTCAAATTCATTTTCTTCAACGGTACCGTAGGCACGTTTAATTCTAACTACTAACGCCAGGCCAACGGCCGTAGTCGCAACACCTACCACAATGGCGGTAAGAATCAGTACATGAGGTAAAGGGTTGGAATAACTGGTGATACCATCGGCAACGATTGGCGCACTGCCGCCCTGCACTTTACCAATTGAAATGTACATCATGAAAACTGACGTTTGGAAAATATTCAGTCCAACAATTTTCTTCACCAGATTGTTGGCTGAGATAACGATGTAAAACCCCGCCATCATCAAAAATACAACAATCCAGTAGTTGTAATAATCAACTATAAAACTCATTGAATGTTCTTCCTTTCCGCTTGCGCAGCGAATCCATAAAAAATACCCAGCATGGCTGCGAAAACCGTCACACCGATACCAAATTCAATAACGATGATACCGATATGTTGGCCAACAACCGGATCACTAGCCAGAACGTTATAATCGAGGAAATTACCACCCAGGAAGAAGCTCGCCACACCAGTTCCGGCGTAAATCAACACACCTAATGAGGCCAGTACTTTAAGAAAATTTGGTCGCACAACCTGAGTAGCCATGGGCAGTCCAAACACCAGGGCATACAGAATAATGGCGGCGGCAGCAATTACCCCGGCCTGAAAACCACCCCCGGGTCCATAATCGCCATGGAACTGCACATAAAGAGCGAATAGTACTGTCATCGGGATGACTAACTTTGCCACGACTCTAAGTACCAGATGTGATTTCAATCCTGAATCGATGGCAACATTGCCCTTGCTTGGCAAGCCCAACAAACTGAACACACCAATTGCCGCTGCGAATACAACGGCGGTTTCACCTAAGGTATCAAATGCACGATAGCTAGCCAGTACCGAGGTCACCATATTCGGTAATCCAATCTCCTTGGGAGACTCTTCGATATAGCGAGGCGCTACGTGTTCATGGGCAGGATTATCGGGATGACCAAATGGTGGCATATCCAAAGTACCGTATATCAGAGCAGCACCGGTTACGATAACGACCAACAAAGGTAAAACGGCTGTATGAGTGTTCTCTTTTTCTTTTCGTCCGGTTAACGCCAATGTGCCAAGCATCAGAACCGTCGATATTCCGGCACCAACGGCCGCCTCAGTAAATGCCACATCAACGGCATCAAGGTTGACGAAAATCAGTGCCGATAAAAAGCTATACAAACCAAATAGCATAACCACGGCAAACAAGTCTTTTAAGAAAATAACCCGCAGTGCGGTTATCGCCAGCATACCGAGTAAGACCAGATCAATAATCTCAACCATTAGTCGTTACCCTCTTGCTTACTCTTCTGTTGGCTACCTTGTTTGCTCTTTTGTTTTTCAGCTAACGTCAACAAACCACCATGGCGGGCAGATTTAGCCAGAGCATGGGATGCGGTTGGGCTGGTAAGTAATAAAAACACCAAAATAAACAATAATTTTACGGCCACAAGGTCGAACTCTGTTCGTAAAATTAAGCCGCTAATAATAAGGATGGTTGCGATAGAGTCGGTGACACTCGCGGCGTGTACCCGGGTAAAAAAATCTGGAAATTTGAATAAGCCAATGGCGCCTGTGAGACTAAAAAAAGCGCCTAATACCAACAAGATTGTACTGATGGTTTCCAATATCATTCAGACTTCTCCTGTATGTCTTCATCGGTTTCCGTTGCCGTGTATTCGAAAAAACGCAGCACAGCTATCATGCCGATAAAGTTAATTAGCGCATAAACAATGGCTATATCGAGGAAATCGGGACGCCCATTAAGAAAGCCCATGATGGCAATAAACAAAGCCGTTTTGGTGCCCACCATATTTACGCCGAGAATTCGGTCGTAAACGGTATCGGCCTTCAACGCCCTGGCTAACGCCAGTGCCATTACTGAGAGTACGGCAACCGAAGTTGCAGCCAGCGCTAACATCAGTTTTTCTCTCCTGTTGCTTTGGTAATCCTGCTCGCCATTTCACCTTCTTGCAGTGACTTAATGGATTCTTCATCAAGAGCGTGCACGGTGACGTGTTTATCATCGATATCAACACTAAGTGTGCCCGGTGTCATGGTGATTGAGTTGGCGTATAGAACGCGTGAATTTTTGGGAATGTCGGTGATGGGTAATTTCGCGGTAGCAGGAGACAGGTTTTTAGCGCTTCCCCAAACCAATTTAGCGACTTCGAGACTGGACACAACAACCTGGCCGATAAGCCAGACGAGGTAACGGTAAAAACGAGGATTTAAGGTAAGTTTCTGGGGCTCCTTGTCGGTGTTATCCATGCGCCAGATTAAAAATACAACCACGGCCACAGATGCCAGACCAAAGCCAAGCAACAGAGGTTTCAAATATCCTGATAACAGTAGCCAGAAAACCGCCAGGGTAACTGTCCAGATCACTAAGTTAATTATTGTTTTTCTTTCCATAGTCAACTTTAAAGAATCCTGGTTACGCTAGTTTAGTAACTAGGCTCTTATTAATATTCAATAATATCCAATTAATATTTTTCAAATGGATCGTGTTTATGCGTTGAGAAGTTTGGATGTTAGTCAATTATTTATGCGCATTACACATTAACATAAGTGGAGCGTTATTATCTGTTATCGATAACCAAACTAGCAACAATGTAAAAACGGGATGCCTAAACACTATCCGTTGGTTTATCCTCTACAAGCAATCTATTTTCTGCTTTCGATAATCAGAGAATCCGTCCGTAAATGATGGATCACTTTCTCGGCTACATTGCCAAATAACACACCTGGTAAGCCACTTTTCCCCTTACTGCCCATAATGACCAGTTCAGCTTTTAGTTCATTGGCACAGTGAGGTATGGTTCGCTCTGGCGCACCAGCAGCGACATGTAAATTAACGTCAGGTAAATCGTATCCGTTAAGTAATTCTGTAAGTTTTTCTACACCTTCGCCTCGGTGTTTCCTTGCATATTCCTCCACATCAATAATATCCAACTCTCTTAAGATATTAGAAACGGGAAGGCTGTATACCACATGGATGGTGCAATCGAATTTCTCAGCCCACTTTTTTGTCCATGTTAATATCGCGTCATTTAATTGACGATGAACCTCATCTTTTGCTGTTGGATCAATGGCAGCTAAAACTACATGTTTGTTGCGCCATTTCTGCTGACTGGCAATCAGTACCGGAACCTCTAAGCTGCGCGTTAATTCCCAATCGCAAGGCGTATGAAACAAGGTTTCCGAACGATGACCCGCTTTGACCACTAAATCGAAGTCAATTTCCTGGCAATAGTCACTAACCCATTTGACGATATCGTCGGTAACAACAACCTGGCTTTTGATCAGTTCCTTGTATTGATAATCGGCGAACACTTCTTGTACAGATGCTGCCAGCGCTTCAGAGTGACTATCAAGGTCTACGCTGTCTGCTTGCTCCGCAGAGTTTGCCTTAATGAAGCGTACCGCTTCTATTTCAGTGCCCAATGGCCCGGCGATTTCAAGAGCCTTCTTTAATGAACAATTATTGGTTTCATTGACATCGGTCATCACTAAAATCGATTTGGGCATAGCTATCCTGCAAAATTTACAACAACGATTAATTTATCGAGTTAATATTACCCCGTCAAGACGATGTAGGTAGTTGCTCACTTTGAGTATGCCTTAGCAATACATAACAGATGTTTGCATTAACTATCAGAATGTTGCGAAAAAGTGCCATTAAAAACAGGCACTGAACGAGCGGCGGTTATTAGCGTTTTATTGTTCGGATAGCCTGATGAAACTGCCACATTGGAATAAGGAAAATCAGGGTTTATAGCAGGGCGTAAGAGAGGTTTCTGGTCACTAACAGGGCCGTCAGTGACCAGAACAAAAAGAGGAGTTTATTGCCTAAATCGTTAAGGAAACGAGTAACGTACAATCCGCTTTAGCACCGAAGAATACTGACTTATAAAACTACCAGTGTTGTAATGAATGCCATGCTGGTTAAAGATTGCCTGTACTTTAGGCGCTATCTCCCGATAACGTTTTGCCGGCATACTTGGAAATAAATGGTGCTCTATCTGGAAACTTAAATGCCCCGTCATCAGATGGAACCAGTTACCACCTTTGATATTGGAAGAACCCAGAGCCTGGCGATAATACCACTGCCCTTTGCTTTCATTTTCACACTCTTGCTCGGTAAAGGTTTGCACATCGCCGGTAAAGTGACCGCAAAAAATGATGGTGGAGGTCCACAAATTGCGAAGCACATTCGCCAGCAAATTACCGAAAAACACCCACAGAAAGAACGGGCCCGCCAATATCGGGAAGATCAGATAATCTTTAACAATCTGCCTTGTGCCTTTACTGAAAAAACGCTTTTTCAGTTCCTGATGGGAAACTTTGTAGTCACGGTTTTCTTTTTTCTTACCAAAAAACACTCGTTCAGCGGCAAGTTCATGATAGGCAATGCCCCATTCGAACAGAACGCTGAGATTAATGTAGGTAATAAACTGCCAAAGATTCTTTATTCGCCATTTAAAATCATTAGACAGTCGCAGCAGACCATATCCAAAATCACGATCTTTGCCGATAATATTGGTAAAGGTATGGTGTTCATAGTTATGCACCCGATTCCAGCTTTTACCATCACAAGCAATGTCCCATTCATAACTTTTTGAATTAATGTGTTTGTCATTCATCCAGTCATATTGGCCATGCATAACATTGTGACCAATTTCCATATTATCCAATATCTTAGCGGCTGCCAGAGCTAGTACCCCGATACCCCATAACCAGGGGCTAATAAACCCAAGTACCAACAGAATTCGACCAGACCATTCCAGTACTCGTTGCATGACAATAACCTTACGAATGTAGCCTGCATCACTGCTTCCTACTTTCGCCATAGTCTCATCACGAACCTGATTAAGTTGTTGCTCCAGCAACTGGTAATTTGGTTGACTCACTTGGGTCATAGTTCTAACTCCACATCACTGACTACCTGAGAAACACATAACTGAATAAGCTCTTCACCAAAATCCGAGAGCTTGCCGCTGCGCACATCCTTAACCACGCCTTTTTTCTTAACGCACTGGCACTGGTGACAAATACCCATACCGCAGCCATAGCTGACATTAATATTCTGGTTTTGTACCTGGGTTAACAGGGTTTGTTGATTGTCAGCAACGAAAGAATTGCCATTATGTGAAACCTGGAACTGCTGTTTGTCACTGTCATTCGCTAGCATTGGCAAAATCGAGAAATGCTCGCTGGTTAGGCTAACCTGAGCTTGATTGGCGTACTCTGCGACCGGCTGATAAAACTCTGCCGGACCACAAACCATAAAGTCGGTATCGGTAAATCGCGACAGGTGCTCACAAACATCGCCATCGTTCTGACGAGTCAATAACTCAAGGGTAAAACTCTGGTCCTCGGCGGCGATACCATTAAGCTCATCGACAAGCAGGTGCTCGCCAGCTTTGGCGTAATAAAGCAAATGAACCGGGTGCGTAAGTTGTGACTTTGCTTGCTGCAACATGGCGATAAAAGGCGTGATCCCAGAACCTGCAGCAAACATGGTTACCGGTTTTTCAGACGACAATAAAAATTCGCCTTTAGGCGCGGAAATATTGAGCCAGTCACCAGCTTTCAATTCAGATAAAAATGGCGTGAACAGACCGCCTTGATTGGTCTTAATGACAAGGCGAATAACCTGCTGTTCGATTGCCTTTTTAGAACTGGATGCAATGGTGAACACTCGGGTCTTTAAACTACCGTTCACTTCCATGGTCAATTCAATATGTTGACCGGCCTGATGAACTGGCCAATCAGAGCCAGGTTGTAATGCCAGAGACAGGGTATCTGCGCCGATGTTTGAGACCGTCAAAACCCGGGCACGATAATAACCGCTTCGCCATGCGGGTTTAAATAATTGCATTACGGGTTCTAAATACCCGGCCAGCGATGAGTGATGCAAAAAGCGCTGACTAAACCAATTACTAACTGGTTGGAAAGGTGATTTCATTTTAAGTTTACACGTGTACACTAATTTCAGCGCACGATTGTAAACTGAAATTAAAAATAAGCAAGAGATCCTACCAGTTAAAGCTAAAATTTATTCATAACAATTACCTTTGGTGAACAACTGTACTCTTAGTGTGACATTTAGAGACATAAATAGGATGTAAGGCGATAAAAAGGCGAAAGCCAGCAAATTTTTTCACGGTTTAATTTCCCATAAACTTAAAACCTGAGGTTAAGGGAGAAAGAGCAAGTACCTATAGTTGAGGCTTTGATACGACTCTGCTATCTTGCCCCTAATCCATTAAACAAGAGATTTTATTATGCCTAAGGCAAGTGAAGTTAAAAAAAATGCTGCCATCGAATTTAATGATGGCGTTTACATCATCAAAGATATCGAGCGCTCGGTACCGCAAGGTCGTGCCGGTGGAAGTCTGTACCGCATGCGTATGTACAACGTGGTAACAGGTCACAAGATTGATGAGACGTTTAAAGATGTAGAAATGCTGACAATGGCTGATCTAGTGCGTCGTCCAGCCACTTTCTCTTATATCGACGGTGACGAATATGTGTTTATGGATGATGAAGATTACACGCCATATAACATCAACAAAGACAACATCAGCGATCAGGTACCTTTCATTACCGAAAATACCCAGGGCATTTATGCCATTATCGTTGATGACAATCCTGTAGGTATCGATTTACCAGCAAGTGTTGAGTTGGAAGTTACGGAAACTGAACCTTCTATCAAAGGCGCGTCAGCAACGTCTCGCAACAAGCCTGCAACGCTCTCTACCGGACTTGTGATTCAAGTACCTGAGCATATCTCTACCGGCGATACGATCAAAGTAAACACCGAAGAGCGCAAATTTATGGGCCGCGGTGACAAATAGCCTTCGGTAATACGGATGCCAATGTAAGCGAGATATTGGCATCTATTTTCCGCTGTTTAAATTCCTATTTTTCCCTTATCTAACTTCCTGTCCCAAACGTGCTATTTATGACTTAATCACGTCATAGAAACCCCATAATTTTCAGCATTTTCTGTTCCTTGAACTATTCTTTTAACTGGCATTATTTTGTCGTAACCCATCGTAATGAAATTCGATTCAGGAGAAGTTGATGCTCAAGTTAACATTAATAAAGCGAGTCATTACAATCGCTTCCGTTCTATTACTCTCTTGCCTTTCCGCGTTATCCGTTGCCAAAGACAAACCAAATATCCTGGTTATCTGGGGTGATGATATCGGTTGGCAGAATTTAACCTCTTATGGCATGGGCGTCATGGGCTATACCACTCCCAATATTGATCGGATTGCCAACGAAGGGATCCGGTTTACCGATCATTATGCGCAACCTTCATGTACGGCAGGACGCGCAGCTTTTATCACCGGTCAGTATCCAATCCGATCGGGCATGACCACCGTTGGTCAACCAGGCGATAGCTTGGGCTTGCAGGCGGAGTCTCCGAGTCTGGCAGAGGTGTTAAAAGACGAGGGATATGCTACCGGACATTTTGGCAAAAACCATCTGGGTGATCGAAATGAACACCTGCCCACTGTTCATGGATTTGATGAGTTTTTCGGTAATTTATATCATTTGAATACTCAGGAAGAAGCCGAACAACGTGACTATCAGGCGTTTGGTAAGCAATTTTCCGGTGACTTAGAAAGCTATGAGAACAAGTTCGGCACCCGAGGGGTGATTCATTCGTTTGCCACCGACAAAAATGATAAAACCGAAGATCCAAGATTCGGTGTCGTCGGTAAGCAAACCATCGAAGATACCGGGCCACTAACCCAGGAACGGATGAAAAACTTCGATGAGGGAGAAGTGATCCCGAAAGCGCTGGATTTTATGAAAACCGCGAAAAAGGATGGCAAACCTTTCTTCGTTTGGCTCAACACCAGCCGTATGCATCTATACACTCGCTTGAACGATAAATGGCGCTATGCAGCAGAAAAGTATACGTCTGAAGCGGATTATCATGGCTCGGGGATGTTACAGCACGACCACGATATCGGCATCGTCCTCGATTTTCTTGAAGACAATGACTTAGATGAAAATACCATTGTCTGGTATTCAACCGATAATGGCCCTGAGCATTCATCATGGCCGCATGGTGCTACGACCCCATTCCGTGGAGAAAAGATGACCACCTATGAAGGTGGTGTCCGGGTTCCGTCAATGATCCGTTGGCCGGCAAAACTCAAAGCCGGAAAGATCTTAAATGGCATCCAGGGTCATCAGGATATGTTTACTAGCTTGGCAGCTGCAGCCGGGGTCGAGGATGTAGCCAAAGATATGATGGACCAGAAAAAACAATACATTGATGGTGTGAATAATCTGCCTTATTGGATGGGTGATTCAGAGCAGTCGGCTCGCAATCATATATTTCATTATTACGAGTCCAAGTTGACCGCGGTTCGCATGGGACCTTGGAAGTTCCACTTCTCTACCAAAGAAGATTACTACGCTAACGTAGTTCCGAGGACGGTGCCTTTAGTATTTAATATTCGTATGGATCCTTTTGAAACTTATGATAATTCCGATTCTTACGGGCATTTACTGCAAAAGGTTTCATGGCTCATTCAACCTATGGGGGTATTAATGGGGGAACATTTGAAAACCCTGTCCGATTATCCTCCGGTGCAAGGCGGTAAGTCATTTGATATGTCTAATGTGGTAGAGGAATATATCAACAAGAGTAAACAGTAGATATTGGCAATAGAAAACAAAAAGCCTGTAGCACCTTATTGATGTTACAGGCTTTTTAGTAAATGACAGGCTAGCTTATACCAATCCCACTAAGTTTGTGCACAACTCAGAGTTAGGGCCGAGGTTCATTTACAACATAGATTTTATTGATATAGTCATTCTATATTAATGAAATATAGGGCCGTAAATGGGCCTCTCACTAACTCCCTACGGGTGAGTTTTAAAGGCGTTTATCCCGCGTTACTGATTTTGACAATGGAATAACCATTCTCTGCAATCAAAGCCTTGTCTAAAAGCCTTTAAATTCTCACTGAGTGAGCAATAATTTAATGGGATTGGTATTATTGCAGCGTAAAGCCTTTTTGCAGAACAATATTGTCGCTGGCGGTACCAATAAGCACTTCGAACTCACCCGGTTCGGCGAGCCAGTCGTTACTGTCCACATCCCAGAACGACATATCACGCTTATCAATTTCAATGAATACGTCCTGGCTTTCTCCCGGTTTTAAAAACACCTTGGCGAAACCTTTCAGCTCTTTATAAGGGCGCTCCACTTTTGCTTTAACATCATGTAGATATAACTGCACTACTTCCGCGCCTTGACGCTGGCCGGTATTGGTGACGTTTACCGTTACACCCAGCTTACCCTCGCCATCAAAGCTATCCGTTGATAAACGCAGATCCTGTAACGTAAAGCTTGTGTAGGAAAGACCGTGACCAAAGGCAAATAAAGGCTCAATGTTTTGTTGCTCAAACCAACGATGCCCGATAAATACCCCTTCTTTATAGAATGACTCAATCTCATTGTAATCATCCAGGGCGATTGCCGGAGAATCTTCAAGGCGCTTTGGCAACACCATTGGCATTTTAGCGCCCGGGTTCACATCGCCGAAGATAACATCAGCAAAGGCATTTCCAGCTTCCTGACCACCGTACCAGCCCCAGACAATCGCTTTGGCGTCCTGCTCCCACGGCATTTCAACTGCAGAACCTGCAACTAAAAACACTAATGTGTCTGGATTTGCGGACAACAACTTGCTGATGATTTCATCCTGGGAGTTAGGTAATTTCATATCCGGACGGTCTATCGCTTCACGATCATCACCATGGCTCAAGCCACCGAAATATATTACCGCATCGGCATCTTTCGCGGCGGCAAGATATTCCTCTTCCGGCGTAAACAAGCTACCCGGCGCATCCCAACCAAGCACATATTCACCACTACCACTGTAGTTGATAGTGAATTCGTATTCCGTACCGGCGGTAAGTTGCGCCTCAGCGGTAAAACTCTGTTTATCGGCGCCAGTCGACTCAGTAATCACCGACTCACCATTGATAGCAATATCGATGTCGCCGGCAACTTGCAGATTCAAAGTATGTATTCCGGACTGTAAAGGCTTAACCTGAGCCTTCATAGTTACATAAGTCTGCTCAGCATTTTTCGCTTTAAATTCAGAGTTAACAATCCAGTTCTCGCTAACCAGCTCGGTTCGCTCTGCATCCTGATAATACGCAACCGTCCATGCAGGTGTACCGGTCCAGTGACGACTGGCAATGTAATCGGCCGCAATTGGCGCTAAAGAACTGGAACGCGCTCGCATCACCTGGATATTCACACCTTCACCTAAGGCATTTTTCAGCCCTTGCAGCGGCGTTACTTCATACAAAGATTTAACTTCTGAAGAACCACCACCCTGGCCATGCTTTTTATCGGTATTAGGACCAAGCACCAGAACGTTCTTCAACTTACTTTTATCAAGAGGCAAGATGTTATCCTGGTTTTTTAGCAGCACCACACCATTGGCGCCAATGGTTCTGGCCGCTTGCTGATGCTCTTTGGTATTGCGACTGCCGGCAAGTCGATTGTCATCGAATAAGCCAACACGCTGCATCAAACGAAGCACGCGGCGAACCTTATCATCAAGCACAGACTCGTCAATCTTGCCCTCTTCAATCATTTTCTGGAATGGTTTGGCAAGAAAGTAATCATCATAATTTTCAACGTTAGTACCCATTTCCAGATCCAGACCATTCACGGCGGCATCATAGGTATTGATATCAACGTTCCAGTCCGTTAACAGCACACCGTCAAAGCCCCACTCACCTTTTAAGATATCCATAACCAGGTGTTTCGACTGGTTAGCATTGGTGCCACGAAACTCGTTATATGCGCCCATGATTGAGTACACGCCACCTTCTTTAACCGCGGCTTCAAACGCCGGCAGGTAAACTTCTCGCAGGGTGCGTTCGTCAGGCTTAGCGTTTACCCCAATGCGGTTTAGCTCTTGGGTATTTAACGCATAGTGTTTGGCATTTGCCGCCACATCATGGCTTTGAATCGCGTGAACTTCCGGTACGACCAGGCTCGCCGCCAGGAAAGGGTCTTCCCCCATATATTCAAAGTTACGGCCATACAAAGGTAAACGGGCGAGATTTATGCCCGGCCCTAAGATAATGTCCTTACCGCGATCTCTGGCCTCTGCGCCTAAAACGTTGCCATGCATGGTCGCCATATTCGGATCCCAACTGGCAGCCACAGAAGTCAAATGTGGTAAATAGGTAGAATGATCATCATCCCAGCCAGCTGAATCCCAGCTATAACGTGCGATCTGATGCCGGACTCCGTGAGGACCATCGGATAACCAAAGTTCGGGAATACCCAGTCGTTCAATAGCATCAATATGAAACTTACCACTGGCATGAACCAGGGAGATTTTCTCTTCCAGAGTCAATTGCGATAACAGTGTTTCTACATTGGTTTCAACGGCGGCCAAACGTGCTTGTTTATCGGCATAGCTGTTGCTCGCCGTTTCTGTAGATTGATTATTTTCGCTTGCCGGCTTAGGGCTACAAGCCACCAGGGCCGAAGCCATGGCAATGGTTAATAATTTACGTTTTTGCATAATAAATCCTGTTTCCTGAGTTAATCCATTGCCAGAGTTTTTTGCGATTGTGGTTGCGGTGTATCTTCGTCTGATAATCGATCCCACCACATCCGTTTTAAATAAATTGACGTCACTGCCACTAAGCCCAGGCTAACGTATAGTTCGGTCCAGGACTGAATAACCAGGAAGATAGCAGTCGCCGTTAACGACGTATGCCAGATAATCCCTACCAAAACATTGCCCATATCGCGAGCGAATTGGCGATTCGGTTCAAAGTCTGGTTGTTGTTTTTGAATCTCTGCAATCACCGGTTTCCAAAAGCCCCACGGTCGGGTCTTTCGATAAAAATTCGTTAAGGTTTCCATGTCTTCAGCTGGCGTCAGATAGGTGGCAACGATACAACCGAGCAAGGATGCGGCAAACAGTAACGGGAATCCTTCAAGTGGCGATAAGTCGACAAAAGCCAATGGCACGGTCGCGACCATACCGGTAAGCATACCGATGAAATAACCGTGGCCATTGAAGCGCCACCAATACCATTTCAACATGTTAGCAGCGGTATATCCGCCCCAAAGCGCCGATACCAACCAAAGAATGATGTCATTTAAAGACGGGACAAATAAACCGATTGCGGTACCGATAATAACAAACACCAGCGATACCAGATAACTGACTTTCACATAAGTTTTGTCTTCGGCATTGGGGTTAATGTATTTCTTATAAATATCATTTACCACGTATGCTGGGGCGGCGTTGGTCGTTGCGGCGAAGGTCGACATAAAGCTTGCCAGTAAACCGGCAACCACAATACCTAATAAACCTGTGGGAATATAATTACTCAGGGCAAAGGGCAGGATTTGTTCAAAATCGACATCGTCACCCATGGCTGCCAGATCCGGGATAAAGAAGGCCAGCGCTAACACCGCCAGACCGGTGATCATCATGTAACGTGGAACAATCAGCACAACATTCACAAACCAGCTCATTTTTGCCGCTTCTACCGGCGTTCGCGCCGACAATATCCGCTGCATATCATAGTTTGGTGCGGGGCCTGCCATGCTTGATAAAATGCCTTTAAATAGCACCAGCATCATAAACACAGTAAACAGAGAAAATCCGTCATCAACGATACGCTGATTGGCTGAATCTAAAATACCGCGCCAGTCCAGATCCAACTGCCAGCCAAAGCCAACGTCATACCAACCATCCGGCGTCACTGCGGCGAGCATTTCTGGAGAAACCTGCATCATCGCAATAACGCCAATCGCGATACTGGCAATCGTCATAATGAAAAACTGCAACACTTCGGTGATAACCACCGAGAACATGCCGCCTTTGACTACATAGATGGTGGTAATGGCGGTGAAAATCAGACCATAGGCAATTTCATTGTGATGAGGGTCTGCGGCTAACTGCCAGGGTAGGAATGCGGCGGCAAACTTACCAATACCGACAAAACCATAGGCGAGAAAACCAAGCACGGAAAATAGCGCGAATACCACAACAATCAGGTGGCTAAGCTTTGCTCCACGCCCTTCGCCAAATCGAAAGTTTATCCATTCAGCCCCTGTCATAACGCCTGAGCGGCGCAACCAGATTGATAGAAACACCATCAGGAAAATCTGATTGAATGTCGGCCATAGCCAGGGAATATAGATACTTTTCAGGCCGTATATAAACAGTAAATAAACGAGCCACATGGTACCGCTGATATCAAACATACCAGAAGCATTCGACAGTCCGAGGTAATACCAGGGTAAGGTTTTACCACCCAGGAAGTAGCCTTCAATATTCTTAGAAGCGCGTTTGGAAATCCAAAAACCCACCGCTAATGTGGCAATTAAATATAAGGCAATGATGCCTAAATCGAGTGTTGTGAGGTTCATTGTTATCGTAATACTCAACAAAAAAAACTTGCATTTTGACGCGTGAAACGCAAAATGTAACCGGTTACCATACAATCTATAATGAATCGGACTAAATTACAATCCGGTTATTAAAACACCATCATCAGTGGATGCTGACAGACAAATGAAACAAAAAAGTATCACTATTCGTGAAGTCGCCAAGCATATCGGGGTATCAATCGCCACGGTATCAAGAGCGATCAGTCAGCCACAGCGGGTCAGTAAAAAGACGCTGGAGAAAGTTCAAAAGGCAGTTGATGAGTTAGGCTATCGTCCAAATCTGCTGTCGCAAAATTTTCGTCATAAACGTTCCAACACCCTGATTGTACTGATCCCAAATATTGAAAACCTATTCTTCGCGCAATTAATACGGGGCATAGAATCGGTGGCCCAACAGGCGGGATATAATGTGTTGTTAGGAGATACCCAAGACAGTCCTCTGCGGGAAGATAAATTTATCAATCTGGTGGAAACCCAGCAGGCAGATGGCATTATTCAGCTTGCGACTTTCAACCCGAGTATTTCCCTGTTACCGACTACCGAAATTCCATTAATTTCCGCTGGTGGTAGCGCCAATACCCCCTACCCGACCATTCGTATCGATAATGCCGGTGCCGCCGCCGACATTGCTGAACACCTGATTGCATTGGGGCATCAAGATGCCGCGATTATTACCGGCCTTAGCGATGATCAAAATACCTATGAACGTCTGAAGGGATTTCGAAGAGCCTGGCAGGCAAAAGGGCTAGCGCTCGATGACAAGCAAATCGTTGCCGGCGATTACTCACTAAAATCAGGATATCTGGCCGGTAAAGAAATCATCCATAGACTTCCTGAAACCACAGCTATCTTTTGCTTTAATGACGAAATGGCGATGGGCGCCTGCAAAGCTGTTCGAGAAGCAGGCCTTAATATACCCGACGATATTTCTGTGGTTGGTTTTGATGGTTTACAGGTAGGAGAATATAACGAGCCACCGCTAACGACGGTTCAACAACCTGGGCGTTTGCTTGGCGAGCAGGCGGCTCAATATTTGTTGCAATGGATTGAGGGTAACAAGCCAGCCGATGCAGATATTATCGTCAAACATCAGCTGCTTGTCAGAAAAAGTACAGGCCCTGTGCAAAAGGGCTAGCGATTAGCCTTTGCTTAGTAGTTCGCGTAAATCGATTAGCGCGGCGTTAGCTCGTGAGATGTAGTTAGCCATTACTAATGAATGGTTGGCGGATAAACCAAAGCCGCTACCATTTAACACCATTGGGCTCCATACGGTCGCCTGACTAGCTTCCAGCTCACGAATAATTTGCTGCAAACTGACGTTGGCGTTTTTATCTTTTAATACATCGGCAAAATCGACTTCCACCGCTTTTAGAAAATGCAGTAGTGCCCAACACGCACCTCGAGCTTCGTAAAACTCATCATCAATTTTCCACCAGCTGGTTTTTACCATATATTCCGGGCTACCCTGAGTAGACTGACGGGCGTTACGATCACCCGCTAAATCGGTATTTAACTGGCTACGCCCCACGCTGGCACTTAAGCGTTGCGAATAGCTACCTAATCGTTTCTCCACTTCTCGCAACCAGTCGTGCAAGTTGTCAGCACGAGCATAAAACTGTGCACCTTGTTGCGAAGGGTCGGCAAGCACATTGCGGTATTTATATAGATCCTGAACACCTTTTTTATACATACTTTCAGCACTTGGAAACGCCCATTTATGAGCGTCATTGTTAAACTTAGGCTGAGCGCTTTTCAGGAATTTATTTTCCGAAGACTGGGATTGTGAACGGGAGAATGACTGACGCATGGCAAGGGATAGATCCCGGGTCATTTCCAGAACCCCGAATTCCCAGGCAGGAATATTATCGAGAAATACCGAAGGCGGCATAATGTCATTCGACAGATACCCACCAGGTTTATCCCAAAGCTTTTCGGCAACTTTAATCAAGGTCGTTGTGGTGGTGTAGCCCACAACCGGATCAACATTGTTCGCCTTGGCTTCTTGTATCGCCGCTTCTTTAACATTGAAGGTGTCTGGTTCGAAGCTCCAGAAACCCCCTAATAAATAAAACAGAAACACCACCACAGCACCGGCAATAGAAAGTGCTCGAAAAGACGTGAAAAAAGCCATGTTAGTTTCCTTAGCGTTTATTGTGCGTTTGCGGAGCGTTTATTGCGAAGGGCCTAGCCGTTCGACTTACGCTCTAATGGTTATGAGCAGGTTTTAAGCCTTTTACCGGCATTGAAACCTCGGTTTTCTGCTCATCATCAAAGTGCAGAACCAGGTTTACCTGCTCGCCGGCTTTAACCGGTGAAGACGGATTAAACACCATCAAATGCAAGCCATGAGGCTGTAACGTCACTTCGTCATTGGCCTTAATAATAATAGAATCAAGCTTCCCCATTTGCATCATGCCATCTTTCATGGTGTGTTCATGAATTTCAATTCTTGGGCTCACATCGCCACTTACCGCTACCAGCTTAATGTCTTCATCACCGTTATTTTTAATGGTCATATAGGCCGATGTGACTTTTGTGCCGGGGATTAATTCGCGCATGTAAGGTTCGTTAACTTCTACATCAAGAGCGAAAGCACTTGGAAGTAAAAACAGTAGACTGATTAAAGAAATGATTTTTTTCATCGATTGATACCTTTGGAACTACACCTTGTAATAACTCTTTTACAATAATCTCTTATTTATCAATGCTCAGCAAGCGAGTTTTATTCTGTTTATACCAATTACACTAAGTTTGTGCACAGCTCAGAGTTAGGGCAGAGGTTCAGTTACAACATAGATTTCATTGATATAGTCAATCTATATTACTGAAATATAGGGCCGTAAATAGGCCTCTGATAAACTCCCTTCGGGTGAGTTTTAAAGGCGTTTATACTGCGTTACTGATTTTGACCGATTTTGGTAAAGGAGCGACTATTCTCTGTACTCAAAACCTTACCTAAAAGCCTTTAAATGCTCACTGAGTGAGTAATAATTTAATGTGATTGGTATTATGTAGTTCCAGGTAGTTTGGTTTTGTTTTGTTTATTCAGGCGCAGGCTCTTTACAAAGTAACCAGACGATAAATCCGATTAATAATATTGGCCAGAAAACGGTTAGACCGACAAATGCCAGACCAGCCAATGCCGCGAGTAGCACCAGAATCAGCGTACCAAAAACGCTGATAAAAATTGTCAGGCCAACCACAAACAGGATCACTCCAACGAGTGCGGCGATGGCAATACCTTCAATGGGCTCAACGACGTGGTCATCTACCACAATATCCACGCCCAACCAGGAGAACACAGTGTTGCCGAACAAATAGGTCAGCAATAATGTGGCAATAATGGCCAGTAACAAGGACTTGGTGAATGACATGATAACTCCTTTATTTCACTTAAGTGCAGCCCCATGCAGCACTTAGGGGTTGTTGACCTTTTAGGGTCATTTTTGCAGTGAATTGTTTGGAGCTTGAACAAGTCTTTTTCTTTTTATCGTACTCATTGTACGGTAAGAAGAAAAAACGCAGGTCAGGTTCAAAACAAACGCTGTTCGAAGAATTCAATTGATTGTTTCTTCATTATTTTTTCGTCAATCTATCTTTTTCGTAATTTCACTTTTGTTGATTGAACAAAATTCGGCCAGAAAAGGTTAACTAGCCCTACAAATACCTATTAGGCATGATTAGCGCGGCGACACCGTAGGCAACTAAAGTTACGGTTGGCATCATAATTAACGCTAAAATAGCTAACACTCGTACCACGATACGTGGCATTGAAAAATGACGCGCAAGTCCGGCACAAACGCCACAGATTTTTTTATGAACCTGGTCTTTGGCAATGCTGCGCTCAATTTTATATTTCACTTTATTCATACATCCTCCGCAAAAAACACTTCATCTTAACCATGCAAATAACGAGTTAACCCAAATACACCGGCACCGATAAAAAAGGTGACTACGGGTACTAACCAAACTGTCATCATCAGTGAAAACGGGAACATAACCTTCTCCTTAATTCTTCAGCACTTACTTTGTGGCTGAATACTGTTGCCAACTATCCGTTGGCAACTTTCTTTTTAATTGCTTGTAACTCTTCTTCGATAGACTCTTCAGCTTCCAGCTCCTGGAACTGAGCTTCCAGCGATTTCGCTTCGGTCATATCATAGGCTTCAACCTGAGCTTCAAGACCATCAACTTTTTGCTGAAACTTCTCAAAACGTAAAATCGCATCGTCAATTTGCTCAAACTTTACCGTTTCGCGAACTTTCAAACGCACTTCGGCAGTTTTTTGGCGCTTAAGGCAAGCTTCTTGACGCTGTTTTGCTTCATTTAACTTGTCCTGAAGACGAGCCGTATCGTTCTGAATCGACTCAAGTAATTCTTCAACCTGAGCAAGTTGCGCTTCTAAGTCTTCAATTACCGGCTGACATTGCTGTTTTGCTACTAGTGCCTGGCGAGCTAAATCGTCACGACCTTTGCTGATAGCAAGTTCAGCTTTTTCCTGCCATTGCGCAGATTTTTCTGTTTGCGCACGTAGCTGGCGAGTTAGCGTCTTCTTTTCAGCGATTTGCTTGGCGGCCGAGGTGCGAACCTCGACCAGGGTTTCTTCCATTTCCTGGATGATCAAGCGGATCATCTTTTCAGGGTTTTCCGCCTTATCCAGCAAGCTATTGATGTTGGCGTTAATAATGTCCGTCAGACGAGAAAACATACCCATTTTTATTCTCCTGTTGCTTCTTTAGATTTTTCTGAATCAGCTTCATCTTTATCGAAGTTGCTGATTTCGGTGATGGTTACAGTAGGTACACCTTTGTCGGTTACATACTGAGCATCAATTTTGAAGTTATTCACTTCCTGAGCGATGCTGTTTGCAACTTGTTGGTCCAACTGATTTGCCACCATTTGACTTTGATTTTCTACCATCATGTCCAGGGCCGTTTGCAAAGACACCAACTGCTCAGCCTTTGCACCCGTGGAGAAGAAAGCACTTGTAGCAAGTACTAATGAGGCGATACCGATTTGTTTACTTAACGTGTTCATTTTCAACCCTTACCATACTGATATGTATGTTTTGTTAATTAATCACTAATTGATGGTTTAGTACTTACAAGTGCTGTGCCAATTTGTTATTTTTTGTTAACCCATTGTTTTTAAAGGGCTGTAGAGGATGGTGATTTTTTAACAGGGAAAAGTGGCTCGATGCTTTTGTTCGTTAATTGGCAAATTTCACCAACCGGTTAGTGGATTTGACCAACCATAACAAAAAGGTGGGAGAATAAGGTGGGAGGTGGAAGATAAGAGCACACTGCGTTCCTAGCATGTTTCACGCCCGGCACGCTGATAATCAGCTCCTAGCATGCAATCGAAGATTGCGCTTAGCACTAGAGGGGTGAAGGTGGAAGTGGAAGGTGGAAGTCGAAGGTGGAAGGTGGAAGATCAGAGCACACTTCGTTCCTGGCACGTTTCACTCCTGGCACGCTGATAAGGGTCATTTGTTTCGAGTACACCGAAAGTAATTTCGGTTCCGGGTACACAAAATCAAGATTTTGTTCCGGGTACGGGCAGACAACGCCCTTCGAGTTTAGAGCCGCTCTAACCCGAAATGAATCTTCGATTCATGTACTCGGAGCAACGATTTACGTTGCGTACCCGGAATAAACCTGTGGTTTATGTACCCGTAGTGTCGCATGCGACATGTCCCCTTCGTTCTAAGCATGCAATCGAAGATTGCGCCTAGCGCTGGTTGGCAGGTGGAAGGTGGAAGCAGAAGTGGCTTTTTCTTCCACCGAAAATTGAATCGGAAATATGTTCCAGACATTTCCGACATACCAGCGTCCATGCCGGCATCCATGCATTTTCGGCATACCGACCAATCCATGGCCATAACCAGCAGCGCTTACCTCTTCCACCAGCAGCGCTTACCTCTTAGGCAAATAAAGCTTTTAGTTGCGTCATTCCCTGACACTACAGGGAATCAAAATTTAATAGTGAAATTGGATGTTGGAGAACCTTGTTGCAGGGCAACGAGTGGAGCGGAGATTAAATAAGGAGTTAGTCTGGGGCCGAGATTAGTTATTGTTCGTAGAAGGCATTTGCGACTTACGCACAGACTCAAGGTTTTCCCGTTCCAGAAGCGACGCAATGATAGAACTACCCAGCAAACAGGCTGCCGGAACCATTAAGATAGCGAAAAAAACAATTAAATTTGGCATGTCAGCCTCGTCCTAATCTCAGTTAAAATTACCAAACCCGGTGTTGTTCAGGTTACTTTGTATTGCTGGGTCTACTGCTCTTTGTATTGCTCTTTGAATTAATAGAGTACATTCTGTACCAGCTTTTAAACCACTCTTACCATGTCTTGGTTTGGATTTACTCTTTAGTCGCAGCAAACTACAAAAAGGTTCAGTTTGGCGCAAATAAAAATAAATTAATTTTCGAAACCTTTACGAAGCAAGCCTTTCTTCGGTTCAATCCACAAGGTTAAGAGAAAAACAATCAAGTAGATTTCCGTAAATCAGGACCGATTTTCCGATATGGGGATATGACTTGAAACTGTCGGTTTAAATGCGGGATGTAAAAGAGACAGGATCAAAAACGGGACAGTTAAAGTGTCCCGCTTAACATTGCATTTAACGCTGGATTAAGATGTAGTAGCTAAGACGCCTGTTCAGTAACCGCCTGGCCGGTCAAAGCAAAGGCTTCGCGCAGCACTTGCGAATCCGCGCCCTCTTTACCTGCATTCTCAGACAAATAGCGACGGAACTTTCTCGCGCCTGGCAAACCATTACATAACCCCAGCATATGACGAACGATATGCCAGACACGCGGTGTATGCTGTCCCGGTGCTGCAGGCTTTATTTGCTGATCAATATAAGCGCACATCTCATCGATAATCGCTTCGCGGGTTAAAATGGGTGTGTCTTTACCGTAAATCACCTGATCGGCAATTGCCATCAAATAGGGATTTTGGTAAAACTCGCGGCCAATCATCACCCCATCAATATGATTCAGGTGCTCTAAAGACTGCTCGAAGCTGGTGATACCACCATTAATGGAGATTTTCAGCGCTTCAAAATCCTGTTTAATTTGATAGACGCGAGAATAATCCAGTGGTGGAATTTCCCGATTTTCTTTCGGGCTCAAACCGCTTAACCAGGCTTTGCGAGCGTGAATGATAAAATGCTCGCATCCTGCAGCGGAAACAATCTCAATAAACTTTTGCAAGAACTCATAGCTATCCTGATCATCAATACCGATACGGGATTTGACCGTAACTGGCACTGAAACCGCTGCTTGCATATCGCTGACACATTGCGCCACCAGCTCAGGTTCTGCCATTAAACAAGCACCGAAGCGACCATTTTGTACCCTGTCCGATGGACAACCAACATTAATGTTGATGGCATCATAGCCGCGCTGCTCAGCGATTTTGGCACATTCGGTCATCGCTTTTGGGTCACTACCACCAAGTTGCAACACCACAGGATGTTCTTCTTCATTAAACGCCAGGTAATCGCCCTTACCAAAAAGAATCGCCCCGGTTGTCACCATTTCGGTATACAACACCGTCTCTTTACTCATCACCCGGTAGAAATAACGACAATGGCGATCAGTCCAATCCAGCATTGGCGCCACAGAAAGTCTATCGTTCACACACATTTCTCAAAAACTAAAGTGCTGCAATTATAACGCAGGGGCTTGTAGACCAACAAGTTCAGGATGCTTGGATACAAATTTAAACAAATAAATTTCTCGAAATTTTCAGTAAAAATTTGAGTAGCAATCTTTCTTTTAACTTGTTGATTCAATTGAAACAATAAACAAATTATGTGCTATCAGCTGTTGATATGGCAGGCTAAGGAGGGCGGTATTAGGGGTAAATGCCCGGAAAAGGGCGAGCAACTTTTTGAGGTTTTAGTACACTAAAAATTAGATCTGCTGTTTTTGAGGGCGTATTATGCAAGAAACGAATGCTAATAAAGTATCATCTGACTCCGAAGAAACTGAGGAGTTGAGAAATCAACACCGCCAGGAGAGCATGAACACTGGTTCTACAAAACGCGATGAGCGTCGTCAGGTAGAGAAAGACGAAACGTGTTTTGTCTTAGGCTATAACTAATCGCCATCTACCTTCAGAAAAACGCTCTATTGTGTTTTGAAGCGTAGCAATAGCTGCGCCCATTTGCCCAGAACTCCCAGCCCCGGAAGCAAGCTTTGGAGCTAGATTTCGCTGAGTCCGTTTTAACAGCAAGATGTTTTCACTCGCGGTTTCTCAGGACTGCAGCATGACGGTTTAGCTTTTGACGTTTCTATAACATCAGCTTGAGCAACTTCCTTTTCTATACGCGCTTTCGTTTGTATATTTCTCTCACTGTAGCGGTCAACCAACATGTCTTTGTTGTCACGTGTTAATAGCGTGAACTTCATTAACTCTTCCATCACATCAACAATACGCTCGCGAAATGCGGATGCTTTCATCGATCCATCCTCGTTAAATTCCTGCCAGGCTTTGGCTACAGACGATTGGTTTGGGATGGTTAACATTCGCATCCAACGGCCAAGAATTCGCATATTATTCACAGCATTAAAGCTTTGCGAACCGCCACTTACCTGCATGACCGCCAGAGTTTTCCCTTGGGTTGGGCGCACCGCACCATCGCTTAACGGGATCCAGTCAATCTGGTTTTTCATTACCCCAGACATATTGCCGTGGATTTCCGGCGATGACCAAACCTGAGCTTCTGACCATTTCACCAGCTCGCGCAGTTCCTGCACCTTTGGGTGCTGCACAGATTCGCCATTATCAAACAATGGCAGGTCTTTTGGATTAAAGAATTTTATCTCAGCGCCAAAGTACTCGAGAATTTTTCCCGCTTCAATGGCCGCATAACGGCTCATGGATTTTTCTCGCAGTGAGCCATAAAGTACGAGTATGCGTGGCTTGTGGGTACTTGTCGCCAAAGTTTTGGGCGCAAAGTTAAAGGTTTCGTTTTGCAAATAGTCCATAATTTCTCCTGGTTCCTGGACATTTTACTTATAAGACGAAGGCCGTTAGAAAAAGACGAAATTAATTTAAGTATTTTCCATAGTTGTAGAGGGAAGCTTCGCAGTTGGAGTCAAAATACTGAGTATTTTGAAGGTGGAGTTTCAGTAAACTGAAATGTTGGAGTCGAGATATTACTTATCTCGAGGAGCATCTAAATATGCTTCTAGTTGCCGTTAGCTAGTTACGGTCAGGGTGTCTTCCTAAGGAAAGTCCCAACGGTAACTAGCTTCAATTATTTTTATTTAAGCAACTGATTCAAGGTGTAATAAACCTTATCAACACTTACCTGACGGCCTTTTGTATCGCGAAGGCCAGTAAAGTCTATCTGCACTACTCTGTCGGCGGTTAAGGGCAACAAAACATCAATAGATTTACCATCATCAGCTAGGGTTGCCTTGGAATAGTATCTGGAAATAGCTCTCAGGCATTAGCTATTGCTAATTGTCTGGTGAAAGGCCCTGCTCTGCAGGGCTTTTTTATGAGAGATTTTGTTTGATGTGCGTTAACAGGCGCCAACTCGCGACAGCGCCAATAACCGATATCACCGCCAGCAATAGGAACAAGTGATGGAAACCGGTAACGCCCGGTGCGCCGTCCAATAATCGTCCGGCAATTGGTGCAAAGAAAATATCCGGAGTAAATCCGACTACGGAAATAATACCCACGGCAATGCCGGTACGACTGGTTGCCACCTGACTTTCTTCCAACAAGGCAAAATAAATTGCCCTCACCGCAAACACCAACAAAAAGGTGGCAACAATATTGACTTTAATCCACACGGTTTCCGCATCGCCAAACGGCAGGTAGATAAGGAAACTTGCCAGAAGCAACACAAAAATTGCAGTAACGGTTTTGCCTATGCCTATTTTGTCGGCTATCACCCCTGCCACTATTGCAGCGCCAAGTCTGACATACGACACATTGGCAACAAATTGCGAGGATTCAATAGGGGTATAAGAAAACACGGTGGTTAGATACAGGCCAAAATAATCCAGCCCTTTGTATCCACAATAAGCGGTCAGAACAATTAACCCTTGTAACCAGATAACCGGACGCTTAAGCACATAACCAATATCTTCCCAAAGGGTATACTCTGAACGAACGCTTTGCCCAGATTGCTGCTCCCCCGGCTTATCAATGGGGCTATTAACCGGGTTATCAAGCGGCTTATCAATGGGTTTATCAGACGATTCATTGAATTGCGCTGTATCCGATTTATCCTGATGATTTTCCGATGGGATAATAAGTAATACCAGAAGTCCTGCCGAAAATGTGGCGATGCCATAGAAACTGATAACCGCTTGCAGGCCCTGGCGCTGCTGTTCAGCGCCATTGGTTACTTCTGGAGCTACCAACGCCATTAATACGACCCCAATGGTTGCTGCGCCGGCAGCGACAAAACCGCGTCCACCATCCAATACTGCAAATGCCTTACCTTGTGAATTTTCACCGCCCCATAAGCGGGTAAGCTTGATCATTGCTGCCCAGAATAGAAAAATCGTCGTCACGCCCCAGTAGGCAAATAACCAGGTAAGTCCACTCAACGACGGAATTTGCACCAGATAAAGACCGCCGGCGGCGGTAAGCCAGAGCGATATCGTCATTAATATTTTTGCGGAAAATCTGTCGGCTAACGGACCACCTGGAAAGTAAGCGAGCATTGCTAACAAACCATAAAGGCCAAACACGTCCCCTAACTGAGTGTTGTTAAGCTGAAAAACTTCGAGAAAGCTGGGTCGAAAAAAACGCGCTACATGAAATGGCAGGCTGAAGATTATCTCACCGCTAAATACCAGGGTGAAAATAATTAAGATGCGTCGAAACGGAGAGATGGTCTGGATAATAAATCCTGTAGGTTAGCACGTAAGTGCGGTTCAATTACCTTGCATCAAGCTTGGCTCACATCCATGGATAACTCAAATTCCGCATCTTGTGAGCCGCATAACTATCTAATTAGCTTGAACAAGTCGGCTAAGCCTATTGGGCAGGATAGCCTGACTATTTCTGGTATTGCTGCAAGAAGGTGAGCAATGCCTGATAGGATTTTTCTACGGCCTGCATCCGGGTTAGTCCCTCCGGATTTTCCTCCTGCTCAACCACCAGCCAGTGGGTACCGCCGACTTCAATATTGGCGCTTACCAAAGCTGGCCAATCGGTAGCTCCCTCACCAATCAGCGGCACCAAATCTGGATATTTATCCTTAGCCACCACTTTGTAATGAGTCGTTTGCGTGCGTCCCGGATAGCGTTTCACATATTCAACCGGATCTTTACCAGCATACGTGGTCCAGCCAACATCCTGCTGCATGATTACAGAACCTTGGGTATTACGGGCGATATAATCCCAGAACGTTGCGTTTTGGTAGGTGTTAAATTCGTGGTCATGATTATGAAAGCCAACCTGCATATCATAAGCCTTGAGGTCTTCAGCCGCCTGATTTAACAGAGTCACCACTTCATCAATTCGCTTTTCATCCCAGGCTCTCTCATCCCAGCCAATAATCAAATAACTTACCCCCAGAGTGCGATAAAAAGCGACGGTTTGTTTAATGTTATCGGAGTTTAACTGTTCAAAGCTGACATGAGCACCACTGCCAGTAAGCCCCAACGCATCCATTTTTTGCTTTAGTGCTTCAGGATTATCCGCATATTTACCGAATTCTCCGGCAAATTCGACACCGGCGAATCCAAGTTCGGCAAGTTTTGTTAAGGTGCCATCGACATCTTTGGCTAAGTCTTCTTTTACCGACCACAGCTGAACACTGACTTGAGGCAGGGTTTTAGCGGGTTTTGCCATCACTAGCGGACTCGTAACCGCCATACAAAGCATGGCAAACACAGACACTAAGGCAGACATTACTCGTTTCATTTTTCATACCTCTATATTCGTTTATTTTTCATTTCGTTAGCGCAATATGCTGCGGCGCGAGCAGTAAAAGCCATAAATGTCAGCGACGGATTAACAACCGCCGATGAGCAAAATGCACTACCATCGGTCACGAACAAATTAGGAATATCATGGCTCTGGTTATATCCGTTAAGTACCGATTGTTTCGGGTCTTTGCCCATCCTGGCGGTGCCAACTTCGTGAATGGCCAACCCAGGATTATTGCGATCATAGGACGTCCAGGATTCCACATCTTTAAGACCCGCATCGCTCAGCATTTTCCCTGCCTGCTCTGCGGCATCGTCCATCATTAATCGCTCATTTTCAGACCAGGTACAGTTGATATGCAGTTGCGGAATACCCCACTTATCTTTTTTAGTCGGATGCAGCGATACCTGATTTTCAAATCTGGGGAGCATTTCCCCCTGGGCATACAGGCGGAAAAACCAATTCCCCGGTTTAATTAATGACGCTTTGTAATCCGCACCTATACCTGGGTTCTGGCTGTTATAACGCCAGTCTTCTCTGCCGGCAGCGCCAGCTAGTGCATAACCGCGCACAAAGCCTTTTCCATAGCGGCTGGGCTCATAGCGAAAGTTGGGAATATAAGGACCGGTAGGTCGGCGGCCCGAGTAAAACTCATTATCGAAACCATCAACTGTGCCCTGGGCACCGGCATTGTAGTTGTGATCCATCAGATAGTGACCAAGAACCCCGGAGCTGTTAGCCAGGCCTTTAGGGAAAGATTTTGATGTTGAATTTAATAGTACCTGGGTAGAGCCTAACGTTGATGCACATAAGAAAACGACATTAGCGAAGTATTCGCGAGTGCTGAGATCGTCATTATCAATTACCCGAACACCGCGGACCCGATTCGTTTGCTCATCATAAATTAAACTGTCTACCACGCTATTCGGTGCAATATGCAGATTGCCGGTTTTCGCTGCCGCCGGCAAGGTAGAACTTTGCGAAGAGAAATAGGCACCAAATGAACAGCCTTTTTGACATTCATCCCGCGCCATACAACGCATTCGGCCTTGTTCAATGTGATACTGAGTCGGTTCGGTTAGATGCGCACACCGGCCCATAACCATAGGTCTGTCCGGATATAGGGAAGCGAGCTTTTGTTGCAGCATTTTTTCCGGAGAATTCATCTCAAATGGCGGCAAAAATTCACTGTCTGGCAATTGTGGGAGATTGTCATGATGCCCTGAAATGCCTGCATGTTTTTCTACATGTGAATACCATGACTGCAGATCGTTATAGCGAACTGGCCAGTCTATACCGTGACCGTCGGCCTTATTGGCATTAAAGTCGTAATCGCTCCAACGATAGCTTTGTCGATGCCAGAGTAGAGATTTGCCACCTAGCTGGTTAGCACGGATCCAGTCAAAACCAGTTCCTTCTGCTGTCGAATAAGGTAAATCTCTGTCATTGCCGAAAAAATGCTTGGTGGCATCGGTAAAGGCATAACATTTTCGCTGCACTTTGTACTGCTGCTCTGCCAGCAAGTTATCGACTTTGGTTCGGTTCGGAAACTGCCAGGGGCCTTTACCTTCCGATACATAGTCTTTACGATGTTCAACCACACGACCGCGTTCTATCAGTAACGTCTTAAACCCTCGTTCACAAAACTCTTTTGCCGCCCAACCACCGCTAAGCCCTGAGCCAACCACCATTACGTCAAACGTCTCTTTAGTGTCATTAATGTAGCGATATTGAGCCATAAGTGATTCCGTTATTGATATTATTGTTAAGTGTTTAAACCTTTGTTAATAAAACGCTCTGGAGCCGTAGTTTTTAGTGTCCGCTGTAAACGGAATAGAGCCCTGATATCCGCCGGGCACCGCCTGATAATTTAATACCTGGGTAGCACCAACTTCTGAAGTAAAATAAGCAAAGGCATTTAAAGATTTCAGAAACGCAAATTGCTCTTGTATCTGAGCTTCGCCCCAGGCTCCCCTTTCTAAATCCTGCAGGCATTCGGTCTGTTGTAAGGGCTGAAGTTGAGTAAAAGATAACTGATATTGGCCGTAGCAATATTCTTCGACGCCACCAAGAACCTCTACAATAGCCTGTTGTTGCGATTTGCCATAAACCACCTGCAGTTGATGATCGATAAAGCCGTGGCAATCTAAATCGGCAGCGCCGGGTGTATCGGTTTTCGGGATGATGGTTTGGCAAATTTGCGCCAGGGTTTGCAATTGCGCCCGGTTCAGTAGTTTCGATTTACGATTATCAACGTTACGTTGATAAGCAAAGGCTGAGCTCAGGCTAGCACCATTAACGATAATCAAAGCTGCTCCCGCGCCAAGCGCGCGGGTTACACCATTTAGAAACTGACGTCTGTTCAGATCCATATCTCTCTCCGATACTTAGCTTGCAACCTCAGGTTGGTTTGTTCGTTTTTTAATCAACACATATAGAATGACGAAAGCCGCGATTAAAATCAAAGGGAACATCAACAGGTTCTGCAATACACTTTGACCGGCGAATATACTTGCCTGCACTTCAGTCAGATTCATTTGCTGCGCTTCATTCGAGGCGGTATCTATCCAGCCACCAATCACCGGATTCCACATACTGACCGCAAACATACCGACGCCGCCGATTAATGACATACCAAGCGCACCGGTTTTTGGCGTGTATTCGGCAACGCAACCAAGCATGGTTGGCCAAAAGTATGTGCAGCCAATCGCAAATAATATCGCAGCAACATACACCATATTGCCTGAAGCAATACTCATGGTATAGATACCTGCGCTGGCAAATACCGCCGAGCCCAACAATACACCGGTTGGATTAAAAGCTTTGATAATCGGACCTGCAAAATAGCGACCAACCGCCATTAAACCGGTTATCAGTGCCAGCACTAGCATTGGTGATGCACCACTGGCACCGAGAATTTTCTCAATCCATTGCTGGGTACCTAATTCGGTTGTCGCGGTAAATGTCATACAAACGACTAAAAACAAATACAGAGGGTTGAGCAGGTGATTAATATTGTCCGTGGTTGAATGCAATATATCGTCATAGGAAGGAAATACGGTTTTCAGCATCATTGCCCCGTATATCAGCGTTGGGATCAGAATAATGCCAACCTGCCATTGCCAGTTAAGACCATAGCTGGTCATCAGGCTTGATAGTAAGGCACCGATGACAATACCGCCTGGGAACCAAACGTGGAATCGATTAAGCATGGTGGTTTTACGGTTTGGATAGATTTCTGCAATCAATGGATTACATCCGGCTTCTACCGCACCATTGGCAAATCCAATCAAGAAAGTTGAGATCAACAAGCCCCAGAAGCCACCCGCAGTTATAGTTAATACCAACCCCAGTAAATGACAGATAAAAGCCAAGGCTATTAGCTTTCGGGCACCAATGGCGTTGTAAATAACACCACCAACCATAGTGGCGATAGGAAAGCCAAGAAATGCCATAGCATTTACCCAGCCAAGCTCTTCGCCGTTTAAACCAAAGTCAGCACCAAGCTGACCTAGAATGCCTGCCCGTATGGCGAAGGTCATCGAGGTAACGGTTAAAGCAATACAACATAAATTAAAGATTTTTTGGTTATTATTATCGCTCATCTGGAGCTCCTTAATTGTTGCGCAAATTTAATGCGGTTATAAGCCAAGTATACGGTTATTAAATTCCCGGTCAGGCTCGGCGCCGGCAAAATCATCAAAGGCTTTTTCGGTTGGCTTAATCAAATGTTCACTGATGAATTTCGCTCCTTCGGTGGCGCCATCAACGGGGTTTTTGATACAGCACTCCCACTCGAGAACGGCCCAGCCGTCAAAGCCATATTGAGTTAGCTTGCTAAAGATTTGTTTAAAATCAATTTGCCCGTCACCAAGCGAACGGAACCGTCCGGCACGCTCTGCCCAGGAGGCATAACCACCATAAACGCCGCATTTTCCAGACGGATTAAATTCCGCATCTTTAACGTGAAACGCCTTGATTCGCTCATGGTAAATATCAATAAATGCCAGGTAATCAAGCTGCTGTAAAACAAAGTGGCTTGGGTCGTATAAGACATTTGCGCGAGGATGATGATTCGTCGCATCAAGGAAACGTTCAAAGGTGATACCATCATGTAAGTCTTCACCAGGGTGTAACTCATAACAGACATCAACACCGGCTTCATCAAACTGATTAAGAATCGGTAACCAACGCTCTGCCAAAGCTTCAAAACCTTGTTCGACGAGCCCTTGTGGTCGTTGCGGCCAAGGGTAGACGGTATGCCACAAATAGGCACCGGAGAAGGTCGCGTGGGATTTTAATCCCAGATAACCACTGGCTTTGGCCGCTAGCTGCATTTGCTGTGTCGCCCAGATTTGCCGCTCTTTAGGATTTTTGCGAAACTCCGGCGGCGCAAAGTTATCAAACATCGCATCATAGGCCGGATTTACCGCTACCAGTTGGCCCTGAAGATGAGTCGATAGCTCGCTAATGGCTAAGCCATGCTCCGCGGCAATACCTTTGATCTCATCACAATAGGTTTTCGACTCCCCTGCCAACTCCAAATCAAATAAGCGTTTATCCCAGCTAGGGATCTGAATCGCCTTATAACCTAAACTGGAAACCCACTCACAAATGGCAGGTAGACTGTTATAAGGGGCAACGTCATCTGCAAACTGCGCAAGAAATATTGCCGGGCCCTTTATTGCTTTCATTGCGGTCATTATTTGGCTTCCTTGTAAATTAACTTTTAGATACGGCTGGCGTTAATGACAGAGGATGCCATTTTTGCTCAGAGCTACTTGCCGCCACCGCATTTTCAATAAATGCCATGCCGCGAATGGCTTCTTCAATACCGGGGACATCAAAGCTGTGATTGTCGCAGGGTTGCTGTTGATTGCAGGCATGGAGTTGTGCGGCGAAATTACGATAAATATTAGCGAAGGCTTCAAGATAGCCTTCCGGATGACCTGCTGGGGTACGAGTTGCAGCCTGAGCCTGCGGATAAAGCTGGCCAACACCGGTACGGTATAACTGCGCAGGTTTGTCATTGAATACCTGCCAAAGACTATTGGGTTCCTGCTGCGACCATTTCAGACCCGCATGCTCACCATAGATGCGAATGTTTAACGCGTTCTCCTCACCGACGGATATCTGACTTGCCATTAATACGCCTTTTGCGCCCTCGGAAAATTTCAACAACACCACGCCGTCATCGTCCAGTTCTCTGCCGGCAACGATGGAATTTAAATCGGCACAAATTTCATCAATATGATCGCCACAGATATACTCGGCTAAATTCGCGGCATGAACACCAATATCGCCCATACAACAACTGATACCACTTTGCGCCGGGTCCAAACGCCAGGCCGCTTGTTTATTATCACGATCAGGCTCCGCGGCTAACCAGCCTTGCGGGTACTCCACGACCACTTTGCGAACTTTTCCCAGCTCACCATTGGCAATCATGGCTTTTGCCTGTTTCACCATCGG
Source organism: Thalassotalea sp. PS06 (assembly GCF_007197775.1). Taxonomy (NCBI): domain Bacteria; kingdom Pseudomonadati; phylum Pseudomonadota; class Gammaproteobacteria; order Alteromonadales; family Colwelliaceae; genus Thalassotalea; species Thalassotalea sp. PS06. Next base: position 394,192 of record NZ_CP041638.1, on the reverse strand, counting down.
GTAGCCGGTATAGGTGTGTGTCAGTGCGTACAGTCGCTGATGTTTATCAATTAATTTCTCAAGGTCGAGAGCTTCTTGCAGGTTAAAGGTTGCCGGTTTGTCGGATAAGACATGAAAGCCATGCTCAAGCGCAAGTTTGGCAATGCCATAATGGGAATTATTGGGAGTGACAACCGCCACGAAATCCATGCGTTGCTCGGCAGGGAGTTCCGCTTCCATCGCAAACATTTGCTGGTAGCTGGTGTAACAACGATTCGGATCAAGGCATAGGGCTCGACCGGTTTCGACACAGTTATCCGGGTTGCGACTGAAGGCCCCACAAACCAGTTCAATTTGACCATCAAGGGCTGCTGCCATGCGATGCACTTCACCTATGAATGCACCCTGGCCACCGCCGACCATCCCCATACGAATTTTTCTTGTTTTCGAATCCATACTGCCCTTCTTTTGATTATTAATAGGTAAAACAAGCAGATACTGGTACGCTAGCTTTGCTCTAATTATTTTAGGAAAATCAGAGAAACAGAGAGGTACTCTTTGAGTCTATCGTCTGATAACGAATAGCGTTAACACAAAATCGGACACAATTTGTACAAATTCGGCGTTTAAAAAAATTCATTCATAGCGTAATATGAATGAAAATAACTCATGGCGTGCAGGCTAATGGACTATTTGCGACAGCTGAAAAACTTTAATTCAGAACAACTTATTACCATCTTTGAGTTCATACCGGATATTTTGTTCTGGGTGAAGGATACTCAATCACAAATTTTATATGCCAATCAGGCATTTCTCGATAATTTGGGGATTAACCAATTGGACAAGATATTGGGACAGTCCGATTATGCGTTTTCTCCCCATCATATTGCCAAGCAGTTTATCCGCGACGATCAGCGAATTCTCGCCGGTGAGCTGGTGACCAACCGGATTGAGATGAATGTGCTGGAAGGAGAGGATATTGGCTGGTTTACTACCACCAAACGCCCTTTGCGGGACGACACCGGCACCATAATTGGTTCCTATGGATACACCCGCTCGCTAGGCAAAACGCCGCAACTATTCAAATCGTTAGATGCGATTAATATTCCTCTGGAATACATCAAGCAACATTATCAGCAACCAATCGCCATTGAGACTCTGGCAGAAATTACCTGTATTTCCATCAGCGCATTGGAAAGGCGCTTTAAAAAGCACTTAGGTAAAACCCCAAAGCAGTTTATTAACGAGTTTCGACTGGAAAAGGCCCGTAAACTATTACTGGAAACTCAGCTGCCGATTGCTGAAGTGGCCTATGCCACAGGTTTTACCGATCACAGTTATTTTTGTCGGCAATACAAGAAGATGTTTGATGAGCAACCGTCGGAGATTCGTCAGTTAGTCTAGCTGGTCAATAATTTAATGTGATTGGTATTAGCTAGCGCTTTTGGCGAAAACGCGGGCGCAGGCCTTTGGAAGGGGGAACAATTTGTTGCCCCTGCTTCATTGAATATTCAATACGGTTGAGAGTTTCGAGCCCTTCTCCGGGATCTTTTGCTAACACCAGAAAACTGGCATCGCAGCCGACATCAAAGCAGGCGATTTTGCGATTGGGAAACAGGTATCTGGCGGTAGCGAACAGGGTATTGAGTGTTTCCTGGCGAGAAAATGCGCCAATTAGATAATAGTGCTTCGCTTCATCAAAGACTCTGGCGTAACCACCACTGCCCATCAGAATCGGTATGTTATTGGCTTTAAGCATTTGCAGATTATTGCGTTGCAGCTGATAGTGCGCAGCCAGTGCTGGTGTATCTTCGATGGTTTGTTTGCGTTGTCTGGCAACGGTTCGGGACAAGTGATAAACCGGGATCACTTTGACATCATTATCTCGTATCGCCTGCAGGGTTTTCAGAGTTAATTTGTCATAGGCTTGAACTTTATCTTTGTTGCTCAGGCTGTGCCCAGGTAACTGGGTAATAAAGTCGACTCCGGCATTGGCAGCGATTTGTGCATCGTAATCAGTTTCCACCTGAGCCATCACCTTAATGCCATAGTGGTGAAACGTCTCTACCACATTATCCATCAGGTCAGGGTCGACCCCATAGATGGTTTCCACATTAAGGCGATTTTTGCGAGAGTGATGGCGCTCAGAATGATACAGGAATACTTTAACCAGTTTACTGCCCTGCTCATTCAATACTTTTACGGTTTTTGGAATATCGAATTTATCTTTAATGCGATACACCTGATTACTCGTACTTTTATTCAGCTCGTAAGGCGTAGGAGCAAGACCTGCAAGGCTGTTATCAATTTCTTTGAAATCTGAGGTTATGGCGCCGTGCACCAGCGCCAAATCAAAGGTGTTCGCGCGATTGAAAAATGGCCGGAAGCGAGATAATTCAGTGCTCGAAGCATTCGCGTTCATGGTGTAGAAAACACCAGTTCTGAGAAGCTTATCACTACTGGTTCTGTCCACAGCAGCGACATAGTGTTGAGCATCAGCAAATGGTGGCACCAGAAAATAGTCTGACAATGAAACTTTTTTGCTTTGTCGGAAACACTTACTCAACACCACAAATTTTTGACGTTCTACGCACAAATCTTTTTTAATGAAGCCAAGGGAGGGATCCCAGACCTTGCCGTCCATAAACAGAGTCGGCTGTCCGTTAGCATTAGAATTAAATGCGGGAAAGATGAAGCCCAATATCAACAGGATTGACAGTGGAAAGCGAAAATTCATAAACAAATCTCAATGCCAGCATTTTGAACTGCTCAATCAAATCGCCTGGGAAAACTCAAATAAAGTAATTTTTATTCACAATCTCTGTCTATATGTTAGTACAGCTTTGCTTGCGGATAAAATTTAAACAGAAAATTCCATGATTACAAACGTAAACGACAATGGATTGTGGATTAATACTTATCGCATTTACTGTGATACACTGGAGGCAAAGTCACTATGTTTTTCGTTTATGAACCCAGAACAGCTTCTCCAACTCGCCCAACAAACCTGTAAAAAACGCGGTGCACGATTAACCAGCGCCCGGGAACAGGTGTTTATGTTGATGGCAGAAAATGAACAGGCAATTGGTGCCTATGATTTATTGGAAAAGTTAAAAGAAGTGGACCCGGGTGCCAAACCGGCAACCGTTTACCGAGCACTGGACTTTTTGTCCAAGCAAGGTTTTGTTCATAAGATCGAATCGATTAATGCGTTTGTTCTGTGTCACCACTTCAGTGATTGCTCACATCCAGTGCAATTGTTGATATGCGATAGCTGTGGCAATGTCGAAGAAATTCAGTCGGGCAATCTGGATTTAGCCCTCAGAGCCATGGCGGATGCCAGTGGATTTACCATTATTCATCAGGTTGTCGAGGCCCATGGCACCTGCCGAGCCTGTCATTAGTTCAGGTTTTTACGCTCAGGAATATACCTGACGATCCCCTAGAGAGTTTCGAACATGGCAATCGCCATCTAAGATTGCGACGATAATTTTGTCATCGCGATACCCCTGCGGAAGGATAACGCGCTGATTTTTCTCAACGTCTAAACCCGACAACACTTCGGAGCAAATGGATGTCATATCGGTTTGATCGTAATACAGCACTGTAATTGCGTTGTTGTTGGTTTCCATGGTGAAGACCTTTTATCTGTATTGTCCCCGTCCTCTGCTGCTGAGGCGGGAAATTAAGGAATATAGTGATACCAATCACTATAGTCCTAGTTTGATAAAACGTCTATTTTGACCCGGGCAGTGATATTACACAAAAGCTCATAGGCGATAGTTTCCGCCTGCTCTGCCACTTCTTCGATGGCCAGGTGTTTACCCCATAACTCCACATAATCACCTACTTTGGCACTACTGTCAGGGCCTAGATCTACCGTGATCATATCCATAGAAACTCGCCCCACCAAAGATACACGTTGGCCATTGACCAGCACTGGCGTGCCGGCCTTTGCATGCCGTGGGTAACCGTCGCCATAACCAATAGCAACAACGCCAATGCGGGTATCGCGCTCTGCGGTGTAAGTCGCGCCATAACCGACACTATCGCCGGCACGAATCGGTTTTACTGCAATTAAAGAGGAATGCAATGTCATCACTGGTTGTAATCCGGCACTGTCTTTGCGGGCTGAATACAGAGGGTTTACGCCATAGAGCATAACGCCCGGGCGGACCCATTGATAATGACATTGTGGCCAGGCAAGAATCGCTCCGGAATTTGCTAATGAACGTTCGAATTCGCCTTGCTGGCAGGTATCTTCAAACAGTTGGATTTGCCTTGTGGTTTCGTCATTGTCGAGCTCATCAGAGCAACTTAAATGACTAATCACAATAATCTCATCATCGACTACCGGACAATCGACAAGACGCTGATAAAACTCGTTAAACTGCTCCGGCTCAATTCCTAAACGATGCATGCCAGTATCGATTTTCAACCAGACTTTAAGTGTTGATTTTTGTTTTAACGACAGTGCTTCCAGAGCTTGCAACTGAAATTCGCTGTGCACCACGACCTGTAGATTTTGCTCGAAGATAAGCGGCAATTCTAACGCCGAAAAGAAACCTTCCATCAACACAATATCGGTAAAGATTCCCGCTTCGCGAAGCGACATGGCTTCATCAATTCGAGCCACACCGTAAGCATCGGCAGCAAGGTGTTTTGCCACGGTAAGAGCACCATGGCCATAGGCGTTGGCTTTTAACAGGGCCAGCACTTTACTGTCAGGCGCCAGCTGTTTGACCAGTTTGAAATTGTGATCCAGCGCGTCTAGGTGAATATCTGCGGTAGCAATGGCCTGCATATCAGCGTCCTGCAATACTTCTTAATTAATCTTCTTCAAACGCCGGACCGGCATAATTATCAAAGCGAGAGAATTGCCCCTGGAAGGTTAAGCGTACCCGACCAATCGGGCCGTTACGCTGTTTACCGATAATAATTTCAGCAGTGCCCTTGTCTGGAGAGTCGTCGTGATAAACTTCGTCACGATAGATGAACATGATCAAATCGGCATCCTGCTCGATAGAGCCGGATTCACGCAAATCCGAGTTTACCGGACGCTTATCGGCACGTTGCTCCAAACTACGGTTTAGCTGTGACAGGGCGATAACCGGAACCTGCAGTTCCTTCGCCAGTGCTTTTAATGAACGGGAGATTTCGGCAATTTCCAAAGTACGGTTATCACTAAACGACGGAACACGCATCAATTGCAGATAATCAATCATAATCATCGACAAACCACCGTGATCACGGTGGATACGGCGCGCTCGGGAACGCACTTCGGTTGGAGTAAGGCCAGATGCGTCATCGACGAACATCTTCCCCTTTTCAATCAATAACCCCATGGTTGATGATAATCGTGCCCAATCCTCATCGCCAAGCTGGCCAGTACGGATTTTGGTTTGGTCAATACGACCAAGAGAGGCAAGCATCCTCATCATGATTTGTTCTGACGGCATCTCCAGCGAGAAAATAAGCGCAGGTTTGTCCTGCATCATCGCTGCATTTTCCGCCAGGTTCATCGCAAACGTGGTTTTACCCATGGAAGGACGAGCAGCGACAATGATTAAGTCCGATGGCTGTAAGCCAGCGGTCATTTTATCGAGATCCTGGAAACCGGTACTTACACCAGTTACACCATCATGTGGCTGGCCATAAAGCTTTTCGATTTTATCGACGGTTTTTTCCAGTACCGAATGAATATTTTCCGGGCCTTCAGATTTATTTGCACGCTGCTCCGCAATCTGGAAAACCTTCGATTCGGCGTAATCGAGTAATTCACTACTTTCCCGGCCCTGAGGATCATAACCGGCGTCAGCAATATCATTAGCTACTGATATCAATTCCCGGGTTACCGCACGTTCACGCACGATATCCGCATAAGCATAAATATTTGATGCACTCGGGGTGTTTTTCATCATCTCGGCGAGATAGACAAAGCCACCAACATCACCAATTTGCTGTTGGTTTTCCAGGGCTTCGGAAAGGGTGATCAAATCCACTGGATTGCCTTTTTCAATCAGATCACCAATGGTATTAAAAATAATCCGGTGAGAACGCGAGTAAAAATCCTGGGAAACAACGCGCTCGGCAACATTATCCCAGGCCTCATTATCCAACAACAAACCACCCAATACGGATTGTTCCGCTTCCATAGAGTGAGGGGCAACTTTGAGTTGCTCAACCTGTTTATCACGTTCGAATTTGTTAGTTTGCGGTTGCGCTGCCTGCTTTTGCGCCATGAATTCTGGACCCTGCTCGATGCTAATCTGATTCAGCTATTATCGCTGATTTGACTCTCCAAGATAAGCTATTGCGGGATATAATTGAAGTGAAAATTACACCTTCACAACAAAATAGTAGAGATATCCCTACTACCTTGTTGGTTGAAGATGACAAAGCCCTTAAGTTTTATCCAGTTTCGGCGGACAGCTACCGATGACGCGACTGTTGCCGTTCTCTTCCTTTTGCACCAATTTAACGTCAAATTTCCACAGATAATATAAGTGCTTTAACACTTCCTGATAGGAAGGATGTAAAGGTACTTTTTCATGGGGCACATATTCCAAAGTCAGGGTTCTATCGCCGTCAATGTCAGCACTAACTACCTGAATGTTCGGTTCAATTTCACTTAGGTTATATTGGTTCGACAAGGCCTGGCGGATACGACGGTAGCCACTTTCGTTATGAATAGACTCAACCCGGATATAAGGGCTGGTGGCATCATCTTTGATATGAAATAGCTTGAAGTCACGTATTAGCTTTGGTGATAGATACTGACTGATAAAACTCTCATCCTTGAAGTTTTCCATGGCGAAATGCACGGCATCAAGCCAGTCACTGCCAGCTAGCTCAGGAAACCACTCTTTATCTTCATCAGTAGGATTTTCGCAGATACGGCGAATATCCATAAACATATGAAAGCCTAACGCATAGGGATTAATGCCCGAATAGCCCTGACTGTTGTAGCTCGGTTGGGTAATAACGTTGGAGTGGTGATGCACAAACTCAAGCATGAATTTGTCGCTGAGTTTGCCTTCATCATAAAGGTGATTAAGCAAGGTGTAATGCCAAAAGCAGGCCCAGCCTTCGTTCATCACCTGGGTTTGTTTTTGCGGATAGAAATATTGCGCCATTTTCCGCACGATGCGGACAATCTCTCGCTGCCAGGATTGCAGCAAAGGCGAGTTCTTTTCAATAAAGTACAACAGGTTTTCCTGAGGCTGTTCAGGAAAACGCGGTGCCCGCTGCTCTTTGGTGCGTTCAGATTTCGCCACTTTTTGCCATAAGCTGTTTACCTGCGACTGCAGGTATTCCTGACGTTCTTTCTGTCGTTTACGTTCTTCGCTCAAAGATATCCGCTGTGGCCGTTTGTAACGGTCGACACCGTGGGCCATCAGCGCATGGCAGGCATCCAGGGTGGTTTCAACTTCATCAACGCCATACAGTTCTTCGCAGCGGGCGATGTAGTTGCGAGCAAATAATAAGTAATCAATGATGGAACTGGCATCGGTCCAGGATTTAAACAGATAGTTACCTTTGAAAAAGGAATTATGCCCATAACAGGCATGGGCCATCACTAACGCCTGCATCGTTAAGGTATTCTCTTCCATCAAATAGGCGATACAAGGATTGGAATTAATAACAATTTCGTAAGCAAGCCCCATATATCCGCGCTTGTAGGTTTGCTGGGTTTGTATGAACTTTTTACCGAACGACCAGTGGTTGTAGCCGATCGGCATACCGACGCTGGCATAGGCATCCATCATTTGTTCAGAGGTGATCATTTCAATCTGGTTCGGGTAGGTATCGAGTCGGTAATGCTCGGCAACCCGTGCCAATTCATCCTCATAACGTTCGAGATCGGGAAACGTCCAATCTGCACAATCCGGCAGGCTGCCAACATAAGCACCTGTAGCTTCAGATACCTGGGATTTAGTCTTTGACATTAGCTACCCCCGCCGTCGTGGCATTCGGTGTTTTCTTGAATAAATCCCTGAATACTGGATAAATATCCTCAATTTCGCGGATCCGGCGCATTGCAAAGTGCCCTTCTCGATTCGCCAGTGAACGATAACGCTGCCATAAAGATTTATGCAGATCCTGGGTAATTTCGATGTAGGCATAAAAGCGCACCGCCGGGAGAATATTATTCTTTAGCAGCTCATAACATTTTTCCGTATCATCCTGCCAGTTATCGCCATCGGAAGCCTGTGCGGCATAGATATTCCAGTCGCCGGAGCTATAGCGTTCTTCGACGATTTCCTGCATCAATTCCAGTGCACTTGAGACTATGGTGCCACCCGTTTCCCGGGAATAGAAAAAGTCCTGTTCATCCACTTCTTTGGCCTGGGTATGGTGGATGATATAAACCACATCTATGGTTTGGTAGGTGCGGCTCAAAAACAGATAAAGCAGAATATAAAAGCGCTTGGCGATATCTTTGGTGGCTTGCACCATGGAGCCAGAGACATCCATCAGACAAAACATTACCGCTTTTGATGTTGGCACTGCCTGCTTTTCATAGTTTCGATAATGTAGGTCAAAACTGTCGATAAAAGGCACGGCTTTAATGCGCTCTTTGAGCATCTCGATTTGCGCCTGCAATTGCGCCACTACCTGTTGGTCCGGCTCTTCCTTGGCCAACACTTGCTGTAACTCCTGCTCACAGGCTTTCAGCTCGCGGCGCTTACTACTGGTCATCGCAATTCTGCGGGCAATGGAGCCTTGCAAGGATTTAACAATGTCGATATTGGCAGGAACACCCTCAGCACAATAACCGGCTCGGACCGTCTTGTACTCCACTAGCTTGTCGAGCTGATTCTTTTGCAAATTTGGCAGTTCTAAATCATCAAAGAGCAGATTCAGATATTCATCATGGGAAATGCTAAACACAAAATCGTCTTCGCCCTGCCCTTTGTCGCTGGCATTAGAACCTGAGCCCTGCCCACCCTGGGCTTTCGGTCGTGGGATTTTGTCCCCTTCCGCAAACTGGTCATTACCGGTAAATACCCGGTTTTTGGTACCACCATCACCTTGTCTAAAAACCGGTTCAACTAAATCTTTACGGGCAATCGAAACATCCTGGCCAGTCGTTAGATCGGTGACCTGACGGTTGTTAATACCATCGGCCAGTGATCGTTTAATCTGATTTTTGTGACGACGAAAGAATCTCTGGCGATTAACCATAGATTTATTTTTACTGTTCAGTCGTCGATCAATAAAATTAGCCATGTCTTGTTAGCCTTAATCAGGCCATTCCCTGGCACATTACCCCGCATCCGTTGCCGGTATTTCGTTTGTAATTGTCTATCAAGAGGACTTTCTTACCCGCAGGTACCACTCGCTCAACAGGCGCACCTGTTTTCGGGTATAGCCCTTGGTTATCATACGTTCGACAAACTCATCGTGTTTCTTCTGATCGTCCGATGAGGTCTTAGTGTTAAAGGAAATGACTGGCAGCAGATCTTCGGTATTTGAGAACATTTTCTTCTCAATGACTGTGCGCAGTTTTTCATAACTGGTCCATACCGGATTGTTGCCGTTATTGTTCGCTTTGGCGCGAAGTACGAAATTCACAATCTCGTTGCGAAAATCTTTAGGGTTGGAGATACCAGCCGGTTTCTCGATTTTTTCCAGCTCGTTGTTCAGAGCACTGCGGTCTAAAATCTGACCGGTTTCGGCATCACGATATTCTTGATCCTGAATCCAGAAATCCGCATAAACCACATATCGGTCGAAAATGTTTTGACCATACTCCGAGTAGGATTCGAGATAAGCGGTTTGAATTTCCTTACCAATAAACTCGATATATTGCGGGATCATGTAGCCTTTGATGAACTCTAAATAACGATCAGCGGTTTCTTTTGGCAATTGTTCACGTTCAATTTGCTGCTCAAGTACATAAAAAAGATGCACAGGGTTTGCCGCCACTTCGTTGTGATCAAAGTTGAATACCCGGGATAAAATCTTAAAGGCAAAGCGGGTTGAAAGCCCCGACATGCCTTCATCGATACCAGCATAATCACGATATTCCTGGAAGGATTTCGCTTTCGGGTCGGTATCTTTTAAGGTTTCGCCGTTATACACCCGCATTTTCGAATAGATGCTGGAGTTTTCCGGCACGACCAAACGCGACAACACTGTGAACTGGGCAAGGATATCTAGGGTGCCTGGCGCACATTGGGCGTCGACCAGTTCTGAGTTTTTCAGCAGTTTCTGATAAATCTTTATCTCTTCATCAACGCGCATGCAATATGGCACTTTGACGATATAAACCCTATCGAGAAACGCTTCGTTGTTTTTGTTATTTTTAAACGATAGCCATTCAGATTCATTGGAATGGGCAAGGATAATGCCGTCGAAAGGCAAGGCTGAAAGGCCTTCGGTTGGGTTGTAATTGCCTTCCTGAGTAGCGGTAAGTAGTGGATGCAGAACCTTGATAGGCGCTTTGAACATCTCGACAAATTCCATCAAGCCCTGGTTAGCACGGCACAAAGCGCCTGAGTAGCCATAGGCGTCGGGATCATTTTGCGCGAAGTGCTCAAGCTGACGGATATCAACTTTACCCACTAACGATGAGATATCCTGATTGTTGTCATCACCGGGTTCGGTTTTGGCGATAGCGATTTGATCGAGAATCGAAGGATAGACTTTGACCACTTTAAACTGGGCGATATCCCCTTTGAATTCGTGCAGGCGCTTCGCCGCCCATGGCGACATAATGCCGTTTAGGTAACGGTTCGGGATATTGTATTCCTGTTCGAGAATTTTGCCGTCATTCTCGCTGTCGAATAACGACAATGGATGGTCGTTAACCGGGCTGCGCTGGCCATTGGCACTTAGCACATAAATCGGTTGCGACTGCATCAGGGTTTTTAATTTTTCCGCCAAAGACGATTTACCGCCACCGACAGGCCCTAGCAAATACAATACTTGTTTCTTTTCTTCCAGTCCCTGAGACGCATGCATCAGATAGGAAACAATTTGCTCGATGGCATCTTCCATGCCATAGAATTCAGAAAAGGCCGGATATCTGGCAATAACCCGGTTAGAAAAAATGCGGCTCAAAACAGGCTGCCGGGAAGTGTCGATCATTTCCGGTTCGCCGATAGCTGCTAACAGCCGCTCGGCAGCGTTGGCATAGGCCATTTTGTCGTCACGACAAAGCTCAAGAAACTGCGCTAAGGTATACTCCTCTTCCTGGGCCTGATCGTAGCGGCTTTGGAACTGCTGAAAAATACTCATAGTTGCCCCCACAAAATCATTCCACGCATAGATCTGTATATCTGTCTGGGTTAATGTTTAAGGAGAAATCAACGGCGTCCTTTTCAACTCATTATTCAATCTACGACTGATCATAGTTCGATAAAAAGCACGAAGTGACCAAAAGCTGGTGTAGATAGATCTACAGACCTTGATTAATTAGACCGCAAAAACGGCCATTAATTTAACTATAAGCGCAAATTTTCTGATGTGCCTGTAATTAAAGTGATTAATTCAACACTTGTATTTTCGAAAAAAGATGCTAATTCAGCAGCTTGCATCTTTATATTTTTTTACAATTGAAACGGATGGGTTTCTGATGGATTGCTGATAGTTCGCTTTAAATCAGATACGAAAAAGCCCCTGACGGGGCTTTTTGAAATTGTGAATCAGCCGTTAACTAGTGAGTAACTCGAACCGTACCACTCACCGTACTAGCTTTAACAGACGCGGCACCGGTGCCAATTTGCGTTTCAAGGCGAGAGCTCGGGCCATATTTCGCCTTAACAACTTTATCATCTGAGATACCGTTAACGATTTTACCGCCAGCATTGCTATCGACTCGAACGCTTACGTTGGCTTCTTTTTGCATCACCAGTGAGATATCACCACTTACCGAAGACATTTTCACGATACCGTCATCCAAAAGCACCACATTTGCATCAACATCACCACTAACACTAGATAACGCTAAGTTAGATAAACCCTGATAGTTAACTTGTAAATCTCCGGATACCACATTGGCGATGAGCTCTTTGGCTTCACCATTAGCGTCGATATTGCCGCTCACTGCATTTAATTCAACTAACCCGTTGGAATTCTTGTCTTTAATATCGCCGCTAACCGTAGATAAAGATATTTTACCTTTTAGATCAACACTATCGATATCACCACTGACGGTTTCAAGGCGAACTCTTTCAGCCAGCTGTTTGCCTTCAATATCGCCGCTTACGGTTTTCAAGTGAACCGCCTGAATCAGATTTTCTGCCGATACGTCAGAAGATACGCCCGCAAATCTCACCCTTACATCAGCTGGCAAACGCACGGTGAAATCACTCTCACTCTGTTCGGAGTTCCAAAAGCTGCTATTCATCTGCGAAGGCATTTTCACCTGAACATAAATGGTGTTGCCTTTCTGTTCGAAAATAAAATCCGTCGCCTTTTCATCGATAATTCCTTTTACCCAAACCTCCTCGCTGTCATCGCCGATGATTTCTACCTGACCTCGCATATTTTCAATAACCACTGTAACGTTATCGCTTGCGGGTAAGCGGACATCGACGTTTCGATCTTCAATAGCAAATGCAGAGGTAATCAGTGTCGAAAAAAGTATTGGAATATAAATAAAGCGCATTGTGTTAACCTCTTATATGGTCTGCCATTTCGGGCTGTATAATTGTTCAAGCAGATTCAGTTCCTGCTGCTGGGTCCACTTGAGAAGATTCAGTAAATCCGGATTTTGCGGATCATCTTCAAGGGCGGTCAGCAAAGATTCGCGAGCCGACTGAATTTCATCAAACTGTTTGCTGATTTTCGGTGGCAGTTTGCTCAAGTCCGGTTTACCAAAACTCACCAACATATTCTGCTTTTCCTGCAGGTACTGTTGCTCAATCACTTCGAGTGCGGTTAACTCTGGTACCTGTTCGGTTTGACTCTGATAGCTAAAGGTCACCACCACCGCCAGGACAATAGATGCGGCCCAGGCATAAGGCTGAAAATTAACGTTAACAACGTTATCTTTTTTCGCAGTAGGTTTATCCTGTTCCTGACTCTTCATCTCGATGGCACGTTCAATGCCCTGCCATAAATCACGCTGCGGTTGAATGTCCGCGGATAAGTCATCGATTTGCTGCTGTAGCTGTTGTTCATTCATGGTTTCTTTCATGATCACAACCACTCCTGTAATAATTTCTTTGCTCTGTGGTAATGGGATTTACTCGATCCCACGGCCATATTTAACATGCTGGCTATCTCTTCATGGCGGTAACCTTCAACCGCGAACATCACAAATACCAGGCGGGCTTTTTCCGGCAACTTCAGAATGGTTTTATCCAGGTCTGATAGTTCCGGATGCTCATTAATGGTTGGCTCGCTGGTATTGGTCTCTTCAATAGAGAACATCCGTTGCATCCAGTTTTTCTGCTTGCGCAGATGGCTCAATACCGTATTGGTTGCCACTGAATGTAACCAGGTAGAAAACTTGCTGTCGCCGCGAAAGTTATCGAGCTTCAACCACACCTGCACAAACACTTCCTGCGCCACATCCTCAGCCTGTTCGCGATCCGCCAGCATCCGTAGACACAGGCCATATACCTTGCCAATGTGCAGCTGATAGAGCTGTTGAAACGCCTGTCTGTCGCCGCTTTTCGCCAGCTCAATCCATTCCAGCTCCTGTTTAGAAGCAAACATTTGCTGTGCGTCTATCACGGTTTGTTGTCCTGATATGGTCACTGAATTCTTAACTTAATCATTGATTTGCTAGTTATGATGCAGTATCTGACAAAAAGGTTTAAAGCGAAATGAAAAAAATTAAAAGTTTTCTCCGGGGTCAGCCCCAATTTGCTTAGCTGTTCAAAAAGAAAGTTGGTTCTGTTGTTAAGAGCGGTTGGAATCGGAGGTTGGGCAGGTTTTGAGGCTAAGCACAACCGTCAGGCCTATGCCCAGGAAAATGCCGATGGTAATTTTGAGCCAAAGGTTTTCTAAGGCAAAGAACAAGCTGTAACTGCCAAAGCCAAGGATCATCAATACGGCGATGAATTTAGTTTTGCCACTGATGCAGCGGTGTTGTTGCCAGTCTTTGATTAACGGGCCAAATACCCGATTGTTGCGAAGCCAATTGTGGAGTTTGGGGGAGGACTTAGCGAAACAGGCTGCGGCGACGAGCACAAAAGGAGTCGTGGGGAGGCCCGGCAAGATGGCGCCGAGAGTGGCGAGGCCAACCATCAATAATCCTAAGATTAAATATGCGTAACGACTGAACATCGAAAAATACTACAGCTGTTTAATTTCGATATTTGCTTCCCTGGTATAGCCGGTAACGGCCAGCGCATCCAGATATTCCTGCCATAAACGCTGCTTATTATGAGCAAATTCCTGTAACAATAAATGCCGATATACCGCCTGATGACCATCGTCGAAATGGATTCTCAAGCCGTGCTTACCAACATTATCGATGGCCGTGATAGCCACTAACTTTTTGTTGCTAACCGGTGGTTTCGGTTTACCTTTAGCCGAAGTTTGTTCCAAAGGAGAATAAACCCGCAAAAATTCTGCGCTCAGCGCTGCACTGAAATCATCATTAAAGGTTAAAGTAAGCTCTCGTTGTTTCTTACTATGAACAATTTCAGTGACCGCCATGGCTTATCTCCTTTGTAAGATTGGAGCCGATTCAAAGTTCCGGGTTACAAGATAAAGCGGCTTAAGTCTTCATCCTGAACCAGTATATCGAGTTTGCTCTGTACATAAGCTTTATCGATAGTCACCAGATTACCACTGTGATCATCGGCATGGAATGATAAATCTTCCATCAAGCGTTCCATTACCGTATGTAGACGACGAGCACCTATGTTCTCTGTGGTTTCGTTTACCTGCCAGGCGGCAGTTGCCAGCGCCTGGATACCATCTTCCGAGAACTCAATTTTCACACCTTCGGTTGCCATCAGGGCAATGTATTGCTCGGTCAATGACGCGTTAGGTTCGGTCAGAATGCGAACAAAATCCTCCGTGGTTAGAGCTTTTAGTTCCACGCGAATTGGCAAACGGCCCTGTAGCTCCGGGATCAAATCGGAAGGTTTGGCCATTTGGAAAGCGCCTGATGCAATAAACAGAATATGGTCGGTTTTAACCATACCGTGCTTAGTAGATACCGTAGAGCCTTCAACTAAAGGCAGTAAGTCACGTTGCACACCTTCACGGGATACGTCAGGACCTGAGGTATCGCCACGCTTACAGATTTTATCTACCTCATCCAAGAACACGATACCGTGTTGTTCGACTGCTTCTAAGGCTTTTTCTTTCAACTCATCTGGATTCAGAAGTTTCGATGCTTCTTCTTCCTGCAAAGCTTTAAACGCATCTTTAATTTTAAGCTTACGTTTTTTACTCTTATCCTGGGAAAGGTTCTGGAACATGCTTTGTAATTGCGACGTCATGTCCTCCATTCCCGGAGGCGCCATAATTTCCAAGCCAACCTGTGGCTGGATGATGTCGATTTCGATTTCTTTATCGTCTAGTTTGCCTTCACGAAGCTTTTTACGAAATACCTGACGGGTCGAAGAATTGTCAGTTTCCTGCTCTTCTCCAAAGCTGTTGCGAGGATTAGGAATTAAAACATCCAAGATGCGCTCTTCAGCCGCTTCTTCAGCAAGATGACGAACCCGCTGCATTTCCTGCTCTTTGGTCATTTTCATCGCCATATCCGTCAAATCACGGATAATGGTTTCCACTTCCTTACCGACATAACCGACTTCGGTAAATTTAGTGGCTTCAACTTTAATGAAAGGCGCTTTTGCAAGTTTTGCTAAACGGCGAGCGATTTCGGTTTTACCAACACCGGTTGGACCTATCATCAGGATATTTTTCGGTGTTACCTCGGCGCGCAACTCATCATCAAGTTGCATCCGACGCCAGCGGTTTCTTAAAGCGATGGCTACGGCTTTTTTCGCATCCATCTGGCCGATAATATGTTGATCAAGTTCGTGAACGATTTCACGAGGAGTCATGTTAGACATTAAACTAATTCCTTAACCTATAATTCATCGATGGTTAAATTCTGGTTGGTGAACACACAGATATCACCGGCGATCTTCAAAGACTTTTCGACAATGTCACGAGCACCCAGTTCGGTATTCTCAAATAACGCTGTCGCCGCCGCCTGGGCATAATTGCCACCGCTACCGATTGCGATTAGATCATTTTCCGGTTGCACCACATCACCATTACCGGTGATGATTAATGAAGCGGTGTGATCGGCGACAACCAGCATAGCTTCAAGACGACGCAGTGCTCTGTCGCTGCGCCAGTCTTTCGCTAACTCAACCGCCGCCTTGGTCAGGTGCCCCTGATGCATTTCTAATTTGTTTTCAAATCGCTCAAACAGGGTAAATGCATCGGCGGTACCACCGGCAAAACCCGCTAAAACTTTGTCATGATACAAACGACGTACTTTACGGGCGTTGCCCTTCATTACCGTGTTGCCAAGAGAAACCTGGCCATCGCCGCCAATACATACTTTGCCATCACGGCGTACTGAAACAATCGTAGTCACTATTGACCCCTTGTTAGTTCGGTTCGTTCATAAACTGGCTGCGCCCTGTTCATGCAATAACCCAATATACGAGAGCCGCTGTCAGAGTGTCCGACAACGGCCTATAAAGACATAGTAGATTATGTGGGAATGGTCAGGCTGGATTTCAAGACCAGGGGTAGATAATGCAGTAATTAATTCCATTACTGCGCAACTCGTGCTTTAGCTTTTCTGCGGCGCGTTTGTTTTCGAACGGTCCAAGCTGCACAACATATAGAACGCCGTTTGAACCTTCTTTACGAATTACATCTGAGGGCTGTCCCGTGGTAAAGGCTATCTTTGCTTTCAGTTCTTCGGCTCTTTGACGAGAACGCAAAGACGCACATTGGAGCTTACGTTTTTTCGGATCAGAGACTTCGTAGCCGCCGTTAACTTCAACTTTTTTCTCCGGAAGGGTGGTCCAGAACGCAAGTTCCTCTTCAGGTTTTTCCGGAAGTGGATCTTCTTCTTGTTGCGATTTTTGCTGAGCCTGTTGCTGAACCTGAGCAATTTGTGATTCGATAGACTGACCCTGTTCCGCCAGCGGTCCCGGATTTTCATCAATAAAATTAAGAAAATAAACACCACCACCGACGATAGCCAGTAAAGCTACAAGCTTAAGGCGAAATCCCCAATCGACAGGCGCACGCTTTTTCGCCGCTGTTTTTTTGCGATACGGGTTACTTTTCTTTTTTGGACGAGTCTTGGAAATATAGTCTTTGTGAGCCATTGTGTTTCGAACTTGATCTTACCTTGATCCTAAGGCCAATTTTATCGAACCTGTTTCGAATGTACAGCACTATTCTTGGCTATTTCAAAGCGGTCAAAATTTCTACCAACTCATATCCTGAGGATCGATATCCACATGCCAACGAACCTTATTCTTATCTGCATGTTGCTCAGCATAATGAATAAAGCGATTAGTGGTTTTATGAAGACTCTGACGATCTTTACCAAGGATAGTCAGGTGATAACGAAATTTTCCCGCCTTTTTCTCCATTGGCGCAGCTACCGGTCCGCACATAGCACAATCGCTATCTGTTATTTGTGCGGTGATATCGCGAAGAAATTGCTCCGGCAAATATCCATGATTGGCTTCAGCTCTTATTAGTGCTTGAAAGGTAAAAGGCGGCATCATCGCCTGCTGTCTTTCCATCAATGCAAATCGGGCAAAATGTTCATAGCCGTTATTAATTAAGTCCTGAAGCAAAGGGTGCTGGGGGTAATGGGTCTGAATCAATACATGGCCTGGCTTGCTGGCTCGCCCGGCTCTACCAGCGACCTGAACCAGTAATTGCGCCATTTTCTCAGGTGCCCGAAAATCATAACTAAAGAGTGCGCCATCGACATCCAGCATCACCACTAAGGTCACATTCGGAAAATGATGGCCCTTGGCCAACATCTGGGTACCAACCAGAATTTGGTATTCATTATTAGCAATGGCTTCCAGGTGCTTCTCCAGCTCTCCCTTTCTGCGTGTACTATCTCTGTCGATTCGCACGGAATTAAATTGCGGAAACAATTCTTCTAGTCGCTGTTCCAGTTGTTCCGTCCCTTGCCCCAGAGGTTTTATCCGCACACTGCCACAATTTTGACATTGGCGCTCGACTCGCTTTTGATTGCCACAATGGTGGCAGACCAACAATTGTTGATTGTGATGGAAGGTAAATGGCCGGTTGCAGCGCTGGCATTCACTAATCCAATGACATTCCTGACAGGAAATCGCCGGAGCAAAACCACGACGATTCAAAAACAGTAAAACCTGCTCGCCTTTTTCCAGCGTTGCCTGCATGGCTTTTTGCACCTGCGCCGATAAACCATAGACCAATGGCTGAGTGGAAACATCCACCAACTGCATGGTAGCCAACTTACTACTGCCTGGTCGCTGGGTTAACTGATGATAATGATAACGCTGGGCCTTGGCATTGTGTAAAGATTCCAATGAAGGCGTGGCACTGCCGAGGATAACCGGCAACTGTTGTTGCTGTGCTCGCAATATCGCCAAATCACGGCAGTGATAACGAAATCCTTCCTGTTGTTTTAATGAGGCATCATGTTCTTCATCAACAATAATCAGACCAAGGTTTGGCATTGGCGTGAATACACCGGAGCGAGTCGCTAAAACAATCGCCGCACTACCTAGCCGGGCCGACTGCCAAGTTTGCAAGCGCTCACCATCATTTAAACCACTATGATGTAACATGATCGGAACATTAAAGCGTTGCTCAAAACGATGCAGAGTTTGAGGGGTTAAGCCGATTTCCGGAACTATCACCAGCACCTGCTGGTTTTGCTCCAATACCTTTTCCATGACCTGTAAATACACTTCGGTTTTGCCGCTGCCAGTAATACCGTCGATTAAATGACAGGAAAACTGGTTCAGATGTTGAGTAATCTGACTGACAACAAGCGCCTGCTCTGTGGTCAATTGCAGTCGGTTTTCAGTCGCGACAACATTTTCATCGAATTGAAATACGTTATTGGGTAATCGCGACTCAACTAATAATTGCCGGTTAATCAGAGCGTTTAATTGCGATTTAGTAAATCCGGACAAGCGAATCTGGGGCCAGGTCATCGCCCCTTGTTTTTGCAGCAAAGAGAATAATGCTTTTTGCTTGATAGCCGTTTTAGCAATGCTTGCCAGCTTTTCCTGCAGTTGTTCAGGCGATAACTGCGGATCAACTTGCCAACATAAGGGTTGGCGCAAATCGATTTCATTGGTCTGGCGAAGCAATACCGGAAGTGCCTGGGAAAATACATCACCAACGGGGTGATGGTAATAGCGGGCACAGATCAGTAAAAATTTAACCTGTTGGGCGTTCAGATGGCTCTCTGCCGGCAATATCCCCTGAACATCTTTAATTTTCTCTGCATCAAGCTCACAGTCTGCCTGTTCTGATAAAACTACCCCTATCAGCGAGCGATTACCAAAAGGTACCAGAACTCTGGCGCCAACCTCAATACTTTGCTCCTGCAGACGCTCGGGCAAACGATAGGTAAAGGTCTGACGCATGGGTACAGGTATCGCAATATTAAAAAAGCGCGGCATTTGACTCAAAAACTGTCCTTAAGTTACTCAGCAGATATGAACAACTGTCCCTGTTGGGGTAGGTTTACAATGTCTGTTATTCTGACCCGATTGTTCAGAATTGGCAATCATCGGATGTGGCCCATTGCAGGTGGTCTCAGTTTGCCTAACGCGAAAAAAACCTACTAATTCCTGCCTGGTTATCGACAAAGTGAATTACAGGGCTAAAATTGGCTATTTTTTAACGTTTTTAGTTGATCGCGGCGAGATGATCCCGTATTATTCGCCCCCTTATTGATAACTCGTATGGTATCTGGCACTGGATCAGATGGCGATACGGCCTTAAAACAGAGGTTTTCCATGAAAGACGGTATTCACCCAAATTACACTGCTATCAAGGCAACTTGTTCTTGTGGCAACGTAATCGAAACTCGCTCAACGTTGGGCAAAGATATTCACCTGGACGTTTGTTCTGAGTGTCACCCATTCTACACTGGTAAGCAGAAAGCTGCTGAGACCGGTGGTCGTGTTGACAAGTTCAACAAACGTTTTGGTATGTTGGGCAAAAAATAATTGCCGAACAGCAAAACCGAAAAAAGCGCCTGATGGCGCTTTTTTTTGTATTCGCAGCCACTAATTTCACATTCTATTTACAAACCCTTGTACCTTATCCTTACCACGTTATACTGTGAAATAGTTAAAGTCGGAGATTTCCATGGAATACAACACCTCAGAATTATGTAACCTGTACACTGACATGGTCGATGTATTAGAGCCAATGCTGAGTAATTATGGTGGCCGCAGTTCCTTTGGAGGCCAGGTGGTGACGGTAAAGTGTTTTGAAGCTAATGGCCTTATCACCCAAATCGTTGAAAGTGACGGTACCGGTAAAGTCCTGGTGGTTGATGGCGGCGGCTCTTCTCGTCGTGCCTTGATTGATGCCTATATTGCCGATGCGGCAGCGAAAAACAATTGGGAAGGCATTATTTGTTACGGTAGTGTCCGTGATGTCGATGCATTAGAAGAGATTGACATTGGCATTCAGGCGATTATATCAATCCCGGTTGGTGCTACCGATAATGAGGATGGCGAAACCGACGTAGCGGTAAATTTTGCAGGTGTAACTATCTTACCGGAAGATCACATCTATGCCGACAACACTGGCATTGTCCTTTCCCCGGATCCTCTGGATATTGAATAAGTATTGAAATAAATTAACCAACAAAAAGGGAAGCTTAGCTTCCCTTTTTGTCATAATATTCTAATATTCGGGCAATCAAAGCTGAATGATCTTATAGCCTTTATCCTCTAACTGCTTTAGAACGCCTTCATCACCAACCAGGTGTAAAGCGCCGACTAAAACAAATTCCACTTCTTTGGTGCTGAAATAACCCTCAATGTCATCCATCCAGTTGTTATTTCTGTCAACGATTAGCGACTGATAAGATTGTGGGAACTTCTGTTTCCAATCCTTAGTACCTAAATTATATAGAGCATCACTATCACCGGTGCGCCATGCAGTTTTCATTTCGGTCATCATGTCGCCAATTTTGCTGATATCGTCGAGAGTGTAATTAATGAACTCATCCTCATAGCCTTTACCTAGCGCCGCTAAGAAATCCAACTGTTCTTCCGGTAACTCAAGAAATGCAAAAGATTTGTTATCCGCCTGACCACGTTGGGTATAGAACAAATCCACACCAGCACCGAAAATACCTAAACGTTGTAATTCCAACATGCTCAAGGTAACCGATAACATCGAGGGCTTAAGCACTTTCAGGTTATCAACCGGAAGGTTACGCTCAGCCATATATGCATCAAGACGTTTAACGGTTTCAGGCTTTAAATCGTCCGCATAAGTGCCGCCACCGGTATACATCATTTTCTCCATCATCGCCTGTTGAAACTGAGGTGTACCCGTCGCACTCATATCCATTTCAAAAACCAGTATCTGAGATTGGTCGTATGCCTTATCAAATTCTTCCGGTAGGGGATAATCACTTTGTGCCAGTACATGCACAGTGCCACCTAAATAAACAGTTTGCCCGTCTTTGGTAACCTGCCAAACCGACGATTTGGCCGATGCAAACAAAGCAACTAGCGACAGAGAAATCGCGACACTGAACTTCCATAAATTAGACATGCTTTTTCCTTTTCAATGAATAACCAGAATTGGTTTTGATGTTCGAATATCGGTGTGAACTTCATTTATTGTAAAACAGTTTTGTGAAACATTGATAACGATATCATGGCGTTATGGAAAAATATATCAGATAGTCAGTATCGCTCGCAGTGCAAATGCCCAGTTAGAATCGGTTTCCTTAAGGTTGGCTGTTTTTTTCAGCCATTGCAGATCCGGAGTCAGTGAAAAGTTTGGAGACAGTTGGATACGACATATTAAACCAGTCTAGCTGAAAGATAACCGGGAAATTACCCTGACCTATATCAATGAAAACCTTAAAAGTTAACATTTTGTTACGTTTAGCGTGAGTAGTTGTTAATCCAGTAGAATTATCCAATCGTAAAGGAGAGGTACGCAGCGTAACGACCTTGCATCTAACGGACGTGAGGCCAGGGTCAAAATCTGTTGGAGAAAGGTTCTTCATCAGGCGCTAAATAAATTATTAACGACCATAGGAAAAAACCATGAAAACGTTATTGAAAGTCCCTGCCCTCGCATTTTTGTTTCTGTTCTCTGCAATGACATTAGCCGGCGGCGGTTATAGCAAAGACTCAAAAGACATTGTCGACGTCGCCGCCAGCAACGATGATTTTTCGACCCTGGTGGCTGCTGTTCAGGCTGCTGGTTTAGTCGACACATTGAAAGGCGACGGACCTTTCACCGTGTTTGCTCCGACTAACGAAGCGTTCGCGAAATTACCAGAAGGTACCGTGGACAGCTTATTGTTGCCGGAAAACAAAGATAAATTAGTCGCCATCCTGACATATCATGTGGTACCGGGTAAAGTGTTGGCTGCAGATGTGGTGGATTTAAACTCTGCAACAACGGTGCAAGGCGGTGATATTGCCATTAAAGCTGATTCAGGCGGGGTAATGGTTGATGGTGCTAACGTTGTAGCGACCGATATTGAGGCCTCAAACGGTGTGATCCATGTGATCGACACCGTAATTATGCCTCAGGAATAATTTCTGGATTCTCTAATCCGCATCAATGCGGAGTAGAATGACAAAACGGCCGCCAGGCCGTTTTGTCATTGTCTTTTTAACGATACGTTTCGTTACTTGCGAAAATCGATACCCGTCTGCGCGGCAAAGTATGCAAACATGGTGTATACCGCAGTATTCTGGCGTAAATCATCAGGATTTACCTTATCTAAGGTATCATTCATGGTGTGGTGTATATCAAAATACCTGGAACCATCCGGAGCAAATCGAGCTGCAGGAACACCTTGCTGGGTCACCAGACTCATATCGGATTGACCCTGAGCATTATTCACCGGGTTGAAGGATACGCCAAGAGGCGCCAGAACCTGAGCAAACTCCCGAGCTCCTGCTAGAGCTTCAGCGCCTACGCCGGTTTTAAATTCGTAAATACGACCCAGGCCAAAATCCCATTCTGCACCAATCACGTGATTTTTAAGATTATCCTGATGCACGTTTACATACTCTCTGGCACCGAGAAGGCCAACTTCCTCACCAGCGAAAAGAATCACTCGAATCGTACGTTTTGGACGTTCAGAAAGCTTAGAAATATGCGACGTCGCCGCCATCATCATTGCCATACCTAAACCATCATCTACCGCGCCAGTTCCAACATCCCAGCTATCCAGGTGAGCGCCAAGAGCAACGATTTGCTCCGGATATTCAGAGCCAGTGATTTCTCCGATCACATTCGCACCTTTAACAGTCACTCTTTCATTACGTACCGCAGTCACCTTCAGGAAAAATTCTACCGGTTTATTACGCTTAAACTGATTTACCAGCATATCTGCATCTGGATTGGATAAGGCTACAGCGGCGATACGTTTAACACCGTCTTTATAACGAGTTATGCCAGTGTGTCCGGTACGGTTATCGTCGGTACCCACCGAACGCATCATAAAGGCTACTGCGCCTTTTTCAGCCGCAACCTGGGCTCCTAATACCCGCGCGCCAACCGCTTTACCATAGCCTTTGCCACTGATATGACGCTCCATGCGGTAAGCGACAAACGCAATTTTACCTTCCAGACTTCCTGGTTCAGCGGCCTTTAGGGCATCAAAATTTTCAAAGTGGACAACTTCTGCCTGAATCCCTTTTTCGCCAGTGCCTACACTCTCACCTAACGCAATAGCTACGACAGGTTGCGGAAACGGTGCGATTACTTTGGCTTCAACGTCACCACGAACCCACTGGTAATGGGTCACTTCTTCGGTCCAGACTTTATCGAAGCCCAGATCTTTCATCTTTTGTACCGACCAGGCAATGGCACGTTTGTCACCCTCAGTACCTATCATTCGCGCACCAACTTCTGTTGTCAGTGATTCTAAAATTTCATAGGAAAGGCCAGATTCTAAAGTAGTCTCTTTCAACGCTTGTAATTGCTGTAATTCTGCTTCATTGAGAAACTCGGCACGAGCAACAAATGTACTCAATGCGAAAATTGCCAGTGCGGCAATACGAGGCATGCGGTTAAACATAAGGTTCCTTATACTTCTTCGAACGTATTCATCAGCGGCTGAGGTTGCGATTTACGCGGACGAATAGTGGGTTTGGATTTTGCTTTCCTTGATGTTTTTACATCACGTAAAGCAATTAAACATGGCGTTAGGATTAACGTTAACAGAGTAGCAAATGCTAAACCACCAGCTACTGCAGTGGCTAGCTGCGCCCACCATTGAGTCGATGGTGCGCCAAAACTGATTTCTCGGGTAATGAAGTCGATATTCATCTGCAATACCATAGGCATCAAGCCGAGAATCGTAGTGATGGTGGTTAACAATACCGGACGTAAACGCTGAGCACCGGTTCTGAGGATTGCTTCTTTGGCTTTTAAGCCTTGTTTGCGCAACACATTATAAGTGTCGATTAGCACGATATTATTGTTTACCACTATACCAGCCAGAGAAATGACGCCAAGGCCAGACATTACCGTGCCAAACGGCTTACCCGTTAAATAAAGCGCAAAGAACACACCAACGGTTGAGAACAGTACGGCGGAGAGAATTAAGAAGGCCTGATAAAAACTATTAAATTGAGTAACAAGAATAATTGCCATCACAAACAGTGCAACCATAAAAGCATTGCCTAAAAATTGTTGCGATTCCATTTGTTCTTCATTTTGTCCTTTCACCTGCATGCTTACCTGAAACCAATCAATATCAGAGTTTTCCATTTTCTTTTGCAATTTTGGCAATTCTTTCACCAATTGTGCTCCGGGTTTTAAATCCGCCTGCACAATCACCACCCGTTTTGAATCGACACGGCGAATGGTATCAACTTTCTGAGCAGCCTGACGTTCAACGAAGTTGGTTACCGGCACCAGACCATCAAAGGTTTTTAATCGCAAATCATCAAGGCGGGCTATATTGCGCTTTTCCAACGGAAAACGAACCCGAATATCTAACTCATCATCAACATCATCAGGACGATACTCGCCAAGCTTTAAACCATTGGTAACCATCTGTACCGAAGTACCTACCAAAGTAGCATCGGCACTAAAGGTTGCTGCAAGCGCCCTATCTACTTTTAACTGCCATTCAATACCAGGTTTCGAGGAAGCGTCTTCGATGTTGGTGAAATTACCATTTGCTTCAAGTAGTCTTCGTGCAGTGCGAACAGTCTCCTGCAATAACTCTGGGTTTTTGGAGGCAAATTCAATTTTTAAATCTTTACCCTGCTGCGGCCCCATTTGATCTTTGCGAACCTCAACCTCTACGCCCGCATAATCAGCAAAACGCTGTTGTAAATCCGTAACAATCTCGTCAGCCGTTCTGCGTTTTTGCCAGTTTCTGAGGTTAATCCGGAATGTACCCACCAAATCATTACCACCAGTGCGCGTATACAAAGATTCAATATCATCAAGGTCTAGCGTGCGACGTTCAATCTCACGCATGATTTCATCCTTCTCATGAATCGATAAATCACCATAAGAGCGAACCGTCATGTTCATGCCATCAGGTTCAACGTCTGGGAAGTACTCCATACCAAGGTCTGAATTGTAGTAGCTAAACCCCACGGCGGTCGAAAAGATAAGGGTTACAACCAGGATTAGGAAAGGATGGGCAATTGCTTTATTTAATACCCTTACGTACTTGCCCTGAAGCCCAGGAAGAGTATTTAAATCCCCCGTCTCCGCCTGCAACATACGTTGTTTGGTTACTTCGCTTACCTCCCGGCTTTTACCAAACAGTGCGCCCATGGTCGGTACAAACACTAGTGCCATTAACAGTGAAGCGGATAACACCGCAATCAAAGTAATGGGCATGTATTTCATAAATTCGCCAGTAGTATCGGGCCAAAACAGTAACGGTGCAAAGGCCGCCAGTGTCGTTGCCGTTGAAGCAATAATAGGCCAGGCCATACGTTTCGCCGCATGCGCATAAGCCTGCTTTTTCTCCATGCCTTCGCTCATTTCCCGGTCGGCAAATTCGGTGACAACAATTGCTCCATCGACCAGCATACCAACAGCCATTATCAACGCGAAAAGCACAACGATGTTAACCGTCAGGCCGAATACGGCGAGTACCATGATGCCAGTTAGGAACGAGCCTGGTATCGACAGCCCGACCAATAACGCGGTTCTTGCACCGAGAGTGGCAATAATGACAATTACGACTAAAAGAACTGCGGAGATAACATTGTTTTGCAGGTCGGTAAGCATGTCCTTAACGAACTTAGATTGATCACCGACATAGTCAACGCGAATGTGTTTTGGCCATAGCACTCGTTCTTTTTCAATGAGCGCTTTCACATTTTCGACTGTTTCAATAATGTTTTGGCCTGGGCGTTTCTTTACTTCAATAGAAATCGCTCTTTGCCCGTTCAGACGGGCAAATGATGTAGGATCTTTATATGAGCGGCGCACGGCAGCAACATCCTGAAAACGGATAACCCGATCGCCCTCAACCTTCACTGGCAATTCATAAAGATCTTTTACCGATTCGAAAACCGAAGGAACTTTTATCGCAAATCGACCTCGGCCGGTATCCATGGTTCCGGCAGGCACCAGGCGGTTGTTGCGCGATACCAGATTAAAAATATCATTCTGATCCAGACCATA
This sequence comes from Thalassotalea sp. PS06, assembly GCF_007197775.1. Lineage (NCBI taxonomy): Bacteria > Pseudomonadati > Pseudomonadota > Gammaproteobacteria > Alteromonadales > Colwelliaceae > Thalassotalea > Thalassotalea sp. PS06. Next base: position 367,414 of record NZ_CP041638.1, on the reverse strand, counting down.
GCTTTCCATCAACAATGGGTCGACGATGATTTCCAGCATATCCTCACGATCACCACCAATATCCACCTCGAGTACCTGCGGCATGGCGGCTATCTTATCCTGCATATCCCGGGCAATAGTAATTAATCCGCGCTCAGATACCGGCCCCGATAAAAACACTATTACCGCTGGTTGCTGGTTCGCCATGGTCACTTCCTGTACCACAGGCTCCTCGGTTTCATCGGGCAATTTCGCTTTCGCCAGGGTTACTTTGTCGCGAACGTCTGCCAGTGCTTCTTTAGGATCTAAGCCGGCGACAAATTCTAAGGTGACACTGGCATACCCCTCGCTGGCGTTAGAACGCATCTCGTCAACACCTTCAATGGATTTCAGTTCATTTTCCATTGGCCGAACTAACATGCGTTCAGCATCTTCCGGTGAAATGCCATCGTGGATCATCGAAACATAAATAACCGGAATGGTTATATCTGGGTTAGATTCTTTGGGAATAGAATAGTAAGTGGCTCCGCCGGCGAGAAGCAGTAGGATAAAAATTAACACGACGGAGCGAGTGCGAAATAATGCGGCATCGATTAATGCGAGCATATATTAGGGCTCCACTGGAGCAGAAGTAACTGCCTGCACTTTATCGCCAGGGCGAACAAAGCCCTGACCAAGAGTGATGATTTGCACGGTGTCATCTAATCCAGTTAACCAGACTCCGTCTTGTTCACTTTTTACCATCTGAATTGGCGTAAATTTAACAATATCGTCTTCAACCGTTTTCACCCCAATATTGCCCACTTCATCCAGTGTTAGGATCGCAGGCGATACTTTAATCGCATTGACTTCCTGCAACGGCAGCTCTACTTCGGAACTGATACCGGCGCGATAACGATAATTGGGATTAGCGATAGCAATTTCAGCTTTAAAGGTATTGGTTTGCTCATTAGCGACACTGGCAAGATAACGTAGGGTACCGGTTAAATCACGATGGGCAAGCAAATGAATATTGGCACTTTGTCGCTCGCGAACCCGGACAATCTGATTCTCAGTTAAATGCGCTCGAATAACTAATGGGTCTAAATCCGCAATCATTGCGATTTCATCACCAGGGCTTAAGTAATCTCCAACCTCTACCATGCGTTCGTTTAACACCCCGGAAAATGGTGCAACCACTGTGGTATTTTCAATATCGGTCTCGGTCTGAGCTAATAAAGCTTTGGCATCGGTGACATCAGAAAGTTTTTGCGCCAACGCTGATTCGCCCTGAAAGCCACCACTGAATAACTTTTTAGTGCCGTAATAATCGATTCGGCGTTGTTTGAGTAAGGTCTGGTAGTGCTCAAGTTTTGCAGGCAAATCATTTAACGCTATCTTGGCAATAACATCGCCTTTGTTAACGTAACTACCACGTTCGGCAAACACTTCGGTTATCGCGCCTTTAACCTGAGCTCTTAAGGTAACGATTCGATCTGGCTCAGTACGACCATATAGTTGAATGGTGTTGATGATTGGCTGGCTTTGAAAGGTTTCAACTTTTACCTGCGGCAGCGGTAATTCTTCTACGCCTGGCTCTTCATCGCTTGATGTCTTGAAAATAAAACCACTAGCCAGCCACAGTATCAGCACGACACTGATAACAATAGCAATGATATAAGGGCTTTTGGTGTCGCCCGAGTGATCGGGTGTATTGGCTTGCATCCAAGGCCTTGCAAAAAAACGTTTTTACAAGTGTAAAAAATTCTGCCTGAATAAGCATCAATTTTTTGTAAATCGACGCTTAATCATAAACGTTAGGGGAATTACCGGGAAGTTAGATGGAAAATGATGAACCACAACCGCAGGTTGTTTCGGCGTTCGGGTTATCAACCAGGAAACGAGAACCTTCCAGACCTTCGACGTAATCTACAGTACCACCAACAAGATATTGCAGGCTCATTGGGTCAACGACCATAGTTACGCCCTGCTTCTCAATGGTCATATCACCGTCGTTAACTTTTTCATCAAAGGTAAAGCCATACTGGAAGCCCGAGCAACCGCCACCGGTTACATAAACACGCAGTTTTAACTCAGGATTTTCTTCTTCGCTGATCAATACTTTAACTTTACTGGCAGCAGCATCGCTGAATTGAATTGGCATCTCTGGAGTTGACATAAATCTCTACTTGCTTAGCATCTGAAAAAAGGTAATTGCCAGGCTGTACACCTAGCGAGCGCAAATTATCTTAAACCCGACAAGTTTAATCAAGTATTAGCGCACATTTACAACAATTTCATAACGATTTTGCAATTTTGCACTAAAAAAGCCGGGCTTTATGTTGAAATAAGATTGATTGCTATTGTCCAACGGACGTTTCCGGTTCTGGCCAAGGGTAGGATTCTTCCAGACGACGGTATTTCTGCGAACCTTTAGCGGGGAGAATTGCCGCAACTTGAATCTTCTCAGGAACAAAGTCTTTAGGAAGATTGAAATCGCCTTCAATCACCTGAAAATAACGGAAATTAAACGAACGTTTTTTACTGTCGAGCTCGGAAACACTGGCCAGCTTTATGGTCGCCGGGCGATTATTTAAGCTGCCGACAAACTCCACTTCGATATGGCCAGACGCGAAGCGTTTTGATTTGAGCTGCTGAACCAATACGACTTTCAAACGATAGTGATTTTCACTGGCGCTTGCTGCTACCGAGACTTCATCGATAACAAAACCCTGCGCCTGTTTCTCTGGCGCCATGATTTTTTCATAGAAGGCTAACTGTTTTTTCAGTTCAAACTGCTGTTTTTCAAATTCATTAAGATTTGCCAACGCTTCCTGGTTGGCAAGTCGCTCAATCTCCAGCTCGACATTAAGAATGTTTATTTTGCTTTGTTGTTCATCATTCAGACGATACAGACGTTCTAATCGCTCATTTTGGGTAGCGATAATCTTTTCTTGATGACTCTGATAGAAATTGCCAATTCGATACCCAATCTGGCTGATAATCAGAAGTGTGATGAGGGTAAAAATCCAGAGTTTAAAAGCGCCAAACCTCTGGTGCAGCCCTGCTAAAGTTATTTTTTTTAACCAGTTCATTATTAACGTATTTCTACTGCACTTATGTTAAACTGCTTTGCATTGGTTAGAAACAAACTATCACAGAAACCTACTCTGAGGGAAGAATGGCATTAGCCAATTTAAGAATAAAACTCGCTAAACCTGAGCCATCCTGGCAGCTGTGTTTATTAGCGGTATTAGGTGCTACCACTGCGGCCATCTTTATTATTCTTTTTCGTCTGGCGTTTGAATCAATTCAGTTATTATTTCTGCAAAGCGCTGATGATTACACTAGCTTAACAGATATCGAGCGCTTAATAACACCGATAATTGCCACCTTAGGGATCCTGTTTGTCGCCTGGATTACCGGCTTTCAATATACCCGTAGTGGTATTCCATTTGTTATCCATCGTCTGAAAACCGCCTATGGCGCTATTCCATTTCTCAATACCATCAATCAATTTTTCGGTAGTATTTTTGCTCTGGCCGGTGGTTTTTCCGTTGGCCGTGAAGGCCCGGCAGTTCATATTGGCGCAGCCTGTACAACACTTTTGGCGAAACGTTTTTCCTTACCTCAAAATTCGATGCGAACTCTCTGTGCCTGTGGCGTTGCTGCAGGTATTTCCGCGAGTTTCAATACGCCGTTGGCAGCAGTTATTTTTGTGATGGAGGTGATACTGCGAGAGTACAAACTACATATGTTCGTACCCGTAATCCTTGCGTCCATCATTGGCTCATTAATGACCCATGCGGCGTTTGGTTCTTACCATGAATATGAATTTTTCTCTTATCTGGTCATTGATTATTCTCATTACCCCTGGCTGATCTTGTTTGGTATTGGTTTGGGGTTTCTTGCCAAAGCATTTAATGTCGGCATGCTTACCGTGATTCGAGTCAGCCAAAACCATCACATGATAGTGAGGCTATTGGTCGCGGCATTAATTATGGGTACTATGGGCTTTTGGGTACCTGAGAGTATGGGTTCGGGTTTGAGTGCCATCGATCTGATCCTTGAAGAAGAAATGTTCTTTACCCTGATCTTAAGCCTGTTAATTGCCAAGATGCTGGCAACCATAGGCGTACTTGGGCTTGGTATTCCTGGTGGTATTATCGGCCCTACGCTCGGCATAGGCGCCATTGCCGGGGCCTTAATGGCACTATTTGTCAGCTTGTTTTTCGACAACATGACCTTTGCCGGTGATTACGCCTTGCTAGGTATGGCGGGAATGCTGGCGGCAACTTTGAATGCACCTTTAGCGGCATTATTGGCAATTATTGAGCTCGCGGATCAACTGCAATTAGCTCTGCCGGCTATGGTGGTCATCACATCCGCCTATCTGACGTCGAGCCAGTTTCTGAAAAACCGTTCGATTTTCCTACAACAGCTTGAGTTCCAAAACTTAAGCTATCAGCCTTCACCCGTTGAAAATATCCTGCAAAAATATGGTGTTCTCGCCTATATGGAAGATAAATATGTGGTGGTGAAAGATACCGAGGAAGATAATCTGTCAGAAATTATTCGCGCCACCCCAGGCGATGAGCAAATCATTGTTCATTTTCCTGCGGATGAAGACAGCCCGGAGCAATTTAAATTAGTGCAATATGATTTAAATCTGCATCCGTTAGAACATGAAGGGCCATCCTACCACCTTACGCCAATGCCGGCAGTAGACAGTCAGGCAACCTTATCGGAAGCCTATTTCGCCTTGGTTGAAAAACGTCAGGGCGCGGTTTATGTCTATCACAAGGACGAAGATAATATCATTGGTATCGTTTCTTTTGATAAGATCCGCGGGTTGTTAACCAAAGGAGCGATTTAACGTGAGTTGGTATCTTACCATCAAAGCCCTACATATCATTTTTATGGTTGCCTGGTTTGCAGGCATTTTTTATTTACCGCGAATTTTCGTGTATCACGCAGAAAGCGATAGCAGCGAGGTGCGCGCCCAGCTGGCAATTATGGCGAAACGCCTGTTGTACTTTATTACTCCCTTTGCCATTCTGACCTTAATGTTTGGTATCGCTCTTATCGCCATGCAGGGCATGGATTGGTTTCGATTGTCTATCTGGCTGCACATTAAAATGTTGCTGGTACTTATCCTTTACGTATACCACGGTTACTGTTTTGTGTTGCTGAAGCGTTTTCAAAACGACAACAACCAGCGCACCGGATTGTATTACCGGATATTTAATGAAGTTCCGGTGTTGTTTTTGTTCGCAATCATACTGTTAGCGGTTATCAAACCTTTTTATGGTTAGGTGTCGTTAGAATTACAATATTCAGCGGAAATATGCTAAAGTTGCGCGCAGATTTTGCCCTGAACCCTCACGGTTACTAACACAGTATTAGGCACAGTATCAGGTACAGTATCAGGTACAGTATCTAATACAGTGACTTGGCCGCGAGCTTGACCGGGCACCAACTAGATTCAGGTTTTGCGATATGATGCAATTTCAAGGTAGCCACATTCTGTCCGTGGCTCAGTTCGATCGAGAGTCCGTGTGCCGCATTCTCGACGTTGCCAAATTAATGATCCCCTACGCCAGCAGGCAAAAACGCTGTCATGTTTTAGAAGGCGCAATCTTAAACAATCTGTTTTTCGAACCTTCAACCCGTACCCGGGTTTCATTTGGTACTGCCTTTCAGTTGCTTGGCGGATTCGTTCATGAAACCGTCGGCCAGGAAAGCTCGAGCCTATCCAAAGGCGAAAGCCTGTTCGATACCGCAAGAGTGATTTCCGGATATGCTGACGTTATTGCCATGCGCCACCCAGACATGTATTCAGTCGGCGAATTTGCCGAAGGCTCTACAGTGCCGGTAATTAATGGCGGTGACGGTGCCAATGAACACCCTACCCAGGCACTACTCGACCTATTCACCATCGAAGCTGAGATGACTCGTTACGGAAAGGGTATTGATGACTTGAATATCGTTTTGATGGGTGATCTGAAACATGGTCGTACCGTACACTCCCTGTCTAAACTATTAAGTCTTTATAAGAATCTCAACGTCACTTTGCTCTCACCAGAAGCCTTGCAAATGCCATCATCGGTTGTCGATGTGCTAGAAAATGCCGGGCACAAAATAACCATCACCGATAGCATGGCCGGTAATCTGGAAAGTGATGTGGTATATCAGACGCGAATTCAGCAGGAACGCTTCGCCAGCAAGGAAGAAGCTGACCAGTATCGCGGTCATTTTAGTCTGAACAAACGTGTGTACGAGCAGTACTGTAAAGACCATACGGTTATCATGCATCCGCTGCCACGGGATTCCCGTCCAGAAGCAAATGAACTGGACGTTGATTTAAATGATCACAACAATCTCGCCATATTCCGCCAGGCACAAAACGGTGTATTGGTTCGCATGGCGTTGTTTGCCCTGACCCTTGGGGTTGACGAAATTCTTCACAAACACGAAAAACCGGTGACCTGGTTTTCCAACAAACAAATAAGTGAGTAAGTATGTCTCATTCTGAACAATTATTTGAGCAAGCTCAGGAAACCATTCCAGGTGGAGTGAACTCTCCGGTTCGTGCTTTCAAAAGCGTTGGCGGTACACCTTGTTTTATTAAGCATGCCGATGGTCCATATATTTATGATGCCGACGATAACAAATACATTGATTATGTCGGTTCCTGGGGACCGATGATCCTTGGTCACAACCACCCGAAGATTCGTGAAGCGGTGATCAGCACCGCGCAAAATGGCTTGAGCTTCGGGGCACCAACCGAATTAGAAATCACCATGGCGGAAAAAGTGCGTGAGTTAGTACCATCAATGGAAAAACTGCGCATGGTTAGCTCAGGTACAGAAGCGACCATGAGTGCTATCCGCTTAGCCCGTGGTTACACCGGTCGCGATAAAATCTTAAAGTTTGAAGGTTGCTACCACGGCCATGCCGACTCGCTTCTAGTTAAAGCGGGGTCTGGAGCCTTAACACTTGGTGTTCCAAATTCTCCGGGCATCCCAGAGGATTTTGCCAAACATACCTTAACGGTAACCTTCAACGATTTGGATTCAGTGAAAGAAATCTTTACCGAATATGGCGATGAAATTGCCTGTATCATTGTTGAACCAGTAGCTGGCAACATGAACTGTATTCCACCACAACCTGGCTTCCTTGAAGGCCTGCGTTCGATTTGTGATGAGTACAAATCGGTACTGATCCTTGACGAAGTCATGACAGGTTTTCGCGTATCGTTAGGTGGTGCGCAAGAGTATTACAACATCAAGCCAGATTTAACCACACTTGGTAAAGTTATTGGTGGCGGTATGCCGGTTGGCGCTTTTGGCGGTAAGGCTGAGATTATGGATTACATCGCGCCAGTAGGCCCGGTATACCAGGCAGGCACCTTATCAGGTAACCCAATCGCTATGGCGGCAGGTTTAACGGCGCTTAATCTTTTAAGTGAGAAAGACCATCACACCCAATTAGCGGCGAATACCAAACGCCTTGCGGAAGGCTTGAAGCAAGCTGCAGATGAAGTTGGTATTCCGATGGCGATTAACTACGTCGGTGCCATGTTTGGTTTCTTCTTTACCGAACAGGAAAAAGTGACTTCTTTTGCTCAAGCTACAGCTTGCGACGGTGACCGTTTCAATCGCTTCTTCCACTTAATGTTGGAAGAAGGTGTATACCTGGCACCAAGTGCTTTTGAAGCTGGCTTCCTGTCCACCGCTCATTCCGACGAAGATATTGATGCAACGATAGCTGCGGCTAAACGCTGTTTAGAAAAGCTGTAAATAACTCGTATTTACGTCTATACACGGAAAAGGCCTGTTCTTTGATAAGAACAGGCCTTTTTGTTGAATCATTAAAAAATCTCGAAAGTAGAAAATTCAGGTTTCGTAGTCTTTTTCTCTCTCTTCTATTGGTGGTTTACTGGCGAAGATTAGCGACAGCCGATTAACGGCTTTTAGAGATCTTGCCAACACAATGACCCCTTTTCCAAGCCAACGATTTTGCTTGTAGCCCGCCGCGTCCAAGTAGTTGAACAGACGTTGATAATACCCATGAAAACCCAGATGGCGACGAAATAGCGATTTAAACTTTACCATTACGCCCCAGTGCCCACTGAGATAACCACGCCAGTTTTGTGAAAGATGATCCTGCTCACCGCGTCGGATTTTTACCAAGGTTTTATTTAAAAAGTGCTGACTATATCCTTCCTTGGCTAAGCGCATGGACAACTCCCAGTCCTCGGTTTGTCGAAACCTTGGATCAAAGCCTCCGGTTTGCCTGAAAACATGGGTTTTCATCATCACACTTTGGAACATAACCTGAGCCGAGTGCACTAAATCCGCCACCGTTAATTGGCTTGGCTTGTCGTTATATTCTGCATCGGGCCTGTTCTCACCGAAAATACAACAGCCGGTATGAAGCAGGTCGACATCGGGATGTTTTTCCATGTAGTTATATTGCAACTCCAGCTTTTCAGGATGCCAGATATCATCGCTATCAATAAACGCGATATATTCGCCTTTTGCCAAATTTACACCAATATTGCGGGCTTCGGAAACCCCATGGTTTTCCGGTAAATCAATGATGGTTGCTACGTTTTCGTATTGCTCCAGAAATTCTGATGAGTCGCCTCCCGAACCATCATTAACAATGATGATTTCCCGTGGCGGCATTGACTGGCCAAGCACGGACTGCATGGTCTGATCGAACACCGATTGTCGCTGATAAAACGGGATAATTACGCTGACATTTATAGTCACCTTTAACTCCTTATTGTTATTGTCAATATCTTCCATGAATGCGCACGGTTAGAGCCAGGGCAGGACGTCGAATTTAGCGTTAGGCGAATATCGAATTTGTTCTCGATTGTGGAGGTGCCTAAACACCTTGCGAACCCCAATGGTGCCGTTAGAAGTTTGTTTCGAACGAGCACTTAGCAATGTCCATGTTTTGCAAAGAAAATCTACGTGTAAACTCATTCCTTTTATTGAGCATAGAAAATATTGACGTGAAATCAATATATTGGTGGCATCTTTAGTATCGACCAGAAAATGCTATGCTAGATTCATCTTGGCGGTAATACCAGAGAACTTAACATGTACAAAGTCGCAGTATTCTCCAGTAAAAAATACGATCAACAATTTCTCGAACAGTTTAATCAGGGCGGGCAATTGGACCTGCATTTTTTTGAATCCCGCCTTAGTCGCCAAACGGTTGAGCTAGCCCAGGGTTTTCAGGCGGTTTGTGTATTCGTCAACGATGTAGTTGATCATCATGTTCTCGAGCAACTGCACACATTCGGAGTTAATGTAGTGGCACTGCGCTGCGCCGGGTTTAATAATCTCGATTTAAAAGCCGCTCGTCAGTTCAACATCAAGATTTGCCGGGTTCCCGAATACTCTCCAGAGGCAGTGGCAGAACACACGGTTGGCATCCTGCTGACATTAAGCCGAAAATTTCATAAGGCTTACTGGCGAGTCAGAGAAAACAATTTTGCCCTTGATGGTCTGATGGGTTTTAACCTTCATGGGAAAACCATTGGCGTTATCGGTACCGGAAAAATTGGCCTGGCTACCATTAAGATCTTGCTTGGTTTTGGTTGTCAGGTTCATTGCTACGACCCTTATCCAAATCCGGATTTACAAACCCTTGGCGCTAAGTACGTCACCCTCGACGACTTATTCAGTCAATCGGACATAATTAGTCTGCATTGCCCCCTGACTCCTGATACCAAGCACATAATCGACAGTGAAGCCTTAGCAAAAATGAAGACCGGCGTGGTGATAATCAATACGTCGAGAGGTGGCCTGGTAGATAGCAACGCCATCATTGGCGGGTTGAAATCGAGAAAAATTGGATTTCTTGGACTCGATGTTTATGAGCTGGAAAGTGAACTGTTTTTTGAAGATTTATCCGATGATATTGTGCAGGACGATATTTTTACCCGATTACTCACCTTCCCCAATGTGTTTATTACCGGGCATCAGGGATTTTTTACTGAAGAAGCGCTGATCACCATAGCCCAGACCACCCTGGATAATATTGAAACCCTGTTATCGGGGAAAGACTGCGATAACTTAATTGCCTGAAGTCAGAGATACTAAGTGCCTTTCGTTGCCTGAAGCTTATCGCTTGGTAACACCAGGAGGCTGAATTGTGCCAGTTTTCTTAATACGTATCCTCTGGCCCCCCCTTTGGCGTAGCCCAATCGCTCAAATCGTTTACTGACACAGGCAAGAGCACCAAAAAACCCTAAAGTTTCGATATAGTGCCTGCGATATATCCAGGTAACTTTCATCTGTCCTTTAAAAACTGCCCAGCTACGATTTGTCAGCTTATCTTCATGTCCCTGATGAATATCGGTGAGCGGTTTAGTTAAGAATGCGATTTTATCGCCGCGGGTAATGATCCGCATTGCCAGTTCATAATCCTGACAATTGCGCATATGTTGAGTAAAGCCCCCAAGACTGAGAAAGTAATCTCTATCGATCATTGCGCTTTGAATTTTAAACTGGTTCTCCAGTAACTGATCCTTAAATTGCAATATCGCCGGTTTATCATTAAAGGTATTCACCTTGCCATTGGCATAGACGTTGCGACAACCTGTATGCGACACCTTGATATCAGGATGGGATTGCAAAAATATCACCTGATTGGCAAGTTTTTGTGGGTGCCAGGTATCATCGCTATCCAAAAAAGCGACAAAGTCTCCAGACGCGGCGGACACACCGATATTGCGGGCCTGAGCGGCACCGACATTTTGCCCGAGACTGATGAGCTTGACGTGTTGCGAGAATTGCGAAAGGTATTCGCTTGCATCACCTTGAGAATTATCATCGACGACAATGATTTCGTGGACAGGATAAGTTTGCGCCAGTACAGATGCCAGGGAGTTATGGAAACAATGCTGACGACGATAAAAGGGGATAATAACGCTTATTTTCATTGCTCTTCTTCCATGAGGTTCGTTACGAATTACACCGCTTTTTTTAAACCTAGTGGAAATAACAATAAATACAAGAATTGTCGCTAAACGTTAGCTACCTCCGGCAGCGGTATCCGATGAGCCACCAAACCAGCGTTGAAACCAGGATTTTTTTTCTGGCTTGGGTTGCAAACATTGATCAGAGTGGAACAATCCATCCCGGACCGCAGGATAGCGAACCATCGACATACACTCACTGGTTACCGCATTCCCCGTTGCCACTTCAAAGTCGGTCATCTCGATACCTTCGGGCAGCAGGTCAAAACGACTGGCGCCACCCTGAGCCTTAAAGAAGCCAGAAAACAAAGACAGAGCACCGCTACTGCCAGTTAATCCCATGGGCTTATTATCGTCTCTGCCTATCCAGGTGGTTACCAAAGTCTGTTGATCGAATCCTACAAACCAGGAATCACGAAGGTCGTTACTGGTTCCGGTTTTGCCTGCCAGCACAAGGTCAGGAAACTGCCAGCTAAGACGCTTCGCGGTTCCCTCTTTGGTTACTTTTTTCAATGCGTAATCGATTAAGTAAGCGCCTTGCAGTGATAAGCGCTGATCGGCATATTGGGGTTGTTCCCAAATCACCTTACCGCCACTGGTATAAATTGCAGTAATCGCCCGAGACTGGTTATACATGCCGTTGTTAGCAATGGTCGAATACCATTGATTTACTTCTAATGGCGACATACTAATGGAGCCTAACAAGGTACTTGGGTTCTTTGGTACCGTCTCTTCATAGCCAAGGGCATTTAAGGTATCCGCAACGCTATCGAGTCCGAGTGTCATTCCCAGGTTAACCGTTGGAATATTTAACGATTGGCTCAACCCCTGGATCAAGGTCACTTTTTCCCGGAATTTGCCATCGTAGTTTTTCGGCTGCCAGGTTTGCCCTTGATCATTTTGCAGGGTAATAGGTTCATCCGCTAACGGCGTGGCCAGGTTGTATTGTTCAAAACGCTCCAATGCCGACAGATAAACCGCAGGCTTAATTAAAGAACCAATAGGACGTTTGGCATCCAGAGCGCGATTAAAACCCGAATACTTAACGTTACGATCGCCAACGATAGCGGCAATTGATGCGTCTTTGACATTGGTAACAATCATCGCTGTTTGCAGATCATCAACGCCTTGTTTCTGCTCCAATAAGTCCAGCTGATTCAAAACCGTGCGCTCGGCATTTAGCTGCTTCACGAAATCAAACCCGGTAAAGATTCGAAGACCAGATTGCAGCGATTGGCTGGCACCAAATTGCTTTAATTCTCGACGTACCTGCTGGCTGTAAGCCGGGAAAGTACGTTGTGCAAATCGTCTGTTCGGGCGAATATTTAAGCCTGACTCGATACCCTGCTGATAGGTTTCACGGTCCAACAAGTGGTTTTCAAACATCACCCGAAGTACTAGGTCGCGACGCTCAGTTGCCCGCTCCGGATATTTCCAGGGATCGTAATAGGAAGGCCCCTTAACGATACCAACCAATAAGGCGATTTGTTCTTCATCGAGCTGTGATAGCGGTTTGCCAAAATAGAAATTAGACGCCAGCCCCATGCCATAAATACCACTACCGTAGTGCTGCCCGACATAGACTTCATTAACGTAGGCTTCCAGTATCTGATCTTTGGAATAGCGAAGCTCAAGAATGACTGCGATAATGGCTTCATTAATCTTCCGCCACAGGGTTTTTTCCCGGTTCAAATACATGTTTTTGGCGAGCTGTTGCGTCAGGGTACTTCCTCCCTGGACTCTCGCCCCGGCTCTCAAATTACTCCAAAAGGCACGAGCAATACCGGTAAAGGACAAACCATGGTGATGATAAAAGTCTTTGTCTTCGACAAACAATAATGTTTCTACCATGGATTGTGGAATTTGTTCGAGAGGAACAAAGACACGGTCTTCTCCCTGAGATGAGACGATTCGTTCCAGCAGAATCGGTTCTAACTGAACTTTATAGGTTTCATGATCATTGTAAGTAAGGCGGTAAACTTCACCGTTTTTCTGTTCGATTTCAATCTTCGCCGGAGCCTCTAAGCCAAGGCCAAAATCAAACTGACGGCGATAAATAATCAGGCGAGGACCTTTGCGGGTAAACTCACCAGGTTCGTCTACGCGTGAAACCCGGGAATATTTGAGTTGCAGTAGCTGCAATTCAATATTGTCAAAATTTACGTTCTGTTCCTGAGTAAAAGTTGGTATCGCTCCATAAACCTGAGCCGGTACCTGCCAGCGTTGCCCCTCAAATTTATGACGCACTTTACCATCAAGATAAAGGCCATATGCGGTAATCAACACCAAACCGATAAATGCCAGTTTAAGCCCGGTTATGATTAAGTAACGGGTAAATGTCTGTCCGTGGGTTTTCGCCCGAGTTTGGTTTTTGCTCGGTTTTTTATTTTTTGACTTTGCTTTAGCGCTCATCTTGCATTCGTTTTTTGGTTTTATTGGTTGCCGGGGCATTTGCCGGATCATCAGGCCAGAAATGTTTAGGGTATCTTCCCTTCATTTCTTTTTGTACTTCTCGATAACTGCCTTGCCAAAAGCCGGCAAGGTCCTGGGTCACTTGTATTGGTCGACCCGCTGGAGATAATAACTCCAGAGTAACAGCGATTTTACCATTGGCGACTGTCGGAGATGCGCAGAGTCCATAGACTTCCTGCATGGGTAATGACACTTTGGGGGGCTGGTCAATGGTATAGTGTAAACGCCGTCGATTACCTGTAGGACTACTATAATATTGCGGAGCCCACTCCTGCAACCCTGATTGCTGTTCATAGCTAAGACTATTAAACAGAATATCGGTGAGGTTTAAAGCTTTTAGCCCTTTGAGACTGCGAATATCATGGAGATAAGGGCCCAACCATTCTGATAACGTTTCGCTAAGGGCTGTTTCACTCCAATCGGGTAATTTAATCGAATCGTTTAACAAAGGCTGGTGAGTTAGCCAACGACTTCGTGCTAAAAGCTCAAGGGCTGAATCACTGAAATTTAACAATGCCAGGCCTTTCTTGCGAATGTATTCACACCACATATCGACAAGCGTGTCGGCACTAATGAGGTCTGGAGCATCTTCTCTCTCCAGTACTAAATGCTCAATACAAACCTGCCGTTGAGCGGTAATTTTTTGTCGTTGTTCATCAAATTCAAGTGTTACCCGAGTATTAATGTGCTCTTTAAAATGTAACTGCAATTGCATTAGCGATATTGGCGCACTCAAACGAATTTCCATGCCTTTAGCATGTAGATTAGCAATCGCGATAAATGCCTGATTCGAAAATTTATCCTGAGGATGCAATTTCGCGCCTTTTCCATTAACGCATAAATATCCCTGCCCTTGCGCACGGCGACCGGCAATGCGCTCAGGATAGGCAAACGCAATTAACAAACCGAGATAATCAAGTGGCAGTTTATGCTCAACAAGAGCCAGTGAGCCTATATTTAACTGCCGCGCCAACTGCTTAGCCTGAGTCAAAATGCGCTGTTTAATGCCTTTATTGTGGTTTTTGCCAGAACCGGAGTTTTGACTCGAGAGTAACTGATGAATTCTCAGAGCCAGGTCGCTTTCATAAAATTCAGGGTTATATTGCAGCAGATCCCGCTCTTCCAAAAGAGCTGCGACCAGACATGCCAGGTCGCTGAGATTATCAACACCTTGGGTATCCTCAATATCCCGAGCACGCAGCAACATATGAGCGAAGCGAGGATGTGCCGCAAACTTACTCACGGCTTTTCCGTGAGCGGTTAACTGGTGTTTCGCTGAGACGATATCCAGCTGCTCCAGAATATGCCAGTTTCGAGACTCGGTGATGTCATCTGGACAGTCAAGAAAAGCCAGTTGCTTGAATTCACTGGCGCCCCAGGCGGCAACCTCAATAGTTGCCGGCAATAAATCCAACTGCAGAATATCGGGCTTACCCTGCTCTGGGCGACGAGCAAACTCTTCGTTGCCATAAAGGCGAATCGCTTTACCTGGGCCTGTACGACCGGCACGACCGCTACGTTGAATTGCTGAAGATTTAGCTATTGGTTGGCGCCTAAGTTCGTTCGTCAGAGTATCCTGATTAAAGCTAGCCATATTCGCCAGCCCTGAATCTATGACCAGAGAGATACCGTCGATTGTAATCGAAGTTTCAGCAATATTTGTCGCCAGCACGACTTTTCGATGCCCTTGTTTGGGCGTTTTAATTGCATCTTGTTGCGCCTGCATAGATAAGTCTCCATACAGGGGCAAAACCTCAACTGCGTCTAACTTTTGACTGCCTACAAATTCTTCGAGATGTGTCTGCAAAAAACGGATATCCGCAGCGCCCGGCAGGAACACCAGAATAGAACCGGTTTGTGATAACAAGGCATTCTTAGTGACAGCCAGTGCATGTTGACGAAAATCGAACCCTGGCTTTATCGGTTGATATTCGATGTCAACGGGATAGCTTCTACCCGGGCTACTTAAGGTGATGGCGTCTGGCAATGCGTGTTGCAGATCCTGTAAATCCAGGGTTGCTGACATGATCAGCATGATTAGATCATCCCGGAGTGCTTGTTGGCTGTCGCGGCTTAATGCAAATGCCAAATCCGCATGCAGATTACGCTCATGGAATTCATCGAATATCACCATGGCGACCCCTTCAAGTTCTGGGTCATGTTGTAACATGCGCGCTAAAACCCCTTCCGTTACCACTTGCAACCGAGTGTTTTCCCCGACTTTGGATTCATTGCGAATTCGATAACCTACACTTTCACCAACCGATTCACCGAGCTGTTTGGCAAGTCGCATAGCGACTGATTTTGCCGCTAGCCTGCGCGGTTGCAGCATAATGATAGTGCCATCGAGTTGAATCGAATCACTCGGCTGGTTTTGCCCGTGTTGCAGAAGCCATAACGGCAACTGTGTCGATTTACCGGCGCCGGGTGGTGCACTTAATAAAATGGTGTTGTGGCTTTTAAGGGCGGCGATAAAATCCGATTTAATCGAATCTATCGGTAATTCGGTTAAGGCGTTTTGGCGAGAATCAAAGGTCAAAGGTTACTCGAAAATCAACAAGGATAAGAGGTCGTAGCTACTAGAGTGATTTATAGCATAAATGGCCATGTTCATGAACAGCGGGAGTTCATTCACTTTGGAGAGAGGACTGCGTCGAAGAGGACGTTGTCGGTGAGGATTTCATCGGTTTTGGCCATGGATTGGCCTATATACAGAAAATGTACTAATACATGGATGTATGTAGTTAGAATAACGCAGGAGCAGTTATCGAGGAGCAATTTTCTGTGAGGACGCTGTCGAAATTCGTCATTGCGGCGACGGCCGTAATCTCGTTTTTCGGGATGGTATTTCAAAGTGGCCGAATGACTCTTCAGTGCCAGCCAGAGTCATACGCTATCCCGTTTATATACTCCGTCATCCCCTGCTCCGACAGGGGACCTCCCTTCGTTTTACTGATACTTGTTTACTTAGCTCTTTAGTTAAGAAGTTGAAATAAATAGGATCACAGCACGCGATAGGAGGTCCCGCATCAAGTGCGGGATGACGGCGTATTATTAAAAGAAAGTGGGAGGTTCAATGACTCTAAATCGCTCTTCAGAGACATTAACTTTTTCAATCTGTTAACGTCAAATTTGTGCCATTCTCAGTCGTTCGGGAGATTAATAAATAGGGTGGCTATGGTTAGTTGCTACCCATGTTTTGACAGGTATCCATCGACTAAAAGTATCGACGTAGCATCGTCCAGTTTCATTAGTCTCTATCAAGTCTTTCGAACATTCCTGCATATCATTACTAACTTCCAGATGATAAGCATAGTTTACTTGAACGCTCATATCATCTTGCGTTTGGTAATGAGAAAATCGCCAACTATCGATTAAGCTACCATCGATTGACCAACCCAAACTATTTTTAAAGAAGAAGGCATTTTTCAACTGCATCTTTTCTGCGATTTCAATAACTTCTGCGAGGTTGTAGTTGGTGACACTTTGCATTCTACCCTCATCATTTCGAATGCTAACATCCTGCACATTACCGTTTAAAAACCAAACCCTAGTATATGAAGTCTTATCAAGTGCAATGATGATTTCATCCATTGAACTTTCTTTTAACCAAAGCCAAGTTAAATCTTTGACTAAACCTTTAGGCCAATGATTGATTTGAGAAAGAGCTGCTGCTGAAAGAATTGTTACTGCAAGAATTATCGACACTACTTTTTTCATATTTCAAATAACTATTCCTTGAGATATTGGTCTGCTGTTCGCTCTAAGCCGCCATAGAACTACAGGAACTTTCCAATGGCTTGGCCTATTTGAATGCCTGAAACCATTATCAGCGCTCCACACAAAAACGCAACTAGTACAATTAAACCAGACTTCTGTTTAGCTGGCATCTTAATCCACCAACTTTTAAGTTCATCCATATTGTTGATAGTAAATCCCCTAATCCCTTTGGAGTTGAAAATTTATCTTAAATGACTCTAAGTCGCTCACAAGAGACATTAACCTTTTCAATCAGTTAACTTCAACTCAGTGCCAAACTTGGTCGGTTAGCAATTGCTAATATACGATTTATTAGTTTGCTTTAACCCTTTCTAAAACAAACTCAAAACCTTGCTCTACGGTTCCGGAAAATGAAGTAAACCTCCATAAATCATTGTCCATTACAGCTCTTACGCCACCTGAACTAGTCCCATACTTGGTTCCTTTTACAATAAGAAGCCTGCAATCATTGTTATTTGTAAACGTTTCATTAACAGCATCGAATAATTCTTTGCCATGGCTCACTGTTAAAGGCGCATCACCTAAATCTTTAGATAGCGCCCTTACCTTTTTAACAAAGACGCCATCTTTATGATTATATATATTCCGTTCTTTATCTTTGTGATCTTGTTCAGCAGTAAACACAAAATGATTTTCTGTTTTAGAAATCCATGAATACTGATCTCTTTGAGTTGCACCGTATACTTTAAGTGCATTTTTCAAACCATTTATAAATTTTGGTAACGGCTTAGATGGTTGCATAAAATCTCCGGTAGCAAGCTAACAATTTATTATTTAGTCGGCTCAATAATTTTCTTTTATGGGAATATCGAGTGACTCTAAATCGCTCATTATAGTCATTTTCTCTGGTTTCAAATAGCCACTAAAATCGTAACTAAACCAATCGTGCTATTACCTTTGCAACCCATTTATCCATAAACCTGTCATCATATCAAGGAGGCAAAATTGATGAAATTGCAATAACTCAGTCCCAAGCGAAACCCAAGTGGAAAACAGTTAGCTTTTCTTTTTTGTGCCCGGCAAAAAGCCTATGAAGGCCAACACAATAGCGAGAAGAAGAGAACCTAACATTCCAGGGATTGCAAAACGTTCGCCTAGTTGCTGCCCGGCCATTTCTGCATTTTGCGGGTCACTCACTCCGGCGTAAACCCCTAATGAAAACATAGTGAGTATCCAAAACAGCAACCCAAAGCCTAAAGCGACAAAGAAAACAATGACTAAAGAGCGCTTTTTAGGTTCTTTCTGCACTTCGACAAGAGACCCACAAGAGGGGCATTTTATGGTGGAACAATCATATGCGGGGGCTTTATAGGGAGTATTTTCCATTGCCAATCCTTGTTGCAATAAACGTTAATGAAATCCGAATTAGAGAATTAAATTAACAATCTACTGCACAATTAACAACCCGTTAAAAATTCCTGAAAGCAATGGTCAAACGCTTTTACCTAAACTGCAGCCGTTTGTTTTTGAGCAAACAATAGAGAATCAGCAACTTGATGGCGTTTATTTACCACTTCACCAACAACAATTAACGCCGGTCCCTGAAACTCATGGGCGGAAAAAACCTGCTCGGCGGTTGCCAATGTCGCGCAAACCACCTTTTGTTCTGCCAGTGTGCCCTGATCGATAATCGCCATAGGCATATCGTTGCGCATTCCATGATGCTGCAATCGCTCGGCGATTTGTACGATACGTGACAGTCCCATATAAAACACTAAGGTGTCTTTTTCCTGGGCTAACGCTTGCCAGTCACAGCTTAAATCATCACTTTTTAACGAAGCTGTGACGAATTTTACCCCCTGGGCGCAATCGCGATGGGTAAGAGGTATTCCCGCATAGGCGGCGCAACCGGAAGCTGCGGTAATTCCAGGGATCACCGCCACGGGAATATTGTGCTGATTAAGGATTTCGGTTTCTTCCGCAAGACGACCAAAAATACTTGGATCGCCACCTTTAAGACGTACTACGCGGCGACCGGTTTTCGCTTTCGCCAGCAATAATTCGCAGATTTCGTCCTGCTTCATGCTGTGCTTACCACATCGTTTGCCAACAAATAGCACTTCGGCAGTTTTCGGAAAGAACTGATAGATATCTTTGGATACCAACCAATCGACCAGAATAATATCTGCACTGGCAATCAATCGATGCGCTTTCAAGGTCAGAAGCTCCGGATCGCCAACGCCAGCACCTATGATATAGACACTGTAATCCATCGAGCCTTTACCGCTGGTACCAATATTGGCGCCAAAACCAGAATTAGAGCCAGACCCCATACCAGAATTAGCGCCTTTATCATTTTTAAAGCGCTGCCAGGAGTCGTTTATTTTCCTAAAAACTGGGTGAATATCGGCGATAGCTGCGATCATGCGACCTCCTTGCTGGGTATAACTTTTGACGGATCGGGAGCAACGGCAGTTTTGCGTTGGCCGTTTGGATTGGCATTGGCGTGCTTGTCGATAAGCGCTGCCAGTTCAGGTTTGCAGGAACCACATTTGCCGCCACAGCTTAGCGTTTCGGTTAACGCTTCGACGGTGTTGGCACCTTCGGCAATGGCATCAATAATCGGCTGTTCGTGTACCCCAAAACAGCTACACACCTGTCTCCCCAGACTAAATAGCGCCGATACCTTTGAACTAAGCAGTGCGGTTCTGTCGGCACTGTCTAGTTGTTCCTGACTAAAACAATGTTGCAACCAGCTACGGTTTACCCCTTGAGTCTGGGTCGCAACGTTATTAGATACCTGGGCATAAAATGCGAGTTTCTCGTCATCAAAGGCCAGTAATGTGGTTTTTTGCTTGCTGTTATCCACCTGCATTAACCAGCGATAATCACCGGGTAATAGCGACTTACACCAAGCCAATATATCCGCTGGCGTTTCATCCATAGCCAATTGCCATAATTGCAAATCTCGATGCGGGTAATTCAGCCAGAAATCGTCCTGATTAAGCTGCTTTGGCAAAAGCGCTGAAAAACGATTATCGGATTCATTAGCGAAACGCTTAGCAACCAGAGTGATATAGCTTTGGTATGATTTGGCGGCAACCGCAACCGGAGTTTGCTTAATTTCCGGCTGACCGGAGATAGGGTCATTGGTACTCGAATAAAGTGCCGACACACAAGCGTGGGAGGCAAAGCTTCGACTCCAGTGAATAGGTGCAAATAGCTCGCCCCGGCGCACATCTTCGGTTACTGATGCGGTCATAATCAGCTCGCCAAAAATTGATTTGGCTGTCATTAACTGACCGTTTTCAATCTTGTGGATTGCCGCATCTTCCGGATGAATTTGCAATAACGGCTGTGAACTATGTTCATTCAGGGTATCGGCTCGACTGGTGCGCGTCATGGTATGCCATTGATCGCGAAGGCGACCGGAATTTAGGATAAAAGGATATTGATCACAGGCAATCGCTTTTGGCAATTGTGGTTCGATAGCGATGAATCGAGCTTTACCCGATGGTGTTGAAAAACGCTTGTCGCGAAAAACCTGCGCACAACCTTCCGGATTATCCTGACTAACCGGCCATTGTACGGGTTTTAACTGTTGGTATTCCTCATTTGATAGGTCAGCAAGACCTGAGATGTCTAACAGGCGCTCGCCGTTGTTATCGTATCCGGTTAATGCCGCATACTCTCTGAATACATCGGCAACGTTTGCAAAATCAAACCCAGCAAAGCCCATAGCTTTGGCAACATCGGCAATGATTTGCCAATCGCCTTTGCTTTCACCAGGCGCTGACACTACACCGCGCTGTCTTGAAATGCGACGTTCTGAATTAGTAACAATGCCGTCTTTTTCCAACCAACCGGTGGCGGGTAATTTAACATGAGCCTTGCTCAGGGTATCGTTAGTGGCCACACAATCGGAAACCACCACTAATTCACAGTTATCTAACGCCTGTTCGATTTCATTGCGGTTCGGCATACTGACCAAAGGGTTGGTTGCCATTACCCAAACGGCTTTGATCTTACCCTGTTTCATTGCCTCGAACATATCTACCGCTTTAAGACCTGCCTGCTCTGTCATCGTCGGGCTTTGCCAAAACGTTTGTACGCTATTACGATGCTGGGCATTTTCGATATCCATATGCGCAGTAAGCTGATTGGCTAAACCGCCGACTTCCCTGCCCCCCATGGCATTGGGTTGCCCAGTAATAGAGAACGGGCCGCAACCTGGGCGGGCAATTTTGCCACTAGCCAGGTGACAATTAATGATGGCATTACATTTATCGACACCAGAACTGGATTGATTAATGCCCATGGAATAAAAGCTAATGGCTTTATGGCTATCAATAAACCACTGATAGCATTTGACTAATTTTGCCAAAGGCAATTCACAAATCTCACTGACTCGTTCAGGCGTGTAACTGCTAGCTGCCTCTAACGCCTGCTCAAAACCTTCGCTATGGTGTTGAATAAAATCACTGTCGCAAGCATTACTGGCAGCAATGAAAGCTAATAAACCATTGAAGAATACGCCGTCGGTGCCTGGTTTTAACGGCAAGTGTAGATCCGCCATAGCTGCGGTTTGCGAACGTCTGGGGTCAATGCTGACCAGCTTCATTTTCGGATTGATTTGTTTGGCGTGTTGCATGCGTTGGAACAACACTGGGTGGGTCCACGCTGCATTGGAACCTACCAATAATATTAAGTCGGTTTGCTCTAAATCCTGATAACTGCAGGGCACCACGTCTTCGCCAAACGCTCGCTTATAAGCGGCGACTGCAGAAGACATGCAAAGACGGGAATTGGTATCGATATTACCGCTGCCAATATAACCTTTCATCAGTTTGTTAGCTAAGTAATAGTCTTCGGTAAGCAATTGACCAGAAACATAAAAAGCGACGGAATCCGGCCCATATTGATTAATGATGTCGGTAAATTTATCGGCAACATGATCAATGGCTTGTGGCCATGTCACTCGTTGATCGTTAACCTGAGGATACAGTAATCTGTCTTCAGAATTGGTGGTACCGAGAAGGTTCTGGCCTTTAACACACAAACGGCCGAAGTTAGCGGGATGATCTTTACTACCTTCAAGTGCAACCGGCTGGGGTAAATCCGCTGCCGAACCCGATTGCTGGTGAATATCAACCCCACAACCCACACCACAATAAGCGCAGGTGCTTTGTTTGATACCAGCAATATTTGTCACTTGTTCGCTCATAGTTCCCGCCACGTTAAACCTATAACTCAACGCTTAATTCGACTTTTCCGTCGACGATCCGAGCCGGATACACGGCAATGGAAACACTTTCATCATCAAGACAGCGACCATCAACAAGCGAGAAATGCTGTTTGTATAACGGTGAGGCTACAACCGGCTCACCATCGACACTGCCGACGATGCCACGATATAAAACATTGGCTTCACCGATAGGATCAAAGTTGCCAACGGCAAAGACTTTATTTGCTTCAAGCGGTAGGTGGAAAATTGCCACCTGCGCGCCATTATCGAGGAGCGCTGCAACACCGGTGTCTTCAATCAACTGACTTTGCTGACAGATTTCTATCCATTGAGATTGGGCTACTGCAACTTCAAGTTCTTCTGCATAGGCTAATGTGGTCATGTTAAGTTCCTCTGGTTAATCCTGAATCATTAGTCTTGAACGACAACGGCAATGGCTTTTTCTTCCGGGCGCGCCGGACGGATCTGACCGCGCTCGTCAACAAACTGAATATTGCTATCGGGTTTATCTGAATTTACAAACGGCTTGAAGCGTTCCAACGCTTTCGGGTCTTCAAGGGTAGTTTTCCACTCACACTGGTAAGTACCAACGATGCTATCCATGTGCTGCTCAAGACGAGCCGCAAGTCCTAAGCTGTCGTTAATGACAACGTCCTGAAGGTATTCAAGACCGCCTTCCATGTTATTCATCCACACAGAAGTACGTTGCAGACGATCGGCGGTTTCGATGTAGAACATCAATACCCGGTCGATGTATTTGATTAGGGTTTCATCATCAAGATCGGTGGCGAATAAATCTGCATGACGAGGTTTCATGCCGCCGTTACCACAAACGTATAAGTTCCAGCCACTTTCGGTGGCGATGACACCGATATCTTTACTCTGGGCTTCGGCACACTCACGGGTGCAACCGGATACCGCAAATTTCAATTTATGAGGAGAGCGGATACCTTTGTAACGGTTTTCAATAAATAGCGCCATCGACACGCTGTCCTGAACACCGTAACGACACCAGGTGCTACCGACACAGGATTTGACGGTGCGTACCGATTTGCCATAGGCATGACCGGTTTCAAAGCCGGCATCCACTAACTGACGCCAGATATCCGGTAATTCTTCTTTGCGAGCACCAAATAAATCGATTCGCTGGCCACCGGTGATCTTGGTATACAGATTGTATTGCTTGGCAACCTGGCCAATCACAATCAGTTTATCCGGGGTAATTTCGCCGCCAGGAATACGTGGCACGACAGAATAGGTTCCGTCTTTTTGCATATTCGCCAGGAAGGTATCATTGGTATCCTGCAGAGGCTGATGCTTCTTATCGAGAATATATTCATTCCACACCGATGCAAAAATCGATGCCGCCGTTGGTTTACAGATATCGCAACCCAGGCCTTTACCGTGGGCGGCTAATAAATCTTTAAAGTTGGTGATTTTTTCAATTTTGATCAGATCAAATAGTTCGCGACGCGAATACGGGAAGTGTTCACAGATATCCTTTTTCACTTCCACACCGCGGTTGCTCAGCTCGCTGGTGGTCACGTCTTTTAGTAACGCTGCACAACCACCGCAGCCCGTACTGGCTTTGGTGCAGGTTTTTACTGCATCAAAGGTAACCGCGCCGCCATCGATAGCGGCGATAACATCACCTTTGGTGACGTTATGACATGAACACAAGGTTGCGGTATCTGGAAGCGCATCGGCGCCAAGTAATGGTTTGTCGGAACTGGAGGGTAAAATCAGGCTTTCAGGCTGCTCTGGTAAATCAATACCATTTAGCATGTATTGCAGCAGGCTGTCGTACTCAGTGGTATCACCAATTAATACCGAGCCCAATAATTTTTTCTGCTCGCTATCAACCACCATGGTTTTGTAAACACCGTTTACCTGATCTTCATAGCGATAGGTTAAAGCGCCAGGCGTTTTACCATGAGCGTCTCCAATAGAACCCACATCAACACCCATCAGCTTTAACTTGGTGCTCATATCTGCACCGGTAAATGCGCCGGCCTCACCTTGCAGATGTTCAGCGGTCACTTTCGCCATAGTGTTTCCTGGAGCCACTAAGCCAAAGATAAAATTATTCCACAGCGCACACTCACCGATGGCATAGATGTTTTCATCGCTGGTCTGACACTGGTTGTTAATGACGATACCGCCGCGTTCACCCACTTCGAGATCGGATTTACGAGCCAGTTCATCGTATGGACGAATACCTGCAGAAAAAAGCACTAAATCGGTTTCTAATTCTTCGCCATTACTGAAACATAATTTATGACGACAGCTATCACCGCGAACAATTTCCGTGGTGGCACGGTTGGTATGCACCTGCACACCTAAAGATTCGATTTTCTGCTTGAGAATATCGCCGCCAGGACGGTCGATCTGCACTGCCATCAACTGCGGCGCAAATTCAACAACATGGGTTTCAAGGCCAAGATTATGTAAGGCATTTGCGGCTTCAAGACCTAACAAGCCACCACCGATAACCACGCCAACTTTGCTTTTCGAGGCGCACTGACTGATAGCCTGCAGATCTTCAATGGTGCGATAAACCAGACAGTCTGGATTATCGTTACCTTTAATTGGGGGAACAAATGGGTAAGAACCTGTGGCCAAAACCAGCTTGTCATAGCTCAGCACTTCCCCGGTTACCGTGGTAACGGTTTGTGCCTGACGGTCAATCGTATCGACCTTGGCATTCACCCGAAAGTCTACCTGCCACTGTTGATACAATTCGATGCTCGTCATCGCCAAATCGTCGGCACTTTTACCGGCAAAGTACTCCGATAAATGAACACGGTCGTAGGCCAGACGTGGTTCTGCGGATAACACAGTGATTGCAAATTGTTCGCCATTGGCCGACTGACTCAGCTGCTCAACAAAATGATGTCCTACCATGCCGTTACCTACGACGACGATGTGCTGTTTATTACTCATAATATTCCCCGTTTACATCTAAGCCGCTCTGGTTTTAGCGGCTTTAGAGCTTTTTAAACATATTTCTGCCGATTAGAACTTAGCGCCTAACCAGAACCAGACTTTGTCGGTATCAACTTTACCAGTGGCGTTATCGCCTTCCTGATACAAGCCAACTTTTACACCAGCGCTATAGTGCTTAGCGAAACCGATAGTGAATTGCGCATCCCATTCGCTTCCAAAATCATCAATTTCTGCAGTACCGTCATCGGCAGAGAAATCGTGATAAGCAACTAGCCAGTTACCGGAAAAGACCTGGCCAGATAGTGAGATATAGGCATCTTCAAGACCCTGAGCAGGTGTGCCTAAAAATTGGTCGGTCCAACCGTTAAATTTGTGCAGAGTTGCAAGTGGAGTTGAGAAACCAAAGGCACCATCATCACTGCCCAGAACCTCATAACCTAGCTTGGCGGTGACGCCAGAGAACACCACACCACCCTCTAACAGGTAGTAATCGGCGTCAAAGTCGTTGCCATTGATTTCAGCAGATTGAGTGGCGTATTCACCGGTATATACAAATGCCAGGCTGTCACCGTCGGATTTACCGGCAAAACGTGCACCCCAGGTGTCATAGGTTTTGGTCATGCCTTCGTCTTCATCAAGCAAGTAACCATAACCGGTTAAGGTACCCAGAGAGGTTTTATAACCCACATTGAAAAGGTGATCTTTTGAGTCCAGATCTCTCTGGTCGGCAAAGATACGGTTACGTTTGGTGATGTAGCTGTATTGCATCGTCAGCTTATCGATACCACCGTAAACCAAGGTAGCAGCGTCAAAGGTCTGCTTATCCTGACGCCAGCCAACATGACCAACAAAACGATGGTTATCCAGGGTAATTACCTGGCGGCCTAATTTGGCAGTAATGCCATCATTCTTGTATTGCACAAAACCTTGATCCAGCTCGGTCGTTTCCGGGTCGGCAATTACCGAATAATCGGTATTCATGCCAAGGGTGTTGTTGTAATCATCGATACCGAAAACCACGCGTGAATCTTCAAATTCAACCACACCGCTAAAGTTACCCACAGAAGGCGTGGTGTAAGTTAAGGTGGTGCGCAGTGTTAATGCATCCGCATCTTTTAACGCATTGTCCTGAGACACAGATTCGTGACGCAGACGAAAATCAATTTTCGCGCTGCCAGCGTCGGCAAATGCCTGCCCTGCAACTGGCGTTAATGTGGTTAGAAGTAGCGCACTTACAATGCTTTTGTTTAACGTTTTTTTATTAGCTAACATGATAAATTCCTTATCAGGCGACCGCATTTTCCGAATCTTCAGCGTCTTTTCTCGGTGCTGATTCGCTAGGTGCAATCACCTCTATTTTTCGTTGTTTTTCATATAGGAAGGTCAACACTTCAGACCTTAATTCGTTGTATCTTGGATCATTAGCTAAAGCGAGACGGTCACGCGGACGAGGCAAATCAACATCTAAGATTTCGCCGATGGTGGCGGCCGGACCATTGGTCATCATTACGATGCGATCGGATAGTAATACCGCTTCATCGACATCGTGAGTGATCATGATCACTGTGTTATTTAGCTCATCCTGAATTTCCATCAAAGAATCCTGCATATGAGCGCGGGTTAGTGCATCCAGGGCACCAAACGGCTCATCCATCAACAGAATTTCTGGTTGCATGGAAAGGGCACGGGCAATACCAACACGTTGCTTCATTCCCCCGGAAATTTCATCCGGGCGTTTATGCATGGCATGCTCCATATGTACCAATGTCAGGTTATGCTCAATCCAGTCCTGCATTTCTTTTGCAGACATCGATTTGGAAAACACTTGCTTAACCGCCAGCTCAACATTCTGATAGGCCGTAAGCCAAGGCAATAGCGAGTGGTTTTGAAACACAACAGCACGCTCCGGACCCGGCTCGTTTACTTCTTTGTTATTTAGAAGTACCGCCCCCTTGGTTGCCTGATGCAATCCAGCTACCACGTTTAGTACCGTGGACTTACCGCAACCGGAGTGACCAATCAAGGAAATGAATTCGCCTTTTTTGATTTTCAAATCAACATTTTTCAGCGCCGTGAAGTCGCCTTTGGGTGTTGGGAACACCATATCGATTTGGCTGATATCTAAAATGGTTGTCATCGTAATTCTCCTATTAGCGTTTTGCTGATGCTTTGTCCCAGGACAACCAACGTTGCAATTGCAACATCATTCGGTCGAGGAAGAAGCCGATTAAACCAATCACAATGACTGCAGCCATAATGCGTGACAGAGACTGGGAACTACCGTTCTGAAATTCATCCCAGACAAATTTACCCAGGCCAGGGTTTTGCGCCAGCATCTCCGCGGCAATTAACACCATCCAGGCGATACCCAACGACATACGCATACCGGTAAAAATCGCCGGAATCGATGCAGGGAGTACAATCTTGCGCACATGGGTTAACGCTGGAAGGCGTAACACCTGAGATACATTCACCCAGTCCTGATTAATGGATGCAACACCGACAGAAGTGTTGATCACCATAGGCCACAAACAACATAAGGTGACGGTAATAAGTGAATTGACAAAGGATTTGGCAAATAGCGGATCGTCCGAGACATACAAGGCACTCACCAGCATAGTTACCAATGGCAGCCAGGCCAGAGGTGATACCGGTTTAAATACCTGAATAATCGGATTGATCGCCTGGTTTAATGTCTGGCTAAGACCGATAGCAATACCCAGAGGAATGGCAATAACTGCGGCGAGAAGGAAGCCGCTCATTACCGTTTTCAAACTGGTAATAATCTGATCCAAAAAGGTTTCTTTACCTGTATAGGCGCGGATTTTTGCAACGTAAGTCGGATCTTTGGCAACGCGGTCGGCGTTACGTTTTTCCTGACGCTGATAAAACGCCTGCTCCTTTTCACGTTCATTCATGTGTTCCTGATACAGGTTGTCAAACTGAGTTGCGACCGCTCCAGGGCCAGGAAATTTACCCAGGGAAGTAGTGACATTATTGGCGGCCAGAGACCACAGCAATAAAAAGGCCAGTAACCCGAGGATCGGCAATAACGCAAGTTTCAGTTTTTGCCCTGCCAGTAACAGACTCTGATCAGAGAATGACTGCTCCCGGTTAAGGTTGATCAGGTTTCGGATTAAAAGACTCATCTTATACTCCCAGTAAATTTCATGAGTTAGCGGCCGCGGGCCAGATTAAATTTTTTCACCAGCTTTCAAGCCGATTGAAAACTTATTGATGTAATCGTTTGGCTTAGAACCGTCGTAAACGATGCCGTCAATAAAGTGCGTTTGTGGTGCACGGAAACCATCTTCTGAAGTGAAATCAGGGAATAGTGCTGCATCGATAATTTTCTCTTCGATTAGCGACTGAGCCGCTTTTTTATAGATGTCAGGACGATAAACCTTGGCAGCTACTTCTTTGTACCAGCTGTCCGGCTTGTCTTCACTGATCTGACCCCAACGGCGCATTTGCGTTAGATACCAGATAGCGTCTGAGTAATATGGGTAGGTCGCGTTATAACGGAAGAATACGTTGAAATCCGGAACCGAACGCTTGTCACCTTTTTCGTATTCAAATGTACCTGTCATGCTGTTGGCGATAACTTCATAATCAGCACCAACATATTTAGATTCCGATAGAATTTTTACCGCTTCCGGACGGTTACCATTGTCGTTAGCATCTAACCATTGTGCGGCACGGATAAGGGCACGAGTAAGACGAATCGTGGTGTTTGGATATTTCTCAGCAAACTCTTCAGTGATACCGAAAACTTTTTCAGGGTTGTCTTTCCAGATTTCATAATCGGTTACAACCGGTACCCCGATACCTTTGAAAACAGCCTGCTGGTTCCAAGGTTCACCAACGCAGTAGCCATAAATAGTTCCCGCTTCTAAGGTTGCAGGCATTTGCGGTGGCGGAGTTACAGAAAGAAGCGCCTGGGCGTCGATTTGACCTGAAGTGTCACCTTTGTGCGGTGCATAGTAACCTGGGTGGATACCACCAGCGGCTAACCAGTAACGCAGCTCATAGTTATGAGTAGAAACCGGGAACACCATACCCATGTTGAACGGCTTACCTTCGTCGATGAACTTATCAACAACCGGCTTTAGCGCGTCAGCTTTGATTGGGTGAACAGGACGACCGTCAGCTTGCTTAGGGATATTACCTTTCATCTGTTTCCAGATTTCGTTAGAAACGGTAATACCGTTACCATTCAGATC
Organism: Thalassotalea sp. PS06; assembly: GCF_007197775.1. Taxonomy (NCBI): domain Bacteria; kingdom Pseudomonadati; phylum Pseudomonadota; class Gammaproteobacteria; order Alteromonadales; family Colwelliaceae; genus Thalassotalea; species Thalassotalea sp. PS06. The sequence goes on along the minus strand of NZ_CP041638.1, from coordinate 337,848 downwards.
CATCGAGAAAGGGGTGATGATGTTGGCTTTAGTACCATAACCTATGGTGGCAGCAATTGGCTGACCAGCAAGCATGTGAGCGCCGTCCAAACGACCATCGATTACACCATCAAGCAATACTTTCCAGTTAGCCTGAGCTTCGATAGTGACGTATAAACCTTCGTCTTCAAAAAAGCCTTTTTCATAGGCAATGGCGATAGGTGCCATATCGGTTAATTTAATAAAACCAAAGGTCAGTTCTTCTTTTTCTGGATAACCTAACTCTTCGGCAGTAGTGGAAGTAGAAACAACAAAACTGAACGCTGCGATAGCCATAGTAAATGTATGGCTTATTCGTTTGAACATTTTGTTTGAACTCGTTTGTTTAAGTTGAAACATAATTTTCTCCAAATAAAAAAGCCTGCCGCCACCATTCCCACAAAAGAGAAAAGTTGCGTCAGGCCTCGATGCCAAACTAATGAAAGACTACGCCGTTGCAGTTCTATTAGTTGATTAATTTTTAGTGTGCCGTTTTCCGGCCAATGCCTCTTGGGGCGATTAAAGGTACGCTGTTGCACCTGAATTTAATAATGCATATAGAATGCCAAGATTATAAAACCCTTATTTTTATTGGGCTGGGAGATAAAACCCTAATTTCATTAGAGTAAATACTCCCGGTTTTGCATCCTTAGAGTGCAAGAACTTTAACGATCTTGGTGCAAATTATACCAATTCCACTAAGTTTGTGTACAACTCAGAGTTAGGGCCGAGGTTCAGTTACAACATAGATTTTATTGATATAGTCATTCTATATTAATGAAATATAGGGCCGTAAATGGGCCTCTCACTAACTCCCTACGGGTGAGTTTTAAAGGCGTTTATCCCGCGTTACTGATTTTGACAATGGAATAACCATTCTCTGCAATCAAAGCCTTGTCTAAAAGCCTTTAAATTCTCACTGAGTGAGCAATAATTTAATGGGATTGGTATTATTCAAAATATTGCTGGAATAAATCCGGACGGTAGATATGTGGCAGTTGTGCGGCGGCTTGTTCGGGATCGGCTAAATGCCCGGCTTTTTGCATCGCTTCAAGCAACCAACGGCCATCTTCAATATTCGGACAATTCAATTGCAATGACTCGGAATCGGCGAACTGGTTATAGGTGTCGATTTGCCGGGGCGGCAAGTCCTTAAAAGTCAGGCAACTACCTAACAAGGATGGCGCAATAATATTCAAATCCATGTTCAGATACTGAGACTGACTCAGAATCTGCGCCGCTTCAAAGCGATTGGGAATGGATTCAAGCCAGTGACATGCCTCATTTAATGCCTGTACTAGCGCTTTACAGGTTTGCGGATTTTGCAGCTGCCAACTGGCAAGCATGCCAAGTACTTTCTCTGGAAAATCCACCCAGATATCTGACGACGTCACACCGGTAAAACCAAGATGGGCACGAACGGCAAACGCATTCCAGGGGCCACCGACACAAAAACCATCAATGTGGCCAAGTTTCAGTGCCGTGGTCATGTTACCCGGAGGAATGATCAGAATTTCAATCTGTTCAAGGTCAATTCCCGCATTGGTAAGCCAGTCGAGTAATTGATAGTAATGACAACTGTAAGGAAAAACCGTCGCCAGTTTCAATTTCTCGCCCTGCTGTTGTTTCAATGCCACCAAAGGCTTTATTGCTTCAGCATTAACGGGCTGACCTTCCGGTAATTGATGTTCACCAAGCAAAGGGTACCATTTTTTCCCTAAGGTAATGGCATTACCATTACGGCTTAATACGAGCGGGGTGATCATCGGAATTCGCTGACCATCAACCCCCAGGCTGCTGGCAATTGGCATAGGTGCCAGCATCTGTGCGGCATCGAGTAAACCAGTACAGATTTTATCGCGCATCGTCGCCCAGGAGTTTTGTTTTTCCAAAGTGACATCGAGGCCGTACTTTTCAAAAAAACCAAACTCTTTCGCAACCACCAAAGGCGCACTATCGGTAAGCGGCATAAAACCTAAGGTTAATGCCTGCTTTTCTAATAAGGTATTAACCATGATTGCCCCCCAACATTGTCGCTAACGACAAGATATTTTTTGCGACATCTTCCATCTTCTGACTATTATCCATCGCGATTTTACGAATGTGATGATAGGCCTGCTTTTCAGAGCAGTGTTTGTTTTCCATCAGCCATATTTTGGCTTGTTCAATAACCTTTTGGCTGGATAGTTTTTGCTTAGTATCGGCCAGTTCCTGTTTTAAGTTCTGATGCTCCTGAAAACGCGCCAACGCCACTTCAATGATCGAACGAACTCTGCTAGTGGCGACATCACCAGTTATGTAAGCACTAACACCAGCTTTCACGAGCTCCTGAATAATCTCACTATCCTGATCTTCTGAAAACATGACTACGGGTTTAGGAGCGGCGGTATTAAGGACATTGAGGCTATCGAGCATATCGCGATCCGGAGACTCGATATCGATGATGATGATATCGGGTTTTGACTCTTTCACTCGGTGCAATAGCGACATTCCTGAACTGGAAGCCCATTCAATCTGATAGTACTCACTGTCCAGGGCTTCGGACAAAATATGAGTCTTGTGGCTGTTGTAATCCACCAATAACAACTTAAGCAGGGGCTGGGTATCTGAATTAGAAATACTCATCGGCACAATTATTGTTTCTTTTGACGTTTTATGTCGGACGCATGGCAATGTTGCGTCCGGAGAATGAAATTAGACCTTCAATAATTGTGCCAGAATCTACATGCCCACTAAACATGGGATGTGGCGGAATGCCGGGTAGAAATCATTTAAATCTGAGTTAAGTTAAAGCAAAGTTGCGCCAAAATGGCGCATCCTATGAGTCGGTAATAGAAAGTGATTACGATTTCAATTAAAACGTCGCACCAACCCACACCCACAATTTGTCGGTATCGACTTTTTCCGCGGCGAAATCTCCTCGCTCATAATTGGCATATTTTACCCCGGCAGAAAAATGGTCGCCGAACCCATGGGTATACTGGGCATTGTATTCCTTGCCGAAATCATCAATTAACGGCGCTGAATCATCGGCTTCAAAATCGTGATATCCGACACTCCATTTTCCTGAGAAAATGCTGCCGCCTAATGTCGCATACCAATCATTTAAGCCCTGTGCCGGGGTTGCCAGAAACTGATCGGTGAAACCATTAAATTTATGCAGGGTTGCTAAAGGTGTGGCAAAACCAACCTGACCATCATCACTGCCTAAGGATTCATAGCCCAACATAAAAGTCAATGCACTGAAGTTAATGCCAGCTTCTAACAGATAATAATGAGGTTCGAATTCACCAGCTTCGGTATCTAATGTCTGCTCGGCGTATTCAGCGTTCAACAGCCATTGCTGTCCAAGCGCCTGTAGCTGGCCCTGATAACGAATACCATAGGTGTCGTTGTCATTGCGGATACCTTCATCCTCTTCCAGCATATACGCATAGCCGATTAAGGTACCCAGACCGGTATCCCAGGCCAGGTTTAGCAGATGATCTTTACTATCAAGATCCTGCTCATCGGCAAATATGCGATTACGTTTATCGATATAGATGTAGTTAACGGTGAGAGCGTCAAAAAGCGTCCAGGCAACGCTGAAGGCATCAAAGGTCTGTTTGTCCTGGCGCCAGCCAACGCTACCAACGAATCGTTCATTATCGAGATTGATTACCTGGCGACCCAATTTTGCCGCTAGATTTTTAGTTTTAAATTGCAGATACCCTTGGTCGAACTCAGTGGTTTCCGGGTCGGCGATTACAGAATACCCGGGGTTCATCCCTAAGGTATCGTTGTAATTATCAATACCAAAAACTGGGCGAGAATCCTCCCCCTCTACATAGATAGAAAAGCCGAGAATTTGTGGCGTGCGCAATCCAATTGTGGTTCTCAGTGTCAGGGCTTCCGCATCTTTTAATGGGTTATCCTGATCAACCGCTTCGTAACGCAAACGAAAATCCGCCATGAAAAAGTCAGTTTCCTCTTCTTCGGCGATTGCTACCGGAACAAGGCCAAAGCTTGAAACGCACAGGGATGAAAATAATAGCGAACGCACAGAAAGCTGAGTATCGGGAGATGTTTTAATGGGGTTTTCCGGATTCATAACAACGACCACCTTTGATTTGTGCTTATGCCGGCAAGCTGTACCAGCCAGGCGAAAAATCCTGATACAAGTATTGTTCATGATGAAATAAAGACAAGAAAAGGCATTAACCCGAAAGGTTTTTCGACCTTTGGCCGAGAATTTATTAGTCTTGAAATATGAACACCAGTAACCAATCGAAAGTAGAAGCAGCCAAGTTACAGAGCAAACGGATATTCTTTGCCCTGGCTTTGACGGCTCGGGAAAAAGAGAGCATTGCCGACTGGCGATCGCAACATTTAACTGATCTAAAAAAGCCGGTGGCGAAGAACAACTTTCATCTTACCTTACGTTATATTGGCAACTGCCAAATGGGTGACATCACCAATCTAAAACAAGCTGCAACTAAGATTACCTGTCCCGAGTTCAAGTTTTCACTAGACACACTTGGCCATTTTAAAAAACCAAGGGTGCTGTATTTAGGCGTAAATCAGGTGCCAAACCGGCTACTGCATCTGGCCAAATCCGTGAATGCGATGGTTGACGATACCTTGAAGTTCAAAAGCAACTCAGCTACTGATCGATTTACTCCTCATGTCACCATTGCCCGCAAAGTCTCTGCTGCAATTAATGTTTCAGACCTATTCGACAATAAGTTCGACATTAAGATAGAGGCAAGGAAATTTGCCCTGTTTGAGTCAGTGTCGACAGTGAACGGTGTAGTCTACACTGAATTGATGTCCTGGCCTTTGAGCGAGTTATATCAATCAAACTAATTTTGCGCACAACTCAGAGTTAGCAATAATTTAATGTGATTGGTATAAGAGCAAGGTAGAATCCATGGCTAGTTTTTTCCGTTTCGAGAATGATTAATGTCCTTGTATTTACAATTATTTTTGGGTGCTATTCGTCCACGCAGTTTCTTTCTTCCCTGTAGCGCAATTATTCTTGGATGCGGCATGGCCGCCTACGAAGGCATTGTCGATGGCGGACTGTTCGCCGGATTGTTATTTATCACGATGTTGGGACAAGTGGTCGTAAACCTTGCCAGTGATTATCAAAGGGCATTTATCATTCACGCCAGTAAGCGCAACGACGGGGCTATCAATAAACATCAGCAACTTCAGGGAACCATGCTAAGGTTGATCCTTGGCCTGTTTGTTATCTTCTGTATCGCACTAGGCGGGCTCTCCTTCGCCAGCACCTCGGTCGCTCCCGTGAGTATGACTCTGATGGTCGTCTGTTGTTTGCTTATGCTGTCGGTACTTCGCCATAAAACTCGTCGTGGTTTACCCACCGATCGATTCGGCCAAATTGCGTCCCTATCAGTCATGGCCTTACTCAGTGGCGCACTACCGTTTCTAATTAGTCATTACCTGCACACCGCAAACCTGCAGGCAATCGATATTCTTATAGCCGTTGCCACCAGTTGTCTGGCATTAATGACCTGGTTTAGCGAGCAAATCATGCTGCGTTTATCTAGCCATGAAAATATGCAGATAAGTGCTGATGATTCACCGTTAGTGCAATCGCCTCCGGCGATTGGCAACCTGCTAAATGCACAAACCATTGTGCTTGTATTGGCAGTCGTCACCACACTTTCGTTGATTTTTGCCGAGCAACTGCCGTTGTTATCCCTGGCGTTTATCTTTGCCCTGCCCTCATTGGCGGCAACCATTATCACCACCAGGCATCTTCCTGATTTTGACACGGCGCAAAGCCAGATGACCAAAACCGGTATCGCCAGTTTCTCTTATTGGGTGTTATTTACGGTGGGATTGATGTGGTAGATTGAAAATATGTCTACTTTGGTAGCCCCTAACTTTCTGGAATACCACCTTCTCTGCAATCATATCTTCCCCGAATGTACGCAGAATAATATTGTCCTTTAGAAGAGGATGCTATCCAATCTCGATAAGTTGAACTGGGCACTCGGCAATATTGATAGTAAGTGTTTTGAAGTAAAACGAGTAAATACATTTCTTCTTCCAAATAACAAATTCTATGTACGAAAGAGCTTTGTGTATGCGAACAAGAGAAATTGTTTAAGTTCACATCCCCTCGGTATTTAACCGATACTGTTTCAGCTCTGCAATAAGAAAGACAAAGCACTGACAAAAAGACCACGCCAACAAGTTTCGACACCTTAAATCGCCGACTTTCACTAATCGAATTCAACTCCAAGCTGTTACCAATTTTTATATTGTTTCTACTTCACGCCAACGACTAATTTAAGCACATAAGGGAAATAGTATGCGAATAAGAGCAGAAAACAGTCAAACCGAAGCGTTCAACTGCCTGCTTTAGAGTTTACCTAATTATAGAATCAAGCCAGTGATCGTCGCGATACCGCTACCGGTTGCGCCAGCCGCCCACATGCTATTGCCATGCTCGTTATAACAAGCGGATAAGTCAATGTGTAACCAACCCTTGCCTTCTGGATTAACGAAACGAGCTAAGAAACCAGCAGCGTTACTGGCACCACCCATGCCTCCGCCTTTTTGTGTGGTCGAGTTAGCAGTATCGGCAAATGCTGACGGACATTTCCCTTGGTGAAATGCTTCTAACGGTAGTGGCCAGGCAGGATCGTTAACCTTATCGGCCACCGATAATGCATTCATCGCTAATGATTTATCCATAGAAAACATAGCATTGTATTCACCACCAGTGGCGAGCATTGCCGCACCGGTTAAGGTAGCGGAATCGATGATCATCTCAGGATTATTTTCGCTAGCAGCAATCAAACCATCGGCAAGCACCAGGCGACCTTCGGCATCGGTATTCGCAATCTCAACAGTTGTGCCGTTTTTATAGGTTAGGATATCGCCAAGCTTATAGGCGTGATCACTCACCATATTTTCGGCACAACAAAGGATTAATTTAACCCGCTTATCCAACCCCCATTGGATCGCTAATGCTAATGCTGCAGCAGCAGTTGCTGCACCGCCCATATCGCACTTCATAGAGAACATACCAGCACTTGGTTTAATGGAATAGCCACCGCTATCAAAGGTAATCCCTTTACCCACTAAAACCGCATAAACCGGGGCATTATCATCGCCACCAGGGTTATAATCCACGGTTAACATTGCTGGTGGATTGACACTACCTTTACCGACATTATAGGTACCGGTCCAGCCCTGCTTTTCCAATTCTTCACCGATAACCGTTTCAATGCTGATTGCATCGGGTGCCAGCGCTTTTAAGTATTCGGCGGCCTGGTCGGCTAACGAAACCGGCACTAGCTGCGATGGTGTTTGGTTAATCAAATCTCGAGCCCAGGCGTATGTTGCCTGTTTTTGCTCAAGACGAGTCACTAATGCGCTATCACCACAATAACGTACTGACTGCAATTTACCGACTTTGCTAAATCCCTGGGTAAACGCCCATTGAGCATTTTCGCTCCAGTTGTCGCCTTGCAATTGTGCAACTTCAACGCCAAGGCCTTCGATTTTTCTGCCTGCCTGCTGGATGGCACGAAGGTTAAGATTCCCGGTATCTGTAACGCGAATAAAAATCACGTCATCTTTGATCACAACAGAGTTACCCTGCTGCCAACCGGAAAAATCTTTCGATTGCGATAATTCAATAACCGCGGTATCACTCATAGTCATTTCCAAATATCAAAAAAGTTTCAATTCATTCGTTCCTCTCATTATAGAGTTTGCCATACCCCCTCTGGCAAGTAATCTCGTATCTATCTTGCTATCAAGATGTTAAATTTACGCAACACTTCAATCTCCTGAACACGACGTCACTAACAATGCAGTATCCAAAGCCTCTAGAATCCGCCACCTTAATCAAGCGTTATAAACGCTTTCTCGCCGATATAGAACTGAACGATGGTAGCCTTATTACCATACATTGCCCGAATACCGGGGCAATGACCGGGTGTGCTGAACCGGGATTTACGGTGTGGTATTCAACATCAGAAAGTAAAACCCGGAAATACCCTCATACCTTTGAATTAGCTCAAAATAATCTCGGTCACTGGGTAGGTGTGAATACCTCGCTTGCTAACAAACTTGTGGTTGAGGCCATTAAAAACGGGGTTATTGATGAACTAAGTGGTTATCAGAACTGTCAAACTGAGGTAAGGTATGGAGAAGAGCGGTCACGGATTGATGTAATGTTAACTAGTCCAGACCGGTCTGATTGTTACGTTGAAATTAAATCAACGACCTTGCTTATCGATGGAAAAGGATATTTTCCCGATGCGAAAACGACTCGTGGTCAAAAGCATATCCGCGAGTTAATGGCGGTTAAACGTCAGGGTCAGAGAGCCATTTTGTTCTTTTGTGTTCAACATACGGGTATTGAGCGAGTAAGCGTCGCCGATTTTATCGATCCCGCCTACGCAGCCCTACTTAGTGAAGCAGTCTTAGCTGGAGTGGAAATTCTTTGTTACGGTTGTGAGATCAATGAATCACACATAAATTTGGTAAAAAAATTAGAATTTGCTTTACCTTAGGCTTGATATGGAAACTAAGTGCCCTTATATAGCGATTCGATATCACCAACAGTATTGAAACTAAGGCATTGCCACGGTTTAGACATTCTGTTATAGATACACAATTAATTTAATCGCTCTACGAATGACGTTGTTTTAGGAGATTCGGCATGCCAACAAATATAATGAATAATCCGACGGGCTTTCTAGCCAAAGCTGGTGTACAGCCATATAAAGAATCGGCAGGCGAAGAATACATGAACCCTGCTCAGGAAGATCACTTTCGTAAAATCCTTGAAGCATGGCGCGCGGAATTACGTCACAATGTTGACGGTACCGTAAGTCACATGAAAGATGAAGCTGCAAACTACCCGGATCCTGTTGACCGTGCAGCCCAGGAAGAAGAATTTAGTCTCGAGTTACGAACTCGTGACCGTGAGCGAAAGCTCATTAAAAAGATTGAGAAGACATTGCAGTTGATTGAAGACGGCGAGTTCGGCTTCTGCGACTCTTGTGGTATCGAAATCGGTATCAAGCGTTTGGAAGCACGTCCTACGGCTGACCTTTGTATCGAATGTAAAACTCTTGCAGAGATTAAAGAGCGCCAAATGGCAGGCTAACGTCTGACGTGACCAATGCTAATCCTCTAAACACTTTTGTTGATAAACGCCCTCTGCAGCAATACCGAGGGCGTTTTGCTCCCTCCCCTTCTGGTCCACTGCACTTCGGGTCTCTGATTGCTGCACTTGCAAGTTTCTGCCAGGCCAAAGAGGCCGGCGGAAAATGGCTGGTTCGCATCGAAGATATCGACCCGCCTCGCGAACAGCCCGGCGCTGACAAAGCTATTCTGAAAACCCTGGAAGCCTTTGGTTTGCATTGGGACGAAGAGGTTTTGTATCAAAGCCAGCAACATCAGCTGTACCTGGAAACATTAGACTTTTTAAGCGCTGAAAACTTAAGTTACGGCTGTGACTGCAGCCGCGCAAAAATTAAAAAAATTGGTGGCATTTATCAGCGCCATTGTCGCGATTTAAATCTAAGCGGAGAAAACCTCGCCACCCGTTTGGTAAACCATCATCCGTTTGATTGTTTCGAAGATAAGATTCAAGGCCTGGTAAAACAGCCTGAAGATCTGGCCCGGGAAGACTTTATAATCTTTCGCCGCGATGGTTTATTCGCTTATCAGTTAGCGGTTGTTGTTGATGATATTTATCAGGGGATCACTGAAATTGTACGCGGCTGTGACTTACTGCAACCAACCTGTCGACAACTTACCCTTTTCAAAACCTTAGGTATTGCGTCTCCAGATTACGCTCACGTGCCTTTGGCGATAACCGATGAAGGTTACAAGCTAAGCAAACAAAATGGCGCGCCTGCCATTGATGAACACCGTCCCCAGGAATTGTTATACAAAGCATTGAAGTTTCTTGGCCAGCCAGTCACCAAGGATATTATCGATTGTAGTGTTGATGAAGTCATCCAATCTGCGATTGCCAACTGGCAGCTCTTCTCGGTCCCTAAAGATCGGGAGATCGTTTACCGCTAATGTACCTGATGGCTCAAGAACAGTTTCGGCAATCGTAAACTATACTGTTCAAACTGCTTACTCAGCGAACACATTTATCAATTAAATCAACGCATCCCTGTGCATAGTCGAATGCAAACAGGTATAATGTGCGTTTATTTTCATAACCCACATTCAACAAGCCTTAAGATTGAGTTATTGGTAGTTGAGGTAAGCAAGATTAACGTATTGAAAACGCTGGTAAAAAGAATACTAGGAAAGACGCAGAACATGGACACAGAACAGGCTGACGGTGAGCAATTACCACGCGTTCTGTCGCGCGATGAACACAATATTTCTCGCAGGGACATCAGCGAAAATGCCCTGAAGGTTTTGTATCGCCTGAATAAAAGTGGCTACGATGCCTATCTGGTAGGTGGGGGTGTGCGCGATATCCTTCTCGGTGAGCACCCGAAAGATTTTGATATCGCCACCAATGCGACTCCGGAACAAATCAAAAAATTATTTAGAAACTGTCGGTTGATCGGCCGTAGGTTCCGCCTTGCACATATTGTTTTTGGTCGCGATATTATTGAAGTAGCAACCTTCCGTGGCCATCATGCCAATCAGGATAAAGCCGAAAAGCGTGGCGGCAAACAACACCATTCCAAGCAAAGCGAACACGGCATGCTGTTGCGCGACAATATCTATGGCAGCATTGAAGAAGATGCTGAACGTCGCGATTTCACTATCAATGCGCTGTACTACTCCACCCGAGATTTTAAAGTCTATGACTTCGCCAATGGCCTTGAAGACATTGAGCGCCGCAAAATTCGTCTGATTGGCGATCCAGAAACTCGTTATCGTGAAGATCCGGTTCGTATGCTTCGGGCAATCCGCTTTGCTACTAAACTGGACATGGATATCGCCAAAGATACCGCTAAACCAATACGTGAGCTGGCGCCATTAATGGCGAATATCCCAGCGGCACGGATGTTTGAAGAATACATGAAGTTATTCTTGTCCGGTAAAGCGCTGGCAAACTTTCAATTATTAGCTGACTTTCAGCTATTGGAATATCTGTATCCACATATCAGTAAAACTTATGCCGACAATCCGATTGATAAAAGCATTGATTTCGTGCGTCAGGTGCTAATCAATACCGATAAGCGCATCAATGATGGCAAACGGGTAACACCGGCATTCTTACTGGCGGCAGTGCTTTGGTATGAGATTGAGCAGCAAAGCCAGCAATTGCAAAAAAAATCCGGCATGCCACCACAAGATGCCTTCTTCGTGGCGATGAACCAGGTACTTTCTGAACAGCAACGTAGTATTGCCATTCCAAAACGTTTCCAGCTGCCAATGAAAGATATTTTTGCCTTGCAACATCGCCTGACCCGACGCGAAGGGAGTCGCGCCTTTAAAACGCTGGAACATCCAAGATTCCGTGCTGGTTACGATTTCCTGTTATACCGGGGCATGGTTGAAGGTGGCGAGTTGGAAGAGCTGGCGAACTGGTGGACTAGCTTCCAAGACGCTTCGCCTGATACCAAACAGCAAATGATTAAAAGCTTCAAGACATCGAGAAAGCGTCGACGCTCGCCGCGCAAACGCAGTCAGTCAGCGGCCAAGGAATAACCATGACACTCGTTTATCTCGGGCTCGGCAGTAATCTCGAACAACCGGATCAACAGTTAAAGTGGGCGGTACAACAATTGGCCAAGCAGCCTGGAATCGAAATAGCTGCGCTATCGAGCATTTACCAAAGTCGACCGATGGGTCCTCAGGACCAACCCAATTATCGGAATGCGGTAATTGCCATCGAAACACAACTCGAACCGTTATCGCTATTGGACGTCACTCAGAAAATCGAGCTCGATTCAGGACGAGTCAGGAAAGATGAACGCTGGGGTGCAAGGGTATTAGATATAGACATCTTGCTTTTTGGGCAGCAGACAATTAATCTACCGCGCCTTGAAGTACCTCACTATGGGATGAAAGAAAGAGAGTTTGTTCTCTATCCTTTAGCAGAGATTGCTGAAAATTTAGTATTACCCGATGGTCAGAGTTTGACCGAACTGGTAACATCCGTTGCCCCTAACGGAATAAAAATTCAGGGGAATTTGCGCTAAAATTGTTTCTGTGCCAAGGTACGGGCATCACTGAAAAAGTATGTATTTATGAGTAGAATCACCATCAGTAAATTGCAGGCGATGAAGTCTGCTGGAGAAAAAATTTCTTCAATAACGGCTTACGATGCCAGCTTTGCACGCTTATTTGACGAAGCCGGCATGCATGTCATGTTGATTGGCGATTCTTTAGGAATGGTTCTTCAAGGCCAAAGCGATACGCTTCCAGTGAGTATCGATGATGTTGCCTACCATACAAAATGCGTACGCAGTGGAGCATCAAAAGCTCTAATCATCGGTGATATGCCATTTATGAGCTATGCCACGCCAGAGCAGGCTTATGAAAATGCCGGCAAGCTTATGCAAGCCGGTGCCAATATGGTTAAAGTAGAAGGCGGCGAGTGGTTATATGAAACCATTTCTGGTCTCGTTGAGCGCAGCGTGCCAGTATGTGGACACCTTGGGCTAACGCCTCAGGCTGTTAATGTTTTTGGCGGTTTTAAAGTTCAGGGGCGTGATACCGAACAAGCTCAAAAGATCCTTAACGAAGCGGTTAAGCTGGAACAAGCGGGTATCCAACTGCTGGTGCTAGAGTGTATTCCGGCTGATTTGGCTAAAGCCATCAGCGAAACCTTAACCATACCTGTGATTGGCATCGGCGCTGGTAAGCATACCGATGGACAAATCCTGGTAATGCATGATGCATTAGGCATTTCCTTCAGTAAAATTCCTAAATTTTCACGCAATTTCCTAAAAGATACGGGCAATATCAGTGACGCTGTTGCTCTTTATATCGAAGAAGTAACACAAGGACGTTTTCCGGGCGAAGAGCACAGCTTTTAGTAGTCATGAAAACCGTTGAATCCATTATCGAGCTTCGCTCCGTATTAAATCAGTTTCGCGCACAGGGCCTGACAATAGGCTTTGTCCCGACAATGGGCAATCTGCACCACGGGCATCTGTCGCTTGTTGATGAAGCGAAACAGCAAGCCGATATTGTCGTTGCCAGTATATTCATTAACCCAATGCAGTTCGGTGTTAATGAAGACATTGATAATTACCCACGCACTCTGGAAAAAGACAAAGAAAAGCTGGTAGCCGCCGGCGTTGAAATCCTGTTTACTCCAACACCAGACATTATCTATCCCAAAGGTCTTGATAAACAGACCTTTGTCGAAGTACCAGGGCTTTCATCCAGCTATTGTGGAGAAAGTCGCAAAGGCCATTTTCGCGGCGTAACCACCATCGTTTGTAAGCTGTTTAATTTGGTTCAGCCTGATATCGCCTGTTTTGGCCTCAAGGACTATCAACAGGTGCAGATGATTCAAACCATGGTCGATGATTTATCAATGCCGATTAAAATCATCCCGGTTGCAACCAAACGTGAAGACAGCGGTCTGGCGATGAGTTCACGAAACACTTACCTTTCAGATGCGGAAAAAGCTCAGGCAACGGCCTTGTATAAGACTTTGCAATGGGTAAAATCGCGCCTGGCAGAAAACCAGGAATTTGAAAAAATTGAGTTGATTGCCCGCTCAAAAATCGATGCTGCAGGCATGCGCACCGATTATATCGATATCTGTAATGCCGAGACTCTTGAACCTGCCTCAGCAGGCGACTCCAACCTGGTTGTGCTCGCTGCTGCCCATTGTGGCAAAGCCCGTCTTATCGACAATATTCAGGTCAGCTTGAGCTGACCTTAAGCGTCAATAATCGACTGTAATTGAGCAAGCAGTTCGGTTTGCTCAGTTGCGATACTTTCCTGTTCCACCAAAACCTGTTGCAGAATAGCTTCTGTGGTTAACGGGTTTGCCAATACCACTCGAAATACGCTAATTGCGCCGCTATATTTTCCCTGCTCTGGAATTCGGGTTCGGGAGACAAAAGATTTGCCGGCTTCACGCTGCAGTTTTTGCATCGCTACGGTTAGCTGATCCAAAACCTCATTAATTTTCTTTGCTTTATCCGCGGAGCAGGATTGCAGATAGGTTTGAACATTTTCTGGAACATATCGATACGTTAACAGGCAGAGCTCGGGCTTGCTCACTAATTGAAAATTCCTATCCTGTTCGATGAGGTTGGCAAAATATTTGGCCTTTTCAATGCTTTGGTTAATCAATAATTCATAACCTGGACGAGAGATGATATGCAGGCTGGCATAAAGCAGCATGGCCATTCCCGGTCGGGAACCTTCCAGGGTATGGCTACCCAGATCTTTTGATCCTTTGCGAAGAATATATTCAGCATGATGTTCAATGGCAGCGACAGCTTTCGGGTTTTTAAAGACCACCAAACCGGCGCCCATTGGTACATACATTTGTTTGTGGGCATCTATGGTTACCGAATCGGCCTGCTCGATACCAGCAAGTAAATGACGATATTTATCCGACAATAAGGTCGCCCCACCCCAAGCGGCATCAACATGAAAATGCGCCTGATACTGTTGAGCTATTTCTGCCATCTTTGCCAGCGGATCTAAGGTTCCGGTTTCAGTGGTGCCAGCAATACCGACTATCGCCATGACTTTCACATTTTGCGAATGCAGCCGGGCACACTTCTCTTTGAGCTTGTCACAATCCATGCGATGCTCACCATCGGTAGGAATGGCGATGATGCTATCATGGCCAAGGCCAAGAATATTCGCCGCTTTTTTCAGTGAATAGTGGCCACGTTCAGATACCAAAATTGCCAGGTCATCATAACCATAGGCTCTCAGGCCTTTATTCAAACCTTCTTCCGATACCCCTTTAAAACCAGGTTTAGCTGCCAGCAGGCTATTGCGGGCAACCCAAAGCGCGGTAATATTTGCGACCGTACCACCCGAACAAAATGCACCTAAGGATGAGTCGGCAGAATGCATCCAGGTATCATAGAAACTATCGGTTTGACCATAAACCAGGCGGTGCATCATCCCTAAAACCTGGCGTTCCATCGGTGTGAATGCTTTCGAGGTTTCGATTTTCACCAGGTTCTGATTGAGTCCAACCATCAATTTTGACAGCGGTAACAGAAAATACGGCAAAGCAGAAGTCATATGACCGATAAAACTCGGTGCCGAGGTATGCACTGACTGAGCGATTAACTTATCTAATAACTGGCGAGTATGGTCGGATACATATTCCGGTTGTTCCGGCAATGCCGAGCTGGCAAAATCCAGTTCGATTTCCGATAAGGGTTTATCCGTTGCAACAATGTGATGGCTCAAAAATCCATTGAGGTTTTTTGAGATTTCTTCTTCAATCAGACTCAGGGTTGAATCCGGTGCCTCCGGAATGGTGAATATCCGATGAAGGGAATCGTTATTTGCCTGCGCGTAGCGCTTATCATTCGCCATGATGTTAATTCTCGCTAAACCCTGTGCTCAGCTGCTGTAATCTCTAAAGTTGTGCAAATTTAAGCTGCCAACACAGTTGACCGCTCGCCTGATATTTTGCTTCAAACGGTGTTAGAGGCTGCTCATCGTTAATCTGAGAAATATTTCCCGATTTTCCCGCCAATTCCGCGGCGCGCTGAAATTCCTGAAGGTATATCAGCCAGTTAGAGCGTAAGGTCAGGCTTTTGCCAATTTGCAGAATATACGGAAACACTGAACTGCCATGCCATCTGCGTTGCAAATGCTTGGCCTTTGGCCAGGGGTTTGGATACAGCAGAAAATGCTCGCGAATCGGCCATTGATGTTGCACCACCAGACGATAAAAATCATTTAAATCAGCGCGGATGAGACGAAAATTATCCGTTTCATGTTCATCTTCAACATTACGTTCAATGCGATTTAATGATTTATCCACGCCAATCACTAGCGCTTCTGGATAACGTCGGGCTAATATCCGGGTACTCTGACCAACACCGCAGCAGGAATCAAGAATGACAGGCCCGGAAAAAGCTGCTATTTGCTGATTGATTTTATCGAACGCCTGCTGGGTATGATCAGAAATCGGTTTCAGAAACGGATGTGATAAATGCTTATTAACCACCTCATCAAGATGTTCATTGAGGCCATCCTGATTGGTAACTATTGCCTTGGAATCGCCAAAACTCATTAGCTTCTTAAACCTATACCCCGAGAAATCAGAAACATGGCAATGGCGTAGAGGGTGACAATAAATACGCCGATTACGCTAAACGCAACCGTTAAGCTGACGTCACTGATCCCTAAAAAGCCGTAACGAAATGCGTTAACCATGTAAACAATTGGATTTATTTTCGAGACGCCCTGCCAAAATTCCGGTAACAGGGAAATAGAGTAAAACACACCGCCAAGATAGGTTAGCGGGGTTAACACAAATGTCGGAATAATCGAGATATCATCAAAGCTTCCGGCAAATACCGCATTGATTAACCCGCCTAATGCGAAGACCGCGGAAGTTAACATAACCGTTGCGATAATTACCCAAATATTATGTATTTGGATATCAACAAAAAATAGTGCCACTAAGGTAACAATAGAGCCTACCAGAATACCCCGGGCCATGCCGCCGCCAACATAACCGGCAACTATCACCCAGTTAGGCACCGGTGCTACCAGCATTTCTTCGACATTACGTTGCCACTTGGCGCTAAAAAACGACGAAGCAACGTTGGCATAAGAATTGGTAATAACCGACATCATGATGAGTCCGGGTACGATAAAAGACATGTAATCAAATCCGCCCATGTCGCCAATGCGTTTACCAATTAACGAGCCAAAGATGACGAAATACAAACTAATGGTTATCGCAGGGGGCACCAGGGTTTGCACCCAGATACGCATAAAACGATGCACTTCTTTGTGCAAAATACTGCTAAGAGCAATGCGAGTGGATGATAAAGACATGTTATTTCGCTCCCTTGTCATTATTGGCCACCAAAGTTACGAATAACTCTTCCAATCGGTTGGCTTTGTTACGCATACTCTGTACGGAAATGTTTTGCTCAGTTAACTGAGTGAATACGTCATTGACACTTTGTGATTTGGCAATGTCCACTTCCAACGTGTGATCATCAATGACCCGGTAGTCGACACCATCGAGCTGAGGTGTTGCCGCCCCAGGATTCAGATCGAGAACGAAGGTTTCAATATGAAGTTTAGACAGCAGGCTTTTCATGTCGGTATTTTCAACAATAGTGCCTTTATCAATGATGGCAATATTGCGACACAGCATTTCTGCTTCTTCCAGATAATGAGTGGTCAGAATAATGGTGATGCCCTGCGCGTTTAATTCTCGAAGGTAATCCCACATGTGACGCCGCAATTCGATATCTACACCGGCAGTTGGCTCATCGAGTATCAAGACTTTTGGTTCATGCATCAGCGCCCGAGCGATCATTAAACGACGTTTCATTCCCCCGGACAGGTTACGCGATGGCTGGTCTGCCTTATCCCACAAATCCAGCTGCTTTAAATACTTTTCAGCACGTTGTTTGGCTAGTTTGCGCTCAACGCCATAATAGCCCGCCTGATTTACCAGTATTTTCATTGGTGCTTCAAACTGATTGAAATTAAACTCCTGAGGAACCAGGCCAAGATAGCTTTTCGCTTTATCCAATTCATTGTCAATGTCGTGACCGAATACCTGGACCTTGCCTTCAGTTTTATTTACCAAAGAAGTAATCACGCCAATAGTCGTGGATTTACCGGCACCGTTAGGCCCCAACAATGCGAAAAAGTCACCTTGCTGTACCTGTAAATCGATACCTTTAAGCGCCTGAAAACCACCTTTATAGGTTTTTTTTAAGCCTGCAATTTCTAAGGCTGCCTGCATTTATCATTTCCTCAAATCCCAGCGGGAACGGCATATGTCGATGATGAGTAAGTCTAATAAGGATAGTTGAAAGCAATCACTAAAATACGCTTACCCTTTAAGGGCTAGCATTTTAACAACAAGCTTTGCTAATTTCCTGTAAAATTTACCAATTCCCTATGTAATGAAAATATATTGCGAATGAACAAACAGGTCCTGATAGATAAGCTTATTGCCTTAGTCCAGAGTAAATTAGAAGAAGCGGAGCAAGCCCTGCAGGCCGCGCATGCAGCGGCAATTGATGACCAAAGTGTTGCTGAGACTCAATATGACACCCTGGGCTTAGAAGCTTCCTATCTGGCTTTGGGGCAATCTAAACGAATTGCTGAGCTAAAGAGCAAAGTTCAGGGGCTGAAAACCTTCTCACCGGCGGATTTTGCTGAAGACGATGAAATAGGCGCTGGCGCCATTGTCTGTTTAGACAAGACAACAAGCCAGTACTTTCTGTGTCCATTTAGCAGTGGTGAATCTCTTGATATCGACGGTAAGACAATTATTGCCATTAGCCCACAAAGCCCGCTGGGAGAAGAGTTGCTGGAACTGGGAATTGGCGATACCGTGCAGCTACCTAACGGCCAACAGGCATTGGAAATCCTGTCTATTGAGTAGCCTCTGTTAATTAGCGACTATCAAATAAAGCCTATTAATTAACGTTAAGAAAACTGCGCTTTGATGGCACTGACATCTGCCAGATTCTCATCCACTTTCAGATAAGCCACGGATTCCGAATAGACAATTGTTGATTCAATCACGCCTGGCATCGCCATTAGTTTTTGTGCCACTTCCCTGGCATGTTCTTCGTCGGAGAAACTGATATTAAAGCTGACACTTTTCGCTTTCGCAGGCATTTTCATGGTTAACGCCAGCAACAACCACACTAGCAATACGGCGGCCGCAAATAAGAAAACGCCGGATTGCGAGTAATACATTTGCACCACCCCACCAGCAAGACCACCGACAAAGGCGCCAAAAAACTGACTGGTGGAAAATATTCCCATCGCGCTGCCTTTATCGCCAGCAGGTGCTATGCGTGACAATGCCGATGGCATTGTTGCTTCGAGATAATTAAACGCCACAAAGAACAACACCACGGTAATCACCAATGCAGTGAAGCTTTGCTGGAATCCCCATAGAGCCAGCGCACTTGCCGTTAACAGCACGATTGCACCGCAAAATACCAGCTTTTCTTTGTTCTTCTTAATGGCCCAAATCATAAATGGCACCATCAATACGAAAGCACCAAGTAACGATGGCAGGTATAACTGCCAGTGCTTTTCTGCGGCGAATCCCAAATCAACTAACATCGCCGGTAAAGATACGAACATTGCCGTCAGTGCCAAATGCAAGCTAAATACACCAACATTAAGACGCATCAACTGTGGATTTGCGAGCATCATTTTAAGCTTCGCCGGAACCGCAACATTATCGCCCTTCGGGGCAACATTGATGGCATCTGGGACAATAAACTTGATCACCAAAATACCGAGCAAGGCTAGCAATGCGGTGGCCCAGAAAACGCCAGATAACGCAAAGCTGTCGGCAATAATTGGACCTAAAACCATAGCCAGTGCAAAAGAGACACCGATGAACATACCTATGGTCGCCATCACTTTTGGACGTTGTTCTTCTCGGGATAAGTCTGCGGCCAGTGCCATGACTGCACTGGCGATAGCGCCCATTCCCTGCAATGCACGGCCTGCGACAACACCGTAAACGCTTTCTGACATAGCGGCGACTACGCTACCTAGACAAAAGATTGCCAGGCCTGCATAGATCACCGGCTTACGGCCGAATTTATCAGATAATATTCCCATTGGAATTTGCAGTAGCGCCTGGGTAAATCCATAGGCACCAATTGCCAGGCCAAGCCACAAGGCATTAAATCCATGGAGATCGGCACCATATACCGCAAAGATTGGCAGAATCATAAACAGGCCAATCATCCGCAAGCCAAAAACTCCAGCCAGGGATAAAGCGGCTTTTTTCTCTACAGGATTTAGTGCGTCTTGATTCATAAAGGTTACGGATTAATTCTTTTCGTGGTTAAGGTTGCAGGTGTCTCGCTGTTGAACAAATAATCGAGAGGCCTGCCTGTAAAACAAGCCGCTAGTTTAACATGCCAAGCTTATGAGAATCACCTGCCTGACAGCAGTTTTTTCTTCGCTAATAAGGACGAAGGTTAAGAGTAGGTTTCATGGGTAGGTGCGTGGCTCAACAGAATTTGTTTGAGATTATCCTCAATAGCGACAGCACCTTGTTTTTCATAGCAAAAGTGCACCATAACAGCGGTACCACTGGCTCTGCATTCACCTTGTTGCCAAACCTCTTGATAAACGTCGAATGAAGAATTCCCGACCCTGGATATAAAGGTTCTTACTTCGATTTTTTCACCGTAATAAATTTGCGCATGAAAATGCACATCGATTTTGGCGAGAATCAAAGGCCAGTTTTGTAAATCCAGTTCCGGCGTGAACAACTTAAACACCCCTTCCCTGGCGCCCTCAAACCAGACTGGAATACAGGTATTGTTAATATGGCCTAGGGCATCGGTGTCGCTAAAGCGTGGAAAAAATTCATCGCTAAACATGTAGGGTTCTCAAAAAGTTAAGCATTATGGCTAAAATTATTGCATAGTACTGCTACGATTTACCAAGAAATAATGTGCCCCGTGACCGATTTTATCGAAGTTTATGATAACGCCCTGTCAAAAGAATTTTGTCAGAAATTCATTCAGCAATTTGAACAAAGTCCCCATAAAACACCGGGGATAACTGGCGGTGGTGTCGATACCAGTAAAAAAATCAGTACTGATATTTACCTTAATAAGCACCCGCAATTTCAGGAATCTCTGAATACTATTCTGCAAACCACGACACATCATATCCAGGCTTATCTGGAAAAGTATTTTTTTGCCTTAATCAGCGGTATATCCCTTACCGTAAATCATCCGGTAACAGGAAAACCGGTGCAGTTAACTGCCGACAACTTTGTAGAAGTCGGTAAACCGAATCTAATGAACCTGGTTCGTTATCTGTTCCAACTGGCACCTATCAATGCGCAAAAATACGATAAAGGCATAGGTAATTACGGTTACTGGCACTCGGAAATTTATCCACAACCGAACGGCAATATGGCATTACATCGGACTTTGTTGTTTTTAATCTATCTCAATGACATCGAAGAAGGCGGAGAAACAGATTTTTATTATCAGGAAAAAAGTATTCGTCCGAAGGCAGGCACTATGGTGATTGCACCCTGCGGATTCACCCATACTCATCGCGGCAATGTGCCGATCTCAAGTGACAAATATGTGTTAACCTCATGGATGCTATTTAATCCGGCAGAACGTATTTATACGCAATAAAAGAGACAATATGAAAAAACGATCAGGACTAATCGCAAAGATTACCGCATGCAGCGCCCTTGTCTGCATGAGTTTAAGTTTTTCCCTAGTTGCTGCGCCACCGAAAGCACCGGAACGAGAACGGGGTGAAGGTCCGTATAAACGGCTGATACTGCGCGGGGCTAACGTCGTTACCGGCGAAGGTGCACCAGCTCAGGGGCCAATGGATATCGTTGTTGAGAATGATCGTATTGTCGCCATGGTAAGCGTTGGTCACCCAGGGGTACCTATCAAAGCCAATCGTCGTCCAGTGGCCAATCCCGGTGATCAGGAGCTGGATGTCAGTGGTCATTATATCCTGCCGGGTTTTGTCGATATGCACGGGCACATTGGTGGCAGTGCCGATAATATTCCAGCCGAATACGTATTAAAGCTTTGGCTCGCACATGGCATTACCACAGTGCGCGAACCGGGCAGTTTCAATGGCGTCGATTGGGTGATGGACCACGTAGAGCGCGCTGAGAAAAATACCATCGCATCACCTCGCATTGTCCCTTATGTGGGCTTTGGTATGGGTAACAGTCGACCTATCACCACCCCGGAACAGGCGACAAAATGGGTAAAAAGTATTGCCCGGGATGGCGCAAAAGGTATCAAATTCTTCGGCGCTGAACCTGCCATTATGGACGCGGCGCTGGCGCAGGCGAAAAAATCCGGTCTTGGCACCATGATGCATCATGCGCAATTAGAAGTGGCACGAATGAATGTTCTTGATTCGGCGCGAATGGGATTAACGACCATGGAGCATTGGTATGGCTTACCGGAAGCGCTTTTTGAGAATCAAACCATCCAAAATTATTCCCCAGACTACAACTACAACGATGAAATGGATCGCTTTGGTGAAGCTGGGCGATTATGGGCGCAGGCGGCAAAACCTGGTAGCGATCACTGGAATGCGGTTCGCGATGAATTAATTGCACTAGATTTTACCTTAGATCCAACCATGACTATCTACGAAGCCAGCCGCGATTTAATGCGGGAGATGAATGCCGACTGGCACCAAGAATATACCTTGCCAACGCTTTGGGAATTCTTCCAACCGTCCCGTTATGCCCACGGCAGCTACTGGTTTGACTGGACTACCGATGATGAAATCGCCTGGAAGCAGAATTTCAGAACCTGGATGACGTTTTTAAATGATTATAAAAACCATGGCGGTCGGGTCACCACAGGTTCCGATTCTGGATACATTTTCAAGATTTATGGCTTTGGCTATGTTCGTGAATTAGAACTCTTGCGTGAAGCGGGTTTCAATGCCCTGGAGGTGATTAAAAGTGCTACCTACAACGGCGCTGAAGCTCTGGGGTTGGAACAGGATATTGGCTCATTGCGGGTAGGTAAAAAGGCCGATATGGTAATCGTCAAAGAAAACCCGCTGCGCAACTTTAAAGTGCTATATGGTACTGGCCATTTTCGCCTTGATGACAATAACCAACCAACCCGGGTTGGTGGTGTAGTTTATACCGTCAAGGATGGCATTGTTTATGATGCCAAGCAGTTGCTTTCGGATGTGAGAGAAATCGTCGAAGAAGCAAAAACCAAGGAACAGTAAAAGACGAGTAAATTTATATCGAATACAACAAGCGTTTCATCCATCGATAAGATGGCTACCCAAAAAGAGGAATAATAATAAATGGAAAATAATGTATATGCTGCACCTGATTCCGATGTCAATGTGCAATCAAATAGTGACGTTAATAAGATTTATTCACCAACTCAGGTTGCCGTTGGCACGTTTTTGGGTGGGCCAGTCGGGCTGATGTACTTTTTGATGTCGAACTTTGGCACTTTGCAAAAGCACGATAGCAAACAGAAAACCCTGTATGCAGGTATTGGATTAATCGTCCTTCTATTACTGACGATGCCTTTCCTGCCAGATGATTTCCCAAGCCTACCATTTACCGTTGCTTACGTAATTATTGCCAGATATGTTGCAGATAATCAGCAGATGAAAAAGCAAGAAATTGTTGAATCCGATAACTATGTATTTCAATCAAACTGGAAAGTGCTCGGCATGGGCCTACTCAGTATTGTTGGTTCAATGTTAGCTATTCTTGGGCCGCTTCTGGTGTTGGAATTTACCGGCGTGATTTCATTATAACTAGCATTCTGCCAATATTCGTTGAGCCATCTATCGGACTCAAGGTAGAAATAAAAAGGGGCAAATCATGCCCCTTTTTAAATGCTAGTTTTTATTACGCAGATTCTGCTTTATTCCATTCTTCCAGCGCATGCTCAAACTGGCTGTGTGCTTTGGAAACATAAGCTAAAACCTCATCGACATAACCATCCGTTGACGCCGACCAAACGCGATTCAGATAACGTTCGCCCGCAGCAAAACTCGACATGATGTCGGCATACGCCATCAGGCCAAATAAATGCTTCATACTTTCACGGCTATCGGCAAAGTTGTTTAAATCTTCGCGGAACATACGATCAATTTCAAAGCGCATATCGTAGGTCGGAACCTTGTCTTTGCGGCCATCTAAGTCTCTAAGGTTTGCCAGAATATTGTTGAGACTGGTTTCTAATATTTGCTTATCACTGGCCAATAAGCTGTCGTCCTGAGCCGCGGCTTTTTCGCTGGATTTCAACAGAAAAATACCAACAACGCCGGCAATCATCACCGGAATGAAATACGTCCAGTTGATGGTTTCTTCATCCAGCGATGCTAAGAATGCGCCCGCCAGAAAAGACGCGATAACAATAAATTTTGCTAAGTTAATCATCTGTCTTATCTCCTACGCTGCAGTCGCAATTTTAACCACGGCGTAACCTACGCCAACCAAAGCTTCACCAACAATCAAACCTGCGGCGATTGGAATACCTTTGTTATCAGACCAATGGGTGCCCTTTTTACGATCAACAACTTCACGTAATAAGGTACCTAAGGAATAGGTCAATACGATATTGAATGGTAGGTAAAAACCAAGACCAACGGTAATACCCAGGCCGCCCATCATCGCTGATAACAAACCACCTAATAATGCGCCGGCAGTATATTTTTCTGTTGGTACGTCACCACCAGTAATACCCTGAACCATGGAAGCCAAAGCCTGACCTTGCGGTGCTGGCAGTTCATCACTACCTAAACCAAAAGCACTGTGCAGAACATAAATCAAAATGATAATAACGATTGGCCCCAACCAGGCGCCGGCAAACTGACCGAGTTGTTGCATACGTGGCGTTGCACCAACCAGATAACCGGTTTTCATATCCAGCATTAAGTCCGTAGCCTGACTCATCGCCACACAGGTGGCAGCACCTACGGTAACAGCGGCAACAATAGCGCCTGTGGTGTCCATGCCACTGGTTAGCATGATCAGAATGGTTACTGCGACAAGCGTCATACCACTCAGCGGTGACCAGTTAGTGCGGCCAATGGCTTCGGAAAGGATGATACCTGACATCCAAATCCAAAGCGTACCTAGCAGCCCCATAGCAATACCGCGGCCGATACCTACTTGCTCGGCTGACGTCCAGGCCATGATCATGAGTAAGATAGCAGCGCCAGCAACAGCGAAATAAAGCAGTTTGATTGGCATTTCATCTCTGCTCAATGCACTTTCGACTTTGGCGCTGTTTTGCATCGATTTAATTGCTGAGCGAATCAAAGGTAAGGCGAACACGACACCAATAACCGCACCGCCAATTAACATACCGATACCGGTTGGTCTGAATAGGGTAAGGCGAAGCGCGTTGGCATCGGTGATTTCATTGCCTGCGGCATCTAACGGCAACATCCCGGTTAGATCCAACATTGGTGCTAAGAAGAAATAACAGACAAAGCCACCAACGATAAAAGCAAAACCACCGCGGCCAGCGATAAAGCCAACGCCTACGGTCATCAGAGACGCATAAAACATTAGATTCAAATACGCGTAATCTTCAGGAATACTCAACCAGTCACCGACATGCAAATCATGAACGCCGTTGGCCAAGGCCAATACATGGATAACCCCGGAAAATATCATCGCGCCAACAAGTAACTTGGCTTTTTCGATACCGGCCCCAGGCGATTTCAAAATGGTTGCGACGGCAACGCCACCTGGATAGGTAAGGCGTTCAAAATCAATCATTTGCTTACGTAATGGAATGATAAAAGCAATACCTAAGAAGGCACCTGCGATGGCACCAAAGGTTACGATGTATGGATTTAGTTCCTGACCATAGCCAAGAATAAATATCGCCGGCACCGAGAACATTAAACCCGAAGATGCACCGTTAACTGCCGATGCAACGGTTTGGGTTACGTTGTTTTCGATAATGGAACGGCGACGTAAAATGCCGCGCAAGATACCAAAGCCAAGGATGGCAGCAAGCTCTGAACCCTCAATGGAAAAGCCGAGTTTCAATGAGGCGTAACCAATAGAAATGGCAATAATGACACCGAGAAAATAGCCGACAAAAATCGCATATTTCGACAGCTCAGGGTATGGACCATAGGATAGTGGCCCGTCGGAGGTAGATTTAGGTTTATCTGCCAATTGATCGGATGTTGTTTCTGACACAGACAGCTCCCTGTTATTTGTTTTAGTTATTCGGGTCGTTCGATTGTTAACGATATAAACGACTAAGGCAATCACAAAACCAATAAAACTGTTTTTGTGGATGGTATCTGTTGTTAACTTTAGATTCCGGTTCGAAGACCGGAATGACGCTCTAGGGTAGGGGCCGAATGACGCTCTAGGGTATGGGACCGAATGCCGTTACCCCTTAACTTCGTCATAACGGAGTGGTCCGGTATCTCTTGCCAAAAACTTAGATTCCGGTTCGAGGACCGGAATGACGCTCTAGGGTATGGGGCCGAATGACGTTACCCCTTAACTTCGTCATACCGGAGTGGTCCGGTATCTCTTGCCAAAAACTTAGATTCCGGTTCGAGGACCGGAATGACGCTCTAGGGTATGGGACCGAATGCCGTTACCCCTTAACTTCGTCATACCGGAGTGGTCCGGTATCTCTTGCCAAAAACTTAGATTCCGGTTCGAGGACCGTAATGACGCTCTAGGGTATGGGACCGAATGACGTTACCCCTTAACTTCGTCATACCGGAGTCGTCCGGTATCCCTTGCCAAAAACTTAGATTCCGGTTCGAAGACCGGAATGACGCTCTAGGGTAGGGGCCGAATGACGCTCTAGGGTATGGGGCCGAATGCCGTTACCCCTTAACTTCGTCATACCGGAGTCGTCCGGTATCTCTTGCCAAAAACTTAGATTCCGGTTCGAAGACCGGAATGACGCTAGAGTGATTTGGGGTCGGAATGACGTAGAGTTAAAGCGCTTTTTCTGAACTCTGTGCTCTGTATTCTGTATTCTGTATTCTGTGTTCTGTGTTCTGTATTCTGTATTCTGTGTTCTGTGTTCTGTGTTCTGTGTTCTGTGTTCTGTACACTGAATTTAGCGGCAGTTTCAGCTGACGCTATAATTCAGCCATCCTCAACATGGCACCAAGTAAGACATTAGCACCAGCAGTGATATCGTCTTTATGGGCATTCTCTGCCTCGTTGTGGCTTATCCCGCCTTCACAAGGAACGAATATCATCGAGGTGGGCGCAACTTTAGACACATACACTGAGTCATGGCCGGCACCACTGAACATTTGTTTTGCCGAATAGCCAAAAGCTTCTACTGCTGCAGATACTGCGGAGACACAATTGCCATCGAATGTAACAGCTGGCGAATTCCACTCATCATGAATGGTTGACGATAATTGGTATTGCTCACTTACCTCTGAAACAATTTCTCTAAACGCCTGATCCATTTGTTCCAGAATTTGTTGATCGGGATGACGTAAATCTACTGCCAAAATTAATTGCTCGGGTACCGTATTACGAGATCCCGGCAGCGCCTTAATATCTCCGAATGTTACCCGCGACCATGGCGCATATTGCTGTGCTAGTTGATACAGTTGCTTGGTAATGTCGGCAAGCCCCATAAAAGGGTCACGGCGCTGCTCCATTGGCGTCGGACCAGCATGAACCGGACTTCCGGTGATGGTTAAATCATACCAACGCATCCCCTGAACGCCTTGCACTATACCAATCTGTAGCTCCTCTGCCTCGAGAATTGGCCCTTGTTCTATGTGTAATTCAAATGCCGCTTTAACAGCAAAAGCACTACATTTCGCATCACCGAGCATATTATGGTTAACTAGCTCGTCCTTGATGCTTACACCCTGTTTATCCGTCCGCGACCAGCCATAATCAATATCAAACTCACCACACCAGACACCAGAGCCAATCATAGCAGGAGAAAAGCGAGCCCCTTCTTCATTGGTCCAGGCAATTACCTCAATAGGGTGTAAGGTTTCAATATTTTGCTCATTAAGCGTGCGAATAACTTCCAGGCCGGCAAGTACCCCATAGACACCGTCAAACTTTCCGCCTGTCGGTTGGGTGTCCAAGTGACTACCAGTAATTACCGGTGGTAAATCATTATTTTTTCCTGGGCGGCGGGCAAATAAATTGCCCATTTGGTCGTAACGTACTTCACACCCAGCATCTTCACACCATTGAATAAACAGATCTCGCCCGGCTTTATCCAGCTGCGTTAGCGCCTGACGATTACAACCACCTTTTTCAGTAGCGCCAATTTTGGCCATGCTCATTAATGACTGCCAAAGACGCTGGCCGTTAATCGCTAATGTTTGGCCATTGGTCAAATCATTCATTACGCATCTTCCCTGCTCAAAGGCTGACACATACAGTGAACACCACCACCGCCAGAGGTAAACATTGACATGTCCGGTGCGAAAACTTCTAAGCCATGGGCTTTGGATTTTTCAATAAGCTCGGTACTTTGTGCCGGTATCAGCACTCTGTCATTACCTAGGGCAACCACATTCACGCCGAGCTCTAGCACACTGCGATAGGAAATATCGATGATTTCAATACCTCGGTCTTTAAACCAGTCCAGCAATTCATCTTCAACCGCCTGGGTACAAACTGCTGCCAGTTTTTCCGACAACATGGCAACTTTGACATCAAGATGAAGGAAATATGGATCAAATTGATAGCTCTTAAATTCCCAACCTTCCGCTTCGATCCAGGCCTGCATCTGTTTTAATCCCGCTTCACTAGTGCGCTCGCCAGTATAACCACATAAAATCACGCCCGGCTCCAGCACCATAAAATCACCACCTTCAAAACTGCCTGCGGTAATGATGTCATAAAGTGGAATATCCATGCCCTGATAAAACTTTATAATTTCTGCCCACTCGCCACGACGCCAGGGGCTAAACATCTGAGTGACCACTGGGCCCCAAGGGGTCATAACGCTAGAATCTCGTGCATATAATTGATAAGGAAGTTGCTCGTCAGGCTTTAACAGATGGGTATTAACGCCACATTGACGATAAATATCCAGCATCTGTTGATACTGTTGTTTAGCAACCGCAATATCAAACTGACGACCCAGGCGCATCGAACGGCGCGACATCGCATTGCCGGTTTGCCATGAGTAATGATCCATCGGCCCGATTAACACATCTTTTAAAACCCCATATTCAGAGTCCATGCTCCAGGGTTGTAGCCTTGGGGTATTGCCGCCATCCAGGCGTCGTTTAAAGGTAAATGCATTCATTGATTTATCCTGATTTCATTACTCTTAACGTGTAAATTTATGGTTTTAGGGGAAAGCCCATTTTCTCGACCATTTTCAACCATGGGATCCTCCAGCCACCTTTTTCATCGGCGGTATCTAAGGCATACATGGTTAGCTTGGCACCAAGGTATCGAAATGGCTCTGGTGGAATATAGCCCGGGACGGTTTTGGCGAACGTAAGCTGTGTCTCCGGAATGTCCTTGTTATCAATAATTGCCAACCCAACCCGAGCGGCGAAACGACTTGCGGTTACTCCAAAACCCGAATAGCCACCGGCATAAATCATTTTGCCAGCAAAGAACCTTTGATAGTGCACAGCCATTCTGGTGGTGAGAGCAATCGGGCCACTCCAAGCATGGGAGACAGATACACCCTTTAATGACGGGAATGTGCGATGCAATGCCTCGAGCAAACGGTAATAAGGTTCAGGAGTTTTATCTTGCTCAGGGTCGGTATTGTTGTTGTAGAAGTAGCCAAGCCGACCACCAAATAACAGCCGGTTGTCTTTGGTTAAACGCATGTAGTTTAACTGGGTGCGGGTGTCGTAAACGCCCTGACGATTAGTCCAGCCAATTGACTCTAGTTGTGCGGCAGTCAAAGGTTCAGTAACCAGAATGCGATCGCGAATCGCCGAAACGCGACGGCTGATTTTTTTGTGATGAGAAGTAAAAGCATTGGTAGCCAGTATTACTTTAGCTGCTCGAATTTTTCCGTTAGGCACAGTGACTTCAATGCTATCGCCAAGATTTTTGGCTTTTAGCTTTGGGGTATTTTCGTAAAACGTCACCCCTAAAGACTTTGCTGCACGCTTTAATCCCCAGGCAAGTTTTGCCGGATTAACCGTACCGCTGCGCTGTTTTGACCAAAGCCCCCCAGCAAAAAGTGGCGAATTAACTTCTGAGCGAACCTGCTCTGCAGATAACAAATGCGCATCATGACCAAAGCGTTTATAAAGTTGATATTCACGCTCAATGTCCTCAATTCCCTGCTCACCAACGGCAACCGTTAGCTCACCACCCCACTCAATATCACAATCGATATCAAAATCTTCGATGGTTTTTCGAAAACCATCCATGTTTTCCTTACCAAGTTGTTCCAATTTGTCCATTTCTGCAGCGAATAGCCGATATGAGTTTTCCATACCATGCATTAACGATGTTGACAGAATCGCGCCCGGACGACCAGTGGCGCCGATGGCGATTTGTCTGGCCTCAATAACGGTTATCTGGCGATTGGGATTTTCCTGAATTGCCTGCAATGCGGCCCAAAGCCCCGTAAATCCAGCGCCAACAATCAGTAACTCGGTTTCGATATCACAGCAAAGCTCTGGCTCAGGTGCTGGTCTGTCAGCACTATCGAGCCAATAAGGAAAAAATTTAGTCTGACTGAATCCGTCAGTCATCGATGAGGGCATGAACTGCTGCTCCACAAAATTAAGGATTGTGGATACCTTACCCCAAGCATTAAAGATGAGTACCCCTATAAGGGGGGTCATACATGGACTAATTTATTGCCAGGACCTAATTATTGACGTTGCAGATAACGATGTAATTGATCCTGACCTGGATCTAAATCTTCAGATTGCAGGATCTCGATAAACAAGGCGAGAATTTCAGGCTGACCTACGGTGAAAGTTTTACCGTAAATATTCTTGCGATGCATTTTTACGGTTTCGGTTCCGATCCCCATATTAGCGGCTATGGCTTTGGTAGAGTGGCCGCGCAGTAATAATTGCATCACCTGATACTCTTTATTGGTCAACACATCCTTACCAAAATTTTGTAGCAATTGTTCAACATGGTTTTGCTTTTCGTCTTGTTGCTTAGGTGTCGCGCGAATATGCTCTGCGAAAAGCTCGGCCAATACATTTACTAATTGCGACAAATAAGCACAGGTGCGAACGCCAAAAGATTCCGCGGGAGAGAATCGGGATAAATCAATATGAATACAGCTGCCATCTTCCAGAGGTAAAAGAAATCCAACCTCGTCAGATAATTTTAGATAGTTAAAATAGAGGTTATATATGGTTTCAAACTGATCCGGACCACTGTCACTCAATCTTAGAAAGCCAGAATAATTATCATCAATGTAGGCTCGGTAAAATGGGTCGAGAACATAGAGGTTAGTCAAATAATTCCATTCATTGCGCTGCACCAGATCATTAGCAGAATGTGCATTTTTACTGTGCTGAAATAAAAGACTCGGTGCTTGTTCACGGTGAAAATGGATAACCAGCAATTCATCGTAATCTAGAAAAGATTCAAATAGTTGCTGACAGGCAGGATAAAAGTTTGGTGTCGCTACGGCTTGAGTCAAAGCAACCAGGGACTGACTAAATCGATCAAGTTCCATATGAGTGATTCGTTATTATTACATCGAAAAAGCTGACTATAACATAGTCAGCTTTACTCAGTGAACTTGTCAGTTTTTCCGTTATTACACTACCGCTTGATTAGATTCTTTTGCCTTTGCCGGTTTCTGGTGAAAAAGAATCGCTTCACCCAATAAAATTACCGCCATTGCACCAGATAGTACGTCCCAGTGGACCCCCTCTCCTGGTGTATATACAAAAAGAATGTTGGTTACAGATAAGATCAAGGCACATAAATAAGCGAGACCTTTTACCATAGAAGGATTACCCGGCACAGAGTATTGCGATGCATCGAACACGGTTTCAGACTGACGAATTTTGACGAAGGCACAGCACATGACGATATAAGGCAGGATAAAAATAACCCCGCTAAACGCGAACAAGGTCCAAAATAAGTCTTCGTTATTAGTCGCCATAAATCCATACATGATCAGTAATGCAGAAGATATCACCCCCAATAAAATTGCCGCACCTGTGGGTGTTCCGCGCGAGGACAGGATGCCAAACCATTTAGGTAATTCTTTATCAATTGCCGCCTGTGCTGCAGCCCGATTTGCGCCCATACCCCAGGTAACACCATTGGAGAAGAAGGTATACAAAGCACCGATAACCAGTGCAATTACCAGACTTTCACCCCAGGCATATTGTGAAAAAATTAGTCGCAGGGTATCAATCAGTCCATCGACCAAATCAACCTGTTGAGCCGGTATGGCTACCAGAATAGCTGTGGTAGCTAAAACAAAGGCAACAACAACGACTGCCATTGAGGCGGCAATGGCTTTAGGAAGATCGCGTTTAGGATTTTTCATTTCTTCGCTACTGGCACTGATCAGTTCAAAGCCCAACATTCCGTAGATCACTGCAGGCAAATACTGAAGACTAAGACCATCATTTTCAACAGTCGGGAGCAATGTGGCTAACGACAGGTCATTTGCCCAGCCATGCTTACTGCCATAAAAGAACGATCCTACTATCAAAAACGCAAAAATTAACAGTTTTAATATTGCCCCTAGATTTGGTACCCATTTGCCAAACTCCAGGGTCACAATATTGGCAAAGACTAATACCCAAATCAGAGCAACGCCCAGGATTATCTGAGCGGTTAAAGACATTTGCGGGAAAAACAATTGCTGGAAAATACCGGAAAATAAAATAAAGATTGCCGGTATCCAAACCGCTACGTTTGCCCAGTAATACCAGCTAACCCGGGATGCCCAACGCTGCCCATAGGCTTGTTTTACCCAGGCATAGATACCGCCTTGTTGAGGATATTTCACTCCCAGCTCTGCGCATATCATTCCTAACGGAATTAAAAAGCATAAAGTAAGTGCTAACCACCAAAAGATTATCGATGGTCCGGAAGTGGCTCCTGCCGCGAGGGTGTCTAACAGAAGTACCGCTGAAACACTGAATAGAAAAATATCGCGCTTGCCCAGCGCCTTGTGATGTAAAACCCTTTCACTCATATGACTTTCCTTAAGACGCGATAAAACGACGACGTTAACACCTCTTTTTCTATGAGGTTAATTCAGCCAGTAAAGGATTTGTACCCCTGATTGGGTAGGTAGGAATTCAGGCACCATTTTTCACAATAGTGCCGATTAGATTTATGCCGTCGGATTATAGGAAGCGCTTCAACAACCGATCAAAGCTGGTTAACTGAATGCGACGAAGTAACTCCCGAACTTTTTCCGGGTAATCTTTAATGGTTTCGATTTCGGAAAAATTTGTAACCCGAGTGGTGTGTTTGAGAATATTACTCAATTCCTGCTGCCATTTACCAACTAGCTGCTTACTCTCATCAACAATGAATAAACCATTTTCAATATCAAGATTCCAGGCTCTGGGATTCATATTGCTTCCGGTTAGTAAATGATACTTGTTGTCGGCGACAATACCCTTTAAGTGATAGCTATTAGCGCCATGATACCAAAGCTGCAAATTGAGCTGGCCTTTATCAATGAATTTCTGATTACGTTTAACAAAACGACTCAACAAGACTTCATAAAGATAAGGAACAATGCCTATGGTAGAGAACTGATCTTCATCGGCAATATAAAAATCATTGGCTTTTTTGTCACCAACGACAATCGTAACCTCGACACCGCGCTTTAAAGCACGACGCAAATCCGAAGCTAAGGGTTTAGGAAAATTGAAATAAGGGGTAAATATAACCAGAGTATCCTGAGCACTTTTCACAACCTTTCTCGCCGTTTGATTGAGCACATTACCACGCTTACCAAACCCTACGATAGGCTGTATTTGCATTGGCGCCTGCTCAGTATTTGGACTGGAAACCTGATACTTGGATCTTCGCAATAAGCTTTTTAACTGGTTAATCAGAGATTTTTGCTGTTTTTTATCAAACGTTCCCGGTTCATCAAGACGAGGTGCCAGACCTGACTGAACAAAATTATTCAATAAGTAATCAACAAATGCATTGGCAAGACCGGGTTGTTTAATCTCGTGGTAACGATCGCAGCGATACTTATCACCAACATCCAGATAAACATTATTTAAACTAGCACCGCTATACAAAACAGTATCATCAATCACAAAACCTTTAAGGTGTAACACACCAAGAAACTCTTTTTGTTTTACCGGTACGCCAAAAATTTCCACGGCCCCTGGATATTTTTCATTCAGGTCGAGATATAACTGGCGATTTCCCAGAGATTGCTTCTCTCCAATCAAGCCACGTTGGGCACGGTGGAAATCAACGAAGATGCGTATCACTAATTCCGGGTTATGTTGTTTAGCTGCAATAAGTGCATCAAGAATTTCCCGACCCGCTTCATCATCCTGCAAATACAGCGCCGTAAGGTACACACGTTTTTTTGCGGATTTAATTAGTTCGAGAAGGCGCAGACGAAATGCTTCAGCGCTTAGTAGCACATCAATTTCATCATGGTGCAAAGGCAGGGCATTGCTTAAAGGTATCTGCCGGAAACGGGCTAACATTTTAAATCTATTTAGTCTTAAATATACGTAAATTTATGCCTTGATTATAAACGTAAACTTCAGGCAAACGGAAATAAAATCTGCGCTTACCTGTTGACTTTAAGCCACAAGAATCATGGCCTTGATACCATTCAAGGCCATTTTATATCAGATATTATTGAGCTGCTGAGTGGAACAGTTCGACAAATTTGTCTAAGCCTTCAGAAGCAAGTTCATCACTCATCGTAAGCGCTGGTAGGAAGCGAATGACATTGCCATAAAAACCACAAGCCAGCAAAATAAGTCCATGCTCTGCAGCTTTTGCTATCAAAGATTGGGTTAATTCTGGATTGGGAATAAACTCGTCAACGGATTTACCTAACTCTAACGCGATCATCGCCCCTTGATTACGTACATCGTGGATAAGCGCCGGATACTCGTGTTGCAACGCACGAAGACGCTCATTGAATAATTGACCAAGTTGGTTCGAACGGTCAATCAGATTTTCTTCGGCAATGATATCCAATACCTTAAGTGCCGCAGTACAAGCGACTGGTGAGCCGCCATAAGTTCCACCTAAACCACCGGGTAGAGGTGCGTCCATCACTTCACTTTTACCAATAACCGCGGCGATTGGAAAGCCACCAGCGATACCTTTTGCCATGGTAATTAGATCGGGCTCAACATCGGCATGTTCGAAGCTGAACATCTTGCCGGTTCTGCCAAATCCGGTTTGAATTTCATCAGCAATTAAAACAATACCATGCTCATCACAACGAGCCCTGAGGGCTTGCAGGAATTCTGCAGGAGCAGGGTAAAATCCTCCCTCCCCTTGTACCGGCTCAACAATGATCGCCGCCACGTCACTTGGTGCAATATCAACTTTGAACAGGGTGTCCAGGGCCTTTAAAGAATCCTTAACGGAAATGTCATGGCATTTAATTGGGAAAGGCGCGTGAAATATATCGCCCGGAAAGGGGCCAAACAAGTTTTTATATGGAGTGATTTTTCCGGTTAATGCCATCGCCAGGTTAGTGCGGCCATGAAAGCCACCGTTAAACGCGATCACGCCGCGACGCCCAGTGTAGGCTCTGGCTATTTTCACACAGTTTTCCACGGCTTCCGCTCCCGTGGTTACGAAAATCGCTTTTTTATCGGAATCGCCCGGCGCTGCTGCCGTTAACTTTTCGGCCAATTCCACAGCGCTTTCATAAGGATTTACCATGACACAGGTATGGGAAAATCTATCCAGCTGCTCTTTTACTGCGGCTACGATTTTGGGGTGAGAATGTCCGGTATTACACACCGCGATACCCGTGGCAAAATCTATGTAACGATTACCATCAACATCCCATAACTCGGCATTCTTGCCTCGCTCAATATAAACCGGATAAAGATTGCCCTGACCCCTGGCAATAACCCGTGTTTTTCTCGCTTGTAATTGTTCGTTATTCATAATTTTTCCTAACATGTCTCTTCGACTGGCGATTTACAGACCGCCCATACATAAATATTTAATTTCCAGATAATCGTCTAAACCGTAACGGGAGCCTTCACGACCATTACCAGATTGTTTAACCCCGCCAAATGGTGCTGCGGCGTTGGAAACGATGCCTTCGTTAATGCCAATCATGCCGTATTCCAGGCCTTCGGAAACTCGCCACACCCGGCCAATATCCCGGGCATAAAAATAGGCTGCAAGGCCAAATTCGGTATCGTTTGCCATAGCAATTACTTGCTGTTCATCATCGAACGCGATGATCGGTGACACCGGGCCAAAAATTTCGTTGCGAGCTATCGGCATATCATTGGTGACATCCGTTAACACCATGGGATTTAAAAACTGCTCCGGGTGGTCAGAGGGGGTATTGCCAGTGAGTAATGATGCGCCCTGTTCCAGGGATTGAACGACTAGCTGTTTCACATCGGATGCGGCTTTTTCAGAAATTAATGGCCCAATATCGGTATCACTATCCATGCCATTGCCTACTTTGAGGTTTGCCACCGCTTTCGTAAACTTTTCAGTAAACTCTTTCAACACGCCCTTTTGCACGAAAATACGGTTTGTACAGACACAGGTTTGACCGGCATTACGGTACTTAGAAACTAAAGCCCCCTGAACCGCTGCATCGATATCAGCATCATCAAATACGATGAATGGCGCATTACCACCAAGTTCCATCGATACCTTTTTAACCGTGGTTGCACATTGGGCAATCAATCGTTTACCGACACCTGTTGAGCCGGTAAAGGTGAACTTGGCGATATCGGGATGCTGAGTAAGCACTTCTCCGATCCCTTGGGCATCGGAGCCGACAACTACATTAAATACACCTGCTGGGATCCCAGCTCTTTCAGCCAGCTCTGCCATTGCTAATGCTGATAATGGTGTTTGTGTCGCCGGACGAACCACAAAGGTACAGCCTGCAGCCAGAGCCGCGGCGGCTTTACGGGCGATCATCGCATTTGGAAAATTCCAGGGAGTGATGGCACTCACAACCCCTACAGGTTGTTTAATCACAATGATCTTCTTGTCTTTCGATGGCGCTGGAATGGTATCGCCGTAGATACGTTTACCTTCTTCCGCAAACCATTCGATAAAGGCTGCCCCATAAGCAATCTCCCCCTTGGCTTCGACTAGCGGTTTACCTTGCTCTAGGGTCAGGATTTGCCCTAAATCCATTTGATTTGCCATCATAAGCTCAAACCATTTTCGTAAAATGGCTGCTCTTTCATTTGCAGATTTCGTTGACCACTCAGGTAATGCGGCTTTCGCAGCGGCTACTGCCAATTCCGTTTCAGCAGGGGTGATGTCACTTACACGGGCGATCTCTTCGCCCGTTGCAGGGTTTGTTACGGCAATATCTTTTTCGCTGGAATGCCAGCTGCCATTGATATAAGAGAAGGTTCTTAATAGTTCGCTATCTTCCAAAGCAATCATATTCGATACTCATTTAATTTACTGTACGTCTATTAAAGTGCAAAAATATAAGCTTATAAATACAAACTTTTCAATGTATAGTTTGATTATTATCAAACTAAATATCTACGAATCATGCAGATATCTCAGAATAACCTCAGGCAACTAAGCGACTATGACCTCAGGCTGTTAAAGGTGTTCCAGGCCGTAGTTGAATATGGTGGGTTTTCTGCTGCTGAACCACACCTTGGTATCACCAAGAGCACGATAAGTATTCATATCGGTAATCTTGAACAACGGATGGGGTTTAAACTTTGCCTACGTGGTCGTAGCGGTTTCGTGCTTACCCATGAAGGACAAAGTGTGTACCGGGCGTCTTTAAGCCTGTTTGAATCGGTCCAGGATTTTTCGATGCTGGTAAATAGTCTTGGTTCGGAATTGAGCGGTGAAATTGTTATCTGGTGTTCTGAGCAACTTGATAGAGAAAAACAATTAAAGTTTGTTGAAGTGGTGAAAGATATTCACTGCAAGCATCCAGCTTTACAAATCGAACTGGATACCATGTCAATCGACCAAATTGAAAAAGGTATCCTGCAAGGTAAGGTACATACAGGGATCTTTCCTGCTTACCACAAAATTGATGGTTTATATTACCAACCATTGCACCGTGAACAGGTGTTTTTATGTTGCTCTGAAGGGCACCCTTTTTTTAATAAGACTGACACTCAAATTGCTGACAGAGATTTTGCCAATGCAGAAACCATTCATCCAGGAATCGACATAACTGGCGAAGGTAAAACGCAATTAGAAAGGTTTAACCTTACTGCCAAATCCTATCAGTTCTTTATGCGCAAAATTTTGATTAAGTCTGGAGAATACCTGGGCTTTATGCCACAAGGTCATATCCAAAAAGAATTAAACGATGGTACCATGCGCCTGATCCGCCCAAACTCCATCAACTACCATTTCACCCTATCCTTGGTTTATAACAAGCACCCACGGGAAAGTAAGAAGCAAGAGATCGCGCTGGAAGCGATAGCGAAAGCATTTAAGTAACAAGGCGTTGCCTTGTTACTGATGAATAAGAGGGAGTCAACATATAGATATGTTGAAGGTGGAGTCGAATCAGAAAACGATTCGAAGGTGGAGTTGACGAAATCGTCAAAGGTGGAGTCAAAATCTAAAGGATTTTGAAGTGTAAGCTACATAAACACGACTGACATAGTGCTTACTCCAACATCGCCAGACTCCACCCAAGATACGACGCAGTGGAGTATTTTGTTACTGTTGAATAAGAGTGAGTCAAAATCTAAAGCATTTTGAAGAATAAGCTACCTAAACGCGACTGAAATAGTGTTTACTCCACCCTCGTAAGACTCCACCCAAAATACGACACAGTGGAGTATTTTATCCACCTTCGTAAGATTCCCTCAAACGCAAAAAGCCCGCTCAACTGAGCGGGCTTTTCTGAATTGGAAGCCTAGCGATGACCTACTCTCACATGGGAACTCCCACACTACCATCGGCGCTATTGCGTTTCACTTCTGAGTTCGGCATGGGATCAGGTGGTTCCACAACGCTATTGTCGCTAGACAAAAATCGTACGCTAGAAGATTTTTGCCCCGTTGGCGAACGGGGCCTCCTGATGCGTTCTGAGTGTTGTTTACTCCGCTATCAAGACGCTTCTAACTTTAATTCGAAAAGCTGTATTAATTTCAATTCTTACTCTATCTATTTGACTGCGTAGCATGTCAAACAACACAATTTTCTTTGGTGTTGTATGGTTAAGCCTCACGGGCAATTAGTATCAGTTAGCTCAATGCCTCGCAGCACTTACACACCTGACCTATCAACGTTGTAGTCTCCAACGACCCTTTAGGGGACTTAAAGTCCCAGTGAGAACTCATCTCAAAGCCTGCTTCCCGCTTAGATGCTTTCAGCGGTTATCAGTTCCGAACATAGCTACCCGGCAATGCCACTGGCGTGACAACCGGAACACCAGAGGTTCGTCCACTCCGGTCCTCTCGTACTAGGAGCAGCCCTCTTCAATTCTCAAACGCCCACGGCAGATAGGGACCGAACTGTCTCACGACGTTCTAAACCCAGCTCGCGTACCACTTTAAATGGCGAACAGCCATACCCTTGGGACCGACTTCAGCCCCAGGATGTGATGAGCCGACATCGAGGTGCCAAACACCGCCGTCGATATGAACTCTTGGGCGGTATCAGCCTGTTATCCCCGGAGTACCTTTTATCCGTTGAGCGATGGCCCTTCCATACAGAACCACCGGATCACTATGACCTACTTTCGTACCTGCTCGACGTGTCTGTCTCGCAGTTAAGCTGGCTTATGCCATTGCACTAACCGTATGATGTCCGACCATACTTAGCCAACCTTCGTGCTCCTCCGTTACGCTTTGGGAGGAGACCGCCCCAGTCAAACTACCCACCAGACAGTGTCCCCAAGCCCGATTAGGGCCCCAGGTTAGAACATCACGCATACAAGGGTGGTATTTCAAGATTGGCTCCACTCTATCTGGCGACAAAGTTTCAAAGCCTCCCACCTATCCTACACATGTAGGAGCAATGTTCACTGTCAAGCTATAGTAAAGGTTCACGGGGTCTTTCCGTCTAGCCGCGGGTATACGGCATCTTAACCGCAAATTCAATTTCACTGAGTCTCGGGTGGAGACAGTGTGGCCATGATTACGCCATTCGTGCAGGTCGGAACTTACCCGACAAGGAATTTCGCTACCTTAGGACCGTTATAGTTACGGCCGCCGTTTACCGGGGCTTCGATCATGAGCTTCGCTTGCGCTAACCCAATCAATTAACCTTCCGGCACCGGGCAGGCGTCACACCGTATACGTCATCTTTCGATTTTGCACAGTGCTGTGTTTTTAATAAACAGTTCCAGCCACCTGGTTACTTCGACCGACCGAGGCTTAGAGAGCAAGTCTCATCACCCTAGCCGGCGTACCTTCTCCCGAAGTTACGGTACTATTTTGCCTAGTTCCTTCACCCGAGTTCTCTCAAGCGCCTTAGTATTCTCTACCTAACCACCTGTGTCGGTTTGGGGTACGGTTCCTTATAATCTGATGCTTAGAAGCTTTTCCTGGAAGTAGGGCATCAACAACTTCAGCTCCGTAGAGCCTCGTCTCGTATCTCAGCCTTAAGAAGAACCGGATTTACCTAATTCTTCAGCCTACATACTTTCACATGGACAACCAACGCCATGCTTGCCTAGCCTGCTCCGTCCCTCCTTCGCAATTATAAGAAGTACAGAAATATTAATCTGTTTCCCATCGACTACGCGTTTCCGCCTCGCCTTAGGGGCCGACTTACCCTGCCCTGATTAACATGGGACAGGAAACCTTGGTCTTTCGGCGTGGGGGTTTTTCACCCCCATTATCGTTACTCATGTCAGCATTCGCACTTCTGATACCTCCAGCAAACTTCTCAGTTCACCTTCAACGGCTTACAGAACGCTCCCCTACCACTTAACCAAAAGGTTAAATCCGCAGCTTCGGTGCATAGTTTAGCCCCGTTACATCTTCCGCGCAGACCGACTCGACTAGTGAGCTATTACGCTTTCTTTAAAGGGTGGCTGCTTCTAAGCCAACCTCCTAGCTGTCTATGCCTTTCCACATCGTTTCCCACTTAACTATGACTTTGGGACCTTAGCTGGCGGTCTGGGTTGTTTCCCTTTCCACTATGGACGTTAGCACCCATAGTGTGTCTCCCGGATAGCACTCATTGGTATTCGGAGTTTGCAAAGGGTTGGTAAGTCGGGATGACCCCCTAGCCTTAACAGTGCTCTACCCCCAATGGTGTTCGTCCGAGGCTCTACCTAAATAGATTTCGGGGAGAACCAGCTATCTCCCGGCTTGATTAGCCTTTCACTCCGACCCACAAGTCATCACCGCATTTTTCAACATACGTGTGTTCGGTCCTCCAGTTGATGTTACTCAACCTTCAACCTGCCCATGGGTAGATCGCCGGGTTTCGGGTCTATGCCCTGCAACTAAACGCGCAGTTAACACTCGCTTTCGCTACGGCTCCCCTATTCGGTTAACCTAGCTACAGAACATAAGTCGCTGACCCATTATACAAAAGGTACGCAGTCACCCACGAAGGGCTTCCACTGCTTGTACGTATGCGGTTTCAGGTTCTATTTCACTCCCCTCACAGGGGTTCTTTTCGCCTTTCCCTCACGGTACTGGTTCACTATCGGTCAGTTAGGAGTATTTAGCCTTGGAGGATGGTCCCCCCATATTCAGTCAAGATTTCTCGTGTCCCGACCTACTCGATTTCACGGTAAGTTCATTTTCGTGTACGGGGCTATCACCCTGTATCGCTGAGCTTTCCAGCTCATTCCACTAACTTACAAACCGCTTAAGGGCTAATTCCCGTTCGCTCGCCGCTACTAAGGAAATCTCGGTTGATTTCTTTTCCTCGGGGTACTTAGATGTTTCAGTTCTCCCGGTTCGCCTCGTTAAGCTATGAATTCACTTAACGATACCCGCCTGATGACGGGTGGGTTTCCCCATTCGGACATCTGAGCCTATAACGCCTTTTATCGGCTTAACTCAGCTTTTCGCAGATTAACACGTCCTTCATCGCCTCTAACTGCCAAGGCATCCACCACATACGCTTAGTCACTTAACCATACAACCCAAAGAAAACTTTGTTTTGTATGTCTGACATTTTCACGCAATCTAATAGATTACTTGAGTAAGAATTAATAATCATAAAGATTATTAGCCGGATAACTTACGTTATCCGATTTGGTATTTATATTTGACCAACACCTCGCGCGACACGAGTTGTTGAATATAAACACCGGGTTTAATATCAGCTTTCCAAATTGTTAAAGAACAGGTTTCTAAAGATAGAAACTAAAGATAAAAACTCGCCAATTAAGCTTAGCTCTTATCTTTAATTTCTTGATGACAATGTAATTTCGGTTTTATCAAGGCGTTTTGGCGCGACGTTTATTTTTCAATAAACGAGTGGCAAAACAACGCAGAGAAAATCGAAATTGGTAGGTCTGAGTAGACTTGAACTACCGACCTCACCCTTATCAGGGGTGCGCTCTAACCAGCTGAGCTACAGACCTACAGTATTTTCAAACCTGTCAGTCGTGAAATGGTGGAGCTAAGCAGGATCGAACTGCTGACCTCCTGCGTGCAAGGCAGGCGCTCTCCCAGCTGAGCTATAGCCCCATAATTCTGACGTACAGGGTCATCGTCTTTATTCGTTATCAAAGCAATTTGTGTGAACACTCAAGAAAGTTGTTTTACTTAAGGTAAGGAGGTGATCCAACCCCAGGTTCCCCTAGGGTTACCTTGTTACGACTTCACCCCAG
Source organism: Thalassotalea sp. PS06 (assembly GCF_007197775.1). NCBI lineage: Bacteria > Pseudomonadati > Pseudomonadota > Gammaproteobacteria > Alteromonadales > Colwelliaceae > Thalassotalea > Thalassotalea sp. PS06. The sequence goes on along the minus strand of NZ_CP041638.1, from coordinate 295,288 downwards.
TCATGAATCACAAAGTGGTAACCGTCCCCCCGAAGGTTAAACTAGCTACTTCTTTTGCAACCCACTCCCATGGTGTGACGGGCGGTGTGTACAAGGCCCGGGAACGTATTCACCGTGGCATTCTGATCCACGATTACTAGCGATTCCGACTTCATGGAGTCGAGTTGCAGACTCCAATCCGGACTACGACAGACTTTGTGGGATTCGCTCCACCTCGCGGTCTTGCTGCCCTCTGTATCTGCCATTGTAGCACGTGTGTAGCCCATCCCGTAAGGGCCATGATGACTTGACGTCGTCCCCACCTTCCTCCGGTTTATCACCGGCAGTCTCCTTAAAGTTCCCGCCATGACGCGCTGGCAAATAAGGATAGGGGTTGCGCTCGTTGCGGGACTTAACCCAACATTTCACAACACGAGCTGACGACAGCCATGCAGCACCTGTCTCAGAGTTCCCGAAGGCACCAATCTATCTCTAGAAAGTTCTCTGGATGTCAAGGGATGGTAAGGTTCTTCGCGTTGCATCGAATTAAACCACATGCTCCACCGCTTGTGCGGGCCCCCGTCAATTCATTTGAGTTTTAACCTTGCGGCCGTACTCCCCAGGCGGTCAACTTAGTGCGTTAGCTGCGCTACCCACGGATCAAGTCCACAGACAGCTAGTTGACATCGTTTACGGCGTGGACTACCAGGGTATCTAATCCTGTTTGCTCCCCACGCTTTCGTGCCTCAGCGTCAGTTTTTGTCCAGGTGGCCGCCTTCGCCACTGATGTTCCTTCCAATCTCTACGCATTTCACCGCTACACTGGAAATTCCACCACCCTCTACAAAACTCTAGTCATACAGTTCGAAATGCAGTTCCCAGGTTAAGCCCGGGGCTTTCACATCTCGCTTATACAACCGCCTACGCACGCTTTACGCCCAGTAATTCCGATTAACGCTCGCACCCTCCGTATTACCGCGGCTGCTGGCACGGAGTTAGCCGGTGCTTCTTCTGCGAGTAACGTCACAGCTAGCAGTTATTAGCTACTAACCTTTCCTCCTCGCTGAAAGTGCTTTACAACCCGAAGGCCTTCTTCACACACGCGGCATGGCTGCATCAGGGTTTCCCCCATTGTGCAATATTCCCCACTGCTGCCTCCCGTAGGAGTCTGGGCCGTGTCTCAGTCCCAGTGTGGCTGATCATCCTCTCAAACCAGCTAGAGATCGTCGCCTTGGTAGGCCATTACCCCACCAACTAGCTAATCTCACTTGGGCTAATCAAAAGGCGAAAGGTCCGAAGATCCCCTCCTTTGGTCCGTAGACATTATGCGGTATTAGCAGTCGTTTCCAACTGTTGTCCCCCACCTTAAGGCATATTCCCAAGCATTACTCACCCGTCCGCCGCTCGACGCCAGAAGAACAAGTTCTTCTTCGTTTCCGCTCGACTTGCATGTGTTAAGCCTGCCGCCAGCGTTCAATCTGAGCCATGATCAAACTCTTCAATTAAAAAGTTGTTGTCCTTGCGGACCATGCTCAATGAATCACTTGTTACCAATAAAGGTAACTGACATATAAACGTATATTAAATAAATTAATAAAGACTCATGTGTCACAAATCATTAAGACTTTTATATTGCTCTTTCGAGCTATATGGTAAAACTGTCTTAACTTGAGTGCCCACACAAATTGCTTGATAACTAATTGTTAAAGATGCGCTTTTAAAAAAGCCGAGAATTAATCGCATTCGTTAATCTCGTTGTTTCGCTGCAGGCCTTGCCCGAAGCAGGATGCGCATTCTACGCCATCCAGTTTTGATGTCAACCGATTTTTGATAATTATTTCGAAAAAGTTGTTTTCGAATATTTCTCAGTTTCGGTCGTGATAACCGGGTTAAACCCTTGAGGTTATCGTATCAAAACACTTCGTTGGGATGTCCCGTGGAAGTGGATGCGCATTTTAGGGATTTTCCCGTTGCCGTCAATACCTATTCAAAGAAAAGATGCAAAAAAACGATCGTTCGGTTAAAAATAAAGCGATCCGTTCGCTAAACACTCAAAAATACACTTTTTGATAGCCCTACTCATTGAGAACAGATCCACTTATTTCACTAGAGACAGCTATAAAAGATCTTAATAGTCCTACATTAATTAAGGTTTTTTCATCGAGGTAGTTGCCATTTGTAAAGGTATTGTTAACATAGGATTGGATTAGAACATTAAAAATACAATAATAATCAGGTAATAATCATGAAATCTCCATTAGTCCTCACATCCGCCCTTATTGCTACAGGGTGCGCTTTAGTTGGTTACTTCGTTGGCGGCGCATTAGAAAATGCCGACGCTATTTCCTTAACTATCGGTTTATTCATTGGTGCGCTTGTTTCACCACTTATCGTAAAGCTCTTGTCAGGTGAACAACAAACAGCAGCTGCAATAAAAACGCTTTATGTTGGTAATTTACCTTATCGAGCAAATGAAGCTGCGGTCAGAAGTTTGTTTTCATCATATGGTGAAGTGCATTCGGTTCGCTTGATGAAAGACAAACAAACAGGCAAACGCCGCGGTTTCGGGTTTGTAGAAATATCAGCAGCTGATGCCGACGGTGCGATTGAGTCGTTAAACGACACTGAATTTCAACAACGAACCCTGAAAGTTCGTGAAGCAAAAGAAAGACCAGAACCAGGTCAAGGCAACGATTAATCTAATTCGATACAAACAAAAAAGGGCTCCATTGATATAGGAGCCCTTTTTTTATAGATTCAGAGAAATGGGTTATTTACTTTCGCGAGCGATAGCGCGATAAGCAATATCGGTACGGTAACTCATACCTTCCCAACTGATCTCTTCCAGTAATTTATACGCCGATTGTTGCGCTTCAGTAACGGAATTACCTAAAGCCGTCGCACAAAGAACACGGCCACCTGCAGTTACTACATTACCATCCTTCATCGCAGTACCTGCATGGAAGGTTTTTCTATCAGCAGATGTATTTGTATCAAGGCCGGAGATGACATCGCCTTTCGGATAGCTAGCCGGATAACCTTTGGCAGCAAGTACGACCCCAACAGCTGCACGAGAATCAAAATCAGCAGTGGCCTTATCTAACTCACCACGGCAAGCTTTAAGACATAACTGCACTAAATCTGACTGTAAACGCATCATAATCGGTTGTGTTTCTGGATCGCCAAAGCGACAGTTGTACTCAATCACTTTCGGTGTACCGTCAGCAGTGATCATAAGACCGGCGTATAAGAAGCCTTTATAAGGAGCGTCCTCTTTAGCCATGCCTGCAACCGTAGGAACAATCACTTCCTGCATAATGCGATCATGAATTTCAGCAGTTACCACAGGCGCAGGAGAATAAGCACCCATGCCCCCCGTATTTGGACCCTGATCGCCGTTTAATGCGCGCTTGTGATCCTGACTGGTTGCCATGGGTAAAATGTTCTTACCATCTACCATAACGATAAAGCTGGCTTCTTCACCTTCAAGGAATTCTTCGATAACAACACGGTGACCGGCATCGCCAAAAGCGTTGCCCGCAAGCATGTCTTTTATTGAATCTTCTGCTTCCCGCAGAGTCATCGCAACGATTACACCTTTACCTGCAGCAAGACCATCGGCCTTTACAACAATTGGTGCACCCATTTTGCGAACATACTCGATTGCCGGATCGATTTCGGTAAAGTTTGCATAATCTGCGGTTGGGATTTGGTGACGAGCTAAAAAGTCTTTAGTGAAGGCTTTCGAGCCTTCTAGCTGCGCTGCTTTTGCTGAAGGACCAAAGATCGTCAGGCCAGCTTCTTCAAAGGCATCAACCACACCATCTACAAGCGGTTGCTCTGGACCAACAATGGTCAGCTCAACGTTTTGCTGTTTGGCAAAATCTACTAAAGCAGGAATGTCGCCAACAGAAATAGCGACATTCTCTAACTTAGCTTCGGTAGCAGTACCAGCATTACCAGGTGCAACAAATACTTTTTCTACCCCTGCTGATTGCGACGCTTTCCATGCTAAAGCATGCTCACGACCACCACTACCTATCACTAAAATTTTCATTACTACTTATTCCTACATATAAGCCAGTTTATTTAGCTGGCTTCACAAATTTCAAAGTCATGCGATCACTTTCACCGATAGCAAGATACTTATCACGGTCCTGATCGCCTAAACGCAATACTGGCGGTAATGTCCAAACACCTTTTGGATGATCCGCTGTATCTTTCGGGTTAGCATTAATTTCACTGGTTTCTGCCAGTTCAAATCCTGCAGCTTCGGCCTGTTCGATTGCTAATGCTTGAGAGTAATAACCATCGGCATGGTCCATATCTTCAGGTAATCTGTGCTCAACAACACCTAAAACGCCACCCGGTTTTAAGGCTGTGTATGCATCTTTGAAAACCTGCTCAACACCCATCTTGCCCCAGTTATGAAGGTTACGGAATGTTAGTACCATATCAGCACTGCCCGCTGGAGCTAGTTCGCTTTCTTGCTTCGGCATAAAGTCAGTTAATTTCACTTCACTAAAAACGGGATCTGACGCAAGTTTTTTCTCAAGGCCTTTGCGAGAACGGCTGTAGTAGTCTTCTTTGCCAGTATCTGGATAGTGGGCACCATACAGAACACCGCTACCTTTAAGAGCTGGTGCCAAAACTTCAGTATACCAACCGCCACCTGGAGCGATTTCAACCACCGTCATATCGTCTTTGAAACCAAAAAACTCAAGCGTTTCTTTTGGATGACGATATTGATCGCGGGCTTTATTCTTTTCTGAACGATGCTCACCAGCGATGGCGTCATCTAATTTATCAAAGGCGAATGCCGAGCCAGAGGTTGCGCCAAGTAAGGCGACAGATAGTAGAGATGCTGTTACTACGGATTTGATTGTTGTCATTTTTTCTTCCACTTTCAATTAGTTCGAGATAACTACAATTGCCTAGTATATAGCACAAAGCTTGTGGAAAGGTAGTGTGATTGCATATCGCAACCACACTAACCTAAATGTTATTAATGACGAAAGTGACGCATCCCAGTGAAGACCATCGCCATACCATGTTCATCAGCCGCAGCGATAACTTCTTCATCACGCATTGAACCGCCAGGCTGGATAACTGCAGTAATACCAGCACCGGCAGCGGCATCGATGCCATCGCGGAATGGGAAGAAGGCGTCGGAGGCCATTACTGAACCCGGCACTTCTAAACCTTCGTCAGCCGCCTTGATACCAGCAATTTTCGCTGAGTAAACGCGGCTCATCTGGCCCGCACCTACACCTACTGTCATTTGATTTTTAACGTAAACGATGGCGTTAGATTTAACAAACTTCGCTACTTTCCAGCTGAATAATAAGTCTTTTAACTCTTCTTCAGATGGTTGACGCTTACTTACTACTTTCAGATCTTCCAAAGTAACCATACCCTGGTCACGATCCTGAACTAACAAACCGCCGTTAACACGCTTAAGCTCAAAACCGTCGGTTTGCGTGTCCCATTGGCCACACTCAAGTAAACGAACATTTGGTTTCGCAGAAACAATTTGTGCAGCGCCACTAGATACTGAAGGAGCGATGATAACTTCAACGAACTGACGAGATACAATGGCTTCAGCGGTATCAGCGTCTAGTTCACGGTTAAACGCAATGATGCCACCGAACGCTGACGTTGGGTCGGTTTTGAATGCGGCGTCATAAGCCGTTTGAATGTTGTCACCAATAGCCACACCACAAGGGTTAGCATGCTTAACGATCACACAGGCAGGTTCAGCGAATTCTTTTACACATTCCAGTGCTGCATCAGTATCAGCAATGTTGTTGTAAGAAAGTGCTTTACCCTGAAGTTGGGTAGCGGTTGAAACTGAAGCTTCCTGTGGCTCAGCTTCTACATAGAAGGCAGCTTCCTGGTGAGAGTTCTCACCGTAACGAAGATCCTGCTTCTTAATAAACTGGCTGTTGAAAGTGCGAGGGAACTTAGTCGCTTCGGCATCTTCAACGTCATGAGCTGGCAGCATCTTACCGAAGTAATTAGCAATCATGCCGTCATAGCTAGCGGTGTGCTCATATGCGGCAATCGCTAAATCGAAACGGGTTTGGTAAGTCAAAGAACCGTTGTTTGCGTTCATTTCAGCCAATACACGATCGTAATCTTTAGCATTAACAACGATGGATACATCTTTGTGGTTCTTAGCTGCAGCACGAACCATAGTCGGACCACCGATATCGATGTTTTCAATCGCATCTTCTAAACTGCAATCTTGGTTAGCAACCGTTTTTGCGAACGGGTAAAGATTAACCACAACCATGTCGATGGCCTGGATGTTATTTTCGCTCATTACTGCTTCATCAAGATCGCGACGAGCAAGGATGCCACCATGAACTTTCGGGTGCAGAGTCTTAACACGACCGTCCATGATTTCCGGGTGGCCAGTGTAGTCAGACACTTCAGTTACCTGAATGCCATTGTCGGCCAAAAGCTTGGCAGTACCACCAGTAGATAAAATATCTACACCTTGTTGCGCTAAACTGCGCGCGAACTCAACGATGCCAGTTTTATCAGAAACGCTTAACAGAGCGCGTCTTATTGGGCGAGGAGTATCCATAATAATCTTGTTTACCTTTTACGTGATTACAGGTTGATTAAATCTAAGTTAAGTTTACTTCATTGCCAGCAAATAGGTTGCTGTGCAAAAGTTAGGTTTTTGCCTTTGTCAAAAGGCGAAAAAAACAAAAGCACCCGAAGGTGCTTTTTCATGCAGGCGAACCTGCGCGTAATTAGTTCATGCCGTACTTTTTAAGTTTCTTGCGCAAAGTACCGCGGTTGATGCCTAGCAAGTTTGCTGCGCGAGTTTGATTACCGCGTGTATATTGCATTACTTCTTCTAACATCGGAGCTTCGATTTCAGAAAGCACTAATTCGTACATATCGTCTACATCGTTACCATTTAATTGCGACAAGTAATTTTTGATCGCGATTTTAGCTTGAGAACGTAAAGGTGAAGCCTTGGTCTGAGTTTGCTGGTCACCGATCACAAATGGAGAAGAAATATTTTGTTCAAACATAAAGTTCAGACTCTTATTTAAGTTAATTGGTCAAAAAACATATTCAATGCATTAAGTTGCTCTTCTGGCAATTCAAGAGCATTGAATATAGGCCGAAATTCTTTTGCCTGGTCATGCGCCTGCAAGTACCAGGATACGTGTTTACGAGCGATCCTTACTCCCATAAATTCACCATAAAACTTATGCAGCTCTTTAACATGCCCTAACAGGATTGATTTTACTTCTTCCACTTCAGGAGAAGGTAAAGTCTCTCCGGTTGCCAGGTAATGATTTATCTCACGGAAAATCCAGGGACGGCCCTGGGCGGCACGACCTACCATGACCGCATCAGCGCCAGTGTATTCCAGTACCTGTTTAGCTTTTTCCGCAGAAGTTACATCACCATTGGCAACAACCGGGATAGTTACCGCTTGTTTAATGGCTTTAATCGTATCGTACTCCGCATTGCCCTTGTAAAAGTCACATCGGGTACGACCGTGCACTGCCAGTGCCTGAATTCCATTTCCTTCAGCTATTTTTGCTATCTCAACACCGTTACGCGTGTTCTCGCACCAACCGGTGCGAATTTTCAGCGTTACCGGAACATCAACGGCATTAACAACGGCATCGACGATGCGTTGTACCTGAGCCGGTTCTTTTAACAATGCTGAGCCAGCGAGCTTTTTATTTACTTTTTTCGCTGGGCAACCCATATTGATATCAATAATCTGAGCACCATTGTCGACATTGACCTGAGCGGCATACGCCATCTCATCTGGGTCAGAGCCAGCAATCTGCACAGAACGGATCCCCACTTCATCACCGTGCTGCATACGCAACCGAGATTTGTCCGACTTCCATACCTTAGGATTGGAAGACAACATTTCAGACACAGCCAACCCAGCCCCTAGTCGACAGCAAAGTTGTCGAAAAGGTCGATCGGTGATCCCCGCCATTGGCGCCAGGATCACATTATTTTCTAACTGATAAGGACCAATGTTCACGTTGATGATTTTTTGAGCTCAAGTTCAAAAGGGCGCTAAGTTTACGTGTTTTTAGCACCAATGAAAAGCCTATAAAATGTACGAAAGGGTATTTTTTTGTACTTTTTTTGGTTGACATTCTGGCAAACATGTCAGCGCTGTCGGGATGTACAGCGAGAGCTGTCGTAACCCTATAAATTTGCACAAAAATACAACAAATTAATGATTATCAATTTGTTGTAACAATATTACGTATTCCGTTAACGACGAATACCATCGAGGCGAATCCACTCTTCTTTCACTGTCATTGGGTTCATCTCGCAATATTGGCCGTAAACCTCAAGCAAAGCATCGCCCTGCTCTTCTAAAATGCCAGATAGCGCCAGCAAGCCACCAGGTTTTACATAGTCGGTGATTATCGAAGCCAATTCTTTTAATGGCCCAGCAAGAATATTGGCAACAACAACATCGGCTTTAAATTCAGGTTGGTCATCAGGAAGGTATAAGGATAAACGGTCAGCAACGCCGTTTCGTTCGGCATTTGCTTTGCTAGCCTGCAATGCTTGCGGGTCGATATCAATACCAATAACGCGCTCAGCGCCAAGTTTTAATGCCGCTAGCGACAATATTCCTGAGCCACAGCCAAAATCAACAACCGTTTTACCGGTTAAATCCAGACCATCGAGCCAGGTAAGGCACAAGGCGGTAGTTGGATGAGTACCGGTACCAAATGCAAGGCCCGGATCTAACATGACGTTAACGGCATCTGGCTCTGGTACTTCACGCCAGCTCGGACAAATCCATAAACGTTGTCCGAATTTCATCGGATGGAAATTATCCATCCATTCGCGTTCCCAGTCTTTGTCTTCCAGTTGCTCAAGCTTATATTGCATATCCTGCTTGTCAGGATGAATGGATTTTAGATAGGAGATGACTTTATCCATATCATGACTGGCATCATATAAACCCATTACCACGGTATTCGCCCAGTAGGTGACTTCATCACCGGGTAGTGGTTCATAAATAGGAGTGTCTTTGGCATCAAAAAACGTTACCGCCTGTGCGCCACAAGCGGAAAGCCAATCAGAATATTTTTCGGCAGTTTCTTCATTTGCTGCCAGTCGCAATTGAATCCAGGGCATTATTACTCGCCAGTAGAGAGAAAGTACTCCATAAGTTTATCACGCTCCCTCGGCGCTTATTAACTGCTTTGTCGATAATTTCGATATTTAATACCAATCCCACTAAGTTTGTGCACAACTCATAGTTAGGGCCGAGGTTCAGTTACAACATAGATTTTATTGATATAGTCATTCTATATTAATGAAATATAGGGCAGTAAATGGGCCTCTCACTAACTCCCTTCGGGTGAGTTTTAAAGGCATTTATCCTGCGTTACTGATTTTGGCTAATTTTGAAAATGGAATAACCATTCTCTGCAATCAAAGCCTTGTCTAAAAGCCTTTAAATTCTCACTGAGTGAGCAATAATTTAATGGGATTGGTATAAGTGTCATTGTTAGTTAGAAGAAATGGTTATAGGTATTGCCGATAAAATCTGCGAAGATAAGGTCATCTTTGTCAGGAATTTCAAATATCAGGTATGCAATATTTCCCAGTCTTTTTAGATGCTGAAAAACTCTCGGTGATCGTTGTCGGAGGTGGCAGTGTCGCCGCTCGTAAAATTGAACTGGTAAGTAAAACGCCAGCGAAAATAACCATTATCTCGCCTGAGATTAACAACACGGTTGCTACCTTAATAGAACGGCATGGTATTAACTGGCAGCAGAGTATTTATGAGGCCGCCTTGCTTAAAGATGCTCATATGGTGATAGCCGCGACCAGTGATGAAGCGGTTAACGCGAAAATCAGTGAAGATGCCGGTGCCCTTAACATGTTGGTGAATGTCGTTGATTCTCCCGAGCTGTGCACTTATATCACCCCAGCTATCATCGACAGAGATCCGATGTTAATTGCTTTATCCAGCTCCGGCAGCGCGCCAATTTTACTGCAAATGTTAAAAACTCAGATTGAACAAGTACTGCCTGCTCAGTACGGTAAACTTGCCGATTTTTGTGGTTTGCACCGAAAAGAAGTCCAGGCAACTATTGATGATTTCGCGACACGCAAAGCATTTTGGCAGGAAGTACTGACTGGAACGATAGCGCAAATGGTTATGGATGATGAAGCAGATAAAGCTGAACAAGCATTTGTAGAACGCTTAACAACCTTTAAGCAAAATCCAAACGATGACAAGGGAACTCTGTCTCTGGTGATCGCCAACGATAATAATCCAGATTTATTAACCCTGGCTGCTTATCAAGCGATGCAAATCGCTGACATTGTTTTCCTGGAGTCTGGATTGAATCAACGCTTTTACGAGTTTGCAAGACGAGACAGCGAGAAAGCGCCAGTGTTTGCGCTCAAAGAAATGACCGAAGCAGTTCAAGCCGGACAACGGGTTGTGGTTATTGCCACCAGAAGCGATACCATCGATGAGTTAAAACGCCAGTGCTCAAATGTGTATGCAAGTGGCTCTTTCTAACTATGGTATTAGCTGTGGCCCTGTTCAATCTCAGCGGCTTCAAGATACTGCCAAACTTGTTCGGCCTGATTAAGGCAATTCTCACATTCCTGTGGATGGCCGTTTAACATTGCCTGTTCAGCCCTTTTAGTCAGTTGCAGGTGTTCTGCAATTAGTTGTTCAATGAGATCATGTTCGACAGCCATACGTACCTCCTATCGAGAACCCTGGCGTTATACCAATCACATTACCTTGTCGCTCACTCAGTGAGAATTTAATGTGATTGGTATGAGATTGGCGCCAACCGTCACCTTTAATTATAAACAGCGACAGCGGCGGCGCAGAGTTTATTTGAGTAAATAGTTCACGATGGCTTCGCCAACGCCGCCTGCAGATGCTGGATTTTGCCCAGTAATTAACTGGTCATCGACGATCACATTTTCCGTCCAGGGGCTTCGTTTTACATACTTTCTGGAGGTTCGGGTCAATGCTTCTTCCAACAGAAACGGAATTTTATCGATGGTGCCAAATTCCACTTCTTCTTCGCGAGTAAATCCTGAAACAACGTGTTTTTCCAATAACGGCTGTCCATTGGATAAGGTAACAGGCAATAGCGCTGCAGGACCGTGACAAACCGCGCCAATCAAACCACCGCTTTCGTAAAAAGAGGCGGTTTTCGCTGCTACGCCTTTGTGCTCAGCGAGATCGGAAAGCAAACCAAAGCCGCCAGGGAAAAATATAGCAGCGTAGTTTTCGAGCTGGATATCATCAACCGGCAGGGTGTTTTGCAATTTGGTTTTGACATCTTCGCGCGCCAGAATCATCGCGTTTATCGCATCACCTTCGGTGTCTTCGCCGTATATCGGCGCGGCTCCGCCGTGAATTGAGGCAATGTCAAAACCGAAACCGGCGGCAAAAAACTTTTCAAGGGCATGGGTGAGTTCCGGTGCATAGGTACCATTGGCTTCGTCTGTTGTACCTAAAGTTCCATGGTTGGTAACCACAACGAGTATCTTAATCATCTTGTCATCTCTTTCCAAACTGCTGGCTGCAAGTATAGTTGCTGATTTAAGGGATTATTCGATTCAACCCACAGATCAGATCACTTGTTCATCTCTCTAAAACCCAAAGATAGGAAAAAGATTTCAATTTAACCTGGTGGGTACAGGTAAAAACCTGAATCTCTGCTAAATTAACAAATATCAGCCAGAAGATTTTTCCGTTGAATAGGCACAAACCGGACGTAGACAACAAAAACAAGGAGCAACTATGACATCTTCAAATAGCGGTGATTTATGGGATTGGCGCGCCGCTATGCCAGAGTTGGCATCTATTTCCAGTCAGATCCAGACTCAGATAAAAACCGAAGAGTTCACCGACCATTACAAAGTCATTGCAAAGTTTCCGGGGTCGGTACGGGATAACATTCGCGTCCAGATTCATGAAAAGACGATGCTACTATCGACGAGCATCACACCCCATCAATTAACCGCTAAAAACAAACCTCACCTGCATTCAGCGATGCGATCCAGTGATAAATTAAGTCACCGGACCATCGAACATAAAATAGAATTTGCTCATAAAGTAAGCAGTAAACTGGTGCATCGCCATTTTCAAAACGGGGTATTAATACTTATTTTGGCCAAGCGTTAAACACCAACACAGTATTTCCCGACAAATTAAATTCGCCAGCTAAGATTAGTCAATTGCTTGCCAACCTTGTTTTTGATGGCTTTGTTGCACGGCTTCAATCAACCCTATAATAATTTGTGCATCGTCTAGTCCGTATGGTGGTGCCGTTTTCGATAAAATAGCTTTTGAAAAATCTTCAATCTGACTTAGATAATGATCATTGTATGCGACAGGGATTATTTCAGGGTTTACCTTACCGGATTCAAATAACAGGATCTGGGTATCTGCAGTATCAAGAGCAAACGGCTCATCAACGCGAATTCGGCCTCTTTCACATTGAATTTCCAAATACTGACCCGCAGCCAGTTGCGTCGAACAATTGAAGCTCGCCTGCACTTCGCCAAAATCTAATTGACCGCTCGTCATTTTGTCGGTTTTAAACTGTTCATCAAAAACCTGATTAGCGATCACCCGCTTGGGTTCACGCTCTAGTAACAATCGCGAAACCGCAAGACAATAACAACCAATATCATACAAGGCACCACCACCAATATCGGCTTTATTGCGAACGTTATCGGCATCGCGATTGAAATAGGTGAAGGTCACATGAATGTATCCGATCGCACCAAGGTTTCGGATTTTCATCAAATCTTTAATTCGTTGCCATCTCGGGTGGTGACGATACATAAAGGCTTCCATTATCGCCAAGTGAGGGTGTTTGTCCGCTTCATTGACAAGCTCACGCAGTTGCGCACTATCTAACGCAATTGGCTTTTCACATAAAACATGCTTACCGGATTTAAGAGCTGCAATACTCATCGGAACATGAAGGTGATTCGGCAATGGGTTGTATATGACATCAATATCCGGGTCGTTTAATAAAGTCTGATAGTCGCCCTGACAAGCACTTATATCGAGAGCTTTGGCCCATTTTTCAGCACGCTCCGGGTTTCTGGAAGCCATAACGATATCATCGACGAATGCCGATATTTTTAATGCTGGGATGACTTTTTCGCGGCCTATTTTGGCGCTGCTTAACACCCCCCACTTCAGTTTCTGTTGATCTTTCACTAAGGGTTTCACCTTGTTAATCACTTTCATCTGGCTACTAGACTAGCACACTCCTGACCTCAACAAATATCAAACCAACAAGACATAATGTAAAACACACTTGACACATGAAAACAAATGTTCGATAAATTATGTCAAGCGTATTTTACTTTTTGACAAAGGAGATAGACATATGAACGCAGCGACACGATCATCTGACTGGCAAAATCAGAATAAAAAGAACACCCGGAATCTGGCGATATGGACATTCGCCTGGGTATTATCGATGGCACTGGCAACCCTTGGTCCACAATTGATTTGGCAAGATAACGATCTATACAGCATTCTGGCCATTGTATTAAATGTGTTGATCGGTTTTGGCATGATTTACGCCAATGTTATTCACCTGAAAGGGCTGGATGAAATGCAGCAAAAGGTTCAGTTGCAATCTATGGGACTTACGTTGGGAATTGGTATGGTGTTAGGATTTGCGTATTCGAATCTGGATATTGCCAATGTCATTGCCTCAGACGCGGAAATTTCCCATTTAATGATTTTGATGGCACTGACTTACATGGTTTCACTTTTTATTGGACTGAAACGCTTGTCATGAAAAATAAATTAAAAGTATTAAGAGCTGAGCGCAACTGGACTCAGGCAGATCTTGCCAATTATCTTGATGTTTCCAGGCAGACCATTAATGCTATTGAAAAAGGTAAGTTTGATCCCAGTTTGCCATTAGCTTTTAAAACTGCGCGCTTATTCAGCCTGAAAATTGAAGAAATCTTCGAAGATGAGACCGATTAGAGTGTGTTTTCATCGAGATGAACCTGGACCGCCTGTCGGTCCACTTTCTTTAAGCTTTGAACAACCAGATTAAACGAGTTATCGATCATCCTTTCTATCTCTCCGTTAGGGACCGAGCCATCAAGTATAACGGTATTCCAAAGGCGCTTGTTCATATGATACCCAGGAATAACCGACTTAAAAATATCTCTGAGCATAACAGCTTCATCGGGATCACATTTTAAATTCATCCACCAAAACGCATTGTCACCTTCCCCACCTATACCCATTTTTCCAAGCGACAATGTGGCAAACATTTTTCCTTTCACTTTGTATACTTCGATCCCCTCTCCAAACGGATACTGCATTTCGGTAAATGGATTGCTAAGCAGGTATTTGCGAATGTGCTCTGTCATCTGAATTCTCTGAGATAATTTGCATGGTTTAAGCAAAAACAAAGGAGCCGAAGCTCCTTTATTATTTTGTTAAATTCTAAGAGATTTTCTTAGAAAACTACATTTACGTCCGAAGAACAGGTTGAAGTACCTTGCTCACACACCTTATAGGTGTATGTTGCACTACCTTTAACACCGATGTTATCAGTATACGCACCAGTATCAGCACCACTGAAGATTACTGAACCGTTACGGTATACATCAACATTTGTAGCGCTAGTGCCCTGCCAGGTCAAATCAACAATCGGAAGACCGCGGCTCTTGTAACCGTTAGCACTTAATGAAATGTCACCGCCGCCAGGACCACCAGTATCTCCACAAGCATTTGCCGCAAGATAATCGTAAGCCGCTTTGGCTTTAACAATACCGTAGCCGAAGTAAACATCATTACCGGCTGCGCCAGAATCTTCTGCTGTGGCTTTGATTGCCGCACGAATGTCCTCACCGGTACATTCTGGGTAGTTAGACCATACTAATGCAGCTAAACCAGCAACGGCAGGAGTTGCCATTGACGTACCGCTCATATAACCATAATCAGTAGCAAATATATCAACATCCGCATTCACCCCAGCTAAAATAGCTGCGCGGTCTTCTAATGCGGTTCCTACTACAGGAATGGTTGTGGTATTAGCTTCACCTAACGTACCGTAAAGCATGCCTGGTTCGTTGTTGATAATAATGGCACCTACACCACCTGAATCCTCACAGTTTTTAGTTTTATCGTGGAAACTGATGTTTCCGCGATCAATCAAACAGACTTTACCGTCTGCACCAGCGTCAACCGCTTCTGCAGTCCCCATAAAATAGGTTGCACCAGAAGCACTACCAAAATTTTCCATACCGGAAGATGCGTAACTACTGCCATCCAGAGACACAGTGCTCGCAGCTGCAGTACCTGCAGGGTAAGTTGATAAGGTATCTACACCACCAGCGGTTACCTCGACACAGATAGTTTCATCGGTACGAATGTTTTTACCGCGACCGGTTTCACAGCTTGGGAACTGAGAAAAATCGGCAATATTATTATCGGCATCGTTAGCACCAATCATCATTACCGAGGTATAACCGGCAGGATATGAGCGAACGGCATTACCATCGTTTCCCGCAGCGGCAACCACTAAGCCACCATTAGCGACAAAATTTTCAAAGGCGTTCGATTCTGCAGTACTGGTACCGCCACCACCGAGACTCATATTGATAATGTTAGCGCCGGCCTGTGCACAAAGGTCAGTTGCATGGGCTAAATCTGATGAATAGCCCCAGCCATCGGCATTGAATACACGAATAATGTGCATGGGTACTCCAGGGGCCATACCGACAACACCGAAGTTATTATCAGCTGCACCTACGGTCCCGGCAACATGAGTACCGTGAGCAGTACCAGCATCAAACCAGTTACCAGTACCCGGGTCATTGTCACCGGTGATATCTGCCCAATTGAAATCGTTGTTATTGATATCAAGACCTGAATCGATAACACATACCTTTACACCCGAAGAAGGGTTAAAAGATACCTGATCAGCCTGTGACTGATAAACGGCATAAGGGGTTAACTGCTGTGTTTCCGGATTACCGGCATCATCATTGAAAGCCGCGAAAAGCTTCCGCTTTTGATCCGCTTCTACCAATTTGATATGAGGATTATTAAGTAATCCCTTAATTTCAGACAGGTCTTTACCTGCAAAATCTGCAGCGATAAAATTTTTGCCATCGACTTTAATGTCACCACCAAGTTGCTTGGTAAGCGCCTTAACTACGCCTTTATTTGGGTTATCAACCTGAATGATTACGCGCTCGGCATGTGCCATGGTGCTCATCGCGGTTAATACAGAAAGGCCAATTGCTGACATCGTAAATTTTTTCAACATGACGACTGTTCCTTATATTGTTTCATTGTCATTAGTTTTTTGGGGGCTAACTTTGAAAACAGCCTATTCATGTCAAAGTAGACTCACCTTAGCTCAAAAAAAACAGAAAACCCAATAAAATGAATTAAAACAATACGTTATCACTTCTTAAAAAAGCCTATAAAAATTGAATAAGGCAAAGCTGACAAGGAATGCAGGGAAGTGAAAAACGCCAAATTGGTAAAAATTTAATTTAGAGCACAAAGACTAAAAAGATGTTTTAGCTGAAAGTAGTGAAATGATGATTTAGGAGAATATAATCGCTGATTAACATCTTCATTGTAATCAGCGATTGTTGTTTTCAAACAGTTGAATCAGGTATCGGCATTAACCGTAGAAAGTTCGCGTTCAAGCCAAACAATAGCTTTACCACGGCCCATATCAAGACCATGAAATTCACGTAAATTCAGCTTATCAACCTTACGCAAATCAACGAGCTTTGCTACATCTTCAGAATCTTGTTTGGTGTAAGAAACGACACCAATGGCTACCAAATCTTCATGAGAAGCAATGTGCAAGCGAGTTTCATAGGTCATGGTGTAGTTATGGATACGATTTACTAACACCGCAAAAGGCCCATGAAAATGACTAAGCAAAAATTCGTCATATTCTTCGCACATTTCCAACGTCATAACCACGCCTTCGTCCACCAGGACTTCTGCGATATTGTCACTAATGATATTAATATAACCAAAACTCAGGGTATATTTCATGCATACTCCAACAGCATTTATTTTTATCAAAGGGGGCTTTGACGAGCGTTATATTTGTACAAAATTACAATAGTGCGCGTAAAAAAGAAACAAAATATTACACCATATTTTTCATTTGTGAATAAAAAATTTTTGATATTTAGTAAATATTTCGTAAATTTTCAACAGGTTACTTATAGAATTGAATGCGCAACTATCCCCTCCTATGCTTGTAGACACACAAACCTCGAAAAAATTCAATTTGCCGTAAAATTAATCATTTAGATGCCAGAAATTATCAACTTTGCAGGTCTGAATATTAATGGCACAATACCTTAAAACATTATGAAGGAAGAAGAATGCGAGTTGTCGTTCTGCTACTGCTGTCTCTAAGCAGTATGTTTAGTATCGCAAATGAAAATGCTGAACAGATTTTCGCCGACATGGCCCCTGCTTTATATCAGATAAGAATCATCGATAAAGCAACGGGCGAAAAATCGGGAATTGGAAGTGGTTTTCAAATTGGTGAGAATGGTTATATTGCCACCAACTACCATGTTATCTCCGGCTACGCTCAGCATCCGGAAAAATACATCATCGAATATGAGGACCATGAGGGCAAAACTGGCCAGTTAAGCCTGCAAACCGTCGATGTTATCAATGATCTTGCCATTGTCCTGCATGAAGAAAACCCACAGCCGCTGCATTTTATTGTCTCTGAACAGACACCTAAAAAAGGAGAACAGCTTTATTCCCTGGGGAATCCCCACGATCTGGGCATGATTGTCGTCCCTGGCACTTATAACGGACTTAAAAAAGAAGCGTTCAATGATCGTATTCATTTCACCGGCTCAGTAAATCCTGGTATGAGCGGTGGCCCTGTGGTCAATGCTTATGGGGATGTAGTTGGCATTAACGTTGCCACATCGGGCAACCAGATAGGGTTTCTGATCCCCCATGACAAGCTTGCACAACTGATAAATGACTTTGACGTGCAGGTAGAGAAAAGCATTAATCAACAAATTACCGAACAACTGGAAGATAATCAGGATAAGTTAATCAATACGATTCTGGGCTCCCCATGGACAAGCAAGTCATTTGCCAAAGCCCGGATCCCAGAAACCGGAGTCGATTTTATTCGTTGTTGGGGTAATTCTAATGCGGACCGCCCTGATGACTTGCTATTCCAGGCGATAACCCAATGTCAGATGGAAGAAAGTGTATATATCTCCGATAGCTTCAGCACCGGCAAAGTATCTATGGAGTTCCACTTCTTTGAAGGCGATGACATCAGCAGCTGGCGTTTTTATCAAAATTACAAATCTTCGATTACTCAAGCCGCCGCCGATAACCAAGCGGGCAAAGAGGATGTCACTGAGTTTGAGTGCCAGCATGACATTACCCGCACCAATGAAAATACCATGACCAATAAAACCATCATGTGCGTTCGTGCTTATAAAAAGTATCAGGGGCTATTCGATATAATGTTCCTTGCTGGTTCCGTTGATAAAGGCAATCAGGCACTCGTTAGCCATTTCACATTAGCCGGCGTTAACCAGACATTGGCACAATCCTTCACCAAGCGTTTTATGGAGGCTAGCCAATGGAACTAATCATCGAAGAAATCAGTCGCGGTAATAAGCTGATTGGTCGCCATAAGTATCAAGGACAATCGCTACAAATTGGTCGCGGTTATCAAAACGATTTAATTCTCTCTGATCCTCATGTTTGCGCCGAACATCTGCAATTGCGTTATGACAACGATGAACAGCAATGGTACGTACGTGATTTACAAACTCTCAATGGCAGTGTTAATGGCTCAGGTAAGCCAATGCAAGCCGAGCAAAAGCTGCATTCTGGTGATGTGATTAGAGTTGGCAAAAGCCAATTAAAATTCCTCTCACCGGATCATCCGGTTGCCGACAGTGTTAAGTTCTCATCCATGGAGCACTTCGTTGAATTTAGCGGTCAGTGGTGGGTGATTATCGGATTAATTGCTCTGCATACCTTAGTAACTTTATTTTTTAATTACATGAGTGTAGATGTCAGAGAAATATCCTACTCGAAATTGTTTAGCGATTCGTTGATTACCAGTCTGGTGGTATTAATATGGCCGCTAATTTGCGGATTTATTGCCTTTATCAATAAACATGAAGCAAGGCTTCGCAGTCAGATTGGGGTAACCTTTGTGATCATCAGTCTGTTCTGGGTTTCCGATATCCTCGAGGCACTGCTTGGGTTTAATACTTCAAGCGCATTCTCGCTGGAGTGGCTGTTTTTTATTCTGGCGGTGATTATCACCTTCACTCTTTTCTGGTTTAACTTTTATATTGCTCTGCATCAAAAACCGCAGCGTCGACTCAAGTTTGCCGGTGGCCTGACAGCGCTAATCTACGGGGCGGTATTGTTATTTAATGCTGGCAATGAGCCAGAGTTTAATCCTTTCCCGGAATATAACGCACAGATTATGACGCCTGGCTTCTTGTTGGTTTCAGGCGAAACCAGTGAAGAATTTGTAGATAACAGTGATGCATTATTCAGTGATACTAAAAAAGCAGCAAAGAAAAAAGCTGAAGATGAGTAACGATTCACTGTCACTTTCAGAGATTAAAAAAGCGCGGTATTAACCGCGCTTTTTTGTATATCGAGGCAAAGTATTATGGACGAGCGATAAAGCCTACCGCGTCATATACCTTACTTAGCACACTTGATGCCTGTGCAGAGGCTTTTTCAGCGCCAGTTTTCATCACTTCATCAAGGAATGCCTGGTCCTGACGATATTGATGGAACTTTTCCTGAATCGGCGTCAACATGGCAACAACAGCTTCTGCCACATCACCTTTCAAATGACCATACATTTTATCTTCGTATTCAGGCACTAGCTGTTCAACAGTCTTGCCGGTAGCGCAGGAAAGCAAAGATAGTAGGTTAGATACACCCGGCTTTTCCTGAACATCAAAGTAAATGCGTGCCTGTTCGTCAGAATCGGTTACCGCACGTTTAATCTTCTTAGTAATTTTCTTTGGATCTTCGAGCAAGCCGATAAAGTTGCCTGGGTTAGTGTCCGACTTCGACATTTTTTTAGTCGGTTCCTGCAGGCTCATTACGCGGGCACCAAATTCTGGAATATAAGGATCTGGTACCGTGAATGTGTCGCCATAAATATTATTAAAACGATTGGCAATATCGCGAGCTAATTCTAAATGTTGCTTCTGGTCGTCGCCTACTGGTACACGCTCGGCCTGATACAAAAGAATATCCGCGGCCATCAATACCGGATAAGTAAACAAGCCAGCATTCATATTCGCTTCCGATTTTTGTGACTTGTCTTTGTATTGGGTCATGCGATTAAGCTCACCCATTTGCGTGTAACAATTTAGTACCCATGCTAATTGCGAGTGCTCTGGTACATGCGACTGAACAAAAATGGTGCTCTTATTATGATCAACACCACAGGCAAGGTACAAAGCCAGACCATCAAGACAGGCATTGCGTAATGCCTGCGGGTCCTGGCGTA
Organism: Thalassotalea sp. PS06; assembly: GCF_007197775.1. Lineage (NCBI taxonomy): Bacteria > Pseudomonadati > Pseudomonadota > Gammaproteobacteria > Alteromonadales > Colwelliaceae > Thalassotalea > Thalassotalea sp. PS06. The sequence continues at coordinate 274,733 of NZ_CP041638.1, read as the reverse complement.
CGGTAATCGCGTGCAAATCAACCAACGAATAAAAACATTGATGATCGTCCTGCATCGCTACCCATTGACGCAATGCACCAAGATAGTTACCAATGGTTAATTCACCTGATGGCTGACAGCCACTTAAAACAACAGGTTTTGACATAATTTTCCTTTATATCAGCACTTGCTAGTGCCGTTTCATCTCGATTTAAATTGTATCTCGTTGTGCCAGTCGTGAGCGCATCTCAGTAATTGTGGCGCGATAATCATCACTGGCAAATATTGCCGAACCGGCGACAAACATATCTGCACCCGCCGCTGCGACGTCAGCAATATTGTCGAGGTTGATGCCACCATCAACTTCTAGCCGTGTCGACAATCCGTTTTCATCAAATAACGCCCTGGCTTGTTTAATCTTTGCTAATGTCTGGGGAATAAAAGACTGGCCACCAAATCCTGGGTTTACTGACATTAGCAGCAGAACATCGAGTTCCTGTAAATAAGGTAACGCGACGTCCAATGGCGTTTCGGGGTTTAATACTAACCCGGCTTTACAACCATTATCCTTAATTAACGCCAGTGTTGCCGCGACATCGCTACTGGCTTCAGGGTGAAAGGTAATGATATTGGCACCGGCTTTAGCGAACGGCGCAATTAATGCGTCAACCGGCTCAATCATCAGGTGTACATCGATAGGCGCGCTGATCCCATAATCTCTGAGAGATTTACATACCATTGGGCCTACTGTCAGATTCGGAACGAAGTGATTGTCCATCACATCAAAATGAATAACATCAGCACCAGCATCCAGAACTTTCGCAACATCGTCACCAAGTCTGGCAAAATCTGCCGACAATATGGACGGAGCAATTAAATAACCTGGCATTTTCACCCCCTGTAAATTCAAGCGCTACTTTACCCAAATACGCCCACAATTTAAAGAAAAACGCTTTGCACCAACAAAGAAAATAGCGCTCAAAAATAGTGCAATATTGGTTGGTTAACCGGACAGCATTGTGCCTTAACCTCGAGCTAACATTTTTATAACACCTGATAGTTCAACGGCTGAAGAGCAACATTAGATTAATTATTCGAATTGGCACAATAGTTGAAGTCATAGAAGAAACCTCTGGTTAATAATAATAAAAAACAACAATTTACTTTAAATAAATCTAAGGAACAAAAATGAAAATAATGAGCAAAGCTGCGCTAGCTGTATCAGCGGCATGTATGATGTCTGTATCTACTTCTGCTTCAGCGGAATTTAGCGCGAATGCCGGAGTTGTCTCGCAATACTTCTTCCGTGGTATCGCGCAAACATCGACAGCCTCAGCAAGCGCCGGCGCGGACTATGAGAATGGCGGCTTTTATGTCGGTACCTGGGCGGCGGACGTTGAGGATGGCCTGGAAATCGACTTTTATGGTGGTTATGGCTTTGAAACCGACGGTGGTTTAGGATTTAGCGCCGGTGTTACCAGCTATCAGTACACCGGTGATTTCGACTCTGCGTACAATGAAATTAACCTGGGCTTTAGTTTTGGATTCTTTTCAGCCACATATAACGTTGGTACACACGAAGATGATGCTGGACTGGGTATCCCGGAATCTGATTACGATTTCCTGTCGCTAACGGTCGAGCATGAAGGTTTTTATGCGACCTATGGTACCTGGGGCAAGGATTTTGATGGTGATTATGTGGAAGTCGGATACGGTACCGAAGTTGCGGGCTTAGATCTCGGCGTCGCCTTAATTGCCAATTCTGATGAACTAGATGTGGAAACTTTCGCTGGCGAAGGTGATGAATCTTTAGTATTCAGCATCGGTAAATCTTTCTAATAAACAATACTTCTCCCAATAAGAAAGCCGGCAGTTGTATGCAGTCGTCGGCTTTTCTCTTACTACACCTGGTTTATACCTATCCAAAGAGCATCCAAACTGCACCAACATTACTCCCTCTGTTATCAACTCCTCTGCATATTCATGCTATTTGTCGCAGTCTGTTCAAATAATCAAATCAGACCAGTGATGTTTAAAAAAACCTGCAATTTTGTTTTATTTTCTAAACATAACATCTCGACTCTAGTAGAAATACTATGCTAGTGTGTAATAAATCGAACACTTTAAGGCCAAATCGATAATTTATGACAAATTCAGGCGATCCCCATCAATCCACCCCTTTGGTTGGCGTTGTTTGTGATATGGAGATAATCGGCCCGCATCCTTTTCATGTGGCCGGCCATAAATATATTCATGCTTTGGTGGCAGGCAGTAACTGCACACCAGTATTGATCCCGGCTTTGGGAAATCTCGAACATTTAAAACAACTCATCCATACGCTCGACGGCATACTCCTTACCGGCGGTTATTCAATGGTTAATCCTGTGCACTATGATGGCTCGCCAGCAGATGCTGAAACCAAGCTAGATGGTGATCGCGATAGCACCACATTGCCTTTGATTAATTTGGCCATCGAGGCCGGTGTACCCGTTCTTGGTATCTGTAGAGGGTTTCAGGAAATGAATGTAGCCCTTGGCGGTAGCCTGCATCAAAAATTGCATGAAACCGGACAATATATCGAACACCGGGAAGACAAAGAAAAGCTATTAGAGCAACAATATGATCTTGCCCACAGTGTTCGCCTGAACCCTGACGGTCAGCTTTATAGCTTATTTGACAGTGAAGACATCGAAGTAAACTCGCTTCATACCCAGGGAGTTGACCAACTTGCACCAGGATTAAACATTGAAGCCGTAGCAACGGATGGTCTGGTTGAAGCGTTTTCAGTAAAAGATGCAACAAGCTTTGCTATCGCGGTGCAATGGCATCCGGAATGGCAATTTAATAACAATAATTACAGCCGCAAGCTTTTTTCTGCGTTTGGACAAGCTTGCCAACAGCGACAACAGGTAAAAAATAACCATGGATAACATTAAGCAGTGGCTAATTGACCACAACATTGAAGAAGTACAGTGTCTGACCAGCGATCAGACCGGTGTTGCAAGAGGTAAAACGCTACCAGCAGCAAGCTTTATTGACGGCGCTAAGGTTAAACTGGCGGAAGGCGCCATGTTAATGGCCGGCAGTGGCGAGCTTATCGAAGACGATATATTGTTTTCTCTTATCGATGAGCGTGACATGGACATGATCCTAAAACCGGTTGAAAACGGCTGTTACATCTTACCCTGGGCGAAAAAGCCTACGGCAATGATTATCCACGATGGCTACTCGCATCTTGGCCATGAATTTGATTTGGTACCAAGGAATGTTCTGAAAAAGGTACTTAAGCTTTATCAGGATAAAAACTGGCAAGCCATTATCGCCCCGGAAATGGAATTATATCTGACCGCGAAATGCACCAATCCGGATGAACCATTGCAACCGCCGAAAGGCCGTTCAGGTTATCAGGAAATCGGCCGCCAGTCTTTTGGTATGGAAGCAACCGATGAATTCGCACCGTTTATTGACGATGTATATAAATGGGCGAAACAAATGAATTTGCGACTGGATGCCGTTGTTCATGAAGAAGGGCGAGCTCAGTTTGAATTCAACTTGATTCATGGCGATCCGTTAATGATGGCAGATCAGGTATTTGTGTTTAAGCGCATGGTAAAAGAAGCGGCGAATAAGCATGGCTTCACCGCGACATTTATGGCCAAACCTATCAGTGGACAACCAGGAAGCGCGATGCATATCCACCAAAGCATTGTCGATGCTACCAGTGGTAAAAATATTTTCGCTACCGAGGACGGAGACACAGATCTGTTTCGTTACTATGTCGGTGGATTACAAACCTATACGCCAGATGTAATGGCAATATATGCACCAAATGTTAATTCATACAAACGCTTTGTTGCTGGTATTGCGGCGCCGGTAAATCTGCAATGGGGCGTCGAAAACCGTACCGTTGGCCTGCGCGTACCAGATGCGCCAATTCAGGCTCATCGAATCGAAAACCGATTACCAGGGGCTGATTCCAACCCTTATCTGGCGATTGCCGCCAGCCTGCTTTGTGGCTATCTGGGTATGGTTGAAGAGATTGAGCCATCAGAGCCGACGTTAACCAAATGCAATAAGACTCGTTCAAATGAATTACCACTGAATTTTGACGCGGCATTATCACGCATGATCAATAGCGCCAAAATTAATGAATATATGGGTGAACGTTTTGTTCAGGGCTTTACACAAACCCGCAAAACCGATTATGAAAATTATAAAAATGTCATTTCCAGCTGGGAACGACAGTTCTTACTAAATACGGTGTAAGTTGAGAATAACAATGCAATCAGAATTACAACAATTAAACAACGCCCACCACCTGCAGCCATTTAGTGACAATAAAGCACTGGCAAAATCAGGTCCTCGCATTATCGAACGCGCCAAAGGCGTTTATTTTTACGATAGTGACGGCAATAAATTTCTTGATGGTATGGCCGGCCTATGGTGTGTAAACCTGGGCTATGGCCGTGAAGAACTGGCACAAGTTGCGATGCAGCAAATGAATGAACTGCCTTACTACAACCTGTTCTTTCAGACTACGACCACACCAACTACAAAGCTGGCTTCTAAAATTGCCGAGCTCGCGCCTTCACATATGAACCGGGTATTTTTTACTGGTTCTGGGTCCGAAGCCAACGATACCAACTTCCGCATGGTAAGACGCTATTGGGATTTAAAAGGTAAACCAAATAAGAAGACCTTTATCAGCCGTGAAAATGCGTATCATGGCTCCACGGTAGCCGGCGCAAGCCTGGGCGGTATGGACTACATGCACAAACAAGGCGATCTACCCATCCCAGGTATCGTTCATGTCGATCAGCCATACTGGTTTGGCGAAGGCCAGGGCATGAGCGAAGATGAATTTGGTATCAAGGCTGCGCGTTCATTAGAAGCGAAGATTCTCGAAGTCGGTGAAGAGAATGTAGCAGCATTTATTGCCGAACCTTTCCAGGGTGCCGGTGGGGTAATTATTCCTCCAAAAACTTATTGGACTGAAATCAAAAGAATCTTAGCCAAATATGACATTCTGTTTATTCTCGATGAAGTTATTGCTGGCTTTGGCCGTACCGGTGAGTGGTTTGCCAGCCAGTACTTCGATTTAAAACCAGATTTGATCACTATCGCCAAGGGTATGTCATCGGGTTACCTTCCGATCGGTGGTGTTATTGTTTCCGATAAAGTAGCAGATGTATTGATTGAAGAAGGCGGTGATTTCAATCACGGCTTTACTTACTCTGGCCACCCAGTTGCCGCCGCTGTTGCTTTGAAGAATATTGAAATTCTTGAGCAGGAAAAGATTGTTGAGCGGGTAAAAAGTGATATCTCGCCTTATTTACAACAGCGCTGGCAAGAACTTGCTTGCCACCCTATCGTTGGCGAAGCCAGGGGCATGGGCATGGTTGCAGCGATTGAGCTGGTAAAAGACAAAGCGACCAATGAACGCCTGGATGTGGATTGCAAAGCCGGCGGCATCTGCAGGGATTTTGCCGTTGCCAATGGTCTGGTAATGCGTCCCTGTGGTGACACCATGATTATTTCTCCACCTCTGGTAATTAATAAACAGGAAATTGACGAGCTTATGAGCAAAGCGAAGAAAACCCTGGATGACACCGCCAAATTTTATGGTATAAGTTAAATATAATACCAATCACATTAAATTATTGCTCACTCAGTGAGAATTTAAAGGCTTTTAGACAAGGCTTTGATTGCAGAGAATGGTTATTCCGCTCTCAAAAACAGCCAAAATCAGTAATGTAGTCCAAACGCCTTTAAAACTCACCCGTAGGGAGTTAGTAAGAGGCCCATTTACTGCCCTATATTTCATTAATATAGAATGGCTATATCAATAAAATCTATGTTGTAACTGAACCTCTGCCCTAACTCTGAGTTGTGCACAAACTTAATGTGATTGGTATCATTGCCGCGTCCAATAGTCACTGTTGGACGTTTCCAAAACAAAAGAAATAAAGGAAACGCATCAATGGCAACGCAAAGTTCTTGGAACCAGAATATGACAAAAGCCCTTGTTAAACATTTTCATTCCTGGGGTTATCAGGCGTTTAAATATTTAATCTATGCCCTACTTGCCTACAATGTCGTCCTGTTTTTTCAGGAGGAATCGCTGGCAAGCGAAGTTACCTTTGCCTCGGGTTTTACCTTTGGTTCTCTCATCGAAGCCTTCTCATCTACCATAGATACCGCCGCCTGGGTGGTATTGCTGCTGTTATTTGAGTTGGAAACCTATGTCCTTGAAGATAACAAGATCAAAGGCACAACCAAATGGTCGTTACACGGTGTACGGATATTCTGTTATCTGTTTATCGTTTACGCCTTCTATGGATATTGCACCAAACTTGGTCTGTTAAGTGGCTTTTCTACCACTGATATTACCGAGCTTTGTTCATTAGACGGCAACTGGCAATACATGACCACCTTAAATGAATACGTGGCGATAACTCAGCAAAATTGCCAGAGTTTTGCCAATACCGGTGGATTCTTTAGTTATCCGGACATTGCCGTTGTCACTAATGATGAAGATTTATTTGCTACCTATGGCCTTGCCTGGGTTGATGTGATCAATGCCGGCGCCTGGTTATTCGTGGTGTTAATGCTTGAACTCGACGTTCGCATTCAGTTAGGACACGTTCGTAATGCGTTCTGGGAAAAATACAGCCATCTCATCAAAGGCTTTATTTACTCTATCCTATTGATAGCCGCAATCTTCTGGGGCTTTGAAGGTGATTTCGTCGATTTTTGGGATGCATTTTTATGGTTGGTTGCCTTCTTCCTAATTGAGCTGAACGTATTTGAATGGCAGGCAGAAAATGCTCAACAGCAACAGGAAGCAACTAGCGAGTAATAGGACAACCTGAAGAAAATTAAAAACCACTAAAAATACCAGTCAGTTAAACTGACTGGTATTTTTATAAAAGGAGCGCCCATCTCCTTATGGTCAATTTTAGTTGCGGTTGGTATAAACCGTTTTCCCTTCCAGTATGGTTTCCGATACCTGAACCTGATGAATCTTGTGAGGTTCGACATTAAACAGGTTTTGCTCCAGGATCACCATATCTGCCAGTTTGCCTACCTCTAAAGAACCGACTTCCGTTTCGATATTCAACTGATACGCTGAGCCTAAGGTATACCCCTTGATAAGACTTGCGATGTCCAGACTCTCGTCTTTGTTTGGCTGCACCATCGCTTCTGGCTCACCAGGGTTTTGCCGGGTATGACCAATCTCAATATTAAATACCGGCGACATGCCAAGACTACCAGCGCCGCTGGCAGGGAAATCACTACCAAACGACAGGTTAACACCGGCTTTACTCAGGCTATTGAAGCGAAAATAACGATCAAACTGATCAGCACTGACAAACGCCTTGCCGTATTCATCATAAGACGCCCAAAGTGGCGTGCTTTGGGCAATAACCCCCAAATCAGCGAAGCGTTTCACGTCGCTATCTAACATCACCTGGATATGGCACAAGGTAAAGCGATTACTATGCTTAGGGAATGATTTTTTAACGGATTCAATCGCGTTTAATGCCTCACTGATAGCGCGCTCACCGAGGGCATGAATGTGCACATCCATAGATGCTTGAGTTGCCTGAGTCAGCAGCTCTACCATTTGCTGTTCACTAAAAACGGTTTCGCCCTGATTACCCGGCTCGCCCTGATAATCTTCGTGCATGGCCGCGGTTTTGCCCTCAATGGTGCCATCGTTCATAATTTTCAGCATGCTGATGTGGTAACCATCACCTTTGGAAATGCTGCGCTTTTCGATAGCCCGTTTAACACCGGTTGCAAAGTGTTCCTGAGAGTTGATCATATGCGAGCCTATATAGCGTACAGTCAGTTGCTCCTGCTTAGCGAGATTCTCCAATACCGACAATTGCAGGTTATCAACATCCATAGCGCCGGCATCAAACACTGAGGTTATGCCGTAACTATTCATAATATCGATAACATCGCCGGTGCCTAATGCAACGCTATCGGCGGTAATAATGCCTAATTTTGCCACCGCATCCATCGCCGTATCTTCGAGCAGATAGCCTGTAGGCACATTGTTGGCATCACGCTTGTAATAGCTAAATCCTGGGACCGGATCTGCAGTGTTCGCATCAACACCTAAGACTTCAAGTGCTTTAGAGTTTACCCAGCCACCATGAAAACCCTCATCAAGAATCAACACTGGCTTATCGCTGACAATCTCATCAAGCTTTAACCGGGATGGACCTTCCGGGCCAAAGGCACTGGCAAGAAAACCATAACCAAAGAGAATGTCATCATCCTGGTGCTCTTTGGCATAGGATGCAATCTGTTGATACCAGTGTTCAGGACTTTCAAAGGTATCTAAGGATAAGCTGCGGATATATGCACCGCCCATCACCGGGTGGGCATGAGAATCGATAAACCCGGGTAATAACATCTTATTGCCGAGCTGCTGCACTTGTGTGCCCTCACCTATATAAGCGGCAACGGATTCTTTATCGCCGCTAAAGACGATTCGGCCATCTTTAACCGCCAGACTTTCTACCCAGGGATTGTTTTCATCGACGGTATAGATATGCTCACCGATAAAAACCCGGTCGGCGATTATGGTTGGTGTTAACTCATTTTCGGTTTTACTGCACCCGAACAACAATGTGCATATTCCTATTACGGCTAGCGTTGTTCTCATCAGATTCTCCTTTTTATGGTTATTTTTTAGAAGAAATCAGCCAGTGGTAACAGGCTAATTAACTAAACAGCTTGTGATACATCATCCCCAGCGCCAGCATTGGTGAGCGCAAGTATTTACCACCAGGGAATTTCATATGTTTGACCTGCTCAAAGACTTGCATTCGCTGAGATTCACCATGGATATGCTCAGCAATTAATTTCGCCGCCATATGTGTAACATTTACGCCATGACCGGAATACCCCTGGGCATAATATACATTGTTATCTAAGCGACCGATTTGCGGCATACGATTGGCACTAATACCTATCATTCCACCCCATTGAAATTCAATGCTCACGTTCTTTAATTCCGGAAACACTTCCAGCATTTTAGGCCTTAGTAAGGCCTCTACACTTTTCGGGTCTCGCCCAGAGTAATGACAAAGGCCGCCAAATAGCATGCGGTTATCTGCCGATAAGCGAAAGTAATCGAGATCGACTCGTTGATCGCAGATGGCAAAATTCGCTGGCATGATTTTATTGGCAAGCTCATCGGACAATTGCTCCGTGGCAATAATATAACTGCCAGCAGGTAACACTTTGCCGGTAAGCTGTGGCTCTAACTCCTGAAGATAGGCGTTACCACCGTAAATGAGGATTTTTGCTTTCACCTGACCTTTGTCGGTGAAAACTTGATGGGGATTGCCGCGAACGACGTTAATAACCGGGGAGTGTTCAAAAATATGCGCGCCATTTTGCTTTGCCGCGTGAGCCTCACCAAGGCAAAGATTCAACGGATGTAAGTGCCCACTCCCCATATCAACCAATCCGGCTAATGCGGTTTTTGAACCTATAACCTGCTGCTGGACCTGCTGTTTATCTAACAATTTAAGTTCGTGGGGATAGCCAGATTTTTGTAGCTGTTCGAAAGATTGTTGCAGGTAACTGATGTGCTTGTGTTGATTGGCGATATCACAATAACCAAGGGTTAAATCACAATCGATATGGTATTTTGCAATCCTATCCTTAACGACCTGCAAAGACTCATTACCGAGTTGTTCAACTAATTCAACGCCAGCATCGCCGATTTGCGAGCGAAACTTATCAACATCATGGCCAATACCACGGATCAGTTGACCACCATTTCGACCAGATGCACCCCAGCCTACGGTATGGCTTTCCAAAAGCGCTACCGTATAGCCTCGTTCAGTTAACTCAATGGCACTAGCAACACCCGTAAAGCCGCCGCCGATAATACAAACATCAACTTCCAGTTCCTGCTCCAAATTAGAGAACCCTTGCTGAATATTTTTACTGTGCTGGTAATAAGATTGTGCATCGCTGTTACTGTAAGTCGCCATATTCCGCTCACTTGTCCTTGACTGATATAATGGACTAGATGTGTGATTTAACAATCACCCTGTAAACTATATTCAACATATTATCGAAGAAATCCAATAACATCGACAAAAAGGTGACGTTGCTTAATATCCTGCACGCGATTGCTTTATTTTTTTTACACCGATATATTAGAAACTCACTGAGCTGATAACATCTACAAAGCATTTAAAAGGAAGATTCATGGACGTTGGCGCAAGATTGAAAGCAGTGCGAATTCAAAATAACTTGTCACAACGAGAGTTGGCAAAACGTGCCGGCGTGACCAATAGCACCATTTCCATGATTGAAAAGAACAGCGTTAGTCCTTCAATCAGCTCTTTGAAAAAAGTCTTAAATGGGATCCCGGTTTCATTGGTAGATTTTTTCTCCGAAGACCTCTACTCAGAAAAAACTCAGCAAGTGGTTTATAGCCAGGATGAACTGGTAGAAATTGGTACCGGTGATATTTTGATGAGCCTGGTGGGTAAAGCGTTTCCAAGACGACAAATGACCTTTCTTATCGAAACCTACCCACCAAATTCAGATACCGGCGAAGAGATGCTGCAAAATGACGCCGAAGAAGGTGGTTATGTGGTTGAAGGCAAAATTGAGTTAACTGTGGGTAATGAAGTTTATATCTTAGGTAAAAACGACAGTTATTATTTTGATAATAACCAGCCACACCGTTTTCGTAATCCTTACAAAAAAGTCTGCAAAATCGTCAGTGCGACTACGCCTGGGAATTTCTAATTAACGGGAGTTAAAACTCCCTTAGTACGTATCGTAAACGATACTCCGAGTATGTGACGTAAAGCGTCACTTCGGGTACACAATCAAAGATTGTTCCGGGTACGCGACAAAAAAACGTCGCTTCGAGTAAAAACAAAAACCCTTGCGTCATACCGTGATACTACACGGTATCTTGTGTTTGAGACGACTGTCTCTAATGTGCCCACAAGCGGGAGTTGAAACTCCCTTAGTACGTATCGTAAACGATACTCCGAGAACGTGGCAGAAAGCGCCACTTCGAGCACACAATCAGAGATTGTTCCGGGTACGCGACAAAAAACGTCACTCCCAGTAAAAACAAAAACCCTTGCGTCATACCATGATACTACACGGTATCTTGGGTTTGAGACGACTGTCTCTTGTGTGCCCACAAGCGGGAGTTGAAACTCCCTTAGTACGTATCGTAAACGATACTCCGAGAACGTGGCAGAAAGCGCCACTTCGAGCACACAATCAGAGATTGTTCCGGGTACGCGACAAAAAACGTCACTCCCAGTAAAAACAAAAACCCTTGCGTCATACCGTGATACTACACGGTATCTTATGTTTGAGACGACTGTCTCTAATGTGCCCACAAGCGGGAGTTGAAACTCCCTTAGTACGTATCGTAAACGATACTCCGGGTACGTGGCAGAAAGCGCCACTTCGAGCACACAATCAGAGATTGTTCCGGGTACGCGACAAAAAACGTCACTCCCAGTAAAAACAAAAACCCTTGCGTCATACCATGATACTACACGGTATCTTGGGTTTGAGACGACTGTCTCTTGTGTGCCTACAAGCGGGAGTTGAAACTCCCTTAGTACGTATCGTAAACGATACTCCGGGTACGTGGCAGAAAGCGCCACTTCGAGCACACAATCAGAGATTGTTCCGGGTACGCGACAAAAAACGTCACTCCCAGTAAAAACAAAAACCCTTGCGTCATACCATGATACTACACGGTATCTTGGGTTTGAGACGACTGTCTCTTGTGTGCCTACAAGCGGGAGTTGAAACTCCCTTAGTACGTATCGTAAACGATACTCCGGGTACGTGGCAGAAAGCGCCACTTCGAGCACACAATCAGAGATTGTTCCGGGTACGCGACAAAAAACGTCACTCCCAGTAAAAACAAAAACCCTTGCGTCATACCATGATACTACACGGTATCTTGGGTTTGAGACGACTGTCTCTTGTGTGCCTACAAGCGGGAGTTGAAACTCCCTTAGTACGTATCGTAAACGATACTCCGAGAACACAATCAGAGATTGTTCCGGGTACGCGACAAAAAAACGTCGCTTCGAGTAAAAACAAAAACCCTTGCGTCATTCCCTGAAACTACAGGGAATCTTGGCTAGAGCCGAACGTCTCTGAAGTGCTAAACTCGGTCCGTTAGCAACTTCTAATATAAGGTCATCGCAGGGTTGTAAGACTCTACTGCAGATGTACTGATATTCTGAACTAAATTTTCCTTCAACAGAGCGCATTATTATTCATGCGACTCTTACACGAGACAAATAATTCTCCAATGGCAATCTGTTACGCTAGGTTTCAGCCAACGTAACCAAAGTAACTCTTGATCCAATAGACTTGTAATAGTCACTTCTTCTTTCTCACCCTTAACGCGGATTTTTCCATATGAGTAATTTTCAGAAGGTATAAATCTAATAAATCCAAAACATCTGCTGCTTGGGGCATAAATATCAATCTTCTCTATATCGTCCCAATTGAAGCTACGAGTTAAAGTTTTCGATGATATCGAAATAGATGCCCCAACCTGCTTTAGGTGAAAAGCATTATTAATTATTGAATACCTAGCGTGAAGTATTAGTTGGGGGATCAAAGCTAATGCAAACCAAATTAGAATGAGAATACTATGAGACCCTGTCCATCCTTGGCCTTGCTGGATTGAAAAGTGTGCCCAAATGGAAAAACCCAAAATTAACGTAATTGCAGTAGGAAAGAATTCTTGAAGGTGAGCTTTACGAGATACGTTTAGGGTTTCAGAGGCTTGTTTGTTATAAGACTCCTCCTGGTTGATAAGCCTTTGATTCTCACCAAAAAGCTTCGATTCCAATTGAAGTTTTGCTGCCTCATATCTATCAGGATATTTGTGGTTATCGATATTAGAACAGACCTCCTCTAACTCATCAATTGAGTATTTTGAATAATCTGGAATCATGGATTTCCTACCTTGGTTAACCTTTCGATAATTAGGCCTGTCGGCACGTTTTTCCTATCATGATCTCAATGACTGTAGATCGCTCAATATAGTAATCCCAACCTGGATCAGACCATAATTATCTGGTTCGGGTCATGTCCCTGTTTCATGCGAACTACCGGATTACGCCGCCTGACGCAAACGTGCGTTGACAGTGCACTCACAGCACTAACCCGGCAATCACGCTAACGTTCGGGATCAGCCGTTTTCAACTTCACTGGTTTTATAAACGCTAAAATGCATACAATAAAAGCTAAGGGAGTTGTGCAATAAACCAGAGTTTTTCTTAGCAACTCGTCGCCAATAGATGCAGTAGTGATTAGCAACAAAAATAAAATACCTAAATTAAGCAGCGATATTAATAACCATTGAACAAAATTACCAAAGTAACTTTTCGTTCCACAAGCTTTGCATGTGATAACAGAGGCGATAAAAACTTCTTTAATGCTAAGTTGATGTTTACAGGTTGGACAATGTTTTTTCATCTTTAACTCCTTGATAAAAAATTCGCATTGGCACGTATGCTATTCCATAAGAGTGAACGCGACAATTAGCTAAAGACATTAACCTTTTCAGGATGTTAACGTCAATTGATTGCATGGTGCATTGGCAAGAAACTAGTCCCTGGCCAAAATGGCAACACCGGGAACACCTTAATATCCCTAAGCCTCATTACGCGTATGCATCACTTTCTCGCGCGGGAAAGCGTCATACATGGCCAGGTGCGAGCTTAACGAGAAGGTATCGGTACGGGACTCATAAGCCTTTATCCAATCAAGTAACATTGGCAGGTTGTCATCCTGTGCCTGTTTCGATGGATACTTATTGGGTTCCCACTGCCTCTGCTTCGCGTTCTCTATGCAATCTTCAATACTTAGGTTCATAAAGATTGCTTTATCGGCATACACCATCACGTATTCAATAAGATCAGAATAACAGCCTTCGATTACCCAGTTGCTATTGTCGTTAATAAATTCATCGATTTTCGCAAAAGATTGCTTTAATGGCTGCCTTGTTGGCGGATTAGTAGGTTGCCAGGCGATCTCATCGAGATCGAAATGCGCTACCTCATCTTGGGATGCGAGTTTTCGAGCCAGTGTCGACTTTCCTGAACCGGAGTTGCCAAAAATTACAACTTTACTCATCACACCCTCGACTTATAAACACACAATGCTATTGAATATATCTTGCCACGGTGATCGCTGGTAATAAAAAAGGCCTGTAATAACAGGCCCTTTGAATATATATGCTAAGTCAACAGGTAATATTAGAAGCTGTATTTCGCTTTAATACCACCATTGATGCCCTGACCAATACCGAAACGCGTATAGCCGGTATCGATTACTGCACCTTCGTAGTACAACTCATCGGTGATGTTGTCTACATAGGCGCTGAACTGCCAGGAACCGCTGTAAACGTTAGCAACTGCACCCAGTAAGCCATAAGCGTCTTGTTCTAACAGATCGCTACCACCCATGAACTCATCGCCAAAGGTTTCTGACTGCCAGGCATAGGATAGTTGTACATCGATATCGGTTTCACTGCTCAGAGACCAGCTGTAAGTACCGATAAAGGTAAATGTTGCTTCTGGCGCAGAAAGTTTTTGACCGACGATAGATTCACCTTCTGCACTCTCGCCTTCTTTAACTTCAGAGTTTTGTAAGGCGCTGGCAACAAATAAACGTAAGTTGTCCGTTGGTGTCCAGGTGGCATCAAACTCAACACCTTTACCTTCTGCTTCACCGATGTTTTTGATGATTACACCACCAGCATTCGGGAACGTGCCCTGGAAGTCGGTGTAGTCATAATAATAAACACCAAGGTTTACATTTAGGCTGTTGTCGAAGAAATCACCCTTCATACCAATTTCATAGCTGTCTACGATTTCAGGATCGTAGCTGGCAAGGGTACTGCCTTCTGGTAATTCACCACCGTATAGCTCTGACTCCCAATAGGCTTCGTCGATATCATCGATTACACCATCTGGCTCGTAATCAAACCACTCTTCGTCTTCGTCGAAGCCGGTCCAATCCATAAAGTTGATGTTAAAGGCAAACGTGTTATAACCACCAGCCTTGTAACCACGAGAATAGTTGGCATAAACGTTAATTTCGTCAGTTAACTGATGATTAATTGCCACACGAGGGGTAAATTCAGACCAATCTTGTTTGTCATCAATCCACTCACCTGCAGTATGGGCACCGACTAACCAGTAGTGACCTAACCAGCCATCTGGCTCTGGTAAATTAAGACCAAACTCTTTTTCATCATAGGAGTAACGAGCACCAATGGTAATATCTGTGGCATCGGTTACAGACCAGGTGATATCACCGTAGATACCCCAACCCTGATTGGTACCGCGAGCAAATACTTCTTCACGAACGCCCAGCTCTCCGCCGCCTGGAGGAGGAATATCACCCTCGTCGACCATCATCTGGATGTCATCAGCATCTTCAACAAAATCCAGCTCGTACCAACCGTCTACGAATAGCTCATGACAATCGGCATAGTATGGACCCGGGTCGGAAGTGATATCGGAAAGAGGCTCATCCCACTCTTCAAAGTAAGGTAGGTACGAACAGAAGGCATCGTCGTCATACTTGTTATAGAACTGCGAATCGATGGTTTCTTTATAGGCACTGACACCAACAAACCAATAGATGTCGGAATCATTGTCTGAATTTAAACGAAATTCCTGGCTAACGTATTCGGTATCATCAACCTGTGAATAATCACCAAATGGCATTGCGGTGCCATCGTAGTCTTCAACATAATCCCAGGTGTAATTTTTCATCGCTGTTTGCGAGGTGAAAATTACGCTACCAAAATCGTGCTCGATGTCTAACGTTACAGCAGTAACTTCAGCAACATCGCGGCTG
Source organism: Thalassotalea sp. PS06 (assembly GCF_007197775.1). NCBI lineage: Bacteria > Pseudomonadati > Pseudomonadota > Gammaproteobacteria > Alteromonadales > Colwelliaceae > Thalassotalea > Thalassotalea sp. PS06. The sequence goes on along the minus strand of NZ_CP041638.1, from coordinate 258,842 downwards.
TCTTTGCCTAAGTCAGTTTCAATCGCATCACCCGGACCTTCAGTCCAGATTGAACGATAAATACCACCGTCCATGTCACGATCTTCATAGTTCGCGCTCAGGCGAACCATAGTGTCATCGCCTTCGTATTTCAAAATACCGCGAACCGCCGCAACGTCACGACCACGCAACTCTTCGCCAGCAAGGTTTTCAACATGATTGTCTTCAGAAGAATAATGACCGGCAACGCGTAGGAATAGGTTGTCGCTTAAGTTGGTATTAAAAACGCCTGTGAACTCAGTCAGGCTATCACTGCCTAAAGCGCCTTCTATGCTACCCTCAGTACCATCAACCGCATCATTTGAATAGATTGAGATTGCGCCGGATGCGGCGTTACGACCAAATAGCGTGCCTTGCGGGCCTTTGGTTACTTCAACGCGAGAGATATCAAAAAATGAACCTAAAGCGCCACCACTGCGCCCCTGATAAACGCCATCGAAATACAGACCGATTGATGGATCGCCACCAATACCATAATCCTGAGTAACAATACCGCGAATACCAATGGTATCAACGAAGCTGTCGTTACTGGTGCCACCGTTCAGGCCGGGCGTAAACTTTGAGAGTGCTACAGCATTATCAATATTGTAATCATCGATGAAGTTTTCATTAAAAGCACTAACGGAGACAGGTACTTCCTTTAGTGTTTGAGCGCGCTTTTGAGTAACGACGATGACTTCATAGTCGTCTTCTTTAGCGGCTTCTTCCGCATACGACATCGAGCTAGTAAAAAACGATGCCACGGCTAAAGCAAGTAAGGATTTGCGATGGTTCATAACGTACGACTTCCCTAAAATTAAAAGCGATTATTGTTATTGTTAAGATGAAGCAATTATCTATGATTATTTTTTCATCATTTCCTTCCGATAATACACACCGCGTAAAATAAATCAAACACTAATGTAAAATTATCGTGAATTTTTTCGCAGACAAAAAATCAAAGCAAGAAATGAACAATTAAGGTGCAACATTGCACTCAAAAGGTTAGAAAGAAGGATAAATAACCATATGATTAAAGGTTTTCAGGGATAAAAAAGGAAGCCAGAGCTTCCTTTATTTAATCTGCGGACTTGCCAGAGAAATTCCCTAAAATTTGATCCAGGTGGCTTTGACTTCGGTGTATTTACTGAACGCATGGAGTGATTTATCGCGACCGTTACCCGATTGTTTAAAGCCACCAAATGGTGCTGTCATATCGCCGCCATCCCACTGATTTACCCAAACAGAGCCGGCTCGTAATGCTTTCGCAACCCGATGTGCTTTCGACAAGTTGCTGGTCCAAATACCGGCAGCTAATCCATATTCAGAATCGTTAGCGATGGCGATAGCCTCTTCCATGGTGTCAAAGCTAATAACCGATAACACAGGTCCAAAAATTTCCTGTTGGGCAATGTCCATATGGTTGGCGATATTATCGAACATTGTCGGCTCAATATAAAAGCCATTTTCAACTGGAGATACGGAATTTCCGCCCTGCTTTAAGCTGCCACCCTGAGATTTTGCTTGTTCAATAAAACCTAACACTCGGCTCTGTTGCGACTGATCAACAATTGCCCCAACATTAGTTTCAGGGTCGAGTGGGTTGCCCGGCTGCCAATGCTTCATGGCTTTTGCAACTTTGCCGACAAATTCTTCTTTAATGCTGGATTCAACCAATAAACGAGAGCCTGCTGTACATACTTCGCCCTGGTTAAAACAAATGGCCGCTGCCGCCGCTTGTGCCGCTTTATCCAAATCAGGTGCGTCGGCGAATACGATATTCGGGCTTTTGCCGCCCGCTTCAGTCCAAACTCGTTTCATGTTCGATTGCCCGGCATACACAAATAGCTGTTTTGCGACTGCGGTAGAGCCGGTGAACACTAAGGTATCTACATCATTGTGAAGGGCTAGCGCCTTACCTATGGTGTGGCCAAATCCTGGCAATACATTGAATACGCCATCAGGAATGCCCGCTTCAGTTGCTAACGCTGCGAGCTTTATGGCGGTAAGCGGTGATTTTTCGGAGGGTTTTAAAATAACGCTGTTTCCTGTTGCGAGCGCAGGCGCTAATTTCCAGCAGGCCATCACCAAAGGGAAGTTCCACGGTACGATGGCGGCAACAACGCCGACCGGTTCATGGGTAACCATGCCCAACTCATCGTCGGCACTCGGGGCAATTTCATCGTAAATTTTATCGATGGCTTCTGCCGTCCAGCGCAAACTACGCAACGCCCCCTGAATATCGACGTGAACGGAATCGCTAATTGGCTTACCCATATCCAGGGTTTCCAGTAGCGCCAACTCTTCGCCATGCTGCTCAACTAAATCAGCAAAATTTTGTAGCACCAGTTTACGTTTGGCTGGCGCCAGGCCTCGCCATTTCCCCTGCTCAAACGCCTGACGAGCAGCCACAACAGCATTATCGGCGTCCGCTGATTCGCAGGCACTGACCTTAACAAGGTGTCTGCCATCAATCGGACTGATGCAGTCAAATGTCTGTCCCGCAGCCGCATCCTGATAGCCACCATTAATATAGGCGCGACCTTCAATCGTTAATTTTTCAGCTTTCTCTTGCCAGTAAGCCAGACTGCTTTTACTCATTTTCTGCTCCAGTTGCATCACAGATGATGTTGCTAAGGAATAAATTTAACAGATAAACTACATAAGCACCGATGATATTTCAATATTTTTTACAGTTAACGGAATTTATTCGCAATTAATTGACATTGCCGTCGGCTTTTGTTCAAAATATAGAACACCAAATTCCACCAGTTTAAGGTACTTATGTCTCAATATCCCAATTCTTATTATGCCGCCAGCAGCAATCGAACAACCGACTATCCAGTATTGCAAGAAGCGGTAGAAACCGATATCTGTGTTGTAGGTGGCGGTTATAGTGGTCTTGCAACCGCTATCTCACTTCGGGAGAAAGGCTATCAGGTTACCTTATTAGAAGCAGCGAAAATTGGTTTCGGAGCTTCTGGGCGAAACGGTGGCCAACTGGTCAACAGTTTTAGCCGTGATATTGATCATATTGAACGTCATTACGGCAAAGACACCGCATCAGCTATGGGTGATATGGCCTTCGAAGGTGCCGATATTATTCGCGGTTTTATCGAAAAATATAAGCTCAATGTCGATTATAAGCACGGCGGCTTTTTCGCAGCATTTACTGACAAGCAAATGCAGGAACTTGCCGATAAAAAAGCGCTGTGGGAACGCTTTGGCAACGATAAGTTGCGCCTGGTGGATAAATCGGAGATCTCCCAGATAGTAAATACTGAATCCTATGTAGGGGGGTTGGTAGATGAGCATTGCGGTCATATTCATCCGCTTAAATTAGCCTTGGAAGAAGCCCGGGCATTTAGCGAGCTTGGTGGTGTTATCTACGAACAATCTAAAGTTGTCGAGATAAAACATGGCAATGGAGAAAACCTTAGTGAAGTGATCACCGCCAAAGGACGAGTCAAGGCTCGTAAAGTTGTATTAGCCGGTAACGCCTATATGGGAAATCTTGAGCCAAAACTGGCTCGAAAGTCGATGCCTTGTGGCACTCAGATAATCACCACTGAAGTATTGCCTGATGACTTAGCACAGCGATTAATCCCTTCTGGATACTGTGTTGAGGATATGAATTATAAACTCGATTATTATCGGTTAACGGCAGATAATCGTCTGTTATTTGGTGGCGGCGTAACCTATGGCGGCGGCGATCCAACTAGTATTGAGAATTACCTGCGCCCACGATTTGAAAAGGTATTTCCGGCATTAAAAGGCATTAACATCGATTATGCCTGGGGTGGTGATTTTCTGCTTACCTTAAGCCGCTTACCGCAGCTAGGTAAAATTGGTGACAATACCTATTATACCCAGGGTTACAGTGGTCATGGCGTTAACACCACACATCTGGCAGGACGCTTATTAGCCGAAGCCATTGATGGCGAAACCGGTCGTTTCGATGTATTCACCTCCCTGCCCCATTACCCTTTCCCGGGTGGCAGAATGATGCGGGTACCTTTTACCAAACTTGGCGCCTGGTATTACGGCGTGCGTGACAAACTTGGTTGGTAATCACACCCCTTACCGCTATTCGTAATACACACATACAGAAAAGCCCGGAAATTTCCGGGCTTTTTTATTAGCAAGTGCTGACGGTTATTAGCAGGTAAAGCCCATGTTGAGCTTATCAAGTAGCTTCAACCACAGGCCGCGCTTACCATTGTTTTGGTCGGCTTTGACCAGTGCGGCATGGGTCAACTTATAACCTATCCAGCGAATTGGCTCAGGTGCCCATGGCATGGGTTTTTTCTGAACAAACTGTAAATCCAGGATCTCCGATGGATCATAGCCAAGAAGCTCCAGCGCGATTCTCGCACCAAAACGAGATGCACCTACGCCAAGGCCAGTGTAACCAACGGCCCAGGCAACCCGGCCATCATAGGCACTGCCTGGCACCATACAAAAACGGGTTGAGGTGGCAATAATACCGCTCCAGCGATGGGTAAACTTAATGCCTTCTAATTGCGGAAAGGTCTCAAAGAACTCTTTTGCCAGTTGTTCAAAAGCTTCTGGAACGTCAGCACAATCGCGACGGGATATGTTTTTATTGTAATAGTAACGAACCGCACCACCGCCGCCCCAGGTGATACGCTTATCCTTGGTCAGACGATAATAGTGGAACATATTATTGAATTCACCAAGAGCATGGTGAAATTTATCCCAGCCAATCAATTCAAGCTGCTCTTGCGTTAACGGCTCGGTAGCAATCTGATAATCCCAAACCGGGATTATCGATTTCCGTATTTTACGAACCGGACTGCGAAATGCGTTGGTGCCCATCAGGACTTTTTTACAAGTGATAATGCCGCTTGGACAAAATGCCTTCATGCGCTGTCTTGAACGTGGCAATAGTTTATCGACAGGCGTATGCTCATAAATACGCACGCCCAGTTCAAGCAACACCCGTTTTAATCCCCAGCAAATTCTTGCTGGGTTGACGATACCATCAAGGCCATTGTGAAACAGTAAGCCGGCTTTATAGGTTGGCGAGTTAACCTGTTCCTGCATTTCTTCTTCATTGAACCAGGTAACGTCTTCCCCTGCCGCCTTTTCTTCTTCGTAATATTCACGCAGATCTTTCAGCTGGCCTTCATCGACCGCAACTTCGGTTTCGCCAACACATTCATAATGGGCATCAATATTGTATTTCTTGAACGTCGCTAGCATTTCCCGAAGGTTTTGCTTTCCTAGTTCATAAAGGACTTCTTCTTCACCCGGAAAATGATGTTCGGTATTGGCCTCGCCGTGGGCCAGATCGGCACTTAAAAACCCACCGTTACGACCAGATGCACCGTCGGCAATAAAGGTTTTTTCGATTAAGACGATATCTAAGTCAGGACGGCGCTCTTTAGCTTGCAGGGCACCCCATAGGCCGGTGAATCCACCACCGACCACTAATAACTCGCAGGTAATATTCTCTTCCAAAGCAGGCTCTGGTTCAGGGCGATCCGGTGAATCGAGCCATACTGAACCATATTTTGAATCTTTTAACGCTTCGGCGTACTGCATAAATCCTCTCGTTTATATTGTTATTAGTGGCTTGAGTGGTAATTTTCAAGCTTGTTGTGGTTTAAGAAACTCCACTAAACTGGGTTATTTTATGTACCATCCCCATGGCTGTTCTGGGTCGTAAGCGGTAATTTGCTTAGTTTCCAGATAGTTATTTAATCCCCATGTTCCCAGTTCACGACCAATACCGGATTGTTTGTAACCACCCCATGGCGCTTCGACAAAAGTTGGCTGTGAACAATTAGTCCAGATAATTCCAGCTCTTAAAGCGCGAGCCACACGATCACAACGTTGCAAATCTTTTGACATCACCGCACCGGCCAGACCGAATCTACTGTTATTAGCAAGGGCAACGGCCTGCTCTTCAGTCTTAAATGATTTAACGCAAACCACAGGGCCAAAGATTTCTTCATTCCAAATCCAGGAATCTTCAGAAACATCAGCAAATACTGTTGGCTCGATATAGTAACCGGTTTGTAGATGTTCAGGACGGCCACCGCCGCAAACCAATGTCGCGCCTTCTTGCTGGCCTTTGTCGATTGCCGCCAGGACTTTTTGATACTGGGCTTCATTAACCAATGGGCCTAGTAAAATACCTTCCTGGTTACCTTCTCCAATGGTAATTTTCTTCGCTTCTTCAACCAGACGTTCCATCAGTTGTGGATACAATGATTCTTCAACCAATACCCTTGATGTTGCTGAACAAACCTGACCCTGGTTCCAGAAAATACCGAACATGATCCACTCAACGGCCTGCTCAATATCGGTATCGGAAAAAATGATCAACGGTGACTTACCACCTAATTCAAGGCTGATATTTTTCACCTGATTAGCCGCCATCGACATAATTCTGCTACCCGTAGGAACAGACCCGGTAAATGCCATCTTATCGACATCCGGATGCTCGGCAAGTGGCTGACCGGCTTCCGGGCCGGTACCAGTGACAATATTCAGTACTCCGGCAGGTAACTCAGCCTGTTCGGCAATTTCTGCAAGTGCAATTGCGGTCAGCGGTGTTACTTCTGACGGCTTTAGTACCATAGTACAGCCAGCGGCTAACGCCGGTGCAACTTTCCAGGCTGCCATTAACATTGGGAAATTCCAGGGAATGATGGCGCCGGCAACACCGACTGGTTCTTTAATCGCTTTACTGGAAAATCTTGGTTCAGGAAGCTCAATTACCTGCTCTTCCTGCTCATCCATTTTTTCAGCCAGTTCCGCGTAAAATTCAAAGCAACCGGCAGTATCTTCAATGTCCCACTCCGCCTCTGGATAGGGTTTTCCATTGTCTTCAACTTCAAGTTTCGCCAGCTCTGACAAACGTTCATTAATTAATGCGGCAATTTTTCTTAAATAAGCGCCACGTTCCTTACCAGACAGACGTGGCCAGGGGCCATGTTCAAATGCATTACGAGCCGCGTTAACCGCGTTATCAATATCCACATGGTTTCCCGCAGCCACTTCCTTAATTGGTTGTTCGGTTGCCGGGTTAATGGTGACAAATGAATTCTGACTATCGGCTAACTGCCATTGGCCGTCGATGTAATGTTTAAATGTCATAATGCTGCCTTTGCTATTCCCTGAAATCGTTTGATTTATTTTGGCTTTATATTGTTAAATTTATTGAACACTTTACCTATTATGTTCATTAAATTGGTTTATGGTCAATAATATCTTGGTTTAATACTATTCGATAATAAGGACAACAAAACCACTCGATTGGGGGGTAGATGCAAACTTTGCTGATTCAAAATTTTCAATCAGCATTACCTGCTTTTCCTCACACGTATCCGTTTGGTATTGACCTCGTCCATGCTGACAGTAGACGACTGCTAACGAGGCTTCAGGTAGCTTGTCTTTATCCTGAGTAAATACTGACCAGGGATAAACCACAAAGCTTTTTGCCCCATTCAGATAAGGCTCATCGCTGTGTTCTGGTCCGAATATTCGGATATCTTCAACATCAGAATTAACCGGGCAAAGCTCTGAGTTTTCAACAATCACAAACAGCTTTTTCAGATAACCCTGTTGTTGCCACTGACAATCAGTTCCGTGGGCGATCACAAAGCCCTCATCAGTATGTACCTGGCGAACCTTTCCCGCATTCGAGCCAGATTGCAGGGCAATATCAGCTTTACCCTCCAATACCACCATAAATTCTTCCATCGGGTAAGCACCTGCGACCTCTCGCATGCTAGTGGTATCCCAAAGTCCGATATAGATACCTTTATCTTCATCGGATAAAAACTCATGGGTATGTTGAATGGGCATCTCGGATGCAAACATATCATCGCTCAGCTCATCCGGCTCAGCTGCCAATGACTCAATCTGAGTGTTAAAGATTTTGATTTGTTCTGACATAAATAGCGTTTACTGCATTGCTTTGAAGAAGGCGGGATTAACCCGCCTAATAGGTATTAACTAGGGAAAGAGAAACTTACACCTTCACGCACGCCACTTGATGGCCAGCGCTGGGTAATGGTTTTGCGTTTGGTGTAAAAACGAATACCGTCAGGGCCATAGGCGTGAAGGTCGCCGAATAAAGAACGCTTCCAACCACCAAAGCTATGATAAGCAACAGGTACGGGTAAAGGTACATTGATACCAACCATGCCAACCTGGATATGATCTGAGAAATAACGCGCCGCTTCACCATCACGAGTAAAGATACAGGTGCCGTTACCATATTCATGATCATCAATTAGCTGCATCGCTTCTTGCATAGTTTTAACACGCACTACCTGCAGCACCGGTCCAAAAATCTCAACCTTGTAACTGTCCATTTGCGGAGTTACACCGTCAATTAATGTCGCCCCGACAAAATAGCCATCAGGGTGACCCGCAACTTCTGGATTACGGCCATCGACAACAACGGTAGCGCCCTGCTCTTCAGCACTGCCAATAAGACCATTTACGCGATCACGATGCTGGCAGGTGATAACCGGACCAAAGTCATTGCTGGCATCAGAATAGGCGCCGACTTTCAGGCCTTCCATCGCCGTTTTCATTTTAGCGACCAGCTCATCTCCGGCTTTATCACCAACAGCAACCGCCACAGACAACGCCATACAACGCTCACCAGAAGAACCAAATGCTGCACCAAGAAGCTGATTAACGGCATTGTCCATATCCGCATCCGGCATAATGATGGCGTGGTTTTTAGCACCACCTAAAGCCTGGCAGCGTTTGCCATTGGCACTGGCCGTCGCATAAATGTATTCGGCGATTGGTGTCGAACCAACAAAGCTAACCGCTTTAACGCGCTCATCGGTTAGCAGTGTATCAACGGCAACTTTATCGCCGTTAACGACATTCAGTACGCCCGGTGGTAAACCGGCTTCGTGTAATAGTTTGGCGATAAACATGGTAGAGCTTGGATCGCGCTCGGAAGGTTTTAACACAAAGGTGTTACCACAGACGATTGCTAACGGGAACATCCACATAGGGACCATGGCAGGAAAGTTAAAAGGGGTAATACCGGCAACGACACCGAGAGGTTGAAATTCACTCCAGGAATCAATGCCTGGTCCAACGTTACGGCTGTGCTCGCCTTTTAACAGGTGTGGCGCTGCACAGGCAAACTCAACGTTCTCAATACCACGCTGTAATTCACCAGCAGCATCATGGCTGATTTTGCCATGCTCTTCACCAATCAAACGACAGATTTCGTCGGCATTTTGTTCTAACAATTCCTTAAAGCGAAACATGATACGAGCACGCTTAATCGGTGGTGTATTGCGCCACTCTGGAAAAGCCGCCTGCGCACTGGCAATCGCTTCTTCCACGGTGGACTGACTCGCCAGCAGTACTGATTTTTCGGCTTCGCCGGTTGCCGGGTTAAAGACCGATTGTTTTGCTTCATCTAATTGAATATCTTCGCCGTTTATCAAGTGGCCGATGGTGGACATAGTGTTGTTCTCACTTACTTCTAAAATGGGTTAATTGTTTTTCAATCAATCGCGATTGATATTATTCGGTTTCACTCAGGGCATCACCCAGAGCATTAATAAGTAAATCGATTTCGTCGGATTCTGTAGTAAATGGCAAACCCAACTGAATAGTGTCGCCGCCATAACGTACGTAAAAGCCTTTTTGCCAGCAATTCATCGCTATTTCATAAGGACGTAACGCCGGTTGACCATCTTTAGCAGCAATGGTTACGCCACCGGCCAGGCCGTAATTACGAATATCAGTGACATGATTCGCACCTTTCAGCGCATGTAGTTTTTCTGCAAATTCTGGCGCCATCGTGGCAGAACGCTCGATTAGTTGCTCGTTTTCAAGAATATCGAGTGTAGCCAATGCCGCCGCGCAAGCGACAGGGTGTGCCGAATAGGTATAACCATGCGGAAGCTCAAGCATATAATCCGGACCACCGGTTTCCATAAAGGTGTCGTATATTTCCTGCTTGGCAATCACAGCCCCCATAGGCACTACACCATTGGTAATCTGTTTGGCGATAGTCATCAGATCCGGGGTGACGTCAAACTCTTCGGCACCCGTTTTACTGCCAACACGACCGAAAGCGGTAATCACCTCGTCAAAAATCAATAAAATATTGTGTCTGTCACAAATCTCACGAAGTTTTTGCAGGTAACCTTGCGGTGGTGGAATAACCCCGGCACTGCCAGCCATAGGCTCAACAATAACCGCAGCGATATTACTGGCATCATGTAAGGCGATCAATTGCTCCAACTCATCCGCTAGATGAGCTCCAGTTTGTGGCATTCCCTCAACAAAGGTGTTTTCGGGCAACATAGTGTGCGGTAAATGAATGGCATCGATACCCTGGCCATAAAGCGCCCGGTTTGGACCGATACCGCCAACACTGATGCCACCCCAGTTAACGCCATGATAGCCTTTAGCGCGGCCAATAAAACGAGTTTTGCTCGCCTGACCTTTTTTACGCCAATATCCTCGGGCGATTTTTAATGCCGTTTCCACGGACTCGGAACCTGAGCCGGTAAAAAATACCCGATTTAAATTATCCGGCATCCACTCACTGATACGGTGAGCTAGCTCAAATGATTTCGGCTGGCCAAACTGGAATGCCGGTGAGTAATCTAAGTTCTTCGCCTGATTGGCAATTGCCTCGGCAATTTCTGTACGGCCGTGGCCGGCGCCACAGGTCCATAAGCCCGACAAGCCATCAAATATTTTACGACCTGAACTGTCTGTGTAATAACGCCCTTGAGCACCAGTGATTAATCTTGGGTCCTGCTTAAACTGGCGATTACCCGTAAAAGGCATCCAGTGGGATTCAAGCTGTTCTGAGCTGAGGCCACAAAATTTATTATCTGTTGTCATTTTTTGTACCTGTTGCTGCGGCAACGAAGATTCATTACCGTTAAATTGTTTAAGACTTATTATTGATGAAAATATAGATTATTAAATCCATATTTATTAAAGTTAAGTTAAGTAAATAGTTAACTTATAGATATGATCCAAAATACAACTCTGCTTCCTCGCCAATTGGGGGATAGCCATATTCGTCTGCTGCGGATTTACAAGTCGGTGGTGGAAAACGGCGGCTTTGCCAATGCTGAGGTGGATTTAAATATCTCTAAACCAGCAATTTCGCAGGCAATAAGTGAATTGGAATCTCTGTTAGCAATGCGCCTGTGTAATCGTGGTCGTGCTGGTTTTTCAGTAACCGAACAGGGGCAACAGGTCTATCTCTCGACGTTACAGTTATTAGCAAGTCTCGAGACCTTTCGTAGTCAGATAAATGGCATTAATACCGAACTTACTGGTGAGCTAAATATTGGTATAACCGATAATATGGTAACGGTGCCGCAGATGCGGATAACCGAAGCGTTAAGACGATTAAAGCAACAGGCTCCGAAAGTGGTGATAAATATTTCAATGATCCCACCTGATGAAGTTGAATCAGGGATCCTTGATGGACATCTACATATTGGGATAGTTCCGCACCTGCGCAGTATTGCCGGGCTAACCTACCAAAGTCTCTATCAGGAAAGATCGCTCCTTTACTGTGCCAATAATCACCCTTTGTTCGATAAAGACTTAAGCATTATCAGTGATCAGGCACTGGCTGGTTATGATGCCGTTGTGCCAACTTACCCACAGTCATTGGAGATAAAACAACAACAGGCAAAACTGAACGCAACCGCGACATCAACCGACAGAGAAGGCATCGCGTTTTTGATTCTTACCGGGCGCTTCATTGGCTTTTTACCTACCCATTTTGCCGAGCGTTGGGTAAAAGAAGATAAGATGCGAGCGGTCGATGAACATAATCGTTATTTTGCCACTAAGTTCTGCGCTATTACCCGCAAAGGTGCACGCAGCAATCTGATACTCGAAGCGTACTTGAGTGCTTTAAGTTAAGAAAATAGCTAATATAAAAACAACAAGAGTCAGCTAGGTATGACGAAAATGCAAAAGTCTGATCAGAAAAGCAATGGATTACTGCGCACCGTGCAAAGTGTATTTGCGGCTTTTATTGGTGTTCAGAGTAATAAGAATCGGGTAGATGATTTTGAAAATGGCAGTGCCATTCAGTTTATTGTGGTTGGCTTGATTGCGGTTATTTTGTTTGTATTAAGTCTGGTGGTTATTGTTTCTGCAGTGTTACCGGACTAAACAAGCATCAACATTTAGGCTTTTGGCTTATAAAGTGCCAACAACTCACCAACTTTATTACGCTTACTCCCCTTTTGAGAAATCGTTCGAGCCACTTTAATGGCCTTAATTTTATCGGCATGTTCGTAAATTTTTCGAGTCCAGATAGTATCGTGATTGGAAATTAACACGGTTACTTGTTTTTGCTGAGTGATTTCTTCAGCAGCATTGGCCAAATCCGCCTGCTCGTCCAAACCAAAACCATTGCCTGCGTAGCTGGTAAAACTTGCGGTTTTACTTAGCGGCACATAAGGTGGATCGCAATAAATCACGTCACCATCTTTAGCGCGGGCGAAAGTCTCTCGATAGTTCTCGCAAACAAATTCGGTAACTTTAGCTTTCTCAGTAAAGGCCTTTAATTCATCTTCCGGGAAGTATGGACGCTTATATTTACCAAACGGGACATTGTAGCCGCCCTTACTGTTATAGCGACACAAACCGTTATAACCATGGCGATTCATGTAAAGGAACAATAGAGAGCGAACATACGGATCATCACTTTCATTAAAGGTTTTACGATTCAGGTAATATTGTTCCGCCTGGTTTTGCTCAGGCGTAAACAAGGCTTTGGCATCTTCGATAAACTGTTCTGAGTCATGCTGCAGCACCTGATAGAGATTAATTAAATCTTTGTTGATGTCGTTAAGCAAATAGTGTGAATACTGGGTATTTAGATAAACACTGGCAGCACCAGCAAACGGCTCGATCAAGCGACCACCTTTAGGCAGCATTTTACTGATCGTATCGCTGAGGGTATATTTACCACCTGCCCACTTTAAAAAAGCGCGCTGCTTTTGCTGACTCATTATTCTTTTAGTTATTTAGCTGGTTGAGTTTCGGTCAGGCTTGTAATCACCTGTGCTAATTGCGTCTGAGTTACATCATCGAAAATATCACATTGACCAATCTTCACCGGTAAAATTAGTCGAATGTTGCCATTGAGGTTTTTTTTATCGCGACGCATATGACGGACAAAATCTTCAACAGACATGCTAGCAGGTGCGAGAACTGGCAACTCGAACTCTTCGATAAGTTGCGTAACTAAAGTTACAGCAGTTTCATCAACAAGTCCTAAATCACAAGCCAGTTGCGATGCCATTACCATGCCGGTAGCTACCGCTTCACCATGAAGCCAGGCACCGTAACCCAGTTCTGCTTCAATTGCGTGACCAAACGTATGGCCGAGATTCAGATGCGCTCGCACGCCAGATTCTTTTTCATCTTTAGCAACGATATCGGCTTTAATTGCACAGCAATGCTCAATCATTTTTGCCAGAACCGCCGTATCCTTGTCTTTGATTGCCTGCTTGTTTGTAAGTAACCAATCAAAAAATTCGCGGTCGGCTAGTACACCATATTTAATCACTTCAGCCATTCCAGCAGCGAACTCTCGGGCGGGAAGTGTGATTAACGTATCAAGGTCGATAAATACCGCTTTCGGCTGATAGAAAGCGCCGATCATATTTTTACCTAACGGATGGTTTACCGCGGTTTTACCACCAACGGATGAATCAACCTGAGACAATAATGTAGTCGGGATTTGGATAAAATCGATACCACGCTGGTAACACGCTGCGGCAAAACCGCTGAGATCCCCGGTTACACCGCCACCTAGTGCAACAATCGTTGAATCACGACCATGGCCTTTTTCCAGCATGTGAGCCATAACTTTTTCGAAGTTAGTTAAGTTTTTGCTTGCTTCACCATCTTCAAGGATGATTTCATCGACCTCGAATTGGCAGAGGCTTGTTTTGATGGTAGCTAAGTAAAGAGGGGCAACAACGTCGTTGCTGATAATACATACACGTTTGCCGCGAATGTATTGAGAAAGCAGGTTAGAGTCAGACAATAACCCGCTGTCGATATGAATTGGATAGCTGCGTTCATCCAGTGAAACGTTCAGGCTAGCCATAGTAATTTAGAAGTCCAATCGCTCGATGATTTTGTTCGCCACAATTTTAGCGCTCTGATCATCCGTTTGTACAATTACGTCAGCGATTTCTTCATAAAGAGGATTGCGCTCAACGGCCAGGTTTTCCAGAACAACTCTTGGGTCTTCTTTGGTTTGTAACAACGGACGACGACGATCGCGTTGCGTACGAGCTACTTGCTTGTCGATAGTCGTTTCAAGATATACAACGATACCTCGAGCCGATAAACGATTACGGATTTGCGGGCTGATTACACTACCACCGCCAGTTGCAAGCACGATACCTTGCATGGCTGATAAATCTTCGATAACCGCTTCTTCTCTTACGCGGAATCCTTCTTCACCCTCAAGATCAAAAACCCAAGCAATATCTGCTCCAGTGCGACGCTCAATTTCCTGATCTGAGTCATAGAACTCTAAGTGTAATTTATCTGCCAATTCGCGGCCAATCGTGCTTTTGCCGGCACCCATTGGGCCCACTAGGAAAATGTTACGTTTTTCTGCCATGAGATTACTTTAATACTCGTAAAATTGTTTGGTTAACGGATTGAGGACACTCCTCGAAAAAATTAAGGGCGCAATTATCGCAATTCTTCTAGGTTAATTGCAAGTAATGCGCCGTTAATTTACCCGAAAACTTAAACTCCGGGGTTGTAACGATTATAGAGTCTCTGTAACGATTCGTGGAGTTACGAAAATTAGAAGCTCTTTTTTCTCGTTAAATTCGCTGCTAGTTCTGAATAACCAGCCAACGTAAGGGATATCTCCGAGGAATGGGACTTTTGAAACGGCATTGATGATTTGTTGTTGGTAAATACCACCAAGAACAATTGTTTCACCGTTATTTACCAATACCTGGGTGGCAATTTCCTGAGTATCAATTGCAGTCGCCTGACCGGTACCCGTTTGTACCGTATCACCTCGGGTATCCTGTGTGATAACCAAATCGAGGATAATGCGATTGTCCGGGGTAATTTGCGGTGTTACACGCAAACCAAGAACCGCTTTCTTAAAGGTAACCGAGGTAGCACCGGAAGAAGCTGCCTGTACGAATGGGATTTCAGTACCCTGCTCAATATAGGCTTCTTTTTGGTTAGACGTAGTGATACGAGGACTGGCGATAATTTCACCTCTGTTTTCCTGCTCTAGAGCCGATAGCTCGAGGTCAAGGATGGTGCCGTCAGCAAGACGAGCAACCTGAAAGGCAATTGCACCAGCAGGATCTGCTACCGGTAAATTCACATTTAATCTGTCAGTGATATCTGGAACACCGTTAGCATTGGCAGTATCGGCGCCAACCAAGGTTCCCGACATCGCTGCATCACCATCGTTATGAGTAAGTCCCCAACGAATACCTAAGTCTTCACTAATGTTATCTTTCACCGTAACCATACGAGATTCGATAACTACCTGGCGAATTGGAATATCCAAAACATTAAGCATACGTTTAACGTCTTCAATACTCTTGGCAGTATCTCGAATAAGCAAGGTATTAGTCCGCTCATCAACGGTCACGCTGCCGCGTTCAGATAGTAAACTGGTACCTTCGTTTTTAAGGAGGTTAGCAAAATCAGCAGCTTTAGCATAGTTAACCTGCACGTATTCACTGTATAGCGGTGCCAATTCGGTAACTTGTTGCTGAGCTTGTAAATCTCTGGCTTCACGGGCAATCAGTTCATCGTTTGGTGCGATCATCAGGATGTTGCCATCCATCCGCTTACCCAAGCCTTTGACCTTAAGAATAATATCAAGCGCCTGATCCCACGGAACACCGTCTAAACGTAAGGTGATGTTACCCGCAACCGTATCGGACGTTACCAGGTTAAAGCCGTTATAATCGGCAATAATCTGCAGTACGGTACGAATCGGAATGTCCTGGAAGTTCAGGGAAATGGCTTTACCGTTAAACGATTCACCATCTTCAAGATAAGACTTTTTCGCTTCCATTTCTTTGATAGAAAGTGAAAAGATATTGTCTACTTGGTTGTGCTCAAAGCTAAATGGACGGTCAGTTTCGATTTCAATTCGGGCGTTATCACCGTTTTTGAAAGTCTCGATGCTGGTTACCAGGGTACCGAAATCCGAAACATCTAGCTTATATAGAAGTTCATCAAGAATACTGGTGTTATAAAACACCATTTCAATCTTGCCCAGCACCTCTTTTACATCAACCAATGATTGGCTATCATCCAAAAATACCAATACCTGACCTGATTCCTCGTCACCTTTACGAAAATCGATCGCCTGGATGTTATTGATGAATGACGAATCGTCGTTGTCGGCCGCTGGTGCTTGTTCGTAACCACCAAGGCTGTTTAGTAAGATAACAAACTTACCTTCAACAATTCCCGCCTGGTAAACTTTAAGGTCATCAAGATAGATATCGGCGGTAACTTTACCCCCAGATTTCTTTACTCGAATATTCTTTATACCGGCGTGATTAACGTCAGTTTGCGTTAATGGTTCAACAAATTCCTCGGCATCGAAAGTAATTTCGATACGTGCTGGGTCAGTAAAAGACTTGACCTGAGGCTCTGTGGTTAATGGTTCGTTAAAACCGAAAGTAAATTCGATTTCATCGGCCAATAACGTATTGTAATAAATGTCATTTAGTTCGGTTTCTGCTTTGGAGGAAAAAGATATTAATATCAAAACCGCAGAAAATAAAACACCAAGGGTCTGGCGCGCCACATTTAGGCCTGAATTATAATTATTATTCTTCATAATTATGAGTTCCCTTGCCCCTCTTGATCCTGGTCAATCATACTTAACGTAGTCTCACGTTCTACCCAACAGCCTGCGCCATCCGGTATCAACTCAACAATAATGACTTCTTCCTGGCCTACATTAGTAATGCGACCATTGTACAAGCCTAAATAACTCCCTATGGAAACACGATGTAAGGTGGTATCAGAAGCTTCAACTAAAGCCCAGATAATACCTTCATCTCCAAGGGTGCCTCTCATGTTAAGGCTTTCCAGCGCAAATTTTTCCAGGGGCTGCTTACGCCGCATTGGATCCGGATGCAAACAATCAGTCATTTGTTGCATTTTTTCCTGAATGGCTTCCGGTTTTGGTGCAACGAAGGGACTGCGCAGTGCAAACGCCGAATAATCGAAATGATTAAATTCGGTTAATGTTGGCATAGGCTTAATCGTGCTGGTCGTCGTTGCCTTAACATGTTCTGTATATTCTTTAATGTCGCTTAGATCATCAAAGCAAGCCGATAAGAAAAATACAGAAAGTAATACTAAATAGCGCATTATTTACTCTCCCTGTACTTATATGTTTTGGCTTGTAATTTTAAACTCAATGAGCTTTCGCCACCTTTGTCATCACCCACAATGGTAAAATCATGGAGCGTAACGATACGAGGTAACCCCGCGACTTTACTCACAAATTCTCCGAAATCATGGTAACTTCCCGTGACTTCAACTTCAATGGGTAATTCAACATAGAATTCCTGAGGAATCTCTGGCTGCCAATTTAATTTCTTAAAATCAAGACGGCTGGTTGTACCCACAAAGGTAATATCATCAAGCAAACCCGGGGTCTCATGACTTTCCGGAAGACGTTTAACCTGATTTCGAAATAACTCTTCCGCTTCTTCCATCTGTTCACGAAACTGGTCAAGATTCGCTGCAATTTTATATTTCGCCTTGTATTGGACCCGTAAGTCACTTTCTTTAGCAATTGCTCCTTCCAGCTCACCGACTTTATCGGTAACTAACAAATAGTTCGCTAAAAAGCCCAGGGAAACGACCATAATAATCGCAAGGCCTATTTTTGCGGCCTTAGGCCACTGACCAATATTATCTAACTCGAGGTTATTAAACTGATCCCAATCTATATTCTTAAAATCCATTAGCGACCTCCTACACTTTTGCCTCTGCGCTTACCTTCGGTCGATGCGTTTTCATCGATAAGGCCTTTTATGCGAAGGTTCATTCTAAAGTCACTAAGTAATTTGTTTTCCGAACCACTGGCAGTAATCGATTGCAATTCTGCATCGGTCAGTAATTCCGAACTCTGGATTTCACGAATCATATTGGCGAGATGGTTATTTGATTCGCTCTTGCCAACAATAGACAGATCAGGCCCATTTTTTTCAAGTTTTACCAAATACACCCCTGATGGAACGATTTTGGCTATTTCATCCAGTACCTGAGTACCAACGTTACGGCTTTTCTGCAATTGTTCGATTAGTTTCATCCGCTGGATAAGATCTTGTTTCTTCTGTTCCAACGTTTTAATTTCAGCAATCTTGGTATCCAACACTTTAATTTCGTTAGTAAGGTATTGGTTTCTCGCTAGTTGTCCGTCGATGCGCGCCTGATAATAGGTGCTAATCAAGAAAAACACTAAAAAGGTTACCAGCGCCAGAAACGCGAGAATGGACAAATATTGCTGTTGTTGCAGCCGTTGCGCCTCTTCCCGCCAGGGAAGGAGGTTTATATGTGGCATGGTGAAAAACTCCTTAACGCAAGTCCAGAAGCAACCATTAGTTGGGGGGCGACTTTGGCAAGTTCTATTTGGTCGACATCAACACTAATACTCATGTTGTTAAACGGATCAGCAACAATGGTATGGATACCCAATTCCGTGGTCAATAATTCTTTGATGCTTTCCAGGTTGGCACTACCACCGGAAACCACCAGATAATCAAGTTTATCTTTACCACTGAACGTCAAATACATTTGAATAGCGCGGCGAATTTGTTGAATCAAAGTCGTCTGAAAAGGTGCCAGTACTTCAAAGGTATAGGTCGGTGGCAGATTACCGGACAATTTTTCCCTTTCCGCTTCTTCAAAAGATTTATTGTAATAAGAAACAATTGAGCGGGTATATTGTTCCGAACCAAACAGCTGATCTCTCGTGTAGATATTTTTACCATCTTCAGGAACAGCAAACAAGGTCATGGTGGCACCGATATCGATGTAAGCGACGACTTTATCCTGGGCATCATCCGGCAACATAGGCAGACACAGGTCGCTAGCGCGAGCCAGTGCATAGGATTCTACGTCTACAACCTTGGTCTGAAACCCTCCGGTTTCCAATGATGAAACCCGTGCTTCTATCGTTTCGGTACGTACCGCACTTAACAGAATATTATTTTTACTTGGATCGGCATCATTAACTTCGAGTTTTTCGAAATCCAGACTAACTTCATCGAGTGGATAAGGGATTAGGCTGTCAGCTTCAATTTCGATTTGACTGGCCAGCTCATCATCCGTAAGTGAGACATCCATGTAGATAGTTTTGGTAATTACCGTTGAGCCAGATACGGCTACTGCGGCGTTACTAACCGAGGACATGACTTTCTTGCGGATTTTGCGAATGATCGCACCTACGGCCTCGATATCCTGAACCTTACGCTCAACGATAGCGCCTTTGGGCATTGGCTCGATAGCATAGGCATCCAGCTGATACCCCTGTGCACTTTCACTGATCAGTACCGCTTTTACAGAATGCGAGCCAATATCAACACCTACCATTAATGAGGCGTTCTTATTCCATAATTTACTTAGCATAACTTCCCATACATGTTGTTATTAATCTTTGCTTGGGGGCTCTGGATTGTTCTGTGTACGCTTTTTACCTGCCAAAATTGCCTGCAAAGCGATCCCTTCTTCCATGAATGTGTCAAAATTTTTTACAATTGACAAGCAGAGTTGCAAAAAAGTCAAACACTTGCGCGACATTCCACAGTAAAATGCCATCACCGTTCGAACCATTTAACCATAAGTTACAATAAAAATACATTTATTGACACCAAAATACCGATATACTAGGGGTATTAGGGATACATTATTTATAAAAATTCTATTGGAATCAGTTAAGTGGTATTGATTAAACGTCTTCTACAATTTTCTTTGCTCGTCGCAATCATTGGCATCACCACACTGGTAGGGTTTTACTTCCATATGAAGGACGACTTACCAAGCGTGGCTGTGCTGAAGGATATTAACCTGCAGACCCCGATGAAAATTTACTCTGCCGATGGCGAGTTGATTTCACAGTTTGGGGAAAAAAGACGAATCCCGGTAAAACTTGAAGATATGCCGGAACAACTAATCGAAGCGTTTCTGGCAACAGAGGATAACCGCTTTTACCAACATTTTGGTGTAGACCCTGTGGGTATGGGTCGAGCGGTATGGGGTCAGATTATCGGCGTCCATCGCGGCGGTGCTTCAACGATAACCATGCAGACAGCACGAAACTTCTTCCTGACCCGTGAACAGACCTATACTCGAAAACTTCGCGAAATCTTCATATCGTTGCATATGGAAAGCCTTTTAACTAAAGATGAAATTCTTGAACTTTATTTGAATAAAATCGAGTTAAGCCATCGAGCTTTTGGTGTTGGCGCAGCGGCGCAGGTTTACTATGGCAAGCAGCTAAATGAATTAACTTTAGGTGAGATGGCGGTGATCGCAGGACTGCCAAAAGCACCATCGACATACAATCCGATCAGTTCGCCTGAACGTGCTAAATTCCGTCGCACCACAGTTTTGCAGCGAATGCTAGCTAGTGGTTATATCACTGAAGAAGAATACCACCAGGCGAATAATGAAGAGATACGTACCAAACGACATGGTGCGCAGATTGAATTGAGCGCGCCATATGTGGCTGAAATGGCTCATAAAAAAGTGCTTGAGATGTATCCTCGCGATATTGCCTACAACGAAGGGTTTAAGATCTATACCACGGTCTCTTCTGCAATGCAGCGAGCGGCACAAGCATCGGTCAGGAAAAATATCTACGCCTACGATGAGCGACACGGTTATCGTGGTCCGGTAGATCGTCTTTGGATCAGTAAAGACAATCGCGATGCGCTCCTTTCTCGACTGAGTCAGAGATTAACCGATCAAGAATTATCCGAGTTAATGACGCAACTTGATGCGTTGCCGGAATCTGAGCCGGAAGAAGAAATCATCATTGAACAACTCGAAGATGTAGAAACCTATCAGGATTTGTTCGCAGCAATTGTCCTGGAAGTCGAAGAGCAACAAGCGTTGCTGTTATTAAAAGACCAATCCCGAGTCATGCTCGAGTGGCAAGGCATGGCTTGGGCACGAGCATACCTAGGTGACAAACGTCAGGGCAAAGCGCCATCAACTGCGGCCGAGATTCTAACGCCAGGTGAGGTAGTTTATCTTCGCAACAATGAAACCGGTTTGCAGTTAAGTCAGCTACCTGATGTTTCTGCTGCTGTGGTGGCAATATCCCCGGATTCAGGAGCGATTATTTCCAGCGTTGGCGGTTATAGCTTTAAGCAAAGCCAGTTCAACCGCGTGACACAAGCAAATCGTCAGGTTGGCTCGAATATCAAGCCGTTTGTATATTCCGCCGCCCTTGAAAATAACTACACGTTGGCAAGTGTGATTAACGATGCACCGATTAACCAGTGGGATCGTCGCTCCGGTTTTACCTGGCGTCCGAAAAATTCACCGGCTGTTTATGAAGGCCCTTTGCGCGTGCGTACGGGTCTGGCTAAATCGAAAAACGTGATTTCGGTGCGTTTACTTCGTGGTATCGGTCTTGAAACCCTGATAAACCACTTAAGTAAATTTGGTTTTGATCGTGAGGAGCTGCCTCGCAACGAATCTCTGGCTCTCGGTTCTGCATCACTAACGCCGCTGCAAATCGTTACCGGTTTTGCAGCATTTGCTAATGGCGGTTATTTAGTTGAACCGTACGTTATTGATCGTATAGAAAATCGCGATGGTGAAGTGATTTATCAGGCAAATCCAAAAATGGCCTGTTATTCTTGTGAACTGGCGCAGCTAGAATATGCGAATAACCTGGATACCTTAGATAGCATTGATTTAGAACTGTTAACTCAGCCGCTGGCAAAACGTATTATCAGCCGCCAAAACGCGTTCTTGATTGCTGATGCGATGAATTCTGTTATTTGGGGCGGCGGCGGAAACTGGTCTGAAGGCACTGGCTGGTCAGGTACAGGTTGGCGCGCAAAACAATTGCAGCGCCGTGATATCGCCGGAAAAACCGGAACCACTAACGAATCAAAAGATGCCTGGTTTACTGGTTTTAGCCGTCGTATCGCCGCTAGCTCGTGGATAGGGTTCGATGATCCAAAACGGAATCTGGGCCGCACCAGTTCTAACCGCAACCTGGGTACCGGACAAACTGTGGGCGCTGAAGCAGGTGCCAATGCCGCGCAACCATTCTGGATAGATTTTATGGCTACAGCGCTTGAGAATTACCAACCAGAGCCATTTGAGCAACCAGAAGAAGTGGTATCCATTCGCATCGATCGCCTGACTGGTAAGCGCAGTGATAAAACCGATAACAGCTCAATCTTCGAGTATTTTATCAAGGGTAGTGAGCCTAATGAGTGGGCAGCGCAGGAAGTGCTGGCGACCGCCATTGAAGGTGAGTCTGAAGAAAGTCCTGAAGACGAGCTATTCTAGTTCAGGTTTGAACTGAACTTGTTATACGTCAAATGAAAAAGCCCCTTTCGGGGCTTTTTTGTATTTGCGAGCATTTTATTTGGGGATAACTAAACGACTTCGTTTATCTCGATGGCATTAAGCATTTGCGGCATCGAATGATGATCACTCAAGTGGTACAGCAATGCTTCTTCATCACAGTTATCCTGTTTCGGACAAAGGTCACAGTCCTTCATTACCTTCTCTGGTAACGCGTCTTTATCACCCTCAATGAAGCCTAAATTAGAGAAAAATTTAGGTTTACGGGTTAGCACGAATACCTTCAGTAGTGACATGGCTTTGGCTCTATCGAGCAGATACTGACAAAGCTTTTGACCATAGCCTTTACCCTGATGATTTACCGAAACCCCTAAAGAACGGATCTCAGCTAAACCGGTTGAATAAACATAAAGCGCCGCACAAGCACATACCTGACCATTAACTTCGACAACAGCAAAATCACGGATACTGCGAATTAGATCTTCTTCGCCGCGAGGCAAATTCTCTTCTCTGGAGGACCAGTAATTAACCAGTTTTACGATGGCACGAATGTCCGTTAACTTGGCATCACGCACTACGAATTTGGCGCTGCCAAACTGATGACGGTTTTGTTCAATCACCTTCTCAACCGGTTCAATACCTGTACCACCGAGGATATTACGTTTATCAACCAGGTATTCGAGCTCAAGAATTGGATAGACATCGTCTTCGATTAGGTTCGAGAACTGCTTAAATTCATCAAGGCGCAGATTCTCAAGCGGCAAACGTTGATTGATAGCATAAAGCACCACGGCACCGGTAATTTCATGGGCGGTTCTAAATGGTACACCTTTTGAAACCAGATAATCGGCTAGCTCAGTGGCATTCGCATAACCTTCACGGGCAGCTTTCTGACAAGCCGCAGAATTCAACTCAATGGAATTGACCACTTCTTTCATCATTACCAGACAGCTCGACCATTGCTCTAGCGCGTCAAACAAGCCTTGCTTATCTTCTTGCATATCCTTGTTATACGCCAGAGGCAGGCCTTTTAATGTAACCAGTAGCGCCTGTAATGAGCCGAATACTCGCCCGGTTTTACCACGCATTAATTCCAGCGCATCCGGATTTTTCTTCTGTGGCATCAATGAGCTGCCAGACGTTACCTGATCGCCAAGGGTAATAAAGTTGGCTTCACCAGAATTGAAGAAAATCAAATCTTCAGCAAAACGGGATAAATGCATCATCCCGGTGCTGGCAGCAAATAATAAATCAAGCACGTAATCTCTGTCAGATACCGCATCCAAAGAGTTCATACATGGACCATCAAACCCTAGAGATTCTGCTAATTTATAACGGTCAATATCATAGGTTGTACCCGCAAGAGCCGCACAACCTAAAGGTGACTGATTTAAGCGCACCCGAGCATCTTCCAAACGAGAAATATCACGTTTGAGCATTTCTACATAGGCCATACACCAGTGGGCAAACCTTACTGGCTGGGCACGTTGTAAATGGGTATACCCAGGCAGAATATGGTGCTTGTTGTTATCCGCTAAATTGAGTAACTCCTGCACGCAAGACGTCAGGGTTTTCAGCAAGATGTCGACCTGTTCACGTGACCAAAGACGCAAATCCGTAGAAACCTGATCATTACGGCTTCTGCCCGTATGCAATTTACGAGCAACATCACCTAGCGTCAGGGTTAATTCCGCCTCTACCCAGGAATGGATATCTTCGGCACTGGATTCACTAAAATCCACTTCACCATTTTCAACCTTAGCAGCAAGGTCTAACAGCCCCTGCTCAAGTTGCTGTTGCTCTTCTACCGTTAATACACCGGCTTTTTGAATCGCTTTCGACCAGCCGATGGAACCCTGAATATCTTGATGCACTAAAACGTGGTCAAACGGCAAGCTGTCGTTGAACGCCTTAAATTTATCACTGCTACCGGATTGAAACCGGCCCCCCCATAACGCCATGTTATTTCTCCTGGGCCTTTAAGGCACCGATACGACTGGACAGGCTGAATAAACGAATAAAGCCTTCCGCATGTTTTTGATCATAGACATCATCTTCGCCAAAGGTGGCAAATTCTTCTGAATAAAGGCTGTTTTCCGAACGACGTTGAGTAACTGTCGCCTGACCTTTATACATTTTCACCACAACATCACCACTTATTTTCTCAGCAAAAGATTCACATGCAGCCAGTTGTGCTTTCGCTAATGGCGTAAACCAACGACCGTCATAAATGACATGGGAGAACTCTAGACCAACGGATTCTCGGAACTTCAACGACTCTTTATCTAAAATCAACGACTCAAGACCTTTGTAAGCTGCCATCAATACCGTACCACCCGGGGTTTCATAACAACCACGGGACTTCATACCCACCAGACGGTTTTCCACAATATCGATTCGCCCAACGCCGTGCGCTGCCGCTTTATCATTCAGATATACCAGAGCTTCATATGGAGATAATGGATGACCGTCGACTTTAACCAGTTCGCCTTTGTCAAAGCTTAGGGTTACAGAACCTGGTTCATTTGGCGCGTCCATCGGATCTACCGTCATCGTCCAAACTTCTTTTGACGGTTCACACCACGGGTCTTCCAGCTCACCACCTTCATGGGAAATATGCCAGGCATTGGCATCGCGGGAATAGATTTTCGTTAAGGACGCGGCACATGGAATATTACGCTCGTCGAGATACGCCAGCAGGTCTTCACGGGATACCATGTCCCACTCACGCCATGGGGCGATAACTTTTAACTGCGGTGCAAGAGCGGCAAAACAGGCTTCAAAGCGCACCTGATCGTTACCTTTACCGGTACAGCCATGACAGACGGCATCAGCACCCACTTTCAACGCCACTTCAACGTGGGCTTTAGCAATTACCGGCCGAGCCATAGACGTACCTAGCAGGTATTGGCCTTCATAGACAGCACCGGTTTTAAGAATCGGATAAATGTAATCTTTAACAAACTCTTCTTTTAAATCGACAACGTGACACTCGCTAGCACCTGAAGCGATGGCTTTTTCCTGAATACCTGCAAGCTCTTCTTCACCCTGACCAACATCAGCGCAAAAAGCCACAACTTCACAGCCATCATAGTTTTCTTTTAACCATGGAATGATCGCCGAGGTATCCAAACCACCTGAATATGCTAATACAACTTTTTTAATATTCTTAACCATAATCTTACTTCTCATTAATCTTTTAAAAGGGTTACCAGCACAGCGTTTTGTGCCCACATCCGGTTTTCAGCCTGAACAAATGCCAGAGACTTCTCTGAATCAAACAGACTGGTGGTAATTTCTTGTTGCAAATGCGCCGGTTGGCAATGCATAACAGCAGAAGCCCCGGATTTCGCCATTAAGGCTTCGTTGACCTGATACGGCATAAAGGTGTTAAGGATTTCCTCGACCTTGGTGTTATCACCCATGGAAATCCAGGTGTCGGTATAAATGGCCTGCTGTTCACCGATATCATTAATATCGTGGCTGACTTTAAATTTAGCACCACTGGCCGTAGCCAACTTATCGGCCTGTTCTATAAATTCCTGACTCGGACCGTAACCTTGTGGGGTAATAACCGTGACATTAGCACCGAGAATACTGCCCATTAGCATCAGTGAGTTTGAGACATTATTGCCGTCACCAACATAGGCTAAGTTAAGGTTTTCAACGCTACCAAAGGTTTCCGTTAAGCTTTGAAAATCAGCAAGGGCCTGGCAAGGATGGTATTTATCACAAAGGGCGTTTACCACGGGAATGCCGGCATGCTCTACCATCTCTTCCAGTACCTGGTGGTCAAATACACGGGCGACAATGGCATCGGCCCAACAGGCGAGATTTTTCGCCACATCTTTTACCCGCTCACGTTTCCCTAACTGACCATTTTGCTGGCCGATGTAAAGGCTGTGACCACCAAGCTTCTGGATCCCGATATCAAGGCTGACATGGGTACGTAACGATGGCTTTTCGAAAAGTGTAACAATCGATTTACCCTTCAGGGCCTGGCTGTAATTTTCTGGATTTTGTTTAATATCGATAGCGAGTTTAATTAAGTTTTCTAACTCAGCTTTGCTCGCCTGAGT
Source organism: Thalassotalea sp. PS06 (assembly GCF_007197775.1). Taxonomy (NCBI): domain Bacteria; kingdom Pseudomonadati; phylum Pseudomonadota; class Gammaproteobacteria; order Alteromonadales; family Colwelliaceae; genus Thalassotalea; species Thalassotalea sp. PS06. The sequence continues at coordinate 232,149 of NZ_CP041638.1, read as the reverse complement.
ATCAGCAATATAGTGTTTCATTGACGTAAGTATCCTGTGATTTTAAAAAGTTATTATTCGTTTGGCTCAATGCGGGTACCTAGTAGCTCGCCGTGATGCAACGTTAGAAGTTGCTCAGGTGCTTTCCAGCTGGTAACCGCGATACTTCGTCGTAATCGGTTGGCTGCCGCAAACGCGGCGTTTACTTTGGCGATCATGCCGCCGGCAATGATGCCATCGGTAATAAGTTGTTTGGCGTCTTGTTGGTTTAATGATGTTAAATATTCGCCATTGGCACCTTTAACACCAGCAACGTCGGTCAGTAACAGCAATTCTCCATCGATTAATTCACTGATGGCAACGGCGGCATCATCGGCATTGACGTTAACCAGTTGCCCATCGGCTAACTGACCAATAGAACAGATGATTGGCAACATATTTGCTGATTTCGCTGATTTTGATGATAGTAAAGAGTTAAGAATGTCAGCATTTGCAGGTGATGGAATACCGACCTGCCCCAGTTCTTTGTCTGCGGGTTTACAATGGACCATGTTGCCATCGTGCAGCGCCAGGCCAACCGCATTAATTGACTTGCTATTAGCTTGAGCGACAAGCTGTTTATTTACAGTTCCCGCTAAAGCGCCGCTGATTATCGGCATGTGTTCTTTAGCACTTACCCGTAAACCATTTATTTTGTCACTGCTAAAGCCGGCCTGAGATAAATGCTCATCGACAATACAACCGCCACCGTGAACAATGACCACGCCACGATCTTTTTGCAGTGTTAGTAACACTGAAAACAAGTTATCCAGTGCCGCGGCGTTCTCCATAATGGCGCCGCCAATTTTTATAACTAGCGGATTCATTTTAAAGCTCCCGCTTGTGTTGTTGCAGTAAGTGCGGTGCTAACCGGTTGTGCCATCGCCAGATTAAAACACTGCACCGCTTGAGATGCTGCGCCTTTTAGCAAATTATCAATTACACAACTAACCACCAAAATTTGTTTTTGCTCATCATATTGCCAGTGCAGGTTCGCAAACGGTGTATTGCTGACATCATCAATCTTTGGCCAGCTTTGCGTTACCCGCACTAACGGTGTGCTTTGTTCGCTATATGCATTGGCAAACGCCTTAGCTACATCGTTCTTAGTAACATCTGACTGACAGTGAACGGTAACTGTCGCCATCAGGCCGCGTTTAAACGGTGCTAAATGCGGATTAAAAATGACCGAATGACCACATTCCTGGCTAATTTCCGGTTGGTGCCTGTGCTTTAAAATATTGTAAGCCGTCAAGCTGACTTCATTGAATGACGAAGCCAGAGATGCTTTACGACCAGCGCCACTGACACCACTGATGCCATTAACAATGATATGGGTGTCTGCTTTTTGTAAGCCCGCCATGGTAATTGGCTTAGTCGCTAATAGACTTGCTGTCGGGTAGCAACCTGGCACTGCGACTAATGAGGTGGTGCTGATTTGTGCATGATTAAATTCGGCAAGGCCATAAACGGCCTGCTCAAGCAATTTGGGATATTGGTGTTCAAAGCCATAATAGGTTGGATAATCTGTCGCCTGGTTTAAACGAAACGCACCGGACAAATCAAAGACTTTTACGCCCTGCTCTAAAAAGGCGCTAGCCCATTGCTGGGAATATTCATGAGGGGTTGCCATAAACACCGCATCAATTGATGCGCCATTTTTCGCTAGCCATTCACTGTTAAACGCCTGCAGGGCTTGTTCGGAAAATTTAGACGTATTCAGAAAGCGAGGATACAGCTGAGAAAATGCCACGCCTTTCGCGTCACTATTTTCCGACACCAATAAATGCATCTCCTCAATAAGAGGATGCTTGGCTAATATGGCTATCAATTCTGCGCCAACATAACCGCTGGCACCTACCACTGCTACTTTCACTTAACTGATTCCTATTTATCGTTTGTCTTTTGAATTAATTACACATTGCAGATATCAGGGCTTTAATCGCCGTTTTTCTGCTTTGCTACACTAGCTTTAGACGTTGTGACTTTTATGACAGGTTTATGTTGAGTAAATAGGCTTATGAATAATTAATCACTTTATGCATAACTATTCACTTTTACCTTCAACCCAAACGCATCCTGTATATAATTTCACCAACTCATTACAACCTAAAGCAATAATTAACAATATTTTAGACTATGGGCTATTCAAATAATGCTAGCCAGAACTTTTTCGGTTGTTTACACTGAGTGGCGAAAGATAACAACAAATGAGAATTTATGCAAGAAAACAGCATAAATATTATAAATGAATAAATTACCAGAATTTACACAGGCACTTAGTGAGATCATTAAGATGCCGTCAATCAGTTCCTGCGATCCTGGCTGGGACCAATCCAACCAACCTGTCATCGATCTTTTAGCCAGTTGGTTTAGCGATCTCGGTTTTAAAATCTCTATCCAGGCGGTGCCTGGCAGCCCAGGTAAATTTAACCTGCTCGCCCAACTTGGTGATGGCGAAGGCGGGCTTTTACTAAGTGGCCACAGTGATACCGTGCCATTTGACGAACAACGCTGGAACAGTGACCCTTTCTCAATTGTTGATAAAGACGATAAGTTTTACGGGTTAGGAACCTGTGATATGAAAGGCTTCTTCGCCTTTATTCTGCAGGTGTGTAAGACCTTAAGTCCAAAGTCGCTGAAAAAGCCTTTATACATTCTTGCCACCGCTGATGAAGAAACCACCATGGCTGGCGCTCGTTTTTTTATCGAGCAGCAGTTAATACGCCCGGATGTAGCGGTAATTGGTGAGCCTACCAGTCTTGAACCAGTAATCATGCATAAGGGGCATATGTCGCATCGCATCAAGGTTCAGGGGAAATCCGGACATTCGAGTCAGCCGGATAAAGGCGTAAACGCGATTGAAATTATCTACCACGTCATTGAAGTGTTAATGCTGTTAAAGCAAAACCTGCAACAGAACTATCGCAATGAAGCGTTCAGCGTGCCGCAACCAACCCTAAACTTCGGCGCAATTCGCGGCGGCGATAATGCCAACCGTATATGCGGCGATTGTTATCTGGATATCGATATTCGTTCTTTGCCAGGTATTAAAGATGAAGAGTTACTAAACTGGTTAGCCGATGCGTTAAAACCCGTTGCAAATCTTTACCCTGGAAGAGTGTTATTGGAAGAATTACATCCGAGTTCGCCAGCGTTTGCCGAAGATAGTGACAGTAGCCTGGTCACCAAAGTGGAAGCATTGACCGGGCATTGTTGCCGGGCGGTAAACTATGCGACGGAAGCGCCATTTATTCAGCAACTTGGCTGCCAGACCATCGTACTTGGTCCGGGCTCGATTGATCAGGCGCATCAACCGGATGAGTTTCTCGCCTTTGATCAGATCCCACCAACTTTGAATATACTTACCCGATTAATTAAAGATTATTGTATGTAACAGCTATGCCCCAAGGGGATTGCTGTTACAGTGCACAGACAACAGAACGCATACTTGTATGCTTGCAGAATTCAAACGCCATGAGCTACCACATACTTGTATGCTTGCAGAATTCAGATGCCTTAAGCTACCACATACTTGTATGCTTGCAGAATTCAGACGCCTGAAGCTTAAGGGCGAATACCTAGGGTGTGGCAAATGGCGTAAGTGAGTTCCGAGCGGTTTAACGTATAAAAGTGGAAATGCTCTACCCCTTCACTGCGAAGAATTTTCACCTGATCCATGGCAATACTGGCACCAACCAGATTACGAGTTGTCGGATCATCCTCTAAACCTTCGTACATGTTATACATCCAGTTTGGCACGTGAACATTAGTCAGACCGGCGAAGCGTTTCAGGGTATTAAAATTTGAAACCGGTAAAATGCCCGGGACGATTTCGACGTCAATACCTACGGATACACAACGATCGCGATAACGAAGATAAGAATCAATATCAAAGAAGAACTGGGTAATCGCCCGGTTCGCCCCGGCTTCCACTTTGCGCTTTAGGTTGAGCAAATCAAACTGCGCGTTAGGCGCTTCGGGATGGGTTTCCGGGTATGCAGCAACTGAAATTTCAAAATCTTCCACGTCTTTTAATAACGACACTAAATCAGACGCATACATATCCGGTTTTTTATCGGAATCTGGCAAGTCGCCGCGCAGTGCAACAATGTGACGGACACCAGACTGCCAATAATCTTTAGCAATTTGAACTAACTCTTCACGGCTGGCATCGATACAGGTTAAATGCGGTGCTGCTATTAAACCGGTATCTTGTTGGATGCGTTTGATCACCCCATGAGTCCGATCCCGAGTACCGCTTCCCGCACCGTATGTCACGGAAACAAAGTTTGGATTTAATGGTGCCAGGCGTTCAATAGAATTCCACAAGGTGGTTTCCATCTCAGGAGAGTTTGGCGGGAAAAACTCAAAAGATACCTGCAAATCGGCAGATAATTCACTCACCGTCCGGTTTAAAGAATCCAGCTGTCTGGCGGAACGATAATTCATTAGTTAATCCCCTTAATGTCGACGTCCTGATGTTTGCTATTTAGTTGTCTGCACAGATGAACGAGATCCGAATGCAAACCGGCGGCGGTAACTTCTCGTCCTGCGCCCGGTCCCTGGATAATCAAAGGGTTGTCCTGGTACCAATTTGTTTTTAATAAAAAGATATTATCGCACGGATTAAGATTCGCAAACGCATGATTATTATCAAGCGCCTCAATACCAACCCGAACGCGGATTTTTCCATCAATATAAGTCAGTTTGGCAACATAACGCAGACAGGCATTATTAGCTTGCGCTTCGGCCAACTGTTCTGAGAATGCCTTATCGAGTAAATGACTTTGTTGAAGAAATTCATTTTTACTCAAAGATTTCAGTGATTCTGGCACTAACGACATACAATCAATATCCTCAAGATCCAATTGAAATCCGGCCATACGGGCCAGGATCAAAAGTTTTCGCTGCACATCTAAACCCGATAAATCATCTCTTGGGTCGGGCTCAGACAGGCCAAGATCTAATGCATCTTTGACTAACTCTGAAAACGGCTTGCTACCATCGAAATTTGAGAATAACCAAGACAAGGTTCCCGAAAAAATGCCGCTGATTTCTTCAATTTGATGACCACTATCAATTAAATCTTTAAGCGCATAATTAATAGGAAGACCGGCACCTACTGTTGTGTTGCTTAACCATTGGCAATCGTTTTTATCGATACTTTGCTGTAGTAAACCCAAAGCTTCTCTGGCAAAGGTGTTAGCACATTTATTGGCAGAAATAACATGAATACCAGCGTCAAAAAACTGCTGATAATTGTTGGCAAACTGCTCGCTCGGTGTGATATCAACGATTATCACCTCATCAAAAGGGTGACGTTGCACCCAGGTTAACAAGCCTTCGATATCACAGGGTTGAGCGTTATTGCTAAATTCCGATGCAACCTTATCCGCAGATAAACCGTCAACATCAAACCAGCCTTTAGTGGAATTCATCACGCCAATAAGGTGCACTTGATTAAGTGCTTCCTGAGCTTGCTGCTGGGCGGAAAAGTTGCTTAAAAAGGTCTCACCAATATTGCCAGTGCCGGCCACAATAACACCGATATTTTTGTGCTCTCTCGTTAACCGATTATGAAGCTTATTCACCCATTCAATCTGGCAATCCTCATAAGAAAATGCCACCAGTGAATGTTCATTGACACTCACTTTTGCTACCGGATATGGTGACTTTTCAATGGTTTTTATAAACTCACGGTGCCAACGGCTATCGCGAATCGAATAACCTACCGCTGCCAACAACGACATCGAGTGGGTTGCAAAATCAACGCACTGTTCCTGCAAATAATGGCGCAAACCGTAAGCTTGCTCAGCGGAAATAATCACTCGCTTTTGCGCCGCATCAATATCTACTGTTGAAAATTCTTCGCTGATTACGGCCAAAAGCTTTTTATTAAAACGCTTCGATTGAAAGCCGATAAGCTGATTAGAGTGAGTAATGGAGACTTCCTGACGGGCAATTTCACCAAAGACTCCGACTTCCGATCCAAGCTGTTGTGGGTAGAAAGTGTTGTTGATGTGCAGGTGGATGCTTTTCTCTTTTAATGGCGACAGGGTTTTCGAATGCAAAACCGGATTGCCTAAGCGGCCCAGCTCACGGGCAACAGAAACCTCAATACGCTGCAATTTTTTGGCGCTTGGAACGATACGAGGATCGGCACTGTAAATACCATCAACGTCAGTCCAAAGGCTTACGTCTGTTGCCGCAATCAAATCTGCCGCGAGTGTCGCACTGTAATCACTCCCATTGCGACCTAAAGTATGGGTTTTGCCCTGACGGTCCACAGCAATAAACCCGGTGAGGATGTGCAACTGGCCTGGTTTTAGTTTGCTATGCAGATTTGTCGATGATAGCTGGCTATCCAGGGTCGTTTTTAACGGACAGTCGAGAACAAAACATTCGCGGGTATCAATAGCAACCGCAGCACGGCCACGCTGAGTTAATGCCGCGGCCAACAAACGACTCGACCATATCTCACCAAAGGCAAGAACATTATTACTGTTATCAATAAGTTGCTGTTGAAGATACCATTGTTGAATCTGGCGAATATCATCGTTTAGCTTGGCGACTAACTCGATTGCTGTTTCGCTATCGCCAGCAACTAATTCAGTGATGAGTTGCTTATGCTCAGCCTGTATTAACAACAATAAGTGCGTAAAAGCCTCATCCTCTGTTTCCTGACACAGGTTTACAAGATCAATAATTTCAACGAGCTTGTCGGTGGTTTTACCGTTCGCTGAAACAACCACTAAATCCTGATCAGAAATTCTTTGCTCGATAATTGCCAATACCGATTCAATAGACTGCACAGTACCCAGGCTGGAACCACCGAATTTATGGACGGTACGCTCTTCAAGGTTATTCGTTAGCAGTTGCTCAGATAGTAAGCCTGCCTTACTGATTGACGAGACATTGCTGTCAACCAAAGTTTGTTCTGACATGATTACACTACTCCTTGAATGCCAGACACTTGTCCAGGGCAGAGGTTAAATCGGAAATTAAATCGTCGGCATCTTCAATACCAACGGAAAGACGAACTAATCCAGGCTTAATGCCGGCAGTTAATTGCGCCTCTAGGTCCATGCCAGCATGGGTCATGGTTGATGGGTGTGAAATCAGGCTCTCTACGCCGCCCAATGATTGTGCAAGCGTAAATAACTCTAGGTTATCAAACAAACAGCGAACTGCATCGACACCGCCTTTAAGCTCGAGACTCAGCATACTGCCAAAACCTGATTGTTGTTTCGCCGCTAATTGATGGCCAGGATGATCGCCAAGACCCGGATAGTAAATAGCATCAATTGCCGGATGATTAGCTAATTGCTCAACGATTGCTTGTGCGTTGGCTTGATGTTGCTTGAGTCGTACCGGAAGCGTTTTTAAACCACGCAGGGTTAGGAAACTATCAAACGGACTACCGGTAATACCAATACAGTTTGCCCACCAGGCAAGTTCTTCTCCCAACTCGGTGTCTTTGGTGACAACGGCACCGGCGACAACGTCGCTATGGCCATTAACAAATTTTGTTGTTGAATGAACAACAATATCCGCACCCAAAGCCAGTGGTTTTTGCAGCAATGGCGTTAAGAAGGTGTTGTCTACCGCTGTTAAAGAGCCGGCTTGTTTTGCAAGTTCACAAATCTTCGTTATATCAACGATACGCAGCAGCGGATTACTTGGTGTTTCAATTAAGGTAAGGCGAGGCTTTTGCTTCATCACCTCAGCAACGTCATCCAGGTTGGTTTGATCAACAACCGCAAGTTTAAATAAACCACGTTTTTGCAAGTGAGTGAACAGGCGATAACTTCCGCCATAACAGTCATGAGGGATCACCAGTAGATCGTCTTTAGACAATAACTGACAAATCAGATGGATTGCTGCCATGCCCGTACTGGTGACGATACCAGTGCTACCACCTTCAAGATCGGCAATAGCTTTACCAAGGGATGAGCGGGTTGGGTTTCCGGAACGGGAATAATCGTAATCGCCTTTTTGGTTATATCCTTCAAGACGGTAGGTGGAAGAGAGATGAATAGGAGGCACAACAGCACTATGGTGTTGGTCGGTATTTATGCCGGCACGTACGGCTATGGTTGCAGCTTTATCCTGACTCATTCTCGCCTCTGAGATATTTAGATGTTTAGACGTCTATAAATCTATACGCATTATTTTATTGGGTCAAGAACTTTTAGACGTCTATACATCTTTGCATATAGATGTTATTGGTTGACTCAAAAGTCATACCTAGTACAATTTCACCTAGCAAAAATAGGTTCTGAGGAAACAACATGGCGAAATGGAACGGCGAATACATCAACCCATATGCGGAACATGGGAAAAAAAGTGAGCAGGTAAAGAAAATCACTGTCTCTATCCCATTAAATGTATTAAAGGTTTTAACCGATGAGCGCACCCGTCGTCAGGTAAACAATTTACGTCACGCCACCAATAGCGAATTGTTATGCGAAGCATTTTTACATGCCTTTACTGGTCAGCCGCTGCCAAGTGATGAAGATTTGTCAAAGGACAACGAAAAAGGTATTTCTGAAGATACGGATACCGAATCAAAAGATTAATTGCCTGATAAGCGATAATAAAAAAGGCCCGCTATGTAACATAGCGGGCCTTTTTTAATTACTCTGAAAGTTTTTCTAAAAGCTTACCTGAAGGCTTCTATAAAAATTTACGCAGCACGAATACGCGTATTTTTAGCTAACTGACCTTGTGCAACCCCTGAGTCAATTGCAGCTTGTGCTACTGCCGTTGCTACTTCCGTTAACAATCTAGGGTCCATAGGTTTTGGAATGATGTAGTCTTTACCAAAGGTTAACGCTTTCTCGCCACAAGCCTGCAATACCTCTGTCGGCACTGGCTGTTTAGCAATCTGACGAATCGCATGCACGGCAGCAACTTTCATCGCGTTATTGATTTCTTTAGCACGAACATCAAGCGCCCCGCGGAAAATAAACGGGAAGCACAATACGTTATTTACCTGATTCGGGTAATCAGAACGACCCGTTGCAACGATAACATCATCCCGGGTTTGCAAGGCAAGTTCCGGGGTAATTTCCGGGTCAGGGTTAGAGCAAGCAAACACAATTGGATTTTTTGCCATAAGTTTCAAATCATCTGCCGATAGTAAATTCGGGCCCGAAACACCAACAAAAACGTCCGCTTCAAATAACACATCCTGCAAGGTACGTTTGTCAGTATTGTTGGCGAACATTTGCTTGTATTCATTTAAATCATCTCGGCGGGTGTGAATCACGCCTTTACGGTCCAGCATGTAAATATTTTCGCGCTGGGCACCACAAGTGATAAGCAATTGCATACAGGCAATCGCAGCAGCACCAGCACCCAGGCAAACAATTTTCGCATGCGCTAAATCTTTACCCTGAATCTCCAGGGCGTTAAGCATTCCTGCTGCAGTTACAATGGCTGTACCGTGTTGATCATCATGGAAAACCGGAACCTTGCATCGTTCAATTAAAGCTTTTTCAATTTCAAAACACTCAGGCGCTTTAATATCTTCAAGATTAATACCGCCAAAACTATCGGCAATATTAGCAACGGTTTCGATAAAGGCTTTCGGATCTTCGTTATTCACTTCAATATCAAAGCTATCGATATTGGCAAATCGTTTAAATAGCAACGACTTACCTTCCATCACTGGCTTGGAAGCCATAGCGCCAAGATTACCAAGCCCAAGGATAGCAGTACCATTAGAGATCACCGCAACTGTATTCCCCTTATTGGTATATTTAAATACCGCTTCACTGTCTTCAGCTATCTCCCGAACTGGTTCCGCAACGCCAGGGCTATAGGCTAGAGCTAAATCTTCAATGGTTTCTGACGGCTTAGTGACCGTCATTGAAATTTTCCCAGGTTGCGGAAATGCGTGGTAATCGAGTGCTTGCTTGCGAAGATCAGACATGGAATGAAAGCCTTTTTGTAATTTTTTATGGAAACTTTTAACGGAGCTTTCTATATTACGCTTAATTCTGACAAATTGTTAAGAGAAAATCGCTATAAATTAGAACGGTCGAACCTCCTACCAGATTTTTCTGGCGGAGAATGTTTACGGAACGGGAGTTGAAGCGGTTTAGTGAGAGGACGTTGTCGGAGAGGATTGCATCGTAGAGGATTGCATCATAGAGGACTGCGTCGGTGAGGACGCTGTCGAAGTGTTAGTTTTGTCATTGCGGCGTCGGCCGTAATCTCGCTTCTAGAGGTAAAATTTCAAAGTGGCTAAATGACTCTAATGTGGTAATAGCTGCTCTTTAGTATCTGCTAATATATGCAAATTAAATACAACATTACTTTTCAAATCGAACCAGCGTATGACGTTCACCCATTAATTTGGAATCGATAATTTCAGATATAATATTCCAGTCGCCACCAGCTAAACCAGCTCCGATTAAAGGGTAACCTATCCGCTTACCGCAGAATTCAGTTTTGATATTAGAGAAAACTTCTTTGATAGCATTATAATCGGCTTTTACACCACGGCCTCGCCAATGAAACTGAGTGTATGCATTTAAAATAGTTATCTTGTGGTTACCTCTTTGCACGGTAACTTGAGAGTATTTGCCTAGTTTATCCTCTGACCCTTTTTCAGTTTCTAAGTCTGCTTGATAAGCTTCAGGAAACTCAAACTTAATAGCTTTTGCTAATCCTGCTCCCATAGTACAAAAGCAATTACAGCCGTGCACGATGACATCAAATTCACCATTCAATGCTAACTCTATTAAATCCCCTTCAACATCATTCAAAACTTGCCCTCGATATTCTATTTAGCTGAGCGTTGTCAGTTCTTCACGAACTCTAACCAATATTTTCCCTAATTTGTTCATGCCTGCACCTGTTTTTCCGCAACCCCAATAATAATCACCTGGTGCATTTTCTACGATATTTTGAGACCCCGTAGAAAGTAATTGCTCTTTTAACGAATCATGAGTTTGAAATTTTTTTAATACGGCCAAATACATTATTTCATCCTTTACCAATTCCCAATCTTTTCTTATCGGAAGTTTACAACTGCGCCCTAACTCAGCAGCTTGCTTTGAACTATGCGCTTTCCTTATCTGTTCTTGATAGGAGGTACACACAAATTTTTGCGCTTGAAAATAATGTTCTACAGTTGGCCACCAGAGGCCAACCATCTCTATTCCATGTTTTGAAAAGTTGGAAAAGTTTCCGTACTCATCAAGTTTTGTATAGAAATAAATTGTCATTTTTAATTAGAGGTAAATTAATGTGCTAAGAGATTTTCTTAGTATTTCTGATAAAAGAAAGTGTGGGTATGGTTAAATAGTATCCTGCATATAAATCGTTATTAAGATCTTTTTTATCTACAAACATATCAGAATGCTCTTCACTATCAATTGGGCTACATGCTATTACCAGAGGTTTTTCATCACAATGCTCTAAAACTCTAAGTCTAATCCCCTTAGGTATCTGAACATCATTGCCTCCAGTGAAAGGAGCACAAAATTGAATTAATACATTCCCTTCAATTAAAGAAAAGACTTCGTAAATAGAATCTTGATCAGGAATTTCTGTGTCATCAGGGATTAATGACTTCTCGTACGCTCGTGCTAGTTCGATTTCTTCTAAACTTACGTTTCGGTGATTCATTTCAGTGATTAGCTCACGAATTGTTTTTTGAGTCATTTCATTCCTTTGACATCTAGAATTGATAAACGCTTGTTAAGCGTGCAAAAGGCCGTTATTCGCTCATCTAGGCCGTTACCGGTGGATTAAATTACCGGATAAATCTGAGTCTTGCAATCTGGCAATCTGGCGTTACTGGCATACACTGTGGTGTTCAATCAATTCGTCAAAAAAAGCCCGCTGACGCGGGCTTTCTTAAATAAGTATGTATCGATTCGATTACTCGAATGGATTAACCAAGATGATGGTTTCGTTACGATCCGGACCGGTAGAGATGATATCTACAGGTACACCACAAACTTCTTCGATACGTTTGATGTAGGCTAACGCGTTTGCAGGAAGCTCTTCGCGCTTGGTTGCGCCAACGGTTTTCTCATCCCAGCCTGGCATAGTTTCATATACCGGTGTAATGTTCTCGTAACCTTCTGCAGCCATTGGTGGAACCGTTAAGATTTCACCAGACTCAGTTTTGTAACCGGTACAGATTTTTAGTTCTTTCAAACCATCTAAAACGTCAAGCTTAGTCAAACAGAAACCGCTTACTGAGTTAACCTGAACGGCACGGTGCATAGCTACGGCATCAAACCAACCACAACGGCGTTCACGACCCGTAGTAGCACCAAACTCGTGACCAACAGTACCTAAGTGATGACCAACTTCGTCGTTGAGCTCTGTAGGGAATGGACCAGATCCTACACGCGTTGTGTAAGCCTTAGTAATACCTAATACGTAGTCTAAGTGACGAGGACCAAAGCCACAGCCAGTCGCTACACCACCAACGGTAGTGTTAGACGAAGTTACATATGGGTATGTACCGTGGTCGATATCAAGCAAAGTACCCTGGGCACCTTCAAACATGATGGAATCGCCATTCAAACGCGCCTGGTCAAGCAGTTCGCTGATATCAGCCGTCATTGCTTTAATGATATCAGCAACAGCCATTGCATCTGCCAGTACTTTGTCAAAGTCTAGCGCTTCGGCTTTGTAGTAGTTGGTAAGTACGAAATTATGGTATTCCATAATCTCTTTTAATTTTGCTGCGAAACCTTCGGCATCGAATAAATCGCCAACCCGTAAACCGCGACGAGCAACTTTATCTTCGTAAGCCGGACCAATACCACGACCTGTAGTACCGATAGCTTTGTTGCCACGAGCTGCTTCACGCGCCATATCAAGCGAGATGTGATAAGGCATGATTAGTGGACAGGCATCAGAAATAAGCAGGCGATCGCGAACTGGAACACCACGCTCTTCAAGCATTTTGATTTCTTTCATCAAAGCTTCAGGGCTAAGTACAACCCCGTTACCGATTAGACATTTTACGTTGTCACGCAACACGCCCGATGGGATCAAATGCAGAACGGTTTTCTCACCGTCAATTACTAATGTATGACCGGCATTGTGCCCACCTTGATAACGAACAACATATTTTGCTTTATCCGTTAACAGGTCAACGACCTTACCTTTACCTTCGTCACCCCATTGGGTGCCTAATACAACGACGTTTTTGCCCATATCTATTGCAGTTTTTGAAAGAAAATTAGGCGGGGATTCTACCAAAAGATCGAGGTAAAGATCACCCGTTTTATCGACTTTTTTACGGTTCTCGGGTTAATTCTAATCGAACTTGACACAATTGCAGGAAAAATAGGGAAAAATGTCGTTGCAGTGGCCGTATTAGGCTGAAGGAAACTAAGCGTTTAAGAAAAAATTGCAATCATACCAAGACCGGTGATGATAAGAACCAAGCCAATCTGACGGATAACCCTGGCATTTTCAGCGGCGAGCTTGCCCATTAACGACTGCCATCGTTTAGGAAACAGGAATGGTCCCAGACCTTCAAGGATAAGCATTAAAGCAATGGCAATTAACAAAGTAGAGAACGTCATAGAGTTTGCGCACTCAGTAATTTAGGTGGTGGTAATAATAAAGCCCACATTAAGTGGGCTTTATATGATTTACTTTCCGGTTTCTTTCAAGTATTTGAAGAAATCGGAATCTGGTTTGATGACCAGGATGTCACCTTTGCTATTGAAGCTATTTTCATACGCTTGCAATGAGCGGAAGAAAGTGAAGAATTCAGGATCTTTTTGGTATGCATCGGCATAAACTTTCGCAGCCATTGCATCACCTTCACCGCGCAGGGTAAATGCTTGTTTCTTCGCATCTGCCAGCATAACAGTAACTTTCGCATCAACCGTCGCACGGATTACTTCCGCTTTCTCACGACCTTGAGAACGATGTTCTTCAGCTACTGCCTGACGATCAGCACGCATACGATCGAAAATTGAGTTTTGAACCTCTGAAGGCAAGTTGATACGTTTAACACGAACGTCTACAACTTCAATGCCTAAATCTTTGCGAGCCGTCTGAGCACTTAACTTCGCCTTTTCCATAACCGAGTCACGGTCGCCGGATACGATTTGACGAATAGTACGGGTACCAAACTCGGTACGCAGACCGTTATTCACCTTTTGTTTTAAAAGCGCTTGCGCGTTCTCAAGTGAACCGCCATTGGTACGAACATAGAAGGTCGAGAAATCTTCGACACGCCATTTAACGTAGGTATCAACCAGCAAATCTTTTTTCTCTGCGGTTACAAAACGATCTGGCGCTTCATCGAGCGTCTGAATACGCGCATCAATTTTACGGACACGCTCAATCAAAGGGATCTTGAAATGAATACCCGGTGGGTAAATTTTCATTTCACCACCGTCAGTACGTTTAATTTTCGAGAATTGGAACACGATACCGCGCTCAGCTTCATTGATAACGAATACCGAAGAAACTGTCAGCAGACCGAGTACCACTAGAATGATCACTAAAAAGTTTTTCATGATTAGTTATTCCCCCGGCTGAAACGGTCACTACGTCCCGGTGGCTTGTTGGGCGCCGAATTAGTTGTTTGAACAGGTGTTTGTTTGCTTCCAGGCAAGCTTTGGCTATAAGGCAAAGTTAACTGTGGCTGCTGCTGCATGATTTTATCAAGAGGCAAGTACATCATGTTATTTCCGCCTTCAACATCAACCATCACTTTAGACGTTTTGCTATAAACCTGTTCCATCGTCGCGATATACAAACGATCACGGGTAACTCTAGGCGCAGCTATGTACTGAGGGAGTAATTGATCAAACTTGGCAACTTCACCCTGTGAAGCAAGAACGATCTGCTGTTTATAAGCAAGTGCGTCCTGTTCCATGCGTTTAGCACGGCCACGAGCTTCTGGTTCTACCGAAAGAGCATACTTTTCCGCTTCCAAGACAAAACGTTCTTCATCTTCTCGAGCGGCGATGGCATCATCAAATGCATCTTTGACTTGCTCTGGTGGACGCGCGTCTTTAAAGTTGACGTCGGAAATCAGAATACCCATATTGTATGGCTCGATAATCTTTTCAAGCTCTTCCCAAACCGACTGACGTACCTGTTCACGACCGCTGGTTAACACCTCATCCATTTTAGAATGACCGATAACGTAACGAATTGCACTGTCGAAGGCATGTGCCAGGCTCTCGTTAGCATTAGTTACATTAAACAGGTAATTACGTGCGTCGATAATACGATACTGAACCTGCATCTCTACCATAACCATGTTCTCGTCTTCCGTTAGCATATCGCCACGGGCAGGCAAGTTATTAGTGGTTTGTACGTTTACAGGAATTACCCGCTGAATAAATGTCGGTTGCCAGTGGATACCCGGTTCTACTTCCCCTAAGTACTCACCAAACTGCAGCACAACACCGCGATCGGATTCTTTGATGGTATAAAAACCACTGATACCCCAAACGACAAGCGCAAGTATCAATACGATGGAAAGACCAATGCCGCTAAAGCTATTTTTGCTGTTGCGGTTTGGTTTATTACCGAAAATTCCACCGAATTTATTACCGAGATCTTTTAGTAGTTCGTCTAAATCAGGAGGACCCTGATCACGACCGCCTTTATTTTTCCAGGGATCCTTATCATTATTCCCCGGTTCATTCCAAGCCATTTCGCTCTCCGTTAGATTGCAATTCTTATTAAGGGCAACTGTATATTGTTAATATACTATCAGTGCAGGATAAAGTTCTGCAATTGTGAATTATCCTGTTTCAATAACTTTTTCCATTCTCGCAGAGGTAGTTTTACATCCAGTAAACTATTTCCCTGCTCATCAAACTGCTCATCTGATATACAGTTTAGTTCGTATAAAGTTCCCCGCAATTTTCCTGCGCTGGGAGGTATCTTCAATCGATACTGAACGATATCTTGTCCGAGCCGTTCAGTAAGCGCCTGAAATAAAAGGTCTAATCCTATATTAGCACGTGCTGAAAGCCAGACTCTGATAGGCTTTCCTTCCTCATCACGATCAATCTTCGGTGACACGTCATCGAGGTTATCGATTTTGTTGCAAATCAATAACTGGTCGATTTCGTCCGCTTCAATTTCTGCCAATACGGATTCGACCTGAGCAATATTATCAGACCGGCGTTCATCGGAAATGTCTACCACGTGCAACTGCAGATGGGCTTCCCGGGTTTCGGTCAAGGTTGCTTTAAAAGCAGCAACCAAGTCATGGGGCAAATGTCGGATAAACCCCACCGTATCGGCAAGAATCACCTTCCCCACTTCTTTTAAACTGATTTGTCTGAGGGTCGGATCCAATGTTGCAAACAATTGGTCAGCCGCATAAACCTCAGCATCGGTTATCTGGTTAAATAATGTCGACTTACCGGCATTGGTATAGCCCACCAGAGACACGGTTGGTATCTCTGCACGTTCCCGCAGACGTCGCCCCTGATGTCGTTGTTTTTCGACTTTTTCAAGGCGCTTCTGGATATTATGCATACGCTCCCTGAGTAACCGGCGATCAGTTTCTAACTGAGTTTCACCAGGGCCTCGCAGACCGATACCACCTTTTTGTCGCTCTAAGTGAGTCCAACCTCGGATCAAGCGACTGGATATATGGCGAAGCTGAGCGAGTTCTACCTGCAACTTACCTTCATGGGTACGAGCACGTTGCGCGAAGATATCCAGAATTAATGTGGTTCTATCAATTACCCGGCATTGGCACAATGCCTCAATATGCTTTTCCTGAGAAGGTGACAAAGCGTGATTAAAAAGGATGACGTCAGCCTGATAGAGCTTCACGGCTTCAGCTATTTCTTCAGCTTTACCACTGCCTACAAAATATTTTGGGTGAGGGGTTTCGCGTCGTCCGGAGACAACCGTCAAAGCATTGACGCCGGCGGAAGACACCAGCATTTCAAATTCTTGTAAATCTTCGCGTGCGTTTTCTTGCGGAAAATCGATGTGAACAAGTACTGCTTGCTCACCTGCTTGATGCCTATCAAACAAATGAGCAACTCCAATTCAAACTCATCAAATATTATTCCATCGGCTGATTATATTCAGTTGGATTACTGGTATTAACCGCCCGAGAAGGGACTACCGTAGAAATCGCATGCTTATATACCATTTGACTTACGGTGTTTTTAAGTAAAATCACAAATTGATCAAACGATTCAACCTGACCTTGTAGCTTGATCCCGTTGACAAGATAAATTGCCACAGGAATACGGTCACGTCTCAATGCGTTTAAAAACGGGTCTTGTAAAGATTGCCCTTTCGCCATTTTAAGGCCCCTCATTTTTTATTTTTTCTAATAATTTTGTTTCAAATTTAGCTAGTTACACAACGAGCCATTTAATTATACACAGAGATCTTAATCTTGTTTGACTTTTATCTAAAATTTTTTGTTGCTTCGGTAAAAACCAGAAACGGATTCAAAAATTTATCCAACAAATAATTTAAGATGCTGATTTACATAAGCTAATTAAGTTTATGTTGCAGTGCTTATAGAAATCCCGTCGAGAATCTTCTGCAGGTTTTGTGGATCATCGGTTGTTAGCCAGGTCAAATCCGGCCAGCTCCGAAGCCAGGTTAATTGTCGTTTTGCCAACTGTCTGGTGGCACAAATTCCCCGGAATTCCATTTCATCATAATCATACTCACCGTCGAGATACTCCCACATTTGTCGATAACCAACACAGCGGATAGACGGTAAGTTAGGATGCAAATCATCTCGCTGTTTAAGACGTTTTACTTCCTCTTCAAAACCCTGCTCCAACATAATCTTGTATCGTAACTCGATACGCTGGTGCAAGGTTGCACGTTGTTCGGTGCTTATCGCAAACTGCAATACTGGTCCTTCGACCGTCTCACCTTTATCTTCGGTTAATTCCGTCAACGATTTACCAGAGACCCGATAAACTTCCAGCGCTCGGGTTAATCGCTGAGGATCATTTGGATGAATTCGTTTTGCAGAAACCGGATCTACCGTTTCTAACTGCTGATGAATATATTCCCAGCCATGTTCTTTGGCCTGGGCTTCAATTTCACCACGAATCGCTTCATCAGCCTGCGGCAAAGGTGACAGACCTTGCAGTAGACTTTTAAAATACATCATAGTTCCGCCCACCAGCACCGGATATCGGCCAGCATCTCTGGCGCGTTTAATCGCGGCTTTTGCGTCACGGCAAAAATCTGCCGCAGAATAACTTTGGGCGGGATCGATTAAATCAATCAACTGATGTGGATAACTGGCCAATTCATCTGCCGTTGGTTTGGCAGTACCGATATCCATCCCTTTATAGACCAGTGCAGAATCCACTGAGATTAAATCGCAGGGAATTTCGTCTGCAAGCTGCATCGCCAGACTCGTTTTGCCGGAGGCAGTCGGGCCCATAATGCAGATAATCGGTAATAAAGATGCGGGATTATGATCGCTCATTCATTCGGTAAGCTTAAGTTGATGTATGTACGAAGTGAGGTCTAGTTTTAGACAATTCAAGTCAAACAAACTAAAAAAGTCGATATTGTTATCACCGCAGATATCATCAATCAGGCTTTGCAGTTGCTGGCTTGATACAAATTCAACGGTTGTCGGCTGAGCAAATGCTGACACCCAATCTAGCGGTTCATTTTTCTGCTCAGTTAAGTGATTGAGAATCATAGAAAAGCTAGATTGCACATCCTGATCGCGCAACATTGCCGGATACTGACGAATCACACATTTATTATTTGGCTTTAGCTGTAGGTGAATACCATGTTGGATAAATTGCTGTTGATGTTTAGCAATAAAATCTAATGTGGATGCATCAAAGGTCAAAGCGACAGGCAACAACAAAGGTTGCGAAACGATTTCTCCGGCAAATGCCCTTTGCAATTTTTGTCGCTGATATTGCTCAATAACCGGTTCAACATTAAGTAAATACAATTGCTGTTGGTACAAAATAACGGCGGTGTGTTCCGGTTCAATGGTTATCACCTGATAATCCGATTGAGCAGTTGCAGCGGTCGATGCGGCTTCAGGCGCCGATGTTGTTGCAACCGATTCATGCTGTGGTTGCGTTGTTGAGATTTCAATATCAGTGCTCAGCAACTTATCATAGTTGGTAAGCGCCTGCTTACCTGGCCTTTCAGAATAATGTTGTGCTCTGCCAGCATAACCGCTTTGATGATGGCTCGGCGCATTGTAATCCCGGCTATCAGAGCGCCCGGTGGACGGCGTATAGGTTTCGTTGCTTGGCCTTAGTGGCTGGATATAGTCGGAAGATTCAAATGTAACCGCAGGTTCTTCAATGTGTTGCTCCGCATCCGCTGAATCGCTCAACAGCTGTTGTTCAAGACTCTGACCGATAGCACTGACAATAAAATCATGAACAAGGCGTGCCTGGTGAAAACGCACTTCGTGTTTCGCCGGGTGAACATTGACATCGACCTGATCGAAGTCAAGGTTCAGGAATAGCACAAAAGCGGGATAGGCGTCATGAGGCATACGCTCGCCATACGCCTGCCGAATGGCATGGTTAATAAGTTTGTCACGCATCATCCGACCGTTGACATAGCTATAACACAAATCGTTCTGACTACGATTAAATGCAGGGCTTGCTACCCAACCATACAAATGCAGCCCCTGATGCTGAAAATCGATAGCAATGGCATTATCGACAAATGCTTGCGAGCAAATACTGGCTAAGCGCTTTTCAACCTGTTTATCGGTTTTTGCCGCCCGGTACTGGCGAATCGTTTTCCCGTTATGGTTTACGATAAAAGTAATATCGAGTTTGGATAAAGCAATGCGTCGAATAACTTCGTCAATATGAGAGAATTCGGTTTTATGAGTTCGTAAAAATTTACGTCGCGCCGGTGTATTAAAAAACAGGTCTTCGACATCTATGGTGGTGCCATCAGGGTGGGCTGCTGGTTGAATATCAACCGCCATTTCCCGCCCAGTGGCCGTCGCCTGCCACGCCTTATCCTGATCTGTAGGTTTGGATGTGAGTGTCAGGCGCGATACGGAGCTAATACTCGCCAACGCTTCACCGCGAAACCCAAGGGAAGAGATCGACTCTAAATCATCAAGGTCTTTTATTTTACTGGTTGCGTGACGGGAAAGTGCCAGAGATAACTGGTCTTGATAAATGCCTTTGCCATTATCACTGATGCGGATGCGTTTATGTCCACCCTGCTCCACATCAATGGTAATTTTTGTCGCGCCAGCATCAATGCTGTTTTCAACCAGCTCTTTGACAACAGAAGCTGGCCGCTCCACAACCTCGCCAGCAGCGATCTGATTAGCCAGACGAGGAGGTAAAATTGCTATGCTCATTGACGATTAATTCATTTGCGGAATTGTCAAAGTCTGACCGATTCGAACCACATCAGATTTAAGGTTGTTAGCAAGCTTCAATTCTCTTACCGAAACTTTATAACGTTGTGCAACCACAGATAGTGATTCACCAGCGCGGATCTTATGCTTGGTCGGGCGCTGGCTCGCCAATAGTGAACCTTCTGGTGGATATTGATGGAAATAACGCTTCATCCCCGAAAAGATCGCTTTCGCTAAATTACTTTGATGCGTCGGCGACGTCAGATTTTTGAAATCATAAGGGTTTGAGATAAAGCCAGTTTCTACCAGCATGGAGGGAATATCAGAAGCCCTGAGCACTGCCAGACTCGCATTTTGCGGCTGAGTTTTGTGCATACGGGTGATCTTGCGCATTTCTGAAATAACATTGCGCGCCATCATGTCAGAAATTTCCAGAGACTTATCCTTGGTTAAATCTGCCAGAAACACCGCCAGATTTTCATCATTGGTTTTCTTGATAAGTTCACCGCCACCGCCAAGTAATGCCGAGTTCTTTTCACGATTAACCAACCAACGAGACAGTTCAGAATCCGCTCTGCGGTCATTGACAATCCAGACAGAAGCTCCTCGTGGTTTGCTGGAGTGAAACGCGTCAGCATGAATTGAAACCAGAAAATCGACTTGCTTTTGACGAGCTATTTCGGTGCGACGATTTACGTGAATATAGTAATCACCGCTGCGAATCATTTCCGCCTTCATACCCGGCTCTTTATCGATAATCGCCTTTAACTTTTTGGCTATCTGCAGGGTGAGTTTTTTCTCATAGGTGCCGTTTTTGGAAATCGAGCCAGGATCTTCACCGCCGTGTCCGGCATCGATACCGATAATGATGTCGCGATTGGTTGCCTTAGGTTTGTTAACAACAACCTGCTTACGCTCTTTATCGAAAAGGTCAACGACCAGGCGGTTACCATAAGGGCCTGCGGGTTTTAGCGGGAAAATTTTGTCCTCAAAGCCACCGTTTAATTCAATAACAATACGGGTGCTTTGTTTACTTTTTGCGGTACTGGTTCGGATTAATTTAATGCGAGTGTCATTCGCAGCCAGATTTTCCAGACTAACCTGGTTTGTAGTGCCTGTGAAATCGATTACCAGACGCTCAGGATTCTTCAGGAAGAAATAACTGTAGTCCGGCGTATTGCTGAGGTCGAATACAACCCGGGTGTAATCCGGCGACGGCCAGACACGAACACCATCTATGGTGCTCTTAGCAAACACGGGGGCTGTTAACAGACCTAGCAGCAAGGTTATTATTTTTATCTGACCACGAAACATAGTGTGATGAGTAACCCTAAACTAGTTTATTTATTATTTGTTCACCATTAACGCTTTTTGCCACTAATGTGACACGGCGTTGTTGCTCAACATATTCAAGATCAATAATAAGATCTTCTGCGGGTAAAATGCCAGCGCCTTTTTCTGGCCATTCAATAAAACTGAAACAATGCGGCTGAAAATAATCGCGTATACCCATGTATTCGAGTTCTTCAGGATCGGCTAACCGATACAAATCAAAATGGAAAACCCGATATGGTTCAAGCTCATAAGGCTCTACTAAAGTATACGTCGGACTCTTAACATTGCCATTATGACCCATGCCCTGCACAAATCCTCGCGTCAATGTGGTTTTGCCGGCACCTAAATCACCATTAAGAAATACCACCATGGATTCAATCGGAATCTCAGTCACCAAACGGGCGAGCGTTTTGCCAAATTCAACGGTGGCTTGTTCATTTTCAAGATTAAACTGTAATCGCTTCATTGTTTCTCACAAGGCACTGGATAGCACCTTATCAATTTTTCTGATGCCTTTTTCGGTAAAAAGTTCATCGTTAATACTGGTTTACTAATTTACGAAGGATAGGAAGGAGGTCTGTGGCAAGCATGCCTTTTTCCCCTTCTTCTTGGGCAATATCTGCCGCCTTTCCATGGAGATATACTCCGGTGCAACAGGCATCGGCAATTGTCGTAGATTGTAAGCGTAATGAAGCCAGGATGCCAGTCAGGAGATCGCCCATACCGCCACTTGCCATCCCTGGATTACCAGATGTATTAATGAACACCCTTTCACCATCACTAACCAAAGTACCAGCACCTTTGAGAATACAAATGCCACCATATTTTAGGGCGATGGATTTCACCGCTTCAAAACGATCGCGCATGATTTCTGCAACCGAGGTGTTTAACAGGCGCGCTGCCTCTTTGGGATGCGGAGTTAGAACCCAGTTGCTTCTGGATTTAGGCTGTTTCGCCAGTAAGGTTAAGCCGTCACCATCGACGACCATGGGTTTATCACAAGCCAGTACTTTATCAAACAGTTCCTGAGCCCAGTCATCAAGCCCCAGGCCCGGCCCAAGTACTATGCTATCGACAGCGGATAATTGTTGGGTCAGTTGCTCTTTAAAATCGACCACCAACATTAGCTCGGGCCGCCCGGCAGCAAGACTAGTGGTGTTATTGGGATGACAGGCAACACTTACCAAGCCGGCACCACACCTTAATCCGGCTTCTGCAGCAATTTTAATGGCCCCGGGAGTCGCCAGGTTGCCGCCGGCAAAAAGTAACCGCCCGGTGTTTCCTTTATGACTGCTTCCCAATCGTCGCAATAAATGTGGCAAGGTATCATCAGCAATTACCGAAACCTTATCATCATAAGCCTGCTCAAATTCCTCGCGTATTCCCAATCCGGCAATGAAGATTTTTCCACAATGATCAACTGCCAAACCAGTTAACAACCCTTGTTTCATGGCAACAAAGGTTACCGTGGCATCCGCATTTATCGCGCACCCCATTGGCATGCCGGTATCGGCGTTAAGGCCTGAAGGAATATCCAGAGCAAGGATGGGTGGCGGTAACTGATTTACCAGTTCAATCACATAACGATAATTATCGCGAACATTACCCGTAAGTCCGGTACCCAACAATCCATCAACAATGACATCGATACGGCTTAAATCTATGTCATTAAATTTGTGAAACTGGCCACCCTGGTCGATAAACTGCTGACAGGCTTTTTGCGCATCTCCTTGATAACGTTCGGGGTTGCTGACGCTATGCACATATACATGCATGCTCTCTTCCAGCGCTAGCCTTGCGAGTACCAATCCATCACCGGCATTATTTCCACTTCCACAAACCACCAGAACCGTTTGCGCCTTGGGATAACGGCTTTTCAGTAAGTTAAATGCCGCTTCGCCGGCATATTGCATCAATTGCATCGATAACACATCTAGCTTAGCGGCTATCGATAATTCATGATCGCGAACGGTTTCGGCGCGAAAGGCCCGATGTGGTATGCTGTGGTTAATATTTACTGGCAACATGATTTCGTCCATGGAACAAAGTTCTGACGTTAACTATCCCGAACTGACAGAAAAAATCAAGCTTTGGGGAAAAGAGCTGGGTTTCGCAAAAGTAGGAATTTGCGAACCAGATTTAACTGGTGAAGAACCCGCTTTACAACAATGGTTAGACAACCACTACCACGGTGATATGGATTACATGGCTCGTCATGGCATGATGCGTGCCCGCGCCAACGAACTATTGCCGGGTACCTTGAGGGTCATCAGTGCCCGTATGGATTACCTGCCTGGTAATGCAAAATTCGCCAAGATATTAAAACAAAGGGATCATGCTTATGTCAGTCGCTATGCGCTAGGCCGGGATTACCACAAATTATTGAGACAAAGATTGAAGCAATTGGGAGAGCGCATCAAACAATACTGCGCTTCTCTTAATTTTCGGCCCTTCGTTGATTCAGCTCCGGTTCTGGAACGGCCTTTAGCGGCAAAAGCCGGCCTTGGCTGGATAGGAAAACACAGCCTGTTATTAGATCAGGATGCCGGATCCTGGTTTTTTCTCGGCGAATTGCTGGTCGACA
This sequence comes from Thalassotalea sp. PS06, assembly GCF_007197775.1. Classification (NCBI taxonomy): domain Bacteria; kingdom Pseudomonadati; phylum Pseudomonadota; class Gammaproteobacteria; order Alteromonadales; family Colwelliaceae; genus Thalassotalea; species Thalassotalea sp. PS06. The sequence goes on along the minus strand of NZ_CP041638.1, from coordinate 207,883 downwards.
TTCCATTACCCATCGACGAGCCTCTACCAGAAAAATGCGGTAGCTGCGTTGCCTGCATCAAAATATGCCCTACGGATGCCATTGTCGCTCCTTATGTTGTCGATGCCAGACGCTGCATTTCCTATTTAACGATTGAATTAAGAACGGCAATTCCTCAAGAGTTTCGCTCATTAATGGGCAACCGTATCTATGGTTGTGACGATTGCCAGTTAATCTGTCCCTGGAATCGTTTCGCGAATCTCAGTGCGGAAGCCGATTTTCAGCCAAGGCAAAATTTAGATGAAATCACCTTGCTGGATTTGTTCAGTTGGGATGAAAATACCTTTGATAAAAACCTTCAGGGTTCTCCTATAAGGCGAATTGGTTATGAATGCTGGCAACGAAATTTAGCCGTTGCCTTAGGTAACGCTAAACCCAGTGACGAAATCATTAGCGCACTGGAAAACCGTTACCCCGATACAACGCCGATGGTACAAGAGCATATCGAGTGGGCCCTTAAACAGCAACGGGCAAGTGTTCAAGCGGTAGAAGTTGGATTACGAAATAAAGAGCGCCTGGTCAGAAGCATTGAAAAGGGATTACCAAGGGATGCTTGAGGGAAGCGGACAATTCGACTTAGGAGAGAGGACTGCGTCGAAGAAGACGCTGTCGGTGAGGACTGCGTCGAAGAGGACGCTGTCGAAATTCGTCATTGCGGCGACGGCCGTAATCTCGCTTTTGGGCTAAAAATTGAACTTGATTGAACGACTCTAAAGGCCAGCTAGCGTCATACGCTATCCCATTTATTTACTCCGTCTTCCCAGCATGTTATTGGCTGGGACCTCCTTTCGATTTCCTGAGACTTGTTTACTTAGCTGTTTGAAAAGTTGAAATAAATGAAACCACAGCACGCGACATGAGATCCCACTCAAAGACTTAGTGGGATGATGGCGCAAAACAGAAAGAAAGTGAGAGGTTCAACGACTCTAACCCGCCCTCTGCGACCCAAAAGAACAACGAATTCTACAAACTACGTTCAGCGTGGGCGTTAATTTCGTCCATCGCTTGTTCTATTGCCGGCATTAAGCTTTGCGCGTTATCGAACTCTTTCTCATGGCAATACTGGCGTAAGATTTGGCAAACACGAATCAACCTTGGTGCGAACAGGATTTTCGCGGTCTGCAAAATCGCTTCGTTGATTTTCGCAACTAACAACAGGTTATTTACCTCAAAGGCGGTCTGTAAACGCTGCAGGTTGGTGCGATTTCGCTCAAGGTAATCGTCAAGCATGGTCGCAGCCATTTCTGTAGTGGCGTGATAGTGATTGAATTTTTCCATATCCATAATCACTTGCGGGTTTCGCTCTGAACTCAATACCGGTTCAGGAATAGATTCCGGCTCAGGTTTAACTTCTGGTAGTGATCTTATTACCGCAGGTTCCGCACGGCTCTCAAGGGCTTGCGCATCATCCATCGCCTGTTGTTCAATCAGGGCAAGTTCATTGGCTAAAATTTCCGGCTTAGTTTCCATCGCCATCACCGAAGCCACTTTTTCTTTATCGAATATTGCCGAATCGCCACCGGACTGAGGTTGCAGTGAATTTTTCGCCATATCAAAACCGTGCTCGGCGCCCTGGAAATAACTGCGCTTCACCAATACCAACATGCGCCATGCCAGTAATGCACTCAAGGTAAGCAGAATTACCATCATTAAAAAGCCGGTTGGCAACATCATCGATTCACTAACGGTAATATTTACTAACGGAACGGTCAGCGAAAATTCAGGTAGATCGAAAAACTGTTTTGAAGATACCAATGTTGCCGTTTGCGTCAGAAATTTCTGATAATTACCCAAACGATTGGTCACTAGCTTACTGGCCTGAGCTTCATCACGCCATTTAGCAAACAGCTGACCAGAACCAATAAACTGGTTTATCAATTCTGCAATATCACCAGAAACCCGAGAAAAGGCTTTATCTTCTGGTCCTTTTTTCAAATGCTGGCTGATTAAACTGGCTCGTTGCGCGACATCGGCAGCGACATCATTAAAATTATTATCCCCTAAAGATGATGACAAGTTGCTCATGCGCACTTGTACTAACAATAATTGTTGATACAAGTATTGATAAAACTCGACTTCTTCAACGGCCTTTATTTGATCGTTAATTAACTGGGTATTTACCCGGTTATTTACAGAGACAAACGCCGTCGATTGTTTATCCAGAGCCAACTGTTGACGGTTTCGTAATTCTTCTACGCGATTAATAATATCGCTTAACGTTCGAATGTTAGCCTGATACTGGCCATTTCTCGCCTGGCGGACCAAAAGCAATTCATCTACAAGCAAAGAAAACTGATTATAATCGGCAACAAAGTTTTGAGATTGTCGTTGAATATCTCCGGCCTGATCTTTTCGTACCTGATCCTGCAGCCAAACCATATGGGACTTTGTCAGGGTAACAATATCTGACCATGAATCCCTCAGGTCGTCTAAAGGTTGATTAAATTGCTGATGGGCGATAGCCAGTTGTTGCTGACTCAGATGGTATTCGAGTTCGGTGAGCTTATTAAGAAGTTTGGCATTATTTTTAATAAATGGAATTTGCTGCTCTTGAAGGTACTCGGCTCGTTGTGCTAACTGTTGATATAACCAACTTGAGGTAGCGACAAAAAACACCAGGCAGGAAAGCAAAAGTGCCAGATAGATCCCTGCTCTGGAAAAAATGCCCGATGGCATGGTCACGGATTTTAACGGCTGAGTCATAACTTACATCCATTTATTGTTGTTATTTGCCATGTAAGCATGGCGTACTTTGAAACACCCTTAGCCTCGGGGTAACCACTAACCCGGGAACGCAATCAATATGGGACTAAGGATAATTGCTAGTCTATCCATAAACTGTTTAATGGTAAATGACTAATTATTGGTCATATTTTAAAAGCATGTTGGCGGTAAACTTTCAGCTCTTCGATGGACTCGCGAATATCATCAAGGGCCAGATGGGTACCGGTTTTACTGACTTTTTTCAGAATATCTGGTTGCCAGCGGCGAATTAACTCTTTGATTGAACTGACATCAAGGTTTCGATAATGAAAGTAATCTTCAAAATCCGGCATATAAGCATTTAAAAAACGACGGTCCTGGCCAATGCTATTTCCGCACATCGGTGATTTCCCGGCTGGAACATATTTAGACAAAAAGGCTTCCGTTTGCTGCCAGGCTTGTTCCAAGGTGACATTTGAATCAAGACAACGCTGGGTCAAGCCACTTTTACCATGTTGCTTGATACACCATTCGTTCATATTATCCATGGTTTCCTGGCTGTGGCCGATGGCAAACACAGGACCTTCGGCAAGAATTTCCAGCTCACTGTTAGTAACAATGGTCGCAATTTCCAATATCTGATCTTGTTTCGGATCTAACCCTGTCATTTCCAAATCCAACCAGATCAAATTGTTGTCGTCGATAAGACTCATTATTACTCCCATGTATTTTTCGAAATCGTCTATAGCCAAGCAAAGCGTTTACCATGCGCAGATGCATTCTGCCGTCGCTGGGGCTATAATACGCCAAATTTTTTATAATTAATATTTGTTCGGAACCACTCGATAACAGGATCGCCAATCAAATGAAACACTACCGTGGCTAAGCGCAAGAAACTGACCAAGGGTCAGAATCGACGTATCAAGGCAAACTTGTCCAGTAAGCTTAAGAATGAAAAAGTTAATTGGCAAGACGACGAGCTGGGCGCGCAGCAGGCTGGATTGGTAATATCTCGCTTTGGTCAGCATGCTGATGTCGAAGATCAACAGGGTAATATTTACCGCTGCAATATTCGCCGTACGGTAAAAAGCCTGGTTTGCGGCGATGAGGTGGTCTGGCGCTTAGGCAAGGAAACCCAACATTCAGTAAGTGGAGTGATTGAAGCGGTTCACGAACGTAAATCTGAACTATCCCGTCCTGATGTCTATGATGGACTAAAACCTATCGCGGCCAATATCGACCAGATTTTTATCGTCTCTTCAATTTTGCCGGTATTTAATCCGGATATTATCGATCGCTATCTGGTAGCGACCGAGTTAACTGGTATTAAACCTGTAATCGTCCTTAATAAAGTGGATTTAACCACAAGTGAAGACGAGCAACAGCTTATTGATGAGCAGCTTAAACTTTATCAGGATATTGGTTATCAGGTGATTCGGGTCAGTAGCAAAAGTGGCGATGGCATCGAGCAAATCCGCGAGCGACTAGTCCAGCGTACCAGCATCTTTGTCGGTCAATCCGGTGTCGGCAAGTCAACCTTAGTAAATACCTTAATGCCTGAGTTGGATCTATTGACCAAACAGGTGTCCGATAATTCAGGTCTGGGGCAACACACCACCACCGTTGCCCGTTTGTATCATCTTGAAAATTCAGGGTCTTTAATTGATTCGCCGGGCATCCGGGAATTCGGTTTATGGCATCTCACACCCGATCAGGTAGATGCCGGATTCATCGAATTCCAACCATTTTTTGGCCATTGCAAATTCCGAGATTGTAAACATCAAAGCGATCCCGGTTGCGCGTTAGTTGCAGCCGTTGACGAAGGCCAGATCAATCCTGTACGATTCGCCAGCTATCAGCGGATTTTAGCAAGCCTGGATGGTAATAAACTTACCTCACGGTTTCAGTGATAGCTTCTATAATTGCATTAGTCAGTATCGCCGGGTAACGACCGCGCGTTCACTACATAAAGGAAAGTTTTCGTGTCATTGGATAATTTAAAAATTGCCCTGCAGTATGCCATGCCTAAACATGGATTATCACGTTTGGTGGGTTATTTCGCCGCTGCAGAGGCTGGCGGTTTTACACGCTTTGCAATCAAACAATTCATCAAGGCCTATGGCATTGATATGAAAGAAGCAAAGTTGGAAAATGCCGAAGACTACAAAACCTTCAATGACTTTTTCACCCGGGAGCTAAAAGACGGTTTACGTCCTATCAATCCCGATGCACAGGAAATCTGTTACCCGGTGGACGGTGCAATCAGCCAGCAGGGTGATATCGTCGATGATCAGATTATCCAGGCAAAGGGCTTTAACTATTCTTTGCAAACTCTGCTAGGTGGTAAAGAAAGTACGGCAGAACCGTTCCAGCAAGGTAAGTTCTCTACCATTTATCTGGCACCAAAAGACTACCACCGTATCCATATGCCAATGGCAGGTACGTTAAGAGAAATGATTTATGTACCAGGTGAATTGTTTTCAGTGAACCCGCTGACAGCGCAAAACGTACCAAACCTATTCGCTCGTAATGAGCGCGTTGTGGCTATCTTCGATACCGCTATCGGACCGATGGCGATGGTTTTAGTTGGCGCCACCATTGTTGCCAGCATCGAGACCGTTTGGGCTGGTACGGTGACACCACCAGCTGGAAAAGACATCGTCAGCTGGCAATATCCAGCCGAAGGCGACGACGCTATCGTGCTTGAAAAAGGCGCGGAAATGGGACGTTTCAAACTCGGCTCTACCGTAGTTTGTGTATTCCCTAAAGACACGATTGATTTCACGCCTGACGCCGGTCCGGAAACGGTGACCCGACTTGGGCAACCTTACGCACAAATTGTGAAATAGTTGAGGTGAACTATGCTGGTATTCGCGCATCGGGGTGCCAGTGGTCATGAACCAGAAAATACTCTGTTAGCCATCGAACGAGCGTTAGCCATGCAGGTTGACGCTATCGAGGTGGACGTCCACCTATTGGCTGACGGCGAGCTAGTAGTCACCCATGACCGTTGGTTGAAGAACCAGCCAAAAGCCATCAAACGCATTCGCGATTTGTCTCTGGCGCAAATCAAATCTTTCGATGTCGGCAAAGGTCAGGCCATTCCCACCCTCAATGAAGTACTTGAATGTATCAACGGTCAGTGTCTGGTAAACATTGAGCTGAAGGCTGAACGTACCGTGATCCCATTAATGAAAATCATGGATGAGGCCTTTGATAAGTGGAATTTTCAGCCCAGTCAGTTTCTCTTATCCTCCTTTAACCATCATTTGCTGTTCGAGCTGAAAACCCTGAATAGCCATGTTAATACCGGCGCATTGACCGCCAGTTGCCCTCTCGATTATGCAGCTTTCGCCAAACGCCTGGACGCCTACAGCGTGCACATTGATATTGATTTTGTGAATCAGGAGTTTGTAAATGATGCCCACGAGCGGGGCTTGAAGGTTTTCGTTTATACCGTCGATAATGAAGAAGATATTGTCGAGATGCACCATCTGGGTGTCGATGGCATTTTTAGTAACTACCCTACCCGTTCGCTGGTAAAGATAGCGCACCTGCAGAGTCAGCAGGTGCCTGAGTTAAATCCAATGTTGGCGAATTCGAATATCTAGATGCGAATACGGTAACGGCCCTGGTTATCTTTCTTACCTAAAAAGCCCATGGTCAACAGCGGGCGAGCAGATTCTGGAAACTTTGGACCAGGTTTTAAATAACCCTGGGCTGCTATGCGGCCGCGCTGGCTGATATAAACCGATAACTCCAGACCGAGATCATTATCCGGGTCAAGGGTTATGGCCAGCGAATTATTTTCACAGCTGAGCTTACCTTTGAAATCGCCAAGCGCTACCTCTTCATCAAAGGCGTTAACACTAGCCTGCTGCCAGGTAATGTCACCTGCAACTTCGGTACAGATTTCCTTGCCAGTGATAAAGGTTTGCAAATCCACGGAAACCAGACCGCTTGCTGTCATATCAACAGGCAAGGTTACAAGATTAACAATCCTTCCCGCTTCAATTTTTATGTCGGCATCATGCAAGCCAACATAAGGGTGATCGTTACGTATGGTTAGATTACCGGTAGGGCCGATACGCGGAGAACGGCCGAAATTTACGTCGGCACTTGGTGACATGGTTAATAAAGACAAAGGGCTTAAAGACCAGTCAACATCTTTAATCTCATAATTGCTGGTCGACATGCTTTGCGCTTCTCCTGACCAGACGGTACCGTCAACACCATGAAGCACGACATCTTGCGGCAATTCAATTAATGCTACCAGTTTCTTCGCTGGCGCCATGGCGATAACGAACACCAGATAGACGGCCAGAAATCCCAGGCCGTAACCCATTCCTTTTTTAATGCTCATTACACCCGTCCTACCTGCAAACGTCTTACTTTCACCGTGCCCTGTTCATCACCTTTAACGATATCAATGGCTTGAATAACCAAGCCTTCGCGAAGCTGTAACTGTTCTAGCCAGTGTAATAAATCGTTAAAAGCTACTTCATCAACCCAGACCTGAAGGTTATCGCCCTGTGGCTGCATCCGGGCAATTTCGATTTTATTACGTCGCGCCGTCTGATTTACCACAGAAGACAAACTTCCGCTACTCGGGCGAGCCCCGCCTTTTTTCTCGAGTGCTTTATACTTTGCCAGGTTCTCATGAACCCAGTGCAACAATTCCTGTTGCTGGTCAGCCTTTACCTGCGAGCGCGCCAGGTTATCATTTAACGGCTGCCACAGACCAAACCAAAATAACGCCAATACCAATACCACAGAGCAGCCGGCGACCATTTTCTGTTCTCGTGGGTTTAAGCCCTGCCACCATTCGTTCATGATTTACTCCGGATATTAAAGGAACCCACGACCTGGTCCCCTTGATTGTTCTGCGCACCAGTAGTGACATCCATATCGGCTTTTTCCAGCTCGGACTTGAACTGTTCGAACGCTTGGTAGTTGTTGGCAACCACAGAAATTCGCAATTCCTGACGCTTATCATCGTACTTCATTGATTCCGGCTTCATGGTCGGTACTTTCACAAATGCCGGGCGCAGTTTTTCAAGCATGGTTAATAAATTATCGTCGCCTCCAGCGCCACCAAGTTCCGAGATTTTGCTACTGATCTGACGTTTTACCGTTGACATGCGAACCTTCTGGTTCTGACCAAAAGCCTGTTTGTACTCGGTTTCAATTTGCTCAGAGTACAATTCATATTTGCCATTGTTCTGATAGATTTCAATGCCTTTGACCAACATATTGATCAATAACGCAACAACGGCAACCGCTGCTACCTTCAGGTACATCTGTACCATCGGCGAGCGTTCTTCTTTAAATTGATATGGCCCTTGCAACAAGTTAAATCGAGACTGAGATGAATAATCCGCCAATAACTTCATTGGCAGTTCCTGAGGCATAGATTCAATATCGACACCGGATGGTAATGCTGCCGAATCAAAGTCATCGATTTGTGAAAAAGACTGGATATGAATGTCGGCTTCATCTTCATCACGGTTTTGCACATATTGTTGTAAGAACAAATCGACGTTGTCCTGATCAACCACAAAGCCCAGCCAGGCATCCGGACGCACTAACCATTGGTCATCAATGTTTAAGCACACCCAACTGTTTTCGTGATGTGGCAGCGCCAGTACATCCGGAACCATAGACTTACATTTGATATCGGCTTTATGTAACCAGGATATCCAAGTTTCTATCTGTTTGTGGGCAACAATGGCAACAAAGGTGTTGGCATCTCCCTGATATTCCGATGGCTTAGTGGCATACGCGAAGAACAGGTCTTCCACGTCCTCGACTAAATCTTCTTCGAGCATGTAAGGCGTTGCCTGACGAATAGCGCGGTCATTTTTCCCCGGCACGGTCAATGCTTTGAGGCGAACATCCGCGCTGTTAACCAGGACGTTAACATCGCGGGTTTCTGCTTTTTCTGTCAGTTCTGTGAGGTTGTCGGCCGTTGCCAGCACGCCAGAGGCAATTTCATCGGTCTGCCCCGGTGCGGTTATTAACCAGTAGACTGGGTCTTGTTCCTGACTTCCCAGCCTGATATGTAGCGTTTCTCTCATTAATGTGCTCCGATACTTCGGTTAACCACAACCAATTCGTCTTTTGTTACCATAAAAGTAGAGTTTAACGTAAAATAGCTGCCATTGAAGCTGGTTTTCGTGGTTAACTTAAAGTAATCGCTGTCGATAACAAATTGTTGTTTTAGTTGATTTATATTCTTAACGTTTGCCAGCTCAGGTAAACTACTGAACGCGCCTATGGTTTCGAAGCCTTCCTCAGGGCGAGCCGACAAAATATCCTGCGCAGTGCCTTCATCGGCACCACCTAACAAAGCCTGTAACAACTTAGTATCTTCAGGATCTAACGTATTGATATTAATTTTATGCATATCTGAGTTAGGTAACACACAGACATAAGGTTTCAGCGCAATAATCACTTGCGGGGTGAAATGCTCGATTATCCGCAGTTCATTCACTGAAGCTAACTTACTGTTGGCGGCAAGATAGGGGTATTCTTTTGATGCGTAGTCATCGTCTTCGGCACCGCCGGCACTGACAATGGAATTGTCTTCGTCAAGCCAGTCAACCAGAGCATCTACCATAGATTCGGCTTCGAAATTGCCGATGCCATCCACTTCCAATGAGATTATCAGTTCCTTTAAAGCGCCTTTTGCCAGTTCACTATTTTTTTTGCTTCCGCCAGTTCTTCGATCTGAATCAGCATCAGACGGCTCAGAGGCGCCTCCACCAGAGCCACCCGCGCTTTCATCCGCACCTTCCCTCGCTTCATCCTCAGGTTTAGCGCCGGGTGATTCGACAGAGCTGTTATTATTCGCCGTTTCTTCATTCCCAAGGGCATTAAGATTCAAACAGGCCTGGAGATCAAATATCTCACCGCTGATTTCACCCAGATCTACCGGAAAACGGGTTTCTCCAAGCGCCCAGCGCTGACCAAGATGAGTGACTTTTTTATTTTCCTGAAAATCGGCATACAACACACTTTTAGCAAACGCTTCAGCGCCCATCGCATACCAATAAGCCTGTTGGTTCGATTCCAGATTCTCGGTGCGTTGCTGTTGAAACATTAATGTGCCGCTCATTTGTGTGGCAATGATGGTAGTCATTGCAATCACCAAAAGAACAATAACCAGAGCAACCCCCTGTTGTTTGCTGAGCCTGATCATAATTGTCCCACTCCCGGCACTAAAAATTCCCGGCGGATCAAACCCAAATCCTGAAGTTCAATTTCAATGGCAACAGCTTTAGGTAACTCTTCACCATTTAATTCACTGACCCATTTGTCCTGATAGTAATATTCAAAATCAACCTGTTCCACGCCAGTGATTAATGGCCTTACTTTCGGCTCTTCACCAACGACGGAGTCTACGAATATCCGATGTAAGCGATTTAAAGTTTCTTCTTCCAGCTGATACGCCACGGCTTGTAAATCACTTCTGGGTAACAGCAATGCCGGGTTCGACCAGCCCTGGCGCACAAAGGCAATTCCGTGGGTGTTTCGCGAATACGTGGATTCATTGCTGTGCAAAAATCCTTGTAACGGTGCTTCACCTTCAATGCGAACCGTACGTTTGGTCATTTGCAAAAAGTCACGTTCCATCACCAAAAACGCCCGCTGCAATTCAACCAGCCGGGTATTTTTCTCATCCACCTTTTCCTGAGTGTTTAATATGGTTGAAAACATGGTGGCACTGGTTAGCCCTACCATGGCGAAAATAGCGATGGCGAGGATGACTTCCAGCAAGGTAAAACCACGTTGTTTTATCATTTTTTCACCTGACTGACATAGGTCATTAGCTGAGCTGACGGGTATTCAGCATCAGGATCTAATCTCACCTCAATGGTTATCGCCCGCATCGATTCGTCCTGAGTTTCTTCGACAATCCGGCGCCAGTGCCATTCTCGTTCCAATAACTCAACTTCACCGCGTTGGTTTTTCTTCGGCGGCCAGGTCTGATCGAGGGAAGCTTCGACCAATTGGTTAGCAGCCACCCATTGCGCAACCGTATTTTCTTCCATCCGTGAGGTGCCCAATAAACTGGAGCTGGCAACTTTGATTATCGCGGTTCCGGCGATCGCAAAGATGGCCATGGCAATCATGACTTCAATCAGGGTAAAACCACGGTGATGGGAATTAGGGCAAATCATCGAGAGGCCCCTCAACGGTTAGTGGTAAGGTGTAACTGGCATTAACGACAAAATAGATTGGTGCTTCAAAGCCATCGTCAAAGGTAAAGGTTAGCTGAAATGGGGTGATGTCACCGCCGGAGAGAATATAAACCTGAGGGAAAACTGGCTCTTCATCTTCATCAAGATAAAACTCTTCCTGACGCTCTTCGAAATCCTCGGTATCGATGCCCATTTGTGGTTCAATGGGTAAATCTTCGAGGTTCAGACTGATGCTGTAAGGGTCTTCGAACTCAACTCGCTCGAGTTTGTCCAGGTCTTCCATGGGTTGCCAACGCTGCCCATCGAAACCGTAAAACTCGTAGTAATTGTCTTCAACCAACAAGCCTAATTCAAGGTTGTTGAGAAGCGCGTACTCTGCGGCAAGCGTGAATAAAGAATCAAACCGCTTTGCGTGAACCTCGAGATCTTTACTAAAGTCCTGGCCACGCAGATTAGGGATTAGAAAGGCCGCCACCAATCCGATAACGAAAATTACCGCGATCAGCTCCAATAAGGTAAAGCCGCGAACGCTCCGGTGCACTCTCTAATCTCCTCAATTGCAAACGTGATGTTTTGGCTTAATCGTCCGAAGCTTTACCAGAACGCCACTCTTCAAGGTTCCAGTTACCGATATCATCGTCGGTACCTGCTTCACCATCTTCACCTGGGCTAAATACATCAAACTTACCAAACTCACCCGGGCTGATTAGCACGTATTCGTTACCCCAAGGGTCCTGCGGTAAACGGTTGATGTATCCACCAGGCTGGAATCGACGAGGAACCGGATCAATATCAGATTCTTCTACTAAAGCCTCTAATCCCTGGTCAGTCGTTGGATAGCGATAGTTGTCGGTTTTATACATGTTCAGGGCATTTTCCAGAGCGCTAACGTCAGAAATGGCTTTTTGAATGTTTGCCTTACCCAGATTCCCCATAATATTCGGAACCACTAATCCGGCCAGAATGCCAAGGATCACGATTACCACCATGATTTCGATTAGCGTAAAGCCCTTTACGCTGTTGATATTTCTCATACGTTTCATGTTACTACCTATTCCATTTTAAACGAGTGTATTCAATTGAATGATTGGCAGCATAATTGCCAGGACAATCAATAGTACCACGCCTGCCATCACGACCATAATCAGAGGTTCAAAGACCTTAAGTGCGATACTCACAATCGCGGTAAATTCACGATCCTGATTGTCGGCAGCACGCCCTAACATTTGTTCTAATTCACCACTTTTTTCACCACTGGCAATCATATGCAACATCATCGGCGGAAACAGTTTGGTTTGCTCTAAGGCCTTGCGCAGACTTGAACCTTCACGAACCAGCTCAGCGCTTTGCTGAACCTTTTCCTTGATATATACATTGGTTAACACATCACCAGCGATTTTCATACTGTCCAACAAAGGCACAGCACTCGCGGTTAATATACTTAAGGTTCGGGCAAAACGTGCGGTATTCAACCCGCGGATGATTTTTCCAATCATTGGCAAGCGTAAAGAATACTGATGCACCTTCATCCGAAATCCACTGCGCTTCATCATCTGCATAAAGACCAGATACAAAATAACCAAAGCGATAATGATAAAGACAATGTAATTCTGAAGAAATTCACTGGTGGCGATCAGAAACTGGGTGATCGCCGGTAGTTCCTGACCCATATGCTCAAATTGACTAACAATTTGCGGCACCACGTAAATCAGCAATGCGATGATAACGCCACTTGCCACCAGCACCATAACCAATGGATAAATCATTGCCTGGAGCATCTGACTGCGGGTTTGCTGTCGCTGTTCGGTATAATCGGCAAGGCGATTTAATACTTTATCCAGGTGTCCGGATTTTTCACCAGCCGCCACCATGGCGCGAAACAGGTCATCAAAAATCAACGGAAATTCGGCCATACTTTCGGCCAGCGAATAACCCTCGGTGACTTTCGAGCGAACCGACATGATCATACTTTTCAGTCGATCTTTATCGCATTGCTCACCCACAGCCATCAAAGCTTCTTCTAACGGTAATCCGGATTCAACCAAAGTCGCGAGTTGGCGGGTGATCAGCGCTAAATCGGTGGCTGAGATCTTGCGTGCGAAAATGGATGTTGATGAGCTTTGCTCTTTGGCCTTGGCAAGGCTGGGAGAAACTTCCAAAGGGATAAGTCCCTGATCACGCAACAAGGTGCGAACCTGGCGAGCATTGTCACCTTCGATCACACCTTTAACGTTTTTGCCGTTAGGATTAACGGCCTGGTAATCAAATGCCGCCATGATTAATCTTCCCGGGTAACTCGCATCACTTCTTCTAGGGTAGTAAAGCCGGCCAGCACTTTGCCGATACCATCTTCGCGAATACTTGGCGTATGGGAACGGACCGCCAATTCAATTGCCCGTTCGCCATTACCGTTTTGAATTAATTCACGCACGGTATCATCGACCACAATTAGCTCATGAATACCTGTACGACCGCGGTAACCACTGTAATTACAGCTCGAACAGCCTTTAGCGCGATAAATGGTTGGTTGGTCACCGTCTTCCAGATCCATGAGTACTCGCTCTTCCGGTGTCGGTACATGCACTTCTTTACATTCGTCACAAAGGGTACGAACAAGTCGCTGCGCTAACACGCCGAGTAACGACGAGGAAATCAGAAACGGCTCGATACCCATATCTTCTAATCGGGTAATGGCACCGGCAGCGGTATTGGTATGCAAAGTGGATAATACTAAGTGACCGGTCAAACTGGCTTGCACCGAGATTTGCGCGGTTTCCAAGTCACGGATCTCACCAACCATTACCACATCAGGATCCTGGCGCAATATCGCACGAAGCCCGCGAGCAAAAGTCATATCAACCTTGGTATTTACCTGAGTCTGACCAATCCCCTCGATATCAAATTCAATCGGGTCTTCAACGGTAAGGATATTGCGTTCGTTGTTGTCAATCTGGGTAAGACCCGCGTACAAGGTGGTACTTTTACCAGAACCTGTCGGACCGGTAACCAAAATAATGCCATGGGGTTTGGCGATAATTTCACTAAAGCGCACACGAGCGGCATCGGTCATCCCCAAATCCTGAAGATTCAGGCGCGCAGCATTTTTATCCAGTAAACGCAGCACTACGCGCTCGCCGTGACTCGATGGCATAGTCGATACCCGCACATCAACGGCGCGGCCACCGATACGCAAGGAAATCCGGCCATCCTGAGGAATACGCTTTTCGGCAATATCAAGCTTAGCCATAACCTTGATACGGGATACCAGCATTGATGCCAGCTTACGGTTAGGCTGCAACACCTCACGCAAAACACCATCAACACGAAAACGAACTTTTAAAACTTTTTCGAAGGTTTCAATATGAATATCCGAGGCGTTTTCTTTGATTGCTTCACTTAGCATCGCATTGATTAATTTAATAATCGGCGCATCGTCTTCATTATTAAGCAGGTCTTCGGCTTCATGGATTTCATCGGCAAGGGAGTACATATTCACTTCCTTACCAATGTCTTCCATCATCTGTTTCGCTTCAGACGAATCTCGTTGATAAGCCAGGGTCAGCAATTGCTCGAATTCATCGTCGCTGTGTTGTTCGACAACGAACGCCTGTCCCAAATAACGGCGCACCTCTAATAAAGCGTCGGTCGTTACTTCAGAGGTACAATGCAGTGCGAAACTGTCTTCGCGGTTTTCCAGCAATACTTTGTGACGATTGGCAAAACCAAACGGCAATTGCTGTGGCGTGCTGTCCTCGATCGCTTCGTGCTCTTGCTCAGCATCAGGCTCACCTTGGTGAACCTGCTCTTGTGCGAGCTCTTCTTCGCTCGAATGCTTGTAATGATCAAACTGACTCATAGCACTAATCCTTACGCGGGATCTCTGGGTTGAGGCGGCTGGGGATTATTTTCCGGTGGTTGCTCTTTACCTTCTTCAGATTCCAGCTCTTTCTGAATTTCACGTTGTTCCATGTAATCTTCAAACGTCGGTGGCAATGCCAGATTCTCATTCCAGTCCGGTAATAATGGCAGCGCCTCATCATCGAGTAGATACAGACCGTCTTCCTGCTTACGAATTTCCTGGGCGCGGATGAAGTTGTACTTCTCACGGGAAATCACATCCATGGCCTTACCTTCACGCACGATAGTTGGGCGCAAAAATACCATCAGGTTCCGTTTACGAACCGTATTACCGGTAGAGCTGAATAAGTGACCGACAATCGGAATATCACCCAGAAGTGGTACTTTTTGCTGGCTTTCCTGAACATCTTCGTCAATCAAACCACCTAGCACTATCGTAGCGCCGTTATCGGCCATTACCGTGGTTTTAATTTCGCGTTTGTTGATAGCGATATCCACTTCAGTGGCACCACTAACGCTGGAGACTTCCTGTTCAATGGTAAGTTGTACGCCAGAGCCTTCATTAACCTGAGGCGTGACACGTAACTTAATACCTACCTCTTTACGATCGACAGTCTGGAAAGGGTTATTGTTGTTCGAGCTTGACGTGGAACCGGTAATAATTGGTACTTCCTGACCAACGATAAAATAGGCTTCTTCGTTATCCAGAGTAGTAATGCTCGGCGTTGCCAGGATGTTGGAGTTTACGTCGGTCTGAACAGCCTGTACTACCGCGCCCCAGCCATCTTCAATAATACCGAACATCATGCCGTTTACACTGCCAAGCAATTGCGCAAGTAAGGTGTAATCATCTTGCTCATCAGGGTTGTTGGAGCGAGTAATCGAGCCATCAGGATTCACTATCTCGGTCTGCGCTGCTTCATCACCCTGACCTGCAGCGTAAGCTCCAGCAATTTGTGAAATAGGCACCACGCCGTTAGTAAACTGAGTAAAACCACCTTCTTCGCTGCCCCACTGCACACCTAATTGAGCACCATCACTCTCAAAGACTTCAACAATGATGGCTTCAATATGCACCTGCGCACGGCGAATATCGAGCTGACGGATAACAGACTCTAACGACCGCAACATATCTGGCTCTGCGGTAATTACCAAGGAATTAGTGTCGTTATGAGATTCAATAGTGACATTGCGGTTGCCAGTGCCGCTTCGGCGCGCTGCGGTATTACCGCCTGCGGCTTTTGACTGGTTTTCACGTTGCATAGTGTCGGAAACACTTTGTAAAACCGCAACTAAATCTTCGGCTTTGGCGTATTTCAGATAATAAACCCGGGTGTTGCCAGAGGTTTCTAATTCACTATCAAGGCGGCTGATTAAGCGAGAAATACGCTCGCGTGCCTGGCCTTCACCGGAAATAATCACTGAGTTAGTACGATCGTCGGCAACAATTTTTGGAATCAGGAATGCCGGCGTATCGGCTTTACCGGATGCCGGTTTATTGATGTTTTCGATAATGCGCACCATCTCGCTGGCAGAGGCATGCTCGAGCTTAACAATTTTTACGTCCTGGTCACCGGCGCGATCAACGCGGTCGATGATGGCCACAAGACGGTTAACCACCGCCGCAGTGCCGGTAAGCATGATTACGTTAGAGGGTTCATAGTGAACCACATTACCACCACCAGCCTGGTCACTCAACTGGCGTAACAATGGCGAAAGCTCACGTACCGACACATTTCTAACCGATACAACCCGGGTAACCATCTCATCACCCTGACCAGGCGCTTCGTCACCAACCACCGGAATTGCCGAGCTTTTCGCGTCTTTATTGGGGATGACTTTAAGGACATTGTTGTCCATTTCGACAACCGCAAAGCCATAGACTTCAAGGACGTTCAGGAAGAATTGATAATATTGTTGTTCACTTAATAAGTCGTAACTCCGAACGTTGATTTTACCACGCACCTTAGGGTCAACAATGATGGTTTTTTTCAGATTCTTACCAACAATGTTCACAAACTCGGTGATTTCTGTGCCTTTAAAATTAGGTGAGTACTGTGCGGCAAAACTGGAAGCCGTCCACATACTGCTAGACATTATCATGGCAGTGACACTAAAAAGTGCCGCACGCTTAAATTGTTTTGCGCTAGCAAAGAGGCGCATGGGTTTTCTCCAACTATTAGTTTTCTAAATCGAGGGAAATATCATGTATTTCCCCGCCTCGTTTGACCA
Organism: Thalassotalea sp. PS06; assembly: GCF_007197775.1. Classification (NCBI taxonomy): domain Bacteria; kingdom Pseudomonadati; phylum Pseudomonadota; class Gammaproteobacteria; order Alteromonadales; family Colwelliaceae; genus Thalassotalea; species Thalassotalea sp. PS06. The sequence goes on along the minus strand of NZ_CP041638.1, from coordinate 190,847 downwards.
CGAGCGACAATTGTGTTGACTGACGTAATTCTTTCAGCGCTTGCTGCGCCTGACGTATATCAGTCAAATCATTGCCGTTAATCTCTAAAGCGATGTCGCCTGGTTTTAAACCAACATCACTGAAAAATTCTCGGTCTTTCCCCGGGGATAAACGATAGCCTTTTATCTGGCCGCGCTCCCTGTGTGGGGTTATTTTTATGTAATCGGTAAATTTCGCCGGATTGTCTTTTATATCCGCTTTCAACTGGGCAACCCGTTCTTTTATTTTCGCCTGATTAACCTGAGTCTGGTTATTGGTTAAGGTACGTCTGGTAGCGCTGGTGGTAGTTGCCGGTTTCGGATTGGGTTGCCCCGTTGCCGATGGGATTTTATTGGTATATTCAAAACCATCGAGCATCAGTGTTTCCAGACGGCCGGCACTTTCAATGATCACCCGGTCAATTTTAACTCGCTTCAAGATAGCTCGAGTTCCCTCTATCTTGTCGTCAATGCCGTAAGTTTCCTGTTTGCCCTGGGATTCAATAATGGCTGCAGCGACTCGCGCATCATCGGATGCTACCAACCCAGTCAAAGTAAGGTTTAAGCGGGTTTCCGGAGCTGACTCTTCTTGCTGTTGAGTCACGTCGGTATTTTCCTGCTTTTCGGTTTTAACCCCAAACAGGTTTAGTTTTTTAAATTCTGTGGTGTCGAAAGAGGCACTATTGGCTTGACTAGAGCCTGTCGATGAGCCTTGAATCGCGACGATTTCGGGATCGGGAAAAAACAGCCAGGTGCCCTTTGCCAACATATAGGCAATGTAAACCACCAGGATCACCCCTAAGGTCTGGCTAATGCCCTTTTGCGGGAGCTGTTGCCATATCCTGGTATATCTGTCTGTCATTTGAGGCAAATCCATAAATATTTGTTTAATTTATTATAATAGTCTAGAGGTTGTTTATGTTTGTTGTAATTTATTCAGCGAAATTGCTATGCGGTAAAGCAGTTAGCAGAACAAAGGATAGGACTGCCGAAGGCATATCGAGTTCCTCAGAAGTTGAATTTCAGAACTCAATTTCAGAAATTCTTTCGAACAAATATCGCAACAGACTCTGCAAATAGTTTGCCCGATAATACTTGACCAATTCAGAGTCAACAAGGTATTGGTGTTTTTTTTTCCGATTATTTACTTTAGTGCTGAAATAAGCGGCAACTGCATCTAGTTTCGGTTCTATGACTATGGTAGATTCGCCGGCGCTTTAAAATCTCAACTCTGACAATACCTTGCCCCTCAAACGAGAAACTTAAAGGTATTTATTCAGACGGAAAATTGTAGCCTTATTGATTAAAATTAATACCCATAATCGAGGTTGTTTTTTACCCAGCCGCCCCCATTTGGAAAGTCTGTGCGTCATTTTCAGAAAATCACTTTCCGAAATAATTGCGATAAGTGGAGTAAACATGGCTAAGAAAGCCGATAAATCAGACAGTTCAGACATCCAATATCGACTTGATAAGTGGTTATGGGCGGCACGCTTTTACAAAACAAGAGCCATTGCCAAGCAAATGATCGAAGGCGGTAAGGTGTTTTATAACGGCCAACGTAGCAAATCTGCAAAAATCGTGTCGATTGGCGACAAAATTCGAGTAAGGCAAGGTTTTGACGAAAAAGAAGTCATTATTACGGCCCTTGCTGATCGCCGTAAAGACGCGACCTTTGCGCAAACCCTGTATCAGGAAACCGAAGAAAGTATTAAACGCCGCGAAACCAATGCCCAAGCTCGCAAACAAGGGCTATTATTATCTCCGGGTACCGAGACAAAACCCGACAAGAAACAACGCCGGCAAATTCGACAATTTAAAGAAAGGATCTAATCGTGAGTGAAAACCTTGACGTCTTAAATCGTTACCTTTTTGAAGACCTGCATGTTCGCGGAGAAATCGTGCAGCTTAAACAAAGTTTTGCCGACATCATCGGCAGTCACAATTATCCCGAGCCGGTCACCCAGCTATTAGGGGAATTATTAGCTGCAACCAGTTTGCTGACTGCGACATTAAAGTTTGAAGGTGAAATTTCTGTGCAACTACAGGGCGACGGGCCTGTATCCTTTGCGGTAATTAATGGTAATCATCAACAGCAAATGCGCGGTGTAGCGCAGGTAAATGGTCCTATCGCTGGTAAAGATTTAAAGGCGCTGATGGGAAATAAAGCCAATATGGTTATCACTATCATGCCGAAACAAGGTGAACGCTATCAAGGTATTGTCGCACTGCAAGGTGATACGTTGAGTGAAAGCTTAGAGCACTATTTTGAAACTTCTGAGCAATTAACCACAAAGATTTGGTTAGATGTCGATGTTGCTAAGCTGCGAGCCGCCGGCATGCTGTTACAAGTGCTTCCTGATTCTCAAGACAAGCAACAGCAACATCAAGATTTTGACCACATTAGTCAGCTTACCGCGACCGTTAAAAGTGAAGAGCTACATACCTTAGATGCTGAACAGGTGCTTTATCGACTGTATCATCAGGAAAAAGTAAGAGTTTTTGAACCACAACCAGTAGTGTTCAAATGCAGTTGCTCTGAAGATAAATGTCTGGCGGCGATTACGAATCTTTCCAAGCAGGAGATTGAAGATCATATCGAAGAATACATGACCATAGATATGACCTGTGATTATTGTCAGAAAACTTACCATTTTGACAGACAAAAATTACAACCTATTCTCAACCCGCAAACTCAACATTAACACCTGTTAACGCTCACTTATAAGCAATTCTGAAAGTTTATTTGAAAACTTTCAGAATTGGCTTTCACTGTTCCTGGTTTTTCGTTACTATTTGCCCGTATTTCATCGGGCGATTTGCCCTATTTGTTATAGCAACAATAACACGCACTCAGGAGCACAGCTAAAATGACCGCCGCCAAGTCACTTGATCTAACCCAATACGGCATTGAAAATACTGCGGAAATTATCCATAACCCTTCTTATGAGCAACTCTTCATTGAGGAAACTAAGCCCGGTCTGGAAGGCTATGAAAGCGGTGTCGTCACTAAGTCTGGCGCAGTCGCAGTAGATACTGGCATTTTTACTGGTCGCTCTCCAAAAGATAAATATATTGTTCGTGATGATCTGACTCGCGATACCGTTTGGTGGTCAGATCAAGGTAAAAACGACAACAAACCTATGTCTCAGGAAACCTGGACATCGCTAAAAGGTCTGGTCACCAAGCAATTATCCGAAAAGCGTTTGTTTGTAATGGATACCTTCTGTGGCGCAAATCCGGACACACGCTTGAAAGTTCGCTTTATCACCGAAGTAGCATGGCAGGCTCATTTTGTGAAAAACATGTTTATTCGTCCAAGCGATGAAGAGCTTGCCGATTACGAGCCAGACTTTGTGGTGATGAATGGTGCGAAGACCAACAACCCTGACTGGCAACAACAAGAATTAAATTCGGAAAACTTTATTGCTTTTAACCTGACCGAGCGCATCCAGCTTATCGGCGGTACCTGGTACGGCGGCGAAATGAAAAAAGGTATGTTCTCGATGATGAACTACCTGCTACCACTTCAAGGCATTGCCTCGATGCATTGCAGCGCCAACGTTTGTGAAAAAGGCGACGTAGCCATTTTCTTTGGCCTTTCAGGAACCGGTAAGACTACCCTGTCTACCGATCCAAAACGTCAGCTTATCGGTGATGATGAGCATGGTTGGGACGACAATGGCGTTTTCAACTTCGAAGGTGGATGTTATGCGAAAACCATTAACCTGAGTCAGGAAAACGAACCAGACATTTATCAAGCTATCCGTCGCGATGCCCTGTTAGAAAATGTTGTAGTAGACGATCAAGGTAATATCGATTATGACGACGGTTCAAAAACCGAAAATACCCGAGTTTCGTACCCGATTTATCACATCGATAATATCGTTAAGCCAGTTTCAAAAGCTGGCCACGCCACCAAAGTAATCTTTTTGACCGCCGATGCGTTCGGTGTACTACCACCAGTAGCAAAACTCGATGAAAAGCAGACTGAGTACTACTTCCTTTCTGGTTTTACAGCTAAGTTAGCAGGTACTGAGCGAGGTATTACTGAACCTACGCCAACCTTCTCAAGCTGTTTTGGTGCGGCGTTCCTTAGCCTGCATCCTACCCAATATGCCGCGGTTCTGCGCAAACGTATGCAGGCATCGGGCGCTGAAGCTTACTTAGTGAATACTGGTTGGAATGGTACTGGCAAGCGTATTTCCATTAAGGATACCCGAGCTATCATCGATGCGATTTTAGACGGCTCTATCGAAAGCGCACCAAACAAAACTTTGCCAGTGTTTAATCTCAATGTTCCTACCAGCTTACCAGGTGTTAACGATGGTATTCTTGATCCTCGTGATACCTATGAAGATTCGCAAAGCTGGAATGAAAAAGCAGAAAATCTGGCTGAACTGTTTGTTCAAAACTTCGAAAAGTTCACCGATACCATCCATGGTGAAAATCTGGTTGTTGCCGGTCCACAAGTTAAAGTTAAGGCCTAGTACGGAGTCCCGTTCAGGCGCTTAATGATCATTTTGGATTGTAGCGTCTAACATCAATCCAACTAGGTTCCCGACCTTAAAGCCACTTGCTAATGCAGTAAGTGGCTTTTTTTTAGTTTCCCATCTAACTTTAATTATCTAACCGAATGTTTTGTCTCCGGATATGTATAGTCGAGGCATCAGGTGAATCGTTTTATAAAACCCGTAAAGCAGTAACAGGAATAAATAACAACAGCCACTGAAAGCATAAAACCAACATGATAATTCTTGATCAAGAAGTCCCTCTCAAAGAGAACTTGTTGTACGCACTGCAAACCCACAAAGTCTTGTGGGGCCTTCTCATCGTTTCCGCAATCTTTGATTTTCTGACCACTTATCGATTTATGACCCAGGGCAGCATAGATTTAGAAGCAAACCTGGTTATCAGATATTTAGCCCATTCCTTAGGTATTATTGTTGGCGTTGGTTTAGGTAAATTTTTACAGATTGGCGCGGCAATGGCTTTTTGCGCCTTAAATAAAGAAATGTCCAGGGGCGTGTTGCTGATTATTCTAGCGTTAAACTGCTTCGCGATAACCGTCAATATCATTTACTAGGCAAGCGACTCGATTGCCGAAAAGGATCCTGAGGGAAAATGCTACCTATTTGAGCGGTAATTCGACGATCGCCAGCAGCCCGCCCTGGCGGCGATTTTTCAGGCGAACATGACCACCATGGCCATCAACAATTCGCTTAATAATCGCTAACCCCAGACCACTGCCTTTAGTCCCTCGGGCGGTATCTCCCTGAGTGAACGGCTCAAACAAACGCTCAATATCTTCATCACGAATACCGGGCCCATTATCGGCAACCTGGATACAGGCTACGTTTCGACGACGATCTACCTCGGTAGTGATCTCGATAGCATCATCACTGTACTTCAAGGCGTTTTGCAATAGATTTGCCAATACCCGCTTCATCGCTACGTGTACCATAGGAATCTCTACCGACTCACCATAATTGACCACGAACTGCCTGTCCTCGACCGCTTCTTGCTCGAGCACGTCTTCAACCAGCTGATTAACATTGACCTGCTGGGTATTTTCTTGCATGTCCTGGCGAATATAGTCGATGAACTGATCGATGATGGCGTTCATATCATCGATATCCTTTTCAATGCCTTCTTTAAGGTAATCTTCATTTTCCGACATCATCTCGCTGGCAAGGCGAATACGGGTTAGAGGCGTTCGCAGGTCATGGGAAATACCCGCCATTAACAAGCTGCGATCGGACTCTAACTGCTTGATGCCCTTAGACATATGATTAAAAGCCCGGGTCACCGCCATGACTTCGGTAGAGCCCTGCTCTTTCAATGGTTCAGGAAACTTACCACGGCCAACATCTTCAGCTGCTCGCTGTAAGGCCTTTAACGGGCGATTCAACTGGCGGACAAACAACCAGCCGCCGGCGACACTGAGAATACCAATCAACACCAGGAACGAGATAAGTGGTGAAAAGCTGCCCTGCTCTTCCACTCCCTCAAGCGGGATTTTTACCCATAAACTCGGCGCCTGTGGTGGGCGAATCCAGAACAGATACTCTTCTCCCTGGGACACCCGAACTTCCGCTTCCCCGTCGAGTAACTCACTCATTTGCTGAGATAAATAGGGATAGTAAACGGCTTGAGATAAACCTGACATTTGTGCATCGCGCTCGCGATAAACACCAATACCGGTTTCCTGATGAAATGCTTCCGCCAATGCCGGACTAAATTTAGCATCACCGCCGTCAATAAAAACGACTTTAACCTGCTTTGCCAGCAGTTGATTGATTTGTTGCAGATTCGGGTTAATGACATAAACCGCGACAGAGACATAAGATACGACCTGGTTGATGAGTAACAAAAAGCCTATCAATAAAACGGTCTGGCCGAATGCGCTGCGCGGCAATAATCTCATAAATAAAGATTAACCTGCTGCCGAGCCATCTGGCACGAATACATAGCCCAGGCCCCAGACGGTCTGGATATAGCGAGGGTTGGCAGGATCCTGCTCTAGCATCCGGCGCAGACGAGACACCTGAACATCAATGCTACGCTCAAGCGCTGAATAATCACGACCACGAGCCAGATTCATTAATTTATCCCGGGATAATGGTTCACGAGGGTGGGTGATAAGCGCTTTCAATACCGCAAATTCACCACTGGTTAGCGGCATACTGATATCGCCTTTGCGCATCTCACGGGTACCAAGATTTAGGGCAAACTCTCCAAATTCAATGACATCTTCGGCCATCGATGGCGCTCCGGGTGCTTCCTGAGTTTTGCGTCGCAATACGGCTTTTACCCTTGCCAGGAGTTCGCGAGGGTTAAACGGTTTCGGCATGTAATCATCGGCACCCAACTCAAGGCCGATGATACGATCCACTTCATCACCTTTAGCAGTCAGCATAATGATAGGAATTTCATTTTCGTTTTGACGTAAACGACGACAAATTGATAAACCGTCTTCACCGGGAAGCATTAAGTCTAATACCAACAAATGAAAGTTCTCTCGCTCTAGCAAGCGATCCATTTGTTCCGCATTAGCAGCGCTTCGCACTACAAACCCCTGCTCGACCAAATAGCGCTCTAATAACGCACGAAGGCGCATATCATCATCTACGACTAGTATTTTTGGGGTTTCCTGTCCCATGGTTTGTCTCGCTTATTGTTTATCAATGTTGAACCGTTTTGTGTCTACTTAGCACTATAAGCTATTCCCTTTTTATGTCAAAAACCCTAATTGCAAATAAACTTCTGCTTTTGTTACAAATTATGACTAAGAATAAAGGCGCTATCAGTCCTGTTAGCGTTTCTAAAAGGTGCTGAAATCATAGTCAATGCTAATAACTTCCAGATACCTTTCGCCCTGAGGGGTCTTTACCATGACTTCGTCACCGACTTGTTTTGAGAGCAAAGCCCTGGCGATTGGCGAATCAATACTGATTTTTCCTTCACTGACATTAAATTCATCGGGACCAACAAGTTGATAGTTTACCTGTTGATCATCTTCATCAATTAAACCGACTTTAGCGCCAAAGAAAATTTTTCCGGCTTGCTGACGCTGCGGATAAACAATCGTCAATTCGTCGAGACGTTTCATTAAAAAACGCACTCGTCTATCAATTTCACGCAAACGCTTTTTACCATAAATGTATTCGGCATTTTCACTGCGATCCCCCAAAGCTGCAGCTTCAGATACCGCTTGGGTGACTTTAGGTCGTTCCTGTTTCCACAAAAACTTAAGCTCATCATCAAGGACTTGCCAGCCCTGACGGGTAATGTAATTTGATCGCTTCATTAACTTTCTTTAGGTAAAATGTTGTAAACATTGTCGCCGGCAACGACGGTTTCGTCGAAAAGTACTGGATTATATGATTTATTCCTAGTATACAACTGTCAATTCAATATTCGCAGCACTGCGAAGCATTAAACTGCATCAGGATATGGTTTTATGATTAACATTTCCCAGCAAATTGCTCAGGAACTCTCCGTCAACTCTTCTCAGGTCCAGGCCGCCATCAATCTTCTTGATGAAGGTGCCACCGTGCCTTTTATTGCCCGTTACCGTAAAGAGGTCACCCAGGGTCTCGATGATAACCATCTGCGTCATCTTGAACAGCGACTTACCTATCTTCGGGAATTACAGGAACGCAAAGACCTGGTCCTGAAGAATATTAATGAACAAGGCAAGCTAACCGTTGAACTTCGCCAGGCGATTGAGCAAGCGGACAATAAAACCAGCCTGGAAGATTTGTACCTGCCGTATCGGCCAAAACGTCGCACCAAAGGACAAATTGCCATCGAAGCCGGAATCGAGCCATTAGCCGACGCACTGCTGGCAGATTGGAACCTTGATCCTGAACAGCAGGCACAGGCTTACATTGATAGCGACGCCGGTTTTGCGACAAGCAAAGACGTGTTAGATGGTGCCGCGTATATTTTGATGGAACGATTTAGTGAAGATGCGCAGCTTATTCAAAAGTTACGTCGACATTTATTAAAACAAGCGCATATTACCGCGAAAGTTAGCGATGAATCAGCACAGGGCGCTCATAAATATAAAGATTATTTTCAATTTAGTGAAAAGTTAAGCACCATACCCTCGCATCGGGCACTGGCTATTTTGCGTGGCCGCAACGAGGGTATTTTACAGCTTAGCCTGGATGTTGATCCGAACAGTGAGTTAACCGAATCATCAGCAGAAGTGATGATCCGCGACCATTATCAGCTGCACTTAAATCAGCAAAATGTCGCGAACTGGCTCAACCGTGTCGTGCGTCTTACCTGGAAAGTGAAATTAGGCCTTTCTCTGGAAACCGAATTAATCTCGAGTATGCGCGAGGCCGCTGAACTGGAAGCTATTGATGTATTTGCCCGCAACCTCAAGGCCTTGTTGATGGCAGCACCGGGTGGCCCGAAAGTCACCATGGGCATAGACCCTGGTATTCGCACCGGTTGTAAGATAGCCGTTGTCGATGCTACCGGTAAGTTATTACACACCACGACCATCTTCCCGCATGAGCCGCAAAATCACTGGCAAAAATCGATGCGCACCTTGTCGCATCTGATTAATGAACACAAGATCGAGTTGGTTGCCATCGGTAACGGTACCGCGTCCCGTGAAACCGATACCTTAGTCGCGGAAGCGCTGGCAGAATTGAGCGGTAATAAGCCCGCGAAATTGATTGTCTCTGAAGCAGGCGCCAGTGTTTATTCAGCCTCGGAAACCGCTGCTAAAGAATTCCCAGAGCTTGATGTCTCCTTACGTGGTGCCGTATCGATTGCCCGACGATTGCAGGATCCGTTAGCAGAATTGGTAAAAATTGAACCGAAAGCGATTGGCGTTGGCCAATACCAACACGATGTTAGTCAAAGCCAGTTAAGTAAAAGCCTTGATGCTGTTGTAGAAGATTGTGTAAACGCCGTTGGCGTAGATGCGAACTCAGCATCGATTCCATTATTAGCCAGGGTAGCCGGTCTTACCCGCACCATGGCACAAAACATCGTAGCTTACCGAGACGAGAATGGCGCCTTTAACAACCGCCAGCAATTGTTAAAAGTCGCTCGCTTGGGACCAAAAGCCTTTGAGCAGGCAGCCGGTTTTATTCGCATCAACCAAGGTGATAATCCGCTTGACGCTTCTGGTGTGCATCCAGAAAGCTATCAGCTGGTCAATCGCATGGCGAGTGAATCAGGATTAGCGGTCGAGCAACTGATAGGCGAGCAACAGCACATTAAACAGCTTGACGCGAAAAACTTTGTTACTGAGCAATTTGGTTTACCGACCATTAAAGACATTTTAAGCGAGCTGGAAAAACCGGGTCGCGATCCTCGCGGTGAATTTAAAACCGCGAAATTTAAAGAAGGGGTAAACAAACTTACCGACCTTACCGAAAACCTGATTCTTGAAGGGGTTGTCAGTAATGTCACTAAATTTGGTGCCTTTGTTGATATCGGTGTGCATCAGGATGGCCTGGTTCACATCTCGTCGTTAACCGACAAGTTTGTCAGCGACCCCCATGACGTGGTTAAAGCCGGCGATATTGTTAAAGTAAAAGTGTTGGAAGTGGACGTAAAGCGCAAACGTATTTCATTGACTATGCGCCTGAATGAAACCGCTAATGCTGGTAAATCCGACAATCGCAGTAAGAGTAATTCTAGCAACAAAGCCGCTAAGCAAGGGCAGCGTAGTTCGCAAAATCGCCAACGCGATAAACAACCTGCCAATAGCATGATGGGTAATGCGTTCGCCGAAGCCTTTGCCAAAGCGAAAAAATAAACCGCATTGCAAGATAATTCCCCCTAATTAACCTCTTCACTCGAAGAGGTTAATTTTTTTCCATTGTCCAAGCCCCTATTTTTGCCTTAAGCTCAAGTTAATGTTTTGTTAACAGTGATTAACATGAAGATACTTGTAGCACCAGACTCATTTAAAGAAAGCCTGTCGGCTACGGATGTAGCGAAAGCCATCGCCGAGGGTTTATCCGAATCCATTTCTGATGTTGACATACGTTGTTTGCCGCTTGCCGATGGTGGCGAAGGTACTGTTGAAGCCCTTACCAGCGCCATGGGTGGCAGCCTGGAAACCGTTGATGTTAAAGACCCGCTGGGAAGGAGCATTCAAAGCCAGTGGGGCAAAATCGACAATCTGGCAATCATCGAAATGGCCGCCGCATCGGGCCTTGAGTTACTTTCCGCTAATGAGCGGAACCCACTGGTAGCCGACAGTTTTGGCACTGGCCAAGTTATTATCGAGGCAATTAACCAGGGCGCGAATAAAATCATTCTCGGACTTGGTGGCAGCGCCACTAATGATGGTGGTGCCGGTTTACTGCGAGCCTTAGGAGTCAGACTGTTGAATGCACAAGGGCAAGACATTGGTCCCGGTGGTGGCGCCCTGAACAAGCTCAGCCATATCGATTTCAAAAATTTACATCCAAAGGTTAAAGATATTGAATTCGCCATTGCCTGCGATGTTACCAACCCACTTTGTGGGGATAATGGTGCCAGCGCCATATTTGGCCCGCAAAAAGGTGCCAATGACACCATGGTTGAACAATTGGACAATAATCTCAGGCATTTTGCCTCTTTACTGCAATCGAGATGTGATATTGATTTGCTTAAAGAGCCGGGAATGGGCGCTGCCGGTGGCTTGTCACTTGGGCTTGAAGCGGTAGCCAAAACCAAACGCTCTTCAGGCTTTTCGCTGATCAGTAGCACCACGGGTTTAACAGAGCATTTACAGTGGGCAGATCTGGTCATTACCGGCGAAGGAAAAACCGATCATCAATCGCTTGCCGGTAAAACCTGCTTTGGCGTTGCGAAACAGGCACGACAACAGCAAACTCCTTGCATCATCATCAGTGGCTCGCTTGGAGCAGGTTACGAGCAACTCTACCAACACGGTGTGACGGCATGTTTTAGTGCCGCACCCGGACCTATGACACTGGAGAATGCCATGCAAAATGCCTATAGCTACCTGCAACAGACAGCACGTTCCATAGGCCGAATGCTGACCATAAATCTGCAAAGATAATCAACACTGGCAAAATTTTTTTTTTGCCTCTATGGTATAAAAAAGAACAACTTACTACAGACAATTCGCTAATTATGGCAAAGATTCTAGCATTTTCGGGAAGCGCTCGGCGTGACTCTTATAATCAACAACTGGTGAAACTGGCGGCACGCGGTGCTCAGGAAGCAGGCAGTAAAGTAACGGTAATTAATCTGGCTGATTACCCTATGCCAATATTTTGCCAGGATATTGAACAAGAATCAGGAATGCCCGAACACGCCGATGCCTTTAAGAACTTACTGCTGGATCATCAGGGAATTCTGATTGCCTCTCCGGAATACAACAGTGCCTACAGCCCGTTATTAAAAAATGCGCTCGACTGGGCCTCCAGGGCAACCAGCAAAGATGAGGTGCCCCTTAGCGCATACAAAGATAAGGTTGCCTGTATCATGGCGGCTTCACCTGGCGCGCTTGGTGGTATCCGCGGCTTGTCCTGTTTACGCCTGCTTCTGAGCAATATGGGAGTGACAGTTTTACCGCAACAAGTTGCGATTAATCGTGCCTATTCAAGCTTTGCTCAAGGTCGCTTGGTGGAGGAAGATAAATCTAATCAAGTCATAAGGTTAGGGAAACAATTAGCAACAATTTTGCAGCGCCATTACGAAGATTGACCTAGTTTTTTAAACGAAGCCTGTTTTCTGCTCACAAAATAGTTGCCCCCGCTGAAAAGTCAGGCTAGTCTAGGTTTTAAGATAAAAACAAAAAAGAGGTGAGTATGGCCAGCCCCAACAGAAAACCAACAGAAGCGGAATTGTCTTTATTAACCATTTTATGGGAGATAGGTCCGGCGACGGTTCGCCAGGTACACCAAGCACATAACGATAGCCTTCCTGAAGATCAACACATCGGTTACACCACAGTATTGAAGATCTTGCAAATCATGCATGAAAAGAAATTGGTATTGCGTGATGAAAGACAGCGTGCTCATATCTACGCGCCGTCAGAAAGCGCTGTGCAAACGCAAAGTTCACTGGTTAAAGATTTAGTGCAAAAAGCCTTTAATGGTTCACTATCACAACTGGTGATGCGAGCGATTGGTAATTCCAACAATGCTGAGGAAATCAGCGATATTCGTTCAATGCTGGATGAATTAGATAGCCAACAGGAAACGGTGCAATAGTTTGTCACCTGACTGGTTAAATATCTTACAACAACTGTCATATACACTAGGTCACTTTCTCTGGCAGGGACTGGTGATTGCGCTAGTGCTGAAGATAAGTCTGGTGTTTATCGACAAACGATATGCGCAACTGAGATATTTAAGTGCCGTCAGCGCCTTAATCGCCTGTCTGATAGCGCCAGTTTATACCTTTTCACAATTAATCCAATCCAGTCCAGGCGCTATGGTCGGTCAGTCATTGCCCTGGGTGCAAGACTTCGTTCAGTCAACGCAAAATATCATATTAAGCCAGGGATTCACCAAGACACTGCAGATCAGTCATCTGTTTGCTATTGGTTGGCTACTAATCGTCAGTATTCTGCTGATAAAATTTGCAATCGAGTTTAGCTGGGCGCAAGCCGTTCGGCGTCAGCAGGTCTTAGCACCGACGAATGAGCTGCAACAGCAGTTTTCAAGGTTGGTTGAACAGTTAAAGATGACGCGTCGGGCGCAGCTGTTGTTATCCTTCCATATTAGCTCGCCAATGACACTGGGATTCTTAAAGCCTGTAATCCTGTTACCTGCACAGCTTGTTACTGGGTTGAGCAAAGAGCAGCTGGAATTGGTTTTACTGCATGAATTAGTGCATATCAAACGCTATGATTATGCGGTTAATCTGGCACAGGCGCTGATCGAACTCTTGTTATTTTTCCATCCAGCTGTGCATTGGATCGGTCGTCAGATTCGTCTGGAAAGAGAATGTATTTGCGATCAACAGGTACTGAAACATAAAAACGACACCTTGAGTTATGCGCGGTTAATGACAGATTTAGCCGACTACCATCAATCGACATCGGATTTAGCAATTGCGGCAAACGGTGGCGAGCTGACCCAACGGGTACAACGTATGTTGGATAACAGTAATCAGCCAGCTCGTTGGAATACGTTAATACCGGTTACGTTTGTGGCGGTATTATTTGCGGGTCTATGCGGCCTTTCTGCCAATTCTCTGTGGAAGACGATTCTCGGTAGCTCTAACGCCGCAAACTTTACAAGTAACCAAGCCGACAAGCAGAGCAATGTTGCCCAGGCCAGTATCGCCCATTGGTTACTCAACCCTATGGAGCGTGATTCACAGCAAGCGATAGCTGATAGTGACGGTTTGCCGCTGCTTGAAAGCGAGGTAAGCCTCACTGACTTCTCACCGGAAAATTCGGTGCAGGCCATTATCGCGAAATTATCCACTGATATGGTCAATGCCAGTTATGATGATGCTTCGGCGCTCATTGACAACATCAAACCCGTTGCTATGAATCAGCCTGAACAAAGCCAACCTAGTATTCAGCTAGCTGCCGACGATACAAGCACAATTGCTGACAACCGCCTCGCTAACACAGCCGTCGATGATGCGAATGTAGAGCCAATTGAAGTTGCTATCGAGCCAGTAATCGATGCTTTGGTTACTGCTGAACCGTTAAATCCGTTAGTAAACAACCAAATGACAGTGTTTGCAAATAAGGCTGCAAAAGCGTTAGTGTTGCCAGTGATGGAGCTGCAGGATGATTTATCCGGTCAGGCGCAGTTGCTAGATAGTAGCCAGTTGATCGCCACCACCTATCCAAATCTACAACAGCAAGCTGAGCTGATTGAAGCTCAGGTGTTAAAAACCTACGCGCCTAAATACCCTAAACTCGCAGCACGCAGAAAATTGAGCAAAGCCGTTCAGGTATCATTCGTGATTGATGTTGCAGGCCGTGTGACTCAGCTGGACTTCGAAGAAGACTACCAGGTTCGTTATTTTAAAGGCTCCATCTCTGAAGCGATGAAAAAATGGCGCTTCAAACCTGCTACTTTAAACGGTAAACCGGTTGAAAGTTCGATGACTAAAATTTTCGATTTTAACCTCGAAGGCTAGTGGCTTCTTGCATTCCCAGAAAATTATCTCTTCTGCTTTTGCCATAGCCGTGCCGATTCTAATCTGAAATATAGAAACCATAGAAAAACGCCCTCAGCTGAGGGCGTTTGTCGTTAACGAAAACTCGTTATATCAGTTTCGTTGTTTGCGCTTTTGCTGCATTTTTTCAAACTTTGCTTGTTGGTCTGCATCCAGAACGTGATAAATCTGATGCATGGTTTTGGCTCGGATGAGGCCGGCTTGCTGACGTTTTTGTGCCGTTTCATTTTGTAGCGCAAGGAAGGCATTTTCATCAAAAGAATCTGCCTTAATGATCGCCTGCAGCTCCTGACGATGCTCCTTTTTCTCCGGTGCCAAGGCTTCTAACTGCTGTTTGCTGTTACTACGAATTTCTTTGATTTGAGCTCTTTGCGCATCACTTAAATCTAAGGCACGAAGCATTTTTTCCATGCGATAACCTTGCTTGCCGTGCTCGCCTTTATGTTTGTGCATATCAAAGGCCATGCTCGAAAATGCTAAACTTGATAACAACACCAGAACTGCCGATGTCTTTAGTGCATTTGTACGTTTCATCATCTCGCTCCTGTATTCGCGTTAAGTACGGTTGTTATCTTAGCCAGAGTTATTGCAAAATAGTGCAAAGGCTGTGTAAATTTTGAGTAAAGGTAGAATCCACTATCAAAAATCGGGGTAAATTTACTATCACAAGCCCGGCTAAATGGTGATGAGCGTGCAACATAAACCTATCCTATTGATTGATGATGACCAGTCTCTGGCAGAACTGCTATCGGAATACTTAGCAACCGAAGATATAACGATTGAAGCTTGTCATGATGGTCTAAGTGGCTTGCAAAAAGCGAGAAATCAGGATTATTCATTAATCTTACTCGATGTGATGATGCCGGGCCTTACCGGATTTGAAGTCTTGCAGGCTCTCGGTGGCCATCATCACACACCGATTATTATGCTTACTGCCAAAGGCGACGAAGCCGATCGGGTTCTGGGACTTACTCTTGGCGCTGATGACTACTTGCCGAAGCCGTTCAATCCTGCAGAATTATTAGCGCGAATTCAGGCTATTTTTCGTCGTATCGATATTGTTGCCCAGCAAAAAGCTCAACAACCCATTTCCTGTAATCAGATTACCCTGACACCGGCAACCCGACAGGTGGAATACGCTCAACAATCGATTGAATTAACCGGAACTGAATTTGAAATGCTGCATCTGTTGATGCAACAACCGGATCAGGTAATAAGTAAAGAAACTCTATCAGAATCGGTTTTGAACCGGCCATTGGCAAAATTTGATCGTGGTATCGATATGCATATTTCCAATATCCGCAGAAAGCTGCAACAGCAGGGAAAAATTGATTGTATCAATACCGTGCGCGGTGTCGGTTATATCTTCAACTCCGCGACGGGGGATTCGTGAGCTTAATTTCACGACGCTGGTATTCGTCACTTTTTGTTAAAATGTTTCTCGGCTTTTGGTTAGTCGCCCTGGTTTCTATTCTGGTTACCCGCTGGGTTAGCCTCAATCTGCTGACACCGCCGGAGGCGGCGCCATTAAACTTTCAACAACAAAAAATTTTGCAACGAGCCAGTAAGCAAATTCAACAGTCTTTGGATCAGATGCCCAACTCCGGATTTCGCAAACTCGAACCCTGGTTGAAAAGAAACGGCCGCCTGCCGCGGGAGCTGTGGCTGTACGATCGCGATGAAGACCGCCTCTATACCAATGCCCGTTATCCGAAACCCGTGGTCCATGATCGATTGGCGCAACTAAACTTCCCGCAGCCGGTGAAACATTCCTTACCCGGATACAATCTGATTGGCCCAAAATTGCTGGAATTACAACAAGGTAATTTGCAGTTGTATATTGGTATTCGTAAAGATCCCAAGAACGCAAAGGGCTTTTTTAATCGCCTTCCTGACTGGTTAAGGCTGTTGTCGATGTTCATGGTATCAGCACTGGTATGCGGCATACTGACCTGGTTACTGATTAAACCGGTTAAACGCCTTACCTCAGCCAGTCGACAATTCGGCCTTGGCGACCTCGATGTGCGAGTCCCAGAATTTGAGCGCCGCCATGATGAACTTGGTGAACTTGGACAAGCTTTTAACCGCATGGCCGAGCAACTGAACCAACATATCAGTGCTCATAAGCGCTTGCTGGGCGATGTATCCCATGAGCTACGCTCCCCCCTAACCCGCCTGCAATTATTGATTAGTTTGATTGAGAAACAAAGCCAGGATATGCCGCAGCTGAAGGAAAACCTGGATCGCAGTCGCAATGAAATCGAACAACTGGACGATATGGTGGGTAAAGCGTTGGCGTTATCAAGACTGGAAAACCAGATAAAACCCATAGACCGTAAGCCTGTGGATATGGTTCAGCTCTGTCAGCAAATCTGCGAAGAACAACAGATACAGGCTCAGACTAAAAACATTCAGTTAATATTTAATCCCGGTAACTCTCAAGCCCTCGCTCAGTATTGGGGCGATCGCGAGCTTTTACAGAGCGCCATTTCGAATGTATTGAATAACGCTATCAAGTATTCACCAAGCGATAGCACCGTGAGTCTTGAGATTAAAGCCTCGGAACCAGGGTTATCGATAATCATCAGCGATGCAGGACAAGGAGTGAAAGAAGAAGATTTGCAGCGGATCTTTAAACCTTTTTATCGCGAAGATAACTCCAGAACCCGTAAAACCGGTGGTACTGGATTAGGCCTGGCAATCGCCAAAGATGCAGTGAAACGCCATGGTGGCACAATCAAAGCCCGGGCGACAAATCCAACAGCGGCACAACCGGGACTTTCGGTGATAATGGAATTACCTTATGATATTGCTTAATAATCTCAATTAAGAATCGGTAATGACGAAATTTTCCATCTCAACTTTATTGATTCTCAGTCTATTTTCGGGAGCCGTTGCGGCCATGCCAAGCCCTTATTCCTTTTCCCAGGAACAACAACTAACGAGCAATATTTCCGGGGCCATCGCAGAGCGATTTGCTCGAGGTACACAAGCGGTTATCAGCCGAGATTCTGAGCCAGACATCCATTACTACCTGCAAATTGAAAATCCAGAAAATCCCTGTGTGGTAATATCACCTGGCCGTGCTGAAGGTTATCTAAAGTACCAGGAAGTGGTTTTTGACCTGACTAATAATGGCTTTAATGTTGCCATCGTTGATCACCGCGGTCAGGGGTTATCAGAACGGGAACAGGAAGAGCGACACCGCGGATATGTGCAATCCTTTGATCATTATGTTGAGGATTTACAATTGGTGTTGGAGCAGGCGATAGCCCCTAACTGTCAAGGTCCACTATTTTTATTGGGTCATTCCATGGGCGGCACCATCGCCAGTTTATACGGGCAAAAATATCCAGAGCGATTCCAGGCCATTGCCTTGTCAGCACCAATGTTTGGTATCGATACCGGAGGCATCCCAGACTGGTTGGCAACCACTATGGTTGGCCTTGGGAGCGGCCTGAATTCGGTGTTTAGCGATAAGGCCTGGTATTTTTTCGGTCATGGCCCTTATCAGCAAAAGCCATTTGCCGAAAACGAATTAATGCATTCTGAGATTCGCTATCAGATATTCAAAGATACCTGGCAACAACACCCAAAAGCGCAGCTAGGCGGTGTCACCTTTGCCTGGCTCAATGCTGCTATTGATGCCATGGATAACGCGTTAAATAATATTTCTCAGTTTAAAGCCCCGGTGCTGATACTGCAGGCTGAACAGGATACCGTTGTCGATAATCAGGCCCAGCAGGTATTTTGCGAAAAATTAGCGGCGTTGAACAAGACAAGCTGTGTGCAAGACGGGCCTGTCGTTATTAAAGGCGCCAGGCATGAAATATTATTCGAGTCCGATGACATGCGGCAAGAGGGTCTTTCGACCATTTTAGACTTTTTTAATGATTATCTCTCGACTGAGATACAACAGGATCTTGATGAATAATCACCTGGCAGTCGGTAAACTCGGCTTCCAGGGCCGCCTGCACTTTATCACTGATCTCGTGGGCCTGAAGCAAACTCAGCTGCTGATCGATTTCCAGATGAAATTGAATAAATCGATGTTGTCCGGCACGCCGGGTTTTCAGTTGATGATAACCCAGCACGCCATCGCAGTTTAATATCACATTATCGATTCTGGTCAGCTCCGACTCGGGTAACTGATGATCTAACAGTTGCTGAACGCTAGTGTAAATTAACGTTAATGCGCCATAGATCAAATAAACACCAATCACTATCGCCATCAGGCCATCCATAAAGCGCCAATCAAGCTGATAAAAAGCAAGTGCCATAATCACCGCAATATTCAGGAACAGATCGGATTTATAGTGGAGTTGATCGGCGCTAATTGCGACCGAGCCGGTTTGCTCAATCACGTAATGTTGAAAACGAACCAATGCCAAGGTGCAGACGATTGCGACAATACTGACGCCAATGCCCCAACTGGTATGGGCAATTTCTATAGGATTTAGCATCCGTTGCCAGCCAAAGGTTATCAGTAATATTGCCGAGATACTGATAATAACGGACTGGATAACCGCCGCCATATTCTCCGCCTTGCCATGGCCGAATCGGTGTTCTTTATCGGGAGGTTGTAGTGACCAGCGAACGATCAGTAAATTAGTGATGCTGGCGAGTAAATCAAAGCCGGAGTCCAGGGTGGAGCCAAGTAAAGAGGCCGAAGGTGAATGCCACCAGACTAAAATTTTGGTTACCAGCATCAATACAACGAGCGCAACCGCAAGGCGAGCTGCCAGAGTGACAAGGGTTTGGTAACTTCTTCTGTCTCTGGCAAGGTTGGTCATTGGCTTATCCGGTTTTTTCTACCTTAATTCGATATAGAGCGCTGTAAAGCACTGGCACCGCGACCAGAGTCAGAATAGTCGCAAAAGTCAGGCCGCCCATAATGGTTACCGACATGTCGGCGAAGAAAGGATCGAATAATAATGGCGCCATGCCCAGAATGGTGGTTATCGCCGCTAAGGCCACCGGCCGCAAACGGCTGGTACTGGCTTCCACGATTGCCAGAGGCTTATCCTTACCCTCTTCAATCTGCAGATCAATTTCTTCAATCAATACAATAGCATTCTTTATCAACATACCAAACAGACTCAAGAAACCGAGCAACGACATAAAACCAAAAGGCATATCGGTAAGCAGCAATCCAGCAACAACGCCCACCACCGCCATCGGCACAACCAGCCAGATGATCAGAGGCTGTCGTACTCTGGCAAACAGCAATACCGAAATCAGAAACATCACGAAAAAACCCATCGGCAAGCCAGAACCCAGTGCTTGTTGAGCTTCGGCAGAAGATTCAAATTCACCGCCCCACTCCAGATGGTAACCCTCTGGTAGCGGTATTGCCTGTATCGGCGCCATGATACGTGACAGTGCCTGAGCCGCCGTTTCGTCCATACCTGGTTCTGCCATTACAGTAATCGTGCGAATCCGATCACGACGATTAATCAAGACTTCCTCGCTTTCCAGGGTGATGCCCGTAGACAACTGCTGGAAAGGAATATATTTTCGCTGCTCAGAACTCCAGACCTGAACGTTTACAATATTCTCAACATCGCTATTACCCGGCTTATTGAGCTGGGCCAGACCCGGCTGATTAATCTTAGCAACAATCGGATAGCTGTAATCGCCATCCTGAATGGAGCCAAGTTGTAAACCATTACTGGAATACTGAATAGCATCAGAAAAATCAGCGCGGGATACTCCAGCTACCCCAGCGTTGAATTCATCAAAGTTGCTGTTTATCGCCAGGCCTTTTTGACGCCAGTCGTGGCGGATGTCTCGTATCAAAGCATCTTCACGCAAAACCTGTTCCGCCTGTTGGGCTAAATCACGGAGCGTGGAAGCATCAGATCCGGAAAAACGTACCCCAAGTTTGGCACCACCTCCGGGTCCAAACTGCATTCTCTCGAGATAGAAATTGGCACTGATATCAGCAAGGGCGAGCTTATCTGGCAGGGTCTTTAAATACGGCGCGATGAGTTCAGCATCTTCCATGCGTATTAATAATAACCCATAACTTTCGTTTCTGGCCTGGGGATTATAGGTGAGTGTAAAGCGATCAGCGCCAGCACCAATGTAACTGGTAATCGATGTTACCCCCTCATCCTTCATCAGGATCTGTTCTACCTCAGTAATCACCGATTCAGTGCGACGAATATCCTGATCTTGCCCACCCCAATAATGCACAAAGAAAATTGGCGCATTCGATGGCGGGAAGAAACCCTGCTTTACCTTACCGAAACTTGCATAGGCGCCAATGGTGATCAGCACTAACAAAGAAATGGTAATGGCACGATGGCGCAACGCCAGTCGAAGTAGCGATTGATAACGCTGATAAATGCCACCACTTTGTCCCTGCTGTGACCCATCGTTACCCACCTGATAAAAGTAACTGCCGAACAGCGGGGTTACGGTTACCGCCAATAGCCAGCTTAATAGCAAGGAAATCATAATAACGGCGAATAGTGAAAACAGAAATTCACCGGTCGCATCATCGGACAGACCAATGCCGGAAAAGGCGGCAATACCAATAACCGTAGCACCGAGCAATGGCCATTGGGTGCGTTTGACAATAAATGATGCTGCATCCACTGCCGATTTCCCCTGTCGCATTCTTAGCATCATGCCTTCCGCGACTACAATGGCATTATCTACCAGCATCCCCATGGCAATAACCATGGCACCAAGTGATATCCGTTGTAGTTGTAAATCAAACAACCACATCAATAATACCGTACCCATTACCGTAATCAGCAACACACTGCCAACGACCAGGCCAGAGCGCCAGCCCATAAACAGACATAGGGTCAGTGACACCACGGATACTGACAGGACAATATTAAGAATGAAACCATCCACGGCTTCATCGACAATTTGCGCCTGGTTATAAATTGGATTTAATTCAATGCCTAGCGGTAGGGATTCGAGGATTTGGTTAATTTTGGCGTCAACATTGTTACCTACTTCCACAATGTTGATATCATTTAACGCCGATATCGCCAGCGTAATCGCCTGCTGACCATTGTAATGAATGATGCTTGGCTGAATTTCTGTAGGCTCCACCGATAACCGGGCAATATCTTTGACCTTAATCGACTTATTTGAACCCGGTAATACCAGGGTCAGATTGTTGATTTCATTTAGCTGGTTTCGCGACTCTTCAACCAGGATCCTGACCTGCTTGCCTTCCACCAGAATGCGGCCGCCATGAAATGGTCGAAAGTTATCGCTAAATAAACGCACCACATCGGGAAAAGATATTCCTAAACCGGATAGTTGATACGGATCGATATTGGCAACAATCTGCTCTTGCAGGACACCATTAACATTAACCCGGGCAACACCTTCAGAGGTTAATAGCTCGCGGCGGATGATACGAGCAAATTCACGAACTTCCCGCTCGCTAAAATCTGGCGCGGTTAAGGCGTAGTAAAGACCAGCGACATCACCAAAGTCATCGACCACCTGAGGTTTACCCGCGCCTTTTGGCAAACGTCCCACCGCATCTCGTAGACGCTTCCTCAGCTCATCCCAGATCTGCGGTAAGGTATCGGCATCGTAATGGCTTTCGATTTCGACGGTTATTTCCGAAACCCCAGGTTTTGATATTGAGGTAAGCCGTTTAAGTTGCGGCATTTGCTGCAAAGCAATTTCCAGTTGTTCGGTGAGCTCTTCTTCAACCTGTTCGGCACTGGCCCCTTCAAATTGGGTAATCACCTGGGCCATTTTTATGGTAAATGCCGGATCTTCCAGACGACCAATCTTGCTTAGCGCCAGACTACCACCCAACAATAAAATCAGCACCATCAACCAGATATTGACAGGCGTTTTGATCGCATACTTAGCTATGTTCATCAACTACGGCGCCTTGTAAGGCGTGACCTGCTGGCCTTCAACCAATTGATTAACCCCGGCGCTGACAATTCGATCGGAATTTTCCAGACCTGAACCGACAATCACCCGTTTACCAATTACTTTCAGAACGTCCACCGCAACTTTCTGTACCGATTTTTGCTGTTCCTGATAACGCCAGACATAAAAGCCTTTGTCGTTGTCTCCCACTAACGCACTAAGTGGTAACACTAAGCCATTAAGCGGCTGATTATTTTCCAGGCTAACACTAACACGGGCACGGGCACCCGGAGTAATCGCCTGTTTGTCGACCGGTTGCATGGCGAACACTACCTGATAGGTTTGGGTAATAGGATCTGGCTGAGTGCGGTGTTCTACATATTCAATCGGGAATGTCGGCGCATCGCGGGTAAGCAGTGTTGCCGTGGCTGCAAGCAATTCATTATTGGCATTTGCCGAGAGGATCCGCTCAGGCACATTAAAGGTAAAATAAATACGGGATAAATCCTGCAAACGGGCAATCGGCTGACCCGACTGCACATAACTGTTGTTGTCTACCAAACGTTCCGAAACCTGTGCGTCAAATGGTGCCCTTAATTGGGTGTAGCTTAAATCCTGTAACGCATTATTGAGATCAATTTGCGCCAAATCGGTTTGCGTTTCAGCGTTATCAAACATGCTTTGCGAAGCCAGACCTTTATCAAACATGGTCTTGATCCGCCCTAAATCTTTCTCGGCAATGTCTAATCGTAGCTGCTGCTCTTCGACCCGCCGCTCAAATGGTGCGCGGTCGATACTGGCTAAGAGATATCCTGTTTTAATCTTTTTACCCTGTACCAAATCCAGCTGATTCAAACGACCCGAGACTTCAAAGCTAAGCTCGATGGTTTTCACCGCCGATACGGTTGCTGGAAAGGTATATTTATTTTGATGGGGAACCGGTTGTGCTTTGGTAAGTTGCACGACGACAGGTTTGGATACCTGCTCTGTTTGTTGGGCTTCCTGACCACAGGCAACCAGACCCGTCAGTGACAAGAAAAGACAAAATTTTCTGAACATAACCACTCCGATATCTCTGATTAAGATTAGCAGAGACTAAACAATGGCGAGAGGTTAACACATTTACATATTTTGTTAATTAGATAATTTCAATGTTTAATATTTTACTGGGTAATCCGGATAAGTTGATCTAAGATATCGGCAGTATTCGCTTTACCGCAATTAACGTTTTTCTGGTCGCCCCTATGCCAAATTCAACAAACAATCGTAAACAGCAGGTACTCGATGCTGCCCGAACTTGTTTCTTCCAATTTGGATTTAATACCACCAGCATCTCGATGATCAGCCGCTATGCGGATACATCGCGAGTGACCATTCATAAACTGTTTGCAGGAAAAGAAGACATATTCCGCCAGGTGGTTGAACAGCATTTTCACCGCACTCAAGAGAAAGTTAAACAATACCGGAATCAGCTCAACAACATCTGGCAGGTGGTGGAAAATATTGTTATGGCCCTCGGCCAACCGGTTTTTCAAGACATCAAGGACAGGGAAGTACACCAGGATTTAGTGCGATCCTGCTTGCGTTATGCAGAAGATTTAAGCCAAATGCAACGCCAGTTTGTTCGGGAAAACCTCACTGAATCATTAACCCTTGCCGAAAACAATAAGCAAATAAGCCTAGAGCATCTTGATATGAGCTGTGAAGAGTTAGCAGAAAGTATTGAGACAACCGTTTACGGATTATTGCATAGCAACATTGATCTCCAGGCTCACTATGCCCTGCAACAAATGCTAAAAGTGTTTCAGGCGGCAACTCGTCCTTGTTAACAAACAACCGCTGCAATTAAACCGCGTCGATAAACCCCTGTTGGCGCCAGGCTTCATAGCTGATGATGGCGACAGAGTTTGCCAGATTCAAAGAACGAGCATCTTTCATCATCGGAATACGAATACGCTGACCATCGGGCAAATTATCACGGATTTCATCGGGCAAACCATGGGTTTCTGAGCCGAATAGCAATACATCTCCCGCCTCAAACTTTACCTGATGATAGTGAATCGAACCCTTAGTGGTACAGGCAAATATGCGTTTGCCAGGCACCGCCTGTAAAAATGCCTGATAATCTTTGTGGCGTGTTACATTGGTTAGATCATGATAATCCAGACCAGCACGTTTAAGCTTTTTATCGTCAAAATCAAAACCCAATGGTTCGATTAAATGTAATCGACAGCCATTATTTGCCGCTAAGCGAATAATGTTTCCGCAATTTGGAGCAATTCGGGGTTCAAATAAGGCGATTTCAAACATTTACGACCTCAATGTAGAAAGGTTGGATTAGAATCATTGGACCCTGGTAACAGGGTCCAAATTAACATTCGCTGGTTGGGTTGCGACCGAGCAATTGCAAAGCAGCTTCTGATGCTGGTTTACCCTGATACAAAACCTGATAGATTTGCTCAACAATCGGCATCTCAACGTTTTCACGTTTTGCCAGCATATAGACTTCTTTGGTGTTGCGATAACCTTCAACAACCTGCCCTATATTACGCTGCGCTTCTTCTACCGATTCTCCGGCACCTAAAGCCAGACCAAAACGGCGGTTTCGCGACTGATTATCGGTACAGGTAAGCACTAAATCGCCAAGACCCGCCATGCCCATAAAGGTAGCAGGATTCGCACCAAGTTTTACCCCTAATCGGCTCATTTCCGCCAGCCCACGGGTGATTAAGGCGGTACGAGCATTCGCACCAAAACCGATACCATCGGCAATTCCGGCACCAATTGCGATTACGTTCTTAACTGCACCACCGAGTTGTACACCAATAAAGTCGCTGTTCTGATAAACGCGAAACGATTTTTGACAATGCAGTAAATTGGCAAGGCTATCGGCAAATTCCTGATCTTGCGACGACAATGAAATTGCGGTCGGTAATCCAGCTGCCATTTCTTTAGCAAACGTAGGTCCGGAAAGCACCGCTAGCGGGACTTCTTCACCCAGGATCTCACGGGCAACGTCCTGCAATAAACGTCCCTGCTCAGGATCCAAGCCTTTTGTCGCCCAGGCAATTTTCACACCCGGTTGCAGAAATGGTTTGATCTGAACCAGCATTTCCCGAAACGCATGACTTGGCACTACCAGTAACAAAATATCGCTGGCGGTAGCCGCAGTTTCAAGGTCCGCTTCCAAAGACAAAGATTCAGGAAAGGTAAATCCCGGTAGATAGGCTTCGTTGGAGCGGCTTTTTCGCATCGCTTCAACGTGCTCAGAATTACGCCCCCAAAGAAGCGTCTGCTGACCATTTCTGGAAAGACAAAACGCAAGAGCGGTTCCATAGGAACCAGCTCCAAGTACGCTAATATCAACTTGTTGCTTCATAGCAATTAAGCGTCAGTTGCAGTGCCTGCGCCCGCTTCCTGAGCGGCTTTCATGTCTGCTGCACGTTTTTGAACATAAGAAGCAAACAGGGCATCAAAGTTTACTGGTGCAAGGTTTAATTGTGGGAATGTACCACGAGCAACTAAGCTACTGACCACTTCGCGAGCATATGGAAATAGCGTGTTCGGGCAGAAAGAACCTAACGTATGAGCAAGCTGAGGTTCAGGCATGTTACCAACAGTGAAAATACCAGCTTGTTGAACTTCCGCTAAAAACGCTACTTGATCGTCTAATGTAGCGGTTACGGTAATCGCTAAAACCACTTCATAAGTATCTTCTGCTAACTTGTTAGAACGAGTATCCAGGTCAAGTTTTACTTCTGGTTTCCACTCTTTTTGAAAGATTGCTGGAGAGCTTGGCGTTTCAAACGATACATCTTTGGTATATACACGTTGAATCGCAAATGCTGGAGCCTGTTGGTTTTCAGTACCGTTTGCTGCTGCTTGATTCTCTTCTGACATAATTTTACTTCCTAATTTACTAATCTTGTCGTTTTTACGACCTTTATACCAATTACACTAAGTTTGTGCACAACTCAGAGTTAGGGCAGAGGTTCAGTTACAACATAGATTTCATTGGTATAGTCATTCTATATCGATGAAATATAGGGCCGTAAATGGGCCTCTGATAAACTCCCTTTGGGTGAGTTTTAAAGGCATTTATCCTGCGTTACTGATTTTGACAATGGAATAACCATTCTCTGCAATCAAAGCCTTGCCTATAAGCCTTTAAATTCTCACTGAGTGGGCAATAATTTAATGTACTTGGTATCATTTATTCACTCAGTAGTGTGTCCAGTTGCCCCTGATACTCAAGGGCCATTAGATCATCACATCCACCGACATGTTTATTATTTATAAAAATCTGTGGCACCGTATGGCGACCACCGCTTAATTCCATCATTTCAGCCCGACGGCCGGGCTCCATGTCCACACTAATCTCTTCAAAGGCCACCTGTTTGTGGGCCAATAAAGCTTTTGCACGATGGCAGTATGGACAATAGGCACTACTGTAAATAACGACCTTAGTCATAAAAACTCCGCTATTTACTGACAGGTAAATTTGCCGTTTGCCACGCAGACAATCCACCTTTGAGGTAACTCACCTTGGCAAACCCTGCTTTTGCAAGCTGATTTGCCGCTTTAATTGCGGTCATCCCGGCAGCACATACCACAATAATGGGCTTGTCTTTGTATTTTTCAAGGCTTGCCAGGTCATTGGCATTAATTTTTTCTGCCGTTAAGTGTTTTGAGCCGAAAATATGCCCATTACGAAAATCTTTATCGGCACGAATATCGACTACCACGCCCTCTTCGCGATTCACTAGCATGGTTAGTTCCTGAGTACCAATTGCCTGTACTGAAGAAAAGCGATTTTTAACCGTTGTGAAGATTAGTATCGTTGCGATCGCCAACCATGCCATAGTCAGCATTGGGTGATTACTTAAAAACTCGACGTATTGTTCCATAACCTTTGTGTTACCTGTTTCAAAGATGTCGACGCCTGCTATGGCGCCGGTTATACCAGCAAAGGGCACAAGTATACCGTTTGCTTATAAAGAATCCAGTAAATGCATAAATTTGCGGTTGATTCGAGCTTCTCTATGGCTCTATGATACGAGTCCGGTGTACAATTATCCCTCGCATCTGCAGTAAACCAAGATAGGTAAGTCAATGAGTAACAAGAAATCTATGGTATTAATCATCCTTGATGGATGGGGCTATCGAGAAAATCAGGATTCTAATGCGATTTCCCATGCCAATACCCCTGTGATGGACAGTTTAATGAAGGACTATCCAACCATGCTTATTGACACTTCAGGTATGGCTGTTGGTTTGCCAGATGGACAAATGGGTAACTCCGAAGTTGGTCACGTCAATCTGGGCGCCGGTCGAGTGGTTTATCAGGATTTCACCCGCATTACCAAATCTATCGAAGACAACGAGTTTCAGAATAATCCGGTATTAGCCGACACTATCGATAACGCCGTTGCCGCCGACAAAGCCATACACGTATTTGGGCTTTTATCTCCCGGCGGCGTACATAGCCACGAAGAGCATATCTTTGCGCTGCTAAAAATGGCGAAACAAAAAGGCGCGAACAAAGTGTATTTGCACGCATTTCTTGATGGTCGCGATACCCCACCTCGCAGCGCTCTTAGCTCCTTGCAAAAAGCTGAACAGTTATTCACCGAGCTTGGCAATGGTCGCGTAGCTTCTATGGTAGGTCGTTACTATGCAATGGACAGGGATCAACGTTGGGATCGTGTAGAAAAAGCCTATGACCTTATCGTTAGCGGAGAAGGCGAATATACCGCAGCAAACGTTACAGAGGGACTGGAAAATGCTTATCAGCGTGACGAAAATGATGAATTCGTTGCTGCTACTGCCATCCTAGATACCCACGGTAACAGCGTAAAAGTTGAAGACGGCGATGCGATGATTTTTATGAACTTCCGTGCTGACCGTGCCCGTCAATTTACCCGTTGTTTCACTGAAGCCGACTTTTCCGGTTTTGATCGTAAGCAGAAACCTGCGATCAGCGCTTTCGTTATGCTTACCGAGTATGCTGCTGACATCCAGGCTCCTGCAGCCTTCCCGCCAGAGGAGTTAGATAACGTCCTTGGTCAATGGCTAGAAAAGCACAATAAGACGCAATTGCGAATTTCTGAAACCGAAAAATACGCGCATGTTACCTTCTTTTTCAGCGGCGGTCGTGAAGACACCTTTATTGGTGAAGACAGAGAGCTTATTCCGTCACCTCAGGTAGCAACCTATGATCTACAGCCTGAGATGAATTCCGAGTTGTTAACGGATAAACTGGTTGGTGCCATCGAGAGTGGCGATTACGACTTTATCGTTTGTAATTATCCAAACGGCGACATGGTTGGTCACACCGGTAATTTTGATGCCGCGGTAAAAGCTTGTGAAGCGGTAGACAAGTCCATTGGCCGGGTAATCACGGCATTGAACAAAACCGGTGGTGA
Source organism: Thalassotalea sp. PS06 (assembly GCF_007197775.1). Lineage (NCBI taxonomy): Bacteria > Pseudomonadati > Pseudomonadota > Gammaproteobacteria > Alteromonadales > Colwelliaceae > Thalassotalea > Thalassotalea sp. PS06. Next base: position 161,901 of record NZ_CP041638.1, on the reverse strand, counting down.
ATGCTTAATTACCGCCGACCATGGTAATGCTGAAATGATGGTAAACAGTGAATCAGGTCAGGCACATACTGCTCACACGTGTGAGCCAGTGCCACTTATTTACGTTGGTCGCCCGGCGCAACCTTTAAATAAAGGTACGCTAAGCGATATCGCACCAACGATTCTTTCCTTAATGGCAATGGAGCAGCCCGAAGAAATGACGGGAACTCCATTGATGCAACTTAGTGACTAAGTTGTTAAGGCGTTTACGCGACACAGCCCCTGGCATATTAACAATGTCAGGGGGGCTCTTATGCCTGCTGTTTTCCAATACTGGTGTTGCTGCACCGGATAAAACTAAGCAGAATCTGGATGATCTCAAACAACAGATTGTCGCTGAAAAACAATCCCTGACCAAAGACAACAAACAGCAGCAACAATTACAGTCGCAACTGAAAAAAGATGATTTGGCCATTGCCAGCAATGCCCAGAAGATCAATGCCATCAGTAAAGATAAAGCTGAGGTTGAAAAACAGCTCGATAAGCTTGGCAAGCAACAAGCTGACCTTAACCGCAAAAGGCAGCAGCAAGAGCAGGTTCTTGCTGAGCAAATCCGCAGTGCCTACTACGCCGGTCATCACGATTACCTGAAATTATTACTAAACCAGCAAGACCCCAATGAGGTTAGTCGTAACCTCACCTACTATCAATATTTAAACGAAGCCCGTGTGGCTAGCATTGATGACTATAAATCAGTGATTAAAGACTTGCTTGATGTGGAGCGAGAGCAGCGTCAACAGGCGGACAAATTATCGCAGTTAATCGACGAACAACAGCAGCAAAAGCAAGCTCTGGAATCAAACCGCAAACAACGTCAGGCAACATTAAAACAAATAAATTCAAAAATATTATCTTCAAAGCAACGACTGACAAAGCTTGAAGAAGAGGAGAAGTCTCTTATTCAGGCGCTTGCACGTTTACAGGCAATGCAGCAGGAAGCCTGGGAGCTCAATGGCCTCGGAAAATTTAAGAATAAATTGCAGTGGCCAGTGCAAGGTCGTATCACCCATGCTTTCGGGCAACGAAAACAGGGTTACCTGCGCTGGAAAGGTGTTTTAATGAGTGCTCCGGTAGGAAAGCCGGTTTACACCATTCACAATGGCACCGTATTGTTCGCCGACTGGCTTAAAGGCTATGGCCTGGTTGTGGTAATCGATCATGGAAAAGGCTACATGAGTTTGTATGGCCATAATCAAACCTTGCTGAAAAAGGTCGGAGATCGGGTTGAAATTGGTGAGCCGATTGCCTTAGTTGGGCAATCTGGTGGTCAAAACAAAGCCGGTGTATATTTCGAAATTCGCCACAAAGGTAAACCTGTCAACCCCAAACACTGGTGTAAATAAACAGACAAAACCTATTAAAACAATAGTTTAAGCGCACTACAAAAAAAGTACCGGGTTTTCATCGATTTTGCCTGACATTATTGTTATCCTGCTGTAAACAAAACATTAAAATAATAAGAATTTTATTTTGCGCTTATACCTTTCCCTATTATTTTTATTGCCTTTTTCTGTTTTGGCTGACCACAAGGTCGCCATCGTCATCGACGATATTGGCTATCGCCATACTGACCGGGCAGCCCTATTACTACCTCGCCAGGTAGCGTTTGCCGTCCTACCTCATACACCACATGGCAAAGATTTAGCAAAGCAAGCCTGGCAGCAACAACGGGAGATCATGTTGCATGTGCCAATGGAATCTATTAAAGGATTAAATCCTGGACCCGGCGCATTAACGTCGACGATGTCAGAGCAACATATCCAGGAAACATTGCAGGCGCAGATTGACGATATCCCCCATGTAATTGGTATCAATAATCATATGGGGAGTAGGTTGACACAAATGTCGATGCCAATGGAATCTACAATGAAATTCCTTAAGGCCAATGATTTGTTTTTCCTGGATTCCAGAACCAGTAAATTTTCTCAAGCAGAGTATATTGCCAGACAACATGGCGTACCGAGTTTACATCGTAAATTATTTCTCGATAACAAACTCGATGAGTCTTACATTGAAAATCAGTTTCAGAAACTAGTAAATCTGAGCAAGCGTGATGGAACAGCCATTGCGATTGCCCATCCTCATCCAAAAACGTTGAAAGTTCTGCATCGCATGTTACCTACGTTAAGCAAACATCAAATCGAGCTAGTACACATTTCTACTTTACTGCAACCGTCAAAACCAGACACTCTTGTGGTTAAACAAAATACAGCGGTCGCCGAAAAAAAGACAAAAGAAAAGGCTACTGAGTAGCCTTTCCAGATTAAATTAATTGAGCCACATTAACTCTTATTGGCCAATAACTTTAACACTCTCTCTTTTTTTTCACTGGTTGCAACGGTTTCTAATACCTGTTCCGATTCACTTATCTTATTCAGATAAATCAAAACTTCAGCATAATGCAACAATATCTCTTCATTGCCCGGCAACGCTTCTTTAGCTTCTATCAGTAAAGTTTCGGCGGTGTCATATTGCCCCATTTTCATATGCGCCACAGCCAGGGTATCCATGACTTGCGGTTGCTGAGGTGCGAGTTGGGCGGCTTTTTTCGCACTGTCCAGGCCCAGTTCGTACTGCTCCGCCTGAATCGCTGACCAGGCAAGGTTGTTCAATACCACAAAACTATTTGGATAACGCTCGGCAATCTCTTTATAAATTGCTAAGGCCTCTGCCGGATTAGATTCACTGGTTAATTCCGCTTTAAGATTTTTCAGAGCCAGGTTTGAAGCGTCTTGCTCCAGGGCACCATTGACAACATCCAAGGCCGTGTCTTTTTCATCGAGACGTTGCAGTATCTGCGCATACAAAAAGCTGTTGGTAGGATCAGGTTGGCGCTGATGTAACGGTTGGGCGTATTCTTTCGCTTCTTCGTTTTCATTGGCCTGAAAGTGGAATTTAGATCTTAATTTAAGGTAACCAATTTCATTGACAGCACTTGGGTCAATGTCTTCGATAACATCTCGGGCACGATCCATGGAGTTTGAAAGCAACAGATAGTTAGCCTCGACCAACTTCAGGTTTTCCTGTTGTGGAAAGCGTTCCTGAGCTTTCTTAACCTGGGTGTATGCCTGCTGATACTTTTTCTGCATCTCTAAGGTGTAAAGATACCCCTGATAGGCTTCAAAATTATCGGCATTATTTTCTATCTGAGCCAGATATAGGTTTTCCGCTCTTTGATATTGTTTTTCGGCAATCGCCATTTTAGCGAAAACACGGTAATAGACGTCAGGGTTAGACTCATTATTTGCCATGCTCGCCAGTAGCTCGAGGCCTTCGCTTCGGCGGCCAACGTTATCTAACGCTTTGGCCTGTGCAATTTTCAGATTTACCTGATCAGGATGCTGTTTCGACAAATCCTGAAGAAAGTCGATAACTTCATTTTTGTTGTCGAGATTACTGGCATTAGTGATGATTAAATCCAGGCCGCCTCTATGATCAGGTTGGTGCGTCAACAATTGTTCAAGCCGCTCATTGGCCTCCTGAGGACGACGATTTTGGATATCAAACAACGCAAGGTTAAATAATGCACCCGGGCTATTTTCAACTTTCGTTAACGCGGTTTTAAATTCCGCCGTAGCTTTATCATTTTCACCCTGGGCTCGATAAACAACACCTCTGGCTAAATAACCCTGATCATCTTCAGGCTTTTGTTTAACCCAGTCTTCAGCAATATCCATTGCTTCGCGATAGTTTTTGCTTTTGACATAGTTAAGCAGCAAGGTTAACCTTGCCCGATCAAAATCCGGGTCAATTTCCAGAGCCCGTTTTAAATCATCAATACCGGTATCATCCTGCACTGATAATTTTAACGCTCCCCGCTGGCCCAGAGTCTGCGAATCATTTACATCCATTTCGTCGAGTTTTTCGATGTATTTACTCGCCTGCGACTTATCGCCTTTGCGGATCAGTGCCTGGGATGTATTAGCGACCAAGGTAAAATCCTGAGCAGTGATCTCGTCTAATTGCTCGATACTTGCAACCGCTTCATCAACATAACCGAGCTTGAGCTTAACCATTGAAAAAATTTTATTGCCGATGTGGTCATTGGGAATATCGTTTTCAATAATACTCAGATGGCGATAGGCGGATTCGTAATTTTGCAGATGATAGTTAGCAACACCAGCAACCAGATTGGATTTCACCAGATTTGGCTGACCGGTTAATGCAACCGTGGCGTATTCAACCGCACTCTTATACTCTCCCCTCAGGGTAAGAAGCTCAGCCTTGTACTCGTTGGCTATAGGCGAGTTAGGATAGATACCCAGCAAACCATCAACCTGAGATTCAGCGACATCCATTTGTCCATCACGGATCAACACATTAATGTAACTGAGCTGAGCTAGATAGTTGAAAGGATACTTGTCAACATAGGTTTTGTAAGTCTCGGCAGATTGCTCAAGCTGTCTATTCATTCTTTGCAGATTGGCAAGCACCAGAGTGGCATCGAGAAATTCCGAATCCTGGCTACGAAGTTCAGAGACAATATCTACGGCCTGAGGAAGTTGTTCATTGTAAGCGGCAAACCAAGCCTGGCTTAATTTGTAATATAGGTCTTTGTTTTGTTCGTTAGTAATAACCTTTGAAAGCAACTCCATGCCGGGTTCTACGTCACCTGCCATAGACATTGAAATACCGGCTAAAGCCTGTATTTCCTGTTGTGTAACCGGTGAAAGTTGAATGGCGGTATCAACATTTTCTTTGATTTCATCAAAATCCAGCAAGAAAACATTGGCTCTTACCAGCAGTGGCATTACCTGGTCAGCGTCATAATTAAGGTCTAGCGCTCGTTGTAATTCCTTTTGAGCCCCCTGTAATGAACCTTCGAGCAGGTACGATTTACCTAGTAACAGCCTTGCCTTGCCACTAGCCGGCGCTACCCGAACCGCATTTTTCAGTTCGATACTGGCGGCCTGATAATCATTGTCAGCCATCAGCTGCAGGGCGCTATCAATATACTCCTGTTCACTCTTATCCGGCTGGCACGCCGCCAGAGGGATGAGACAAATCAACAGGAATAACAGGGAATTTAACTTAGTTTTCATTATTCTTCCTTGCGATTGCTTGTTAAGCATTTGATTTAAAAGCCGAACAACCAATACCAACTAATACCAATCCCATTAAATTATTGCTCACTCAGTGAGAATTTAAAGGCGTTTAGACAAGGCTTCGATTGCAGAGAATGGTCACTCCATTGTCAAAATCAGTAACGCAGGATAAACGCCTTTAAAACTCGCCCGTAGGGAGTTAGTGAGAGGCCCATTTACTGCCCTATATTTCATTAATATAGAATGACTATATCAATAAAATCTATGTTGTAAATGAACCTCGGCCCTAACTCTGAGTTGTGCACAAACTTACTGGGATTGGTATAAGGTTGATATTAATCAGCAAAACTCGAATTTTAGTATAGGTTAAATTTTGCAACATATGAGGTAGATTTCAGATTGCGCTGAATTACCAGCAAGCAGACAGCGGAAAGCGCCTTTGGTGACGATAGTTTTTGCCGTTTAAAAATTCTTCTGCAACACATTCAACAACCTAGATATTTCCCTGATTCTGAACTAGAAATAAGTAGACAGGTAATATCGGACGTTTTTCACGATGAAGGAAAATAACAATAAGGTGAATACTGGCTCAATCCCCACTACCCCAGCATGCAACCCAGTGTTTATCGTTGGCTGCCCGAGATCGGGTACAACTTTGCTACAGGTAAAACTGTCAGCCATTGAAGAACTTGCGATCCCACCGGAAGATGATTTCATTTTGCGCTTTTACTATCTGCTAAACCAGGATTGCAAGAAAACCTTAACCGCCGCCGAAATCGAGTTTTTAATAGAAGATCTTTTTACCCATGACAACAACACCTTTAGTCAGTGGCATGTTGACAGAAAAGCCATTGAAAAGCTGATAGAAATGCGGCCATCAATTAATCTCAGAGGCTTAATTGAATGCATTTACCAGGCTTTCTTAAACCGTCTGGATAATAAACACCGCTGGGGCTGCAAAGTCCCCTATTTCGCCGCGCATATCCCGGTACTTCATAAAATTTTTCCAGAGGCAATATTCATCCATATTGTCAGAGATGGAAGGGCTGCATATCAGTCAATGTTAGAACGGCGATTTCACCCCAACTCGCGCCAATACCCCAAATCACCATTCAATATCGCCTGGCAGTGGCAACGATTTGTAACCTCTGCTCAGCGCGCCGGCATGGCGATCCCCCGCCAGTTTATCTGCATCCATTACGAGGATTTGTTGAAAGATCCCGAAAGCGTTTACTATCGCATAGCCAGGCTTTTAGACGTCGAGGTAGATCAATTGAATCAGGATTACTATCAAAATATCCTCGATAACCAACTGATAAGACAAGACAACATTGAACTGTATGTAAAACCTGAAATTGATGCCAGCAAAGCTCAAAGGTGGCAACAGGAACTCAGTCATTATCAATTAATTTGCTTTGAAGCGGTCGCTGGAAAAACTCTGGAGGCTATGGGCTATGAGCTATCCCGGCCAACGACATTTGTACTAAAACAATGGGGAGTGCGAATCATGGCGTCGGGTTATTTACTCATGAGGCAGAGTAAACAATGGTTGAAAAATACCCTGTTACAACCTGGCATATAAACCAAACAAGGAATTACTATTTCTCATGGAAGCTATTTTGAATCGTCAGTACCGTCCTCTTTACCTGCTCTTGGGTTTAATTGTGCTCATCGCGGCGGTAAATGTACCAATCCTCAAAACATTATGGCGACATAGTTTCGATGATGGTACTTATTCCCATGCTTATCTGATCCCGGTGATTTGTGGGTACCTTTTTTATGATGCAGCCAAACAAGGTAAATTAGAACTTAGAGAGCGGTTCTCATTACTATCATTATTCGTCTTGCTTGGGTCCTGTGCGCTACTAATTTTAACCGTTCGCGCACAAATTAGCCTTGGCTACTGGTTTTCGCTTCTTCTGGTAACAGCCAGTGCCAGCATGATGGTTTTCAATACTCGAATCGCGTTACTTTTTCCCACTGCCTATTTAATCTTTCTGATGCCTATGTGGGGTGCGTTAACGGGCATTTTGCAGGACATGTCGGTTGCGGCCGCTACCTTCATGTTGCAATTTACCAATATCCCGTTTTATGTCGAACAACAATTCATTAGTTTGCCTGCTGGTACATTTGAGGTAGCCAATGGCTGCAGCGGGCTCAGATATTTACTCGTCTCTTTAGCAATTAGCAGCTTATACATATACCTGTACATTCGAAACTGGCGATCAGGTGCAATCTTTTTTGGCTTTGCTATTTTTGGGGCATTATTCACCAATTGGATTCGTATCGTAAGCCTGATTTTAATTGGTCAATACACCAACATGGAAAGTGAATTAATGACTGACCACAACAACTTTGGCTGGTATCTATACATTCCTTTCATGTTTGCTTTGTTTTATCTGGGCAATAAGCTCGCTGACGATAACGAAAAAAGTGCCGATAATAGCGCTTCAGACACTTCGGTGAATAAAGTTTCCGCAATCCTAACCGCATTTCTGGTAGTTTCCAGCTCATCGACATTGTTAATGTCCGGCAGAGACACGGTAGATATTGCAACCGCTAGTGACCAATATCCAAGCGCTGACATCAAGTTTTATTCTCGTTTGCAACAACTACCTTTATCTGGCTTTGAACAAGTCGGTGTTGAACAAATCTATCAGTTTTTCTGTGACGATCTGGATTGTAAGCCGAGCTATTATGACAATGAAGTGTTACCGACTGGCTGGTATGTGGTGCAGTTTCGCGACCATGGAAAGAGTGTTGAATATATCTTGCAAAGAGGTCGCAAACAGGCGCACCTGCAGCTTTGGTATCAACGGAATGATTTTCGAACATCCAATGTCAGAAAGTTTAAGTTAATGCGCATCAAATCGATGTTGGAGTCTTCTGCCGACGACCGACTTGTCTGGCAATTCAGGTATTGTGATATGCAATGCGAACCATTGCTAGCAAATGAAAATTAACCGCTGAAGAGCCGGTACATTTAGCTATTGGTTGCTGAACGTAATGCCGGGAAAACCCAGGTCATGGTCTTGCCAAGGATGAAACAGCTTTTACGCTGCAAACCCTGCATTTTGCCACCGGCTGTCATCAACGAATAATACACAAATCTAGACAGGCTGCCAGGGTACTGGCGATACAAATTCCAATGTTTACGTAGCATCAACCAGGCGCCGGCGATAATCTTATGGCCGCTTGAAGTGGTGTTGCCATGATCCATGCGACGTAGCTTTATTAAGCACTGATTAATAAAGCCAACCTGGTATCCAGCGACAGCAAGGCGAAGTGTTAATTCCTGATCTTGCTTACAACGGAAATTTACATCAAATAGATTAATATCGAGAAGCGCCTGACGACGAATCATAAACGCACTGGGTAAGATATGGGTATCAATCAGCATATCGGCAACATTCAGACTTCCGGGTTTGTTTAGGTAGGTATTTTGAATACCCTGATGATTGAAAGTACATACTCCGGTATGACAACCATCGAAATGAGGATTATCGGTAAGAAACTTAACCTGCATCGCCAGTTTATTTTCCATCCAAACATCATCGGCATCGAGAAAGGCAATCCAGGGACCAACCGCCGCGCTAATGCCAGCATTTCGAGCCGCGGCCGAACCCTGATTTTTGAGTAAGTGGATCACGATAATATCGTCAAATTGACTTAGATACTTTTCCGACTCAGCGTCCTTACCATCATTTACAACAATAATTTCTGCCGCCTGGTGACTTTGCCGCCGGACTGACTCTAAAGCTTCTGGAAAATATTGATAATCCTTGAAAAAAGGAATGACCACGCTGACCTGCATCCTAACTCCTGTAAACTCTCAAACCCTGGTTTAACTGGTAAAGAAAACTCCAGTTGCTATTGTTTTCTTATAAGCTGCAATCTTTAGGCCACTATAAAAATATGAATATAATCAGTGGCTTAGTATTGATAGGCATTATATTCAAATCAGGTATGTAAAAATAACAAACAACCCCTTTAATCCGGTAAAAGCGGTTCTAAAGGGGCTTTGTTAATGAGGCTTTAGGGATGTGAAAAACTAAGGTAAATATCGCTCAGACTTGCTGATAGGATCCTCGAGCGGTTCCCAAACCGGATTGAACAGGTTATACAATCTTGCCGCTGCGCCGGTTAGTTTATTAGCAACCGGAATAGGCAAATACAGCCATCGACAGATTAAAAATACCCGCCGTCTGAATACCCATAAATACATGGCATCTTCTGAATAAAAGTTAAGCCCCCATCGGCGCTCAAATTCCCGTGCTGAATGCCAACACAATTTTTTCGACCAACGATGGAAAAAATAACGCATATCACTTAGTGCCATCCGTGTACCCAGATTATCGAAGATAACCACAGAATTAGGCTGAGATAATACTTTCTTACCCATGCGGTGCAATTGCAGACCAATATCGATGTGCTCTCGGATAACCATATCTGGAATTTCCAGAGTTTTCAGTATATCAGTGCGAAATAGTACGCCATGCAATTCAAACATATCGGATGCACGAATTTCTTTGGGCAATGCCTCAGGTAAACTCCGACGATAGCTCTTTGATTCAATGAGGTACTTAACGCCGGAAACATCGATGCTGCGAATTTCATTGGTATACAAATGGGTCCGCAACATAGCACCGGCATCGACGCCTTCTTTCTCTAACGTTAACGGGTTAACAACTGCAACGTCATCATCCTCAGCAACCTCAAGTAACGGCGGCAACCAGCCGGGTGTTGTCTGGGAATCATTATCCAATAGCATGGTAAATTTGGTATCAATTCGACCGCGAATTCTGGCAATTGCCCGCATAGGTGTCATCAGACCCAAAGAGATAATGGTGGCATTATCGTGAGGAATCAGTAGCTCTTCTATTTGCGCCCGTAACTGTTTGGGATAACCAAGATCCAGGACTATAACCTTGAACGGCATTGGTGTGTGTTCATAAACCAGGCGAATACATTCAAGTACGCCTGAATACCGATCCCGGGGTGAAATAATTATCGTGACCATAGTTTGCTCCATAATGAATCTCTGGAGGTAACCAAATCATTAAATAATAGCTGATATCGATTAATCATGTGCTCGAGCAAAAATTTTTGATGAACTCTGTTAAAGCCATTATCACCAAATGAATTACGAATCGTTTGGTCACCCTGAAGTAGTTCAATCGCAGCGGCCAGTTCTTTTGGCTGCCCGGGTTCCACCAAAAGTCCGGTTTGATTATTTAAGATAATCTCTTTAATGCCCCCAACGCTGGTAGCGATTACTGGCTTGGCAAATGCGCCGGCTTCGATAAAGACCAGGCCAAAAGCCTCCTCTAACGAGGGCTGAATGAAAATATCGCAGGCTTGCATCCATTCATTGGCTATATCGGTCTGGCCAATAAAATGCACACGCTCCTGCAGCTGATGTTGTTCGACGAGTTGCTGTAGCGATTGTTTTTCCTGCTCTTCGCCTGAGCCGGCAATATATAGGTGTACATTTTTATTATCGATATACTGAAGCGCGCGAATGGTGTGGTGATGCCCCTTTATTTCCCCTAGGTGACCGAGACTGAACAACACAAAGACATCGGCAGGAATATTCAGTTTATTGCGCACCATCAGGCGCTGATTTTCCTCTACTCTCTGGGTTTTTTCGACCCCGCCATGGACCACGCAGGTTTTACCAGAAGGAATAGAAAGCTGGTCAATCAGTTTAGTTTGTCGATCTTTAGAAACAGCGACAAACAGGTCGACAATGTAACGCAGACAAAAGTTCAGCAATGATGGCTGATATTTGCTCAGATCAGAACGATGCATGGTCGCAACAATTGGGATCCGGGTGATTTTACAAGCAAGTCCAGCGTAAAACTGGGTATATTCGCAATGAGCATGAACGACATCGATTTGATTACGGCGAATGATATCGACGAGTTGCCAGACTAAAGAAAAGTTATACCCCTGATGACGAGGAATAACACAAATGTCATCGACATTCAGCGCTCTGTCTGGTGATTTGAGAGAAAAAGGAAAGACAGTCATCCCTTTTCTACGCAGCCCTAAAACTGTGTCGACGAACCGCACGGTTCGACCACCTTTATCCAGGGACTGAACGATCTCCAATATATTCATTTTTTATATCCTGAGTGATCCCATAGATAACGAATAGTTGAACAAATTTATTTGTCAAATCTTAGGTTTTTTCTATAGTTAGGTTATGACAAGCAAAGAAGCATGAGCATGCGAAGTAAAACTAATAAGCTATCAGTATTGCACATGGTATCCAGCCTATTAATCGGTGGCGCCGAACGATTTGTACTGGACTTATGCCAGCAGCAGCGAAGCGACGGCATTAAAACCCAGATCTTTTCCTTTGGCCGCAAGGACGACCCTCTCGTCAGCGAATGTGACGCCTTGAATCTCAATGTGATATTTAATCGTGGCCACAAGTTTTTTGCGTTAGCGCGAATCCATCGCATCTTACGTAACGTTGACGTGATACACATCCATTCTCCACACGTTCTCAAGTTTATTGCGCCAATCCTGCCGTTAATTGGTCAACGTAAAATCATCTATACCAGACACGGGGCGGCACCACTTGAGAATCCAAGCTGGCAAGTACTCCATAAGTATTGCGAAAAATACATTCACACTATTACTTTTGTCAGTGAGGAAAGTCAGCAGATATTTAGTACTCATCATGGCTGGCACAACAAACGGAAATGGGTCATCGATAACGCGGTGCTGCTGCCAGAGATTTCTGGTGCGAAACAAGTAAATCCAGACAGATTGTCCCTGGGCTCGGTAGGACGGATGATAGATATCAAAAATCAAATCAATCTTCTCAAAGCGCTGGTCAAATTGTCCCCCGAGGTTCGTGAAAAAATCAGTGTCCATTTTTTTGGTGACGGTCCGTGCCTTGAGCAATTAAAGCAATTTAAGGATGAAAACCTGCCAGAAGCCAATATCGTATTCCATGGCGTTATCAATCAACGCGACCAGATATACTCGACTTTTGATGTATTGGTCGTGACCTCAGAAACCGAGGGCTTATCTCTTGCCATTATTGAGGCAATGGCCAGCCAATGCGCGGTTATTGCTACCGACGTTGGCGGTAACCCAAGGCTGGTATCGCACGAGAACACCGGCTGGTTGTTCGATTACAACGACAGTAATTCATTGGCTAAAATCATCGAAACCTGCATTAACGACAGAAAGACGGTTTCTGAATATGCAAATCGTAGTAAGGCGATGATTGAAGAAAACTTCTCTTTAAAAAATTGTGCCAATAAATACAAACAGCTTTATCTGAATTAATGGCAACGAACATGACGATTAATGAGAATGAGGGCATATGCTCCTCCTTCTTTTTTAATATGCTGATTTTGCTACTTTGCGACGGAGTCGCCGCCACCATTGGAACGTTCAAATTTATCCAGCTCTGCAAGTTTCCAGGACATACTGCCGGTAGAGTTGAACCACCAATTAAACTTGCGTAACGGTTTTATGCGCCAGCTATTCTTTTTCTTATCAACACCCAAATTTGTCCGACAACTATATAAAAGATCTTCCATGGTACCTTTAAAATAGTCACTGTCCTGCTGTTTTAGCATCGCCAGGTAACGGGCACTGACAACAAGCCCAGCTACATCACAGGCATGTTGCATATCCGAATGAGCCATGGGGTCTTCAAATTTTGAACTCTGTGCGAACATCAGGTATTTAGGCACTGTTCGACCTTTAATTTTGCCTTTCGGAGCCAGGTAGGTTCCCTGTTCAACGACATTTTTGCCTAGAGCGACAATCAATGTCGCCGCTTCATCCGAATCCGTAAGTTGCCAAAATTTAAATAATTGATGAGCAAGCAACGCATTCATCCAGGGAGAACACACCAAAACATTGTCAGCTTTGCCTTCATGCACACGATAAGGATGAGCCAAGCAATTAAGCCCGTGTTTTTGTGATTTTTTTAAGGTGTTCATCGAACCTTGAAGCAAAACCTGAATACGTTTTAAACTGTCCTTACTCTGGCTCATTTCCCAATGTGCCAAGGCATTGGCTAACGCTACCGACAGGTTACGCTCAGTCCAAAAATTTAGCCCTAATTGATACTGTGCGGGCCAGCGCAATGAGTTTTGGTAAAACTGTTCAATCAAGTCGATGTTTTTATCATCTGGATAAAACTGATGATCAAGTATCAACCCCGGAGATAGCAGATACTTAATATCATTACCTTTTTTCAAAGAGAAATAGCCAAACTCATTAATAAGGCTACGATAGGTTAAGGCCGACTGGTGAGCCATATGCTTAAAATAAACATCACCGGTTTGAAAGTACAATTGATAAAGCACATATACCCGGTCGTATAACCAGGGTGGCGAAGTAGTAAAATTACGTTTTACTTTCGGATCCTGATTGATCTGATCCATATCACCTAAACTGTATCCCAGTTGGCGATAGGCATAATCAAACCATGACGGTGCACTATCACCCGGAGCTAACATCGGGGTATATAGCGCTTGCTGTAGCCAGCCCGATGTAAAGTTAACATCGACAAAGTTTCCAGCTGGCTCCTCCCACGCGGTTAACCGAGAATCCCTGGAATCAACTAAATCAATCGCAAACTTTTCGCCTTTTCTCAATGGCTTCGCGAAGGTGAGAATCAACGTCCGTATCGAACGGGAATGACCGTCCAACGCAGGCCAAAGCATAGTAAATGATGCTTTAGCATCGTTTCGTTGTTGCGACGATTTTTCGAGTAACTGCCGCACCTTGATTTGGGTAGTTAATTCGATAGTATTTTTGGGGATAGGAATGGCAATATGAATGCCAGGCTTTGAATCGATAATTTCAATTTCCAGACTCTCAGATACCTGTCCCTCGACAGGCAAAAAACTCATTCCGAGAACCAGTAGAAGCAATCGTAAATACGTCATAATCCGTTACTTAATCAATTGTTATTAATAGAAAAGGCGAAGCCAGATAATATTCAGTGTAGTAGAAATTATTAACAAATTTGGGGCTGTAAAATATTTAGACAATTTAGTTGGGGTATTTCGAAAAATGCATCTATAACTATGTAAGGAGATTTAGTCGGATCATGGTTTTGGATTGCAGAATAATAACGACAGAAAAAGGGTTTGATCAGTTACGAGGGACATGGGATGCCCACATGATCAAACAACCCCATTTAAGTTTTTTTCTAGATTTTACCTGGCTCAACACATGGTGGCATACGTACGCGGGTGAAAATGATCACTTGTATATTGTGCTTTTGTTTGAAGGCGATTCACTGCGTGCTATCGCACCGTTTTATATCAAAGACCATACCTTAAGATTAATTGGCACAGGGGAAGCTGAGCAGGAAGAGGTTGCCAGCGAATACCTGGATATCATTTGTTCCCCACAACATTTTGACGTCGTAGGCACAGCGTTAGCCGATGTGATCATGGATTGTCTGTTCCGTCACCATCAAACTTCAGCTCCTTATTGCCAGAAACCGACAACTCAAGCCAAAGATATCGTCCTCAACAATTATCTGGAAAGCAGTTGTCTGGCGCGTTTTGCGAAAAGCATGGGACGATTCTTTTTTCACATCAGCCGATGTGTTGGCACTTCTTATACCTGCCAGCTACCTGCAAGTCAGGATGAGTTTCATCAACAGCTATCACCATCATTCAAGAAAAAATTAAAACGTCATCAGAATCAATGGCGACGAGCTAATTCAGGACAATGGGAAAGATATCGTTATCTCAGTGAATTTGATCAAGGTTTTGCGCATCTTAGTCGCCTTCACCAGCTACGTTGGCAAAGCCAGGGCAAGCAAGGTGTCTTCAGTGAGCCCAGGTTTGTCGACTTTCATCAGCAATTTATGCGCCAGGCACTGATGAACAATTGGTTGGAACTGTGGGTGTTATTTGCCCGTGGCCAAGCAATATCGGCAATCTATGCTATAACCTATAATGAGACGTGTTACTTCTACCAAAGCGGTTTGGATACGGACTTTAAACCCAACCTATCGCCCGGATTTTTGTCTCATTTCCTGCTTATCGAAAACTGTATCGAACGTCAGATAAAGTACTACGACTTTATGAAAGGTGCGCGGGAAAATTCATATAAACAATCTTTTACGAATATTAAACGAGACTTATTCGAATCTCGTCTGGTGCTAAAAAAAGCCAGTAATCTGGGTTTTGTGATGAATAATAAATTAAAGCAAGCTAGGGACTTTTTGTTATGGAAAAATCAGTAGGCCTATACGATAAGAACAATTCGCATCTTGGCTTTTTCTTCCTGTTCCTTTACACCATTGCGCTGTTTATTCGACCGCAGGAATGGTCGTATAACCCAGATCCAACACCATTTGCCCGCTACTTTTTAATGCTGGCGTTCCTGTGCTTTCTCGCTTCCCAACGTCCAAAGCAATGGGGTTACCAATCCTGGTTCTTACTTGGAATGTTATTTGTGATACCGGTCTCCGGGCTCTGGAATGGATGGCTTGGGGGTGGTGTCTTTGCTGCCATTGATTTCTTTATCTATGGATTATTGCCCTTTTTCATGTATGCCAGCCTGGTAAATTCGCCGTCCAAGCAAAATTGGATATTTTTCCTGTTTACCCTGACGTGCGTAATCATGCTGCACCACGGGTTCAGCCAGCGTGCCAATCCTCAGGGAATCGGCTGGTCTGGTGTAAGCCTGATACAGGACACCCGCATTCGTTACGTAGGGATTTTCAACGATCCCAACGATATGAGTATGTTCTTTCTCATGAACTTGCCAATACTCTTTTATCTGCGTTCTAACAGCAATAATTTCATTATGCGCTTCTTTTATCTGGCGTTGGTCGTAGGCCTCCTTTACGGCATATATATGGCCAACTCTCGGGGAGCACTGATCGGTTTAATATTTATGTGCCTGGCATACTGTTTCTTTCAGTTTGGCACCGTCAAAGCCGCATTAATTTCACTGATAACTCTGCCATTAACCTTTGTTGCCATGTCGTTATTTAGGGAAATAAGTACCGACGAAGCGTCAGCATATGGACGAATCGAAGCTTGGTATGAAGGGGTACAGATGTTTAAAAGCAGCCCTTTATTCGGGGTTGGTATGAACCAGTTCATTGAATTACACCGGCGGACTGCTCATAACTCGTATGTACTAATATTCGCCGAACTCGGGGTGATCGGATATACCTTGTGGTTTGCGACAATCGTATTGACCATGTTAATGCTGTTAAAAGTCATCAACGTCGATCGCGAAAAATATAAAGTTAAGCTGGAAAATAATAAAAGCTTGCAGAAAAACCTGATGCTGGCCAAGTGTTACTTTTATTCCATGGTCGGTTTCATGGCAACGTCATTTTTCTTAAGCCGAAGCTACATAGTATTTCTCTATATCTTCCTGGGTTTATCTTACGCCGTTTATACACAAGTCAGAGAAGAGATACCGGAAGTGCGGGTGACAGAAGATCCCAAAGCCGTTGGTAAAATCATTCTACTTGCCCCTCTAAGTATGCTGATCATGTACATGATCATTATCATCCTACTGTAATACCTAATTGAAGCTTCCAGAATATGCCGTTTTCTGGAAGCCTTATTGTCAATAAATTCTGGAAAGTAGCTGCACCTAAAGAATTGAAAAAACAGCGTGAATATCATGTTGTTCGAGATCTAGCTGCCACTCAAACGTCATACTCTGGGTATTAAACAAACAGATTCGAGTTGGCAGGCAACCTTGCCAGCCCTTGGCATAGAATCGATTTTTGAGCCATTCCATACCCATTTGCATTTTCGAGGGGCGAATGCGAGTGAAGCCAACTAAAAATCGGTTGTCATCGATAAAATATAATCCCCGACACCAACCAAGTTGCTTAGGGCCGGCTTGCGCTTTGTTCATATCAAAAACCTGAACCACACGCTGTAAATCCATATCAACTTTTGAAATAAATCCGTTCACATGGGTGAAGTATGCGTACTTACCAACCAGTATGCCATCATGAATGTTTCCGGAATCAAGACTAATAACTTCCCCGGTTTGCAGACACTGGCACTGACTTTTTTTCATATTACTCACCCAATATTTGCCGAGATATTCGAAGCAATGGTTGGGATGGACGGCGTGGGGCTTGGTGGTCAGTACTTTACGATAATCCGTGCGAGGATCAAATCGCTGCCAGATATCCATTTCCGTGCAGCTCCACTCATTTATTTTTTCACCGGATTCTGAAAACTCAAATACCGCATCCAGGCCGGTAGAGGTAATCAACAATGTCTCATCCCGAGTCGGGTAAACATGGTGGACATCATTAAAAACCGGATGGCTAATGCGATGCTGAAGGGAGAAATCCCGGGTAGAAAAACACAAGGCTTCTGTTTGGGTGGCAACCCATAATTTTTGCGAATGGCGAGTACCCGATTTAAACGTTATCGATGCCTCGTCATCATCAGGTAAACAGTCTTTAGGTGACGCATAATCAATGACTTCTTTAACGCTGATATCATCAGCAAAGCTGATTTCCAGGGCTTTGGCCGCAGCGTACCCAGTCCATTCTTTCATATCATAATGGAATCGGCGCTGCATGCCGCCGGTAATGATTAATTTCTCTGGTAATTTTGAATCCAGTTCAGTTCTCATTTACTCAACCTTCTGGTAAAGGGCACCCAAACACGCCAGAAATTTATGCGTGCAAGGCATCTCAGGTTTTCAAAATGCCTCCCTGGCTCGTTTACCGTACCGTCAAATAATGTTGATACGGCGACTCTTTAAGGCGCTGTTCTAATTGCGCATAATCGACAATAACTTTCGATAAATCCGGTTTAATCACTTTGTTAAAACGTGTCGTTACCTGATGCTCAGGTAACCCCAGGTAGCTAAACAGGCGGTTTAACGTATCGGTTTGCTTTTCGGCATCGCTAAGATGTTGTTCGTAGGAAATATCAAAATAGTCAAGCCCGACAAGCGCTTTTTGCTCCGCCGCCTGACATTTTTCACGGAATTTCACCACGCGCTCGACCTCATCGAAATTGATATCAACTAAAGACTGTTTTTTCTCACCCTTAGTGGTGTGATGATAGGTGCCCGTTTTCTCACTGCGTAAATCGGAAATCGCATGTTCCAAAAGATTATCGCGATGCAGGTATACGATTTTCCAGCCTTGCCCGGTAAAGTCCTTTAATACTTTTCCAGGGTCCTGTTTATGCGCCTTTTCCAATTGGTAAACCTTTACCTTAAAACCGACAGCATCGGTCTTGGTAAACGCCGTCAATCCACGGGCATAGCGCACCGGGTCACTGACATTGCGAACAACTGTCGACGCCAGAATTTCGCCGTAACAGAAAATATCAGGGTGAGAATTAATTAAATCTACGAGCACTGTACTGCCGGTTCTACCTTGTGCAAAAATCACGAATTTACAAGCATTTGGTTTTGGTTTACGCAGGTATGATGCGAGATAAATTCCCCAAATTCGCATCCGCTTAGGCATCTTTCTGAATATCGATAAGCCAAGATTGTTAAGAAAAAGTACCTTGCCCGATTTGGTATAAAAGTGCAGTAAACTGTCTTTCATTACTCTCTCCTGAATTCAGCTCAAAGGTTGGAAATTGAATCCCCGTTGCTTCCATACGGGAATCAGGGTTTCCAGCAATTCGAGACATTGATCGTTATCGTCATGAAATAAAATAATATCGCCATCACGGACCGGCATATCCAGTAACCGCTGGCGTAGTTCCTCCGACCCTTTCTGAGAATAATCCTGACTGTCTACAGACCACAAAACAACGGGTATTCTGCGCTTGATAAGTTGCCATAACAGACTGACCCGCCAGCGGCCATGAGGCGGTCTGAATAATATTTGTTCGGGGTTAATTTCAAATTGGCTCATCAGCTCATTGGTCTGAATAATTTCATCGAGCTGATCTTGGGTTGGCATATATTTAAAACCCTTATGATTATAAGAATGGTTTCCTACAACATGCCCTGCCCCCATCGCCGCGCGCACGATATCAGGATTGCGCGCCATGCGCTTACCAATAAAGAAAAACGTTGCCTTGGTTTCATGGCGAGACAATAGGTCCAGTACCCTGGGAGTTACCTTAGGTGTGGGGCCATCATCAAACGTCAGATACAAACACTTTTCACCTGATTTTCGCTTCGTATAGATTTTGTCATTAGGAAATAAACGCTGAATGATGCGCGATTTTAAACTCATATCGATACCACCGATTTATCTTCGTCCTTGTTTAATGCCTTTTGTATTACCTCTTCCACCTGCTGGATATTCTTACTCCAGTCAAATTGTTTAGCATGTTCGGCTATTTGTGGTGAGGACCAGTTTCTTTGCCAGGCGTTTTGCAGAGCCTGAGTTAACGGTTCGATGGTTTTTGCCGGTACCAGAATACTGGTTTCTTCCGATACAATTTCCGGAATTCCACCGACGTTTGTTGCCACGACAGGCTTTCCGCAGGCCATGGCTTCAAGCAAGATATTGGGTACCCCTTCGGCATAACTGGGTAACACCACAAATCTCGATGCACGTATTTCGGCGGCTACCTGCTGATGGCAAATAGAACCGAGAAAGCGCACCTTCTCAGATGCCGAATGCTGCTGCAGATATTCACGCATCGTCGCTTCCATTGCACCTTGACCGGCTATCACCAACTCGGCTTCTGGTTCTGATTGAATTAACTGGCAATAACTTTTAACAAGTTCCATCACTCCTTTATTGGCCTTCAAATTACCAACATAAAGAAGCTGATTCGATGGTTTCCGATCGCCAACATCCGGATAAAACACTTCCTGGTCAACGCCGTTATACACTAGGCTAATATTGCCCTCAGGAACGCCCATCGCTATCAATTTTTGCCGTAATGCGTTACTAACCACAAACACTTTTGCGGCTCGATTAGCCGCCCAAACAATTTGTTTGGCACGCCATTTATCTTTGCCAAAATCATTAACATCGCTGCCATGGACTTTGATGAAGAACGGGCAACCGAGAAACTTTGCCAACATTGCGGTTGCAACACCTTCTGGATAGGCCCAACTTGCAAACAGAGCGTCAGGTCGCTGACGCCGAATCCAGCCCAACGAGGTAAAAAGTAGGGAATACAGCATGAAAACACTGAAAAACGGATAAGCCACTTTCGGAGTATAAAAGAAGGGGCGATAACGGACCTGCTCTCCCCCTTCTCGTTTTTGCGCTTTTGATAATTTAAACCATTGCGGCCAAGCGACGGGGACCAGAATTTTCAGCGGTAAGCGTTTTGCCAGGCGCTGGAATTGTTGTTTGTTAAACGTTGCCCGGTTTGGGTCCCATGAAGAGGGATATAGATTGGTGATGATAATCAGACCTGCCATTATAACTCCGATATCGTCACACGATGTTTACCAGTGCTGGTCAGGGGAATATCATTCACCTGATGGTAAGCCACTTCGAGCTTTTCACCTAATGCCTGGCGAATATGGCCATCAATGGAATCGAGCACTGAAGACTCGAATTTTTCATTGGCGACAATAAAGATATCCAATGTCGACAAGGTTTTCTGACGTACCTGAAACCTCTCAATACCCTTATAGTCTTTTAGCAAATGAGGGAAAAACTCACCTGGGAGTATTTGCCCTTTCGGAGAACGGATGATATCCAGTTTGCGGCCGCTTACGTTTTCGAGAATTGGCAACGGGTTACCACAGTTACACTGTCGCTCAGAAATAACCCCCTGATCGCCATTCACATAGCGAATAAGTGGCATTCCGTAATTGAAAAGGTCAGTGATAACAATGTCACCTGTAGCGTTCTTAATGCGGTTACCGCTGTCATCTATGGTTTCGATAACCAACTGATCAATGTTCATGTGCAAGCCGTGTTGCTGAGAACATTCGGCGGCGATGAGCATAAATTCCCGGCAACCATAGGTGTTGAGAACCTGACAGCCAAATGCCTTTTCGATTTCCTGGCGCTGATACTCTAATAACGCTTCAGCCCCGGTAAGAATCACTGCAGGCTGATGTAAACGAATACCCTGCTCATTGATGTATTTAGCAAGGCGGTATAAAGGCGCAACATAAGCGACGACGGCGTTTGGCTTGTAGGCATTGAAATCAGCGACATAATCTTCAAAGTTATCTCGACTCAAGGCAAAAGAATTGGCGATTTTGCGATGATAAAAACGATGAAATAAATCGTCCTTTAGTTTTGCTTTCCAGCTTTGCTGGCCAAGTTCAACACCCCAGAGATACCAGGTTCTGGTGCCAATATTGACGCCACCCCAGCCGTAACCTCGCCACATAATTGCCTGGCGGGTTTCATAGCTACCTTTATCTAACTCAAAATGAAAGGGACGCCCGGTCGAGCCGCCGGTAGATTTCTTATAATTACTGGCACGTTTTGATTCAGGCACCAGCTGCTGGTAATGGTCTTTGACATTTTGCTTGGTCAACAGTGGCAGCTGTTCAAGTTGGTCAAGGCAGGTTAAGTCCTGGGGATGAAAACCGATGTCACGCCATTGCTGCTGGTAATAGGGAACATGTCGATAGCTGTAATCGACAAGGTTTTTAAGATTCTGTAATTGATACTGTTCAATCTTTTCCAGAGGCCATTGCAGACGCTGTTCAGCTGCCGACAATAGTGACGATGTGCGTCGCCCTTTGAAACGCTCGTACCCTGGAAATAAAACCGATTTGAAGAAAGTACTGTAAATATCCATTTCTACAATTCATTTATTATTGATTACTTGTCCATTGAGTATAGACAATTGCAATTAACTTGCTCTGCTCAGGGCAAGTTTTGTAAATAAAAGCAGTTCGTTACAGCAGACGCTCAGAAATAGCCGTTATTTGGTAACTTGTTTTGACTTTAACTGCCCCTGTCTGAACTGATTCAGCATATCGGCAAGTTTTTCCTTTACGCCTCTGTCCAGTAACAAGAAATAGTTAACCAGGGCCATCACCGGAAACAGGATTAATCCATAAACAATGAATGTTCCCCAACCCGGGGTTGCGTATTGTAAGATCCAGGTTTTAATCGGATATCCGAAGCCAAAAACAATCACTGCCGCTGATAAAAAGCGAAAATAAATCGGCCACAACCGAAAGCCACAATAGTGTTTGAGCAAATAGCATTTGATTACTAATTCAGAAACCAAAAATCCAATTGGAGTTCCCATCGCCACCCCAATCAGGCCATAGTCCTGGGCCAGATAAATCGACAATAAAATATGGACTATCGCACCTATCAGGTTCGCTACCGACAACCACTTGTGATTAGCCTGTGCCAACAAAACATTCTTAATGCCACTACCCGCCGCTATACAAAGATAGCCGAAGACAAAAAATCCGATAAGCTGGGTTGCCGGTAAAAATTGTTCTCCTACCCAAAGCGGAATAAACAGTGGACTTAAAACAAACAGGGGCATGAAGAATGTCGCGCAGATAAAGATGTTGAGGCTAGTAACCTGATGGAAAAATCGTTCCATATTCGCGCCGCGGGCAAACATCCGGGTAAATATCGGCTGGAATATGCCCGAGACTGAGCCGACAAATGCTTCTACATGATGGGCAAGACGATTGGCAATGCTGAACATAGTAACCGAGGCGACATCAAAGATTCGCGTCACAATCACCGGATCAGATTTAGCATTGATGGTCCGGGCTATGCCCAGCGCCACCACATGTTTAGAGAAATGAAACAGGTTACTGAATTCAGCGCGACTGATCAGCGACTTGCTAAAACGTAATTGCGGGTAGTTTTTGCGGACCCAATATAATTTATAAGTGTTGGTGATTGCGTCTGCAGCTAATGTTGCGGCGACGGCGCCAAAAATGTCCATCGACGGTAAGAAAACAAACACACCAAGCGCTTTCAGGATCGCATTTAGGGAAGAAATATTGGCATCAATATCAAATCTGAGCACTGCCGCATAAAAACCATGCAGGCAATTCATTAAAAAGCCCCAAATAATTTTTAATGTGAAAAAGTAAAAACAATAAGTGACGGTGACTTCCATCGGACCCGGTACCCCAAGCCATTGCGGAAACTGCGCAAGAACCAGTAATCCACCAGCAGCCAGGAGGCCAAGCGCAAAGAATAAAGCGATTGAAGTCGAGAAAACCCGGTTAACCTGGTCATTGTCATTTTCTTCAAGCGCCAAAGTAATATTGCGCTGCACCGCCACAGGAAACCCAAGGTTAACCACGTTAAACCAGGTGAGAACGGAGAGAATCAAAATCCAAAGGCCATAACCATCCTCACCAAGATGGTTAATCATAAATGGCGTTAACAATAACGAGATGAATAGCAGTACAAAGCGCTCCAGAAACCGGAACGCTGTACTTTTAAGGAGAAGCTCTTTCATCAATTATCAGTTCTTAACCTGCTCACCGGCAGCAATTGCCGCACTTACGCCTTGCTTCAGGCCAACCTGCGGTTGCCAATGCAAAACCTGCTGAGCTTCGCGGGTATCGAATTTCGGTGATGCGGAAATCGAACGTAAGCGATAAGAAAGGTGAGGATTACGTTTCAGGCCAATTGAACAGAGCTTATCCAAAACCCAAAACGCAGATTTATAAACCGCCAGCGGAACCGGAATTAACCGCTTTTTCCTGCCATTTTCATTGAGAAGTTCGATATATTCTCGCTGTGTTGGATAGTCATCATCGACCAGATTAAATATTTTCAGAGCTCCTTCACTGTGTTTGAGTGCCGCAACACAGGCATCGACGACATTTTCCACATAAACCAGCGGCAGGCGTCGGTCACCCATACCGATTGAGATCAGATAGTTATCTCCAAGAGATATCCCCAGGTCGTTCAAACAGGGATCTAAGCCCGGACCATAAATTAACCCTGGGCGGAAAATGGTAACCTGAGTACTTTCATGTTCGGCAGCGAAGCTTCGCACCGCCTGTTCGGCCTGCCATTTCGCATGGGAGTAATTACCACGGTTTTGCGGCTCGCGCTCGAACTGAAACGTTTCGTCTACTTTGTTGCTAAAGCGATAATCATCACCGTGATAAACGTTTAGCGTACTGATATAAATAAGTTGTTCGATATTGTGAGTTGAACAGGCTGCGAGCAAATTATTGGTGCCGGTAACTGTGGTATCTAAGTGATAATGCCAGCTACCCTGCATTGCGGCCGCCAGATGGAATACTTTTTTAACATTTTCACAGGTACGAGAAACCAGTTTGCCATCATAGATATCACCAATCACTACCTGTAACTGTTGTTCATAGTTCTGCCAACTTTCCGGCAGAGGTTTATTGGAATGCAGTAACACTCGAACGGTTCGTCCTTGCTGCAATAATCTGGAAACTAAAGATTGACCAAGAAAGCCGCGAGCGCCCGTGACCAGTACATCGGCTGGTGGTAATTGAATATCTTTACTTTCTTCTGGTTGAGAAATAAATGCCGTTTCCCGCTCCATTATTTCCAGATAACGCCGAGCATCAATGGCAAAGTCATTACTCATTTGTTCAGAATAGAAATCTTTAATAACTCTATCCAGACCAGCATAGGGATCGAGCCGCTTAAGCAGAAATTTGACCACTGCAGCCGATGTTCCCCATAGCAATTGCCAGGCACCATGCAGATTTCCCGTTACCCGGGAGATGGCATTAGGCAGTGAACTGACGCTTTGATAGCTAATGATGAAGTTACGAAAATCAAGGTTAACAGCGCCCCTTTCACATTCGATTTCCAGTTCATTTTTCAACGGTAAGGTATTCAGGTTCATGTGAGCACTGGCAAAAATCCCCCGCTGATTGTTCAGCAACAACTGGTAATCATGAACTTTGTTATCAAAAGCTGTGACCTGACTGGCTTGATAACTTAATGGTCCGGTGAACTGCTCCATAGCGCTGAACACGTGAGGCGCAATATCAAACACCGGGCCACCCGGAAGCTTTTCCATCCAGCGACTGGTAGGGTCATATTTACGGTTATCAAAGTAGTCAAAACTATAGCGACCCTTTACTGCTTTTACGGCGCCAAATTGTTTCTTTTCAATGAGCTGTCTCGCCTGCTCAACCATAGGATCAAAACTGCGCATATGATTGACCGTCAGCTTCAGTTTATTCGCCTCGGCATCCGACAATAAATCAGCAACTTCTTCACTGGTCATCGCCAGCGGCTTTTCAACCAAACAATGGATCCGGCTGGCCAACAGCTTTTTACACAATCCATAATGGCTGCCAGGGGGCGTTGTTATGTGAGCGTATTCGGGCTGAAATACATTCAACATTTCGTCAATGCTCTGAAAACTGGCACTGATATCCAGTTCCTTAGCGAATTGTTCGAGCCGCTGGGGATCAATATCGACGATAGCCAATGCTACTTGTGGATTTAGTTTACGTAATTTGTGCACGTGAATACGGGCTAAATTACCACACCCTATAATAACGGTTCTCATTATTGCTCCATGGAATTTTTATTTTTAAGAATTGCCTCTACATGCTGGCAGACTTTGCTATATCTCGATTCCCAAGTGTCCTTCTCTACCACTTTCTGACGCTGAACACTTGCTTGCGGGTTATCATTCGTAATTGCCAACTCGACCAATTTCGCAAATTCCTCATAATCCTGAGCGATATTGACAACCTCATGATATTTATCGATTTCCGGACAACTCACCGAAACAACTGGTTTTCCTGTTGCCAGATACTCCCGCAGCTTCAACGGGTTGGAATTAAACACCTGATCATTAAGCACATAAGGGATAATTGCGACGTCAAAGCGACGGGCAAAATCCGGTAACTGTTCATAGGCACGTTGGCCGATAAATAAAACATTGTCGGGAATATCGAATTGTTTAAGGTCGACGGTAACCCTGCCGATGAGTAAGCAGGTCGCCTGGGGAAGTTTGCGAGCGACAAAACATATCAACTCGATATCTATCCAATATTCAATCAATCCAAAGAAACCGATAACCGGGCCAGAAATATTTGCCAGTTCATCGGGAATTGGGCCAGGTTGATTTGCCTGAGAGAAATGGGCAACATCGACACCATGCGGGCTTAACAATACATGTTGATATTGCTTTCGTTTTCTTTCAAATAGCGGCATTGAAGGTGTGAAAATTAAATCCGCTTGTTGGCTTAACTGGTGATCGAGTCCCACGATTCGGTTCTGATTTACCCCCGGCAGTGATGAAAAATCATCAACACAGTAATAGATAATTGCTTGTGGATAGAGCTGTTCAATGACTTCTGCCAATGTTGGTACGGTACACCAGACTATTGGGCGAGAACCAAAGCCAAGCTGTTCGCTTCTCGCGGTTATTTTTGCGATAGCACGCTTTTTATTGAAACGGCTAATCCACCAGGTAGACGGGAATGGTAATAAAAACAACGTCAGCAGATTAAAGTCATTTGCTTGTTTGGCAGGTTTTGGCTTAAAGGCTTTCTGTAATCGGCTAAAAATCTTCTTCAGATCGGAGATAGAAAAGCGAGGCATGCGCAGCCCAGCAGCTTCAACATAAAGCAAATTATGTTGAGCAGCGAGTCGTTTTGCGATGTGATGACTACTGGTGCGATTGTCCGTACTGTACTCATTACCGATGTAAATAACATCCCATTTGTTATTCATTGCTTGATAATTCTGTGATTGTTTTAATTCTTGGTTACCTTTGAGTATATGGCAGATCCGAAAACCTGCTACTTTGATGCAAAAATAATTTTAAGTTCATTTATTTGCAGATATGCAGCAGGAAAAACCTTTTATTTAGGCGAGGTTAGCTAGGGTTTGGCTTTTTGCTGAAGTAACTAAAGCATCTTCGATGCGAGTATTATTGAGGCTTGAGGTAAGAATTCGCTACGATCGGATTATCACTAAACTATCGCCGCTAAAGAGGCAACAATTACGGCATTAAATGCAAGCAAAGAATCCTGTGGAGAATTATTTTTCGTTGTCGCTACTAAAATTCATTTCTTGATATATATTTTATTGAATAACAATGAATAAATCAGGGGATGAAAATGGAGTTCGTGTTTTGGATAGCTGTGCTAGCAATTCTTTATAGCTACCTGATTTATCCAGTTCTCTGCTTTATCTTTGCCAAATTCTTTGGAACCGAGACATCCGTATCCGCGCTTAACGACGAGCAATTACCTGCTGTCAGTGTAGTCATTGCCGCATATAATGAAGAGCATTGCATTGCCGAGCGTGTCGAAAACCTTCTCAATCAAGATTATCCATTGCAAAAGCTTCATATTTTTATCGGCTCAGATGGTAGCATTGACGCAACTAACGCCATTCTGGAAACGCTTGAACACCCCTGCCTAAATATAAGCTTATTTAGCCCAAACCGCGGAAAAGCGAGTACGTTAAACGATTTGCTGACTCAGGTTGAAACCGAAATCGTGGTTTTTTCTGATGCCAATACCCAATTTGAGGCCAATGCGATACGCGAGTTGGTAGCCGGTTTTTCCGATCCAAGTGTTGGTGCCGTTTGTGGCGAGCTCGAGCTATACAATCTTGGTACCAACGCCAACAAAGATAACCTTTACTGGCGCTATGAGCAGTTTATTAAATATCAGGAAAGTAAGCTTGATGCCCTGTTAGGAGCCAACGGCGCAATCTATGCCATACGCCAAGAGCTGTATACTCCAATTAGTGCCAACACCATAGTAGACGATTTTCAAATCGTGATGAATATAGCCAGACAAGGCCGCAAGGTAGTTTATCACCGTGGCGCTAAAGCCAGAGAAGAAGTGGCACCAAGTGCCCAGGATGAAGGCAAGCGTCGAATACGAATAGGCGCTGGCAACTATCAGGCATTCAGCAACCTGTTTTGGCTACTCAACCCCAAACAAGGCTGGCGATGTTTTGCTTATTTTTCCCATAAAGTATTACGTTGGTTTACCCCACATCTTATGGTATTAGCCCTGGTCAGCAATTTCCTGCTCGCTACCGAAACGTTTTATTTTGGATTCCTGTTACTTCAAGTCACTATTTATGGGCTCGGTATTTGGGGAATTAAAAAAATCGATCAAGGACAAACCACCCCCTGGTTCATCACATTCATTGCGTTTTTTTTGCGCCTGAACACCGCCTTAATGCAAGGCTTTGTTCTGTTTAGTCGACGAAACTTAACTGGCACTTGGCAAAGGACTTCCCGCTCATGATTTATTTGTTACTGGCATTGTTGATCGCTTTAATCGGGTGTGTAACATTGGTCATATACAAAAAAAACCTTAACCTCTGGCTAGGGCATTTTTTAAAAAGAAAGCTGACTGGCCATTGGCACCACTATGGAAAGTCCAACAAAACGACTCATGTAATGTTTTGTTTTGTCGACCACTACGAACCCCAGTGGGGAAAAAATATCAGTATTGAACAGGAACGTGCCCGAGTTGACCGTTGGTTGTATGAATATCCGGAAGTTGCACGCAAATTCAAAGACGCTGATGGCCACCCACCCAAACATAGTTTTTTCTACCCGGAAGAAGAATATCGTCGCGAGCATCTGGACAAAATTGCCTACATCTGTGCTCAAGGGTTCGGTGAAATTGAAGTGCATCTTCATCATCACGATGATACTAGCGAAAATTTGCGAAACACATTAAACCGATTCACCGAAACTCTGCATGAGAATCATGGCGCGTTTTGTCGAAATCCAGAAAGCGGGCATCTTGAATATGCCTTCATTCATGGTAACTGGTGCCTTAATAACTCCCGTCCCGATGGCAAATTATGCGGTGTCAATGACGAGCTTATCATTCTCAAAGAAACGGGTTGTTTCGTTGATATGACGTTTCCGAGTGCACCAAGTGACACACAGCCGGCTTTTGCAAACGAAATCTATTACGCCAAGGATAATCCGGGTCACCCAAACTCTCACAACGTTGGCAAACCTGTCGAGCGAAATGGTGAGCCCTGGGGCGATTTGATGCTGATTACCGGGCCGCTGGCATTAAATTGGCGACGTTTGAAAAAGAAGATTTTTCCACAAATAGAGAATTCAGATATACGTGGCAATATGCCACCGACAGCGGACAGAATCGACTTATGGATGAATACACAAATTAGTGTAAAGAATAAGGAAGACTGGTTATTCGTTAAGGTCCATACCCATGGCACCCAGGAAGAATCCATGGACACCCTTCTTGGTGAGCCATTTGCCGATATGTGTCGATATTTGGAAAATAAATACAATGATGGTAAAAAATATAAACTGCATTATGTTTCTGCCCGCGAGATGTATAACATAGTCAAAGCTGCGGAGGCCGATGTGCAAGGAGAGCCAGGCGACTATCGCGATTTTATTATTCCCAAACCCGAATATAAAGTTGCCGATATTTTCAAAGAAGAATTAAAGCATAAGGCATAGAATGGATTACAAAGCAGACATATTTAAATATTCCGGGCTGGGTTGGCTGTTATGGCGGTTTCGTCCTGATGGGCTCTATGGATTTAATTATCATCGCATCGGTGATCCTGCAGATACCCAATATGATCCAAATCTGTTTAGCTGCAGTGCTGAACAATTTGAAACCCACCTGAAATTTTACAAACAAAACTTTGATGTTGTCAGTACCAAAGAGCTAATTGCGCTGATGCGCAATGATACGCCAATCAAGGAACGATTAGCCGTAATCACTTTTGATGATGGCTATCACGATAATTATCAATATGCGTATCCACTGCTGAAAGCGGCAAATGTGCCGGCAACGTTTTTCATTGCGACCGATTTTATCGACAACCCGAGTGTTCCCTGGTGGGATGAGGTTGCCTGGTTATTGAAAAATACCCAGGTAAGTTCGGCTCTACTGAATAAATGGCAACTCCCTATTAAATGGCCAGAATTACCAGAAACGGAAAAAATTCGGGTTATGCTGCGGTATATCAAGCAAAACCATCGGGTAACGATGCCTGACAAGCTGGCGATGCTGCGCCAGGCTTGTGGCATTGATGAGAATGAAGTAACGATGTCACAATCTTTGTTTATGGATTGGAATATGCTTCGAGAGGTCATTGCTAATGGCGTTTCTATCGGCTCGCAAACCTGTAGCCATCAGATACTGTCTCACCTCGAAGAAGAGCAGCAGGAAAAAGAGATAATTAATTCCAAGCTGCGCCTCGAAGAGCAGCTTGGCAGCACCATAAATACCTTCGCTTATCCGGTGGGTGGTGAACATACCTATAACCAAACAACAATGAACTTATTGCGTAAAAGTGGTTATCAACTGGCCTTTACCTTCCTACACAACTACTGTACGAACTTACTGGAAAACCGCTTCGAACTGCCGCGGTTTTCCGTTGATAATCAATGCTCGGTGGGTGATTTAAAATACAACGTCAGTAAAAATATGTTTAACCACAGGTTATCGCCCTTTTCCAAGGATAACCACCTCAGCGGTTTGTATCAGGATAAGTAAGTCCATTAAAAAACTTCTATGCTTGATATAGTACAGGTCATACTTAAGTTTTTCCTGGGCATCTTCATCACTGGAGCCGTAAGGGTATTTCAATTGTGCCCAGCCAGTAAGACCTGACTTAACGTTATGGCGCTCGTAGTAGTATGGAATAACCTTTTGCAGATGACTCACAAACTCCGGACGCTCTGGGCGCGGGCCAACAAAACCCATATCTCCGATAACAACGTTATAGATTTGCGGTAACTCATCGATGCGGTACTTGCGGATGAACTTACCAACCTTAGTTACCCGGTCATCTTCTTCAGAAGACCATTTAATGCCATGGCGTTCAGCGTCGACTTTCATGCTGCGAAATTTCACGATTCGGAATATTTGGCCATTTAACCCAACCCGCTCCTGCCAGTAAAAACCCGGCGCACTGATGCCGTCTTCAAGCTTAATCGCCAGGTAGGCGAGTAACATTATTGGCCAGGTTAGCAAGAACAATATAAACGCCAAGGATGCATTAAACAGCCAGTCGAGGTTATTGCGAATTTCATTGGAAGATGAGAAACCCTCAGAAAAAATGAGCCAACTAGGATAGATCAGGTTAACAGCAATTTGTCCGGTTTCCGCTTCAAAGAAGTCAAGGATATCTGAAACCACGACACCTCTTAACTTACAGGAAAACAACTCTTCAACGGGCAAATTATCGCGGCGTTCATCAGTGGCGATGACAATTTCATGAATATTTTGACGAACGACATACTCCGACAAAGGCATGTCGAGATCGATGATTTTATCCTCTGGGATCTGAGCTTTTGCATCGCCCGGCATGCGACTGTAGCCAACCAGATTAAAGCCCTGGCGGTCGATTTTTCGACGCATTCGGTTTTCGATGATAGTCGCCCTTTCGCCAGAACCAAGGATTAATACGTTACGCTTGGCGAATCCAAGAAAGTTAACCTTCAAGAACAGGGTTCTGAGTAATAACGTCGTAACAAAGCTATATAAGCAGGCATTAAATAGCGTTTGCGTCAGGTAATAAGACTGTTTAAATAATGTCTGTACCAACATTAAGAATAAAAAGCTAAGCGCAGTGGCCAATATTAATCGACGCACCATGCCCCACCATTTATCTCTTAACTTAGGCTTATATAAGCCAAGTCCAAGAAACGCCAGCTGCATCACAAACGCAAAAAATAATGAGTAACCTAGTACCTCTAAATTATTGAAGTGCTGCAGCACAAACTGGTTACTTATGGCAAATGTAATGAAGAAAATAGAGAAGTCGGTAAGAATCAACAGCCTCAATAGGACTGCATAATAATTAGTGTTTTTATTTTGCACGAGAGCTACCCCGGATTCCTTTATTGTTTTGGTTAGTATGGGAAAAATCCCTTTTTCACCTTAACTATAGTTCAAGAAAACAGACCCCCAAGATTATTTTTCGATCAAAATTTGCGCAAAATTTAAATCTATGAACTAACCTTTGTATAAACCAAAAATAATCTTTAGCAATGAAGGCATTAAGTTATGGCGAAAGGAACTTTGACTATACGAAAGATAATGGTTGCTATTGTCTTTTTAGGGATAATAACTGGATGTAGTTCAAATCAATCATTACCCTCTGCAACAGTCCGCCCCGCTCAAACAGAAACCGCGGATTCCTACAACTATTTAATCGGTCCTGGTGATCAGTTGAATATCTTTGTCTGGCGCAATCCAGACGTTTCAGGCAGTTTTATTGTCCGTCCTGATGGCAAAATCACCACATCGCTGGTTGAAGACATCATGGCATCCGGTAAAACACCTACTCAGCTAGCTCGTACTATTGAAGAGCAGCTATCCACTTATCTGAGAGAGCCCATAGTAACGGTTACCGTAAACCGCTTTATCGGCCCCTACAGTGAACAGATTCGCGTTATTGGTGAAGCAGCACAGCCAAGAGCTGTCAGCTATGGCCAAAACATGACCCTCCTTGACGTGATGATTGCAGTCGGCGGCCTGACACAGTTTGCCGATGGTAACCAATCCGTTCTGGTTCGAGTCGAAAATGGCGAACAGAAGCAATACTTGCTCAATATTGAAGACCTTATTAAGGACGGCGACATCAGCGCTAATGTAGATGTGTTACCGGGCGATATTATCGTGATTCCGGAAGCATGGTTTTAATTTTCAATAAAAAGAACTCACATCATGTACGAACAAATTGAAAAAATTAAGGAAATACTGCTGGGTGTATGGGGCAAAAAGCACTACATCCTGATAGCAACCTGGATTATCTGTCCTGTCGGTTGGTTAGCAGTAAGTGCATTACCGGACAAATATGAGGCAACAGCACAAGTGTATGTTGATACACAGTCATTGCTGCGCCCATTAATGGAAGGATTAATGGTGGAAACGGACCCCGACTATCAAGTTCGCCTGATGGTGAAAACCTTATTGGGTCGCCCTAATCTTACCAAAATTGCTCGCATGACAGATCTCGATTTACAGGCAGAGGACTCTGAAGAGTTTGAAGCCATTATCGAAGATTTGAAAACCAATATGACGATCGAACCTGTTGGCAAAGAAAATATCTTTAATATTTCTTACGAAGGTAAAGATCCACTCATCGCGAAAAATATTGTCCAGGCGGCACTTACCGTATTCATTGAAAATACGCTAGGTGAAACCCGAAGCGATACGGATACGGCGCAAAAATTCCTGGATAAGCAGATTCGCGATTACGAAAATCGTTTGGTCGCCGCTGAAAAACGACTCACCGAGTTTAAGAAACGCTACACTGGCGTATTGCCAACCAACAACGGTGGTTTTTACAGCGCCCTGAATGCGGCGAAAAATCGCCTTCGGGAAACAAATCTACAATTGATGGAAGCCCAGGGCCGACTTGAATCCGCCCGCGGTCAACTATCTCAGGAAGATCTCTCTTCGGGGCAAGCCCTGTCAGAAAACATCCTGGATAATGATTCTATCGCCACTACCTATGATGAGCGTATTCAGGGCCTGAAAACCAACCTTGATACTGCACTGATAAGCTATACCGAAAAACACCCTGATGTTATCGAAATTCGTCGTCGCCTAGATGAGCTGAGCCGCCTTCGTAAAGAAGAAATCGAAGCTTACTATCTGGCTCTGACCACGGAAAGTGAAGATGGTGAAAGCGTTAATTTAAGTGCCGCCAACGCCAGCCCCGTGTATCAGGAAATGCGCATTTTGGTTAATCAGATAGAGAATGAAATCGCTTCTTTACAGGTTCGTGCAAATAACTATCAGTCTCAGGTTGATGAATTGACTGAAAAAATTCGCACAATCCCTGATATCGAAGCGGAGCTGGTAGCACTAAACCGCGGCTACGAGATCAACAAGAGCAAATATGAAGAACTATTATCCCGTAAAGAAACCGCATTAATGGCAAAACAAGCCGATGCGACCTCGGATAAAATTCAGTTCCGCGTTATCGACCCGCCGCAAGTACCTTCTGAGCCAAGCGGCCCATATCGCATCATCTTTTATCTTGCAGTGTTAGTTGTTGGTGTCGGCGCAGGTGCAGGTGCAGCCTTCATGATGACTCAGGCAAATCCAGTGGTAGTTTCTTCAAATCAATTGTCTCGCGCACTAAATATGCCGGTGATGGGCGTTGTAACCGCCGCGAGTTCGATTGGTCTGGTTGACAAGGAAAAACGCAAGACTCGGATGTTCATTATATCCAATGTGTTGTTACTGGTACTGCTTGCTGGATTTATTGGATATTCAACGTCCAGCCAGGCTCCACAAACTCAACAAACGAAGGTGTATTAATATGTCTACCATCGAACAAGCACTCGCTAAAAAACAGGCTGATTTGGCCAATAAAGCTAAAGAAGAAAGTGTAGACAAATCACCTGCGAAAAAGAAAGCAACTAAAAAACGTACTAAACCTGCGGCCTCCGCAGCTCGTGAAAAGGCTGAAGCAAAACCTGAAGCTAAAGAGGTTGAAACAGTCGCTACCGCAAACGACACGGTAGAAGTTAAAGAAAGCGTTGCTCCGGTAGCACCAGAGCCTGAAATTACCGAACCTGTCATGGTCAAATCCGATGAGGTTGAAGACGTTGAGACCATGCGTGCTACCGATCCCGATCCAGTTGTCGGTGAAGACGTATTAGAACTCGACCTACCGATGCTGGAAAACTTGGGTTACCTGACCGCTCAGGACCACTCCCACAATCATCGGGTGCAAGAAGAGTTTCGCGAGATCAAGCGTAACTTACTTGGTAATGCGCTAACCACTAAAGCAAACAAGGTTAAACACCCGAATCTGGTTATGGTTTCCAGTGCATTAGCAGACGAAGGTAAAACGTTTGTCGCCATCAATCTGGCTTTGAGTATTGCTGCTGAACAGGATAAAACCGTGTTGCTTGTCGACGCCGATATCTATAAACCAAGTGTATTACGCCATTGTGGTATCAAACCTCGTAAAGGTCTGATCGAATATCTGCTTGGCAATATTGAAGAAGCTGGCGACATTATCTATTCCACCAATGTCGACAAACTAAAAATCATGCCGACCGGCACACCGCACTATCTTGCCAATGAATTACTGGCAAGTGCGAAAATGACATCGCTAGTTGAGGAACTGGCGAGTCGTTATCCGGATCGTATCGTGATTTTTGATTGTCCTCCGATTTTAGGTCTGACTGAGACCGCTGCGCTTTCGCAATTAATGGGACAAGCCATTATTGCCGTTGAAGAAAATAAGACTCCGATTCAAAAAGTAAATCGAGCCTGTGCCATGTTAAATGAAGATTTAGCTAAAGGACTGGTGTTGAATAAAGCATTACAATCGCATAAGGAATTATATGGTACTAACAGTTACGGATACGATAATAAGACGATTATTCAATAAGATATCTGTACTTGCTGTATGCACTGTTTTAACCTTTTCTTCCTACGCAGAGACTTGGACGATTACGCCCAGGGTTTCTGTTGAAGAGGTCGTTACGGATAACGTTGAGCTGTCTCCTAATGATGAGACGATCAGTTTTGTTACGTTAATATCCCCCGGTATCAACGCTCAATACGTATCAGGCGGGGCCATTGCTAATATTGATTATGAATTTATTCAGGTTCTCTACAGTCATGACTTAGGAGCACGGGATAACTTCAATCAAATGGAAGCTTTTGGTCGCATCGAACTGTGGCCAGAAGGCTTGGCCGCATTTGCCTCATATTCTATTGATAACGTTGCCGAAAATAGCGCCCGAAATGCGTTGGCTGACCTCGTGGCGGGTAACACTGTGCAATTTCAAAGATTACGCGCAGGGTTAGATTATAACGTCACCTCTTCCACCGTTATTACCTCGGCACAACTGGCTTATCTTTACGACACGGCGCAGGATGCCATTGGTGATCGTGAGGGTTACAGTGGTTTCTTTAATACCCGCAGCGGAAGCGCCGCACGTAATGTTTTCTGGGACGCGACCGGACAAATTCTTGATACCTCTAACAATCGTCGTACAGGTCAATATTGGAATATGGACATCAATATTGGCTGGATAACCGGGTATAAGCTAAACCCGTTCATTCGTTACTACGATGAAGATACCGAAGGCAACCTGTTAGATACGCAAATTCAGGGTACATCTTCTCTCGGTTTCGGGATCCGTTGGCAGGTTACCAATAGTCTGGATATAGACGTCGCCTGGAACAAAGTTGATGAAGAAGATGCTAATGTCCCTGACGTCGACTTCCTGGATCCGCCAGAAGACTATGTCAGTGGTGCCATAAACTGGCAGCCATCCGCGCGCACCGCTCTGAGGGCTAAATACTTCCAGCGTTTTTATGGCGATGCTTATCAGGCCTCGTTCAGACACCGTATGCGAAAGCTCAATACAACCCTCACCTACAACGAGGCCATTGAGTTATTTGATCGCTACAACTTTGTCGAACAGGATCTGGAAGTCTGGTGCCTGGGTCTGACTCCCGGAGATTTTTCCAGCTGTATTGTCGGCCCTGATGAATCGTTTGATCTGACCGGATATACCTTTATCGGATTTGCCAACGATGTCGGATTGCGACAATCGGAAACCTACAGTCTGAATAGGACCTTAAATTTCAGCACATCATTATCGCTGAAACGCACTACCTACCGTTTAGGTATGCGCAAAACCAAACGTACTGAATTAGAGTTCGGTGATGATGATATCTATGAATATCTCAATGTTGGAGTCTCTCGGGAAGTGTCCAGAAATGTCACTCTCGATGGGAGTTTTTCATTTATTAGGAATGAATTTGACCGTGACTTCGATGAAGCAGAAGAACAAATCGATCATTACCGGATTTGGGCGGCTGAATGGGTTGAGGAATTAAACTCAACCCTGACCATGACCATTTACGGGCAACATTTAAACCGCAGTTCTAATCGGTTCTTATTAAATTACGATGAAAACCGTATTGGCATCAAATTGGTTAAAGAGTTCTGATATGTATGAAAATTTTTATGGCTTCAAAGCCAAACCATTTCAATTAAACCCTGATCCAAAATTCTTTTTTGGTTCAGCAAAACACACCCAGGCTCTTTCCTATCTGCAATATGGTTTAGAGCAAGGCGAAGGCTTTATCGTTATTACCGGGCCTATTGGTACCGGTAAAACCATGCTGGCTCAGAGTCTTTTGCATCGAATTAAAGATTCTTCAATAGAAGCGATTCAAATTGTAACCAGCAAGCTGTCGCCGGAAGATTTGCTGCGGGCAATTGTCCGGAAATTCAAAATGCCGGTAGAAAACCGCAGTAAAGCAAGTTTATTACAGGCGATTGAACAACATCTGCTGGCACTAAATAGTAAAGGCAAACGTGCACTGCTATTGGTTGATGAAGCGCAAAACCTGCCAGCAGAAACAGTTGAAGAAATGCGTATGTTGTCAAACTTCCAACGTAATAATAAACCCTTGTTGCAAAGTTTCTTATTAGGTCAGGAAGAACTGAAACCAATCATCCAAAGCCAGGGGATGGAGCAATTTCGCCAACGGATTATTGCTTCTTGCCACTTGCAGCCTCTGACAACTGAGGAAATTGCCCAGTATATTAAGCACAGGCTAGAATTAGTGAGTGAAGAACCGTTGCAAATTTTCGCGGATGATTGTTACGAATACATCAAGCAAAAAACCTTGGGGATTCCCCGTAAAATAAACCTGTTTGTCGACCGGGTCCTGCTTTATGGGTTTTTAAATAATAAGCGATTTTTGATTCGTGAGGACCTGCAAGCGGTGAGCGAAGAGTTTGCCGAAGAATTGAGTACCTCTCAGCCGACACAGGCTGATATCAATGCTGAAGAGCAAGTTGAAACCACAGCCAAGAAAGCCGAAAAACCTAAGGGCTTGAGCAAAGATACTCGTTTGGTTGATAAGCGTATTCTTAAATCGCTGAAGAAGATTTCCGATTACTTACAGGAAAGCATCGACCAAAAAATGAGTATTAGTCGTGACCTGGATAAGTTAATTGAGCAGAAAGTTGCGTTGGCAATGGAGCGCCAGCATTCCAGACCTGAAGTAATCAAGAAAACCATCGACCCTTCGACTGAGCAGGCTGTTATAGACTATGCCATCTCTCACCCCGATGATGGCCAATACAAAGCTAGCGAGGCATTACGTCAAGATGGCGTTTTTGTGTCCGGCTCCGCGATTCGCTCTATTTGGTTAAAGCACAATCTGGAAAACTACTCTAAGCGCGTCAAAGCACTTGAAGAAAAGGTAAACAATGAGGATATCGTCCTTAATGAAGAACAGCTTACTATTCTTGAAAAGCATATGGATGATGACAATCGGCCGACAGCTTAAACTTTAGGGTATCGCCCAGTAAACAGCCGGAACGTTAGTTCCGGCTTTTTTGTGTTACATTTTTGTGTCTCATGGTGAATTACGCTTCCTGAGACTTCAGTTGCATCGAATACTTTTCAACCAGTGCATAAAGAGTCGGACGAGTAACACCCAGTAATTCAGCGGTACGACTCATGTTACCGTCAGCGAGCGCGTACGCCTTGCTCACTGCACCGGATTCAGCCCGCTCCCTAACCGCGCGGAGGTTTAATTCCAATGGCGATGCCGACTCGTCGGCTTCCTCGCTAAACCCTAAGTCGTTTGCGGTAACCTGACCACCAGTAGCGAGTATCACCGCCGACTTAATTTTATTCTGCAGCTGGCGGATATTACCAGGCCAATGGTAGCTTTTCAGAGCATTAGCGGCAGAGTCAGAGAACCCCTGAACTTTGACATTGTAATCTTTGGCATACTGCAGCAAGAAATACTGGCCGAGAATTAACACATCGTATTCTCTGTCTTTCAGAGGAGGAATCGAGAATACCATTTCGCTGATGCGATAATACAAATCCTCACGGAATGTTTTTTCCGCCACCATATTTTCCAGATTTTGATTGGTCGCGCAAACCACCCGGACATCTACCGGAATTTCGGCACGTCCACCAATTCTTTCAATGATTCGTTCTTGTAAAAAGCGCAGGAGTTTTGCCTGTAGATTAAATGGCATATCGCCAATCTCATCGAGAAACAAAGTACCACCCTGGGCCATTTCAATTTTGCCTTTGGTAGTTCGATGGGCACCGGTAAAAGCGCCTTTTTCAAACCCAAATAACTCGCTTTCAAGTAAGGTATCGGGGATTGATGCGCAATT
This sequence comes from Thalassotalea sp. PS06, assembly GCF_007197775.1. Lineage (NCBI taxonomy): Bacteria > Pseudomonadati > Pseudomonadota > Gammaproteobacteria > Alteromonadales > Colwelliaceae > Thalassotalea > Thalassotalea sp. PS06. The sequence continues at coordinate 122,808 of NZ_CP041638.1, read as the reverse complement.
GATGGCGACAAAGGGTTTCTTTTTACGATTACTGAGTTTATGAATGGCATTGGCAACCACTTCCTTACCTGTACCACTTTCCCCCAGCAACAGTGCTGTAATCTCTGTGGGTGCGATCCGTTTGATACGAGTTCTTAAGTTTTCCATCACTTCACTACTGCCAATGATGCCGGAATCCACTCCTGCCAGCTCACGGATCACACGATTTTCTTTTTCGATAGTGGAAACATTATTAGCCCGGTCGACAATGACATTGATGACATCGGCGTCCAATGGTTTTTGGTAAAAATCATAGGCACCATTGGCTATTGCCTGTAAAGCCACCTTATGATCGTCATTGCCAGTAATCACCACCACCTTAGTGAATGGTGCTAGTGCCATAATTTCCTCTAAGGTTTTTAAACCTTCACTGGCATTAGCGGTATCCGGCGGTAAGCCGAGATCGAGAAGAACCACTTTCGGCTCATGCAGTCGGATGGCGTTGATCGCCGTCTGGCGGTTCTTGGCAAAGATAGTCTGATAATTAGAAAGGCTCCATTTCAACTGCTTTTGAATGCCTTCATCGTCATCAACAATTAATAATTTTTCCATGGTTGTTATATCCAATTTCCTGGTATTCACTTAGTGACATTTCGATGGTAAACGTCGTGCCTTTATCAACTTCACTTTGCACAGACATTACGCCGGAGTTTTCCTCAAAAAACTGGCGAGCTTCATAGACTCCGATACCCATTCCTGCGTTACCCTTAGTGGTCGAGAATGGGGTAAATAACTTGTCGCGAATAAACGCCTGTGTCATCCCACACCCCCTGTCACGTATACTAAGGATTAGTCTATTTTCCTGTTTTTTTCCAATTAGTTGCACGTGATCATCGGGTTTGCTGGCTTGTTGTGCATTTTCAATCAAATGCATTAAAACGCCGGCAAATCTCTCTTTATCCGCATACACATAAAGATCCGCTTCACATTCCATTTTCACCTGTGGTTTATGGACATTAGCAAGCTTGACCGATTCCACTAACAATGCCTGAACATTCACCTGTTGTTTCGGTTCTTTAATCTTCTCCAGTGATTTATTGGCGAGCTGGCGAACCACTTTTTGCAGACGCGAGCTTGCCGATTCAACAGTTGCGAACACATCACTGATAAATTCAGGGTTATTTTTATGGCGTTCGGCATTGGCGGTGATCAGGCCCAACTGCGCCTGAATATTTTTCAAATCATGCAATACAAAGGCTGACATTCGATGAAAGACGGCGAACTGTTGAGTTTGGGTAAGCTGTTTCTGAGCTTCCTGCAACGATAAATAATTGCCAAGCTGTTTGGTCAGTGCAAATAAAAAGTCCCGATCTTCCCAATTCAGCACGCCTTTATTGGCAGGTCTGGTCATCGCAAACACGCCGGTCAGGTGCTGTTGAAAAAACACCGGAACCAGAATTTCGATATTGTCATTCAACAAACAGATGTGATCTATTTCCAGGCCTTTATAAGTCTCAGGAGAAGATTTAACTTCCGATAAATCGATGATCCAGGCCTGCTGTTGAAAATAGTCGACCAGACTATCCAATTGTCCCATTGATGCCATGCCTGGTTTAAGCTGACCATAATTCATCACTTCAAAGCGATTAACGTTATTAAGCTGCAAATAGATACAGCCATCAAGCTGCAGGACTTCGCTTAAAGCGCTCGAAGCATTTTCATAAATATCTTCGCTATGACTGCGCTCAATGGCGGCAATAAGGTTTAGCCATTCCAGCCGGTAGTCGTAGCGATTGGCAAAAAAGTGTTTGGAGATAAAGACGCGTATCTTATTTCTTAGATTTTGCGTTAACAGGACCGCAAACAACACCAGCAATCCAAGGCACATAAAAGCAACACTGAGTAATTCACTCCATTGTCCGTCCAAAAAGCGAATGACGTAACCGGCAAAAGCAAGTAACAATAAGTAGACACCGCTGAGCACCAGAATAGAACTGTAGAAAACAATGTCTCTGGAGATGAACAGATCGGAAGACCAGTTTTTAATGCGTTTAGAGCTAAGCAGAATAAATGGCATCATCGCCGCGCTTAAATAACCGCGTAGATACCAGAAATTGAAATCCAGCTGATTTATCAGCGCTCCCTGGGCAAAGATAACAAAGTCGAAAACCAACATACTGCCAAGCCCGAACACCATCGGCCATACCGCCCATCTGGCTCGCTTTTGGGCATTTCGAAAGACTTGTTCAAGTAATACCAGAGGCCACAGATTTAGCGCCATAAAGCTGATAAATACCCAGGTAAAGTTTTGCTGGTTAACAATACTCACCCCCGAAAGTAGCGCCAGCAAAACCACAGCAATCAGGAAATGATGTACTTCTTTTTGCTTTAAAAGATTGCTAAATGATGAAGCGCGTAACTTAACGCCAAGAATTAATAAGGTGATTAATATGCTTTTCAGAGCTTCCATATAAAGCACATAAACCAGGCTAAAGCCTTGATACAGTTGCCAGACGCTCATACAGGCACAGACACAAAGAATGATACCTAACACACGAGTTAAGGTGCCACTTAAGGATTGCTGGCGCGACGCCATCGATAGCAGGAAGAAAATGAGATAAGCCAGACTACTAAGTCCGTAACCTATCAAGCCTAACAGTTCCATGTAAATTCAAGCTTATTATTATCGGTTTAAACCTAAATTTAATAGTAGTCGATAATTGTAAAATTGCCTGACAGCATCCAGATTGCAACCGCTGCAGCGCCATTTTGAGCGCCAGCGACCTACAGCAACTGTTTAAATTTAATACGAATAGTGGGATTAGCCTGAACAAGAGTTGACAGTCGAAGCTGTGCGTATAGAATGGCGATGCTTTTATTGCTATGATTTGCAAAAGAGCACCACTTCACACGACCACTCGTAGCTCAGCTGGATAGAGCGCACCCCTCCGGAGGGTGAGGCCGCAGGTTCGACTCCTGCCGAGTGGGCCATTCCCTATTCCAAGCCATTTCGAACGAAACCTATTAAATATTGAGAGAGAAGTTGCAAGAACACATGAGCAATAGGAGTAATATTTAATGAATAAAGGTTTATTGGTCAGATACCTTATCGTTTATCCACTTTACTACGTGATCGCAATGTTATTTGCAGTAATTTTGTTGACGTTTCTAATGGATTGGACATTTGATTTTGCTAAAAAAATATTTTTCATGTATGCAGGAACAATGTGGTTTGTTTGTTATTTCGCCCATTTTGATATTTTTAGATATGCGATTAGTGGTGATACTAAACGCTAGGCTTGAGTAAATACTTTTGAATCCAAAGCCAAACTATTCAAATTGATATTCTCCTCATTCCCTGATCAACGCCGCTTGCCTGTACCGGTAAAATCGCTATGATGTTACTTTTACTGCGAAAAAACACGTTATGGAACAATTACAAAGTGCATCCAAATGGCAACTGTGTCATATCACGTTAGCGGGAAACCTGGTTGCTAAGCCGGATATCCGTTATCGTGCTAATCCCGCCATACCGATTTGTGAATTTGTCATTGCTACCCATCAGCGCTGGTACGATAAAACATCGAACGGTTACAAAGAGTGGAGCACTTTCCATAACTGTTACGTACAGGGTGATATCGTTGAGCGCGAATTTATCCGTGCCGAGAAAGGCCAGCTTATTTTCCTTAAAGGTGCCCTTGCAGGAGATGGTAGCAAGCATTTGGTCTGGGTGAATGACATCAGCGTTGTAGGTAAAGGCATAGGTCAGAGCATCAATCAACTCACCATGCAGGCCACATTGGCATCAGACGTAAAGCTGATGCCGACACAAAATAATGCCACGATGGCAGAATTTACTATCGAATGCCTACAATCGGGAATGCCAGCAAAGCAAGCGAGTGTTCAACGCATCGTTCACATCTTTGGTAAGTCTGCTCAATATCTCGCTGATAAAGGGAAAATCGGACAACAACTGCTGCTTGAAGGGAGCCTGGCGCAACAGAACGATAATAAACAATTGCAGCTAATCGATGCTAAGCGGGTTATAATCTGCCCAGAATAATAACCATAAATGTAGTCAATCTCTTGCCGTATATAACAAAAACTCTCACCCTAGCTGGCTTCTTAATCTTGCTGGCTGTACTACCTTTTTCAGCTTTAAGTAAATATGGCACTGTAACCGTTGCCAGTATTGTCAGTGTTTACGATGGTGATACTTTTCGTGCCAATATCGCCAACTGGCCAGACATTATTGGCAATAATACTCCCATTCGGGTTAACGCGGTTGATACCCCGGAAATTCGTGGTAAATGTGACTCAGAAAAGCAGCTAGCGAAAAAGGCCAGGGATTTCACCCGTCAACAGTTACAGCGGGCAACTACAGTAGAGTTAAGAAATATCGAACGAGGCAAGTATTTTCGATTGATCGCTGATGTTTACATTGATGATGTGAACCTGGCGCAATTACTCATCGACAACGGTCTGGGAAGGCCTTATGTGGGCGATAAGAGGCAATCCTGGTGCGAAAACGCTTCCTGAGTGTAACGAATCTGAAAGCCTGGTGGTCATCCCATCGGCTGACGCTTAACCTTATCTTATTTTTTTTACTACTCGGTGTGGTTATCAGCGCCGGGATCCACTTCTCTGGATTAAGTCAGTATTTCAACCTGCAAACTCTGGATAACTTCGCCACCCAATTTCAACAAAACTTAACCCTGAATTTTCTCATTTTAATGAGCCTGGGAACGGCGATTGGTTTGCCCAGGCAAATCTGTGCGTTTAGTGCTGGCTACTTGTTTGGCTCGGCGTTAGGGATTTTGCTGGCAACTACCGCAGCGATTATTGGCTGCATCCTAACCGTGATGATAGCCAGGTACGGGTTGCGACAAATACTACTGCCTAAATTCCAGCGCCAGGTCGATAAGATTCATCAGCTATTGCAATATCGCACTTTTCGAAAAACCTTAATGGTACGGTTTATACCTGCAGGTAATAATTTTGTGTTTAACCTCTGCGTTGGCGCTGCTCGTGTGCCTCTAAAACCGTATTTCCTGGGTTCCTACTTAGGCTTTATTCCACAAATGAGCATTTTTGCTTTGATAGGTAGCGGCATCAAGGTGCAATCAAACCTGCAAATCACGGTCAGTGTAATCTTGGCGCTAATCGCCGCGTTGATTGCCTGGTCACTAAAATCCCGGTCTTAAACGGGTCTTAAACGTTAGACAAGGCCCTTCAAGATACGATCAAAAAAGGCGCCAACGGCGCCTTTTTCTGCTGACTTAACGTCAGGGTTAGTTCATCTGACTTAAGTAGATGACAAGGTTTTTGTAATCGTTTAGGAAATCAGAACGATCTAATTCATTGGCGTTTACACGGTACTTACCATTAACAACGATGGTAGGAACACCGGTTAGAGCGCGTTTGGCAACTAAGTCATCCTGATTTTTCTTTTGCTTTTTAGCCTGAGAGTTTACGGAAAAACTCTTGAACATCTTATCAAACTTCTCACCATCTACACCATTCATCACAAAAATCTTACGGATATCGGCTTCTGATGTGATAGGACGCTGCTGCACCTGGATTTCATTGAAGATAGCACCGATCAACTGGTTCTTTTGCGGCAACTGTTCGGCCACAACCAAAGCTTTGGTAATGTTGAATTGAACTTCTTCACTGGCAGCACGAAGGAAATCAACGTGGTTTTTCTCGAAGCTTACGCCTTCAGGAAGTGAACGGGCAAGATCCTGCATAAACGGCTCAAAACGTAAGCAGTGTGGACAATAAAATGAGAAATACTCACGAACTTCTTTTTTCGCAGAGGCAGTATCACTCACTTTGGTGTAGTGCTTACCCTCTACATATTTCTCTACCGCCTGGCTCCCAAACGCCGCTAGTGCGGTAACTAAAAATAAAGATACTAACTTCTTCATGTAATGTGATTCCTTACGAATTTCTATTATGAGTTTTTATACCATTATGGCATCAAACTCAAGGGTGGCTCCTGTAAACTGGCCACTTGTTCTTTTAATGCAAGTATTTGTTGTTCCCAATATTTCTCGGTATCAAACCAAGGGAAATTACGGGGAAATGCCGGATCATGCCAACGTTTAGCAAGCCAGGCCATATAATGCACGACTCTCATGGTTCGCAGCGATTCTATCAGTGACAGCTCACTAGTATCAAATGAAAAGAACTCCTCATACCCCGATAAGAGTGTATCCAATTGTAACAATTGCGTTTGCCTGTCGCCGCTGAGCATCATCCACAAATCCTGAATGGCGGGTCCGGTGCGACAGTCATCAAGATCGACGAAGTGAGGACCATCGTCAGTCCAGAGAATATTACCTGCGTGGCAGTCACCATGGAGACGAATCTGTTTGTTCGGTAAATAGCGAGCACTGGCAAATTCGATGGCTTGTTCCAGCACAGTAAAGAACGGCGTTTGCAGACTCAAGGGAATCATCTGACAATTCTGCAGGATCTGCCGGGCATCTAACAAGCTTTCCTGTATAGAAATCCCTGGACGATGTTCGAAACTCTGTTGCGAGGATACCGCATGGATACGACCAACAAAGCGCCCCATCCATTCCAACTGCTCGAGATTATCTACTTCGAAGATTCTGCCGCCGCGGCATGGAAATACGGCGAAATGAAATCCCTGATGATGAAAAATACTGCGGCCATCACGTTTTAGAGGCGCGACGATTGGTAACTCGTGTTCATCAAGTAAAAACGAAAAATCATGCTCTTCCTGAATTTGCGTTAATTGCCAGCGACCGGGTCGATAAAACTTGCAAACGAACTTACGGCGCTGTTCATCATGGAATTGATACACCCGGTTTTCATAACTGTTCAGGGCGAGCAGACCGCTATCTACCGAAAAGCCGGCCCCCTCAAGACCATCAATAATGGTTTCTGGCGCCAGCGATGAAAAATTAAAATCTGTCATATAAACCCTGATTATTGCAAACGAGTATGGGGGCGGTCCTTATTCTAAGGCCGACGATTAAAGAATTTACTCGACTGCTTGATGATTACATCGTTATCTTTTGGCTCGACCTGCTGCACGACAAAGGATACATCTGTCATATATTCCTTCAGTTCGTATGGGTCGACGGCGATACTGACCGTTATCGTTTCCTGCTCCGCAGCTTTTACAGTGATACGTTCTTTACCCTGCCACTGTTCGTATTCGAGCCCTTCCATCGATATTTTATATACGCTGTCATGTTGCGATTTGTTCAACACTTTAAGGGTATAAACGTTTTCAATCAAACCTTCATTGGTTTCCCTCGACAAGGCATTGCGATCTCGAATGATATCTAACTGCAATGGCACCCGGGTAGCTAAATCGGCAACAAAGAAACCTGTCATCACCAATAGTATCGTTGCATACATAAACAACTTAGGGCGCAGAATATGGACTTTCTTGCCGGTCAGCTCATGCTCAGTGGTGTAGCGGATAAGACCTTTTTCATAGCCCATCTTCTCCATTACCCCATCACAGGCATCAGCACATGCACCACAGTTGATACACTCATATTGCAGGCCGTTGCGAATATCGATACCGGTCGGACACACCTGAACACATAAGTTGCAATCGATGCAATCTCCCATACCAACATCGGCGGGTTTAACTTTTCGTGAACGTGGACCGCGAGTTTCACCGCGACCACTATCATAGGAAACAGTCAGAGTATCTTTATCAAACATCGCTGACTGGAATCTCGCATATGGACACATATGCAGACACATCACCTCTCGCATCCAACCGGCATTACCGTAAGTTGCGAATGTGAAAAACACGATACAGGCAGTCGCCATGACACTGGCATTGAAGGTGAAGAAATCCAAAACCAATTCACGCATCGGTGTGAAATAGCCGACAAACGTTATTGCGGTAAACAGCGCAAACAACACCCAACATGTGTGTTTCGCGGCTTTTCGCCAAAACTTATTGGCTGACATCGGCTGTTGATCCAGCTTTTTACGCTGATTGGCCGTCCCTTCAAACTTTTCTTCAAACCAGATAAAAATAAACGTCCAAACGGTTTGTGGGCACATATAGCCACACCAAACCCGACCCAAAAACGTCGTAACGAAAAACAACAAAAAAGCGCCAATGATAAATATCCAGGCCAGCAAAGTAAGATCTTGAGGCCAGAGAGTTAGCCCCCAAAGATTAAAACGCTGCTCACCAATATCAAACAGGATGGCTTGCTGCCCGTTGTATTGCAGCCAGGGCAATGCCGCAAAAAGAGCCAGAAAGAAAAAGTTCATTTTCTGACGAACGCGCTGAAAGAAGCCACTGACTTTCCTGACATAAATTTGGTCACGAGGTTTGTATTGCTCAACCTCAGCTTCGCGGGGACGGTGAACCTTGATTTCTTTAACCGGTATCGTTTTAACAGGTATCGACGTTGATTTGTTTTCTTCCATTAGACGAAAACCTCACCCTGGGACTATGTCATAAATTTGTTAAATTATACCTGAACACGTACCGTAAAGTATGATTTAACGCAAGATTTCTGGTGTTTTTATCGGAAAATTCGTTATCATGATGACAACAATAAGAAACAGGTTCGGTTATGAAAAAAATATTTATCTTGATTGTTGCAGCCGCAATATATTTACATTTCTATCCGTCTTCTGAACTGGGTTTATGGTGGCAACAGCAACTGCAATGGCTAGATGAACAGACCAGCGAATATACCGACACGAAAGTTCGCGTTCGTCCTTCCAAATTGGTAACGGTTTTAACACCAGAATTCAGTAAATATTCACGTATGGAAGAAGCCTATATCAGAGAGCTGGCTGAATCTCGGGAAAATATCAAAGAGTTTTACTTTGAATATTGTAACGAACAGAATGTAAATAGGCGCTTAAACCGAACTTTGCAAAATCGAGTGTGCGAAGTTATTGAGCAGAATCGACTGTTAGCTTCTTAAACTTCTGGTTTACATTTTCCCTGATGATAAACCACGTGCCTGCCCGGGCGGGCAAAGCCGATCAAATTCATATTGCCTTGCGTTGCCAGCTCCATTGCCATGCTAGTTGCCGCAGATACCGAGATAAGGGTAGATAATTTCTGCTGCAGACATTTTTGCACCATCTCATAACTGGCACGACTTGAGGCCATTACAATCCCCTGTCTTTGCTCAACATTTTTTACTGCCAGATAACCAATAAGTTTATCCATAGCATTATGTCGGCCGACATCTTCGCTGACATGGATAGGATTTCCCCGAGCGTCAAAAAAGCCACAGGCGTGAACGCTGCCACACTCTTTATTTAAAATCTGTGCGTTGGAAAATTTCTGCAGAATTTCTTCGATCAATTGCGGTGAAGGTAGAGGCTCGGTTGCAAGTGGCGGCAGTTCAATATTCACCATATCTAAAGATTCTTTACCACATAGTCCGCATCCACTGACACCAGTGAGACTGCGGCGTCTTTGCTTAAGCCGATTAAATTGGCGGGAATTAAGTTCGATGTTGAGCTCCAGACCATTAACTTGGGTAATTAACTCAATATCAAAAATATCTGCGGGATCGTCAATAATGCCCTCGGTTAGGGAAAACCCAACCGCGAAATACTCCAACTCAATTGGCGTTAGCATCATCACCGCATGCGTCAGCCCGTTGTAAACCAAAGCTATAGGTTTTTCTTCAATGAGAGAGTCGTCACCAGAAACGCTTTTATACTCACCTGAATCTGCCCTTCGCTCAGTAACCGGTGCAACCACCATTCCGGAATCGGCACCTACACGCTCTGTGGTTAACCGAAAACCTGAGACTTCTGATTTAGACTCTTTAATAACTAACTCCCTGCGGAAAGCTGTTTAATAACCTGAGCAAATTCATCGGTACTTTGCTGCTGTGCCGGATGCTGGTATTGCTGAATGACCCATTGCCCTAATACCATCACATCACGCACCGCATTGCTCGCACTGGCAAAAATAAAACTGTCCATTCGGTAATCATCACCACCAGCGTACAGACGTAATTTATCCTGATCAAGCACCAGCAGATCCGCCTGGCGGCCGATTGCAATTTCACCGGTATTACTGGCGGTACTGATAGCACCTCCCTTGGTACTGTGTTGCCACAAACACCTACCGACAGAAGGTGTCGCGGTGGTTGCAAGAACGGCACGTTGCTGTTTTTGCAATCGCTGCGCATATTCTAGCAATTTCAGCTCTTCGCAGGCATTTACACTGATATGACTATCTGAGCCAATCGCTAATCGACCGCCAGCTTCCAGAAACTCAACGGTTGGGAAAATACCATCACCAAGATTAGCTTCCGTAGTTGGACAAATGCCGGCAATCGCACCCGTCTCAACGATACCTTTAAGCTCGCTGTCATCAATGTGAGTGGCATGAATCAAGCACCAGGACGAATCAATATCAATATTGTCTAATAACCATTGCACCGGACGTTTTTGATAGTGGACAAGACAATCGTTGACTTCTTGCATTTGCTCAGCAATGTGAATGTGCACCGGCGCCTTGTCATCCAGACTTTTTAAGTGCGCAACCGCACCCTGTAAAGATTCTAAATCCACTGCGCGCAGTGAATGCGGTGCAATGCCGACATTGGCGTTGGATTGAGTTTTGGCATGCTCGATACAATCGCTAACTAACTGGTTAAACTGCTCAACCGAGTTGATAAAACGTCGCTGGCCATGAGTAGGCGCCAAAGGACCAAAACCACTAAAACGATACAGTACCGGCAACATGGTAATGCCGATACCGGATTCACTGGCAGCCTTAAATACCGCCTTAGCCATGGTGCTCAGTTCAGGGTATGGTTTTCCTTCTGAGTCGTGATGCAAATAATGAAATTCAGCAACTCGGGTGTAACCGGCTTTCAGCATTTCAATATAGAGCTGCCGGGCAATAACCTGAGCTTGTTCTGGCGAGATATGATCGACAAACTTGTACATGATCTTGCGCCAGGTCCAAAAGCTGTCGTTACCTTCACTGCCCTGTTCAGAAAAGCCAGCAAAACCGCGCTGAAAGGCATGGGAATGACAATTCACCATACCTGGGATCACAGGGCCCGATGCGACAACCGCCGGCTCGGTTTTACCATCAATAATATCGGCAATAATGCCGTTATTGATAATCAGGGTTTTATCGTGCTGCCAGCCGTTATCAAGCAGAATATCTTTCGCAAATAAATGCTGGGTTGCGGCATGTTGATTCATTATGGCTTAACTCCGGATTTGCTAACATGATGAGAATTGCTGTGGGAGCCTGGAGTAATATAGTCAATAAATGCTAGTAGCATTTGCTGCAAAAATGGAGTCACCGCCTCTGCTTTATCTTGGTTGTATTTACTGACTGCATCCTGACTTTCCGCACTATCACTTGCAGAACCTGGTAGTACTTCATCCATGTAAGTTCGTTGCGATAACTCCAGTTGCACGGTTTCAATATGCTTGTCTAGATTGGCGTAGGCGCGAGTGATATAGCCACCTTTAAAACGACCATCGATGACTTGTGAATAGGGTGAAAAGTCTAATTGTTCCAATACATTGTGAAATTCATGGGTACAACTTTTACCTTGATTGGTACCAAAGTTAAAGTCCGGTAGCTGGCCGTCAAAGAAGCGCGGTACCTCAGAGCAAATCGAATGTGCTTCAAGTAACAAAGCCTTCCCATGATTTTTCTGAATCTCAGCTAAGGTACTCTCGACCGCCTGGTGGTAAGGCTGCCAGTAGGTTGCAATTCGCCGTTGTATTTCTGCTTCATCGGGATTCATCCCCATACGATAGAGAGGCTGACGTTGAAAGTTAGTAGTGGGGCATAATTCAGTACTATCTGCACCTGGATATAGGTTTATCCCGTCAGGCGAGCGATTTAAATCAATAACGTAACGGCTGTAATTAGGAATGATTAAATAAACGCCTAAGTCTCTTGCAAATCCATATAGTCGGTCTAAATCCCAATCGGTGTCGGCGACACTTAAACCTGCGTTAGTCATGGTCGAGCGGATTTCATCAGGAATCTGGATACCATTGTGCGGCATCGAAATAAGGATGGGTAGAGAGCCTTGTTGTAGCTGATATATGGATTGAGTCATAACGTTCTAAAAACTTTAATAATGCCGTGCAAGTTGTATATACAATTACCAGTAATGTAGCATTTTTGCGCCCTCCGGGAAACCCAAACACCACAAATCCGCGACAAAACACCTAACACGATACTGGCACAATGCTGGCTGGTTACGATTAATTACCTTTATTTACGCGTAAATAAACAAAAGCATTTTGCATTTTTTTCGATCCTTTGCTTTAATTACAACTTTCGAAACGAAACTTAAAACAACACATTCGAAACTTATGTCGAAACGTAATACCCAACAGCGCCGCCATGTAATTTTAAGCCATTTAGCCGAACAGGGCGAAGTCAGTGTCGATCAGCTGGCCATACAATTCCAGACCTCAGAAGTTACCATACGAAAAGACCTGGCAGCCCTTGAAAATAGCGGCCTGCTATTACGTCGTTATGGTGGTGCCGTTCCCCTGCCCCAGGAAATCATCCAGGCAGAAAATAGTGAACAAGTTTCGAAACGAAAGTTATCCATTGCCCGGGAAGCAGCACGTCATGTCAAAGATCATAACCGCATTATCATCGACAGCGGCCGCACCACTGCCGCTATCGTGCCAGAGTTAAGCCAAAAGCGTGGCCTGGTAGTAATGACTAATTCACTTTCCATCGCCAATCAAATCCATGAGTTAGAAAACGAACCAACATTATTGATGACCGGTGGTACCTGGGACGCCCGCTCGGAATCTTTCCAGGGAAAGGTCGCGGAACGGGTGTTGCGCTCATACGATTTTGATCAGCTATTTATCGGCGCTGATGGCATCGATTTGCAACGAGGTACCACAACCTTCAACGAACTGATTGGCCTCAGCCAGGTAATGTCCGGTGTCGCCAGAGAAGTCATTGTGGTAGTGGAGTCAGAGAAAATCGGTCGCAAAATTCCCAATCTGGAACTGCCATGGGATGCCGTCGATACCCTGATCACTGACGCCGATATAAGTACAGCGGTACAGCAGCAAATTAAAGCGCACAACGTCAATGTCATATGTGCGCAAACCTTAGATTAACGATTTTAAATAACCAATTTTAGTAACAGGAAACGAATTATGTGTGGAATTGTTGGTGCAGTAGCTCAACGTGATGTAGCTGATATTCTGGTTGAAGGATTACGTCGTCTAGAATACCGCGGCTATGATTCAGCCGGTGTTGCGATTATTAATCAAGACAACGAATTACAAAGGGTTCGTCGTTTAGGTAAAGTACAGGAGTTGGCCGATGCCGTTAATGCCAATCCATTAAATGGTGGTACCGGAATCGCCCATACTCGCTGGGCAACCCATGGTGTACCAAGCGAAGAGAACGCCCACCCCCATGTTAGCAGCAATAACATTGCTGTAGTACATAACGGCATTATCGAAAACCATCAGGAGCTGAAAAACCTGTTGATTGAACAGGGTTATGAGTTCACCTCACAAACCGATACCGAAGTTATCGCCCATTTGGTGGATCACTTATTAAAAACCGAGGACAGTTTATTAGCGGCTGTGCAAAAAGCCTGTAAGCAATTTGACGGCGCCTACGGTACCGTGATTATGGATCGCCGCGATCCAGAGCGCGTAGTAGTTGCTCGCTCTGGCAGCCCACTTGTCATTGGTTATGGTCTTGGTGAAAACTTCCTGGCCTCAGATATGATGGCGCTTTTACCCGTTACCCGTAAATTTGCTTTCTTAGAAGAAGGCGATGTTGCCGAAATTACACGTTTTGAAGTAAACATCTTCGATAAAGACGGCAATGCCGTCGAACGAGAAGCAAGTGAAGCTCAGGTGAGTCATGATGCTGGTGACAAAGGTGAATATCGTCACTACATGCTAAAAGAGATTTATGAGCAGCCAACGGCAATCCGTAACACCCTAGAAAATCGCATTGTCGGTAACGAAATCAATACCGAAGCTTTCGGTGAAAACGCGAATCAGATTCTGAAAAACATTGATCACGTGCAAATCATTGCCTGTGGCACCAGTTATCACTCGGGCATGGTCGCTCGCTACTGGTTAGAGCAATACGCCGGGGTCTCCTGTAATGTTGAAATCGCCAGTGAGTTTCGCTACCGCAAGTCATTCGTGCCGAAAAATGCACTATTAGTCACCATCTCACAATCCGGCGAAACCGCTGATACTCTGGCCGCACTTCGTCTGGGCAAAGAGCTTGGTTACACTTCCAGCCTAACCATTTGTAATGTCCCAGGTTCGTCATTAGTCCGTGAATCAGACATGGCGTTTATGACCAAAGCCGGTGCAGAAATCGGCGTTGCTTCCACCAAAGCCTTTACCACGCAATTGGTAGGTTTAATGATGATGACCATCGCTATTGGTAAAAACAAAGGCATGGCCGCAAAAATCCAACAGGAATTATTGCAATCATTAATGAGCCTGCCGGCAAAAATTGATGAAGTGTTAGCATTGGCAAAAGATATCGAAGCGTTAGCGGAAGATTTTGCCGACAAGCATCACTCATTATTTTTAGGTCGCGGTGATCAATATCCAATTGCGATGGAAGGTGCGTTAAAGCTTAAGGAAATTTCCTATATCCACGCTGAAGCGTACGCCGCCGGTGAGCTAAAACATGGCCCGCTGGCACTGATTGACGCTGACATGCCGGTTATTGTGGTCGCACCAAACAACGATTTGATTGAAAAGTTAAAATCGAACGTTGAGGAAGTTCGTGCCCGGGGCGGTTTGATGTATGTATTTGCCGATACCGACGCAACCTTTTCCAGCGATGACACCATGAAAGTCATTCCTGTGCCGCATTGTGAAGAAGCCATTGCGCCAATCGTTTATACCTTGCCGCTACAGCTACTTTCTTACTACGTAGCGATCATCAAAGGTACCGATGTTGACCAGCCTCGTAACCTGGCAAAATCCGTTACGGTTGAGTAGATAGTTATCTTAATCAAGAAAAATTTGTCGGCAGACAATAAAGGTTGATCACAAACAATAAAGCATGATCAAAAACAATAAAGACTGATCATTTTAAACCTCCTGTTAAACTTGGGTTAGCAGGAGGTTTTTTATGCTCGATCCCGATAAGCCACTAAACAAAAAGATAAAAAACGACTACAAGATAAAAGAGGTGAAGGGTGTGGTGATTCTTATCAACCTTTTATTCAGGTAGGAGAATTTAGTAGCTCAGGTGTGTTAATTTGCACTTATAACTGATCCACAATTTGCATTGAAATCTGATCCACCATAGGCGAACTTATATCTTAAAAATCAGTCTGTTGTTGTTGGATTGATGGCTCACTTTCTAATGCAATATTTCGTTAAAACTGGCTCAATTTAGGATGCAAATCAACACGCAGGAGCAGTTATCGAGGAGCAATTTTCGGTGCTATCCTTTCGCCTTTTGAGAACAGCAGCTGCCATGTGCAGGCTGTGTGCTTCCATCTGTGCTGGCACCAGTGCGCTGGCAGGCCAAACGTTGATGATTTAAGCGCAGTATGATCTCGGCGAGAATGGAAATGGCGATTTGTTCAGGGGTAATGGCTTTGATATCGAGGCCCGCAGGAGATTTAATTCGAGACAACCGCTGTTGGCCAACGGCATCAAGTTTGCTGGCTAACCGGGACTTCACTTTTTCCGCCTTTTTTTGACTGGCAATAAAGGCGAGATATTGATGCTCAATACTCAAACCATTGGCTAAACAGCTTTCATCACTATAACCCTGGCTCGCGACAACCACGTAAGGCTGACGCCAGTGTTGATATTCTTCAAGGTTATCGACCTCGACAGTGGTCACATTCTCACCACGGATTTCTTCCATGACCTTGATGTCAGCGTAAACTTCAAAGCCACTATTTCGACCAAGGTTAATTAGCGCTTTGGCAACGGGTGACTGTCCCAATACAAGCAGTTGTGGCAACGCAATGAAGGGGTCGATAAACACCTGTACTTTGCCTTCACTATGACAGGTTTGTGGAAAGGTCGAGACGCCGGGAAGTTGCTCGCTAATTTGCTCGCCAATATCCAGTAATCGACTTTGCTGGTTTTTCAGGCAATCTCGAGACGCTTTTCTCACTGCGCTCTGAACACAGCCGCCACCGACCCAACCAAACATTTCACCCCGGTCGGTCACCAAAGCCTTGCAACCAACACTTGCCGATGAGGGAGGCGTTACCTGAACCACAGTGGCCCAGCAAAAGTTAACCCCCTGAGCGATTAGTTGTTCAGCCTGTTGTGCGAGTTGGATAGCGGATAACGTTTCTTTCATAACTTAATTATAGAGCAGTAAAATGCTCCTCCAGGGCTTGTAAACTTTCAAGATTATTGGCGGGCGCAAATACATCCAGTAACGGTAACATCGCCGCCATGGCCTGAGCTTTTGGCTCATAGCCAGGACGCCCTAGTAGCGGATTAAGCCAGATCAACTTACGATTATGGCGTTTAATATCCTCAACCTGCTTAACCAGGTGTTCAGGGGCGCCAGTATCTAAACCATCACTGACAATCACTGCCACTGTCTGTCGGTCGGATACGGTTCGATATTTTTGGTTAAAGGTTTGCAGGCTATCACCAATCTGGGTACCTCCAGACCATCCCTGAGACACCAAAGCCAGGGAGTTTCTAACCCGCATTAAATCGGTTTGTTTCAGGGCCTGAGAAATCGGTAACAGATGAGTGTGAAAAGCAAATACGGAGACATCGCGAAAAGCGGATAATAAGCCTCGGGCAAAACGCAAAAACATAAAGCTATACATCGACATAGAACGGCTGACATCAATAAACAACAGTAACTTTGGCTGCTTTTTACGCGGGCTTTTGTATGCCAGGTTGATGGGCATGCCACCAAAGTGCAGGTTTTTACGTAGGGTTTTGCGAATATCCAGACGGGCAGCTTTTTTGGCAACTTTTTGTCGACGCACAACACGCTTTTTCATTTTTCGCGCCAGGTTCTCCACTAATCGCTGCATTTGCTGCATCTGCTCGGGGTCGGTCAGTGATTGGAAGTCAGCTCTGGCAAGGCTGGAAACTGCGCTTGCGCCCTCGCGAGTACCACTGTCGAGTGCCTGTTGGTCCTGCTCACTGTCGACACCGGGTTGATCACCGGCACTCGATTTTTGATGTTGAGACTGGGTGTCATCCTGAGGAGCTTTTTCAGCAGAATTTTGCTCTTTCTTGCGCTGCATCGGGGCTTTATCACTAGCCTGAAAGCGACTACTGGTATTGCCAGCAAACCAATATAACTGGTACAACTCAGGGAATTTTTGCCAATCTTCTTCACTACTGCAAAGTAAGGCTTGTAGATGCCATTGAAACTGGCTTTTTGAGGTTAGATTTACACAACCGAGACTGGCAAATAAATCCACTTCTTCTTTGATACCAACCACAAAGCCCTGAGCTTTGAGAAATTGAACGAATCCTGCGATACGCTCAATGAGTTGCTCAGAAACTTCCCATGCGGGTTCAAGAGATTGCTGATGATTTGCCATAATCCAGTCCGGCTAAAGGCTTGTTGCAATCAGACGCTGTAGCTCTACATCACTCAGGGCCTGCAAATCTTCACGGGTTTTCAGTAAACACACTAACGAGTCTTGCAGTAGCTGTGGGTCCTGATCGAGGTTGTCGATATTCAAAGCCAATAACGCGCTGGCCCAATCGAGCGTCTCCGCAATACCAGGGATTTTTCTCAGGCTTTTTTTACGAATGTCCTGAACGAAAGCAACAATCTGTCTTGCCAATTGCTGACTGATATCGGGCACACGGGCTTTGATAATCCGTAGTTCTTTATCAAATGCCGGATAATCAACGTAATGGTAAAGGCATCGGCGTCGCAGTGCATCACTGAGCTCTCGAGTACCATTTGACGTTAAGATCACCTTAGGAATGCTGCGGGCTTTAATAGTGCCGAGCTCAGGAATGGAGATTTGAAAATCGGCGAGTAGTTCCAGTAAAAAGGCTTCAAATTCTTCATCAGCCCGGTCAATTTCGTCAATTAATAGCACCGGTGATGATTCACGACTTATCGCTGCCAGCAAAGGCCTTTCCAATAGATATTTGCGGGAGAAAATATGTTGTTCCGTGTTTGCAGATTCAGACGAAGATTGTTCGAGAAGTTTGATCGAGAGCAACTGGTGCTGATAATTCCACTCGTAAACGGCCGCATTGATATCCAAGCCTTCATAACATTGCAGACGAATTAATTCAGTGCCTTTCGATTTCGCCAGAGCGTTGGCAATTTCAGTTTTGCCAACGCCAGCGTCGCCTTCTAACAATAAAGGCCGGTTGATGCTTTCCATTAGCAGCAAGCTCGCACAAAGCTGACGGTCGGCAATGTAGCCTTGCTCCGCCAACTGCCGTTGTTGCTGCTCAAGATCGAGAGTGTCTGTCATCAATAATTACCCAGTTATTGTTCTGTTATACGAGGTAAACAAACAACAGGATTAAGCTTTTTTGCTACCGAATAACCCGGAAAACCAGCCCGTGATTACTGACCAGGCAAGCGCCAGACCATTTAACTCTTGAGGTTGTTGAGCAAGCTCTTGTTTAGCTTGCTCAGCCACAGTCTCATCCGGTCCCATCGCTGCCACATTGTTCTCAAAGTTTTTGCCGAATTGATTAAGGATCTGATCAGCAACCTGAGTCATCATGCGTCCACCCAGGCTCGCGGCTTTGCCGGTGACCGTCATCTGGGCATTACCTTGCAACTCACAACTGCTGTCATCAACCGGTATTACCCGAGCCGTTAAATCCATCGCCGCAGAGGAAGTACCTTTGCTGTCCTGGCCTTTACCGACAAGTCGTAACGTATGGGTTTCGGGGTCGATTTCTTCAACAATAATGTCGCCATTAAATGCCATAGTCGCCGGACCAATTTTGGCCTTAACTTTACCCTTGTAATTCTTGTCGTCGATAGCCTCGGTAATTTCTGCCCCTGGCATGCAAGCTGCGACCTTATCTATCTGCTGCAAAAAGGCCCAGGCGTTAGACGCCGGGCCAGGTAAGGTGAAGCTTTTATCCATATCTACTTTCATTATCAGTTCCTCAACTTAGACTAGCTACGCTTGTCCAGATCCAATTCGCGAATATGTTTCCACAATCGATAAGCATTGTGAGGCATGTCCAAGTGGGTCGTCCCTAAATGAGAGAATGCGTCAACAATCGCCGATGTGAAGGTAGGAATACTGCCCACATGAGGAGATTCGGCGACACCTTTAGCACCAATCGGATGGTGAGGTGACGGCGTAACCGTGTAGTCGGTTTCCCAGGTAGGTGTTTCCACAAAGGTTGGAATGAAGTAATCCATCAGGGTATTACCGAGGATATTGCCCTGCTCATCAAACGGTAATTCCTGCCCCATCGCCACCGCAAAACCTTCGTTTAAACCACCATGGATCTGGCCTTCGATGATCATTGGATTAATGCGGGTTCCACAATCGTCCAATGCATAGAAACGGCGCACTTTCGTTACCCCTGTGTATTTGTCGATATCAACCACACACAAGTAAGTACCAAATGGGTAGGTGAAATTCGGTGGATCATAATAGTCCACGGCTTCCAGACCCGGTTCCATACCTTCAGGTCGGTCGTTATATGCTGCCCAGGCTATTTCCTTCATGGTTTTTTCCTGGCCCGGAACCCCTTTTACTTTGAAGCGGTCAACATCCCACTCGAGATCTTGCTCGCTTACTTCTAACAGGTGTGCCGCAATTTTCTGAGCCTTGGCGCGGATCTTTCTTGCTGCCACGGCGGTTGCCGCACCGCCCACCGGCGTAGAACGTGAACCGTATGTACCCAAACCATAAGGCGCGGTATCGGTATCCCCTTCTTCGATGCTAATTTCATCGGAAGGAATACCCAGCTCACTGGCAATGATTTGCGCATAGGTTGTCTGGTGACCCTGACCTTGTGTAATAGTACCCATGCGGGCAATCACTGAACCGGTTGGATGAACACGGATTTCGGCACTATCAAACATGCCAACACCCAGGATGTCACAATTACGGGTAGGACCGGCGCCAACAATTTCGGTAAAGGTAACCAGGCCGATGCCCATGAGTTCGCCTTTTTCCCGTTTTTCCTGTTGCTCACGGCGTAAACCTTCGTAATCACAAGCCTCCAGCACTTTATCCAGGGCGGTATGGTAATCGCCGCTATCAATTTCCCAACCAAGGGCGGTTTCGTAGGGAAATTGTTCCGCTTTAATGAAGTTTCTACGACGGATTTCGGCTTTATCAATCCCTAATTTTTGCGCCAGCACATCCATAGTGCGCTCAATCACATACACCGCCTCAGTTACCCGGAACGAACATCGGTAGGCAACCCCACCTGGGGCTTTATTGGTATAGACACCATCAACATTTAAATGGGCGACGGGAACATCGTAAGAACCGGTACAAATATGCATTAAGCCAGCAGGGAATTTTGAAGGGTCGGCACATGCATCAAAGGCGCCATGATCGGCTAAAACATTGACTCGCAGAGCTTTAATATGACCTTCACTGTCAGCGGCTATCTCCCCAGTCATGTGATAATCTCGGGCAAACGCTGTGGTTGATAAATGCTCCATGCGATTCTCAACCCATTTAACCGGCACACCAAGAACAATTGAGGCGACAATAGACACCACATAGCCCGGATAAACGCCAACTTTGTTTCCGAAACCACCGCCAATATCGGGAGAGACGATACGCACCTTACTTTCTGGAATACCAGAGAGCATAGATACAACGGTACGCACTACGTGCGGTGCTTGTGAAGTGATGTACACCGTTAGATGTTCATTTACTTTGTCAAAAGATGCAACACAGCCACAGGTTTCCAATGGGCTTGGATGAACCCGCGGATAATACATATCCTGCTTAACCGTCACTTCCGCCTGCTCAAATACCCGGTCGGTCGCGTCTTTATCACCTGCCTGCCAGTTAAAAATATGGTTGTCGTGAACGCGCTTACTATGAGCACCGTCCATCTTGCCAACCAAATCTTCACGCAGCACGGGCGCATCTTCATCCATGGCTTTGTGAGCATCGACCAGTACTGGCAGCTCTTCGTATTCCACCTCAACCAATTCGATGGCGTCGGCAGCGATATAACGGTTGTCAGCAACGACTACGGCAACTTCCTGATATTGAAAGTGCACTTTTTCATCGGCTAAAACGGCTTGCACATCACCGGCCAGGGTTGGCATCCAATGAAGATTTAATGGTTTTAGGTCATCGGCGGTTAACACCGCATGCACACCAGGCAAAGCGAGAGCTTTTTCTTTGTTAATGCTCTTGATACGAGCATGGGCATAAGGACTGCGAACCATATCAGCGAACAACATCCCGGGCATTTTAATGTCATCGACATAATTACCCTTGCCTTGAATAAAACGGGCATCTTCTTTGCGCTTGCGAGAGCAACCGACACCTTTTAACTGATCTTCTGCCTCGGGAGCATTGTTGGCATCATTTGCGTTATCCATAAATGTTCTCCTTAAGCTTGCTGTAATTTCTTGGCAGCGCTCTGCACCGCCTTAATGATATTTTGATAGCCGGTGCATCGACACAGGTTACCGGACATTCCCCAACGAATTTCTTCTTCCGACGGGTCTGGGTTGTCCTGTAAAAATCGATAAGCGCGCACCAACATCGCTGGGGTACAAAAGCCACATTGCAAGCCATGTTCTTCAACGAAAGCCTGCTGTACGGCATGAAGCCCCTCGGCGCTAGCGAGCCCTTCTACGGTTAACACATCACCACCATCGGCTTGCACCGCCAATAGGGTGCATGACTTAACTGATTTACCGTTCAGGTCGACGGTGCAGACCCCACAATGGGATGTCTCACAGCCGATATGGGTGCCAGTCAGCTGGATATTTTCACGAATGGTATGAACCAGTAACTCTCGAGGCTCTACCAGGGCTTCGACAGGTTTGCCGTTTAAGTTAAAGGAAATATGATGTTTGGCCATGTTAGTTCCTCGCCCGTTGCAGAGCATCTTGAATCGCGCGGCGCACCATCTCTGCCGCCATATGGGATTTGTATTCTTCGTCGCCACGAAGGTCAGCTGCAGGTTCGCACGCCGAAACAACTTGTGCTGCCGCTTGCTCAATTAAGGCTTCGTCAATCACCTGCCCTTTTAAAATATTTTCCGCCTCAGTGGCACGAATTGCCATCGGCGCAACATTGGTTAAACCGATGCGAATATCAGCACATTTATCACCATCAAGGCTTAATACAACGGGTGACCCTGCTACCGCATAATCACCGGTTTTTCGCTTTAACTTGTGGTAGCCAAAACCCTGGTTGTCTTTAAGGGCTTTGACTTCAATCGCTACGAGAATTTCGTCTTCGGCAATTTCATTCCAGTAAGTGCCCAGGAAAAAGCCGTTAGCGGGCTGATTGCGTTTTCCGTCAGGCCCCTGGATGACTAGGTTGGCATCTAGCGCTAGCATCACTGCTGGGTGGTCATTACCCGGATCGCCATGGGCGATATCGCCGCCGATAGTGCCGCGATTTCTCACTTGAGGATCAGCCACCAACTTCGCTGCTTCCACTAATAACGGACAATGTTGCTGCAGAATATCAGAGGCAATGATCTCATTTTCTGTGGTCATGGCACCGATTCGAATGGTGTCACCATCAAGTTCAATGCCCTGTAATTCCGGGATGTCATTGATGTCTATCAGGTACGGTGGTTCGGCAAAACGAAGCTTCATCATCGGCAGCAGGCTATGGCCGCCGGCAAGTAATTTTGCATCTTCGATTTCGGTGAGTTTTTGAATAGCATCTTCGACACTCGATGCCTTATGGTATTGGAATTGGGATGTTATCATCTGGCTTATTGGCCTCGCGATTTATCAAGTGCTAGCAAAGCTGGTTATACCAATCCCATTAAGTTTGTGCACAACTCAGAGTTAGGGCCGAGGTTCATTTACAACATAGATTTTATTGATATAGTCATTCTATATTAATGAAATATAGGGCAGTAAATGGGCCTCTCACTAACTCCCTCCGGGTGAGTTTTAAAGGCATTTATCCTGCGTTACTGATTTTGACAATGGAATAACCATTCTCTGCAATCAAAGCCTTGTCTAAAAGCCTTTAAATTCTCACTGAGTGAGCAATAATTTAATGGGATTGGTACTAGGTTCTATAAAAGGCTAGACGGGCAATGTCTAAAGATCAAAAAATCTCCTGAAATTTAAGGGCCTTATCAGAACTTTACGGCGAGACAAAATGAGCCGATTTCCCGAACGTAAAAATAGGGGCACTGGATCACTTCAAAATCCTTTTTATACTACGACATCAAGCAGCGCCCCTGATTAAAAGGTCGCCCCAAGTATCAGCATCGGTCCCTGAAATTGATATTCCACATCCAGCCCACCATTATCGCGGTTATCATCGACAGTCACTTCGTAATAGCGCCATCCTGCATTGGCATGCCAGGTGTCGGTAAACTGGTACTTAAAGCCTGCGTGCAAGTCGATTAACTGGCCTTCAATGTTATCAATTTTAATTTTGAAATAATGGGCATGAGTGTTAAATGCGAAGTTCTCGGTCATCTGAAAATCTGCAGAAAGACCAATATCAGGCAATGGTGCGGTAACATCAGAAAATACCGAGTTATCCGGGTCCGTCTGAGCACAACCCAGGCCGTCAGGACTGTTATCACATACCTCAATCTGCCCCTCGAAGCCTAATTCAAAATACATGACATGGACACCGAATGAGATACCTAAATCGAGACGGTCGCCATTGTAAAACTTATAACCATAACCAATCCTTGAGATATCGACATTCATTGATGTCGTAAGTTCGGCATTACCATCAACAATGTACGTTTCTCCTTCGTAATCAAACTCAAAAGGCTCGACGCTGCCCCTACTCGTGGCTTCACGATGCAATCGTTTGTAGTCGAAATAGATATAATGGCGATCATTAAAGGCATAGTTAAATTTGAAATAAGGAAGGAGTTCTTCTTCCTTGAGTTCCAAATCTTTTTCAAAATCCAGATTAAGATCGACTTGCTCCTGAAGCTCATCCAGAGCACTGCGAGCATTAAGGGAAGAATCGGTTTTGGCGTAGAAGGCACCAAGTTCGATGGTAAATTCGCCTGCGGTTACGGATACAGGCACAGTTAATAACGGGACCAGGACGGCAGCGAAACAGCCCTTGCACACAACAGAGTTCATAACTACATCCTCAATTGCCAGAATTCGCCTGTTAGAACCCTAGTCGAACAATGAGTTTCACGCAAAGTTAAGCGTTCTCAAGCCCCTATTCCCGATCGTGAATTAGGCTCTTAAGCTGTAGATTTAACTATAGTTAAAGCAATAACAAAGGCATCAAATAATTCATAGATTTATTAAATCAAAATCAAACAAGTTGATTACTAAATGCGATTAAAGGAGCCTGATTTTAGTGGTTTTTTTGATCTCAATGTGAAAGCACCAGCCTTCATCTATGCTGTAAGGACAACCGTGAATTGCGGAGACCGCCATGTTTGAAAATAGAGAAGGCAAAAAAATCCCAAACGTTAAATTTCCCATGCGTGTGGACAATGAGTGGAAAATTGTAAAAAGCGAAGAACTATTTTCCGGTAAAACCATAGTGGTATTCTCTTTGCCTGGGGCATTCACGCCCACCTGTTCTTCCACGCATCTGCCGCGCTTTAATGAGCTGGCAGCGACATTCAAAGACAATGGTGTTGATGAAATCGTCTGCATCTCTGTTAATGATACCTTTGTGATGAATGCCTGGGGTGCAGACCAGGAATGCGAAAACATCACCCTAATTCCAGATGGTAACGGCGAATTCACCGAAGGCATGGGCATGCTCGTTGATAAACAGGATTTAGGATTTGGCAAAAGAAGCTGGCGTTATTCGATGTTAGTCAAAGATGGCATTATCGAGAAAATGTTCATCGAACCAAATATTCCCGGCGATCCCTTTGAAGTATCTGACGCCGATACCATGCTCGAATACATCAATCCCGAAGCCAGCAAACCCCAGGCAGTCAGTATCTTCTCAAAACCTGGCTGTCCATTTTGCATCAAAGCCAAAGAAATGCTTACTGCACATGGTTACCGCTATGAAGAAATATTGTTGGGCAAAGCCATTACTTTGACATCCCTTAAAGCCATTACCGGTCAGGAGAGCACGCCACAGGTATACATTGATGGGCAGCATATTGGTGGCAGTGATGATTTGAGTAATTTCCTCAAGGCTTGATAGGGTTAAGGCTTGCCTTTCAGACACATCCCTTCACATAATAAGAAATTTACCCAAAAGGTTGTTTTTGATGTTAAAGAATTCTCTGGTTCGATGTACTGCTCTGATTTCATTATGTGCAGTACTCCTGTCTGGATGTGCTGGACTCGGGTTCAATGTAGAAGAGCCGGAAATTGATGTTGTCGGTGTGCGCATGCTGCCGGTTAAAGGATTGTCTCCAAAGTTTGAAATCACCCTCGAGGTATTTAACCCGAATGATTTTGAGTTAAATTTTTCTAAGGTCAGTTACGAGTTTGTCGTTAATGGTGCATCGTTGTTTACCGGCAACCGTTATCAGGTACCACCGTTAGAACCCTTCTCAACCCAAACCATTACCCTCAAGGGCAAAGCGTCGCTTCTCAATAGTCTTAAGGTGCTTAAACAGTTTGCAGACCAACCTAATAAGGCTGTGGACTATGAATTTAATGCGCGGCTAGAATTCGCCAATCTGTTACCCGATATTCCGATTAATAAAACTGGCACTTTCGATCCATCCGAGTGGTAAAGGCATTAGCGATACGAGTCGTATCGCTTTTGCATCAGTACCGACAATGCAACACTTAAAATGATGCAACCACCGCCCAATAATAAACGAGTGAAATCAACTTCCTCACCGAAAAGCGTAAATGCAAAGATAACCGCAAACGGCATATACGCATTGTTCATCACCGCCAAGGTTGTATTGGAAACCTGAGTCGCACCTTTGTTCCAGCAATAAAAGCCGAGCCCTGAAGATATTACGCCCAAATACAGTACCACCCAGATTTGTTCGCTTGCTAGCGACATACGTTCAAAGTCGCCAAAAACAATGGTGTAGGATGATGCCAACAGCGCAGCACCCAGGTACATCCAAATCATATTTACGCCGTCACTTGATGGTTTGTCAGTATTTGCAGCAGGATCAGAACGACAATATCTGACGTACAACACCTGACCGCAACCAAAAGCCAGATTGGCCACCTGCAATAACAAAAACCCAGTTAATACGCTTTCATGATTTACAGATTGAACCACCATAATCGCCGCACCAATGACTGACAGCAACACCACCAGGGCGTGTTGATAATGGAAATGCTTTTCCAAAATGGCGTTGAGGCTGAATACGTAAATAGGGGTGAAAATTGTGAACACGGCAACCAGATAACCGGGTAAATATTGGTAAGACTGAATGTATGCAATATACATCACACCAAATTGCAAAGCGCCGAGTGCCATTAACACTAACGCATTGCGATTTCCCCGCTGCCAAAATAGTAGAGGCAAAAATGTGATGAAGCATAAACCTAATCGCAAAGCAGCGATAAGTCCTGAATCAACACCCGCTAATTGTCCCTTAATCAGCCCAAAAGAAAAGGCCCAAAGTAAAGATACAAAAATAAGATACGGCATAATGTCATGAAGCCAATAAATTGAATTTTATCTGACTCACATTACAAAAAATCCCGATACAAAAAGCAACTTTTATCGCCGTAATATTTATCTCGTTAACATTGAATTTACAGGCAAAAAATGTATAAAAAACAGGCACAAAATTATTGTTCAGTATGCGTCACTGTTGGTTTTGAAGCCAAAACAGACTAATAAACTCTTTTCACTTTTAACTAAAGATGGTTAAATAAGTTCATGGTTTTCAAACGAAAACAATAATAAGGCGCTTTTATGAGTACAAAGCCAGAATTAAACCAAGAAATAGACGAACAGTTACAACTGTTAGCCGGTGACATCTTTATTCAGTTGGAAGATAAGTTTGCTGATTTAGTAGAAAAGCTCAATGTTAAAGCAGAGCAACAAAAAGTTCAGGCACTGGAAACCCAGAAAAAAGAGCTAGAACAAAAGTTCACTGCCGTTCATGAAAAACTGAGTCGTTCTAAGCATGATACGGTCAATCTGAAATACAGCGAAATTGAACAGCTGAAACACAAAATTGATCAGTACGAAGTTAAATATGACCAACTCAAAGAGCGCACTCAAAAAGCCGAAAACCAATTAAAAGCGAAAATCACCAGCGAAGAAAAACTGCAAAAAGAACTTCGCTTGATCCAAGAAAATCGCGAACTTCTGCAAAGTCAACTCGACCCACTTAGCAAAGATAAAAATACTCTAAGCAAGGCCAACGTCAAGCTGCAAACCCAGTTGGACAAAACCGCCGCACAACTCAAAGAGCTCAAATCGGCCCATGGTGTCGAATTAAAAAACCTGCAGACCGAATTAAAATCACTTCAGGGCAATGAATCCAAATCCCTGGGTCAACAAAAAGCGCTGAATGACGAATTAAAAGCGTTCAAAGCAGCATTAGTCAAAGCCGAGAAAGAAGCCCAGCAAGCACAATCAAAGTTATCTAGCCAGAGCGCAAACCATAAAAAGACCATTGATGACTTGCTCGACGAGCATTCAAAGCAGCTAGCAGCGTTACAACAATCCAGTTCTGGTAAAACCGAGCAAGTAGAATCACTGCAGTCGCAGTTAAAGGCGTTACAAGCAAAAAATGCGGGCCTAAACAAAGACATAAGCGAATTAAAGCAGCAGTTCACCGAAACTCAGTCGACCCTTAAAAAGCAACAAACAGAACTAAATAAAGCGCAAAAATCTCAAGATAAAGCGGTTGAACAGGCAATAAAAGCGCAGGCAGATGAAATCACCCAATTGCAAAAACAGCTAAAAACCAGTGACGCAGCAAAACAAAAAGCCCAGCTCAACGCCGATAAAGAGTTGGCAAAATTTGATCAACAAAAAGCTCAGCTACAAGAGGTAAAATCGGAACTTGCGATAGCTCAAAAAGAGTTAGCGCAGGCGAGTAAAGAGCTGCAAAAACAAAAGCAAATTCACGAAATCGCTATTGCCAACCAGAAAAAGTCATTCGACGAACAAATGTCTGGCATAAAAGAAGATAATGAAACCCTGGCACAACAATTAAAAGGCAATTTGTCGTCAGAATCGAAGCACCTGTCAATTATTTCAGATCTGGAGACCCAGTTACGAAAACAAGAAAATGATTTCGATGCGCAACTGAAGAAGAGTCGCACAGAAACTCTCGAACAACGCCAGGGGTACGAAGACAATATTACTGCACTCCAGGAAGAAATGGCTGGTTACCAGGCAAAACTTTCCGACCTTGAAGATGTTGAACTTGCACTGAAGCAAAATGAGCAAGAGAAGAAAAGCCTTTGGCTTCAGAATAATACATTGAAAGACAAGGTCAGCCAAAAAGAAGAGAAACTGACCGATCTCGAAGCAGAGTTCCGTAAGGTTAATGCTCAGTTGATGGCGGTAAAACAAAAGTCGGAAACACAGCTAGACCAGGTTAAAGAAGGTCAGCAGCAAACCATTAATTCCCTGAAAAAGGAAACCGAAGCGCTGTTATCGGACAAAGTTGGGGAAATCCGTGAGCTCAAAGAACAGATTGAAGAATTGCAGCAATCTGGTGATAAACAACGAGCTAATGCCGATGCAATCATTAACCAACTTAACCAGGATAAGAATGTTCTGGAGAGCCGGTTATTAGAAGCCCGCAACGATAATTCCTCTGAACGTCAGGAAATTGAAGATTTGAAACAGCAACTTGCTGAAGAAAGAGAAAAAATCTCTGATTTTGTGCAAAAAAATGCGGAAATCAAGAATCGCCAGGAAGATAGTAACGCGCAGATCCGTGAAACTCTTAAGCAGTTACGCGATGAAAACGCAGAACTTCAGGCACGATTATCAGAGGATGTGAGCCGTTTAGAGAATCAGGTGACTGAGTATCGATTGAAGTTCGAATACGCTCAGAAACAACTGGCGCTTGCGGAATAATTAACGTTCGGCAGGACATTTGTCCTGCCGTTTTTACATTTGCACTGAGCTACTGAACATCCGTCATCTCAGCAGCCTCTGACAAAAGCATTTCTGCATCATCAAACTGACCGGGGTCAATGCCAAGCTTTTCACAGATCGCCGGCATCAGTTTCAATATCGCCCGCTGGTTCTGCAGCATTTCATTCATATAAACATCTGGGTGTAAGCGATAACGATTGGCGCCTGTATTCTCTTCTTTAGCCGCATAACCGATATTTTCATGGTTATCATAAATAAGGTTTAACAGTTCAGCCCTTAACGGCACATTGTGCTCAAAAGCGGTTTTCTTCACCAATTCCAGCCATTGTCGATATTCATTCAGTGTTTTGTGCTTAAAATCATTAAAATCCGGCAATAACAATGACTGACGGGCGCTCTTGCTGAACGCTAAATCGAGTAGACAAGGTTCAATGTTGCAAGCCTCTGTATCCATCAGATTCAAATCCCAGTTCTCGATGATTTCGCTGATGTAGGCTGAATAAAACCCATAAAGATGAATTAATGCTTTAAAGCTATCGAAAATAACCTGAACTATGGGATGCATTGTAAATTCTATCGGTAGTTGCGTGCCTTTTTGCGAATATTTTGCATAATCAATCGCAAGTGCAGCGGGAAACGCCTGAGGTATTTCAATGCCAGCTTCTAACAGAGTCTGAAGTACTTTCCAGCACAGAAAATCATCTTCAACTAAGGTTAATGGCTCGATG
Source organism: Thalassotalea sp. PS06 (assembly GCF_007197775.1). NCBI lineage: Bacteria > Pseudomonadati > Pseudomonadota > Gammaproteobacteria > Alteromonadales > Colwelliaceae > Thalassotalea > Thalassotalea sp. PS06. The sequence continues at coordinate 92,984 of NZ_CP041638.1, read as the reverse complement.
TAATATCCAGTATCGTTGAACTCTAATGATAATGAGGCCAGAAAACGCACCAACGTGTCCCATTGGTCAGCTTGCTCATTGCCGCCAGTCCAAACCACGATATCTGGATCCCGTTTACCAATTCCCGACAAGGATACCAAAAGGGCCTCCATTTCCTCGGAAATATACTCACCAGATTTCCACTTACTGATTTGCGCACCTGATACGCCAAGTTGTTTTGCCAGCTCTTTTTGGGTACAGCCTAAATTTGCCGTGACCAACTTTATTAGATTTCCGCCATTCATTTAATTACCTCTAACCACAATTAACTAATGACTTTTGAATTTTTACTTAATTAATCACATTGAAAAAGTTAAGTAAATACGTCTTTTTAATTTAGTTAATAGCTCTTTTGAATTGAACATTCATAACCCCTTGAATATCCTGTTTTTGTCTGTATAAATAGGCAGATAGCTAAAGTAACCGATGGAAAAATATGAAACGGATTTTAATATTTTCAATTAAAGGATTCGGCTTTTTGGTACTCCTGGCGGTGTTATACATTTCCTGGGTTTTCATCGATACGGCATTAAATCGTCCTCAACCGGTTCCTCCTTCAACAACCGTAAACGACATCACCGGATTAAACTCCATCGCTGTTAATTCAGTTATTGCGCCAACTTCCCTGAACGATATTGTTAACTCGGTAAAAACCACATCAGGTAAAATTTCAATCGGTGGTGGACGCTATAGTCAGGGTGGACAAATTGCCACAGAAAATAGTCTGCATCTCGATATGCGGCAATTCAATCAAGTTTTGAATCTCAATGCTGATAAAAAGCTAGTTACGGTACAAAGTGGAATAACGTGGCGAGATTTACAAAGCGTTTTGGATGAGCATGATCTTTCCGTGAAAATCATGCAGTCCTATGCCAATTTCACGGTTGGTGGCTCATTGAGCGTAAATGTCCATGGTCGTTACATGGGCGAAGGACCAATAATTCGCTCGGTTCAGTCGATAAAGCTGGTACTTGCCGATGGGCAAGTCATCGAAGCTTCGCAAACGGTTAACCCAGAATTATTCTTCGCGACGATTGGTGGTTATGGAGGCATAGGCATTATCGGTGAAGTAACACTCCACCTTGAAGATAATACACGGGTAAAGAGAAGCTCCACAGTTATGGATATCGCCGACTATCCGAACTACTTCAAAAATTCCGTGCTTAATGATGGTGACATTGTCTTTCACAATGCCGATATCTATCCGCCGAACTATCAGTCCATGCGCGCGGTAAACTGGAGTGTTACCGATCAGCAAGTAACTCAGAGTAAACGTCTTGTAGATACACATCAGCAATACATACTGGAGCCAGCTTTGGCGGAACTGGTTGCCCGTCATGATAGTTTTAAATGGGCCCGTCAATACCTACTCGAACCAATCCTTTATCGATTCGACACGGTTCATTGGCGCAATTATGAAGCCAGTTACGACGTTAATCAGCTAGAACCCAATAGTAGAGAAGATTACACCTATGTGCTCAGGGAGTATTTTGTTCCTGTCGAAAACTTCGCAACCTTCACCGAATCGATGGCTGATATTTTTCAGCTTCATCAGGTAAATGTTCTCAATGTTTCGGTAAGGCATGCGCTGCCGGATACCGGTTCAATGTTGGCTTGGGCTGATAACGAAGTGTTTGCATTTGTGGTTTACTATCGTCAAGGCACCAGCGAAGCCGCACAGCAAAAAGTTGCAACCTGGAGCCGGGAAATGATTGATTCCGCACTAGACGCTAATGGCTCTTATTATTTGCCTTACCAGTTGCACGCAAGCGATGAACAATTTGCCAGAGCTTACCCTAAGGCAAAAGAATATTTAAAGGTAAAACAAGCTGTTGACCCAAAGCTCAGATTCAGTAATAAATTACTTGAACGACATTTCATATCGCAAATAAATAATCTGGGCAGTAGTTCAACAGATGAATAAATACATATCGGTACTGTTACTAATTTTCAGTAGCCATTCCATCGCACAACAAAGCACCTGTTTTGGCACCACATCAAACGGTTATATCGAAAACGCCGTAAAACTTCCTGCCGATGGCGATAACTTTGTCGGCTACAGCACAGTAGCAAGAATTGCCGGACGCACCTATGTGCACTCGAAGGTCAATGACATTGTTGTCGATGCTTATCATTGGCTGGAAACAGAACAACCAGATAAAGTCTATAAATATGCGGAAACCGGTTTTGCTGAGGGCGGACAGTTCAAGCCCCATAAAACCCATCGTAATGGCCTGTCCGTTGATTTTATGACACCGGTTGTCGACGCATCCGGTGAATCGGTGCATCTGCCAACCCACCCTTTCAACAAGTTTGGTTACGAAATCGAATTCGATAGCAACGATAGATATGAAGACTATCAGATAGACTATGATGCCCTCGCCGCTCATATCGTAGCGCTGCATAAATCCGCGAAAAAGCATGGTGTCGATTTATGGCGGGTAATTTTCGACCCGCAATTACAACCTAAACTTCTGGCTACCAATTATGGCGATTACCTAAAGGCCCACATTCAATTTTCCACTAAACGTTCCTGGGTCAGACATGATGAGCACTATCACGTTGACTTTGCTATTGCTTGTCAGGACATAAACAAATGAAAAACGTTGTGATATTGGGTGGTTATGGAAACTTTGGAAAGCGCATTTGTGAAGCGTTAATCGATTTAGATGACGTGATAATTTATATCGCAGGTCGCAATCCAGAAAAAGCCGAACGACTTAAGAACCAACTTCAGCCGAAAGCCAAAGCTGTCGTTAAAACCGCCACGCTTGATATTAACGATTCAAAATTTGCTAGCGAGTTATCGGCATTATCCCCCGATTTAGTTATTCATACCGGCGGCCCATTTCAGGGACAAGACTATGGTGTCCCTGAGGTCTGCATTAACGCAGGCGCGCACTATATAGATTTAGCCGATGATCGAAGATTCGTATGCGATATCACCAATTTAGACACTCAAGCCAGAGATAAAGGCGTGTTGGTAGTAAGTGGCGCCAGTTCTGTACCCGGTTTGTCATCTGCAGTGATTGATCATTATCGAGAAGAATTCAGCTCGATAAGCACCATAGACATTGCAATTGCTCCGGGAAATAAAGCAGAACGAGGTCTGGCAACCGTCGCCGGCATACTTTCCTACACAGGCCACCCGTTTCCGGTATTTCGAGACGGGATCTGGCAACAGGCTTACGGTTGGATGGACCCGAAAGTGGAAGACTTTGGCGCATTTGCACGAAAACGCTACCTTGCCAATGTCGATATTCCGGATCTGGAACTCTATCCCGATCTCTATCAAGTAAGCGAGCGGGTGAGCTTTCAGGCAGGCCTTGAGTTAGGTATTTTGCATTACGGAATGGTCGCTATGGCGTATTTATGCAAAATAGGTCTGGTTAAAAATTGGCAACCATTAGCCAAGCCCATCGTTGCCGCCAGCAATTACTTTGGTTCATTTGGCACCGATAAAGGCGCGATGCGAGTCAAAATAGCCGGTATCGATCTGCAAGGACAAGACCAAGAAATATCTTGGACCTTGTATGCCCCTGATGGCAATGGTCCATATATCCCAACTCTTTCAACCATTATTCTGGCGAGAAAACTTCTTTGTGACGAGGCAAAAACATCTCTGCCCACCGGCGCAAAGCCTTGTGTTAATCTATTGGAGCTAGAAGATTTTAATCCCTATTTTGACACCTATAAGATTCATTATCACAGTCAAATACGCAAACAAAACTGGGAGCAAAACCGGGAGCAAGATCACAATGCAGGACAAGAGATCTGATGGACTATTATCTAACCCTTAAATTTCTCCATATCATTGCTGCCGCTATCGTTGCCGGTACGGGAACCGGCATCGCATTTTTTATGTTCATGGCCTATCGCTCAGACAATCCAACCGTTATCCAGATAACCGCCAATCATGTAATTATTGGTGACTGGCTGTTTACCACACCAGCAGTCATCACCCAAATCACTACAGGCGTATTACTAATGAAATTGCAGGGTTATTCTTTTTCATCTCCCTGGTTTATGTGGGTGTTAACCCTAATCCTTGTTATCGGTGCTTGCTGGTTACCAGTTCTGAGGATCCAATATCGGTTAAGAGAATTAGCAACAGAATCGGTAATTGCGGAAAAAACCTTACCGGAATTTAAAAGGCTCATGCGCTGGTGGATAGCACTTGGTTTCCCTGCTTTTATTGCCATCTTAATCATCTTCTATCTGATGGTATTTAAACCGGTTTCGGTTGTGTAGGGATGAATCGACGATGACTCAACACAATCAACAAACACTGATAACACTGGCCATTTATTCTTTAGCCATCGTCTGGATATTCACCGGCCTGACTTCAATATTTTTCGCCCCGGAAATCGGCTATCAGTTATTACAACAAGCCGGATTTTCCGAGTCCTTATCCGATTTGGCTATATATAGCGGCGCTATCATAGATATCATGCTTGGTATTTGGCTGTTATCTCGCTATGGGATCAGACTTTGCTGCACGATTCAGGTGATCATAATCGTTTCTTATACCCTACTGCTGAGTGTTATCGCTCCTGAATTTTGGTTACATCCGTTTGGCCCGGTCACCAAAAACTTACCCATACTGGTATTAATAATGTTCGTTTATCTATCTGCAAATGAAGTACAGGAAAAAGGCTAGGCCATGCGCGATTATTTGCAAAAGGGACTTTCAGTTTTAAAAGCTGCCGCCGATAAAGCGACCGATGAAATTGCCGCTGGGCTTTCTTTGGTTCAGGAAAAAGTAAATGGCCTGCCTGTTTTTGTTTCTACGGAAAAATCAGAAAATTATGGCGATCAGCAATTTGATGAAAAGCATTATTTCGTGGTTCCGTTTAAACCTTCCGAATATCAATTTGCCCTGCACACGATGCGCTGTTTACCAAACGGTGTTCCGGAAATAAATAACCTGCCAAAACGCCGGGTATTTCACTTTGCCGATGAGCATGCTGAGGTCATGTTAAAAACCTACATGGCTCAATCGGCAGAAGAGATCGTCAGTGCCCGAAGCGCTAGTGAGCCAAATAGTCTGGAAGCTCTGGCCGATGAAATCGATGCATTAGATAAAAAGCTCACCTACGGCATGTTGCTGGTTGGTGGCCTCGCGGCCATATTCAATCCACTGCTTGGCGCCGGCATTGCGGCGAAAGCGCTGTTACCTGGTATAGGAACATTACTTAATAAATATGGTCTGCGGGCAACCGGAGAAAAGCTCAATGAATATCAATTGAAGCAAAAAATCAAAGAAGCTCAGGATAATGTCGATAAAGAGTTTTCTGATGCCAATACTTTGAAGATCATCAATCCTATTCTCGCGCAATTGGCTCGGGTAATTCGTACTGATGAAGGGGAATATGATCCCTTATTGGAAGCGGATTTAATCAATAGTCAGATAAAAGATTTGAAAGGCGAGCGCTGGCGTGAGTTAACCCAAACCGCTATTTGCCATGTGTATAAAGAGGTTTATGAAAAGCCCTCGCTGCATAAACAGGCAGGCCTGGGCCCGGAAGACATTCGCTGGCTCAAAGTCTTATTTGATGCTCAAAAAAATCCGCGTGCCTGAGTAATCTTGCATTAGCATTATTTCGTAACAACGAGAGTAATTAAACACCAAGGGCGGCCACCCCCCTCCCTCACCAGAGATACAAGCAATGGATATTTTACGCTATGCCGATCTGCCGCTAGGCGGCTTTGCCGGACTCAAAGAAAAACGTATGGTAACCGATGAGCGAATTTTCGGTGATCACAAACACCCTAAAGCTTTCAACGGTATTGGTAATTTTGTCTATCTGGCAGATGCTAACTTTCTGCCTTTTGGAGAAACCGGTATGCATCCGCACCGGGAGATTGATGTGATTTCGGTGATGGTCGATGGTCGTATTTCTCATGCAGGTTCAATGGAGCACGGACAGCAACTCGATGCCGGATATACGCAAGTGCAACGCGCCGGCGGCAAGGGCTTTTTTCATAATGAGATCAATCCGGATAAATCTGAAAACCAAATGATTCAGCTTTGGGTATTACCTGATAATCCGGGAGAACCTGCCGGTTACCAGGTGTTTGAACCCGAAGTCGGAAAACTGCAGCAGGTATATGGCGGCGACAGAACGCAGGTAGAGCGTTTCCATAGCAATACCTCGATTGCCGTGGCAAATCTGAAAGCAGGACAGTCGATTTCTCATGCAGGAGCAGCAATGGCCTACTTGAGTAAGGGTAACGGTCAGTTTAACGATAGCAAGGCAGAATCGCGAAGCTTGTACCGTGTTGAAAAAGGAATCGATTTTACCGCATTAGACGATGCCCAGCTTATCATCATCTACACTGGACCTTAATAAAATCTAAGCTGGATTTATCAACCTGGAAGATGACCAATGGTGTGGTGTTTGAGTTCGATACAGCAAAATAAATTAACGATGACTACTATTAATCGACAGGCTGTTCATCAACTGCTAACTATGTTTTCGAGGATTATCTATGGCATCTGAATATACCCAAAAGTTACACCCTGGTAGCACCTTTCCTGAAATCACGGTGTCGGTTCGTGGCGGTGGTTCTAAGACCCTTGGCAAACCTGAAAACGGTCACGACTGGCAACTCGTCGTGGTTTATCGCGGCAGACACTGTCCACTGTGTACCAAATATCTTAACCAGCTACAGACCTTTAAAGAGGATTTGGCGAAAACCGGTGTTGATGTAATTGCCGTTTCGGGTGACAGCGAAGCGCAACTTCAAGAGCATATGTCGCGTTTGGAAGTCGATTTTCCACTTGGCTTCGGTCTGACTATCGAGCAGATGAAAACCCTCGGTACCTACATCTCTGATCCCCGCTCCGAGCAGGAAACCGATCACCCATTTGCAGAGCCTGCACTATATGTTGTCAATGAAGAAGGTACGATTCAGGTAATCGATATTTCCAACAATCCGTTCGTGCGCCCTGAGCTTCAGGCACTGGTGAATGGTCTGGCCTGGATCCGTAATCCAGACAACAACTACCCGATTCGAGGTATGCACAAATAATATGGCGACACTTCAAATCGATATCATTTCCGATGTGGTATGTCCCTGGTGCGTGATTGGCTACGGTAGGTTGAAACGTGCAATTGCCGAACTTCAGCCTGCGGTAGACGTATCCGTTACCTGGCACCCGTTCGAATTAAATCCGGATATGCCAGAGACAGGTGAAAACCTGCGCGAGCATTTAGCACAAAAATATGGCACCTCGATTGAGGACAGTGTCAAAGCCAGAGCTATGTTAATGGAACACGGTAAGGAAATAGGTTTCAACTTCGACTATTTCGATGATATGAAAATGCTTAACACGCTTAACTGCCATCAGTTATTGCACTGGGCGAAGGATTCCGGATTACAGAATGCGCTCTCGGAGGCTTTATTCGAGCATTTCTTTTCCAACCGTGGTGACTTTTCTCAGGGTGCACTGCTTGAGGTCGTTAAAGCCGTTGGCCTGGACGTACAAGATGCGAAATCCGTTCTCGAAACGAACCGTTTCGAAGCGGAGATCAAAGCCATGGAACAACAATGGCATCGGCAAGGTGTTCATGGCGTGCCGCTGTTTATTTTTAATAATGAGAAAGCCCTTTCTGGGGCCCACGAGGTTGATACATTCAAACAACTAATTTTAGATCTACTGGCTAACTAGATCTTCAGTTTTATTATTTAAAATATTCGGATAGAGTATTTCAATCATTCTATGTCTTGAAAACAAGGATTGTTTGAAATGAAAGATAAACAAAAAATCGCTTTATTAATTGATGCTGATAATGCCCCAGCCGCCAAAATAGAGGTTATCCTATCCGAGTTGGCCTCTTATGGTGTTGTCAATATTCGTAAAGCATATGGCAACTGGAAAAGCTCAAATATAAAACCTTGGGAAGATGTTTTTGTTCTTAGATGAGCCTGAAAATACCGAAAAAGTTATCACAAAACCTGCGCAAAGCATTAAAAGTGATACAAAGTTGATGAATTTACTTCGTCAAGCGATTGAGGCTGTTGAAAACGATGAAGGATGGGCAATGCTTGGGCCAATCGGAACTCATATCGCTAATCATGCCTCCTTTGATCAGCGCAATTATGGCTATAAAAAACTCAGTGACCTTTTCGCCGCCATAGATCTGTTCGAAATGAAGAAGACCAAAGGTTCAGTTTTCTGGATCAGAGATAAGAAGCGAGCAAAACAAAATGGTCACTCCTAAATTGTCAATACACAGCTCTATACCACCTGCCCCGCAGCCCAGCCTGAGCTCCATGACCACTGGAAATTGTACCCCCCGAGCCAGCCAGTGACTTCGGTAACCTCACCGATAAAATAAAGTCCGGGGGCTTTTTTCGCTTCCAGGGTTTTTGATGAAAGTTCATCACTATCTACGCCACCTAATGTTACCTCGGCGGTGCGATAGCCTTCCGTGCCATTGGGTTTGATTCGCCATTGATGAAAATGGATGTGCAGGTCCTGATATTCCTGATGATTTAGCTGGTTGAGGTTCTTTGCCGGGATCTCGCCAGCAGCATCAAGCTTTTCAATCAGGCGCTTAGGAAGCAGCTGCGTTAGTGCATTTTTCAGGCTACGTTGGGGATGTTTTTCACGAATGGATTGCAAGGTTTCCTGCAACGACATGTCCGGCAATAGATTAATACTCACCCATTGCCCGGCCTGCCAATAAGAGGAGATCTGTAATATCGCCGGACCCGATAAGCCGCGATGGGTAAACAGAATATTCTCGCGGAACATTTGCCCGGATTCGCTGGTAACTTCGCAATCGACACTAATACCGGATAAACCATCGAAACGGGCTTTATCCTGATCATGCAGGGTAAATGGAACCAGAGCGGCACAGGTTGGCAATACGTTTAAGCCAAACTGTTCGGCAATTTTATAACCGATAGGGCTGGCGCCAAGTTTTGGCATGGTCAACCCGCCGGCAGCAACCACCAAAGATTCGCACTGATAGTCATCGCCTGACGTTGTTACCTGATATCCGCCCTCTTCCAGAGCTTCCACCTTCAGTACTTCCGATTGCATCTTTATGGTTACACCGGCCCAATCACATTCGGTGGTCAGCATTTCGACGATATCGTGGGCGGAATTATCGCAGAACAATTGCCCAAGGGTTTTATGGTGGTAATCAATACCATGACGCTCGACCATATCGATAAAATCGTATTGGGTATAGCGACTCAGCGCCGATTTTACGAAGTGCGGGTTATGACAAAGAAAGTTGTCCGGATTGGCATTCTGATTGGTGAAATTACAGCGCCCTCCGCCGGAGATGATAATCTTGCGGCCGGGCTTTTTACCCATATCAACAACGGTAACACTACGACCTCGATAACCCGCATTTAGCGCACACATTAACCCTGCAGCGCCGGCACCAATCACCAATACATCAACCTTTTTTATGGTCAAAACAACCTCTAAAATTTACTTATAATCCCTGGCTAACACCATCCGTGGCTCGCTCAGGATAAATAAATGGACTTATGGCATGTCGAGATATCATGGATGGCAATATCTCGACTAAATACATCCATGCATAAAAAAGCCCTTGTTAAGGGCTTCATATAAAACCAAACTGTGTAAAGCTTAGCTTAATTATTACCGATTAAGCGTCTGCTGTTGGCGTTACCGATGTTGGGCCGTTTTTAGCCAGCTCAGCTAAATCTTTGTCAACGAAGAATAATGCGTGACCATCATCACCAACCAATTGGATTTTATCGATGATGGATTTGAACAGGGTTTCTTCTTCATGCTGCTCAGCAACATACCACTGCAGGAAGTTAAACGTTGAGTAATCCTGATTGGTAAACGCAAAATGCGCCAACTCGTTGATTTTTTGGGTGACTAAACACTCGTGCTCAAATGTCGCCTGAAATACTTCTACCAGGGATTCAAACTCATGTGGTGGCGCATCGATTGTGCCTAAGATTGGTAGAGCACCAGTTTCGCTCACATAGTTGAACAGACGATTCATGTGCTGCATTTCTTCAATGGCATGTTTACGCATGAATGCGGCGGCACCTTCGAAACCTTTATCTTCACACCAAGCACTCATCTGCAGGTATAAGTTAGAGGAGTAAAATTCTAGATTAATCTGAGCATTTAACTGCTCAACCATTTGCGTTTTTAACATAAGACTCTCTGCTCTTTTACTGATGTGACTACAGGGCCATAAAAAAATCGCCCTATCATTGAGATACGGCGATCTTAACGCATTGGTTTATAAAACGGAATTGTTTAACTTTATAACAGCGCCAAAATAGTTTCAGCGTCACTGACCTCAAACTTACCCGCGGCTTCAACATTTAAATGGGTGACAACACCATGGTCGACAACCATCGCGTAGCGCTGCGAGCGGATACCACCAAAACTCGCGGTATCCATTTCAAGGCCTAATGATTTGGTGAAGGTAGCATCACCATCGCCCAACATCAGGATGTTTTCGGCGTTCTGGCTTTTGCCCCAGGCACTCATCACAAACGCATCGTTGACGGAAACGCAGATAATAGTATCGACGCCTTTGGCTTTAAAGTCATCATATTTAACTACATAGCCGGGTAGGTGTGCTTCAGAACAGGTTGGTGTGAATGCTCCTGGCACGGCAAACAAAACTACTTTTTTATCGGCGAATAGATAATCGGTTGAAAGGTTATTCATGCCATCGCTGGTAAGCTGTTGCAGTTCTCCTGCAGGGATCTTGTCATTAACCTTGATCATAGAGACCTCATACGTTTATTGGTGCGCAAAAATTGTTAAGAAAATGTAAAACAGTTAATACCAATCACGTTAAATTATTGCTCACTCAGTGAGAATTTAAAGGCTTTTAGACAAGGCTTTGATTGCAGAGAATGGTTATTCCATTTTCAAAATTAGCCAAAATCAGTAATGCAGCACAAACGCCTTTAAAACTCACCCGAAGGGAGTTAGTGAGAGGCCCATTTACTGCCCTATATTTCATTAATATAGAATGACTATATCAATAAAATCTATGTTGTAACTGAACCTCGGCCCTAACTCTAAGTAGTGCACAAACTTAGTGTGATTGGTATAGGAGTATAGAAAATCTAGCGGGCAGAGGCGAATCAATTTAGCCATCAATGGCAGTGATAATCCAGCCATTCAGGTTATCTCGTTCTTATTCAGGTTGTTGGCAATGACTTAGCAATGACATACTAGGGCTGTGTTAGAATCTAAATAAAACGCTAGCATAAAGATCACCAGCGAAATCCAGGCAGAGGACAATCAATGAAACAAATGACACCCGAAAAACGCATTGCGGTGTTGGTGGACGTGCAGAATATCTATTACACCTGCCAACAGGCATTTAAACGTAACTTTAATTACAATGCGCTTTGGGCCTTTATCTCTGAAAAAGGTGAAATCGTCCACGCCAGCGCCTACGCCATTGATGCCGGCGATGAAAAACAGCAGCAATTTCAGCGTATATTGCAGGCCATAGGTTTTGACGTAAAACTAAAGCCTTATATTCAGCGCCGCGATGGTTCGGCGAAAGGCGACTGGGATGTTGGTATTACCCTTGATGCATTAGATTATGCTGAAGATTGCGACACCATTGTACTTCTCAGTGGCGACGGTGACTTCGATTTGCTGGTGCAAAAACTGCAAAGCAAATACCAGTGTCAGGTGGAAGTTATTGGTGTAGAAATGCTTACCGCAAATTCGTTGTTACGTGCCTGCGACCGCTTTATTGCCATTAACGAGAACTTGCTGATGCCAGGTTAATCATTAATCTTTGCTGTGCTCTGCTCATTCTCCGACCTGAGGCTTACCAAAACACCCGGGCTCTTAAGCCATATATCATCGCTAAATCTTCATTGGGATTATTGGCCGGATTTTTTATAAATTGAATGTCCGGAGATAACTCTACCGAACCAAAAAGTTTGAGCAAATAAAACACTTCGAGGGTGTACTGATCTTCTGTGGCGGTATCGGCCCAGTTGACTGCGGCGCCAAGCGTATTACCCTCACCGCCCAGGCCATAATAGGCAAAGCCGGTACTTATTGATTTATCAATTCCTAGCAAGCTGCCGTTTTCCGCCCAGCTCGCGCGAACAAAGGGTAACCAGGCGCCAAACATTTTTGATGCAGAGATATTTACCCCGGAATCTTCCGCCTGATTCATAAAGATACTTTCGTCAGCATCCCAAAAAGTTACGTGCACATTATCGAGAAAAATCTGTTCCTGAGATGAGGTCCAGCCAAACTCAATGCTTTTGAATAAGTTGCTCTCATCGAGCAAATCTGAAAACGGGCTTGTCGGATCCGATTCCATATCGGTAATACCGGCGATGACAAAGAAATTCTCGCCCAGCATGGTCGCGCCAGCAACACCAAGCGTCGCATCGCCTGGCAAGGCAATGGTGTTATTACCGGTGCTAAACGCAAAGTTCACAAAACCTGTCCAGGGACTGGCCACCGCATACACATCAAGATAATCGGTTGCGTCTAAAAAGCCCGCCACTATGGTTGCCCTGCCATCATTGAGTTTTTGTTTCCAGTAAAGGTTGGTTACCCGGCCTTTTTGATCGGAAAAAGGTGGTGCCTGCAAACCAAGGCCACCGACATTGAATTCAACAAACCTGGGTTCTAAATCGCTGTAACTGTGTCGGTGTTCAACTTTCCAGACAAAGCTGCCGGTGCTGCCGCTGTCTTTGCCAGTTAAGTCCCAGCTGCCGTAAAAACGCAACATACCGCCAGCTGCGCTATCATCAGTGCCAGGTAGATTGTCGCTGGTCCCCAAAGTGAGTAAAGAATAATCCAGAGCCAGATTCACACCATCCGCGGCCAACCGTTCTTTTAGCGGAAGAACTCGATTTTTCTTATCTTCTTCAATGCGATTCTCAACCGCTTCAGGGCTACCAAACCCTACTTGGTTTTTGGCATTAGCTACTTGGGCATTGCTCATAAATAACAAAGCCATAAGGTATGAAGATGCTTTCAGGGCAGCACTGAAGTTAATTGTTTTCATCTTCGTACCTCAAAATATTTTTAATGATTCGACCGTCCTTAATAATGACTTTAATGGTGTCGATGGGTTGCGGCGATTCGGCGTCAATCCACTGTTTATTGGCTCCGAGCAGGGAAATATCGGCTAGCGGGTTTCCGGCAACGAGAAGCAAATCTGCATAAGCGCCCTGCTCTATCACCCCCAACTTCCCTAGCTTGTATGGATTGCGACGATTAGTGAGCAGCATGAGCTCTCCTGCCACAGACGTGGCGCTTTTCAGGGTTTCAAAGTTACCGAAAATTCGCGCCCGTTCATAAAGTTCAAAGCGACGCTGTTTGGTTTGGGTTTCGACATCGCCCAGTGCATCGGTAGCAAAAACCATTTTCGGTTTGTATTGTTTCACCAGTTTTATAAAGTCTTTGGAATCTTTCTGAATTTCAATAATGCCGGCTTTGGCATAGGGAGGATTGAATGGGCTATCACGTAATTCCTTGGACAATCCATTCATCTGCATGGCGATAAATACACCTTTATTCACCACTTTTTTCATTGTTGCTTCGTTAATTGCGGGAGCGTGCTCAAGGCTCATTCCGCCCGCATCAATAAAGCGATTAATTTGCTTTGGGTAAAAAACATGTGCGGCAACATAGGTATCCCAGTCTTTTGCCGCATCAACAATGGCTTTCATTTCCTGAGGGCGAAACTGCAGGCTATCAATGGGATCAAATTCGCTACCGTTACCGCCACCGGCCATGATTTTAATTTGTGTTGCGCCATTTCTAAGATTATTGCGCGTAGCGGCTAATACCTGAGGCACACCGTCGGCGATATAGTAGTAGCCGAGGCGCTGCATATGCTCATCAGATTCACTTTCCAAATAAGGATGGCGATCGGTGCGTTCACGGATATCGCCGTGACCCGATGTCTGGGAAATGATCGCACCAGACGGATAAATTCTAGGGCCAGGAACCACACCAGCATCAATGCTGCGTTTTAATCCCATTGTCGGGCCGCCAACGTCTCTTACCGTGGTAAAGCCATCCAATAGCCAGGATTTCGCCATTGCCGCCTGACGGACGCCAATTTCCACCCAGTCAAAATGATGTTTGAGATTACTCAGATTATCGACAATGGCTAGATGGCCGTGGGATTCAATGAGCCCCGGCATTAAGGTATAACCTTTACCATTGATTCGTATTAGCTGGCCTTGATAGTTAATGCTTTTGTCGGATATTTTTTTGATTTGTTGGTTTATAACCAGGACATGATGATTGGCTTTAATGGCATCCTTTTTACCATCAAAGATATTGACGTTTTCGATAAGAATTGCGCGCTCTGCGATAGGCTCTTGCGCTTGTTGCTCTGTATCATCTTGAGCAAACGTAGGCGCCAACGTCATAAGCAACAGACAAAAGCAGAGCCTTGAGGCGCGCCACCATCTACGGAAAAAACACTCGGATCGTCTTAAAAATCTGTAAAGTTTTTTACTCGCCATTCGTCAAATACACCGTAAAAGCGACTGAGTTAGAAATCGATAAAGAACGGGTCAACTTTGATACTAATCACACTAAGTTTGTGCACAACTCAGGGCAATAATTTAATGCGATTGCTATAAGACTAGTAAAATTTGCCAAAATATTTAGATAAAATTTGAAAAGCGACCAGCTTATGCCAAAATTTTATTATCTAATTCATTCACTTAACAAGGTGCCAAGTGCTTAAATTTGCGACCACCAACGCAGAGCAGTTATGGGCCTTCACACGATACATGTACTTAGCTGGCATAGATGTAAGTCATTACTTACATGAGTGCGAGCTTCCAGACAGTCTGCTTTATAAAGGCGACATCAAAATTTCTACCCACCTGGTTTATCAGTTTGTAGAGCAGGTAGCTCAGGCCGAGGGCATTACTAATATTGGCTGGAAGTCAGGGTTGAAGAGCGGCTATAAAGGCTTGCGAGGGCTGGCAGAACTCGCGGTAAAAGAGAAATCCCTGAAACAATGTCTGAAACTTATTCCCAGGTTAACCTACACCGGCGCCTCCCACGCCGACTTTTTCATGTTAACACGTAACCACCGAGTAGAGTTTTGTCATATCGGTGGCGTAGTAAAATATTACCCGGGCTATTATCAGGTAGAGAGTTATCTGGTGATGGTGTTGTTAGATATCATTCATCACTTCGTTCCCGCGAATTTTGTACCTACGCAAATTCGCTTGAGAAGTCCAAAGCCCGAAGACTGGCAGCAACAATTTGACGATTTACTTGAAGCGGCTGAAACTCTGTCCGATATGCGCCGATTCAACTTAAACCGAGATTTAATTACCTTCGACAATCCGCATACGGCAATTGAGTTTTCCAGCCATTATCTTTCTTGTTTGCGCCATCCTTCGATGATAACGACTAAACCGGCAACAGAATCGAATTCAACAGCTATCTCTGGGCTTGTGGATCAGGGTGAAATCGTTACTAAAGCGGCAAAAGAAAGTACCGCCGACTCTGATATGCAAGCTCTTAATGCGCCAGTTTGCCGTAAATCCTATCCAGATTTGGCAAACTTAATCGACATTCTCTTACCTTATTTCGGGCAGCAAATGCCAAGCCTGGACAGCGTAGCGCTCATGGGCCATACCAGCCCAAGAAACCTGCAACGTTCATTGAAAAGCAGAGGCTTAACCTTAACTTTATTAGTTCAGCAAATCCGTCAGGAATTAGCGGTAAAATTGCTAATGAAAGGCGATTCTGTTCAGGATATTGCCCGCCAGCTTGGATACCAGCACAGCACCCACTTTATCCGCACTTTTAAACAATTGTCGGGAATCACGCCGAAACAGTTCCAGAAGAATCCACATCACCCTTTGCCAGTGATCACCGACGTGACCCACTCAATTATGGAGCAGACCCGGTTTCCTGGCAGCAATGTCTAATATACAAATGGGATGGAACTTAAACTGTTAATTACGAATGCCCGGGTGGCAGTTCTAGGCCTTGGGAATGCCCTTATTTACATAAACATCAAAACGATTTTTCTTCATCTTAATACTGGTTGATGGCTTCTTTGCTGCCAGAGGTTCTGCATAGTTTGGACGCTTAACTACAACCCGATATTCGGCAATCGCCAACGCTTTATTCAACAATTCATCGGCATCAGGATCTTCACCTACCAGGGACTGGAATACCCGCATTTCTTTTTTAACTTGCGCTGATTTTTCCCGATGTGGGTACATGGGATCTAAATAGACGACATCGATACCCTGCAAGGCTTGAGGCAGTTTTTCAACATTCATCGCATCTAATGAGGACGCATGAATCAATTGCATATGGTTGGCGACCATCTCGCCAATTTCGTCATCGTGTTTGGCCCGTTGCAAGCCATCATTAAGTAAAGCTGCTACCGGTGTCTGGCGTTCAATCATCACCATGTCGCAACCTAGGCTAGCCAATAGAAAAGCATCTCTGCCCAGACCCGCCGTAGCGTCTAATACCTTTGGAGAAAAGCCATGCTTCAAGCCAATCGCCTTTGCGATATCCTGGCCGCGACCACCACCAAATTTTCGTCGATGGCCCACAGCACCGCTGACAAAATCGACGACAATACCGTCTAACTTCGGTTCATCGGTTTTGTGTAGCTCCAGTTGATTATCCGTAGCTAACAGATAGAAAGGTGCTTTTACTTTGCGAATATCCCGTAGCTCGCCACCATATGGGATTCCCCAGGTTTCGCTAACCTGCTCCGCTTGCATAATATTGTTAAAGCTATCCGCGAATACTAAGCAGTTTGTGATTGCATTTACCGACACTTACGGATCCCAAAATTCTATTCACTGCACGCATTATAAGTTATGTCAGCGCTTCCACTAAACAATAATATCTAAGAGATGTTTTTCGCTTTAGCTGCGTTTAATTTCATCCAATTAAAATGATTAAAAACAATGGCTAAAAGTAATACGAAACCCAGGCCGATAAAACTAAACAAAATATCAAACCAATCGAATACCCTGCCACTCATATTCAATTGGATAAACTCGTAGCAAACTACCCCTAAAAAGTAGCCGGTTATTAATTTGATAAATTTAGTGTGATAGCGAGAAAAGAAAAACAGTAAAGCAGCAAATATTACGATTGCCATAAAGTTTGGACCGCTCCCTGATACAACATCAGCAACGTTTGAGTCTTCAACTCGCGACGTTTCAATAATGGATAATCCGATATAACTGAGCACAACTAATAATAATGACACTATTTTCATACTATTTTGGGGAGGCAAAGCCTCCCCACTCCTTTATTTAAAACATCGAAACGACAGGATCATATTCCCAAGCCTCTTTGAAGTACTCCACTACGGCCTCCGCAGCTGAATCGATGCCTTCTTTACCGCCCAGGGTATCGTATACATAATTGGCACCAACACCTATCCCAACACCAATTAGAACGGGGTTACCACCACTAACCTGTTCTGCGTCTAATAAATTTAACTCTTCCATTATCATTTCCTTATGACTTGATTTGATTTGATTAATTGATCTGTACAGATCACCGTTATCGATATCGCTATCGATAATTTAGCTTGAGTAATGAAATCAAAAAATGACAGATACAAATATAATAAACAGCCAAAACCCAATAAACACAATGGTTTAAAGGGTTATTTATGGCTGAAATATTTTTGATCCGGAGTTAAACCTGGACGGAATTATCACCGCAACTGTAAGAAATGAGTCGGCTTAGGGTCTGCATGCTAAGACCAGATTCTTGCTGCCACTCATTGAAGCAGCGTTGAATAGTATTAAGACTGGATTTGGTTGTCAGGCCGCCGTCGATAAGCTTGTGCTCGCGAAAATAGCTTTCAACGTCGCGGCTTAACAAGAAGGTGTCTTTACCCAGAGCGCGCAACGCATATGGGCCGGTATTACCGCCCAATCGCTGGCCATGTTTTTTCAGGTAAGCCCACAAACCAATGATATCCTCTTCTGGCCAGGCAGCAACGAACTCCGCAAAGCTTGCATAGCCATTATCCTCCACCTGCACATCGTAAATCATCTGGGCATTAGCCTTGATGGTCTGCACCTTTTTAAAATTACGGATGATTTTCGGATCCTGAGCTTTATTCTCAAGCATTTCCTCACTCATCATCATGATTTTAAAAATATCGAAATTGAAAAAGTGTTCTTCAAAGTCTGGCCACTTTTGTTCGACCACACGCCAGACAAAACCAGACTGGAAGACTTTTTTAGTGAAGTGCGCGAGAAATCTGTCGTCGCCAACTTGCGCCAGCTCATCATTGTTGGTCGCTTCGGTATGATAAGGCGTCAGAAGAAGGCGCAAATTTCCCTCTCCTCCCTTACGATCCGCAGCCCGCTGATAAATACTACTTACTTTTTCCATGGTAATACCAAGAGCGCCGAATTAAGCGCCGATCCCCGAATGGCGAAGTAAAGCGTCTACCTGAGGTTCACGGCCACGGAATGCTTTGAACAATTCCATTGGCTCGGCACTACCACCTTTTTCAAGAATACAGGTTAGGAATTCCAGACCGGTTTCGCGATTAAAGACACCGTCTTCTTCGAAGCGAGAATAGGCATCACTGGATAACACTTCCGCCCATTTGTAAGAGTAATAACCGGCGGCATAACCGCCAGCAAAGATGTGACCAAAACTATGTTGGAAACGGTTGAATTCTGGTGCTTCAACGACAGCATACTGTTCGCGCACTCGATTAAGCACATGCTGAATTTCATCACCTTTTGCCGGGTCATATTCCGCATGAATTTTGAAATCAAATAAGCTGAATTCTAACTGACGCAGCATTTGCATAGCTGACTGGAAGTTCTTCGCGGCTAGCATTTTATCAAGCATTTCCTGTGGTAATGCTTCGCCAGTTTCGTGATGCGACGATAAGAATGCCAATGCTTCCGGCTCCCAACACCAGTTTTCCAGGAACTGACTCGGCAGCTCAACCGCATCCCATGGCACGCCATTAATACCAGCAACGCCCGCGGCATTAATTTGAGTTAGCATATGGTGCAAACCGTGACCGAATTCATGGAACAGGGTTACCACTTCATCATGGGTAAACAACGCAGGCTTATCGCCAACCGGTTTGGTAAAGTTACAGGTTAAAAACGCTACTGGTAGCTGCACCGAACCGTCATTTAATTCACGACGACCAACACAATCGGCCATCCAGGCACCGCCACGTTTTTTCTCACGGGCGTATAAATCTAAATAAAAACTACCGCGCAGCCCGCCGTCTTTATCGAAAACATCGAAGAAGCTTACATCTTTATGCCAGACATCGACGTCATCACGTTGAGTAATCGTTAAACCATATAGGCGATTCACTACTTCAAATAAGCCGCTAACGACTTTATCTTCCGGGAAATATGGACGCAGATCTTCATCGGAAATCGAATACTTTTGCTGTTTCAGCTTTTCCGAATAATAAGCTAAATCCCAAGGTTGTAGCTGGGCTTTGCCATATTGTTTTTCGGCGAACTCTTTTAATTGCTCAAGGTCATCACCACCCTGGGTTTTCGACTTGGTTGCCAAGTCTTCTAAGAATGCCAAAACCTGCTGATTTGATTCTGCCATTTTGGTCGCCAGTGATTTCTCTGCATAGTTATCAAAACCCAGTAAACCGGCGACTTCATGACGCAGATTTAAGGTTTCAGCCATAATTGCTGAGTTATCGAACTCGCCGCCATTTGGACCAAGCTCAGACGCTCGGGTCACATAGGCGCGATACAGCTTTTCGCGTAGCGCTTCGTTGTCGGCATACATCATCACCGGCAGGTAGCTTGGAATATCTAAAGTAAATACCCAGCCGGATTTTTCCTGCGCCTCGGCTAACTGCGCAGCGCCTGCTTTGGCATTCTCCGGCAAACCTGACAGCTCATCTTCGTCGGTCACATTGACGCTAAACGCCTGGGTTGCATCTAATAGGTTGTTGCTAAATTGCGAAGATAATTCGGATAAGCGAGTCTGAATTTCACCATAACGCTTTTGCTGCTCAGCCGGTAAGCCGATTCCGGATAATTTAAAATCACGCAACGCGTTAGTAACCACTTTTTTCTGAGCGGCGTTAAGTGCCGCAAATTCTTCACTTTGAGAAAACGCTTCATAGGCCTGGTAAAGACCTAAATGTTGTCCAACCCAAGTGCCATATTCTGACAACATAGGTAAGCAAGCATCATGGGCTTCACGGATTTCGTCGGTACTGGCGACAGAGTTAAGATGAGAAACACCGGACCAGATTTTCTCGAGCACATCATCGACCGCTTCGATATCCGCCACTAAAGATTGCCAGGTAAACGGCGCGCCAGATGCAACTACGGCATCGATGGCTTTCTTAGAATCGGCAATGGCCTTCTCAACTGCAGGTTGAATATGTTCCGGTTTAATTTGTGAAAAAGCTGGCAAGTTATTGTTTGCCAAGAGTGGATTTGCTGATGAATATTGGGAATTTGCCGTAGTCATAATCGCTCGTTTAGATTTTATTTACTTAGCTAATTAATAAGTGCAGGGCGACAGATATTCAAGAGTACATGGCCGATTTATTGTCTTATCTGAGCAGGGTTTTCTGATTAGCAGGAAAACTAAGAAAATTTATTTCCCTTTGCCGCGGTCAATTAAGCTTGTCTTTCGCTTGAAAACCAGCTGGTTAGACACAATGATCAACTACTATTACAACGTCTTCCAAGAATCAGGAGTATTTCAATGAGTAAGCATTTCGACTATATCGCCTTAGGTGCAGGGAGTGGCGGTATCGCTGCAGTTAACCGGGCCGCTATGTATGGTAAAAAATGTGCCTTAATTGAAGCCAAAGCCTTGGGAGGCACCTGTGTAAATGTCGGCTGCGTACCAAAGAAAGTAATGTGGTATGCCGGGCAAATTGCCGATGCCGTGCATTTAAGTGAAGACTATGGCTTCGACCTGACCGCAGGGCCTTTAAACTGGAGCAGGCTGGTTGAAAGCCGCGAAGCGTATATTTCCCGAATTCATACCTCTTATGAAACCGTGCTTGGCAGAAACCATGTCGAAGTGATTAATGGTTATGGTCGCTTTGTCGATAAAAATACCATCGAAGTAAATGGTGAGCACTACACTGCCGATCACATATTAATCGCAACCGGTGGTCGCCCTTCTATTCCAGATATTCCCGGCGCGGAATACGGTATTACTTCCGATGGATTTTTTGCTCTTGAAGAACAACCTAATCGAGTTGCCGTTGTTGGCGCTGGCTATATTGCCGTTGAGATAGCCGGTGTACTGAATGCTCTCGGTAGCGAGACACATCTTTTGGTGCGCAAGCACAAACCTTTGCGCGATTTTGACGATTTAGTCAGTGATACGCTGGTTGAAATCATGGAGCAAGAAGGTCCAAAACTGGAAACCGGTGCGGTACCAAAATCCGTTGAGAAAAATGCCGATGGTTCACTCACGGTGACACTGGAAAATGGCAAAACCTTCACCGTCGACTGTGTTATCTGGGCGATTGGTCGAGAACCTGCCACCGATACCATTAATATTGAAAACGCCGGCATTAAAGTAAACGAAAAAGGCTTTATTCCAACGGATAAATTTCAGAATACGGATACCGCAAATATCTATGCAGTTGGTGACAATACGGGCCGGGCACAACTAACACCGGTCGCGGTTGCCGCTGGTCGCAGGTTATCTGAACGTTTGTTTAACAACAAAGAGAATGAACACCTCGATTACAACCTGATCCCGACCGTAGTATTCAGCCACCCAACCATAGGTACGATTGGTCTTACGGAAAACGAAGCCAAGGAACAGTTCGGGGAAGATGACATCAAGGTTTATACCTCGCAGTTTACTTCTATGTATACTGCGGTTACTCGTCATCGCCAGCCTTGTCGAATGAAACTGGTTTGCCAGGGCAGCAATGAAAAAATTGTTGGTATGCACTGTATTGGCTTAGGCAGTGATGAAATGCTGCAAGGGTTTGCCGTTGCGGTGAAAATGGGTGCCACCAAAGCGGATTTTGATAATACCGTAGCGATCCACCCTACCGCTGCCGAAGAATTCGTGACCATGCGATAAACAAGACAATCTGAATGGGTTTGCTGTCAATATTCAGCAAATCCAGAATCCGGCTAATTTTTTCTTTTTAAGAAATCTTTTTTCAAACAAGATGTTGTTCGTTAAACCAGGAATCTAGGGGGGTCTGGAACGAGTTAAAATGCACTGTCAAAATTTCTTTAAAAAAATGTAAAAAAGGCATTTTTTTTTGAAAATCTTTCTGATACTATCTTTCCCTGTTGTACGAAAAAGCAGCATCCTGCCGTATCTAACGATGCTTAAAAAGCGAGCGAACCAGAATTTTTATCCACATCTATTTGACCAATAATAATAAATAGAAACGGTTTCACACTTCTTTCGCCGCCCCGTAATATCAATACATTCAGAAGCACCACACTAATTCATTGTATTTTTGAACTGGTGGGTGAACTAATTGTTCAACAGACTTATCCACAACCTTCCTTGCCCATAATTAGTGCAAACCACGTTGATTTATCGAAAAGTTTTACCGCAAAAACCCAATTATATGGCATCCTTATAGGCATTCTTTCCATATCGCAAAAAATACCATGTCACAATCATCACCTTATATCCTTGTCGACGGTTCTTCTTATCTGTTTCGTGCCTACCACGTACCTTATTTGCAGGCTTTGTCGACTGCCGATGGCCACCCAACGGGAGCCATAACTGGCGTATTGAATATGCTTAAAAGTCTTAAAAAGGATTATCCTGACGGTAAGGTTATTGTGGTATTTGACGCGAAAGGCAAAACCTTTAGGAACGACCTCTATCCGGAATATAAAGCGAACCGCCCGCCGATGCCTGACGACCTGCGTTGTCAGATTGCACCATTACATAACATTATTCGTGCCATGGGTTATCCATTGTTGGTTATTGAAGGCGTTGAGGCTGATGATGTTATTGGCACCTTGGCTGAACAGGCCAGCGCCCAGGGTTTAGAAACGGTTATTTCAACCGGCGATAAAGATATGGCGCAACTGGTAACGGAACACGTTACCCTTATCAATACTATGACCAGTGTCACTATGGATGTGGATGGTGTTATTGAAAAGTTTGGCGTTCGTCCGGATCAAATCATCGATTACCTGGCGCTGATGGGCGATAAAGTCGATAACATTCCCGGTGTACAAAAATGTGGCCCGAAAACCGCTGTAAAATGGCTTACCGAATATGAAACTTTAGATGGCGTTATCGCCAATGCCGATAAGATAAAAGGCAAGGTTGGTGAGAATCTTCGCGCAGCGGTTGAACAGTTGCCTTTGTCTTATGAATTGGCAACCATCAAGACAGATGTAGAGCTTGAGCAAAACCTGGCGGATATCAAATCCACAGACCCTGAAGTGGATACCCTGCGCTCTTTACTGGAGCAATTTGAGCTTAAGCGCCTTTTGGCTGAATTAAACGCCGGCGCAGTAGCTACCGATTCTTCTGCCAGTGCAGACGTTGCCGAAGAAGAAGAGTTAACGCCATTAAATGAAGATATCCCGAGCAATTATCAGATTATCTTTAGCGAAGATGAGCTAGATAACTGGGTGAAAAAGCTAACCGAAAGCGGCAGCTTTGCATTTGATACTGAAACCACATCACTCAATTATATGCAGGCTAAACTGGTGGGGCTTTCTTTTGCCACTGAGCCAGGTGAAGCGGCATACATCCCATTCGGTCACGATTATGAAGGTGCGCCTGAACAGTTAGATATCGACCTGGTGTTAGGCAAACTAAAACCTTTGCTAGAAGATAAGTCGTTAATAAAAATTGGCCAAAACCTGAAATACGATGCCAATGTCCTGAATAATTACGACATAGCATTAACCGGTATCGGTTTTGACACCATGTTGGAATCCTATTGTTTAAACAGTGTCGCTACCCGCCATAATATGGACGCGCTAGCCGAGAAATATCTTGATTATAAAACCGTTCACTTTGAAGATATCGCCGGTAAAGGTGCGAAACAGCTAACCTTTAATCAAATTGATATCGACAAGGCTGGCCACTACGCCGCTGAAGATGCAGATATCACCTTACGATTACATCAGGTGCTTTGGCCAAAACTCGAGAAAAGTGAAAAGCAATGCTCGGTATTTAAAGATATCGAGCTTCCACTGTTACCAGTATTGGCGAGAATGGAGCAGCACGGTGTGCTTATTGATGCTGACCTGTTAACCGAGCAGAGCCAATACATTGCAACCCGCCTTGATGAAATTGAAGTGGCGGCACATAACATTGCCGGTAAAAGCTTTAACTTAAGCTCACCAAAACAACTGCAAACCATTTTATTTGAAGAGCAGCAGATCCCGGTTATTAAGAAAACGCCAAAAGGTGCGCCATCGACTGCCGAAGAAGTATTACAGGAACTGGCGCTAGATTACCCATTACCTAAGCTGATCCTTGAGCATCGCGGATTAGCCAAACTGAAATCCACCTATACCGACAAATTACCTTTGATGATCGACAACAATTCTGGTCGGGTACATACCTCATATCATCAGGCGGTAACAGCAACGGGTCGTTTATCGTCAACGGATCCGAATTTGCAGAATATTCCGATTCGCTCTGACGAAGGTAAGAAAATCCGTCAGGCATTTATCGCCCCAGAGAACCACAAGGTTGTGGCAATCGATTACTCACAAATTGAATTGCGGATTATGGCACACCTTTCCAATGATCCAGGTTTACTAAGTGCCTTTGCCCAAGGCCGAGATATTCACCAGGCGACCGCTGCGGAAATTTTTGGTATCGAACTTGAAGAAGTCACTAGTGATCACCGTCGCAGTGCCAAGGCCATTAACTTCGGACTCATTTACGGCATGTCTGCGTTTGGCTTATCTAAGCAGTTAGGAATTCCTCGCGGCCGGGCTCAGGATTACATGGACAAGTACTTTGAACGCTACCCGGGTGTGCTTACTTATATGGAAGACACTCGCCAGCTGGCAAACGAACAAGGCTATGTTGAAACCTTATTTGGTCGTCGTCTGTTTTTACCAGAAATTAAATCCCGAAATGGTGCCCGCAAAAAAGCCGCAGAGCGCGCGGCAATCAATGCGCCTATGCAAGGGACAGCCGCCGACATCATTAAGAAGGCGATGCTGGCCGTCGACGCCTGGATTATCGAGCAAAATGACCCTCGCATTAAGATGACAATGCAGGTACACGATGAATTAATCTTTGAAATTCATCAAGATATCGTTGATGAGGTTACTGACAAGCTAGTTCAGATCATGAATGATGCGGTTGAATTAAACGTTCCATTAATCGCCGAATCGGGAATTGGCGACAATTGGCAACAAGCCCATTAAAATGGAAAATTAGATCAAAGGTGAAATATAATTACATAAATACATGACTTTAAGTGGTTAAATAACGCTCAAATGCGTTTTAAAGACAAAAAATTACAAAAAATCACGAAAAAATGTAATTTTCATTAGAGTAATGACTTTACAAACTAGAGTGGCTACTCTAAAATACAATCATTCCTAACGGAATTCTTGTTGTAATAACTTTTGTTTTCTAGCTTCCCCATAAGCTTATAACCGATGCCAATGGCATCGGTTTTTTTTTGCCTACACGGATGTAGGCAGCTCGAATTTGTCGGGAACTGAAATTCGACTGTGCATGGAAAGCACTTCGTCGGAATATTACCATCCATGATATCCCGACATTCCGTAAATCCCTTTACATCGTCGGAATATTACCATCCATGATATCCCGACATTCAATAAATCCCTTATATTTCCTTACGATCCATGGAAGGTGTTGGTTTGGTTTGTCGCCTGTTCCTTGCTAATGTATAACCAACTGATATTTTGCCTTTTTACTAAGCGTTTAATTTTCCAAAGGTATATATGCCAATAAGTGAAGTTGAGTCGAAAAAGCTGAAAAACAGCTAACTGAATATTGTTTAAAGCGCACCAGACCTGAAATAAAAGATCAACTTGAAATTGTTTTTCGCATAGAGGATAAGCTAGCTTTTATTTCAGAAAGAAGATCTGTTTTGAATAATCCCGGCGAGAAAAGAGATTTTGATATTGCTCGATTTAAATTCTCGGTTAAAAACAGAAATTGGACACTTTACTGGTGCGATCGTAATGGAAAGTGGCGTGTATTTGATGAGGTTAAGCCAAACAACGATATTTCATCCTTCTTTGATTTAATTGATAGGCACCCAATTTTTTACGGATAAAAATATAACAAGCAATGTAGTGGGTGCTTTTAATCTTTGTTCCGCTTCGATACGCAGCTTAAACCTTGAAATAGTTGAAACCGACAAATCTAGTTGAGATACGCTTTATTTTAATAAAATCACAACAATACTGATTTCTGATGGAGGTTACTCTCATCTTGAACAAGTTTCAGAATGAGGTGCGCAAACCAAGTCTGGTGTGTATTTGATACCTAACAACTTACTTAAAAATGGAAAATTGAGAGTAATATGAAAATAAAGTTTAGTGATATTCTGGAGCTGTTTGAAATGGTGAATTTCGGCTCCCCACACTCGAATGAGGGGTATATCAATAAATCGACCGGAAAGACTTACTTCTACTCGGAGTTTGGCGACAATGAAGAAGAACTTCCAGACGATATTGATGAGGAAACGTATTTGTTCATCCCTCACAAAAGTGAATTGAATCAGGGAAACGATCTTGCCTTCGACTTTACTCTGGAACATTTACCTTCACATTATGAAAACGTTCGTTCGATCTTTCGCCAAAAAGGGGCTTACGCTCGGTTTAAATCACTGTTGGAATCTTCCGGAAAAATTGAGCTTTGGTATAAATTTGAAGCTGACCAAACTGAAAAAGCGTTACGCCAATGGTGTGAAGTTCAAGACGTAAAATTTATCGACTAATCAAACGGCTATCGCGATAGGAACAATGTCATCACCAATGTCGGTTGAGATTCCCTATAGTATCAGGGAATGACTCAACCAATGGGCCTTTCCTGAATATTAAAACCATTAAGCAATTTCCTCCTTAATCGTTCACCAGAATGCCGACTATTCGGGTAAGCCATATAATCAATAAGCAATGTCTATAATTTTCGCTTGTGAGAAAGTTTTTAACCGATCAAAGCCTGGAGGTAACATGGAACTCGATGAAGATAAAATTGATGATGCAGCTCTCGCACTATTGTATTTGACCTTACACGATACATTCAGAGCCTGGAAACAACTAGACTGGGAAATCACAGATAGGCTTTTTGAAAAGGGGCTTATACACGACCCAAAAGGCAAAGCTAAATCGGTCTGCTTCACTGAAAAAGGTTTAGCCAAATCGGAAGAGCTTTTGAATAAATTGTTCGCTAAATAGTAGTAATAAGATAACGGCGCATTAGTATCCGCTCGGATTCCCTGTAGTATCAGGGAATGACTCAAACAATAGGGCTTTTTCTGAATTCTGTACACTGTGCACTTTGATCACGGGAGTTTCAACTCCCGTGATCAACCTCATACTTCAGCTGCACAAACCCAAAGTCATAGACATTTGAATTCACCAGCTTGAGCTTTTGTCGCTGCTGTAAACCGTTAAATAGAGGAATGCCCTTTCCTATCAGGATTGGGATTAGAGTGAGTTCGATATCGGTAAGTAAACCGGCGTCGATAAATTGCCGGATGGTATAGCCGCCATCGACATAGATACGTCGGGCGCCTTTGTTGGCAAGCTTGAGGCAAAGCTCTGCGATCGGTTGAGAACTGGCGGATACCTTATCCTTTAGGTGATCGGGAATCGATACGAATCTTGAGCTTAATACAATAACGGGTTTGCTATAAACCCAATCGCCGCCGAACGAGAGTACTTTTTCATAGGTATGGCGGCCCATAACCAGATAATCGATGCTACCCATAAAGGCCGCAAAGCCACAATCTTCGCCTTGGGGCACCAGTGCATTGGCTTCATTGAGCCAGGATAAATCACCACCCTCGCCAGCAATAAAGCCATCAACGGAAATGGCGATATAAGCAGAACATTGCAATTGCATGGTTAACCCATTGAAAACGCTAATATGGTTAACCTAAGTATAGAGAATGTTCGCGAGTTACTCTTGCTCAGTTTGCGGGTCTTCGGCTTGTTGCTCTTCAAGGTAGGCAAACCAATCACAAATGATTTGGTTGGCGGTATCTAGTCCAAGACGGTTAAGGGATGAAAACGCCTGAACCTTGATATTTTCGTGGAGTTTTTCACATTCTTTACGTACTTTCAGAACTTCGGCGCTACGTTTACCGGACTTTAGCTTATCGGCTTTGGTTAACAACGCCAGCACTGGCAAACCACAATCATTAGCCCACTCGATTAAGTCGGTGTCCAAGTCTTTTAATGGGTGGCGAATATCCATGAGTACAACCAATCCTTTCAGACTCAGGCGTTTTTCGAGGTATTCTGCCAGGGATTTTTGCCATTTCTTCTTCATTTCCAATGGCACTTTGGCAAAACCATAACCGGGCAAATCGATTAAACGACGATTATCACCAATATCAAAGACATTAATAAGCTGAGTGCGACCTGGGGTTTTACTGGTACGGGCCAGGCTTTTTTGATTGGTAAGAGTATTCAGGGCACTGGACTTTCCGGCATTGGAACGACCTGCAAACGCCACCTCAATACCAGAGTCTTCTGGCAAACGACGAATGTCGGGCGCGCTTAAGGTGAATGTAGCTTTGTGAAGGTTGATTACCGGTGTTGTCAAAATTAAGTCCAAAAATGAAATTTACTTGGGCTAAATTATATCCTTTTTTAAGGGGACTGTTGACCTTTGCACGCCAGCTTTTATGTATTTGTTCGAATATACTTCAGCGAATTGGTGAAAAAGGCCATAAAATATTGTTAAAAGACCCTTGGTTCTGTAAGAGAATTTTTATTTTAGCCATTACAGAACTGTTTCTTTTGGTGTAAAATGTCGGAAATTTTTTATAAACGCGTTATGAATTGTAATGCTGCGCAAGCATTACGGTTCGAAAAACAGGCAGAAACTCTATGAAAAAAATCATTCTCTCAGCAATCCTGGGTTGCGGTTTGATGGGTAATGTATTGGCTCAAGGTGATGCAGAAGCTGGTAAAAACAAAGCTGCTGTATGTGCCGCTTGTCATGGTGCTAACGGTATTGGTACCACTGATCAGTATCCTAACCTTGCAGGTCAGCATGCCGATTACATCGCTAAGCAGCTAAAAGCTTTTAAAGACGGTTCTCGTGTAGATCCGGTTATGGCGCCAATGGCTGCAAACCTATCGGATCAGGACATGGCTGATTTGGGTGCATATTTTGAGGGTCTGGGCAGTAGCGGTGGCGAAGCAGAGACCGCAACAGCAGGTGGTGCTCCGGCAGCGCCAGCGGCTCCAGCAATTGTCGCTGATGCAGCAATGGGTAAAACCTTATACGAGAAAGGCGATGCGAGCCGCGGTATTACTGCTTGTATCACCTGTCACGGTAAAGATGGTGACAGTGAAGTACTGATCAACCCGAATCTTTCCAATCAGCACCCTGAGTACATTGTTAAGCAACTTAATAGCTTCAAAGAGCACGCAGCAACTGACGGTGCTTCTGGTCGTGTTAATGCTGCGATGAACCAGGTTGCTGCAAACCTTACTGAGCAAGACATTGCTGATATCGGTGAATTCTTAAAAGCACCTGCTGACGTAAAAGAAGCAGCGAAAGCGAAGAAAACCGTTAAAGTAAATCACGTTGGTGATGTTGCGCTAGGTAAAGAAAAATCTGCCACCTGTGTAGCTTGTCACAGCGCTGATGGTAACAGCATGGTTCCAATGTATCCGAAGCTAGCGGGCCAAAGCGAACAGTACTTATTCAAACAGTTAATGGACTTCAAAAAAGCCGTTGATACCAACAACGAAGAAGGCCGAGTTGATCCGGTAATGGCGGGTATGGTTGCGCCTTTATCTGAGCAAGACATGCAAAACTTAGCTGCATACTTCGCAAGCCAGAAAGTATCAGCAAGTGCTGCGCAAGCGAATGAGCGTGGTAAAGACCTGTATCTAGGTGGTGATGCAAGCCGCGGTATTACCGCATGTGTTGCTTGTCACGGTGTAGACGGTCAAGGTATGGCTCTGGCTGGCTTCCCAGTTATTGGTCAACAACACACTGACTATCTGAAACTCCAACTTGGTAAATTCCGTGACGGTACTCGTGGTAACGACATGAACGGTATGATGCGTAACATCGCTGCTAAGTTAACTGACGAAGACATCGACGCTGTTTCACAGTACATGTCATCACTGAAATAAGCAGCAACGCTTAAGTAAAAGCCAGGGTTATCCCTGGCTTTTTTGTTTCTACATACTGATGAGGCAAATTTTATAATATTCAATTCAGATGCTGTTGAGATATAATCAGCACACCTTATATGCTTGAAAAGAATAACTTAATGAGTCATCAATTACCTATCTTTGCTTTTTCCCTCATGACACTTTTATTCACCGCTAGTGAACAGGCTGCTGCTTCTGACGATGACCCCAAGTATACGAAACAACAGGAACCAAATGCTCAGTCTCGCTATGACACTCGTTACTTTATCCTTAAGCCACATAAGCGGAATTATATTTTGCCAATTACGGCTACTGATAACTTTAATGAACAAGCCTATGAAAACGTACCCGAATTTTCTGATAACTTTGAAGACATTGAGGCAAAGTATCAGCTAAGTCTAAAGTTCCCCCTTGTCAATGAGGGCTTCCTATTCGAGCAGGACAGCCTGCACTTTGGCATTACCCTGCAATCGTGGTGGCAGATCTATGCGGATAATATTTCTAAGCCATTTCGAGAAACGAATTATCAGCCGGAAATCTTTTACCGAGCAAAAACGCCGTGGAAAGTACTGGATGGCAGTGTGACCCTTGGCATAGGTTTGGAACATCAATCTAACGGTCGCTCACAATTACTTAGCCGCAGCTGGAATCGGATGTATGGCGAAGTCATTTTTCAAAAAACCGACTTTAAAGCCACCTTCAAACCTTGGTATCGCATTCCTGAAAACGAAAAAGATAGTCCAACCGATCCTGAGGGTGACGATAACCCCGACATCCGTGATTACATGGGCAATTACCAACTAGAATTCGAATACCTTTGGGGTGATACCGGCATGGAAGTAATGCTTAGAGAAAACTTTAAGACCCATAAAGGTGCTTTTGAAATTGGCCTTACATTCCCAATCTGGAGTGGGCTTCGAGGCTATTTGCAATACTTCAATGGCTATGGCGAGAGCCTGATTGATTACAATCATAATCAGCAGAAAATCGGCCTTGGTATCATGTTAGATACATATTTCGACTAACCCTGCAGTCAACTAGGTGCAACGGAATCACGGGTGATGTCGCATCGTGGATCACTTGCGCTTTCTTTGAGAATTTATTCTGACTTTGAATTTTGAAAATGGGGTGGCTGATGGGACTTGAACCCGCGCCAATCTGTATTTGCGGAATCACGGGTGATTTCGCATCGTGGATCACTTGCGCTTTCTTTGAGAATTTATTCTGACTTTAAATTTTGAAAATGGGGTGGCTGATGGGACTTACACCCACGCCAATCTGTATTTGCGGAATCACGGGTGATTTCGCATCGTGGATCACTTGCGCTTTCTTTGAGAGTTTATTCTGACTTTGAATTTTGAAAATGGGGTGGCTGATGGGACTTGAACCCGCGCCAATCTGTATTTGCGGAATCACGGGTGATTTCGCATCGTGGCTTATCGACACGTTACTTCAAAAAATATACTAATTGGGAAATTTTAAAATGGGGTGGCTGATGGGACTTGAACCCGCGCCAATCTGTATTTGCGGAATCACGGGTGATTTCGAATCGTGGATCTCTTGCGCTAACTTATTTAATTTCAGGGATCTATGAGAAGAAAATGGGGTGGCTGATGGGACTTGAACCCACGACAACCGGAATCACAATCCGGGGCTCTACCAACTGAGCTACAGCCACCACTGAGAGGCTTTCAGGCAAAAGGACTACCGCCTGAAACAGTGCGCGGGATTGTATATTAACTTCACTGACAAATACAAGCGGTGTTCCAAAAAACTTGTCCTTTTTCGCGAATTTATTTACCTCTTGCACAATTGGTCATCGGAATCAGGTCAGTTTCTTTTATACTTTGACCTATCTACTCCGTTCAGGAACTAAGATGTCATTAGAAAAGTTGGCGAAAACACTCAATACGCGAACAAATAATGGGCCTCCCATTGAAAAGTGGAATCCACCATTTTGCGGTGATATTCCTATCAAAATAGAAAGCAGTGGCAAATGGTTGTATCAAGGCAGTGAAATTTCCCGTGCCGCCATGGTAAAGCTATTTGCCTCTGTACTTTGGTTTGAAGAAGACGAATATTTCCTGGTAACCCCAGTCGAAAAAGTCCGTATTGAAGTCGAGGACTTACCCTTGGTTATCACTCAATGGGAAAATACCGGTGATAGTAATGCGCCTGTCATTCAGGTATCAACCAGTCTTGGAGATACCGTCGTTATTTCCCAAAGTTATCCTCTTGAGCTCGATGATAAGGGCTTGAAAGTCAGGATTCGTCGCAACCTTTGGGCCAGAGTTCATCGCAATGTCTATTACCAATGGGCGGAATTAGCCGAAGTGAAAGCCGATGATAGCTCCGGGCGCCAGCAAGCCATCATTAAAAGCTCAGGCCAGGAATATACGTTAGGGGACTTTTAGGTAACTACCAGGCTTTCCTAAACGATACTCGAGTAACGGCTTTTCGCTAACTGCGGCTTAATATACTGATCAAAAGACATGCAGATATTACGGACAAACAACCTGCCAGCATCAGAAACCTGAATTTGTTCGCCGTCTTCAATTAACAGACCATCGGTTTTCAATGGGGTTAAGCTTTGCAAGTCATCTTCAAAATATGCGTCGAAATCGATGCGGTATTGGCTTTCAATGCGTTTCTTATCTAAACGGAAATTACACATAAGCTGGCGGATAATATCTGAGCGAAGTACATCTTCTGTAGATAAGCTCACACCGCGCGCCAAAGCATGTTCATTGGCCTCAATCGACTGATAGTAATCGGTAAGTTGTTTATGATTTTGCGCCAGGCTATTACCAACGGCACTAATGGATGAAACACCTAGCCCCAGCAGATCGCATGAATCATAAGTGGTATATCCCTGAAAGTTTCGATGTAAACGCCCTGCCCTTTGTGCAATTGCCAGTTCATCATCGGGTTTTGCAAAGTGGTCCATGCCTATGGCCTGATAACCCGCGCCAACAAAGGCGGTAATTGCCTGCTCCATCAATTGCATTTTTTCTGAAGCGCTAGGCAACCACTGGTCTTTGATTTTACGCTGCGCCGCAAATCGCTGTGGTAAATGTGCATAGCTAAATAGTGAAATACGGTCTGGGTCCATTTCGAATACCGCAGCAATGGTTTGTTCCATGGTCTGGGTACTTTGATGCGGTAAACCGTAAATCAAATCGAGATTAATCGAAGAAAAACCAACCTCTTTGGCTTTACTCACTAAAGCCTTTAAATGCTCCGTCGATTGTTGGCGATTTATCGCCTCTTGAACAGTTTCATTTACGTCCTGAACGCCAATGCTAAGGCGATTAAATCCAATCCGACGTAAATGCTCGATACGCTCCGTTGTCATTTCTCTGGGATCAATCTCGATGCCCATTTCCACTTCTTGTGCGAATTGAAATTGCTCTTTTAGATACGCAGTCAATTCTGTTAATTGCTCATCATTGAGAAACGTAGGCGTACCGCCACCCAAATGTACCTGACATACGCTGTGACGCGGAAACAGTTTAGCCTGAGTGGTTATCTCACGCTTTAAAAAACTCAAATATAACTGCGCTTTTTGCTTTTGCCGGGTAACAATTTTGTTGCAGCCACAGTAGTAACAAAGCTTGTGGCAAAATGGGATATGGATGTACAGAGAGAGGTCTTTGCTGTCACTATGTTCGATAGCACCTAGAAAATCGTTTCTATCAAATGCATCGGTAAACTCCAGAGCCGTCGGATAAGACGTATAACGAGGACCTTGCAGGTTATATTTAGAAACGAGTGATTGTTGAATTGGTGATACAGCAGACATAAATCAGACCGGGCGTTAAAAAACGCCAGTCTAATTGATATTTATGTTGGGATATTTGATCTAAAACAAAGGCGACAGCTAAAAACAGCTAATCCGCGCAATGGATGCATTTAGTGGCAGCAGGCTGCACTTTCAGGCGCTCGCGGGCGATGTCTTCGCCACAATCCTGGCACACACCATACGAGCCGTTCTCAATGCGAGTAATGGCATTAGACAACTGCTGGATTTCGATTTTCGCTTCAACTTCCAGGGCGTTCAGTACTTCATCATTCTCTCGTTCACCGGCCTGTTCCGACCAATCCGCATTGCGGCCTTCGGCAAAATCCTGGTGAATTGAGGTCACCCGTGACTGTAATTCGACAATTCGTTTTGTGAATTCCACTTTGAGAAGTTCTGACATAAACCAGCCCCTTTATTATTTGCTTTGTGTCAGATCTCGCAATGTCGTTTGACGGTTCTCAGCATCGGGGATTAGGCGTTGAATATCAGCAAAAATATCGGCTTCTAACTCTTCCTCATAGCCCATACGCTCAAGATCCAATGTCAGTTTTTCTTTCTTGGAAAGCTTCTTTCTTTCCTCGAGGATCGGCATATGCGAAATCTTGTTGTATAAGCTAAATATAGCAGGGAATCTTTCAGTTGGTTTTTGCAGAGGCTCTTCCATGGACTCAAGCAGTACCGACAAGCGCCAGCAACCTTCTGATAAGTCACATTGTTTTTCCTGCATCGCCTTGCAGATGATTAAAATGCTAGAAATTATCTTTTCGTCTTTCTCGGCACGCTTGCGTTGCTGCTCAAGTGCTGCAGCCTGCTGTAGTTTGTTCTGATCGCGAAGCTTGAACAACAAGTAGCTCGCATAAGCGGCCAAAGCAAAGATTATCAGGGCTGCCACAACCAGCAGCACAATCATTGAAGTAGACACGTGGTTGGTACCCTATTTTTCTTCGTCTTGATAATCGCTGAAGTCATAATCATCCAGCTTGTCCCAAAGTACGTCTTCGCTAACCTGTGAGCTGTCTTGATCCGAGTCTTCGTCTTGCTCTTCAAGACCCAGTTCTGCCACTAACTCCTGATAACGATGCATTCCACGCTGCAACTCTTGCTGTTCAGCTTCAGTTAAAGCCTCGCCAGCTTCGTCACGTGCCGCCAGCATCTGCAAGGTTTCGTTATTCTCTAACGCCAGCAGCTCTTGCTCTAATTCCTGATGGTTATCGACCACACGAATTGCAGCGATAGCTGGCTCTTGCTTTGACGGCTTCGGCTCAGGTTTAGGATGAGAAACTTGTTCGACGCCCAATGCAATTGGCTTCTTGCTACCCAAACGCGGATCGCGATTACCACCGGAAGATTGAGACTTGGATGACTTATTGGCATCTAGCGCCTGGCGGGTACCAGGCTTGTTACCCGTTTTTTTACGGATACGTTTTTCTTTTTCAACTTTAGGCGTGCGTTTCGGCAAAATTGCCTTCATTAACGCGCCTTCTTTGCGAGATTTTTTTGAGCGAGCCATATCGATAGATAAATAATGTAAAGTGCTCTTATTTTAATGCAAAGCGCCTGAAAACCCCAGACTATCCTTTGCTTAGCTTCGCATTTACCTAATTTCAGGCGAAAAAAAAGCGATAGGGTTAACTATCGCTTTTCCAAAGCTCTTAACAAGCTCTTTTTCTTGTTGGCACTCCAGCCTGAATATATCCCTATCAACTATCCATATATTCGTATCGTTTCCATACATTATTTTTTCTTTTCGGTCGTCCTGACGCCTTATAGGCTATCCATAACCTCAAAGAGGCAACATTGCTATTCCTAAGCAAGTAAGCCATCCATGCTTAACGGGTAATCCTTACCTGAGTGTCCATCCAGCATCCTTACTGAAATTCCATAATTTGATTTCTAATTTAGCCACTCCGTGTAGCTGTTATTAAGTGTACTAGGGTTACACTTGGTTACAATCGAGAAATCAGCGTTTGTCATAGAGCTTAGATCACAAAAACCATTAATCAACTGTTTTTATTGAGTTTTTTAATTTTAATGTACGAAATTATCCGTTTTAACCGCAACTACCAATGGTCAATGTCTCACACAGGAGGAGAAAAAATGGACAGTTCTTCGATTACATTCTCCTGCTATTACAGGGGTGCAGCGGCATTTATCGTGGAAAGAGCTAGTTAATGGCTTGTAAAAGTTACTACCATTCTATTTCGATTGGGGTTCCGACTTCGACCAAAGCCATAAATTCATCCATTTCTTCATTGGTCAGGGCAATACAGCCATCGGTCCAGTTATATCGTTGAGTAATCGGGGCGAGATCTTCCATACCGTTTTTTTGGCCATGAACCATGATAAATCCGCCGGCTGATACACCTCGAGCCTTGGCATTTGCCAGGTCTTCATCATTGGGGTAACTGATATGCATGGCCCTATAAAAAGACGAGTCTTCTTTTTTGTAATCTAAGTAATATCTGCCTTCAGGCGTACGCTCGTCGCCTTGTTGCTGTTTATGTCCTTTGGGGTTTTCACCAAGAGCAATATGATATTGACGGACAACGTCGCCTTGCCAAAGTAAGAACATGAGGTTTTCGGACTTATCGACTCTCACCAAATCAACATTGGCAAAACAGCTAAACGGTAAGAATAAAAAGCAGATAAAAAAGCGCATTTGACTGGCCTCTTCGATTATTGTTATTGGTATTCCAAAACCGCAAGAAACCAGATGAAGCAAACATGAATTTGCTTGAATATCTATTAAGACTAGTAGATGTTGAGAGAAATTCTGCTGTTACTTACTGATCATTTTGTTCAACAATCCAAAGACACCGCGAACAAAGGTTGCGCTGGTCAACATCTTCACAATTGCGGACGCCGAAGAAGATGATTTTTTGGTTGTCGCAGGTTTATTATCTTCACGTTGTTTCGCCGTTGCTGCGGCATTCGCAAGTTTTTCATTGAGGATTTCATAGGCGCTTTCGCGGTTGAGTTTCTCATTATACTTATCGCTAATTGGCGACTGGGAAACCAAAGTGCTTACCTCGGTATCGGTAAGCACTCCCATTCTGCTTTGGGGAGCACGTAGTAATGTGGTTACCAAGGGTGTGGGCACACTTTTTTTATCCAAAGCGGTAACGATAGCCTCGCCAACTCCCAGGTTGGTTAACGCATCCGTCGCGTCATAAAACTCTGAATCCGGCAGGTTTTCTACTGATTGCTTTAAGGCTTTTCTATCTTTGGCGGTAAAGGCACGAACCGCATGCTGTATTTTCAATCCTAGCTGCGACAATACGCCGGGAGAAATATCGGTCGCATTCTGGGTAACAAAAAATAAGCCAACCCCTTTCGAACGAATTAACTTCACCATGGATTCTAACTGACTTGCCAACTCTGGCGACTGGCCAGAAAAAATCAAATGGGCTTCATCAATGAAAATCACCAGCTTCGGCTTATCAACCTCACCAACTTCGGGAAACCATTGATAAGCTTCGCCCAGCAGCTGCAGCATAAAAGTAGAGAACAACATAGGTTTTGACTGGATATCCGCTAGGCGCAATATGGAAACTAATCCGGCATTCGAATTTGCAGACAATAAATCTTCAATAGCAAATGAACGCTCTGCAAAGCAACGATCAGCGCCTTGTTGCTCTAGCGCAATCAGTTTTCTTAAAATGGCGCCAGTAGACGCGTTAGAAAAACGTCCGTACTCGCTACTGAATTCCTCTTTACCTTCATTGGATATGTATTGCAGTAGCTTTTTCAGGTCATCCAGGTCGACCACCGGATATTGCTTATCGTCACAATACTGAAATAGCATCGCCAGCAGGCCTTTTTGCGCATCGCTCAGGGTCAATATTCTGGCAAGTAAATCAGGACCGAACTCGGCTACCGTTGCCTTTAGCTGAATGCCAAGCTCGCTGGATAAGGTTAACAGTGAAACCGGATAGGGTTTTGCAGCAAAGTCCAAACCGATTTGTTGGTGCCTTTTATTTATCGATTCATTTGCCTCGCCAGGCATGCCAAGGCCACTCAAATCGCCTTTCATATCCATCAGCAGCACATTTACGCCCTGCTCGCTTAATTGCTCCGCCAGCACCTGGATGGTTTTGGTTTTACCAGTACCGGTTGCGCCGGTAATCAGACCGTGGCGAGATAAGGAAGATAGGGATAAGTGTATGGGTAAATCCGCGAATACCTGGTCGGCAAGCTTTGCGGCGCCAATAGTCATTGAAGGCCCGTCAACGCTATAGCCTTCTACCATAAGCTGCTTAAATTTATCTAGATTCGCTTCTGACATACATACCCTCAAAGATACAAAATAAGCTTTGCACAGAAATGGAAAATTGGTACTTAGAAACGTAAAAAACCGCTATGCGGTTAAGCGATAGCGGTTTGGGGAGAGTTAGGTATCGTTAGTTTTAAACGGTTAAAAGCTTTTAAAGGCCTCTTTAGGCACGATGGCTCCTGGGTGCTGAATTACTTCACCAGCAACGCTTGCCGCGAGCCTGGTGGCATCTGGCAGAGATTTTCCAGCAATTCTCGCCCCTAAATAAGCACCGTTAAAGGAATCGCCCGCCGAAGTAGTATCAACAACATTAGTGACAGGTTGCACGTCAATTTCATGACTCTCGTCTGGCGTCATAACGATAATGTTTTTCTCGCCATTTTTAATCACTAGCTCGGTGTATTCATATTCCTGGAAAAATTCGATTACCGTATGTACTGGCTCCATTGCATCATTGCATAAGGATGGATACATTTGCTGAAAGTC
The DNA here is from genome assembly GCF_007197775.1 of Thalassotalea sp. PS06. Taxonomy (NCBI): domain Bacteria; kingdom Pseudomonadati; phylum Pseudomonadota; class Gammaproteobacteria; order Alteromonadales; family Colwelliaceae; genus Thalassotalea; species Thalassotalea sp. PS06. Next base: position 54,069 of record NZ_CP041638.1, on the reverse strand, counting down.
ATCAACACCAGGAATTAAGATATCGGCAACCCGATAAGCATTGGCAAACTGCTGCTGCGCATCTTCAAGAGTTGACCATAATCGCGCACGGTAATTAAGATCGAAAGCAATTTTTACACCTTGCTGTTTTAAGTCGTTTACTAACGACCAGAATTTTTCACGATGGGATTTTTCCAGGATAGCCAAAGATATCCCGGTGAAGAAAAACACATCGCCAGCACTTAGATTTAGCGTCTCGCTACCGTCAACAAATTGCATAACCTGACGAGCAGCAGCGCTTTCACGCCAATATAAGAATGAGCGCTCCCCCTGATCGTCAGTTTGTACCAGGTAAATGCCAGGCAAACGCTCAGCATCGCGAAACACCAAGGGATTATTTAAGCCTTCACTGCTAAATGTCGAGAGCATGGCATCACTCATACTGTCGGTGCCAATTGCGGTTAATAACTGGGTATCAATGTTAGGAAACAAACGCTTTAAATAAACCGCAGAATTATAGACATCGCCAGCAAACGATTGACCGGCAATCTGACCGGTCTGCTTGTTTTGCAGCAGTTCAATCATACATTCGCCCATTAATACGATTTTATTCATTTGAAACAATTTCCTTCAGGAGTAGATAAACGATTATCGGTAACTAAGATGCGGGACAAGCTAATATGTCCCGCGTTAGATTTATTGTTGCAGCAGTTAATTATTCGAAGATTACTGTTGCGACAGTAGCGCATACTGGCCACTAAATTTGTATTGCTGACCTTGATAAGAGAACTGATACTCTTGCTCTGTTTTACCTTCCGGCGCAAACGCAAGGATCATCGCTGGTGAGCCCTGCAGCTTAAAGCTAACGACCTGCACATCACCCTCTGTGGTGTAATCAAGACCTTCAAGCTGGGAATGCGCTTCTAAGGTGAATTCTTTGCTCGGGTTGTACTCACCATGCACCTCTAACAAGCTGACAAAATCAACGTCTTTGGCTTTATCCAAGCGGTAAATAAAGGCTTTGTCTTCGCGCAGATTGAAATCCGGATCATTAGCACCAGTGCGGGTGAATAACAGCTTCATACCATCGAGCGTTTTTGTGCTCATGGTGTAGAAGCGATCATCATTCAACCATGTTACTTTACTTAGCGGTTGCTCAGGCTTAGCTTCTGCAGTTAACCACAAATGTTGGTAACCATCTCTGCTACCAAGTGGTGCCAATGACGTTGTATTGGATTTCAATGTTGCCGTCGTATCCATTAAATGGCCGTTGAAGTGAAGCGGCAGATCATATTGACGCTTTTTATCACCACGTACGTTAAACACATCAATCACTACCGGCAAGTCACGCCCTTCAACAGAAACTAAGGCTTGTGTACGGCGCATCGCCACCCCTTTATAAGCGGTATCAATGAATGCCGAAGAAATCGAAAGATTTTCATCGGTATCAAACAAGGTCACCTCAGGTGAATACTGGTTACCTCGTTTGGTGTTGCCTTTAAAGTGACTGCGCTCAGCAACTACTAGTGTGTTATGGGCAATTGTCTGTTTCGCGTAGCTCTTGTTTTCTTTTAAGTAGTGACCACCATATTTGGCTTCTACATTAAGGAAACGGGCAGCACCGTAATCACTAACAACTTCATGACCATTGTCGTAGAAAATCCAATTGAGTTTGTCGAAATGGCCGTGGCCCATACCTTGAGCGGTGGCTTTGAAAACTACAGCCTGATGCTTCTCAGGTGCGGTTTTATCATCTTGATTGGCGCGCATGACAACAAGCGCTCCCTGCTTGCCATCCTGGCCGTCACCAAACTCTTTACTGGCAAAGTGATATGGCTGTGCTTTACCAGCATCAATCGCCTGAGCGACATTTAGCCCGTCACCGGTTAGCAATACCTGGTCCTGTTGCTTAGCGATATCCAGCAATTGCGCATTGTTAGTCAAGCCATAAGCGATAGTAACGCCGTAAACCAGTTCAACGGTATCGATACCTTTGTCTTTGATTGCATCATTAATCGGGAAGAACAAACGGTCATAACTAAGTTGGATGGTGGTATCGATAGCTTTTAGCAAAATGCTATCGCGATATTCGAAAATCTTACGTTCCGGCTGATTTACCTCAACAGATTTTGCAAACAGCACAAAAGGCATTAGCGCATAACGTTGATAATAAGGACCTTCTGTGTAATAGCCTTGCGGAGAAAACAGCTCGTCCAGCTGACGCATGAAACCGCCAGTACCGGATTTATCCAATCCATAAAGTGCTTGTTCAACCCACTCATCTTCACCAAGAACCAGGCCAGTCATACCAACGGCGGCAGTTGCCCAGGTACCATGGTTGTGGATCTTATCGAAGGTTTGTGGTGAATCAGAAGACAGGAACTTCGCGATTGGGCGAAACAGGCCATTTTCAATGGTTTCACGCTGCGCTTTGCTCGCATAATCATATACGAAATCATAACCCTGGATGGTATAAACCAAAAATACCGCTTCGTTCAGGCTTTGCCAGAATAAACGCCCTGGCGCCTGCTCTTTTTGCTTTGGATGCAATGGCAAATCCGGATACATCTTCGCGTAGCCTTCCAACATCGCGATGGCATGGTCGGCGTATTTTTTGTCCTGAGTTAACTGAAATAAGATCCCCGCATCATGCATCAAACGATAGTTGCGCTTGTGCTGTTCGTGGGTAAAACCACCACCGGCATCGTTTGGGACCGGGATATTGATAGCGTGTTGTAGCTGACTATCAACCTGAGATTTTAATGCGGTAAAGGCCTGTTGAAAGCTACCCGCCTGCTCAATCGCTTTTTGCATCTGAGGGACATCCGATGCACTGACCACAAGCCTCGGATGAGCATTGTTATCGGCGGCTTTTGCAACGCCCTGAACACTCATAAAAACTGCCAATACGGCGAACAGGCCAATCCCTTTGGCACCTTTAATACTGGCACCTTTAATAAGACGGCCAATCGATTGAAAACTAGATAACAAACGGGAATACAACACTTTCTTTATTCCTTATTTCTTGGCCGCAGCCTGATAATGATTATCTTCCAGGGTGGCAGTAATTTCTCCCGGGAAGTTTAACTCTTCAACACTTACTTTTGGTGTCGCGGTAAAGTTATTGGATTTAACCAAGGTTTGCGGTTCACCAACGGTATGTTCGATACGGATACCTGCACTTTGAGAAAACTCATTTTCTTCGATATCACTTACCTGCACACCATGTAAATAAAGGGAAGCTTTGTACTTATTACGCTTACCTTTGCCGGTGTTAATCACCTGGTTATTGTTGAAGGTAAAATGTGGGCCAAAAGTACTTTCATCAGTACCACCACGGTACAACTTGATAACCGCACCCTGAATAGAATCAAAGATATTCTCATTCAGTGTCACGTACTCTGCATTGTAAATACCTAAGTCATCCATCTCTTTATCCAGACGAAGGATGTCACCGGTAACCTTGCTAAAGTGGCTATTGGTGATGGAAATTTCGTTGGCAAATGAACGATTGCCGGCATCAAAAAAGTGGAATGAATGATTGATATCAAGATTGCTCACTTTAAGCTTGCTAGCGACAAATCGATAGTTGGCCAGCATTGGAATTTTCGAGGTGCGAATGACTGCATTACCAGCACTATCCGGCGCATATTCGCCGTCAATTACAAGGTTTTCCAGCTTCAGATTACCACCGTCATGAATATCAAAGGTAGTTGAGCGAGATACTTTTAATACCGCTGGGTTTGCACTTTCCTCGGAAACGAAAGTAATGGTTTTGGATAGAGGAATAATTTTATCAAGAATGTATTCACCCGGAGCCAGGCTGATCACGTCAGATGATGCTGAGTTTTCAATCGCAACATACAGACTCTTGGCATCTGCTACTTTATGGGTTTTGCCTTGATCAAAATCGACAACGCGGCCCGGCTTTTGGTACCAGGAAACACCGGTGTCGGCTTTATCTAGAACCTTAAGATCTTTACTTACACCAACATTGGCAGCAGCGTCTTTTGCATATAACAAGCCATTAGACGCTTTTGCTAAGCCTACCTTTTTATCAGTAAAGCCATCGGTTAACGCTGGCTCATACACTTTCGAGCGAAGGTTATTACGAAACTCAATACCCGAAACATCGTCAAATACACTGAAATTATCTTTATCGGTGTCATTAACAATTAGATTGTTGGCGAACACAGAATCAACCGGTACCGCTTGTCGCTCTTTATCACTGCCAGCCGCCAGATGGATGTGATCAACATTGATCAGGGTATTATTTTCAATCAATGCATTTTCAACCTGATGGTAACGATTGATAGGTGAGTTAATCACCCCGTTCATAACCGTAAAGCCGCTACCGAAACGATAACCGGTCAAACCTTCCAGGTAGTTATTGCGAATTGTCTGGTCGCCATTGATAACGCGAATACCACCGGTGTGATCAACGCCATTACCGAAAAACACATTATTCTCTACCAGGTTACCGCTGCCGTGGCGCAGGGTTAAAGTACCGCGAGACTCAAAAAATACATTTCCACGGAATTCATTTTTACCGGACTTGTTGGAGATAATTTCAACTTCGCCGTTACAACGGTCGAAATAATTGTTCTCAACGATGGTAAATGAATCGGTTAAAGAATAGTGACTGGTGCCAATGCGCAGGGTTTCGCCGCCGTTGGAGCCTAAAATTGGGCGTGGGCCAAAATAGTTGTGGTCAATTCGATGATGATTTTCCTGGCTAGCCTCAGTATTTAAGCGCACCGCCATGGTAACACCAGCATTGCTCTTACCGACAAGATGAGAGTGATCGAAGCGATTGTGCTTACCATACATCACCACCCATTTATCCGATTCAAACTTGTCCGGATTGCTGTAATGGTCAATAACGACTTCGGTCACCCGAGTATGGGACGCAAGATCGTCTTTATTACGACGAAATGAGATAACTTCACCGGTTGGCGAATAGCCGTCTTTAAATACTAAGCCTTTTACGATGAGGTATTCACCGGCAATGCGCAGATTAGATTGACCGGAAAGAACCGTCTTTCCTGAGGTTTGGGCTTGTAAGGTAATCGGTTTATCTTTAGTACCCTTGGCTTTGAATACAATTTCAAAATCCTGCCAAACCTTATCGGCGAGGATGATGCTGTCGCCCGGCTGAACCTGTTTAAGCGCTTTTGAATACTGTTCCTGAGAAGAAACTTTGAATTGCTTGGCAGCAACCGCATTGCTTAACAATGACAGGCTTATCGCTACCAGAGGGAGAAACGTTTTGACTAGTTTTAACTTACGAACCATGTTGTCACTCATTTTTCCGTTGTCTAGAAAAGGGTGAAGCTCTCTAATATGTGCAGTAAAAGAGAGCTTCAGGAAATCCTAATGTTTGGGAGTTACATCAGGACCAATTGGCCCCGAAGGGCCAAATTTCTTTCTAAAGTTGCTAAACCTTAGAATTTCGCTTTAACACCTAAGTAGAACTTGGCGCCTGAACGAGAGTAATCGGCGATAGTCGTATCATTACCACGCGTCATAACCTGAGGTTCATCAAGCAAGTTCAAGGCTTTAAGCGAAACCGAAACGTTTTTGGCAATCTTGTACTTAGCAGCAAAGTCTAAGTAATCCTGATCCTGTACGTAACGGTGTGAACGTGTTGGGAACGGTAAGTTGTTCGGCTGGAAGTACTTAGAACGGTACTTATAAAGCACGCGCACCGAGAACTTATCGCCTTCCCAGTAAACAGACGCAGAACCTACGTTGTTTGAGAAACCAAATAGGTTGGCGTCTGGCACTAAGCCTGGGCTACCTACTTCTTCGGTTACGAAATCAGAATCCGCATAGTTATACGCAACACTCGCACCTAAACCGTTAAACGGGTAAGGAAGCATTGAGAAATGCTGATTCGCAGTAAATTCAATACCGGTAATAGTTGATTCATCATCAGCCGTTTGTACAGCACTGTGCGAAACATTCGGATAAACCGTATCTACACCATCAAGATTTACAATAATGTCACGGTCTTCAAATACATCTTCGTAACCGCCAGTAAAGTCTTTGTAGTATGCCGCTAGCGTCAATGCTGAATCTTCACTTGGATAGTATTCCAATGATAAATCATAGTTGGTCGACATATAAGGATTCATGTGGTTACCATTAGCACGACCACTCTGCACTACCTGCGAGTAATCGGTATTGGTGTTTTCATCACACTGACTTTCATCATCAACGTCTTCACAGATTTCATAGCTTACACCGGCAGACATTGCATTCAGCTGAAAACGAGACATCGCACGATATGCTGCGGCACGAAGGTATAACTCGTTACCCAAATCAAAGCGTAAGTTTAAGCTTGGTAGGTACTTGGTATAACTTGAGTCTAGTGTTACGCGCTCAATTTCATCCGTAGGGTTAACGTCAGCGCTGAATGTGCCATCTGCATTTGAGGTAATATAAACCTTGTCACCCCAGCCACGAGAATGGGTTTTGGTTTTAACTGCACGAACACCAATATTACCGGTTACTGGAATATCACCAAACTCGGTATCGATAGTCGCCATCACGTAAGCCGCTAGGATATCTTCGTCGACATCACGGTCAGCACCGTCACGACCGTCCATACGTTCGCCGATATCGTAGAATTCTGTGCTGCCATTGTTACCCGCAATTTGCCCTTGCATCTGGCCAATAAAACACTTGGCATCATAGGTAACAAACTGTCCTGAACCACCACCTTCTTGATTGAATAGGTTACCGTTGTAATGGCCATTCAGACAGTTATTAACAATACCCTGAGTTAGCATCATGTGAGCTTCTGGGTTTTCGTCATCCCAGTCAAAATCAGCGGTATCTGTTGCAGTCGTTCTTTCTTCACCAGCAAATGTGGTTGATACATCATTGGTTTGATAATCAAGAAGATGTTCCATTGAGTAACGAACACCAGCTTTAACAGAGCTGAAGAATTCGTTGTCCAACACGTATTCTGCATCAAGTTTCAATGCCCAGATATCATCTTCACGTTCTTCGTGAGTACGACGATACTCTGCATAAGCAACGCCATCATGGATAAAGGAGTTGATATCGTTAGAGTCAAAAGCTTGATCTGCGTTAAAACCGGCATCCATTGGACCGTTACGATCATCATCTAACCAGGTTAACGTTGGTACATTGTTACCACGATAATCTAATGCGTATTGATATCGGTCGTCAGAGCGGAACTTAGAACGATGACGCAAGCGATAGCGGTAAGAGCGAGAGTAAGATAGATCAGAGGTAATTGTTAAATCGTCATTTGGCGTGAATTCCAGATTTAGACCAAAACCATCATAATCATCCACCTGGTTACGATCTTCACCTAGTAATTGCGGGCGCGCTTCACCTTTTGCATATAGCAAGGTGTAATCGTCGCCAATAATATGGTCAGACAATGCACGTCGGCGTGAATCCAGGCCCAACTCCATACGTTTTTCGGTATATTCAAGGCGAGAATATTCGTAGTCGAAGTTGAAGTTTAACTCGTCGTTAGGAATCCATTGGAAAGTACCTACGATACTGGTACGGGTATCTTCATCTTCACCGGTACGCCAGTAGGCATCGTTAGGAACATAGAAAATCGAAGACTGGTCGTAGATAGATACATCAAAATCTTCATCATCGGTGCGAGGGTTACGACCTACACGACCAGCACTAATCGCCTGCTCATTTGAGCTGCTAGTGCTAGTACAGTCACCACCATTGTCAGACAATGGCGTACCATCGGCTAAACGTGTTGCACAGATACCCATTTGTGAACTACCACCGTAGTTTTCTTCTGGGTTAGAATCATCTGAATGCACAAGACCTAAGGTAAAACCAAAATCGCCCATGTTGTCGGTTTCAAAGTTTTGCACCGTCGAAGCGGTAATTTTTGCGCCCCAAGGTGACACGTCGTCGCCATCAACGTCACTGTAGTAATCGTTGTAAATACCCGTTACTTCGATTCTTGATTCATCTTTGCCGTAATCAACAGCGCGTAAGGAAGATACTTCAATCGTACCAGACGTACCACCTTCTACCAGATCAGCAGATTGTGATTTATAAATGAAAACGCCATCGACTAACTCGGACGGGAACTTTTTAAAATTAACCGCACGGCCAGGGCCGGCATTGGTAATCGTACGACCATTAAATGTTGCATAGCCCCAGTAAGATCCAAGGCCACGTATAGAAATTTCGTTTTGGCTACCTTTAAATCGGTGGCCAGAAGCACCAGCGATATTTTCAATAACGTCAGATAATGATAGACCTGGTAATTCACCAAAGTCTGCTGCAGAAATACCATCACCAATAACCGTTGCGGTTTTCTTGATATCCAGGGATTTGGTCATAGTACGACGGTTAGTACCGACGACTTCAATAACTTCTACATCTTGCTGGGCAGCTTGTTGAGCCTGTGTCGCTTCTTCTTCCGCTAGCGCAGGCGCAGATAGCAGTCCCATAAATGCTGACGCGCAAACCAGCGAAGAAGTACGTTTGGCTTTTTTGCTATTAAGAAGTGCCAACGCAATCTTATTGAGTTTTATTGTTGTGAACATTATTGTTTTCTCACTTGGTTTTATTATTTTGTTGCAATGCTTAAATTCATACCAATTCCATTAAATTTTTTTGCAACTCAGAGTTAGGGCGTTTATCCTGCGTTGCTGATTTTGACAATGGAGTAAACCGTTCTCTGCAATCAAAGCCTTGCCTAAAAGCCTTTAAATTCTCACTGAGTGGGAAAACACTTAGTGGCATTGGTATCTATTCATGTACAGACAATTTAATGTAACCAATACCGCAGACAATTGTCAAACACTAACCAGCAGAATTGCCAATTTTGTTATTACCAATTGTAAGACAATTCTGTCACCATATATTACCAATTTGACAGCATCGGAAAACTTGGGATAGAATGATTTTTGGCCTAATTTAAATACAGGCCTTAATTAGACTGAGGTTTGACCTCAACACCACAAATAAACTTTGTGTTATATAGGAAATACAACATGAAAAATCGTCGATTGTTTTGGCAAATCGTGGATCAGATTGAAGAACAGATTGATGCCGGAGCCTACCCTGTCGGTAGTCGTTTACCGCCAGAGCGTGTGCTTGCTGAAACTTTTAGCGTAAGTCGCCCCACCATTCGTGAAGCCATTATCGCTTTAGAGGTAAGAGGCAGAGTGGAAGTTAAAACCAGTTCTGGTGTCTATGTTCTGGAAAGTCGTAATGACAAACACGACGGACCAAACATCAGTGCTTTCGAATTGACACAAGCTCGCGCGCTTGTTGAAGGTGAAGCAGCAGCATTAGCAGCATCAACCATAACCGATGAAGAACTCGATCGTCTTAATCAAACTCTTATCCAAATGGGTTCAGGTGACAACCCAGAACAAGCGGATAAGGAATTCCATGTGATTATTTCCAGTGCAACCCGCAACAATGCGTTGCAGCTGACGATTGCCGGACTTTGGGAGCAAAGAGAAACAAATCTTGATATTCAGGCAGCCTACAAGGGGGTTTGTAGTCAAAGTGATGCGGAACGTTTGCGGGAACACACGAGTATTTATCAAGCGCTTAAAAATCGTGACTCACAAGGTGCAAGAGCGGCAATGCATGAGCACTTTAATCGCTTAATCAACTCTCTGTTTGAAGCAAGTGAGGCAAGAGCTTTGGAAGAAGTTCGCCGTAAAACCAGCGAGACTCGTGATTTGTATTCATTAAACCACTTGGTGAAGAGTTAATCTGGCAATTCACCAGATTAACTCTCTTTTAAAGATTAGCGAATCGTTAAGCGTATCGATTTACACATTTTAAGTCTGCAAAAGCCTGTTCGAGGCGTTTAACCATCGAGGTTTCCCCCTCGCGCAACCAGACCCTAGGGTCGTAGTACTTCTTATTCGGCTTATCATTTCCTTCAGGATTACCAATCTGGCTCTGCAGGTAACCCTTATTTTCCTGTTGATAACGGTTAACGCCATCCCACATTGCCCATTGAGTATCGGTGTCGATATTCATTTTAACCGCGCCATAATCGATAGCCCGATGAATATCATCCAATTCAGAACCAGAACCGCCATGGAATACAAAGTTTACTGGCTTATCTGATAACGAAAACTCTTCTGCCACATGCTCTTGCGAGCGTTTCAGAATCTCGGGTGTCAATTGAACGTTACCCGGTTTATAAACACCGTGAACATTGCCAAAAGAAGCGGCAATGGTGAATCTTGGGCTGATAGCTGATAACTGTTTCCAGGCCAGAGCTACGTCTTCTGGCTGGGTATAAAGCATGCTGTTGTCGAGATGAGAGTTATCGATACCGTCTTCCTCGCCACCAGTACAACCTAACTCTATCTCCAACGTCATATCCATCTCGGCCATTTCGCGTAGGTAGTTACAGCAAATATCCAGGTTCTTTTGCAGTGGCTCTGCGGATAAATCAATCATATGGGAGCTAAAAAGCGGATTACCGGTAATAGACATATGTTCTTTAGAAGCGGCAAGCATGCCATCAATCCATGGAAGCAAAGGCAGATTGGCATGATCAGTGTGCAAAATTACTGGTACCTGATAATGCTCGGCTACCTGATTTACATAGGTAGCTGCAGCGATCGCGCCTTGAATTGACTGCTGCATTTTTTCTAATGGCGAGCCCTTACCAATGAAAAAACCGGCTCCGCCGTGGGATAATTGAATAATCACCGGCGAGTTTAACTTATTGGCAGCTTCCAGTGCAGCATTTACTGATTGCGTTCCAGTCACGTTTATTGCAGGAATGGCATAGCCATTATTCCTGGCATGATCTAAAAGTTCAGTAACCTGATTGCCGAAAACAACGCCTGGCTTAATTGATTGTTTTAATCCGCTCATGGTGTTTAAGACCTATTGATTTGCTTCGATACAGGCATCAGTTATCTTTTGCCATTCTCCGTTTGCCACCCATTCTGGTTTTGCCATCCAAGTGCCGCCAACAGCAAATACATTAGGCAAATTTAGGTAATCATCTTTGTTTCCAGCATGGATGCCGCCGGTTGGACAAAAACTAATTCCTGCGAAAACCGACGAAATCGATTTAATAAATGGTGCACCACCTTTTTGTTCTGCCGGGAAAAACTTAAGTTCGCTAAAACCATGCTCTCTTGCCATTAACACTTCTGATCCTGATGCAACACCAGGCAACGCAGGGATATTGGATTCAGCCAGGGCTTTTAAAAGCTTTGGCGTGCTCGCCGGGGTAACAATGAAATCTGCACCCGCCTTGATAACGGCATCTATCATGCCTTCGTCTAACACGGTACCTGCGCCGACCTTAAGATCAGGAAGCTGTTCTTTAATTGCCGTTATCGTAGCTAACGCTTGTTCTGTGCGAAGAACGACTTCAACTGCTTTTAAGTTTGCAGCTTGCATGGCTTTGGCGATTTCAACGCCCTGTTCCGGTGTATTGGCCTGAACGATAGGTAAAATGGTTTGATCACCCATCATTGAAGAGAAAGTTGGCATGTTTAGCCCCTTGTTGATTGTCCTCAAGGTTTAAAAGAAAACTGATGACACTAAAGTTAATATCCATTCAGCGAGCGGGTTAAATATTACCAAAAAAGATCGTTTTGTAAACCAATTATATTACATTTGGTATTACAATTAGGTTTAGGGTGTAAAAAAACCACTCCAGTGAGTGGTTTTTTATTTAATCGATGCTGTTAGCTTATGAGAACAATAAGCCACCGTTGATGTCGACATTATTACCTGTCATATACGATGAAGCATCACTAGCCAGGAAAGTTACCAGTTTAGCAACCTCTTCTGACGTACCTTCACGCTTTGCACAGGTAGCACCTGCAACATTTTTACGTACCTGGTCGGCAGTAAAGGTATCGTGAAATCCTGTTGCTATCATGCCAGGGCAAACACTGTTAACGCGAATGTCAGGGCCAAGCTCTTTGGCTAAGCCACGAGTAAAGGTCATAACCGCACCTTTTGAAGCTGCATACGCAACCGCACCAGGGCCACCTCCGTCTCGACCCGCCTGAGAGGCGAATGTAACAATTGTGCTGCCTGTCGACATATGAGGGATCACTTCATGACACATCATAAACAAAGACGTCAGGTTAACGTCCATTACTTTATTCCAGTGGCTCATCGACATCTCAGAAATCTTCACCCGATCGACTAGACCGCCAGAAACATGCACCAAGCAATCTATCTTTCCCATAGATTCAATGGCTTTATTTACCACCATTGACACCTGAACCTGGTCAGTAAGATCGGCCTTAATCGCTATCGCTTTGACACCTAAAGCTTCAATTTCTTTTACAGCACTTTGCGCGGTTTCTTCGCTTGAATGGTATGTAAGGACAATATTAGCCCCTTTACTCGCTAAATCTAATGCGCATGCACGGCCGATATCCCTGCCCCCACCAGCAACAATAGCTACTTTATCTTTCATTGACATAAACTATCTCCAAAAGTCCTATTTTTTAATTTTTAGAAGGTTAGTATCTGATCCCGCACAACCAAGTAGCTAACTTTTAAAAAATTAACCAACGCAACCAACATTGTCAACCTAATTGTCTGACCAAAACGACTTATCAAAAAATTTTAGATTATTTTCAAATTTTTTTAGAGGGAGTTAAGGCAAGCCTTAAAGGTTTTGGTCATGGATGACCTAGGGATGAGGATTGCATCGGTGAAGACGTTGTCGAAGGCAGCGTTGCCGTAGTGTTATAAAGAGCATTTTGTGAAGATGTTATCAAACTTTCGACGGAGTCCTCAGCGAATAGGGTTTCCTATTCGTCACCCAAAAATACGACGCAGGGAGTATTTTATCCACCTTCGTAAGACTCCCTCAAACGCAAAAAGCCCGCTCGTTAGAGCGGGCTTTTCAACTTAATGATGGTGGAGGGAGGTGGATGATAAAATACCTCCATGTATTTAACCCTAAAGGGACGCTAGAGCGTTCAAAATAGTTCCCTACTATTTTGTCGAACCACGGTTCTCTTCCACTCCCTGTAGAAAACAAAAAAGCCTGCACGTAGCAGGCTTTTGTAATGATGGTGGAGGGAGGTGGATTCGAACCACCGAAGGCAGAGCCGTCAGATTTACAGTCTGATCCCTTTGGCCACTCGGGAACCCCTCCAGACGAAAAACCCGCGATTAGCGGGTTTTCCTTTAATTAGGAGCCTAGCGATGACCTACTCTCACATGGGAACTCCCACACTACCATCGGCGCTATTGCGTTTCACTTCTGAGTTCGGCATGGGATCAGGTGGTTCCACAACGCTATTGTCGCTAGACAAAAATCGTACGCTAGAAGATTTTTGCCCCGTTGGCGAACGGGGCCTCCTGATGCGTTCTGAGTGTTGTTTACTCCGCTATCAAGACGCTTCTAACTTTAATTCGAAAAGCTGTATCAATATAAATTCTTACTCTATCTATTTGACTGCGTAGCATGTCAAACAACACAATTTTCTTTGGTGTTGTATGGTTAAGCCTCACGGGCAATTAGTATCAGTTAGCTCAATGCCTCGCAGCACTTACACACCTGACCTATCAACGTTGTAGTCTCCAACGACCCTTTAGGGAGCTTAAAGCTCCAGTGAGAACTCATCTCAAAGCCTGCTTCCCGCTTAGATGCTTTCAGCGGTTATCAGTTCCGAACATAGCTACCCGGCAATGCCACTGGCGTGACAACCGGAACACCAGAGGTTCGTCCACTCCGGTCCTCTCGTACTAGGAGCAGCCCTCTTCAATTCTCAAACGCCCACGGCAGATAGGGACCGAACTGTCTCACGACGTTCTAAACCCAGCTCGCGTACCACTTTAAATGGCGAACAGCCATACCCTTGGGACCGACTTCAGCCCCAGGATGTGATGAGCCGACATCGAGGTGCCAAACACCGCCGTCGATATGAACTCTTGGGCGGTATCAGCCTGTTATCCCCGGAGTACCTTTTATCCGTTGAGCGATGGCCCTTCCATACAGAACCACCGGATCACTATGACCTACTTTCGTACCTGCTCGACGTGTCTGTCTCGCAGTTAAGCTGGCTTATGCCATTGCACTAACCGTATGATGTCCGACCATACTTAGCCAACCTTCGTGCTCCTCCGTTACGCTTTGGGAGGAGACCGCCCCAGTCAAACTACCCACCAGACAGTGTCCCCAAGCCCGATTAGGGCCCCAGGTTAGAACATCACGCATACAAGGGTGGTATTTCAAGATTGGCTCCACTCTATCTGGCGACAAAGTTTCAAAGCCTCCCACCTATCCTACACATGTAGGAGCAATGTTCACTGTCAAGCTATAGTAAAGGTTCACGGGGTCTTTCCGTCTAGCCGCGGGTATACGGCATCTTAACCGCAAATTCAATTTCACTGAGTCTCGGGTGGAGACAGTGTGGCCATGATTACGCCATTCGTGCAGGTCGGAACTTACCCGACAAGGAATTTCGCTACCTTAGGACCGTTATAGTTACGGCCGCCGTTTACCGGGGCTTCGATCATGAGCTTCGCTTACGCTAACCCAATCAATTAACCTTCCGGCACCGGGCAGGCGTCACACCGTATACGTCATCTTTCGATTTTGCACAGTGCTGTGTTTTTAATAAACAGTTCCAGCCACCTGGTTACTTCGACCGACCGAGGCTTAGAGAGCAAGTCTCATCACCCTAGCCGGCGTACCTTCTCCCGAAGTTACGGTACTATTTTGCCTAGTTCCTTCACCCGAGTTCTCTCAAGCGCCTTAGTATTCTCTACCTAACCACCTGTGTCGGTTTGGGGTACGGTTCCTTATAATCTGATGCTTAGAAGCTTTTCCTGGAAGTAGGGCATCAACAACTTCAGCTCCGTAGAGCCTCGTCTCGTATCTCAGCCTTAAGAAGAACCGGATTTACCTAATTCTTCAGCCTACATACTTTCACATGGACAACCAACGCCATGCTTGCCTAGCCTGCTCCGTCCCTCCTTCGCAATTATAAGAAGTACAGAAATATTAATCTGTTTCCCATCGACTACGCGTTTCCGCCTCGCCTTAGGGGCCGACTTACCCTGCCCTGATTAACATGGGACAGGAAACCTTGGTCTTTCGGCGTGGGGGTTTTTCACCCCCATTATCGTTACTCATGTCAGCATTCGCACTTCTGATACCTCCAGCAAACTTCTCAGTTCACCTTCAACGGCTTACAGAACGCTCCCCTACCACTGGAGCATATCCTAAAATCATCTCTATCCGCACAGCCCATCGACTGTTTGGGGACGCTTGAGTGTTTTCTCTTCATTTATCAAAAAGAAGAAAACACAGAAGTCGTTCAAATAACTTTAGTGATATGCTCCAATCCGCAGCTTCGGTGCATAGTTTAGCCCCGTTACATCTTCCGCGCAGACCGACTCGACTAGTGAGCTATTACGCTTTCTTTAAAGGGTGGCTGCTTCTAAGCCAACCTCCTAGCTGTCTATGCCTTTCCACATCGTTTCCCACTTAACTATGACTTTGGGACCTTAGCTGGCGGTCTGGGTTGTTTCCCTTTCCACTATGGACGTTAGCACCCATAGTGTGTCTCCCGGATAGCACTCATTGGTATTCGGAGTTTGCAAAGGGTTGGTAAGTCGGGATGACCCCCTAGCCTTAACAGTGCTCTACCCCCAATGGTGTTCGTCCGAGGCTCTACCTAAATAGATTTCGGGGAGAACCAGCTATCTCCCGGCTTGATTAGCCTTTCACTCCGACCCACAGGTCATCACCGCATTTTTCAACATACGTGTGTTCGGTCCTCCAGTTGATGTTACTCAACCTTCAACCTGCCCATGGGTAGATCGCCGGGTTTCGGGTCTATGCCCTGCAACTAAACGCGCAGTTAACACTCGCTTTCGCTACGGCTCCCCTATTCGGTTAACCTAGCTACAGAACATAAGTCGCTGACCCATTATACAAAAGGTACGCAGTCACCCCGAAGGGCTTCCACTGCTTGTACGTATGCGGTTTCAGGTTCTATTTCACTCCCCTCACAGGGGTTCTTTTCGCCTTTCCCTCACGGTACTGGTTCACTATCGGTCAGTTAGGAGTATTTAGCCTTGGAGGATGGTCCCCCCATATTCAGTCAAGATTTCTCGTGTCCCGACCTACTCGATTTCACGGTAAGTTCATTTTCGTGTACGGGGCTATCACCCTGTATCGCTGAGCTTTCCAGCTCATTCCACTAACTTACAAACCGCTTAAGGGCTAATTCCCGTTCGCTCGCCGCTACTAAGGAAATCTCGGTTGATTTCTTTTCCTCGGGGTACTTAGATGTTTCAGTTCTCCCGGTTCGCCTCGTTAAGCTATGAATTCACTTAACGATACCCGCCTGATGACGGGTGGGTTTCCCCATTCGGACATCTGAGCCTATAACGCCTTTTATCGGCTTAACTCAGCTTTTCGCAGATTAACACGTCCTTCATCGCCTCTAACTGCCAAGGCATCCACCACATACGCTTAGTCACTTAACCATACAACCCAAAGAAAACTCACGAAGAAGTATCTTCAAGACGACAGATGGCAGAATTCAGAAAGCAGAATCTGCTTGCTGTGCTCTGTGCACTGTTGTCTTTCGTTGTATGTCTGACATTTCCCTGATTTTGTTCCAGACAAAATTCAGGATACACCCCATCCTTGGAGATAACGCAATCTAATAGATTACTTGAGTAAGAATTAATAATCATAAAGATTATTAGCCGGATAACTTACGTTATCCGTTTTGGTATTTATATTTGGCCAACACCTCGCGCGACACGAGTTGTTGAATATAAACACCGGGTTTAATATCAGCTTTCCAAATTGTTAAAGAACAGGTTTCTAAAGATAGAAACTAAAGATAAAAACTCGCCAATTAAGCTTAGCTCTTATCTTTAATTTCTTGATGACAATGTAATTTCGGTTTTATCAAGGCGTTTTGACGCGACGTTTATTTTTCAATAAACGAGTGGCAAAACAACGCAGAGAAAATCGAAATTGGTAGGTCTGAGTAGACTTGAACTACCGACCTCACCCTTATCAGGGGTGCGCTCTAACCAGCTGAGCTACAGACCTACAGTATTTTCAAACCTGTCAGTCGTAAAATGGTGGAGCTAAGCAGGATCGAACTGCTGACCTCCTGCGTGCAAGGCAGGCGCTCTCCCAGCTGAGCTATAGCCCCATAATTCTGACGTACAGGGTCATCGTCTTTATTCGTTATCAAAGCAATTTGTGTGAACACTCAAGAAAGTTGTTTTACTTAAGGTAAGGAGGTGATCCAACCCCAGGTTCCCCTAGGGTTACCTTGTTACGACTTCACCCCAGTCATGAATCACAAAGTGGTAACCGTCCCCCCGAAGGTTAAACTAGCTACTTCTTTTGCAACCCACTCCCATGGTGTGACGGGCGGTGTGTACAAGGCCCGGGAACGTATTCACCGTGGCATTCTGATCCACGATTACTAGCGATTCCGACTTCATGGAGTCGAGTTGCAGACTCCAATCCGGACTACGACAGACTTTGTGGGATTCGCTCCACCTCGCGGTCTCGCTGCCCTCTGTATCTGCCATTGTAGCACGTGTGTAGCCCATCCCGTAAGGGCCATGATGACTTGACGTCGTCCCCACCTTCCTCCGGTTTATCACCGGCAGTCTCCTTAAAGTTCCCGCCATAACGCGCTGGCAAATAAGGATAGGGGTTGCGCTCGTTGCGGGACTTAACCCAACATTTCACAACACGAGCTGACGACAGCCATGCAGCACCTGTCTCAGAGTTCCCGAAGGCACTAATCTATCTCTAGAAAATTCTCTGGATGTCAAGGGATGGTAAGGTTCTTCGCGTTGCATCGAATTAAACCACATGCTCCACCGCTTGTGCGGGCCCCCGTCAATTCATTTGAGTTTTAACCTTGCGGCCGTACTCCCCAGGCGGTCAACTTAGTGCGTTAGCTGCGCTACCCACGGATCAAGTCCACAGACAGCTAGTTGACATCGTTTACGGCGTGGACTACCAGGGTATCTAATCCTGTTTGCTCCCCACGCTTTCGTGCCTCAGCGTCAGTTTTTGTCCAGGTGGCCGCCTTCGCCACTGATGTTCCTTCCAATCTCTACGCATTTCACCGCTACACTGGAAATTCCACCACCCTCTACAAAACTCTAGTCATACAGTTCGAAATGCAGTTCCCAGGTTAAGCCCGGGGCTTTCACATCTCGCTTATACAACCGCCTACGCACGCTTTACGCCCAGTAATTCCGATTAACGCTCGCACCCTCCGTATTACCGCGGCTGCTGGCACGGAGTTAGCCGGTGCTTCTTCTGCGAGTAACGTCACAGATGCACGGTATTAACGTACACCCTTTCCTCCTCGCTGAAAGTGCTTTACAACCCGAAGGCCTTCTTCACACACGCGGCATGGCTGCATCAGGGTTTCCCCCATTGTGCAATATTCCCCACTGCTGCCTCCCGTAGGAGTCTGGGCCGTGTCTCAGTCCCAGTGTGGCTGATCATCCTCTCAAACCAGCTAGAGATCGTCGCCTTGGTAGGCCATTACCCCACCAACTAGCTAATCTCACTTGGGCTAATCAAAAGGCGAAAGGTCCGAAGATCCCCTCCTTTGGTCCGTAGACATTATGCGGTATTAGCAGTCGTTTCCAACTGTTGTCCCCCACCTTAAGGCATATTCCCAAGCATTACTCACCCGTCCGCCGCTCGACGCCAGAAGAACAAGTTCTTCTTCGTTTCCGCTCGACTTGCATGTGTTAAGCCTGCCGCCAGCGTTCAATCTGAGCCATGATCAAACTCTTCAATTAAAAAGTTGTCTTGGTGTATCCGAAGATACTGCTCAATGAATCACTTGTTACCAATTAAGGTAACTGACATATAAACGTATTATTAAATAAATTAATAAAGACTCATGTGTCACAAATCATTAAGACTTTTCTATTTGCTCTTACGAGCTAATGGTAAAATCAATCTTAACGTGAGTGCCCACACAAATTGCTTGATAACTAATTGTTAAAGAACTACTTCTTGCGAAGTTAACCAAACATCTCATTTGTGTTTGGTGTTTGCTCTGTCGTTCAGAGCGGATGCGCATTCTACGCCATCCAGTTTTGATGTCAACCGTTTTTCGTAAATTAATTTGAAAAGTTTGTTTTCAAATCTTACCGTTTCGGTTGCTATAACTGTGACTCTCGTCTTTAGTTATCTTCTCAAAACACTTCGTAGGGATGTCCCGTGGAAGTGGATGCGCATTTTAGGGATTTTGAATTTCACGTCAACTGTTTTTTTGAAAAAAATCGAAAAACTCGTTTATTTGCACAAATTCCGTACAAGCCATATATATTAAGCGGTTCAACGATTACCTATAATTGCCATCTCCTCTTTGAGTATTAAGAAAACTCCTCACATATAATCAATAACTTAATGGTGTTTTTTAAGTTTTTGGGATGTAAATCGCAATTTAATTAACAATTTTTTTAACGTTTTAGCCTTTCTTTGTTAAATTTATACTCAAATCGTCAAATAAAGTAATTATCCTTATGCCTGCTAAGCACCCTTCAACCCGTTCATATAAAAATATCAGCCCTACATTAGGCAAAAATGTCTACATTGATTCTTCGAGTGTAATCGTCGGTGATATTCATATCGGCGAAGATAGTAGTATTTGGCCTCTTGTTGCAGCACGAGGTGATGTCAATATTATTCGTATCGGCAAACGTACCAATGTTCAGGATGGCACGGTTTTACATGTAACTCGAAAAACCCCGTACAACCCTGATGGTCATCCTCTTATTATTGGCGACGATGTAACCATAGGACACAAAGCTATGCTGCATGGATGTCAACTAGGAAGTCGAATACTGGTCGGCATGGGTGCGATTATTATGGATGGAGCTAAGGTTGAAGATGATGTGATTATTGGTGCCGGTACCTTGGTACCACCTAACAAGGTTTTAGAATCTGGCTACCTTTACTTTGGCAATCCGATGAAAAAGGCTCGAGAGTTAAATGACGCTGAAATTCAGTTTCTGGCAAAATCTGCCGAGAACTACGTGCTATTAAAGGACGAATATCTCGCGGAAACTGAATAAAAAACGTTAGTAACTCAAGCTGATCTCGGTAACATCATCGAGATCATTATCTTCGGTCCACTCTTCCACCAGTGCTTCCAAATCGAACTTTAACTCCTGGCTAATCGCACCAGGCTTGGGTAGTGCATTCGGTTTGAAGTTAACGACTATAACAACCTTTCTTCCGGATGCCATGCCACTAAATCGAACCAGAGATTGATCAACAAGCACCTCAAAATCATCATTGAATAAAAGTGACTGATTCATTTATTTCCCCTGAATAAGCAAACGTCTCAGCTCTTCAATTACCGGATCGATATCCGGCATGGTGCCAAACCAGATAGAGAAGCTTTTTGCCGCCTGCCCTACCAGCATACCCAGACCATCAATGCATTGGCTGGCGCCATGATCGTGACACCATGTCATAAACCCCGTAGGTTTAGCCTGATACACCATGTCATAGCAAATCGTATTGGCGCCAATAATAGATGAACTCACATCTGGACGCTGCTGAGCAAGACCCGCCGAGGTTGCATTAATAATGACATCGAAACTACCGGCTTGCAGTTCATCAAACCCACAGGCGAGAATTCTTGAGTCACTGAAATGATTTTGCAGATTATGAGCTTTCGATGCGGTGCGATTGGCAATCGTCAATGATTTTGGATTTTCACTTAATAGTGCGGGGATCACTCCCCTTGCAGCGCCACCGGCACCTAACAACAATATTTTTGCATCGATTAACTGCACCTGTTGTCGGTGTAGATCTGCCACTAAGCCAAAACCATCGGTGTTATCGCCGCAAAGTTTATCCCTCTCTAAATAAAGGGTGTTCACTGCACCACTAGCTTTGGCCGTCGTAGATAAACTATCACACAATTGCCAGGCTTGTTCTTTAAACGGTGCGGTTACATTCGCTCCTTCACCGCCAGCAGCAACAAACGATTTAAAAGCATCGGCAAATCCATCCTCAGGTGCAAGCCTAGCCTGATAATCAATATTGATATTTAGCTGACTTGCAAATTGTTGATGTATCCAAGGAGAACGGGATTGTTTGATAGGGTTACCGAACACGCAATATTGCCGGGAATTCATAGCATTACTTTATTTAAGAGTTGATATCTGGTCATCCTATCGAATTGAATAAACGAATGGAATTAAAAAAGCAGCGCCAGAAACGCTGCTTTTATACAAGTTGGCTATTAGTTAAACCTTGAGGTTCAATTAAAACTTATAACCTAACATCAGTGAGTAAACCATAGGGTCTATCTCGACATTGGACGAACCAGGTATGTCACCAATATTGAAGTCTGCGTCCGTTTCGATATCAATATAACGAGCCGATGCGTTTACTAGCCAATTATCGGTAAAGTAAAAATCTAATCCGATCTGGGCTGAGTAACCCCAGGAATCATCTAACTCTAAGTCGTTAAAGCCAAGAGCATCTGGATCCGACTTGAATTTCTCTTCAAAGAATGTGGTGTAATTTAAACCCAGACCAACATAAGGCTGAAAACTGCCAGCGGATGTAAAGTAATACAATACACTCAATGTTGGTGGTAAGTGTTTTACCTCGGCCAAGGTTGCACCATCGACGGGCACACCGAAGATGCCAGGTGCTATACCTTCAGGATCATTGATGATTACGTCATGTTGAAACGGCGTTGCCGCAAGTAATTCAATGGCCCAGTTTGGGCTGAAGAAATAAGCGAAATTAAGACCCAACTGTGTATCGTCTTCAACGGACAGGGATAATGGTGTATCCCCACCTAACGCTTCGACAAATACACCTGAATTACCACTATCAGGATCTACATTGGTTGCACCGGCTCTGATTACCCAGTCACCGGCTTCATTGGCATGCACAGCCCCACTTAACAGGGCTGTTGCTATCGCCAGAGTTACGATTTGTTTTTTCATACTTCTCTCCCTCAGAGAACAAATCACAAAAGAACTACTCAAGATAAGTACAGGACTTCAAGGCGTTCTCCGCTTTAGCCTTAAGTACAAATCCGACCAGCACTAAAAGTTTAGTCGATAACCGGGTGGGTGCTTGTTGATTTGCATCAAACTGAAGGTTAATAAATTGACAAAATCGGCAAAACTTTAGCCATTGTCTATAGTTAGGTTTTGTTACCTGGCATTGCCAGTCGTGTTCAATTTATGCGTTTGAGATGATCTCATTGGGATTTAATTAGCATTTTATGAATATTGATATTTCAGTCGTGGTTCCGGCAAAAAATGAACAGGACAATATCGAACCACTCATACGGGAAATAAATCAGGCACTGTCTGGGAACTATGAATATGAAATCATCTACGTTGATGATGGTAGCGAAGATGAGACCTTACAACGGTTACTGCAGATGCAAAAGTCACAGGATAATCTGCACATCGTTCGCCATAAATCCAGTGTTGGTCAAAGTACGGCTGTCTTTAACGGCGTTAAACATAGTAACGGCAGTTTGATAGCCACCTTAGATGCCGATGGTCAAAACGACCCTGCGGATTTACCAAAACTCATTGAAATTGCGATGGCACAACCTCAATACAGCCACTTTTGTATTGCCGGCTATCGAAAGAACCGTGTTGGTGACAATTCCTGGAAGCGTTGGCAATCGAAAATAGCTAACAAGATTCGTCAGGCCTTTCTCAATGATGATACCCCTGATACCGGATGCGGTATCAAGGTCATCCCGAAAGCTACCTATACCCTACTACCCTATTTCGATCATATGCATCGTTTTCTACCCGCACTGATAAAGCGACTTGGCGGACATATTGAAGTGGTTGAAGTTAACCACCGCGAGCGCTTAAGTGGCAGCTCAAATTACTCATTTCGAAATCGGGCGTTTGTCGGTCTGGTCGACTTGTTTGGTGTATTTTGGCTAACCAGGCGTTGCAAACGTGCCGATATCATTGAAACAAACCATGAATAGAGTCACGGATGTAAAAATTAAAAAGCATGTTGCCAAGGCCGTCCTTAGCTTTGCGCTGTTTATTGGTATTGCATTATTCCTGCAGCGATATGTTTTCGATGGGCTGTTGAGTCAATCCTTTTGGACCACCCTGGAGCCTTCATCATTCAGTGTGCAGCTTGCGTTTATAGCCATTGCAGCACTGAGCACCATGTTTGGCTTTCCGCGTCAGGTAATCGCGTTCCTTGCGGGTTATAGCTTAGGTTTTTGGTACGGAACGTTTATCGCAACCTTTGCGGTTTTGTTAGGTTGTATGCTCTGTTATGGGTTCGCAATTAAGCTGTCAGAACGACATCAGTTACGAGCCAATTTTGACTTAATTAATCGCTTAAGTGCCTTTCTCTCTACAAACGTTTTTTACAAGACACTGATCATTCGTCTTTTTCCAATCGGAAGTAACCTATTAACTAACCTTGCTGCTGGGGTTAGTCAGGTTAACAAAAGCCAATTTTTCGCAGCTTCATTCATTGGCTATCTGCCACAAATGATCATTTTCTCACTCAGCGGCAGTGGTGTCAGTATGCAGTCTAAATTTCAATTGATACTTAGTGGCGTATTATTGTGCATTAGTCTTGCTCTTAGTTTGTGGCTGTATAAAAAAGAGCGCAATCAACCCTTGTCCAATCCTTTCCTTCAGCAAAAATAATGGAATCATCCTACATGGCAACCTTAGGGTTGAGAAAACGCCTGTTTTTTCTTATCGGTATTCTTATCGCTATCATCGCAATTGTTGCCCTTTATATCCCAGGTATGGATACGATTTGGTTATACCATGAAGAAACCCGCAGAGCGCTGGTGGCCAGAGAAATGGCACAAAATGGTACTTGGTTAACTCCCACCATCAATCAGCAAGCCTATTGGGCTAAACCTCCCTTGTTCAACTGGACAATTATCCTGACTAGTAGCTTTACCGGCGGCGAAATCAATGAGCTATCCGCCCGACTGCCATCCTTGCTATTCACTTTCGCGGGTATCATTTCTCTGTTCCTGTTTACTCGAAGATACTTGAGTTTGCGAGTGCAAGTATGGCTAATGTTGATGGTGCTATTTACCCCCGAGCTTGCTCGCAAAGCGACGTCTGCCGAGCTTGATACGGTATTTATGGTGCTGGTAAACCTATCATTGTTTACCTGGTTTTATTATTGGCAGAAACAACAATCCAAGACCGCCTGGGTTGTGTCCATGACGTGTCTGGGTCTCGCCTATTTATGCAAACGAGAAGCAGCACTTCTCTGCTACTTTTTAACCATTTTTGGCTTTCTCACCTATTGCCGGCTGTGGCCCAAGGTAAATAAAACTGTACTGCTAAGTACATTATTGATCCCGATAATATTCGCTGCCCTTTGGTGGCTGCCAATGTTAGTGAAATTTGGTTTGCAGTCATCTGTGGAACTGAATCAGGCAGAAATGGCAGCGAGACAAAATAAAGGCAGTACTATCGAGTATCTGCTGGGGGTCATCAAATATCCGTTCGAAGTCTGGTTGGCATTACTTCCAGCAAGTCTTTTATTACCTGTGCTGCTGGCTAAATCATTGCGAATGCGCCTTAAGGAAAATTATGGTGACCTGTATCTTTTTTGCTTAGTGGGGATAGTGCTAAACCTGCTGCCAGTTATGTTGATCGGCGACAGTAATGTCCGCTATTTCATGCCGATGTTTATTCTAGCGTTACTTTTAAGTGCGATGATTATTGATCTCTGGATTAACGACCAGTTAAAGGCGGGTAATTGGCTGGCCAGGTATCAAAAAAATCTGGGTAAAAGCATTCCAATGGTATTTTATAGTTTGTTAATTGTCGCGTGCGCCGTCGTTATGGTGATGGCGCCTGTATCCTGGCAAAGTAATATCGGCTTGCTGGTCATTCTGTCTATTTCTGTTTATCTGGCAGTCCGTCAATGGCAATTACCCAAAGCAGATAAAGCCATTGAGCAAGGCAAATCGTTTTTACAGTTTTCGATCATACTTGTGCTCTTAGTGCGTTTGTTCGATTTAAGTTACAGCTTGCCCTATCGGGACAAAAGTCTGCATGAATATCGAGACATAGAGGGTTCGCTTCAACAAATAAAAGCGATTAAAGAGAAAGTGGTAGTAAATTCTCCGACCGCAACCGACATTAGAACCACTTCCGTGTATGGCGATCACAACCTATCCCACGGTATATATTTTTACGATGAGGAGCGTTTAGTAACGCCGGTTGACTGTAAAACCTTTACCACCAAGCAAGCGGCGATTTGGTTATTTCTATTAGAAAATGGAGAGTCGCTAGAATTGGGAAATGGCGATGTGTTATTAGCGCAATTTCCCTACACTAAAAAACATCGCCTGCATCTGGTTAACACCAAGGACCCGGAGCAATATTGCCGCTAGAAACTGGATTAGAGCTCTTTAAGCCAATCTCTCGGTGTCAGGTAATCCGTAAGTTTTGCTTCTGCACTTTGTGCTTCTGGTTGGAAGTTATATTGCCATCTAGCCAATGGCGGCATCGACATCAGGATGGATTCGGTTCGGCCACCACTTTGTAGGCCAAATAAAGTTCCCCGGTCGAATACCAGATTAAATTCTACATAGCGACCACGACGGTATAGCTGAAACTGACGGTGATTATCATCATAAGGATGGTTCTTGCGACGCTCGATAATTGGTACATAGGCATCGATAAAGCCTTGGCCAACCGCCTTGATGTAATCAAAACACTGCTGAAAATCCCATTCATTTAAATCATCGAAAAACAAACCGCCGACACCACGGGTTTCATTACGATGTTTCAGATAAAAATAATCATCACACCAGGCTTTATGTTTGTCATAAACCTCATCACCAAATGGCTGACACAGATCGAGAGCTACCTGATGCCAATGCTTAACATCTTCATCGAACGGATAAAACGGTGTTAAATCAAAGCCACCGCCAAACCACCATACCGGATCTTCACCTTCTTTTTCGGCAACAAAAAAGCGGACATTGGCATGGGAAGTTGGAATAAATGGATTTTTAGGGTGGATAACCAAGGATACCCCACAGGCGCGCCAGGTACGTCCTGCCAGTTCAGGACGATGTGCTGTGGCCGAAGGCGGTAACTTATTACCACTGACCAGAGAGTAATTGACGCCGCCTTGTTCAATAACCGCACCTTCGGTTAAAACTCGCGTGCGACCACCGCCGCCCTCTTCGCGTTGCCACTTATCTTCGACAAATTTGCCCTTACCATCTGCTAACTCAAGCTGCTGACAAATGTTATCCTGAAGCTGAGTTAAAAAATCTACTACGGGTTGAATATCTACCTGACTCATTGGCGAAATGTTTCTCCGGTTAACGCATCGATGATGGTTGAAGGTTTGGTGAACCCTAAGGTTTCACCTTTAATAATAAAATCTACCTGCTCTGATAGCTGCTGTTCGACCTCTTGCCAGGTCTTCGCAGGCGGCTCGCCAGTCAGGTTTGCGCTGGTCGAAACGATAGGTTTGCCAGTTTGCTCGCATAACGCAACTACATCTGGTTGACTGGTTACGCGTATCGCAATTGTCGTAAATTGTCCGGTTAGGTAATCCGATAAACCGGGTTTTGCAGGAAACACCTGAGTAATACCATCGGGCCATCTCGAAAACACGCTAAAGCGTTTGTCTTGAGGGATTGCACTGTCATCAACGTACGGCAATAACTGCGAGTAATTACCCGCCAGCAATATCAATCCCTTTTCCTTTGGGCGCTGCTTTATGGTCAACAGCTTTTCAATTGCCTGCTCATTATCCGGATCACAACCAAGACCAAATACGGCTTCGGTCGGGTAAGCTATAATTCCACCCTCAGAAAAGATATCAACAGCGGTAGGTTCAGACGCGTTTGACACAATAGTTCCTGCTAAACGATAAATAAGGCTAATTTTAACAAGTGTTGCCACCGACAAACAAACTTTGTGTCATGTTTTTGCAACAAATTCTTCGTCATTAGGAAAATCCCTACCATGATTGTTTTGGGATTTAGTTAAAGATAGGTATAATTGCCGCTTATTTTTCGACCTCAGAGGCAAACTCTGGGGTTTCCTTATTTTTTATTGGTTTGATAAATAGGCGCGTAACATGAAAGTCGGCATTATCATGGGGTCAAAGTCCGATTGGCCAACGATGAAACATGCAGCAGAGATGCTGGATTCCTTAAACGTTAGTTATGAAACAAAAGTCGTTTCTGCACACCGTACTCCTCACTTGCTTGCCGAATACGCTGAAGCTGCCAAAGATCGTGGCATTAAAGTCATTATTGCCGGTGCTGGTGGTGCCGCGCACCTTCCGGGTATGACAGCAGCATTCACCCCTCTTCCGGTTCTTGGTGTACCGGTACAATCCAAGGCATTATCCGGACAGGATTCATTACTATCCATCGTGCAGATGCCAAAAGGCATCGCTGTAGGTACCTTAGCCATCGGTACCGCTGGTGCAGCTAACGCAGGTCTATTAGCTGCGCAGATCCTGGCAACCCATGACGAAACAGTAATGGCCGCTATCGAATCATTCCGTCAGACACAAACCCAAACTATCCTGGATAATCCAGATCCTCAGGAGCCATAAACGCTAATGAATGTTCTCGTGTTAGGTGCTGGCCAACTCGCACGCATGATGGCGCTGGCAAGTAAACCTCTTAACATTGCGATTCGTGCCTATGATGTCGGCAGCAAAACCGTTGTTGACCCGTTAGCACCTGAGCTTACCTTTGGCGATTTAGATCAGGGTATTGAGTTTGCTGACGTAATCACCGCGGAGTTTGAGCATATTGATCACCAGACTCTGGCGGTATGCGAAGCTTCAGGTAAATTACGCCCATCGAGCCAGGCCATTAAAACTGGCGGCGATCGCCGTTTAGAGAAAGCATTACTGGATAAAGCCGGTGTTGCCAACGCGCCTTATAAGGTTATTGAAAGCAAAGACGACCTGCTTCAGGCCATTGAACACCTAAATGTACCTTTGGTACTGAAAAGTGCGCTAGAGGGATACGATGGCAAGGGCCAATGGCGTATTAAAGCAGACAGCAATGTTAATTTGATTTGGGACGATATCGCTGCATTTCTAGAGCAAGCTAAAGGCCGTGTTGCTCAGGGAATCATTGCCGAGCAGATGATTCCTTTTGACCGCGAAGTTTCCATGGTTGGTGTGCGTGATATTGACGGTAATACTTTCGCCTACCCATTAACGGAAAATCATCACAGCAATGGTGTTCTTAGTGTTTCTCTAGCTACTGGTGAACATCAGGGCTTACAACAACAAGCCGCCGATGCCTTTGCCAAAGTTGCTGATGCTCTAGAATACGCTGGCGTGCTAGCGATCGAATTCTTCCAGGTTGGCGACAAATTACTGGTTAATGAAATTGCGCCACGGGTTCATAACTCAGGTCACTGGACTCAACAAGGCGCAGATACCTGTCAGTTTGCCAATCATATTCGCGCCGTTAGCGGATTGCCTGTGGGTAGCACAGAGCTGGTTCGCCCAACAGCAATGATTAACATTCTCGGCGCCGATACGGTGCCCGATGAAATCCTGGCTGTTACAGGTACACAGCTGCACTGGTACGGCAAAAGTAAACGACCAGGCCGCAAGATGGGTCACATCAATGTGTGTGGTACAGATAAAGCCGAGTTGTTAGCAAGATTGACAAAAATTACTGAGATACTGCCGGAGCAAGACTTCCCGGGTGTTAAACAGTACGTCAGCGACATTAGCTAAATAAAAAAGCGCCTGAGGGTGCTTTTTTATTGTCTGTAAATCTGGTTTGCGTAGCAACGTATTCTCCGGTAGTTTAAATGAGCGGCCAACGGCCGTGATTAGAACAGCAGTCATTGGTTATATCATCCAATATTTACTAAAATGACCGCTCTTCCTGACCGAGAATAACTGTCATTATGTTCAGGTTTGAGCAGTTGCCCTAATAGTCAGAAAAAGTACTATTTGTTCGTAATTACAATTATATATTTACATCACACGAAGGAGTAATAGTGAGAAAATTATTGTTAGCCTTAGGGGTTGCATTTTTTTGTGCATCTTCGATTGCATCTGAATTTACAGAAATCTTTGCGCTAAATGGCAAAGTATCAATTCAAGCTCCAAAAGAATTTGGTCCCATGCCAGCTAATATTTTGGAGATCAAATATCCAGCGTCTACGAGGCCCACTGAAGTTCTGAGCGATGCAACAGGTGAAGTGACGCTGGCATTCAACCATACTAACAATGCTATGTCGCCTGCGCAGGTAGAGAGAGCTCATGCATCAATCTCAAAGATGTTTCACAACATGTACGCTTCAGCAACTTGGCTGAGGGATGAAGTTATTGAGCAAAATGGACAAAAGTTCATGGTAATGGAATTGATTACCCCTGCAGCTGATACCCAAATTCACAACATCATGTATGGAACATCTGTCGATGGACGTTTTCTTCTAGCTGCGTTTAACACTACGGAAGAACAGTCAGAGAAATGGCTACCAATAGGTAAGAAAATAATGGAATCCTTGGCTATTTCTAAGTAAATATAACGAAAAAATCAAGTGAATTGCCTGACTCAAGGCGATCAAGGACACCACGGCAAGCACTTCTATTTGCGCTGCTTTGGTGTCTGTTTTTCAGGGGCAAAAACTTAAAATTAACCTAATCATAGCAATCGCTATCGGACTGTTCCTGGCACATTTGAGTCATTCGGCCCTAGCTAGGATTCCCTGTAGTATCAGGGAATGACGCAAGGTTTTTTGATGCATTCTTCCACCAGCGAAGCTTACCTCACTCGAAGCGACGTTTTTTGTCGCGTACCCGGAACAATCTTTGATTGTGTACTCGAAGTGGCGCTTTACGTCACGTACCCGGAGTATCGTTTGCGATACGTACTCAGGGAGTTTTAACTCCCGCTGTTGGCACACCAGAGACATTCGGCCCAGGCCAAGATTCCCTGTAGTATCAGGGAATGACGCAAGGTTTTTTGCTTTTCACTCGAAGCGACGTTTTCTGTCGCGGGTACAGAATTTCGGTTCCAGACAAATTCTGCATACCAACATCCATGTCGGTAACCCGGAACAATCTTTGATTGTGTGCTCGAAGTGGCGTTTTCCGTCACGTACCCGAAGTATCGTTTACGATACGTACTATGGGAGCTTAAGCTCCCGTTTATTGAAACTTTCCGCACTTTCTATCCGCACATTGCAGCTTTTCACCAGCCGCCATATTGCGCTTCAATAACAGCGGAAAGCCACATTCTTTGCAATCTTGCGCGACCGGTGGATGGTTTACCGCATATTTGCATTTCGGATAGGTATCGCAGGCATAAAAGGTTTTGCCAAAGCGACTGCTCTTTTCTCGTAAGTGCCCCTTCTTGCAACTTGGGCATTGCACATCAAGGGTTTCTTCCTGCTCCTGCTCAATATGATCGCAAGCCGGAAAATTACTGCAGCCAATAAACATACCATAACGCCCCTGCTTTACCGCCAGGGAGTCGCCGCATTTTGGACATTCGCTACCCGGAAGCAATTGTTCTTCAAACTTAGAAGTTTCTTTTACCGGGCGGGTGTAATCACACTTAGGATATTGGCTACAGCCCCAAAAGCTTCCGGCTTTTGAATGCTTGATTTGCAATGGCGCGTCACAAACCGGACAAGTTTCATTGGCCTTTTGTAGCGCATGCTCATGCAAAGAGAACAATGATTTATCGGATTTTGACATGCTAACGCACCCCAAAGATGAAATGAAGGCTCTATTATGACACAGAAAGTTTGCACACCAAACTTTACGTCCGTCGTTTATACCATGAGCAGCTTATCTTTATGGTCTTTTTGTTAGGAGTTTTTTTTGGCTAAATTATTCTATTGCTGATTGCACCCAGAAAAATTCAATGAACCTAGTGCAACGGACCTTCGCATTCGTCAAAAATGAGATCTTCCATTTGCGAATAAGCAGATTCTTTCCCCGGCACATTGAATAGCACCATCAATACAACCCACTTAAGATCGTCGATATTAAAGTCTTTAGTATCTAGCTCCAGAACCCTGTCGATTACCATTTCGCGGGTTGCGAAATCGAGCACATTAACGTTTTCAAGAAACATTAGAAAACCGCGACATTCGGTATCTAAAAACGTGGTTTCCTGAGGCGTATAAATACGAACCGATTGTTGTGGACGCTTGGTCAGAAAATTATAAGCGTCAGTATTTTGTAGATTGGCAAGTTTCTCTAACCATGAAAGGGCTTTGTAGATTTCATCTTGATGGAATCCAGCTCGGGTCAATTCATCGGTCAGGACATCATGATCGACCATTACCTCGGCTTCACTATGAATATAGTTCTCAAAAAGGTACATAAGAATATCGAACATAACTATCCCCTATTTTTGTTTTAGGAAGCCACCTGGTACCGCAACAACCAGCCCTCTTAGCTCCAGAATGGTAAGCCGGGTTAACACTTCTTCTACAGGAAGTTTACACCGGGAAGCAACCACATCTGCGGGCGTTGCTTCATAGTCCACACTAGCTAACAATGGATCGAGAAACAAGTCTTGTGATTCGATTTTTTTGATTTTTTTAGATTTTTTTTGAGCTTGTAAATTTGATGTAAATGTCGTCAGCACAGACGTTATATCTTCGTTACTTTCCGCTAAATGAGCGCCCGATTTTATTAACTGGTGACATCCCCTGGCATTGGGATTATTAATCGACCCCGGGACGGCAAAAACTTCGCGGTTTTGCTCCATCGCTAATCTGGCAGAAATCAGGCTACCACTTTTTAACGCCGCTTCAATCACCAAAGTCGCAAGACTCAAGCCGGTGATAATGCGATTGCGTTTTGGGAAGTGGCCTGCTCTTGGCGGCGTTCCAGGAACATATTCGGAAACGATAGCGCCATTGTTTTCAAGAATCTGTGTAGCTAACGGTCTATTACGCTTTGGATACACCTGTTCCAGACCTGTAGCGACGACAGCAATGGTATTACCGTGACAGCGCAGCGCTCCCTGATGGGCCGCACTATCAATACCAAGTGCCATTCCTGAGGTTATTGTAAAACCAGCTTCAATCAATCCTTGAGCGAACTCCTTAGCATGATCAACCGCAGAATAACTGGCCATTCGGGGACCGACGATAGCTACTTGCGGGGTTTTCAGCAAATCAGGATTTCCCTGTACGAATAACAACAACGGTGGATCTGGGATTTGTTGCAGCAATACGGGATAATCGCTGTCACTGTAAGCAACGCATGAAATACCTAGCTGTTCACATTGCTCTAATATATGTTCCGCCTGGTTTAACTGATTAACCGATAATCCTGAAGCCTGGCGATAAGACAAGCCAAGAGAAGATAACTCAGAGCTATCTAAAGTGAATAGTTGTTGTATGGAATACTTTTCCGTAAGCAACAATTTTTGTTGGGTAGTGATACCGGTTAACGTATGCAGCGCCAGCCAGTAAAGTGTGTCGTTTGGCATATTCTCATCCTGAGGTTCTGCCAAAATAAAAAAGGGCCCGTAGGCCCTTCTTTTAACTGCTTATGGGGCAGTAACCATATCGGTTAGTCTTACCGGTTTGGTGGTAGCTAATACTACGGCAAAACTGGTTTTTTCCTGAACTTTGAAAACCACAAGATGACCAATGTTTTCAATCGGCATCTGATATCTATCTTTCGAATCATCGCCTTTGGTTAGACGATACCAACGTGACGCATCTTCTTCGTAGATAGGACCATCTTCGGTATCAATCACTTCTGGGCTTTGGCGATCAATCGCATAAACCTCACCTTCCTGAATATTGGCATTCGCACCTTTGTTCAGAAGTACGATTTCAAACTTACCAAATTCGCGAACATTGTTGTGGTTGCTAATGAACTGGGCCTGAATATCATTACTCTGAGCATTACGCATTGCATAAAACGCAGGTAGCAACTGGTCTTCGTTCACTTCAAGAATAACATCGCCAGCACGAATTTCACGGCGGGAGTTCTCCAGCATTAACGACGCAGGAATACGATCGGCGAGACTACCATCACGCAAGCCGCGTGCGGTACCAGCAAGAATTGCATAATGGCCAAGTTGTTCTCCGGTCTCCGGATCTATTATTGGCCCACCCTTCTTGTAAATCGCATAACTTTTACCTGCCTGTAAATCTCCTTTGGCATACAAAATTGCACCTTCAACATGAGATTTATATTTTTCGTCAGCACCTAATACAACCGCGGCGTCATCTAAAATATCTTTAGTTAACACGTTGGAGTAGTTCAGCAGAGGCGCTAATTCTTCAAGAGGTAAGATGGTAATAGGATTCGCATCCTTGATTTGTTTACGAATTTGCGGTGACCATTTGTATTCAGGTTTACCACTGGATTCAGAATTATCTTTCACCAGAATTGGCTGACCGTGTTCGTCAAACGCTAATCGCAGCTCATCGCCCGGATAAATTAAGTGGGGGTTATTAATTTCCGGGTTCCAACGCCATAATTTTGGCCATAACCAAGGCTCTTCCAGATACATAGCTGAAATATCCCAAAGGGTATCCCCTTTTTTGACCACATAGGTTTTTGGCGCATCATCTTTAAGCGTAAGCTGATCAGCCAATACCAACGCGGAGGTCAGAATGCAGAAAGTGGTTATTAGTATTTTTTTTAGCATTTAGTTGGTTCCATTTTAAGCAAACGCAGCCGCAGACTTACAAAGTTCCCCTACAAGTTGCTGGCCACTTTACTATGCCAAGTTAAAGCCCGATTTCAGTGAGAAATAAAGGCATAATAAACATATCACTGTCGCGACAAAATAACTAGAGCCTGAAAGCGTCTGTTGAATCGAACCAGGATTTTCAACAATTCAATTATCAGTCCCGTAAACCGAGAAGGCGAATATCTTTTTAATTCGAAAACGGCTAGAATTAGCCCTATTAACCCTAAGTTAGATATGACCAACCTCTTTCATAACCATGACTATTTTAAACGTATTAAGATTTCCGGATGAACGATTAAGAACCGTTGCCGAGCCAGTAACCGAAGTAACTGACGAAACCCGTAAGATTATTGATGACATGTTCGAAACCATGTATGACGAAAATGGTGTTGGACTGGCGGCAACCCAGGTAAATATCCATCAGCGTATCGTGGTAATGGACGTTAGCGATGATCGCTCTGAGCCAATTGTACTGGTGAATCCTGAAATTATTGAACGCAATGACGACATTATGATCAATGAAGAAGGTTGCCTGTCAGTTCCAGGCTGTTATGCCAAGGTTGAGCGAAACACAGAAGTTACGGTTAAAGCGCTGGATAAGAATGGCGATGAATTTACACTTGATGCCTCTGAGTTGATGGCTATCTGTATCCAGCATGAGCTGGATCACTTGAAAGGTGTGTTGTTCGTCGATTACTTATCGCCACTGAAGCGACAACGGATCAAATCCAAACTTGAAAAAGAAGCTCGCCTGCAAAAGCGCGCTAGCTAACCTGAATCACTACAATATCGCTGGAACATACCTTGTCGACACCACTTAAAATAATTTTTGCCGGTACACCGGATTTTGCTGCCCGTCATTTACAAGCCTTAATCGACTCTGAACATGAGATAGTCGCAGTTTACTGCCCACCAGACAAACCCTCTGGTCGTGGTAAAAAGCTTACCCCTTGTGCAGTAAAACAGCTGGCGATGGATCACCAATTGACCATTGAACAACCCATAAACTTCAAAGATTTGGCCGACCAACAAACCTTGGCGGAATTTGATGCCGATTTGATGGTGGTGGTAGCCTATGGCTTGTTGCTACCTAAAGCCATCCTTGATACTCCAAGACTTGGCTGCATTAATGTTCACGGCTCGCTGCTACCTCGGTGGCGTGGCGCGGCCCCGATCCAACGGGCTGTTGAAGCTGGCGATGCGCAAACTGGGGTGACCATTATGCAAATGGACGAAGGCCTGGACACCGGCGATATGATCGCCAAAGCAAGTTGTGATATCAGTAACGACGAAACCAGTAGCAGTTTATATGACAAGCTTGCTTTATTGGGACCGAAAGCGCTGACAGATACCATTGCCAAAATGGCAGATGGTTCAGCTACCGCTACGCCGCAAAATGATGCCGAAGCTAATTACGCCCACAAACTCAACAAAGATGAGGCGATTATTGATTGGAACCTAAAAGCAAAAGTGCTCGAGCGAAAAATTCGTGCTTATCAGCCCTGGCCATTTGCGCAAATTCATTTCGAAGATGAAAAGCAACAATTACAGCGCATTAAAGTTTGGCAAGCTGACGTTATTGAAAGTAATTCCGATTTGGCGCCGGGTACCATTCTCCAGGCAGATAAAAACGGTATCACCGTTCAGTGCGCTGATGGCGCACTATCTCTTACGCAATTACAACTTCCGGGGAAAAAACCTTTAGCAGTCGCAGATATTCTTAATGGTCGGGCTGATTGGTTTGAGCCAGGCACACAGATTTGCGGAAATAAATAGTGATGAGCGCTACTGACGCAAACAAAGATACTGCTAACAATGGCAAGCCGAATAAGCCCAAGAACCTTCGTGCTCTTGCCGCGAAAGTGTTATTTCAGGTAGTCGATAAAGGCCGCTCGCTTGGTGATGAATTGCCAAACGCGCAGGACAAACTTGCCAACCCTAAAGACAAAGGGTTATTGCAGGAAATTTGTTATGGGGTTTTACGGTATCTTCCACAGTTAGAATATCAATCACGACAATTTATCAATAAGCCGCTAACCGGTAAGCAGCGGGTTTTTCATTTTTTAATTTTGGTAGGTATCTATCAACTACGACACACCCGCATTCCCGATCACGCCGCTATTAGTGAGACTGTTGCCGCTTGTGACACCTTAAAAAGCAGGCACATGAAGGGCCTGACTAATGGTGTGCTACGCAACGTACAGCGTGATGAAACCAGTGAAGAAGAGCCGCTAAAAGATGCAAACGATGCGGTTAAATATAATCATCCAGGATGGTTATTAAAGACCTTACAAGCCGCCTACCCTGACGACTGGCAATCCATCGTTGATGCCAATATGCAGCGGCCACCTATGTGGCTTAGAGTTAACCAAAGCAAAATTTCCGTAGACGATTATATTAAGCTACTAAACGCGGAAGAAATCGAAGTTTCCCATAGGGACAAACACTCGCAGGCGATTCGATTAGCAAATGCACGTGACGTTAACACCCTGCCCGGCTTTTCCGATGGTTTCGTTTCCATTCAGGATGGTGCCGCGCAGCATGCGGCCGTGTTTCTTCAAGGACAAGAGAATGAACATATTCTCGATGCCTGTGCAGCGCCTGGCGGCAAAACCTGCCATATTCTCGAATTAACCAATAACAACAGCAAGGTAACAGCTCTTGATGTTGAGCAGCATCGTTTGAATCGAGTTGCTGACAATCTGCAGCGACTCAAGTTATCTGCTGACATAGTTTGTGCTGACGCCAGTGACACCAATGCCTGGTGGGATGGGCAACAATTTGATCGCATATTACTCGATGCCCCCTGCTCCGGCACTGGCGTTATTCGCAA
The DNA here is from genome assembly GCF_007197775.1 of Thalassotalea sp. PS06. Taxonomy (NCBI): domain Bacteria; kingdom Pseudomonadati; phylum Pseudomonadota; class Gammaproteobacteria; order Alteromonadales; family Colwelliaceae; genus Thalassotalea; species Thalassotalea sp. PS06. Next base: position 17,556 of record NZ_CP041638.1, on the reverse strand, counting down.
GCATCCGGATATAAAATGGTTACGTCGCAGCAGTGATATCGATAAATTGGTAGAGCTGCAACAGCAGATTCTACAAGCCGTCTGGTCTACGCTAAAACCGGGTGGTACCATGATTTATGCTACCTGTTCGATTTTACCGCAGGAAAATCGCCAGCAAGTTGAGAAGTTCGTCGCCAACACCGACGATGCCGAATGGCTTCAACTGGGTGCGGGGCATGGTAATGACTGGCAAATATTACCCGGTCAGGACTCGAAGGATGGTTTTTATTATGCCAGACTAGGCAAAAAAGCTAATTAAGCGTAAATTAAAAGAATAACAAGACGTTAAGTAAAGACGATGAAAATTATCATACTCGGTGCAGGTCAGGTCGGCGGTACATTAGCGGAGAATCTGGTTGGTGAACAAAATGATATCACCCTGGTAGATTTAGACTCCGATAAACTGCGGGAGTTACAGGATAAAATGGATTTGCAGGTGGTTACCGGACACGGTAGTCACCCGGATGTACTGGCAAAAGCCGGTGCAGAAGATGCGGATATGTTAATTGCTGTAACTAGTGATGATGCTACCAATATGCTGGCTTGCCAGATAGCATTCACCGTCTTCGATACACCAACCAAAATTGCCAGGATCCGCTCCGAGCAAATTCTTAAATACAAAAAGAAGCTGTTCCACAACCAGGACATTCCGGTTGATCACATTATTGCACCAGAGCAACTGGTGACCAAAGATATTGCCCGTCTGATTAACTACCCTGGCGCCTTGCAGGTGCGTGAATTTGCTGGCGGTAAGATTTCACTGGTTGGCATCAAAGCCTATTATGGCGGCCTGCTAGTAGGCCATGCCCTATCGACGATTCGCGATCACATTCCTAATATTGATACCCGGGTGGCAGCAATTTACCGTAACGGTAAGCCCATTCGACCTTTAGGTACAACCGTTATTGAAGCCGATGATGAAGTATTCTTCCTGGCGGCAACTAATCATATTCGCGCGGTAATGAGCGAGTTGCAAAAATTAGAATCCGCCTACAAGCGAATTATGATCGCCGGCGGAGGACATATCGGCACAGGTTTGGCTCGGATGCTGGAAGATAATCATCAGGTAAAAATTATTGAGCGCAATCCGAAACGCGCCGAATTAATTGCCAACGATCTCGATGAAACTTTGGTATTTGTCGGAGATTCCTCGGATACCGAGTTGCTATTAGAAGAGCATATCGATCAGATGGATGTGTTTATTGCTGTTACCAATGATGATGAAGCCAATATTATGTCGGCTTTGCTGGCGAAAAAATTAGGCGCCAGAAAAACTATCGTTTTGGTACAGCGCGGGGCGTACCATGATTTGATTCATGGTAGTGATCTGGATATCGCCGTTTCTCCGCAGCAAGCAACGATTTCGGCCCTTCTTACCCATGTTCGTAAAGGCGATATCGTTAATGTATACAGTTTGCGCCGTGGTGCGGCAGAAGCGATTGAAGCGGTTGCTCATGGTGATGAGCAATCATCAAAAGTGGTTGGCCGTGAGATCCAGGATATCAAATTACCACCTGGGACCACTATCGGTGCCATCGTTCGCGGCGATCAGGTATTAATAGCCCACTCCACAACCGTGATTCAATCGGACGATCACGTCATTCTGTTTCTTGTAGACAAGAAATATATTCACCAGGTAGAGAAGCTGTTCGCGGTTAGCGCAATATTCTTCTAACAAAACCCCGACAAGTTGCTGGCATAAATCATTATCGCCAGCAATATCATCAAGATTCTTTATTGAAATTAATCACGCCAGAATGAAGGCAGGAATAATACCAGTAAAGTAAAGATTTCCAGTCGTCCAAACAACATGGCGATAATCAATACCCACTTTGAAAAGTCATTGATACTGGAGAAGTTCGATGCCACCTCACCTAAACCAGGGCCTAAGTTATTTAAGCAGGCAGCGACCGCAGTAAACGCCGTAAATTCGTCAATGCCACTCGCTATCAGTAACAGCATGCAAATAATAAATATCGCCGCATAGGCACTGAAAAAACCCCAGATAGCATCAACGACACGGTCCGGTAGAGCTTTGCGACCAAGTTTAATATTGATAATGGCTTTAGGGTGAATCAAACGACTGAGCTCTCGGATACCCTGCAGGTATAACAGAATTACCCGCACAACTTTCATACCACCACCGGTACTACCAGCACAGCCACCGATAAAGCTGGCAAAAATAAGCATTAACGGCAATAGGGTTGGCCAGTCGGAAAAGTTTGTGGTAGCAAAACCTGCGGTAGTACTGATAGAAACCGCCTGGAATAATGCATCATCAAAGGCTTTTTCATAACTTTGGCTGTAACCCGATGCTATAAGAACGACAAAACAAGTCAGGGTTAGAATGACCTGAATCGAAATGAAAATCTTAAACTCAGGGTCAAAGATATAGGTTCGTATACTCTTACTCTGAATCGCCGCATAGTGCAGTGCAAAGTTAATACCGGCAACAATTAGGAAGAAGACACAGACTAGGTTAATCATCGGATTATTAAAATAACCGATACTGGCATCATGGGTGGAGAAGCCACCGATAGCAATGGTTGAGAATGAATGGGCAATGGCATCAAACGGACTCATTCCAGCAAGCCAATAAGCCAGGGCACATAAAATCGTTAAGCTCAGATAGATATACCACAAATGCTTAGCGGTATCAGCGATCCTGGGGGTCATTTTTGAATCTTTAACCGGCCCCGGAGTCTCCGCCCGATAAAGCTGCATGCCACCAACACCTAGCATAGGTAATACTGCGACCGCTAAAACAATGATCCCCATACCACCTAACCACTGTAGTTGTTGACGATAAAAGAGCACCGCATGGGGCAAGCCGTCAATATGGGTAAGAATCGTGGCACCGGTTGTTGTCAGGCCGGAGAATGCCTCAAAGAAAGCATCGGTCGTGGTTAACGATGGATTATCCAGCAGCATCAAAGGCACCGCTGAGAAGCTTGCCAATACGGTCCAGAACAGGACCACAATCAAGAAACCTTCACGAGCCCTTAACTCACCCTTTTCATTACGATTTGGGTACCAAAAGGCAAAGCCGGTCACCAAACAAAGGAAAAATGCCATCAAAAACGCGACACCGCCCCCATCCCGATAGATCAGGGAAACCAATGCAGGCGGCAACATGGTAACACTAAGAATGGTTACCAAAAGGCCAAGAATTCGGATGATGTTTAAATACTGCATGGCTTAATTGTTGTTGTTATCGGGCAAATACATAACTAGCTTTAAAATGATTGTATGCCTAACCCGTTGAAATAGAAAGAAGGAGAAGGAGAATTGTTATACCTTCATCAATATAGAATGACTATATCAATGAAATCTATGTTGTAACTAAACCTCTGCCCTAACTCTGAGTTGTGCACAAACTTAGTGTGATTGGTATTACCTATTCTTCGGCGAATTGGATCTGGCCACTGCTTAGTTCAATAACTTCACGTTTGAACGTTGGTGCTTTATCCATAGGAAGAGAAACCGTTAGCAATATAGACTCGGCAAATTCCTGGGAAACGATTCGGCCGGTATTGAGTTTCAAACAATGCTCAACGTCTTTTAGATGTTGATACGAGCACTCAAACTCAATGTCGATACTTGGAACAATTAATTGCGTGGTTAAATGCTGCAATGCTTCACGCACACTGCCACCATAGGCTCGCTGCAATCCACCAGTGCCAAGTTTAGTGCCACCGAAATAACGGGTAACCACGGCACAAATCTCGCCGACTTCCGTCCCTTGCAAAACCGCGAGCATCGGACGACCAGCGGTACCACTCGGTTCACCATCATCACTAAACCCGTAACTTTGGCTATTTTCAGGGCGATCATAAACAAAAGCCACACAATGATGAGAAGCGTCTGGGTATTTCTCCCGGACCGAGGCGATGAATTGTTTACACTCTTCGGCGCTCTGGCACCTGGCAAGCGCACAGATAAATTGGCTTTTTAGCACTTCGGTGGTGTGTTCAATGGAATCACTGGGAACCAGATAGGGTTTTGAATTCATTGGTGCCTGATGGTGTATTTAACAAAGTGATAAGTGATGGAATCTAGATTTCCATCACTTGTATCAACAGGTATTACGACAAATAGACAATAAGGTTTAAGCGAGATTTAAATCACGAGTCATATTTTCAATACCGTCATCATGGACAATGACGTTATCTTCGATTCGAATGCCACCAAACTTTTTCATCTCGTCAATTAAAGACCAGTTGATTGCTGAATTTACGTCACTTTTCGACAAGTTCGTTAAAAACTCATCAATAAAGTAAAGGCCAGGCTCAATAGTAAACACTTGCTTACTCTCGATTCCACGAGTGGTACGTAAGAAAGGATGCTGTTCAGGAGCAGCTACGGTGTTACCATTCTCGTCACTCATAAACCCACCCATATCATGAACCTGAAGACCAAGATGATGACCTAATCCATGGGGATAAAAGTAACGCGTAACGCCCTGTTCGAACACCTGATCTGCAGATAAACGAACAAAATCGAAATCGACGAGGAGCTGCGCCAACTGGCGATGGTTTTCAATATGCAGGTCAACATAGCTGGCACCGGGTTTTAATCTGGTCACTAAACGTTTTTGCATCTCATCCATCGCCGTAATCAACTCAGCAAACTTGTTTTGTGCAAACGCATAGGTGCGGGTGATATCCGCAGCATATCCGTGAAAGCTGGCTCCGGCATCAATCAAAAAAGAGTGATATTTCTGAGGCTTTTGTTTCTCTAATACCGTGTAGTGAAGAATTGCCGCGTTCTCATTTAAGGCGATGATATTGCCATAGGGCACATCGTTTTCACCGTGCCCTGTCGCATTCAAATACGCCAGTTGAATATCAAATTCAGAACCCTGCTCATAAAAACAGTTTTTCGCCGCAATGTGACCTGCTACCGCCAACTTATTGGCCTGGCGCATACATTCAAGTTCATAATCGGTTTTATAAGCTCGATGATAATGTAAGTAATCAAGCACAGGCTGCGCATTAAACTGGCTAAAGCCCAGCGCTTTCGCCAGCTCTTCATGGGCACCGATATAAACCGCACCGCTTAAATCAGCAGGCAATAAGGATTTTATCTCATCAGGTTTGCTGATCACTTTAATATCAAAATGGCTGTTCCAGAAGTCTTCTTTAAGTGGCGTTACTTTGTGCCAGAAATCCAGCGGCTGATAAAATACCAAGGTTGGTTTGTCTTCGCCGTTGGCAATTACCCAACAATTTGGTGTTTCGGTTATTGGCAGCCAATGCTTAAAGTGTGGATTACATTTAAACGGATAGTTCATGTCATCAAGGAAAATTCTGCCTGGTTGCCCAGAATGAATCACTAATGATGAAGCACCATGACGCTTTAACGCGGTCGCAGTACGTTTTTGCAGTTCAGCAATATGTTGCGGGTATAAACTGGCAAATGATGACATAGATGTTAATCCTTTCATGCTCTGGTGAAAACTCGTTTTGGGCGGTGATGTTAACATAGCTTATCGTCTGGGATAAACAACCGACCATAATATGACCCTCTATTTACTGTATGTTCTGGGTGATTAAATCGAGAAATGGATTGTTGGTTTTCTCCTGACGATGACGATAGATCTCAGTGTAAGCGAGAACACTTTTCACATAATCCCGGGTTTCCCGGTATGGAATTGATTCCACCCAGACATCGGCTGGCAAAGACTGATTATTCTCAAGCCAACGCACTACTTTTTCAGGTCCGGCATTGTAAGCGGCAGTAGCTAGCAAGACATTTTGGTCAAAACGTTCCATCAGGTAATTAAGATAGTTAAAACCAATATCGACATTGGTATCGACATCGAGTAATTGCCAACTACTAAATCCACTGGCAGATTTGCGTAAAAAGTTAGCCGTCATCGGCCTTACCTGCATCAAACCGAAAGCGCCTGCGCTTGATGCCGCATCACTCATAAACAGACTTTCCTTGCGGGCAATCGCATAAGCCCATGCTTCATCGACTTCATACTGCTCAGAAGCTTCGGTAAATACACTGGCAAACGGCATTGGAAAACGAATTTCGATGTCGTTTAAACTGCCTAGTTGCGACAACGAGTAAATACTGCGATCGTACCAGCCCTGCTCATAAGCGATTCGTGCGGCAATGAGCTTTTGCTCTTCATCTAAATCCCGCATCCAGTAATACCACTCCCGTCTCGCTAATATGTATTGATCGAGATGAAATAGCTCTAAGGCTCGCTGACCCGGCTCATCGGTAAGTAAATCTTCTTTGTCGCGATCATCAATAACTAAGGGTTGATGATTAATCTGACTGGAATTACCCAAACGGACTGCGGCTAGAAAACCGTAGTAACTGCGTTTTCTGGCAAGTTCACGATAGATGATTCGCGCCTCGCCTTTACGACCAAGCTCCTGCAAACTGCGGGCGCGCCAATATTGCCATTGATTTTTTGCCTGAATATCAGGTCTTAGAAGATTAATCTCATCAAGAATGCCTTCGTAGTTTTTACTTCGCAGCAGATAAGCAATGCGCCATTGCAACGCCCCATCATTGATATATTGACGGTCAAGGTTTGCATACCAGGTTGTCGCTTCTTCATGTTCAGAACGGGCCAATGCCGTCACTAATGGGCTTAATACTTTTTTACGCTGCTGTTCGGTTAATCGCTGCTGCTGATCCGCTTTATCAAAAATCGCCATAGTGGCAACTTCATCGTCCCAGACCATACGCGTTAATGCATAAACAATGACGTCCCCTTCCTGCTCATTGCGTTTGGTTAGCGCACTAAAGTCAGCAATGGTTTTTGGTTCGATTTTAGCCTTTCGAAATACTTCGAGCAGATAATCCTGTTCGTCCGTTAACTGGCGCTGTAAATATGCTGAAAGCTTAGGCTGGGAAGTACCTTCTGCCAGCAGTATTCGTCGCCACAGTAATTCATCGGTTCTAAAACCGGCCTGTTTCCAGGTTTTAAATAGTGGGTCACAGGCTTTCGGTTGTGAACGCCCCTTTAACCAAAGTTTTTCAACATTGGTTAACACTTGTTCAGGATCTACTCCCTGCTCTAATTGGAAACGATAAAACTGACAGGTAAGAGTGGCATCACTGGTTGGACGGAAATATTCAATGTATTTTTCCCCCGCCCCTTGCCTTGCCAAATACCCCAACCAGGCGCGACGCAATGTCCAGTCTAATGGTGAGTTTTGATATTCATCGAGAAAAGCAGCTACGTGCTTTTCGTTTTTTAATGACAGGTTTTTGGTAATTTGATTGCGAACAAAATAAGGTTGCAGCGGATAATCTTCGAGCTCCTTCAATGCTTTTTCATAGGCTTTAGAATCAAGCTTGAACTTTTTCTTTATCAATGTGGAATAAGTATCACGTTTTTCAAGCCACTCGGGATTAGTCGTAGATGTGGTTGCATAAACCAGAGAACTTGTCGCCGTTAACAGGGAAAAACTACATACTGAGATAAGGGGAAAATATTTTGATATAAACTTCATACTACAGACACGCAAAAATACTACTTATACCAATCACATTAAATTATTGCTCACTCAGTGAGAATTTAAAGGCGTTTAGACAAGGCTTTGATTGCAGAGAATGGTTACTCCATTGTCAAAGTCAGTAACGCAGGATAAACGCCTTTAAAACTCACCCATAGGGCCGTAAATGAACCTCTGCCCTAACTCTGAGTTGTGCACAAACTTAGTGTGATTGGTATTAACACAGGGTCAATGAAACTAACAAAGCAACTCTAGACTAGTTCAAATCTGGTTAACAAGGTAGCTTAATTTGTAAGAATAAAGTGTTAATCTGGATTTAAAACCGATTAACACGTGCATTCGTATAGATAGACATTAAAATACGCGAATAATTTCGTTTTTCTGTGAAAAAAGATGACTGAATCAGCTTTTAACTCGGCTTTTGATAAGGCCAATCATACCCTCGACGCTCTGGGGCTTCGGTGCCCGGAACCGGTGATGATGGTACGGATGAATATCCGCAAAATAGATACCGGCGAGACCCTGTTGGTCATCGCTGACGACCCTTCTACAACCAGAGATATACCAAGCTTTTGTGAGTTTATGGAACACGAGTTAGTTGCGAAGGAAGTGGAAGGTGCGCCCTACCGATATCTGATCCGAAAAAAGTAACCAAGTAAGTTAAAGCTCAAAGGTTTCGACCTAAGCGATGGCAACCAAGAAGATCTATCAGACATAAAAAAAGCACCTTGAAGGTGCTTTTTTTGTTCGTGGCTCAGTATTATTGGAGCAAAGAAATATCGGCGATATTAAAAAAGCTCTCGCGAATCTGGCTCAGTAACGTCAAACGATTGACTTTAATCGCTTCATCATCAGCCATAACCATTACATTATCAAAGAACGCATCAACAGGCTCGCGTAGGCTTGATAACAGCGCTAATGCTTGTTGGTAGTCTTTGTTTGCAAATAACGACTCTAGCTGGCCGTTCAGGGCGTTAAATTCTGATGCTAACGCCTGTTCCTGAGCTTCAGTTGCAAGTTCCGCTTTAAATGCTGGATACAATTCGCCATCGAATTTCGCCAGGATATTACCAACACGTTTGTTCGCCGCTGCTAGCGCTGCAGCTTCAGGTAATGCTTTAAAGTGGCTTACCGCTTTGATGCGCTGTTCAAAATCAAGAGGCGCTGTTGGTTTCTTAGCAAGTACCGCCTGAATAACATCAACACTGATGCCCTGCTCCTGATAATAAGCACGGAAACGGCCCATGATGAAATCAATCACATCAGCAGCGGTATTTTCATTTACCAGTTTATCGCCATAGGCGGCGATGCTGTCTGCAATTAACTCTTTAATATCCAGGGTTAATTGTTTTTCAATGATGATACGGATTAACCCGATAGCAGCACGACGTAAAGCAAACGGGTCTTTGTCACCTTTTGGTGGCTGGTTAATACCGAAGATACCTACTAAAGAATCGACTTTATCGGCGATTGCCACACAGCAGCCCGTTACCCCTTCCGGCAACGTATCACCAGAGAACTTAGGACGGTACTGATCTTCTAATGCCTGAGCGACCGCTTCAGCTTCACCATCATGACGCGCGTAGTATTTACCCATAGTGCCCTGCACTTCTGGGAATTCTAAAACCATTTCCGTCATCAAATCGGTCTTACTTAACAAACCAGCACGAAACGCTTCGTCGCCACTAATCTGATTGCCCTGTACTTTTTCAGCAACTGAACGGCTCAATGCAGCAATACGCTCAGACTTGTCTTTCAACGTACCTAGCTGCTTCTGGAACAGTACGCTGGCAAGACTTTCTAAACGAGACTCAAGGCTTACTTTCTTATCGGTTTTGAAGAAGAACTCAGCATCGGCCAGGCGCGGACGAATAACCTTCTCATTACCTTTTACAATCTCTTGAGGTTGCTTCGATTCGATATTAGTAACGAAAATAAACTTATTAATCAGGTTGCCGTCTTTGTCCTGAACCGGAAAATACTTCTGGTGATCCTTCATCGAATAAATCAAAGGTTCCGCCGGAACCTGCAAAAACTCTTCATCAAAGGTACCAACAAGGACTGTTGGCCATTCGTTGATTGCAGTGACTTCATCAAGCAGGTCATCATCAAGCAGCGCTTCTGCATTCATGTCCGCAGCAGCAGCAAGAATTTGCTTAGAGATATTGTCACGACGTACTTCAAAGTCAGCAATAACATACGCTGATTCTAATGCTGAAAGATAATTATCGGCACTATCTAAGGTCACTAAGCCCTGATGGTGGAAACGGTGCCCAAGTAATTGGTTTGATGATGCAACACCAAGCACTTCACCCGGGATGATTTCGCTACCATACATCATAGTGATGGTGTGCACTGGACGGATGAACTGGATACGGCTACTACCCCATCGCATAGGCTTAGGGATAGGAAGTTTACTCACCGCCTGATTGACCATCACAGGAATCAATTCCTGTACAGACTTACCAGGTTGGCTGGCGATGTGTAATAACCATTCGCCTTTATCCGTAGTAAGACGCTCAGCCTGGTCTACGGTAATACCATTGGAACGTGCCCAACCTTGAGCAGCTTTAGTCGCATTGCCATCGGCATCAAAGGCAACATTTACCGCAGGACCACGCTTTTCTACGGTTTTATCCGCTTGCTTGTCAATAAGACCTGAAACCTGCAACGCTAAACGACGAGGAGAGGCAAACCATTTAGCATCATCAAAAGATAACTCAGCGGCATTTAGCTGATCCGTTACCTGTTGATAGAAAGCTGTAGCTAATTTTTTAAGTGACTTTGGTGGTAACTCTTCGGTTCCCAATTCAATCAGGAGAGTATTAGTAGACATCATATTTCTCCTCTGCTGCTTGCGCGTTTTTACATAATGGGAAACCTAGCTCTTCACGAGCCGCGTAGTACGCTTCTGCACAAGCTTTCGCTAATGTACGCACTCGTAGGATATAACGCTGACGTTCGGTCACAGAAATGGCGTGACGGGCATCTAACAGATTGAATGCATGGCTAGCTTTCATCACCTGCTCATAAGCGGGAAGTGGAAGACCTAATTCGATCAGTTTGGCACTTTCACGTTCGCAAACATCGAACTGATTAAATAGCGCATCGACATCAGCATGCTCGAAGTTGTAAGCAGACTGCTCTACTTCGTTCTGATGAAAGACATCACGATAATAAATTTTACCCATAGGACCATCGGTCCATACCAGGTCATAGATACTATCAACGTTCTGAATGTACATAGCTAAGCGCTCAAGACCATAAGTGATCTCTCCGGTTACCGGTGCACATTCTAAACCACCTACCTGCTGGAAATAGGTAAATTGGGTGATCTCCATACCATTTAACCAAACTTCCCAACCAAGTCCCCAGGCACCAAGTGTTGGTGATTCCCAGTTATCTTCAACGAAGCGGATATCATGCACTAATAAGTCCAGGCCTAGCTCCTGCAAAGAACCAAGATATAGATCCTGAATGTTCTTCGGAGATGGTTTTAGAACTACCTGGAACTGATAATAATGCTGTAGGCGATTCGGGTTTTCACCATAACGACCATCGGTCGGACGACGACAAGGTTGCACATAAGCACTGCTCATTGGCTCAGGACCAATAGAGCGTAAAAATGTCATGGGGTGAAATGTCCCTGCTCCAACTTCCAAATCCAGCGGTTGTACGATTACACAACCTTGTTTAGACCAATATTCCTGAAGCTTCAGAATTAGTCCCTGGAAAGTTTTGATATCAAATGTGCTTGTGCTCATGTATCCAGAAAACCTATATAGAACGTTTAGTATTTGAAAATGGCGGTAATTATAACGGTAAGCCCTACTTTAGCCTAGGGGCAGTCGCCCTTTTCTAGACAATTTTTGTTCAATATTTTTGGAAGTTAGGACTATATACAAAAAAAGCCCGGAAAACCGGGCTTTTTGAAAGAGGCAGTCTGGAAGTATCTACACGTCCAGGTTTGCTACATTAAGAGCGTTGTCTTCGATGAAGTTACGACGTGGTTCAACATGATCACCCATCAAGGTGGTAAACAACTGATCAGCAGCAATTGCATCTTCAATGGTAACCTGAAGCATACGACGAGTTTCCGGATCCATCGTCGTTTCCCAAAGTTGCTCTGGGTTCATCTCACCCAAACCTTTATAACGTTGGATATATTGACCACGCTCAGATTCTTTCATCAACCAGGCACGGGCTTCAACAAATGAACTCACCGGATGAACTTTCTCACCACGCTTCACATAAGCACCCTCTTCCATTAAGCCGTTAATCGCTTTGTTTAGCTCCATAATGGCTTTAAATTCTGAAGAGTGGATGACGTCATAACCTAGGTTATAAACGCTATCAATACCGTGCATACGAACCGTAATTGCCGGGTAGTAGATATTGCGCTCGTTATCTTTAACAACTTCAGCGCTGTACAAAGAGCCCTTATCACCATTTTCTTCTAACAACTCGATTAGGCTTTCGGTCCAACTTTCAGCTTTGCTTTGCTCGGCAAAATCACCCTGTTCAGCAATTGGTGCATACACTAATTGCTGAAGGATGCTCTCAGGGATCTGGCGAGATACGCGGCTAATAATCGCCTGGGTATCGCGGTACTGATTAAATAGTTGCTCTAACGCCACACCAGATAAGCCAGGCGCATTTTCATTCACGTGGATAGAAGAGTTTTCTAGGGCCAAGGTAGTGAAGTATGCTTCTTTTTGCTCATCATCTTTAAGATAACGTTCCTGCTTACCTTTTTTCACTTTATAAAGTGGTGGCTGGGCAATGTAGATGTAACCACGCTCAATCACTTCTGGCATTTGACGATAGAAGAAGGTCAACAGCAAGGTACGAATGTGCGAGCCATCGACATCAGCATCGGTCATGATTACGATTGAGTGGTAGCGCATCTTATCAGGATCGTATTCATCACGGCCAATACCACAACCTAGTGCCGTGATTAATGTGCCAACTTCCTGAGAAGAAATCATCTTATCAAAACGTGCTTTTTCTACGTTAAGAATTTTACCTTTAAGTGGCAAAATTGCCTGGTTCTTACGATTACGCCCCTGCTTGGCTGAACCACCCGCAGAGTCACCCTCCACAATATATAGTTCGGAAAGTGCTGGGTCTTTCTCCTGACAGTCCGCCAGCTTACCCGGCAAACCGGCGATATCTAATGCACCTTTACGGCGAGTCATTTCACGGGCTTTACGAGCAGCTTCACGAGCACGCGCTGCATCAATAATCTTCATAATAATGGTTTTTGCCGTCGCAGGGTTTTCAAGAAGGTATTCACCTAGCTTCTCACCCATGGCTTGTTCTACTGCAGTTTTTACTTCAGAAGAAACTAGCTTATCTTTGGTCTGTGAAGAGAATTTCGGATCAGGTACTTTTACTGAGATAACGGCAGTCAGACCTTCACGGGCGTCATCACCGCTGGCATTGGTTTCACCACCACCTTTAGCTTTCTTGTTCAAGCCTTCTTTGGTCATGTAGGTATTCAGAGTACGGGTAAGAGCCGTTCTGAAACCACTTAAGTGCGTACCACCGTCACGTTGTGGAATGTTATTGGTGAAACAGTAGATGTTTTCCTGGAAACCATCGTTCCACTGCATCGCCACTTCCACCACAATGCCGTCTTCGCGTGCTAAATCAAAATAGAAAACTTCTTCATTAACAGGTGTTTTGTTAGTGTTCAAGTAATCAACAAACGCCTGAATACCACCTTCATAATGGAAGTGGTCTTCTTTACCATCACGCTCATCAACTAAGCGAATAGAGACACCTGAGTTCAGGAAGGATAATTCACGAATACGTTTGGCAAGAATGTCATAATGAAAGACGGTATCGCTAAAGGTTTCTGCGCTTGGCCAGAAACGAACCTGGGTACCCGTTTTCTCAGTTTCACCAATAACCTTTAGCGGCTTATCAGGAACACCCATTGAGTAAGATTGCTCATGCACCTGACCCGCACGGCGGATGGTTAGCTCAAGCTTGGAACTCAATGCATTAACAACAGAAATACCAACACCGTGAAGACCACCGGAAACTTTATAACCAGAATCTTCACCACCGAATTTACCACCGGCGTGAAGTACGGTCATGATGACTTCCGCTGCAGACACCCCCTCTTCCGGGTGAATATCCGTAGGAATACCACGACCATCATCTTTAACGGAAACCGAGTTGTCACCGTGAATGGTTACAACAATATCACTACAATGTCCGGCCAATGCCTCATCGATAGAGTTATCTAAAACCTCAAATACCATGTGGTGCAAACCGGTACCATCGTCGGTATCACCGATATACATCCCTGGTCTTTTACGTACCGCATCGAGACCTTTTAAGACCTTAATACTGGACGAATCATAACTTTGTTCTGTCATTCTAATTGCCTATGTTATTGCCAGGGCAAATGCTCTGGAACTTCGTAGTGTTCGAATTTTAATTACCGAGCAAGCGGTTTTTAAACTTCGCTTATTATGCCATGTTTCACGTGAAACATTTTATATTTATTGTGTTTGGGAAATATGGGTTCCAAAGCACTTTTTTCAATAGCCGTGATAAACACCTGGCATTGTAATTCTTCGATAGCTGCGGCTAAACGTTGCCGCGAGCCTATATCTAATTCAGCACCTATGTCGTCGATTAAAATAATCGGTCTAACCTGTTGCTGGTTAAAAATCAGTGTTGCCTGAGCAACCGTTAACGCCATCAGGAACATTTTTTGTTGCCCTCGGGACAACACCTGTTCTATCGACATTCTTTGATAATGAAACTTCACATCAAACTTTTGTGCGCCATAGCTGCTGTAACCGTATTGGCGTTCTTTATCTTCAGCATCTACCAGCAAATCCGCTAGCTGATATTTATCACTCCAGCCTTTGCTGTAATGAAGAGCTATGCCTTCGGATAATTCAGGAAGCAATATTTTCAGCCAAATCTGTAACTCATTATTGAGTTGTTCGATGTAGCTTTGCCTCATTTGCGCAAGCGTTTCTGACTGTTCTACAAAAAGCTGGGTCCAGTAATCGTATTGCTGCCCTCTTACGCCATTTTTTAAACAGGCATTGCGCTGTAACAACACTCTTCGAAATTCACGCCACAGTTCTACAAACATATGTTCCACGTGAAACATTCCAAGATCGACGAAGCGTCTTCGCTCCTTCGGGCCACCAAAAAACAGTTTAAACGTTTCCGGCGTGATAATTTGTACGGCAATGTGTTTTGCCAGTTCCGACAACCTGTGCTCGGGTGCACCATTTACTTTAATGGTACATTTGCCATCGCGATAACGGCTTACCCCTAATTGTGAGTCCCGGTCATCTTTTATGGATACGGTAAAATTATCCGCATCGCTATTTACTAAATTTTCTAGTTTCGTAGTACGAAACGATTTGCCATGCCCCAGAAAGAAGATGCTTTCTAACAGGCTACTTTTGCCGCTGCCATTGTCACCCAGGACAAAATTTAGGGCAGGTTCAAATTCACTGTTCTGAATACTTAAATTGCGAAAATTCTCGACATAAAGTTTCTTGATACTCATTACAGGCGCATTGGCATAATCACATAAAGTGCTTCGCCGGACTCTTGTCCTTCGATGACTACACTTGAGTTAGCGTCAGAAAGAGTAAACTTAATCCCCTCTTCCTTAACCGCATTTAATACGTCAAGGATGTAGCTTACGTTAAAACCGATTTCTAATTCTTCGTATGGAAAATCAATTTCCAGGTATTCTTCCGCTTGTTCCTGCTCTGGGTTGTTCGCCGTGATCTTTAATTCGTTACTACCAAAATTAAGACGAACGCCTTTGAATTTTTCATTGGAGAGAATCGATGCACGCGACAACACTTGCTTTAGCTCATCACGCTGCGCCAATAATACTTTATCGCCATTACGCGGCAGTACACGACGGTAATCCGGGAAGCGACCATCGACTAACTTCGAGGTGAATGAAAACTCAGTATCAACAATACGGATATGATTTGAACCAAGATAGATTTTTACTGGCTCATCGACGGGGTCGAGCAAGCGAATTATCTCTAAAATACCTTTTCTAGGCACGATAACCTGTCGAGTTGGTAACTGTAAGTTGTCATCGGCGATTTTACAGATCGCCAGGCGATGACCATCGGTGGCAACAGAACGGATCTCATTGCCTTCGGTTTCGATAGACATACCGTTTAGGTAATAGCGAACGTCCTGGTTAGCCATTGAAAAGTGCGTACTTTCAATCAAACGCAATAATTGTGATTTGTTGATATCAAATTCAATGTCGCCCTGCCATTGTTCAATGTTTGGGAAATCATTGGCAGGAAGTGTGGCTAGAGAGTATTTACTGCGTCCGCAGTGAATGATGATATTGTCACCCTCAAGCTCGAAAGTAATGGTTGATTGATCAGGGAGGCTCTTACAAATATCGAGTAGTTTTTTAGCCGGAATGGTTACTTTACCATCACCGCCTTGGTTATCTATTTGCGTTTGCGCAACCATTTCAAGTTCTAAGTCCGTAGCGATCAAGGTAAGTAATTGCCCACTTACATCCAAAAGTATATTGCTTAAGATAGGTAATGTGCTTTTTCGTTCGACAGCACCCGAAACCAATAAAAGTGGCTTAAGCAATACATCTCGATTTAATGAAAACTTCATTCTGATCTCCCTGCTACGATGATAGCGTTCTTATTAAATTTGAATAGTCTTCTTTTATATCATGACTTTCTTCACGAAGGGCCTTCACTTTTCTACACGCATGCAGAACCGTCGTGTGATCCCTTCCACCAAAAGCGTCACCAATTTCCGGTAAGCTATGGCTAGTTAATTCTTTCGCCAATGCCATGGCTATCTGCCGTGGTCTAGCGACAGAACGATTGCGACGTTTCGATAAGATGTCTGCCACCTTAATTTTGTAGTACTCAGCAACCGTTCTTTGGATATTGTCTATGGTAACGAGTTTATCCTGTAATGCCAGCAAATCTCGCAGCGCTTCACGAACAAAGTCGATGGTAATTGGGCGACCAGTAAAATTAGCATTTGCAATAACCCGGTTTAATGCGCCTTCGAGCTCACGGACGTTAGAACGAAGACGCTTAGCGATGAAAAAAGCAACCTCATCGGCAAGGTTAATCTGACTTTCCTGAGCCTTGCGTTTTAATATCGCCACCCGGGTCTCTAACTCTGGTGGCTCAATTGCAAGGGTTAAGCCCCAACCAAATCGGGATTTTAGTCTGTCTTCGACGCCGGTAATTTCTTTGGGATAACGGTCACTGGTAAGAATGATTTGTTGATTACCCTCTAATAGGGCATTAAAGGTGTGGAAAAACTCTTCCTGAGTTCGTTCTTTATTGGCAAAAAACTGAATATCATCGATAAGCAAAGCATCAACACTTCGGTAATACTGCTTAAACTTTTCAATCTCATTATTCTGCAGAGCTTTTACCATATCCTGCACAAATCGCTCTGAGTGCATATACGCAATCTTGGCATTCGGCTTATTCCTCAATATACCATTTCCAACAGCATGCAATAAGTGTGTCTTTCCTAACCCTGTGCCACCGTAAATAAATAGTGGGTTATAAGCCTGTCCTGGGTTATCTGCTACCTGAGATGCGGCGGCACGCGCAAGTTGGTTTGATTTACCTTCAACGAAGTTATCGAAGGTATATTTATCGCGGACATTGGTGGATTTGGGAATATTGGGTACAACAGCGCCTGAAGAGCTTGCAACACCAGCGGATAGCCCTGCCGGCGCAGGCACTGGATTCTGATTAACCACAGGCTTCGCTGCAGCAGGTTTACTACCTACATCGAAACGCACTTCTGGCGGATTAGGGTTTTGTAAAGCTACTAATTGGGTTATCCGGCCAAGATATTTTTCTCTAACCCAATCTAAAACAAATCGATTTGGTGCGTAGAGCGTCATCACGTTGCCTGCAACTTCACACTGCAGTGGACGGATCCACATACTAAATTGTTGAGCTGGTAATTCTTCTTCGAGAATTGATAAACAGCTTTGCCAGAGGGAATCTTCCAC